>NZ_JAHZIL010000003.1 GCF_019443085.1 Marinobacter sp. F4218
TTGGTGGGTCGTGAAGGATTCGAACCTTCGACCAATTGGTTAAAAGCCAACTGCTCTACCAACTGAGCTAACGACCCGTAACTGGCGATCAGCGCCTTGACCCTGACCGATTCCGGAGTGACTCAGCACACACCGGAACTCTAATTTGGTGGGTCGTGAAGGATTCGAACCTTCGACCAATTGGTTAAAAGCCAACTGCTCTACCAACTGAGCTAACGACCCAAACGAGGCGCATATAGTAATGATTTTTTGGCGTTGATCAACCCTTTTTCTCAGGTTTCTCAACATTTCTCCCACAGCGGCTTATCAGTTGTTTCAAGAGTCCAGGAACTTCTGCGCCAGATTGGCGGCACTGCTGGTCGGGTAGTCCCTTATCACTGTCTCCATGCGTCGCTTGGCCTCCTGTTTCTCACCAAGCCGATCCAGGGTAACTCCCAACTTGTAAACGGCATCCGGGGCCTTGCGGTGATCAGGATAACGCGTGGCGACAATGGTGAAAGCCTGCTTTGCCTGCTCCAACTGGGGCTTGACCAGGTATACCTCACCCAGCCAGTAATAGGCATTAACCGTCAGATCGCCTTCCGGGTATTTATCGATAAACTCGTAAAGCCGGCCGATAGCCTCGTCATAGTTTTTCTGATTCCGGATCAGATCCTGAATCGCCTCGTACTCCTTACGCTCCTCCGCACCGGGCTGTCGGTATTCCTTCGTAACGGTACCGGCATTTCCGGCCGCACTCGCTGCCGCCCCACCGGCCGGTGCAGCACCCGCGGGTTGTTCGGAGACCTTCTCGGAAAGATCGAGTATGCGCTGATCAAGATCGATGTAACGGTCCCGCCCCTGCTCCTTCAGGCGATCGATCTGATACTTCTGCTCCTCCACCTGGCCCTGCAAGCGCCGCACTTCGCCCTGCAACTGCTGGATCATGTAGAACAGCTCAGCGGTGGCCTGACTGCTATTCGCCTTGCGCTGGGCTTCCGAACTGCTGTTCTGAAAAGCCTGCGTAGATGACTGCGCCAGCGCCACTCCCGTCTGCCCAAAGGCAAACGGGAGAATCACTGCCGCCATGAGTAATTTTCTCATGGGCATTCCTGACATCTGGTATGTTTACTCGAACACGAGCTCCACACGACGGTTTTGAGCCCAGGCACTTTCGGTTGAGCCCATAACCGCCGGTTTCTCTTCACCGTAGCTTACGGTTTCCATCTGGCCGCGTGAAGCGCCATTAACTACCAGGAAGCGCTGGATCGCGTTGGCACGGCGCTCGCCAAGCGCCAAGTTGTACTCCTTGGTTCCTCGCTCGTCGGCATGACCTTCAAGACGAACCTGCTGACCAGGATTATTCGCCAGGAACTGGGCATGGGCAACCAGGACATCACGGGCTTCAGCCTTGATCTCTGCAGTATCGAAATCGAAGTAGAACGTTGTGATATCGCGCAGAGCTTCCTGTTCAGCCTGCTGCTGAGCTGCCATACGCTCTTCTTCGGTCATTGCGGAGGACGAGATACCGTCCTGATCACCGCCGCCGTAGACAGTGGAACCGCCTTCCTGATCAATAGCATCCACATCAGAGCCGTAGGCACCCTCATCTACGGTTTCGCCGGTAGAGCTACAGCCGGCAAAGAGGCCAGCAGACAACAAAACGGCAAAAAACTTGGATTGAACTGACAACTTCATAAAACTTTCCTTTCAGTTGATTGACTTGTTTAACGAATCATTTTACGGGCAGCTGTGGGCACCCGTTACCGCACCAGCGGCCCCCACGCCGGTTCGCGCACATCACCTTCTGCCGCAGGCAGGCTGTAGGCAGCACCACCGTCGACGGAAATCACTGTGAGCACGCTGTCTGAACCCTGCTTGGTTGCATAGATCAGCATTCGACCGTTCGGGGAGACACTTGGGGATTCATCGGATTCTGTACGGGTAAGGATGGTTTCCTCACCGGTGTCAAGATTGGTTCGGGCAATATGAAACGCGCTGTTCCGCTGATGCACGTAGTAAACGAAATCGCCGGTATTATCAGGCCGGGGGCGGGCGTTATAACGACTACCAAAGGTAATACGACGGGGAGCCGCCCTTTCGCTTTCCTTGTGGTAGATCTGGGGGCCGCCCGACCGGTCAGACGTGAAGAACAGGCCGTCGCCGGTGTGATCCCAGCTTGCTTCGGTATCGATAGCCCAGTGATTGGTCACTTTGGTCAATTCGCGGCTGGCGAGATTCATCCGGTAGATTTCTGCATTGCCGTCCTTGGACAGCGTCATTAGCAACGACCGGCCGTCATTAGACCAGGCCGGCGCCGAATTCAGGCCCGGGAAATCGGCCACTGCGGACCGGTTCCCGCTCGCCAGCTCGTGAACAAAGATGACCGGCTTGCCGGTTTCGAACGACACATACGCAAGCTTCTTACCATCGGGCGACCAAGCTGGCGACAGGATCGGCTCCTGACTCTCCAGCCGGATTCTGGCGCGCTTGCCATCGACATCGCTTACCTGCAACCGGTAACGGGGCTTGCCATTGAATCTATCCAGCGTGATGTAGGCCAGCTTTGTAGAGAAGGCCCCGGGCACGCCGGTGATGGCCTCGTATACCTTGTCGCTCACGTGGTGAGCGAGCGACCTGATGTTGGATGCAGGTGCAGCTGCGGTTTCACCCAGCAACCGCTCTTCCGTATTGACATCAAACAACTCGTAACGGGCCGAAACCCTGTCCCCATTTCGGGTCAGGCTGCCAACGAGCACATAGCGCTGGCCAAGCAGACGCCAGTCCCGGAAAAAGACCTCTTCCCGCCTGGAAGGAAGGCTCAGCATTTTTTCGGCCGGCAACGGGCGAAATTCCCCGCTCATGGCAAGGTCGCTGTGAACGATGTCTCCAACCTTATCACCCGGAGGCACCGCGCCACTCTCCGAGAACGGCACTACGGCGATCGGAACCGCAGAGTCAGCCCCTTCGGTAATCCGGATCAATAACTCGGCGTGCACCGTGTTCACCGACAGAATGAACAGGGCGGTCACTGCAAAGAGTTTTCGTAACGGCATAGTCCAAACCCGCTTTGTCATTGTGTCATCCGTTCCTTATCTCAACCGGCGAGGGTTGAACTCAATTGTAAACTGACGGAAATACCGCTCAAACGTGTCACGCTCATCCGGGATCGGGTACCGATTCAGCGAGCGAACCGCACTGAGCGCGGAATTATCGAACGCGGTATTGCCACTGCTACCCACCAGTTTGACACCCGCCAATTCACCTGTTGGCAGCAGGGTGATCTGCAGGCGGGCCGTCATCTCTTCAGTCGCCGAAGAAGGCGGATACCAGGCCTGACTGAGGCGTTCGCGAATCAACGCCTGATACTTTTCGCTTTCTGTTAGCATCTGCGCCTCTCGGGCCTTTGCTGCGGCCGCCTGGGCCTGCTTACGGGCCTCAGCCTCCTGCGCCTCACTGGCTTCCTGAGCCAGCGCCTCCAACTGTTGCTCTTTAAGACGGCGCTCGGCCTCAAGCCGCTTTCGCTCAGCTTCCTTTCGTGCTTCTTCCTCACGCTTTTTGCGTTCGGCTTCTTCCCGCTTTCGCTGCTCTTCCAGGCGACGCTTCTCTTCTTCTGCCTTGCGCTGAGCCTCTTCCTTCTTCCGACGCTGCTCTTCCTCGGCCTTCCTGCGCTCACGCTCCTTCGCTTCCGCCTCGGCTTTCTGCCGCGCGGCTTCCTTTGCTTGAGCAGCTTCCTCTTTTTTCCGCTGCTCTGCCAGCTGGCGTTTACGTTCCTGCTCCCGTGCCTCGCGCTCTGCTTCTTCCCTGGCTTTCTTTTCTGCCTCGCGTTGGGCCTGCTCCTTTCTCTGCTCCTCGGCCTTCCGCTTTTCTTCAGCCTTGCGTTTTTGCTCTTCCTGACGTCTCTCTTCCTCACGATCAGGTTGATCGACCGGTTCCACAACGGGACTGGGCTCCGGCTGCTGCTGTGTAATCAACCTGGCCGAAATGCTGCGTGGCGGCGGTTCATGGTCCGGACTGGTCCACGTCCAGCCCGCCAGAGCTACACCAATAATCAAAAGGTGCAGCGTTACCGACATTGCCACCGGAGATTTCCAGGGCGATACGCCAGTGCTGGTTACTTCGCGCTCGTGACCTATCACAAAAAACCTACCTGCACTGGTATCACTTGTCGTCCAGGGGCGCTTCGGTGATCAAGCCGATGCTGCTTGCCCCGGCACCCTGCAATTCGGACATAAGACGAACCACCATCCCGTATTCGACGTGTTCGTCACCACGCACCAATATCTCACTGTTGGCACGCTGGGACAGAATCTTACCAACCTGCTCACGGACCTCGCCCAGAGACATGGGATCACTACCCTGGTCACCCACTTCGACGTAATAGGCGCCATTGGTATCGACGGACACCACGATCGACTCAACATTCTTGGCGGCCTGGATGGGGTCGGAAGTAGTTTCCGGCAAGTCCACCTTCACCCCCTGGGTCAGCATTGGCGCGGTGACCATGAATATCACCAACAACACCAGCATCACGTCGATATAGGGAACGACGTTGATCTCCGACATTGGCTTTCGCCGGTGTTGCGGCATCATTCCCATGCCCTTCATGGCGCTACCCCCCGACCTTTAGAAGAAACAAGCATTTACGCCGCACTCTTTTCGCTGTTATGAACACGACGATGCAGGATACTGGAGAATTCCTCGGCAAAGGTTTCATAGTTTTTGAGCAGAGCGTCAGCCATCGCTGCAAACCGGTTGTAGGCGATGACCGCCGGAATGGCCGCGAAGAGGCCCATGGCCGTGGCAATCAGAGCCTCCGAGATGCCCGGCGCCACGGTCGCGAGTGTCGCCTGCTGCACCTGGGCCAGACCACGGAACGAGTTCATAATGCCCCAGACCGTACCGAACAGGCCGATGTAGGGACTGGTCGAGCCGACGGTTGCCAGAAACGGCAGGTGGGCTTCCAGACGTTCCTGTTCCCTTGAAAAGGCCACACGCATGGCACGCTGCGTGCCTTCCATGACCGCATCTGCATCGCGGCTCTGCTGACGTAGACGGGAAAATTCTTTGAACCCGGCCCTAAACACCGATTCCATGCCCGAAAATGGCGTCGGTTCGGCGTTCACCTCGCGATAGAGCTGGCCAAGGTCCATACCGGACCAGAACCGCTCCTCAAAAGCCAACTGGGACTGCTTGGCCTTGCGAAACACCTGAAGGCGCTGAAAGATCAGCGCCCAGGACATGACGGATGCCAGGGCAAGGAGCAACATGACAAGTTGCACCAGTACACCGGCGTTGGACACGAGATACCAGACTGAAACTTCTGATTCCACCTTTTGCTCCTGGCTTATTCCGTTGTCTGAACGTTGCTTCTCAACAACGCCTGCATATTTTCGGGTAATCGTCGCGGGCGACCACTGTCCAGCGCCACACACGCGACTCGAACGTCGGCCTCACACAGAAGTGTGCGATCTTCGGCGCGCAAGACCCGTTGTTTAAAGTCCATCCACACTCGCCCAAAGGCATCTGGCTCTGCGGTAACCAGCAACTGGTCGTCCAGCCGGGCCGGTACCGAATAATGGATCGCCATCCGCTGGACAACATAGCTGATGTTTTCAGTCAGACCGGCACGCAGTCCGACGCCGCAGCTACGAACCCATTCTGTGCGGGCTCTCTCCATGTAGTGCAGGTATTTGGCATGGAACACGATGCCCCCCGCATCCGTGTCTTCGATATAGACGCGGACCGGCAGCTCAAAAACACGACGTTCCTGAGGATCAGCCAAAAAGGTCGTCCTCCCGCCCGGACTTTTTCGGTACCACCCCAAAATGCTGATAGGCATTGGAGGTAACCATGCGTCCTCGGGGCGTTCGAACCATGTACCCCTGCTGTATCAGGAAGGGTTCGAGTACATCCTCAATGGTGCCTCGCTCCTCACTGATTGCCGCGGCGAGACTCTCGACTCCCACCGGACCACCCTCGAATTTTTCAATCATGGCGAGCAGCAGGCGACGATCCATGTGATCGAAGCCCTGGCCGTCCACTTTGAGCATATTCAGTGCCTGATCTGCGATATCCGAGTTGATGTGACCATCAGAACGCACCTCGGCGAAATCGCGAACACGGCGCAGCAAGCGATTCGCGATTCGCGGCGTCCCCCGGGAGCGTCTTGCGATCTCAAATGCACCCGCTTCGTCGATATGCACCGAGGACAGACGGGCCGACCGTATAATGATGCTGGTCAGGTCCTCGGTGTTGTAAAACTCCAGACGCTGGACAATGCCAAAACGATCCCGCAACGGTGAGGTCAACAGGCCCGCTCGCGTCGTTGCGCCCACAAGGGTAAACGGCGGCAAATCCAGTTTTATTGAGCGCGCCGCCGGCCCTTCACCAATCATGATATCCAGCTGGTAGTCTTCCATTGCGGGATACAGAACTTCTTCCACGGCGGCGCTGAGGCGATGAATTTCGTCGATAAAGAGGACGTCGCCCTCTTCCAGATTGGTAAGCATGGCAGCAAGATCGCCGGCTTTCTCCAGCACTGGCCCGGACGTCGTTTTGATCGAAACGCCCATTTCGTTGGCGATTATGTTGGCCAACGTGGTCTTGCCAAGGCCCGGCGGGCCGAAAATCAGAACGTGATCAAGCGCTTCCTGACGGCCACGGGCGGCAGAGATAAAAATATCCATCTGCTCACGAACCGCTGGCTGTCCGACATACTCGGTCAGCAAGGTGGGACGAATCGCCCGATCCTGCACCTCTTCGTATTCACCGGCCCGGGCTGAGATCAGTCGGTCGGATTCGATCATGGCATCATCCGTTTGTTAGGAATCAACATCGTGCCTTAGCGCTTGCGTCAGAGTTAAATCGTTGCCCCAATTGTACAAACAGTCCAAGGGGTGTCACGTTACGCTCTCTACAGGTTTGGTGCCATACCGGCGACATATCAGGCTCGGGTTGATCAAGCCGGAATCATATTGCGCAAGGCGAGCCTGATCAGCGCTTCGCTCGACATGCCATCCTCGGCGACCTTGCTGATCGCTTTGGCTGCCTCCTGAGGCTTGTACCCCAGCGCAATGAGAGCCGCCTCCGCCTCGTCTCTGGGATCCTGACCCCGCATCGGCAACTTCTGACCTGCCATACCCGATCCTGTCGCATCTTGCGACGTGGGCACGAATTGTCCTTCAAGTTGCCCTATCCGATCGGTCATTTCAATAAGCAGGCGCTCTGCTGTTTTCTTCCCGACGCCCGGCAACTTGACCAGCGCATTGGCATCACGCGCCTCTACACACCGGATAAACTGCTCGGCATCCAGGCCGGAGAGAATACCAACCGCCAGCTTGGGCCCCACGCCATTAACCTTGATAAGCAAACGGAAAAGATCGCGATCAAGGCGTGATGCAAAGCCATATAAGCTATGGGCGTCCTCGCGGACCGCAAAATGGGTATGGAGGGTCACTTCCTGACCGGTTTCGGGGAGATGAAAGAAAGTGGTGAAAGGGATATCAACTTCATAGCCCAGTCCGGCGCACTCCACCAATGCCTGACCGGGTGCTTTTTCAACCAGTATTCCTCGGATACGACCTAGCAAAGGGACTCTCCTGTCGCTCCTGAGAGCGGGTTATTTTTGTCGCATTCGACCGCCTCGGACCTTGCCTCCTGCGCCGGCGACCCTGAGCACGCTCTGGCTCATGTGCGCGTGACACAGCGCAATGGCAAGAGCATCGGCCGCATCCGCCTGGGGTTTCCGGGAAAGGGCCAACAAGGCCTGAACCATATGCTGAACCTGCGACTTATCCGCGCCACCCTTTCCGACGACTGCCTGCTTGACCTGACGGGCGGAGTATTCGTGAACGGCCAGCCCACTGTTGGCGGCACTGACAATGGCCGCACCTCGAGCCTGCCCCAGCTTCAGTGCAGAATCCGGGTTTCGTGCCATGAACACCTGCTCGATGGCGAACTCTTCAGGACGATATTCACCGATGAGGGTCGCGAGACTGTGAAAAATCGTCTGGAGGCGCTCCGCCATTGGCTTTTCGCCGACACGAATACAGCCGCTATCAATATACTCAATATTACGGCCATCGGCGCGGATAATTCCGAAACCGGTGATCCTCGATCCGGGGTCTACACCCAGAATGATCGGCAAATCGATACCCCTGTCGCTTCAGAGCGAATCCATGATGTCACCGGAAATATCGGCGTTGTGATAAACGTTCTGGACGTCATCAAGGTCTTCCAGCATATCGATCAGCTTGAGAATGGTTTCCGCGCCGTCGCGGTCCAGTTCGACCCAGGTCGCCGGCACCATAGTCACTGCCGCGCTGTCAGGTTTGAGCCCGGCGGTCACCAGCGCTTCCTTGATGTCCAGAAACTGTTCGGGGGTGGTGACAATCTCGAAGGAGCCGTCATCCTGCTCCGCCAGATCCTCAGCCCCGGCCTTCAAGGCGGCCTCCATCAGCGTCTCCTCGGACACGTCCGGCCCGTAGCTGATGATACCCTGCTTGCTGAAAAGATAGGCCACCGAACCGTCGGTACCGAGATTGCCTCCCATCTTGCTGAAGGCGTGCCGGATTTCCGCCACGGTGCGGTTCTTGTTGTCGGTCATTGCTTCCACGAAAATGGCCACACCGCCCGGACCATAGCCCTCGTAGGTGAGCTCTTCGTAGTTGCTGTCATCACCACCTCCAGCACCCCGCTCGACGGCACGCTCGATGGTGTCCTTCTTCATGTTGGCCGTGAGCGCCTTGTCGATCACCGCCCTTAACCGCGGATTGTCTTCGGGATTGCCTCCGCCCTGGCGGGCGGCGACGGTCAGCTCACGGATAATTTTGGTGAAGATTTTACCCCGCTTGGCATCTTGAGCTGCCTTGCGGTGTTTGATGTTGGCCCATTTACTGTGACCAGCCATAAAACAACTCCAGCTCTGACCGGGGGCGCGAAGCCAGGCGCGCCCCGGCGCTCAGAATTTACTCGCCTGCCGCGTTCTCACTTCCGGCCTTGTTGCCTTCCACCGCTTTGGCAGACTTTCTCCGGCGAATGTGCAGCTCGCGCAACTGCTGGTCATCCACTTCGCCCGGAGCCTGAGTCATCAGACAGGTGGCACTCTGGGTTTTCGGGAACGCAATGACATCACGAATGGATGAAGCCCCGGTCATCAGCATGACCAGACGGTCCAGGCCAAAGGCCAGGCCACCGTGAGGCGGACAACCGAACTTCAGAGCGTCCAGAAGGAACCCGAACTTGGCGCGCGCCTCTTCCTCTTCGATACCCAGGATGCGGAAGACGGTCTCCTGCATCTTTTCATCGTGGATACGGATGGAACCGCCACCCAGCTCGGTACCGTTCAGCACCATGTCATAGGCCCGAGAAAGCGCAGTTGCCGGGTTGGCGGCAAGTTCATCCGCACTGCAGGATGGTGCCGTGAAGGGATGGTGAATCGCGGTCAGACCGCCATCCGGAGTTTCCTCGAACATCGGGAAATCAACAACCCAGAGCGGCGCCCACTCGCTCGTGAGCATATCCAGGTCATGGCCGACCTTGATACGCAGTGCACCCAGCGCCTCATTAACAACCGTGGTCTTGTCTGCACCGAAGAAGACAATATCTCCGTCCTCGGCACCCACGCGCTCCATTACGGCCTGAGCGACGTCGTCACCCAGGAACTTGATGATCGGTGACTGCAGGCCTTCAACACCCTTGGACAGATCATTCACCTTGATGTAGGCCAGCCCCTTCGCCCCGTAGATACCAACAAACTTGGTATAGTCATCGATCTGTTTACGGGTCAGATCGCCGCCTTTCGGCACCCGCAGCGCGGCCACACGGCCTTTGGGGTCCCTGGCAGGGCCGGCAAAAACCTTGAAGTCCACGTTTTCAACCAGATCCGCCACATCAATCAGTTCCAGCGGGATACGGAGGTCCGGCTTGTCACTTCCATACCGCTGCATAGCCTCGGAATGCGGCATGCGAGGGAAGCTTGGCAGTTCGACGTCGAGCACATCCTTGAACAGGGACCGGATCATGTCCTCATTGAGCCCCATCAGGGTTTCCTCGTCGATGAACGAGGCCTCAATATCCACCTGGGTGAATTCCGGCTGACGATCTGCCCGGAGGTCTTCGTCACGGAAGCACTTGGCGATCTGGTAGTACCGGTCAACGCCCGACACCATCAGCAACTGCTTGAACAGCTGAGGAGACTGGGGCAAGGCGAAGAAGGAGCCTTCGTGGGTACGGCTCGGAACCAGGTAGTCACGGGCACCTTCGGGAGTGGCGCGGGTCAGTATCGGAGTTTCCACGTCCATGAAACCGTTGCCGTCCAGATAGTTTCGAATGTAACTGGTCACGCGTGACCGGAACCGCATGCGGTTGATCATTTCCGGGCGTCGCAGGTCTACGAAACGGTAACGCAGGCGCACGTCCTCGCCCACATCCACGTGCTCGTCCAGCGGGAACGGCGGTGTGGCAGCCGCATTGAGGATGTCCAACTTCTTGCCAAGAAGCTCAACCTGGCCCGTAGGCATGTTGCTGTTTTCGGTACCCGCAGGGCGACGGCGAACCCGGCCAGTCACTTTGATAACGAACTCGCTGCGAACTTTTTCCGCCAGGGCAAAGCTTTCTGGAGTGTCGGGGTCTACAACCACCTGGGAGATACCATCCCGATCCCGCAGATCAAGGAAAATAACACCACCGTGATCACGGCGGCGATGTACCCATCCGCAGAGTGTGACTTCCTGATCGATGTGGGATTCGTTGATCCCACCGCAATAATGACTGCGCATACCGGTTCCCGTTGTATCTGATGTGTGCTTAATGTCTGGCAAGCAAGCAGGCTTGGCTCACTTTGCTGCAAAAAATTGGGCCGCAAAAAAGACGTGGCGACCATACTGGAAAAGCCGCCCATTATAAACACAATGACGCTGAAAATCAGGCGTCATTCTCGGCGTACTCCGCGTCCGGATGACTCACCGTCGACAGATCGCTAGAATGCACCGTTCACGCAGTAATTGGAGCCTAACTTGTCGTCCAGAGCCGAGCAGAAACTTCGTACCCGTCGCGCACTGATGGATGCTGCCCTCGCCCAATTGAGCGCCGATCGAGGCTTTGGCAGCCTGAGCCTGCGTGAAGTTGCCCGGGAAGCGGGAATTGCGCCCACCTCGTTCTACCGCCATTTTTCAGAGCTGGACGAACTGGGCCTTGCGTTGGTCGACGAGGGCGGGGTGGCCCTGCGCCAATTGATGCGCCAGGCCCGCAAGCGAATTGCCCGGGACGGGAGTGCCATATCCACATCGGTGGAAACCTTTATGGAGTACCTCGGCAATAACGCCAACCTCTTCCGGCTGATGCTCCGGGAGCGCACCGGAGTATCCAAGCCCTTCCGGACCGCGATCAAGGCGGAGATTGACCACTTCGTGACGGAACTGGCGGACGATCTTCATCGCGTTGCCGAGGAACAGGGCAAACCCCTGTCGGATTCGCGCCTGGTGGCGGAAGCCATGGTTACCCTGGTCTTCAATCAGGGCGCGGAAGCACTGGACGCGACGAACAGGGAACGGGACGAATTGAAGGTTAAGCTCAAAACAGAACTGAGAATGATCCTGGTCGGATCACAGACACTGGCGCGCAGAAAGCCGCCACAAAAAACTTGAGGGTTTTGGAACCTTTTCGGGAATCCTTACGTGATCTGGTCTGGAAGACGATACACCTTCCATTGTTGAGTCGTTACCTTTCCAGGTAGCTTTTCGCCCGCCATCATGGCGGGCTTTTTTAACCGCCTACCTCAAACGCGCCAGAACCGGGGCAAGTTGCTCCCGGACGACTTCCGACTCCTCGTCATTATAGGGCACTGGCGGCCGCACACCCCAAACCGGACCAGGCCAGGCCGGATCCCCCTCAAAACGCACAATGTGATGCAGATGAAGCTGGGGCACCATATTGCCAAGAGCGGCAACGTTCATCTTGTCACCCGAGAACAGCTCCATCATGCCGCGACTCAGGGTTGACGACTCGTGCATCAGGCGTTGCTGCTGCGAATCACTCAACTCGAAGATCTCCCGGATACCGCCAACAGCCGGCACCAACAGCAACCAGGGCCAGGTGCGATCGTTCATCAGTCGAATCACGCACAGTTGACTGAACCCCAGTCCGATGGTGTCCGCCGCCAAACGCTGGTGAAGCTGAAACTCCGGCACCTGACTCATAATCACACCGTATGGAACTGATTTCTGCCCCGCCCTATGGCGTAGTAGATCAGGCCATAGCGCTCCAGCATTTCGGGTTCGTAGAGATTCCGTCCATCAAACACCGCAGGCTCTCGCAGAGCCGACGCGACCACATCAAAGTCCGGGGAGCGGAATTCCTTCCATTCAGTACAGATCGCAAGAACATCCGCCCCTTTAAGGGCCTGCTCTTTGGTTCCGCACAGCGTCAGCCCATCTCGATCACCATAGATACGCTGGGTCTCTTCCATTGCCTCCGGATCGAACGCCTGCACTGTGGCCCCCGCTTTCCAAAGATCTTCCATCAGGGTCCGCGAAGAGGCTTCCCGCATGTCATCGGTGTTGGGCTTGAATGCCAGGCCCCACAACGCTACGACCTTTCCGCTCAGGTTTCCCCGGAAATAATGGGAAACCTTGTCGAACAGAACATGTTTCTGCGCGTAATTCACCGACTCGACGGCATTCAGCAGACGAGCGTCGTAATCGCAGTCGCGGGCGGTGCGGGAGAGTGCCTGTACGTCCTTGGGGAAACAGGAGCCGCCGTAGCCACAACCCGGATAGATGAAGTGGTAACCGATGCGAGGGTCCGATCCGATGCCCTGACGCACCGCCTCGATGTCCGCACCGAGACGTTCAGCCAGATTGGCAACCTCGTTCATGAAGCTGATCTTGGTCGCAAGCATGGCGTTCGCAGCGTACTTGGTTAGCTCTGCCGACCGGACATCCATGAAGATCATCCGGTCCCGTGACCGGTTGAACGGATAATAGACTTCCCGCAGAAGCTCCGCAGCCCTGTCACTGTCGGTACCCACTACAATCCGGTCCGGCTTCATAAAATCATTGATGGCAGCCCCTTCCTTGAGGAACTCGGGGTTAGAAACCACATCAAATTCGAGCTCAAGATTTCGGCTATCCAGTTCGGCACGCAAGGCAGCCCGCACTTTATCCGCGGTTCCCACGGGCACGGTGGATTTGTCGACCACCACCTTGTAATCATCCATGTACTGCCCGATGGCACGGGCAACCGCGGTAACATACTGCAGGTCTGCCGAGCCGTCTTCATCGGGAGGCGTGCCCACCGCGATAAACTGCAGGGTACCGTGCCTGACCGCTTTTTCAGTATCCGTGGTAAATGCCAGCCGCCCGGCTTCAACCGTATGATTGACGATCGCCTTGAGGCCGGGTTCGTAGATCGGGATCTGACCATTCTCAAGTTTATCGATCTTGGCCTTATCGACATCCATGCACAGGACATGATGCCCCACATCCGCCAGGCACGCGCCAGTCACCAAACCAACGTACCCGGTACCAAAAATCGTAATTTTCATCCATTCAATCCTGATACTGTTAAGACAAGAATTTCAGCTCTCAGCTTGGAGAATCTTTACGCTTCTGCCAGATGGCTTCCCAGGCCAGCGCAGTCCCGACAATGGTTTCGAGGTTGTCGTAGTTCGGAGTCCAGCCAAGCGTTTGCCTGATCCGCGCATTATCGGCCATCAAGGCCTCCGGATCGCCGGTACGACGACCGGTCTCGGCAACCGGGAAATCGACGCCGGACTGCCTCTTGACGACGTCGATTACCTCATTAACCGTGAATCCCCGACCATACCCACAGTTCAGCACCCTGGACTCTCCACCCCGGGCCATATAGTCGAGCGCCATGACATGGGCCTTGGCCAGATCTTCCACATGGATGTAATCCCGTACACAGGTGCCGTCACGGGTATCATAGTCCGTGCCGAACACACTCATCCCCTCTCTCTGGCCGGTCACGCACTCACAGGCAACCTTGATCAAATGGGTTGCCTCAGGCGTTGCCTGACCCAGCAATCCATCGGGGTTTGCACCCGCCACATTGAAGTAGCGAAGAATCACGTAGTTGAGGTCGGAAGCGGCAGCCAGATCCATGATCATCCGCTCGCTCATCATCTTGGAAGCGCCGTAGGGGTTGATTGGCGCCAGTGGCATATCTTCCGTCAGGACGGTCTCGTCCGGCATGCCATAAACTGCTGCGGTGGATGAAAACACCATGTAGGGGACCTGATGCCTTTCCACGGCCTGCAGAAGGTTCAGGGTGTTACGGGTGTTATTGCTGTAGTACTTGAGGGGATTGGCGACCGACTCGGGCACCACGATATTGGCGGCGAAGTGCAGTATCGCGTCGAACCTGTGGTTTGCAAAGACTTCTTCGATCACGGCCTCGTCGGCCAAGTCGCCAACGATGAGCTCCCCGGCTGTCACCGCCCAGCGATACCCGGTCGAGAGATTGTCGAGGACGACGATGTCGTGCCCAGCCTGCCCCAGCTGACGTACAACATGGCTGCCGATATAACCTGCTCCACCGGTAACTAGCACTTTCATGACGTAGATTTACTCCTTCCCTGAAGACTGATTACGCTTTTGCCGGATCTCTTTCCGCCGCGCGCTAAAAAAGCCGCTGATAATCTTGCTGCAGCGACGCTCAAGCACTCCGGACACTACCGCCACTTCCCAGTTGAAATGGGGTTCTTCCAGCGTCCGACGCGCCGACTCTACAGCCCCGGCCTTGGGCTCCGGAGCTCCATAGACCAGCCGACTGATGCGGCTGTGCACAATCGCACCGACACACATTGTGCAAGGTTCCAGCGTTACATAAAGCACCGCGCCCGACAAACGGTAATTTCCCAGTCGGGCGGCAGCATCACGCAGGGCCCGTATTTCAGCATGAGCAGTGGGATCGCACTGGGAAATCGGGGCATTGAAGCCTGCTCCCACCTCTTGACCGTCCAGCACCACCACGGCGCCAACCGGAACCTCGCCAACGCTGGCAGCCTGAGCCGCCAATTCAAGCGCTCGTCCCATCCAGTGTTCGTCTGTCGCATCAGGCTCTGCTAGCGGATGCATGCCCGGCGATCACTCCCACTCAATGGTTGCAGGCGGCTTGGACGAGACGTCGTAGGTCACCCGGGAAACACCGGTAATTTCGTTGATGATGCGATTGGAGACGGTTTCCAGCAGATCATAGGGCAAGTGGGCCCACCGCGCGGTCATGAAGTCGATGGTTTCGACAGCACGCAGGGCAACGACGTACTCGTACCGACGGGCATCGCCAACCACACCAACGGATTTCACCGGCAGGAAGACGGCAAAAGCCTGACTCGTCTTGTGATAAAGGTCGGCCCTGTGCAACTCCTCGAGGAAAATTGCATCGGCCCGGCGCAGGATATCCGCGTACTCCTTCTTGACCTCGCCCAGAATACGCACGCCCAGCCCCGGTCCCGGGAACGGGTGGCGGTAGACCATGTCATAGGGCAAGCCCAACTCAAGGCCGATTCGGCGAACTTCATCCTTGAACAACTCACGCAGTGGCTCGACGAGCTTGAGCTTCATGGTTTCAGGCAGACCACCAACGTTGTGGTGCGACTTGATCACGTGCGCCTTGCCGGTTTTCGACGCGGCGGACTCGATGACGTCCGGGTAGATGGTGCCCTGCGCCAGCCAGTTCACATCCTTGATGGTCGTGGCCTCTTCATCGAACACGTCGATAAAGGTGTTACCTATGATCTTGCGCTTCTGCTCGGGATCGCTCACGCCCTTGAGCTTGGACAGGAACAGATCCTCAGCATCCACCCGGATAACCTTGACGCCCATGTTGCTGGCAAACATGTCCATGACCTGATCACCTTCATGCAGGCGCAACAGTCCGTTATCCACAAAGACACAGGTCAGTTGTTCGCCGATAGCCTTGTGGAGCAGTGCTGCAGTCACGGAGGAATCCACACCGCCTGACAGCCCCAGAAGAACCTTGTCGGAGCCGACCTGCTCACGAATCTGACGTACTGCATCATCCACGATCTTGGCCGGCGTCCAGAGCGCCTCACACTGGCAGATATTGAGGATGAAATGTTCGAGAATGCGTTTGCCCTGCAAGGTATGGGTAACCTCCGGATGGAACTGCACGCCGAAGAGATTTCGGCTGAGATCCTGCATCGCAGCAATCGGAGCGCTTTCCGTGGAAGCCAGCAGCTCAAACCCTTCGGGCATGACCACGACCTTGTCACCATGGCTCATCCAGACATCCAGCAGAGTATCCCCGGTGCCGGTCAGATGATCGGTAATATCCTGCAGCAGCGGACCGGCCGCGCGGACTTTCACCTGTGCATAGCCGAACTCGCGCTTCTCGGAACTGGCTACACGCCCCCCGAGCTGCTCCGCCATGGTCTGCATGCCATAACAGATACCCAGAATGGGAATTCCACGCTCAAAGAGGCCTTCCGGTGCTCGCGGCCCACCCAGTTGGGTAACTGATTCGGGACCGCCGGCAAGGATAATGCCCTTTGGGTTGAACTCATCAAGCTCTTCATCGGTGATATCGAACGCCTTGATTTCACAATAAACGCCGATTTCCCGTACCCGGCGCGCGATCAACTGGGTGTACTGGGAACCGAAATCGAGAATCAGGATGCGGTGGTCATGAATGTTCTGGGCCATGGAGTCCTCGGGTCAGAAATAAATAACGCGGCTCCATGGGAGCCGCGTTGGGGTAGAGCCAGTGTTAGCCGATACGGTAGTTCGGGGCTTCCTTGGTGATGGTCACATCGTGCACGTGACTCTCACGCATGCCAGCATTGGTAATGCGCACAAATTCCGGCTTGGTGCGCATTTCTTCCATGGTGGCGCTACCGGTGTAGCCCATGGAAGCGCGCAAACCACCAATAAGCTGGTGAACGATGTTCCGCATGGGGCCCTTGCAGGCGACACGTCCTTCAATACCCTCGGGAACCAGCTTCTCGATTCCCTTACTCGCGTCCTGGAAGTAGCGGTCGCTGGAGCCCTGCCCCATCGCGCCGATGGAACCCATGCCGCGGTATGCCTTGTAGCTGCGCCCCTGGAACAGCTCAACCTCGCCCGGAGCTTCGTCGGTGCCGGCCAGCAGGCTGCCAATCATGACACTGTGGGCGCCAGCAGCGATGGCCTTGGCAATATCGCCGGAGAATCGAATACCACCGTCAGCAATCAGCGGAACCCCCCGGTCTTTCAGTGCCGCTGCAACATTGGAAACGGCTGAAATTTGCGGGACACCGATGCCCGCCACGATACGAGTGGTGCAAATGGAACCGGGCCCGATGCCGACCTTAACCGCATCCGCACCAGCCTCAGCCAAGGCAATCGCGGCGTCAGAAGTGGCAATGTTACCGCCGATTACCTGAACTTCCGGGAAGTTCTGCTTCGCCCAGCGAACCCGATCAATAACGCCTCTGGAATGACCGTGGGCGGTATCGATCACGATCACATCCACGCCGGCCTCCGCAAGCGCCGAAATGCGCGCCTCGGTGTCACCGCCAGTGCTCACTGCAGCCCCAACACGCAGTCGACCCTGGTCATCCTTGCAGGCGAGCGGGTAGTCCTTGGCCTTCTGAATATCCTTGACGGTAATCAGGCCGCGCAACTGGAAGTTGTCGTTGACGACTAACACTTTCTCGATGCGATGACGGTGCAGCAGTTCCTTCACGTCATCGAGGCTGGCACCCTCTTGCACGGTTACCAGTTTGTGCTTCGGCGTCATGATATCCCGCACCGGTGTATCCATGCGGCTCTCAAAACGAATATCGCGACCGGTAACAATACCAATCAGGTCATTGCCATCAACCACCGGCAGACCGGAAATACTGTTTGCCATGGTGATATCAACCAGTTCCCGCACGGTGGTGTCCGGGGAAACGGTGATGGGGTCCTTGACTACGCCACTTTCGAATTTCTTGACCTTGCGAACCGCTGCTGCCTGTTGCTCGACCGTCATGTTCTTATGCATGATACCGATACCGCCTTCCTGAGCCATGGCGATCGCCAGCTCGGCATCAGTAACCGTATCCATCGCAGAGGACAGCAGAGGGATATTGAGGGTAATCTCCTTGGTCAACTGGGTCTGCAGACTGACCTCATGAGGGAGAACTTCGGAATATCCGGGGACCAGCAGAACATCATCAAATGTGAGGGCTTCTTCGGCAATTCGCAGCATTGGGATCCGCCTTTTGAACGTGCTAAGTTGGGAGTTTCCCTGCTGCACCCGCGGCGGCACAGCAAAGCAAAATCCTTAATCGATCTATTATAAAGGGGTGCTGGTTTTCAGTAAACCGCGCCTTTTTGAGGGTTCGATTGCATCTTTTTGAAATTTGGCTATTTTTACCCTCCCACTTTTCGGCTATTGCGTATGGATGACTACGGTACACCGCGGACGAACCCTCTGCTTCAGGACACAAGGCCAAGAGCTCTGAGCGTAAGTGAACTCAACCACCAGGCACGCCACCTGCTGGAATCGAGTTTTATGCAGGTCTGGGTCGAGGGCGAATTATCAGGATTTTCAAGGCCATCCTCCGGCCACTGGTACTTCTCGCTGAAAGACCGGAAATGCCAGGTACGATGTGCCATGTTCCGGGGTTTCAATCAGCGCATTCGCAATCTACCCAAAGAAGGCGACCAGGTCCGGATTCGCGGCAAAGTAACGCTGTACGAGAATCGCGGCGATTTCCAGATCATAGTCGAACACATTGAGCCCGCCGGACTGGGGGAGCTGCAGCAGGCCTTCGAGGAACTCAAGCGCAAGCTACAAACCGAGGGGCTGTTCGATGCCGCAAGAAAGAAATCCTTGCCTAAAACGCCAGGCCACATCGGCGTAATCACCTCGCCAACCGGTGCCGCTATCCATGACATCCTTACGGTGCTTGCCCGAAGATGTCCGGCCATCCCGGTCACCCTCTACCCCACCGCGGTGCAGGGCAAGGCGGCTACAAAGGACATCGTCCAGGCCATTGAACGGGCACAAACCCACGGCGTTGCCGATGTTCTGATCATCGGTCGCGGAGGCGGCTCGCTGGAGGACCTCTGGTGCTTCAATGAGGAAGCAGTGGCCCGCGCCATGGCCAATTGCCGAATACCTACGGTAAGTGCCGTCGGACACGAAGTGGACGTAACCATTGCGGATTTTGTTGCCGATCTCCGCGCACCCACACCCTCGGCAGCCGCTGAAAAAATTTCGCCCGATCAACAGGATTGGCTGAGACAGATTCAGGAATGGGAGCACCGGCTCGCCAATGCAGCGCGGCGCGCCTTCAAGCGATTCGGAACCCAGCTGGAACACCTGGGAGCCCGCCTCCGGGATCCGAGACGGGATTTGCTGGAAAAGGCACAAAGGATGGATGATCTGGAGCTTCGCCTGAACAAAGCGATGGTCCAGCGCACCGAGCGACTCAGGGTACGGAGCGAGCATCTTGGCCAACGGCTCGCCCTGCAATCCCCCCGCCGTCAACTGGTCAACGGCCAGGAGTCAGTTGCCCGCACCAGTGAGCGCCTGGGCTCAGCCATGCGACTTCGGCTCAGACAAAGGCGGGAACGACTGGAGCACATGGCCCAGACCCTCCATGTCGTTAGCCCCCTGGCCACGCTAGGGCGTGGCTATGCCATTGTTCGTGACGACGAGGGCCGCATAATCCGCGACGCTGCTGAAGTCCGTCCCGGCGACGGAATTACAGCCCGAATCGCCCAGGGCGAAATATCCGCCAGAGTGACCTCCGTCAATTCCTCCGGGGATTAATGCACAAAAATGGCGCAACTAAGCCAATGGTCTACTAGTCCATGATTTCAAACGGCCTAGAGTTGTTCAGAAAGACAACAAAACAACAATTAGGCAGAATGAGGTGGAATGTATGGACTACCACTCCGAGTTTCGGCGTTCGATTGCTCAACCGACCGACTTCTGGCGTGAACAGGCAGAGCAAATCGAATGGATCGAACCGCCTAAAACCATCTGGACACCGACTGACAATGGTCACGGACAATGGTTTCCAGACGGCGTTCTGAACAGCTCCTATGTCGCCCTGGACGCGAACATTCTTGCCGGACGTGGCGACCAGACGGCACTCATCTACGATTCTCCGGTCACCAGCACCAAGCGCGCCTACACCTATCAGGAACTGACCGATGCGGTAGCCCTGTTCGCTGGCGCACTGACCGCCAGGGGCATTTCCAAGGGTGACCGGGTCATCATCTACATGCCGATGATTCCGGAAGCAGTCATCGCAATGCTCGGCTGCGCGCGCATCGGCGCAATCCATTCCGTGGTTTTCGGCGGCTTCGCCTCTCACGAACTGGCGGTACGGATTGACGATGCCAAGCCCAAGGCCCTGATTACCGCCTCCTGCGGCATCGAGATAAACCGGGTGATCGAATACAAGCCTTTGGTGGACAAGGCAATTGAACAGGCCGACCACAAGCCGGATAGCTGCATTGTGTATCAGCGCCCTCAAGCCAACGCCGAATTGCACCCCGGCCGGGATTTTGACTGGAATGAGTCCGTCGCCGCTGCGACGCCCGCAGACCCTGTGCCCGTCAAGTCCACAGACCCGCTGTACATCCTGTACACCTCCGGCACAACCGGAAAACCCAAAGGAGTGGTTCGAGACAATGGCGGGCATGCGGTCGCACTGACCTACAGCATGAAACTGGTTTATGACGCCAATCCGGGCGACGTATACTGGGCCGCCTCCGACGTAGGCTGGGTGGTTGGCCACAGCTACATCGTATATGGGCCGCTGTTCGCTGGCTGCACAACCATCCTGTACGAAGGCAAGCCGGTGAAAACCCCCGACGCCGGAGCGTTCTGGCGCGTGGTTCAGGACCATGGTGTGAATCTTCTGTTTACGGCTCCTACCGCTTTTCGTGCCGTTCGCAAGGAAGATCCGGAGGCCGACCACCTGTCCCGTTATGACGTAAGTTCACTGAAACGAATCTTTCTTGCCGGCGAACGCCTCGATCCACCGACCTACGACTGGCTGAACGAGCACACCAATCTGCCGATTCTCGACCACTGGTGGCAGACCGAAACCGGTTGGGCAATCTGCTGCAACCCCGTTGGCATCGAGATGATGAAAACCAAACCGGGTTCGGCGACCGTGCCCTCGCCCGGCTTTAACGTGCAGGTCGTGGGTATGAACGGGCGCCAGATGCCAGCCGGCGAGCAGGGACAGATCGCGGTCAAACTGCCGCTACCGCCAGGGTGCCTGCTAACCGTATGGGGCGACGATGCCCGTTTCCAGAAAAGCTATCTCGAACCCATTCCGGGTTATTACAGCTCGGGTGATGGCGGCTTCATCGACGACGATGGCTACGTCTTCATCATGGGTCGGACAGACGATGTCATTAACGTGGCCGGACACCGGCTTTCGACTGGTGAAATGGAGGAAGTGGTTGCCTCGCATCCAGCCATTGCCGAATGCTGTGTTGTGGGTGCCCACGACGACCTCAAGGGCCAGGTGCCGGTTGGATTGGTGCTTATCAAAGACGGAGCGACCATCGACCACGACGAGCTCGAGGATGAACTGGTCGAAATGGTTCGGGAAAAGATCGGTGCCATTGCCTGTTTTCGCAGGGCTATAGTGGTTGATCGGTTACCCAAGACCCGGTCGGGCAAGATTCTCCGACGGGTCATTCGCCAGATTGCCGACGGAGAGCGGTACACGGTCCCCAGCACTATTGACGATCCCGCGATTCTGGACGAGATCAGCGAGCACTTCCGAGGCTGAATCCCGTCCAACAGAAAACCTCCCGACCTCCTTCAGGAGGCTCGGGAGGTTTTGCATGCCCATTTGTTCAAATGATTGTTTTTAAAACACTAAAAACCCTCTTGAAACAAGCAAAAAAAGCGTTGACGACCCCCAATCTCGGTCTATACTGAAATTGCTGTGAAAATACAGCGGTATTTGGTGAAAGCGCTATAACGTCCTGCCGAAGTGCTCTTCGTTGCTCCTTCCTCAGTACTCTCTGGATTTCTCAGCATGGATTCCATAAGGAATATGAAGGTCCCGTGAGGGCAAATTTCAGAAAGACAGGAAAGATCAATGTCCGATACAAAAACCGGCCACGTGAAGTGGTTTAACGAGTCCAAAGGCTTTGGCTTCATCGCTCAAGACGGTGGAAGTGACGTCTTTGTTCACTACAGTGCAATCAATGCAAGCGGTTTCCGTACCCTGACCGAAGGTCAGCAGGTGCAGTTCACCGTGACGCAGGGACCGAAAGGCCCGCAGGCGGAAAACGTAACCCCGGTTTGAGGTTACTGCTTCCGTCCTTTGCCCCTCACGGGCATGGGAAAATCAATCAGCCGGCACTCGTGCCGGCTGATTACGTCTGGAACCTGTGATTGATCACGCACCGACGGTGTCCGTAGTGGTCCGCGGAGCCGGCATCTCGGCACCGACCACTTGCGCAACCGCCGAGAAAAGAGCCTGCAACGTCGCTGAGGTGGTGTCTTCCGCCAGAGCCGCCGCACTGCAATGCCGTCCGCCCGCCATCAGGCGAATACACGCCAAGGCATTCGCATTGGTGCCCTCACCGAGTGCGAACTCGTCATAAGCCTCTACAGCAATTGAAACCCCGAACTCGCGCTCCAGTGCGTCGGATACCGCTTCAACAGCACCCAAGCCACGCCCCTTCAATGACAAGGGTGTCGAACCGGAACCGACGGTGACATCGGCTTGAACGCCTTCCGAATCACGATGCAGGTCATAGGCACGCAACGCCCAATCATCATGAACCTTCAGGTAGCGATCCTCGAACAACCGGTGAATCGTAAGGGAATCGATCTCGCCACCATTGGTTTCGGCTTCCCGTTGCACCATCTTGCTGAACTCGATCTGCAACCAGCGCGGCAGGCTGATGTTGTAATCCCTCTCCAACACGTAGGCGACTCCACCCTTGCCGGACTGGCTGTTGATTCGCACTACTTCCTCGTAGCGACGCCCCACATCGAACGGGTCAATCGGCAGGTAGGCAACGTTCCAGAGTTCACCTGGTTCGCGTCGGGCCAGGCACTTGCGAATAGCATCCTGATGGCTACCGGAAAATGCTGTGAAGACCAGCTCTCCTGCATAGGGGTGACGGGGATGGGTTGAAATCTCGGTACAGGCTTCAACCACTTCGGTGATCTCGGCCATTCCCGACAGATCAAGAGTCGGATCGATACCCTGGGAATACAGATTCATGGCCATGGTAACCAGGTCCATGTTTCCGGTGCGCTCACCGTTGCCCATCAGGGTACCTTCCACTCGGTCAGCACCCGCCATGACCGCCAGTTCGGCGGCAGCCACCGCACACCCACGGTCATTGTGGGTGTGCACACTGATGCTCAGGTGTTCGCGGCGCTGGATATTGTCGCAAATCCATTCAATCTGGTCGGCAAACACATTCGGCGTTGCCATTTCCACGGTCGCAGGCAGGTTGATAATGACCGGCTGCCCCTGATCCGGACGCCAGACCTCGGTTACCGCATCCACCACTTCGGCCGCAAAGTCCAGTTCCGTTCCGGTGAAACTCTCCGGAGAATACTGGAATGTCCATTCGGTCTCCGGGTGTCGGGCCGCAATGTCGCGCACCAATCTGGCACCCTTCACGGCAATGTCCCGGATACCCGCCCGATCAAGGCCAAACACCTGCTCACGCTGAACCGTGGAGGTTGAGTTATAGACATGGACGATGGCCCGCTTGGCGCCTTGCAGCGCCTCGTAGGTGCGTTCGATCAACTCTGGCCGGGCCTGGGTCAGAACCTGGATTTTCACATCCTCGGGGATTCGGTTTTCCTCGATGAGTTTGCGACAGAAATCAAAGTCGGGCTGACTGGCGGCCGGAAACCCAATCTCGATTTCCTTGAAACCAAGCTTGACCAGCAGGTCAAACAGCCGTTGTTTTTGGGCCACCGTCATCGGCTTGACCAGCGCCTGATTACCATCCCGAAGATCAACCGCGCACCAGGTCGGAGCGGTTTCGATGACTTTGTCAGGCCAGCGGCGATCGGTTTTTCCTACGGGCTTGAAAGCAACGTATTTACGGTAATCAAAAGCCATTTGAGTCAGTCCTTGCGGTTACCAATGGAGAGTCTTGCAATAGTTTTAATAGGTTAACGTTAAAACGCGAGCATATGATTGCTATTTCAGCCCCTCAGGACTACTTTTAGCTATATCATGCTTATTACCTCACGGAAATTGACATTATATGGCCGGAAAACAAGAAAGACTTATTAAAATCGATAAAACCGACCGCCGAATCCTTGAGCAGGTACAGCAGAACGGCTCGCTGACCAACCAGGAGCTCGCTGACAAGGTGGGACTTTCGCCCTCCCCCTGCCTGCGTCGCGTCAGGGCTCTGGAGGACGCGGGCATCATCGTCCGTACGGTCACCATTCTGGACCACAAGAAGCTTGGCCTGTCCCTTACCGCCATTATCCTGATCGGTATGGACCGGCATACACCGGAGCGGTTCTCCGCTTTCGAAGAGCAGGTCGCCCAATACCCGGAGGTGCAGGAGTGTTACCTCATCACCGGTCAGGACGCCGATTACATGCTGAAGGTTGTGGTGCCTGACATGGATCACTACCACCACTTCCTGTTGAACCGGATTACGCGGATTCAGGGTGTCAGTGGCGTACATTCCAGCTTCGTTCTGAGAAGGGTCATAGACAGCACCTCGCTTCCTCTGGGCTACCTGACCTGAGAGCACGAACAAGTCACTCTGGCTGCCGGCATCGCAGGGCGCGCAGCCAACATCGCCGTTTCGTCGCTCCCCGTCTGTACCTTGGCAGGCTGGCTCCGTACAATAACGACCTCTTTATGATAAACAGAGCCTGCGCAGGCTTCGGCGGACCATTCACCGCCTGTCGATTAGGCTGACAACCCCCTGATTTGAACCAAACGGAAGACACGATGCGAGCAAGCCGCTACCTGATTGCAACCCAGAAAGAGACACCGGCAGACGCCGAGATTATCAGCCACCAGCTCATGCTGCGTGCCGGCATGATCCGCAAACTTGCGGCCGGACTCTACACCTGGCTGCCAATGGGCTTGCGGACGCTACGCAAGGTTGAGCGAATTGTTCGTGAAGAGATGGACAAGAGCGGAGGCCAGGAAGTGCTGATGCCGGCGGTCCAGCCCGCGGAACTGTGGGAAGAGTCCGGGCGCTGGACCCAATACGGTGGCGAACTGCTGCGCATGCAGGACCGCCACGGGCGGGATTTCTGTTTTGGCCCGACCCACGAAGAAGTGATTACCGACCTGATCCGTAACGAGCTGAACAGCTACAAGGAGCTGCCGGCCAACTTCTACCAGATCCAGACCAAGTTCCGGGATGAGCGCAGGCCCCGTTTCGGTGTCATGCGGGCCCGGGAATTCATCATGAAGGATGCCTATTCGTTTCACCTAAACGGCGAATCGCTGGATGAAACCTACCAGGTCATGCACCGCACCTACTGCGCCATTTTTGACCGCTTGGGGCTGGATTACCGTCCGGTCCAGGCCGATTCCGGAGCCATTGGCGGCAGCGCGTCCCACGAATTCCACGTACTGGCTTCCTCCGGCGAGGACGACATCGTGTTCAGCACCGACAGTAGCTATGCCGCCAATATTGAGAAAGCCGAGGCGGTGACACCGACTGGCGAACGGGCAGCTCCGTCCGAAGAACTGAAGGAAGTCTCCACGCCGGGGCAGCGGACGATTGAAGCCATTTCCGAATTCCTAGGCGTGGATGCTACCCGCACCGTCAAAACGCTGTTGGTTAAAGCCGAGGCGGACGAAGGCGAAGACGCCGGCCTCATCGCCCTGATCCTGCGCGGCGATCACAGCCTGAATGAAATCAAGGCCGAAAACCTTGCCGGCGTTGCGGAACCACTGACCATGGCCACGGATGAGGAAATCGAGAAGGTAGTAGGCTGCAAGGCCGGCTCGATTGGTCCGGTGAATCTGAATGTGCCGATTGTAGTGGATCGCAGTGCGGCTCATCTCGCGGATTTCGTCTGCGGCGCGAACAAGGAGGACTTCCACCTGACCGGAGTGAATTGGGATCGCGATGTTGCAGCTACCCGGGTCGAGGACATCCGCAATGTTGTCGAGGGTGACCCGAGTCCGGATGGTAAAGGCACCCTGGAAATCCGCCGGGGCATTGAGGTCGGCCACATCTTCAAGCTCGGCAACAAGTACAGCCAGGCCATGAATGCCACCGTGCTCGATGAAAATGGTAAAAGCGTTGTTATGGAGATGGGGTGCTATGGTATCGGGGTTTCCCGCATCGTCGCCGCGTCCATCGAACAGAACCACGATGACAAGGGCATTATCTGGCCAGATGCGATTGCTCCTTTCCAGGTGGCGATCGTCACCCTGAACGCCCACAAGTCGGCCCCCGTTGCAGAGGCTGGCGAAAAGCTCTACGAACAACTCCGTCAGGCGGGATATGACGTACTGCTGGATGACCGCAACGAGCGCCCCGGCGTGAAGTTCGCCGACATGGAATTGATTGGCATTCCCCACCGGATTGTGGTTTCCGATCGCGGTCTCGCGGCCGGAACGCTGGAATACAAAGGACGCCGCGATGCGGACAAACAGGATATTCCGGTTGCCGAAGCCCTGCCCTTCCTGATCAACGCGTCACCGCGCAAGGGTCTCTGAAGCCGGGGCTGACGGGGTTCGTGCGGGCGCTTGCCGCCTGCACGAACCCAGGATCGCTATCCCACGACACCGGGTTCCATTTCGAGCTCCACTCCGAACTTGGCCCTAACCGTTTCCCGTATTTTTCCTGCCAACTCCAGAATGTCGCGTCCAGTACCGCCTGAATGGTTAATGAGCACCAGCGCCTGGCGATTATGAACACCGACTCGACCGTTCCGGAACCCTTTCCAGCCGCACTGGTCAATCAGCCAGGCAGCCGCAAGCTTGACGCCTTGGGGTTGCTTGTAACCAACGATATCCGGATAGGTAGACTGAAGACTTTTGTACTCGGCCGACGGCACCACGGGATTCTTGAAAAAACTGCCGGCATTGGGGATGAGGTCCGGGTCGGGCAGTTTGCGACGCCGAATGGCCATGACAGCCTCAGCGACATCCGTGGCGCTCAGCTCCGACCGGGGGCGCTCACCAAGGTACTCCTCCAGATCCCGGTAACCCAATTGCAATGGCTTGTCCCGGGAGAGCCTGAGGCGAACCTCGATGATCGCATACCGACCGGGCGACTGTTTGAACAGACTGTCCCGGTACGCAAAACGGCATTCGTTATTGGATAACCTGACCACTTCACCGGTCCTGCGGTCCAGCGCCGTGACTGACTCCAGGGTATCGCACAACTCCACACCGTACGCACCAATATTCTGAACCGGAGCCGCACCTGCGGTTCCCGGAATCAGGGCCAGGTTCTCGATCCCCCGATACCCGGCTCCGGCAGCATAGAGTACCGCTTCATGCCAGTTTTCACCGCCGCCCAGAACCAGCGTCGCCTCGTGGTTCCTGGCGTGCTCCCAATAGCGGCCACGAACACAGATCCGGATGACCAGCCCGTTGAAGTCGCCGTTAAAGACAAGGTTGCTGCCGCCGCCGAGAATCAGAACGCTGGCACTGTGGTTCGCGGCCCAGGCCAACGCCTCTTTCAACCCGTCGGCGTCCTCCACTTCCCAGTAAAAGCGGGCAACCGCAGGTACATGCAGGGTGTTGAGATCGCCAAGCTGCACATGCTCCCTGGGTTCCGCTGTCAGACTCAAGCCAGACGCTCCCGGATCTCGGCCAGCAACCCTTCTCCAGCCTCATGAATCAGATCCAGAACGAACTCGAACCCCTCTGCACCACCATAGTAGGGATCGGGCACCTCCTGATGAGAGGACTGACCGTAGCTCAGAAACAGGGCGGGACGGGTACCACCAATGCGATGCCAGACGTCGGTCACGTCCGACAGGTTCTGTTGGTCCATCACCAGAACATAATCAAAGACTTCCAGATCGTCAGCAACAAACTGACGGGCCCTCAGCGTGCTGATGTCGATACCT
The DNA here is from genome assembly GCF_019443085.1 of Marinobacter sp. F4218. Taxonomy (GTDB): domain Bacteria; phylum Pseudomonadota; class Gammaproteobacteria; order Pseudomonadales; family Oleiphilaceae; genus Marinobacter; species Marinobacter albus. The sequence goes on from NZ_JAHZIL010000003.1 coordinate 28,021, forward strand.
CGCTTGCGGGCGGCCTGCGTCGCCCGGGCATCCGGAGCCTTGCCGATATGCCAATGCCCCGTTCCGCACGAGTCGATTTCGATCCGGTCTTCCAGCCCCGATTCTTCGACCAGGGCACGGAACACGCCTTCAGCGCTGGGAGATCGACAGATATTTCCCAGACAGACAAAAAGAACCCTCACCCGCTCTGTCATTATCCTCTCCCCGAATCCAGCCACGCCCTGATCCGCTCCAGGTCTGCCTCGGTATCAACGCCGGCTGGGGGCTTCTCGGTGGCCACATCCACGTGAATAAGCGCTCCGTTGTACAGCGCCCGAAGCTGCTCCAGAGACTCGACCTTTTCGGTGGGGGCCGGAGCCCAGTTTACAAATTGCCCCAGCACACTGGCGCGGTAACCATAGATCCCGATGTGGCGGAAGTAACCGACACCATCCGGCAGCGAGATGTCTGCTCCGGCCAGCGGGTTGCTGTCCTGCCAACGATCCCGGGCCCAGGGAATCGGGGCGCGGCTGAAATAGTGGGCCATACCCTGGTGATCAAAGACGACCTTGACCACGTTGGGATTGAAGACGTGATCAACGTCATGAATACGCTCACAGAGGGTGGCTATTGCGGCATCGGGATAACGCTCGAGATTGTCTGCGACCTGATTGATCAGGGCCGGTGGAATAAGTGGTTCATCCCCCTGAACATTGACCACACGGTGATCTGCCTCAAACCCCAACTTTCGCGCAACCTCTTCCAGTCGATCGGTACCACTGGCATGATCCGGTGACGTCAGGACCACGTTGGCACCGAAACGTTCGCAGGCCGACCGAATGCGTTCATCATCTGTCGCTACGACCACCCGGGAGGCACGGCTTTCCAGCGCCCGTTCGTAAACATGCTGCACCATGGGTTTGCCGGCAATTTCTGCCAGGGGTTTCCCGGGCAATCGACTGGACGCGTATCGGGCCGGGATGACGACGGTAAAAGACATGGGCGTAGAATCCTGAGCTGGTGACTTAGCGCTTATCGAGACGCTCGTCCGTCGTGAGTGTCCGGGCTTCGCCCGCCAGCATTACCGGAATTCCCTCCCGAATCGGAAAGGCCATGGCGTCCTGATAGCAGACAAGCTCGGTGCGAGCATCATTCAGCTTCAGATCGCCCTTGCAGACCGGGCAAGCCAGCATTGCCAACAGTTTTTTATCCATGATGTTTTCTCACCAACGATTAAGAGAGTATCTGCTCGGAATCTTGCCGGATTCTGGAGAGCACGGCCCCAATGAACTCCGGATCCAAACGCGCCTGGACTGAAAACACCCAGACATTGTCTTTAGCGAAGCCTTGGCATTTCACCGCATCCTTGGCCGTGATGACAACCCACCGACCGCTCTCGGCGTCCAGGTCACTCGCCCTGAAATCATGATGATCCGGGAAAGCCGTTCCTTCGACAACCGCGCCGAGGCTTCGCAGTGTATCGAAAAACCGTTCAGGATTTCCGATTCCAGCCACAGCCCGCACGTGCCGCCCTGTGAGGTCGCTTAACGGACGGGATTCTCCGGTTTTCAGATTGGTCAGCGAAGACGGTTCGAGTGCCATGGTAAAAATTTGCGGGTGCTCAATACCCTGGAATGACTCAATGTGCCCTCCTTCCTCGAAATCACCGCCATTAACGACGACAAAGTCCACGGAGGCAAGACGGGAGACGGGCTCGCGAAGTGGTCCGACTGGAATGAGGGCTCCGTTGCCCGTCCCACGGACGCCATCAAACACGGCGATTTCTATGTCCCTTGGGAGCGCGTAGTGCTGCAGGCCGTCGTCACTGATCAGAATGTCTCCGAGGCCCTGCTCGAGGGCCCAGGCGGCACCCCGCCGACGCTGGGGGTCCACCACCACCGGTGTGTTGGTAGCGCGGGCCAGCATTACCGGTTCATCCCCCGCCTGCGACGGTTCGCTGTCACCCTGCACAAGCAACGGATATTGGGCGGCTTTACCTCCATACCCGCGGCTGAGCACCACAGGACGCCATCCGGCCGCCCGGAACTCGGCCACCAGCCGTGCCGTCAGTGGAGACTTCCCGGTGCCGCCGGCAGTGATGTTGCCAACAACCACTACCGGTACCGGCAACACCTCGTCCCTGGCATCCCAGGCCTTGCGGCGGCGAGAGGCAGTGATCGCCTGAAAGATCCAGCTCAACGGGGCGAGAAACCCCAGGGGACGCCCCGTGCCATACCACAGCCGGTCGATCAGGGAACTCATGCCGATTCGCTGAACTGCATCTGATGCAACTGGGCGTAGGCACCGCCCGCTGCAAGCAACTCTTCGTGGCGGCCTGACTCAATAATTCGTCCATTGTCCATGACCAGAATCCGGTCCGCTTTCTCGATCGTGGACAGTCGATGTGCAATCACGAGCGTGGTCCGGCCTTTCATCACCGTCTCGAGAGCGTCCTGAATGTGACGCTCGGATTCTGTATCCAGAGCCGACGTTGCCTCGTCAAGAATCAACAGCGGCGCATCTTTCAGCAGTGCGCGGGCAATCGCAAGACGCTGGCGCTGACCACCGGATAGCATGACGCCATTATCACCAATCATCGTGTCCAGTCCGTCGGGCATGCGGTCAATGAATTCCAGAGCGTGGGCCTTGGCGGCCGCCTCGCGAATGTCCTCGCGGGTACAATTCCGAAGCGCACCGTAGGCGATGTTGGCGGCGATGGTGTCATTGAACAGCACAACATTCTGCGTCACCAGGGCAATCTGGGCCCGCAACGCCTTCAGAGAATAGTCTCGAAGAGAATGGTCATCAATCAGGATGTCGCCGCCGGTGTACTCGTAGAAGCGCGGCAACAGACTGACCAGAGTCGATTTTCCACTCCCGGACCGGCCAACAAGCGCCACGCTCTGCCCTGCGGGGATGGTTAGTGAAATGCCCTCCAGCACGTTGTCGAGCTGATCGCGGTACCGGAAAGAGACATCCTCAAACCGGATAGTGCCCTCGACTCTGGTCGGCGCAAAGGTGCCTGGATCCTGTTCCGGGCGCTCATCGATGGTTTCGAACACGTCGTATGCCGCGGCAACGCCCTTCTGGATCTTGGCATGAACCGACGTAACCTGCCGGATGGGCTTGGCCATGGTAGTCGCTGCAGTAATAAAGGCGACCAGTTGACCCGTGGTCATTTCACCGCGAATCTCCGGTGCAAGCATGGTCCAGACCAGCGCGGCGATGGCGATCGCCACCAGTACCTGGATAATAGGAACGCTGATCGCCTGGGTCGATGCCATCTTCAGACTTTGCTTGAGGTTGCGATCATTGACTTCGCGGAAACGTTGCTGCTCGTAGTCCTCGCCACCAAATGTCCTAACCACCCGGTAGCCGGCAATGGATTCTGACGCCACATGAGTTATGTCCCCCATGGAGCCCTGGATACGTTTGCTGATCTTGCGGAAACGCTTGCTGGCATAACTGACGACGGCGCCGATAATGGGACCGACAGCCAGGAAAATCAGTGTGAGCTTCCAGTTGGTGTACAACATAAAACCCATCAGCCCCACAATCGTCAGGCCTTCCCGAAGAGTGATGGTCACCGCATTGGTGGTCGCTTCGGCGACCTGCTCCACGTTGAACGTGAGCTTGGAAACCAGCCTACCGGCTGCGTTGTCGTCAAAATAGCGAGATGGAAGGGTCAGCAGACGATCGAAGACATCATTGCGCAGGGCATTGATTACTTGCCGACCAACGTAGTTGATGAAGTACTGGCTCATGAACGTGCCCAGCCCCCGGAAGGCAAATACCCCGACAATCACCAATGTCAGCAGCAGCCGGTTCCCCTCGGTCGGATTCTCAATGGCGGCGATCACGTACTCCATAGCCGCAGCCATGCCGGTGGATGCAGCCGCATAGATAACATTACCAACCACGGCCAGCGAGAACGCCAGCCAGAAAGGTTTCACATACGCCAACAAGCGCTTATACGTTTCCCAACTGCCGGACGGTGTTTCCAGGACCGGCGCGGGAAGCGGTTCAGTACTACTCACGGGCTCTCAGCCTCCCGCTCGGTGGTAATGCTCAGTTTGGCAAATCCGAGCCTGCCGGCAACGTCCATGGCACGTACCACAAATTCGTGGGGCGTGCGGGCATCCGCAGTGATGATGAATGGCAGCGAATTATCGCCTTCGGCCAGCTCCCGAATGCCCCGTTCCAGAGTCTCACGGCGATTGTTCACCAGCGTCCGGTCGTTCAGGATGTATTGGCCTTCCGCGTTGATCACCACGTCAATCTGTTTCACCTCTGCGGGCGACGCGGGCTCACCGCTGGCTTCCGGAAGCTCGACCTGTAGGTGGCTTTCACGGGTAAAGGTGGTCGAAACCATAAAGAAAATCAGCAGCAGGAAAACCACATCGATCAGTGGTGTCAGATCTACCGCAACCTCCTGACTTCTCTGGCGCTTGAACTTCACGGTGTTCAGGCTCCTTCCACGTCGATTTCGCGGTCTCCGTGCACTACCTCAACCAGCTTGATGGCTTCCTGCTCCATACTGACCACCAGTTCGTCTACCCGGCGGATAAAGTACCGGTGAGCAATGAGGGCCGGAATCGCAACGCTGAGCCCGGCGGCGGTTGTGATAAGCGCCTCGGAAATACCACCGGCCAGATTACCGGCGTTGCCTACGCCGGCCAGCTGAATCTCGGCGAAGACCTTGATCATGCCTATAACGGTGCCCAAGAGACCCAGAAGCGGTGTGATTGTCGCCACAGTACCCAGCGGATTCAGGAACCGTTCCAGGTCGTGAATAACCTGACTCGCCTCATGCTCAATGCTCTCTTTCATGATCTCACGGCCGTGCTTGGCATTTAGCAGACCACCCGCCAGGATCCGGCCCATGGGTGAGGACCCCTGGAGCGCCTTCAGCTTGCGACCGTTGAGCTCTTTCTTCTTGATCCAGCGCCACAACTCGTTGACGGTCTGGGGTGGAGCGACCCTGGATGCGCGAAGGGTCCAGAAACGCTCCATGATGATGGCTAGCGCCAGAATGGAACACGCAACAATTGGCACCATCAAAATGCCACCGGCTTTCAACAGCTCGAACACGCTCGGTCTCCCTGATAATTTACAAGCCGCGCTACTTTAGCATAGCTGCCGTTGGAGGCCACACCCGTTATGTCACGGTATTTTGCATGCGGCCCGCGCCTGGTCGGCACCGCTGATCCAGAATGGCGCATCGTGTCGCTTTTCTTTGATGGTCAGGCTGTTATGGGCAATGGCCAGAACCAGCATGCCGGAACAGGCAGTACTGAAGGATCGACTACCCAGGGCCCGGTAGCGGGCTGTCACCGTTGGATGGGGATGCCCGAATCGATGGCGGTACCCCGCCGAGTAAATGACCACATCCGGGCTCAGCGTATCCACCCAGGCCAACGACGAAGATGTTTTGCTGCCGTGGTGGGGAGCGAGCAATACCCGGGTCGTTCTGGGCTGCGCCCGGGCAGCCTTGTTCAGGTGAGTCAGGTAGCGGGACTCTACAGCCGCACTGATATCTCCCGGAAAAACCCACTCGATGCCTGAGGCCCGGTGCTGAAGCCTCATCACACAGGACGCATCATTGCCCTGATTTGCGACCGGTGCCTGCCAATAGCTGACCTCAAGCTCTCCGAGAAACTCACTGCGGCTCAAACATGGAACCACCGGAAAACCGGACGAGGCTCCGAGCTTCGCCCAGACCTCCGCCACTTCACCCGTCACCACCTGCCCGATCACCAGCGAATCTGCCAGCAATGCCAGACCGCCGGCATGATCGCTGTCCGCGTGGCTGACCACAAGCGTGTCGATACGATGTACCCCCAAGGCTCTCAGCTCAGGCAAAAGCGTGGATTCTACCGATGAAAACACGCCGGGAACCGCAGGCCCCGTATCGTAGAGGAGCACCTTATCCCCCGAGCGCACCAGTACCGCCAATCCCTGCCCCACATCCCAGATCCGTACTTCGGGCTTGGACACGGGGATGTTGGTCGACGGCGCCGGCAACCAGGATAATCCCAGCCATGAGAGGATGGCGATGATCCCGGCCACACGATAACCACGCAATGGCATACAGATCATTGCGAGAACAAGGAACGCCAACACAACGACCTCCAGCGACCCTGCGCGGAGATCCGGTGACGGCAACTGCGCCAATGCAGAGAGCAAGTACCAGAGCACGTCCAGTACCGCATCGAATGCAACAGTCACGACGCCGGAAACAATGGGCACAGCTGCCGTCAGCAGTCCGCCTATAACCAGGACAGGCATTACCACTGTGGAAACCAGCGGAATGGCAATCAGGTTTGCCAGCCCGCCAATCAGGGGCTGCCCCTGCCCAAACACCTGAAGCACCGGCCAGAGCCCCGCGAACACTGCACACTGAGCAACCAGCAGTGCCCGGAACCACCCGGATACGCCAAGGGAACCGGCAAAGGCGCAGATCAACACCGACACAGCACCGAACGAGAGCCAAAAGCCTTGATCCAGGGGGGCAAATGGGTCCAGAAACAGAATCGTGGCCAGTGCAAGGACCAGCGAATGCCATGCCGGTCTCTGCCGGGCGAACAGCAATGACCAGCCACCAACCATCACCATCAGCAAGGCTCGGCGGGTCGGGACCGTGAAGCCTGCAGCCAGCGCGTACACCAGACAACACAGCATCACTGCCCCGAATAAAAGTCGACGCCGAGCCGCTTCCCCCAGGTGCGACACTGGCAGGACCAGCAATAACCGCTGGAAAACCAATCCCGCGCCGAGCGCAATCAGCCCCAGATGAAGGCCTGAGATGGCAACGAGGTGCACCGTTCCGGTTGCCTGAAGAATCTGCCAGTGGGCATCCGTCATATTGCCCCGATAGCCCACCAGCAGCGAGGCAATCAGCGGCAGGTGTTCGGCATCGGCAAACCGTCTCTCAACCCAGCGGGCCAGTTCAGTGTGGGCCCGACTGTAGTGACAATGGAGACCACAAAGGACTGAGTCGTCCGGTTCGGCAGCGCGCACCGTACCTGTGGCACGGTAGCCTTTGCGGAACAGCCAGTCCTCGTAACGAAACCCCTGGTCATTGAGGGTTCCGTGGGGCCGTTTCAGGACAACGTCGAGCCTGAGCCGATGAGCGGGCAGCTTTGACACCTTCGCCCCGTACCAGGCGAGCCGAACCATTCGGGGCATTGGACGCGCCGCAGCCTTTTGCTTTGGCAGGCCATGCCAACCCGTGACACAAAGACTGAAGCGCAGGCTGTGAAAGTTCCCGGGCGAGGGCACGTCACACACGTAACCGGACACCGAGACCTTTCGGCCCTCGAACTCCGACGGCAAATGCTCGCTTAAGCGTTGGCTCGCGTGCCAACCTGCCCAGCCTGTGCCAGCACTCAGTGCAAGAATCACAAAGGCGCCGCGCCGGACGATGCCGGAGCGGGATAGCAGTGCAATGCAAAAAGAAGTGATAAAGCCCACCAGGAACCATTCTGGTGGTGGCAACATCGACAACCGATACAGTAAGATAACGCCGCAAGAGAAGGCGAAAACGCCCGCAACTGCTATACCGTGCCCACCAAGGGGCCGGCCTTGAATGTTTGAACTTCCGGACAATCCTTGTCCTCCCGGTTTGAGATATCACCGGCAGCATCCTTGCTACCGGGTTTTACACTCTTTCGACAGGCAGAGCTTCCAATGCCAAAGAAGTTCATGAAACGCTATCTGCCAACACCAGAGAAGGTGCAAGCGATGAAATCGCTGCGCTTCCTTGGCGATATCCTTCATGAACCAAACTTGTGGCACATAAACCGACACAGCGTCGCCCGCGCCTTCCTGGTCGGCATCTGGTTCTGTTTCATTCCGATGCCCTTCCAGATGCTCGGCGCTACCCTCTTCGCCATCTGGTTCAATGCCAATCTGCCGCTTTCCGTAGTGCTGGTGTGGATCAGCAACCCGGTTACCATGCCGCCGATTTTCTACTTCAACTACAAAATCGGCGCCTGGATCCTTAACCGCCCCGTACTGAACTTCGAATTCGAGCTTTCCTGGGCCTGGATCAGCGAACGGCTACTGGACATTGGTATTCCGCTCTACCTCGGATCACTGATCATCGCCACCGTATCAGCCTGCGTGGCTTACCTCGTGATCCAGTTTCTCTGGCGTCGGAAGATTCGCTCGGATTGGCAGGTACGGCGCCTGGAGCGGATCAGGCGCCGCGGGACCGCGGATCAACCTTCCTGAATCAGCCGCCCCTGCTCCAGTCGCAAAACCCGGCCGAGGCTTCGGGCCATCCTCATATCGTGGGTCACCATAACGAATGAGATACCCAATTGATCGCGAAGAGATTCGATCAGTTCACGCACGCCTTCACCGGTGTGCTCGTCCAGGTTACCAGTCGGCTCATCCATCAGGACGCATTGCGGCTCGTTGACCAGCGCCCGGGCAATGGCAACACGCTGACGCTCCCCCCCGGAGAGCTCACCCGGCTTGTGGGCCAGGCGCTCCGCCAGCCCGACCCGGGACAGCAGTTCTTTCGCCTTTTCCCTGGCATTACTGACTGCCATGCCACCAAGTGCACAGGGCATCATGACGTTCTCCAACGCGGAGAATTCCGGCAACAGATGATGAAACTGGTAAACAAAACCCAGATGGCGATTGCGGAAACGCGCCCTACCTGCCTCGGAAAGCCGGTGAATGTCTTCTCCGCAGATGGTGATCTGTCCGGATGAAGGGCGATCCAGCCCCCCGAGCAAATTCAGCAGGGTCGTTTTGCCGGCACCACTGCTACCGACGATGGCAACTGTCTCTCCCGCCGCAACCTCCAGGGAGATATCGGAGAAGATGGTCAGTTTCTCCGGCCCCTCGGTGTAGGTCCGTGTGACCTGACGACAATCGATCACCGGCCCCGACTCCTCTGACATCACGCTTTCCTTATTCATATCGCAGTGCCTCCGCCGGATCGACTCTCGATGCTCGCCACGCAGGATAGACAGTGGCCAGCAGGCTCATGGCAAGACCGGCTCCACTGATGATATAGACATCCTGCCACTGCAACTGGGAGGGCAGATAACTGATGAAATACACATCGGCGCTCAGGAACTGGTGTCCCAAAGCGTCTTCCAGCCAGGAGATGAAGCCGCTGATGTTCAAGGCGCCAACCACCCCGAGCGTTGTGCCGATCAATGTTCCGAACACTCCGATAACCGCGCCCTGAACAATGAAGATTCGCATGATTCGCCCGGGCGTGGCGCCCATGGTTCGCAGAATCGCGATATCTGCGGTTTTGTCAGTCACTACCATCACCAACGTCGAGACAATGTTGAACGCAGCCACTGCGACGATAAACATCAACAGCAAGCCGATCATGGTCTTTTCCATCCGGATGGCCTGGAATAGATTGCCATGGGTCCGCGTCCAGTCGGAGATGTAATAACGTCCCTCCAGCATTCGCGCCGCCTGCTCTGCTACCTTGGGAGCGGCAAACAGGTCGTCCACCAGCAGCCTCACTCCGAGGGCCTTGCCCCCTGTACGCATCAGCTTGGAGGCATCATCCATGTGCACGAGCGTGTAGTTGCCATCCAGTTCGGCGCCCACACTGAAAATGCCTTTGACGGTGAATCGCTTGAGCCTGGGCAACACGCCTGCCGGCGTTACCGAGGCTTCCGGCAGGACCACGGTTACTTTGTCGCCCATCTTGAGCCGAAGACTGGCTGCCATCAGGCGGCCGATGATGATGCCGAACTCACCCGACCGGAGATTGTCCAGACTGCCCTCGATCATGTGTTTCTCAATGATCGAAACCGTCTTCTCCTCCTCAGGCAACACGCCATTGAGCATGACACCACGAACATTGCCACCGCCGGTGACCATGCCCTGCCCCTGAATAAACGGGGCAGCAGCCAGCACACGCGGATGCTCCTGAACCTGCTGATCGACTGATTCCCAGTCCTGGAGCGGTCCGGAGCCCTCAATGACTGCGTGGGGAACCATGCCGAGGATCCGCTGTTTGAGTTCCCGATCGAATCCGTTCATGACCGAAAGCACGATGATCAACACCGCGACACCCAGCATCAGGCCAATCATGGAAGTTAGTGATATAAAGGAGATAAAGTGATTACGACGTTTGGCCGCGGTGTACCGCAAGCCGATGTAAAACGATAAGGGTCTGAACATGGGGAGGCGCCTGTCGCTACCTTCAGGTCTGTCGTGGTCTGGTTTTCCCAACCGTCTTCCAGCGACGGGGGAAACTGCTAAACTGTTCTATATCAATGAAATTTCTGTTTCCGGAGCCAGGATGCCGTCACACAATACGCCCAGCGAACCGGTGGAGTATACCTCCGAACGCCGGGATTTCTTCCGTATCGAAGATCGAATCGGCCTGGAAATCCGAAGGCTTCCATCGCAAGCATCGCCCGAGGAAGGCGCCTTTGACGGCGACCACCTTGAAAGTCTGAAAGCCGAGTTCCGTCGACTGGATCAGGACATAAGGACCCAGCTTGCCAGCCTCGCTGAACGAGACCGCCTTTTGACAGGATTGATCAAGTCCCTGAATGGCAAGCTGGATACGCTTGCGCGCATTATGGCCTTTGAGCAAAATCCGTTGCAACCGGAAGACTGGCGGGAGGTAACCCTGAGTGAGGGCGGGCTGGCCTTTTCCTGCGCCCCTCCGCTTTGGGCGATCGGTGATCGCCTTGCCATTCGCATGACTTTGCCCCCGGAGCTATTCCAGCCACAGGCGATCGCCCAGGTGATTGACGTGCAGCCCGACAACACTGGCGGCACAAGGGTCCATACCGAGTTCGAACGCATTCAGGACAGTGACCGCCAGCAGATTGTGCGGCATGTGATGCGCTGGCAGATTCGGCAGCGGCAAAAAGAGTAAGCTTTGGAAAAACAGGTGACTTTTGCCTGTTCTTTTAAGATATTACGCTTTATCCATGTCCTTCCGAACGAACCCCGGGAGGTACCAGGCATTAATGGAGATCACGCAATGAGAAAAAACAGAATAATACTCGGCACCCTGGCTCTGGCAGCAGCACTTACCCTCGCGCCGGCGAGCGGCCTGTTAGCCGAACAGCTCAGTATTCCGGTGGGTTCGCAGGCCGATCGCGAATTCGTCAGCACCCCGGAAACCGGTATGAGCCAGGATGCCGTCCGGGCGACCTGGGGTGAACCGCTTGAGGTGATGGGCCCCGTGGGCGAGCCACCCATCACTCAATGGCATTACCGGAACTTCATCGTTTACTTTGAGCACGACCGGGTGCTCCATGCCGTGCTCAAGCCCAATCGCTGAGCGGTAACAAAAAACAACACCTGGCAACTAGCAAATTCCCGGCACAGACCCTGACGCTGCGCCCCACCGTTAGTTAGAATGGCGGCTTTTACGACTCAAGGTGACTGTAAAGTGACATCCAGACGTGTGTTGCCCGCTGAATGGGCTCCGCAAAGTGCAGTAATGCTGACCTGGCCCCACCCGGGAACCGACTGGGCCGACGTCCTGGACCAGGTGGAGCCGGTTTTTACAGACATTGCCAAGGCCGTCCTGCGCTTCGAGCACTTGCTCATCAGCTGCGAACACGTTGTCCGGGTCCAGGAACTGGAGCGGTTTCTTAACAGCTATGCTGAGGAACACGGATTCCCCGGCCGGGTTATCGCCGTTCCAGCGCCGGCAAATGACACCTGGGCAAGGGATCATGGCCCCCTGACGGTGCAGACCGAAGACGGCCTCGCGCTCCTCGACTTTCGCTTCAATGCCTGGGGCGGCAAGTTCCAGTGGGAAAAGGACGATGCCCTCAACCGGCACCTGGCCAACGCCGGCGCCTTTGGAGCAACGCCTCTCCAGCCGGTCGACTTCGTACTGGAAGGCGGTTCGATTGAATCCGATGGCCAAGGCACCATTCTCACCACGAGCGAATGCCTGCTGACTCCAACCCGTAACCCCTCCCAGGACCGGACAGCCATCGAACGCCTCTTGGCCGAGATGCTTGGGGCAGATCGCGTTCTCTGGCTGAATCATGGCTATCTTGCCGGAGACGACACCGACAGTCATATAGACACGCTGGCCCGCTTCTGTGCGCCGGACCATATCTGTTACGTCGCCTGTTCCGATGCTGCGGATGAACACTACAGCGCCCTGGCCGCCATGGAAGAGGAGTTGCAGGAATTCCACCAGCGTGATGGCAGCGCCTACAGACTGACGGCCCTGCCGTGGCCTGATCCGATCTACGACGAGGATGGCAATCGCCTCCCCGCGACCTACGCCAATTTCCTGATTATTAACGGCGCGGTACTGGTGCCCACCTACGGGGTCGGTCAGGATGCCGAGGCCATCAACGTCCTCAAACAGGTGTTTCCGGATCGTGAAATCGTCCCCATCGACTGCCGGCCACTGATTCTCCAGCACGGGAGCCTCCATTGCGTCACCATGCAGATTCCGGCAGGAGTAGTCTCTCCATGAGCAGCATCGCCACCCCCCGATTCCTTAACCTGGCTGCGGTCCAGCAGGCCTGCACTGACGATAAGACCGCCAGCCTCGCCACAACCGAAAAGCTTGTGAGGGAGGCAGCTACCAACGGTGCGGAACTGGTTGTCCTGCAGGAACTTCACGCCACCCTGTATTTCTGCCAGACCGAAGACACCGAAGTTTTCGAACTGGCCGAACCCATTCCCGGGCCAACCAGCCAGAGGCTTTCCGATCTCGCGCGGGAACTGGGCATCGTCCTAGTTGGTTCCATTTTCGAGCGTCGGATGAACGGTGTTTATCACAACACCGCGGTCGTCTTTGAGAAGGACGGATCCCTCGCCGGCCTTTACCGTAAAATGCACATCCCGGACGACCCGGGGTTCTACGAAAAGTTTTACTTCACGCCGGGCGATGCCCAGTTCAACGACGGGCGCAGTGGTTTTACACCAATCAACACGTCCGTTGGCAAGTTGGGGGTACTGGTGTGCTGGGATCAGTGGTATCCCGAAGCCGCTCGACTGATGGCGCTGGCCGGTGCCGAGATCCTCATTTATCCAACGGCCATTGGCTGGGATGTGACAGACGACCCGGAAGAACAGGCGCGACAGTTAGAGGCCTGGGTAACCGTTCAGCGGGGACATGCCGTCGCTAACAACCTCCCGGTGGTTGCCCCGAACCGCGTCGGAACAGAACCGGACCCCTCCAAACAATCAGACGGCATCCGTTTCTGGGGCAACAGCTTCATCTGTGGCCCACAGGGCGAATTCCTTGCCCGCGCCGACGAAGAAAGCGAGTGCATTCTGGCCACCACGCTCGACCGAACCCGCAGTGAATCGATTCGCCGTATCTGGCCGTATCTGAGAGACCGTCGTATCGACGCCTACGGCGACATTCTCAAACGCGTGAGGGACTGACCCCATAATGAAAAAACTGGTCGACTCCGTTGTCAGTGAACTGAACCAGATACTGTTAGGCAAGGAACAACAGGTGCGCCTGGCTCTCTGCGGCCTGTTGGCAAGAGGTCACCTACTGATCGAAGACATTCCCGGCATGGGCAAGACCACCCTCTCCCACGCGCTTGCCAAAATCATGGGATTGTCCTATCAGCGCATCCAATTTACGAACGACCTGTTGCCGGCCGATGTACTCGGTTACTCCATGTACGACAAGGAAGCGGGCAGCCTGGTTTTTCATCCGGGCCCGATTTTCGCGCAGATTGTCCTTGCTGACGAGATAAACCGGGCCTCGCCCCGGACCCAGAGCGCGCTGCTTGAGGCCATGGAAGAAAGACAGGTGTCCATCGAGGGACAGACCCGACCTCTGCCACATCCGTTTTTCGTCATCGCGACGCAAAACCCCATAGAACAGGGCGGCACCTTTCCCTTACCGGAATCCCAGCTTGACCGTTTCCTGATGCGACTGCGCCTCGGATATCCGGATCCAAGAGCGGAACGGGAGCTGCTCGAGGGCGAAGACCGACGAGCCATGACGGAACGACTGCAGGCACTCCTGCCCCACGAGGAATTGACCACACTCCAGGAGGCTGTCAACCGCGTGAAGGCCAGCCCTGCCCTGCTCGACTATGTTCAGCGTCTGCTGGAACAGAGCCGCCGCATGCCAGGACTGCTCTATGGCCTGTCACCCCGGGCCGGGCTGGGCCTGCTGAGGGCCGCGAAGGCCTGGGCTCTCATGGAAGGGCGTCATCATGTGCTGCCCGATGACATCCAGACCGTGTTTCCTGCGGTGGCTGAGCATCGCCTTGAGCAGGGAGAGTCCGGCAAGAGCACGGAGCGGGTCCGGCAGCTCCTCGCGACGGTTTCCGTCCTTGAATAAATAGCGAAGTTTTATAAGCGGAATTGGGCAAATCGAATGGCAGGCGATCTCATTCGTGTTAGCCTTCTGCCCTTCCTCAACAGATTTGAGCCCGCCACGGGCATCATCGTCGTACCGTTTTAGCGAGAGACACACACAAATGAGCGAAACCAAACACTCCCGACTGATCATTCTTGGCTCCGGCCCCGCCGGCTACACCGCCGCGGTTTATGCAGCCCGGGCCAACCTCAATCCGACCCTGATCACCGGTATCGAGGTCGGTGGCCAGCTCACGACCACCACCGATGTAGACAACTGGCCGGGCGACAACGACGGCGTCCAGGGCCCCGAACTGATGCAGCGGATGCTCAAGCACGCAGAACGCTTCGAGACCAGTATCGTTTACGACACCATCAATGAGGCCGACCTGCGCGAACGCCCGTTCCGGCTTAAGGGCGACGGTGGCGAGTACACCTGCGATGCACTGATTATCGCAACCGGCGCATCTGCCATGTACCTGGGTCTTGACTCCGAGGAAAAGTTCAAAGGCCAGGGCGTGTCGGCCTGCGCGACCTGCGACGGTTTCTTCTACAAGAAACAGAAAGTGGCTGTGATTGGCGGCGGCAACACCGCCGTGGAAGAGGCGCTGTACCTCTCCAACATTGCCGATGAAGTCACACTGGTACACCGCCGCGACAGCCTCCGGGCAGAGAAGATCCTGCAGGACAAGTTATTCGAAAAAGCCAAGAACGGTAACGTTAAAATCGTCTGGGATCATACCCTGGACGAAGTTCTGGGCGACGGCACCGGCGTGACCGGCATGCGCATCAAGAGCACCAAAGACGATTCGACCCAGGAATTCGACCTTGCAGGCGTCTTCATTGCCATCGGCCACAAGCCGAACACCGACCTGTTCCAGGGCCAGCTCGACATGGAGAACGGCTACATCCGCATCCGCTCCGGTCTTGAAGGCATGGCGACCCAAAGCAGCATTCCGGGCGTGTTCGCGGCCGGCGACGTGGCGGACCATGTGTATCGCCAAGCCGTCACCTCGGCGGGCTTTGGCTGCATGGCGGCCCTGGACGCCGAAAAGTTCCTGGACCAACAGGACTGAACTAAACTGGCGCAGACAACTCAATAGTTTGCGGCGGCCGTCGGGAGTCACTACCTGACGGCCAATATCACCAAGCGAAGCACTGCAGGCAAACTGCGACATTGGAGCCGGATGACCTCACTACCCTGGCTTGACCCGGAACAACTCTGGTTCCCGCCCGCGGATGAAGCACTGGACGATCCTGACGGCTTGCTGGCGCTGGGCGGCGACCTGTCTACTGAACGACTCCTTCTTGCCTACAGAAACGGCATCTTTCCCTGGTACAGCGATGACCAACCGATTCTCTGGTGGTCCCCGGACCCCCGCTGCGTCCTCGTTCCTCACGACATCCATGTCTCCCGCAGTTTGCGGCGCACGCTGAATCAAGGGCGGTTCAGCGTCACGGCAGACCAGGCGTTTGGTCGCATCATCCGATTGTGCGCAACAACACGGGCTGAAGGCACATGGATCACGGAGGACATGATCGCCAGCTACTCCGAGCTTCACAGGCAGGGGTACGCCCACTCGATCGAGGTATGGAACCGCGCCGGGGAGCTGGCCGGAGGCATGTACGGACTGGCCATTGGCCAGTGTTTTTTCGGCGAATCCATGTTTTCGCTCGAAACCAACGCGTCAAAGGTCCTGATGGTTCACCTTGCCAATCAGCTCAGGGAATGGGACTACAAAATGATGGACTGCCAGGTGGAGAGCCGTCATCTGCTCACGATGGGCGCCCGTAGTATTCCCAGAAGCGAGTTTTTATCTATACTCAGGGCATGTGTGGGTAGTGAGCCGGCCCGACACAACTGGACATTTAACTGGCGATGGTCTGGTCCGGAGGTTTGAATGAGCAATCTGAGAACATTGGTGTTCTTCGCAACGCCACCTCATGACTGCAGCTACCTCCCGGACCGGGAAGCGACCACGATGTTTGTCGATCCGAGGGCCCATATAGACAAGAAGCTTTATAGCCAGCTGACTGCCCTCGGCTTCCGCCGCAGTGGTTCCCATTACTATCGGCCCCACTGCGAAAGCTGCAATGCCTGTATTCCGGTTCGCCTGAGGGTGGACGACTTCGAACCCGACAGAAACCAGAAACGTGTGGTACGGAAGAATCAGGACCTCGAACTAAATCTGGTGCCGGCCAGCTTTAGCGAACAGCATTACCGGCTTTATAGCGAATACATTGAGCAACGCCATAAGGACGGTGATATGTACCCGCCGTCGAGGGAACAGTTCATCTCGTTTCTTGTGGATGGCGCCACGGATTCGTGGTTTCTGGAAATTCGGCTGGAGAACGAGCTGGTCGGCCTCGCCGCCATCGACATGCTCGACGATGGCCTTTCCGCCATCTATACCGTTTTCAAGCCGGCACTCCAGCACCGGAGCCTCGGCACTTACGCTATCCTCTGGCAAATAGACGAGGCAAAACGTAGGGGGTTGCCCCACCTGTACCTGGGGTACTGGATCCGCGAGTGCCGGAAAATGAACTACAAGACCCGCTTCAAACCTATCGAGGCGCTGCGCGATGGGCACTGGCGGATCATTGATTTGAACTGACTTTTGCCAAATGCCGATAATTCAGGCAGAATTGCGCAATTTAAAATCACGAGAAGTACATTCCAAGAGAGGTTTCTACTGAATGGCGAAATCAGATGTCATTGAAATGGAAGGCGTTATTATCGACACCCTTCCAAATACCATGTTCCGTGTTGAACTCAGCAACGGCCACGTGGTGACTGCTCATATTTCCGGAAAGATGCGTAAAAACTACATCCGTATTCTGACCGGCGACAAGGTCAAGGTTGAGCTGACTCCCTACGACCTGAGCAAGGGCCGCATTGTGTACCGCGCCCGTTAAGGCTGCCTGACATCTGAAAAGCCCCGAAAATCGGGGCTTTTTTTGTTTTTACCGGTCAGAATCAGAACGGGCCAAAAAAAACCGCTGCCGGATTCGCAGCGGTTTTTCTGTTGGTTATGAAAATACCGGAGACTAGACGGCTTCTGCGGGCTCGTCCTCGTAATCAAACACCAGCTCGTCATCACGCAGATGGATGTAGACATCCCCACCCTTCTCGGACAGCCGGCCGAACAATATCTGTTCTGCCAGCGGACGCTTGATCTTGTCCTGAATCAGTCGCGACATCGGGCGGGCACCCATGGTTACATCGTAACCCTTGTCAGCCAACCAGACCTTGGCATCCTCATCCACGTGCAAGACAACGTGTTTCTCGTCAAGTTGCGCCTGCAACTCGGTGAGGAACTTGTCGACCACATGGGTGATGGTTGCCTTCTGCAGATCGGCAAACTGGATGATGCCATCGAGCCGGTTGCGGAATTCCGGCGTGAAGGTCTTGGTGATGATTTCCATGCCATCCGTGCTGTGGTCCTGCTCGTTGAAACCAATTGAGCGGCGGGCCATGCTTTCAGCACCGGCATTGGTGGTCATCACAAGGATCACGTGGCGGAAATCCGCCTTCCGGCCATTGTTGTCGGTCAGCGTACCGTGGTCCATGACCTGCAGCAGCAGATTGAACACTTCCGGATGAGCCTTCTCGATCTCGTCCAGAAGCAGCACACAATGCGGATGCTTGTTCACTGCTTCGGTCAACAGTCCGCCCTGGTCATACCCCACGTAGCCCGGAGGTGCGCCAATGAGTCGGGACACGGTGTGCCGCTCCATGTACTCGGACATGTCGAAACGAACCAGCTCGATGCCCAGCACCTTGGCCAACTGTTTGGTGACCTCGGTCTTGCCCACGCCGGTGGGACCTGCGAACAGGAACGCACCTTCCGGTTTTTCCGGGGCCTTCAACCCAGCTCTGGCCAGCTTGATTGCCGTGGACAACGATTCAATGGCCGGATCCTGTCCAAAGACCACCATCTTGAGATCACGCTCAAGATTACGCAGCAGATCCTTGTCACTGGTGGAGACGTTCTTGGGCGGAATGCGGGCAATATTTGCAACCACATCCTCGATGTCTGACACGTCAATCGCTTTCTTCCGCTTGTTCTCCGGCTGCAGACGCTGCCGCGCTCCTGCCTCATCAATCACATCGATGGCCTTGTCCGGCAGATGGCGATCCGTAATGTATCGGTCCGCCAGTTCGGCGGCCACACGCAGGGCCTTGTCGGTATACTTCAGGTCGTGATGCTTCTCGAAGTTCGGCTTGAGGCCCTTCAGAATCTGGTAGGTATCCTCGACACTCGGCTCGTTGACATCGATTTTCTGGAACCGTCGGGCCAACGCACTGTCCTTCTCGAAAATTCCACGGAATTCCTGGAAGGTCGTAGAGCCGATACAACGGATCTCGCCTGAGCTCAGCATGGGTTTCAGCAGGTTGGACGCATCCATAACTCCGCCGGATGCCGAGCCCGCCCCAATGATGGTGTGAATCTCATCAATGAACAGAATGGCGTGCTTTTCTTTCTTCAGCTCCGCCAACAGGCCCTTAAGCCGCTTCTCGAAGTCACCACGGTACTTGGTTCCCGCCAACAAGGCACCCAGATCCAGTGAGTACACCACCGCATCCGAGATGATTTCAGGAACCTGGCCGTCCACGATCCGTTTTGCAAGCCCTTCGGCGATAGCCGTCTTGCCGACGCCCGCCTCACCAACCAGCAGCGGATTGTTCTTCCGCCGACGGACCAAAATCTGAACAACACGCTCAACCTCATGCTCCCGACCGATCAGCGGATCGATCCGTCCCTGACGGGCCTGCTCATTCAGGTTGGTTGCGTAGCTTTCCAGCGGCTTGGAGTGACCGCCCTCTTCGCCAGCCTCATCCGGGGCCGCCTGATCGTGGCCCTCCTGATCTTCTGCGCCCTGAACCCGGGAAATACCGTGAGAGACAAAATTGACCACGTCAATGCGGGCAATGCTCTGCTTTTTCAGGACGTAGACCGCCTGGCTCTCTTGCTCACTGAAGATCGCCACCAGGACATTCGCCCCGGTCACTTCTTTCTTGCCGGAGGACTGGACGTGAAATACAGCCCTCTGGAGCACTCGCTGGAAGCCCAGAGTCGGCTGGGTTTCACGCTCACTGTCGTTACTGGGGATCAACGGCGTAGTGGAATCGACAAACTCCACCAGTTCCTCCTGAAGCCTCTGGAGATCCGCCCCACAGGCTTTCAGAACGCCCACAGCCGATTCATTGTCTAGCAGGGCCAACAGCAGATGCTCGACGGTCATGAATTCATGACGTTTGTCCCGGGCACTTTTGAAGGCCGTATTCAGCGTAATTTCAAGATCTTTGCTCAGCATGGGCCACCCCAACGTCTGTCAGTCCGCACGTTCAATCTCGCAAAGGAGCGGATGTTCGCATTCCGAAGAATACTGGTTCACCTGTGCCGCCTTTGTTTCTGCGATGTCTCGGGTATACACCCCACATACGGCTTTTCCCTGCGTATGGACGAGCAGCATCACCTGCGTCGCCTTCTCTTCGTTCATAGCGAAGAACTTCATCAAAACGTCCACTACAAAATCCATGGGCGTGTAATCATCGTTCAGTAGCACCACGCGATACCTCGCCGGATGCTTCAGGGCGGTTTTTTCGGGCGCAACGCTGAGATCGTCATGTCGTCCCGGTTGTTCGTCCTCCCCTTGATTAAATACTAGTAGAGAATCTTCGATAGTCCGCATCATTCTTTACCGGTTTATCGGTGCCCTTGCCTAAATGTGGTTGTCTGTCCCCGTGTTTTCAAGCGCAGCCGAAAAACCGGGCGTGAGGTATTTATCAATACGAGCATGATACCGGTTCCGGACCGGGTTCAACCACACATTCCGGTAATAGAAACTATTGACTCAACGCCTCGATTGGTCGAAAGTTAACTGGCATTGTTAAACAATGTAAATTCATGCGAGCTTTATGTAACAGGACCCGCGTCGAGTCTTTACCGACCGGAATGCGCACAGCACCAATAATATAGTGTGACAGCACATGGACAGGGGAGTTCATCATGCCAAGAGGCAAGGTCAAGTGGTTCAACAATGCCAAAGGGTACGGTTTCATTATTGAGGATGGCTGCAGCGATGACCTGTTTGCCCACTTTTCATCGGTACAAATGGACGGCTACAAGACTCTGAAGGCCGGCCAGACCGTCACCTTTGACAAAAAACCCAGCGACAAGGGCGTTCACGCAATCAACATTGTTCCGGACGAACAACCCCAGAAACAGTCTCAGGATGGTTCCGGGGCGACGGCCGAAAAAAAATCTGATTCCGATGAATCTGGCCGGGGTAACTACCCTCCCCGAGCAGCAAACGCCTGACTGAGTTTCGCTGACTGCCCCGACGCGCCTGCGACCCTTCAAGCAGGCGCGGCGTAGCTGGTTTTGATCCAACTAGCTCGGAGCAAACTCGGGGCCGGGCCTGTTCGTGCATTCGCAAGCACCTGTTTAAAGGTGCCTCCCCCGGATTTTGCCATTCGCCACGGTTACAGTACCCTTCCACTCCACCAACCTAACACCCCGGATGCGCTGACTGGAATGGCCGACCTGATTCTTTTCAATAAACCTTTCCGAGTTCTGAGCCAGTTCACAGATGACCGCAGGGATTCCTCCAAGCCGATGCGCGCGACCCTGGCAAACTGGATTCAGATACCCAACATTTATCCGGCAGGCCGGCTTGATTACGATTCTGAAGGATTATTACTTCTGACCGGCGACGGCATACTCCAGCATCGAATCGCTTCGCCGTCCCAGAAGATGGCAAAAACCTACTGGGTGCAGGTGGAAGGCCAGATTACCGATGAGGCGCTGGCGCAACTGGAACAGGGTGTCCGACTCAAGGACGGTGTCACGGGGCCCGCTAAAGCGACCAGAATGAATGAGCCCAACGTCTGGAGCAGAACGCCGCCAGTGCGTCACCGGGAATCGGTACCGACAAGCTGGCTGGAACTCTCAATAACAGAAGGCCGCAACCGGCAGGTCCGTCGAATGACGGCCGCCGTTGGCTTTCCAACGCTCAGACTCATCCGCTACCGTATAGGGGACTGGACGCTGGACGGATTGAACCCCGGCGATTTCCGAACCGTTGCGGTTCACGTTCCCGCGCCGAGGCCGCGGCGGAAACCTACAGCAGCCGCCCGAAAGTCAGGCAAGACACCAAGGAGCGCCAAGAAACAATGACCTGGACCCCTCACGCGACTGTCGCCGTTATCGTACAGGACCCTCAGGGTCGCTATCTGGTTGTAGAAGAGCTCAGTGGCGGTCACGTTGTTTTCAATCAGCCTGCCGGTCATGTCGAGGAGAACGAAGCCATCCTGGACGCTGTCAGGCGCGAGACCCTTGAGGAGACCGGCTGGCGCGTCGAACCCGAGCACTTCCTCGGCGTGTACACCTACAAGGCGCCTGCCAACGGTGTCACCTACTACCGGTTCTGCTATTCCGCGAGGCCCCTGGAACACGTTACGGACGAACTGGACACCGGCATCATTGCCGCACACTGGATGGACCTCGAGGACATCCGCCAACTGGGAAGCCAGTTGCGAAGCCCCCTTGTCCTGACGTGCATAGAAGATTACCGAAACGGCCGCCGCTATCCACTGGATGTCGTTGTCGACACGCAGACGTAACGACGGACAAATGATAGACTTGGCGGCTTTTCAGCCAGATTGAAGCACTCATGACACACGCAACCGAAACACGTCCCGCAGCAAGCACCCGAGTGATCGTCGGCATGTCCGGCGGGGTGGACTCCTCTGTCGCAGCCTGGCTGCTGAAAGATCAGGGTTACCAGGTTGAAGGGCTGTTCATGAAAAACTGGGACGAAGACGACGGTACCGAGTACTGCACTGCCATGACGGACCTGGCGGACGCTCAAGCGGTTGCCGATGCCATCGGCATCAAACTTCACACCGCCAGCTTCGCAGCGGAGTACTGGGACCGGGTATTTGAGCATTTTTTGTCCGAGTACACTGCTGGACGCACGCCCAACCCGGACATCCTCTGCAATAAGGAAGTAAAGTTCCGGGCGTTTCTGGACTACGCCGTTACCTTGGGGGCGGACTATATTGCCACCGGGCACTACACGCGCCAGCGTCCGCTCAATGATGGTTCCGGCAAAGCCCAACTGCTCAAGGGGCTCGACCCCAACAAGGACCAGAGCTACTTCCTGCACGCGGTATCCGGCGAACGCATCGCCCGAACCCTGTTTCCGGTCGGGGAACTGGAAAAGCCGGAGGTCCGGCGGATTGCCGAAGCCCAGGGTTTTGTCACCCACGACAAAAAGGATTCTACCGGTATCTGTTTCATCGGCGAGCGCAAGTTCACGGACTTCCTCAAGCAGTATCTTCCCGCCCAGCCCGGTGACATCGAAACGCCGGAGGGCAAAGTTATAGGCCGACATCAGGGTCTGATGTACCACACCATCGGTCAACGCCAGGGGCTGGGCATTGGCGGCCTCAGCGAATTCGGTGACCAGCCCTGGTATGTGGCCGAAAAGGACCTCGACCGTAACGTTCTGATTGCGGTACAAGGCAAACACCATCCCCTGCTGTTCTCCCGCGGACTGGTCTCCGGACCGGTCGACTGGGTGGCGGGTGAGGCGCCAGCCATGCAGTTCCGCTGCAAAGCCAAGACCCGCTACCGTCAGCCGGATCAGGACTGCGAAGTCCAGGTTCTGGAAAACGGTGTCAAGGTGATCTTTGACGATGCCCAGAGAGCCGTCACGCCCGGCCAGTCGGTCGTATTCTACGACGGCGAGGTTTGCCTGGGCGGCGGCGTGATTGAAGAAACCTGGCGCGATGGCGAAGCACTGCCCACGCGTATTGCCGCATTGCCACAACAGGAAGCCGGTGCATGAGCCGTACCCTAAACGACCAAACCCTCGCACTGGCCGGCGTATTTCAGGCCGCCAACCTGGTCCAGCAGATCGCACACAATGGCCAATGCACGGAGGCCAGCCTGGAAACCTGCATCCGCTCGCTGTTTGCCACGGACCCGGCATCAACACTGGACGTATACGGCGGTGATCTGGCGGATATCCGCGAAGGTCTGGTCACGCTCTCGTCAGTCCTGAGCGAGCAGAGCAAGCAACAGGATATTGAAGTCCTGCGTTACGTGCTGAACCTGATCCACCTTGAATCAAAGCTCAACCGCCGGCCGGACATGCTGGACGTCATCGGCAGCCGGATCGACCAGGCCCGGCACACGGCCAGCCATTTTGGCTACACACACAGCAACCTGATCAGCAACCTTGCTTCGATCTATGCAGACACCATCAGCACCTTCCGCCTGAGAATCCAGGTCAGTGGCAACCCCACCGTCCTTCAGCAGGAGGAGAATGCCGCGAGGGTTCGCGCCCTGCTCCTGGCGGGCATCCGTTCAGCGGTACTCTGGCGCCAGACTGGCGGCCGACGGTGGCAACTGATCTTTGCCCGCAAAAAGGTCATCCGGCATGCCCGGGAGCTGGCAGACCAAGCCAATCGGCCCCTGTAAACCCGATACGACTGATTCGGGCGCAGTGCTGGTGTATCATATGCGCCCCGTATTTCCTTTTGTCCCGTTTCTTTGATGATTTGAGAGGTTTTCGATGGAACTCACCGCCCTGACCGCCATTTCCCCGGTCGATGGACGTTACGGCAACAAAGTCAGCGTCTTCCGAGACATATTCAGTGAATATGGCCTGATCAGGAACCGCGTGACCGTCGAGATCCGCTGGCTCCAGAAGCTGGCAGCCCACCCCGACATTGCTGAGGTTCCGGCCTTTTCAACCGAAGCGAACGCTTTCCTCGATAATCTGGTCGGTAACTTCGGACTGCCGGATGCGGAGCGCATCAAAGACATTGAACGCACGACCAATCACGACGTTAAAGCGGTCGAGTACTTTATCAAGGAAAAGATCGCAGAATTCCCGGAGCTACATGCGGTCACTGAATTTGTGCATTTCGCCTGCACCTCCGAGGACATCAACAACCTCTCTCACGCCCTGATGTTGCGAGAGGGTCTGGACCATGGACTGTTGCCGGCAATGGACAAAGTGGTCGCGAAGCTTGGCGAACTGGCGCAGGAGCATGCGGAACAGCCCATGCTGTCGCGCACCCACGGCCAGACGGCTTCCCCGACCACTGTCGGCAAGGAACTGGCGAACGTGGTCCATCGTCTGCGCCGCCAGCTGAAGCAGATTCGCGCCACTGAGTTGCTCGGCAAGATTAATGGCGCGGTTGGCAACTACAACGCCCACCTCTCGGCTTACCCCCAGATCGACTGGGCTGCCAATGCCCGTGAATTTATCGAGAATCTGGGGCTGGACTGGAACCCTTACACCACCCAGATCGAACCGCACGACTACATCGCCGAACTCTACGATGCCGTTGCCCGGTTCAACACCATCCTGATCGACCTGGACCGCGACATCTGGGGCTATATCTCGCTGGGCTACTTCAAGCAGAAGACTGTGGAAGGCGAAGTGGGCTCGTCCACCATGCCCCACAAGGTTAACCCGATCGATTTCGAGAACTCCGAAGGCAACCTGGGAATCGCCAATGCGCTCCTTGGCCACCTGTCGGCCAAACTTCCGATTTCCCGCTGGCAGCGAGACCTGACCGATTCCACCGTACTGCGTAACCTTGGGGTCGGTTTTGCCCACAGCCTGATCGCCTACGAAGCCACCCTGAAAGGCCTTGGCAAGCTGGAGATCAACCCGGCGCGCCTCGATGAGGATCTCGATCATGCCTGGGAAGTGCTCGCCGAGCCCATTCAGACGGTCATGCGTCGATACAACATCGAAAAACCCTACGAAAAGCTCAAGGCCTTGACCCGTGGCAAGGCAATGACGCCGGAAGTGATCAAGAATTTCGTCGAGACATTGGACATTCCCGAGGCGGCCAAGGCTGAGTTGATGGCCTTAACCCCGGGCAGTTACATCGGCAACGCCATCGATCAGGCACGCAACATCTGATACAGGGAGCGGATATATGGACATGCTTGGCGGACTAACAGCCTCTGAGTTTCTGCGGGACTACTGGCAGAAAAAACCGCTGGTTATCCGCCAGGCCTTTCCGGATCTGGAATCGCCAGTCAGCCCGGACGAACTCGCTGGCCTCGCCTGCGAGGAAACGGTTGAGTCCCGGATCGTCATCGAAAACGATGACGGCAAGCCCTGGCAACTGCACAACGGTCCGTTCACCCCGGAGCGGTTCAGCCAACTGCCGGAGCAAAACTGGACATTGCTGGTGCAGGGCCTGGACCACTGGGTTCCGGAGATAGCCGACCTGCTGGAACACTTCCGGTTCGTACCCAACTGGCGACTGGACGACATCATGGCCAGCTTTGCCCCGAAAGGCGGCAGCGTCGGGCCGCACTATGACCAGTACGATGTTTTCCTGTTGCAGGCCCAGGGACACCGCCGTTGGACCTTTGGTGGACACTGCGACCACACCTCGCCCCGCGTGGAGGGAACCCCACTGCGCATTCTGAGCAGTTGGGACGGAGAGGAGACGGTCACCCTGGCGCCCGGCGACATGCTGTACCTGCCCCCGGGAATTGGCCACCATGGCGTTGCCGAAAACGACTGCATCACTCTGTCGGTTGGCTTCCGAGCTCCCACCATTGACGACATCCTGACCGGATTCACCGATTTTCTGTGCGGTCAGTCTGACGCCAGCGATCACCTGAACGACCCGGAACTGCAGGTTCAGGACAATCCCGGCACCATTCAACCGGCGGTAATTGACAAACTGGATGCAATTCTGCGCGAGAAGCTCGGTGATCGACGACAGCTCTCCCTCTGGTTCGGCCAGTACGCCACCGCCCCCAAGAACATGGACATCGTTGTTCCTGCCGAGGAGCCAGCGTCCACCGAGGAGTTTGCCGGGGCAATCCGTGCCGGAGAGCAACTTCGTTGGAACGAAGGTTCCCGTTTCGCCTACTACGACTTCGATGACGAAACCGCGCTGTTCGTGGATGGTGAACAATACCTGCTGAAAGGTGATGCCCGGCCGATGGCGGCACTTCTGTGCGCCGGCGCGCGCATCGATTCCGCGCAGCTCGCCCGCTTCGCCGACGACGGGGCCCTGCTGGGACTGCTCTGCACGTTGTATAATCAGGGCTCGGTCTACTTCGAATAAGTTGGTCGCCATGAGAGTGAAATTCAGGAAGTACAGCTGGCAACTGGCTCCGGGTCATATCCGTGACATCCGTCAACGGGTCTTCATTGACGAACAGAAAGTTCCGCCCGAACTGGAGTGGGATGACACCGACGAGATTGCCGATCATTTTCTGGCCGTGTTGCCGGACAACACGCCCGTCGGCGTGGCAAGACTGTTCTCAACACTTGGCGAAACCGGACATATCGGTCGGATGGCGATTTTGCCCGGCTTCCGGGGACGAGGCATTGGCGAGGCACTCCTGCACCACCTGATTTCCGAAGCCGCCGGCAACTATGACGAACTCCGGCTCTCGGCCCAGGAACACGCCATTCCTTTCTACCAGCGCTCTGGCTTCCACGTCTGCTCTGCCGCCTATGACGATGCCGGAATTCCCCACGTGGACATGCGTTGCCTGTCGCCGGCACTGGTGGCTAGTGTGATAGAACAACGCACCGCGCCGATGCTTCTTGGCCGGGATGCAGGAACCTGGCTTTTCTCAAGCGAACACGACCTGGTCAGCCTGATGGATTCAGTCGTGGGTCAGGCAGGGCAACGGCTCTGGCTCTATGACCGTATCCTGGATCACGATCTCTACGACCGCCATCGTTTACGGGAACTGATTTCTGCCCTCGCCAGACGGCACAGACTCAGCGAAATCCGCCTGCTCATTCACGATGACAAACCGCTGGTCAAACGCCGTCACCAACTGGTTGAGCTGATGCGTCGATTGCCGAGCAGGATCGAACTGCGACTGGTTAATGACGATTATCCGGTTGAGGATCAACCGTTCCTTCTGGCAGATCGCTCCGGCGTCCTGTATCGCCACGACTTTTACACACCCGAAGGGTTTGCCAAGTTCTCCGACGGCGGCCGGGTAAAACTGCTTGCGGAAAGCTTCCGGCGCATGTGGGATGCCGGCCGAAGTTCTCTGGAACTGAGGGAATTACCGCTCTGAATGCTGCAGCTGGGGCGCATCGGCTGATTCGAACTGGGCCCCGAATGGCGCGAACTCGGTATCCACTTCCTCAGCCACTTCCGCAATCAGTTTGCGCAGCCACTGATGATCGCTGTTGTGCTGCAGCAGAGGGCTCCAGGCCATTTTCAGCTCGAAGGGAGGAATTTCAAACGGCGGCACCTTGACCACCAGGTTCGGATTGTCCTTCTGCAACCATGCCGCCCGGGACGGCAGGGTTGCGATCAGGTCGTGCTGTTCAGCCAGCAGCATTGCCACCTGGTAGTGCCGGGTAAAAACCGATATTTGTCGTTTTCGCCCCATTCGTGACAAAGCTTCGTCCACCCAGCCGAGGCGCTGGACATCCTTCGGATTCACACCCACTCCAACCCCAAAGCCGGTTTTGCTGACCCAGATATGACTGGCATCGAGGTAGGTGTCTAGGGTAAACGGCTCCTTCAGAATGGGATTGCGAGCATTCATCAGGCAGGAGAAATACTCGGTCCAGAGCGTTTTCTGATGAAAGGACTGGGGGATTTTATCGAACCGGTTGATGGCCATGTCCAGCCGGCCCTGCTCAACATCCAGAAAACTCACGTCACTGGGTGTGAGCACATCCAGTGTAACGTGCGGCGCTTCCTGGCGAATCCTCCGCAGAACCCGAGGCATAAGACAGGATTCAGCGTAGTCACTGGCCATGATCCGGAACACTCGCTGACTTTCGAGCGCGGAAAACGGGGTTTTCTCCTGAACTGCCTGCTCGATATTGGACAGGATGCTGCGCACTAGCGGCTGCAGTTCCCGGCCCCGCTCGGTGGCCGTCATACCCTCACTGGTCCGGACCAGCAACGGATCGCAAAACAAGTCCCGCAGCCGCCTGAGGCCGTTGCTCATGGCCGGCTGGGTAATCCCCAGGTGGTTGGCCGCCTTGGTGACATTTCGCTCCCGCAACAGGACATCAAGGTAAACGAGCAAATTCAGATCAACGCGGGAAATATCCATGAACAACTCCGGAAGGCAAAGCAGATGTGTGGACAGAAAAGGAGACCTCCCTGCCCTCATTCATCAAAGCAATATACATCAGATTAAAAATTCACGAAATCAATAGACGCCGGAGACTTTCACATTTTGCAACGGTTTCAACCCGGTATTTCTGCTAGTCTTTGCCAGGCTTAGTGAATAATATCGGCACCTTGAGGTCGGCATTCGCACCTGCCAACAATTGATCCCGAAGCCGGAGTCATTACTGACAAAATGGATACAACAACAATCGTAATTGTACTGGCTGCCATTGTAACGATCTCAATCGTGGTTATTGTTCTGAGCCAGATGCGCGAAAAAGCCCGGATAGAGCGCGCCCGCAAAGTTACGGCGCAGGAAGACGCCTACAACCGGGCCCAACGACTGCTCTCCGAGATCCCCGGCCAGTACCTGACTGCCGACCTCAAGCTGCTTCTCATCAAACGAATGGAAGAGGCATGCTCTGAACTGGCCGCACTGAAAGCGAACCTTCCGGTCAAGAAGTGGCAGGAGTCCACGCTGCAGATCAAGAACCAGATTCTTGAAAAGCAGGATTCCCGGCCCCCCGTCAAGATTGACTCTCCGGAAAAGTCGTCTTACGTCAAAGAGTTGCTTCAGAATTTATTCAAGATAATTGAGGGCATGCACAAGAGCGGTCGGATTGATGCGGGCACCGCCAAGAAAAACCTGAAGTACGTCCTCTTTCTTGTTCACAAGACTCATGCCGACCTGCACGTGTTTCAGGCCCGAGACTACGTTCGCCAGAACCAGATACGCAAGGCCATTCATGCCTACCATCTGGCCAGTACCGAAATGGGGAAATCCCGCGATAATCCGCTGGCGATGAAGGCCGTAAAGAGCTTCCGGACCCGGATCAAGGAGCTGGAGGCATTGAGTAACGAAGGCCAGGACACCGCAAGCGCCGAGTCGCAATCCAAACTGGATCGTGAATGGGATACGTTCCTGCACGATGACGAGTGGAAGAAGAAGGCCGACTACGACGATTGACGGCGTTAAACCGGGCGGCTGACACGGCCCCGTTAACAGGGACAGTAAATTCTCGTGATCAATGGTTTCAGAAAGCGACTCTCCTTTCGGTTGACCCGCGACACGGTTCTGGTCGCCATGGCGCTGGGGCTCGCTCTCAACCTCATTCAGATCACCCTGGACTATTTTAATGCCCGGGAATCGATGGAGGAGGAAATTCACGCCCTGATCGACATCAGCGTGAGCCCGGCCTCCCAGATTGCCTATAACATCGATGTCCGACTTGCCGAAGAACTGCTGGACGGGCTGCTTCGCCACCCGGCCACCATCGATGCCAGGATCATCGACAACGATGGCCAAACCATGGCTGCCGCGAGCCAGAGCAGCCCGGTGTCCCCTTACCGCTGGGCAAGTGACCTGCTGTTCGATTCCAGCCGGGTTTTCAGTCAGGAATTGCGCGTACCACAGCTTGAGGAGCTGCCGCTGGGCCAATTGATCGTCACCATCGACACCTATCACTACGGACTCCAGTTTCTTGAGCGTGCCACGTATACGTTGATTAGCGGTCTTCTGAAAAGCCTGACCCTGACCGCAGCCCTGCTCGGGATCTTCTATCTGGTGCTGACCCGGCCAATGCTCAACGTGATCAGTGCCCTTTCGCAGGTCAAGGCGAGCTCGCCCGAAAAGGTCCGACTCCCGGTGCCGACCAATCATCAGGATGACGAAATTGGCACCATGGTCGGCATCATCAATCAGCACCTTGAGACGATTGATTCCAGTCTTGCCCAGCTCCGGATCGCCGAAAGCGCGATGAAGAACTATTCGTTCCAACTCGAGCGCGAAGTTGAAGACCGGACCCGCGAAATTTCGGAGAAAAACGACGCCCTCCAGCGAGGAAACCGTGCGCTGATCAAGGCGAAGGAAGACGCGGTCCGCCGGGCCAGGGCCCGCGCCAACTTTCTCGCCAGCATGAGCCATGAGATCCGCACGCCACTCAACGGGGTTCTGGGCATGCTCGGCCTGGCTCTCGAGGGTGAGCTGGATTCGACCCAGCGTAATCGTCTGGAAATAGCCTTTAATGCGGGGGAAAGCCTGCTTGGCCTGCTTAACGATATTCTCGATATTTCGAAGGTCGAAGCCGGCAAGCTCAGCCTGGAGAACATTCCTTTTAGCATGCGCAATCTGATCGAGGAATCAGCCACCCTGCATGCACAACAAGCGCGGCGCAAACGCATTGATCTGGTGAGCGAGGTTGACCCCGCCCTCCCGGAAAGCTTCCTCGGCGATCCGACCCGGGCTCGCCAGATACTGAACAACCTGCTCAGCAACGCCATCAAGTTCACCGACGAGGGCTCGGTTTATGTGAAGGCAGCTTACTCGTCCGGAAGCCTGAGACTGGATGTCATCGACACCGGCATTGGTATGTCTACGGAGGGATTGCATCGGATATTCTCACCGTTTTCCCAGGCCGATGCGGACACCACCCGGCTGTATGGCGGCACAGGTTTGGGACTGACCCTCTGCCGACAGCTGGTCGAGCGAATGCACGGACAGATTCTGGTGGATTCGAGGGAGGGCCGAGGAACCCATTTCACGGTGACCCTGCCGTTGCCAATGCATGAAGACAGCAGCCCCAACGGGCTGCCGCAGGTTGCCGCCAAACTCCAGGACATTGGCATCACGCTGGCCATACCCGCCGAAAACCCGCATCGCCGGCCAATCGAGCGCCAGCTCAGTGCCTGGCAGATTCCGACCCGGGAAATCGGTCATTCCCAACAGGGAATCCTGATCGCTCTGGCCGAAGATTCCGGCAGCGTTGCCCCGAACTGGCAGGGTGAAGGAGTCATTCTGGCCGACAGATCCGGTTCTGCAGTACGAGACAAACCAGAGCATCAGATTCTGTCCCTGCCGGTACGCCGCGATGAATTATACCGCTGCCTGTGCCGCGCCGCCGGGATCCTCCGTAACGAGGTTACGCTCAAACCGGCTCAGCCAGCCGGAAAGGAAGCCGACACGCCGCCACTGAAAATTCTTCTGGTCGAGGACAATCAGGTCAACCAGATGGTGGCCAGCAGTTTGCTCAAGAAGCTCGGGCACCATGTGGATCATGCCGAGAACGGGCAACAGGCCCTCGATTCCCTGTACGCGCGGAATTACGACCTGGTGTTGATGGATTGCCAGATGCCGGTCATGGACGGCTATGAGGCGACCCGGCGCATCCGGAAGAACCCGGAATGGAAAGACCTGTCAATTATCGCGGTGACGGCCAATGTCATGCAGGGCGACCGAGAGGACTGTATCGCGGCGGGAATGAACGACTACGTCACCAAACCCTACAACCGGGACGAATTGCGGGCCGCGATCAGTCGCTGGGCACCGCCTCCCCCTCAAGAGCCGTGAGCACTGCTTTTAGCTCACGGCGCAACGCCTTCAAACGCTCTGGTTCAACACCAATGCCGCAAAGCAGGCGTTCCGGTATCGAGCCCGCTTTCTCCCGCAACGCCCAACCGGCTTCGGTCAGAGTCAGTGTGACCACCCGCTCATCCAGAGCACTTCGGCGACGTTCCAGCAGCCCCCGGTCGGCCAGCCGTTTAAGCAAGGGCGTCAGGGTACCGGAATCCAGTCGCAACCGACGGCCCAGATCAGACACCCGGGTGACACCCCCCGCCTGTTCCTGCTCCCACAGCACCAGCATGGTGAGGTATTGCGGGTAGGTCAGCTCCAGGTCTGCCAGCAGCGGCCGGTAGCGGGCCGTGACCGCCCGATTGGCCGCATAGAGGGCAAAACAGACCTGATTATCCAGAGACAAGGCCTCTTCAGGTGTTGCCATGGCTACAGCAGTTTCTCGATATCTTTTCGAATATCCTGAGGCTTAGCGGTCGGCGGATAGCGCCGGACCACCTGCCCGTCCCTTCCCACCAGGAACTTGGTGAAGTTCCATTTGACCTTTTCCGACCCCATCAGACCCTTGGCTTCACGCTTCAGGAACTGATAAAGCGGATGGGCGCCCGAGCCGTTCACCTCAATCTTTGAAAACATGGGGAAATCCACCCCGTAATTGAGACTGCAGAACTCACTGATGGCGTCGTCATTGCCCGGATCCTGGTTCATGAACTGATTGCAGGGGAATCCCAGTACCTCCAGGCCGCGCTCGCCCAGATCCTTGTACAGGGTCTGAAGGCCATCGAATTGCGGGGTGAAGCCGCACTTGCTGGCCGTATTTACGATCAGCAGAACTTTGCCCCGATAGTCGGCCAGGCTTTTCTCATTGCCCTTGATATCGTTGACAGTAAAGTCATAAACGCTGGATTCGGACACACTACTCTCCTTGGACTTGCTTATATTTTTCGAAATTGAATTGTGCACAATGTTTAATGGAAAACCAAGGCTTTCAGGGTCGGCATAAACCTCATCTTAAAAAAGGCTTCAGCTTTGGGCGCTAAATCTGTCTCACCACGCCACAATTCATCATAATTCCCCTGTTGCCGCCGCCCCTCGCTCCGCTAGAATAAAGGGCTGTCTCACATCAGTTTTATTTTCCGAATTCAGACCAAGGAAGCCTCGGCCTTATGCAGAACTACTACAAATCCGCCAAGCTGGATAACGTGTGCTATGAAATACGTGGCGTAGTTCTGCGGGAAGCGCGTCGACTGGAAGAGGAAGGTCACCGGGTACTTAAACTCAACATCGGGAATCCGGCCGCCTTTGAACTGGACGTACCCGAG
The DNA here is from genome assembly GCF_019443085.1 of Marinobacter sp. F4218. Taxonomy (GTDB): domain Bacteria; phylum Pseudomonadota; class Gammaproteobacteria; order Pseudomonadales; family Oleiphilaceae; genus Marinobacter; species Marinobacter albus. Next base: position 61,136 of record NZ_JAHZIL010000003.1, read on the forward strand.
GAGATCCAGCAGGACGTCATCTACAACATGCATCTGGCCCAGGGGTACGTCGAGTCCAAGGGACTCTTTTCGGCCCGCAAGGCGGTCATGCATTACTGTCAGCAACGGGGCATCGACAAGGTCGATATCGACGACATTTTTCTCGGCAACGGCGTCAGTGAACTGATCGTCATGTCGATGCAGGCCATGTTGAACACCGGTGACGAGGTACTGATCCCCGCGCCGGATTACCCGCTCTGGACCGCGGCTGTCACCCTTTCGAGTGGCAAACCCGTGCATTACCGTTGTGATGAACAGCAGAACTGGTTCCCCGACATCGACGACATCCGGAAGAAAATCACCCGTCGTACCCGGGCGATCGTTCTGATCAACCCCAACAACCCGACCGGCGCCGTCTACTCCAGAGAACTCCTGGAACAGGTCATCGAACTGGCTCGCAAGCACAACCTGATCGTGCTCTCGGATGAAATCTACGACAAAATTCTCTACGACGGCACAGAGCACGTCTCGACCGCCGCGCTTGCTGACGATGTGCTCTTCTTCACCTACAACGGGCTTTCCAAGAATTACCGGGCCGCGGGCTACCGCTCCGGCTGGATGATCATCAGCGGAGCCAAACACCGGGCAATGGATCTTATTGAAGGCATTGAGATGCTCTCAAATATGCGCCTGTGCGCTAACGTGCCCGCGCAGTTGGCTATCCAGACTGCCCTGGGCGGCTACCAGTCCATCAATGACCTGGTCGTTCCGGACGGACGTTTGTATGAGCAAAGGGAAACCGCCTGGCGAATGCTGAACGATATTCCCGGCGTCAGCTGCGTCAAACCACAGGGGGCTCTCTACCTGTTTCCGAAGCTGGACCCGAAGCATTTTCCCATCGTCAATGATGAAAAGCTGGTGCTCGACCTGCTGCTCCAGGAAAGAATTCTTCTGGTGCAGGGCTCAGCCTTCAACATTGACGACAAACAGCACTTGCGCGTGGTTTTCCTGCCCAGGGAAGACGCCCTTGAAGACGCCATGTCGCGGCTCGGCCGCTTCCTTGGTAACTATCAGCAGTAACGGAGCATCCATGGCTGACATTCATGTAGAGGAATTCTACAAGGACGTTGCGATCGCCCTTGTCCAGCTCTATGGCGCCTTCCCTCGCCGCGTCAATCTGTTCGTGGAGGATATCGCCGGCCCGGACGAGCCCGATGAATTCGGGCTTCACAGCAAGCGTCATATGGCCTGCTTTGGCGCCCTCCTCTGGCTGGAAGAGGAAGGCCTGCTTCGCTATGTCGATACCATTCGTCAGGAAGCGCTGGACCAGGCAGTTCTGAGCCATGCGGCGTTCGTTCGCCTGAGCGCTCCGGCGCCGGTTGAGCTCAACCGGCGCCTTAACCAGGACCAGGCGCACGCCGGTGACCATCTTCCTCCGTCGGTGCGGGAAGATCTTTCGACCCACATTCACCTGATTCGCAAGGCCCTAAAAACCGGTCATTCCGGACGTATCAGCCAGGTTGTGCAGGCGACGTTCTTTGCCGATGACAAACATTAAATCCATGCAAAGACATTGAACCGTCGAACCCCGGCCACATAATTCGGTCTTAGGCACAGCTTTTACGTGTTTGACTCATCATTCAGGGAATTAACATGCGGATTCTGTTGTTTCTGGCCACCAACCTTGCGGTCATCCTGGTAGCAAGCTTTACGCTGAGACTTCTGGGCGTCGACAGCTACCTCTCCCAATACGGCATTCAGTATGGTCCGCTGCTGGCGTTTGCCGCGGTCTTTGGGTTCGCCGGAGCCATCATTTCACTGCTGATATCCAAGCCAATGGCGAAGTGGAGCACCCGGGCAAAGGTCATCGAATCCCCGCGCACTCCGGCTGAACGCTGGCTAGTGGACACGGTAGCGGTTCTCGCCAAAAACGCCGGCATAGGAATGCCCGAGGTTGCCATCTTCCCAGCTTCCCAGTCCAACGCTTTTGCCACAGGCTGGAATAAGAACGATGCCCTGGTTGCAGTTAGCGAGGGCCTTCTGCATCGCTTCAACAAGGACGAGATCCGGGCGGTTTTGGGCCATGAGATTGGCCACGTGGCCAATGGGGACATGATCACACTTGCCTTGATCCAGGGCGTCGTCAACACCTTCGTTATTTTTGCCTCCCGGGTCATAGGCTCCTTTGTTGACCGCGTTATTTTCAAGAACGAAAGTGGTCACGGAATCGGCTTCTTTGTAGTCAGTATTGCCGCGGAACTGGTGCTGGGCATTCTTGCGAGCACCATTGTGTTCTGGTTCTCCCGTCGTCGGGAATTCCGGGCTGATATCGCCGGCGCCCAGTTGGCAGGCCGGTCCGCCATGATCGGCGCGCTGGCACGCCTTAAACAGGAAAGTGAGATCCCTGACCAGATGCCCGATACACTTCAGGCGTTTGGCATCAATCGAGGGGCTCGCGGCGGCCTCAGCGCTCTGTTTATGACACACCCGCCGCTCGAAGACCGGATTCGGGCCCTGGAACAGGCCTCTTTCTAAACAAAAAAACCGGGGCACAAGCCCCGGTTTTTCAGTTCGGACGGATGGTCAGATTTTCAGCTTGAACCCGATCGCCCGGAAGCTGTCCTGCAGGGATTTACTAGTCCCCTTCAACTGGACCTTCAGGCTGGAACATTCCCGGCGCACCGGATAGTCTCGCCGCAACCGGTCAAAAGCCGCCGCTCTCTCCTCAGCCGAGCCCCGCATGGCAACGCGCAGGCGGGCATCATCCTGCCTGGGGTCATAACAGGCTCGCAGTGAAATTCTGATGGCATCGTCCTCGTCGGCGGCGCTGGTGAACGATACTTTGCTCAGCGCGGGTTCCGGCAGGAACTGCCCCGTTTTCTTGCGCACAGGCAACCCCAAATAGCCACTGAGCGCCTGATAGATCATTTCCGTGCCCTGAACCTTACCCTCAAGGCTGTAGCCGGCAATGTGGGGGGTGGCCAACCAGACCTGATCAACCAGCTCCGGATCAATGCGGGGCTCTCGCTCCCAGACATCCAGGGCCACAACCGGTGCATTCGCCTGTGCCAGCCGCGCACGCAATGCGCCGGTGTCGATCACTTCACCACGGCCAGCGTTGATCAGCAGCTGATCCTCGGTCAATGAAGCCAGCTGACGTTCACCCACCAAATGGTAGGTGGCGTGCGCCTGGTCCCGGGTAAGCGGCGTATGCAGCGTGATCACATCGCATTGCAGGGCCTCATCCAGGGAGACGAACTCCTGATCGCCGTCTTCCTCGCGTTCGGCTCTCGGCGGATCGCACAACCGGACCTCAAAACCGAGGCGTTCAAGCTTATGGGCAAGCTCGCCGCCCACATTCCCAACGCCGACGATGCCCACGCTCAACCGCGTCCAGTCTTCCAGGGCGCGCCGCTCTGCGTGGAGGGAAAGCACTCCAAGCACATACTCGGCTACGCTGTTGGCGTTACAGCCCGGCGCTGCGGAGAAACGGATTCCCTTCTGTTCGAGCCAATCCCGATCGACGTGGTCCGTGCCAATTGTGGCCGTCCCCACGAACCGTACCCGGCTGCCCTCCAAAAGTTCCGGACCGACCCGGGTGACGGACCGAACCAGAACCACATCGGCGTCCCTGACGTCACTGGCGGTCATCGTCCGACCCGATACCTGACGTATTTCCCCGAAATCTCCGAAGAAAGAGTCCAGTAGCGGGATGTTTTCGTCTGCTACGATCAACATGATGCTGTACGGCCCTTTCAGTTCCTGCGCTGGCGCTGATTACGGCCGCCGGAGCCACCGCGACCACCCTGGGGGCGGCGACCGCGCTTGCGGGTGATCGGTGGATTTTCCATTGCCACCATCAACGCCTCATCCGGCACCGCCGTTTTCAGTTTCTGGCTGATGTACGCCTCGATGGCCGGCAGCGCGAAGGAATCATCCTCACCCGCAAAGCTGACCGACACCCCATGCTTGCCCGCCCGACCGGTACGGCCGATGCGATGCACGTAATCTTCTGCATTATCGGGAAGATTGTAGTTGAAAACGTGGGTTACGCCGTTGACGTGAATACCACGGCCCGCGACGTCAGTGGCGACCAGCACCTGGATGGAACCTTTCTTGAACTGTTCCAGCGTCTTCAGACGTTTGTTCTGGGCAATCTCTCCGGACATCAGGGAAACCTTGACCCCCTGGTTACGCAAGTCCTCCTCAAGATCCCGACACTGATCGCGGCGATTGGCGAAGACGAGGGCCTTCTCCACTTCCGGACGTTTGAGGTAGTTCACCAGAACCGGCAGTTTCTCATCATCACCGACCAGATATACCGTCTGTTCGACCCGCTCCGCTGTCTTTTGCTCCGGCTCGATTTCCACGAACTCGGCATTCTTGGTCCACATGGACGCCAGGTTAAGCACATCCTGGTTGAATGTGGCACTGAACAGGAGGGTCTGACGATCTTCCTTGGCTGTACATTTGCGGATGATCCGTTTCACATCGGGAATGAACCCCATGTCCAGCATGCGATCCGCCTCATCCAGAATCAGAATATCCAGCTGATCGAGGAAGACGTCCTGGGAACCCAGAAAATCAATGAGCCGTCCCGGCGTTGCCACCAGAATATCCACGATTTCGTTCTGCAACTGGTCCCGCTGTTTGTCGTAGTTCATGCCACCGACGACGGTCACGACGTTGTGACCCGTGTGCTGGCAAAGCTGCTCGGCATCCTTGGCAATCTGCATCGCAAGCTCCCGCGTGGGTGCGAGGGCCAGAACCCTGGGTTCAGAGGCAAACCGGTCCTTTTCCGGGATCGGGGTTTCCAGCAGGGACTGAATGGCGGTAATCAGGAACGCTGCGGTTTTACCGGTGCCCGTCTGTGCCTGGCCAATCAGGTCCTCACACGCCAATGTCCAGGGCAGGGTTTCCGCCTGAATCGGCGTGCAGTATTCAAATCCAATCGCCGTAATGGCATCCTGCAGACGTTTGTCCAGATTCAGATCCTGGAATCGAAGGTCGCCAGTGTGCTTTGGGTCAGATGTCATACAGTCTCAATTTTCCTCAGGGTGTTCAGTGCGGAACTCACCGGAGCAATGCGTCGGGCATCCTGTTGCCAGGATTCGAGCACCGTATCAGTGGTCCCATAAAAGGTTGTCAGTGCATCAAAAAATTGTCCGGCTCGTCGCGGCAAACCAGTAGACAGGTAAAGCCCGGCCTGTTCACGGACCTTACTCCTGAAGCCCGACTCATCTGCCGCGCCATCTCCGGAGAGGTTGTCCAAACTGATGTGAAAACGGAACCCGGCCGCCATGGAGAATAGCCACTCCAGCGCCTGGGGTTTAACCTCTACCTGTTCGAACGCCCGCTGCTGTTCTGGCGACCGACCATCCGGACAGTACCAGTAACCGTAATCGTGGAGTGCGCGCCGACGCTCACCGGCGATACACCAGTGGCTGATTTCATGCAAGGCACTGGCGTAATAGCCGTGCGCAAAGACAACTTGCGCAACCCCATCCGGCTCGTTGGCAGGAAGGTACTCGGGTTCATCACTGCCTTTGACCAGAATGGTCCGGTATTTTTCCCGGAACAGGTCATTAAACAGCATGATAAGATCATTTGGACTGTGATTCATTGGCTCGCTATTGTGCGACTTTACAGCGATCAATACCAGAGGGAACTTTGACGCCCCGACTATGTCCACTGGCTTCGAACGCCGCTGAAAGAACGGAATCGTCCGCGGCCGTACAGGACTCAAGTAAAACCAATAGCAAACAGGAACCAGACCAATCCATGACAGTATCCGCTGCGGTCTTTCAGAACTGTCGACGCGCCCGTGCATTTACCCACCTGCTGACGCTGATCTGCCTCATGCTGGTGACCGGAACCGCTTCCGCCCTGGGCACCGGCGGGAAATCCCTCTTTGGGGGTGAGAACAACGGCTTCCTGCCGGTTGATGAGGCACTCCCCTTCAATTACAGCTCTGACAGCGGTTTCGTGATCCTGTCCTGGAACATTACCCCGGGACACTACCTGTACCGGGAACGGGTCAGTGTCGTTTCGGTAACCGAGGGCGTCCAGATCGGTGAGCCGAAGTTCGCCCGGAGCGGTGAGGTTGTGCAGGATGAGTTCTTCGGCGAAGTCACCGTTTTTTATGATCCGGTCGACGTGCGGGTTCCGGTTTCCCTGCCCGAAGGGGTGCAGGAAGCCCAACTGCAGGTCACCTACCAGGGATGCGCCGAGGCAGGACTGTGCTATCCCCCCCAGACCCGCGATGTGCTTTACTTCCCCGGCAGCTCCACAAGCCAGGCCCCGGCGGGCTCCGAAGGGACCGGGACCGAAACTGCCCGCCTGGGCAATGGCTCGCCTGAAACCTCCATGGACACGTCATCAGCCACTGGCCTTGCGGGCTTTCTCTCCCGCCAGTCCTCACTGGTGATTGTCGGGGTGTTCTTCCTCCTAGGGCTCGGGCTGACATTCACCCCCTGTGTACTTCCCATGGTGCCGATCATCTCGACACTGGTTTCCAGCCACAACACCCGCACCTCCGGCCACGCACTGATGCTGTCTGTCAGCTATGTCCTCGGCATGGCGCTGACCTATGCCTCCGCTGGTGTGCTGACAGGGTTATTGGGTGCCAGCTTCAACCTTCAGGCACAATTGCAGTCGCCGTGGGTGCTGGGCGTGTTTGCCACACTCTTTGTGGTATTCGCCCTGTCCATGTTCGATTTGTTTGAGATCCAGCTGCCGCGATTTATCCGGGAACCATTGAATGATGCCAGCCACCGAATGACCGGCAGCCGGGTGCTGAGCATATTCGGGATTGGGGCTTTGTCGGCATTGATTGTGTCACCCTGCGTCTCCGCGCCACTGGCTGGCAGCCTGCTTTATATCTCAACCACCCAGGATGCCCTGGTCGGCGGTATTGCCCTTTTTGCGCTTGGTCTTGGAATGGGACTTCCACTGATATTGGTGGCGGTGGGCGGACGCAGGCTTCTGCCAAGCAGTGGGCACTGGATGACTACAGTGAAGCACTTCTACGGCGTGATGTTGCTGGCCGTGGCAATCTGGCTGGTGGAGCGACTGGTCCCGGCCTGGCTGGCGCTGACCCTCTGGGGTCTCCTCATCGCGATCACCGGGGTTCAGCTTGGTGCGTTCGATGCGGCAAAGGCGGGTTGGGCACGAACCCGCAAGGGCCTGGGCCTGGTGCTTTTCGCCTACGGTCTGGCATTACTTGCCGGGGCTGTTGGCGGTGCCAGTGACCCCCTTCGGCCACTTACACCCTTTACCGTGGCGTCGAGCCCGAACCCGGCCCTGACACCGCCCGATCATGCAGGCTTCGAGCGGGTCGCCGCACCCAGACAGATTCGCGCCAGGCTGGACGAAGCGGCGGCGCAGAACCGCCCCGTCGTTCTGGATTTCTATGCCGACTGGTGCATCTCATGCAAGGTGATGGAGCGCAATGTATTCAGGGACCCGCAGGTTGTCCAGGCGCTCTCTCCCTATACGTTGTTGCAAATTGACGTGACTGACAACACGCCGGCGCAACAGGCCCTGCTCGATGAGCTCGGCCTGTTTGGCCCGCCAGCAATCCTGTTCTACAGCCGAGACGGCGAGGAGATGCCGGCGCAGCGGGTACTGGGAGAAATGGATCGCGATGATTTCATTCGCCACCTGAACGGACTCAGGTCCGGAGCCTGATACGGTCAGGCTTCGCCTCGTCGAATCAGGAACACGAATTCGTCGCCCTGCTCTTCATCACAGACCAGCTCGTGGCCGAGGAACTGACAGAACCGTGGAATGTCCCGGGTGGTCGAGGGATCCGTGGCGCGCACCCGGAGCACACGTCCGGGCGCTACATCATTGATGCGATTATGCAACATCATGACCGGCTCCGGGCAGAAAAGCCCTCGGGCATCCAGCTCTGCATCGTACTCTGAAGCTGCCAAAACCTTCTCCTGATCAATAACCTGATATTTCTGAAAAACCTGCTAATTTATTGTTTATAACAGCTAAATAATGGAGGTAAACCATGATCCGGGTGCTGATTGAACGCCATATCGCTGAAACCCTGGAAGATGCCTACGAGCAACGCGCCCGAAAAGTCCTGCAACAAGCCGTCAGTGCGCCGGGCTTCATTTCCGGCGAAACCCTGGCCGACAGCCATGACCCCAACCACCGTATCACGCTCGCCAACTGGCGCTCCGAAGCCGACTGGGACCGGTGGTATCGGTCCCCGGAGCGCAGGGAACTCATGTCGGAACTGGTTCCCATGATGGACCAGGACGAAACCATCACCGTCCTCGAACAGAGCGTTTTCTAGCCGGTTCGCTCGATAAAACAAGTAATTTCTTCCCGATCATGGTAGAGGTGGCGGGCTTTCAGGTTGAAGCCAACGCCCGCTTCTGCCAGACCTTTTTCAATGATATCACGGCAAATCAGCCATTCATCGTAGCGTTTCTTCATCGGCAGTTTGAGATTAAAGACCGTGTAACGGCAAAATCCGCCGGCAATCCAATCGACCGCCAGTCGGGCAGTTTTACGAGGCTGGTCCACAATGTCACAGACCATCCAGTCGATTCGCCGCTTGGGCCGCCAACTGTAGCCATCGGCCTCAACGTGCTCCACCTGACCGGTAGCCATTAAATCGGGATTCATTGGACCGTTATCAACCGCCGTAACCAGCATGCCCTGGCGCACCAGTTGCCAGGTCCATCCACCAGGCGCCGCGCCCAGGTCAGCGGCCTTTTTACCGCCGCCCAGATAATCCAGTTCCTGTTCCGGCGGCAGAAAAATCTTCCAGGCTTCCTCCAGCTTGAGCGCAGACCGGCTTGGCGCCGATGCGGGCAGGCGAAGCCGGGGAATCCCCCCCACATAACGGGCCCTGTTTTCCTGAAGACTGAAGCCAATCACCGCCTCGGAGAAGGCCAGTAACAGAACCTCGAGCCGGGCCGGCGCAGAGGCGTTCTGATCGGCCTTGAGCAGGCCTGCTCCCCGCAATCCACGAGACAGTGGAGAAACCCATTTACGGGAAAAATTACCAAGATCGCCGTCGGCATTGTTTTCGGGCAGTCTGACCTCGAGCCGGGCACAACCCGGGTAGCTACGCTCCAGATTTCGCAGTCCCTCGATGACGGCACCCACCCGATCATGCTCGGGGAGCGGCATACGACCAAGCACCACGAACCAGTCCCGGACAAACACCAGATCTGCCAGATCCAGCCGAGACAGGAGCTCCTCTGCCGTCTCCGGCCCGCCCAGTGAATACCAGACCAGGCCAGCCCCCTTCTCGGGCTCAAAAAAGCCGAAAAAACCACGTTCGGCGGCCTGATCGGTCAATTCCCGACCGGCTTCGGCTTCAAAGCCCGGTCGACAAAATGCAAGAACCTGTTCCATTCGATACCTGTTATAAGGGGCGTCAACGCAACCCTGTAAATTTGAAACTGTTTAACATCAAATATTGTGTGCTTTGACTACACTCTTCGCTCTACTGCTTTCGGGAATCCCCAGATGTCGCCTGTTCTGCGCCTGTTCGCCATCCTGAGCCTCAGCCTTCTACCGGCCATAGCCCTGCCCTATGGCCCGGTGCCCGAGGCCGGATGCCCGATTCTTGAGGCCACAGATCCTGAATCCCGGCAGTCCCTGATGCACTTCGTCTGCTTTTACAGCGCAGCACCCGGTGACCCGGCGCACGATGCGCACTCCCCCGACGACCTCCCGGAAAACCTCAACTGGAGGCTCGCAAGCGGGCACGACCTGGTGTTCAGCCACACCAAATCCGTCTATTGGGTTCGCCTCAATGTCGAAAACACCGGGAGCCGCCAGGCACTCTGGTACCTGAAGCTCAACTATCCGCTGCTTGACGAGGTGACGTTCTGGCAGACAGGCGACGGCCCAAATACCCATCTGGTCACGGGAGATCAGCGACCATTCGATGCACGGGGCATAGACTACCGGTATTTCCTCCTCCCAGTCACGCTGGCCGAGGGCGAAACCCGCTCGATCACCCTGCGGGTTCGGAGCAGCGGCGCCCTGAATGTTCCCCTGACCTTCGAAACCCCGGAAGAAGTCATCGCAAAAAGCAATCACCTTACCCTGACTCACGGACTATTCTACGGCGCCCTTCTTGTTTTCGCGGTGTTCAACCTGCTGTTGTTCTTCAGCTCGGGTACCGCTTATTACTTCTACAACGCCTTTTACATGGCAGCCATGGGGCTCTTCATGTTTGCGATGGGAGGGTTTGCCAACCAGTATTTCTGGCCCGACAGCACCGGATTTGCCAATACGTCCATTCCACTCAGCCTGGCACTCTGCGCACTGTCGATGACACTGTTCGGCCGTTCCTTCCTGGAGGTAGAACGGAAGACAATGGCCGGAACCGCCATGACGGCACTGGCTTGGTTCTGTATCGGTTTCCTTGCCCTCACTCTGTTGCTGCCCTACAGCAAGACCATTCTGCTCAACACAGTCCTCGCACTCTCCGTCATTGGCAGCCTGTTTGTCATTGCGGTGGTCCGATGGCGCCACGGCTACCAGCCAGCGATGTGGTATGTGCTGGCGTGGCTGGTCATGCTGCTGGGCGGATTGATCTATGCTCTGGCAGCCTTTGGTTACCTGGCGGATTTCCTCGCCCGCGAGGCGCTGATGCAGGTTGCAGTGGGAGGCCAGGTGGTCCTGCTTAACTACGCCATGGTCCAGCGCTGGCGACTACTCAACGAAAAACTTCTGGAAGTGGAACACAACGCCCGAACCGAACTTGAATTCAAGGTTCACGAGCGCACGGCCCAGCTGCGCAATACCATGAGGGAGCTGGAGAAGGCCAACCGGCAATTGGCGACGCTGAGCCTGAACGATTCACTGACCGGGCTTCACAACCGGCGGCACATGGACAACATCCTGCCTGAACTCTGTGCCGAGGCCCGGCGCACCAGGCAACCCCTGACCCTCGCGCTGGTCGACGCCGACCACTTCAAGACGGTCAATGATACCTGGGGGCACGCCTTTGGTGACACCTTCCTGCAATTGATCGCTGACATCCTGACCCGGCACGTCAAGCGTCCCCGCGATGTCGCAGTCCGCTTTGGTGGAGAGGAATTCGCCTTGCTGCTTCCTGGCACCGATATTCCCGGCGCGCGCAAAGTTTGCGAAGCCATACTCCACGATATAGCAACCACGTCGCTGACCAGTCCGGACGGGCACGCCGCCAAAATTACCCTGAGCGCCGGTGTTGCCTCCCTGGCTCACGGCGAAGACCGAACGAGCCTGTTCGACCGCGCTGACGAAGCCCTGTACCGGGCCAAGAGCAGAGGGCGAAACCGGGTCGTTGTGTCCGATCACTCGTTCGTTGACAAAGCCTGAGGCTTCGGACACGTCTCGACGAACACCCGGGTTTGCCGGGCCGCCTCGGCAATGAGCGCCTCCTGACTGGTGTTCTGGCGTGCCAGCGGCTGAAAATCGTGATTGCCCCCCTCCAACCAGTGCAGACTCACCCCTTCGAGCTCTGATTCGCGCCCCACCATCTCATCGGGCTTGCCGAACGGATCCCGGGTTCCCTGCACGATGAGCATCGGGCAGCGCAGAGAGGCAAAATGTCCGGTTCGCCAATTATCAGGCTTGCCCGGGGCGTGGAAGGGGTAACCGAAACCAACCACGCCGTCGATGCCCGCGCATTCGCTGGCAAACAGGCTGGCCATTCGCCCACCCATGGATTTCCCGCCCACGATCAGCGCGCATTCATCGCCCACATCCTGACGAACCTGATCAACCACCTCGGCAAAACACTCGAGCAACCGGGGCTGACGGTCGGGGGGCCGCTTCCTGCCGTCCTGACGTCGCTTTTGCATGTAGGGAAATTCGAAACGAACGTTTGGGATACCATTCGCTTCAAGTTCATCCGCCAGAATGTTCATGAAGGGCGAATCTGCTGGGGCGCCGGCTCCGTGCGCAAGAATCATTACGACTTCAGGCCGCTTCTCATAGCTTTTAGTCTTAATCAATTCCACTTCATTCACCTGAGTTTTTTTAGGGACTATCATTAGAGGTCAGGCATCGCATATGACCACACCCAAAACGTCTCTTATAGTGACCGGTGCAAGGATGCCATGTTGCTGATTTCGGCGCATTTGACAGGGTTCTGGAGTTGACCTGAGTCATTGCAAAGCACTAATGCTTTCTCCATACTTGCGCCCGCATAATTTCTCACTCTAAACCCATTGGTAAGGCTATGAGCACAGTAAATGCAAACCTGACTTACAACTATAAGGTGGTAAGACAATTTGCCATCATGACGTTGGTCTGGGGCATTGTTGGCATGGGTATGGGCGTGTTGATCGCGTCCCAGCTTGTGTGGCCAGCGATGAATCTGGATATGCCCTGGACGCACTTCGGTCGTTTACGGCCGCTGCATACCAACGCCGTCATCTTCGGCTTCGGTGGAAGCGCCCTGTTCGCCACCTGTTATTACGTAGTTCAACGGACGTGTCAGGCTCGCCTGATTTCGGACGGCCTCGCTGCGTTTACTTTCTGGGGCTGGCAAGCGATTATCGTGGCCGCCGCCATTACCTTGCCCATGGGCCTTACCTCGTCAAAAGAATACGCTGAGCTCGAATGGCCAATTGATATCGCCATCGCCGTGGTCTGGGTAGCGTTCGCCCTGGTGTTCTTCGGCACCATCATGAAGCGCAGCACTCCGCACATCTATGTTGCCAACTGGTTCTACGGTGCCTTCATCATCACCGTGGCGTTCCTGCACATTGGTAACAACCTGGCCCTTCCGGCCAGCGCGTTCAAATCCTACTCTGCGTATGCCGGTGTGACCGACGCCATGATGCAGTGGTGGTGGGGCCACAATGCGGTAGGTTTCTTCCTGACCGCGGGCTTCCTCGGCATGATGTACTATTTCGTGCCAAAGCAGGCTGATCGCCCGGTTTACTCCTACCGTCTGTCTATCGTTCACTTCTGGGCACTGATTGCGACCTACGTATGGGCTGGCGGCCACCACCTGCACTACTCCGCCCTGCCAGACTGGGCACAGACCGCAGGCATGATAATGTCCCTGATTCTCCTGGCTCCGTCCTGGGGCGGCATGATCAACGGGATGATGACCCTGTCCGGCGCCTGGCACAAACTGCGGACCGATCCGATCCTGCGCTTCCTGGTGGTATCCCTGTCCTTCTACGGCATGTCCACGTTCGAAGGTCCGATGATGGCCATCAAGACGGTCAACGCACTGTCTCACAACACCGACTGGACCATCGGCCACGTACACTCCGGTGCACTGGGCTGGGTAGCCATGATCAGCATCGGCGCCATCTACCACCTGATCCCCAAACTGTGGGGACTGCAGGCGATGTACAGCACCAGCCTCATCAATGTCCACTTCTGGCTGGCTACCGTTGGCACCGTACTTTACATCGTTGCCATGTGGGTCAACGGCATCATGCAGGGCCTCATGTGGCGCGCGGTTAACGCCGACGGCACCCTGACCTACAGCTTCGTTGAGTCTCTGGAAGCCTCTTACCCGGGATATTTCGTCCGCTTCCTTGGTGGCGTCATTTTCCTGAGCGGCATGCTCATCATGGCTTACAACGTGTACATGACCATTCGCCAGAAAGATGCGGTTGCGGAAGAAAGCGCAGCGGCCCAAACGGCGTAAACGGAGAGAGGTCAGATGAACCACGATATTGTTGAAAAAAATATTGGTCTGATGATCGTTCTGATCATCCTGACTATCAGCGGCGGCTTTCTGGTTGAAATCGTGCCCCTGTTCTTCCTGAAAGAGACGAACGAGCCGGTGGAGGGTCTTGAGCCCTACACCGCTCTCGAACTGGAAGGCCGGGATATCTACATCCGCGAAGGCTGTCACGTGTGCCACACCCAGCAGATCCGTCCGTTCCGGGCAGAAACCGAGCGCTACGGCCACTACTCCGTAGCCGGCGAGTTCGTCTACGATCGGCCGTTCCTGTGGGGCTCCAAGCGTACCGGTCCCGATCTGGCCCGCGTCGGCGGTCGTTACTCGGATGCCTGGCAGCGTCAGCATCTTTACGACCCGCGCAGCGTGGTTCCGGAATCCAACATGCCCGCTTTCCCCTGGCTGTTTGAAAACCGGGTAGACCACACCGCGACGGCAGCGAAGCTGGAGACTCTGCAGTCACTTGGCGTGCCTTACAGCGACGAACAGATTGCCGAAGCATCTGCGCAGGTCGAGGGCAAATTCGAAATCGAAGCTCTGGTCGCGTACCTGCAACAACTCGGTACCGTGATTTCAGAGAAACGGTGATCCCATGGATTTGAACGAGTTACGCGGCATTCAAACCCTTCTGGTCATGGCGGTTTTTTTCGGAATCGTCTGGTGGGCGTACAGCGCCCACCGCAAAAAGGCCAACGACGAGGCAGCGCATCTGCCCTTCGATGATGACGAAGTGGAAAAGCGTACTCTCGAACAGGAAAAAACGGAGAAGAAACAATGAGTACCTTTTGGAGCCTCTGGATCAGTGTGATCGTGCTCGGTACTATTTTCGGCTGTATGTGGCTTCTGTGGGCGACCCGTAAGAACCAGACATCCGATACTGAGACCGATCGCACCACCGGCCATTCCTTCGACGGCATTGAGGAATACGACAATCCGCTTCCGAAGTGGTGGTTCTACCTGTTTATCGCCACGTGCATTTTCTCGCTCGGCTACCTGGTCCTCTACCCCGGCCTGGGCAGCTTCCAGGGAGTGCTGGGCTGGACCTCGGCCAACCAGTGGGAGGCTGAAGTTGCCGAAGCGGAAGAGAAGTACGGCGAGATCTACGCGCAGTATGGCAGCACGCCGGTCGCCGAACTGGCGAACAACGAAGACGCCCTGAAGATCGGTCAGCGTCTGTTTGCCAACAATTGCGCCGTCTGTCACGGCTCTGCGGCTCGGGGCCAGGTTGGTTTCCCGAACCTGACCGACGACGACTGGCTCTACGGTGGCACCCCGGACGCCATCCTGGAAACCCTGCACAACGGTCGCATGGGTAACATGCCAGCCAAGGGTGTCATGCCAAACATGACCAATGAGCAGGTTGATCAGGTGGTCAACTACGTACTGAGTTTCAGTGGTCGTGAAAAAGATGCTGAAGCGGCCGAAGCCGGCAAAGCCGTGTTTGCCCAGGGCTGCGCCGCATGTCATGGCGCGGACGGCAAGGGTATGCAGTCGGTGGGCGCGCCCAACCTGACTGACAACACCTGGCTGTACGGTTCCACCTACGAGTGGATCAAGGAAACGGTCGTCAACGGTCGTCAGAACCAGATGCCTGCCCAGAGTGGTCGCCTGTCTGAGGACCAGATTCAGATTCTCGCAGCCTACGTTTACAGCCTGTCGAACTGAGTCAGCCGGCCGGGGCTCGCGCCCCGGCCTGGTCTTTTCCAGACTGTGCCCTGCCCCTCCGGACACAGTCTGGAACAGATCAGCAGACCCTCCGGGCCCGCTTAGCGCTTTACCCTTTAATCGGGAGGTTTCGATGAGCAGTGAGATTCCGGTCAAACAGGTTGACCCGTCCTCTGACCCCTCCGATAACAACAAAAAATCCGGAAGTGTCGAACTCTACGCCAGCCGCAAGAAAATCTATGTAAAGGAAGTCAAAGGCTTCTTCCAGCGCATCCGGAATGTCAGCCTGATGCTGTTGATGGGCATGTATTTCCTGTTCGTCTGGATCACGCTGGACGGCCAGCCGCTGATTCATTTCGACCTCCCGGCCCGGGAGTTCCATCTCTACGGCCTGACCTTCTATCCGAAGGATTTCATCCTGCTGTCCGGGATGCTCATCATCTGTGCCTTCGGCCTGTTCTTCATCACCACCCTCTTTGGACGGGTGTGGTGCGGCTATACGTGCCCCCAGACGGTGTGGACGTTTATCTTCATGTGGGTGGAGGAACGTATTGAAGGTAGCCGCAACAAACGGATGAAACTCGACAAGGCCCCCAGTTCCGCAGAGAAGATCGCGAAAAAGTCGGCCAAACACGCGGCATGGCTGCTGATCGCCCTGGCCACCGGGCTGACCTTCGTTGGCTATTTCTACCCTATCCGGGAGCTCATCGCCGACCTCTTTACCTTTCAGGCGAACGGCTGGGCCTACTTCTGGGTAGCCTTCTTTACCGTTGCCACCTACCTCAATGCCGGCTGGATGCGCGAGCAGGTGTGCCTGTACATGTGCCCGTATGCCCGCTTCCAGTCGGTCATGTTCGACCCCAATACCCGCGTTGTGTCTTATGACCCCAACCGGGGGGAACCTCGTGGCGGCCGCAAGAAGGGTGTGGATCCGGCCGAGGCGGGCCTTGGCGATTGCATCGACTGCGGCCAGTGCGTTCAGGTGTGCCCGACCGGCATCGATATCCGGGACGGTCTGCAATACGAGTGCATCGGGTGTGCGCTTTGCATTGATGCCTGCGATGAAATCATGGACAAGATGGAATACCCCAGGGGCCTGATTCGCTACACCACGGAGAACGAACTCGAGGGCAAGAGCTCCAAGCTGCTGCGCCCAAGGACCTTCGGCTATGGCGCAGTGCTGGCCATGATGATCGCGGCCATCGTCGTAACCATTGCAACGCGGGTGCCGGCGCAGATGGATGCGCTCCGGGATCGCGGCGCGCTGTACAGCTTCAACGGCCAGGGCAGGATTGAGAACTCCTACACCCTGAAAATTGCCAACATGACGGAAGTGCCCCAAACGTTCGCGGTTTCAGTGCGAGGCCTGGAGGATATCCAGATTCTGACCGAGACATCGGTGACCGTTGAGAGCGGTGAAAACCGTTCGCTGCCGACAGTGGTTGATGTGCCGCCTGAATCCATCACACAGTCCAACAACGAGATTTTCTTTCAGGCACAGTCTCAAACAGACACTTCATTGAAGCTGGAAACTGAAAGCCGATTTGTTGGTCCAACGCGCTGATCCCCGGAACGCGCGCCGACCACCCCGTTTAAACGAGAACGAGTGATATGACCGAACAAGCTCCAATAGCACCCTGGTATCGCCAGCCCTGGTTCTGGTTTCTGACCATTTTTCCGCTGGCTGCCATCATCTGGTGTATTTTCATGATCATCATTGCCACCAATCTGGAAGACACGATGGTCACCGATGATTACTCCAAGGAAGGCCGCGGTATCAACATGGAAATAGCGCGCGATAAAAAGGCCAAAGACCTTGGCATGGTCGCTGAAATGCGCTTCAACGACCGCACTATCGCCCTGACTCTCAGCACAGACCAGGGCCCAACTGACTTCCCTTACCTGATTCTGAACCTGTTCCATCCGACCCTGGCAGATCGCGACCGGACCATTCAGTTCCAGAAAACAGACACCGGCGAATACCGTGGCCAAATGCTTGAAGACATTGATGGTCGCTGGTATTACGACCTGCGGGGACCAGAGAACCGGTGGCGATTGAAAGGCGAAGCCTGGCTGCCGGCGGAAAACGGAATCACCGTCAGCTCAGAAGGCGCTGCTAAAGGGTGACTGCCCTGAAGTGCTTTCATTGCGGTGAGCCAGCGGATGGTGAGCCGCAGATTACCCTGGAGCTGGACGGACGGACCCAGCATTTCTGTTGCCGTGGCTGCCAGGCCGTCTGTGAAACCATCCGTGGCGAGGGACTAAGCGGGTTCTACGACATTCGCACCGAATCCGCCGTTACCCCCCGCCAATTGTCTGGCTCGGAACTTGATCGCATCCGCGAACTGGACCACCCCCTGGTCCAGCAGGCTTTCGTGTCTCCGGTCAAAGGGGGCGAGGAGGCTCAGCTCCTGATAGGTGGCATTACTTGCGCTGCCTGTATCTGGCTGCTGGAAAACCACATGAAAAAGCAGCCCGGGGTGCTGTCCTTCACGGTCAACCACACCACCCAGCGAGCCCGACTGGTCTGGGCTCAGGACCAGAGCCGGCTCAGTGACCTGCTGATTGCCATCCACGAGCTCGGGTATACCGCGCGCCCCTACCAGCCAGACGAAGCAGAACAGGCCCTGAGATCGGAGCACCGATCCATGCTGATCCGGCTCGTACTCGCCGGTATTGGCTCGTTTCAGAGCATGATGCTCGCATTTCCGCTGTATTTTGAAATGGTGAACGACCTGTCACCGGAGTTCGTCAGCTTCTTCCGCTGGTTCAGCCTGCTGATCGCAACGCCGGTGGTGTTTTACAGCGCGCGCCCCTTTTTCAGTAATGCCTGGCGTGACCTGAAGTCCCGACACCTGACCATGGACGTCCCGGTCGCCATTGCCATTGGCCTTGCTTACGCTGCCAGTGCCTGGGTTACCGCATTTGGCGGCGAGGAAGTGTACTTTGAGTCGGTGTGCATGTTCACCTTTTTCCTGCTCCTGGGCCGCTACATCGAAGTTCAGGCCCGGTTCCGGGCCGGTCTGACCGGGAACGCCCTTGCAGGCTTCCAGCCAACGGTTGCCACCCGGGTTCAGGGTGAACAGGTGGAGGTGGTTCCGGCGCACGCAATCAAACCCGGTGACGTGATTCGGATCCGCCCAGGCGAGACCCTGCCCATCGATGGTGAGATCGTCCACGGCCAGTCCACCCTCAATGAGGCGGCCCTGACGGGTGAATACCTGCCTGAAACCCGAATGCCCGGGGATACCGTGCACGCTGGCAGCATCAACGGCGAGAATCCGCTCGATGTCCGGGTCGTCAGGGCGGGCTCACAAACCAGACTTTCCGGCATCATGCGGGTACTGGACCGGGTTCAGGCCGAGAAACCCCCGGTGGCACTGATGGCCGACCGGATAGCCGGAAAGTTCGTGGCGCGGGTGCTGATCCTGGCACCTGTGGTCTGGCTTGGCTGGTGGCTCGCAGGGGCTGACAACGCTTTCGATATTACCCTGTCGGTGCTTGTGGTCACCTGTCCGTGTGCACTATCCCTGGCCACGCCCACCGCCATTACCGCAGCCACAGTCAAACTTCGGCGACTGGGTTTCCTGCCAACGCGAGGCCATACCCTGGAATCCATGAATACCATTGATACCGTGGTTTTCGACAAGACCGGTACCCTGACCCGGGGCGAACTGAGCCTGGTGGGCGTAAAAGTCGTGGGTCACATGGACGAAAGCGCCTGCCTGAAGCTGGCAGCAGGCCTGGAGCAACACTCGGAACACCCGATCGCCCGGGTGTTCCACAACCGGGCCTCGTCGGCTGTCGGGCAGGTAACCAATCACCTCGGCGGCGGGCTTTCCGGAAAACTCGGAGACCAGCAGCTCTACATCGGTCACAAGGACTTTGTCGAGTCCTGCGTTAACCTGCCTGCGCCGGCCTCGCCGGGCTATCAGGGCATGGAGATCTGGCTCGCATCGGAACGCGAATGGCTCGCCTGCTTCTCTCTCGACGATCAACCGAGGCACGATGCTGCCAGCGCCATTCATTCCCTTGAGGGCCTGGGCATCCGTACCCTCCTGCTCAGCGGCGATCGCTCGGATCACGTCTCACAGGTCGCTCGGGCAGTGGGCATTGAAGAAGCCATTGGCCAGGCATCACCGGAGCAAAAACTCGAAGTTCTGAAACAACTCACGGGTGAGGGACACAAGGTCATGATGGTGGGAGACGGGCTCAACGACCTGCCCTCCATGGCGGGGGCCGGCATATCCGTCGCCATGGGATCCGCGGCAGACCTGACCCAGCTCCACGCCGATGCTGTGCTGCTCAACGGCCAGCTTATTCAGTTGGTTGAAGCCCTTAAAACCAGTCGCCTGACCCGCCGGGTGATCCGCCAGAACCTGATGTGGGCGCTCGTGTACAACGTCTGCGCCCTGCCCCTGGCTGCGGCCGGCATGGTTCCGCCCTGGCTTGCGGCCATAGGCATGTCCTTGAGCTCACTGGTCGTCGTCCTGAATGCCCTTCGCCTGGGCAGGACAGCCGCCCGACCGACGAACCGGGCCGGGACTACGGTTGGCGCCCAAGCTGTGTCCTGATACCGTATCCCGATACTTTTTCCGCGAGGTTCTGCCGTGCAAATCGTTATGATCCTGGTCCCGCTGGTATTGATTGTGGTGGCCCTGGGTATTTTCCTGTTCTCGTGGGCGGTCAAAAGTGGCCAGTATGATGATCTGGAGGGGCCGGCCCACCGGATTCTGTACGACGATGACAAGGATATGATCCCGGACGACGCACGGACGGACAAGCCAACCTCTCGCCCTGAGGAGGAGGCCGGGGAGTCCCCCGAGCCTGACTCCGACGAGGATGCCCCTAAACCCTGATGGCCCCTGAACTCTATCTCAGTTATCCCAGCGCCTTTCTGATCGGCCTCCTCGGGAGTTCTCACTGCCTCGGCATGTGCGGTGGAATCAGCGCCTCGCTGTCCATGGCGCTGCCAGTCGGGAAGGGCTTCCGATTACGCCAGACCATGATGTTGCTGGCGTTCAACGCGGGCAGGATTTCCAGCTACACACTGATTGCTGCGCTGGTAGCACTGCTGAGCACCTCGGCGGCAAGCCAGTGGTCAGAACTGGGCGGAGTGCTTCGCACCGTCGCCGGTCTGCTCCTGATTGCCATGGGTCTGTCGATGGGGCAATGGTGGCAGGGAATACGCTACATCGAGAAGATAGGTGCGCCGGTCTGGCAGCGCCTGTCTCCGCTGACACGGCGCTTTCTACCGGTCAATCATGTCGGGCAGGCCTTGGCCCTGGGAGCACTCTGGGGGTGGTTGCCGTGTGGCCTGATCTACACCACGTTGGGCTGGGCGGCACTGCAACCGACCGTCGGCTCCGCGGCACTGACCATGTTGTTCTTCGGCCTTGGCACACTCCCCTCCATGTTGGCAACGGGCTACGCGGCAGGCTGGATCCGAAGGTTGCAGGGTCAACGCCTGTTCCGGAAAGTGACCGGTGGCCTGCTGATCGTGTTCGGCGTCTGGACCCTGCCCCTGACCGGCGGCCTCGCCCATTGACCGGACGGATCCCCGGTCATCCGGCTCCGGCCCACCAGTGCTAGATATTCAGGACGTCCAGGCGACCGAAACTGCTGGCCTCCTCGGGTTCGGCTGTGTCTACAGCCTGACGCTTCCCGCCCAGGCGCTCCCCGTCCCGGAAATTATAGAGGTTGGTGTCGGCAAGGTGGGACGGTTCCACGTTGCACAGGGCGCGGAACATGGTTTCCAGACGACCGGGGTGCTGTTTGTCCCAGGACTGGAACATGTCCTTGATGACCTGACGCTGGAGATTTTCCTGGGAACCACAGAGGTTGCAGGGAATGATTGGAAATTCCCTGAGCGCCGCATATCGGGCAATATCTTTCTCGCGACTGTATGCCAGCGGCCGGATGACGGTGTTGCGGCCATCGTCACTGTGCAGTACCGGTGGCATGGACTTCAGTTTGCCGCCGTAGAACATATTCAGGAAAAGGGTTTCCAGAAGGTCATCGCGGTGATGGCCGAGGGCGATCTTGGTCACGCCGTGTTCTTCTGCGAAATTATAGAGAATTCCGCGCCGTAGCCGGGAACACAGACCGCAGGTGGTCTTCCCTTCCGGAACTTTTTCCTTAACAATACTGTAGGTGTCCTTCTCGATGATGTGATACTCGATACCCATGGTTTTCAGGTATTCTGGCAGCACCTCTTCCGGAAACCCGGGTTGTTTCTGGTCAAGGTTGACCGCAATCAGCTCAAAGGAAACCGGTGCACTCTTCTGCAGGTTGAGCAGAATGTCGAGCATGGCGTAGGAGTCTTTGCCGCCGGAAAGACAGCACATTACCTTGTCCCCGGCTTCAATCATCGAGAAATCGGCAATCGCCTGCCCGACATCACGGCGCAGACGCTTCTGCAGTTTGTTCAGCTCCAGTTTCTGGCGGCGCTCAAGCTCGGCGCGCTGAGACGGTTCGGGACTCACGATCATTGCTTCGGACATACCAACTACGTTCATAAGGTTAATGAGCGTCGGATTATACGCGTCACATGGATTCAGGGACAGGATACCGACATGGATATGTTGCAAACACACCGCCAGATCACAGGAAAACGAGAGCTCAACCGAATCCGCAATCGCAAGGCGATCCTCGATGCAGCCCGGGAATGCTTTCGGGAGCACGGCTACGACAACTCGACCATCCGCGACATCGTCAGGCGCACGGAACTGGCTGCCGGCACCTTCTACAACTATTTCTCCAGCAAACAGGATATCTTCGCGGCACTGCTGACCGATTTCCTGACCCGACTGAACAACAACCTTACCCGAAATCGCCGCTCAGCAGACACCACGCAGGATTTCATTCACTCGGCTTATCTCGCCCTCTACACCGCGACCGCCCGTGACCCGCTGGTCTATGAACTGGCTCACCGAAACGACCGGGCTCTGCGGAAACTGTTCGGCTCCGACATTCTGGGGCTCACGATGCTGTCTCTCGAGGAAGACGTCCGGGAAGCAATGACTCGCGGCCTGTTGCCAAAACTTGATCACGATTACCTCTGCGCGGCCTTCTTCGGGGTGGCCTATGAAATGAGCCTGAGAGTGGCCCAACGGGCCCATCGTGAGCCCGAAACGGCGGACCAGGAGGCGCTGCGGGCGACCCGGTTTTCCACGGCCCTGTTCCTTGGCGGCATACCGAAGCTTTCCGGCCTTTCCTGACGCCCTACTCTGCCCTACCATTGGCCCATGACCAATTCCACTTCAATCCGCCAACCATCGGATGTCGCGGCCGGTAACAACGACGGCACACTGGAACCGCAGATTCAACATCTGCTGGTGGCGGTGGAGCACGAGCTTCGCCGGGCACCCGATGGTGTCAGTGAACTGTCACTGATCAAGGCACTGCAACATGCACCCTGGGAACTGATAGGCGACGTCCGCTTCCACGACCCGGAGAAGTTGTACCCGGTGCATTTTCTGCTGTTTCATGCGCTTTACAGGCTGAGAGACCTGCTCGCAGAATCCGGTGAAATCCTGCACATATCGCCACTGAACATCCGACTTCGCCCGCAGGACGTAGTTGGTGGTTCCGGGCTGCCGGACGAGCAGGACAAACTCCGGGAATTCTATCTGGATCTGTCTCAGTACAGTCTCCCTGAGGACGCTATCCATCGGATGATGGACGATTTCTGGGCCGGCAGGCCAGGCGCCCGACCGGAGGCTTCCGAGACGCTCGCGGCTGCCGAGAGCCTTGGATTCGACGGGGTCCCCGACAGTTTTCCGGAAGTGAAGCAGCGTTTCCGGCGAGCCGTCATGCTGGCCCATCCCGACCGGGGAGGCGACACCAGGAGCATTCAGGCACTCAATCAGGCGTTCGCCGTGCTCAAGGCCCACTTTCAACTGGCCAACTGAAGTTCAGCAACCCGGCATTCCCGAGCATTTGAAAGGATATTACATGGCACAACGAACTCGTATGAAACCACTTCTGTTGCTGGCTCTGTTCACTCTGTCTCTCCAGGTCCGGGCAGACCTTGTCGTGCTTCAATACCATCACGTCAGTGATTCCACACCACCGTCCACCAGCACGTCAGTCTCTCTGTTCGAGGCTCAGATGGACCTGATCTCGGACCTGAAGCTACCGGTCGTACCATTGAAAAGCGGAACCGAAGAAGCCCTTGCCAGTGAGCCCGGAACGGAAAACCGTTTGGCCATCACCTTCGACGATGCGTACGATTCGGTCTATTCCACGGCCGCGCCGATACTTTCAGCCAAGAACTTTCCGTACACCATTTTTGTAAACACGGAAGCTGTCGGGCGCGAGGGATACATGACGTGGGAACAGCTGCGGGAACTTGCCCAGAGGGGGGACGTCACCCTTGCCAACCATAGCGCCGACCATAAGCACCTGGTCCGCAAACCGGGCGAGAGCGAGACCCAGTGGGCACGGCGAGTCGAGTACAGTCTGGATTCCGCCCAAACGACTCTACGGGAGAAACTCGGAAGCCTGTCACCCCTGTTTGCCTATCCTTATGGCGAGTTCGATTCCGCAGTGGAGGCAAAATTGGCCGAGCGGGGATGGTACGGATATGGCCAGCACTCCGGTGCCATTGCCCAGACCTCAGGCGAAACCCGACTGCCCCGATTTCCGATGGCAAACGCCTATGGCCAGATTAACGGCCTCGAGAACAAACTGCGGAGCAAGACATTTCCGATCGACGCCGCCAGCCTGCCCGACGGTGTGATCTCCACCAATCCGCCCAGACTGACCTTCCGTCTGCCCGCATCAATGGACGCCTCCGGTCTGACCTGCTTCGCTTCAGGGATGGGACGTATCGATTTCGACCTGGATGGGCGGGACGTCACGGTTCAGGCACCGGGGGCGTTCGATAGCCGGCGCTTCCGATACAACTGCACCTATCCGGCCGGAGACGGAAGCTATTTCTGGCTCTCGAAACAGTGGCTGGATTTGACCCAGCCCGAAGACTGACTCGCCAGCCTCACTCCTGCTCGGCCATCATCAGCCCGATTTCCCCATGTGCGACATGGGGAATGGCCTTTGGTCCCTTACCAGTCTCAATGACGGTCTGCCCCTGCAGATCCTCATTTCGGGTAAAAAGGACCAGCCAGCGCTCCCCCTCGGCCGGAAACACCGGGACCCACGCTTCCAGAAACCCCCGTCGACTCCAGGTCTCCGGTTCGTAGGAGCTGACGAGGTCAGTTACCAGGCGCACCGGCTCAAACTCCCCGTCCAGGAAGACCAGGGATGGCACAAAAACGCCGTCCTGGTCGTAGGACCGAATACGTACGATGAAATCCGACCGGTCGGCGACGCCGGCAAGGGCAATCAGCTGGAATGGGCTGGTCCCGGTGAGAAAGTTATGGACCGGGGATTGGCTGGTGATATCGACACCGAATTCCCGCCCCCGCTGCCATTCCTCGTGATTGCTGGTGTCCAGACCACGGCAACAGAACTCCCTGAAACGGGCAAAATAGTCGTCATTGCGGGATTCGATTCCCAGGACCGCAAAGGCGTCAGGATCACTTCCGGCAACGGGGACCTCCGGTTCAATGTCAGGACCGGCATGGTAAATACTCGCGGGGGTCAATTCGATGGGCGGCGGAATCCGACCTTTCTCCGCTTCGCTACGGGTGTCCGGCTGGAAATAGCTGACCCGCACATTCCCCTCGGCATCGCGCCAGGTGAAATAGGGCTGGCGTTCGCCGGGACGGACGTAACCGTCCTTCGCGAGCTGAGTCGCATCCGGGTAGTTCTCGAGGGTGTATTCGGTTTCCTCTTCCAGAGTCTGCGACATTTTGCGGCCATCGGAACCGGCGCTACCGGATTTCGTTTCCGGCGGAGTGCCTGCAGATTCGACCTCCCCCCCGGCCCCTTCGGCAGGGGTCTTAACAATGGGTGAATAGCGGACTCTGCCCTGCTCGTCGACCCACGTGAAATACCCCTCCCGTTCGGATACCGGAGCACCGCCAACCTGGCATCCAACAACCAGACCGGCGATTGTGGCAACAACTGCTGCCTTTACCAGAGCGTGTATCGTCATGGCAGGAGTCCACAGCGTCATTGGATAGCCAGCCGGTCAGAATTTGGTACGGAAACTGAGACCGGCCATGACCACCCGGAGCGAGGTTTTAATATCCAGCCCCGCATAGGGGTTGTAGATGATATTGGTGATGTTGTCGCAGTTTACGTTACAACTGGTGTCTGCCGGAATGGTTTCAATCGATTGCAGGTAACTCAGGTTCATGTCGATCTGGGTATCCTTGTCCCACTTGTACCCCATTCCAACACTGTAGAGATTGGCGCCGCCAAACGGGGCCATGATGGAGCGCTGGTCGTCCGGGATGACCGAGTCCCGGATCTCGACACCCGCCCTCAGGTCCAGGCGCGACGAGGCATGAAACTCGGCGCCAAATGCCCAGTTCCACTGACTCTTGAACCCAAGGGGCAAACGCAGGGTATCGGACGTGGCGTTGTCCGGAGAAAGGATCTTGGCGGCATTCAGGAATTCCAGGTTACGGTCAAACCGGAATTCAAAGGCATCC
This sequence comes from Marinobacter sp. F4218, assembly GCF_019443085.1. GTDB lineage: Bacteria > Pseudomonadota > Gammaproteobacteria > Pseudomonadales > Oleiphilaceae > Marinobacter > Marinobacter albus. Next base: position 87,020 of record NZ_JAHZIL010000003.1, read on the forward strand.
CACTGGGCGTAATCGGTCCATCCGATATCGGCATTCAACGTCAGTTTCGGATGCACGTCGACACTGATCCCGGTCTGGAAGTGCTGCGGATACACCAGATCCATGCTCACGTTGCCGGCCTCACGGGGCGCACCGGATGGCAGGCTGAGAATGGCCGAAGTGATGGCACCGAGGACCGAACTGTTCACACTTTGCCAGAAACCGGACCAGTCATCCGTGTACTGGATTTCGTAAGTGCCCTTCAGGTTCATCTCGGCTTCTGAGGTGTAGCTCGCGCCCCAGGTGAACCAGTCGGTGGGTTCCCACATGACGCCGAATGAATAGGTCGGCGACAAGGTCTCCTGAACGTTGATACTCAGAGCCCCGATGTCATCCCACGGACCGACGTTACCACCACACAGGGCCAACCAGGGCTGGAGCGGTTCGTCGCCGCTTTCACAGTTGAAAGCATCCTGCAGGATCTCGGCGACCCCCAACAGCAAGTTGGGCGCTCTCATATACTGATCGGCGGCAATCCCCATGTGGGAGAGATGGATACCCGCACCCACGGACCACTCGTCGTTGATTTCGTACCCAACGGTGGGCGACAGGTAGGTTGTGCGCTGAAGCGCCGTTGCCTGGGGTTGATAGCGACCGGGATCGTCCTTGTCGCGATAGAACCCGGCTGCCAATGGCAGATAGAAGGCATTGGCGAACGTCAGCTTTGAACCGGGCGGGTTGATGCTTATACCGGCCGACGGCGCCACCGCAGGCCCTGGCGGTGTCCTCAGTATGCCGTACCCCGGAACGTAGAGCGCTACGTTATTGGTGTGGCTATGGGAGTTGGCCACCGGGTCTTTCTGCTTGCCCGTCAGAGGGTCCGTCTCGAGGCCATCGATACCGAAGATTTCATAGCCTTCGGGTGCCGTGAAATCGGCGTCGATATCCAGATAGACGCTCATCAGATTCACTTCAAGCTGGCGATCGTCCAGCTTGGTGAGACCGGCGGGATTGTAATGGATCGCCATGATTCCCGGAGGATCTGCCGTCACTGCGTTACCCAAGGCCAGCGCTTTCGGATGGATAGTGAGGTTCTGCGCGAGCTGGGCCTCGGCACCACACGAGATGGTCGAGGCAATCAGAGCCGCGAGAATCTGCCGCTTGTGGCTGTAGTGTCCCATGAATTCCTTCCCTTCCCGTAAAACGTCGGCGGCACCAATCACTCTTTGAGGCCGGAGAAATTAATGGGCAGGGATACACCCAGGGAGAAGTCCGGGGCATCCTCGGTCAAACCAATACCAAGACTGGTATTCACGATGGTGGTGTCGCTGACCCGGGTACCCAGTGACATGCTCAGGAAGCCGGTCATCTGGTCCTGGGCAACGGCCTGATCACCGTTGCTGAAGGTAAGCACGGTTTCGTCGCTGTAACTGAGCTGTGCGGAAATACTCAGGGAGATGTCGTAGGACAGGGAGTAGGCAAAGCCGGCAGAGCCTGACAGTCCAAATCCGGGATCAACCTCGGTCAGCAAACGGGCCCCCCTGACCTGATTCAGATCCTCGGCGGGCAGGTTGTAGGTCAGGCTGACCGAACCGAACACCACCACGGGATCAAGAACCTTGGAGAGGCTGGTTCCACCGGCCAGAGAGTAATAGCCACTGCCGGTCGAAAGCTGCTCGTTGATGTCGATCTCGTACGGACTCACGCCAGTTTTTGTGGTGAAGGTTCCGAACAGAGTCGTCGACATCTTGCCGGGTACATAGGCAAACGGCTGCCACCGACCTGTGAAGGAAATGTCGCCGAAATCGTAGACAGTGAGTTCGTCCTGGGAATCGTACTTCACAACCAACGGAATCCGTGTACCGACGGTCAGGTTGTCCAACAGGCCGTAGTCGTAGGAAAAGGCATTGGTGAAGTTATGGGTGGCCGAGGGGACCACGTCCAGATTCCTGACCGAGCCGTCGGTGATGGCCAGATCCAGACGTTGGTCGGCCGTATAGGAATAATCAAACGAGTAATTGAGGGCGTGAGTGCCTTTTTTCTGTAGCGAGTAATTCTTCTCCGCAGCCTGGAAAACTTCTTCCAGCTGGCGTGAAGAGTCCTCGTCTCCCTCTTGCTTGGCCAGGGCTTCCCTCGCCTGGTCAACATTGCCTTCCTGCGCCAGGGCCATGCCCGGAAGCAGTCCTGCCGTGGAAACAAGGATAAAGCCTCGCACAAACCAACGATTCATCCTGACTCCCTTATTTTATTTGTAATGTCCTGATCCGGATAACTACCCGGGAATTAGTTGCGACGGTAATGCAGTTGCTTTCTGGTGTTCTCTACGCTGCCGTCGGGGTTATTCTTCTGGCGTTCCAGGAGGTTCTCGATTCGCCTTTCGGTCGCCTCGTGGAATTCCGGAATCCGTTCCAGTGCCAGCAAAGTCATGGTCTGGTCGTCTACAAACCGCAGGTCTTCCTCTTTTAACTCCAGGTTGTCCAGGGGCTTATCACTGCCGGGAAACACGATAAACAGAACGTTGTCGTCCCATTTGTCTTCAAACTCCGCCAGCGGAAAGGAGATATTCCCGACCGACGGATCCGCCAGGTACACACGTCCATCCCGAATGGTCCGAAGAACAACGAAGTGTTTGAAGCCGGCATGGTGGATCGGAACAATGGCCGGGTGGTCGAGATCCTTGAGATCGTCGATCGTTGCCCGGAATCCGCCGGAGGGGTATCCAAGTGCGGTCACCAGACGCTTCATGTCCAGCATGGAGAAGGCCCGGCGCTCGACGATCCGCTCACTCTCACCGTAATGAAGCAGGCCTTCCATCACTTGACGTTCCGACAGGGTCCGCCCCAGATAGAAATTCAGCACCGTTGTCAGTGCCGCGCTCCCGCAACTGTAGTCATAGGCCTGGCGCACGATGTTCCGATACTTCTGCTCGACCAGCGGCTCCACCCGGATATCGGACCGCAGCCGCACCGGCCCGGAATCAACATCCTGCTCGATGACAACGGTGCCTTTTTCGAACGGCTCGACCACGGTCGCTTCCTGCACCATGGTGAATGTGAGAATGGATCCGGCGAGCACCAGCAGCATGTCAGAGGAGATCCCTGTTCTTGTTAGCCATGACATTTATCGGGTTACATGTTGTTACGGTAAGATACCGAAAAGCCTGAGCCCTTAAAGATAACTGTGCCTCAAATCTGTCGCTGCAGAAGAGGCCTCCGGAAACGGATTTGAGAACTGGTTCAAGGCTTTTCCTGAGAGGCAGGCCGTCAAAGCTCTGTTCGGAAGGGAGTCGATGGGAAGCAGCTTCAGCTCGTAAACACGAAACCGAGGAGAACGTAGCAAAGCACGGTGACCACCCCGACACCGATCAGGTTTAGTACAAAACCCGCGCTGATCATGTCACCGATCTTCAAGTGTCCGGAAGAAAATACAATGGCGTTAGGCGGTGTCGCCACAGGCATCATGAAAGCGCAGCTTGCCGCAACCGCGGCCGGAACGGTCAACAACAGTGGCGACACCCCCTGAGACACTGCCAGCGCTCCCAGGAGAGGCAAAAATGCCGCGGCCGTAGCGGTATTGCTGGTCACTTCGGTGAGGAAGATAATCACCCCCACCACCAGGGCAATGATGACCACGGGTGGCAGTACACCGGCCACCCCCAGGCTCCCGGCGATCCACTGCGCCAACCCCGAACTGCCAATGACTCCGGCCATAGCCAGCCCGCCACCAAATAACAGCAGAACGCCCCAGGGAATTCCCCGGGCGGTATCCCAGTCCAGCACAAATACCCGTCGCCGTGAATCGACCGGCAGAATAAACATCACGACGGCTGCGGCGATGGCAATCCCCGTGTCACTGAGCCAGGGCATCAGCCCGTGGGAGAGCAACGGGCGGAAAATCCAGGCGCTCGCAGTCACCACAAACACCAGCCCGACCAGCTTTTCCCCCTTCGTTAACGGACCCAGAGCTGCCAGTTCGTCCCGAATCATCCGGCCACTGTCGCCCTTTCGGCCAATCCCGAAATCCCGACGGGTCAGCCACCACCAGGCGACCATCAACATTACGACCGTTATCGGAACGCCAAGCAGCATCCATTGTGCAAACCCCACGGACACCCCCTGGCTCTCACTCAGATAGGCCGCCAGCAAAGCATTGGGCGGCGTACCTATGAGCGTCGCAATGCCGCCGATGCTTGCCGAATAGGCGATAGCAAGCAGCAACGCGATGGCATACCGGCGAACGCCGTCCGGGTTATCAGTATCCATCATGGCAATCACCGACAGACCGATCGGCAACATCATGATTGACGTAGCGGTGTTGCTCACCCACATGCTAAGAAAAGCCGTGGCGAGCATAAAGCCACCAATCTGACGCCTGGGCTCGTCGCCCATGGCCTTGAGCGTCAGCAGCGCAATGCGCCGATGCAAGTTCCAGCGCTGCATCGCCAGGCCGAGGGTGAACCCTCCCAGAAACAGGAAGATGATCGGATGGGCGTATGGGGAAGTCGCTTCACTGATCGACCCCAGTCCCAGTGCCGGAACCAGAACAATGGGGAGTAATGCTGTTGCAGGAATCGGGATGGCTTCGGTCGACCACCAGGTCGCCATCAATAGCATCAGACCAAGGGCCGCCCAGGCATCGGGCCCCATGGTTTGAGGTGGCGGCAAAAGCTGTGTTGCTATCAGGAAGAGCGCGCCAAGCGCCAACCCGATGAGCTGGATTTTGGGCAGCCCCGGTGCCCCCTTCGTGGAATCTGTTGCGTCAGTCATGGCAAACGGACCAATCGAGCGAACAGGCCGGATCAGCGCCGGCCAAGCGCCGCGATCTGACGGTCCTGAAGCTTTCCCAGTGTCAATAAGGCAAGGATGGCGCCAGCCAGTGCCCAGGCCATGTCGGACTGGGTGTCCCACACGTAGCCCTGAGTCCCGAGAAAGGATTCGGCCGCTTCCTCACTTGCCAGCGCAACCCACCACTCGATCAGTTCATAGAATGCACTGAACGCCAGGCAAAAACAGACTACAAAGAAAGCCCGCCAGCCACTCCTGGCGAACACCTCCAGCCGGATAACCAGCTCCCGGGCAACCAGGGCCGGGACGAAGCCCTGAGCGAAATGCCCCAACTTGTCATAGTTGTTCCGCTCCCAACCAAACCAGTCACCAAACCAGTCGAACAGGGGCACCTCGGCATAGGTGTAGTGCCCTCCCACCATGAGAATGACCGCGTGAACCAGAATCAACCAGTACAGCATTGGCGTAAGCGGAAAACGGACAACGCACCAGGCCACCAGTAACAAACCAATGACCGCCGGGAGCACCTCAAGAACCCACGTGGCGCGGTCCCTGGGCCCGATCCCGGACCAGATCAGGACTGCCAGAAACACCAGGGTCCAGACCAGAGCTGCTACCGGTATTCGTGCCATTCCATCCTTCCTGTTGTCTGTCCATTCGGTTTCTTGGTTCATAGCAAAGGCGCCATTATCACAATCAGTCCGTCGTGGTGGGCAGGAACCTGCCAAAACCGGTTTCCCTGCCCAGGGCCGGCTCGATCTGTTCATCCGTGACCGCGGGGCGACCATTGATCAGCACATGCTTCACGCACCCCGGCACCCGGTTGACCATCCGTTCCAGCCCGAAACTCTCCATCTCCGCCCAACTGACCTGCTCCAGATCCTGACTCAGGCCCTCGGGGTCAAGGATGGTAATGTCGGCGCGGTCCCCCTCCCGGATATGGCCGGCCTCAATGCCCAGCCAATCGGCCTGCTCCCCGGTCAGCCGGTGCACGGCGCGTTCCAGAGACATTACCGGCTGGCCCTGTTGATGGCTTTTCTGAACGAGTTTCAGGAACCGCAGAGGCAGGTTGTAGAAAGCCATGTTGCGGATGTGGGCACCGGCGTCAGAGAACGTAATCAGGGCGTGGGGATTTTTCACCATTTGCCGAAGCCGGTCCTCGCGATGATTGCCCACCACCGTAAACCATCGCAATGCCCGACCGTGGGCGACGACCATATCCAGGAAAAAGTCGACCACATGGATTCCGCGTTCGTCCGCCAGTTCGGCGAAGTTCCGACCGATCAGGGAGGGATCCGGGCACCCCAGGACAATGGCGTCTCCGAAGTCTCTCTGCCAGACCCGGGGCGACAGCTTCTCCTTGTAAAACTTGCGAAAGGTGCGCCGGTACTCCTCGTCTTTCAGCAACTCATTGCGTTCAAGCTGGTCACGGACATCCAGTGCCATTTCTCCGGCCCCGAATTCTTCGAACAACACGATGTCCATGCCGTCAGCATAGATTGCAAAGGGCGTTGGCAGAAGCTGCCAGCGGAAATTGCCTCGGAAGGCATTGGCGAGCCAGCCCACAAGATTGGCCATGGGCCGAACCGTGGGATTTCCCTTGAGATCGATCATCGCGATCAGGGTGGTTTTCAAGGGTTTCCGGAACCAGCCCAGGGTTTCCTTGAGATACTGGGTTACCTGAAGCGGATTCGCAGCGTTGGGCGCTCCCTGGTGCACGCGTCCGTAGCGGCGCAGCAGCCGGTTCAGGCGGCTGACCTCACGCCAGCGCGCATAGGTGCTGGGCAGGCTCTTGGACCATTCCCGGTCGCCATCCACCTTGTCCCATTTCAGGCACATGGTCGACAGACCCAGGAACCCCACCTGTAACGCCTCCTCCAGCAGCTGCTCCATACGCCCCAGTTCCTCCGGGGTTGGCTTGATGCGTCGATCCGTCGCGCGGTGAAGCCCCATGACACCGACACGCAGATCGCTGTGTCCGAGAAAACTGATGACATTGGGCCCCAGCGGATGGTCGCGAAGAAAGCTCAGCCAACCGGAGGGCGTACGCCAGCTCTTATGCTGTTGCAGAATCGGGAGGACTTTCTCCCGCGGCACCGTCTCCACGCGGGTGAAAATGTCCGAGGCATCTTCGGCATCCGAGCACACCATGCTCAGGGAACAGCTGCCGATCAATACCGTGGTGACCCCGTGACGCACGGATTCGGACAGCGAGGGGGCGACAATCAGTTCCGCATCATAGTGGGTGTGGGTATCAAGGAATCCCGGTGTAACCCAACACCCCTCGGCGTTGATCACCCGATCCGCCAGGCTGGTGTCGGGTTCGGAATTGAAGACCCGCTCGATTTGCCCGTCGCGAACGGCCACATGGGCGATGCGGGATGGCCCGCCGGTCCCATCAAAATAGCGGCCACCGATGATAAGCGTGTCATACCGGTTCATGGAGACTGACTCCTGTCATGTTGTTCTTCTGCGGAAACAGTCTAGCCAGACCCGCCCGACATTGCTTCGTTTTACCATCGCCAACAGCTACCGAATCCGAATCCGCCCGCCATCCTCCAGTTGCCGGTCCGGATGACGAACCACCTCGTCACCCTCAGCCAGACCCTCCTTCACAACGGTGTAAAGGCCGTTGCTACGGCCGGTAACGATCGGTGTCAGCCTGGCCCTGTCCTCGACCGCCTGGAAAACGTGACGCCCCCCCTCATGGTCGAAGATGGCCGAAGCAGGAATCCGCAACACGTCATCGGCCTCCCAGAGAATAAACGTGGCGTCCACCCGATACCCGTCACCGAGCATCTTCCACTCGTCCACCGGGCTTACAATATCCGCCACCACCTGAACCCTCTGCTCTTCGACACCCAGGGCCGAAATATCCTCAAACCCAACCGGTTCAACCCTTCTCACCGTGGCGTCAAGTGTCGTTCCACCCCAACCGGTCAGCCTGGTCCTGACCCCGGGTGTCAATTTGACCGCATCGAAACTCAGAACGTCCACCACCACTTCCAGTGCGCCCGGATCTCCCACTTCCAGGATTGCCTCGCCCGCCTGTATCACGCCTTCACTCTTGCGGACAATATCCAGAATGGCACCGTTGACCGGTGATCTGACCTCAACACGCTCAATGACGCCATTCCCGGTTTTTCGGGCAGCGGACACCTCAAGCCGTGTGCGTGCCGCGCTCAGCTCGTGGGCCATGACCTCCTCGTCAAACCGGGCGGACCTTAGAATCGCCTGGGCGCGCTCGTCAGCCGCTTCGGCCTGTTGAAGGCGATCCTCCGAGACAAAATGATTGCTGCTGAGCGCCTGCAATCTTGTCAATTCCCTGGCGGCAAAGACCGCCTCGGCCTCAGCGGCCGCCACTTTCTGGCGGGCTGAATTGAGGGCAGATCGCGCGGCTCCGACCCGGGCCTCGGCCTCCGCCCTGCTGCGCGCATCCAGGACACTGGCCGGCATCGGATCCACCTCGGTCAACAGTTGGCCGGGCGTCACGGGATCGCCCACGTCGAGCGACACCCGATGCAGATAACCAGCAACCGGAGAGGAAACCAGGTAGCGGTCCTTCACCCGGGTCTTACCTTCCTCGGTGATCGAGACTTCCATTTCACCCCGTTCTGTCGGCGCCAGATCAACCCAGACCGGATCCGGCCGCAGGGTGAAGTACACCGCCCCAACGACCAGGACGGAGAACAGCCCCCAGAAAATCCACTTACCTGCAGAACGCTTTTCTGTCATAACCCGTTTCCCGATTCGCTCCGATCCGAGAATCCGGACCGGCGAGCTTCATCACTCCCTGGTTTTCAACACCGCCACCAGATCCAGTTTCTTGAGACGCCACCAGGCAACCATGCCCGATGCCAGGGCCGACAACAGCACGACCGACGCTGACATCGCCAGAGTCTGGGTCGTGATGGTCAGAGGCACCCGGTACAGCTCAGTCTGCAGCGCGGTAATAAGCAGAAACGCCAGTACATGCCCGATCAGCCAGCCGAACACGATGCCGGTTACCAACAGCAGCGCCATTTCGCCAAAGAGGATGTGGGCAATCTCGTTATGGGTGTACCCCAATACCCGAAGACTAGCCAATTCCCGGCCTTTTTCCGCCAGCGATATGCGGATCGTGTTGTAGATCACGCCGAATGCGATGATTGCACCCAACAGGCTGTTGAAAAACGTAAAGGTGAGAAAGGTTTGCGCCATCGTCTCGTAGAAACTGTCGAGCATGGCCTGCCGGATGCCTATACCGAGCACGCCCGGCGTTTCCCGGAGTTGCCGATACACGGTATCTTCAAGAGCAGGATCCACATTCAATAGGGCCTGGTTGATCAGTGGCCCATCTCCCAAGACCCGATTCAGGGCATCGAGCCTCATGTAGGCGCCCACGCCGAGGAACTCGCTGGTGGTTCCGGCCACCGGCACAGACAGGGTTCGGCGGTCGCCTTCGAGAATCTCAACCGTGAGGTTCTCGCCTGCAGACACCCCAAGCTCGCTGGCAAGAAAGTCCGTCAGAAGAAGGCCGTCGGCGGGCAGGCTCACAGTCTCCAGATCCTTGTCGACAACAAACTGAAGCGCGGCGTCCCCGGGGATTCCGATCAAAGCACTGCGCCACTCCCGGTGCCCGTTGACCAACCTTGCGGCGACCGAGCGACGCCCTTCGACAAAACGGACCCCTGGCTGGCGCTGCAACCCGAACAGAGCCGCGGCGTTGACCGGCTCGATCAGGGTAGCCGTCAGGTCCTGTTGCTGCACCCTCGCAAACTCGGTCTGCACCATGAGCTGGACCGAATCGAACTGAAAGTTTCCAACCATGATGATCGCCGTGGACATCGCCACCCCGATCATCGACAGGAAGGCGCGGAGAGGTCGCCGGGTCGTCTGCCGGACAATCATTCGGGAGGGTTGGCTAAACCGTATTGCGGACAGCCACTTTTCCGCCCGAGTGATCCGGAATTTCGCGGGCCCTTCCGGTCGCATGGCTTCCGCTGGCGCCATCGAGGCCGCCGAACGGATGGCACGCCAGCCTCCCAGCCAGGCGACCACGACGGTGATCATGGCCAGCATCACAAGCCAGGCCGGATCGAGCCGGAACAATAGCCCCGGAAACCGGTAGAATTCCATGTACAGCTCACCCAGGCCCCTCCCCAGCCAGACTCCAAAGCCAATACCGAGTACAAGGCCCATGGCGGCTATGGTCAACACGAGCTGGCTGTAATGCCAGGCTATTTGGCGGTTGTCGTAACCGAAGGCTTTCAGCACCGCAATGATGTCTCTCTGGGTGCTCACCAGGCGACTTATGACTACGTTGAGAAGAAACATGGCAACGCTCATGAAGATCAGGGGGAAGACTGTCGCCATGATCTTGAGCTGGTCCAGTTCATCACTGAGAAATCGGTGTGAGAACTGATCTTCCCGGGCGTAAGCCCCGGTGGCCCCGTACCGGTCCAGCAACCGGTCAAGTGCGTCGATCACCGACGCCACCGGGTAGCCGGGTTCGACCCTGACCACCACGCTGTTGAGAGCGCCCCGCATGTCCATTGCCGCCGCCAGTGATTCCGAACTCAACCAGAGTACGCCATAGCGTTCAAAATCCGGAAGCATAGCGCCCGGTGGAATCACATAAATGAATTCCGGCGACTCCACGATACCGGTGAGTGTCAGCGTCTGCTGGCGCCCATTGATGATGGCCGAGAACCGATCACCGGGTAACAGACCGTGGGCCTCGGCAAATGCACCCACGGTAGCGACCTCTCCGGTCCTGCCGGGGGCCGGTAAACGGCCTTCCCGGACAAACAGACGATTGACCTCGGGTTGCCCTTCGACGGGCAGGGACAACACCCGGGCAGAAACCGGGTCAGTGAACCCGGGCATTTCCAGCTTCGCCGCCCCCTCAACCCGACCCGTGAGCCGGCTGACTCCGGGAATCGCCGCCACCTGCGTCAGCACATGCTCCGGGGCGCGCTTCACCGAGGCGAACACCTCGGCAAACTGGAACTGCTCGTAGTACTGGCCGCGAGTGGCAGACAGTGAGGAATAGGCCACCAGCGACATCACGCACACGGCGACGCCACCGGCAATCACCAGAGCGATGGCAAATACCTGCCCCCTCATCTGCCAGAGTTCCCGGCGTACCTTGGTCGCCAACGCGGAAGTCATCGCCCTACCAGCTCAGGGTGTGTGGTGGCTGGCGTTCACTGTTCCGCCGTTCACCACTGATGTTGCCATCGGACAGGGTAATCACCCGGTCCGCCATACCGGCAATCGACGCATTGTGGGTGATAATGACGGTCGTGGTCCCGGTTTCCCGGTTGGCACTTTCCAGCGCCTCCAGCACGAGAATGCCGGTCTGCGAGTCCAGGGCTCCGGTTGGCTCATCACACAGAAGTACGTCCGGGCGCTTGGCAACGGCCCGGGCAATGGCGACCCGTTGTTGTTCCCCGCCGGACAGCTGGGCGGGAAAATGATGCATTCGGTCCCGCAGGCCCACGAGATCCAATGCAGCCTCGGGGGTCATGGGCCGTGTCGCAATCTCAGTGACGACGGCGACATTCTCCCACGCTGTGAGACTGGGAATGAGATTATAGAACTGGAATACGAAACCAACGTGGTCACGCCGGTAATGTGTGAGTTCACGATCCCCGGCGTTGTTCAGATCAACGTCCCGGTACCGGACCTCCCCAGAGGTCGGCACATCCAGGCCACCGAGAATGTTGACCAGCGTGGATTTACCCGAACCCGATGCCCCCAGCATAACGACCAGTTCCCCGGCGTAGAGATCCAGATCAACCCCGCGCAAGGCATGGACCTGAACCTCGCCCAGATCATAGGATTTGGTCAGGCCCCGGGTGTGAAATACAGGTTGCGGATCCATCAGTACCGTCCCTGGTCCCGATGTCGGTCAGTCTTCAGCACAATCAACGCAAAGGGTGGTATACGGCAGCACCTGCAGACGACGAGGATCAATCGGCTCACCGCAGGACTCACACTCATCACCAATCCCGTTCTCGATGCGCTCGAGCGCGCGTTCAATCTGGGCAAGCTCCTCGCGGGTTTCCACCTCAAGCGAATCCACCACCTCATCGTTCTGGGTCTGACTCGCCTGCTCCTCGAAATCCTTGTCCAGAGCTCCGTCTTCCCGGTGTTGGTGAGCTTCAAAACGGGACAACCGGACCTTCAGGTCAGCCCGCAGTGTTTCAAGTTCTGCTTTCCGATTACTCATCAGGCGCCTCCTGCCAGCGGGAAAATCAGGCATTCAACCGTTAATGCCACACCCTAAAGCATAAGCCGAACACGGGCTTGACGCCTGTCAAATTTGTTCGCGGCGAGCTCGGGCAGAATAGCCACTCAACCGTTATGCCAACAAAGGAGTTGTCAGCATGAATAATGAGATGTTTGAAAAAGCCAGCCGCTTCAACGAAACCCTGATCGAGCAGTTCAGCAAGGCCGCGGAAATGCAGATGGACGCATTCCGACGCTACGCGGATGTCGCCACGGAACAGGCGAAGAAAGTCTCGGAAGTACGAGATCTCGACGGACTGAAAACCCTGACCGGAGATCAGGCGGAAACCCTGAAATCCCTGAGCGAGCAGTTCACGGCCGACTGGAAAGCATGGCAGGACTATTTCACCGAGGCCCGGGAACAGATCCAGCAAGCCTTCGACACCCCAAAGGCCGAAACGGCTAAAGCCAAACCGGCGGCATCCAAGTCTGGTTCCAGCGGCAAGACCGCGGCCTGACCCAGTGTTAAAAACGCAGCCGGTCCGGGGTTTGCCCGCTCCGGCTGTTCTGCCTTTGGTAATGAGAGTGCTGCTATGTTCGGTCTGGATCTGCTCAGCAAAACCACCAGCCATCTGATCAACGGTTTTGAAACCAATTTTCGACAAGGCCAGCAACAGCTGGAGAAATGGCTTGGCGACAGTGGCGTGATGGACGACGCCTCACTTTCCACGCTGACGGAAATGTCGGACGCCTACCGCACCATGGCCGAGGACCTCCTGCTGCACCCGCTGCGGTTCGCCAGCGCCGAACTCGACCTTGGCCGCAAGCATCTCGCTTTGGGCTACTACACCCTGGCCCGACTGACCGGCAGGGAAAAGCAGCCGGTGATAGAGGCGGAGAAGGACGACCGCCGATTCCAGGCCGACGACTGGCACAGGCATTTGCCTTTTGATGTCCTGCATCAGGCCTACCTGATCAATAGCCGTGCCTTTCTCAAGTGGGTGGAACAGATGGAAGGACTCCCCCCCAGTGGACGGGATCAGATGCTCTTCTACGCCCGCCAACTCACCAGCGCGCTGTCGCCCTCGAACTACCCCGTCACCAATCCCGAAGTGCTCAGAATCACGTGGGAGCGCAAGGGCCTGAACCTCGTTGACGGTGGGCGCCAGCTGTTCGAGGACCTGCGCCAGAATCCGTCACTGTTCAACGTCGGAATGACCGACCGCTCGGCCTTTGAGGTGGGTCGGAATCTGGCAACGACACCGGGCAAGGTTGTCTACCAGAATGAGCTGATGCAGCTGATCCAGTACATGCCCGCAACAGAGACGGTGAGCAAACAGCCTCTGCTGATCGTGCCCCCGTGGATCAACAAGTATTACATCCTCGACCTGACCGCCCGGAACTCGTTCATTCAGTGGCTGGTCAACCAGGGCCAGACGGTGTTTGTGATTTCATGGCGCAACCCCGGCCCGTCACTTCGGGACAAGGGCTGGGATGACTACATGCGACAGGGCCCACTGGAGGCCATGGCTGCGGTAACCGAGGCCACGGGCGAGGACCGTATGAATGCCATTGGTTACTGCGTCGGCGGAACTCTGCTCGGCTCGACACTGGCCTGGCTGAAAAAGAAGCGTCGGAAACCCATCATCAGCGCCACCTACTTCACCACACTTCTGGATTTCTCGGATCCGGGCGGGATCGGCGTTTTTATTAACGACCATTCGATCCGTGGAATCGAGCGGATGCTGGAGCGCAAAGGCTACCTGGATGGCCGGGCCATGGCCTTCACCTTCAATCTGTTGCGGGAAAACGAACTATTCTGGTCATTCTGGACCAACCATTACCTGAAAGGTGAAAAGCCGGCGGCGTTCGACATCCTGTACTGGAACACCGACGGCACCAACCTTCCGGCCCGAATGCACAGCTTCTATCTGCGGGAGATGTACCTGAACAATCGCCTGATCGAGCCGGACTCCCTGACCCTGAATGGCGAATCGATCAACCTGCGGGAGATTGACGTGCCTTCCTTCTTCCTTTCCGCCCGACAGGATCATATCGCCAAATGGAAGGCCACCTACCAGGGCGCCCTGGTGCATGGCGGACAGGTTCGCTTCGTACTCTCCGGCTCCGGGCATATCGCCGGGGTGGTGAATCCGCCGTACCGCGAGAAATACGGTTATTGGACCAACGACTCCCTGCCGGCCGATGCAGACACCTGGTTTGCCGGGGCAGACCACCACCCTGGTTCCTGGTGGCCGCACTGGTTCGAGTGGCTCGGTCAGTATGCCGGGGAGACGGTCACCGCACGGTTTCCGGGGGATGGAAATCTGGAGGTTCTTGAGGAGGCGCCCGGCAGTTACGTTCGGATAAAGGCCGCGGAAGCCGCCAAAACCTGACAGGGGGCATCACTCAGAGCACCCCAGGCTCGCCGCTGACAGCGGGATATGGCACTATTGCCTGCCCTGTGACCGGCGGAGATTTGGGATGCTCTATACCACCGTGGCAGCGCTGACCGCTGCGCTGCTCGTTTTTACCTGGCTGGGCCTGAGAGCCCGACTCGCCGATGGCGGCCTGGACGACTACGTAACCGCACGCAATACCCAGGGTGCAAGAGCACTGGGCCTGTCTTTCCTGGCGTCCGGCATGGGTGGCTGGATTCTGTTTGCGCCGCCCGAAGTCGGTGCCCTGGTCGGTCCCCTGGCGCTCGCAGGCTACGCCATCGGTGCGGCCCTGCCCTTCATCGTGTTCGCCTATTGCGGGCCCGCAATCCGACGGCGGCTGCCGGAAGGCCGCAGCATCGGGGAATTTGCCCAGGCCTGCTACGGCCGCGGCGTGCGCCACTATGTTTCTTTGATCTCCGTGTTGTACATGCTGTGTTTCCTGACCGCGGAACTGACGGCGATCGGGGCGATAACCTCCCTGCTTTCCGGCATCAACGGCAATCTTGTGGTGCTCGGCGTCGCGCTGACCACCCTGATCTATACCGCTTGGGGCGGGTTGCGCGCCAGCATCGTAACCGACCAGTGGCAGGCCTTCCTGCTGATTGGCCTGCTGGCCATTGTCGGCTTTATCGGCCTCGGACAGCTCCCCGAGCTATCCACCTCCCGACTGCCCGAGGTGCCTGCAACCAGCGCGCTCAGCGTCGCGCTCACCCTCATCATTGCGGTGACAGCCGCCAACCTGTTTCACCAAGGGTACTGGCAGAGACTCTGGTCGGCCCGCGATACCGGCAGCCTGAGTCGCGGTGCGGCCCTGGGCGGACTGATCACCGTTATCGTGGTGGCGGTCGTCGGTGGGCTGGGCATCCTGGCCTCTCTCAGCGGTGCCGACCTTGGCAGCCCGCCGATCCCATTCTTTGCCCTGCTGGGCGAGGCGCCAGCCTGGCTGACCCTCCCGGCCCTGATTCTCGCCATAACCCTGGTGGCTTCCTCGGTGGACACACTGCAGAACGCGCTGGCCTCTCTGGCGGTAACCGAAAAACGCGGGCTCTCCATAACCTCCGCTCGCTGGATCACCGTCGCACTGATGATCCCGGTGGTGCTGGTGGCGTTGCAGGGTATCTCAGTGCTCAGGCTGTTCCTGATTGCCGATTTGCTGTGTGCAACCGCCGTATTGCCGGTGCTGTTGGGCCTGTGGTCCCGGATGACCACGACAGCGGCCATCTTTGGCGGCCTGGCGGGCCTGCTCGGGGCCATACTCCCCGGCTGGATTACCGGCGGTTCGGTCATGGCAGGACTCGAGGCGGCCAGTTTTCCGGGCAGCATTCCCACCCTGATGCCGTTTGTCGGTGCGCTCGCGGGCTCCGGCCTGGCCAGTATCGGTCTCGCACTGGCTCGACCGGCTTCCAGCCGGACCTGAACCGGCCCACACAAAGGTGTCGCGTCTACTTTTTGAGCTGAAGACACACCAGGCTGAGGCCGGCATGGTACCGGCCCCAACTGGCATTGGGACCGATGTCAGTTTCCACGATCGGCGATGTAATCCGTGATGGCGGCGTAGAACTCCATTTCATCGAAGGTGTCCGGACCCACACCCACGACGTCCAGGTGATCCTGGTTAATCACATAGGCCGATGAGGTCATCTGGGTGCTGTTGGGATGGTTGATGTCAGACACATAGCCCAGGCTGGTCCGCTCCCAGACGTAATCCAGGCAGCCCCAACATTCGGCGTACTCCATGCGATAGCCCTGCTGCTGGCTGTTGATTCCTACCAGCCCGTCATCATCCCGTTCATTGGGATTGCCATCGCCCTGGCCCGCGGCACCGTCGTTATTGCAATCGTCGTAGCAATAGCCGTCGCCATCAATGTCATAGATCAGCTCCGACAAGAGCCATAGCGCCGGGTTTACGCTACTGCCATCCTGGGCGGTCATCAGCGACACCGAGTTGGCCACGTAGCTGGTGCTGGACGGATATTTCTGATTGAACGCCTTCATGCCGGTGATGACACCGTCATTGGGGTCGTAATCGTTATAGACCAGTTGCTTTGCGCCCGCGATTGCGTCGTTGCCGCTGCCGTAGATCACATCACCGAAGTAGTTCGCGAGTGTCTCGGTCACCGAGTTGGCGTAATAATCCAGAATGAATTTTGCTGCAGACGAGCCGCGATGCGGAGAGGAGATACTGACGTGAGTTTGCACGACCCGGTAACCCTTGCGCTCACGCAGCAGTCGGGCCGCCTTGCGGGCATCGATACCACCCTGTGAGTGCGACACGATGTTGACCTGACTGGCGCCCGACGTCGCCATGTAACTTTCGATGTTGTTTGCCAGCTGATAGCCACGGACTTCCGAGCTCTGGAACGGGGTCACCGACGACACGAAACTGCGCTGGTTGTCGTTGATGTCGCCGTTGCAATTGGTTTCGAACAACTTGTCACAGGGATCGAGCACGAAGGTGCCGTAGTCATCACCCCAGTAGTCGTAACCGAGGATGTCATCGAAGCCCGACATACCGTGGGCAAACACGACGGGAAACTGGGTCTTGTTGGCGTCACGGGCCAGAACCGGGGATGAGAAGATGATGCCGGCTGCACACACCGCGACGGCACCGATTTTTTTCAGGGCACTTGGGTTCTTCATTGTTGTTAGTCTCTTGTTTTTGTTGTGAGCCTAACCACGGTACTTGCTGCCTGGGGGTTGCCTTGTCACCGACATCCCCACGGGTAGGTTTCCATCTCCCTTGAATCTCTCCCTGAATCCTCGCGGCACGAACGGCAAAACGTCACCGTCCAGAATACCGAGGCGTCTGCGACCACAGACACTCCATTTCTATCTGATCTGCCGCTGTCTTTGTGTGACTGCAGTCACGACCTGCAGAATTGATCGGATCAGGCTCCGGGTTGAGGTTGGCACGCGCGAAAACTCACGGCAGTCTGGAAAGGACACAACCGATCCACAGAACAACAACGAAAGGTGGTCAACGTGAAACCGACCAAAGTCCAGGGTCTGGCCCTGACAAGTCTGGTGTTGGGCATTGCCGCGTTCGCCTGGTATGCGACCAGTGCTGGCACACCGACACCCGACGCTTCCCCGGCCAAGCCAGAATCCCAGCCAGTTATTGCGGATGCACCCGAACCCGCACCGGAGATGCCGGTCGACGCCGACAACACCGAACTTGAACAGGTCCACGACCAGTTGCTCGCGACCTATGGCAGTCACCTGGATCAGCCGAAATCCCAGATCCGCATGCTGGAGGAGATGATCCGTTACCTCTCCACCATTGATCCGGAACACTGGCATGAGAACCTGTTGGCGCTTCTGCAAACGTGGTTTCCGGACCACCATGGGGCACTTAGGGAACGGTTGACCGCCCTGCTTGCCTACCAGTCCTTCATGGAACAGGAGCGATATGCCTTGAGGGCAATGGCTCCCGGAGAGCGGCGAGACTTCATCTGGGCCAAACGCCGGGAACTGTTCGGAGAGGACGCGGAGCTGATCTGGCAGGCAGAACTGCAGAATCAGGCATTGTCGCAGTCGCTCCAGAGTATTGAGTCGGTCGAAGGCACCCCCCTCAACAAGGCCCGGGCGTACACCGACGCCATCGAACAGACCTATGGGGAGCAAGCCAACCGCGTACTTGAAAACCGGCGGCAGGAACTGACCGACCGGTTCCTCAGCTTGCCTTCGGTGCAGTCTTCCCTGCACCAGCAGCCAGTCTCAGAACGCTACGCGACCCTTCGCGGCATTCGGTCGGAGCTGGGCATGGACGAGGAGGCCCTCGACCGCTGGGGCAACCTCGACCGCACCCGGGACGAACGCTGGAGCAAGGGCGACCGTTACCAGGCCAAACGGGAAGCCATTCTGGACAAGTACGATCAGGGGCCCGAACGCCAGGAAGCGCTGGATCAACTCACAGAGGACGTTTTCGGCAAGGACATGGCAGAGGTTATCCGGTCCGAGGAAGCCGCCGGTTACTACCGGTTCAAGGAGGAACGGGTTTTTGGCCAAAACTGACAGCGAGGCATTCAGGGCCTTTTTGCGGATCTACAATTTGTTACCAAAACTTCCACCTTGGTCCCATTGTTGGCTTGTGGATCAACGCCGACACTAGCTTCCGGTTAACAATCGAACAAAAATAACCCGCCGTTCCGCCGACTACAGGAACGGTAAGCCGGAGGCTAACATCGATGACCTTCAGAAAAGCACTCTTTTCTGTCTGCCTGCTGTTGCTTGCAGGTACCACGGTAACAGCAGAAACCCTCAAGATTGGATTGAACTACCCCCAGACCGGCCGTTACAAGGACCAGGGCCTGCAACAACGGCTCGGCACTTTCCTTGCGGTGGATGAGATCAACAAGGCCGGGGGTGTGCTGGGACGGCAACTGGAACTGGTGATCCGCAACACCCGCGGCGAGCCGGCACAGGGCGCAAAGAATACCGCCGAACTGATCGACCGGGAAGGTGCGGAGATGGTCTTCGGTGGAGTCTCCAGCGCCGTGGCCATTGCATCCGGTAAGGCGGCGCGGGAACGCGACCGGCTCTACTTCGGCACCCTCACCTACTCCAACGCCACCACCGGCAGCGAGGGCCACAGCCACATGTTCCGGGAGCCCTACAACGCCTGGATGACCGCCAAGGCACTGAGTCAGTACCTCAAACGCAACCACGCCGGCGAAAAGTACTTCTACATCACTGCCGACTACACCTGGGGCTGGTCCGTTGAGGAATCGGTGCGCAAGTTCTCCGAGACCGAGGACACCAGCGATCACCCGGGTGTAAAGACGCCGTTCCCACGAGCCTTGATCACTGATTTCCGCCAGGCGCTGGAACAAGCCGCCGCGAGCGACGCCAAGGTATTGATGCTGGTGCTGTTCGGCGATGACATGGTTCGTGCTCTCAATGTCGCCTACGAAATGGGCCTGAAAGACAAAGTCCAGATTGTGGTGCCAAACCTGACCCTCGGGATGGCCCGCCAGGTCGGTCCGACCATCATGGAAGGCATCGTGGGTGGTGCCCCTTGGGTGTGGAATGCGCCGTATGAGAAAAACTACCCTCGGGGCAAGGAATTCGTCGAGGCCTTTTCGAGTCGCTACGAGATGCGGCCATCGTCTGCCGCAGCATCGGCCTACAGCATCGTCTACCAGTACAAGGACGCAGTGGAACGTGCCGGTACCACCAACACGGCCCGGGTCCGCGCCGCATTGGAGGGACACCGTTACACTTTCCTGAAGGATGAACAGCACTGGCGCGATTTCGACCACCAGAACGAGCAGACCGTGTATGTGGTCAGGGTCAAGCCTCGCAACACCGTTGTCGCGGACCAGTACAGTTCCGATTACTTCAGTATCATTGATTCCATGCCGGGTAACGAGGCAGCTCAGACCCGTGCCGAATGGGAAGAGCGGCGTGCCCAGGCCGGCAAGCCATTGACACTCTGAGGACGGCACCGGTTCTGGTGCCAAAGAGAGAAGGCAGGCAACCCGCCGCCCGGGAAGTCCCACAGGCGGCGGGCTATCAGTCAGGGCATCAGCTCTGGCGAGCGGCTTCCCAGGTTTTCAGGAGCTCCCGGCGGGGAACCGATTTGCCTTGATGTTTCTCGTTCGGCAGCCTGGGCGATATACTGCCACCACAGCTGGGCCAGCTTTGGATAGTCGGGAACATTGGTGCCGGTTGGCGACCACGGGACCCGGGCCAGGCTGGACCGTTCAGAGCTTTTCCACGGCCCGGGTCCACCCCTCGTAGAGCCGGTCGCGATCACCTTTGCTCATCTCCGGCTCGAAGCTCCGATCACAGCGCCAGAGCCCGGCCAGCTCCTCCAGCGAGCCGTATACCCCCGCCTGCAGACCGGCAAGGTAAGCGGCGCCCAAGGCCGTGGTCTCGACCAACGATGGCCGATCTACCCGCGCACCCAGAACGTCCGCGAGAAACTGCAGCACCCAGCTATTGGCCACCATGCCGCCATCCACTCGGAGCGTCACCGGACGTATACCGTCCCGTTCCATTGCCTTCTGGAGATCCTTGGTCTGATAGCAGACCGATTGCAGCCCGGCCGTTACGATCTCCCGGATGCCAGTATCTCGGGTCAGTCCAAAAATCGCACCGCGTGCGTTGGGATCCCAATACGGCGCCCCGAGCCCGGTGAACGCCGGTACAAGGTACACGCCGTGGTCCACCGGAGTGCCCTCCGCCAGCGGCTCGGTCTCACAGGCATCGCCAATTAGCCGGAGCCCGTCGCGCAACCACTGGATAGCGGCCCCCGCAACAAAGATGCTGCCTTCGAGCGCATAGGTCGGTTTACCCTTTACCCGATACGCCACCGTCGTCAGCAACCGGTGTTCCGACCTCAATGCTTTGTCGCCGGTATTCAGCATGAGGAAGCACCCGGTGCCATAGGTGCTCTTGGCCATCCCCTTGTTAAAACAGGTCTGTCCGAACAGCGCCGCCTGCTGGTCCCCGGCGATCCCCAGCACCGAAACACCGTTCAGAGCTCCCCCCTCGGTCACCTGTCCAAACTCATCGGCCGAGTCCATAACCTCTGGCAACAGAGACGCCGGTATTCCGAACAGTTCCAGTAACTCGGGATCCCAGGTCTGGGAATGGATATTGAACAACAGGGTGCGGCTGGCATTAGTGGCATCGGTTCGGTGTTCCCGGCCGCCGGTCAGGCGCCAGAGCAGAAAGCTGTCGATGGTGCCGAACGCAAGCTCCCCGCGCTCCGCCCGTTCGCGGGTCCCCGGCACATTGTCCAGAATCCAGCGAATCTTCGTGGCCGAGAAATAGGGGTCGATCAGCAGACCGGTTTTGTCATTCACCCAAGGCTCTGCACCCTGTTTCTTGAGGATTTCACAGTACGCGGCTGTTCGCCGATCCTGCCAGACTATGGCCCGATACACCGGCTCCCCGGTCTGCCGGTCCCACAACAGGGTGGTTTCCCGCTGATTGGTAATGCCTGCGGCGAGTACCTGATCGCTGGGCTCACAACCGTCTGCCAGAACACGGGCAATCGTTCGTTGAACAGAACTCCAGATATCCTCGGGGTCGTGCTCAACCCAGCCGCTGGCTGGAAAATGCTGGGGGAACTCTTCCTGCTGCGAATGACGGGGGTTGCCTTGCAGATCAAACAGAATGGCCCTGGAACTGGTGGTGCCCTGATCAATCGAAAGTATGTACTGGCGCATGTTCTGGTCGTCCTTGCTTTCTTATTTGTTCGTATTTTTACCTTTTTGAACATAAATGCCAACCGGGATCGCAAGAATCCGCAAACCGGGCCTGGTCAGACCGCCACAAAAGCTGCATAACCTCCTGAAAAACACTAAACTCGGGGCATGTTCAAAAGCGGCACGATTTTCGTATCAGAACAATTAACAATGCTGAGGTAATGTGAATGGCACAGCGTCGCCGACAGGACCTGATTATGGAGCTGATTCAACAGAAGGGCTTTGTAACCACGGAGCAGCTGGTCGATCAGTTCAAGGTAACGCCTCAAACCATTCGCAGGGACCTCAACGAACTGGCCAAGGAACAGAAACTTCGCCGCCACCACGGCGGTGCCGGCATCGACTCGAGCACGGTCAATACCGCTTACCAGGCCCGCAAGATCATGGATCTGGAAGCGAAGGAACGGATTGCCGAGGCTCTCGTGGAAATGATCCCCGACAACGCCTCCATGTTTATCAATATCGGCACCACCACCGAAACCATCGCCAAGGCCCTGCTGGTCAGGAACAACCTCCAGATCGTGACCAACAATCTGCACGTCGCCTCCATCCTCTCCGCGAAGGAAGATTTCCACGTCATCATTGCCGGTGGCGAGGTTCGCAATCGCGACGGCGGCATTGTCGGTGAGGCGACCCGCGATTTCATCAACCAGTTCAAAATGGATTTCGGCATCATCGGCATCAGCGGCATCCACGACGACGGTTCCCTGCTTGACTTTGACTACCGTGAAGTCCGCGTGGCCCAGGTAATTATTGCCAATTCCGACCAGGTGCTTCTCGCCGCAGACCACACCAAATTTGGCCGGAACGCCATGGTCCGACTGGGCAACATCACCCAGGCCAACCACGTTTTCACCGACGCCCAGCCCCCACTGGACATCCGGCAACTGTTGACCGAACACAACGTGAAACTCCACATCGTCTGATCGGCCATCGGCTTCGCACCGCCCTGGAATTTTCGTTTTTTTTCTTATTTTTCCTTTACGAATATTTTAGACTTTCGCATAATGCCCGAAGTCGAATGAAAAGTGTGCAACTCAGGGCCGCACTTTTTCCACAGAGGGAGAGACAGACCAGCCATGACCAAGGAACAGGACACTTTTGACGTTGTTGTCGTCGGTGGCGGCGTCAACGGTACGGGTATCGCCATGGACGCGGCAGGGCGCGGTCTCAGGGTCCTTCTGTGTGAGATGAACGACTTGGCCTCGGCCACGTCGTCCAGCAGCAGCAAACTGATCCATGGTGGGTTGCGCTACCTGGAGCATTACGAGTTCCGGCTCGTTCGCGAGGCGCTTGCCGAGCGCGAATCGCTGCTCCGGAATTCCCCGCATATCATGTGGCCCATGCGCTTCCGGCTGCCTCACCGCCCTCACCTGCGACCGGCCTGGATGATACGGACCGGGCTTTTTCTCTACGACCATCTGGCAAAACGTGAACTGCTGCCGGGCTCCCGCTCGATCAGATTCGACAGCTCCGATCCGTTGAAACCGGAGCTCACCAAGGGATTCGAATATTCCGATGGCTGGGTGGACGACGCCCGGCTGGTCGTACTGACGGCAAAAAAAGCACAGCAATCCGGCGCCAGGATCATGACCCGGACCAAATGCGTAAAGGCCGACAGGGGCGCCAACGACTGGACCGTAACGCTCAAGGACATGCGCGACGGCTCCGAAACCACCGTCACTACCCGAACCATCGTCAACGCAACTGGCCCCTGGGTGAGCCAGCTTTTCGGAGAAACCCTCTCCATGCCGGCGCCAAAGATGATACGGATGGTCAAGGGCAGCCACATCGTTTTACCGCGACTGAACAAGGGCACTGAAGCCTACATCCTGCAAAACGAAGATGAACGCATCGTGTTTGTGATTCCCTACGAAGACCAGTTTTCACTGGTGGGCACCACGGACGTCGATTACGAGGGCGATCCAAAGCAGGCGCGAATTTCCCCGGAGGAAACCGAATACCTGCTGGACATCGTAAACGCCCATTTCAAGCGGCAACTCAACGCCGATGACGTTGTCTGGTCCTATTCCGGGGTGCGCCCGCTCACGGACGGCGAGGAGGAGAACGCGCAGAAAGCGTCTCGGGACTATTCCTTTGAAATCGACAGTGAACCGGGTAAGGCACCGTTGATTTCGGTGTTCGGAGGCAAGATTACGACCTACCGGAAACTGGCGGAAGCTGCCACTGACAAGCTGTGCCAGTTCTTTCCCAACGCGGGCGGCCGCTGGACCAAAAACGCCGTTTTGCCGGGAGGAGATTTCGACAACCAGGAAAACCTGTCGGCGCAGTTACATCACGACTTTCCCTGGTTACCGGAAAACCTGATCAGCCGGTATGTTCGAACCTACGGGACCTGCGCCTACACCTTCCTACGCGACTGCTCCTCAGTGGAAGATCTCGGCCAGCACTTCGCAGGCACGCTCTATGCCGCCGAGGTTCGCTATCTCATGGAAGCCGAATGGGCCATGGATGCCGATGACATTCTGTGGCGCCGGACCAAGCAGGGGCTCTATGCGACGGAGCGGGATGTGGATACCCTGAACAGCGTCCTTCAAGGGCAACAGTCAGCGAGTCCGAACGAGACGTTCGTTTATCACAGCGCCTGACGATCAGGCTTCTACAAGGATCGCGGCAACCCGCTCCCTCAGTGCAGGGACAGTGACCGCTTCAAACCAGGGATTCCGACGTAACCACAAATTGTTGCGGGGACTGGGGTGCGGCATTGGCACAACCTCCGGCCAGTAGCGTTTCCAGTTCTTCACATTGCCGGTCACCGAGGACTCTCCGTCCGGAAGGTGCCAGGCATGGGCGTAACGACCAATCACCAGCGTCAATGCAATGTCCGGTAAACGATCGAGCAGCACCTGTCGCCAGGCCGGTGCGCATTCCGGGCGCGGGGGCAGATCACCGGACTTTCCGGTTCCCGGGTAACAGAACCCCATGGGCAAGATAGCCAGTTTCTGCTCATCGTAAAAGGTGTCCCGCGTCACCCCCATCCAGTCGCGCAACCGGTCTCCACTGGGATCATTGAACGGCAGTCCCGTGTCGTGAACGCGGCGACCGGGCGCCTGCCCGACCACCAGAATGCGCGACGATTCCGAGAGCTGCACAACCGGCCGGGGGCCGCAGGGCAGAACGTCGCTGCAGAGGGTGCAGGCCCGCACCCGTCGGACCAGCTCCTGGAACGGTAAGTCGGCAAGATTGTCAGTCATCGGTCAAACATCATCCCGGCAATTGCATAGCTCTCGGTTTCCCGTAACCATAGTGCGACATAAACACAAAAGGAACCATTATGAACGCTAAGGCAGGCGCTCTCCCGGATATCGATGTGGAAGAGTTTCGCAAGGTGGTACGCACCCGACGCTCGATACGTCGGTTCAAGAACGAACCGGTGCCGGACGACGTCCTGGCTGACTGCCTCGAGCTCGCCACACTCGCTCCCAACTCGAGTAACCTGCAGCCCTGGGAGTTTTATGTGGTGCGCACACCGGAACTGAAAACCCGTCTGGCCGAGGCCTGCCTGGGCCAGAACGCGGCGAAAACGGCTCCGGTCCTGATCGCCATCGTTGCCCGCACCGACACCTGGCGAAACCACGCCCGCCGTGCGGTCGAGGAATGGCCCGAAGAAAAACTCCCGCCAATTGTCGAAAAATACTACCGCCGGATTGCCCCAATCCATTACAACCAGGGACCACTCGGTTTACTGGGCGTTGCCAAGAAAGCGGCCGGGTACGTGGTTGGGCTGTCCCGCCCTGTTCCGCGTGGCCCCTATTCAGCGAATGAAATGAAAGTCTGGGCCACCAAATCGACGGCGTTGGCCGCAGAGAACCTGATGCTGGCCCTCCGGGCACACGGCTACGACTCCTGCCCGATGGAAGGCTTCGATGAATGCCGGGTGAAAAAACTACTGAAGATTCCGAGAAAAGGCCTGGTCACCATGGTACTGGCCGCCGGCAAACGGGCGGAAAATGGCGTTTACAACCAGCAGTACCGGTTCGACCGGGAGCAACTGATTCATTACCTGTAATCAGAACCGTGGTCCGGTCAAAGGGCCTGGACCTCCGGATTACGCAGGGCCTCGGCCGCGCCCAGAAGACCTGTGTAGGGCTCGGTCACCACATAAACCGGGGTGCGCTCGACCAGTGGGCGCATGCGCCCCTTGTCCTCAAACCCGGTCCTGAACGGGCTCTCCAGAAAGAAATCCAGAATACGCGGCAGGATACCCCCGCAAAGGTATACGCCGCCGGTGCTGCCCAAGGTCAGCACGGCATTACCGGCAACGCGGCCGAGGATTTCGCAGAAGTGACGCAGTGCGTGGCGCGCCAGGGCGTCCGCTTGCGCCAGTGCCGCTGCAGTAACTTTTTCCGGCGCATCCAGCGGTGTGGCAACCCCCTGAATTTGCCCGTGCGCCTGGTAAAGATTCAACAACCCCTGACCGCACAGAATCCGCTCCACAGACACTCGACCAAAGCGGGCTTGCAGGATGCGCAGGATATCCATTTCGATATCATCCGTGGGCGCAAAATCCACGTGCCCACCCTCGGTGATCAATGGAACCCACCCTTGGGTTAGCGGCACAAGTCCCGACACACCAAGGCCGGTACCTGGCCCCATCACCAGACGCGGCCGTCGCTTATCGCCCGGGCCGCCACAAACATGGACCAACTGCTCGGAGCCAACGTGGAGCACCCCCAGCGCCATCGCCGTATAGTCATTGATGACCTTGAACGACTGCCAGCCAAATCGGGAACGGATCTCGTCGGTATCGAAGCACCAGTGATTATTGGTCATCCGCACCCGCGTACCACTCACCGGCGAAGCAACGGCCAGGCAGGCTTCGGAAACCGCAGCCACACCGGTGCGTTCGAGGTAGCTCACCACGGCGTCATCGAGATTGCCGTAGTCGCCGCACGGCAGGATCTCAATTGCCTCGGGCCGGACTCGACCGGGCTCGACCAGAGCAAATCGGGCGTTGGTTCCACCAATATCGCCGACCAGGGCGTACTGACTTGCTGTCATGCGTTGTGATTCCAGAAAAAGCTGGCACCTTCCTCGGGCGTGCTCGCAGATCGGCGCATCCAGCCAAACAACTCCCGACCGTAGCCAGTATGATAGCCCTTCAAGTTGACTTGTTCCGAGCCACGTTCGGAAAATTCGTGATGGTCGACCTCAATGCTGAGACGCCCAGCCAGCGCATCGAGGCAGATCAGATCCCCGTCCCTGACCCGTGCCAACGGACCGCCGTCAAGCGCCTCCGGGTATACATGAATCGCTGCGGGCACCTTGCCTGAAGCGCCGGACATCCTGCCGTCGGTCACCAACCCGACCTTGTAGCCCCGATCCTGAAGCACACCCAGATACGGCGTCAGTTTATGTAACTCCGGCATGCCGTTGGCCTTTGGCCCCTGGAAGCGCACAACCACGATGCAGTCCTTATCCAGATCGCCGGCATCGAACGCTGCTTTCAGTTCGTTCTGATCATTGAAAACCACCGCGGGAGCTTCCACTCTGCGGTGCTCCTCCGCCACCGCCGACACCTTGATAACGCCCCGCCCCAGATTGCCATCCAGAACACGCAGCCCGCCGTCCGGGGCAAAGGGCTCGGCTGCCGAACTGAGCACTTCGGGACGCAGACTTTTTGCCGGTGCCGGCTGCCACGCCAGCTTGTCACCCTCCAGAACGGGGTGCCGGGTGTACCGGTCAAGACCATGCCCCGTGACAGTCTCGACGTCGTTGTGCAGATACCCGCCGTCCAGCAGCTCACGGATCAGAAAGGGTGTGCCGCCAGCCTCATGAAAGGCATTCACATCTTCCTCGCCGTTCGGGTAGATACGGGTCATGGAGGGCACCACCGAGGACAGCTCCGCGTAGTCGTTCCAGTCGATGATGATTCCCGCGGCCCGTGCAATGGCGATCCAGTGAATGGTGTGATTGGTCGATCCTCCGGTCACCAGCAGAGCAACCAGCGCATTGACTATGCTTTTCTCGTCAACCATATCGCCCAGGCCGAGCTCGCCGCCGTGGGGTTTGGACAAGCGAATAACCTGCTCGGTCGCCTCCCGGGTCAGTTTATCCCGCAGCGGGGTTCCGGGATTCACGAAGGCGGCACCGGGCAAATGCAGGCCCATAACCTCAACCAGCAATTGATTGCTGTTGGCTGTGCCATAGAAGGTACAGGTACCGGGGCTGTGGTAGGACTTGCTCTCGGCCTCCAGCAATTCCTCCCTGCCGACCTTGCCTTCGGCGTATAGCTGTCGGATGCGCTGCTTCTCTTTATTCGGCAGTCCCGAGGGCATGGGCCCGGCCGGAACCAGGATGGTCGGCAGATAGCCGAAGCTCAGTGAACCAATCAGCAGCCCGGGCACGATCTTGTCGCAGATGCCCAGCAGCAAGGTGGCGTCAAACATATTGTGGCTGAGTGCCACGGCGGTGCTCATGGCAATGGTGTCACGGGAAAACAGGCTCAGCTCCATGCCCGGCTGCCCCTGGGTCACGCCATCGCACATGGCCGGCGTACCACCCGCAAACTGTGCCACTGACCCCATGCTGTGGGCCGCTTCCCGAATAATATCCGGGAACTTTTCATAGGGCTGATGGGCCGAAAGCATATCGTTGTAGGCAGACACGATGGCGACGTTGGCCTTGTTCATGAACTTAAGCGTGTCCTTGTCACCGGGAGCGCAAGCCGCAAAACCATGCGCCAGGTTGCCGCATGAAAGGCTGCTGCGATGGGGGGATTGGGTCTTCAGCTCGTTCATCCGGCTGAGGTAGTCCTGTCGGCTGGATCGACTGCGCTCAATGATTCGCCGTGTAACCCTGTCAACGATCGGGTGCATGATGAGCTCCATTAAACTGACTGGTTGGATGCCTATATAGATGTAACTTTACTTTCTTTTTTCGGATTTTTCACCCGGATTACGTGTAAAAATCGCTTTCTTGTTGTTATATTTACTACATCACAGTAGAGCAAACGAACAAACAACCGAGGAGTCGGACGATGACTATCCGTATTGCAATCAACGGTTTTGGCCGGATCGGCCGCAATGTTCTCCGGGCACTTTACGAAAATGACTACCGAAAGCAGATTCAGGTTGTTGCCATCAATGACCTGGGCGATGCTGAAACCAATGCGCACCTGCTCAAGTATGATAGCGTCCACGGTCGTTTTGAAGGTGTGGTCGGCCACGATGCGGAATCCCTGACAGTTAATGGTGACCGCATTGCCATTTCGGCCGTCCGCAACCCGGAAGATCTGCCCTGGCGGGATTTTCATGTCGACGTGGTGTTCGAATGCACCGGCCTTTTCACCAGCCGCGACGCGGCGGGCGCACACCTGTCAGCCGGCGCCCGTAAAGTGATCATCTCTGCGCCCTCCCCGGACGCCGACGCTACTGTGGTTTACGGCGTCAATCATCATACCCTGTCCCGGGAGCATGACGTGATCTCGAACGCCTCCTGTACCACCAACTGTCTGGCCCCTGTCGCTGAAGCCCTGCACAGGGCCGTAGGTATCGAAAGCGGCCTGATGACCACCATTCACTCCTACACCAATGATCAGAAACTCAGCGACGTCTATCACTCGGATCTTTACCGCGCCCGCTCAGCTACCCAGTCCATGATTCCGACCAAAACCGGGGCAGCCGCCGCCATTGGCAAGGTGCTCCCGGAACTCGACGGCAAGCTCGACGGACTGGCGGTCCGGGTTCCTACCATCAACGTCTCGCTGGTGGACTTCGGCTTCATCGCGGACCGGGACACCACCGTTGACGAGATCAACGATGCGGTCAGGGCCGCCGCCAAAGCCAGCCCCGTTCTTGGCTATAACACAGAGAAACTGGTCAGCGTGGACTTTAACCATAACGCGCTGTCCAGCGTGTTCGATGCCAATCACACCCGCGTGCTGGGCCGTCACGTTAAGGTAATGGCCTGGTATGATAATGAATGGGGTTTTTCGAACCGAATGCTGGATAACGCCATAGCCCTTATCCAGGCCGGCCAGTAATCCTGGCCGGCACCAGGTATTCCACTATTCTTAGAGAAACACTCCCGACCAACCAAAGGACACCACACATGCTCAGGCGCACCAAGATTGTCGCCACTCTCGGTCCCGCGACCGACACCCCCGAATCCCTCGCCGCCATCATCGGTGCCGGTGTCGACGTAACGCGACTGAACTTCTCCCATGGCAGTGCCGAAGAACACATCGGCCGGGCACGCCAGGTCCGCGAAACCGCCGCTGCCCAGGGCCGTTTTGTGGCCCTGCTGGCGGACCTTCAAGGCCCGAAGCTTCGCATCGCACGATTTACTGACAACAAGGTCACCCTGGTCGCCGGCCAGACCTTTATTCTGGACGCGTCCATGGACAAGGAGGCCGGTACCAAGGAGAAGGTCGGAATCGATTACGAACAGCTTATTGAGGACGTCGAACCAGGCGACATTCTGGTACTGGACGATGGCCGCATCGAGATGGAGGTGACCTCGATCAACGATCACAGCATCACCTCGACAGTTCTCATAGGCGGACCACTTTCGAACAACAAGGGACTCAACAAGCGCGGCGGCGGCCTTTCAGCGGACGCCCTCACGGAAAAGGACAAACAGGACATTGTCACTGCCGCCCGCCTGGGCGCCGACTACGTGGCGGTATCCTTCGTGCGAACCGCAGAGGACATGCACACGGCCCGCCGACTCCTGAAGGATGCCGGTTCGGATGCCGGGCTTGTGGCCAAGATCGAGCGGGCCGAGCTTGCTCACGACGAGGCCGCCCTTGATGCCGTCATCGAGGCTTCCGACGCCGTAATGGTTGCCCGGGGCGACCTGGCGGTGGAGATCGGTGACGCCGAACTGGTAGGCGTTCAGAAGCATATCATCAACCGGGCACGGGTTCTGAACCGGGCGGTGATTACCGCCACCCAGATGATGGAGTCGATGATCACCAGCCCCATGCCAACCCGGGCCGAAGTCTCGGACGTGGCCAATGCCGTGATGGATTACACCGACGCGGTAATGCTGTCGGCGGAAACCGCCGTGGGCGATTACCCGAAAGAGGCCGTGGAGGCAATGGTTCGCATCTGCCTGGGGGCCGAAAAGCATCCATCGATGCACCAGTCAAAGCACCGGATTCACGAGAGCATGGAACGGGTGGATGAGGCCATTGCCCTGTCGGCCATGTATGCGGCAAACCACCTTGAAGGAGTGTCCGCAATCATCTGCATGACCGAAACCGGCGCGACGCCCCGGCTGATGTCCCGCATCAAGTCGAGCCTGCCGATCTTCGCGTTCTCCCGGCACCACTCGACCCAGCATCGCGTGGTTCTGTTCCGGGGCGTTCAGACCATCCCGTTTGATTCCGCCAAGATCCCGAACGAACGCACCAATGCCCTCGCGGTTTCGGAGCTGGTGAATCGGGGCGTGGTCAGCGAGGAAGATCTGGTCATTATCACCAAGGGCGATTACGTGAACGCCCAGGGCGGCACCAACACCATGAAAATAGTCCGGGTCGGCTCGGACATTCGCTGAAGCCTCACAGATCGGCCAGGCTCCCGCGCGCGATTTCTGTAATCCGGGCCCAGTCCCGGGCGGCAACCACGTCGTCCGGGGTCAGCCAGGAGCCTCCTACGGCCTGAACATTCTTCAGCGCCAGGTACTTGCTGGCCGTATCACGGCGAATCCCGCCAGTCGGGCAGAAAGTGACGTCACCAAATGGGCCGCTAAAGGCTTTCAATGCCGGCACACCGCCGGCGACTTCTGCCGGGAAGAACTTGAACTCCCGGTAGCCGAGAGCATACCCCGTCATCAACTCCGAAACGGTAGCAATACCGGGCAACAGTGGCGCTTCGGACGTTAATCCAAACTCGAGAATGGCTTCGGTTACCCCGGGCGTAATCACGAACTGGGCACCGGCCGCCTCCACCTGACGGTACTGGGCAATACTGGAAACGGTGCCCGCCCCGACCCATGCTTCGGGAATGGCAGCACGGACCGCCTTGATCGCGTCGACGCCAAACTCCGTCCGCAGGGTAATCTCCAGTACAGGGATACCACCATCCACCAGAGCCTGGCACAGTGGCACAGCGTCCTCTAGGCGATTGATCGCGATTACCGGTACCAGAGGCGACGCCTGCAGCACCGATTGGACGCGCTCGCGATGGAATTCAGAAAGCTGGGTCATGATCTTCTCCAGAGAACATTTGCGACGGATTCAGGGACTCCAGAACACATTCAGGCCGGGCTTGAGAAAGCCACGAACCGGCATCGACATCACATCGTCCGGCGTCACCAGCGCCCGCCTGAGCGTCTCGAGCTTATCGCCGCCCTTGAGGTGGAGTGCAGTAAAACGGGCATCCCGCAGTGGCGGCCGGGTCAGGCTGATGCGTTGATGAGGTTGGGATGGCGGCGTGGCCGCGGCAACCAAATCCGGGCAATCAGGGTCCATGGCCCTGGGCAATTCCGGCGCATCCGGAAACAGCGAGGCCGTGTGGCCATCATTTCCCATCCCCAGGATCACCACATCGAGAGGCAACGTCAGACAGGACAGCTCCTCTTTAACCGCCTCCAGCCCCTCCAGCGGAGTGGCTCCCGGCTGTTTGAGCGAGAGAAAGTGCGCATCGGAAGCGTGCCCCTGAAGCAGGTTTTCCCTCACCAGACGCGTATTGCTGGCTGGATCATCTTCCGGCACCCAGCGCTCATCGGCGAGCAGGAGGTCGACCCGGCGCCAATCAAGGTCCGCCCTCGACAGCGCCCTGAAAAACGGCAGTGGCGTTGAACCACCCGACACCACCAGACTGGCCCTCGGCGCTTCCGCAAGCCGTTCCCGGAGAAATCCGGCCACGGCTTTGGCCAGATCCAGCGCCACCTGTTCCGGATCGTCCCCAAAGTGCGCATGAAAGCCTTCAGGCAAGTCAATTTCAGGCGTCTTCATACCAGCTCCTCCCGTCACGGGTGATCATGGCAATTGACGCCACCGGCCCCCAGGTGCCTGCCGCGTAGCGCTTGGGCGGCTCGCCACTGTCATGCCAGTTGCGGATCACCTGATCCACCCAGCGCCATGCGTGCTCAACTTCGTCACGGCGAACAAACAGGTATTGATTGCCCTTCATGACCTCCCACAGCAACCGCTCGTAGGCGTCCGGAATGCGATCGGTATCAAAGGTCTCGGAAAAGGTCAGTTCGAGCGGCCCCTGACGCAGGCGCATCCCCTTGTCCAGCCCCTGATCCTTGGTCAGGATCTTCAACGACATGCCTTCGTCCGGCTGCAATCGAATGATCAACTTGTTATTCGCCAGATGCTTCTGATCCGGATCGAAAATGTAATGGGGCGCCGGTTTGAAATGAATGATGATCTGGGAGAGCTTCTCGGGCAGACGCTTGCCGGTCCGGATGTAAAACGGCACTCCCGACCAGCGCCAGTTATCGATTTCCGCTTTCAGGGCCACAAACGTTTCGGTGGCACTGCCCTTAATGGCACCCTCTTCCTCCAGATATCCCGGGACCGGCTTACCGTTGCTGGTTCCCGCCGTGTACTGGCCGCGCACAACGCGACTTTCCATCATGTCCGGGGTGACCCGTCGCAGGGCCTTCAGCACCTTTACTTTCTCGTCGCGGATGCTGTCAGCAGACAGATCGGAGGGTGGGTCCATGGCAATCAGACACAGCAACTGGAGCAGGTGATTCTGAATCATGTCCCGGATCTGGCCCGCCTTGTCGAAATAACCCCAGCGCCCCTCGATACCGACGCTCTCGGCAACCGTAATCTCGACATGGGAAATGTGGTTCTGATCCCACTGCGAGGCAAAGAGGTTGTTTGCAAACCTCAGGGCAATCAGATTCTGGACCGTTTCCTTGCCGAGGTAGTGATCAATCCGGAACAGCTGATTTTCGTTGTAGACTTCCCCCAGTTCATCATTGATCACCCTCGAGGATTCGAGATCGTGACCAATGGGCTTCTCCACCACAACCCGGGTTTTCTCGGTACAGCAGCTTGCCGCCCTGAGGTTGCGGGCGATCACGCCATACATGGCTGGAGGCGTCGCCATGTACACGATCAGTTCGTTGTTGGCATCATCGCGCCACTCGTTGAGTACGCCAAAGTCATCCGGGTGATTGAAGTCCAGCCGCTGGTAGTCCACCCGGTCAAGAAACTTTTTCACCACCGGGGCTTCGAACTCCTCCGCCTTTACATGCTGCTCAAGCTTCTCGAACAGCTGCTTCCGAACCGCCGCTGTATCAGCCTCTGTGCGCGCTATGGCAAGAATACGACTGCCTTCTGCCAGCAAATTGGCACGCTCCAACTGGTACAGAGCCGGAAACAGCTTACGTTGTGCCAGGTCGCCGAGGGCGCCAAACAGCATCAGGTCACACCGGGTATCGATCTTATTGACCATTGATTCCTTCTCTCTGGTGGGTCCGGCAATTCGGGGAATCACCCGAACAATCGCTTAATGTCGTAATTTTATGAAAATAATGGCAGCTTCATCGGTATTTTCCAAGGCAAAAAACCATATTTTGACACTTTTACTACCCCAAAACGATAGAAAACACGGTATAATCAGCCCGTTTTCACAACAACGATCGCCAAGATTCAGGGAGTACCTTTAATGGCTGCGAACCAGGCGCACCGTGACGACAATCTGCTCGAAGACATCCAGGGCAGACTCGACAGCCTCAACAAATCGGAGCGAAAAGTGGCCGAAGCCATTCTTCGAGACCCCAGCGCGGCCACTCGTTACAGCATAGCCGCCCTGGCCCGCGCTGCAGAAGTCAGCGAACCCACGGTGAACCGGTTTTGCCGCGGCTTTTCCGCCACCGGCTTCCCGGACTTCAAGATCAGGCTGGCACAAAGCATTGCAACCGGCACCCCTTACGTCGGCCAGAATGTTGAGCCGGACGACACCGTGGCCGAATTTGCGGACAAGATCATGCTGAGCACCATTGCCAGTCTGGACAAAGCCCGCCAGGCCCTGGACCCGAAGGCACTGGCCATGGCCATTGATTACCTGATCCAGGCCAAACAGATCAATTTCTTCGGCATGGGCGGATCCGCCGCAGTGGCCCTCGACGCCCAGCACAAGTTTTTCCGCTTCAACATTCCGGTGATGTCCTATGATGACGCCCTGATGCAACGTATGGTTGCTGCAGGGGCCAGCGTGGGGGACGTCATCGTTCTGATTTCCTACACCGGTCGGACCCGTGAAACTGTCGAAATTGCCAAGCTTGCCCGGGCCAACGGTGCCACGGTCATCGGCATCACCAACCCTGAATCCCCGCTTGCCGAAATTTGCACCGTTGTCCTGGGCGTAACAGCCCCGGAAGACACGGAAGTATATATGCCCATGTCATCGAGAATTATTCATCTGACCGTGATCGACATCCTGGCAACCGGAGTGACCCTCAAGCGCGGCGCCGATTTTCTCGGACACCTCAAAAAGATCAAGGAAAGCCTTAAGCCCACTCGCTTTCCGACAACCTAAAGCTCGGACTTGGCCACAAAAAAACCCGGGAGATCCCGGGTTTTTTTGTGGCCTTCTCGGCGGGCCTCTTCCAGCCCGCCGCATCAATACAGCTCAGGGGCGCTCTACTTCGGCCCGATTCCGGAGGTACTCCTGATACGCTGAATATTCCCGCTGCCCTTCCAGGGACGCCAGGAACTGACTCAGCTGGCTAAACTCGGCTCCATCCTGGTCAACCTCACCTTCATTAACCTGGTCCAGCGCGATCACCGAGGCACTTTCAGCACTGACCGACCGTCCATAGCTGGCGTCGTCATCTGCCGGTCGCTCAAGCGAGAACACCGCCCTCATGACACTGGCGCTCACCTCCTGCGCGTTCCGGGACTTCGCTTCGTAGCTTACCCATTCTCCGGCCCCCAACTCTTCGAGAGACTGACCTGCCTTGAGCCCGGCCATAATCTCTTCTGCCCTCTCACGCAGCGCGTCGCGCGTCTCGCGCGCCTTAAGGGTAGCGCGAATATCATCGGCCACCTGCTCCAGAGGAAGCTGCTGCGCCTCGCGATACTCCCGCACACGGGCCACCACGGAAACGTTATCACCGACGTCGATCAGCTCGGTGTTGTAGCCTTCTTCAAGCACGTCGGCCGAGAACAGCTGGCGAACCAGACCCTCGTGATCGAACGGCGCCATACCGCCATTTCGGGTCACGCCGGTTGCCTCACGCACCTCCAGACCGAGCTCCTCGGCCGGTCCCGCCAGATCGTCTGCTGCATAAGCGGAATCCGCCAACTGGGTGCGAATTTCTGCAAAACGCTCTTCGGCACGGTCACGAGCCAGCTCGTTGCGAAGTTGATCTGCAATTTCCTCAAGGGCCGGAACCTCGGAACGACGTACGTCCTCCAGTTTGATCAGATGCACCCCAAAACTGGTCTCCACTGCACCTGAGACCTCACCCTCATCAAGCGCGAACAGAGCCTTCTCGAAGGCCTCATCGTAAACACCGCGGCCGGCATACCCCAGATCACCACCTTCCTCGGCGGAGACGGTATCGATAGAATATTCCCGGGCCAGATCGGCAAAGGATTCCCCATCCGCCAGGCGCTTCTGAATGGTCTCAATGGTGGCGTCGGCATCTTCACCATCTTCGATCAGAATATGCGATGCCTGCCGCTCTTCACGTGCGAGATCGTCGGCGCGTTGCTCGTAATAGGCCTGCAGCTCATCCTCGCTGATGTCAATGGTTTCGGCCAGTGAACCAAGGGACAGCGTAATGTAGGCCGCATCAACCTGGTCCGGTTGCTGGAAGGCACTGCTGTTCTCTTCGTAGAACGTCTGAACCTCGTCCTCGGTAATCTCAACCTGCCCTGCGACGGCACTGTCGGGTACGGTCAAAAGCCGGAAATCACGAGTCTGGTTCTGGATTCGAAGAATCTGGGCCACACTCTCATCCGATGCCACGCCACTCTGAATTACACCGGCGCGAATCTGGTTAACCACATACTGCTTGCGCATAGCGTCGCGGAACTCGGCCACGCCCATGCCCATGTTACGGACCGTAGACACGAAGCGGTCCCGATTAAACTGACCATCAACCTGGAACTGGGGCATCTGGGTAATGAGCGCATCAATGTCGGCATCGGTCAGCGCCAGCCCTTGACTGCCGGCGTCCTGGATAAGGACCTCCTGCTGAATCAGGGATTCCAGCACGTCCTTGCGAATCTGGTCTTCTTTAAGCAACGAAGGGTCCGGGGTCTCCATGCGCGACAGTCGACGCTGGCTCTCCATCTGGACCAGACGAAGAAATTCCCGCTCTGTAATGTCTTCACCATTAACTGTCGCCACTTCTGGCTCACCGGAGAACCCGCCGATGATGGCGTCCATTCCCCAGATGGATAGGGACACGATCAATAGACCGATGATGATCTTGGCAATGGTGCCCTGGGCATTTTCCCGAATATCTTGAAGCATGTTTCTCCCGAATCCTGTTCAAGGTCGTGCAGTTTTTATCTATAGGCGATGAGCGTTAGGGCGCCGAACGTAAAAAGGCGCACCCTGTCCGGAATGCGCCTTAAATTCTTCTTGGGTAGCCCCCTGCGACAGGGGCTGCCAGAGAAAGAACCGTTACTTAACGGCGTCTTTCAAGGCCTTGCCTGCTTTGAACCCAGGCACTTTGGAGGCCGGAATCTTGATCTCGGCACCAGTCTGCGGGTTGCGGCCGGTGCGAGCAGCACGCTCTTTAACGGAGAAAGTACCAAAACCGATCAGAGTAACCTGATCGCCTTTTTTCAGGGCACCGGTAATGGAATTGGTCATGGCATCCAGAGCACGGCCAGCGGCGGCTTTGGAAATATCTGAGGACTCTGCAATTGCATCGATAAGTTCGGACTTGTTCACACTAAACCCCTTCGATTTCAGGTTGAAGATGTTATAGGTTGGTTTGTTTTTTCTCGGACGTTCTCGACTATCGCATAAGCGGTCGGAGAATTCCATTCTTCAGTTTTCTTATTCCTTTCGGTTTTTTAACCGGTGTTCGGAATAGGCACTTACTGCGCGGGAGCCCTTGGTATTGGCTGCTTCACGGCGAAACAGTTATACCAACGGCCTCTCTCACGTGTCAACAACTCATCAAGCCTTTAATGAGTATTTATGCGTTCTGCACTATCGCTTTCGTCATCGCGGGGCTTGCCGGAACCTGCTCCGGAAGACTCATCTTCTGCCCGGGGTTCGGGCGGATAGGCCAGCGCAATATCCAGAACTTCGTCGATCCATTTAACCGGACGAATCTCCAGAGACTCCTTTATGTTTTCCGGTATCTCTTTGAGATCACGGACATTTTCATCCGGGATCAGGACCGTTTTGATACCACCGCGGTGCGCTGCCAGCAGCTTTTCCTTGAGCCCGCCGATGGCCAGAACCCGACCTCGAAGAGTGATCTCACCGGTCATCGCCACGTCTGCCCTGACCGGAATCTTGGTCAGCGCAGAAACCAGGGCCGTGCACATGCCAATACCGGCACTCGGACCGTCTTTCGGCGTTGCACCCTCGGGAACGTGAATGTGCAGATCGTGTTTTTCGTGGAAATCGTCGGCAATTCCCAGCCCCGGCGCACGACTGCGAACCACTGTCAGGGCGGTCTGGATTGACTCCTGCATGACATCGCCCAGAGAACCGGTCTTAACTACCCGCCCCTTGCCCGGGGTCAGAGCGCATTCGATGGTAAGCAGCTCACCACCAACCTGGGTCCAGGCAAGTCCGGTCACCTGTCCAATCTGGTTCTTTTCTTCCGCCAGACCGTACTTGAACTTCTTCACCCCGGAGTAATCCTCCAACGCGTCTGGCTCAAGAGTCACAGAGGCCTTGTCATTGCTCTCGACATGCTCGCGCACCACCTTGCGGCAAATCTTGGCAATTTCACGCTCAAGGCCGCGTACGCCCGCTTCCCGGGTGTAATAGCGAATCAGATCCCTCAAGGTTTCCTCAGGAATCACCAGTTCGTCCTTGCGCAGGCCGTTCGCCTTGATCTGTTTCGGCAACAGGTAACGCAATGCAATGTTTACCTTCTCGTCCTCGGTGTACCCGGGAATGCGGATAATCTCCATCCGGTCCAGAAGGGCCGGCGGAATGTCCATGGAATTGGAGGTACACACGAACATGACATCCGAGAGGTCGTAATCCACCTCCAGGTAATGATCGTTGAAGGTGTGATTCTGCTCTGGATCCAGCACCTCGAGCAGCGCCGATGCAGGGTCGCCACGATGGTCCATGCCCATCTTGTCGATCTCATCGAACAGGAACAGCGGATTTCTCACGCCGACCTTGGACAGCTTCTGCAACAACTTGCCAGGAAGCGCGCCGATATAGGTTTTCCGGTGACCCCGGATTTCGGCTTCATCGCGCACACCACCGAGCGCCATGCGCGTGTATTTCCGATTGGTCGCCCTGGCGATCGATTGGCCAAGCGAGGTCTTGCCGACTCCCGGAGGCCCCACCAGACACAGCACCGGACCTTTCACTTTCTTCACGCGGCTCTGAACCGCCAGGTACTCGAGAATCCGCTTTTTGACCTCGTCCAGCCCGTAGTGGTCCCGGTCCAGAATCTCACGGGCCTTTTCGATGTCATGACGGACCCGGCTGCGCTTCTTCCAGGGCACCGCCAGCATCCAGTCGATGTACCCACGCACCACCGTGGCTTCGGCCGACATCGGCGACATCATCTTGAGCTTGTTCAGTTCGGTCTCGGTCTTCTTGCGCGCCTCTTCAGGCAGGCCCGCCTCCTCAAGCTTCTGCTCAAGTTCTTCAAAATCGTTGTTACCCTCACCCAGATTGCCCATCTCCTTCTGGATGGCCTTCATCTGCTCATTCAGGTAATACTCGCGCTGGCTGCGCTCCATCTGCTTTTTGACGCGACCGCGAATGCGCTTCTCAACTTCGATCAGATCGATCTCGCCGTCCAGCTTACCCAGGAGCAGATCCACCCGCTTGCGCACATCCAGCGCCTCCAGCAGTTCCTGCTTCTCCGGAATTCGCATTTCCAGATGCGCAGCCATGGTATCCGCCAGGCGCTCCAGTTCCTCGATACCGGTCAGCGCGTTGGACACCTCTGACGGCACCTTTTTGGAGAGCTTCACGTACTTCTCGAATTCGTCCATCAGGGTCTTGATCAGAACGTCCTGCTCACGCTCGGGGAGCCCTTCCTCGTCCATCAACACCGCACCACCGGAGAGGTAATCACCCTCCGAAATGTCGCTGATGGTTGCCCGGGCATTACCTTCAACCAGCACCTTCACAGTGCCATCCGGGAGCCGCAGCATCTGCAATACGGTCGCCAGTGTGCCCATATCGAAAACATCGCCGGGGCCAGGCTCGTCGGTGGAGGCATCCCGCTGGGCAACCAGGAGGATTTCCTTACTTCCTTCCATTGCGGCTTCAAGCGCCTGAATGGATTTTTCGCGGCCCACAAACAGCGGGACCACCATGTGCGGGAACACCACCACATCACGCAACGGCAGCAACGGGTATTCGTGCACAGTATTTTCGGGTATCCGGGTCATAGGGAATCCTCTGACGGTGTTTCTTTGAGCATATCACCCTTCATTGGGGCGCCCGCATAAATTGCAATCTTTTTACCAAACGAAACAGAGAGGGAGAATGGGGAAACAGAACGCGAAAAGGGGCGTTGCCGCCCCTCTCCTGTGTACCTTGATGTCAGACCAACTGATCAGTCTTCCGGTACAGCCTTGGCATGATCACTACTGGCGTAAATCTTGAAGGGCTCGGAGTCCCCGTCAATCACGCTTTCATCGATCACAACCTTGGTTACGTCGTGCTCTGACGGGATCTGATACATGGTATCCAGCAGCGTGGCTTCCATGATCGAGCGCAGTCCACGAGCACCGGTCTTCCGTTCCATGGCCTTGCGCGCCACAGCCCGCAAAGCATCTTCCCGGAAATCCAGCTCGACGCCTTCCATATCGAACAGCTTCTGATACTGCTTGGTCAGCGCGTTCTTCGGCTCCGTCAGGATCTGCACCAACGCGGCTTCATCCAGCTCGGTCAGAGTCGCGACCACCGGGAGACGGCCCACAAACTCTGGAATCAGGCCGAACTTGACCAGATCCTCGGTTTCCACATCCTTGATGATGTCACCGGCGCTCTTCTTGTCCTCTTCGCTGACCACAGCTGCCGAGAAACCAATGGAACTCCGCTCTGAACGCTCCTGAATCACCTTGTCCAGGCCTGCAAAGGCACCACCACAGATAAACAGGATGTTGCCGGTATCCACCTGCAAAAACTCCTGTTGCGGATGCTTGCGCCCGCCCTGAGGCGGAACCGACGCCACCGTGCCTTCGATCAGCTTCAACAGCGCCTGCTGCACACCCTCGCCAGACACATCCCGGGTGATTGACGGGTTATCTGACTTGCGGGAGATCTTGTCGATCTCATCGATGTAGACGATACCGCGCTGGGCCTTGTCGACATCGTAATCGCACTTCTGAAGCAGCTTCTGGATGATGTTCTCGACATCCTCGCCCACATAGCCGGCTTCGGTCAGCGTCGTGGCATCCGCGATGGTGAACGGCACATTCAACATCCGCGCCAGAGTTTCAGCCAGCAGAGTCTTGCCGCTACCGGTCGGTCCGATCAGAAGAATGTTGCTCTTGCCGAGCTCAACATCCGCCTTGCCCTCACCGTAGCGCAGGCGTTTATAGTGGTTGTAAACCG
Source organism: Marinobacter sp. F4218 (assembly GCF_019443085.1). Lineage (GTDB taxonomy): Bacteria > Pseudomonadota > Gammaproteobacteria > Pseudomonadales > Oleiphilaceae > Marinobacter > Marinobacter albus. The sequence continues at coordinate 128,329 of NZ_JAHZIL010000003.1, forward strand.
CCACCGAAAGCACAACCTTGGCACGGTCCTGACCAATAACATACTCATTCAGAGTGTCGCGGATTTCTGCGGGTGTCGGGAGCCGGTCGCTGGCTTCTTCCTGAGCATTTTCCTGAATCTCTTCACGGATAATGTCATTGCACAGGTCAACGCACTCGTCGCAGATGAACACCGAGGGCCCTGCAATGAGCTTACGGACTTCATGCTGGCTCTTTCCGCAAAACGAGCAGTAAAGCAACTTGCCGTTATCGTCGCCTCTGCCGTTTCTTTCATCTGCCATTGAATTACCTCTGATCTTGGTTAGCCGGCGTTACTGGCTAATACGCCGGCCAAGTATGATGCGATTACTTCCAGTATTATTTATTCGGTACGCGCTTATCAAGTATAGAATCAATGAGCCCGTAGTCTTTCGCCTGCATCGGATCCATAAAGTAATCACGATCGGTGTCTTTGGCGATGGTATCCAGCTCCTGACCGGTGTGATGGGCCAGAATCGAGTTCAGGGTATGACGGATCTTGAGAATTTCACGGGTGTGAATCTCGATATCGGTCGCCTGGCCCTGATACCCACCCAACGGCTGGTGGATCATGACCCGGGAGTTCGGCAGGCAAGCGCGCTTGCCTGCGGCGCCACCGGCTAACAGAAACGCGCCCATGCTTGCGGCCTGACCCACGCACAGCGTGGCGACATCCGGCTTGATGAACTGCATGGTATCGTAGATCGACATACCGGCAGTGACTGACCCACCCGGGCTGTTGATGTACAGGTGGATGTCCTTGTCCGGGTTCTCGGATTCCAGGAACAGCAGTTGGGCAACAATCAGGTTCGCCATGTGGTCTTCAACCGGGCCAACCATGAAAATCACCCGCTCCTTGAGCAGACGGGAGTATATGTCGAACGAACGCTCGCCCCGAGCAGTCTGTTCAATAACAATCGGCACCAGGCCGGAATTGGTAACCATTGCGGGACCATCAATTGGTTTCTGCGTCATGTGCGCCTGAACTCCTTATGGACAATGGGTCGTGGACTCGCGCCACGGCGTTCATTACAGGTGTTTTTCACCTCTTACTTTGCCAGCCGCAGGCCCAGATGAAAACAGCCGGACAAGCCGGCTGTTTTCTGAATTCGGCCAGCAGGGCCAGAATCAGTTCCGGCCCCGGCAGGATCAGCGCTGAGGCTGACCAGCCTGAACGGCTTCTTCGTACTTGACCTTTTTCTCTTTGACCTTGGCCTTGTCCAGAACAAAATCGACAACCGCATCTTCAAGCACTGAAGACTCAATCTGCGACTTCTGCTCAGGATTGCTGTTGAAGTGGGCAACAACTTCTTCAGGCTGTTCATACGTAGATGCGATCTCCTGGATCTTTTCATCTACCTTGGCCGGATCCGCCTTCAGATCATTCTGCTTGACCACTTCCTGGAACAGCAGGCCTGTCTTGACGCGCCGCTCAGCCTGCTCCTGGAAAATTTCCTTCGGCAGCTGCTGGAAATCAACCTGGCCACCGAAACGCTGAACCGCGTCCTGACGCAGGCGATCAATTTCCTGATCGACCAGCGCAGCCGGCACGTCCAGCTCGGTGCTTTCAAGCAGCCCGTCAACCACGTCGTTCTTGACCTTGTTGGAGACCGCCTGCTTCAGCTCGCGCTCCATGTTCTTCTTCACTTCCTCGCGGAAAGTGGCTTCATCTTCCGCCTCAATACCGAACTTCTTGAAGAATTCCGTATCAAGTTCCGGCAGCTGCGGCTCTTCAACCTTGTGGATCTTGACCTCGAATTTCGCCGGCTTACCCGCCAGTTCTTCGTTGTGGTAATCGTCCGGGAAGGTCACTTCAATTTCCATGTCCTCGCCGGCCTTACCGCCCTGAATGGCCTTTTCGAATCCAGGGATCATCTGGCCAGAGCCCAGGGTCAAACGATGACCTTCAGCGGCACCGCCCTCGAACTCCTCGCCATCAATGAAGCCTTTGAAATCAATGGTAAGCACGTCCTTGTTCTTGGACTTGCGCTTGACTTCCTTCATGGTGGCCTGCTGACGACGCAGGTTATCGATCATGTTGTCGATATCCTTGTCGGAGATTTCAGAAGTCAGCTTCTCGACAGAAACCTTGCCCAGATCCCCCAGTTCGATTTCCGGGAGTACCTCGAAAATCGCAACAAACTCTAGATCCTTGCCTTCTTCCATGGTCTTCGGTTCGAACTTGGGCCAGCCCGCAGGATTGATGTCCTGCTCCTGCAGTGCCTTGATGTACTGGTCACGCATGACTTCGCCAACCACTTCCTGGCGGACGCTGTCACCGAAACGACGCTTGACCACCTTCATGGGCACCTTGCCCGGGCGGAAACCGTTCAGACGCACAGTACGTGCTGTTTCCTGCAGGCGTTTCTGAACCGCCTGATCAATTTCCTGGGCGGGCACACCAATCGTCATGCGACGTTCGATGTTGGAGGTCGTTTCAACAGACACTTGCATGGAAGATCCTCAAATAACAGGTTCAGTATGTGAATGAAATAAAAGCAAAAAGTCCATTTTGGGGTGAACTCCCGCAAAAGGACCGAAATTTAAAAGCCGACAGTTTATCACGGTTTGGCCTACCGAGAGAATCACTTGCCACAAGCAGTTCCCGGAGCGGGGCAATACCGGACCGACTTACTGTGAAATAGATTTGGGGACAAAAAGAGAAAAAGAAAGGGTGGTGCGAGAGGAGAGACTCGAACTCTCACGGGTTGCCCCACTGGAACCTAAATCCAGCGCGTCTACCAGTTCCGCCACTCTCGCACATCATCTGCAAAACCCAGGAATTGCCGTTGCCAGCAGGGAGTCATGCAGAAGCGGAAAACAAATCAGGAAAAATGGGGTGGACGAAGGGGTTCGAACCCTCGACCGCAGGAGTCACAATCCTGAGCTCTACCAGCTGAGCTACGTCCACCACAATCAGGACATACCTTTCGGTATTTTCGACCTTTCAACTTTGCTGGTTGGCGACCCCGGTTTCGGACCAAGCCGACGACTTAATGGCGCGCCCGGCAGGACTCGAACCTGCGACCACCCGCTTAGAAGGCGGGTGCTCTATCCAGCTGAGCTACGGGCGCTTAACCGTTCGCCCACCTGAATACTCAGAAAAGTGGTCGGGGTAGAGAGATTCGAACTCCCGACATCCTGCTCCCAAAGCAGGCGCGCTACCAGACTGCGCTATACCCCGTCTGAACTGAACAACAAGTGCCTCAGCAAAGTTGGCGCGCATATTACCGGCGCCGGACCACGCCGTCAACACGGAATTCCAAATTCACCGAAAGATCAGGATTCTGTATGACGCTGGGCCACCCTAAAAGTTCCCTCATCGCTCCCCCCCCTACCCGCCAATTGGAGTTCCGCCGGAAGCATGAGACAATGCGCTGCCTTCACTCTCCAACGCCCAACCGACAAGACGAGACATGAGCGCCAAACTGATTAACGGAAAAGAAATTGCCGCCGGTGTAAGACAGCAGGTTGCAGCCGGTGTAGAAGCCCGCCAGCAACAGGGATTACGGGCTCCCGGGCTGGCCGTGGTTCTGGTAGGAGACGACCCGGCCTCCCACGTGTATGTCGGCAACAAACGCAAGGCATGCGATGAAGCCGGCATCCTCTCGCTCTCCTATGACCTGCCGACAGACACCTCCCAGGAAGCCCTGGAAGCCCTCATTGACGAGTTGAACGAGAACCCGACGGTAGACGGCATCCTCGTTCAACTGCCGCTGCCGGAGCATCTCGATGCGGATCCAATCCTCGTCAAGATTCGCCCCGACAAAGACGTGGACGGGTTCCATCCCTACAACATCGGGCGCCTGATGCAGCGTAAGCCGACTCTGAGACCCTGCACCCCGGCCGGCATCATCACCCTGCTTGACAGCATTAACACGCCCTATAAGGGTCAGCATGCCGTTATCGTCGGCGCGTCCAACATAGTCGGCAGGCCCATGAGCATGGAACTGCTGCTCAAAGGTGCAACCATCACTGTTTGCCACCGCTTCACACCGGACCTGGAAAAATTCGTCCGGGAAGCCGATATCCTGGTGGCAGCAGTCGGCAAGCCCGGCCTGATCCAGGGCGAATGGGTGAAGCCCGGAGCCACAGTGATTGATGTGGGCATCAACCGGATGGCGGACGGCAAGCTGCACGGTGATGTGGACTTCAAGACGGCAGCGGAACGCGCCGCCTACATCACGCCGGTACCGGGTGGCGTTGGTCCGATGACCATCGCGACCCTGCTGCAGAACACACTCTACGCGGCAGACGTCCTGCACAAGGACTGACGCCCCGCGCCGGAGATTCAGGCCTTGACCACTCCTCCAGACACAAAAAACCCCGCATGAAGCGGGGTTTTTTGTGTTTCTCGCTTACGCTTATTCGCCGTACTTGGCTTTCGCCTTCAGACGGTAGGCGTGCAGAAGCGGCTCGGTGTAGCCGTTCGGCTGCTCCCGACCCTTGAGGACCAGATCCATCGCCGCCTGGAAGGCAACACTGTCGTCAAAGTTCGGCGCCATGTTGCGATAGGACGCATCACCGGCGTTTTGCTTATCAACCACAGCAGCCATACGCTTCATGGTTTCCTCAATCTGCGCCTCGGTGCAAACACCGTGGTACAGCCAGTTGGTCAACAGCTGGGAGGAGATGCGCAGAGTGGCACGGTCTTCCATCAGCCCTACGTTGTTGATATCAGGAACCTTGGAACAACCAACGCCCTGCTCAACCCAGCGCACAACATAGCCCAGGATGCCCTGCGCGTTGTTGTCCAGCTCCTGCTGAATCTCGTCCACGGACAGCGCACCCGGATCGGCCATCACTGGCACGGTCAGGATGTCGTCCAGACTGGCCCGGGCACGGCTCTCAAGTTCTTTCTGAACATCGGCCACACTGACCTGATGGTAATGAGTGGCGTGCAACGTGGCGGCAGTCGGGGATGGAACCCAGGCGGTGTTGGCGCCGGATTTCGGGTGACCAATCTTGGCTTCCAGCATGCCGGCCATCAGGTCTGGCATAGCCCACATACCCTTACCAATCTGGGCAACACCACGGAACCCGGTTTCCAGACCGATGTCCACGTTCCACTGCTCGTAGGCATTAATCCAGGCCGCCTGCTTCATCTCGCCCTTGCGAATGAACGGCCCCAGCTCCATGGAGGTGTGCATTTCATCACCGGTGCGATCCAGGAAGCCGGTATTGATGAAGACTGCCCGCTCTTTGGCGGCATGGATACAGGCCTTCAGGTTAACGGTGGTCCGACGCTCTTCGTCCATGATACCGACTTTCAGCGTGAACTGGGGCAGACCCAGGGCGTCCTCGACGCGACCGAAGAATTCGTTGGTGAACGCCACTTCTTCCGGGCCATGCATCTTCGGCTTCACGATGTACATGGAACCTTTGGTACTGTTCTGGAACTGACCCTTGCCTTTCAGGTCATGGATGGCAATCAGGGACGTGATCAGACCATCCATCAGACCCTCAGGCACTTCCTGTCCGTCGCTCAGCAGGATGGCCGGATTGGTCATCAGGTGACCAACGTTACGGATGAACATCAGGCTACGGCCTTTCAGACTCAGCTCGCCGCCATCCGGGGCCGTGTAGGTGCGGTCTGCGTTCATTTTACGGGTTAGCTGCTTGCCGCCCTTCTCGAAGGTTTCCTGCAGATCACCTTTCATCAGGCCGAGCCAGTTGCGATAGGCCAGCGCCTTGTCGTCAGCGTCGACGGCTGCCACGGAATCTTCGCAGTCCATGATGGTGGTCAGGGCCGACTCCATGAGCACGTCCTTGACGTGGGCACCGTCGTCTTTGCCGATCGGGTGGCTGGCATCAATCTGGATCTCGAAGTGCATGCCGTTCTTGACCAGCAGCACACCTGTCGGGGCATCAGCGGCTCCGGTGTAACCGACAAACCCGGACTCATCTTTCAGGCCCGTGGTCTCACCGTTCTGCAGCGTGACGACGAGCTTGCCACTCTCAACACTGTACTTGGCGGCGTCTTTGTGACTGCCTGAGGCGAGCGGTGCAGAGCTGTCCAACAGGTTACGAGCCCACTCGATAACCTTGGCACCGCGCACCGGGTTGTAGCCGGGACCTTTATCCGCACCACCTTCTTCAGAAATGGCGTCGGTACCGTAAAGCGCGTCGTACAGGCTACCCCAACGCGCGTTTGCGGCGTTCAGGGCGAAACGGGCGTTCATGATCGGCACTACCAGCTGCGGACCTGCCATGGTGGCAACTTCCGGATCAACATTGGAGGTGGAAATCTTGAAATCCGCCGGCTCGTCAACCAGGTAACCGATGTCCTTCAGAAAGGACTTGTATTCGGCCATGTCCAGCTTCTGACCTTTGTGGTCACGGTTCCAGCTGTCCATCTTTTCCTGGATTGCATCACGCTTGGCCAGCAGTTCGCGATTGCGCGGGGCCAACTCGTTCACGATCTTGTCAAATTCTGCCCAGAATTTGTCAGCGTCGACACCGGTTCCCGGGATTGCCTCGTTGTTTACGAAATCATACAGATTCTTCGCGACCTGAATGCCGCCGACTTGTACGCGTTCTGTCATCGTTGTCTGCCTCAGTGGGTTACGTTTCCCGACTCCCCCTTTGCAACGAGGGGGCATTCTAATTTGAGCGCCGCATTGTACGGGAAAATGCCTATCAGGTCATTCCCGCCCGCGCAACACGGCATTCGTGGACTCTCCGCCCTGCTATCCCCGTCGCCAGCTGGTACCTTCGCGGGAATCATCCAGAATAATACCCTTGCCTGCCAGTTCGTCGCGGATGCGATCCGCTTCGGCAAAGTCTCGTGCCGCGCGGGCATCAGCCCGGGCCTGAATCATTCCCTCGATGTCCTCGGCGCTCAGTTCACCGCCGGTGTCAGCCTGGAAGAATGCCTCCGGATCCTGCTGCAACAAGCCCAGGATCGCACCAAGACGAACCAGCACGGACGCGCTTTCCTTAGCCTCCTGGTCACGACCTTCACGCCGATGGTGGTTGATATCATTGGCCACAGCATGAAGCACGGCGATGGCGCCCGCGGTATTGAAATCGTCGTCCATCACTTCCTGGAATCGTCTATCGTACTCGGTTTCCGCAACGTCTCCATCTTTGGCGGGCACGATGCCTCGAAGCGAATGGTACAGCTTGGTCAGGGTTCGACCGGCCTCAGCCAGGTTTTCCTCGGAATAGTCAACCTGGCTGCGATAGTGGCTCGACACCAGGAAATACCGCACGACTTCGGCAGGGTATGTCTCAAGGATTTCACGGATGGTGAAGAAGTTGCCCAGGGACTTGGACATCTTTTCCTTGTTAACCCTGATCGCACCCGCATGCATCCAGGTTCTGGCGAAATCGTGGCCCGTCGCGCACTCCGACTGAGCGATCTCATTTTCATGATGCGGAAACAGCAGATCCGGGCCACCGCCATGAATATCGAAAGTGTCACCCAGACAGCACGTAGACATGGCGGAACATTCGATGTGCCAGCCCGGACGACCCTCGCCCCAGGGCGACGGCCAGCTGACTTCGCCCTCAGCCGCGGCTTTCCAGAGCGCGAAGTCCGCAGGACTGCGCTTGGCTTCCTGCACGTCGACGCGCGCACCGGCGACCAGGTCTTCCAGCTTTTTCTTGCTGAGCTTGCCGTAGTCGGCAAAGGAGTTGACCGCGAAGTACACATCGCCGTTATCCGCTGCGTAGGCATGGCCGCTGGCAACCAGTTTGTGAATCATCGCCACGATTTCGTCAATGTAGGCGGTCGCACGAGGCTCTTCGGTTGGGGACAGCACCCCCAGCCGAGCCTCATCCTCATGCATGGCGCGAATCATGCGCTCAGTCAGGTCCGTAAAGGCCTCGCCATTCTCGTCCGCCCGACGCAGTATCTTGTCGTCGATATCGGTAATGTTGCGCACATAGTGAACGTCGTAGCCACGATGCCTGAGATAACGGGTAATGACGTCAAAGGCCACGAGAACCCGGGCGTGGCCGAGATGGCAGTAGTCATAAACGGTCATCCCGCAGACGTACATGCGCACCTTGCCCGACTCGATCGGCCGGAACTCTTCCTTCTGCTGCGAGAGCGTGTTGTAAATACGGATCACTTGCCCCCCTTACCCCAGGAATCGCGCAGGGTAACGGTCCGATTGAAAACGGGCCGGCCGGCGCTTGCGGTGAGTTCCGGATCGCAGAAGAAATACCCCTCTCGCTCGAACTGGTACGGCAGGTCGGTGCGGGGCTCGACCAGCCCTTTCTCGGCCCTCGCTCCTGTGAGCACAACCAGCGATTCCGGGTTCAGGTGATCGACAAGGTCACCGTCCTTGTCGCTGTCCGGGGATTCGTGGTTGAAGAGACGGTCGTAGAGGTTGACGTCTGCCTCAACGCTGTCGGTGGCCGAGACCCAGTGGATCACACCATTAGGCTTGTAACCTTCCGGGTTCACGCCAAGGGTCTTGGGATCGTACTCGCATTTGAGCTCGACGATCTCGCCGCTGTCGTCACGAACGATCTCGCGACAGGTCATCACGTAGCCCCCGCGCAGGCGAACGGCCTGGTCCGGTGCCAGCCGCTTCCATTTGCGCGGCGGCTCCTCCACAAAATCCTCACGGTCGATAAACAGCGTCTGACTCCAGGTCACTTCCCGCTCACCCATGTCCGGGTTTTGCGGGTGGACCGGCAGCACCAGGGTTTCCGTCTTATCGGCCGGGTAATTGGTCAACGTCACTTTCAGCGGACGCATGACACACATGGCTCTCGGCGCCCGCGTATTCAGGTCCTCGCGAATGGCGTGCTCCAGCATCCCCACATCAACGGTCCCGCCTGCCTTGTTGACACCAACCATGTCGCAGAAGGTCCGGATGGACTCGGGGGTGTACCCGCGACGGCGCATGCCGGAAATGGTGGGCATCCGGGGATCGTTCCAGCCATCGACATGATGCTCATCCACCAGGCGCTTGAGTTTGCGCTTGCTGGTGATGGTGTAATTCAGGTTCAGCCGGGCAAACTCGATCTGGCGCGGATGGCAGGGACCGGAAATGTTATCCAGAACCCAGTCGTAGAGCGGACGGTGATCCTCAAATTCGAGCGTACACAGGGAATGTGTAATCTCCTCCATCGCATCTGAAATCGGATGCGTAAAATCGTACATCGGATAGATGCACCACTTGTCACCGGTCTGGTGGTGGTCCGCATAGCGGATGCGGTAAAGAATAGGATCCCTGAGATTGATATTGGGGGACGCCATATCGATTTTCGCCCGCAGCACAAGCTCACCGTTCTGGTACTTGCCGTCGCGCATGTCCCGGAACAGCTGAAGGTTCTCCTCGACTGGCCGGTCCCGATAAGGGCTGTTTTTCCCGGGTTCTTTCAGACTGCCACGGTACTCGGCCATTTCGTCGGCAGACAGGGCGCAGACGTAAGCCTTACCCTTTTCAATCAGCTCCTCGGCAAACGCGTACAGCGCGTCAAAGTAGTCGGACGCGAAACGGACATCACCAGCCCACTGGTAGCCAAGCCACTCCACATCCTGCTTGATGGCGTCGATGTATTCCTGGTTTTCTTTTTCCGGATTGGTGTCGTCAAACCGCAGGTTGCATTCGCCACCAAAGGTTTCGGCGATGCCAAAGTTCAGACAGATGGATTTGGCGTGGCCAATGTGCAGATAGCCATTCGGCTCTGGCGGAAAGCGGGTCACCACCTTGCCAGTGTGCTCGCCCTTGGCGATGGCGTCTTCGATCAGGCTCTGAATAAAGTTGTGGGCTTTCTTCGATTCGGCGCTCATACATTCTCTGTTAGAAAAGGAGGTGGATCTGAAACCGCCTATTATACTCACAAAACCCTGCCCAACTCATGCCTGCAATACAAAGTCGATGAAGATGCCGCACCGATAACCCGTCGGGGGCTGCCGCGGTCTTCAGAGTGCCTTGCGGACGGTCGCGAGGGAGACAGCGTGTCGGTGCATGCCTTTCCAGGCGTCACCGCGCTGCTTGAGCCGATGCGGGGCTTCCTCCATCGAGAAGCCGTCCGGACGAAGTTCGGGATCGTCCAGTTCTTCAAGCCTCAGTGGCATAGCCACAGGGCCGCCGGCCTTTGCCCGCACGGAGTAGGGAGAAACCAAGGTCTGGCCATAGGCATTGCGCGCTACGTCGAGGTAAATCCGGTCACCGCGATTGCGTTTACGGTGCTCGGTGGTAAGACGCTCGGGGTATCGGTCGGCCAGCCACTTTGCCATCCGCTGGGCGACTCCCCGTACCTCATCGAAACCATCGTCACGGCGCAACGGCATGACCACATGCAAACCCCGCGAGCCCGTAGTCATGGCGTAGGGAGTGCCTCCGACCGCCTGTATGAGCTCAATGACTTTATTCGCCGCGTCGACCACCCGACTGAAGTCTCTGGTGGAAGGGTCGAGATCGAACACCAGCAGGTCGGGACAATCCGGACGATCACCTCGGGCAAGCCACCGGTGAAAGGCGATCGTTGCCTGGTTGGCCAGGTAAATCAGCGACACAAGGTTGTTACAGAGCGGGTGCTGCACCCGCCCCTTGCCGGCCTCGGCCCGATCTACCGTCAACGTATCAAGCCAGTCCGGGAAATAATCTGAGACGCGCTGCTGGACAAACCCCTCCCCCTTGACCCCATCCGGAAAGCGGTGAAGGACAAGCGGCCGGTTCTCAAGGTATCCCAGCATGGTGTCGGCAACGGCTTCGTAATAGTCGATCAGGTCGCCCTTGGTAATATGGGCATCCGGAAACAGGACCTTGCCCTCGTTGGAGACATCTACGGTATATGGGCCGAACCGTCGCTTTGCCATACTGATTCCTCCCGCAGTGACTGGAGCGGGACGATCGATAGGGGCTTGTCTGCCCGCTTGGCAATCACCCCTTCCCAACTTTTTGGCAGGCCTCGCGGTAGTATGCCAGGCCGTCTTCGTTACGATGGTCGGTAAAACGAAGGGGACCCGCGAACTACAGTCACTTCGTGAGCAGTTGCCGGTCGCCGCGGGAAAGGCGGTCAGGCCAGTCAGTCATCGCCCCCTCCTTCTTCAGCTGCAATCCTGGCCATGGATCGGCCTGTCTTCACGGAATCGGGTTCGGTGGAAACGGGGTTGCGACGGGCATCGGCGGCCTGATCATCCATCTTGATCAGCAACCACTGAGGCTTATTACTGCCTTGCATCCGCTTTAATGCGTAGCCCCCACTGAGCTTTTCGCCCTGGAGCCAAACTTCCACCAGGCCATCCTCCAGCGACGCCTCCATGCTTTTTGAGTCACGACCCTTTTCAGCACGGAGGTTACGATAGGTCCCGGTATCCCAGACCATTACTGTGCCCGCCCCATACTCTCCAGCCGGGATGCAGCCCTCGAACTGTGCATAATCCAGAGGATGATCTTCTGTCTGGATTGCGAGACGTTTGTCAGCAGGATTGGTCGAAGGCCCCTTGGGAACAGCCCAGGACACCAGAACCCCTTTTACTTCCAGCCGGAAATCATAATGAAGGCTCGACGCATCGTGTTTCTGGATAACGAACCTCCGCCCTCCCCGGGACGAACCTGAACTCCCGCGCGGCTCCGAGGTACGCTTGAAATTCCTCTTTTTGCGATAACTCGACAGGCGATCTCCAGTCATTCTGCCTCCTCCACCGCTCGCTCTTTCTGCCCGCAACCCTGGGGCCTGATAATACGATGGCCAGCGTCGAGAAATCCGGAGCCGGGTCATGCACAGTACTCGACTCTCCAGTACAATAAGCCTAGCAATTTTTCTACGATCCATAACGACCTAACAGGAACCACGAATGATTCTGCTGAAAACCAATCACGGTGACATCAAGCTGGAACTGGACTACGACAAAGCCCCGGAAACAGCTAAGAACTTTGAACAATATGTGCGCGATGGCTTTTACGATGGCCTGATTTTCCACCGTGTGATCAGCAACTTCATGGTTCAGGGGGGCGGCTTCGAGCCCGGCATGACACCCCGAAAAACCCGGGAGCCGATCAAGAACGAGGCCGACAACGGCCTAAGCAACATGCAGGGCACGGTGGCCATGGCGCGGACTATGGATCCACACTCCGCCACCGCCCAGTTCTTTATCAACGTTGAAAACAACGGTTTCCTGGACCATACCGCCAAGAACGCAGAAGGCTGGGGTTACTGCGTCTTTGGTAAGGTTGTCGAGGGCATGGACACGGTCAATCAGATTCGCGCGGTACGCACCACCATGCAAGCCGGCCACCAGGACGTCCCCGCCGACGACGTCGTTATCGAAAAAGCCGAAGTTCTGGAGGACGGAGGCACAGCGTGACCATGCTGTTCATCTCCGACCTTCACCTGGAGGAGTCGCGGCCGGATATTACCGAGGCTTTTCTGGATTTCCTGACCAATAAGGCGATGGGTGTGGAAAGACTCTACATCCTGGGCGACTTTTTCGAAGCCTGGATTGGTGACGACGAGCGTACTCCGCTTCAGGAGAAGGTGGCGTCCGCCTTGAAGGAAGTGAACGAAAGCGGCACCGCAATCTTCCTGATGCATGGCAATCGGGACTTTCTGATTGGGGAAGATTTCTGCAACCGAGCCGGTGCCACGCTGCTGGATGACCCCACCGTGGTGGACCTGTACGGCACCCCTACCCTGCTTATGCACGGGGACAGCCTTTGCACGGCCGACGTGGAATACCAGAAATTCCGAGCCAACATGCGCAATCCTCAGTGGCAGCAAATGATTCTGCAGCGGCCCCTGGCCGACCGACAGCAGATGGCCCGTCAGTTACGGGAAATCAGCATGGCCAAGAATCAGGGCAAGGAAGAAACCATCATGGACGTCACTCCGGAAGAAGTGGTGAAAGAAATGGAGGCGCATGGGGTCCAGCGGCTTATCCACGGCCATACCCATCGTCCCGCAGAGCATCAACTGGAGGCCAACGGCCAACCGGCGAAACGGATTGTGCTCGGGGACTGGGACAAGAACGTGTGGTGGCTGGAGGTAGGGCCCGGCGAGGAGCCGGTACTGGATAAGTACCCCATCTAATGCAAAAGGCCGGGCAATTGCCCGGCCTTTTTGGTCTTAGTGCTGCAGAATCTGCTTGAGGAATTTCTGGGTTCGCGCTTCCTGCGGATTGGTAAAGAACTCGTGCGGAGGTGCCTCCTCCACAATTTCGCCGCCATCCATGAAGATCACCCGGTCTGCCACGGTCTTCGCAAAGCCCATTTCATGGGTTACGCAAAGCATGGTCATGCCACTTCCCGCCAGCTCAATCATGACGTCCAGCACTTCCTTGATCATTTCCGGATCGAGTGCCGACGTCGGCTCATCAAACAGCATGATTTTCGGTTTCATGCACAGTGCCCGGGCAATGGCAACACGCTGCTGCTGGCCACCGGAAAGCTGACCCGGGAATTTATTGGCCTGGTCCGGGATCTTGACCCGCTCCAGGTATTCCATGGCCGACGCTTCCGCTTCCTTGCGCGGTATCTTACGCACCCAGATCGGGGACAGGCAGCAGTTCTCCAGAACCGTGAGATGCGGGAACAGGTTAAAATGCTGGAACACCATGCCCACTTCCCTGCGCACCGTGTCGATGTGACGCACGTCGTCCGTCAGTTCCACTTCGTCCACGATGATCTTGCCTTGCTGGTGCTCTTCCAACCGGTTGAGACACCGGATGAAGGTCGATTTACCAGAACCGGACGGGCCACAGATGACGATGCGCTCGCCCTGCTTAACGTTCAGATTAAGGTCCTTGAGGACGTGAAAATCACCATACCATTTGTGCATCCCTTCAACCCGGATAATGTCAGGCTTCTGGCCCGCCTCACTCCGAGGGGAAGACTGTGTTTCAGAAGTTTGGGTCTGTTCTGTCATTGGATTACCCATCAGGTTTTGTGACCGGTGTCGAGTTTGCGTTCAAGTTTCTGGCTGTACTGGGATATGCCGAAGCAGAACACCCAGAAGCAGAAGGCCACGAAGACATACCCCTCCACGGCAACGTTCTGCCAGGCCGGGTCTGTTACGGTTGACTGAACCGTACCGAGAATGTCGAAAAGGCCGATGATCAGGACCAGCGTGGTGTCCTTGAACAGGGCAATGAAGGTATTCACGATGCCGGGAATCACCAACTTCAGCGCCTGTGGCAGGACGATGAGCCCCATCTTGCGCCAGTAACCCAGCCCAAGTGCATCTGCAGCCTCGTACTGCCCACGCGGAATGGCCTGCAAGCCCCCGCGGATAACCTCGGCCATGTAGGCCGATTGCCAAAGGGTTATACCAATCAGCGCCCTCGCCAACTTCTCAAAGTTCATTCCTTCGGGCAGGAATAACGGCAGCATGACTGACGCCATGAACAGCACCGTAATCAACGGCACTGCGCGCCACACTTCAATGAAGACGACACACAGTCCTCGAATGATTGGCATCTCTGAACGCCGTCCAAGCGCCAGCAGGGTCCCTATGGGGAGAGACGCAATGATCCCGATGTAGGCGAGGATCAGCGTCAGCATCAACCCGCCCCACTTGGTACTTTCTACCTGCTCAAGGCCAAAGCTCCCGCCCGGAATGAGGAAGAAGCCAATCAATGGCAGACCGGTCATCCCGAAAATGCCAAGCCACTTCCGCCCCGGAAAACGTTCAATGAACTGGGGAACGAAAGACACTGCCAGCAGCAGGAACATGAAGTCCACGCGCCACTGCAGTTCATCCGGGTAAAACCCGTAGATAAAGAAATTAAGACGCTGGTTGATAAACAGCCAGCAGGCACCTGCCCCACTACAGTCACTAGGGTCACTGCCCTGGAAATTGGCATCAAAAAATACCCAGTTCAGCAACGGCCCGACGCTGGTAACAATCAGGTAACCGACCACGACGGTCAGCAGCGCGTTGTACCAGGTGGAAAAAAGATGCTGGCGCATCCAGTTGACCGGACTGAGCACTTTCTTGGGAGGTTTCATCGTAGACTCAGTCATCATCGCTCCTTAATCGCCACGGCCCGGTTGTAGATATTCATGAACAGGGAGATCAGCAGACTAATAGTCAGGTAGACCGCCATTGTCATCGCCACGACCTCAACTGCCTGTCCGGTCTGGTTCAGGGTCGTGCCCATGAAGACGGCAACCAGATCGGGATAACCGATTGCGGTTGCGAGCGAGGAGTTTTTCACCAGGTTCAGATACTGGCTCGTCAGCGGAGGAATGATGACCCGCATTGCCTGGGGGATAACCACCAACCTCAGGGTCAGACCGTGCGGAAGCCCTAGCGCTTTGGATGCCTCGGTCTGCCCCTTGCTGACCGACAGTATGCCGGAACGAACGATTTCCGCGATAAAGCTCGCGGTGTAAAGGGACAAGGCAATCCACAACGCGGCCAGCTCCGGAATGATAGTGATACCACCGCCGAAGTTGAAGCCTTTGAGCGCCGGAATTTCCCACTCCAGAGGTCTGCCCGCCACGAGATACGAGATGATCGGCACCAGCACGAGAATGGCAACGCCAACCTTGAAGGTTGGGAAGATCTGGCCGGTAGCCAGCTGCCGCTTCTTGGCCCAGAGGCGAATCCCGATCACTGCCGCGATGGCCGCAAGAACGCCTCCCCAAACCAATCCGAAACCGTCCTGAGTCAGTGGTTCTGGAAGATACAGTCCGCGGTTATTCAGGAACAGGGTGCCACCCACATCGACGCTTTGTCGGGGAGACGGCAGATTGCTCAGGACCGCGAAATACCAGAAGAAAATCTGGAGCAGCAGTGGAATATTACGGATGACTTCGATGTAGGCCAGCGAGATTTTGGCAACCAGCCAGTTGCTCGAAAGACGCGCGATACCGAGCACGAAACCCAGGATCGTTGCCGCCACAACACCCATTGCAGACACAAGAAGGGTGTTCGTGAGACCTACCCAGAAGGTTCGTCCGTAGGACATGGTGGCATCGTAGGGCACAAGGTGCATGATGATGCCGAAACCGGCCGACTCCTCGAGGAATCCGAAACCGGTGCTGATACCGCGGCTCTCCATATTCGAGAGCGTGTTGTCGACGAGTGTCCAGCCACCCCAGAAGACCAGAGTTATAGCGACAACCTGGAAGAAGAGCGAGCGTACCCGAGGGTCATACCAGGGTTTTGGGCCCGCGGGTCTTGAATCAATGGTTTGTTTTTTCATGCATTTTCCCGGAAAGCTTCCCTGCAGTTAACGTCATCAGAGATAACAGCGGGCGCCCCGGATAGGGGCGCCCGCATACGCTTTCAGGTTTTACCGTACCGGCGGAGCATACATGATGCCGCCTTCGGTCCACAGGGCGTTGAGGCCACGATCAAGCCCGAGCGGCGTGTCCGGGCCAACGTTGCGATCGTACATCTCGCCATAGTTACCGACGTGCTTGATAACCTCGTAACCGAAATCGTGCTGAAGACCAAGCTTGGCTCCCATGTCGCCTTCAGTACCCAGCAAGCGCTGGATATTCGGGTTGTCGGACTTGAGCATATCGTCAACATTGGCACTGGTTACGCCCAGCTCTTCGGCGTTGATCTGAACAGACAGCACCCATTTCACGATGTTGAACCACTGGTCGTCGCCCTGACGGACCACCGGACCCAACGGCTCCTTGGAGATGGTGTTCGGCAGGATCTTCGCGGAACTCGGATCCGCCAGCTTGGAGCGCAGAGCGGCCAACTGTGAACGGTCGGATGTCAGCACATCACAGCGACCTGCGGAGAAGCCCTGAACAGTCTGCTCTGAGGTATCAAACACGATTGGCTTGAATTCCATGCCTTTGGCGCGGAAATAGTCGGACAGGTTCAGTTCGGTGGTCGTACCGGACTGGATACAAATGGTGGCGCCATCCAATTGGGTGGCATCATCAACACCAATCCCTTTGTTGATCAGGAACCCCTGACCGTCATAGTAGTTAACGCCTGCGAAATTCAGACCCAGGGAAGCGTCGCGAGTGAGCGTCCAGGTTGTGTTCCGGGACAGCATGTCGATTTCACCTGACTGGAGGGCGGTGAACCGCTCCTTTGCCGTCAGCGGAGTAAATTCAACCGACTTGGAATCGCCGAAGATGGCAGTGGCGACGGCGCGACAAGTATCCACGTCAATGCCGGTCCAGTTGCCTTCTTCATCAGGCTGGGAGAACCCGGGCAGACCGCTAGTCACACCACACTGGAGGTGCCCCTTATCCTTCACATTTTCCAGCGTCGTTGCGGCCATTGCACCTGTGGCCGTGAAAGCGCCCACTGTCAGTGCCATTCCCAGGGCAATCGATTTCGTCTTTTTCATTATCGGATCTCCGAACTTCGGTTGGTTGCTTCGCAATGGTTGTCAGCAAATTGTGAGCCATGCAAGCTAGGTTATTGATTCATTGTACTTATTTTCAATTTACCAGCCTCAATTCTCGCCTCAGCAAGCAATAAAAGTCAAACCGGCACCGAAATGGCGCATCGAGCCTGATTCCGTGCCCTGTCCTGAAGCAAGATTAACGGACCGTACCCTTACAAAGTAGAACAAAGTTCGAGATTTCAACTAGTTTTTACGAAATTTTTATGTGGACGCTCTCATTTCTGCCGGTTCCTTGTAGGTCTCCAGTCGCTTCAACCAGCCCTCTAGCCAACGTTCCCTTTCAATCGGATTTTCGGCATTCTCAGCCCGGCGGGTCAGTACATCCGCCGCCGCCTTCCGAAAACGGGTCAGTGCCGTCTGGTCAGGCGATTGTTTCTCCATGGCAAGGAGTACCTGCAGCAGCCCCCAGCCCTGTCCATGGTATTGCTCCATCTGCGAAAGGCCCTCGCCTTTGAAATTGACGTAATCCATCAGCGCATAGATTCCTCCGGGGGTCGCCGTCAGGGATTTAAGTCGATTCCTTACGGCCTCCTGCTTTTCCTCCGGTGCAGCAGCGACAACATCGGTCAGCGACTGTTTGGCACGGCGGACAATGAACTCGGCCTGTAGGCCCTGGGTACCGGCGAGGAATTCCCGCAGCTCTGCCATTTCCACGGAGTCTTCGGAGGCCAGGTACGCCTCGCGATCCGGCCAGGGTGCGTCAAAAGGTTCCAACTCCCGCAACCACTCAGGCACGGAAGCCTGCCGCTGCATCATGTACTGGATAAGCGCTGGAAAGCTCTCGACGAAACGTTCCTCCACGCCCCTGGGATACCAGATGAAATGCCCGATCCCCAATGACGGAAACTTTTCCCCCACATTCCAGTGCACGAGACAGTCGAGCTGACCCGCACATTCGTTGCGGAAAATCTGAGCTCCAACCCAATCCATCTGGGCCGCTTCAAGCGTTATGGAGACATCGGGTTCGTCGGATTCCGCCTCGGCGTCGGCCTGCATTTCCGGGGGTTGATAACCGACCTTCTCTTCCCGTGCATCGCACCCCGTCAGCACCAGAACCGCAATCGCGCAAAACCACACACTCTTTGCCAAAGCCACGAAAATACCTCTTCCTCTGTACCGTTCGGAAGCGACCAACAATCTCTCCCGGTTGAATTCAAGACGCTTAAGTATGGAACAGTCGTGATTACCGGGGGACAGAATTTGGCTTACGAAATTGAAATAAACCGCATTGACTTATCAGGAGGTGCCAGACACTCTTCACGGTGTCATAACAAAAACAACGGATTCATCATGGTACAGGCCACTTCTTCCCGCTCTTCCTCTCCTCGTATTGTCGTGTTCGGGGCAGGCAGCGTGGGCTGTTATGTGGGCGGCCGACTGATATCCGGGGGCGCAAACGTGGTTATGATCGGCCGCGCCCGGATCGGTCAAACCCTGAAAAAACATCCACTGGTAGTCACGGATTACCAGAGCTTCGAATTTCAGACGCAACTCACGCCCGAGCAGTTCACGGAGGATCCCGCGCAAGTTGCTGAAGCCGACCTGGTTCTTGTGACGGTAAAGTCTGCTGCCACAACCGAGGCGGCGCTGACGCTCGCCAGGCACCTCAAGCCTGGGACGCCTGTAATCAGTCTGCAGAATGGCATTTCGAATGCGGAAGAACTTCGTCAACACCTGCCCAATGCTCGGGTGTGTGCCGGCATGATTCCGTTCAATGTCGTCCAGAAAAGCCCCGGACACTTTCATCACGGTACCGAAGGTCATCTGATGGCGGAGCGAGACGACAGCCTCGACGCTTTTCTGCCGCTATTTGAACTATGCGGCCTGCCACTGGAACTCCGTGACGACATGAAATCGGTGATGTGGTCCAAGCTCCTGCTCAATCTGAACAACCCGATCAACGCCTTGTCCAATGTGCCTTTGCTGGAAGAGTTGTCCGATCGCTCCTATCGACGCTGCCTGGCAGCGGCCCAGCGCGAAACCCTGAGCCTTATGGGACACGCGGGCATTGACACGATCAAGCTAACAGCGATTCCAATGCGCCTGGTGCCCGTCGTGATGAGCCTGCCCGACTGGCTGTTCAAGCGACTGGCAAGCCGCATGCTGGCCATTGACCCGATCGCCCGGTCGTCTATGTGGGAGGACCTGGAAGCCGGCCGGCCAACTGAGGTGGATTGGATCAACGGTGAAGTCGTCAGGCTGGCCGAGACCCTGAACAAGTCGGCGCCGGTAAACCGGCGCCTGACGGAGCTCGTGCATGAATGCGAGAAAACCCGCAGACGCTGGCCGGGGGACGAGCTACTGGCAGAACTTCGGGCCGCACTGCGCAAAGCGAATTCCTGAACGCTCCCGACGCCTCAGTTGATCAGGTGCTCTGACAGTTTTGCCCGGATGTCATCCGGAATCGGCAGGGCTTTCTCAGTGTCATAATTGAAGTGGATCAGCACCGCGACGCCGCGCGCAATCTGCTTGCCGTTCTGCCAGGCTTCCTGAACCACGTGAAATGACGAGTTGCCGATCTTGCCAATGCCGGTCCGGAGCTGTACCGGCATGTGCCAATAGCTTTGGGCCAGCAAGTCGACCTCAAGGCGCGCAATGATCAGCGGCCAGCCTTCCACGTCGAGGCTTGGGTGAAAGATCTTGAACACCGGCGTTCTTGCCTGCTCAAACCAGATTGGCAACGCGGTGTTACTGATGTGACCCAGGGCATCCGTGTCGCTGAATCGGGGTTCAATTTCCAGTTCAAACATCGCATTTTCCTGTCGTGAAAACCGGGCATTATACACCGCCCGGCAAGACCTCCGAAACGCAAGGACCTGCGATGTAAGTAGAGGCTGATCAGTCCGGATACCGTGCACCCCGATGCGTAACACTTCACACGCTGCGCAAAAATTACGATTCCTTTTCAATATCTTACAAGATTCATGTCGATTGTATTCCGGGCCTGCTATAGGGTTCGCCTGCGCCCCGTAATCGGATGTGCGTCAATAAAAAGTAATTCAAGGAAACACTATGAAAAACGTTCTGATCTGTTCAGCGCTGACCGCTGCCCTGGCATCCGGATATGCTCACGCAGACAACCACAGCAGCAATGGGAGCGCCATCAGCGGCCAAAGTCTGGTTGAGAATGGCTATGTAGAAGCACGGCTCGGCTTCGCGGATGTGGGGCTTGATGATAGTGCAATCGTTGTTGCAGGCACCTTCGGAACCAGCTTGGCCCACGTTTACCCTGGGCTGGGCGCTGAAGCCGATCTGACTCTTACGGCAGTCGACGCTGAATCAAACTATTTCGGCGGCAAAGTCGAAGCGAGCTATGCGTCACTGGCCGGTTATGCAACCTATACCTATAGCCTGGACAAGCAGATCAAGGACCTCGAAGTGCTGGGACGCCTTGGGCTGGCGTACACGGATGCCGAAGCATCAGCCAGCAATGGCAGCGCAACCGCATCTGCAGATGACTCCAGCATTGACATCGCCATCGGTATCGGCGCTCGGTACAACCTCCGCGACAATCTGGCACTGGTTGGACGACTGGATACCTACGAGGATATCGACGTATTCAGTGTCGGTGCGACCTTCCGGTTCTGACAGGTAGAAATAAAAAAACCGGAGCCCTGCTCCGGTTTTTTCTCAATAACACCGCCGCCGGTATTTCACTGCTCGACGAAGGCCCGCTCAATGACGTAGTGGCCCATTTCTCCACCACGGGCTTCCTTGAATCCCATCTTGTTGAGAATGGCACAGGTATCCTTGAGCATGCTCGGACTGCCACAGATCATGAAGCGGTCGTTCTCCGGATCGAAGTCCGGAAGACCAAGGTCCCGGGTAATCTTTCCGGTTTCCATGGCATCAGTCAGACGACCCTGATTACGGAAGTCTTCGCGGGTGACCGTCGGGTAGTACTCAAGCTTACCTTTGACCATCTCGCCGAAAAATTCGTTCTCCGGCAGCTCTTCGATCTCGCTCTGATAGGCCAGCTCGGACACGTAACGGACGCCGTGGGTCAGGATGACCTTATCAAACGCTTCGTAAACCTCCGGATCCTTGATAATACTCATAAACGGCGCAAGGCCGGTACCGGTGCTGATCAGCCAAAGATTCTTGCCTGGCAACAGGTTATCCAGAACCAGCGTGCCCGTGGGTTTGCGGCTGACCAGAATCTCGTCCCCCACCTGAATCTTCTGCAGGCGCGATGTCAGCGGGCCGTCCTGAACCTTGATGGAAAAGAACTCCAGTTCTTCCTCGTAGTTGGCACTGGCGATGCTGTAGGCACGCATCAGGGGCTTGCCGTCGGTTTCCAGGCCAATCATCACAAAATGGCCGTTCTTGAAACGGAATCCCGGATCACGGCTGGTCTTGAAGCTGAACAGGGTGTCGTTCCAGTGGTGTACGCTGGTCACTGTTTCTTTGATCAGGTTGCTCATGTAAACCTCGTCCTGTTCGGGTCGCTTTTCACTGCGAAAGTTTCAACTTTAAATTGCCTAAAGTGTAACCCACCACTAACCTATCGGGAAAATGGGATATTCTCATAACCTTATTCGGCCCAATCGATTTAGAGCGTTTTCTTATGAAATACAGCTTTCGCCAACTGGAAGTTTTTCTGGCTGCCGCGCATTTCCAGAACATTACCCGCGCCGCCGAATCCCTGGCCATGTCCCAGTCCGCCGCCAGCAGCGCGCTGAAGGAACTGGAAAACCAGTTTGATATTCAGCTGTTCGATCGCGTGGGCAAGCGACTGCAGCTCAATGAACTCGGGCGCCTTTACCGGCCGAAAGTGGAGGCTGTACTGGCGCAGGCCAAAGAGCTGGAGCGAGCGTTCAGTAAACACTCCGAAGTGGGCGCCCTGAAGGTCGGAGCCACGCTGACTATCGGTAACTATTTGGCCGTGGGCGTCATGGCCCAATACATGAATACCCCTACCCACCCAAGGGTATCCCTGGAGGTCGCCAACACCAGCACCATTGCCCGACGGGTCCGGGATTTCGAACTGGACATCGGTTTGATCGAGGGTGAGCTCCACTCCTCCGAACTGGAGGTTCTGCCCTGGCGCGGAGACGAGCTGGTGGTTTTCTGTTCCCCCAGCCACCCGCTGGCCAACAAGACGTCCCTGAACGATGACGATCTGCGTGAAGCCACCTGGATCATGCGCGAGCAGGGCTCCGGCACCCGGCAAAGCTTCGAACGGGGCATGCACGGTCTGCTGTCCGATCTGAACGTCTTGCTGGAGCTGGAGCACACCGAGGCGATCAAGCGGGCGGTGGAAACCAACCTTGGCATCGGCTGCCTTTCCGAGGTGGTCCTTGAGGACGCTTTCAGACGTGGCAGCCTGGTTCCGCTAAAAGTGCCCGAGCACCGGCAATTCGACCGTCAGTTCTACTTCATTCTTCACAAGCAAAAATATCGCAGCGCCGGGATTGACGCGTGGATGGAGCTGTGCCGAAAACTCTGACTTACTGCACCGGGCCGCTGTGAAAACGGAACTCGGTGTCCGGCTCGATAATCAGTCGATGCTCAATTTCAAGGAACTCCCGGACACGATCCGTCACAGGCCCTCCATTCGCCTGCTCTGCCAGCCTCAGGTAATCCTGGTAGTGACGGGCTTCAGATTTCAGCAGGCTGTTGTAGAAATCGGCCAGCGTGTTGTCGAGATGCGGCGCCAAGGTTGCAAAGCGCTCGCATGAACGGGCCTCGATAATGGCACCGACAATCAGGACATCCACCAGACGCCCCGGATCCTCCGCCCTGACCTCCTGCCGCAGGCCTGCCGCGTAGCGCGCGGGAGTCAGATGGCCATACTCTACGCCCCGCTTCTTCATGATTGCCAGCACCTGTTCGAAGTGCCGGAGTTCTTCCCGTGCCAGCCGGGACATCTTGTTCAGCAAGTCGGTGTTATCAACGTAACGGTACATCAGGCTCAACGCCGTGGATGCTGCCTTCTTTTCACAGTGGGCGTGATCAATCAGCATAAGATCCTGATTGGCCAGGGCGTTGTCGATCCATTGCTGCGGCGTACGGCACGGCAGGAACGCGTGAATCTCTTGCAGGGCTTCGGTCATGTCGATATGGGGCTGGTGAGTTGGACGGCGGAGTATAGCGCATGTATCAGAACACTCCGACCTCTGTCCATCTTAACTTTATAAGGGGTTTCCTATAGAATGCAGCGCCAGTTTAAGGCCTTTCCGCCATAAAACTCCCGCCGGGCTCTATAGCCAAGGGCGCGGGACATTCCAACTGATGAGGGTCCATATCGTGTTAGAAGCCTATCGTGAACACGTTGCAGAACGTGAAGCTCTGGGTATTCCTCCCAAGCCGCTGAACGCCGAACAAACCGCCGCTCTGGTTGAACTGCTGAAAAACCCGCCGGCCGGTGAAGAAGAAACTCTCGTTTATCTTCTGGAAAACCGCATCCCGCCAGGCGTGGACGAAGCAGCATACGTCAAAGCCGCGTTCCTTACCGCCATCGTCAAGGGCGAAGCCAGTTCTCCGCTGCTGAGCAAGCAGAAAGCTGTTGAGCTGCTGGGCATGATGCAGGGGGGCTACAACATCGCCACCCTGGTCGACTTGCTGGACGATGCCGAGCTGGCCGAACTGGCCGGTGAAAAGCTCAAGCGCACCCTGCTGATGTTCGATGCCTTCAACGACGTGAAGGAAAAAATGGACGCCGGCAATGCCGTCGCCAAGGCCGTTGTTGAATCCTGGGCCAACGCCGAGTGGTTCACCAACAAGAAGAAGGTTCCCGAGAGCACCAAGATGGTGGTCTTCAAGGTGACCGGCGAAACCAACACCGACGACCTGTCTCCGGCTCCGGATGCCTGGTCCCGTCCGGACATCCCGCTGCACGCCCGCGCTGCCTATAAAATGGAGCGCGACGGCCTGAAGCCGGAAGAGCCGGGTATCACCGGCCCTATGAGCCAGATCGACGAAATCAAGTCCAAGGGGCTGCCCGTGGCATTCGTCGGTGATGTGGTCGGTACCGGCTCCTCACGTAAGTCTGCCACCAACTCCGTTCTGTGGTTCTTCGGTGAAGACGTCCCGGGCGTTCCGAACAAGCGTGCCGGCGGTGTCTGTATCGGCAACAAGGTTGCCCCGATCTTCTTCAACACCATGGAAGACGCTGGCGCCCTGGTATTCGAAGCCCCGGTCGACGACCTGAACATGGGCGACGTTATCGATATCCGTCCGTACGAAGGCAAGATCCTGAACGAGGCCGGCGAGACCATCTCCGAGTTCAGCTTCAAGTCCGACGTGATCCTGGACGAAGTTCAGGCCGGCGGCCGTATCCCACTGATCATCGGCCGTGGTCTGACCGCCAAGGCACGCGCTGCACTTGGCCTGGGTGCGACCGACATCTTCCGTCTGCCGAAAGACCCGGAAGCTGGCACCAAGGGTTTCACCCTCGGCCAGAAGATGGTTGGCAAGGCGTGTGGCCTTGAAGAAGGCCAAGGCGTTCGTCCCGGCACTTACTGCGAGCCGCACATGACGACTGTCGGTTCCCAGGACACCACTGGCCCGATGACCCGTGACGAACTGAAAGACCTGGCGTGTCTGGGCTTCCAGGCAGACCTCGTTATGCAGTCCTTCTGCCACACAGCGGCCTACCCGAAGCCGGTAGACGTAGAAATGCAGCACACCATGCCAGACTTCATCCAGACCCGTGGCGGTGTTGCCCTGCGTCCGGGCGACGGTATCATCCACTCCTGGCTGAACCGTATGCTGCTGCCAGACACCGTGGGTACCGGTGGTGATTCCCACACCCGTTTCCCGATGGGCATCTCGTTCCCGGCTGGTTCCGGTCTGGTTGCCTTCGCAGCTGCCACCGGCGTAATGCCGCTGGACATGCCCGAGTCGGTACTGGTTCGCTTCAAAGGTGAAATGCAGCCGGGTATTACCCTGCGCGACCTGGTACACGCCATTCCCCTGTACGGCATCAAGCAGGGCATGCTGACCGTGGAGAAGAAGGGCAAGATCAACGAATTCTCCGGTCGCATCCTGGAGATCGAAGGTCTGGAGCACCTGACAGTCGAGCAGGCATTCGAGCTTTCTGACGCCTCCGCAGAGCGTTCTGCAGCCGGCTGTACCATCAACCTGTCTGAAGATTCCGTGGCTGAGTACCTGCGCTCCAACATCACCATGCTGCGCTGGATGATTGCTGAAGGCTACGGCGACCCGCGTACCCTGGAGCGTCGTGCCAAGCAGATGGAAGAATGGATTGCCGATCCGAAGCTCATGCGTGCCGACAAGGACGCCGAGTACGCCCACGTGGTGGAAATCGATCTGGCCGACATCAAAGAGCCGATCGTGTGCTGCCCCAACGACCCGGACGACGCCAAGTTCCTGTCCGAAGTCGCTGGCGACAAGGTCGACGAAGTATTCATCGGTTCCTGCATGACCAACATCGGTCACTTCCGTGCCGCCGGCAAACTGCTGGCGCAGAACAAGGAGCCCCTGAAGACCCGCCTGTGGATGTCCCCGCCCACCAAGATGGACCAGGCCCAGCTGATGGAAGAAGGTTACTTCAACATCTACGGCACCGCCGGTGTTCGCACCGAAATGCCGGGCTGCTCCCTGTGCATGGGTAACCAGGCTCGCGTAGCTGCGAAGAGCACCGTGCTGTCTACCTCCACCCGTAACTTCCCGAACCGACTGGGCGACGGTGCCAACGTGTACCTGACCTCTGCGGAACTGGCTGCGGTTGGTGCGGTTCTGGGCAAACTCCCGTCTCCGGCGGAGTACATGGAGTACGCCAAGGACCTGAACAGCATGTCGAAAGAGATCTACAAGTATCTCAACTTCGACCAGATGGAGAACTACACCAGCAAGGCATCTGAGGCAAACGTCGCTTAAGATCCAACCTTTGCGGTTTAGCTCCATAAAAACGCCAGCCTTCGGGCTGGCGTTTTTTTATGCCCCAATCACGCTCGCTTTCCCAGTCGAACACCCATTTTCAGCTATCAGTAAAGAATCAGTCGTACAAGAATCGCCGCCACCATCACCAACGTGATCGCCTTGACCCAACGCGCACCCTGCTTACTCATGTTGACCCGGGTCGCTATGAAGGCGCCGGTAACGTTGCCCAGCGCCAGGGTCAGGCCTACACCCCAGCGCACCTGATCGTTGATGGCAAACACCACAAGCGCCGCGAAGGTGAAAGGCAAGACAATGGAAACCTTGAGGACGTTCACCTGTCGCAGGTCAATTTTGAGCATATGGTAAAGGACAACGATGAAAAGCACGCCGACGCCCACCTGGATAAACCCGCCATACATCCCAACAAAAAACATCGCGACATAGATGGCCGGGCTCAAACGATCGGTTGTCAGAGGGCGGGTATCAAGAGCTGGCTGAGGCAATAACATGAACACCGAGGCGCCGATCATGGCCGAGACCAGAACCACCTGGAACACCGCATCCGGCACCCAGGTGGCAAC
The DNA here is from genome assembly GCF_019443085.1 of Marinobacter sp. F4218. Lineage (GTDB taxonomy): Bacteria > Pseudomonadota > Gammaproteobacteria > Pseudomonadales > Oleiphilaceae > Marinobacter > Marinobacter albus. The sequence continues at coordinate 155,067 of NZ_JAHZIL010000003.1, forward strand.
CCAGGCCCCCAGCAACGATCCCAGCACTGCGGGCACCGCCAGGCGCAGGCTCACCAGCAGGTTGCCGTGCCCCATGCGGGAAAAACTGCCCACTGCGGTGATACTTTGCAGGGTAATAGCCACGCGGTTGGTGCCATTGGCCACCTGCGGTGGCAGGCCAAGAAACATCAGCAACGGCAGGGTCAGCATGGACCCGCCGGCCGACAGCACATTGATAAAGCCTGCGATTCCTCCAAGCGCCATCAACGCCAGCATTTCCAACAGCGTCATGGTCCGGCTTCCGTCATGCGGTGGCGGGATTGGCTACCCGGCTGCCCTGGCGACTACTCCAAGCAAAGGCAACGATGAAAATCAAAAGGCCGGCCACATCCAGCATTATCTGGCCATGGGGCCAGAGCATGAGCACTCCGATCGGAAACATCAGCAAACGCACAAGCGGATTGAGAGGATGCTCCAGATACCCCTCAAGCCCCGCTACGATGGCGTAGACGCCAAATAGCGCAAAACAGAACACCTGAAGCATCTGGTCAAATTCTCCGGTGATCAGCGGTGAATAGGCAAACAGCAACGGTACGATGTAAAGCCCTTTGGCAAGCTTCCATGCTGTAAAGCCAGTGCGCATCTGAGGCGTGCCGGCGATGGCGGCGGCGGCGAAGGCCGTCAGGCACACCGGCGGTGTCACATTGGAATCCTGGGACAACCAGAAAATCACCATATGGGCCGCCACCAACGCCATCGACAGGGTTGCCGGCGACAGAGCCTGCTCCAACAATTGATTGCTGAAGGTGTCCGGAACCAACGCCAGCAGCTGTTTTGCGCTGGCCAGATCCATGGGCGCATTCAGTAACTCCATTTTATCCGGTGCGGCCAGCATAAAGATCGACTTGGCCTGTTCCGGCAGCTTGCCGTTCATCACCAGCTCCAATAACTGGCTTTCGGCAATCAGGTTGTAGATCGCCGGCGCCGACAACGTGGCCAGCACGATGTAGGCCGCCGTCACCGGCAATCCCATGCCCAGGATCAGCGATGCCAGTGCCACCAGGACAATGGTAATGAGCAGGCTGCCGCCGGCCCAGTCGGTAATCATGATTGAAAAGGTATTACCGATGCCCGTGGTCGAGACCACCATCACAATCAGTCCCACGGTAATCAACAGAATTGCGGTGGTGGTGATGTTACGGGACCCCATCACCAGAGCTTCCAGAATGTCCTTCGGCCCCATCGGATACTTCGATACCCAGGACGCAACGATCACCGAGAGAATAGCAATACCGGCCGCGTAGGTGGGCGTGAAGCCATAGATCAGCGCTGCCACCAGCACCACAAGTGGCAGCAGGAAATGCCAGCCATCCTTGAGCACTTCTTTTAGACTAGGCGCATCAGCATCGTCCAGCTTGACGGCGTGGCTGCGCTTGGCTTCGATCCGAACAAACATGGCCACTGACAGAAAATACAGCAGGGCCGGCAACGCGGCGACCGAAATGATGGTGAGATAGGACACCTGGGTATAAGAGGCCATGATGAACGCACCTGCCCCCATCACAGGTGGCATCAACTGGCCACCGGTCGAGGCTGCAGCTTCTACACCGGCGGCAAACCGGGCCGGAAAACCGGCCTTCCGCATCAGCGGAATGGTGATCACACCAGTGGATACGGTGTTAGCGACGCTGGAACCGGACACCGAGCCCATCAGCCCCGAGGAAAACACCGCCACGAAGCCCGGACCACCTACAAAGCGACCAGCGGCGCACCGGGCCAGTTCGATAATGAAATCACCGGCCCCGGACTTCACCAGGAAGGCCCCAAACAGGATGAACATGAACACATAGGTCCAGGAGATTCGGGCGATCGAGCCCAGCATGCCCTGTCCCCCAATGTAGGAGCGGAATAGGACAGTTTCCCAAGTCAGCCCCGGAAAGTTGAAGATCCCGTCTACGTATTGCCCCCACCAGGCGACATAGGACAAGGCCAGGATACACAGCATCGGGATAAACCAGCCCACGGTACGGCGAGCAAATTCGAGAATCAGCAGCACCGCTGTCACGGAGAAGATCCAATCGCCCTTGCTGAAGTTGACCCCGCGCTCATAGAGCGCGTTTTCGAACAGCATTAAGTAGGCAGCACAGGCTAACGCTGCAAGCCCAAGGAACACATCCACGCCCAGCACGGCTCGTTGTCCAGTCACAGAGTGCGCCTTCAGCATGGGGGTGGTGAGCGCACAGATCAGGCCAAACAGGCCGAAGTGCAAAGCAGATGTCCACAACTCGGAAAGCGTGGACACGGTATTGAAGTACAAATGGATCAGCGACGTTGCGATGGCCAAACCAAAAATCACCGGTCCGAGGAGCCGGTGATCAAGGCGTTGGCTGGCGTCGCTGGCGCTTTCGTCGCGAACCTCAATGCGAGGTTCGCTGGTTGATTGCTCTGCCACGTTTATTCCGCGATCAGTCGCTCGGGAATGTCGAGGCCCTGCTCACGGTAGAAACGCGCAGCACCAGGGTGCAGCGGCATAGGCAGACCAGCGATAGCCCTCTCCAGTGCCATGGCCTTGGTGGCCGGATGAATGTTGTTCAGGAATGGCAGATTGGCGTAGATGGTCTTGGTAATCTGATAGACATCTTCTTCCGGGACATCGGCGCGCGCCGCCATGATATTTGGCTGGGCAATGGTGTTGATGTCCTTGTCCTGATTCGGATAGGTGCCGGCCGGAATGGTATACGGCGTCCACAGCTCAAAGTCGCTGTTGACCTGAGCCAACTGCTCGGGGGTAAAGTTCAATGTGGCAATTTCGTCGCCAAGGTTGGCATATGCACGAGTCACCGCCGAAGCGGGTACACCCGCCGGAATATTCATTCCGTCGATATTTCCGTTCTGCATCGCATCGGCACTCGGACCGTAGCCGAGATAGGCAATATCCACCTGCTCCAGATCAATGCCCACCTTACCAAGGATGAAACGGCCCGAGCCTTCGGTTCCAGAGTTACGGGCACCGATGGAGAAGCCTTCACCGTACAGGTTGGTCATATCCGAAATGGTGCCAGTCTTCACGACGCTGTCACGCAGGACAAAGTGTTCGACGTTTTGCCACAGCATTGATACTGAGCGCAGGTTCTTGTAAGCCTTGGGGACTGGCCCTGTACCGTTCCAGGCGTAGGCGCCGTATAGCCCTTGAAGAATGCCGAACTGGATCTGCCCTTCGTCCATCAGCTTGAGGTTCTCACCAGAACCTGCCGAACTGATGGCAGAAACAGAGATATTGGTTTGCGGTTCGAGTTTTACCTTGACCAAAGTGGAGATGGCCACGCCAACCGGGTAATAGGTGCCACCGGTGGTGGCCGTGCCCATCACGTAATTGCCTTCGGCCTGCACGCTGGCCGACAGCGAAACGGCAGCTGCGGCGACCACGCCCACAGCAGATTTACACAGACTTTTCCGGTTCATAAGTCCTTATCCTCATATGCTTATTGTTATTTCGAGACATTTCCTAACAAGTAATCAAGGTAGCGCTTAGACGAAACGACTGCCAGCAACACAGCGCCACCTTCGACCTATGTACTAGAGGTTCCTGGCAAGGGTCTGGACCGGAACCAAAAAAAAGCCCCCGTCATTGCTGACGAGGGCTTTCGCTTTTACCTACCCGGCGTTCGCTGTTCAGCCCGGCCGGGGCGGTCAGTTACGGCAGGTTGTGATAGCGAGCCTTGATGGCCTTATCGAAACCAGCCAGGATCTCGGCGTGCGGCTTATCACCAAACTTGGAGACAAGCACGATCGCAATGGTGGCAAAGATGAAGCCCGGAATAATCTCGTACAGGTCGAGAAGACCGCCGGACATATTGCCCCAGACTACGACTGTCGCGCCACCCACAATGATACCGGCAATTGCGCCGTTGCGGGTCATTTCACGCCAGAACAGCGACAGAATCAGTGCCGGACCGAAGGCCGCACCGAATCCGGCCCAGGCGTATGACACCAGTTCCAGGACCTTGCTGTCGGGGTTGAGGCCCAGAATACAGGCAATGACCGCGATGCCGACAACGGCAAACCGTCCGACCCAGACCAACTCTTCCTGCGAGGCTTCCTTACGGAACAGTGCCTTGTAGAAATCTTCCGCCAGCGCGGAGGAAGATACGAGCAACTGGGAGTCCGCTGTACTCATGATGGCCGCAAGGATGGCCGCCAGCAGGATACCGGCAATGACCGGATGGAACAGGGCATCAACGAGCAGCATGAAAGCGCGCTCACCGTCATCCAGCGGAGTCTCGAAATAGCCGATGGCGGCGAAACCACACAGCAGGGCGCCCAGCAGGCCGAGACCACTCCAGGTCACGGCAATACGGCGCGCCGCAGGTACGTCATCCTCGCTCCGAATAGCCTTGAAGCGCGCAAGAATGTGCGGCTGGCCGAAGTAACCCAGGCCCCACCCCAGCAGGGACAGGATCGAGAGGACACCCAGAGCCGCGCCATCCGTGCCCGTAAAGGCATTGAGGAACTCAGGATTCTTCGCTTCCATCGCGGCTGTCGTTGCACTCCAGCCACCGTCAGCATTGATCGCCATGATCGGCACGAGCAACAGAGCTGCAAACATCAACAGGCCCTGAATCACATCGGTCCAGGTCACGGCCAGGAAGCCACCAAAGAAGGTGTACGAAACCACCGCAATGGTGCCGACAATCACGGCAACCGTGTAATCAAGCCCGAATACCGTTTCAAACAGCTTGCCCCCTGCTACCAGACCGGAACTGGTATAGAACAGGAAGAACATCAGGATGAAAAAGGCACTCACCACACGCAGGATGCGACTGGTGTCATGGAAGCGGTTCTCGAAGTACGACGGCAGCGTAAGCGAGTCTCCAGCGGACAGCGAATAGGTACGCAGGCGGCTGGCAACAAACAGCCAGTTCAGCCAGGTACCTGCCAGCAGGCCAACGGCAATCCAGATGGCCTCGTAACCGGCCGCGTATGCGTAACCGGGCAGGCCCAGCAAAAGCCAACCACTCATGTCGGACGCGCCGGCACTGATTGCAGATGGCAGGGGGCCAAGACTACGGCCACCCAGGATGTAATCGGAAAGATTAGAAGTGCGTTTCCAGGCTACATAGCCGACGCCAAGCATCAGCATAATATAGGCCAGGAACGTAATACTGATCCCAACACTGTTTCCTATCATTTCGGTTTTCTCCCCGTGCGCTATCTGGGTTGTTTATTGTTGGCTTTGGAACGGCTCTCCTTCTGCACCCTGCGGACAGGATGAGAGGGACAACCCTGAGACGGAAACCTGACACCCGAAGGCGCCAGATACCCGAATTCTAGACGACATCCGTGTCGTTACTATACTTTTGTAATTCCTAAACTTTTTCAATGCCTAGTGACAACAGCGACGCATTGCCCCCCACAGCCGTGGTGTTGATGGTCCTGGTTCGCTCGGTTGCAAACCGCTGCAGGTAGTGTGGCCCGCCTGCTTTCGGACCAGTACCGGACAGCCCCAGACCACCAAACGGCTGCACACCAACGACCGCACCTATTTGGTCACGGTTGATGTAGCAGTTACCGACTTTGGCACGTTGTTCAATCCAGGCGGCGGTCGATTCGCTGCGACTGTGGATACCAAGCGTCAGGCCATACCCGGCGCCATTGATCTCCTCCATCACCGCATCCAGCAGCTCGGCCTTGTATCGGATCACATGCAGAACGGGCCCGAAGTGTTCCGACTTCAGATCGTCCATGCGCGAGATACCGTAGGCTGACGGCGCCACAAAATGCCCCACCGAACACGATGGCGGCAACGGCGAACGGGCGATAAAGCGGGCAGACTGTTCGAGCTCGTTGAGATGCTCCTGCAGTCCCTTCCGGGCCTCGGCGTCGATCACCGGACCGATGTCGGTGCTGTATTTCTCCGGGTTACCCACGGACAGTTCCCGCATGGCACCCGCCAGCATCGACTCCACCCGCTCGGCAACGTCCTCCTGAAGATACAACACCCTCAGCGCAGAGCACCGTTGACCCGCACTGGCAAAGGCAGAATGAAGCACATCACGAACCACCTGCTCCGGAAGCGCGCTGCTGTCCACAATCATTGCGTTCTGGCCGCCGGTTTCGGCAATCAGCGGCACAATCGCACCCTCACGCTGGGCCAGCGTGCGGTTGAGCAGCCGCGCCACCTGAGTAGATCCGGTGAAGGCAACTCCGGCAATCCTGGGGTCCGGGGTCAGTTTGCCGCCAAGTTTTGCGCCATCACCGGGTAACAGTTGAATTACATCGGGTGGAAAGCCAGCCTCGAGCATCAGCTCAACAGCACGACCCGCCACCAGGCTCGTTTGCTCGGCCGGCTTGGCAATGACGCTGTTGCCGGATACCAGAGCCGCCATGATCTGGCCGGTAAAAATAGCCAGTGGGAAATTCCAGGGGCTGATGCACAGGAAGACGCCCCGCCCTTCCATGTAAAGTTCATTGCTTTCCCCGGTCGGCCCGGGCATGGCAATGGCATCGCCGAAACGGGCCTGGCCCTGTATCGCGTAGTAGCGGCAAAAATCCACGGCCTCTCGGACCTCATCAATGCCATCCTGCAGGTTTTTTCCCGCTTCCCGGCAACAAATGGCAATGAGTTCAGCCCGGTTTTTCTCGAGCAGATCGGCATAGGCTTCAAGACACCGCGCCCGCTCTTGGACCGGGCGGGCGTTCCAGGGACCAAAGCCGTTGCGTGCGACCGCGAGCGCTTCCTCAGCATGCCGTTCACTGGCGAATACGACCGATCCAACCAAGCGAGAGTTGTCATAGGGCGAGCGGACCTCGACGCGCTCGCCGTCGATATGGCGAGTTCCGCCAATGATGGGCCCGGCAGTCCAGCTCTGCCCCCCCCATTGGTCGAGACCGCTCAGCAGGAAGGCGAGATCCGTCTCAACCTGAATATTCAGGCCCCGGGAATTGATGCGCTCCTGTCCATAAATGTCCGTAGGTGCAGGAATTCGGTCGTTCGGCATGGACTCGTATTTCAGCAACTCCTGAACGGGATTCTGGACCAGTGCCTCGATCGGCGTCGCAGCGTCCACAAGCCGGTGAACAAACGACGAATTTGCTCCGTTTTCCAGCAGCCGCCGGACCAGATACGGCAGCAAGTCCTTGTGGGCTCCAACCGGCGCGTAGATGCGCACGGGAATGTCGTTATCCTTGAGGATGCTGTTGTAGAGTGCGTCCCCCATGCCATGCAGCCGCTGGAATTCGATCTTGCGCTCGCGATTTCTGGCCATAACCAACACAGAGGCAACGGTATGGGCATTGTGACTGGCCAGCTGCGGATAAAGCGCACCATCGGTGTAGTCACTCAATAGATACCGCAGGCAGGCCAGGTAGGATGTGTCCGTCGCTTCCTTGCGGGTAAACACCGGGTAACTCGTCAGGCCCAACTGCTGACAGATTTTGATTTCAGTATCCCAGTAGGCACCTTTGACCAGCCGGATCGGGATTTCATCGCCCTGCTCTTTTGCCAGTTTGGTCAGCCAGCACAATGCCGGCAGGGCGCGCTTGGAATACGCCTGGACAACCAGCCCGAAGCCGCCCCACCCTTTGGCAGCACTGGACGAAAAAACTTTTTCAAAAAGCTTCAGCGAGATCTCCAGCCGATCCATCTCTTCCGCATCAATCGTGATGGACACATGCCTTTCACGCGCAAAGGTCACGAGATCGCGAACGGTGAGATACAGCTCCTTGAGAACTCGCTCCTCCTGGGCGTATTCATAGCGGGGATGAAGAGCGGAAAGTTTGATCGAAATAGAAGGCCGGGGCTCACGATGACCGGGAACCGAGTCAGCGCCCACCGATTCGATGGCTTTCATATAGTCATTCAGGTAGCGGGCGGCGTCCTCTGCGGTCAGCGCCGCTTCCCCCAGCATATCGAAGGAATAGGTGTAGCCCATCTCACGATAGTCCCGGGCATTCCTGAGCGCTTCATCAATGTCTCGGCCGAGGACAAACTGTTTCCCCATGATGCCCATCGCCCGGTACATCGCACTGCGTATGACTGGCTCTCCGCTGCGCTTCACCAGTCGTTTCCAGACGCTGGACGGGGACCCGTCCAGGCGCTTATCCATCTTCACGACCCGCCCTGTCAGCAATAACCCCCAGGTAGAGGCGTTGACCAGCGTCGACTCACTGCGTCCCACGTGCTTCTGCCAATCCGCCACAGACATCTTGTCGTGAATCAGGGCATCGGCCGTGTACTTATCGGGAATGCGCATCAGCGCTTCGGCCAGGCACATCAGCAAGATGCCTTCCTGAGTATCGAGGCTGTATTCCTGCAACAGCGCGTCAATCATATGGACAGCATCGTCCTGTTCACGCACCTTGGCAATCAATCCGGTAGCGGTTTCGGTGATCGCCCGATCTTCAGCCGCATCACTCTGAGCAAGTGCGATCAGCTCCTGCAGGTACCCGGCTTCGTCCACAGCATAGTTCGCAACCAGGCCCTGCCAGAAGACAGATCGGGGCTGCTCCTGGAAGGCAGGCTCTAGAACCTTGCTCGCGTGAAACATGTCGGCACCTGTTATGAATGTCCGGTTTTGGCCGGCATCCGGTTCGTGATTACAGCGTCATCACACTGGCGCAAAAAGGCCTGCAACTCTGACGAATTAAGTTACCGTTTAACTTAGTATTACTACGGACCCGCGGCTTACAAAATCCTACGATTCTTTTATAAATTCGTCCGAAAAAGCCGATCTTTTCGCAATTTAGGCTACTTTTTCACCAAATCGTAACTTTGTGGGGGTCGTGCCCTTGTGTTTTCTCAAGGCATTGGTCAACGCACTGTGGGACGAAAACCCCGTGCGATAGCTGACTTCCGAGACGGAAAGAGAGGTGGACATGAGGAGCTGGGCCGCCTGGTCCAGCCGGGTCTGGAGGAGAAACTGGTGCGGGGTCACGCCGGTGACTTCCCGAAACATTTCATGGAAACGACTGACGCTGAGACAGGCCACACCCGCAAGATCCTGAACGGTGATCTTGCGATGGAGATTTTCCATGATGTAACGCCGCACTGTATCCGGGCGAACCGCCTGACGGTTCGTCGCAACCGTCCGACTCGCGTTCAGCCGTTCCGCCATGCAATGAAGAATGCTGGCCGCAAGGTGGCGCTTCATACTGTCGTTCGACGGTGACCGATCGAATTCTCCGGCGGCGAACTGCACAAGCCCCTGTAACTTGTTGTCCATCCCCAGTGTACGGGGGCGCTCAAAAAGTGGTGCGAGACACTCGTAATCGCCGTGAGCGGGTGTGTTGATCGCGGGAATGTAAGGGTCGAGGTTGATGACCAGAACATGATTCTGATTGTCGCCACAATAGTCATGGCGGGCCTCGGTCGGGACCAGGCAGGCTTTCCAGGTATCCAGGTGGGAACCGGTGCCGTCCACACTGAGTTCCGCTTCGCCCTGAACGCCCACCACGATCTGATGATGCTCATGTCGGTGCTGATGAGAGGCAATGGGCAACTTCAGTAGGCGTGCATCCAGCATAGACGCGAACGGACCTTAATTACTGAGAATGTTACTTAATTAAAGCAGATCTGAATGAAACTTGCACACAAGGTCACGTACATGGGCGCTGACCTGCTCAAGCGGATCTCCGGCGTCGACGATGCTGTACCGCTCAGGCGCAGCCTCTGCGCGCTCCAGATAGGTGTCGCGGATACGCTGGAAAAACGACACAGCCTCCTGCTCGAAACGGTCGAGCTCACCGCGCTGGCTGGCGCGTCTCATGCCAGTCTCCACCGGTGCATCCAGCAGGATGATATGGTCTGGCCGTAGGTCCCCCTGGACCAGAGTTTCCAGCTGAGCGATCCGGTCAACGGGAACGCCACGCCCGCCGCCCTGGTAAGCGAAGGTGGCGTCGGTGAACCGGTCGCAAAGTACCCACTGCCCCTGTTCCAATGCCGGGAGAATACGGGTGTGCAAGTGCTGGGCCCGGGCGGCAAACATGAGCAGCAATTCAGTGAGATCGTTTACCGGTTCATCCCGGGGGGTCAGCAGCAGTTCCCGGATGGCTTCTGCCATTGGCGTGCCCCCGGGCTCACGGGTGACGAGGACGTCAACGCCAAGGGCCTCGAGGGTTGCCGCAGCGTTCGCCAACTGGGTGGATTTCCCAACCCCCTCGGTGCCCTCAAAGGTAATAAACTGACCGCGCAAGGCCATCACTGGTCTCCACTACCATTATCTTCATCACTCTGGGTGGCTGGTGACGACCGATAGTCTTTACGACGATTGAGCTGAAATTCGCGAACGGCTTTCTGGTGCTCCGCCAGCGTCCGGGAGAATTTGTGCGTGCCATCCCCCCGGGCAACAAAATAAAGCGCATTGCCATCATCCGGGTTCAGCGCCGCATGAATGGCCTCGCGGCCCGGCAATGCTATCGGCGTCGGCGGAAGACCATCAATCCGGTAGGTGTTATAAGGGGTATGCGTGCGCAGATCACGGCTGCCAATGCGTCCCTGGTACTTGTCGCCCATACCGTAGATCACCGTGGGATCGGTCTGCAGCCTCATGCCTTTTTGCAATCGGCGAACGAATACACCGGCCACCTGCTCTCGCTCATACGGCGCGCCGGTTTCACGCTCGACAATGGAGGCCATAATCAACGATTCATAGGGGGTATCGTAGGGCAGCCCTTCCTCGCGGCCAGCCCATTCCTCCTCCAGTACCGCCGACATGGTGTTGAAGGCGCGCTTGAGGAGATCAAGATCCGTTTCGGTACTGGTAAACAGATAGGTATCCGGGAAAAAGCGACCTTCCGGGTGCTCGCCCTCGGCCCCTACTGCCGCCATGATTTCGTCATCCGTCCAGTCCTTGGTGACTTGCTCAAGTCGCTCTGTCCGGGCCAGGGCAGCCCTCATGTCACTGAACGTCCAGCCTTCAATAAACTGAACGGACCAGTGCTTGGTATCACCCGACACCATGGCAGCAACCATGTCCAGCGGCGTCATGCCATCGGTAAACTCATACTCGCCGGCCTGAATCCGGGCCTGGTCCGGATAGAGGCGCCCATGCAGACGCAGCCAAAGACTCTGATCAACCAGCTCTTCACGCTCGAGCATTCGGGCAATCTGACTGAACGCGGCACCACTGGGCACACTGAACAGAACCGGCTCGTCCAGAGCCACGGGCTTTTCAAGGGTCTGCAAACCCTGCCACACCCAGAGCCCGGTGCCGGTTGCAACCAGTATCGCCGCACTAAATGAGGCTATCAGTAACTTCTTGAGCAAGGGAATTATTCCAGTAGTTCGAAAGGATTGAAGATTGTCGCAAGTCCGGTTTCGACAGGCAAATCATGGTCGGCGAGAGTGCGAACCGGGACCACTCCGAGTACGCTGTTGAGCAGGAACAGGCCCCGGCAATCCGGACCCAGGATATCGTCCGTGGTCAGCGGACGCTCCTCCACATGCTCTCCTCGCTCCCGCAAACGCTCGAGTACCCATTCACGCATGATTCCAGCAACCGCCAATGAGGCACCGGGCGGCGTTACCCAGCGATCACGGACCTTGACCAGAAGGTTGGTTCTGGTGCCCTCGACCAGATGCCCAGCACTGTTCGACATGATGACTTCAAACAGCCGGTCGTCCAGCTCCCGTGCGGCCATCACCTGCTCAAGCCGATTCAGCGACTTGATGCCCGCAAACAGGGGATTCACCGTCAGAGGGACTCGGGAGAAGTCCGCGACAACTCCGGCGGGGTCGGTCTGGGGCGGGGGTGAGGTCCCGGATACCATCAGGTTTGGGACCATGGCTGAATCCGGACGATAGCCACGGCCGCCCCCACCTCGGGTCAGGGTCAGCTTGAGAATCCAGCCAGCGCCATCAAAACCCCCGGACAACCGGTCAGCCGCCCGGGCACAGACCGACTTTAACTCGCTTCCCGATACCGTAATGCCCAGTCGCGCTGCATCCCGGACCAGGCGGTTGATATGCCGTGAAAGCAGGACACCCTGCCGCCCTTCCATACGGATGGTCTCGAACAGACCGTCACCGTAGGCAAGTCCGCGATCATTGGCAGGGAGACCGGCCTCGTCCGCCCAGAACAGGTTGAGCATGGGACTACTCAGCCCTCGTAACGGCGAAAGATCAGGGTCCCGTTGGTGCCACCAAAACCGAAGGAGTTGGAAAGCGCCACACGCACATCAGCATTGCGACTGGCATTGGCGACGAAATCCAGGTCGCAGCCTTCATCCGCGTTGTCCAGATTAATTGTCGGCGGCAGGAGTCCGTCGCGAATTGCAAGTACCGAAAATATGCCTTCAACCGCACCCGCGGCCCCGAGCAAGTGCCCGGTCATGGATTTGGTACTGCTCATTGCCAGTTTCTGGGCATGATCACCAAAGACACTCTTCACGGCAGCCACCTCAGCCACATCGCCCACCAGGGTGGACGTGCCGTGAGCGTTGATGTAATCAATCTCGTCGGAACTGATGCCGGCATCACGGATCGCGTTCTGCATGGAACGAGCAGCCCCCTCCCCGCTTTCCGGTGGCGCGGTAATATGATGGGCGTCATCGCTCATGCCGAAGCCGATAACCTCTCCGTAGATGGTCGCCCCCCGCCTTTTGGCATGGTCCAGCTCTTCCAGAACCACCACACCCGCGCCATCACTCAACACGAAGCCGTCACGTTCGCGGTCCCAGGGACGACTGGCTTTTTCCGGCTCTTCATTGCGCGTGGACAGCGCCCGAGCCGCGGAGAACGCAGCAATCCCCGTGCGCGTGGTCGCCATTTCCGAACCACCCGCAAGCATCACGTCTGCATCGCCGTAGGCAATGGTTCGTGCCGCATACCCAATGTTGTGGGTACCCGTGGTACAGGCGGTGACAATGGCAATGTTGGGACCACGATAACCGAAACGGATGGCAGCATTACCGGATATCATATTGATGACCGACGCAGGTACGAAAAACGGCGACACCTTTCGGGGACCGGATTTGTCCATGGTCAGGACATTCTTTTCAATGTACTCCAGACCACCAATACCGGAACCGATGGCAATACCCGCACGCTCCTTATCGAGCTCGTCATAGTCGTTCAAACCGCTGTCATCGACAGCCTGTTGCGCCGCAATCAGACCGTAATGAATAAAGGCGTCAAGCTTCCTGGCGTCCTTGGTGGACAGCCACGGTTCAAGATCCAGATCCCTGATGGCTCCACCAATACGGGTGTTGTACCCGGAAGTGTCAAAACGCTCGATCATGCCTATTCCACTGCGACCTGTGCGAACGCCTTCCCAGGAACTCTGTACGTCGTTGCCCAGAGGAGACAACATGCCCATGCCTGTGATGACAACCCGTCGTTTGCTCATAACCCCTTTCACCTGAATCTAGTCTGAGTGCTTCCGTTCACCGATTGAACCCGAACTCCGGCCAATAAAAAAGCCGTCCTTAGTTTGGTCACAAGGACGGCTTCTTGCCTGGCTTTTATAACTGCAGAGTATCAGGTGTGCGCGACAATGTAGTCGATCGCGTCCTGAACACTGGCCAGTTTCTCGGCTTCTTCATCAGGAATCTCAGTTTCGAATTCCTCTTCCAGTGCCATGACCAGCTCAACGGTGTCCAGTGAGTCAGCGCCAAGATCCTCTACAAAAGAAGATGTGTTCTGAACTTCGGACTCTTTTACGCCCAACTGTTCACAAACAATCTTCTTAACGCGCTCTTCAACTGTACTCATAATGTCCTCACTTTGTGTGTCAACCAAGCAACTCTAGTGCTGCCAGTTTAGATTAAACCCTACCTGCAAACAAGCAGGGATTCGGTCAAACATGTTGTGCGACAAGGGGTTGCGTGAAAGCAACGCCAGGCGCTTATCCCATGTACATTCCGCCGTTGACGTGAATGGTCTCGCCACTTACGTATCCGGCTGCATCTGAGGCCAGGAAGGCAACTACGGCTGCAACTTCTTCCGGCTCACCAAGACGACCCGCAGGTATGATTTCCAGCATAGCCTCACGCTGCTTGTCGTCCAGTTTTTTTGTCATATCCGTGTCGATAAACCCGGGTGCGACGCAGTTTGCGGTAATACCCCGGTTCGACATTTCCTTGGCCAGGCTGCGCGTAAAGCCTTCGACGCCAGCCTTGGCCGCGCAGTAATTAGCCTGCCCCGGATTGCCCATACCGGCAACCACGGAACTGATGTTGATGATCCGGCCCCACTTCGCCTTGGCCATGCCCCGAAGCACGGCTTTGCTGGTGCGGTAGACGCTCGACAGATTGGTTTCCAGAACCGAGGACCAGTCATCGTCTTTCAGACGCATCAACAGGTTATCCCGGGTAATGCCGGCATTATTGACGAGCACCTGCGGTGCACCGGACTTCTCCGCTATCGCCTTCAGACCGGCATCGATGCTCTCGGGATCCGCCACGTTCATGACGATACCGTAGCCTTTCAGACCAGCGGATTTGAGATCGTTTGAAATGGATTCGGCACCCTCGGCACTGGTGGCCGTACCGACCACTTCAGCGCCCTGCTCTGCCAGTGCCCGGGCAATCGCTTTACCAATGCCACGAGTTGCACCGGTCACCAGTGCGGTTTTGCCTTCCAGAGACATGAATAACTCCCTTTCGTTATGACTGACCGAATGCGTCCAGCGCTTTTGCCAGAGAATCCGGGTCTTCGATACCGTGAACCGTCAGCCCGCGATCAATACGCTTGACCAGACCGGCCAGTACCTTGCCGGCGCCACATTCAACAGCCACTTCAACGCCGTTGTTGACCAGCGTCCGCACCGAATCCGTCCAAAGAACCGGCGAATAGAGCTGCTTCAGCAAATTGGCCTTGAGTGTATCGGAATTGGTCTCGGCAGCGGCGTTAACATTTTGTATAACCGGTATGACAGCGTCATTAAATCGCACGTCCTCGAGCGCCTCTGCCAACTCTTCGGCGGCGCCTTTCATCAGCGCGCAGTGGGACGGCACACTGACGGGAAGAGGCATCGCTTTGCGCGCACCCTTTTCCTTGCATGCCTCGATAGCACGCTCGACAGCGGCAGCGGAGCCAGCGATCACAACCTGTCCCGGCGCATTGAAATTGACCGCGGCAACCACGTCACCCTGAGCAGCGCTCTCGCATGCTGCCACCACGTCCTCGTCTTCAAGACCGAGAATCGCCGCCATTTTGCCCTCTCCAGCCGGGACCGCTTCCTGCATCAACTCGCCACGCAGGCGAACCAGCTTGACGGCCTCGACGAAATCCAGGCTCTCAGACGCCACCAGCGCACTGTACTCACCAAGACTGTGGCCCGCCACAAAATCGGGGCGACTGCCACCACCACCGGCGACCAACCACTGCCGCCACAAGGCAACACTCGCAGTCAACAGTGCAGGCTGAGTCACCGTGGTCTGATTCAGTTCTTCGGCAGGACCTTTCTGGCAGACTTGCCACAAATCATACCCGAGCACGTTGGACGCCTCGGCGAAAGTTCTGTTGATGATGGGCCAGGCCTCTGCCGCTGCGGAGAGCATGCCGACAGACTGGGACCCTTGACCGGGAAAAATAAAGGCTGATTTCATAAACAGGATCTTAACGTCATTGAGGGGTTTCGGGAGATTAGCCAATAGTACAAGTTAGGCCAATTATCCGCGAATGCAGGACAAAAACAGGACAGACTTTAGTCTCAGACAGTTACAGCATGAGATCGTCGAGACGCTCATTGATGCGGCGCGGCACTTCGAGCTCCACCTCCCTCACGGCCTGGCGAATTGCGGCCAGCATGGCCCGCTCATTGGCGTTGCCATGACTTTTTATCACAACCCCCTGCAAACCGAGCAGACTGGCACCATTGTGGCGGGACGGGTCCATTAGCCGCAGCAACCGGCCAATAATAGGCCTGGCCATCAACCCCACTATCCGCCCGTACAGGGTTCGGGTAAAGGCCTGCTCCATCAACTCAATCAGCAGCCCGGCAACACCCTCGCCGGTTTTCAGCGCAATGTTGCCAACGAAACCGTCACAGACAACCACGTCAGCCACGTCCCGAAACAGGTCGCTGCCCTCAACGTAACCGATGTAGTTGATGGTATCGCACTGTGCAAGCATATGGGACGCAAGACGCACCTGCTCATTGCCCTTGATCTCTTCCTCGCCAACGTTGAGCAACGCCACGCGCGGCTCAGACTGGCGCGACATGGCCGATGCCATAAGCGATCCCATCAGGGCGTACTGGTAGAGATTTTCTGCAGTGGAGTCGACATTCGCCCCGAGATCCAGGACGTGACAGCGCCCACGAAGCGATGGAATAAGCTTGGAGATGGCCGGACGCTCGATTCCCGGATACATCCGGATGATGGACCGACCGAACGCCATCAGGGCGCCCGTGTTTCCGGCGCTTACGCACCCTTGCGCCTCTCCGTCCCGGACCAGCCCGAGAGCAATGGCCATGGAAGAGTTTTTCTTGTGGCGAAGCGCATGGGACGGGCGCTCGTTCATCCGGACGACATCTGCCGCCTCGACGATCCGGATTCTGGCATGCCCCTCACGCAACAAAGCCTCGAGTTCGCTCCGTATACCAACCAGAACGATACTCAAGGCTTCGTTTTCTCGCACCGCGTCCAGCGCCGCGGAAACCACCACTGTGGCGCCGCGGTCGCCGCTCATGGCGTCAATCGCAATGGTAACCGGTTTCACCGTTTCTCCATCCGACACTGGGCGGCGCCTTTTCGCTGAGAGCTTACTCGTCGCCTGCTTCGATTACCTGCTTGCCGCGGTAGAAGCCGTCCGGGGAGACGTGGTGACGACGATGAACTTCGCCGGTAGTCGCGTCGGTGGACAGAGCGGTAGCGCTCAGGGCGTCGTGCGAACGACGCATGCCACGCTTGGAACGGGTCTTACGGTTTTTCTGTACAGCCATGATTATGCTCCTGACCTGTTAACGTAAATAGAACGTGTGTTCGTTGTACGGCGCCGACTCCCGAACAGAGCCCGCACCCGCTTAATGTTTCGTCTTCTTGAGATCCGCCAGCACGCTGAAGGGATTCTCTTTTCGTGGCTCCTCCGGCTGCGCGGACGAACTGTCAGGCTCATAGGCCTCCAACTCTTCCCGAGCCGGACACTCGTTCCGGTCGTGCAACGGGAATGCCGGCAGCACCAACAACAGCTCGTCCTCAACCATGGACCAGAGATCCGCACTGAAGTCATCCGTCAGGAACGGTTCCAGATCTTTCGGCAACTGCTGCGCCTGCTCATCGCTGGTCACGAGCCCCAGAGTAAACCGGGATACCAGCGTCGTTTGCATGGCATTCATGCAACGCTGACATTCCAGTCTGACCGGAGCCTCCAGCTCTCCTGATGCAATGCGGCGGCGCTCGGCATCCATGTAAAAGGAGAGCCTGACACTGCAGACGGCGCCTTCATCAACACCCAGCACTGCTTCCCGGAAACGAGACAACGCACTGAGGGGGATTTCTCCCTCCAGTGTGCTGTTATGTTCCGCCAATCGGTAGGGATCGACGGACTTGGGCAACTCGGCGTGCGGAGCTTTTGACATAGGCGCGCAATTTTAGGGGCGCGGCCCGCTGGTGTCAAAGACTTCGTTGTCTTTTGGCCAGGGGGTTGGCGGAAGATAGGTGTATTTTACGATAAGCTGGCCCGTGCGACACCAACAAACGCGACAAGGAATCTCTCGATGCCCTCTTCCCCTCTGCTGCTGGCCTCCTCGTCACCCTACCGCCGGGACCTGCTGAAAAGGCTGGGCCTGCCCTTTGAGACCGCAAGCCCCGACATTGATGAGACCCCGGAACCGGGGGAAACCGCAGACCAGCTGGCCACCCGACTTTCAGAGGCCAAGGCCCGTAGCCTTGCCGATAGCTATCCTGCGCACTGGATAATCGGCTCTGATCAGGTCGCCTGCCTGCCAAACGGCACCTTGCTTAACAAACCCGGAAATCACGAACAGGCAATCCGGCAACTGAGCCAGAGCAGCGGCCACGAAGTACTGTTCATGACCGGCCTGACCCTGCTCGACACCGGCTCCGGAAACATCCAGAACCACTGCGAACCCTTTGCGGTGCACTTCAGAGACCTTAGTTTCGAAGAGATTGACGCTTACCTTCGCAGGGAGCAACCCTACGACTGCGCAGGGAGCTTCCGCATGGAGGGGCTTGGCATCTCCCTGTTCAGCCGCATGGACGGGCGCGACCCGAACAGTCTCATAGGCCTGCCTTTGATCGCGCTGAACGACATACTGAGAAACTGGGGACGAAACCCGTTACTCGAGATTTGAGCAGCCCCTCAGATACCCCGCCTAGCGGAGCTCCAGGCGGGACTCAAGCATTTGGCCGGCAAACCCTTCACCAAAGGCAACGCCGAGCTGGTCGACAAGGTCCTGCAACGGCGATTTGTGCCGACTGTAATCCACCAGATTTTCCTTGCCTACGATCTGGCGGGCCACCCAGGACGAGCTACCCAGACCGTCGACCAGACCCAGTTCCACAGCCTGCTCACCACTCCAGACCAGACCACTGAAAAGCCGGTCATCGTCCGCAAGGCGATCACCACGACCGGCCTTGACCGCCTCAATGAACTGGCTGTGAGTGCTCTCGAGAACGTCCTGCCAGAAGGCCACTTCTTCGTCCTGCTCCGGCGAAAACGGATCAAGGAACGCCTTGTTCTCGCCCGCGGTGTATAGCCGACGCTCTACACCCACCTTCTCCATGACGCCGGTAAAACCGAAGCCGCCAGCCACCACACCGATAGACCCGACGAGGCTGGCACGATTGGCGTAAATCTCATCAGCCGCAGACGCTATGTAATAGGCGCCGGACGCTCCGATATCCGAAATCACTGCATACACCTTTTTGTCAGGGTATTCCGCCCGCAGGCGCTTGATTTCATCGTAGACATAGCCCGACTGCACCGGACTTCCACCAGGACTATTGATCCGCAACACCACAGCAACCGCATTCTTCTCTTCAAAGGCGGAACGCAGCGCGCCCACAATATTATCGGCACTGGCCAGCTCATCAGCCGCAATCGTGCCATTCACCTCGATCAAGGCGGTGTGCTTGCCGGTCGCTGTATCGATTGTGTCGCCCAGCGGGAACTTGAACAGGAGCAGAAGGGCAATCAGATACCCAAAGGTCAGGAACTTGAAGAAGATGCCCCAACGCCGACTGCGACGCTGTTCAGACTGAAGCGACATCACCAGCTTTTCAATCAGCTTCCAGTCGCGCCCACTCTCCGGTGGCAAGTTCGGTCCCCTCCGGCCAGCGTGAGGTTTGCCGCCATCTTCCGGCGCCACGGGCTTGTCACCCCACTCAGGTGTCTTATCGGAATCCCAGTCAGTCATGCATACATCCTGTCAGCAACATTATTTTGATTGAAACTTCAGAGCCCCAGCACACGGCGAAGATCGACCACAGTGTCGACGATGGCGTGGGGAGCATAATCCTCAAGGACGTCGCGCTTGTGCACCCCCCACTCGACTCCGATTGACGGCATCCCCAGGCGTTGAGCCATATCCAGATCGTACCGGGTGTCGCCGATCATCACGGCTTCCGTCGGCTCGATTCCGTAAAAACGGATAATTTCCTCAAGCATGGCAGGATCAGGCTTGGATCGGGTCTCGTCAGCACACCGGGTGATATCAAAATGGTCACCAAGACCACTGGAAACCAGGGCCATATCCAGTCCGCGCCGACTCTTACCGGTGGCAACTGAACAGCCGCACCCCGAACCACGGAGATCGGTGACGACGTCTGCCATGCCATCAAAGACATTTTGCGGCGTAGTGACCTTGCTGAAGAAATACCGGCCGTAGCCTTCGCGTATGGCGTTCATTTCTTCCCGACTGATTCCGGGATAGAGCTTTTCCAGCGCCTCCACCATTCCAAGCCCGATAATATCCCGGTAGGCCTCCCGCTCGAGCTGCGGATACCCCAGATCGGTAGCGGCCTGATGCAGGCTTTCAGCAATGTGCTCGACGGAATCCACGAGGGTCCCGTCCCAATCAAAAATAACGACCTTGACCTTCATTTATCGATTCCTGTTACGCGCTTCGAGCTTTCTGAGCACGTCGTTGAATGCATCGTCGTAGGGCGCTTCCAGGCGCATCGCCTCTCCGGTTACCGGCAGGGCAAACTCGAGCGCGCGGGCGTGAAGCATGAGCCGCTGACCGCCAATAGCGCGGAAAGCTTTCAGACTCACATCATCCATATACTTGTCATCACCGGCAATCGGATGACCCGCCCAGGCACTGTGAACCCGGATCTGATGGGTCCTGCCCGTAATCGGCGACGCCTCCACCAGACTGTAACCCTCATACCGCGCCAGGCAGCGAAAGAGCGTCAGCGAGTCCTTGCCCGCATCATCCACTTTCACCCGACGCTCGCCATTGGGCATTTCGTAGCGCAGAAGCGGCACATCCACCCGACCAACCGAATCCGACCAATGGCCCGCGACCAACGCATGATAATGCTTCCGGATTCGTTTCTGACGCAACTCATCCTGCAGGTAGCGAAGTGCCGACCGCTTCTTGGCAACCATAATCAGGCCGGACGTATCCCGATCGAGCCGATGCACCAATTCCAGGAAGCGAGCCTCCGGCCGCGCGGAGCGCAACACCTCAATCAGACCAAAGCTGAGACCACTGCCTCCGTGCACAGCGATGCCCGACGGCTTGTTAACCACCAGCATCTGGTCGTTCTCGAAAACGACCGCAGCCTCCATCACGCCCTGAACCCGACTGCCCGGTGCCACTTGCGCCGGCCTTTCCTTCCGGGTCACCGGCGGGATACGGACCTGGTCACCGGCTTTCAACCGGGTATCGGGCTTTACACGCCCCTTGTTAACGCGCACCTCGCCCTTACGCACCACCCGGTAGATGATACTTTTCGGCACCCCGCGCAGCTGCGCCAGAAGGAAGTTGTCGACGCGCTGCCCTTCATTGTCCTCATCGACCGTGACCCACTGAACCGCCTGGCGCACCTCCTTCCGGCCACCGGAATGCGCTTCGGGCCCCTCATTCCGGGTGGTTTTTCTTGTCGCGGGCTTGCGAGACATGGAATTCCTTAATAGGCGTGTGTACGGGATTGAACGGCCACCCGAATACTGTTATATTCCGGCGTGCTCTGCCGTTTGTCTACGGCCTGACGAACTCCAGTCAGAAGCCGGAGCGGCAGAAGTATACCGACACTATTCGAGAGTTTGAACGCCGCATACCCAATCATTATCGGGATCGGCGGAGGAAATGCTCCCGGAGCTCCAGGACAGACCGATGACGGCTGTGAACCTGCCTTCGGGAGAAGTGGAAAACCGTGCGGAAAACCGACGGGCAACATCACGAAGAATCATTGCCACGCAGGGCCGGGCCGTCCAGCTTACGAATACGACGTGAGACCCAGGCACCTGAGTGAACCTGAAAACGGATAACATGCGTCAACAGACACGAACCTCACACGACCTCTCGCTGCCTACCGGCAGTCGGACAGTCGGTGGTCTCAGACCAAGAGAATCGCACCCCATAAGGGTCTGATTCGTCTGGCCGCCGGCCTGCTCTTGCTGTAGAAGAGCCCCGCGGCACGCACATCCCGCTTCGCTGATGCGATCCCCTCCGGTTTTCTGTCAAAATCAAACGACAGGAACCCTTTCTTTCCATGAAAAGAATGCTCATCAATGCAACTCATCCCGAAGAGTTGCGCGTAGCTCTGGTCGACGGCCAGCGTCTGTTCGACCTCGACATCGAATCCAGCTCCCGCGAGCAGAAAAAAGCCAACATTTACAAAGGCCGCATTACGCGCGTCGAGCCCAGCCTTGAAGCTGCCTTTGTTGACTTTGGCGCCGAGCGCCACGGCTTTCTGCCTCTGAAGGAGATCTCCAAGGAGTACTTCAAGAAATCCCCCGGCCAGATCGAAGGCAAGATCAACATCAAGGATGTGGTATCCGAAGGCCAGGAAGTCATTGTCCAGGTTGACAAGGAAGAACGCGGCAACAAGGGCGCGGCCCTGACCACTTTCATTTCCCTGGCCGGGCGCTACCTGGTACTGATGCCTAACAACCCTCGCGCCGGAGGTATTTCACGGCGTATCGAGGGTGATGAGCGCGCCCAACTCAAAGAGGCCATGAACGACGTCCAGGTGCCCAAATCCATGGGCATCATCGTCCGCACGGCCGGTATCGGGCGAACCACGGAAGAACTCCAGTGGGACCTTGATTACCTGGTTCAGTTCTGGGAAGCCATTACCCAGGCCGCCGGCGAGCGCAAAGCGCCGTTCCTGATCCACCAGGAAAGTAACGTCATTATTCGCGCGGTACGTGACTACCTTCGCCAGGACATCGGCGAAGTACTGATCGACGCCAACGGGGTGTATGAAGATGTCCTCAACTTCGTTCGCGCCGTCATGCCGACCTTCGAGAACAAGATCAAACTGTACAAGGACGAGATCCCTCTGTTCAGTCGCTACCAGATCGAAGGCCAGATCGAGACCGCCTTCCAGCGGGAGGTAAAGCTTCCCTCAGGTGGTTCCATTGTCATCGACCCAACCGAGGCCCTGGTCTCGATCGATATCAACTCCTCCCGTGCCACCAAAGGGCACGATATCGAGGAAACAGCGTTCCAGACCAACCTTGAGGCCGCAGAAGAGATTGCTCGCCAGCTGCGCCTGCGCGATATGGGCGGCCTGATCGTCATCGACTTCATCGACATGACCCCGGCCAAACACCAGCGGGAAGTCGAGCAGAAGATGCGTGAAGCCCTGGAAATTGACCGGGCCCGGGTTCAGGTTGGCAAGATTTCCCGCTTCGGCCTGCTGGAAATGTCGCGACAGCGCCTGCGCCCGTCACTCGGCGAGACCCGAAGTGAAGTCTGCCCTCGTTGCGAGGGTCAGGGCACCATCCGGGGGATCGAGTCCCTGGCGCTGAGCATCATGCGCCTGATCTACGAGGAATCCTCAAAGGAAAAGACGGGCGAAGTCCGGGCGGTGGTTCCGGTGTCCGTGGCCACCTTCCTGCTGAACGAAAAGCGCAAGCAATTGGCCGACATCGAAGCCCGCCAGGAAGTCAGCGTCGTCGTAGTGCCGGTGCCTCACATGGAGACACCTCACTTCGAAATCCTGCGCATGCGCGACGATGAAACCACACCTGAGCATATCTCCAGCCACCAGGTGGCCCAGGAATACAGCGAGCGTGAAGAAGAGGTGTTTGAGGCTCCGGCACCCGAGCGTCCGGCACGCGAACAGGCCGCGGTCAAGGCAATCCAACCGAGCGCCCCCGCACCCAAGCCGGCCGCCAAGCCTGCCGAGCCTCAGGCTCAGGAAGAAGGACTTTTCCGCCGTCTGGGTCGCAAAATCGCCGGTTTCTTTGGCGGTGAGGACGAACAACCGACTGAGACCCGCGACAAGAACCGGGCCGTGCGCGAAGATCGCCGGAACCAGGGTCGCCAGGACCGCCGCAAATCCCGGGTTGCCCGCGACGACCAGCGCTCAGCTGGCAATCGCACCGGAAGCGACCGGCGCCAGGGTGGACAGCCGAGCCGTGGCGACGACAGTCGCGGCCGTGGACGCAACCGTAGCGACGATCAGAACCGCCCCAACCAGAGCCGACCGGCCGCCGACAAGTCCGGTGACAGCAAAGGCGGTGAAGGTCGCAAAGACGGCCAAGGCAGAGGCCGCGGCCAGGGGCGCAACAAACCCCAACGCGAACAGAAGGAGACTCGCGAGCAGAAGGATCAGCAGCAGGGTCCCGCGAAGAAGCCAGCCAGCGCCGAAAAGAGCGCCGGAGGCGAAAAGCGTGGCAAGCCCCGTCGCCAACGTAGCCGTGATGGTTCTCCAACGGAAACGCCTGCTTCAACGCCGGCAGAACGTAAAGCCGAACGTAGCGAGAAGCATCAGAAGGACACCCAGCCTGAGCAACCGCTGGAATCCACTGGCAAGCCGGACGTGAAGCAAACCGGGGAGCGCCCGAACGATCGCGCCAAGGCGGCGACGCCGGAAAAAGCCGATCAGCCGAAGCAGGCCAAAACCGAGCCTCAAGCAACCACGGCGCAAGCTGAAAAAACCGCAGAAGCCAGCGCTGAGAAACCGGCAGAGACCAAGCCGGAGACACCAGCAGAAGCCAGGACGGAGAAGCCGGCTGAGCCAAAAGCGGCTGACAAGCCTAAGGCAAAGACCGAGGCGACCAGGGGTGGCGAAACCACTGCCAAAGAGGTGCCAGCGGGGAAGTCTGAATCGGCAAAAGCCGAGGCCGGCACCAATGCCCGTGCTGACCGAAAGCCGAAGTCGGCCGATAAGTCAGAGGACCAGTCGGACGCCAACAAGAGCAAGGCCGCAGAGACTGATCAGCCGTCGGCAAAACCCGCAGAAGCCGCTGCCCCCAAAGCCGGCAAGGCGGACGCCGAATCAGCCGCCACGACCGGGCAAGCCGCGCCTGCCAAGACGGAAGCAAAGACCGAAACCGAAGCAAAGGCCCAAATATCGCCTTCGGAAAAGCAGGCCGACGTTGAACCGTCGACTCCGGCCAAGCCGGCACCCGAGGCCAAGCCAAAGGCCGGCACCGAGTCTCCGGAAACCAAAGCGCCTGAGCAGCAGAGCCAACCTGAGCAGAAGGCTTCTGATCAGACGGCGCCCGAAACCAGGGCTCCTGAGCCAAAACCCACGACCACGCCGGAACCCGAGTCAAAACAGGAAGGCGAGAAAGTGGGCAAAACAGAAACTGCCGATGCCGACGAGGCCAAGTCACAGGAACAACCTGCCATTGATGTTCCGGTGACCCCGGGTCGTGCCTACAATGATCCAAGAGAAGTCCGCAAGCGCCAACGCGCCGCGGAAGAGGCCAAGAAAGCCGGGAGTAACTAACGAATGCTATCCAATTCCGACATCGAAGCGCTGGAAGACATCCTGTTTGCCGAACCCTGGGGAGACGAAGCCCTGGACTTCTTCGGCCTGCATGGAGTCGTCTGTGCCAGTGTCGTCGGCCCGGCAAAGTTGAGCGCGGAAGACATCTTCCGCCTCGCCACGGGCACCCAGGCGGTGCCCGGCGGCGAGGTTCCAGAGGTCTTCGCCCGCTGTGTCAAAAAGCTCTCGGAGGACATGGCTCATGCCCTGGATATGGGGCAGGCACTCGAGCTTCCGGAACCGGAAGATGGCGACCCCATGAATGCGCTGGAAAACTGGTGCGCCGGGTTCGTGGACACATTCCTGGAGCATGAGGACGAATGGCTGGAAACAGCAAGTGAGGAAGAGACGGCCGATCTGCTCGTGCCTATGCTCACCCTCTCCGGACTGTTTGACGACGAGGACTTCCAGAAGGTCCGCAACAGCGACAAACTGTCACGCCAGATGGCGGATGCCATTCCGGATTCTCTTACCGACCTTTACCTGCTGTTCCACGCGCCGGACTAGACCGGCGCGGGAAACTCCACAGGCGTTGTGAAATGATGCCAGACCGGCTCAAGCCCGTCTGGCATTTTCATGATTTTTCCGAGCTCACACCAGGGCGCGCCCGGGAAATGAAAATCGCTACCCTGGGACGCCAGTAGGCCCTCCCGGCGACACAGTTCCGCCAGGAAACCCAGATCTCCACTGGACTGACCGGACGTCGAGACTTCAATCGCCCGGCCGCCGGCGCGACGGAAATCGGCCGTCAGTTCCCTCAGTTTCGTGGCTGTCAGCTGATACTTCCGCGGGTGCGCCAACACGGCAATGCCGCCAGCTACATTGATCCAGCCCACTACCTCCTCCAATTCCGGCCAGTAGGCTTTGACATCACCGGGCTTTCCATTCCCAAGGTGGCGCTTGAAGGCCTGAGCCGTGTTACTGACCACGTCCGCCTGAACCAGAACCTGAGCGAAATGGGGGCGACCGGGCACATCGCCGCCCGAAACGGCCGTGGCACGGTCAAACAGATCTGGAACTTTGAGCTTGCTCAACCGGTCGGCAATCATGCGCGCCCTCGCCCACCGATTGTCATTCTGACGCTCCAAAGCTGCCAGAAACGACTCATCGTCCGGATTAAAATCCAGACCCACAATGTGAATGGTACGGCTCTTCCAGAGGCAGGAGAGCTCAACGCCCGGAATCACTACCAGGCCTCGCTCACTGGCAGCTGTACGAGCTTCTGACAGACCTGAAATCGTGTCATGGTCGGTCAGTGAAAGATGGGTTACCCCACGCTCCACGGCTCGATTCACCAGTGCGGAAGGCTCCAGGGCTCCGTCAGAGGCTGTACTGTGGCAATGCAGATCAATGCACAGAGCGGAGGCTTGCGGTATAGTCACAGAAAATCCCGAATCAGTTGGCTGGTCGTCTTACCCGTTTGTTCACCAGTGTACCAGCCAGCCACCGATTCTGTATTACATCCCGTTGCCGGGCCTACGCCCGGCAACCATCGGTACAATGGAGAGCTGAATGTACTACGCGATTATCAGCGAGGACGTCGAAAACAGCCTGCCCATGCGTCAGTCTGCGCGGCCTGCACACCTTGAACGCCTGGAAGCGCTAAAAGCCGAAGGCCGCCTGCTGGTGGCAGGACCTCATCCCGCGATCGACACCCCGGATCCCGGTGAAGCCGGCTTCAGCGGCAGCCTGGTCGTCGCGGAATTTGACTCCCTCGAAGCTGCCCAGGCCTGGGCCGATGCGGACCCTTACATTGCTGCCGGCGTCTACGAGAAAGTGACCGTGAAACCATTCAAGGCCGTACTGCCGTAATTGCCGGCACCAGCCGCATGAGTTTATTGTAATGCGGGTCCGCTTGAATGGCCTATTATCTGTGACAAAATTGCGCCTTTGATTCATGACTGCTTTTTAACCGTCTAACTCAGGGATCGTATCCAGTGACGCCTTTCCGTCTTCTTATCAGTGTGCTGTTTGTTGTGTCTTCCGTCGCAGTTGCCCAGGCAAAAACCGTCTGGGTTGATGACCAGCTGTACCTGCCCGTTCGAGCCGGGGCCGGCACCCAGTTCCGGATCATCGAAAATGCCGTTCCGAGCGGGACTCCGCTGGAGGTACTGGAAACCACAGAATCCGGTTACACGCGCGTACGCACTCCCAAGGGCACCGAAGGCTGGGTCTCCAGCCAGTATCTGAGCGACACACCGATTGCCGCTGACCGCCTCCAGCGGGCGAATCGCGAACTGGAGCAGACCCGAAACGAGCTGTCGCAGGTGAAGGAACAACTCTCCGAAGTAACCAAGGAACGCAATTCCCTGCAGAGTTCCGAGTCCTCACTGTCGGATCGCTCTCAGGAGCTGCAGCAAGAGCTTCAACGCATCAAGCGTATCGCGGCGGACTCAATCAAGCTGGAGCGCCGTAACCGGGAATTGCGTGAAGAAAATCAAAGGATCCGCAATGACCTGGAAGTGCTGACGGCGGAAAATGAGCGTCTGGAAGCCGGCAAGGAATCGGATTTCATGTTGCTTGGCGCAGGCCTCGTTCTCGGGGGCGTACTCCTGGCGCTGATCATTCCGATGCTTAAACCAACACGGAAAACCGACAACTGGGCCTGATGCCATGCGGGATTACTCGGAGAAGCGGGACTTTCACCGAATGCAGGTGAACTCAGAGATCGAGTTGACGGATAGCAATGGCGAGAAGTTTACCGGCATTTGCCGGGACCTCAGCGCCGCTGGAATGCAGCTGTTCGTGAAGCGACCGGTGGCCGTGGGTGAAGAACTGAAAACGCTGCTCCACCCTACTGGCGACCAGATCCCGCCACTGGAAACAGTTTGCGAGGTATTGCGCTGCGAACAGGATCGTGAGGGTTACCTGCTGGGCACAACCATTAACGAGGTAAGCTGAGCAAAAACTGGGCGGAACGCAGTTGCTGCTGTGCTCCGCCGCATTGAGTGCCTCAGACCAGAGGCTTCTCGGAAACGATGATGCCGTTGTTGTCGGCATAAACGTAGTGACCCGGATGGAAGGTCACCCCACCAAAGGTAACCGCTACATTCAGATCCCCCAGACCACGCTTTTCGCTCTTACGCGGATGCGTACCCAGCGCCTGAACGCCCAGGGCGGTATTGCCGATTTCATCAACGTCCCGCACACAGCCGTAAATGATCAGGCCCGCCCAGCCATTGTTCGCGGCCTTCTCCGCCAGCATGTCGCCAAGCAAAGCGTGACGCTTTGACGCGCCGCCATCAACAACCATGACCCGCCCATTGCCGGGCTGACCCACCTGCTCTTTCACGACTGAGTTGTCTTCAAAACATTTCACGGTGACGATTTCGCCCCCGAACGCCTTGTTGCCGCCGTAGTTATTGAAGCCAGGTTCAAGGACCTGGACTTCGGGAAACTCGTCACACAGGTCGGGTGTAATGATCTCTGTCACGTCTCGCTCTCCTTATTCCTGCAATGGGCTCAGTCGATCTTCTCGTCGGCCAGGAAGAACCAGGTATCCAGCACCGAGTCCGGATTCAGCGACACGGTATCGATGCCCTGGTCCATCAGCCACTTGGCCAAATCGGGGTGATCCGACGGCCCCTGGCCGCAGATGCCAATATACTTGCCGGCCTTCTTGCACGCCTGGATAGCGTTGGACAGCAGCGCCTTGACCGCGTCATTACGCTCGTCAAACAGGTGCGCGATGATACCGGAATCCCGATCGAGGCCGAGGGTAAGCTGGGTCAGGTCGTTGGAGCCAATGGAGAAGCCATCGAAATGCTCCAGGAACTGATCCGCTAACAGGGCATTGGCCGGCAATTCGCACATCATGATCACGCGCAGGCCGTTTTCGCCCCGCTTCAGACCGTTCTCGGCCAGCAGGTTCACGACCTGCTCCGCTTCGCCCACTGTCCGCACGAACGG
Organism: Marinobacter sp. F4218; assembly: GCF_019443085.1. Taxonomy (GTDB): domain Bacteria; phylum Pseudomonadota; class Gammaproteobacteria; order Pseudomonadales; family Oleiphilaceae; genus Marinobacter; species Marinobacter albus. The sequence goes on from NZ_JAHZIL010000003.1 coordinate 183,813, forward strand.
CACCATGACTTCCACGTTGGTCAGGCCCATCTCGTTACGCACCTTCTTCAGCGCCCGACACTCCAGCTCGAAACAGTCCCGGAAGGTCTCGGAGATGTAACGCGATGCGCCCCGGAAACCAAGCATCGGGTTCTCTTCGTCCGGCTCGTAGAGCGTTCCACCGATCAGATTGGCGTATTCGTTGGACTTGAAATCCGACAGGCGGACGATCACTTTCTTGGGTGCAAAGGCGGCGGCCAGAGTGGAGATACCCTCCACCAGCTTGTCCACGTAGAAATCCACTGGCGAGTTGTAGCCAGAAATACGCTTTTCAACCGTCTGCTTGATGTCGCGAGGCAAGCCGTCGAAGTTCAGCAACGCCTTCGGATGCACACCGATCATGCGGTTGATGATGAATTCGAGGCGGGCCAGACCAACGCCTTCATTCGGCAGTGCCTGGAAATCAAAAGCGCGGTCCGGGTTGCCCACGTTCATCATGATCTTGAACGGAATATTGGGCATGGAATCGACGGTATTTTCACGCAGCTCAAAGTCCAGCGCACCCTCGTAAATCATACCGGTGTCGCCTTCGGCACAGGATACCGTGACCTCCTGGCCGTCTTTCAGAAGCTCGGTGGCATCACCGCACCCGACCACCGCAGGGATACCCAGTTCGCGGGCGATGATGGCCGCGTGGCACGTACGACCGCCGCGATCAGTGACGATGGCCGACGCGCGCTTCATGACCGGTTCCCAGTCAGGGTCGGTCATGTCGGTAACCAGAACGTCACCTGCCTGGACTCGATCCATTTCTTTGATGCTGGTGATAATCTTCACCGGGCCGCTGCCGATCTTGTGTCCGATACTGCGGCCTTCAACCAACACCTTCCCGGTTTCGTTCAGCAGATAACGCTCCATGACATTGGCAGAGGAGCGGCTCTTGACCGTTTCCGGACGGGCCTGAACGATGTAGATGCGGCCATCGTCCCCGTCTTTCGCCCATTCGATGTCCATGGGACGCTCATAGTGCTTCTCGATGATCATGGCCTGCTTGGCCAACTCTTCCACTTCCGCATCGGTGATACAGAAGCGATTCCGCTCTTCCTGCTCAACCTTCACGGTCTCGACAAACTCACCGGCGTCAGGGCTGGGGTGGTACACCATCTTAATGGCCTTGCTGCCGAGGTTACGACGCAATACGGCAGGCCGTCCATCGGCCAGCGTCGGCTTGTGGACGTAGAATTCGTCGGGGTTCACGGCGCCCTGAACCACAGTTTCACCCAGGCCGTAGGACGCGGTAACGAATACCACGTCCCGGAAACCGGATTCGGTGTCGAGCGTGAACATCACGCCGCTGGCCGCCGTCTCACTGCGCACCATTTTCTGGATACCGGCAGACAGTGCTACCAGTTTGTGATCGAAGCCATGATGAACCCGGTAGGAGATCGCCCGATCGTTGAACAAGGAGGCAAACACCTCTTTTACAGACGTACGTACCTGCTGCAGCCCAACAACGTTCAGGAAGGTTTCCTGCTGACCGGCAAACGACGCATCGGGCAGGTCTTCGGCGGTCGCGGAAGATCGCACCGCAACGGCCATATGCTCATTGCCCGCCTGAAGCTTGGCGTAGGCCTCTTCGAGCGCATTTTCCAAGACATCCGGGAAATCGGTATCAATGATCCACTGACGAATCTCGGCACCCACTCGGGCCAGTTCGTTGACATCATTTACGTCGAGGGCGTCGAGGGCAGTGTCGATCTTGTCTTTCAGGCCATCGGTGGCCAGGAATTCGCGATAAGCGTGAGCTGTCGTGGCGAAACCGCCGGGAACGGTAACACCTGCGTTGGCGAGATTACTGATCATTTCCCCGAGAGAGGCGTTTTTTCCGCCCACCCGGTCAACATCGGACATTCCCAGGTGATCAAACCAGATAATGTAATCTTCCAAAGCACGTCTCCCTTGAGTCTGTGAAGCAAAGAGCATAACCGGGCCAGCGGTATCTAGCGGCAAAAGCGGGCAATATCCACTGCGGAGTCTCGAACTTGGCGTGTATGATACTGTAACCTGCAGCAATTACCTAGGGAACCCGCCAAATACGGAGCCGGACGATAAACCATGAAACGCACCGCTTTCTTCATTTCCGACGGCACCGGTCTGACCGCCGAGGCCCTCGGCCACAGCCTGCTGGCCCAGTTTGAGAAAATCGAATTTGAACGCGTGACTGTGCCTTACATCGACGACGAGGAAAAGGCCCGGGACATGGTGACGCGCATCAACAAGGCCGCCGAAACCGACAACGCCTCGCCACTGGTATTCGACACCATCGTCAACAGCGATATCCGGGAGGTGATTGCCACAGCAGACGGCTTCATGGTGGACATTTTCGGGACCTTCCTCAGCCCATTGGAGCAGGAGCTTCAGTCCTCCTCTTCCTATACCGTCGGCAAGTCTCACTCCATCAATAACGAAGGCAGCTACGAGCGGCGCATCAACGCAGTCAATTTCGCCCTCGACAACGACGACGGTGCGCGGATACGTCATTACGATGAAGCGGACCTGATCCTGGTCGGGGCCTCGCGCAGTGGCAAAACCCCCACCTGCCTGTACCTCGCGCTCCAGTATGGGGTCAAGGCGGCCAATTACCCGATTACCGAAGAGGATCTGGAAGATCAGCAGATGCCGGCGCCGCTGAAGCCCCATAAACAGAAAATCTTCGGGCTGACCATCGAACCGGAGCGCCTCGCCACCATCCGCAACGAGCGCCGACCGAATTCCCGGTACTCGTCACTGAAACAGTGCATGCATGAAATCGAGGAAATCGAGCTGATGTACCGGCGGGAACGGATTCCGTATCTCAACACCACCGCCTATTCGGTCGAGGAGATCTCAACCCGCATCATGGTGACCACCGGCCTCAAGCGTAACCGCTAACGCAGTCCGGTTAATGCACAAAAAAGAGGGCCCGAAGGCCCTCTTTTTTCATCACACCGGCCACCATACCCGGCGTTACATTTCCTCAATCGCCAGGCCGAGCTCCTCTGCAACCTTGCGGTTTTCGGGACTGGTGACAACCGCGATACTGGCATTCTCCGGCATCAGCCAGGTGCTGGCCACTCGTTTGAGATCATCCAGTGTCACTGCCAGCACGCGCTCGCGGAATCGGGCGCGCTGCTCCGGGCTGCGCCCGAACAGTTTGTTGTGGAACGCGTGACGAGCGGCCCCGGCCGGGGAGCGCGGGCGGTCCAACTGGCCGATCACGCCCAGGATGGACTCTTCCAGCTCCTGGTAATCGTGGTCGGTGGTCTGCAACCACTCCAGTGCCCGATCAAAATCGTCCAAGGTTTCAGCCAGGCGGGGATCCCGATAGGAGAAAAACCGGAAGGTACCATTCACGCTATCCTGGCCGGCACCGCCGCCATAGGCACCTCCCTTCTCGCGAATGACCCTATGCAGGTAGCCGTTGCGCAAGAAGCCCCCCAGTACCGTCAGTGCGGCAGCGTCGGGGTGGTCCACCGGAACGGTACTGTAGGCCTTGGCACAGAAGTTCACCTGGGTGGAGGTCAACCACGCTTCGCGGGTGGTGTAATTAACCGGTTCGATTTTCCACGGAGACATCTCGGTACCGGCTTCACCCTGCCAGCAGGATTTGAGATCATCCACCATCGCCGGTAACTGATCCTCCTCGCCAACAATCAGGAATTCGCGACTCTGATTGCGAATCCGGTCATGCAAGGCCGACAGTTTCGCACACAGTCCGTCCAGCTCCTGCGGGTCATTCAGTGCCTGGTCCAGCTGCTTGGTTCCACGAATACCGGCGAGGCCGCCAAGTCGAAACGACAACCAGGCACCCGGGCTCATACCCTGGGCAGCCGCCCCCATTGCCAGGGCATGACCGCTACCGGTTACGGCTTGCTCCCGTCGGGTCCGAATCTGGGCAATGATTTCACGAATGCGATCTTTCTCATCGAAACGGGCACTGGTGTACACGTCCCGCAGCAAAGCCGTCAGTTCGCTCCGGTTCCGGGCCAATGCCTTGCCATTGAAGACAATGTATCCGGACAGATCCTGAACATCGTCGACCTTTCCCTTGGCACTGAAGGAAGCACCAATGCCTCCGGATTCTGCCGAAATACGATCCTGCATCTGCAGGTAGTCCAGATCGCCACACCCTACTTCCGAGATCAGCGTGGTGTAATACGGCACCAGCAACAGCTCTTCCTCGGTCAGCGCCGGCACTGGCACCACAACCTGCTCATACACCAGGCCGTTGGTGCCACGGGAATAAACCGTGGCGGAGATGTCGCCGTCGTAACGGGACTCCGGCTCCGGCATCTGCAGCGGCACATCGGACAGGTCTACCTTGGGCAGGATGGAGTCGTCGTCCTTGCGCATCTGGCGCTTTTCCAGCGCCGCAGCACGCTCGACAATCTGCTGAATCTCCTCGTCCGTCAACTCGGCCTTGCGACGGGCCAGAGCCTCACGGATGGCCTGCTGGCGATGGCTCTCAAGCTTTTCGTCCGGGCGCAGGGTCAGAGTGACCCTATGCGGATTCTCCAGCAGTTTCCGGCGGATCAGGTTCGGCACATACTGGGGATCCCGAATTTTCTCACGCAGGGATTCCAGCACCGGCTCAAGGTCCAGCAACTCCACCGGATCACCGCCGTGTACCATCGGTGCAATGGCGCTCATGATCAACTGCAGGCCGTAGGGGAACTGATCTCCGGCGATCTCGCGCTGATGCAGTTCGAGCTGGTGCAAAATGGCCTCGAGGCGCTCCTCGCTGACGCCTTCCTCGGCCACCTTCAGCAAGGTGCCCTCAATCAGCGTCTCAAGCTCTTTCTGTCTTTCCGGTTCACTGCCTTCGATGCCGCAAACAAAGGTCATCTCCCGGTTGGAATCCTCCAGACCACACATCGGTGATGGCGCATGCCCGAGATCGGTGGTTTCCAGGGCCCGCATCAACGGCGACGCGCTGTTCTCCAGCAGAACGGCAGACAGTAGCTGACCTTCGAGATTTTCCTGCAGATCGAAGCTGTGGCCCAGCAACCAACCCACAACGATGTGAGTCTTCTTCTCGGTGCCCTCACCTTCATTCACGGCATAACCCTGCTCGACCCTCACCGGGGAAAACATGCGCTTCTCGTCCCGCACCGGCAGTTCGATGTCCAGACGGTCAAATCGCTTCAGGGCCAGCTCCTCGAAACGCTCATGGTGTTCGCTCGCCGGAATGTTGCCGTACGTGGCGAAAATGGCGTTGCTGGGGTGGTAATGATGACGATAGAACCTCACCAGGTCGTCGTAACTCAGATCGACAATGTGGTCCGGTTCGCCGCCACTGTTGTAATGATAGGTGGTGGTCGGAAACAGGTGACTGCTGAGGTTCTGCCACAACTGGGAGGTAGGCGAACTCATGGCCCCCTTCATTTCGTTGTAGACCACGCCACGATAGACCAGGTCGGTATCAGGATTATCCGGCGTATCGAATTCCAGCCGATGGCCTTCCTGGGCGAAATCCAGTTGGTCCAGCTTGGAGAAAAAGACCGAATCCAAATACACCGACAGCAGGTTGTCGAAATCCTTCCGATTCATACTGGCAAACGGATAGGCAGTCCAGTCGCTGCTGGTGAACGCGTTCATGAAGGTGTTCAGTGAGCGACGGATCATCATGAAGAAGGGGTCACGCACCGGGTACCGTTCACTGCCACAGAGTGCAGTGTGCTCCAGAATGTGGGCAACGCCGGTCGAATCCATGGGGAAGGTCCGAAGCGCCACGAAAAATACGTTCTCATCGTTGTCCGCTGCCAGATGCAGGTGGCGGGCTCCGGTCTTCTTGTGACGATACTCCTCAACGTCCAGATTGAGGGTGCCAATCCGGTGACTGCGAAGCTTTTCAAACGCCGGATGGACTGCGTTCTCGATCTCTGAAGCCATTCGAACTATCCTGTCTTTAACAATAAGAGACTTGTAGGGTAACACGGAGTATCGATTATCATGCACAGTCCACAAGCGATAAGGTAGCCCCCCAATTCATGACCACCTATTCACCACACACCAAGGCCGTGGATGCCCCCGAAGTGGCCGTGTACTGGGCTGAACGCCGGAGATACCTCGAACGCATCCGCAGGGTTCCGGAAATCAGGCAACGTTTCTGGCGCGAAGTTGCGATCTATCTGCTTCGGCGGATTTTGTGGTCCTTCGGCTTCTTCCCGATTTTTATCGCTTTCTGGATTCCCTTTGTGCTCGCCAGCTTCAATCCGGTGGTCATGGCATCGGATCTGATCCCCCTGCTCCAGGACTTCACGAATTCCAACCCCGAAGTTCAGGCAACCACGATCAGCACCCTGACCATCGCCTGGGCGTCGATCGGCTTTATTTTCCTGGTCTTTGACTTCGTGTTAACCCCATTTCGCTCCCCCTATGAATATGAAGCCGATGTGTACATGAGGTCGTGGGAACAACTCAACCATGACCAGCTTCCGGACAAAGTGTGATTTGGCCTGCATTCTCGTTAACTTCAGACACTTTCTGTTACATAAGTTTGCACGCACTGGTTAAGATGCAGAGGTAAACAGAATTCTGAGAATGCAGGTTCAAGAGGTTCCACCATGGTCGATTTCAGACCGCTTCTGTTCATCAACGCACTGGCCCTGATGCTTCTGGTTACTGCCGGATTCGCCTCCGTCCGGGCCGACAGGACGCCCCTGGTGACGGCAGAGCCTCCTGCCATTGAGCAGACCCTAAAGACGGTGGCGGACGAACCCGAGCCCCAAGCGGCTCAACCCCATGTTTTTGCCGAGCCCGCCCAGGCGCCCGGGTCCCAGCAAATCGAAACCGAGACGGTTGCCACCATAGCCGAGCCGGAAACAACCGAGCAGCCACGCAGGCCGAAGGTGGAGGCAGAGCCATTCAGCGTGCCGCCTATGCCGGAGGAAACAACCGTGCTGGCCGTCGCGGAACCACCCGCGGCCATGGCAACCCGGACCGATGTTCCGCCAACACCGGAACCAGAGCCGGCCAAGCCGGCCCCGACCACGGGAACCCTCGTTCTACGCTCAAATGTGGTGGGTGACACCGTAACCATCAATGGCGAAGCGTATGGCGCCACCCGACTCGATCTGGAACTCGAACCCGGCCGTTACGATGTCACCATCAGTAAACCCGGATTCAAGGACTGGAGCCGGAACGTTGCCCTCGAGGCCGGCAGCGAGATGACTCTGGTGGGCAAGCTCGAGGCCTACACCACCGTCAATTACCGAAAGGGAACCTGGGTCGGCGGTGTGAAAACCGGAGACGGCACTTACGAAGATAAAGAGGGACTGCGCTACGAGGGCCACTTCGTTGACGGAAAATTCCACGGCGAAGGCACGGCCTGGTATCCCGATGGTAGCCGCTACGACGGCGCCTGGAGCGAAGGCCAGCGGGACGGGGAAGGCACCTGGCGCGGCGCCGATGGCGCGCGCTACGCCGGGGAGTTCAGCGCCAACCGGTTTGGCGGCAAGGGCACGCTCACCAAGGCCAATGGCGACATCCTGACCGGCTTCTGGAAAGACGGGAACCTGAACGGCCACGGTTCTCTGACCACCGCGGACGGCATGCTGTACGTGGGAGCCTTCCGCGACAACGAGTTCCATGGCCGCGGTTCGCTGACCTACCCTGATGGCCGCCATTACGAGGGCGAATTCTCCAATGGTAAATTTCACGGAACCGGCGCCGAGGTCTTTGCCGATGGCAAGAAGTACGAGGGCGAATACATTGAAGGGAAGTTCCACGGCAAGGGCCTGCTTTTGAATCCCAACGGCAGCTCCATCGAGGCAACCTTCCGACACGGCGAGCCCTACGGAAAGGTCCGCCTGACAACGGCGGCCGGTGAAATCTTCACCGCCCGCACAACCGAACCCGGTGTCTGCTATCGGGACAAGAGCTATCGGGCCACTCAATGCCCGAAACTGGAAGGCTGGTAACTGGCATCAGCCCGATCACATACGCGTTTGCAGTAAACGATTGAGGTAGTGACATGGCGATCAAGAACGCTCTGCTGGTGGACGACTCCAAGGTGGCACGGTTTGCCCTGAGCAAGCTGCTGGAAAGTCGTGACATGGAAGTGAACATGGCAGGATCGGCCGAGGAAGCACTGGATTTCCTGAACGGCTCCGGTCGCCCGGATGTCATTTTCATGGATCATCTGATGCCCGGAATGAACGGGGTAGAAGCAACCAAGGCAATCAAGGGCAACCCTGACACCGCCGCCATTCCGATCATCATGTGCACCTCCAAGAAGTCACCAACGTTCATGGAAGAGGCCAAGAACTTCGGCGTTTACAACATCCTCACCAAGCCGCCACAGACCGAAGGCCTTTCCCTGGTTCTCGAGCAATTGAACCGTGACGTCACCGAAGGCACCCTGCCAGAGCCACCGGATGTCGATTGCGCTGAGACCGACCCGGAGGATGATCTGCTGAATATCCCCGACGATGCCTCTGTCGAACTGTCGATGAAAACCGAAGACGATGTCGCCATTCCGGACAGCAGTTCATCGAATGTGGTGCCTCTGACCGGCGACCTGATCGAGCAGATTGCGCGTTCCGCCGTCAAAACCCACATCAACAACCGCCTGCACGAACTGCTCAGCTCGCTGTTTGACGAGCAATTTGACCATCTGAAGCGGGCACTGGATGAGTCCCGAAGCCGGCAGGAGAAAGCCGTAGAAGAGCGGCTGACTGGCATGGCCAACCTGGTCGAGGAGCGCACCAGGCACCTCCGGGACGAAGTGGCTGCCGAAGTAAACCTCAACCTGGCTCGCGAACTGGCGGACCTGAAGCGGGAACTGAAAAGCAATTCCGGGTTCACCGCAGACCACATGGCCGAACTGAAGGACCACATCACCAGCGTACAGACCATCGACACCGAGTTCTGGCAAACCCTTCAGTCGGAGGCTATCCAGCAGGCCCATGAGATATCCCGGGAAACTGCCGAGGATATCGCCCAGCGAACCATTGATCTCTTCGTCGCCCAGCAGCGCTCGGCATCCTCCAAGATCTACACGGTGGGCCTGGCGGTCAGCCTGGGAATATTCAGCGTCGGGATTGCCTGGCTATCCGGCCTGTTTGGCTGAGTCTCACCCTTATCTGCCGCCAGTCCGCCGGGGTGTCCACATCTTCGTGGACTCCGGGAATATCAACCCGGGTCGCCCGGACGCTGGCCAGTAACTGGCCAGCGCCACAATCACCTTCCAGTTCCATCACCTCGGGCCACAGCCATCGTGGCAGATACGCCGGCACGCCGGGCCGACCGTCGTAATCCGCAGCGACTGGCTGGTTTGGTACAAACCTGGCGGCCTCGCCAAATGCCCTCAATGAATCTACGTCCAACAGCGGCTGGTCCGCCAGCAGAACGAAGACTCCCCGGGCTCTGGGTCCCAAACTGGCCAGGCCAGTCGCCAGGGATGCTGACAATCCCTGGTGCCAGTCCGGTGATCTTAGCCAGGCGGTCGGTTGCGAGGAGCAGCGAAACCGGATCAGCGGATACCAGGCCCCACAAACGACCCTGACGTCCTTACTGAGGACCCGCCCCAATTCGATGGCCCGGTCCAGCAGAATCCCCTCCTGTCCCGCCAGGGGAAGCAGCATTTTGGGTCGCCCGTAACGGCTCGAGGCGCCTGCAGCAAGGATAAGTGTCGGAAATTCCTGATCGGTTACGCGCGGGGAGAAGTTTATGATAAGCGTCTCGTTAGTCAGTTACGTGAAGTCTGGAGCAGAACCAGACTGCCGGTTTCAATGATTTTTGCTAGAATTCCGCCATCATTCAACCATACCCGCCCGGACTTTCAATGAATCACCTCTTTGTGGACAACCTCACCGTCATTGATTTCGCATACTTGGAGCCAACTCGCGGCCTGGTAGGCGAAAGCTGGATTGCGGACGTGGTGCTGGGCGGCGACCTTGATGATCAGGGTATGGTATTCGACTTCAGCAACGTGAAGCGGACCATCAAACGGGTCATTGACGAGCGCGTGGACCACCGGCTTGTCGTTCCCCGCGGATACGAAGGCCTGTCCTGGAACGAGGAGGAACCCGACACGTTTCATTGGGCCCTGACCGACGGCAGCGAAATCATCCATCGCTCTCCGGACGAGGCGGTGGTCTGGCTTTCGGCCGAGCGAGTCGTACCGTCTGTGGTTGCCAGCCTGCTGGAGCACGAACTCAAGGCGGTCCTGCCCGCAAATGTCACGACAGTGGAGATCAATCTGCGGGAAGAGGTAATTGAGGGCGCCTACTATCATTACGTACACGGGCTTAAGAAGCATTTGGGCAACTGCCAGCGAATTGCCCATGGCCATCGCTCTCCCATCCGGATCGACCGGAACGGCCATCGGGATCACGATCTGGAACGCCGTTGGTCCAAGCTTTGGCGCGACATTTACGTGGGCTCCGAGGAAGACGTAGTCAGGCGCCATGTGGGCAACGACGGCGTTCGCTATGTCACCTTCGAATACGAGGCGAACCAGGGCGAGTTTGCGCTCACGCTGCCCGAGGATCGAGTTTACATGCTGGATACGGATACGACGGTGGAATTGATCGCGGCCCATATCGCGGACAAGCTGAAACTGGAATTTCCAACCGACACGATCCGGGTCAAAGCCTACGAGGGCGTCGGCAAGGGGGCCATCGCCGCGCGCTAGCACCGGTGCACTGAGCCCCAAGCATCCCTGGGGCCTTAGCCTGTGTTTTCTTCAGACACAAAAAAACCGCCCGAAGGCGGTTTTTTTGATGGCTATCCGGTGGACTAAACCGTCAAGCCGAATTGGCGTCCCCTAGGGGGTTCGAACCCCTGTTGCCGCCGTGAAAGGGCGGAGTCCTAGGCCACTAGACGAAGGGGACTAGAAATTGGTGGAGCCAGGCGGGATCGAACCGCCGACCTCAACACTGCCAGTGTTGCGCTCTCCCAGCTGAGCTATGGCCCCTCAACGGCTGCGTATATTAAGGATCCGCCCTATGGGCGTCAACCTCTGAACCGCACTTTTTTCAAGTTTTCTGAACATCCCTGCTCAAGCCGTTCATTTCTTCGCCAAAGCGGTTATTAAGCACCCAATGCGGCGTACTCTTTCTCCACCCTCTTGGTCTCTTTCTTCGAAAACCCACCCAGCACTTCCAGGGCATGGCGCAAACGGGAACGGGTCATGTCGGGACCCAGCAGATCCATGGAGTCCATAACTGACCAGGAATTCGGGGTGCCGGCAACGGCAACGAAGATCGAGAACATGAAGTCCCCCATCTTCAGCTCCATGGCCTTGGCAAGGGATTTAATGTCCGCGAAGATGTTTTCCTTGCTCCAGTGCCGCTGAGCTTCCAGCTTCCACAGAGTGAACTGCAGGACCCGCTTGATCTGCGTCTCGTCCAGCTTGTTGTGGGCAAAATCGTCCGGGCTCAAATCCAGCATGCCGGAGAACATGAAGTTGGCCATCGGAGCAACATCAGAGAATACCTCTGCCCTGCCCTTGATGTGCGGCACCAGCGCTTTCAAGGCGTCCTCGTTGAACCACCACTGGCGCATACGCTCCATAAACTGCTCTTCGGTGAGTTCGTCACGCAACCACTGGCCGTTGAGCCAGCGCAGCTTCTCCACGTCGAACACCGGACCGCCCAGGGAAACGCGCTGGATATCGAAGTTCTCAATCATTTCGTCCAGCGTGAATTTCTCGCGCTCATCCGGCATCGACCAGCCCATGCGGCCGAGGTAGTTGGTCACAGCTTCCGGCAGGAATCCCATGCGCTCGTAAAAATTGATACTGGTCGGATTCTTGCGCTTGGACAGCTTGCTCTTGTCCGGATTACGCAGCAGCGGCAGATGGCAGAGTTCCGGCATATCCCAGCCAAAGTACTGGTACAGCAGCTTGTGCTTGGGGGCGGAGTTGATCCACTCCTCACCACGCAGCACGTGGGTAATGCCCATTCTGTGATCGTCTACCACGTTGGCGAGGTGATAGGTGGGCATGCCATCCGATTTCAGGAGGATCTGGCAATCGACCTGCGCCCAGTCGATTTCAATGGTGCCGCGCAGCATGTCCTGGATTTCACAAATTCCCTCGTCTGGAACCTTCATCCGGATCACGTGTGCTTCACCCGCGTCCAGGCGACGCTTCACCTCCTCTTCCGGCAACTCCAGATCCCCCTTGATGCCGGGGTTCAGACCCTGAGCCTTGCGCTCTTCCCGAATGGCTTCCAGCTCTTCCGGCGTGCGGAAGCAGTAGAAGGCATGGCCTGCCGTTACCAGGTCTTCCGCATACTGCTTGTACGAGTCCTTGCGCTCGGACTGACGATACGGACCATGGGTACCACCGACGTCGGGGCCCTCGTCCCAGTTCAGCCCCAACCAGCGCAGTGCCTGAAGGATGTCACGCTCGGATTCGGCAGTGCTGCGAGCCTGGTCGGTGTCTTCGATACGCAGGATGAACTGACCGCCGTGCTGACGTGCAAAGCAGAGATTGAACAGGGCCACGTAGGCGGTACCAACGTGAGGATCACCGGTGGGTGATGGAGCAATTCGGGTACGTACTGTCATGAAACCTTCCTGAAATGTCGGTGGCCGTTAATAAACCCGGCATTATACCGACCCACTCCGGATTTCGCATAACTCCCCAGTATCGACAACCAAACCAGGCAACACCAACGCAGCTGTTGGACCACACTTTCTTTTAATGTAACATTATAACATTCTATTTTATTGCTACAGGATCTTCCGGCCATGCTCCGAATCCACACCAAAGCGCTCAATACCCTTGCCGCGGGCCTGCTACTCACCTTGTCTGGCGGGATCAGCGCGACTGAAGTTGTCACCTCGATCAAACCAGTGGAGCTTCTGGTCCACGCAATTGCGGGGGACGATGTCACCACCAGCACCCTGGTTCAGGCCGGCTCCAGCCCCCATACCTACAGCATGCGACCCTCCCAGCGCCGGGCTTTGGAAAATGCCGATGTGATCTTCTGGGTCGGACCAGATGTCGAAAGCTTTCTGAGCCGCATACTGAATGGCGACGAATTCCGGGACCGCACCGTTGCCCTCACGACCGCGGATGACGCTCATGCCAAAGAAAGTGCCGGGCACGACGAGCACGGGGACGATCAAGCCGGAGAGACCCATGCCCACGAGCATGGTGACGGTGAGGACCCACATATCTGGCTCGACCCCATGCTGGCGCTGGACATGGCGAAACAGATCCACCAGGCCCTTGCCGGGCTCGACGGCGCTAACCAGGAGATTCTGGACAAAAACCTGGCTCGTTTCGAAGCGAGTCTGGCCGAGACGGAAGCCACCATCCGGGAAAAGCTGGCACCGGCACATGGCCTCAGCCTGTTCGCCTACCACAGTGCATTCACCCGCTTTGCCGAGCACTACGAACTGCCGCTTGCCGACGTACTCACTCTCAATCCGGAGCTGTCACCCGGCGCCCGACACGTGGCGCAGGTTCAGACCAAATTGCGTGAAGCAACGCATCCGTGCCTGCTGACCGAGCCGCAGTTTAACCAACAGTGGTGGACGTCCATCACGCGGGGCCTGGATGTGACCTTCAGCACCTGGGACCCCTTGGCGACTGACATTCAAGTCAGCGCGAAGGGTTACCAGGACTTCCAGCTCAGCATTGCCGACGCCGTGTTGAAGTGTTTACCAGAGAATACCGAGCATTAGCGGAATGGACGCCATGGCGAACAGCGTCTGGCCGCTGATGATGCCCGCCATCAGGGGCGCATCACCACCCAGTTGCCTTGCCAGAATGTAGGCTGAAGTGGCGGTGGGCAGCGTCGCCAGCAAGATAACCACCTGCACCAGCAACCCGTCCAGCCCCAGCATCAGGGCCAGTCCCGCCGCCATCAGGGGAAAGGCGAACAGCTTGAGAACAGATGACACCAGGAACGGCATCGACGCCCCCCGGAGCGCCTTCATCTGCAACCCTGCCCCCACCGTCATCAACCCCATGGGCAGAGCCAGGTTGCTGAGCGGTGCCAGGATGCCCGCCACCAGGGGGTGGAATCCGATTTCGAAAAAGCTCCAGACCACACCGATCACCGATCCGACAATTAGCGGATTGGTGACAATGGCCTTCATCACCGGCCCGAACCGGGCCCGATCCTGACTGGCAACCAAGGAAAACATCAGGATGCAAAGGAGGTTGAGCAACGGCACCATAATGGCGACGGCAATGGCAGCGAGGGACAGGCCCTCATCTCCCAGCAACATGCCACCGGCGGCAAGGCCAACGTAGGAATTGAACCGGATAGCACCCTGGAAAACCGAGGAAAACACCGGCCCACTCCATTTCCAGAACCACTGGGCAATGCTCAGCGCCAGCGTCATGGCCACCAGCATGGCGCAGACCAGGAGCGCAATGTCGGTGTATGCGGAGGCCGGCAACCGCGCCTGCCCCAGCTTGAACACCAGCATGGCAGGAAATAGAACGTAGTAGGTAAAGCGCTCTGCACGGGGCCAGAAATCACCGCCAGGAAAGTCCCAGCGCCGAAACAGGTGGCCAAGCAAAATCAGGACGAAAACCGGAACAAGCGCCTGAACCATTACCGGCATGAATGCGAACTCCTAGGCAGTCAGGAGCCACGCTCGCGCCGCCCCGTGATTAGCAAGCTATGCAGCATAACAAATGGACAGCCACCCGTCCCATAAACAAACCGGAAGCATCAGCCCTGACGCAGCTTCTTCAGGACCGCCCGTGTAACCGAGGCCGGAGCCGAGCGCGCGACCGGCCAGAGTGCCTTGAATTGGGCCGAGACGGGCCGATGCAGGCGCGGGGAACGCACCTGCTCCCACACCTCTCTGGCAACGTCCTCGGGCTTGAGGTTGATGCCGAGGCTGCTGAAGAGCTGCGACGCACCGGCGTTGGCTTCGACCATACCGGTTTTGACAAACGGCGGCATAATATCGCAGACCCGGATTCCATGCGCTTCCCATTCGATATCCAGTGCCTCGGTGAGGGCGCGTACGGCGTGCTTACTGGCCGAGTATGAGGCGAAATCCGGTGTCCCATAAGCCGCCGAGGCCGAACTCATATTAACGACCACTGAACCCGGCGTGGCTTTCAAATAGGGGAAGGCTGCCTGCAAAACATTCATCAGGCCAATCACATTGATCTCAATCACCGCCCTGTGATCCGCGATATCAATGCATTCAAAGCGGCCAACTCTTAAGATACCCGCGTTATTGTGCAACGCGTCAATGGTGCCACCGGTGCAATCTGCGAATTTCGACAGGGCGCCAATGACATCCTTTTCATCGGTTACATCCATAACATGAATGGAGCATACACTCTCACCCAGTTCAGCCTGAAGGTCGTTAAGCGCCGGTTGATCGAGATCCCCTGCGCCAACAAACCAGCCTTTTGAAGCGAACAGACGTGCGGTTTCCCGGCCGATTCCGGCACCTGCTCCGGTAATGAAAATGGACTTGGTCAAGGTTACTTTTCCTTTTTTGTTATTGATCAAAGTTGCTCAGGGAGGTCTCCCAGACTTAGCTAAGGTTTTCCCCTCCCAACCAAGCGGCTCCCCGAACTCCACTGGAATCCCCATGAACCGCCCGCTTGATAGGGGTTGTGCACTCGCCACCGAACACATATTTAGACAGTCGACCTGGCAAGTCCTCGTATATTGGCTCGGCGTTACTCATCCCCCCACCCAGCACAATAATGCCCGGGTCCAACACATTGATCACAGCCGCCAGGCCGCGAGCCAGGTGTTCCAGGTACTGGTTCATTGTTTCGCAGGCTTGATGGTCCCCGTTGTGAGCCTGATCGACGAGGTTTCGGGCGGGCTGGTGTTTTCCGGTGATCAGTCGGTGGGTGAGCGATAGCCCCGTTCCGGAGACGAAGGTTTCGTTGCAGCCACGGCGACCGCAGAAGCATGGGCGTTGTTCCAGTTCAGCCTGTGAGGTCCAGGCCAGTGGGTTATGCCCCCACTCCCCGGCTACGCCGTTGGGGCCAGTGAGTATCTGGCCGTTCACGCTGATGCCTGCCCCACAGCCCGTTCCCAGTATGGCTGCAAATACGGTGTGGTGGCTCTTCCCTGCTCCGTCAGTGGCCTCTGAGAGAGCCAGGCAGTTGGCGTCGTTGGTGAGGGTGACGGGCCGCTGCAATAGGTTGCAGAGGTGCTCCTGCATCGGTTGACCGTTTAACCAGGTGGAGTTGCTGTTCTTTATGCAGCCGGTAATACCGGAAACGCTGCCAGGTATGCCCATGCCTACGGGGATTGCGGTTGAGCCTGCCTGGGCTTCGGCTTCCTGCACCAGCACGCGTATGGTTTCGAGAGTAGCGGAGTAATCATCTGCGGGGGTGGGGACGCGGTTCCTGAAATGTTCCTTACTCTGCCGGTCCATCAAGATGACCTCGGTTTTGGTGCCACCCAAGTCAACACCGATAAGCCAATTGTTATTCATGGTTGTCTCGATTTTGATTCGCCCCTTATGAAAATACGTCTTCATAGTAGTTGAGGGAACCATAACGGGGATTCATAAAGATCAAGAGCTGGCAGTTTCGCCAAAGCCCTACGGAAATCTGTCGGTCAAGCCTGTTAAACTACACAGGCATTATCACCGTAATAACCCCCAAGATATTGTTTATCAGCTGAAAACAGGTTACCAACATGTCAGCAACGCCATCACTGGACGCCGCTATTCACAATTCCGGCCCCTCACGCCGCTTCTGCGTGGCCCCGATGATGGATTGGACCACAAGTCATTACCGGTATCTGGCCCGCTTGCTGAGCCGCAACACCCTGCTCTACACGGAAATGGTGACTACCGGCGCCCTGATCCACGGCGACACCGAACGGTTCCTGCGTCACGATCCGGCGGAATACCCATTGGCACTGCAACTGGGTGGCAGCAATGCCGGCGAACTCGCTCATTGTGCGAAACTGGCCGAGCAGTTTGGATTTAACGAGGTAAACTTGAACGTCGGCTGCCCCAGCGACCGGGTGCAGAACAACATGATTGGCGCATGTCTGATGGGCCACCCTGACAAGGTGGCCGAGGGCGTGAGTGCGATGATCGAAGCAACCAGCCTTCCGGTAACGGTCAAGCATCGCATCGGTATTGACGGCCGGGAATCCTGGGATGACCTTTGCGAGTTCATTGAAAAAGTCGCGGCAGCAGGCTGCCGGACTTTCATCGTTCATGCCCGGATTGCGATCCTTGAAGGCCTGAGCCCCAAGGAGAATCGCGATATCCCACCGCTCAAGTACGACTGGGTCTACCGCCTGAAAGAAACGTACCCGGAGCTCGAAATCATTATCAACGGGGGCATCAAGACCTTTGACGAGTGTCACGAGCACCTTGAACGTACTGACGGCGTGATGCTGGGCCGGGAGGCCTATCACAACCCCTGGCTACTGGCGGGCGTTGACGCGGAGTTCTTTGGTGATGCCGCGCCAAGCCGTTCTCGCCATGAGGCGCTCAGGGCCATGTATCCCTTTATCGAGAGTGAACTTGAGCGCGGCGTATTTCTCACCCATATGTCACGCCACCTGCTCGGTCTGTTCCACGGTGTGCCCGGAGGCCGTCAGTTCCGGCGCTACATCAGCGAAAATGCCCACAAACCCGGGGCCGGACTGGAAGTCATACAGACAGCGCTCGAGAAGGTCAGGGAACCGGAACGCTCTGCCATTGCCGAAGCTTAATCAACCCCAGACCTTTTGTTGTCTTGTTCCTGTCAGAGCGGCCCGTTATTGTAGGCATAGAGCCAGCATCCGGGAGTCGGATGCATCAATAACAGATCAGCCGGGACGACAGGACGAATGACGAACAAGCTTGAACAACTGAAGACCATGACTACCGTGGTGGCCGATACCGGCGACCTCGACGCCATTGCCAAGTGGCGGCCGGAAGATGCCACCACCAACCCTTCTTTGCTGCTGAAAGCGGCCGCATCCGATGCCTACAGGCCCATGCTGGACAAGGCAGTTACGGAAGCCCGTCGTCATGGCGGCTCCGACGCCGAACAGCTCACCGTCGCTACCGATACGCTGGCAGTACTGGCCGGACGGGAGATCCTGAATCTGATTCCGGGCGTGGTCTCCACCGAAGTAGACGCACGGCTGTCCTTCGACACGGCCGGCACGCTGGAGCGGGCCCGCCGTCTGGTTGACCTCTACGACAGGCAGGGCGTCGATACCAGCCGGGTGCTGATCAAGATCGCTTCCACCTGGGAAGGTATTCGTGCCGCCGAGCAACTGGAAAAGGAAGGCATTCGCTGTAACCTGACCCTGCTGTTTTCCTTCATCCAGGCGGCTGCCTGCGCCCAGGCCGGCGCCTTCCTGATCTCGCCATTTGTTGGCCGGATACTGGATTGGCACCTGGCCAACAGCGGCCGTGACAGCTTCCCCGCTGCCGAAGACCCGGGCGTCCTGTCAGTCTCTCGAATCTACGATTACTACAAGGCCAACGGTTACGGCACAGTGGTCATGGGAGCGAGTTTCCGCAACATCGGCGAAATCGAAATGCTCGCAGGGTGTGATCGATTGACGATCAGCCCGACTCTCCTGCAGGAACTGCAGGACGACAATACCAATCTGACTCGCAAACTGTCGGCTGAGGGTGCCAGCTCACCGGACCGGCCCGGCACCATCAACGAGCGCCTGTTCCGCTGGGAATCCAACGAAGACGCGATGGCAACCGAGAAGCTCGCGGACGGTATCCGGCGCTTCACCGCCGACCAAATTGAACTGGAACACCGCGTCCGGCAGTTGGCCAAAGCGGCCTGAATTCAATGTGAACGGAGCCTTGCTGTCCCATCATGATAGAGCATCTGAAAAAGTTGTTTGCCGGCCCGGAGACGGGAGCATCCGAACCTGACCCGCATCAGCTCGCGGTTGCAGCCACGGCGCTGATGGTGCAGCTTTCCCGGATCGACCAGAATGAGGACGAGCGGGAACTGCAGACCATCGTGGACTGCGCAGTAAAGGCGCACCAGGTAACCCGGGAGGAGGCAGAGGAGATCCTTGAGGATGCCCTCGACCATGCCGAAGACGCGACCTCCATGTACGAGTTCACCGGCCAGATCAATGAGCACCTGAATCAGCATGCCAAGCAGGTGCTGCTCGAGAGTATCTGGCGGGTGGCGTTTGCGGACGGCCGCATCGACAAGTACGAAGAACACCTGATACGCCGCATGGCAGACCTGCTGCATCTTAATCACCGGGAGTACATGCAGGCACGGCACCGGGCGGAGAGTTCCGGTTAAGACAAGGAGAAAGCATGTTAGCCATTCTTCACCCCAACACCTCGCTGGACGACGATGCCTATCGCCAGACCATGCACTATCTGGAAAACCTGCCGGGGGTGTCTGTTCGGGTCCATGAAATCCAGGGCGCCAGCCAGCGCCTGACCGAGATCTACCTGCTGGGGGATACCAAATCCCTCGACAAGGAAGAAATAGAGGCCCTGCCCGCCGTCGAACGTGCGATCCGGATTTCCGATGACTACCGCATACTCGGACGCCACCGGGATGATCGCCGCCAAAGCGGCTTTACCTACAATGGCGTCGAGTTCAGTCAGTCCAACCTGAACGTGTTTGCGGGTCTTTGTGCGGTCGATGTTCCGGAGCATGTGGAAATGATGATGCAGGCTCTGGAGGACAATGGCGAAGTCTGTACCCGGATGGGGGCCTACAAGCCTCGTACCAATCCTTACTCGTTCCAGGGGCACGGAAAAGGCTGCCTGCCCTGGGTTTTCGAGAAAGCGGGCAAGCATGGCATCAAGGTGGTCGCCATGGAGATCACCCATGAGAGCCATATTGAGGAAATCGATACCTGCCTCGAAAAGCTCGGACGTCCGACCGGAGTCATGCTGCAGGTTGGCACGCGAAACACCCAGAATTTTGAACTTCTCAAGGCAATCGGCCGCCAGAGCACCTACCCGGTCCTGCTCAAGCGTGGGTTCGGGATTACCCTGAACGAATCCCTGAATGCCGCCGAATACCTGGCAAGCGAAGGCAACGCCAACGTCATTTTCTGCCTGAGGGGGATGAAAACCGAAGCCGGCCAGCCCCACCGGAACATGGTCGACTTCGCCCATGTGCCAGCAGTCAAACGCTTGACCCGGATGCCAGTGTGCGTTGATCCGTCCCACTCAGTGGGCAGTCGGGAGAAATCACCGGACGGCGTGCTGGATGTCATGCATGCCACCGCGCAGGGAGTCATTGCGGGGGCCAATATGGTTCTGGTGGACTTCCACCCCAAACCCGAGAAAGCCCTGGTAGACGGGCCCCAGGCCCTTCTGATGAACGAGTTGCCCGCCTACCTAGAGGACATCCGGCTCTGCCACGACACCTGGAAGAAACGACAAGCCATTTACCAACGCCTTAAAGGTGAAGCCACAGAATGATTGTGTACGGACACAGAGGAGCCAAGGGAGAAGCTCCGGAAAATACCCTGCCCGGTTTCGTCCATGCCTACCGGCACGGAATTCGCCACTTTGAGCTGGACCTGGTCCTGTCAAAAGATGGTAAACCGGTGCTGGTGCACGATCTGTCGGTGGACCGCACTACCGGCCAGAAAGGCGATGTCAGCAGCTACACCGCTGCCGAGCTGGCGGATATGGACGCTCGGCGCAACACCAGCTCCTGGCCCCGGAAGATCGGAATCCCCACCCTTGAGGATCTGCTGGATCAGTTCGATGATCTGCAGCACCTCCAGCTCGAGGTCAAAAAAGATAGCCGGCACCGCCTGAATATCCTGTGCAACCGTGTCACCGAGATTATCCAGCGGCGGGACCTCTACGAGACGGCCGCCATTACCTCTTCAGACACCTGGTTCCTGAAGCAGATCCGGCGCCGGAACAAGCGCATCCGGATCGGGCTGGTGGCCGAGCGCAAGTTCCCGCGGCCGCTGAATATCGCCACGAGACTCGGCTGTGACTACCTGTGCCTGAACTGGAAGCTGTGCTCGAAGGAACTAGTGGCAAATGCACACCGCAAGGAGCTGCACGTCTCTACCTGGACGGTCAACCGGATCCACGACATGCTGCAACTGGAGGAGATGGGCGTGGACAGTATCATCACCGATTATCCGACCAGCACCCGGATATTCTTTGATAACCGCGCCAGGGCGCTGCTATCCCTGCCCTCCTCCAAAGCCGACAACCTATCGGGCGGCGAAGCGCTCTCCGCAGGCTGACCCCGGATCAGAAGATCCGGTTCAGGCCGTTCAGCGCCGCGACCCGATAGGCTTCTGCCATAGTCGGATAGTTGAACGTGGTATTGATGAAGTAGTTCAGAGAATTGGCATCCCCTTTCTGGTTCATGATGGCCTGGCCGATGTGAACGATCTCTGCTGCCTGGTCCCCGAAACAGTGGATGCCCAGGATTTCACGGCTCTCACGGTGGAACAGAATTTTCAGCATGCCGACAGCTTCCCCGGTGATCTGAGCCCGCGCCAGGTCCTTGAAAAAGGCCTGGCCGACTTCGTAGGGAACCTTGGCCTCGGTCAACTCACGCTCGGTTTTACCAACGGAACTGATCTCCGGGATCGTGTAGATACCGGTGGGTACGTCCGAGACAAACCGGAAATATTCGTCCTTTACGATGTCTGAGGACGCAGACCGCCCCTGGTCGTAGGCGGCGCTGGCCAGGCTCGGCCAGCCGATCACATCACCCGCCGCGTAGACATTCTCCACTTCGGTCCGGTAATGCTCATCCACGGCCAATTGCCCACGGCCATTTGGCACCAGACCAATGTTGTCGAGCCCGAGCGATTCGGTGTTGCCGCTGCGGCCATTACACCAGAGGAAGGCATCTGCCCTGATTTTCTTGCCCGACTGCAGGGACAGAACCACGCCGTGATCATCGCCGTCCACCTTCTCGTACTGCTCGTTGTGCCGCACGAGCACACCGTTATTTCGCAGGTGGTAGCTGAGCGCATCGGAGATTTCATCATCCAGGAAGGACAACAACCGGCTTCCCGGGTTGATCAGATCAACCTTGACCCCCAGGCCGGCAAATATTGAGGCATACTCCGATCCGATAACACCGGCACCGTAAATAATCAGCGTCCGTGGTGTGTGGGACAGGTTCAGGATGGTATCGGAGTTGTAAATCCGGTGGTGACGGAAATCAACGTCAGGCGGCAGATACGGGCGGGAGCCGGTTGCAATGATCGCCTGCTTGAAATGCAGGGTCTCAACCGATTTGTTGCCCCGGATTTCCAGCCGGTGACTATCGAGAAATGAGGCACGACCGTTGATCAGATCTACCCGGTTCCGCGAGTAAAACTGGGTTCTCAGCTTTACCTGCTTGCCGATCACCTTCTGGGCGTTCTGAAGTACCCGTGGGAACGAGAACCAGCGAGGCTCTCCGATATCGCGGAACATCTGATTGGTATTGAATGTGATGATCTGCTTGACCGAGTGGCGCAGGGCCTTGGAAGGAATGGTGCCCCAGTGGGTGCAGTTACCGCCGACGGTGGGCTTGTCTTCGATGATAGCGACACGTTTACCGTGTTTCGTCGCATTCATCGCCGCACCTTCACCGGAAGGCCCAGCGCCGATAACGACGACGTCGTAATGATGTTCTGCCATGCGCGCAGTGACTCCTTATCTACGTCGTGGAAAGGTATTTTTAATTATTGAACGTGTATCAGTGCTTGCCGGTCTCGCTGGCGTCGTAAGCAAGGCTGTCAGCAGTTTTGCCCTCGCTGGCGCCACGCTGATTCTCCTCCTCGCATTTCTGGGTGTTGCCACCGCAGATGTCGCAGGACTGACTGATACCCAGCGCTCCAATCCCGCCGCAGGTACCGCTGATCGGTTTACGACCCAAAATCACACCGATGGACATGGCCGCAACCAGCAGGACCACGATAAACAAAACAAGAAGAAAGGTACCCATGTTGCCCTCCCTTTACTGAGTCACAAATGACGAAAACGCCGGCGTCTGATGCGTTTCAAAGCCGTCTTCCGTCCGAATGATGAAATAGGCCGGGATGTTCTCCCTGGTGGCAAGCGCTTCCGCCCGCTCGTAACCCATCACGTTAAAGCCGGTCGCCAAGGCGTCGGCTGTCATGCAGTTATCAGCGATTACCGTAACCGACGCCAGATTATGGGCTATCGGCTTACCCGTTTTCGGGTCTATTGTATGGGAATAACGCCGACCATCCGATTCGTAATAGTTACGATAGTCACCAGACGTTGCCATGGCGCGGTTCTCCAGCGCGATAACGCGGTTCACCTGCCGCCCTTCCGACATCGGCTGCTCTATCGCCAGGCGCCAGGCGTCACCGCCCGGTTTGCGTCCGCGAACCCGGACTTCACCGCCAATTTCCACCAGATACGCTTCGATGCCTTCACTGTCGAGGTAACGGGAAACGACGTCAACCCCGTAGCCTTTGGCAATAGCCGACAAATCGATGTACTGGGGTACCGAGGTTCGTACCGCCGGCGGCGACTCCCTCAACTCAAGCTTATCGTGACCAGTCGCGGCCAGGACGGCTTCCAGTTCCTGATCGGACGGCACATGCTCGGGGCGCGCCTCCGGGCCAAACCCCCACAGATTCACCACCGGACCGACGGTAACATCGAAGGCTCCGTCGGTCAGCGCTGACACTTCGTCAGCGCGCTTCAGGACCTCAAGCAGTGGCTCCGATATTGGAATCCACGTCGATTGGTCGTCCACACTATTGAACTTCGACAGCTCGGAATCCGGCCGCCACGTGGACATGGAGGCATCAACCTTCTCCAGCTCGGTCTCGATCCCTGCTGCCAGAGTCTCCAGCCGCGACTGGTCTTCGGTCAATACGACATTGATGTGATAACTGGTGCCAAATATCGGGCCGGAGATTTCCCAGACCTTTTCTTCGGGCTCAAACGAACAACCCGCCAGAGCGGCCGCGGCCAGCACCAATACAATGCTGGCCAGGGCTACCCTGACGGGTCGAAGCATGCAGGATGTCATCTGAGCTGATTAACCCCCGAAGTCATCCAGCATGATGTTTTCGTCTTCAACACCCAGATCTTTCAGCATCTTGATCACGGAGGCGTTCATGATTGGGGGACCGCACATGTAGAACTCACAGTCTTCCGGAGCCGGGTGGTCCTTCAGGTACTTCTCGTAAAGCACGTTGTGGATGAAGCCAGTCGGGCCTTCCCAGTTGTCTTCCGGAAGCGCGTCCGAAAGCGCCACATGCCACTCGAAGTTGTCGTTCTCTTCCTGGAGCATGTCGAAGTCTTCCACGTAGAACATCTCGCGGACGCTCCGTGCACCGTACCAGAAGCTGATCTTGCGTTTGGAATTCAGGCGCTTCAGCTGGTCGAAGATGTGCGACCGCATGGGTGCCATGCCGGCACCACCCCCGATGAACACCATCTCGGCGTCGGTCTTCTTGGCGAAGAATTCACCGAACGGCCCCATCACCGTCACCTTGTCACCCGGCTTCATGTTGAAGACGTAGGTCGACATGATTCCGGGGGGATGATCAGTACCGGGAGGCGGCGTGGCAATACGGATGTTGAACTTGAGTACGCCTTTCTCTTCGGGATAGTTCGCCATGGAGTAAGCCCGAATGGTCTCCTCCTTGTTCACACCCCGGTAGCGCCAGATGTCGTGCTTGTCCCAATCCTCGTGGAACTCTTCTTCGATATCGAAATCCTTGAAGCTGATATCGTAAGGAGGACATTCAAGCTGTACGTAGCCGCCAGCACGGAAATCAACTTCCTCGCCCTCAGGCAGCTTGAGCACCAGCTCCTTGATGAAGGTGGCCACATTGTGGTTCGAGATAACCTCGCATTCCCACTTCTTGACGCCGAAGAACTCTTCAGGAACCTCGATTTTCATGTCCTGCTTTACAGGAACCTGGCAGGACAGGCGCCAGCCTTCCTTTTCTTCGCGATTGGTGAAGTGCGTCTTTTCCGTAGGCAGCATCGCACCGCCACCCTCTAGAACCTTACACTTGCACTGGGCGCAGGTACCACCGCCGCCACACGCTGAGGACAGGAAGATTCCCTGGTTGGCCAGGGTACCCAGCAGTTTCCCGCCCGCACCGGTCTTCATGGTGTGTTCGGGATCGTCATTGATCTCAATAGTCACATCACCGGTGCTTACCAGCCTGGAGCGGGCCGCAAGAATTACTGCGACCAGCGCCAGAACGATAACGGTGAACATGACCACGCCGAGAATAATTTCTGTATTCATGGTCTCGCCTTTTCGTTAAACCGAATCACCGGGTGAGTTACAGAGAAATGCCGGAAAAGGACATGAAGCCCAGGGACATCAGACCTACGGTAATGAAGGTGATACCCAGGCCACGAAGACCTTCCGGAACATCGCTGTACTTCAACTTCTCGCGGATACCGGCCAGCGCAATGATGGCCAGCGCCCAGCCCAGGCCGGCGCCAAAGCCGTACACCAGGCTTTCGCCGAAGGTATAGTCCCGCTCGACCATGAACAGTGACGCACCCAGAATGGCGCAGTTCACGGTGATCAGGGGCAGGAACACACCCAGGGCGGCGTAGAGAGCCGGGATATACTTGTCCAGAACCATTTCCATGATCTGGACAATGGCCGCGATTACACCAATGTACGTCAGCAAGCCGAGAAAGCTCAGATCAACGTTCGGCAGACCAGCCCAATCCAGCGCGCCCTCACGCAGGATGCTGTTATACAGCAGGTTGTTCACCGGCACGGTGACGGTCAGCACGACCACAACGGCTATGCCGAGACCGGTAGCAGCCTCGATTTTCTTGGAGATCGCCAGGAAGGTACACATCCCCAGGAAGAAGGCCAGTGCCATGTTCTCTACGAAAACGGCCTTAACGATCAAACTGATATAGTGTTCCATCAGAAGGCCTCCTTGGCGGTGTGGCGAGACATCTTGTAATCCGCGTCTTCAACCTGCTCCGGCTTCCAGGTGCGAAGCCCCCAGATCGCCAGGCCAATGATGAAGAACGCGCTCGGCGGGAGCAGCAGCAGACCGTTCGGAATGTACCAGCCACCCTCGTTTACGGTCGGCATCAGGGACACACCAAACAGAGAGCCGGCACCCAGCAGTTCCCGGAAGAACGCCACGAACAGAAGAAGAACGGAGTAACCCAGACCGTTACCGATACCGTCGAGGAAGCTCAGCCATGGACCATTCTTCATCGCAAAGCCTTCGGCCCGCCCCATAACGATACAGTTGGTAATGATCAGGCCAACGAAGACCGACAACTGCTTACTGATCTCGTAAGCGTAGGCCTTAAGGATCTGATCAACCACAATCACCAGCGACGCGATGATCGTCATCTGGACGATGATCCGGATGCTGCCCGGAATCTGGGACCGCACCAGGGACACCGCCAGGTTGGAGAACGCCGTTACGGAAATAACCGCAAGACACATGACGATGGTCACGTTCATGCTGGTGGTGACGGCCAGCGCCGAACAGATCCCGAGGATCTGCAAGGCAATGGGGTTGTTACTAAAAATTGGTTCGAAGAGAACCTGTTTGGCTGATGCATCTGCCATGATCAGACCTCCCCTTCACGAAGTTTTTGCAGGAACGGCGCATAGCCCCGGTCACTCATCCAGTAGTTAACCAGCTGCTGAACACCACGGCTGGTCAGGGTCGCACCGGAGAGTGCATCGACCTTGTGCTCTTTGTCCGCTGCATCCGCGCTGACGCCGCCTTTGACCAGACGAATCTGGGGCTCGGTCAGCTCGCCATCATAGACTTCCTTGCCTACCCACTGCTTTTTCCAGCGTGGGTTGTCGACTTCACCACCCAGACCCGGTGTCTCCGCGTGGGCATAGAAGCCCAGGCCTTCAACAGTATTCAGGTCACCTTCCAGCGAGATGAAACCATACAGGGTAGACCACAGGCCGTAACCGTGAATCGGTAGCACCACACGAGTCACCTTACCATCTTCACTCATGGTATAGACCTTGGCGATGTTCGGGCGACGCTTGATGCCGGCCTTATCTTCGGAGGAGGGGATGTCCGTGGACAGCTCCGGATCCGAGGCGGCCTTGTACATGTCGTACTTCATCGGGTCCTTGACGCCGACCACTGACGGTTCGACGTACTCACCGGTATCCAGGTCAACCAGACGAACCTCGAAACGCTCGAACAGCTCTTCGATTTCCTGTGCACTCGACCCCTGCGGCAGCATACCGGCCGACGACAGGATGTTGGTCTTGATGTCCAGGTTCTGGTTCTGGATCTGGGCCGGCTTGAGCATTACCGCTGCGGTGGACACCACAACGGAGAACACGATACTCAACACCAGAGCAACGATCAGCGTTCTGGAGACGGTTTCTTTAGCTTTAGCCACGAGCAAGCCTCCGTTTGATGTTGGCCTGAACCACGTAGTGATCCATCAGCGGCGCGAACAGGTTGGCGAACAGGATGGCGAGCATGATGCCTTCCGGGAACGCCGGGTTAACTACACGGATGAGCACAGTCATCACGCCAACCAGAATGCCGAAACACCAGCGGCCGGTGTTGGTCATCGCCGCTGAGACCGGATCGGTGGCCATGAACATCATGCCAAAGGCAAAGCCGCCCATGACAAGGTGCCAGTGCGCCGGAATGGCAAACATCGGGTTAGTGTCCGAACCGACCAGGTTGAACAGAAGGGAGGTCGCTATCATGCCAATCAGCACACCCCCAACGATGCGGTAGCTGGCAATTTTCATAACCAACAGGATGATACCACCGATCAGCACCGCCAGCGTGGAGGTTTCACCCATGGAGCCCTGAATGGTGCCCATGAACGCGTGCATCCAGCCAATCTGCTCTTTCAGCGCGTCCAGGCCACCACTGGCAGCCCAGCTCAATGCTGTCGCACCACTGAAACCGTCAACCGCAGTCCAGACGGTATCACCGGAAATCTGAGCAGGATAGGCGAAGTACAGGAACGCACGACCGGTCAGCGCCGGGTTCAGGAAGTTCTTGCCGGTACCGCCGAAAACTTCCTTGCCAATCACTACACCGAAGGTAATACCCAGGGCCACCTGCCACAAAGGAATGGTGGGCGGGCAGATCAGCGCGAACAGGACCGATGTGACAAAAAAGCCTTCGTTGACCTCGTGGCGACGCACGGTGGCAAACAGCACCTCCCAGAAGCCACCGACAACAAACGTCACAAAGTAGATAGGCACGAAATAGGCCATACCATAAACGAAGTTGTCCCAGAGGCCCGCTCCGGCTCCTGTGACCGCCAGAGCCTGAATAAAGGCTGTACGCAGGCCGCCGTCGCCAACCAGTGCATCCGGATTGGACGCCAGGAAGCTGTTGGCCTGAAAACCGATGTTCCACATACCGAAGAACATCGCCGGGAAGGTACACAACCACACCGTGATCATAATGCGCTTGAGGTCAACACCGTCGCGCACGTGGGCCGTGGTGGATGTCACCTTGCCCGGTGTGTAGAAGATGGTATCAACGGCCTCGTACAAGGCATACCAGCGCTCGTACTTGCCACCTTTTTCAAAATGATGCTCGATTCCATCGAGAAACTGTCTGATAGCCATCGTATTAGCCCTCGATCTCGATTCGGGTCAGATTCTCGCGGAGAATCGGACCGTATTCATATTTACCCGGGCACACGAAGGTGCACAGCGCCAGATCCTCTTCATCCAGCTCCAGGGCACCGAGCTTCTGCGCCATTTCGGTATCGCCAACAATCAGCGAACGGAGCAGCTGGGTCGGGAGGATGTCCAGAGGCATGATCTGTTCATAGGCACCAACCGGCACCATGGCGCGCTCGCTGCCGTTGGTGGTGGTGGTGAAATTGAACAGTTTGCCGCCAGTCAGCTTGGACAGATAGATGTTGAGCACCGAGAACTTGTTGGGACCCGGAGAGAGCCAGCCCATGAATTCACGCTTGGTGCCCTCTTCCAGCACCGACACCTGGTTGGCAAAGCGCCCCAGGTATGCACAGGGACCGTCCCCCCGGCGACCGCCGAAGACAGAACCGGAGATAGCGCGGACTTCGCAGTCGGTGGCAACTTCGCCATCCAGCAGTTCTGGCAGGCTGGCGCCGAGACGGGTGCGAACCAGACGCGGCTTTTGCGCCTTCGGGCCAGCAATGGCAACAATGCGCTCAACCGGCACTTCACCGGTCTCGAACAGCTTGGCGATGTCGATCACGTCCTGGTAATTGATGGACCAGACAGTCTTGCTGCCGGACACCGGATCCAGGTGATGAATGTGGGTGCCGACGTTCCCCGCCGGATGCACACCATCGAACTGGTGCACTTCAATGTTATCGGCCTTGGGAACAGCGACATCGGAACCGGGTTTACCGGTCACGAACACCTTGCCTGCGGTCAGCTTGGACAGAATCGTCAGCCCCTGCTCGAACGCCTTGCTGTTCTCACCGATGATGACGGTCGGGTCCGCAGCCAGCGGATTGGTGTCCATCACCGACACGAAAATGGAATGGGGAGCGCTGTCGATAACAGGGACTTTGCTGTAGGGGCGGGTCTTGAACGCAGTCCACAGACCGGATTCTACCAGGTTGTCGACTACCTGCTGGCGCTCCAGACCGGCAAGATCAGCGTCGTTGTATCGGGCAAAGGTCTCAGCCTCGTCACCATCGATTTCAATGACAACCGACTGAAACACGCGACGCTCACCGCGGTTGATTTCTTTCACCACGCCGGCAGCGGGTGATGTATAACGAACGCCTTCGGTCTTCTTGTCCGTGAACAGCAGCGTGCCGCGCTTGACGCGGTCCCCTTCTTTCACAGCCATCGTCGGCTTCATGCCGTTGTAGTCAAAACCGATCAACGCCACGTGGCGAACGGGTTTGCCCTCTGTAATGGTCTGTTCGGGAGCGCCGCTGATGGGAAGATCCAGGCCTTTCTTGATCTTGATCATTAGCCTCATCCAATCATCAGAAACTATTCTATGGATTAGTAACGCCCGGCCCCTGCGACCCAGGTTTCCTCTCCGGTTTGCACCAGACGGTCGCCCCAAAGTAACGAAAGCGGTTACCGCCTGAAAGCGGCCCGACTTTCGATGCAGGAAAAGATGAGAAACTGGGTGCCAGACATACCCAAAATCGCGCCAATTATAGAGATTAAGGAAACCTATTTCCACCAGAAACCGGAACGGGTTTGTGCCCGAACGTAAACCCCCGCAGGCCACAGTTTCCACAAACAAAAACCCCGGCAACTTTCGTTACCGGGGTTTTTGCAGACGTTACGCACTAACTAAAGCGCGTTTCGATCAGTCGCGTGCACGTTTCGGGAAGATCGGGTAAGTCACACCCGCCATCTGGTTCACGACACGGACGACCTGGGCGCTATAACCGAATTCGTTGTCGTACCATACGTACAGGATGAGACGCTTGCCACCGGCGATGGTCGCCTGGGCATCAACCACACCCGCATGACGGGAACCGACGAAGTCGGTGGAGACCACTTCCGGAGAGTTCACGAAGTCAATTTGCTTCTGCAGCTCTGAATGCAGCGCCATGTCGCGCAGGTACTCGTTCACACCCTCAACGTCGACATCCTTCTTCAGGTTGAGGTTGAGGATCGCCATGGAAACGTTCGGGGTCGGAACCCGGATCGCGTTGCCGGTCAGCTTGCCCTTGAGCTCGGGCAGCGCCTTGGCAACCGCCTTGGCGGCGCCGGTTTCGGTGATAACCATGTTCAGGGGCGCACTGCGGCCGCGACGGCTGCCCTTGTGGTAGTTATCGATGAGGTTCTGGTCGTTGGTGTAGGAGTGAACCGTCTCAACGTGGCCGTCCTCAATACCGTATTCGTCGTCAATCGCCTTCAGTACCGGGGTAATGGCGTTGGTCGTGCAGGACGCCGCGGAAAGAATCTTGTCGTCGTCGGTGATCCAGTCGTTGTTGATGCCATAGACGATGTTCTTGATATCGCCCTTGCCCGGCGCGGTCAGAATGACCCGACTCACACCTTTGGACTTCAGGTGCAGCCCCAGGCCGGCCTCGTCGCGCCATTTGCCCGTGTTGTCGATAACGATGGCGTTGTTGATGCCATACTGAGTGTAATCCACCTTGTCCGGACCGTCAGAGTAGATCACTTTGATGTAGTTGCCGTTGGCGATCAGCGCCGACTCTTCTTCGTTGACGGTAATGGTGCCATCAAAAGGCCCATGCACAGAGTCGCGGCGCAGGAGGCTGGCACGCTTCTCCAGGTCGTTCTCGGCGCCACCATTGCGTACCACGATGGCCCGCAGACGCAGATTGTTGCCACCGCCGGCCTTCTCGATCAGGATCCGGGCGAGCAGACGGCCGATACGCCCAAAGCCGTACAGCACCACGTCCTTGGTGTCATTGTTCGCGTCTTCTTCGGACTGGGCCGCGTACTGACCTACAACCGGACCGATTTCGCGCTTGAGGAACTCGACGAGATCGCCGCCCTCCTCTTTGAACTTGACCGCCAGCTTGCCAATATCAACGTGCGCACGACCCAGTTCCAGGGTATCCATGGCCTGCAGGATAGGCAGGGTGTCATGAACGGACAGCTCACTGTCTTCGACCTGGCGAACAAAGCGATGGGCACGGATGATATCGATCACGGACTGGTTGATAATGGCGCGACCATAAACGGACGTGACCACGTTATTCTTGCGGTAGAGACGGCCAATCAACGGAATCATGGTTTCCGCAGTAGACTCTCTTTCCGTCCAGTTAGACAGGTGCTGATTGATCTGTTCGTGACTCACGGCTGGGACCTCTGTATAGCACTGGTAAGAAATTTGGGCGCACATTATCCAACTTAAACACCGGAACGGCAAATACGGACTAATTACACCTTCGTAAACACAACCGACAGCAACCTGCCGAGCGCCAAAACCGAAACCCGTGGCCGGCATCGCAACCATGACACCACTTCGCGCGGGCGTTAGAATACGCGCCTCGCCGTCTCCCGGTCACCCAAAGCAGGAGAACTTGACTGCCCATGAGCCAAGGTGCATCCACACCAAGAACACCCCAAGCGCTGATTGCTCCGGCCTTTCCGGATAAACCCTCAGATCACCGTACGTGGGGACAATTGTATGGCAGCAGCGACGCCTTGGCTATTTGCGAAAGTGCCCGTGCCCACCGAGGACTGACGCTTGTCATTACTCGCAGCACCAGCGATGCCATCCGACTTGAGCAGGCAATGCGATTCTTCCTGGGCCTGCCGGCCGACGAGGAAGGCGCTGCCATCACCGGGGACGGCCTGGAATTGCTGTCGCTGCCCGATTGGGAAACCCTGCCCTACGACCTGTTCTCGCCTCATCAGGACATCACCTCGCGGCGCATTCGCACCCTGCACCGCCTGCCGTCCACCCGTCACGGCGTGCTCGTTGTGCCGGCTCGGACCCTGATGCACAGACTGCCGCCGGTCAATTACCTGCAGGGCAACACCTTACTGCTCGAGGTGGGCCAGTCGCTGGATATCGACACCTGGCGCCTGCAACTCGAAGCCGCCGGCTATCGCCATGCGGAGAACGTCTATGAGCACGGCGAATATGCGGTCCGAGGCGCAATTCTCGACATCTATCCGATGGGCTCCAACCTGCCCTATCGCATCGACCTGTTTGATGACGAAATTGAAACCCTGCGCACTTTCGATCCGGAAACCCAAAGGTCCATCGACCGAATCGAGCAAATAGAACTGCTGCCGGCCTTCGAGTTTCCGTGGCACAAGGAGGCCCGTTCCGGCTTCCGTAACCGCTGGTTTGAGCAGTTTCCCGATGCCGACAAAGATGCGCCCATCTACAAAGACGTATCGAACGCCATCACACCACCGGGTATCGAGTACTACCTGCCGCTGTTTTTCGACGATACGGCGACCTTGTTTGACTACCTGCCCGGCAAGACCCAGGTCTTTACGGCCGAGAGCCTGAACGAAGCGGTTAGCCTCTTCGACTCCGAAACCCGCAACCGCTATGAGGACCGACGCCACGACCGGATGCGGCCGATCCTGCCGCCGACCCGCCTGTTCCTGCAGCAGGATGAACTCTTTGGCCACCTGAAAGCCTTCCCAAGGGTCACTACCCAGGAAGAGCCGGCAACCGGCGCAGGCGCTGAAAACTGCGCCAGTGAACGTCTTCCGGACGTTGCCATGGACGGACGGGCGGCAGACCCTGCGGGCCGACTCAAACGCTACCTGAATGAGTTCACCGGCCGCGTGCTGATCTGTGCGGAATCATCAGGACG
Source organism: Marinobacter sp. F4218 (assembly GCF_019443085.1). Taxonomy (GTDB): domain Bacteria; phylum Pseudomonadota; class Gammaproteobacteria; order Pseudomonadales; family Oleiphilaceae; genus Marinobacter; species Marinobacter albus. Next base: position 216,936 of record NZ_JAHZIL010000003.1, read on the forward strand.
CCGCGAAGCGCTGATTGAGAATCTCGGCGACCACCAGCTCAAGCCCGTTACCCGTGAAAACTGGCAGGCGTTCCTGGACGACGAACAGTGCACGCTGGGCATCACCATTGCCCCGATGGAACAAGGCCTGGCACTTCCGGAACGGCACATTGCCCTGATTACCGAGACCGCCCTGTTCGGCGAGCGGGTTCTTCAGCGCCGGCGCCGGCAGAAACCGACCGAAGCGGACGACGCCGGGTATCGGGATCTGTCTGAACTGCGAATTGGTGCCCCGGTGGTGCACATTGATCATGGCGTTGGCCGGTACCAGGGCCTTGAGACCATCACCGTCGAGGGCGAGTCCAACGAATTCCTGAAGCTGGAATACGCCGGCGGCTCGAACCTCTATGTGCCGGTCTCCAGCCTTCACCTGATCTCCCGCTATGCCGGAAACGATACCGACCATGCGCCACTGCACAAGCTTGGAAACGAGCGCTGGAGTCACGCCAAACAGAAAGCACTGGAGAAAATTCGCGATACCGCGGCGGAACTTCTTGATGTCTACGCCCGTCGCGAGGCCCGCAAGGGCTTCAGCTTTGACGATCCGAAAGAGGCATACCGGGCCTTTGCAGCGGACTTCCCGTTCGAGGAAACGCCCGACCAGGAAGTCGCAATCCAGGCGGTCTTCGAGGACATGACCAGCGAACGCCCGATGGACCGGCTGGTGTGCGGCGACGTTGGCTTCGGCAAGACCGAGGTCGCTATGCGGGCAGCCTTCATGGCCACCTATTCCGGCAAGCAGGTAGCTGTACTGGTCCCGACAACACTGCTGGCCCAGCAGCACTACGAGTCATTCCGAGACCGGTTCTCCGATACCGCCGTCAACGTCGAGCTGCTCAGTCGTTTTCGCAGCTCCGGCCAGACCAGCAAGGCTCTGGAGGCCATTGAAGCGGGCAAAGCGGACATCGTCATCGGCACCCACAAACTGCTGCAGGGCGATGTCAGGTTCAAGAATCTCGGCCTGGTGATTATCGACGAGGAGCACCGGTTCGGTGTTCAGCAAAAAGAAAAACTGAAAGCATTGCGGGCAGAAGTCGACATGCTGGCCCTGACCGCCACGCCAATCCCGCGCACCCTGAACATGGCCATGGGGCACCTGCGGGACCTGTCGATCATTGCCACCCCGCCGGCCCGACGCCTGTCAGTGAAGACCTTCGTCCGCCAGCGGGACGACGCCATGGTCAAGGAAGCCATCCTGCGGGAGATCCTCCGGGGCGGTCAGGTGTACTTCCTGCATAACGATGTTGCTACCATCGAAAAGACCGCTGAGGATCTGCGTCGTCTGATACCCGAGGCCCGCGTCGGTGTGGCCCACGGCCAGCTGCGGGAGCGGGTGCTCGAACAGATCATGTCGGACTTCTACCACAAGCGCTTTAATGTGCTGGTGTGCAGCACCATCATCGAGACCGGCATCGACATCCCCAGTGCCAACACCATCATCATCGAGCGCGCGGACAAGTTTGGCCTCGCCCAACTGCATCAACTCCGGGGCCGGGTTGGCAGATCCCACCACCAGGCTTACGCCTACCTGCTGACACCTCCACCGAGATCCATCAGCTCCGATGCGAAAAAGCGGCTGGACGCCATTGCCGAATCCCAGGACCTGGGCGCAGGCTTTATGCTCGCTACCCATGATCTGGAGATCCGGGGCGCGGGGGAACTGCTGGGCGAGGAGCAAAGCGGGCAGATTGAAAGCATCGGATTTACGCTCTACATGCAACTGCTGGACGAGGCGGTGAAGGCCATCCGTGAAGGTCGGACCCCGAATGCGGACCTGCCACTGAGTCACGGCACGGAAATGAACCTGCGGATTCCGGCGCTGGTTCCCGAAGACTACCTGCCTGATGTCCATAACCGGCTGATGCTGTACAAGCGTATTGCCAGCGTCGACAACAAAGCAGCATTAAAAGAACTTCAGGTTGAGATGATTGACCGCTTCGGATTGTTACCGGAACCTACCAAGAACCTGATGCGTCAGACCGAGTTGCGACTGCAGGCCGAAGGGCTTGGCATTGTGCAGGTCGATGCCGGCAAGGAGTGGGCAAGGCTCGAGTTTGGCGGATCGACGCCCGTTGACCCGTTGGTTCTGGTTAAAAAAGTGCAATCCTCACCGGACCAGTACCGACTGGAAGGGGCCAACAGCTTCCGTTTTCGGCTGAAGGACGCGTCCACCGGTGGTAAACTCGACGGCATTTCCGAAATGCTTGGCGAACTGGCACCCGCGAAAACGGCTGCAAACGCCTCATGAACGCCCGATTCACACTTGGAGTAATACCCTTGCAGAATGACGGTAATTGCGGCGCCCGCTCTGCGGCACGCACAGTAATCACGGCCCTGCTGCTGACATTTTCGCTGACGGCACAGTCGCAGGAGGCGGGCACCAACACTGGCACCATCCCCGACGACTACTATCGGGCGGAACTGGTGGTTCTTGAACGCATCGTCCAACCCGAAGCGGTCAATGAGCGAATGGCCGACCGGAAGGTCGAGCCAACACCTGACACAGAAGAGATCCTCCGAGCGGTAGGCCTGGATGGCACAGCAGAAACCTCACTGGACCTGGCACCCAAAGGCGAGTTGTACCTGCACGGCGCTGCCCAGCGACTCGAACGCAGTGGTCGTTACCGGGTACTGGTAGAAGCGGGTTGGTACGAGGCTTTCCCCCCGGACTACGAGGGCCAGCCGCTGCGGGTGGCTGTCGGAGACTGGCTGGACGGAGCCAATACCCGTGAGATCGAAGGAACCATCACCATTGATCGCCAGCGCTACCTGCATGTGGGTGTGCATCTGAATCACTGGCAACTTTCAAAGAACGACGCACCACAGTCCGTGTCAGCCCTACCCGATGAAGGAAATCAAGCGGATCCAGCAGCCGGGACCGTCAATGGAACCGGTGCAGGAAGCAGCGATCTGGGATCACTGGCAACCGGGGGAGACGTGCAATCAACCGTGTCGGCGCCACCGGTGGAATTGCTGACCTGGATTCGGGAAACCCGGCGCATGCGCAGTGAGGAAATCCATTTCCTGGACTCCCCCACGATCGGCGTGCTGGTGTTCTTTAAAAAGATTGAGGCGTCGGAGTAAGCTTTCCAAGGCCGGCCATCGACATCTCAAGCATGCCCTTGACGCTGGACATGCCCTTGTCGATGGCCTCTTCGATCTCGGCCATGGTGATGATGTGGTCGGATTTGCCCGCGGCCCAGTTCACCACCAGGCCCAGACAGACATAACGCATCCCCAACTCCGCTGCCAGAACGGCCTCAGGCATTCCTGTCATGCCCACGAGGTCGCAGCCATCACGCTCCATTCGTCGAATTTCAGCAGCCGTCTCCAGCCGCGGCCCCTGCGTTGCGCCATACACACCAAAGTCCGAGAATGACACACCCAGCGAGGCCGCCGCCGCGACCAGAATCTCGCGTGCGTCCGCATCGTAGGGCCAGGTGAAATCAATGTGGGTCACTTCCTCAAGGTCACCCTCGAAGAAGGTACTCGGGCGACCCCAGGTATAGTCGATGATCTGATCGGGAATCACGACGTGCGCGGGCCCCATATCCGGATGAATACCGCCAACGGCATTCACGCCCACCACGGTGCGAACGCCCGCTTCGTAGAGCGCTTGCAGATTGGCGCGATAGTTCACCTGATGCGGCGGAATCCGGTGCGGGTTGCCGTGTCGGGAGAGAAACACCACGGGCTGATCGCCCAGAGAGCCTTCAACCAGGGGCGCCGAAGGGGCTCCCCAGACCGTTTCCACGGGCCGCTCTCCGGTGATCTCCAGCCCCGAGAGAGTGGTCAGTCCGGTGCCACCAATGATCCCGACAGGATACTGCTCCGCTGCCTTGCTCATTCTGCGTCTCCCGCTTCTTCCTGATCGCCCACTCGCGCTGTCTGGCGTGACCGCCCAGATGCTTTGCGCTGCGCCACCGGCTCATTATTCTCAGCCTGGTCGTCGCCTCCGTCGTCATTGCCCTCTTTGGCCCCCGCCAACCGGACGCCCTCCGGCAAATGCAAGGTCCGTGTCGGGAATGCCACCTCGGCACCGTACCCCTCGATAATCTCGCTGATCTTGAGCAGGACGCTCTGCTTCACCTCGTGGAAATGGACCCACTGGGTGGTTTTGGTGAAGGTGTAAACCATGATATCCAGAGAAGAGGCGTTGAAGGCCACAAAGTTCACAATCAATGTCTGCTTGGTATCGATTTCTTCGTTGTTCTCCAGCATGGACCGGATGTCCCGGACAATATCGGCCATCTGACTGACATCCGCGTAGCGGATGCCAATGGTTTCACTGATACGGCGATTGCTCATTCTGGAGGGGTTTTCCACGGCAATGGTGGTAAACGCAGCATTGGGGACATACAGCGGTCTCTGGTCGAACGTTCGGACCGTCGTCAGGCGCCAGCCGATGTGCTCTACGGTCCCCTCAATGTTCCGGTCCGGAGACCGGACCCAGTCGCCGACCTTGAAAGGGCGATCGAGGTGAATAATGAACCCCCCGAAGAAGTTCGCCAACAGGTCCTTGGCAGCAAAGCCGACCGCAACACCGCCGAGGCCGCCGAATGCCAATACCCCGGAGACACTGTAGCCAAGGGTCTGCATGGCGATCAGTACAGCGGTGATGATAACAACGGCCCGAGACAGCTTGCTCACCGCATTCACCGTCGTGTAATCCATCGGCGTTTTCATTTTCAGGGGGGAGACCAGGATTTTCTCGCCCTCCTTGATGAGCCGGAGCAGCGTCCAGACGAAAACCCAGATAAAGCCCACCTCAACGATCGTCTCGTTGGCCTTGAAGATCTGAGCGTCCGAGTAGCGGTGAGCAACTTCCGCCGCCCAGTAAACGCCCTGCAACCAGACGAAGGCCACCGCGGGCTTGCGGGCGGCGTGGAGAACCGCATCGTCCCAGAGGTTCTTCGTGTTGCTGAACTTGTGTTCCAATGCCCCGATTATCTGGCTGACGATGTAGGCGACGGTCGCCGTGCCAAAGACCAGCCCGAAAACCACAATCCCTACACGCCAACCCTGGGACAGCAGATCAAAACTCTGAATCCAGCCGTTAACCATGGCTGTTACGTCTCCGATCATCGGATCCCTCTGCTCAATCTGGCTTAATAGATGATAACGGTGGTGCCGACACTTACCCGTTCAAACAGGTCAATGACATGGACATTGCGCATTCGAACGCAGCCGTGAGACATGGGTACGCCCATGGGCTCGGTCTCCGGCGTGCCGTGAATGTATATGAAGCGGCGGAAAGTATCGACCCCGGGGCCGCGGTTTTTACCGGATTCGCGACCGCAGAGCCAGAGGATTCGGCTCAGAATCCAGTCCCGACCCGGATTCTGGCCAGCCAGTTCCGGGGAATGGATTTCACCTGTGGGCCGACGGCCACGGAATACTGTGTAGATGGGCTGGTTGTCGCCGATCTTGGCGCGAATGTAGTGTTCACCACGGGGCGTGCAACCGCTGCCGTCCTGCTCACCGGGGCCGTTAACGGCTGTTGAGATCGGATACTCGGCCAACAGCTTGCCGGTACGATTGACCAGGGTCAGGACCTGACGATCCAGACTGATATGGATTTGCGGGGCGGTAGTACTGTCGAAACTCAAACCGGTTAAGCTCCCTTCGGGCTGGTGCCAGAAGGAAGCCTAACCGACTGCACAGAACTCAGGCAACCGAGACCTTGCTTCCGGAGGGAGGGATCAGCATCGTGTCTTCGGCTTGCATGCCCGCAGCGAGGAACGGCACCAGTCGGGCTGCAATTTCCTGCACCGTGGTTTCCACACCCAATTTGTTCTGCAGAATATCCCGGAGGGCGTCGCTGCTGGACATGGTAAAGGCGGTGGCACCCAGCATGAACTGAATACGCCAGTACCGGTCTACTGCGGACAACTGAGGCGTTGCTTCCTTAAGCAGGCGCATGAACCGGCTGAAGGGATCGCCGTATTCCTGTTCGAGAAACTTTCTCAAATGACCCTGGGACTGGGTGTAGGCTAGCCCGAGCAGGCGCATGAAGATGGAAATTCCCTTCTCGTTGCGCTGCGGCATGCGGACTGCGCTTTCGGTCAACGCCCAAAGAGTCTGGTTCAGTGTCGGCGGCTGCCCTTCACACCTGTCCTCCAGTTCATCAAAGGCTTTTTCCAGCGTGGCTGAAAACGGTGTCAGGAAACGGGCGAATACGGCATGGATGAGCGCATTCTTTGAGCCAAAGTGGTAATTGACAGCGGCCAGGTTTACTTTAGCCTTACTGGTGATCATGCGAAGCGAGGTCTCCGAAAAACCTCGGTCGGCAAACAGCTCTTCGGCTGCATCAAGAATCCGGTCAACGGTATCAGACTGCGCCATTTTATTATCAAAGCCTCTAGCAAACGTCTGTTTGAAACATACGTTTGAAGTCAACTTATGTCAAGTTCTCGGCTCCGGCTCTGCGGCCACACCCTGCCAGCCACGATCAATTGCCTGCTGATTCCCCTCGAAAAACGCTTTCTGCACGCGCTCGTAGGCCTTTTCGGCCTCTAACAGATAGATCAGATACATGCGCACATGCTCCCGCCGTGTCAGGCGGCGAGCCAACACCCGTTGCTCGGACAACCGGAGCAAATTGCTGAAACGGGTGTTCTTCAGAGCCGGATTGAAATCCGCCATGCGGGCACACTGCCAGATCAGGCCGTCACTGGCCTCCAGGTGAGCGGCATGGGCTCGCGCATCCCGGAGCATACGCTGACGCTTCATCACTACCTCCAGATAGGAGGGACTTGATGCATAGATACGCCGTACCGAAGGAATACCCAGTAAAAGGATAATAACGAACGCACCAAAGCCGGTACCGGCCACCCAGGCCGGGACAAACCCGGTCAGACCGCTCAGGAATACGAGGGCCGCCACCAACGCAGTGAACAGCCAAAGATCCCGCCGCCTGCGAGCAACGGCCAGGGTATAGTTATCCGGCCAGTCAGTCATGGCCAGTTGATCGAAGTCCATCAGCAGGATCCGGTCGCATTGGCGCAGCATCAGCCTGAGCTGGCGCTGCCTGGAATAGGCCACTGTCTGCTCGACCCCGTCATCCGACGCCTCACCGTGCCCCGAATCGCCGGAATCGACGGCACTCTCGTCGTCAGTGGGAGCGGTCTCTACTGGCGGCGTCTCTTCGATAGAAGGCTGTGCAGGAGCGCCGGCGGGCATTGCCGGGGGCGTAGCAGACTGGGCGGGATCCTTTACCGTCGATGGTAGAGGATCGGCAGCCCGGCCCGGACGCAATACGGCCCCTTGGCCAGAGTCTGTAACGGGCGGTGCGGTCCTCTGATTTTCAGCCATACTCAACTGTCCGGAAAATGGGCGGTAAAATAGCCCTAACGTGCGGCTCTATTTGGTTATCGACAGTCTACCGCCATTCTTGAGCCAGCGTCACAACCGCAGTCGCGATCGGACCAACTTGGCAATGGCGTAACCGCCCGCTATCCTTGGCCCCCACCCCGCAGGTAACCAGGCACTTACGGCAAGAGGTCCGAAAATGTTCACAGGTATTGTTCAAGGCATAGCAACCGTCGAGGAGATCACCACGGCCCCCGGGCTGAACACCTTCGTGATCCGGTTGCCGGACGACAAGGTGGGCGGAGTTACCATCGGGGCCTCAGTCGCCATCAATGGCACCTGCCTGACTGTCACCCGCCAGGACGGCAACGCCCTGTACTTCGACGCGATGCAGGAAACCCTGCGGCTGACCACGCTCGGCAGGCTTGAACCCGGTGATGAAATAAACTTCGAGCGGGCGGCAAGGATCGGCGACGAAATCGGCGGTCACCTTCTGTCTGGCCACATTCACACCACGGCAACCATTGTGGAAATCCTGCGACCGGAAAATAACGTCACGCTCTGGTTTGAAGTTCCCGACGAGTGGACCCGCTATATTTTCCCCAAAGGCTACATTGCCATCAACGGTGCCAGCCTTACCATTGGCGAAGTTCAGGGCAACCGGTTTAACGTGCACCTGATACCAGAGACACTTCGGGCAACGACCTTTGGCAAGGCAACCGAGGGCGATGAGGTCAACATCGAAATCGACAGCCAGACCCAAACCATCGTCGATACCCTCGCTCGCATGGGCTACGATCAGCCGCCCAAGAGTCCCTGAACGAGACCCGCTACTGAAGCCCTGCTTCCAGAACGACAAACTTCGGGCTCGCGTCCAGTTGGCGAACCTGCGGGAAAAACCTGCGCAAACTTCGGTGGTAGCCAAGATGACGGTTTCCGACCATGAGAAGCCGACCACCGGGAGAAAGGTGTTTCGCTGCCTGGGCGAACAGGCGAAGCGCAACGTGATCTCCAACCACCCCACCCTCGTGGAAAGGCGGATTCAGCAGGATCAGATCGAACAGCCCGGCGGAGCCGGCGATGCCATCCGCATGCTCGAAGCTTGCCGGACTGTCAGGAAATGCTGCGGAAACGTTACGACGAGCACTGAGCACGGCCTGGCTCGATACATCAGTGAAAGTGACCGCCATCTTCGGCCGCACCGCCAACGCACTCAAACCAACGACACCGTTGCCACAGGCCAGGTCCAGAACCCGGGCATTTGATACCAGACCGGACACAGTTGCTTTCACATGGGGCAACAACAACCGTGTGCCGATATCCAGCCTCTCCCGGGCAAACACCGCCGGCAGTGCAGCAACCGTGAAACCAAGGTCGTCGGGACCGTAGCCCTTCCAGGTCCCCGGCCAGGGGTCGAGCCCAGCCGCCCCCCGCCGACAAACCACCACCCGGGCTTTTTTCCGGGCGGGACACACGATTTCCGTCTCCACGGCCTGGGCAAATACTTCCACGCTGCGGTCGGGCAGGTGCTTGATCATACCGCCAGCGAACAACAGACCGTCATCCTTGAGAACGCCATTTACCCAACGCAGGAGCCAGGCAAGGTAATCCGCATGACGGGGGATTCTCAGGACAACCGCGTCGTAGCTGGTCTCTGGCGGCTCGAGCCAGCTCATGACAGTGGCCTTGGCAGATACCCCGGGATTCATCCGGGCATTGTGCGCCAGGGCTTCCAAAAGGGTGGCGCTGTCGGCGAGAAGGTCCGGCTGGTACCGGTGAAGGCCGAGAGCCAGGGCACCAAACTGATCATCAACGACAAGCACTTTTGGTTCGGTGCCGGCATCCACTCGCCGGAAAACCTCCTCCAGCAACAATTCATCCGCCGCATCCCAGGCCCGGAGTGACGGGTCGCCACCCGGACGGGACAGACTGAGCCGCCCCTCTGGATATTCGAGCACTGCAGTTGTCATTTCAGGCATCCAAAACGAAGATTTTCACAATCGCGACATTCTAGGCTGATTATTCTAGAAATTATCCCTAGATTAGGACCTGTTCACGCAACATCCCTTTTCCGGTTGGCTCCGTTGTTTTGGACGCGAACCTTTTGCCCCTCACCCCAGGGGCTTTTTTCGTTAAGCGTCCCGAGAAACGAAGAGGCACCGGCTCAGCGTCGTACCGCCCGGTAAACGGTAAAACGTCGATCCTCATAAAGACGCTCCACCGGACCAATAAAACGCTTGATCAGGGATTCGTAGGGCAAAAAACTGTTCGCAACCAACCTCAGCTCTCCCCGCGACTTCAGGTGGCGAGAGACCTCGCGCAGGAAATTCTCTGTCATCGACGTGTCTGTTTTCACGCCGGTATGAAACGGCGGGTTGGTCACGATAGCAGGCCAGAACCCTTCCACTTGTGACAGACCATCCGAGGCCATGATGTTCCCCTGGGCACCGGTGCGCTCATAGGTTGCCCGGGCACAAATCACCGCCTGAGACTGCACGTCCACGCCATCCACAATGCTCGGGGCACTCCCCTGCGCGCGCTGCCAGGCCTGATACCATGCGCCAATCACGCCTGCTCCACAGGCAAAATCCAGCAACCGTTCAGCCTTGAGCGGCGAGCTGACCAGGGTTTCGAGCAATAGCGCCGTTCCATCATCCAACTCACCCTGGCTGAAGATGCCAGGTAGCCCGCACACATCGATTGAACAGCCGGCGAGACTGACCGTGTTCCACGCCATCCACTCCGCCAGATCAAAATCCGGCAGGGGGGCGAGGTCCGAGGCCGCCCAAACCTGACAATGCCGGGCGCTATCGACTTTCGTGGCTGCCGGGGCGATTGCCTTGAATTGCTTCACGGCTCCGGCAATGCCTTCTTTCTTCTCGCCGATAACGATCAGGCTGGCGCCGGGTGCCGCCAGCCACCGAGCCAGCGACAGCCTCAGGTCCAGTTCTGCCCGGGCTTTCGGCAGGAACACCACCACCGTGTCAAAGCCTGACGCCGTCAGCTCAGGGTCGTCATAACCAAAGCACACCTGCCAGTGATTTTGCGTCGCCAGCGCAGCCGCCTGCCCGGCGTGCTCACTCATTGCCATGCCGCCGGATGGAAGCTCCGCCAGCAGCGCCGGGGTGCTGGCGCCGAGCAGGGCAACACGGCCGTTCAATCGGGAACGGTTCCGGATCAGGGCTTCATGGGAATTGGGCATGGCGGACATTGGCAGAAAAATCCCGGGACTGGTTCTTGAAACGGGATACTCTAACCGGAATCAGCCCCTGAGTCTCGCCGGAAATGGCTGCATCAAAGGGCCGATCGGGAGGAAACGACTGTGAGAGCGTTACTTGTATCGAGCGACGGTTCCGACCCGCAGGGCGTCCTCAGGAGACATACCCCATTCTTCGCCATGGCGAGGGCCGGATGCCTTGCGGTCATCGGTCCGGACATCTGATTCGAGGTTATCGGGCTTTCGCTTTGCCAGGGCAATCAGCGCTTTTTGCATCAGTTCTTTCATGGTCAACCTCCTCGCTTACTGCAGGTACCAATGTACCAAAACGGGAGGTGACCAACTGTGATGACGCCACGGGTTCAGAAGTGACGGCCTTCACGATTTTTTACGCCATTTTACAATTGACGCTATGCCTTTTTCTGGCGCCCGGCCCGGACCGGCCTTAGCACCAGTTCCTCAACACTGTTCTGCTGGATGCGTTCACGGTCTTGCTCGTTGGAGATGGACAACCCCATGTCCCGCAGGATGCCGTCCGCAAGATCGTAAACAAACCCGTGTACCGTCAGAGGCTGCCCGCGTTTCCAGGCTTCCTGCACGATGCTGTTCTGACACACGTGCCCAACCTGCTCCACAACGTTCAGCTCACACAGGCGGTCAACACGATCCTGTTCGCTGGTGATGTCATCAAGCACTGACTGGTGCCGGTCCCGAACATCCTGGACATGGCGCAGCCAGTTGCTGATCAGTCCAAAGCCCTCATTCAGCAGAGCGGCCCGCACCCCACCACAACCGTAATGGCCGACGACCATCACATGCTTGACCTTCAGCACCTCGACCGCAAACTGCAGCACCGAGAGGCAGTTGAAATCAGTGTGAACAACCACGTTGGCCACGTTCCGATGAACAAACAACTCCCCCGGCATCAGGTCCACGATCTGGTTGGCCGGCACGCGGCTGTCGGCACACCCAATCCAGAGGTAGTCAGGCGCCTGCTGGCTGGACAGACGATCAAAAAACTTCGGGTCTTCGGCTTTGATCCCGTCGGCCCATTCCCGGTTTTTTTCAAGAAGGTGGTCAAGCTGACCCATCAAAATGTCCCCCACTCAATGGCTTGGAGCCTGTGATTGAACGGTAATCCTTGACACAAATCAATACTCAGTTGGTCTCAGGCTCGACTTCAAGATGACCCAAGTGCGTTGTGCTCTGGGCCAGATCGAGCAATTCCCTCAGTGCGACGGAGAACATCGCATACTCGGGTTCGCGTACACCCTTGAGCTCCGCGAGCATGGATTTCCACCGATGGACCATTCCCGTGTGCCGGTTCAGCCAGGCGTCCACGCAGGCCGGAAGATCTTCCGCTTTTTCCGCCAGCCGGAGCACGCCGGTGGTCAAGGCCCGTTGCTGCCACTCGAGATCCTCACGGAAACTTTCCCTCGCCAGTGCCTGCCAGTGAGACGCAGGAGTGAGCGAAGCAATCGCTTGCGCGAACCAGTTCAGGTCAAGCCGGTCTCCGACCTCATAATAGAGATTGGCTACCGTTTTCAGGGGCATTCCAGTCGCTTCCTGGGCCTCAATGATGCCCAGCGATGAATACAGGTAGTCGGTACCTGACACCACCGATGCCAGCTCTTTGGACAAACCGGCCTCGACAAGTGCCATGTGGCGTTTTTCCCAGGCCGTGCGAGCCTGCTCGCCGAGATATTCCGGCAGATTGGCCGTGATTGCCCAGACACTGTCCGCAAACCGTTCGATATGGTTCTGGATGCTGAGTTCGGCCCGACGGTTACGCAGCAGCCAGCGGACCGAACGACGCATCAGCCGCATCAGATCCTGCATCAGCGACATCTGCAGTTGGGCAGGAACGTTAAAGTCCTGCTCCTCGATCCGGTCCCACCAGTTATCGATCCGAAACACATCCCGGGCAATTATCCAGGCCAGGGCGATCGAAGCCGGGTCGGCTCCTGTGGACTGGCTCAGCCTCTCGACAAAAGTGATACCCATGTGATTGACCATGTCGTTGGCAATCTGGGTCGCAATGATCTCGCGTCTCAACTGGTGCTCGCCCAGTTCCTTGGCGAACTTCTGGGTCAACCCGCGAGGAAAGACCTTATACATCTCCCCGGCGAGGAGGGGCTCATCTGGCAATGTGCTGTCGATCAGCGTTTGCTTCAGGTCGCCTTTCACATAGGAAATCAGCACCGACAATTCCGGGCGCGTCAGCCCCTTCTTGTCCAGCTTGCGCTCCGACAGGGTTTCATCGTCGGGCAGGAATTCAAGCGCTCGGTTGAGCTTGCCCTCGGTTTCGAAGGTGTTCATCAGCCGGCGGTACTCTTCAAGCCGGACCGCCGCGTCCTCACTGGCAATACTGATCGCCTGGGTCTGGCGGTAGTTGTTCTTCAGCACCAGCGCGGCAACTTCGTCGGTCATTTCTTCCAGCATGAGATTGCGTTGCTTGCCGGTCAGATCCCCCATGGCAACAGCCTGGTTCAGCAGGATCTTCATGTTCACTTCATGGTCCGAGCAGTCAACGCCGCCCGAGTTGTCGATGAAGTCGGTGTTCAGGCGCCCGCCCCTCAGGGCGAACTCAATACGCCCGAGCTGGGTAAGCCCCAGGTTTCCGCCCTCACCGACCACTTTGCAGCGCAGCTCGGCGCCGTTAATCCGCAAGCTATCGTTGGCCTTGTCACCGACGTCCGCATGGGTTTCGCTGACGCCCTTCACGTAGGTGCCGATACCACCGACCCAGAGCAGGTCCACCTGCGCCTTGAGGATATGGGAAATCAGCATGTTTGGGGGAACCCGGTCCGACTTGATCCCCAGCAGCTTCTTCATTTCCGGACTGAGCGGAATCGACTTGGCGTTGCGACTGAAAACGCCACCCCCTTTCGAGATCAGCTTGGTGTCGTAGTCGGTCCAGGAGGAACGGGGCAGCTCGAACAACCGTTTCCGTTCCTTGAAGCTCCGTTCCGGATCCGGCGTCGGGTCAATGAAAATGTGGACGTGGTTAAACGCCGCAACGAGCTTGGTCTTTTCGGAGCACAGCATGCCGTTGCCGAACACGTCACCGGCCATGTCACCGATACCAATCGCCGTGAACTCATCCAGCGCAGGGTTCACACCCAACTCTCGGAAATGTCGCTCGACAGACACCCAGGCGCCACGCGCCGTGATGCCCATTTTCTTGTGGTCGTAGCCGTTGCTACCGCCGGATGCAAAGGCGTCACCCATCCAGAAACCGTATTCAGCGGACAGGCCGTTGGCGATATCCGAGAACGTTGCCGTACCCTTATCCGCTGCAACCACCAGGTAGTGGTCGTCCTCATCGTGCCGCACGACCCGTTCGGGGGGCTGGATGCCGGCCTCCACGAGGTTATCGGTGATATCCAGCAACCCTCGGATAAAGGTCTTGTAGGCTTCGATACCCTCGGCCTGGAAGGCTTCGCGATCAGAAGGATCTGGCAGGCGTTTGGCGACAAAGCCACCCTTGGCCCCCACCGGGACAATCACGGCGTTCTTGACCTGCTGCGCTTTCACCAGCCCGAGGATCTCCGTGCGATAATCCTCGAACCGATCCGACCAGCGCAGCCCCCCGCGGGCGACCTTTCCGCCCCTCAGGTGCACGCCCTCAACCCGTGGCGAGTACACGAAAATCTCGAACATCGGCATGGGTAACGGCATGTCCGGGATCCGTGATGGATCGAACTTGACGCTGATATAGGACTTGTTGGCGCCCTGATCGTCAGGCTGGTAATAGTTGGTACGAAGGGTCGCCTGCATCAATTCCAGATACAGCCTCAGGACCCGGTCTTCACTGAGGTTTTCCACCTCGTCCAGGCCGGCATTGAACTCGATTTCCAGCTTCTGCTGGGCCGCTCCACTCTTGCCGCCACTCTGATAGCGCTCTGGATTGAATCGCACTTCGAAGTAATCCAGCAGCATCCGGGTCAGATCAACATGATTGACCAGGGTGTTTGAGATAAACGTCTGACTGTTGGAGAAGCGGATCTGCCTCATGTAACGGGCATAGGTCCTGAGCAACGCAATCTCGCGCCAGCTCATGTAAGAGGACAGCAGCATCCGGTTGAAGGCATCGTTTTCGGCCTCGCCGTACCAGATACGCCGGAACAGATCTTCAAAGATCGGCCGGATACGATGGATATCCACCACGCGCCCGGTGTGGGCCTGCAGGGTGAAGTCGTGAATCCATACCGTCTTGTCGTGACGGTCCACCACCTCAAACGGGTGCTCACCCAACACCCGGAAGCCGAGATTGTCGAAAATCGGCATCACATCGGACAGGGGCAGTGGCTCGTCGGGGAAGAAGAGTTTGAAATGCAGTGTGCTCTCATTTTCTTCCAGCGCCCGATAGAAGCTCATCGCCAGATCATTAGAGCGGGCCGACTGGGAGATATGCTCCAGGTCAATGGCCGCACGGCGCGGTGAGAACATATCTGTGTAACTGGCCGGGAAACCGCTGGCCCAGAGCCGGTGTAACTCGTTCCCCTCCTCTTCACCGTAGGCTTCGCTGAGCGCCTCGTACAGTCCGTCACGCCAGGACTGGGCCATCTCAATTACCTTCTCCCGAATCTCGGAAATCGGAAGCTGGCGGTTTTCCACCTGGGGAACCCGGACCGTGAACTGCACACGGGCGAGTACCGACTCGGAGAAATGGGTCACGAATTCAATGTCTTCCGCTTCCAGCCGGTCCAACAGCACCTGCTCGACCTTGAGCCGTAACTCGGTGTTGTAGATATCCCGGGGAAAGAAAGCGAGGCAGGTCACGAACTGCCCATAGACATCCTCCCGCAGAAAGAGCTCGATCCGCCGACGTTCCTGAATGTAGAGGATGCTCTTGGCAACCTTCAGCAACTCATTGCTCTCGATCTGGAACAGTTCGTCCCGCGGGTACAGCGTCAGAATCTGTTCCAGTTCCTTGCCCGCGTAATCGTCCCGGAGAAAGCCCGAGCGCTTCATGACACTCTGGTACTTCCGCCTCAGCAAGGGAATCTCGTCGGGGCGCTCGTTGTATACCCGGGCCGTGTAGAGGCCGAGGAAACGACGTTCGCCGACCACTTCGCCCTTGCTGTTGAACTTCTTCACCGCGATGTAATCCGGGTAGGCCGGGCGGTGCACCCGGGACCGCTGTGCCGACTTGGCGAAGATAAAGATGTCGTCGGTGCGGGTCATTTCATGGCGAGTCCGCTGGGGCAACTCGTTCAACCGGACCCTGTCCGGTCGTTCGTTATTGACCCTGAGGATACCCAGCTCGGAGTTCTCGACCCGTCGCACCACCATGCCGCTTTTGTCCTTGGCAAAGTCGTACTCGTCATAACCCAGGAAGGTAAAATGATCCTGCACCAGCCAGTTCAGGAAGGACCGCGCCTCCTCCTTTTCCTCCTCACTGATGCCCGCCGTGGTGTCGTCCAGCTCCTCCAGGATTTCCGTCACCTTGTTGGTCACAACCGGGAAGTCCGCCACCGCGATCCGCACCTCGTGCAGGACAGTCTGAAGCGCTTCCTCAAGGTCTCTCAGGTCCGCCGGATCGCTGTGACGGTCAATCTCGAGTACGATGAAGGCTTCGTACTCGGCCTCCTTGTTGGTTTTCCTGCTGGAGAGCAGCTTGCTCAGTTTGCCTTCCTGAGTCCTCTCCACCTGCAGGATCGAGTGCTGGATGGAGTGGGTACCGATCTCCCGCTGGTTGATCGCGATCCGCAGGGAATCGATCAGAAAGGGAATGTTCGGGTGCAGGATGAAAATGACGGTATGGGTGGACTGCCAACCATCACTTTCAAGGTCCGGGTTAAACACCGAGACCGGGGATTCCTCGGCACTTCGCTTCTGGAGAAACTGCCAGGCGGCCAGCACCGCACCGTAGGTATCCGAAAATCGTCGACTAACGAGCTCTTCGAGAGGAATATGGGCGTAATGCTGTTTCGCAAATTCGCTGATTTTCTTTGCCTCTGTTTTGGCAATCTTCTGGGCGAACGCATCAGCCAGTTGTTCAAAAAACTGATCCTTGCTGGCCACTGTCAGCGCATTCATGGTCGACCTCGGTTAGTGTGAAATAAACGTAATCGTCGTATCGTCACATAAGCATAGTCAAACCCTTGATTTTTGCCGGCCAGACACCAAAACTGCGGCAACTACTTACGGACGAAACACGTTCTTTTGATGAACCCAAAAAGAGTGGGAGCAGTCACTTCCAATGTCGTTACAGAATACGTTCGGTGAGCTCAGATCGCAGTTGGCAAAAAGGATAATCGGGCAGGAAAAACTGGTGGACCGGCTGTTGATTGCGCTCCTTGCGGATGGACACCTGCTGGTAGAGGGTGCCCCCGGTCTGGCAAAGACCACCGCGATCAAGGCGCTCGCCGATCACCTGGACGGCGACTTTCACCGGATCCAGTTCACACCGGATCTTTTGCCCTCCGATGTGACGGGCAGCGAGATATTCCGGGCCGAAACGGGCCAGTTTGAGTTTCAGAGGGGGCCCATCTTCCACAACCTCGTACTGGCCGATGAAATCAACCGGGCGCCGGCCAAAGTCCAGTCGGCATTGCTGGAAGCCATGGGAGAACGCCAGGTCAGTGTGGGCCTGCGTACTTTCCCACTCGACCGCCTGTTTATGGTCATGGCCACCCAGAACCCCATTGAGCAGGAAGGTACCTACCCGCTGCCCGAAGCCCAGCTCGACCGATTCCTCATGCACGTGGTGATTCATTACCCGTCCGCGGATGCCGAAAAAGCCATCCTGCACCTGGCGCGCAATGACTATCGCCAGGGCCAGCCGCAGGCAAACATACAACTGACCGCTGAGCAGGTGTTCGAGGCCCGGGGCGAAGTGGCGGATATCTACATGGCCGAACCGGTCGAGCAGTACCTTCTGGCTCTGGTGCTGGCCAGTCGGGATGCCGCTAGTCTGGACCCGGAACTGGCACGTTGGACGGCGTTCGGCGCCAGTCCAAGGGGCACCATTGCCCTCGATCGCTGCTCACGGGCGCTGGCCTGGCTGGATGGTCGTGACTACGTGACTCCGGACGATGTCCGGGCTATGGCCTTCGATGTCCTTCGCCACCGCATCCTGTTGACCTTCGAGGCGGAAGCCGAAGGCATGACGGCCGATACGGTCATCCAGCGACTGATCGACAGGGTGCCGGTAACCGCCTGATGTTCACTCCTGACCCGACAGACTGACCACGCCACCATGGCCAACATCGACGCTGTAACACATATCAGTCTGCCCGACCTGATCCGCCTGCAAGCGGATGCCAGGGCCCTGAAGCTACCTTCCGCCCGGCCGGTACGCACCCGGCAGGCGGGCCTGCAACGGTCCCCTCAACGGGGCCGCGGCATGGCCTTCGCGGAAGTCCGCCAGTACCAGCCGGGAGACGATATCCGCAGCATCGATTGGCGCGTAACGGCACGGCGTCAGGCACCCCACACCAAGCTCTATGAAGAGGAACGGGAACGCCCGGTCCTGCTGCTGTGCGATCTTGGCCAGACCCTGTACTTCGCCAGCACCGGCGCCTTCAAGCAGGTCCGTGCCGCCCAGGTTGCCAGCCTGCTTGCCTGGCTGGCGCTGTGGGCCGGCGACCAGGTCGGAGGCATCGTGTTTAACGACCGGGAACTCAGCGTCCTGCGCCCTGCCCGCCGGAAGAAATCGGTGTTGCGCCTGCTGGACACGCTGGCCGAACAACAGCGGCGTCCGGGTCGAGATCCGGAGGCCCGCTCGACTAATGACGTGTCGAATGGCCTGGATCAGGCTCTCGACGAAGCCCGTCGGGTGGCCCATACCGGCAGCCGCATATTTGTGATCAGCGATTTTCTCGGTGTGTCAGACGAAACCGGCGCCCTCCTCGGGGCTCTGGCCCGCCACAACTCGGTGAGCGCACTGCGGGTGGTCGATCCGCTGGAGCTCGAACTGCCGAACAGCGGCCGTTTCGCGGTCGCGGGCCCGGACGGGCCGGTCTGGTTTGATGCTGCCAATACGAAGTTCCAGGAAGCATGGCATCGCAAGGTGGAAGCCCACGAGGCACGTCTGAAAGAGTGCTTCCGAACCTCCGGCGTGGCGGCCGCTACCCTGTCCACTGCCGACGACCCTGCAGTGGTTTTGAAGAGCCTGCTGGGGCCGGGAGGGCGGATCGGATGAATTCCCAGGACCCGCTCAGCCAGCTCAGGGATATTCATCTGCCTCAGACCGGAGGTTTCTGGCCCCCGGCGCCCGGTTGGTGGATCCTGGCGCTGATCATGCTTCTGGCGATTACCGGCATTGTCTGGCTGATCCGCCGGCGACAGCAGAAGAATCGCTGGCTCCGGCTGGCGAAGGCGGAACTTGCCAACCTTGAGCGAGGGGCCGCACGAGATCCGGACTGGTTTTCCCGACTGAATAGCCTGCTAAAACGCGCCGCCCGCCAGCGCTACCCCGACCTCCACCCGGAAACGCTGTCCGGTGAAGCCTGGGTGGCCTTTCTGCTTGAGAAAGCACCGGGCGACCGGGTGGCCTCGCGACCGGTGGTCGAAGCCATCGTCCACAGTGCCTGGCAGCCAAGGGCCAGCGCCGATCCCCGACAGGCCATGGACTTCGCCTGGCGCTGGCTGGGAGGTCAGAAATGCTGACCCTCGCCTACCCCTGGCTGTTGTTACTCGCAGGCCTGCCCTTGCTCCTGCAATGGCGGCGGCCGGTCGGACAATCGGTGGACGCGCCGGTACTATCTGTCGGCCACTGGCTGTCCGAACTCCCCGGCGTCAGTCGAAGGGGCAGTGCCACGCCAATCTGGAAAAAGGTCCTGCTGTTCGTCATCTGGCTCTTGTTGGTGGTCGCCATAGCACGGCCACAGCACGTGGGCGAGCACGTCCAGCTTCCGGTGTCCGGTCGGGATCTGATGCTGGTGGTGGACATCTCCCCGAGTATGGATGAACAGGACATGATCATTCAGGGGCGAAGCATCAACCGGCTGCAGGCCGTCAAGGTCGTGCTCGACGACTTTGTCACGCGACGCAAAGGTGACCGGCTGGGGTTGATCCTGTTTGGCACCCAACCCTATGTGCAGGTGCCACTGACCTTCGACCTGGAGACCGTTCGTACCCTGATGCGCGAATCCGGGCTGGGCATGGCGGGCCGTGCTACCGCTATCGGCGACGCCGTCGGCCTCGCCATCAAACGACTTCGCGATCGGCCTCAGGATCAACGGGTGGTGATCCTGCTGACGGACGGCGCCAACACGGCAGGTGAGATTACGCCGGACAAGGCCACGGAGATTGCCGAAGCCGCCGGGGTTCGACTCTACACCATCGGCATTGGCGCAGAATCCATGGTTCAGAGGGGGTTTCTGGGGTCGCGGCGGGTCAATCCCTCTCGGGACCTCGACGAAGCACTCCTCACCCGCATGGCCGAACAGACTGGCGGCCGCTATTTCAGGGCCCGAAGCCTGCCTGAACTGGAAATGATCTACGAGAGCATCAATCAGTTGGAACCGATTGAAGTGGAGGGTAAATTCTATCGGCCAGTGACCGAGTTATTTGCCTGGCCGGCCGGAATGGCGGCCCTGCTCTGGCTGGCGCTGCTCATGCTCAGACCCTTCAGACACCTGGTGATATCTCGCCAACAGACCGAGGGGGAGGAAGCCCGTGACTGATTTTCACTTCCTTCGACCGTTCTGGCTGTTGCTGATCCTGAGCCTGCCGCTGATCTACATAACCCTGAGGCATTTGGGGGCCGGAGACAGCGGGTGGTCCCGGGTAATATCTGACAGACTGCTCGCGCCGGTGATCCGTCACGGGGGTGCAGCGGGGGCCAGACATCGGTCGCCGCTATTGCCGGTCTGTTTTGCGACAACGGTACTTGCCGTTGCCCTGGCCGGCCCGGCCTGGCGGGAAGCACCCACGCCGCTGAAACAACCGGGGGACAGTCTCGTGATTGCCCTGGACCTGTCACTGTCCATGCTTGCCACCGACGTGGAACCCGATCGGCTGACTCTCGCAAAACGGAAGATCCGGGATATTCTGGACGCGCGCCAGGGCAGCCTTAATGGCCTGATCGTTTTTGCTGCGGATGCGCACGTGGTTGCCCCCCTGACGGACGACAGCAAGACTATCGAAGGAATGCTCGACGTCCTCGATCCCGTGATTATGCCGGCACCGGGAAACCGGGCCGATCTGGCAATCGCCCGGGCCAAGGCATTGCTCACCCAGGGGGCACCGGGTAAGGGCCGGATTCTTCTGATCTCGGATGAAGTGCCCGAACGCTACCACTCTGCAATCAGCAAAACCCTGTCGGGTACTGATCTTAGCCTGAGCACACTGGTGGTTGGCACCGAGGAAGGTGGGCCTATCCCCCTTGCCAAGCGCGGCTTTATCCGTGACAACGGGGAAATCGTTATCGCTCGGGCCGCACCCGATACCATGGCCGATCTGGCCGCGGAAAACGGCGGCGCGAGCCAGACACTGACCCTCGACGAAACCGACATCCAGGCGCTCGAACTTGAACCCACGGATAACGACGACTGGCAGGAAAGTGAAAGCGGACTTACCGTGAACCGGTGGCAGGACGACGGCTACTGGTTGCTCTGGCTGACATTACCCTTACTGTTACTGGGATGGCGAAGAGGCGCATTCGCGATCGTGGCCCTGACCATCATGCCGCTCGTCCCTCAACCCGCTCAGGCCCAGGACTGGGCCGCTCTCTGGCAGCGGGAAGATCAGCGAGCGCCGGACATGATCCGTGAGGACCCCGACAGCGCGGCCGAGCGGCTGGAGGACCCGGAATGGCGCGGTTCAGCGCTCTATAAATCCGGCCAATTCGATCAGGCCATTGACGCCTTTTCCGCCGCTGAGGGTGCACGGTCCGACTACAATCGGGGAAACGCCCTGGCACGGGCGGGTAAACTCGAGGAAGCCATTGCCGCCTATGATAAGGCGCTGGCCCAAAACCCGGACCTGGAGGATGCTGACTATAACCGTACACTGGTGAAGAAGTTGCTCGAGCAGCAACAGCAGGAACAGGAGAACCAGCAGGAGTCCGGCGACAGTCAGAGCGAGAATCAGGACCAGTCGTCCCAGAATCAGGAACAGCAGCAAAACCCATCGCAATCCAACGAGAGCCAGAACTCGGGCCAGCAGCCGCAGCAGTCGTCCAATGGGTCACCGGAAAACGAAAACCGCGACCAGCAGGAATCTCCGGGTGAATCCGAAGGTGATCGGAAAAAGCAGGAGCAGCAGGACCAAACCAATGGTGGCAAGCAACCTGCGGGTAAGGCCGAAGCGCCCGCACAGATCTCGGAGCGGCCACTATCCCAGGGCCAGGAGCAGTGGCTGCGGCGGGTTCCGGATAATCCCGGCGGCCTGCTGAAACGCAAATTCCTGCAACAGTACCAGGAACGTCAGACACCATCCGATGAGGGCGATACACCATGGTGAAACCGCTAACCTTCCCCACCATTCTGTTGTTATTGCTGGTGACTCTGACGACATCGCTTCGGGCCGAGGAACTCAAGGTGGAACCGGACCGGACCCGGTTGTACGAAGGCGAAGTGCTGACCCTGACCATAACCGGCTCGATGAAGCTCGACATCAACCTGAGCAACCTGTTCGATTTTGATCTCTCGGAGCTGCCCGCACCGGACATTGAAAAGGTGGAGCCGGACTTCGAGGTCATTGGCAAGAACCAGCGCTATAGCATTCGCACCGAAAACAGCGAGATGATCGGTGAAATCACCTGGACCTACCAATTGGCACCGAGGCGGAATGGAACGCTGACCATACCAACTCTCAGCTTCAGGGATTCGACCTCCAAACCGGTAAAGATTGAGGTAGTCAGCGGCCATCCACCGGATCAGGGGACCGCCAGCAGGAACAGCTTCATCGAGTTGTCCGCCGACAAGGCTGAGGTCTATGTTCAGGAACAACTCACGCTGACCATCCGCCTGTTCTTCAGCGGCAACCTCATTCGCGGGGAGTTATCGGAACCCCAACACCCGAATGCCATCATCGAGCCCCTGGGCAAACAACGGGAGTTTTCCCGCTACCGTGATGGCGTCCGATATCGGGTGGTGGAGCGCCGCTACGCCCTGTTTCCACAACAGCCGGGCGAACTCTCGCTGCCTCCGATCCGTTTCGAAGGGCAGGCTCGCGATGCCAGCGGCAAACTGATCTTCCTGCGAGATAGCGAACAACTCTACGAAGTGCCGGTCAAGGAAGTGCCAGCGGGCTTTACCGGGGACACCTGGCTGCCCGCGAACTCCCTCAGCCTGGACGAGGCCGGCTTGCCGCCCACCATGCAGGTGGAAACCGGCGAAAACCTTACCCGGAAAATAACCCTCAAGGCGGTCGGACTGCCCTCAGAGGCACTGCCGCCGCTGCCCGACGCAACACCCGAGGGTCTCAGAAGCTATCCGGAGCAACCGGAACGATCAACAGAAGTAACACCTGAAGGCCTGACCTCCAGGCTAAGCCAGACCAGTGCTCTGGTGCCCGTGCAGTCCGGACAGCTGACCCTGCCAGAGATCCGCATACCCTGGTGGGACACCAGCACGGACAGCCAGCGTGTTGCCGTTATACCGGCACAAACCCTTCAGGTTGCGGGCTCCCCGGCAAAGGTTACCCAGCCGACAGCGCCCGCCAACAATGAGGTGGAACCGGAGGCTACTGAAAGCCGCAGTGACATGGCAGCCGAAACCGGGAACGGCGTCGGCGTTTGGCAATGGCTGAGCCTGGCACTGGCAGTTCTGTGGGTGATCACAATGGTGCTGTGGTGGCGCGCCAGGAAACAAGATGCTCATCCCCGGACAGACTCGAGTGGCCCCGATTCGCGGGAAGGGACACTGTTTGAACACCTGATTCAGTCTGCCCGCGCAGGGTCATCGTCCACCCCTGTCCTACTGGTGCAGTGGATGAACCAGCGTTTTCCCGGACACCAGTTCCATACGGCAAGCGAAGTATGCGACTGGTGTGCCGATCAGAACCTGGAAACCGAGATTCGCCGGCTGCAGGCGCACCTGTTCTCGCCCGCAGCGCAAACACCCCCTGACTGGGACGGCGTTGCGCTGGCTCAGGCTCTGCAGCGACTACGCCGAGAGGGAAACGAGCAGGACTCTCCGGAATCTGGGCTGCCGCCGCTCTATCCCGGCAACCTGTCTGCCTGAAACCTTGATAGAGACCGCCTCGTCTAGCGGCTTACTCAGTAAGCTGCTTGTCGATAACCAGCTCCACCGGCGCATCCGACCCCACGGCAACGGGAGCTTCGAGGCTGCCTTGCCAGTCGCCCGCCTGGGCAATGGCGTTGCCCGAGCGGCTTAACCGGGCCGTTACCATGACTTCGTCGGCGCCGGAAATCTTCGCCTCAGGTGACATCGACTTGCTGTCATCCAGGCGCACTTCCGCAGGTAGCGCCCCGGCGGTCAGCCGCGTGATCGCCAGTGGAGGTCCACCGGCACCGTCGACCCGACGGGCAAAGACGAACAACGTGGTGTCAGCGGGCACCTGATCGCGGAAAGCGTCGGCGAGCGCGACCCGAACGGTCACCGCGGGACCGTCAGCCGCCATCTGGTTCATGGCTGGCGGCTCCTCGCCCAAACGGTTGTAAGCCTCCCGAATGCCCCCCTGAATGGAGGCCAGTTGCGGATGGTCCGGGGCGACGGTACCGATGCGCTCCCAGTAACGGATCGCTTCGCGGTAGTCCTGCTGACTGAACGCATGGATGCCCAGGAGTCCCAGGGCATTCACCTCGTCAGGGTTCAGCGCCCTGGCCGCCTCAATGGCGGCAGTCACTTCCTCAGTCATAGCTCCCTGGCTACGGTAAAAAAGCGCTTGCGCCGCAAGCCCCAGGGCCACGGCGCGCGCACCGTCTTCCTCGACGCTGTCCGCCAGTCGCCGGAACGCCCACGCGGCATCCTCGTAGCGTTCAAGCCGCATGTAGCTTTGCCCGAGCATGGCCCAACCATCGGAGTTTTCGGGGCTGGCCTCAAGCTTCTCCCTCAGTTGCCCGGCCAGTTCGTTCATCCGGGTCTGGCGCGCAGCATCGGTATCGCCCATCTCCTGCATGGTGATGAACTGTTCCACCCGGTCCATGGCTCCCCATTCCTGGTAGAGCAGAAAGGTAGCGGCAGGCAGCACAAGAATAGCCACAAGGCCAACGGCCATTGCACTTTTCCGGCCGCTTACCAGGCGGCTTGGCTGCGCAGTGTCCGGGACATCGTCGAGCATGGCGCCCGCCAATTCTTCCTTCAGCAGGCGGTAGTTTTCCTCTTCGAGGATGCCGGCCTCATACTCCGCCTCCAGCTCTTTCATCCGGCTGCGGTAGGCCAACAGGTTCTGATTTCTGAGGTCCGCACGCTCTCTTGCTCCGGAGCTGTGGAACAGTACCGGGTATAAGACAAAGGCAAGGGCAAGAATGATTAATACCGTTGCGGCAATCCAGAAGGTTTCGGTCATGGAGTTATCGTCACAGGTTCAGTCATGGGTAAAGCAGAGAAGGGTTGAGTCAGGCGTTTGTGTCCCGGTCACCCTCTGCAAGAATCTTTTCCACCCGGGCTTTCTCTTCCGGGGTCAGAGCGGTCTGCTCAGCGTTACCGCGCCGGGAACGAATCACCACAATGGTAACCATCAGCAGCCCGCCGAGGACTGCGATAGCGGGCGTCGCCCAAAGCAGGATGGTGCGTTTTTCGACTTCCGGTTTGTAGAGAATGAACTCGCCGAACCGGGCAACCAGGGCATCAATAATCTCCCGGTCGGTCGCGCCCTCACTCATCATACGATACACCTCCGCTCGCATATCCTTGGAGATCGGAGCATTCGAATCGGCAATGTTCTGGTTCTGGCACTTGGGACAGCGCAACTCCTCAATCAGATTCTGAAACCGCTGCTCCTGCTCCACGGTTCGGAAATCATAGACATCGGCCACCTCTGCGGTCGCCACCCCAGACAACCCAGTCAGCAGCATGACGAACAGAAGATGCCTCATCAACCGTTCCCCCGGGCGTCGTTGATCACGGGCAGCAAGGTTTCTTGCCATACCTGCTTGTTCACCACGCCAACGTGGCGGTAACGAACCACGCCTGACGCATCGATCACAAAGGTTTCCGGCGCCCCATAGACACCCAGATCAAAGCCCAGTGTTCCCTTGGGGTCGTAGATTGTCTTGCGGTAGGGATTCCCGAGACGCTCCAGCCAGACCAGTGCGTCTGCCCGATTGTCCTTATAATTCAGCCCGACAATCGAGATGCCCTTATCCTGGGCCAGCCACATGAGGTCATCGTGTTCGTCACGGCAGGCCGGGCACCATGTCCCCCAGACGTTCAACAGCTGCACTTCACCACGAAGCAGGCTCTCGTCCAGCTCCGCCTCCGGGTTATTGAGGTCCTTCAGGCTGAAAGCGGGCACCGGCTTACCCACCAGGGCGGACTCCAGTTTGGTGGGATCCTTCCCGATACCGGCGAACAGGACAACCCCCAGGACCACCGCAATCAACAGGGGAAGGAACAGAAAAAACCGCTTCATGACAAAGCTCCAGCAGGATCATCAGACTGACGAGCGGTGTCTTCCCTGGCGCCCTCACGTACCCCGGCCCGCTCACGAATACGGTAACGGCGGTCAGAAATGGCAAGGAAGCCTCCCGCCGCCATGAACACTGCACCCAACCACAGCCAACGGACCAGCGGCTTGTACTGGAGGCGGATTGCCCAGGCCTGGTCTGAGATGCGCTCTCCAATGGCAACGAAAATGTCCCGGAACAGTCCGGCATCGATGTCCGCCTCGGTCATGACGCTCATACCCACCGAATACTGGCGTTTCTCCGGATGCAGGTCAGCGACCTGCTCGCCGTCCAGGATCACGTCAAAGCTGCCATATTGGGCGGTAAAGTTAGGTCCCTGGCGCTCGCCTATCTCGCGAAAGACAAATTGATAATCTCCAACCGTGGCGACATCTCCCGGCACCATCCGGACATCTCGCTCGATTCCGTAATTGGACACCACCGTGGCACCGGCCATGGTAATGGCCAGGCCGAGGTGGCCGAGGACCATGCCGTAGTAGCTTCGGGACTGGCGCTTAAGGCCGTGGAGCCGGCCCTTGCGGGACGAGGATTTGTCCAGAAGATCCCAGAATGTGGCTACCGCCACCCACATGGCGGAAAAGATCCCGGCAAAGGCCCAGGGTTTGAATCCCCCGTAACCGATCAGAACGGCTGTGCTTGCTACCAGGCTGATGGCCAGGGGCCACAGCAGTTTGCGCCCGAGCCAGCCACCGTCGGTCTTTTTCCAACGCGAGAAGATACCGGTGCCGAGCAGCAGTCCGGTGGCTACTGCCAGCGGGCTGAAGGTGAGGTTGAAGAAGGGTTCGCCAATGGACAATCTGCCCATATCCAGATAATCCAATACCAGCGGATACAGAGTACCCACGGCCACCAGCAGGGTGGCCGAGACCAGCAGCACATTGTTGAGCAGCAGGAATATCTCCCGTGAGAGGGTACCGTAACGCGACCGGACATGGACTACGGGCGCGCGGAAGGCATAGAGCGTCAGGCTGGCGATAACGGTGACCGCCAGCAAGGCTAGCAGGAACACCCCCCGCTCCGGGTCCGACGCGAAGGCGTGCACCGACGTCAGGACCCCCGAGCGCACCAGGAAGGTCCCCAGCAGACTCAGCGCAAAGGTAACGATCGCGAGCAGTACCGTCCAGCTTTTGAACACACCGCGTTTTTCGGTCACCGCCAGGGAATGCATCAGTGCGGTCCCAGAGAGCCAGGGCAGGAGCGAGGCATTCTCAACCGGATCCCAGAACCACCAGCCGCCCCAACCGAGCTCGTAGTAGGCCCACCAACTGCCGAGGGCAATACCGACCGACAGAAATGCCCAGGCCACCGTCGTCCAGGGCCGCGACCACCGGGCCCAGGCCGCATCCAGCCGACCGTTCATCAGCGCGGCAATCGCAAAGGCAAACGCCACGGAAAAACCGACATAGCCCATGTACAGCATCGGCGGATGAACAATCAGGCCAAAGTCCTGCAACAGCGGGTTCAGATCCGCTCCGTCAGCCGGTATGTTCGGCAACAGGCGATCAAACGGATTGGACGTAATAATAATGAACAGGAGGAAGCCGACAGCGACCATCCCCAGAACCGACAGAACCTGGGAGATCATCACAGTCGGCAAGCGCCGGCTGAAGACGGCCACGGCCATCGTCCAACCCGCCAGCATCAGTATCCACAACAGCAATGACCCTTCATGACCACCCCAGACCGCACTGAACTTGAAGTACCAGGGCAGCAGGCTGTTGCTGTTGTTGGCCACATAGGCAACAGAAAAATCATCCGTCAGGAAGGCGTGGGTCAGCACCGCGAACGCCAGTGCGATGAATACAAACAGTCCGGTTGCCAGGGGGCGGGCAAATGCCTGCAGGTTATCCCGCCCGGCTATAGAACCTACCAGAGGCACGACGGAAAGGAGCACTGCCAGCAACAGCGCGAGAATCAGTGCGAGCTGTCCGAGTTCCGGATACATCAAAGCCCTCCAGCCAACTGGCTGTTCGTTAAGTGGTGATCAGTAAGCGGGTGCGTCGCCAGCCTTGCTTGGCTGCTGCCCGTTCTTCGCCGATTTCGCCAACGCGTCGGCCACTTCCGGTGGCATATAGTTCTCGTCGTGTTTCGCCAGCACCTGGTCCGCAACAAAGCGACCTTGACCGTTCAACTGGCCCATGGCAACAACACCCTGACCCTCGGCGAACAGATCCGGCAGGATACCAACGTATTCCACCGGCACTGACGCGTTGAAATCGGTTACCCGGAACTCGACCTTCAGGCTGTTCGGGTCGCGAATCACAGACCCTTCCTCAACCATGCCACCGGCGCGAATCCGCACGTCCACCGGTGCCTCACCTGCCGAGATCTGGGTCGGATCATAGAACAGGTTGATGTTCTGACGAAGCGCGTAGGTGGTCAGACCTACCGCAATGGCAATTCCTGCGACGAGGAATAAAACAATGGTCAGCCGCTTCTTACGGATCGGGTGCATTCAGTATCTGCCCTTCAGTCTTGGGAAACATTAACTCGAGTGAACGTGGCCGCTGCCCGGGTTGTGGCACCAACATCCCTGCTCTCGAGGGATTCATAGCGCCGACGGCACGATTCGATGACCGCCCGGCGACGGCGAACCGACCAGACCATCATTACCGCCATCAGCACGAAAAAAGCACCGTAACAGGTCCATACGTAAGGACCATGCCCGTCCATCGACAGGAAGGCCGCGAGTGATTCGAACGCCATAAATCAGGTCCTCCCAGCCATAACATGCTCTCTTACCCAACGCGTGCGTTGTTCGCGGACCAGAATCTCGGTTTGCATGCGCAGGCAGGCGAGCCAGCCAAACACCAGATACAGACCCAGCACGGACAATAACAGTGGCACCCACATTTCGGCCGGCATGGTTGGTTTTTCGGTCAGCTTGAAGGTCGCCGGCTGGTGCAGAGTATTCCACCACTCCACCGAATACTTGATGATAGGGATATTCACCACTCCAACCAAGACCAGAACCGCCACCGCCCGGGCCGCCGATTTCTCATCGTTTATGGCCCGGTCGAGGGCAATCACTCCACCGTAAAGGAACAACAGAATCAGCATGGACGTGAGCCGGGCATCCCAGATCCACCAGGTTCCCCAGGTTGGTTTGCCCCAGACCGCACCGGTGAAGAGCGCCAGAAAGGTCAGAACCAGGCCAACAGGTGCCACGGCTTTGACAAAGACGTCGGCCAGCTTCATTCGCCAAACCAGGGTGACGACGGCGGCCACAGCCATCATGATGTACACGGATTGAGCAAGGAATGCTGTTGGTACATGGATAAAGATAATGCGATAACTGTTGCCCTGAAGATAATCTTTGGGCGCAAACCCCAGCCCCCAGACGATGCCCGCCATCATCAGCAGTACCCCACCTGCCAGCAGCCAGGGCATTAACCGGGTCGCAATCCCGAAAAACCATTTGGGTGACCCCAGTTTATGAAAAATCTGCCACATCAGTTGGATACCCTAAAAATCATCAACATCTTCCTAGCTGTTTGACAGGCTTATTCTCAACGCCGCCGAGGCCGCAAACGGCGCCAGCGTGATCGCCAGGACCAGGAAAGCCCCCAGCAGCGCCAGGTAAGCGGCCACCGGCGCGCCTTCGGTAGCCGCAGCGACCGTACCTGTGCCGAAAATCAGGACAGGAATGTACAGCGGAATGATCAGCAGGGACAAGAGCACACCCGCCGAACGCAAACCGAGGGTCAAGGCTGCACCAATGGACCCGATCAGACTCAGCACCGGCGTACCAATCAGCAGCGTTAGACACAAAACTGCAATGGAGTTCCCTTCCAGATGAACCATTACCCCAAGAACCGGAGCCAGGAGCACCAGCGGCAACCCGGTCAGCGTCCAATGCGCCAGCGTTTTCGCCAGAACCAGCAAAAACAGCGGTTGCGGCTGAAGCACCAGTTGCTCCAGGGTGCCATCATCAAAATCGTGGCGGAACAGATGATCCAGCGACAATAACACTGACAACAGCGCCGCCACCCACAGGATACCCGCACCCGCTTCCCGGAGAAATGACACTTCCGGGCTAACACCAAGGGGGAAGAGTGTCACCACCATGACGAAGAAGAGCAGCGGGTTGAGCAGGTCCTGACGCTGCCGAAAGGCCACTTTCATATCCCGGCTGAACACGGCCTTCATGGATGCCATGTTGCCAACCCCGGAACTCAGAGGTTTGATCAGGGGACGGGTCTCAGCATTCATCGTCTGACTCCCCGCCCAGGACAATGCGTTGCATACCTGGCAACTGCAGATCGTGATGGGTGGTTACAACCACCGCCCCGCCCTCTTCCGCGCGATGCTGCAGCAGGGTTTCGATGGCGCGGACGCCGTCTGCATCAATTGCCGTGAAGACCTCATCCAGCAGCCAGAGTGGCTCGTCGGCAATCAACAGACGAGCGAGCGCCACCCGGCGCTGCTGCCCCGCTGACAGCTTCCGGCAGGGAACCTCCTGAAAACCATCCAGTCCGGTCCCGGCCAGCGCCTGGTGCAACACTGTATCGGCCACCGGTCGGCGGGATGCCGTCAGCGCCCGGAGGTTTTCCATTGGTGTCAGCAATGCTTTTATTCCGGGCCGGTGGCCCAGGTAGAGCATGTTGCGGAGAAACTCTTCCCGGTGGATTACCCGAGACTGCCCGCGCCAGAGCAGCTCACCCGACCAGGCATCGTTGAGCCCCGCCAGGATCCGGAGCAGCGTGGTTTTACCGGTGCCATTGGCACCCTCGACACGGGTCACCGTACCGGGCAGTATGGAAAACGAAAGGTCACGGAACAGTATCCGCTCACCTCGTTCACACTGCAGATTGGCAGCCTGTAGTAACGGCTCAGACATCAGGGCCCCGTAACCAGGACGATGCACGCTCATACGGCATCGGGTGCATTCAAGACTGACGCGGCGGGTGCAGACATTATTCACGGTAAGACTCGCCAGCGCGGCGTATTATAACGAAAGCGCTTGCGGATTACTCTTTTCCAACATCAAATCGATCGCGATGAAACTACCGACTGGCCAACAACCGCCCCAACCCGCCGGGCAAACCCCGATCTCACCGGCCCGCGCGGCAACGGTGAATGCGGCAGGCGCGGACAACCCGCAGCCCTCTGCGCGACAACAGCTTGATGCGCTGCAGCTGGCCAACCGGCAAGCCACACTGGCACGGGTCGCCGAAATCATCAATCGTCAGGGCCAGGCGACTTCCGAGGTGTTGCTGGACGTCCGCGGCAAATCACTGCTGGTCGAAGCCGCCATTGGCAACACCAGACTGGAAACCGG
Organism: Marinobacter sp. F4218; assembly: GCF_019443085.1. Lineage (GTDB taxonomy): Bacteria > Pseudomonadota > Gammaproteobacteria > Pseudomonadales > Oleiphilaceae > Marinobacter > Marinobacter albus. The sequence goes on from NZ_JAHZIL010000003.1 coordinate 248,334, forward strand.
TGACTGGGTCAAGGTCATGCGGGCCGGCAATGAACTCCAGTTGATGGGAAAATTGGCACCGGCACAGGAAACCGGAATCGCCCGGGCCCTGGTTCAGCACATGCCCTGGCAGCAGAATCTGGAGGGCGGACTCACGAAATTGCTGGCCAGCCTGAGCCAGGGGTTGAAACCAGACCCGAGTCCCGGCCAGTTGCCCTCTGCCAGACCGTCCCAACCCTTGCCTGAGGCGGCCCGCCAGAGCATCCAGCAGGTGCTCGCCCGCCTGCCCGCAAGCGCCAGTCTCATGCCCGGCAGCGGACGTCAGGAGCAACCACTGCAACAGATCAAACAATGGATCGCCGAAAGCGGCCTGTTTGCCGAATCGAGGCTGGTTCAAACCCCATCGGCCACATTGCCGGATCTGAAACTGGCAGTCGGGCGAGTCATTACAGCCCTCCTGACCCAGCAGGGAAACGGTCCGGAGCACTTTAACCGGCTGACGCCACTGGCCAGCCCGGAACTCGTTCAGGCCCCCCTGAACTTTCCCCAGGCCAGCCCCCGGGCACCGGCTCAATCCGCCAACGGCGAAGCTACCACCGTCGGCCAGATGCTCCGACTACTGGCGGGCATGCTGAACCGGATTACCGTGAATCAGCTCCACAGCCAGGTTCTGACGGCGAGGACCGGCGGTGACGCACCGGCGCCCCTGTCTACCCTGCTGCTGGAGCTGCCATGGGTCACCCCCCAGAACGAACCGCGGGTTGCGCAGTTGCGCCTCGAACAGTATCCCGAGGACCGCGGAACCCAGGAGCAACAGCACAAGGCCTCCGTCAGCGAATGGCGACTCTCGCTGGCCATGGACCTGGATGAAGCCGGCCCCCTGCACTTTGACGTGGCACTGCGCCAGCAATCGGTCAGCGCCCGGGTCTGGGCCGAGAAGCAGAGCACTCTGCGACAGGTTAACGAGGAATTACCCTTGCTCAGGCAGAGCCTGACTGACCTGGGGCTGGACGTGACCGATCTGGAGTGTCGAAGAGGCACCCCGCAGGCTTCGGCCACACGCCTTGAACACAGACTGGTGGACACAAGAGCATGACCGACCGAACCAATGAACACGGCGCCAACGCTGCGGTCGCACTGAAGTACGATGGCGAACAGGCACCGATCATTGCCGCGACCGGTACCCATGAACTGGCGGAGGAAATTGTCCGGATAGCCCGGGAGCACAATGTTCCGCTTTATGAGAACGCCGAATTGGCCAGCATCCTGGCCCGACTCTCGCTCAATGAAGAAATTCCGGAGAGCCTGTACCGGGTGATCGCCGAGATACTGGCATTCGCCTTCCACATCCGGGGCCGGACACCCGACGATGCCCGACCCGCAAACCGGGAAAGCGACTGAGCGCGCTCCGAAGATTCTAAGGTGGGGTTACGCCGCCTGTCGCCGTTTCAAGGCGGATACCAGTTCGGCTTCGGGGCGGGAGATACCGCAGGTATTCATGAGGTCGTCGATATCGGCACCCAGGTCCACTAAGCGGGAGGCCTCGTCGTAGGAGATTCGCAGCGGGTCGTTCTGGCGCATCTCGTCCAGTGTGGTTCTCAGTTCGTGAAGCTGTCGTTCGCAGGCGACCAGCCGCTGGCCAACGCCGACGCTGCCGCTGGTGGTCGCGTGCAGTTCCCGGCCAAGGATATCGCAGCGGTCCTTGAGCGAGGATTTCAGCTGCCGGATCTGGCGTCCGTGAACAACGCCCTGAACCAGAACCAGTGACAAGGCCGCAACAGTCAGCCCCCAGGGAAGATAGGACGGAATTTCTGCAAACATGACGGACGTCTCCCGTGATTTATGACGAAAGGCGTCCATCCGAGGCACTGCCAGGCGAGGAGTTCCCGGTTACAGTGCGGCGATTTCAGCCCATTCGTTCTCTGACAACATTTTGTCGAATTCAACCAGGATGATCAGCTCACCATCCTTGTTGCACACGCCCTGGATAAACTTGGCACTTTCCTCATTACCCACGTTCGGTGCAGTCTCAATTTCGCTGGACTTCAGGTAGACCACTTCGGCCACGGAATCCACCAGAATACCCATGACCTGATTGTCCGATTCCATCACCACAATTCGGGTCGCATCGTTCACTTCCGCGTCCGCCAGTCCAAACCGGCGCCGGGTATCGATGACCGTGACGACGTTGCCCCGCAGATTGATGATCCCGAGGACATAATCGGGGGCACCCGGGACCGGGGCTATCTCCGTGTACCTCAGCACTTCCTGGATCTGCATGACATTCAGGCCGTAGGTCTCGTCATCCAGACGGAAGGTCACGTACTGCAGTACCTGATCGTCCTGGACCTGATTGTGTTGTCCGCTCGGGGATGCCATAGCACTGTGTCTCCTGTGTGGCTGCCCGACGGGCAACCTGATCGTCAAAAAATCATCATCAGTGCCCAATACTATATTTATGGGCACAAACCGTGCCAGCGCGGCACAGTTTCAATCGGTAACCGGTTTTTTCTCAACTCAGGTCGAGATGGTGTTCACGCTCGGCCCTGACGAGAAGGTCGGCCATGGTGCGCACATCGATCAGGGCGCACATATGGTCAATGACCGTTCCGGCCAGCCAGGGTCGCTTACTGCGAGAGGTACGCCAGCGCACCTCATCCGGCTTCAGCGTGAAGGACTGCGCCACGTCGTCGCAGGCCAGACCCCAGTCGCTGTTGTCCAGACGGATGACAAACCGGTAGTTGTCACGGGCATTGTCCGGCACCCGACCCGCCATGATCCATTCAGCCGTATCCACCACCCTCAGGTTCTGGTCGCGATCGGGTCGAATGCCCATGTACCAGCGGGGGCTTCCCGGAATCGGCCGGATGCCTTCCTCGATACGGTGGATGGCACCCAGCAGAATCAGGGGCACCGCCAACTGCAGGCCGGCCACAGTAAAGATCAGACACTCAAACGGCGCACCGGACCAGTCCGGCCGGGATGGCGGTTCAGATACGGCCGGCTGCAGATCGGCTTCCGGACTGGCAACAACCTCGGGTTCCGGCGGTTCTGGAGCAGGCGACTCGACAACGCTCGGTGCCGGGACCGGCTTTTCCATCACCTTCGGACTGGCTTTACGGGTTTCAGGTTGTGTCTGCGGAACGGTTTTCACCGGCGCTTTGGCCCCGGCCTCCCGCGGCGGAGCTTCAACGGCCGACTCCTCGCGCAGCGCAGTATCCGTCGCGGTATGCAGCAGGTCATCCAGGTAACTGGCAATGGCGTTGGCCGGATCAGACAGCCTCGTCAAATTTTCGTCAGGCATGCTGACGCTCCTTCACGGAACCCGTTCGGGCAAGCAAATCCTCCAACAGGTGGGCATAGGCTCGAACTCCGTGGGTTGCCGCGTCGAGCGCAGACGGAACAACGCCAGACTGGCTGGCATCCCGGAACTTGGTATCCACGGGCACGGCAAACCGCCAGAGGCTGTCAGCGTAGGTCTTGCGTAACAGGTTGAGGCTCTTTACTGACGCCTGGGTCCGGCGATCATAGAGGGTCGGCACTATGGTGTAGGGCAACTCGTTTTTCTGGGATCGCATGATCATTTTCAGGGTATGCAGCATCCGCTCAAGCCCCTTGATCGCCAGGAACTCGGTCTGGACCGGAATCACCAGATGCTGGGCCGCCGCCAAAGCGTTCACCATCAACACCCCGAGCGACGGCGTATTGTCCAGGAGCACGTAATCGAAATCGTCCCATAACTGCGCAAGGGCCCGCGAGACAATCAGGCCCATGCCCTCAACCCCCACCATCCGGCGCTCCAACGTCGCCAAAGCGGTACTGGCCGGAAGCAGCGACAACCCGCTACAGCTCGTCTCGGTGATAAGCTGGGCCGGAAGCCCCTCGGGCACCTTGCCCTGATGCTGGAACAGGTCGAAGACACTATGGGCAATGGTATCCGGATCGTATCCGAACCAGCTCGTGAGTGAGCCGTGGGGATCCAGATCCACCACAAGCACACGCTCGCCGCGTTCGGCCAGCAAACCACCCAACGCAACCACGGATGTGGTTTTACCCACACCGCCCTTCTGATTGGCTACAGCCCAGATTCGCACGCTTGTTTCTCCAGAGAAAACGTCATTGCAGCCCGACTCACACTCACTGCATTCCGGTTTATCGGCCGGTTCATACGCAACTTGACCCTCGCAAGCCTGCAAAATGAGATCAAACGGCAAACGCTTGCCGGCCTTGAATAATTGCCCCGGATCAATACAGGAACCGTGCCAAGGCAGCTATCCGCATGTGCCGCGTACCGCGCGGCTCAACGCATAGCACCACGGACACTTGCGTCACGGGAAATGAGGAGAACAACCCTTCGATTTCGCCGTCGGCCTTCATCGGTATCATTGCGGGCGACCGGCTGGAACCGGCCGTAGCCAACCGCCGCCAGGCGTTCCGGTTCGATGCCCTCAATCGTCAACATTCTCACCACCGCGGCGGCCCGGGCGGCTGAGAGCTCCCAGTTGGAGGGGAATCGTGGGGTATTGATGGGCTGGTTGTCGGTAAAGCCTTCCACCTTGACCGCGTTATCACGATTGCGCAGAACCCGGGCCACCTTCTGCACGACGTCAAAGGCGTCGTAATGGGGTTCGGCATCTCCGCTTCCGAATAAAAGACTGTTCGGCAGACTGAGTTCCAGCCAGTGGTCGCTGGTTTCCATCGTCACCACACCCTGTTCGATCAGTTCGTCGAACTCCAGGGCCAGCTGGTCGGCCATGGTCTGCAGGGCTTCGGCTCGGGCCTGGGCGTCGCTCTCGGAATTGCGGGCAGCCTCGGTGACCGCCGGCGGAATCACGGCCTCGGAGGGCGTATCGAGAGAATGCTTCGGCTGCTCGCCCACCTCGATCGGCTCAACCGATCGTTGCGGCGCATTGAATACGCCAGTCAGGGTTTCGGATAGAACCTTGTACTTGCCCTCGTTAACGGAGGAAACGGAGTACATGACGACAAAAAAAGCGAACAGCAGGGTGATGAAATCCGCGTAGGAAATCAGCCAGCGCTCCTTGTTGTGGAGATCTTCTTGGGACTGCCTACGCCGCCGCATAAGTTGGCCTGATCATCGTTACTGCAGGAAGCCCCGCAGTCGCATTTCAATGGATTTCGGGTTTTCACCATCAGCGATCGCAATGATGCCGTCGATCATCATGTCCTGGTACCGGGTGCGGTCGCGGATGATGCCCCTCAACTTGTTCGCCACGGGAAAAAACAGCAGGTTTGCCAGGGCGACGCCGTATATGGTCGCAACGAAGGCAGTGGCAATCCCGCTGCCCAGCGACTGGGGATCTTCCAGATTGGTCATGACCTGGATCAGCCCCATCACCGCGCCGATGATGCCGATGGTGGGTGAGTACCCGCCCATGGCCTCGAAAACCCGCGCCGATTCCAGATCCCGTTGCTCCCGGGACTCCAGATCGACTTCCATGATGCTGCGGATGGTCTCGGTCTCGGCGCCGTCAACCAGCAACTGGAGCCCCTTCTGGGCAAACTGTTCGGGTTCGCGCTCGGCCAGCCCCTCAAGACCAAGCAGGCCTTGCTTGCGGGCTTTCACACTCCAGTCAATGACCTTGCCGATGCCATCCTCCATACTGATGAAGGGTGGCACGAATACCCAGCGGGCCTGTCCGAATGCCCGCTTCAACACCGGCCAGGACGTCTGCAGAATCGTCGCGGCAAACGTACCGCCAACCACAATCAACGCTGCCGGACCGTTAAACAGGGAGCCCAGGGCCCCACCCTCCAGCAGGTTGCCACCAAGGATGGCGGCAAAAGCGAGTACAACTCCCAGCAGGCTCAGGATATCCATCAGGAAACGCCCTCAATCAGTCGCGGTCCGATTTCCTCGAGCGCCAGAACTTCGTCACTGAGACCGGCCCTGGCCACGGCCATCGGCATGCCATAGATGACCGAGGTTTTCTCGTCCTGGGACCAGATGTCAGACCCGGTCTGCTTCATCATCCGGCAGCCGTCCTTGCCATCCGAGCCCATGCCCGTAAGGATCACGCCAAGGGTTTTACCGGGAAAGCTGCGGGCCAGGGACCCGAAGGTGACGTCGACGCAGGGCTTGTAGTTGAGGCGTTCATCGCCGGGCAGGATTCGAACCCTGGCCTGACCGCCGCGATTTTCGATCATCATCTGTTTACCGCCCGGAGCCAGGAGGGCCAGGCCGGGCCTGAGCACGTCCCCGTCTTCCGCCTGGCGCACCTGGATCCTGCACAGTTTATCGAGGCGCTCGGCAAAAGCCGGCGTGAAACTGGCGGGCATGTGCTGGACCAGCACAATCGGCGCGGGAAACGACGACGGCAACGATGTCAGCACTCGCTGCAGGGCCACTGGCCCGCCGGTGGAGGTGCCGATACCAACCACACTGTAGTGCTTGGCGGAACCGCGTCGGGCCGGACGTCTGGGCGCCTCGGGGTTGGCAGCCGGCTGCGCGGGTCTGGGAACGTTAGCCGGGCGCGCAGTGGCGGCCGAGGATGGGCGCGGGCGCAAGGGTGCCGTCTCGTGCCCGCTCGGAACGGACGGCGCTTTGCCAGGAGCGGGTTTCGGCCGCGCTCCGGGCCGGCTTTGAGCCACATCCAGAATGCGATCAATGAGGATTTTTTGCAGCTGACTGCTGTCCCTCGCGATTTCCTCGAAGTTCTTGGGCAGGAAGTCCACTGCCCCCGCCTCCAGGGCATCCAGAGTAACCCGGGCGCCCTCGTAGGTAAGGGAGGAGAACATCAGCACCGGCACGGGGTGATTCTTCATGATTTCCCGAACCGCCGAAATGCCATCCATTACCGGCATCTCGTAATCCATGGTGATGACATCCGGCCGCAGCTTCTCGGCCAGTTCCACACCCTCACGGCCGTTGGTGGCGGCTCCCACCACCCGGATCTGGCCCGAGCCGGTCAAAATTTCCGTCAGCCGTTTTCGAAAGAACCCTGAATCATCCACGACCAGGACAGAAACTGTCATCCATTTCTCCTAACGAAGTCCAATCTCTCGCCCCACCCTGACAGCGTCAGCTGTAATGTTGCAGCAGGCTGGGAACATCAATAATCAGGGCAATCCGCCCGTCGCCCGTAATGGTGGCCCCGGCCATGCCCGGGGTACCCTGGAGCGCCCGGCCCAGAGGCTTGATAACGACCTCTTCCTGTCCCACCAGTTGATCGACCACAAAACCCACCTGCTTGGTGCCCATGGCCACGATCACGACGTGGGCATTGTCCGGCTCGTCCTCACGGGCGGCGTTTTTCACCAGCCACCGCTTGATGTGGAACAGCGGGAACACCTTGTCCCGCACAACGATACATTCACGCCCATCGACAATATTGGTCTTGGTCAGATCCAGGTGGAAAATCTCCACCACGTTGACGAGCGGCAGCGCAAACGACTGGTCTCCGAGCATGATCATCAGCGTTGGCATGATCGCCAGGGTGAGCGGAACCTTGATGATGATCCGGGAGCCCTTGCCCAACTTCGACACAATGTTGATCTGGCCATTGAGCTGGCCGATCTTGGTCTTGACCACGTCCATGCCGACGCCGCGACCGGACACGTCCGAGATCTGCTCCTTGGTGGAAAAGCCGGCGGAGAAGATCAGGTTGAAACACTCGCTTTCGGTCAGCCGGTCGGCCACATCCTGTTCGTAGATGCCCTTCTCAACGGCCTTACGGCGCAGCACTTCCGGGTCCATGCCCGCACCATCGTCATCGATGGACAGGAGAATGTGATCCCCTTCCTGCTCGGCTGACAGGGTAACGGTACCCTGCCGCGGCTTGCCTGCTTTCTCACGAACATCCGGCGCTTCGATACCATGATCGACAGAGTTCCTCACCAGGTGAACCAGGGGATCCGAAAGCGCCTCCACCAGATTCTTGTCCAGATCGGTCTCTTCCCCGTGCATCACGAGGTTCACTTCTTTCTTCAGGCTTCGGGCCAGGTCGCGGACCACGCGGGGGAACCGGCCAAATACTTTCTTGATAGGCTGCATCCGTGTCTGCATGACGGCGGCCTGCAGATCGGTAGTCACCACATCAAGGTTGGACACCGCTTTGTGCATGTGCTCGTCTTCACTCGCCGCACCCAGGCGTTGCAGGCGGTTTCGCACCAGCACCAGTTCGCCGACCATGTTCATGATGTCGTCAAGGCGCTTGGTATCGACCCGTACCGTGGTCTCGGCAGCCGGCGCCGTCTCCCGGGCCGGTGCAGCGGCCTTGGCCGCAGGCGCTTTCGGCGCTGCACCGGACGAAGGCCCAGATCCGGGCACCTTGCCCGAGTCAGTTGCCGTGGGCCCGCCGCCCTTACCGTGCAGTTCGTCCAGGAGCTTTTCGAACTCATCGTCGGTGATCAGATCATCGCCTTTGCCCGAAGACGCCTGCTCGTCCGGGCTGGCATCGGCGGCTGGCTCACCCGCCGCCGGAGCGCCGGCAAACTGACCTTTGCCATGCAGCTGGTCCAGCAGGGCCTCGAATTCGTCATCGGTGATGTCATCATCACCGGCCCCGCCCGCCGACGCCTTGGCAGACTCACCGGAACCGGCGGGCTGACCCTGGGCCGCGTCGCCGCCGTCGTGAAGCGCATCCAGCAACTGTTCAAATTCATCGTCGGTGATATCACCGCAGTCATCCGGACTGTCCTGACGAAGGTCCGCGGGTTGTTGTCCGGCGTCGCCCTCCGGTTGTGCAAAAGCATCCAGGGCGGCAATCAGCGCATCCGGAGCGGGTGTCAGCTCCTCATGATTCCTGACCTGCTCGAACATGGCGTTGACGTGATCGAGGGTCTCAAGCACCACGTCCATCAGGTCTGAATCTACCTTACGCTTGTGATTACGCAGGATATCGAACACATTCTCGGCAGAGTGGCAGCAATTCACCAGGGCATCGAGCTGGAGGAAGCCTGCGCCACCCTTTACCGTATGAAAGCCGCGGAAAATGGCATTCAACAGATCACTGTCGTCCGGGTGTCGCTCAAGATCGACCAGTTGCTCCGACAGCTTCTCGAGAATTTCACCGGCCTCCACGAGGAAGTCCTGCAAAATCTCGTCATCAGCATCAAACGCCATGCGTAGTCCTCATTAATTCAGAATCCGAGACTGGACAGCAGATCATCGACGTCGTCCTGTCCCGAAACTACATCTTCACGCTCATCAGCCTTGATCTGCGGTCCTACGCCCTGTTCCGCCGAAACCTGAGTCTCGTCAATCTGGTGCACGGTGCCGGTGATCTGGTCCACATGGCTCGCCATTACCACGAGGCTGAGCATCTGTTCCTCTACTTCCTTCACCAGGGTCGTGACCTTCTGGATCACCTGTCCCGTGAGGTCCTGAAAATCCTGGGCCAGCAAAATTTCCGAGAGGTTGTTGTATATGGTGTCGGCGTCCGTCGTCAGGCCGGCAAAAAAACGGTCGATGCGCCCGTAAAGCTCCCGAAACTCTGAGGGCTGCATTTCGCGCCGGCGCAAACGCTGCCACTCATCCCGGAGCGCCGAAGCCTCATCGCGAACGGTGTGGGCCACCGGCATGGTCTCTTCAACCAGATCCATGGTGCGGTTGGCCGCCTGGCTGGTCATTCGAACCACATACTCGAGCCGGTCCGAGGCGTCGGTCATCTTCGACAGCGCTTCCTGCTGTTCCGCGCTGCGTGGATCCACCTGGAAATTCCGGATGGCTTCGTGGAGACTGCGGGTCAACCGACCAACTTCACGGTAGAGACTTTGATCCCTGACCTCGCTGAGCTCATTGATCACGGTCATCGCCTGGGCAAAATCTCCGGCCTTCACGCTTTCGGCCAGCTCCGCACTCTGGCGCTGCAACTGCTCTGTCACCTCCGGATCGAGGCTCCGATGGTTCTTGTTGCTATTGCTCATGAGAGCCATGCGACCTCAGGTTACTGAATGCGTTCGAAGATTTTCTCAATCTTTTCCTTGAGGACCGCTGCCGTGAACGGCTTGACCACATAGCCATTCACGCCGGCCTGGGCGGCAGCCACGATCTGGTCCCGCTTGGCTTCCGCCGTTACCATCAGCACCGGTAACGTCTTCAGATTTTCATCGGCGCGCACGGCTTTGAGCAGATCGAACCCGGACATCCCCGGCATGTTCCAATCCGTTACCAGAAAATCGTACTTGCCACTCTTCAGCATCGGCAGCGCGGTGTTGCCGTCATCGGCTTCATCGGTATTGCTGAAGCCCAAATCTCGCAGCAGGTTCTTGATGATCCGTCGCATTGTGGAAAAGTCATCCACAATCAGGATTTTCATGTTCTTGTCCAATGGGACCTCCAGTTGGTAACACCCGGAATTCGTTTGACCTTCGAGTTCGAAATCTAGCAGGCCGCTGTTTGAAGCACTTATTGTCTGATCTTTGGTGTCCGTGTAAAGCGCCGGTTACCAAAAGCTACAGAGCTCTATGAACCGGACACAGGGAGCACTCATTCAGTCGTCTGCGTCGCGACGCCAGTCTGCAAGGCGCCCACGCAATCTGAGTGCGGCCTGGCTGTGAATCTGACTGACACGGCTCTCACTCACTCCCAGAACAGCACCGATTTCCTTGAGGTTCAGCTCTTCCTGGTAATACAGGCTCAACACCAGCTTTTCGCGTTCGGGCAAGTCTTCAATGGCTTCAGCCAGATTGCGCCGGAAGGCGTCGGATGCCAGACCGTCCAGCGGATTATCACTGGTCTCTGCCTCTTCTATCGGCAGCTCCCCGGATTCATTGAGCTCATCCAGACTAAAAAGTCGTCCGCTGTTCGCGTCGGAAAGTGAGGCATGGTATTCGGATAACTCCATGCCCAGTTCCTGCGCGACTTCGAGGTCCTGGGCTTCGCGACCGAGACGGTCTTCAACGGCCTTGATGGCCTGGGATATCCGGCGGGCATTTCGGTGGACGGAACGGGGCACCCAGTCGCCTTTGCGGATCTCATCCACCATGGCGCCCCTGATCCGAATACCAGCATAGGTTTCGAAGGTGGCGCCCTTGGTCGAGCTGTAGCGTTGTGCGGATTCGAGCAGTCCGATCATGCCGGCCTGCATCAGGTCTTCCAACTGCACCGAAGCAGGCAGCCTGGCCATGAGATGAAGGGCTATTTTCTTGACCAGCGGTGCATGCTCTTCAATGAGCCGCGAAGGGCTTTTCGCATCAGACTGCTGATAGATTCCCAGATGTTTCGCCAATGTCATGTATCCGGTGTTGTTTTGACTGGATCAGATTCAGACTTGGACGAGCCGCTCTACAAAGAACTCCAGATGGCCTCGTGGCGAGGACGGTAACGGCCAGTTGTCCACTTTATCGGCCAAGGCCTTGATCGCCAGGGACGCCTTGGCGCGGGGATAGGCGTCCAGCACCGCCCGCTGCCGCTGCACCGCTTTTTTGACGGCTTCGTCGTAGGGCACCATACCCACATATTGCAATGCGACATCAAGGAAGCGCTCGGTCACCCGGCTCAGTTTCTCAAACAGGTGGCGGCCTTCCTGCTCATTTCGCACCTGGTTCGCCAGGATACGAAAACGGTTTGTGCCGTACTCCCGATTCATCAGCTTGATCAGGGCGTAGGCATCGGTGATGGAGGTAGGTTCGTCGCAGACGACAAAAAGGAGCTCCTGCGATGCCCGGAGGAAACTGACAACGGATTCGGAAATACCCGCTGCGGTATCGACGATCAGTACGTCAATCTGGTCACCCAGCTCACTGAAGGCGTTGATCAGTCCAGCGTGTTCCATCGGGCTGAGGTGGGTCATGCGCTGGGTGCCCGATGAGGCCGGAACAATCTTGACTCCACCTGGCCCGCTGACCAGTATGTCCTTGAGTTCGCACTCGCCGGAAAGCACATCGGCAATATTCCGGCTGGCCGTTATTCCGAGCAGGACATCGATGTTGGCCAGGCCGAGATCGGCATCCAGAATCACCACCCGGCGACCTTTCTGCGCCAGGGCAATTCCAAGGTTAACCGACACGTTACTCTTGCCGACCCCACCCTTGCCGCCGGAAACCGCAATCACCTGTACCGGATGTGCTTTGCTCATGTTGATTCTTGTCTCTCGCCAGTTGTACTGAGGGCTCGTCTTGTCATTGAACGGCGCCAGCTCTGCGCGCCGGATACTCTGTCATCCGGTAAAGGTGCGTTCGCGCTCAGGCCCCTTCAGCAACCGACTGCTGTTGCTGCAGGCGTTTCAGCCGTTCCACCGCCAGCCGCACCAGGGGAATGGCTTCCGCGTGGTGCAGGTCCTCGGGAATTTTCTGCCCGTCCGTGTAATAGGCCACCGGCAATCCGGTTTCCATCACGAACCCAAGAGATTCCCCCAGTGTCAGGGCTTCGTCAATCTTTGTCATTACGCAGCCCGCAAGATTTGCCATCTTATAGCAATGCCACACGGATTTCATGATACGCGGCTGGCTGGTGGCAGACACCACCAGATGAGTACGAATGTTGTGGTGGCTGCGCGCCAGCTCGGCCAACTGCTCCTGGTAGCCTTTGTCCGAGCTGGTCAGGCCGGCGGTATCGATCAACACCAGATGCCGACCGGACAGCTCGTCCAGAATATCGTCCAACGAATGGCTTTCATCCACCACCCGCACCGGAACGTTCAGGATCCGACCAAACACGAACAGCTGCTCGTGAGCGGCCACCCGGTAGCGGTCAGTCGTCACCAGGGCCAGGGAGTCCGCTCCGTGTCGCAACACATAACGCGCCGCCAGCTTGCCGATGGTGGTGGTCTTACCGGAACCTGTCGGACCAACCAACGCGTAGACCCCTCCCTCGTCCGGCCATTCCTGGCGCGAGGTGCGGACGCCGGTTGCCAGCATTTTCAGGGATTGCTTCCAGCCATCTTCAAGCCGGCCGCCCTTGTGACGGCGGGACAGCGAACCCGCCAGGTCACTGCTCAGACCAAACTCCTGCAGTCGCTCGGCCAGCCGCTGCTGGAGCGCATTGCTGACTGGCTTTGCCGGCTCGGCGGAACGGCCGCTCATCATATCCTTGAGTGAGCTGATTTCAGCCCGCATCTGGGCCAGCTCATCGGAATACCCCCGAGCATTCGGCGCAGACGCTGCCACCGACTCGTCAAAGCCGGACGAGGCTGCCTCGTTCAGATCCGCAAACGTGGCGCCGGAATAGGTTGCACCCGCTTTTGCCCGCTTTTCCCGCACTTCACGGATTCGATCACGGGAACGGTTCAGCTCGTCCTCGAGCCGGCGATGCTGGTCGGCCTGCATTTCCGCCAGCCGCGACCCGTTGATGGCAGACTCGGCCTTGTCACCCAGTCGCTGGCGCGCCATGTTCTCGTCGTAGTCCAGTGCCGTCACGATTTCGACGCCACCGTCAACACGACGATTGGAAAGAATCACGGCATCCGGCCCCATCTGCTCACTGACCTGCTTCAGCGCCTCTGCCATGCTCTGAGCGAAAAACCGTTTTACTTTCATACTGACTCATCCTCCACCGGCAACCCCTTTGCGGGCGCTGGCCGCGTTGTGGTCCGTGTCATTACTGACCGACGGACGCCACGATAGTGATCTGTTTGTTATCCGGTATTTCCTGGTAGGAGAGCACGTGCAGGCGCTCTACCCCGTAGCTCGCAAACCTCGCCAGTACCGGTCGCAACGGTCCGGAAACCAGCAGAATTGCCGGCTTGCCCAGCATTTCCTGGCGCTGAACACTGTCCTGCAGGGAACGCTGCAGCTTCTCCACCATGTTCGGCTCCAGAACCAGACCGATGTCGTCCTGACCGCCGGATTGTTGACTCTGTTGAACAGACTTTAGCAATAACTGTTCCAGATCCGGATCGAGGGTGATGACCGGAATCTCCGATTCGTTGCCACAGATACTCTGAACGATCATCCGTCGCAGGGACTGGCGCGCCACCGTAGTCAGCAGTTTCGGATCCTGACTCTTGGGATGAACGTTGACGATGGCCTCGGCAATCGAGCGCATATCCCGAATGGGGACCTCTTCCTTCAACAGGTTCTGCAGCACCTTGAGCAACAGGCTGATGGACACCGTCGTCGGCACCAGCTCCTCGGCCAGCTTCGGCGACACTTTCTCCAACTGATCCAGCCACTTCTGCACTTCCTCGTGCCCCAGCAGCTCATGGGCATGCTTCTGCAACACCTGGTTCAGATGGGTCGCAACCACGGTACTGGCATCAACCACGGTGTAGCCCAGAGTCTGGGCCTGGTCCTTTTTGTCAGGCTCGATCCAGATGGCATCCAGCCCGAAAGCCGGATCCTTGCCCTGGATTCCCTCGACCTTCCCGAACACCTGGCCGGGATCGATGGCCAGTTCCCGCTCCGGATGGATCTCAGCCTCAGCGATGGTCACGCCCATCAGCGTGATGCGGTAAACGTTGGGCATCAGGTCCAGGTTGTCGCGAATGTGTACCGACGGCATCAGAAAGCCCAGATCCTGCGACAGCTTTTTACGCACGCCCTTGATCCGGCTCAGCAGCTGACCACCCTGGGATTTGTCCACGAGGGGAATCAGCCGGTACCCCACTTCCAGTCCGACAATATCGACCGTAGCGACGTCGTCCCAGCCCAACTCTTTGCTCTCCCCGGGCGCGGGTAATTGACGGCCGGCATCACCACCACTGTCTCCGCCGGGCGGCAGATCCTGCCCCGTCGAGCGCGGCACGCCCACGGCGCCGCCACGACCCGGGAAGACCCCGTCTTCCTCAACGGTCTGGCGATCCTGCTTCCAGATATACCAGGCCGCGGCCGCTGCGAGGCTGCCGAGCCCGAGGAAAGCAACGTGCGGCATCCCCGGGATCAGACCCAGAATCAGGAGGATGGCGGCCGCGATGGCCAAGGCCTTGGGCGCACTGAACATCTGGCTCAGGATCTGGCCGCCCATGTCCTGGCTGGAGGTCACCCGGGTAACCATGATGGCGGCGGATGTGGACAGCAGCAGTGAGGGTATCTGGGCCACCAGCCCGTCACCGATGGTCAGCAGTGCATAACGCTGCATGGCCAGCCCGAAGGTCAAATCGTGCTGCAACATGCCAATGGCCACGCCACCGATGATGTTGATTGCAAGAATCAGAAGGCCGGCAACCGCATCGCCTTTGACGAACTTCGAGGCGCCATCCATCGAGCCGTAAAAGTCGGCTTCCTGGGCAATCTCCGACCGGCGATGCTTGGCTTCGTCCTGGTTGATCAAACCGGCGTTCAGGTCGGCGTCGATGGCCATCTGCTTGCCCGGCATGGCGTCGAGGGTAAAGCGGGCGCTGACTTCGGAGACCCGGCCGGCGCCCTTGGTAACCACCAGGAAGTTGATGATCATCAGGATGGCGAAGACCACAAGCCCCACGGCGTAGTTGCCACCAATCAGCACGGCACCAAAAGACTCGATCACCTTACCTGCAGCGTCTCCACCCTCATGACCTTCCAGCAGTACGATGCGGGTGGAAGCCACGTTAAGGGCTAGTCGCAGAAGCGTCGCCACTAGCAGCACCGTGGGGAAGGAGGCAAATTCCATAGGGCGCATGGCGTAAACACACACCAGCAGGATGACGATGGACAGGGTAATGTTGAAAGTGAAGAAAACGTCCAGCAGGAACGCGGGCATCGGCAGGATCATCATGCCCAGAAGCCCCATCAGCATAATGGGAATGCCCAGATTTCCCCGCGTCAGGGATTTGACGTTGTTAAGGACTAATGCTCTGTCCATGCAGGACTCTTCTCCGCTTGGCTTTACCTGAAGAGGGTTTCAGGGTCGAAAGTCTGACGCCCTGGCGCCTTCTGGAGGTGGCATCGCAAGATCCGTACCACTCCTTACCCGAATTCCCCGGGCTTTCTCCCGGTGTCGCCTGACGTTCCTCCTCAGATACGGTATCCTTGCGCCATTTGAACGCGCTGAAAAACCACGACAGACCAACCAGACACACAGGTGACCCATGCCAATCCACGAGGTTAAACACCCACTGATCCGACACAAACTCGGCCTTATGCGCCGGGCGGACATCAGCACCAAGAATTTTCGTGAACTGGCACAGGAGGTTGGCGCCCTGCTGACTTACGAAGCCACCAAGGATTTTAATCTTCAGGAAAAGACGATTGAAGGCTGGGCGGGCCCGGTCAACGTTGAGCAGATCCACGGCAAGAAAATCACCATCGTTCCCATCCTGCGAGCCGGGCTGGGCATGTTGGACGGCGTCCTGAGCCTGATCCCGGTCGCCCGGGTGAGTGTGGTCGGCCAGATCCGCAACGAAGAAACCCTGGAGGCCAGCACCTACCTGGAA
This sequence comes from Marinobacter sp. F4218, assembly GCF_019443085.1. Lineage (GTDB taxonomy): Bacteria > Pseudomonadota > Gammaproteobacteria > Pseudomonadales > Oleiphilaceae > Marinobacter > Marinobacter albus. The sequence goes on from NZ_JAHZIL010000003.1 coordinate 264,566, forward strand.
AAGCTGGTCGGCGAACTGGATCAGCGAATGGCGCTGATCGTGGACCCGATGCTGGCGACCGGCGGCTCGATGATTTCCACCATCGACCTGCTCAAGAAAGCGGGCAGCACCGAAATTCGGGCCCTCGTGCTGGTTGCGGCTCCCGAAGGCGTCAAGAAAGTGTTGGAAAAGCACCCGGACGTTTCGATCTATACCGCCTCGGTTGACGACCGTCTGAACGAGAAAGGGTATATCCTGCCGGGCCTCGGCGATGCCGGTGACAAGATCTTTGGTACCAAGCAGAAGGACGTATAAGCATGCAGGATCATACCAACGACCCGATCTGGAAACAGGCCATCGCCGGTTCGCAAATGCTGCTGGTCGCCTTTGGCGCCCTGGTCCTCATGCCCCTGATCACCGGGCTGGACCCCAATGTCGCCCTGTTCACCGCAGGCCTCGGCACCATCATTTTTCACATCGTCACCGGGGGCCAGATCCCGATTTTCCTGGCCTCATCCTTCGCCTTCATCGCCCCGGTCATCGCCTCCAAGGGCAAATTCGGCATGGAGGAAACTATGGGCGGCCTGATGGCGGCCGGTATTCTCTACATCCTGCTCAGCGGCCTGGTTCGCCTTCGCGGCACGGGTTTTGTCCGCGCCCTGCTGCCGCCCGTGGTGATTGGCCCGGTAATCATGACGATCGGCCTGGGCCTGGCCCCGGTCGCCGTGCACATGGCCTCGGGCCGCACCGGTGACGGAGCGACCCAGCTCATTCCCTACGACACGGCCATCTGGATTGCCATGATCTCACTGGCGGTGACCATCGTCATGTCGGTTTGGTCGCACGGCATTTTTCGCCTGATTCCGATTATGTTCGGGGTCATCACCGGGTACGTGCTGTCGGCCTTTGCCGGTATCGTCGACACCACCCCCGTTCAGGAAGCGGCGTGGTTCGCCATGCCGAAATTCGTCGCACCCGAGTTCAGCTGGGGCGCCGTCCTGTTCATGATTCCGGTCGCCATCGCTCCGGCCATCGAGCACATTGGCGACGTCCTGGCCATCGGTAACGTCACCCGCAAGAACTACCTCGAAAAACCGGGCCTGCATCGCACCCTCTTGGGCGACGGCCTGGCAACCAGCTCGGCGGCTCTGCTCGGTGGCCCACCCAATACCACTTATTCGGAAGTCACCGGTGCGGTCATGCTAACCAAGAACTTCAATCCCCGGGTCATGTGGTGGGCTGCCGTCATCGCCATTGTGCTGGCGTTCGTCGGCAAGTTTGGCGCGGCGCTGCAGACCATTCCGGTTCCGGTCATGGGTGGCATCCTGTGCCTGCTGTTCGGCTCTATTGCCGTGGTCGGCCTCAACACCCTGATTCGTCATCAGGTCGACCTTTCCCAGTCGCGCAACCTGGTGATTGTGGGCGTCACCCTGGTCTTCGGTATCGGTGGCATGGTTCTGGGACACCTCGAAGGCATCGCCCTGTGTGCGGTGGCCGCCATTATCCTGAACCTGATCCTGCCAGGCAGTCGCGAGGCATGGGGCAAGGCAATTTATGAGCACCAAACCGACTGACAGCTCGGGGATCAGCTTCACCGCCCTCTATACCGGTGCCGTCTGGCACCGGTATGGCCTTTCTGACGACGCCCTCGCCACCCAACAGGGCCGCTGGCTCTATCACCTGATGACGCCGTTCGAAGCGGCCAGCAAGGCCGCCATCGGCGGCAACATCCGGACCTTCCTGCTCCAGCGCCATCTGATCATTGATCATCTGATCGACGAGGCCATAAATCACCAGGGTATCGACCAGGTCCTGGAAATCGCCTGCGGCATGTCTCCCAGGGGCATCCGGCTGCGACAGCGGCACCCGCGGCTTCACATGGTCGAAGCGGACCTGCCGGACATGGCCGGGCGTAAAGCGCTGCGCCTGCTCGCCACAGGCCGACTGGGGGACCACCACCAGGTTACCCCGATCGACATTCTGGCCGAGCGTGGCGAGTACTGCCTTGAACAGGTCATCGATCGCGTCTTCGACAACACCAGACCCGTGATTATTGTCACCGAAGGGCTGACCAGCTATTTCTCCCTGGCAGTTATCAGCGACTTCTGGCGGCGCCTGGCCGCGGCGATGGCAAAGCGCCCCGGTTCGCTCTATCTTTCCGAGAGTTACTACCGCCCGAAACAGCCTCTTCTGGACGGCACCCTGCGAGCACTCGGGTCCGTTCTCGGCGCCGCCACACGGAGCCAAGTGTCATTCCATTTCCGGAATGACGACGAAGCACGACAGCACTTCCTTGCCTGCGGATTCCGCTCCACGAGGGTTCATGATCCGCGGGCGTGGTACGGGACACTACCGATTCCGGAAAGCCGCGGGGAGCCGATGGTTCGGGTTATCGAAGCTCGCTCCTGAACTCGCTGACTGGCACGGCCCTCGCCCGAAACTCACAGGCCAGGGAACGAAACCAATCTAGATATCGCGCTTCAAGTCAGAAGGAATCGGAAGGTCAGGCATGCCGGGCTTTGGACCACGCCCCTTGCGGAACTGGCGGAGCTGGAACACGTAGGCCAGCACCTGCGCGATGGCCATGTAGAGGCCGTCGGGGATCTCTTCACCAATATCGGTGTTGTGGTAGACCGCCCGGGCCAACGGTGGCGTGCGGAGGACTTCCACTTTGTGCTCCCGGGCGATTTCCATGATCTTGAAAGCAACTTCGTCCGCACCCTTGGCCACCACGACCGGCGCTGCCATGGCGCCCTGATCGTATTTCAACGCCACGGCATAGTGGGTCGGGTTGGTGATGACCACGTCCGCGGTAGGCACATCCTGCATCATGCGACGCTGGGCCATTTCGCGCTGCAGCTGGCGAATCCTGCCTTTGACTTCCGGCTTACCCTCGGTGTCCTTGAACTCGTCCTTGACCTCCTGCTTAGTCATTCGAAGCTTCTTCTGATGGTCGTAGATCTGGAAAGGCACATCGACCAGGGCAACGATGATGGTTGCGCAGGAAAGCAGGAAAAAGCTCCAGCCCAGCGTCCACAACACGTGTTCCATGGCTGGAACGGCAGGCTCTTCTGCAATGCTCAGAAGATCTTCGGTTCTCAGATCGAGGATCAGGACCGCAAGGGCCATCACCAGACTGACCTTGGCAATGGCCTTGACCAGCTCCACCAGCGAGCGCGCGGAGAACATCCGGCCGAGGCCCTTGATGGGGTCCATTCGGTTCAGCTTCGGCGTGATGGCCTTGCCACTGAACAGCAGGCCGCCAATGCCGATGGAGCCAAAGATAGCGGCTATCAACAACACGACCAGAATGGGAGACAGTGCCCATGCCGCTTCCTTGGCGGAAGCGATGAGCTGGATACTCATGTGGCGGGTGTCAAAGATCGCGGAGCGTTCGAGCACGAAACTGTCGCGCATGATCCCTTCGAGCGCAGCACCGAGACTGGTGCCAAACATCAGCAGACCGCCGGCGCCCGCCATCAGCACCGCCATGGTCGCCAGTTCCCGGGAGCGGGCCGTCTGACCTTCCTCTTTGGCTTTCTCAAGCCTTCGGGGCGTGGCCTCTTCCGTTTTTTCCTGGCTGTTGTCGTTCTCTTCGGCCATGGCTCAGCGTCTTTGGTGTTAGTGCCTAGGGCTGGCCCTGCAGCTGTCTCATGAAATCGAACGTCTCCCGCGTGTACTGATCAAAGTGCGGCAGAAAGTTGGCGTGCAGGACCCATATGGCAAACAATCCAAAAATCAGGCCAATCGGGAAACCCAGTGCGAAGATATTCATTTGAGGCGCAGCGCGGGTCGTCACACCAAAGGAGATAGTAACAATCAGCACGGCCGTCACCGCCGGCAACGCCAGCAGCATGGCAGAGGCAAACATCCAGCTGATGCGGTGCGCCAGGTCCCAGATACCGCCCTGCCCCAAACCCTCCAGGCCAATGGGCAGGGTACGGAAGCTTTCGATAAAGACCTCAAACGCGGCAAGATGGCCGTTCATGGCCAGGAACAGCAGGGTAATCGTGATGGTGTAGATCTGGGACAGCACCGGCACGTTGACGCCATTGGCCGGATCTACCATGGACGCAAAGCCGAGACCCATCTGCATAGCGATCATCTGACCGGCGACGACGAAAAGTTGCCACAAGGCGGTGAGGGCAAAACCGAGCCCCACGCCGATCAGGATCTGCTGCAGGGTAATGACGACCGCATCGGCACTCAACGCTTCCACCTGCGGCACCGGCGGGATCATCGGAACGATCAGAATGGTCATCAGCAGCGCCAGCCCTAGGCGAACACGGGCGGGGACCAGCTGGGTCCCGAAGACGGGGATCACCATCAGGAAACTGGCAATCCGGAACAGGGGCCACAGGTGCTGGCCTACCCACTGCCCCAGCAGATCTGCACTGAACTCCGCTGGTATCATCCGTCAGCCGATCAGGTAGGGAATACTGGAAATCAGCCGGTTGGCGTGATCCAGCAGTTTGGTCAGCATCCACGGCCCCATGACGATGATGACAATCAGGGTCACCAGCAAGCGCGGCAGAAAACTGAGGGTCTGTTCGTTGATCTGGGTTGCGGCCTGAAAGGTGCTGACCACCAGGCCGATAACCAGCCCCGGCCCGATGATCACCGACGACAGCAGCACGATCATCCAGAGTGCCTCGCGCAGAATATCGATGACGGTTTCCGGAGTCATAACGCCCCCTATATTCCGTAACTGGCCGCCAGTGTCCCCATAATCAGGGCCCAACCGTCCACAAGGACAAACAGCATGATCTTGAACGGCAACGAGATGATAATCGGAGACAGCATCATCATACCCATCGCCATGAGGACGCTCGCCACCACCATGTCGATGATCAGGAACGGGATAAACAGGATAAACCCGATCTGGAAGGCGGTCTTTAACTCACTCGTGACGAACGCTGGCATCAATACCCAAAAAGACACGTCATCCGGCGTCTGGTATTGCTCATCCGCCATCCGCATGAACAGGCCCAGGTCGCTTTCCCGGGTCTGTTCCAGCATGAACTTCTTGAACGGCTGGCTGGCCAGTTCGACGGCTTCAAGGGACGTTACTTCCTCCTGAAGGTACGGCTGCAGGCCCACCCGATTGGCCTCCTCAAGGACCGGCTTCATGATGAAAATGCTGAGGAACAGCGCCAGTCCCAGAAGGATCTGGTTTGACGGCGTGGCCTGCAATCCAAGTGCCTGCCGGAGAATGGCAAACACCACGATGATACGGGTGAATGACGTCATCATCATCAGCATCGCCGGCAGGAACGTCAGCGCCGTCATCAGCGCCAGGATCTGCAGGGTTACCGAGTATTCCTGAACACCCTCCCCTTCACCGGGCTCAACGGTGAACGCAGGAATACCGGGAATGCCGCTGGCGCCGCCAGCGTCCTGCGCCAGGGACAAAGGCGCCCAGAGCATGCCGAGCAACAGGAGCAGAATCGGAAAGAACCGGGTGGAAATGAGGGCAATCATGGGCTCAGTCGTTCCTTGTGGGCGAAGTCCAGGATTTGCCAATCATGCTCTGAAGCCGTCTGGCAAAGTCACCAGAAGGCGGATTACTGGCATCGACTACCGGCTCATCGAACACATGCAGCGTCCGTATCGCCGAGGGCGTGATTCCCAGCAGTATCTGTTGGCCGCCAACTTCGATCAACGCAAGACGCTCCCGGGCACCCAGCGCCATTACCGAGACCACCTTGATGGCGTTATTGTTCATCCCGGTCATGCCGTTCATCCGGCGAATGATCCAGGCACAGCCATAGATAATCGCGATCACGGCCAGCAGTCCGACACCGAGGCTAACCAGCGTGCCCATGGTATCCGGGGCCCGAACCGGTGCTGATTGCTCGGCCTTGACGGTCTCTTCCGCGAACACCGGGCTGGCAAGAAAAAGCACCGACAGCCCAACCAGCTTTGACCACATGTTATTTCTGCAACCGTTTGATGCGTTCGCCCGGGCTGATCACGTCGGTCAGACGAATACCGAACTTTTCGTTCACCATGACGACCTCACCGTGGGCGATCAGGGTGCCGTTGACCAGGACATCCAGTGGCTCCCCGGCCAGCCGGTCGAGCTCGATGACCGAACCCTGGTTCAGTTGCAGCAGGTTACGGATCGGGATCTGGGTGTTCCCCACTTCCATCGAAATCGTCACCGGAATATCCAGAATCACGTCCATATCCGGCGCGGGCCCGGAGCCCTGTGTAGGCTGACGTACGTGATCAAACTCCTCCATGGGCGCAGTCTGAACGTCGTCGTCCCGCCCCGTCTGGCCTGCCTCTGCCATGGCAGCCGCCCACTCATCCTCGGCGGAACCGCTGTCGTCGCCATCGCCCGACTCTTCCATGGCCGCTTCCCATTCGGCCGCCAGCTTCTCGTCTTCGCTGAGCTGCTGCTCGTCTTTCTTGTCGTCAGCCATTGCGTCCCACCTTCAGTTGTTTCTTGACCTTGGGCAGCGATGCCCTTTCATGAATTCGCAGTGCCAGTTTCCCGTCCCGGGTGCCCATGGTGGCCTTGTAGATCGGAATGCCGTTTGCGGTCACTGTCAGATACTCGGGGATTTCTACCGGAATAATGTCGCCGGCTTTCATCTTGGCGATGTCCCGCAAGGAGATCCGGCGCCGACAGACCGTGGTGTTCACCGGCACGTCGACGTCCTTGATATCCTCCTGCAGGGCGTTCACCCAGCGCTCGTCGACGTCGTCGATGTCACTCTGGACACCGGCGTCGAGGACATCCCGGATGGGCTCGATCATGGAGTACGGCAAGGCAAAGTGCAGTTCACCGCCACCGCCATCAAGCTCGATGTGGAAGGTGCTCACCACCACGACTTCGCTCGGACTGACGATGTTGGCCATGGCCGGGTTCACTTCCGAGCTGAGGTAATCGAATTCCACCTTCAGGACGGCATGCCAGGCCTCTTTCATGTCGTGGAAGACCTGGTTCAGAACCATCTGCACGATACGGGTTTCGGTCGGCGTGAATTCCCGGCCCTCAATCTTGGCGTGACGCCCTTCGCCGCCGAAAAAGTTGTCGACCAGCTTGAACACCAGTTTGGCGTCGAGAACGAACAGGGAGGTGCCGCGCAGAGGGCGGACCTTACACAGATTGAGACTGGTGGGTACGTACAGGGTGTGGATGTACTCCCCGAACTTCATGATCTGCACGCCACCGGCGGAGACATCGGCGTTGCGACGCATCAGGTTGAACAGACTGATCCGGGTGTAACGGGCAAAGCGCTCGTTGATCATCTCCAGAGTCGGCATCCGACCACGGACAATGCGATCCTGGCTGGCGAGGTCATAGGACTTTACGCCGGTGTCGTCCGTCTCTTCATAGGTATCGATATCGCCATCGTCCACCCCATGAAGGAGGGCATCGATTTCGTCCTGTGACAACAAGTCCTGCATAGTAGTCCTGCCCTGAAATGCCTTGCCCGCGACGGGTCCTATTGCACTACAAAATTTCTGAACAGCACCCGCTTGATGACGGGCTCGCCTTCCTGGTCCAGTACCTCGTTGACGGTCGTCAACATCTTGTCGGCCAGTCCTCGCCTTCCTTCCGGCGTCTGCAACCGATCAAACTCGCTATTCCCCAGCGCCATGACGAGTTGGCTGCGGATCAGCGGGAGATGCAACCGGGCCGCGGCGAGTGCCTGGGGATCCGTTGCCTCCATCGCCAGGTAAACCTGGGCATACCGCTGGCGCCCTTCCGCCTGCACCGTCGTGACCAACGCTTTGTCCAGCTCCAAATAAGTGCTGGGTTCAAAGCTTTCTTCTGCCATCTCATTGGCACCCTCGCCCCCGTCTGCCTCCATGCCAGGCAAACTGCCTCCAAGGAACCAGAGCGTACCCACAACGGAGAGGACGATCGCCAGAATGACGACCACCACCAGCATGATGATGAGCTTCAGCCTGCCTTTCTTGGTGGGAGCCACGTCGGGCGTAGTATTTTCAGCCATAGTATCCGCTTTGCCAGAAATCCGTCAGTCGGAGCGTTTTTCCGTGACTTTCATTGGTTGGATGCAAAGGGTGGGCCAGAAGCCCCACCCTTCCCGTTCAGAACCGCAGTTTAGCGTCGCACGGGAGGATGGGCAAAACAGTTTGGAGGGAAATTCTCGGACTGATAGCGGTTTACCAATGAAGCATTACCCGGGCTGAACTCTCAGGCGAAAATGTCGACCTCACCCTTCCAACTGAGATCAAGGCTACCAGCCTGGACATCGGCTTCATCAACCTCCGACACCGCCTGATTACTGACATGGTTTCCCGGTTTACCGCCCTGATCCTCACCAGCCCCCTGTTCGCCTCCTCGCTGCTGGGGAGAATCCGAGACCTCAAACCGCGCGAGGTTCAGGCCCTGGTCCCCGAGCATGTCCCGAAGCCGGTGCGACTGCTGTTCCAACTGTTCGCGCACAACCGGATTGGTCGTGTGAACCGTAATGTTGGCCTGTTCGTTCTGGACCCGTACTTTGACTTCCATCGGACCCATATCCGGCGGAGTCAGGTGGATCTCGGCCACTGACATATTTCTTGCCGTCAGCCAGCTGAGCTTGCCCACCAGTTTGTCCCCCCATTCGGCATGGCCCACGGGGGTATCAATGGAAGTGGCGTAGCTTTTCAGCGGCACCGCTGTTTCTGCCGTCAATTTGGCAGCACCGGCATTCGCCGCCTGCTGACCGGCGACTTCCAGAGCGGAGTGGAATCGGCCGGAGGCGACGAGGCTGGTCGGGTCAGCCGGTCGGCCACTCTCAGAGCCCAGCGTCGCCGCTAACGCCTCGGACAATTGCAGCCCTGCGGTAATGCCTGGAGCCGCCTGCCCGGCTGGCCCGGCCTGGCCAGCCTTACCCGCTATAACACCATTAAGGGGGCCGCCGGCAGGCATCAGGGGATTCAGCGCCTGAGGCACCCCATTGGTGTTGGAGGAAAGACCAGGAGCTGCCATTTCGGCCTGACCGGCAGCAGGAATCAGCAATGCCTGCAATTCAGAAAAAGTCAGTGGTGTGGAGGTCACGTCCATGTCAGAGACAGCCTCGGCCGACTCAGACGTCTCCGCCTTGCCGGCAACGGCCTTCTCCGTTCGGGTGGGAGCCTCGGGCTTCGAATGAGGGGCTTGCTCAGAAGACGCGGTGGATTGCCGGTCTTTTCCAGCTTTGCCGGGTGCGCCGGCAGCATGTTTGTCACCGGCCCGGGCTTCGTCCCGGCGTTCGGTCTTCTGCCGATCCAACCGCTCCTGTTCAGCCCGCGACACTGATTCGTACCGACTCTCGCCATTGGGTTCTCGTCCGGAACCGGGCCTGGTGGCGTTGGCGTCTTTTTGCATCCCGGGGGCGGGAGTCTGGGGAAGAACCATCTGGGGCATGGCAACCTCTTGCCGCTTTTGTCTCGTGGACACCCGATCCTTGCCGGCCTGAGGCCGGTTGACGGGCGGTTTCCCGTTATTTGTGCAAAAGCGGTGCCAGACAGCTTTAGTGAATCAGCGAGCCAGCAGATTCTCAAGCATGCCAGTGATGGCCTGAAACTCCGATTCGATGGCATCCACCGTAGCGGGCGCGTCCTCCAGGCGTTGCTCCTTGCCCGCCGTTTCCGCTACCCGGCAAAGCTCGCCAAGCTGCGGTGCCCCGATGTTGATGCAGCTGCCCTTGAAGCTGTGAGCCATATGGGCGAGCGCTTCGGCGTCCTGAACATCGACCGCTCGTTTCAGTCCGGCAATTCGTTCGCGGGAATCGCTGAGAAATGTGTGTATCAGCACTTCAAACTCTTCATCCATGACCTCCTGAAGCTCAGCCAGTGCTTCTTCGTCAAGGTGTGGTGTTGCACTCATACCAACCCCCTGTCTTTGAACCGGCTATCACCGGTTTGTTGACGTCTGATCCGACGAGGCTCCGGAAAAATCCCAGTCGTAAACGATTTCGACATGATTACCCCGTTGGTGGAAGGTGACGGATTCTGACAAGCGTTTCAATAGCAACAGCCCGCGCCCGGCATACCTGGCAGCTGAACCCGAACTCGCGTCTTCGCGCAGCATCGGGTGGTCCCTGAAGGCAAAACCCGGGCCGCTGTCCTCACAGATGACACGCAGTCGGCCTCCCGAGGGTTTCATGGAATGATGAAGACCGAAGCGGATGTAATGCCCCTCAGTCCGCGTCAGTCTGCGCCGACGCTCCTCATAGTAGCGTCCGAACCCCTCGGGGGAGTGTTTCCACTCTGATGGCAAGGCCAGTACGCCGTGCTCCAGGGCATTATTGTACAGTTCCGCGAGCAAGGTGTAGATTTCGCCGCTCTTGCGCCGAAGCCCCGGCACTTCCATACAGATGTGGAGCAACAGCGGCAAGGGACTGAAATCCCCCAGCGTTCGTTCTCGGATTTCATAGGTGCAATGCCACTCGGTGGGGCCCGGTCGGGCCGACGGCGGATTGCGGTCCGGAATCGCTGAAATGCCGGCCTCGTCCACCATTTCAAGGCAGCATAGGGTGAGATCATCACCCTCTCCGTCGCCGCCCCTGAACCGATGTACAGCGCCCATGAGTGCGTCAAAGGGGTGTTGGTCAGCTCCCTGCGCCTCCAATACCCGGCAGATTCCGGCTTCCCCGAAGAGTTCCCCCTGCGCGTTGCGCGACTCCAGAAATCCGTCGGTCATCATCAGCAGCCGGTCACCAGGCCTGGTGGCCAGTGTTTCCATTTCCGCATCAAACTGATCCGGGGCCAGTATTCCCAGAGGTAGATGCCGGGACGGCAAGACCTGAGGCTCCCCCGTTTCCCGGATCAGCCAGCCGTCCGGCAGGCCACCATTCCAGAACCGGAGCTGGTCGAGCTTGAAATCCGCCTCAATCATGCCGGCGCAACAGAACATGCCAGTAGGGAGAATCTGCTTGAGCTTCTGGTTGATCTCCCGGAGCACATCGGCGCTCTTGAAGCCCTTGCACGCCATGCCGTAGAAAATCTCGGCCATCGGCATGGCGCCAATGGCCGCCGGTAACCCATGGCCTGTGAAATCGCCGATGAAGATCAGCATGCCCCCCGCCGGGCGCGGCGCCGCGAACAGAACGTCACCGTTGAAGATGGTCAGTGGCGAGGCGTGATAGCGGATGTTGAAGGCGTCGAGGCAGCCGGTATGGGCTACGTTGTCAAAAACCCGTTTGGCGACCTTCTGTTCTTCCAGCAGTTGTTGATTGCGCTCCCTGATCAGATCCCGCTGATCCGACAGGGTTTGGTGCATGAGCCGCATCCGATTGAAGGCGTTAATTTTTGCTTCGATGATGGTTCGGTTGTAGGGCTTACTCAAAAAATCATCGCCACCCGCCTCCAGACAGCGCGCCAGCGCGCCCGCCTCGGAGAGCGAGGTCAGAAAAATCAGGGGCACCATCCGCTCCCCTGCCAGTTGCTTGATCTGGCGTGCGGCCTCCATGCCATCCATTACGGGCATGAGCGCATCGAGCAGTACGATGTCCGGATCGGATTCCCGGAACAGCCTTACCGCCTCCGCACCGTTGCTGACATCGAAAACACTGTGGCCAAGCCGCTTGACGAGTGTTTTGAGAATAAGGCGATCGGTGTCGCTGTCATCGGCGATAAGAATCTTGAGCGGCCTTGATTCGGCAACAGACTCGTCCACTATGAGGCCCCGAACGGTTTGAGTGAATCACCTGATGGCGAACAGCTGCTCGAAATTGGAAATGGAAAGGATGCGGCGAACGTCGTTGTTGCAGTTTTCTATGGCAATCCGGGCACCATCGCCGCCAGCATAATCCCTGAGCAACAGCAACATCCCCAGTGCCGAACTGTCCAGATAGGTTGTTTCAGACAGATCTACGACGTAGTTACGGACTTTTTCGTCGCCATGCTCGTAGGCATCGCGGAAGGCCTGGTGGGTACTGAAATCAAAACGTCCCTCAATACTGATGATCAGAGTCTGGCCATCCTCTCCGCGACGTGTCTGAATCGGCATTCCGAAACCTCCGAAGGTGTCACTGGCAGCATTGGCCGCCGGTTTTTTACGTGGATCATCTTCGGGTAAGAATAGCCCAACGCGTCTAAAATGCACCTGCGGCGAGTTGATGCAACGCAAATTTATCGCTGGCGACGGGCGAAGGCGCGGCCGGCTGCCTCATCCGACAACTTCTGCTCACGCAGGTCCTGATCCCGCTGTTCCTGGCGACGACAGGTTTCGATATATTTTTCCATCCCCCGGCGGCGTTCCCAGGCCTGTTGCCAGTCCAGCCTTCGCGCCTCAAACACCTGCTCAGCCTGGTCCAGTTGCCTCTGCTGCTGAAGGATCACCTGATCCAGTTGGGCGATGAATGCCTGCCAGGCCTGCAAGCGGCTGACGGGCACCACGCCCTGCTGGCTGTGTCGAATCTGGTCGCGGTATTCCTGCTGATACCGGTTCAGGTTGTCGACCTGTTCCCGTTGCTGCTCCACGACACTGCGGGCCTCTCCCATCCGTTCCAGGGCCTGCTGCTCCTTGCGCTCCTCCAGGGACAGCACCACTTCCAGACGTCGGGAACGCAGCATCAGGCATTCCCCCTACCCGCGCCTGACTGGCTGTTGGGGGCGGCAGACTTCACGCGTTCGGGGGAGCGACGCTCCGGCACGACCGCCAGCAACTGCTCAATGCTTTCCTGCAACGGGGCACTCTCGTTCAGTCCCTGCTGCAGGAACTGGCCCATCCTGCCAATATGAGCGATGGCAAAATCGGTTTCCGGGTCAGACCCTTTGACATAAGCGCCCACGCTGATCAGATCCCGGGCCTGCTGGTAGCGAGAGTAGACCTGCTTGAAACGCTGGGCCCGCGAGAAGTGTTCGACGTCGGTCACCTGGGGCATGACCCGGCTGATCGAGGCTTCAACATCAATGGCGGGGTAATGACCTTCCTCGGCCAGACGCCGAGACAGCACGATGTGGCCATCCAGAATGGCCCTCGCCGCATCGGCAATGGGATCCTGCTGATCATCGCCTTCCGTCAGGACCGTATAGAAAGCGGTGATGGAACCGCCACCGGGCCGGCCATTGCCAGTACGTTCAACCAGTTGCGGTAATTTCGCAAAAACAGAAGGCGGATAGCCCTTGGTGGCTGGCGGTTCCCCCACCGCCAGCGCAATTTCCCGCTGGGCCTGGGCGTAGCGGGTCAGCGAATCCATCAGCAGGAGCACCCGCTTGCCCTGATCCCGGTAATACTCCGCAATACGGGTGGTCAGCATCGCCGCACGCAGGCGCATCAGGGGGGAATCGTCAGCCGGGGAGGCAACCACCACCGACCGGGACAGGCCCTCTTCCCCCAGAATATCCTCGATGAATTCCTTAACCTCCCGTCCACGCTCGCCAATAAGGCCCACCACGGTGATATCGGCGTCGGTAAAGCGGGTCATCATGCCCATCAGCATACTCTTGCCTACACCGCTGCCGGCGAACAGGCCCAGTCGCTGGCCCTGCCCCACCGTCAGAAGCGCGTTGATCGCGCGAATCCCCACATCCATGGAGTCCCTGACCGGAGCCCGATTCAGGGGGTTGATAATATCTCCGGACAAAGCCACCCGGGCTTCGGCCTGCAAGGGGCCCTTGCCGTCAAGCGGCTCACCGCTGCCGTCCACCACGCGACCGAGCATCTGTGGCCCCACCGGCACGCGGCTGGCTGCCGAAACCGGCACCACCCGGGCCCCGGGCTTGAGGCCTTCGATGGCCGTGAGCGGCATCAGGTAAACCCTGTCATCCTCAAAACCGACCACTTCGGCTTCCACAGTGCCGGTTCCCTGACCCTGGATAACACAGCGGTCACCAACCACCATGGGGCAGCCAACGCACTCCAGTGTCAATCCGACCATGCGGGTCAGACGCCCGGACAATTCGGGTTCGGGATCGCCCCCGACGAAATCCTGGAAACGATTTAGACGATCAGCCAGACGAGAGGTCATCGCCCTCACCTGTATCATCATCACGCTCGCCCGGACGCCCGGCGTCACCCTCTTCCCCGGCGTCGGTCGAGCTCAGCACATCACGCTGGAAATCGGTCAGGTCGCCCATCAGCGCATCCAGTTCCTCGACTTCCCCGCTCTCGCCTTCGCCAGCCTGCTGGTCGAGCATAGTCTGTACTGCGCGCTGGAAACGTTTCTCGACGGTAAAATCCACCAGGCTGTGACGCGTCTCCACCCGGCAGCCCCCGGGCAGGATGCCGTCGTCTTCAACAACCGATGCCTGGGTTTCCAGACGCACCATCACCTCCCGTACGAGTTCACTGTCGTCGGGATGGATTTGGATCCGGAGGTTTTCCGCGGTCGAAGGCAGGGCATCCAGGGCCCTGCGGACCACGCTTTGAATTTGCGAGGAATCGATGGTCAGCTCCCGGAACACGACCGCTCGGGCCAGAACCGTGGTGAGGTTCACCAGCGCACTTTCGATCTCGTCCTCGTGACGACGGATCGGCAACAGCAATTCACCCATCAGGTGTTCCAGGCGGTCGAGCCTTGCGTCCACTTCCTTCCGGGTGTCCTCGTAAGCCTGCTTTTCGCCCTGCTCACGACCTTCGGCCAGGCCGGATTTCATCCCTTCGTCATGGCCCTGCTCGCGGCCTTCGGCCAGGCCGGCCTGATAGCCTTCCTCCCGGCCCTCGTTATAGCCGTCTTCCCTAGCCGCCTTGCGAATTTCACTGATATCGGCGGCCGTCAGCGGTTTGACGTTGCGCTCTTCTTCCCGGGCCACTTCATTGCCATGGCCGTCCAGCAGCGGCAACTCCCAGCGCTCATAGGCTGTGAGTTGTTCCTTGGGAATCCGGTTGAGGTCCTTGGAGGAGTCTTTCATCACATCATTTCTTCGCCAGCACCACCGAGTGAGATTTCACCCGCTTCGGCCATGCGTCGGGCCACCGTAATAATATCCTTCTGGGCCGCTTCGACTTCGCTGACCTTGACCGGGCCCTTCGCTTCGAGGTCATCCTGCAACAGCTCGGCCGCACGCTTGGACATGTTCTTGAAGATCTTTTCCTGAACTGCGTCATCGGCACCCTTGAGCGCCACGACCAGAACTTCGGACGAGACTTCGCGAAGCAGTGCCTGGATGCCGCGATCGTCAATGTCCTTCAGGTTGTCAAAGACAAACATCAGGTCTTCAATGGTCGACGCCAGGTCCGGATCCATCTCCTTGATGGAATCCATCAGATTGCCTTCGATGCTGCGGTCCATGAAGTTCATGATGTCCGCGGCCCGCTTGATACCGCCGATCCGGCTGGTCTGGGCGGCGGAACCACCAGAGAACTGCTTCTCGAGGATATCGTTCAGCTCCTGCAGCGCCTGGGGCTGAATGCTCTCCAGGGAGGCCACGCGCATCATCACGTCCAGCCGGACCTTGTCGTCCAGTGTCGCCAGAATCTCGGCAGCCTGATCCGGGTCGAGATACGAGATTACAATGGCCTGAATCTGCGGGTGCTCGTAACGGATAATGTCACCGACGGCACGGGGCTCCATCCACTTGAGCGTGTCGAGGCCCGTGGTATTGCCGCCGATCAGGATACGGTCAATCAGGCTCGCGGCCTTGTCGTCGCCGAGGGCCTGGGTAAGCATGGCTCGAATGTAATCGTCGTTGCCGACACCAAGGCCGGTCTGTCCGCCAACCGCATCTACAAACTGATTCAGCACGAAGGTGACGTCGTCTTTGCTGACGTCTTTCATCTGGGCCATCGCCACACCGACGCGCTGGACCTCCTTGGGACCCATGTGCTTCAGAACCTCGGCTGCATCCGCCTCACCCAGGGACATCAACAGAATCGCGGCCTGTTCTACCCTCGGGATCTTGCGCTGCGGTTTCTGGGGCGCGGCCACGCCCTGCTGGTTGTCTTGATCAGTCATCGACGTTCACCCACTGGCGCATGACCTGGGCCACCCGGGCCGGGTCCTCTGCAATCAGGCCTTTCAAAGCGTTGAGTTGCCTATCATAGCTGCCCGTCGCACCCGGCAAAAGCAGATCATCCTGGGCCGACATTGCCTCGCGCAGCTCTGCTCCCCCGTCGATGCCGTCCAGCTCACCGTACCCATGATCACCCTGAGCCCCGCCCCTCTCGCGCTGGCCACCACCGGACAGACTCTTCAGGGCAGGACGCAACAGGCCGAGCACCAGAACCAGAATGACCAGCCCCGCCAACACCTGCTTCATCAGGTCCCAGAACCAGGGCTGCTCCCAGAAGCCCGGCGCTTCGAACTCAATCGCCTCTTCCGGCGCGAACGCCGTGTTCATCACCGTAACACTGTCGCCGCGAGCGGCCGAATACCCCACCGCATCACGCACCAGCATACTCAGACGCTGCAGTTCCTGTTCGGGCCACGGCTGGTAGCTCACTTCACCGGTCTGCGGGTTCACCACTTTCATGTCGTCCACGGCCAGTGCGACGGTCACCCGCTTGATGCGGCCCAACTCCTGGCGCACGTAGCTGACCGTTCGATCCATCTCGTAATTACGGGTGGACTCACGGCGCACATCTACCGGCTGACTGGCCCGCTGCTCTTCACCGGTATCGTCGTTAGCCTGCTCGGGAACCGTCGCATCCGCCGGCGGCTGATTGGACAGGGCACCCGGGATGCCAAGGGCGCCGCCACCGGGCACCCGCTGTTCGCTCATTTCCCGCTCACTGCGCACCGCCTGCTGCTCCGGATTGAACAGCTCCTCTGCCTGTTCCACCGATGAAAAATCCAGATCTGCTGACACCTCAGCACGGTAACGCCCCTCCCCGACGATGGGCGCTATGAGCGACGTCACCCGCCGGGTCAGCCGTTCCTCAACCTTCGAGGTGTACTCATACTGGTCCTGCATTCGATCGGTCTCGCCCTGACCTTCCATACCGGTAAGCAGGCTGCCGTTCTGATCCACCACGGTGACGCTTTCTTTTTTCATCATGGGAATGCTGCCGGCCACCAGGTTCACCACCGCACTGATCTGCTCCTGCTCCGGACGACGGCCAGCAAAGACCTCGAGGAACACGGACGCAGATGGCTCGCGGGCATCGCGAACAAACACCGAGCGCTCGGGGATGGCCAGGTGGACACGGGCGCTGCGCACCCCACGCATGGCGCCAATGGTACGGGCAAGTTCACCCTCGAGGCCACGGCGATAACTGATGGTTTCCATGAACTGCGAGGTGCCCAGACCGCGATCCTGGTCGAGCAGTTCAAAGCCCATGGTCTTCTCGTCGGTGACACCTTCGGCAGCGAGCTTCAGGCGGGCGTTGTAGACCTGGTCAGACGGCACCAGGAGCGCACCACTCCGCGGATCCATCTTGTAGTCGATACCATTGCTTTCGAGAATCGCGGTGACGTCCTGCGGATTGTACGACGACAAATTCCCGACAACAGGCTGATAATTGGGCTCCTGTGCCCACAGGACGACGGCGACACCCAGCGCCACGCTGGCAGCCAGTCCAACCATCAGACCGATCTGCCGCAGCAGATTCAGACGGTTGAACCCCAAAAACATATCGTTGCCGCCCTCAGACACATCCGATGCCTGGGCCGCGGGAACATTCGATGAAGAGGTTTCTGCAGGAACGCTGGCCATTTCTCTGCTCCGTTATCAGATCGGCATGTTCATGATGTCTTCGTAGGCACGAACCACCCGGTTACGTACCTGGGTCAGCGCTTCAAAGGAGACAGAGGACTTCTGGGCCGCGATCATTACCCTGGTGATGTCCACGTTGGGGTCACCCATCTCGTACGCGGTGCGCAGTTCGCTGGTATTCTGCTGAAGTTCGTTCACGTTGTTCACCGCTTTGCCCAGCATGTCGCTGAAGCTTGGAACTTCCTGCGTTTCGCGGGTTTCCTGAACCTGACGAGGACCGTCAATTCGACCCCGCACCGACTGATCCTGCTGAATCTGCTGATTCTGCATCATCTGTGAACGTAGTGAGCGGATGTCGGACAGAACACTGTTGATGTCGGCACGCTGGACCATAACTCTCTCCCGATTCCGCCGCGCTGGGGGCGGCAGACTTACTCATGGAATTCTCATTACAGATCGTTTAGCAATGACTAGGCCAAGTAACTTTTATTGTTATTTTTCAATGACTTAATTGACTTTCAGGATGCCTAAACCCAAGCCGTGACGGTCTTTTGACAGGAACGGACAAGGATCCGGAGGGGCATAAAAAAAGGCACTCGAATGAGTGCCCAATGAAGGAGTCTTTGCCCGAGGTCAGGCCATGGCCAATTCGGAATCGAGATCGATACCGGCGTCGCGCATCTGAGCCAGTTTGTAACGGAGGGTCCGTGGACTGATGCCAAGCTGCTCGGCTGCGCGATTTCGACGCCCGCGCTCCTGCTTGAGCGTCTGGATAATAATACGGAACTCCTGTTGCCTCAGATCATCCCCCAGGGATCCGGCCGCAAAAGATTCATCCGAATCCGGCTGCGACTGCTCATCACCCGCCCATTCACCGGAGCCCGGCTCAAACGCGCTCGCGGCTGGCCCAGCAAAAGACGGCGACTGCATCTGCGCAGGCGAGGTATCCGGTCTGCCCGTTATGCCAAGTTCCAGGCACAGGTCGCCGGCGTGAATGACGTTGCCCTGGTGCAAGACCAGCGCCCTCTGGATCGCATTGTCGAGTTCGCGCACGTTGCCCGGCCAGCGATGGCCCATCAACGCGTTTTTCGCATCGGCGGCAAAGGTAATCCCGGCCAGTTTCATCTTTCGGCAATGCTTTTTCAGAAGCGACGAGGCCAACGGCATGATATCCAGTGGTCTCTCTCGGAGAGGCTGCCAGTGCATGGGGAATACCGTTAACCGGTAGTACAGGTCTTCCCGGAACTTGCCTTCGCGAACGTAATCTCCCAGGTCACGGTTCGTGGTAGCCACCACGCGCACATCCAGATCAATGGTCTTTCGACCACCGACACGGTCCACCTCCCGCTCTTGCAGCACCCGCAGTAATTTCGACTGCAGACCCAGATCCATCTCAGAGATTTCATCCAACAGGATGGTTCCGCCATTAGCCTGCTCGAATTTGCCCGGGGACGACGCTACCGCTCCGGTAAACGCGCCCTTTTCATGGCCGAAAAGGATTGCCTCCAACATATTCTCCGGAATCGCCGCGCAATTGATGGCGACGAACGGCTGATCCGCCCGGGGGGACTGCTGATGGATGTAACGGGCGAGCACTTCCTTACCGGTTCCGCTCTCTCCGGAGATCATTACCGTAGAATCGCTACCGGCCACCTTGGTGGCCAACTGGAACATGCGCTTGCTGATCGGATCCTCCGCCACGGGGGCGTCTGCGGATTTCTGACGGGAACCGCCAACCACTTTACTGACGGCCTCAACCAGAACCTGAGGCTCGAACGGCTTGACCAGATAATCGATGGCGCCTGCCTGCATGGCCGATACCGCATGATCAATCTGGCCATAGGCCGTAATCAGCATCATGGGCAGCCCCGGGTACAGACGCTGAACCTCGGAGAGTAACTCGTGGCCGGACAGGCCCGGCATATTGACGTCGCTGACCACCATATCGACCGGCGCCTCAGCCAGGCGAGCCAATGCCTCGCGGGCATTGGAAGCTTCCCGAACCCGGAAGCGGGCAAGTTCCAGCGTTGTCACCAATGCCTCGCGCAGGTCATGGTCATCTTCAACAATCAGAATCTGGGCCTTGGCCATGCTTGCCTCCGATCAGTGGTTATTGTTCAGTTGCGGTAAACGGAGGGTAGCGACAGCGCCACCCTGCTCCGGCGATTCAAGGCGAAACTGCCCCTGATGAGCCTTCACCACGGCCTGGACCACCGCCAGACCGAGGCCGGTACCGTGGGACTTCGTGGTGTAGAAGGCTTCCAACAGCCGATTGGCCTCGGAACGTTCGAAGCCCGGACCGTTATCGACCACACGGACCACCAAATCGCTGCGTTCCGCAATCACCTGGACCGCAACCGCGGTGGCGCCGGCCTCAAGGCTGTTATTAACAAGATTGGTGCAGGCGCCTACCAACGCATCCCGATTGCACATCAACCGACACGCGGCTGGCACGTCGTCGATGACCGAGACGTCGGTTCCGGGTGCCAGCTTCAGGCCTTCGAGGGCCGATTCGAGAGCCGAGACCAGTGTCGCCGCAGACAGCTCTTCCGCGAGCCGGGTTTCGCCCCGGGCGAAAATCAACATGTCGCGAACCTGCTGCTCCAGGTGGGTCAGGCGTGACATCAAACGGGATGCGCACCGCTGGCGCATTTCCTCATCCAGGTCGTCCTGGCTCAAATGGCCGCCGTACAGAATTGCGGCCGAGAGTGGCGTACGGATCTGGTGTGCCAGGGAAGCCACCATCTTGCCCATGGCCGAAAGACGCTGGGCGTGGGCAAGCTGGGATTGCAACTGACGGGTTTCCGTCAGGTCCGTCAGCAGAATGAGCTGTCCTGGCTGGTTTTCCATGGTCCGAATTTCAATGCTGACCCGACGTCCATCCTTGAGTGAGACTTCATGACCGTCGTCACGGCGGGGCGCAAAGCAACGCTGAATGACATCAATCCAGCGTTCGCCGTCCAGAGGCTCCCCCAGCAAGGCGATGGCGGCCGGGTTGGTCTGGGTGACGACGCCTTGGCTATCGAGGACCACAACCCCTGCCGGAAGCGCCTTGAGCAGGGTCGACAGTTGGTCAGCCAGTTCCTCCTTCGCTTCCAGCTCCTGTTGCCGCTGCATGGTTTCCTGGGTCAGCTCGCCGGACAACTGGTTGACCCGGGATTCGAGGGTCCGATAGGAGTCAGTAATCTGCCGTGACATCCGGTTGAACAACTCCAACGCGGAATCGACAGCCTCGTCGTCCTGTTGTGGAAACAGCGCCGTAACCTTGTCATTAGCGTCCGCCGCCGCATTAGCCTGGGCTTCTCGTGCGTCGGATGGAACAACAGAATGTGCCTGACTCATCACTTCCCCCCTGACCGGCCCAACCAACAGGCCGCCCCATTCGGATTATTCGTTTACAGGGTTCTTAGCCAGCACCGTGCCAACTCAATTTTTTCTTTAAATATCAGAGGGAAGGAAAATCAGACAGAAAGCCAATGACGGTTTTACGTCGGCCAGAAATGAGAACGGCGTCGCAGGTTACAAACCTTTGACGCCGTTATTTACGGGATGATCCGGGGTTGGAATCAGGACTCTTCAGGCTCCTCCTCCCTGAGACCATACTTACGGACCTTCTCAACCAGGGTAGTTCGCCGTATCCGAAGCTTCTCGGCAGCCCGCGCAACCACGCCGCCGGCTTCATCGAGCGCCTGCTGAATCAGCTGCTTCTCAAGATTGGAGAGGTAGTCCTTGAGATCAATGCCGTTAACCGGCAACAGCGCCGGTGCGTCCAGCCCAATCAGGCCAGGCACGCCGGATGGCATACCCCCGTCTTCGACCGGGCGATTCTCATCGTAATCATCAACGTAACGAAACTTTTTCGGCAGTTCCTGAACCCCAATCACACCATAGGGGTGCATGATCGCAAGTCGCTCTACCAGGTTTGCCAGCTCCCGAACATTGCCTGGCCAGTTGTGACGACACAAGCTCATGATCGCCGCCGAATTCATTCTCAGGGAGCCCCGCTTCTCTTTCTCCATTCGGGAGATCAATTCGTTGATCAGCAGGGGAATGTCTTCCACCCGATCCCGCAAGGCCGGCATTTCGATGGGGAACACGTTCAGCCGGTAGTAGAGGTCTTCCCGGAAATCGCCGGTTTCGATCATGTCCTCAAGGTTCTTGTGAGTAGCAGCAATGATCCGGACATCAGCGGACTGCGTGCGGTTACTGCCGACACGCTCAAAGGTTCGCTCCTGCAGAACGCGAAGGATCTTCACCTGCATGCTAAGGGGCATATCGCCGATCTCGTCCAGAAACAGGGTACCACCCTCGGCCATTTCAAACCGGCCAACGCGCGCGGTGATTGCTCCCGTAAAGGCCCCCTTCTCGTGACCGAAGAGTTCACTCTCAAGCAGCTCGCCCGGAATCGCCCCGCAATTGACCGGAACAAAGGGCTTGTCACGCCGGGCAGAGTGGTAATGCAGATTGCGGGCAACGACCTCCTTACCCGTCCCGGACTCCCCAGTGATCAGGACACTGACGTCCTTATCCGCAACCTGTTCCATCAGCTGACGCACATGGAGCACCTTGCGGGAGGTCCCTACCAGACTGCGGAACAATTGGAGACCACGCTGCTGTCCCCGCTCACGGGATCGACCGTACTGGTCCCGAAAGACCTGCGCCCGGTAAAGGGAGTCGACAAACTTGGTGTAGTTCAGGGGCCATTCCATCCGCGCGATCACACGGGCCGCATGCTCTTCCGAGACTCCCTTGAGTGAAGGATCTCCCACCACCAGCAACGGAACACCGTGAACGGTCGAGCAAGCCGTCGTGACAGTACCAGCCACGCCCTGGTCCTCACCATTGACGACGACGACCGAAACCTCGGCAAGGCGGTCGACATCGCCGGACTTCAGGAGCGCGAGGGCTTCATCACCGGCAACGACCTCCTCCTCGCCGATGAATTCAAGAATCGTGACCATGTCCCGGCGTCTTGATTCGTCATCGCTCAGCACCAGCACCTTGTTATTTTTGGACATTCACAAAATCTCTTGATGGATTTGTGACGTATTTAAGACTGTAAGGACGTCAGAGTCAATTTTATGACGCTATTTGGAACGATTTGAGGAAACGCTTTGGTAGGCTTTTGCGGCCTGTCTATTTTCGTTAACACCTTTGAGCGCTTCCTGCGCCTCCTGCCGGGCTCTCGTCGCACTCTGGTTGGCCGTATCAACCAGCTGCTGAAGCTCTTGAAGCCGGGTGCGAACCGGCTCAGCGTCCAGCGCACCCGATTCCAGGGCAGCCATCAGGGGCTCAATCATTGGCCTGACCTGACCATTGAGCCGAGCAAGTTCATCCCAGTCCTGGTTGATCATGGCACGCCCCATTTCCACCATCAATTGATCAACGTCGTCCAGATGTGACTGGGGATCGGCCATGCTTCGTGCTCCTGTCAGGTGTCTGTGAGGTCCGCCCGGCCCGGTCAGGGGCGGCCTCTGAACCGCCCCCGACACTCGATCAGCGGCGTGCGGCGCGTCTCGCGGCCGACGCAGTGAAATCACTACCCCGGAATGCCGGTTTGAAGTCATATGCCGGGAAACCGTCGCTAAGCCCATCGATATAATAACGATTGGCCTTGAGATCGTAGGTCATCTCCATGGTAGTCCAGAATACCGGCTCACTGTAATAGCTGATGTTATGGGCTTCGGACACCCGCCACAGGTTACCGGCCTCGTCGTACTCTTCGGACGCCAGAATCTGCCAACTGTCCTCATCGACATAAAACACCCGCCGATCGTAGATGTGACCAATGCCCGTGCGACGCTTTGCTTCGACCACCCAGACCCTGTGCAACTCGTAGCGGGTCAGCGTCTGATTGATATGATTCGGCCGAATGACATTGTCAGGTCTGACCTCCTCGTCATGCAGCAGGTACGCGTTATAGGGCACATACAGTTCCCGCTTACCTTTGAGGGTCCAGTCATACTGGTTAGGCGCCCCGTTATACATATCCTTCTGATCAACCGAACGCAGGGAAGACGAGTTGGGTAGGTCCGTCTCATAGGCAAGATTGGGCGACCGACGAAGCCGGCGGGAACCCGCATCGTATCGCCACGCGAGCCGCGGGGAGCGGATCTGATCGAGCGTCTCGTGCACCAGCGTGATGGTGCCTGCGAGCGCCGACGGAGAGATGGTATCGGTCTTCAGGTAAAAGATCTTGTTGTCGATCTCCGACAGTTCCGCGCCCTTCTTACTGTAGGCAAAGAAATACTCGTAATCGTTAACCACCGGATTATAGGAGCCGTTGGTCTGGGGAGTTGCCGAGGCGCTCCGGAACGCCACTTCGGTGCCCCGATAACGCAGAATGTGATTCCAGATCACCTCGAGCCCATTCTTGGGAATCGGAAACGGGCTGGTCATGATTGTGTTACGGACGCCGTTCCCGTTATCCAGGAGCTCAGCCCGTGTCGCGTTTTCCCGGGACTTGGCGTAAACGTGCTCCGGGAACGCCGCTGTGCGCCGGGTCTGGTAAACCGGCATAAAAAACTCCGGCCCATGCTGCTCCAGCATCCGGACATGTCCATCAGACAGTTTGTCCCGATATAGGTGGTAGTTCTGGCTCGTGATTACGAACAGTGCCTCGTCATCCGGGAACGGGTTCGTCTCGATCTGACCTTTGCGCCAGGATTTTGGAGGCGTCTTCAGCCCGCCGATCCATTCGGGAATGCTTCCGGAGGTGTTGCCTCCCCGTTCTGCCCCCACCGGCGTCAGCTCCTTGTCGAGCCGCTCAGCTTCGGTCGAAGTTACCTTGGACAGGGCGTGCCCGGAAATTCCGAACAAAACCGCTGCAAATCCTGCGACAACATGAGTCCGCATCCCTTACACCTCCAAAAAAATGCAGTTTGGCTGGATTGCTGCCGTTCACGGGCACTCCAGCAGACGGCTGTGCTTTGCACCGAACGCACAACCGGGCGCCTTTTTGCCAAATTCAAACGGGCGTTTCAAGTGAATGTTTGTATTTTCTTGTGAAGCGGAAAGGACACCAAACCGGGGAAGAAATTTGTGGCCGAAAATGTTACGATGGTCAATTAACTTTCCGGGTTGAAACAACCGCTCCGTGATCGCAGGTATCCCATGGCCTCGCAATGGCATTCACTGGTTTCACAGAAACTGTTCCTTGCACGAACGCTTCTGAGTCAGCTGGACAACGGTTCAATGCCCCCAAGAGATCAGCCTGCCAATGAGGCAGAACTGGCTTTGGGGCGCGAGGCAGCCATTCAGGGAGCCATTGAGCTTTTACTCAGGTCACGGCGGCTGCTGCTGGCAATGATTGCCCGCTTCTACCAGAAACGGAATGGGGAGCCTTCAACGCTGGATGAGCTCGCGTCGCTGATCGGAGAGGGCCCTAGCGACATTGCTCGCTTGCGGGATCTGGAGCAAAGGCCAGACAGCTGGTGGAACCATCTGGACCAGTTGGAAATGTCCCAGAGCCGGCCCCCGGTCAACCGGAAATCGGTGAGTGAGGAAAATATTATTGCGGTTTCTGCCGACACTGGACCTGACCGTTCAGCTCAAGCGCTGCGCCGAACGTTGGGCGCAATGAAAAATTTTGCCGATGACCTGGAAGAGCAACACAGCGAGTGGTAAGTGAGCGCCGAACCGCTCCAGGTCTTCACTAATAGAAAGGTTTACCGAATGTCACCATCGTTTTTTGAAATCGTACAACTGAGCAACGGCGACTATGCACTTCGTCGTATCGACGACGATAGCGCACCACTCGTGAAAATTTCGTTCTCTGAAGAAGCCCGGGAAATGATGGAAGACCGGGACATGAACGTAGCCAAAGCCATGATAGCGGCTGGCATTGAGGCGGTTGGAAATGTCGCGCACGACATCGATTGGGAAGACGACGAGCTGGACGCCGCCGACTCCCAGCCGTCCTATACCCTCCACTGATCAGTGAGCACTGGCCGCAAGGTTACCGATGGCTTGAGCCGCGTCACGAGGAAGGGTGACGAGGCCGATGCTCAGCGCTGGCGCAACACGACACCATGGCTATTACCATTGGCAGAGGCTCGCTGAAGGGCCTCAAACGCCGAATGGCCCAACTTCCGCGTCCACATCACGACCGCGTGGCAGGTACCTGCATTCAGGGCCCGCTCGGCCAGCTCCTGTGCGGAATAATCGCCAGTCGACCGAAGAACCAAAAGCTCGCCAGTCACTATGCCATGCATCTTCTGCCACTTACTGACCAGAGCCTGAGGCGGGTCGATCCAGGCAAGCCAGCGCTTTTCCTGATTCAATTGTGTCAGCATTGGTAACAGCAACTGAAAGTTCTCTACCTGCCCTTCCGGCAAGATGATTTCCGTCACGTTGCCGCTAACCGCCGCATCGCCAGATTCAGACCTGCGACGAGCACGAATCACAGAACGCCTCTCTGGAGCCGCAGATGGCGGTACCGCGTAGGACATCGCACCTTGCTGATAAGCCAGATTCTGATTGAAGCTTAACTGTTCCATGATTCACCTGCTCTTATGCTGTCTGTGGCAACTCAACCGATCAGTGAAGATCTGACCGACGGATCACACCAACTCCCAAACCTTCGATGAACAGCTGCTGTTCCGTAAGGTCCACCTCAATTGGCTCGAATTCCTCATTCTCCGCGATCAGATAAACCTTTGACCCTTCCTTTCGGAAACGCTTGACGGTTACTTCTTCCTCGCCAACCCGCGCCACCACCACCTGACCGTTATGGACATCCTGGGTACGGTGAACAGCCAACAGATCTCCATCCAGGATGCCGATATCTTTCATACTCATTCCGCGCACCCGCAGAAGGTAGTCTGCTGACGGCGAGAAAAAGTTGGGCTGGAGGGTGACATGATCTTCGATATGTTCCTGCGCAAGGATCGGACTACCTGCAGCGACCTGGCCAATAACGGGCAATCCGAGGTCTTCCTCCGCCTCCGGAAGGCGAATACCCCGACTGGCACCGGGCACCATTTCTATGGCCCCTTTACGGGCCAGCGCACGCAAATGCTCTTCCGCCGCATTGGCGGAGCGGAAACCCAACTCAGCGGCAATTTCCGCACGGGTGGGCGGATAACCTGTTTCATCCAGATAACGCCGGATTATATCCAGTACCTGAGATTGCCTTGCTGTCAGCTTCATTGAGCTACTCCATCACGGGGATCCCGGGGACCGGCCTTGAAATCTCTCTTGACCAGCCCTGTTTTTATATACAGTAAACTGACTATATACAGTGTTTTATCCAGTGTAAACCCCTCGGTGTTTTTTCTGCCAACGGCATAACCATGCCAGCCGCAATGAGTGTGGTATGGTAATCGGACATGAAATTCGCGTGCTTAGGGAGAGCTATGAGCCAATCGCCTGGCTGCAAAATGCCGGACATTCTCAAGACCGATGAGGGCAAAGAACGCCGCGTTGGTATCGAAATTGAACTTTCCGGACTGGGTTACGAGACACTCGTTAACCTCATGGCACGCTTTCTGGAGGCGGAGCCCGACCTCCGGTCCCGCTATGTAACCAAGCTGGAAACCGATCTCGGCACTTTTACCATTGAACTCGACTCGGATCCGATCAAAGATCTCGATCTGGCCGATGATCGCCTGCCCGACTCCATTCGGGAGCTGGGAGGCCAGGCTATGGAGGTAATCGATGCGGCGGCCGAGCGCATTGTCCCCCTTGAAATCATCAGCCCCCCCATACCGTTCTCCGACGCCCCCCGGATAGAGGCGCTGACTGAGATGCTGCGTAAGGAAGGTGCGCTGGGAAGTCGGGAAGCCATCTACTATGCCTTCGGCCTCCAGTTGAATCCGGAACTCCCGGACTTGACCCCGGATAGCCTGGTTCGCTATCTCCAGGCTTTCGCTGCCCTGTACGAATGGCTGAAATCCCGGCATCAGCTGGACATCAGTCGGAAATTCACGACGTACATTGAGCCGTGGAGCAGCCGGTATACTGAGATACTGATGAGGGACGACTATGCTCCCGATCAGGAACAGCTCATGCGGGATTATCTGGAGTACAATCCGACCCGTAACCGGGCGCTGGATCTGCTTCCTCTGTTTGCCCACCTCGACTCCGCGCTCCTGGGACGGTATGTGGACGATCCCAGGATCAAGAGTCGCCCCACCCTGCATTACCGGTTGCCAGACTGTGACATTGATAATCCCTCGTGGCACTTTTCCAGTGTCTGGAACGACTGGATCATTCTGGAACAGATTGCATCCAACGCGAGCCAATTGGCAGAGCTCCGGGCTCTTTTCCGGGAAGGCAACAAGATCAGCCTGCGCAACTTGACCCACAGCTGGCTCGATACAACCTCCGATTGGCTACAAAGCAGGGGTTATGTCTGAACGACAGGGAACCGAAGAAGAGCTCCCGGGACTGACCATAGGCATCAGCGGCCCGGCAAGAAAGGGTACAGCACACCGCCTCATCAGCCTGGGCATCAGGATGCATGGCGCCCGAACCCATTATATTCGCCCCGGGTCCCAGACCGACGTCTCGTTGCTCGACGGCCTTGTGCTGTCCGGGGGAACCCACGTCCATCCGGAGCGCTATAACCAGGAACCGCAGGTCACGGCGAACTATGACCGCAAGCGGGATGCCACTGACCAGCGACTCCTTGAGGAAGCGGAACGGATTGGAATTCCTGTGCTCGGAATCTGCCGCGGGGCCCAGTTCATCAATGTGTTCCATGGCGGATCCCTGTGCCAGAATGTGACGCCATTTCGCGTCCATACCCGCCATCGCCCGCTGTTGTTACCCATGCAAACGGTCAGAGTGGTGAAGACGAGCCGGCTTGGACAGATCATGCAGTCGTCCATGATTGGTGCCAATCGGATCCATAGCCAGGCAATCAAACGGCTGGGACGGAACCTCAAGGTGGTTGCCGTCGATAATGACCTGTTTGTTCAGGCGATCGAGAATACCCACGACCAATGGTTGATGGGTGTGCAGTGGCATCCGGAATATCTGCTATACCATGGAGGACATCGACGTATTTTTGGGCAACTCGTCCAGGCAGCGCTGGACTTCAAACTGGGCCGCCTGGAGCCGGATTCCGGAAGGCCCTACCCCAACTCGGATTCAATGGAGGAATGACCCATGAACAGATGGAAGCGCGTATCGGGCCTTGGCTTATCACTGCTGCTGGTTCCGACGTTGTCGATCGCTGGCGAAGTAACCCTGAGTGGCGAAGGGAGTGTACGCTATCAGCCAGACAGCGCCAGGCTGCAGTTCACCGCCAGTGCCGAGCATGAAATGCCGCAGCAGGCAACGGAGCAGGTAGCGGCGATGATGAGCGAGTGGCGCGAAGCAATCAGCCAGTATCAGGACCGGCTCCAGGACTACACGGATGCTACCGTGAACCTTTACAACCGAACCCTGCCCGGAAGCGAACGCGGGGAAGAGCCGCAGAAACGGGCGGTGGCTTCACAAACGGTGACGTTTCACATTGATGACCTTTCCCTGCTGAATCCGCTGCTTGAACAGGCCCAGTCCATCGGACTGAACTACAACCTCGGCCCAAGTCAGTTCTTTCACTCTGATGAAGCAGGACTGGAGCAGGAGGCGCTGTCCAAGGCTATTGCGAATGCCCAGTCTCGCTGCGAGTTTGTGGCCCAGCAACTCCAGCAATCCTGTGGTGATGTCGTGACCATCAGCATCAATGGCGACTTCCGGCCAGTTCCGATGATGATGGCGGAGGCAAAGGGATCTGCGGATACGGTGTCCAGCGTTGGGGTGCGGGAGGTTCACGCGACCGTTAATGCGACCTTTGAACTGGATTGAAGTCAGAAATCCCGGGTGTAGAAGATGTCCAGCGACGCGGCCAGTCCACTGGCCGCTTCCAGATAGAAATACCGCCCCAGATCATAACGCAGCGCCACCGTCGTGATGGGCTCGAAGATACCAACGCCGTAACGCACACTGAGTTCGTCCGTCAGGTAACCACTGGCCACGACGGACGTCTGCTCTCCGCTGCCCTCCGACTCCAGCATGAACTGCTGAATGCCGAACTCCTCACCCAGCTTTCCAGTAAACTTGTTGGCCTGGGTCAATCCCAGCGATAATGCAGCCCCGCTCATTTGCCCCTCATCACCACGGCCCTGGGGCGGTCTTCCGAGAATCAAATAGGACAGAGCATCGGTCTGCGGCATGTCAGGGTTGGAAAACACTTCCGTGGACGGCGATTGCACAGGCCCACTCAAACGAATACCGGCCACTACAGTATCCACGGTCCGAATGGCCTCGATATCCAGATAGGGCTGCGTCAGGTTGCCCACGAATAAGATCCTTGCTGTTCGCAACTCCAGCTCTTGACCAAACTTTTCGTATCGGCCATTCACCAGTTGCAGAGTGCCGCGAGTATCCAGGTCATTACCGATGCGAAGTGTACCTTCCAGATCCCCGGTAACACCGAAGGCTGCAAAGGTCACCTGATCCTCGCCAACGATAACGGTTACATCCATATTCAGGGTGCGGATCGCGGGTTTTTCCTGCTCAACCCCGACAATCACCTCATCTTCGGACACAGAAACCGCCTGCGCCGGGAGGCCCTTGATTTCGATTTCGCCCCGCGGCACCGCAAGCTGTCCGGTAACACTCAGTTCGCCCTCCCGGAACGCAATGGCAAGGTCCGGCGCCAGCTCCACCCGGGCGTAGGGCTCAAGACTGAACGGGACGCGCTCACCCCTGATTTTCAACTGGCCCGCCGGGGCGTTCTCCCAG
Organism: Marinobacter sp. F4218; assembly: GCF_019443085.1. Taxonomy (GTDB): domain Bacteria; phylum Pseudomonadota; class Gammaproteobacteria; order Pseudomonadales; family Oleiphilaceae; genus Marinobacter; species Marinobacter albus. The sequence goes on from NZ_JAHZIL010000003.1 coordinate 294,824, forward strand.
TTCAACCTGCCACTCAGAGTGGTTTGGCTACGGGCATTGCTATTGATCCTGCCGCTAATCTTTGCGGAGTAGCCGTTGAGCCCCAGACTGACAACAATTTCTTCCAGCGGAATTGGCAGTTTCGGGTCAACCACTCGTCCGTTCGTCAGCGCCAGCTCGCCGTTAACGGCGGGTTTCATGAGCGGTCCGGACAGCGTTCCCTGCCCATTGATCTCACCTGAAACCTCCTGAAGGCCTGCAAAAATGCCGGCCAGGGCAATATCGAGATTATCCAGCCGGAACTGCCCTTCCAACTGGCGTTCGGGCGAACGCGGATCAACGGCTACATCGACGGAAAACTCACCCAAATCCGGGCCTGCAAGCTGCAGATCGAGCTCGGCGACCTCCGGTTTCAGGTTCAACTGTGTGACGAAACGGTCGTAAGCGAGCGACTCCCAGTCCTCATCCACCAGGACCTGAAAGCTTCCGCTACCGGCATCGACCCGTATCTGCCCGCTTGGTCCGTTGTCCGTCATGGTTACATCAATCTCGCCATTGAGGTTCCCTCGCCAGCGAAGCGTCTCCGGCATCAACGGGTCCAGCGCCGTTGTCGGGAAGCTGTCAATTCGGTACGCAAGGCTTGGGGTCGGCAGCAAAGTCTGGTCCTCGGCACAGACGGTACTCTGCCGCCAGCGCCAGCAGTGGGCACCAAACGTGAGTTCACCATCCGCCCGATAGGCCAGTGAAGCTGGCGACTCCAGTTCCCAGCTCTGATTCTGCTCCGGCACTTCAATTAGCCCTTGTGCGAGAGAGCCCGTCCATTCGCTCCAGGACGACGGGGCAAAAGCTCCGGCAAACAACAGACGCACGTCGGCTTCGGCATGCCGGGCCGAAACCTCGAGCCGGTGGTCCTCCCTGGTCCCGGACGCGTTGAGAGTCAGAGCCTCCAACTGCTGGCCCGCCACATCAACGTCTTTTGCCCCGATACGACTCTTCAGGTTGAACCCCGGCTCCATAACCGCGTCCACATCGAGGCTGGCAACCGCCAGACTATCCTGCCAGCCCAGCTCCCTGGCACCGAGAGTGAGCTCTCCCGAGGGTCTTTCCGGGGTTCCGCCTAACGTCAATTCGGCGTCCACCTGCCCTGTCAGATCCGCCAACAATTGGCCTGGCGCTGGCAACTGCAGGCGAAGCTCTCCCGCGAGCTCCTCACCCCAGGTTCCTGATCCTTCGAGGCGGTTCTCCCCGACCGTCATCTCGAGTCCGGATACTTCCCAGTTGCCGGTTGACGTGTCGAGGGACCCTCGTGCCTTCGCAGGTTGGGACTGCCACTGCCCGCCCAGATCCCAACGAGCCTGAAGGGCGGGAATCTGATCGTCACGCAGTGTGCCGGAGGTTTCAATGGCGCCACTGAGACTGGCTTCAAGCGACGGCACCCAATAGCCCGGATTGAATCCGTCGAGTTGCAGGGCGGCTTGCCAGGACAGGGGCCCGGAAAAATTCACCGCCCCGTTGCCGGACAGGGACCCAGCGCCGGTCACCACCTTCAGGTCTGTCAGTCTGGTCTCGCTGGCATCGCCGTCCACCACCGAGGACAGCGTCGCCTCTCCCTGGGGCCCCTCAACATCCGCCTTCAGGTTCGCGTGATAACGGTTATCCGACCAGGTTACCGAACCGTCGAGTCGATTCAGTTGAACCCCAGGCTCGGCCATATCAGGGAGCAGCGAGTACCAGGGGAAGCGATCGAGGGACAGCTGCGCGTTCGCTTCCAGCCCTCCCTGCCAGGAAACCTCGCCGGCAACCCGGGCCTTTCCCGGCGTACCGGAGCCCGATGAAGACAGGATCAGTTCCAGGTCATTTGCCGCCCCCGTATCCACCAGGCCATCCAGGGCCAGATCAATAGGCCCTTCGGTACCTGGCAAAGTCGCCTGGGCACGGGTCCGGAACCCCGACTCGAGACTTCCATCGGCCTCGACAAACCAGTTCTGAAGTTCCAGCGTCTCCGGCAGGGTTTCAAGCGCCAGGAATTGCTCCGAGGTGACCCGGAGTCTTGCCGGCAAGGCCCGGTCCAGTGGCGACACCTGACCATTCAGGCGTGCCTCGAGATATCCCCGGCTGTGTCCCGACAGCCGGAGATCCCGGACACTGCCGGACAAATTCACGTCAAAGGACCAGCGCTCGCCGGACGGGGGGGGCAATGAGGCTTCGACATTCAGAACCACCGGCCAGTCCCGTCGGGTCTCCACCCGGCCGGATATGGCCACCGAATAGTCGTCCAGTTGGTACGTAGCCCGCTCAATTTGCCAATCCGCCCCCGAACCACCGGCTGACAGTTCGACCCGATCCCAGATCCGGGTCTCATTGAAGCTGAACGCCCCGAGGTCAACCTCGCCGATACGGAGTCCTACTGGCAAGTCCACATCCGGCAAATCGATTGCCCGCGCACCTCCATCCTCACTGGAAGCCGGCTGAACACTCACCTCAATTTTCCTGGCTTTCAGGACATCGAGACAGACCTGCTTACTGAGCAAACACGATGGCGACCAATCGATCACCGCCGCCTCGACCGATACATCGACACCGTAGCCCTGCCAGTCGACTGTCGCAGCCTGCCATTTGCCCATCAGCGATCCCCGGCCTTCGCTCACGTCCAGGCCCGGAATCTGGTCAACAACCCAGGCTGTGCCCGTCTCCGATCTCAGGGCCAGCAGGATCACGACGACAAGAACCAGCGGCAACAGAATCAGGATGCCAAGCACGAGCAACAACCAGAACCAGGCGGGTCGGCGCCTGGAAACCTGTGCCCCCTGCTGCTCCTGGTCGTGGTCGGTCTGATTGGTCACAATTCAGGCCCCATGGAAAAGTGAATGCGCCACCCGCCCCCAAACTCACGGTCGAGGCCCTTGGCAACATCCAGGCGCAAGGGCCCGACCGGGCTGATCCAGCGAAGACCGATGCCCGCGCCGGTAGCGAGTGGGTCAAACGGATCATTGATCGCATTACCATGATCCACGAACATCGCCACTCTCCAGCGGTCGGCGAACTGGTACTGATACTCGCCACTGCCCACCAGCAGGAACCGTCCGCCAACCGGGACCCCGTTGTCGTTTTCCGGAGACAGGGTTTCATAGCCGTAGCCCCGGACGCTCTGATCACCACCGGCGAAGAAACGGAGAGACGGCGGCACATCTTCAAAGCTGTTGGTGGCGACAGCACCCATCTGTACCCGACCCAGAAAACGGTGATTATCAAACAGGGTATACAATCCTTTGGCGAGCGCATTAACGTGCACGATATCCACCGTCGACAACACCGCCCGGTGCGCTCCGGTGACGTCGAACTGCAACCGGTACCCCTTCGACGGATCCAGGGCCGAATCCGCATAGAGCTTGGAATAGCCTGCCCCCGGCAGGAGCAGGCTACTGGTGCCGGTTTCGTCATCACCGATATTGTAGCGCTCCCCCTCCCAACGCAGGGAAAGTACCTGAAGCCAGCCGCTATCCAGCTCGTGCTGCCACTGCTGGCCGAACGTCAGCAACTCAGACTCGACATTCTCGATGTCTTCGCGCTGGTAGCCTGCGGTCAGACGAATCAGATCCGTCATCGGGGGATCGAGCGGCAGTTCGTACCAGGCACTGACATTCTGGCGAGGACCGGACAGCTCGGTCTCTGCCCCACGACGGTGCCCCATGGGATTGATCCAGTGTTCACGCCAGTTGCCTCGCAACCGGGGACCGACATCGGTGGAAAAGCCCACGCCGGCCGAAACCGAACGAGAGTCCCGCCGGGTCAGGGCAACACTGACGGGGATAACACCATCAACTGCCCGGGACGGCACAGCATCTATGTCGATCCCGGAGAAATAACCACTGCTGGCCAGATCCCGGTTCAACTTGGCGATTTCATCAGCATGATAGGGAGTACCGGGCTCAAAGGTGACAAAGTCCTCAAGCAGACCGGTTTCAAACCAGTGACCCTCTTCAAAAGAGACTTCGCCAAGGCGATAGCGTTCCCCACTCTCGAAGATCAGGGTGATCTCGGCGATCCTGGTCTCGGGGTTCACCCTGAGGCTTTTCTCGGCAAAGGTTCCGTCAAAATAGCCGCGCTGGCGGGCCCGGGTCTGAATCGTGTCCCGAAGGCTCGAATATTCTCCGTGATTCAGGACATCGCCCTCAGCCGGCCGTTTGGGCAGCTCAGCCGTGAATTCGGCATCGGAAGCGGCAGGTCCCCGGATTTCCACGGTCCGCGACACAACCTTGACCGGCTCTCCGGGTACAATTTCCAGAATGAGACGGGCGATCTCCTCGGCATCACCCTGATCGACCCGCCAGTCTATCCGCGGGCTGTAGTAACCCAGGGCACGCAAAGCCTGGCCCGCCTGACTGACGGCCGTTGAGGCGTAACGACGCAGGTTGCTGGCGCTGCGCCCCTCCACTTCGCCGATAAAGGCCTCAGCGTTCTCCTTGAGCTTCGGATAATCCCCCTCGACCTTCACCTCGACCTGTTGGGCAAAAACCGCCAGCGGCGCCCAAAGGATCAATGATGCAAGGAGCCGGAGCCGGCCTGTTGTTACAGCGTGGTTTCTAGATAGCATCCGGCTATTTCAGGGTTGAGAGTCATGAGCGAACCGTCCATTCCAGCGTGGGAGTTTAACTGCAGGCGGTCAAGTAAACCATGGCGTGTCGTCGTCAGTAACAAAATAAGCTAATCTGTCAGGAGCTTATAACGTCCTGACAGATAACCGGAAGTCCTGAATGCTCCACATCAATCGAGAGAAGCTAAAGTCCAGCCATCAGCTCATCTGGTTCATCATCGACTTCCTGATGCTTGGCCTGCTGATCATTAACCTGGCCTTCATCATCTGGGACTCCATTTACAACTTCGAGGCCGTCCAGGATCTCATGCGGGAATACACCCCGGGCCTGCAGAGCCTGTACCACCCCCTTCACACCCACTTTATCTTTTACGACATGATTTTCGTCTCGATCTTTCTCGGCGAGTTTTTCCTGCGCTGGGGATACGCGGTCAAGGCCAAGATCTATGACCGCTGGTACTTTTATCCATTCATCCACTGGTACGACCTCGTTGGCTGTATCCCCGTGGGCAGCCTCCGCTTCCTGCGGGTGCTGCGGATCATCTCGATCATCTATCGCCTGCACCAGTACCAGATCATTGACGTTACCAGCACCAAGCTGTATCGGTTTGTTAATTTCTACTATGAGGCCTTCATGGAGGAGCTGTCGGACCGCATCGTGCTGAAAGTGCTGAGCGGCGTCCAACAGGAAGTTCGTCGCGGCTCCCCGCTGTTCGACAGAATCCAGCAGGACATTCTCTACCCGCGCCGGGCCATGCTGTCCGACTGGATTTCAGACCGCATCGCCGAAGCCGCCCAGGAGGGTTACGTACCCAACCGGGGAGCCTTGCGCAGTTATCTTGAGGACCGGGTTGATAACGCCCTCAAACAGAACCTTGAGCTGTCCCGATTGAAGTACCTGCCGGTTGTCGGCCCCACCATTCAGGAAACCCTGGAAGAGGCGGTCGGCGATATCGTTGCCAACGTTATCCATCAAATACTCGAGGATCTGGCCTCAGCCTCCAATCACGCCTTCATTGAAGACATCGTGAACGTGTTTCTGCCAAGCCCGGAACAGATGAAGGCGGATGAAACCGAGAACGAGGCGCTGATTAACCTCATCATCGAGATCATTGACGCCGTCAAGCAACAGGTCCGCGTTAAGTACTGGCGAGAAAACCTGCCCTGACATCAAACGCTTCAGGCCGTTGCTCAAAAACACCAAGGCGATACTTTATGGATTCAATGCATTACCAGCCGGCATACGCATTACTAGCGGAATTGAAGGCAGGCAGGATCACCAGCGAAAGTCTTGTCCGATGTTTTCTGGAGAGAATCCGACAATACAACAGCAACATCAATGCCGCGGTGACGCTGGACGAAAGCAGAGCCCTTGAGCAGGCTCGGGCTGCTGATCGAAGCTTGGCGGCCGGCGAGGCCACTGGCTCTCTGCACGGTCTGCCCCTGACGCTCAAAGATACCTGGGAGGTGGCCGGCATGACCACCACGGCTGGTGCGCCGGCACTGCACAAACACCTGCCGGATTATCATGCCGACGTCGCCCGGCGCCTGGAAGACGCTGGCGCCATCATTATTGGTAAGACCAATGTCCCGATCTATGCCACCGACCTGCAGAGCTACAACAAGCTTTTTGGCGTAACCAACAATCCCTACAATCGCGACCATACCCCCGGTGGTTCCTCCGGTGGCGCTGCGGCAGCCCTGGCCAGTGGCATGACACCGCTGGAAGTGGGCAGCGACCTGGCCGGTTCCATTCGCACGCCGGGGCACTTCTGCGGTGTGTTCGGCCACAAACCGACCCGTGCGCTGGTCTCTATGAGAGGACATATCCCCGGGCCGCCGGGCACCCAGTCCCAACCCGATCTGGCGGAGGGTGGCCCCATGGCCCGCTCCAGCAGAGACTTGGAGCTGCTGCTCAAGGTGATTGCCGGCCCAAGTCCGGCGGAAGCCCGGAGCTGGTCTCTGAGCATGGAACCATCCAGCCTGGAGAACCTTGAACAAGCCCGGGTAGGACTCTGGCTGGACGATCCGCTCTGCCCGATCGAGGAAGAGCTCTCCCGGGGGTATCGACACCTGGCCAGCGAGCTGGAAGCGCAGGGTGCGCTGGTTGCTGAACCAAAGCATGGTCTGCTTAACCTCGAGCATATTCTGCCGGTTTACTTCAATCTTCTGGGCAGTTTGATAGGCAGCTCTATCAAACCTCATCAACGCCGGCAAATGAAGTGGATTGCCCGCCTCGATACATGGCTGAAGTTTTTCGGCCCGGTGACGCCGTTTATCGGCGAATATGCGCGCGGTGTGAATCAGGCGGCCCATCAGTGGGCGAGCTGGAACGAGCGGCGTGAGAAAATGCGGAGCGAGATTGAAACACTGTTCGAGGAGTTTGACGTTCTGCTCACACCGGTCACCCCTACCGCCGCAATAAAACACGATCACAGTCAGCCGGTATTCAAGCGCCGTATCATGGTCGCCGGCCAGCCCCGAGCCTACATGGACCAGTTCTGCTGGATTGCCCTGGCGACAGTGCTGGGCCTGCCCGCCACTTCCGTGCCGATCGGCCGGACGAAGGCAGGTTTACCGTTCAATATTCAGGTGATTGGCGCCCCGGGCAAGGATCTGACCACTATACGTTTCGGACAGTTACTTGAAGAGGCCGGCCTGGCAGGCTTTCGCCCGCCAAAGGGTTTTTGATTTCAGATAATGCAGAAGCCGGCGCATACACCGGCTTCTGCATTATCTAAGAAAAGGCCAAGGGTAACGAATCGGCGTTAACCTTCGACATTCGCTGGAGCTATCTCAGGCTCTGCCTTCTCCGTTCGGCCATAGATATCGTCAAAGCGCTCAATATCATCCTCTCCCAGATAGGCCCCGGATTGCACCTCGATCAGCTCAAGAGGAATCTTTCCGGGATTGGTCAGGCGATGGGTTGCACCTATCGGAATGTAGGTGGATTGGTTTTCCGACAGCAAGAACGTCTCCTCATTGCGGGTCACCTGTGCCGTGCCCCTCACCACAATCCAGTGCTCGGCCCGGTGGTGGTGACGTTGCAATGAGAGCCGCTCTCCCGGTTTGACGGTGATGTGCTTCACCTGGAAGCGATTGCCGTTATCGATACTGTCGTAACTCCCCCATGGCCTGAAGACTTCCCGGTGGTTTTCAGTCTCCGAACGTTTGGCGACCTTGAGTTGGTTTACCAGTTTCTTTACATCCTGGACCCGGTCACGTTGGGCCACCATGAGCGCGTCTTTGGTGTCCACAACCACCAGATCCTGAACCCCCAGCATGGCAACCAGTTTGTCCCGGGCGTGGATCAGACAGCCATGAGTATCTTCCAGACAGGTATCACCGACGACAACGTTCTGGCGCTCGTCCTTGCCCTGGACGTCCCACAACGCAGACCATGAACCAACATCACTCCAGCCCAGATCCAGCGGAACAAGAACGGCGTTTTTCGTATGTTCCATGACGGCATAATCCACCGATTCATCCGGACAATCCTTGAAGATCTCTTCCGGTACCCGCACAAATCCCAAATCATCCCGGAGATTGGCCGCCGCCGCCACGCAGGCCTCGTAGATATCGGCCCGATGGCTCTTGAGCTCCTCGAGATAACTGGAAGCGCGAAACATAAACATACCGCTGTTCCAGTAATATCCCCCGATTTCCAGCATGTCCTGGGCAGTCGCGGCGTCCGGTTTCTCTACGAATCTCTGCACCGGCATGATGCCATCCGAGGAGGGTTCCACCGCCACATAGCCGTAACCGGTTTCCGGTCGAGTAGGCGTAATGCCAAACAGCACCAGCTGCCCCCGTTCGGCGGCGCCGCGCGCGTGCTCAAGCGCCACCTGAAAACCCGGACCATCATCGATGAGATGATCGGCTGGCAAAACCAGCATAATCGCTTCCGGATCGTCCCTGGCAACGACCAGCGCCGCCAGCGCAACCGCAGGCGCAGTATTACGCCCAAAAGGTTCCAGCAAAATGGTTTGTGGGCTTATTTGCAGTTCCGACAGTTGGTCCTGGACCAGAAAACGATGGTCACAGTTGGCAACAATCACTGGTGAGTGGACGTCCCTCCAGGGGAGACGTTGAAGTGTTTGCTGGAACATACTGCCTTCGCCAATCAAAGACAGGAACTGCTTGGGATAGGCTTGTCGAGACAACGGCCAGAGCCGTGTTCCGGTACCACCTGACAAGATGACTGGAATCATAATTTTGCTCCTGTGGTTTTGACTCGGGTTTGGTGAAACCGCTACTTCTTCCCGCCCGGTTTTTCTTTCTCATTGACCCGAACCTTTCCGGGCGGTTGCGGTTTCTCCTCTACTAACTGGACGGCATACAACCAGGTTAGATCGCCGCCCAAGCGGGTCGATTTCAGAGGCCGGTACATGTCCATTAATGTCTGCATACCGGGCAAAAGCTCCTCACCGGCTTGCCAGGGGTCCAGCCAGGCCAGCGACCAGGAGGTGTACAAGCCATCCGTCACCTGCTCGAACCCGGTAAGGCTTGCGATGATCGAAGGGTCGTTCAGACCGTCCACGACATTTCCAGCCAGCTTCTGAAATTCAGGGTGATAGGTGTCATAGAGGGGCTGCTGATTGACCTGCGCCCAGGTGGCCAGGGTAGCGAGCGGCTGCATGGCGTAATTGAGGTACTCCAGTGCCCGGGTTTCCCGGCTCAGTTCGTTTGGCAAATACCCCTCCCCGCTGATCTGCCCCATGGCCTCATCAAACTTGGCCATCGACCAGTTCCACCTGGCACAATCATTCGATACCACGGCGGTCGCTGCGACCGCCCAGGCCGCCCAGTAGTCGTGGTTATTGACCTTTTCCAGCGGCCGGTCGCTGTAGTACGCCTGTACGCCCTGCGAAAGGCGAGCGAACCAACCCTTGATACGTTGCTGGCGATCGGGGTCAGTGATTGCCTCGGGCTTGGGCAGGGTGACTCGCAAATAGCCGTTGGCGATGGCCGCAAGCGCCCACTTTCGAACCGCCTGCCCGGTGCCATTGATGTCGTCCGTCACCATGGCATCACTGGAGCCCCAGCTATCCAGTAGCTGCAACACACATTCCCGCGCCAGTGCACCGTCACCATCAATCTGGTAGTCGTTAGCGGCGGCAATCACGGCCTTCTCCAGGGTCCGGATATTTTCCACGGCGGCTCTGTATTCCGCCTCCGCTTCGGTATTGAGCTCGTCCCGGGAGGCGTCGCTGCCCTCGTACTTACTGGTAAAGTTCATCGACCCGGTGTGGGGTTCAACAGTCGGACAAACGTACTCCTGAAGCGGGTTTTCGTCGGCCATCAGGTAGTATCCGGGTGGCGCGCGTAACCCCTCAGCTGGGCACTCGGCAGCCTCAACCACACCCAGGCTCAGGCTGAAGGCAACGGCCGAAACCACCAGTGGCCGTTTGACTGGTTTGCTGAATGTCGTAGAGTGGCGCATGGCGTTATAGGTCCTCTCGTTTGCACAGTTTTGCTGTCACGGTCAGACCTTCGCTGATCTGCTCGGGCAGCATTTCCAGCTCCAGAGACATGAAGTTCTCCTTCTCCCAGCTCTCGCCTTTGGGCAACTCGAATACAAAGCGGCCGGAATCGGAGGTACGGTCGCTGTATTCCATTTTGATCCGGTCGCTGCGGTCGGCGACAAACCAGGTCGTTGCCTCAAGACGCCTGATGCTAGAGTCGCTGAACTGGAGATCGATGACGTAATTAGGGCTGGGCAATACCAGAAACCGGCCGCCACCGTTGAAGATCACCTCATTGACTCCGGCTTTCAGGGTGGCGGTCGATTGCAGTATGGGGGGCTGGGGTTCACAGGCATTCGTGACCAGCGGCATCAGCTGACGGTAGAAATCCTGATTATTCATCTGATGGTACGACGGCACCTCCCAGATCAGGATTTCCGGCGCTGCCTCGTGAAAGCTGTCGGACTTCAGGTAATCGAGGATGGCACCGTCATAACTGCCGCCGGTCAGGGCCAGGTTGAGTACTTCAACGCCCAGAAATTCCTGCAAGGCACCGGCAAAGTTGAAGTTCAATGTGCCTTTGCTGAAGCTCGTGCCCACCAGGGTCACGCTTGGCAGGCTCGCCTCACCGAACAAGGCATCACCAAGGCCATCTTCACCAGAACTGGCGAGTTCGGTACGAAACTCGTTCACGTACTGGTTCGGGTAGGAAAAACCACAAAGGCGCTCGGCGGCCACCTGCAGGGTGCCGCGCCGGCGCAGCAAACCCACGCGCCGGGTTTCGAAGGTCTTTTTCTCAAGCTCGCTGTAGACCGGCAACTGGCGAATACGCTGGGCAACCAAACGGGCCGCCCGGCGCGCGCCATAGGGGGACCAGTGGTGGTCCCGCTCGAAGTAATAGGCGTCGTCTTTTGGCGGCTCCGCCAGCAACGGCGTCAAATCCGGCACAATCATCCCGGTATCCCGCAACCGGCCCAGAGCTTCGCGGTAATTGTCACGCGCTCGGGGCCAGGCGAAGGTAACCGGCGCGTCAAAGGGCAGTTTGTCCGGATGCACCAGGCCTTTGGTGGGGTGGAAAACCAGAACCAGTTCGGTGCCCTTCTCCTCCTTCAGGTGGCGGGCGAATCGACGAAGTTGCGAGAGCCCTTCCTGTGTTGGCCCGAAGTCCTCCCGCAGTTCCTGCTCCGAGCGGAACAGCCAGCCGCCTTCCCCCTCCACCAGCAACCTGAACAGCTCAAGGAAACCGGTATCGTAACTGGCCGGGTCCGACGCCCGTGTACACAGATCGCAGCAGGGCTCAATTTCATACTCCGGCGCGCCAGTAACCTCGCCTGCTGTCGCCGGCCCCGCCGATGTCGCAAACGCAACCAACAGCGCACAAACAACGCGAGCGATTCCGCTGTATTCATCGTCTCTGTTTCGCGTCTTCATCCCATTGTCTCTGTTGTTCGCCCGACGTTCGCCCCTTCATGTGCCAATCGATTCACAGCGAAGCGTCCACACGGTTCTCCGACGCAAAAAACCGGGGGCGCCCGGCCACTTCAACGGCAAAGAAGCTGTACACTCTTCCGCGCTGCAGGCTCATGGGGTCTGATGTTCCAAACACCTGGCTGCCCTCAAAGGCCCCAAAGGCAAGCTTGACGGCATTGATTTCCCGATCCGCCACTTCCAGCGAACCCAGGTTTTCGATCACGGCCACTTTGCCGTCGGCGGTTTTCAGGGAAACGCCACCGGAGTCAGTCAGGTTGTAAAAGCTCACCAGCGCCTTGCGGGGATTCTCAAAGGCCCGATCTTTGAGCACTTCCAGCCGGCCATCGGGCAACACCACCGCGGTGTAGAACTGGTCTTTCTGCAGATCAACGGTGGCCGAAGCACCGCCAGCGCTGATGGAATGACTGCCCGGAGGAAGATAGAGGTAGGGGCTGACCTCCAGCGGCGCAATTTCGTCCCAGCGCTTGCCGCCGGCCGAGGCCGATTCAAGTTCGCCGCTACTGCCAGCGTTCAGTACCCGGATAAATGCCACACCGTCCGGGGCATCCGCCGCGTAAAGGGCATCTTCGGCCTGTGCCGGAATGGCGCACAACAGGTAGATCAGGGCTGCGGCCCAGATACGCACGACAAGACTGCGATGTTCATTCACACTCATCACTTTACTCCTCCCCGGCGGTTGGAAACGTTCGCCATCTGCTCTTCGGTTTGTTCAAACCAGCCCAGTACCGATTCGCTGTCGACAGGCTGGACGAGGTAGCGCTCGGGAAACTCCCAGAGCACGAGTTCCGGCGGATACTCGCGAAAATCCTGCGACCGCAAATACGCCACCATCGGCTCGAAGGGCCCGTGCCCTTCGTCGGCCACATTGATCAGGTCCGCCCCCAGGTGCTGGCGTAATGCCCCATCAAAGTTCCACAGCGGGTTGGCGCTGTAACTGGTTCCTACGAGCGTCACTCGTGGCGTCTTGCCGCCAAAAAGTCCGCCGGTGGTGGCCTCGGCAGGTTCTGTTAGATGGGGCGTCATCCAGTCGGGCTCCGGCCCCAGGGCCGTCAGATAGGGGGTCACGGGAATGAAGTTGAGCAGGTCGCCGCGATGGCTCTGAGGCTCCCGCTCTCGAGTGATATATTCGGCCTGGTGCCAATCCTGCGACGGGAAGGTCTTCGTGATCTGCTCCGCCATCTGGCGCGCAAACACATCGGCACCCCGAGGGGTCCAGTGGGTGTCGGTTTTCAGGAACAGAGGGGCTTCGGGCGACTTTTCCGCCTGCAAACCTTCCAGAACATCCGGCACCAGCACTTGCTCGCCCTCGACATGCTGCAGAATGCGTGGGTAAAGACTCTGCATCTGCGGTGCCGGTTTCCCATTGGCCAGCTTGTCCTCGTATACCCGGGCTTTGGCGGGCACCACCATCAGCACGACCGGAATGCCCTGCTGCTCCAGGTAAGCCACCAGATGGGCAATCCGCTGCAGGTTGGCTTCAACCTCGCCGCTCTGGTTGGGGGGCGGGTAAAACTCCTCGGCCGTAAACAGCCAGCCCTCACGGCCCACCACCGCACCTTTGCGCGCCTCGCCAAACAGGTTGTAGCGGATAGCCGCCCAAAGGTTGGTGCCAAATTCCCGTACGGGAAACGACTGGTCATAGTGGGCTTCCAGATCTCGGGCCAAGTCCCCGGCGATGGGGTCAACCTGTTCAGGAGCCTCATAGTTCTTGAGGGGCGCCAACGCCATCAACCCAGGCACAAGGACAATGACAATGAAGGCTGTCACAGTGAGGTGCTTTGCTGCCTTGGACATGTCGCGGCCTCCTCAGAACTGAAAGTAGAGAAAGGGTGAGAAGCTGCCCGCAGACAACTTGAGCACCGCCAGGCTAAAAATTGGCAACAACAACAGCATGCTGACCCCCTGCCACTGGATCGGACGAGCCCTCGGCGTGCCGACCTGCCTCCTATCACGCACGCCCATGAACGCTACAATGGCAAAGGCCAGTACCAGAATGGCCAGATTCAGGCGGCTGATGCCCTGCAAGTAGTCGTAACTGAAACCCACACCGTCGAAGGCGAACATGGCCCCGTAGAAAGCAAAGGCATCGGAAACCGTGGTGGCGCGGAAGGTGACCCAGCCAAGGATCACAAACAGAAAGGTCATCGCCCACCGGCTGATACGGAACCCCGTGGGCGCACTCGATACCCCCAGCATCCGTTCAATGGCCAGCAAACCACCGTGCCAGGCGCCCCAGAGCAGGAAGGTCCAGTTCGCGCCGTGCCATAGTCCGCCCAACAGCATAGTCAGCAGCAGATTGCGGTAGTTCATCAGCGTGCCATGGCGGTTGCCCCCCAGCGGAATGTAGAGATAGTCCCGCAACCAGCTCGACAGGCTGATGTGCCAGCGACGCCAGAACTCGGTGATGCTCTGGCTGACATAGGGCTGGTTGAAGTTCTCGGTGAACCGGAAGCCCATCATGAGCCCCAGGCCAATGGCCATGTCCGAGTAACCGGAGAAGTCAAAGTACAGTTGGGCGGTGTAAGCCAGGGCACCTAGCCACGCATCCGCCGTGGTCGGGTTCTCCAGGGCGAAGGCATTGTCCGCCAGGGGCGCGATAGAATCGGCAATGAACACTTTCTTGACGAATCCCAGCATGAATCGGCTCGCGCCCTCGGCAAACTTGTCCAGCGTGTGGGTACGGTGGGCGAACTGCCCGGCCAGGTCCTTATAGCGCAGCACGGGGCCGGCAATCAGTTGCGGAAACAGGGCAATGAAGGCGGCAAAATCGATGAACCGCCTTGTGGGTTCGGTATCCCCCCGGTACACATCGATCACGTAGGAAATGGCCTGGAAGATGTAGAACGAGATACCGATGGGCAGGATGATGTTCGCCAGTTCCAGAGGCTGGCTGCCGAGGCCCACCAGCAACTGATTGAGGCTATCCACCCCGAAATTGGCGTACTTGAAGTAGCCCAGTGTGGCCAGATCGCCGGTGATGCCCAACGCCACCCAACGTTTGGCCGCCTTGGTGCCCAACCCGGACCGGTAGATCTGGTTGCCGATCACGTAGTTCCAGAGCGTCACGCCCACGAACAGCAGCAGGAAGTCCACCCGCCACCAGGCGTAAAACGCGTAGCTGCCGATCAGAATGACCAGGGACCGGTACCGGAACGGCGTGAGGTAATACAACCCCAGAAAGGCCGGCAAAAACAGGAACAGGAAGATGTTGGATGAGAAAACCATGCCGCCCCCTAGTTCAACGACACGCGAGGCGCTGGACGCAACGTCACGGCCTGCTGCTGGTTGATGAGCGCATCCAGAATGGCACTCTGGTGAATCCCCAGTGCACCATCGAACTGAATACCCCCTTCCGTTCCCGGGAAGCGCATCTCAACATCGAACAATGACAAATACTGCGGATTGTCCGAGGCCAGGGGCCCGCTGGCATTAGCCGCCAGCTTGCCCCCCACTACTGTCATGGAAACGGCGAAGCGGTAAGCGTCTTCGGCAAAATCACGATCGGTATCGGAAAGGTCCTTCAGCTGCCCGAAGATGCCGTAGGTACCGTTCAGCAGGGCCACGTTCCGGTACAACAACACATCGGTGCTGTTGCGCACCCGGATACCATTGCTCTGGTTCTTGATCAGGCGATTGCCCCAGAGCAGATTGTCCGGAGACTCGTACAGGCCAATGCCATCGCCCTGGTTGTCAGAGACCACATTGTCAGCTACCACATTGCCACTGCTCTGTCGGGCCAGCACGATACCGGAGCGCCCGTTATGGTGGCTGCGGTTGCCGAAAATCCAGCTGCCATTCACCTGGCCGGAAATAAAGATGCCGTGGTTTTCACGGGTGCCGCGAACCTCATTGCCGGCGATGATCAGGCGCTGGGAATGGTCGTGGGGGTCGATGCCATTGGCAATGCTGTTTCGGTACAGATTATTGATGATCGCAACGTCCTCGGCCTGGGAGCTGTAGAAACCGAAGTACAGATCGGTGAAACCCGATTCGATCAGCCAGCCGGTGGGAGCGCTGCGCTGGAGTATGGCGTTGTCATCCTCCGAATACTGGGCAACGGAAAAGCCGTAGGATTTGGTCATGTTGTAGCCCAGATGCGCCAGCTCACTGCCATGAACAAAGGTTTCGCTGCCGCCCCAGCCGGTGTAGAACGGCCGGAACGCCTCACTGGCCTGGTACGTGGCGGGGCCATTCGCCGCTTCCCGCCAGCCCTCAAGCCGACCATTGATCAAGAAGAACCCGCCATCACTGGCCAGGAAGGCGCCGCGCTCTTCTGACAGCCTCAAGGTTTCCCCCCGGATCACCAGGGTGGCACCCTGCATGATGGCAATGGGTAAACGGGCCAGGTACACCCCTTCCGCGAGGCGCTCCATGACGCGCCCATTGTTGATTTGCCGATACACGTCTTCGAGGGTGGCGCGTCCTGCCTTGATAACGATGGCCTTGGGGAATGAGAACTGCCGGATAACCCATTCCCGCGCCTGTTCCCCTTCCAGAAAATCATCCAGTGCCGGAATGCCTACCATCCGCTCAATCCGCACGATACCCGGTGCGTCGGGACGCTGCCGGAGATGCGCCTCGACTTGCTGGGCGCTGAACCTTGAAAGGTCGGGCAAGGTCGGCCTTTCACGATTCAGGAGATCGCCAGACTGCACTTCAAAGACATAGCTTTCGTCTTCCGGTGCTACCGCCGGGGGCGGAGTTCCCGACCCGTCCGATGCACCGGACGCGGCGTGTAGCCAGGCGCTTGCCATCAAAAACACGGGAGCGAGGAGGTGCTGGAAGTTCATCACGCTCTCCTAAAATCGTTTGAGAAAATCGAGAAGAACGCGATGGCGGGCACTGTCGGCACCGCTACCGTACGCATCGCCAGGGAAAAACACCCCGGCCCGAAGCCGCACATCCATTGCGTGCCAGACCGGGCTACGATCCCCGAAATAGCCCACCACCAGATCCAGCGCCTGCCCGAGATCATCCGACTGAAGCGGCCGGGCCGGTTCGATGAGATCGGACTCGATAACGCCGTTTACATCGTTCGCCCAGAAGCGCTGGTAAATCAGGCTCGCGTCCCAGTGGTTGGCGCTATTCACCGAGGTATACACTGTGGCCGATTCAAGATTGCGCCACTCCGGCTGAAAGGCCTCACCAAAGCGCTGGACCAGCGATCGACTTCCGGTAAAACGTGAGCGGTTGCTCTCAATACCCGTCTGGCGAAAGCCATTACTGCTACCGGCATCGCCACCGCCTGACGCCATGGCCCAGTGACCACCCACCAACCAGCGGGGCGATTCAGCCAGTTGGACTCTGAGGCCCAGGTCTACCGCCCAGCCATCTACACCTTGTTCGCGGCGAGTGAATCCGCCGGTCGAATCGGACGAGCTGATGCTGCTCTGCTCGGAGCCGGTGACTGCCGCCAGAGTTGCCGAGTACTGCCAGCTTTCATTGGCACGCCAGTCGAAATAGCCGTTGTCAGCCGAAAGACCAATCCAGGTCAGGGAGGGATCACGCTCGCTCGCCACTTCGCCTCGAGTTGCGTAGTCAACGGCTTGATCGCCGTAACCCTCGGCGTGAGTCAGCAGCAAGCCGGCATAATGCCCGCTGCGCCATTGCCAGCGGCTGGCGGCAAAAAACCGGGCGATGTCCCGTTCCGGTTCAAGCACCCGTGGCTGATCGGTGCGCATTTCAGAAAACTTCTGGGCAATGCCAGCTGTGGACTGCAGAAGTGTGGTATTGAAAATCCAGCGGGCGAGCATAATGTCGTCGTCCCACCACAACCCAGTGGCTTCCTCAAGCCGCTCACGGCCAAAGCGCAGTGATTCGCCCGGGTAGTCGCTCAGGCCGCGATAATCCACCCACGCCTCTCGCAGAGCCAGAAAACCATCGGTCGGAGAGCCACCGGTTTCCTCGGTCACATCCACCACCCCGGTGGCCGCAAAGCCCTGCAACACAAGTTTGGCTCGCCACTTTGGCGCAAGTTGCCAGTACCACTCCGGTTTGATGTCAACCGCCAGATCGTTGGAATCGGTCTCCCCGCCGGGCGCCAGTCCAAGGCGACGATCGCCCTCACTGATCAGGCTTATCTGGGCGCGGGTGGACTGCACCAACAACGTGGGCCCTTCGTATGCCTCCGCTTGCTGTGGAGGTGCCTCCTCGTTGCTTGCGGAGTTTTCGCCTTTATCGACAGACACCGTTTCGTCTTGCCCGTAAACTCCGGCAGGCCACGCGGTCAGGCCAAATCCCCCAGCCAGGGACACAGCCATTATTAGCTTTTGGTGGCGCTTTAAGAGCATCCCCTAGCCTCCTCCAGCTATCGATTGCTGAAGCAAATCCAGAGGCTGCTGCTGGCGAGAGATCAGCTCCCGTTGGCTCAGTCGCTCCGCCTCCTGCCGCACACTCAAGGGCGTGGTCTGAGCCATTTCATCCAGTAGCTCGTGCGCCTGGGCCACCTCGCCTTCCAGAGCCAGAGTGGCGAACGACCAGGCGTAAACCGGATTGATGGCGACCCCCTTGCCTTCCCAGAACAGTCGGGCGAGCAGAAAGTCCGCCTTTGGATAGCCACGGCGGGCTGCCGAAAGCAGGTAATCGAGTGCTTTTCCGGGGTCGGGCTTGCCCAGATAGCCACGCTTGTAGATGCGTCCAATGGTGTAATCCGCTGCCGGATAGCGGGGCCTGGCCTCCTCTGCGTAGGCAAGGGCCTTCTGTGGATCCGCCGGTGCAATTCGTCCAAGTTCGTAAATTCGGGCCAGTGTCAGAGAGGCCCGAAGGTCGCCCGCCGTTCTCGCCTGTTCCAGCGCTCCCAGAATCACCTCAGAATCGGCAAGATAAGGGTTATCCAGAGCCAGCCGCGATGATTCGGTCAGGGCGGGCACGTGACCCGGAATCAACAATTGATAAAGCCGGTAACTCTCGCCCACTTTGGGGTTCGGGGCCTCATCACTGGCGAGGAACCCTGCAAACTGATACAGATCGGTATCGTCTATTTCGCCGGTTTCCCAGGCACTGCGGGCCTGCCGAATCAGACCATCCAGATCTGCTTCACGCCCCTCCTGCATATAAATGCGTGCCAGCACCGACATACATGCCGGCTCCGCCAGCACTGCCGGTGCGCACAGAGACTCAATCTCTGCCATGCGCGCATCAAACTCGCCCGTGAGCTGGTAGTAAAGGACCCGCGCATAGCTCGCCGACGGATTACCCTCAGACTCGCCTTGTTCAATCAACGCCAGAACATTCCGATGTGTAAATTCGGCAGGGTATTCCAGATACAGGTTGATCAGGGCGATCAAGGCGCTGTCGTCACCAGCTGCGAGCGACTGCCGCAGGTAGCTTTCAGCAACAGCCCGCTGCTCAGCGGTGGTGCCTTCCCGCGCATACAGCTTGCCAAGGCGCAGCCAGGCCCGCTCGCTGCCCTGCTCAGCAGCGTGGTGGTACCAGGTCAAAGCTGCTTCCAGTGCGGAAGCGCTGTCAGAGTCACGGTAGAAATCCCCAAGATCCACCTGGGCATCGGCAATGCCAAAGCCCGCCAGAGCCTCAAGCTGCGACTGGGCCCGGTCGGTCCTGCCCTGAGCCAAGTCCTGCTCCGCCCGATCCAGATCAGGCAGATCTCGCAGGCTGCTGCAGCCGGTGAGGGCACCGAGCAGCACTGCGACCATCCCCACCTCCCGCAATTTCATCACGCGCCCCTCAGGGATTACCCGCCGGCCCGGCCAGGACGGCATTTAGAACCGAGTTCTGAAACGGCTCAACAGTCACACGGATGGGCCGACCGATGGCGGATATTGGCAGTGGCTGGTTGGCCTCAATCAGGGTGTTGATCGCCGTGCCCGGCTGATTGGGTTGTCGGGCATCCACGTACAGCGCACTGATGGTCCCGGCCTGGGCTTCGCCACCGGGCAATTTCAATGTCACCGTCTGCCCTTCTTCAAGATGCTCTCCGTCCTCAAACTTGAAGCGGGCAATTACGTGGACACTGGCGTTTGCAGGGGCCAACAATGCCAGTTGATCCCCTTTGGCCATATAGTGATCCTTTGCCGGTCTGAGATTAGCCACGGTGCAATCACAGGGGCTGGTCAATGTACCGCGCACGCTCTGGCCTAACAGCTCCTCAATCTGTTCAACGGTGTAGTCGCCTTCTCCCAGGAGGTCAGCGACGTACGACAGCATGGGCGCATCGAAGGTGGCGATCACCGCACCCGCCTCGACCTGCTGCCCTGTTTTCACTAACGTGGTCACCCGAGCGTCCTTGGGCACGGTGATGGACACCTGTTCCGCGCCGACCATGGCAGACTCTGCCCGGGTAACAAAGTACATCTGCCACAATTGCCAGAGAACGAAGCTTGCCGCCCCCAGGCCTACCAACATGAATAACAGGCTGCCGATCAGGGCCCTGGCGCGGGCAAAGCCCCCCAAATCCTCTCCCCCCTTGTTTTTGCGGGTTCGGGTGAAGTTTTCCCGTGACAGTGTATTGAGCACGTCGCCGGCCGACACCACCTCACCACTTAGAAACGAGGTAATGACATACCGCAAGGTGGAGACTTCGCTCGCCCCCAGCTCCTGAAACTCATAACCATAGCGCCCCGCGTCGGAATCCTGGTTTTTGGGCACAAACCGGACTTCCATACCAAGGTCCAGCCCATCAATTTGAAACACCAGCCGGCCGCTATAGACCTGGTTTCGAGTGAGCTGATCATTCGGCTGTTTCAGGCTGAAGCCGCCGGCTGAAAGGTCGTGAATTGGAAGGGTGCGGGACTGACCGTCGATATCCACGACCAGCGTCGCCGGGATCTTCACCCTCGCATATTGCCGCTGAGCCTCGGATTCGTGGACGAGTTGCGGCTGAACCGCGGTAGTAGTCATCTTGGCTGTCCCCGTATGTTGTGTATCTACCCTAATCCGTTAGTCGCGTCGGCTTACGTCAAACGATTGCGACCGCCACCACCAGAAAAATGCTACCGGCAGCAAAAGTCATGACCCGCGACGACCAGCGATTGAAGCGCTGCTGAAACGAGGCGGTGTCGGCATTGAATTTGGTTTTCTGACGTGTCCAAGACTGCCGGTCGAGCCGGAAGAACACGTAAATCTTTACCAGCGACCCGAAAATCTGGTTGAAATACAGAATGATCGGAAACGCCGGACCAATCCGGTGGCCGCTGGCCGTCAGCAACAGCGTCAAGGCCAGGCGGGTCAGACCAATCCAGAGCAGATACATGATCAGTACTACGCCGGAATATTTGATGGCAGCGATAATCGCAGCGGTGGGTCCCAGAATCGTCGTCCACATGGAGATTCTCTGATCCCACAAGACGTAGCAGGTGAACCATCCAAGCCGGCTTGGACCCAGTTTGGTGGCCCGGGAATTCTGTCGCAGGTTGTTGCCGTACCAGCGGAACATCAGCTGGCGGGCCGAGCGCAAAAACCTGGGATCTGGCGGATGCTCAACGGTATTGATGGAGGCGTCAGGAACATAGAAGGTGTCGTAGCCAAGACGCATGACACTGAACCAGCTGGACTTATCGTCGCCCGTCAAAAACCGGAACTGCCCTAGTCGCCAGTGCCGGAGGTTGTCGTATTCAACGTCCGCAATAAACTCCGGCTGTGTGACAACGCTGGCACGAAACACGGACATCCTGCCGGTCAGTGTCAGAACCCGACGTGATAACGCCATCGAGCACATGGCGACATGGCGCTGGGCGAAGCGGAGCTTGTGCCACTCGGACATCAGGTAACTGCCCTGAACCTCGCAAAATTCGTTGGTCGTCAGTGCGCCCACAGTCGGCATCAGTTTGAAATAAGGTGCGGTCCTGGCAACAACCCCCGGGTTAAGCACCGTGTCCCCGTCAATCACGGCAACAATGGCGTTATCATCGGGCAGATCCCGGGAGATAGCTCGAAAGCCGTACGCGAGGCCATCTCGCTTACCGGTGCCGGGAATACGCACTACCTTCAGGCTTACGCGCTGAGACGGCTTCCGTTTGCGCCAGAGGGAACGCATGAGCATTTCGTCCGATAACTCGACGACCGACGCAACCACTGTGGTCGGCCATTCACTCCGCATGGCTTCGCAAATGATGGAATCGTATACCTGGGCGGTAGTTCGGCTATCGATACGAAAGCTGGTTACCATCAGATAAACATGGGAGGGCGTGGCGGCGTCGCCAAGCAGCCGGGCCTGCCGACGGGCGAGGGGAAAGGAAACGTGTAGAAAGTACATTCCGCGGGCAAAGTGCATCAGTCCCACAGAGTATCGCCATAGACCAATGCTGCCGATCAACAGGATGAAGTGTGCGCCACCAGGTATGAAGAATTCCCGCGGCAGAGCCAACGCCATTAAACCGAGCAGGGCCAGATAGAAGCACCAGCCCCCAACCCGCGTCAGCCCGTTGTTTTCGAACCGGATCATGGCCCGTTTCTCCGGAGGCCGCCAACGGTCACGCGAGCCTTACGCCCGACCGTTGGCGGTGTCAGGTTGTTTACCAGCAGATCCCTACGGAAGTACCGTTTGACCGGGTTTTCATGAAACCAACCAGATCAACGACCTGCTTCCCTTCCGGAACCTCTGCCGCGATTGCTTCAAAGGACTGATCGTTGTTGCCCAGCACGATCACATCTGCCCACTCAATCACGTCGCGCAGCTCCTTCGCCAACAGCTCGGCGAGGTGCGGTATCTTGCCGTTGATGTATTCCTGATTGGCGCCAAAAGTGCGGGCCTGATCGACATTTCGATCAAATATCTGGAGCTGATAGCCTTTGCCAATTAACAGCTCGGACAACTCCACCAGTGGGCTCTCTCTCAGATCATCGGTATTTGCCTTGAAGCTCAGACCAAGCATCCCGATCTTGCGAGAGCCACATCCGGTAACAATATTGAAAGCGCGCCGGACCTGCTCGTTGTTGCTGTCCATGATCGAACTCAGCAACGGATGCCTTACATCCAGCTGATTGGCCCGGTAGGCCAGTGCTCGCACGTCCTTGGGGAGACAGGAGCCGCCGAAGGCGAATCCCGGACGCATGTAGTATCGGGATATGTTCAGCTTGCTGTCCTTGCACACCACGTCCATAACATCCCGGCCATCCACGCCCAGGGTTTTGGCAATGTTTCCAATCTCGTTGGCGAACGTCACCTTGGTGGCATGCCAGACGTTGCAGGTGTATTTGATCATCTCTGCAGTTTCGATCGTTTTGCGGACAATGGGTGCGTCGAGATCTTCGTAAAGACGAGCTAACAGGTCGCCAGACTGCGTATCAAGTTCACCAATCACCGTCATCGGCGGATGATCAAAATCGTGAATCGCTGTGCTTTCTCTCAGGAACTCCGGATTCATGCACAGACCGAACTCCCAACCAGCCTTTTTGCCAGAATGCTCTTCGAGAATCGGAATGATCAATTCGCTCACCGTGCCTGGCAGCACGGTGCTGCGTACCACAACCAGATGCCAGCTATCTTTGTCTTTGAGCGCTCGACCAATCTCCTGGCAGACCCGCTCCACGAACTGCAACTCGAGGCCTCCGTTGGGTTTGCTCGGCGTGCCCACACAGATCATGGAAAGCTCTGTATCATGAACCGCTTTGTAGCCGTTCAAGGTCACTTCGATATAACCTTCTGCCCTGCCGGACTGCAGCAAGCTCTCCAGTCCTGGCTCCACAATCGGAGAAATGCCGTCATTTATCAGACCTAGCTTTGATGGTGAAACATCTACCCCTGTTACGTTGTGGCCTCGTTTTGCCAAACACGCCGTGCACACGACGCCGACGTACCCCATCCCAAAGATGCTAATTTTCATTCGAATCCCCCGATGCTCTGACCATAAACGTCGTTAACGGGAGGTATCACTCCTCCCAAAAGAGTCTGGATCAGCCAACTACCTGTTCGGCACGCACTTATGCACGGTCACATGGACTCGATGCGCGGATCAAACGACAGCGCCGTCGGACTATCACAATTTTACGGGGGCTTTTTTGACGGGGTTCACATTTTTGAAATGTGGTGAAAGATTAAATATTAATAAACTTACATTTTGTAACACTCTATGTTTTCGAAATTTGTGGGCACATCACCTGCCCAGAATCCGATTTATTCAGCAAGAATATTACGTTTCTTTCACAAAAATGCGATTTGCGCAGTTTTTGCTCCTTTATAGAAGCCCTTTCCATTTCAAACGGAATCAAAGAGTCAGAAAATTTTCAGGAAAGAAAAAACTGGACGGGTCAGAAAAAATAAAGTTGCCCCGGTATTCCTCGGAAAGGGGCGCGCGTCCATAAACGAAAAAGGCAGACCGGTAAACTACCGATCTGCCTTTCTCATATATGGTAGCGGGGGCTGGATTCGAACCAACGACCTTCGGGTTATGAGCCCGACGAGCTACCAGACTGCTCCACCCCGCATCAAACTGGCTGTTTTCTCGGGGAATCCCCCGATCAACGTGGCGCGCATAATAAGGGCTGAAGCCTAGCCTGTCAAAGCTAAATTGGAATTTTCCGGAACTCAGCGCTCCAGGATGGCAGTAACCCCCTGACCACCGGCCGCACAAATGGAAATCAGGCCGCGCCCAGTGCCCTTCTCTTCGAGCAACTTCGCGAGGGTGGCGACGATGCGCCCACCGGTAGCGGCAAACGGATGTCCTGCTGCGAGACTGCTGCCCTTGACGTTGAGCTTGGAGCGATCAATGCTCCCCAGAGGCTTATCAAGACCCAGGCGGTCCTTACAGAACTCCGGATCTTCCCAGGCCTTGAGCGTGGACAGCACCTGCGAGGCAAAGGCCTCGTGAATCTCGTAAAAGTCAAAATCCTGAAGGCTCAACCCGGCTTTATCCAGCATTCTCGGTACCGCGTATGCCGGCGCCATGAGCAAGCCTTCTTTCTTCTCCACAAAATCCACCGCTGCGACCTCAGAGAAGGTCAACCAGGCTTTGACCTCGTAGTTGTTCGCTTTGGCCCATTCCTCACTGGCTAGCAGCACACAGGACGCCCCGTCGGTCAGGGCGGTGCTGTTGGCCGCGGTCATGGTGCCGTTGTCGCGGTCGAAACAGGGTTTCAGGGTGGCCAGTTTCTCCAGCGAAGTATCCGGGCGCAGTATGTTATCCCGCTCCAGACCGGCCAGGGGTGTCATCAGATCTACGAAGAAGCCCTCTTCATAGGCCTTTGCCAGCTTATGATGGCTCTCCATCGCCAACTGGTCCTGATCTTCACGGGCAATTCCCCACTCCCGAGCTGTCACCTGGGCATGGTCCCCCATGGACATACCGGTACGAGGCTCCCCGTTCTCCGGAAACTCAGGAACCAGGTGCCCCGGACGGAAGCGAGCAAGTATCTTCAGCCGCTCTTTTGCCGTCTTCGCCCGGTTGAGATCCAGAAGGATCTCCCGCAGCCCCTCGCCCACGCCAATCGGGGCATCGGACGTGGTGTCCGCACCGCCGGCAATACCGCATTCGATCTGCCCCAGAGCGATCTTGTTAGCTACCAGAATGGCCGCCTCGAGCCCCGTACCACAGGCCTGCTGAATGTCGTAGGCCGGCGTCTCAGGCGCCAGGCCGCAACTGAGCACCGATTCCCGGGTCAGATTGAAGTCGCGGGAATGCTTGATCACCGCACCGGCAGCCACTTCACCGAGACGCTGCCCCTGAAGGCTGTAGCGATCAACCAGGCCCCGCAGCGCGGAGGTCAGCAATTCCTGGTTGCTGATCTTGCTGTAGGCGGTATTCGATTTGGCGAACGGAATCCGGTTACCACCAATAATGGCAACACGACGGACGCCATTGCTGGAGGACGCGGACTTTTTTGCCGGTGCGGGCGCTTTCTTTTGAGTGGTTTTCGATGCCTGTGCCATGATGATGTCCTTGCTGGAAGTGTTTAACCTGAAAGCAGTCTAACCCGAAAGACTAGTCGCTCATTGGCATGCCTGACAATGAGCCCCATGCGTTGAGTCAATACAAAAACTGGCCGATTCTTTACCCTGTAGGTCGATTCGCATCCAAGATGCCCCATAGCAACCACAAGGAAGAACCTATGTCTGACCTCTACCTTAAATTCGTCAATACGCCGGTGGGCAAGACCGCTGCCCAATCGCTGGGCCTGCCCTCCCCGGTTCCGCTTAAACGTCTGCAGCGCCCGGACCAGCCGTTTATCGAGGGTGACGTGCTCATCGGTGCCGGCACCGGCGGTAAAGTCGTTTCAACACTGGGCAGCATTCTGGGCGCCAGTGCGGCTAACCTGCATCATGCCGCCGGCGTGGATTCGCTCACAGACTCGGCAAAGGCGGGCAACAAGGCCAAAGCGCTGGACCTGTCCCAGAGCGTCGAGCAGACCTTTTCCGCCCTGATCTTCGACGCCACCGGCCTCAAGAATCCCGACGAACTGAGAGCGGTGTACGACTTCTTCCATCCGACCATCAAGAAACTCACTGGCAATGCTCGGGTCCTGGTGATTGGCCAGAACCCGAGCACTTGCCGGAAAGCACCCCAGGCCGCCGCCCAGCAAGCCCTGGAAGGATTCGTGCGAAGCGTCGGCAAGGAGATCGGAAAGAAAGGCTCAACCGCTAACCTCGTCCGGATAGCGCCCGGAGCAGAGAAACAGCTGGACTCTACCGTTCGCTTTTTCCTGTCCGTCCGTTCTGCCTATGTTTCGGGCCAGGTTGTCCGCGTCGGTAAGAGCACAGCCGCGCCGGCCACCAGTCCGGTTAACCCCCTGACCGGCAAGGTCGCGCTGGTAACCGGCGCTTCACGCGGAATCGGCGCCGCCATTGCCCAGACTCTGGCCCGGGACGGCGCCACCGTGGTTGGACTGGATATCCCTCCTGCGATGGCCGAACTGCAGAAGGTGACCGATGCCATCAACGGCAAGGCCCTGGCCTGCGACATCACTGACAAGGCTGCGCCCAAGCTGATTGCGGATTTCATCCAGGAACACTTCGAGGGTGTCGATCTGGTCATCCACAACGCCGGCATCACCCGCGACAAGACCCTCGGCAATATGCCCGAGCATTTCTGGGACATGACCATTGCCGTCAATCTGAGTGCTGAAGAGTTCATTGACGAAGAACTGGCTCACCGGGAATTGCTGCGCGAAAACGGACGTATTGTGTGCATTTCTTCCATCAGCGGGATTGCCGGAAACTTCGGGCAGACCAACTACTCAACAGCCAAGAGCGGCGTCATTGGTTACGTGGAAGCGATGGCGAAACAGTTGAAGAATGGCATCACCATCAACGCCATTGCTCCGGGGTTCATCGAAACCCAGATGACCGCATCAATGCCGATGACCATCCGAGAAGCTGGCCGACGAATGAACAGCCTGTCCCAGGGCGGCCTGCCTGTCGATGTTGCCGAAGCCATTGCCTGGTACTGCAATCCGGCATCCAATGGTGTCAATGGCAACGTGGTGAGGGTTTGCGGCCAGTCGCTGATTGGCAAGTAGGCAATAAAAAAGGCAGGCCCGAGGGCCTGCCTTTTCAGGAATTCTGGTGGGTGGTGCAGGGATCGAACCTGCGACCCTCGCCTTGTAAGGGCGATGCTCTCCCAGCTGAGCTAACCACCCGGGAATAAAATGGCGGAGCGGACGGGACTCGAACCCGCGACCCCCGGCGTGACAGGCCGGTATTCTAACCAACTGAACTACCGCTCCGCATCAATTCTGACCCTGAGGGTCCGAACCTAAAACCGGATGGGGTGATCCGGTGATGCACTTTGAAAGTGGTGGGTGGTACTGGGATCGAACCAGTGACCCTCGCCTTGTAAGGGCGATGCTCTCCCAGCTGAGCTAACCACCCACTTTCGGGCTTTCCATCTTGGAAACCTTTCAAAGGCCCTCACTTGCAACGCCAGGCGCTGATTGCCGAAGCAGACTTGCTGTCTCGACCAAGTGAGACGCGCATTTTAAGCATTTCACTGACGGTGTCAAATGTTTTCCGGGAAAAACCCTAAAAAACTTCCAACCCCTTAAGAATCGGGCATTTTTTAAGCAATCAGTATTATTTGACAACCGTCTTCCGAGAGCTTTTGACAACCTTTAAATTCGATCGCCCCTGCCCCGCCTGCTCGGCTTTCTGGCGCAACGACAGCTCGCTGACTTTGGAGCGCCGATGCTCCGGAACCGCACGATTGGCCAGCGAGCAATTCAGCTCATCCAGCCGTTTCCGGACATCTTTCCAGGCGCCCTGCAACTGAGGCACTACCTCGTCGGCAAGCTTCTCGAGCCGGCCCTGTAACGAATCCTTAAAGGACATGGTTTTGACTTCCTGAATGTTTCAACCGATGTCAGTGTAGTAACCGTAACCCGACTCGACAATTGTGAAATCGATCACATTCCCTGTCGCTTGGGCCAATCCGTCAAAAGATCCACCAGCCTCCACCCGATTCCGCTTCTTCCCGGCGCTCCCGCTCGAGCTCGAGCTGCGCGTACTCCCGTTCGAGCTGCTCCATCTTTTCCTCGGATTCCAGGGGAACCGTGGGGCCACCACCGAAAGGCCAGAACCAGGACGCTGATTCGTATTTGCCCTCTTCTTTCAGGCGTTCAATTTCCAGTTCCCGCTCCTCTTCCAGCATCACCATCTTGCGCTCGTAGTCCATGTCCTCGTTGGTCTCAACGATCGAGGTCGCCGCATGGTTTGGGGCGAGGAGATCGCTGTTGAGGAAGCGTGTGCTGACAATCTCACCCGCCTGCATGGCATACCGCCGTGTAACCAGCTGCAAGTCGCCCTGGGCCAGCGGATGCTCTGGATCCAGATCCGGATGGGCCTGTTCGGGCTCCGTCAGTTCGTTGTAACGCAAGTAGTAGATCTTCCCTGGCTCAACCCTCAGGGCAGCGTCGGCAATCAGACTCAGGCTGAACGAGTTCAGGCCTTCCAGTCCCAGCAGCGGGCGCCGCATGGCAATGTGCCGCTCGCCCGGGCTGACTTCAAGCCAGGTATAGCTGTCGTTGCGAATATTGAAATAGTGCTTGTCGTCGATGTAGACGCTGGGGGATTCGATTTCATCGGCCGCCCATTGGGAGTGGGTGCGATAGAAGTAGAGCAGAGCGTTCTCCCGGTCCCATTCATCGTCAGGGATGTGTACGAAATCGGGACCAGAGACCGGGTGCAGGAACGCGCCCACGCTCTTGCCGATGGACTGATAGATCGTACAACCGGAGCTGAGCAGCAGCACTGACGCAAGCAGGACCCTGGCGGCCAGCGCAGGCAACGAGATACCAGCCGAAACGGCTGGGGGCGTTTGGGTTTTCATTGTTGTTCACTCTTCATCTTTCCGCGAGTAGCCTGATGATAACAACTGCTCGCGGTCAGAAATGAGAGCTACCGCAAAGGGATGAATACAATCCGTTACAAACGACCCAAGCGCCGGGGGACCCCGTTCCCAAGCCTCAGTTGCGGGACACCTGAGATCGCAGCATGTTCACTTCTTCAGACAGACGAACCAGGCGCGACGTCATTTGGGCCCTGGAAGAGTCTATTGCCTGAACCGTGCGCTTGAGACTTGCCACCTCGTTCTGCAGCGACCTGACACTGCTCTCGCCAGCAAAGCCATCCGACGTCTTTTCAAGGGCGGTGATACGGCCTTCCATGCCGCTGATGCCCAACTTCTGTTCCTGCTCGAAACGACGGATGCGATTATCAATCACCTGATCCACATCAGCCATCTGCTGACTGAGGCTGGTCAACTGATCCGTGGCCTGCCGCGTGGATTCCTGAAGTGCAACGATGGACGTTTGGGTCTGTTCTTTCAGCGCGGCAATGTCGGCGGACAATGAACGGTTCACCTGATCGACCGAGGTTTCCAGCGCTGCCAGCGCCTCCGCGTTTTCTGCGAGGCCCTGTTCGATGGCGGACAACCGTTCCTGATGCTCATTCAATCGCGCCTTGTTCCGCTCATTTGCCACGACCCACAGCTTCCCGATTTCGCTGTTGGCAGATTTCAGAGCTTTGTCATGGGCCGCAATCTGCTCCGAAAGCGAGGCGCCACGTTCCTGCAGACTTTCTCCGGTTTCCGACAGCTCCCCTTCGAATCGAGCCAGCGCCAGCTTGCTTTGCCGGGCCCAATAATCCGCCTCCTCCAACTGCCCTTCCAGAGCCTCGATCCTTTGATTCTGCGAATACCAGCCGCCGAGTGCGGCCCCGGCAACCGCAATTAAAACGAGCCACAAAAGCGACTTTCCGCCACGGCCGGCGCCCTTTCCCCCTCCCTTTCCGGAACCATCATCCCTGGACGGCTTCCTTCCACCACCCCGGGAGGAGCCTTCTGTTTTTGCCTGCTCCGAATCCCCGCGCTCGGCGCGGATAATCGGGGTCTCGGATCTGAGTTCATCGTCATCTGGGCGGATTGGTTCCATTACAACTCCTGAATATGGACGGGCCTTACCTCAAGACCCGATAATACATGCACTTATAAACTTGGTGAAATGGAGCCCTGATTTTCCCGCGCGGGACAATTCGCGGAGCGGTCAGGCTTTGTTGCATGGTAAGTAGCCAAAACATACAATGGCCGGCTTTCCAATTATCACAGGACCGTTGCTTATGCAGCCGCTTGTAGGACTCATCATGGGCTCCAAATCGGACTGGCCCACTATGGAACACGCCGCGCAGATGCTTGAGAAGCTTGGCGTCGCCTACGAAACCAAAGTGGTCTCGGCTCACCGCACGCCCGACCTGCTGTTCGATTATGCCAAGACTGCCTCGGACCGGGGCCTGAAAGTGATTATTGCCGGTGCCGGCGGTGCCGCACACCTTCCGGGCATGGTCGCCTCACAAACCTCCCTGCCGGTTCTGGGGGTTCCTGTCCAGTCCAAGGCACTCAACGGTCTCGACTCGCTGCTATCCATTGTCCAGATGCCGGGCGGCATTGCGGTAGGCACCCTGGCCATTGGCAAAGCGGGGGCAACCAATGCCGGCCTGCTGGCCGCCCAGATTGTGGGCACCGCCAACGACGACGTTCGCAAGGCCGTTGACGCATTCAGGGCCTCCCAGACGCAAACGGTTCTGGACAACCCGGACCCGAGGCAACAGTAAAACATTGCGACGTCGCTCGAACTGAACGCTTAATTTGCCGCACGATGGCAGGAGAATGAAGATGAGAATTGGTGTCTTAGGTGCAGGCCAACTTGGACGCATGCTCGCCCTCGCCGGTTACCCGCTGGCCAAGACCTTTGTTTTCTATGACATGTCAGGCAGCCCAAGCGCCGGACTCGGGGAAGTCATTATTGATCGCGAAGGGCAATATCAGGACGACTTCCTGTCACGGGTAGACCGTGTCACCTACGAATTCGAGCACCTGCCGGTGAGTGTAGCCGAGAAGCTGGCCGAAGTTAAACCGGTTCACCCCTGCCCACGCGCCCTTCAGGTCTGCCAGAACCGGGAACTGGAAAAGACGCTGTTCGGTCAACTGGGCATCCCCACCCCGGCGTGGCGAATCGCCGACAGCGCTGAATCTCTTCGGGCTGCAGCCGAAGAGCTTGGCTGCCCGGTTGTGGCGAAGTCCAACACGGAAGGGTATGACGGCAAGGGCCAGGCGGTACTCCGCAGTCCCGAGGATGCAGCCGACGCCTGGGCCTCTATCGGACACCCACGGCTGATTGTCGAGAAATTTGTCGACTTCACCCGCGAAGTGTCCATGATCGCAGTGCGTGCAGAGGATGGGGACGTGGCCTTCTATCCGATGACGGAAAACACCCATCACGAGGGCATTCTTCGATATTCCATCGCACCTGCGCCTGATCTGGACAGGTCGATCCAGGAAGATGCCGAGCGGCATATTCGTGCCTTACTGAACGAATTGAACTACGTTGGCGTACTGACTCTCGAGCTGTTCGAAACGGAAAACGGGCTGATTGCCAACGAAATGGCGCCGCGGGTCCACAACTCCGGTCACTGGACCATCGAAGGCGCGATGACAAGCCAGTTCGAGAATCACATCCGGGCTATAAGCGGACACCCTCTCGGTAACACGGAACCGCGGGGCCTCAGCTGCATGATCAACATCATTGGTGAGCACGGTGAGCTGAACCGCATACTTGAACTGCCGTACGCGCATTTACACCTCTATAATAAGGGGGAGCGTCCGGGCCGAAAGCTTGGCCACGTAAACATTCTGGCAGACAGCTATGAGGAACTGGTCTGGCGCGTCCGTAACTGCGCACAGTTCCTTCCGGGCAGCCCGGAGTTTAAAAGTTCTTTAACACCAAGGGGTTGATATAGCTCAAATCGCCCTTATATTGGCCCACTGTACATCCACATAAAACAGAGAGACAGGGAGAACGACCTCATGGCATTTGAACTTCCCGCACTACCCTATGAAAAGAACGCCCTGGAACCGCACATCTCCCAGGAAACCCTTGAGTACCATTATGGCAAACACCACAACACCTATGTGACCAAGCTCAACGGCCTGGTCGAAGGTACGGACAATGCCAACAAATCTCTTGAAGACATTATCAAGAGTGCCAGCGGCCCGCTGTTCAACAACGCCGCACAGGTCTGGAACCACACCTTCTACTGGAACTGCCTGAGCCCGAATGGCGGTGGTGCACCGACTGGCGCTGCCAAGGACGCTATCGAGAAAGCGTTTGGTTCGTTCGAAGACTTCAAGAAAGAGTTCAACGACAAGGCCGCCAACAACTTCGGTTCTGGCTGGACCTGGCTCGTCAAGAAGGCCGACGGCAGCGTGGCCATTGTTAACACCAGCAACGCGGAAACCCCGCTGACCGGTGCAGACAAGCCCGTACTGACCGTCGACGTGTGGGAGCACGCCTACTACATCGACTATCGCAACTCCCGCCCGAACTATCTGGAAGCCTTCTGGAATCTGGTCAACTGGGATTTCGTAAACGAAAACCTGGCCTGATCAGACATGCAGAATGACTGACAGACCGCAGCTGAAGACCGCTGCAACACAAACGCCCGCGCCGTAGCGGGCGTTTGTGTATCCAGGGGAACGAAAACCTAACAAATTGATACACGCCCACCCTGCATTCTCTGAAAAAATCGCCGATACTCAACGAGGTTACGCCGACTCTGGACCATACTTACAAGCCAGCCGGGCGCGTAGCTCCCGAAGTCTTGGAAATTATGCGACCATGACCTCCCGAAGAAACGGATGACAAACAGGCCTGAATGAAAAACTCCTTCGAGGTTGAACATCGCCTGGGCTATCGTATTTTTTGGTGGATTTTTGCCATAGCCCTCCTGAGTGGCGTCCTAGTCAGTACCGTACAGGTTATCCTGGACGCTAGGCGTGTCTCCATGGACCTCGACAGTCAGGCGGACCAGACCATTTCCATGGTCAGGGACGCGGCAACACAGGCTGTCTTCAGCATCGATTCGGAACTGGCGCAGCAAGTGGTTGATGGCCTTTTTGCCCGGGAGGCCGTGCGCATGGCCCGAATCGCCCATCCTGACGGTGAGGCCCTGGGCAACCGGAACCGACCACTGCAACAAACAACCTTCCGCCCCGTCACTGACCCGATTTTTGAACCCGAAAGACTGTATCGCACTCCCCTCGTTCGCGATGGCGATCCGAATACTGTGTACGGGTACCTTGAGGTCCATTACGACACGGCTCCCGCAGCGAAAACCTGGCTTAATCGGGCGACTGTTACTTTTGCCTCCGGCGTGGCAACGGCGCTGATTCTCGGAATGGTCCTCTACTTCGTGTTCCACCTGCTTCTGACCCGCCCCCTCCTGCGCATTGTCCGCTCGGTCAAGCAGGTAGACCCGGAACACCCGGATGATCGCCTAGTGACCATTCCGGCGGGACACCAGCGTGACGAACTGGGGCTCTGGGTCAACGCCACCAACAACCTGTTGGTGGCCATTGGTGACAGTCAGACACGCCATCGTGAGGCGGAGGACAGGGTCAGCCGACTTTCACGCTACGATCAACTCACGGGCCTTCCGAGCCGCGACACCTTTATGGAGCTGCTGGAACGGGACATACAGGAAGCCAGGAAGCGCAATAGCGTTCTATCCCTGATGGTCTGCGGCATAGACGACTTCAAATCCGTTAACGAACAGTGCGGCTTCCGCACCGGCGACATCATATTGCAGATCATCGCAGACAGACTTGTCGCCAAGCTCGGAAGCACCCGCTTCACCATCGCCCGGCTTGGCAGTGACCAGTTCGTTATTGTGGAAAAAGGCCTGCGGGACGGGTTCCAGGCGGCAGACACGGCCGAACGAATTCTCGCGTGTATCGGGGAACCGATGCTGGTCGAAGAACAGAATGTTGCGACCACTGCAACGCTGGGTGTGGCATTGTTCCCCTCAGACACCGACAAGGCGGACCGGTTACTGCAAAGCGCAGAGCAGACCATGACACTGGCGAAACAGAACGGGAACGATCACTTCCAATTCTATGTTGCCAGCATTGATCAGGAAATCCGGGACCGGAAGCAACTTGAGAAAGACCTCTCCCAGGCTCTTGCCAGCCATCAACTCCACCTTGTCTATCAACCCCAGATCAATCTTGAGAGCAAACGGGTTATTGGTGCAGAGGCCCTGCTTCGTTGGGACCACCCGGTACGAGGGCTGGTACCCCCGGACGATTTCATTCCGGTCGCGGAGTCCAATGGAACCATCGTCGAGATAGGGCAATGGGTACTCGAACAGGCTTGCTGGCAGGCAGCCCGCTGGGCGGCCGAAAGCACGCCACTGCGTATCGCGGTTAACCTGTCAGCGGTGCAACTGCGTCAGGACAACATCGTCAACGATATTCTGGAAACCCTTCAGCGTCACAATATCCCGGCCGGACGGCTGGAGCTGGAGGTCACCGAGACCAGCTTCATGACCAACCTTTCGGATGCCGTGGAAAAGCTGCATCGCCTGAGCAAGGCGGGGATCAGCATCGCGGTGGACGATTTTGGCACCGGTTACTCGTCCCTCACCTACCTGAAGCAGATGCCGGTCCAGCACCTCAAGATCGACAAACAGTTCATCCGCGATCTATTGGTGAACGAAGAAGATACCAGAATTGCCAACACCATTATCGACCTCGGAAAGAGCCTGAACCTTTCCGTTGTCGCAGAAGGTGTGGAAACTGCAGAACAGGAGTACTACCTGAGCCAGCGGGGTTGTCAACTGGCCCAAGGATATTATTTCAGCAAACCACTTCAACCACGCGAATTTGAGACCTTTGTTAAGGGATTTCACGAACAGTTCGCAGAGAATAACGCCTAAACCTTAATCCCCCAAGGAGTAGCCATGGGAACTACCGTTATCGGTTTGATTGTTATCGCCGTCGCAGTGATCTATCTGGTTTTTATCTATAACCGCCTTGTATCGCTGAGAAACCAGTTCAAGAATGGCTTCGCTCAGATCGATGTCCAGCTGCAGCGCCGCCACGACCTGATCCCTAACCTTGTAGAGGCTGCCAAAGCCTACCTGGACCATGAAAAGTCGACTCTCACCCAGGTGATGGAAGCTCGAAACAACGCCGTCAGCGCCCAAAAGGATGCAGCCCGCGACCCCGGTGACGGCACAAAGA
Source organism: Marinobacter sp. F4218 (assembly GCF_019443085.1). Taxonomy (GTDB): domain Bacteria; phylum Pseudomonadota; class Gammaproteobacteria; order Pseudomonadales; family Oleiphilaceae; genus Marinobacter; species Marinobacter albus. Next base: position 329,812 of record NZ_JAHZIL010000003.1, read on the forward strand.
TCCAACGCCTGGGCAGCGCTGAAAATCTGCTGACCAAGGCCCTCGCCAACTTCTATGCGGTGGCAGAGAACTATCCGGACCTGAAAGCCAACGAAACCATCCAGCAATTGATGGAGGAACTGTCCAGCACCGAAAACCGAGTTGCCTTTGCCCGCCAGGCCTACAACGATGGCGTTATGAGCTACAACATCTTCCGCGAGCAGTTCCCCAATAACTTCATCGCCGGGATGTTCGCCTTCAAGGAAACCTCGCAACTTGAACTTGAGTCGCCGGAGGCCCGACAGGCCCCAAAAGTCGCTTTCTGATGCTCTGACCTATGGCCCATCACGGTTTTTTCCAGCGCCAGGCCAGTGCCCGGCGCAACACCAGTCTTCTTGTGTTCCTGTTTCTGACGGCGGTCGTATTGATCACACTGGCCGTCAGCCTGGTCGGGTATTTCGTTACCCGGAGTGAAACCTCAGGGCTTGCCTTCCAGGACTGGCTGCTTTCCAGTCACGGCCTGCTGACCTCAGCCACGGTTGTGACCCTGATTGGCGTCAGTTCCCTGGTCCGGTGGATCGACCTGGCCGGCGGCGGCACCCGCGTCGCGAAGATGGTGGGTGCCCGGCCGATCGACCCCGACACCCGTGATGGTGACGAACGCAAGCTTCGAAACATTGTCGAGGAAATGGCAATTGCCAGCGGGGTTCCGGTCCCCGAACTCTACGTGATGGACCAGGAAACAGGCATCAATGCCTTTGTCGCGGGCTACACGCCCGGTGAAGCCGTGATGGTGGTGACCCACGGAGCCCTCACCCAACTCAGCCGTGACGAGCTTCAGGGCGTGGTCGGGCATGAGTTCAGCCACATCCTGAATGGTGACATGCGACTGAACGTGCGCCTGATCGCAATCCTGGCCGGCATCCTGATGATTGGGCAGATTGGCAGCTTCCTGATGCGCATCTCGTTTTACAGCAGCCACCGCGCCTCCAGGTCCTCCAGCGACAGCCGCGGGCAGGCGGCAATGGGCCTGATTGGTATTGCCCTGCTGGTTATTGGCTACGTCGGAGTGTTTTTCGGGCGGCTGATTCAGGCCGCTGTCTCCCGGCAACGGGAAATGCTGGCCGACGCCTCATCGGTTCAGTTTACCCGCAACCCCGAGGGTATCGCCGGCGCCCTGTTCAAAATCGGACTCAAGGGCGGGTATCTGGACACCACCAGCCATGCCAGTGACATGAACCACATGTGCTTCGGCGAAAGCGCGCGGATGAAGTTTACGGCCCTGCTTGCCTCCCATCCTCCAATCGAAGAACGCATCAATTGCATTCAGCCCGGAATGCTGGCGCGGCTCCGAAGCCGTTTCCGTGACACGGAAACCGGTGCCGACCTCCGGTCCGCCACCGGGGCTCGGCAGCCTGTACAGGCATCCGGGTTTGCCAGCAACACTGATGGGACATGGGAACCGTTAAAACGGTCCAGCACCTCGCCGCTGGCCTCCACGGCGGCCCCTGAGTCCACGTTGGGCAACAGGCTATCCGAACGTGTCGGCACAGTGACGGTTCAGGGTGAAGATTTTGCGACCCGTTTTCTGGCGCGTCTGCCAGCGACGTTCCGCAACCTGCTGTACACGCGAGCGGGCGCCATCCAGCTCTGCTATGCCCTAGTGATTGACGGACTCTCCCGGGAGCTCCAGCGGGAGCGGTTGGCATTGATCCCCGCGCACCCCCTACTCGGCGTCGAACGAGACCTTCTGGACAAGCTCCTTCCGACGTTGAAGACGCTGGGGGATGAAGTCCGGTTTCCTGCCCTGGAGCTGGCAATGCCGGCCCTGCGCAAACTGGATCCGGAGGAGCGGGAGGGATTGATCACTAACATCCAGAAACTGGTTGCGGCGGATAATCGGGTCACCCTGTTCGAGCTGGCCCTGACCAGCTTCCTCTCCAGGCACTTGGGGGGCGGTGCCAGCCGGGAAATGCCGGTCCGGTACCGCAAATACCGGCCGGTTATGCCCGCCATCCAGAAGTTGCTGAGTTTGCTGGCACGCGCTGGAACCGCTGACAACTCTGATGCCGAGCGGCTCTACCGGGAAGCGATGGCCGGCTTCACGACCGTTGGCGAAGGCAATCAGCCAGTTCTCGAGAAGGTCACCATGCGGCAGCTGAGGGAAGCGCTGACAGCATTAAATGGACTGTCACCGCTGTTGAAGCCTGCAATCATCGATGCGTGCGGGTACTGCATCACCCACGACGGCAAAGTTGACGTCAGGGAATATGAGTTGATGAGGCTGGTGGCGGATCAGCTGGACTGCCCGATGCCGCCGCTCACTTGCTAGTGTCGCGCAGCCTCTCCCGGGTCCGGCCATCGAACAGCACGTCGATATCCGGGTTGGCGTCGACCTGCGGCAGGTCCAGTTTTTCCCTGATATTCAGATTCACATCCCAGAGCTCCTGGAACTTATCGTCCGTTGCCGCAACGGCTTCGGTTTTACCCAGCATGATGGTAGGGCGCAGGAACACCAACAGGTTCCGCTTCACACGACGTTCGGATTCCGAGGAGAACAACCGGCCAAGGAAGGGAATGTCGCCCAAGAGCGGTACCTTGCTCTTGTTGATCTGATAGTCATCGCGGATCAGGCCGCCGAGCACAATGGTTTCCCCGTCATCGGCCAGAACAGTGGTCTTGATTTCCCGTTTGTTGGTCACGATGTCAGATGCGTTCTCGATGCTGTCGGCCACGTTCTCGGTGGTCTGCTCCACCACCAGCCGCACCAGGCCGTCGGCACTGATGGTCGGCGTTACTTTCAGAGTCAGACCGATGTCCCGGCGCTCAATGGTGGTAAAGGGGTTGGTGGTGCCATCGCCGGTGACCGTGGACTGCCCGGTACGGAAGGGCACATTCTGACCAACGATGATTTCCGACTCCTGGTTATCGAGGGTAATGATGCTGGGCGTGGACAACAGGTTTGCCGCGGCAGAGGTGGACAGGGCCTGGAGGAGAATGCCCCAGGTGATGCCGTCCGAGTCATCCTGACCAGCACCGATGGTGATGCCGCCCGCAGCCGGCCCGATCGGCGTATCGGTCACAATGGCGTTGATCACTTCACTCAGGCTGCGGCCAACGTTGCTGAAATTGGTGCCGGCGATCGGCGTGGAATTTCCTGACCGGTCACCCACGGCAAACTGAACGCCCAGGTCCTCACCCACTTCGTCACTGATTTCCACAATGGCGGCTTCAATCAGGACCTGGGCACGCCGGACATCCAGGTGCGCAACGATCTGTTCGGCCTCCTGCATCAGTGATGGCTCGCCACGGACTACGAGGGCATTCAGACCTTCATCGGCAAAGACCGCAAAATTGGCGCTGGGCTTGCTGCTGGACGACCCGTTCGAGCCGGCAGACTCCTCTTTGACCAGCTCACCCATCACGCCTTTGAGTATCTCGGACAGGTTCTTGGCGTCGGCGTGCTTCAGGCGAAGGACTTTGGTGGTTCCACCGGTGGCTGACGGCTGATCCAGTTGCCGGATCAGACTGCGCATCTTGTCGCGAAAGGTCTGATCGCCCCGGAGGATCAGGCGGTTGCTGCGCTCGTCGGCGGTAACGCTGTACTTGCGTGCAACATTCTCGCCTCCGCTCTTGCCGAGTTCATCGGGTGCGAGCTCCTGTAACAGGGTCACCATATCCCCGACCCAGGCCTCATCGAGCTGAATCACTTCCACCTCATATTTGGAGGGGCTGTCGAGCTCGCGAACTATCTGTTCGATACGTTGAATATTGGCGGAATGATCGCTGACGATCAGCGCATTGGCGGCAGCCACACCAGCAAGGTGGCCATATTTTGCCACCAGCGGGCGCAGAATCGGGACCAGCTCCAGAGCGTTGGCGTTGTCGATCTGGATCACCCGGGTGATCAGCTGCTCGGAGGGAATGGCCTCAAACCGGGACATCGACTCGGCCGACTGCTTGGCATCAACCTGCTGAACCACCTTGATGACTTCTTCGCCGGGGATGGCGGTAAATCCATGGACGTTCAATACCGCCAGAAAAAGGTCGTAAATTTCGTCCTTGTTCATCGGTGCGCTGGAAAGCACTGTGACCTTGCCCTTGACCCGAGGGTCCACGACAAAACTGTATCCGGTGATATCCGCAACCTGAGTCACAAACGCCCTGATATCGGCGTCTTTCAGGTTGAGCCGCCAGGTTTCCTCCTGCCCGTAGGCCAGGGACATCATTGGCAGAAGGATAAGCAAGGCTACAGCCCGCAACAGATTTGTCTTGTGGTTATACATGCGGCGATTTCGTCCTGTATCGATGAACCCGATCAGCGCCACTGCTCGGGTATGGCATAACTAATGGTGAGGATGGATCCGTCACGTTCGATTTCTATGTCCACCTGAGACTGTCCTCGCCAGCTCTCAAGCAGGGATTTGTCCTGTTCTATGTCCCCCAGCCGCTGCCCGTTGATGGCGGTGATCACGTCGCCGGCCTGAAGATTGACCGCATTGAGCATGGCGTTGGATCCGTCATACACGTAGCCAGACGTTCCGCTCTGATCCGCCGGGCTCAGCCCGTAGGCGTTAAGCGCCGCGACCCCCTGACTGTCCAGCTCGGCCCGGGCATTTTCCAGGAAAGCTTCCGGGGAGGATTCTGCAGGCTCTTCCGGCGCTTCCGCAACCAGGGTTTCCGAATCCGGCTCTTCAAACGTCAGCGATTCGTACCGACCGCCCCGACGAATCAGAATGCGGCTGGGTTCAACTTCGGCCAACTCTGCGTTGCCGGGCAGCATGTCCCCTACCCGGTAATACGCGGTTTCTCCGTTGCTTCCTGCAACTATAGCACCGGAGTCTTCCGGACGCTGTCCTACGAGAACCCCTTCAAGACGCAGCCGCAGGCCTGTTTCCGGGGCCGATCGTTTGACGACCTCTGCAACGCCACGCTGCTCTGCCGGCCGACCAAAAAAATCAAAACTTGCCATGGGGTACGATAGACCCTGGCCGGAGCCACCCATGCTTCCGCTTTCTGAAACCGGAGCCACGGGCACGGGCTTGTCATCCCAGGCAAAAAGCCAGGTAACCTTGGCCAAGGCGATCCCGATGTAAACGGCGAGCGCCAGCAACAGCAGATTCGCAAGAACCCGGGAAATACGGCTCTGAACCTGAACATCCATCAATGCCATATCAACGCGCTCCCGGCAGCAATGGTTGCTTGACCCGGAAAACCACATCGTCCGGGCTGGCCGATTCCGACCAGGGTTGACCGGCCAGATCCACCATACGTTTGTAGACCTGGACTTCCATCATGCCATTCCAGAGGATGCTGGCCTCCGCTGCCGGGCCGGTGCCATCCTGCTCTGCCACGGTCAAGGCGATTCCACCTTGAGTGGTGTCGAGGTTGGCCTGCATGGGCGGGAATCGTGCCTGGCCTGTCTGGTTACCCATGGGCCACGTGACCTGCCCTCCAGCCCAACGAGCAAACCCGTCGACACGGGCGATTCGGCCATCCGCCCACACCAGGTTCAACCGATCAACGGTGACGTTGCCCTCGATCATGGCGCCACCACTCCGGCGAATCAGGTCCTCAAACTCGCTGACCACGACCTGGCCACGGGCATTGAGCTCGGCACGCTCCGGCCAGCCAATCGTAACATCGCCCTCAACCGAAGATTGTGACGAAGCAACAGAAATGTCGACCGGTAACGACAGGTCGGTCAGGGACGGCCAGCCGAGATGCCAGTCAACACGTACCGGATAACCTGCCACCACCAATCCCGCGGCACCGTTCCAGACCTGACCGGAAACCTGCCGGACCTGTACCTGTTCAGGCAGGGGAACATGGGCTGAAGCCTGGTGCCAGACCCATCCTGCGGGTATCCAAACCACCAGTGTCCCCGCATAGACGACCAGCCCCAACAGGACAAGGAGAATCACCTTGCCGGGGCGGAGAAAGGATTTGGGTTCGGCGTCACTCATCGGGCCACACAAAGACAATTGGTCGGTAGCCGAGTCTAACAAAGGCCCGAGGCAAGTTCATGAGAAAAAAACAAAAACCCCGCGTCAGTGCGAACCGACGCGGGGTTTTTGAGGTCGATCGGGCGGCGCCTTGAGGTTCCAAGACGCGACCGGGATCAGGCCGGCATTACATCATGCCGCCCATGCCTCCCATACCGCCCATGCCGCCCATGTCCGGCATACCACCGCCGGCAGACTCGTCCTGAGGCTCATCCGCAACCATCGCCTCAGTGGTGATGATCAAGGATGCAACAGACGCAGCCGCCTGCAGCGCGGAGCGAGTAACCTTGGCAGGATCCAGGATACCCATTTCCAGCATGTCGCCGTACGCTTCGGTAGAGGCGTTGTAGCCGTAGGAACCTTCACCCTCGCGCACCTTGGCAACGACCACGGAAGACTCACCGCCGGCGTTGTACACGATTTGACGCAGCGGAGCTTCCATGGCACGGCGCAGGATGTTGACACCGGCCTTCTGCTCTTCGTTGATCGCATCGACCTTGTCCAGAGCCGCAATGGCACGGATCAGGGTAACGCCACCACCGGCAACAATACCTTCCTCAACCGCAGCACGGGTGGAATGCAGTGCGTCTTCAACGCGAGCTTTCTTCTCTTTCATTTCCACTTCGGAGCCAGCGCCCACCTTGATGACGGCAACACCGCCAGCCAGCTTGGCCACACGCTCTTGCAGCTTCTCTTTGTCGTAGTCAGAGGAGCTGTCTTCGATCTGCTTGCGGATCTGCTCAACACGGGCCTCGATATCGGCCTGCGCACCCACACCGCCAATGATGGTGGTGTTTTCCTTGGTGATGTTGACACGCTTGGCAGTGCCCAGGTCGTCCAGAGTGGTGTTCTCGAGTGTCAGACCCACTTCTTCGGAGATCACAGTACCACCTGAGAGGATGGCAATATCCTGCAGCATCTCTTTCCGACGATCACCGAAGCCAGGAGCCTTAACCGCAGCAACCTTTACGATGCCGCGCATGTTGTTGACAACCAGAGTCGCCAGCGCTTCGCCTTCAATGTCTTCGGCGATAATCATCAGCGGCTTGCCAGCCTTGGCGACAGATTCCAGCACCGGCAGCAGTTCGCGGATGTTGGAGATCTTCTTGTCGACCAGCAGGATGTACGGATCGTCCAGCTCGGCGGACATGTTGTCCTGATTGTTGATGAAGTACGGAGACAGGAAGCCACGGTCGAACTGCATACCTTCGACCACGTCCAGCTCATCTTCCAGGCCGCGGCCTTCCTCAACAGTAATGACGCCTTCTTTGCCCACACGCTCCATGGCGTCGGCAATCAGCTTGCCAATGGTCTCGTCGCCGTTGGCGGAGATGGTGCCTACCTGGGCAATGTTACGGCTGTCGTCACACGGCTTGGCCATGTCACGAATCGCTTTCACCGCTTCGATGGTAGCCTTATCGATACCGCGCTTAAGGTCCATCGGGTTCATGCCGGCAGTTACTGCCTTCACGCCTTCGTTAACAATGGACTGAGCCAGAACAGTCGCGGTGGTGGTGCCGTCACCTGCGGTGTCGTTGGTCTGGGAGGCGACCTCTTTCACCATCTGGGCGCCCATGTTCTCGAACTTGTCATGCAGTTCGATTTCCTTCGCAACGGAAACACCATCTTTGGTGATGGTCGGCGCGCCGAAGGACTTTTCCAGGACCACGTTGCGGCCCTTGGGACCCAGGGTCACTTTAACCGCGTCTGCCAGAACGTTGACGCCTGCGACCATGCGCTTGCGCGCGTTATCACCGAATTTAACGTCTTTTGCTGCCATGTCTTCTATTCCTGTTCGTTAAACCGAAATTGTTGAATCAATCGGATTAATGAGGGTTCGTGCCGGTCGCCGGAGCGATCACTCAAGCACGCCGTAAATGTCGTTCTCGCTCATGATGAGCAGCTCTTCACCGTCGACTTTTACGGTGTTTCCGGCGTACTGGCCAAAGACCACGGTGTCACCCACCTTGACCGCCAGCGCGCGGGTTTCGCCATTGTCCAGAATGCGACCGTTGCCTACGGCAACGACTTCACCCTGAGAAGGCTTCTCCTTGGCATTACCCGGCAGCACGATGCCACCCGCAGTTTTCTCTTCTTCTTCCTTACGGCGCACGACAACACGATCGTGTAGCGGACGAATTTTCATTGCTCGGTTTCTCCAGTAGTCAGATTAATGTGGCAATGACATTTGCTGTTTAAAAAGGTCGGACTTGCAAAGCGTCATCCGGCCAAATTGCCCGGCTGCCTAACCTGCTGTTTTCCAGCCGTTATCAGCCTGCAGCGAACTTGTGCAACCTATGTGGGGTTGGCGTAGGGGTTTTCAACACCCCGGATACAACTTTTTTTCACTTTTTTTCGATGCGATCGCGATCGGATTCGGTCTCGTCCTGGTACTCACCCTCAATGATGTCGCCATTGCTGTCACGATCGAATGGTCGCTGTCTGCCGAAGGGATTCTCACGGTTACCAAATGGGGGCTGATCAAAGGGTCCCTGGCCGCCTCCAGAGCGGAAATAAAAGCCCCGGCTCTGGCCGGAAACCACCATCCGCTTCAGGGCCTGTGCCGCGAGCCAGTGGCGGGTGCCGGGTAGGAGGCAGAGAAACCCGATGGTGTCTGTAATGAAGCCCGGGGTCAGCAACAGGGCTCCGCCGACCGCCAGGATCAGCCCCTCGGCCACCTCCTTGGCAGGCAATTCCCCACTGTTGAGACGCTGGTTCGCTTTGAGCAGGGTGGCCAGCCCCTGCTGGCGTAGAAGCCAGGCACCGATGACCGCCGTTAACAGCACCAGGCCAACGGTATTCAACACACCGATAATACCGCCCACCTTTATGAGCACCGCCATCTCGGCAATCGGCATGATAATGAAGAGAAACAGAAACACAGACATCAGGCCCTCACGGTCTGAATAGGAATTTAAGAAGGTCTGGTATACTCCCAGCCCCTCTGTTTTGGACAAGAAGCCACACAAATGGCTCAATACGACAACGCCGGCCGGCGGGTTCGGGACACACGTCAAACCTAAACCACCTGATAACAGTAGTTAGGGCAAAACATGAAACTTCAAGATTCCGTAATCGCAATCACTGGCGGTGGCCAGGGCCTGGGCCGCGCCATGGCCGAATACTTTGCCGCCCGGGGCGCCAAACTGGCACTCATCGATCTGATGCCCGAAAAGCTCGACGAAGCCGTTGCCGCCTGCAAAGCCGCAGGTGTGGAGGCAAAGAGCTACGTCTGCAACGTGGCCAAGGAAGAAGAGGTCGAGCAAACCTTCGCGGCCATTGCGAGCGACTTTGGCCAGCTCAACGGTCTGATTAATAACGCCGGCATCCTGCGGGACGGCCTGATGGTCAAGGTTAAGGATGGCCAGGTTGAGAAGCGCATGGAACTGTCCCAATGGCAGTCGGTTATTGACGTCAACCTGACCGGTGTTTTCCTGTGTGGTCGGGAAGCGGCTACCCAGATGATCAAGAACGGCGACCAGGGCGTGATCATCAACATTGCCTCGATTTCCCGCGCGGGGAATATGGGACAGAGCAACTACTCTGCCGCCAAGGCGGGTGTGTCTGCCCTGGTACCGGTTTGGGCGAAGGAGCTGGCGCGTTATGGTATTCGCTGCATGGGCATTGCTCCGGGCTTTATCGAAACCGAGATGACCGCCTCCATGAAACCGGAAGCGCTGGAGAAGATGACCGCGGGCATTCCGCTGAAGCGCATGGGTAAGCCTGAGGAGATTGCTTCAGCGGCGGCGTTTATTTTTGAGAACGACTACCTTTCCGGGCGCATGATTGAGGTGGATGGGGCTTTGAGGCTGTAGCCTTCGAGTTTGAGGGCTGGCCCCGGGGTGGGGTACCTTTTCTTCTGGTACACGAACTCGCTGCGCTCAGACATCTTTGTTCCGGCAGAAAAGGTACCCCACCCCGTGACCGGCAGACCTATGGAATAAGCTTACTGACAACGAAGAAGGACTAGGGTTGCCATTGGTATTCGCGCAGGTTGATCTTCCCGTTTTTTACTTCTACTCCGTCTCGTTCCAGCAGCTCTTTTTGCAAGACGAACGTTGGCGAGCCTTCCGGGAAGGCGATCTGGCCATTGCTGCGGATTACTCGGTACCAGGGAACTGAATGTCCCTCCGGGAGTTTACCCAGCGCGCGGCCGATATACCGGGCCTGCCGTCCGAGACCGGCCATGCCCGCCACCTGTCCATAGCTGGCGACCTTCCCTTCAGGAATGCTCAGAACGACCTGCCAGATTTTCTGATCCTTGTTTGGTTCCATCACTCAGGACTCCTTCAGAGCCGGTTCTGAGTCTGGATCAATCTGCTCGGCTTTTCGTGGTGCCAGCGCGTCCAGTCTCTCGCCCTGTCGAATCATGAACATCGCCAGCAGGATGGCCGGCACGCCCATGACACCGGCAACGAAGAAGAACTGGGCGTAGCCGAAGTCGGCCACGACGATGCCTGAGAAGCCGCCAAGAAACTTACCCGGCAGGGTCATCAGGGAGCTGAACAGGGCGTACTGGGTTGCCGTGAAGGAGGCACTGGTCATGCTGGACAACCAGGCGATGAGCGCGACGTTGGCGATGCCACCGCTCAGGTTGTCGGCACTGACCACGGCCGCCAGCGTAATCACGTTCGGCGGGTACTGGGCAAGGAGGACGAACAGCAGGTTGGTTGCTGCAGTCATCACCGCCCCCAGCAACAGAATCCTGCGAACGCCGTACCGCACCACCATGACCCCGCCGGCCAGCGAACCGGCAATGGTCATGAAGAAACCGAAGATCTTGGTGACATCTGCTACCTGGGTCTTGCTGAAGCCCATGAAGTCCAGATAGAAGGGGTTGGCCATTACCCCCATGGCAATGTCGGAAATCCGGTAAACCGCGACCATCACCAGTATGAGCACCGCCAGCTCTTTGTAGCGATTGAAGAAATCCAGGAACGGGCCGGCGACGGCGGCATAGAACCAGCCGACGAGTCGTGCGAGGCGCGGATTGAGGTGGCCACGTTTGGCCGCTTCCTGTTCGATTTTGTGGGCGATGTCCTGGGCGGCGGCGAAGTGGTTAACCGACGGCTCGCGGACGATCAGTACCGTCAGGGCTCCGACGCCGACGAGGCAGGCCATCACCTGGTAGGACACCTGCCAGGACCAGAACTCCGCGAGATACAGCGCGCCGGCACCGGCAACCAGCAGCGCTAGCCGGTAGCCGAAGATGTAGGTGGCCGCCAGCGCCGCCTGCAATCGCTCCTCCGCGATTTCAATGCGATAGGCATCGATGGCGACATCCTGTGTTGCCGACGAGAACGCAACCAGAAGACCGCACAGGGCCATCATTTCCGGTGCCGTCGTGGCATCGACATTGGCCATCAGATAGAGGCCGGTTGCGATCCCGGACTGGGCCAGAATGATCCAGCTACGGCGCTTCCCCAGCAACCGGTCCAGCAGCGGCAACCGTAACCGATCCACCACGGGCGCCCAGAAAACTTTGATGGAGTAAGTTATGCCCAGCCAGCTGAAGAAGCCGATGGTGGCGGTTTCCACTCCCACGTCCGCCAGCCGGGCGTTCAGCGTGGAGAAAACCAGTAAGAAAGGCAGCCCCGCCGAAAACCCCAGAAACAGGAGGGCAATGACCTGCCAGCGAGTGTATGTGTAGAGCGTGTCCCGGATCAGGGCGCGGCGGTCGCTGGAAAGAATGGTCAAGCCTCCGGATCAGTCGCGAAAATTGTTGAACTGCAGCGGGATCTCCAGATCCGCTTCGCGCAGCATCGCCATGGCAGCTTGCAGATCGTCCCGCTTCTTGCCGGTTACCCGAACCTTGTCACCCTGAATGCTGGCCTGAACTTTCAGTTTGGCGTCCTTGATCATCTTCACGATCTTCTTCGCCATGTCCGTTTCAATACCCTGCTTCAGGAGCAGGTGCTGCTTTACCAGCTTGCCGGACTTGCTTTCACCGTCTTCGGACAGGGCGCGGACGTCGATTTTGCGTTTGGCAAAGGCCATTCGCAACATGTCCAGCAGCTGCTCCAGCTGAAATTCCTGCTCCGCACTGATGGTAATGCCCTTGTCATCACGCTCGATATTCGCTTCCACGTTCTTGAAATCCCAGCGGGTGGCCAGGTCTTTCTTGGCCTGGTCCACCGCGTTGGTGACTTCGTGCATGTCAATTTCAGAAACTATGTCAAAAGAAGGCATGGTCGTTATTCTCCAGTAGCCACCGGGGGTATACTGTGGCCTACATTAATTCCCGGATGTTCAAGGTGCCAAAGCATAGCAAGACCCACGCCGGACCGCATCCGGCAAAGGGCGCCGCATTCGACAATGGACTGGTGAGAAGTAGATAACAATGCCAAACCTGGACCTACCCATCCTCGTAGTAGATGACGCCAAATTCAGCAGCATGGTGGTTGGCCGCACCCTGCGCAATGCCGGTTACCGCGACGTACGAATCGTCAACAACTCCCCCGCCGCGCTTGAGCTGATCGAACAACGCCCGGTCAGCGTGCTGATTGCCGACTGGCTGATGCCGGAGATGGATGGGCTCGAGTTGACCGACAGTGTTCGGCAACAGGACGAACAGAACAACCATTACACCTATGTGATTCTGCTCACCGCCCGGGAGAGCGTGGAGGCACTATCGGAAGCGTTTGATCGAGGCGTGGATGACTTTATCTACAAGTCCGACATGACCAAGCAGCTGATCCCCCGAATCTTTGCCGCGGATCGTATGGCTGATCGCCAGAACACCCTGCTGAGGGCGAACTCTCTGCTGATTGAGAACAATCGGGAACTCGAGGCGACCAACATCATCGATCTGGAAACCGGTCTCTGCAACAACAAGTATGGCCGGGAACGTCTCGCCAAAATGCTGCGCCATGCCGAATCCCGGGGTGGCTCATGCGCCTACGTCCTCTGCGGCATCCGCAACTGGCAAGAACTCAAACGCAAGCATCCACCGACGGTGATGAGCGAGTTGGCCGTTGGCATCGCCCGGCGCCTCAGCACCCTGATTCGACCGATTGACGTGCTGTGCCGGGTGGGTGACAACCAGTTCGCCATCATTGCCTACTTTCCCAACAGCGACCACTGCACAACCACCGCGTTCCGACGGGTATTCGACGGCATCAATCACAAGGCACTTAAAACCACCGCAGGCTATATCTCCGTGGAAGCGGGCATGGTGCTCTGCCGGGCCGATGCCCAGCAGGGCACACCCTCGGTGCAGGAGGTGGAACGCACCGCCGTCGAGGGGCTGGTGGACGCCTATGAAACCCGGCGATTCACCGAAACCGCTCCGGAGGTCACCGAGGGGGCGTGATACCCGGCTGACCACTTTTCGAACAATCTGTAACAGTGCGACACACATCACAAACAGACACAGCCGAGCGAAAGCCCTATTCTGCAATTGTGGATTTAAGCAGTATCCCCCATGGCGGAGGAGCCGAGTAGTACCTCCGCCGCCAAATGGGGAAACGATCCACCGGATTAACGAATTTTTCAGGCACTTTCGTTCTTTCCTTATTTTGGGCCAGCTGATCTAGCTGGCCTTTTTATTTTGTGTTTCCAAATTCCGGTATACTCGGCACATAACGATTCAAATAACCCGTGCTGTAGCCATGACATCCCTTGGAACCGCCTCTGTCGCCGCCTTGCGGCAATATGTTCGCGCCGCCGAATCCGCCGGCGAAGACACCGATGCCCTGTTCAAACTGGCTGGACTGAACCCGGAAATCCTGGCGACGGACGACGGCCGCATCCCGGGCGAGCAACTCCAGAAGTTCATTCATCTCCTGTGCGAACAGACCGGCAACCCGGTTCTCGGGCTGGAAACCGGCGATTTCGTACAACCCGGCTCCTACAGCGTTCTCGGTTATATCACCATGAGCTGCGCCACGCTGGGGGAAGCAGTGGCCCGGATCGCCCCGTTCGAAAAACTCGTTGGTGACATGGGCACCACCAGCCTTGCCATCAATGGCGATGAGATCACCCTCACCTGGACCTGTCACTTCACCGATCCCGTCGTACGCCCTCACCTGGTCGACAACGTATTTTCGTCCTGGGTGAATTACGCCCGGTGGCTGGCCGACAACCGCACCGCCTCACCCTCCCGTGTCTGCCTGCGGCGGCCATCCCCGGGCCACGCGCTGGAGCAGGCCTACCAGGAACGCTGGCGTTGCCCTGTCCTGTTCGGTGCCGACGAAGACAGCGTTACCCTGAAAAAAGATCTGCTGGAAACGCGCCTGCGACAACCGGACCCACTGCTGCGGAAAACCCTCGAGGCCCACGCGCTTACACAGCTTGCCGCCCTGGATACCGACAGCGATCTGATTTCCCGGGTAAAGCACAGCATCCAGCAGCAACTCATGCATGGGATCACGCGGCAGGACATGGTGGCGGAAGATCTGCGGATGACCAGTCGCACCCTGCAGCGCAAACTGAGCCAGGATGGGGTGTCGTATCAGAAACTGCTGGATGAGGTTCGACTGAAAATGGCGGAGGATTATCTGCTCAACAGCGAGTTGGCAATTCCGGACATTGCATTACGGCTGGGGTACAGTGAAACCACGTCGTTCCACCGCAAATTCAAGGCAGTAAAAGGCAAGACGCCCGGAGAGTTCCGGGCGTCCAGAGACTGATATCAGAGCGCGCGGCCCTTGCCAGCAGCAATGCGCAGGCGCAGGGCGTTCAGCTTGATGAAGCCTTCCGCATCCTTCTGGTCGTAGGCGCCCTGATCCTCCTCGAAGGTTGCGATCTTCTCGTCGAACAGGGAGTCGTCAGACTTACGGCCGGCCACATCGACATTGCCCTTGTAGAGCTTCAGGCGAACGGTACCGTTCACGTACTCCTGGGTCTGGTCGATCAGCGCCTGCAGCGCTTCACGCTCCGGGGACCACCAGTAACCGTTGTAGATAACCTCGGCGTAGCGCGGCATGATGCTGTCTTTCAGGTGCGCCACTTCTCGGTCCAGGGTGATGGACTCGATGGCACGATGAGCCCGCAGCATGATGGTGCCGCCCGGGGTCTCGTAACATCCGCGGGACTTCATACCAACATAACGGTTCTCGACGATATCCAGACGGCCAATGCCGTTATCGCCGGCCAGCTTATTCAGGGTCTCCAGCACCACGTGCGGCTTCATCTCCTGGCCATCAACGGCGACGATGTCACCCTTCCTGTAGGTCAGCTCGACATAGGTCGGCTTGTCCGGGGCCGCTTCCGGGGAAACACTCCAGCGCCACATGTCTTCTTCGGCTTCCGCCCAGGGATCTTCCAGGTTGATGCCTTCGTAGGAAATGTGCAGCAGGTTCGCATCCATGGAATAAGGGCTCTTGCCCTTCTTCTTCTCCACCGGAATGTTGCGCTCGTCGCAGTACGCCAGCAGCTTCTCGCGGGAGTTCAGATCCCACTCGCGCCAGGGCGCAATTACCTTTACACCCGGCTTGAGCGCATAGGCACCCAGCTCGAAACGAACCTGGTCGTTGCCCTTGCCGGTCGCGCCATGGGAGATGGCATCGGCGCCGGTCTCGTTGGCGATCTCGATCAGTCGGCGGGAGATCAGCGGGCGGGCAATGGAGGTACCCAGCAGGTACTCACCCTCGTAGATGGTGTTCGCGCGGAACATCGGGAACACGTAATCGCGCACAAACTCCTCGCGCAGGTCCTCGATGTAGATTTCCTTTACCCCCAGCGCCTCGGCTTTCGCCCGCGCCGGTTCCACTTCCTCGCCCTGGCCGATATCAGCGGTGAAGGTCACCACCTCACAGTTGTAGGTATCCTGCAACCACCGCACGATCACGGAAGTATCCAGGCCACCGGAATAGGCCAGCACCACCTTTTTAATATCAGACATGCCCTTGCTCCAGACTGAACAGAATGGATGTATCGAAAATAAGGCGCATATTGTACGGGAGAGCGGGGGGAATGGCTATTGGGCCAAGGCATGACAACAACAAAACCCGAACGGACCATAGACGGCCCGTTCGGGTCATTACAGGAGCGCTACTCTGTTCGGGTCAGCCCGCCTGCTGCTGAGCAACAACCTCTTCACGAATACCGTCCCAGCCTTCCTTTACAGAGCGCAGCAATTGCGCCACCTCATCCAGACGGTTGATGTCGTTACGGGCGTTCGCTTCCCAGAGTGCGCGCTCCATGTACTCGTAGAGTGCGTCAAGGCGCTCGGACAGTTCGCCGCCCTGCTCCTTATCCAGAAATCCGCGGAGCGCTCCAACGATGTCCATCGCCTTCAGGATCAGCTTGCCCTTGGCCTCGTAGTCCCGGGCCTGAATCTTCGCCTTGGCCATATTGATGCGCTCGAGGGCCCCCTGGTACAGGAGCTGGATGAGTTTGTGCGGATCGGCATCGGTAATGCTGGTCTGGGTGTTGATTCGCTGGTATTGCTGAAGGCCGTTCATAGGTAACCTCTTGGAGTTCAGCGCTGTTTACTATTGCTTGCCGCTGGATTGCTGAGGTGCAATTGCTGCCAACTGCTGGCTGACGTAATTGCCCGTGCTGTTCAATTGAGAGATCAAAGAGTCGGCTGCTGAAAACTGTGCAACCAACCGCTCGCGATAAGTCTGCATCCGGAGGTCAAGTCGATCTCTCTGTTCCTGAATATCATCCAGGGTTCTATTGAGCCCCTCTGTTCGACTGGAAATCGCACCATCGCTGGCCAGATAATTTTCGATACTTGCTTCGATCTGTCCGGCAATTCCATTGGTGCCATTTTGCTCTGACAATAAAGCGGTAACTGCCTGAGGGTCGGATTCAAGTTTTTCCTTGAATACAGAATCGTCGAACTCCAGCCTGCCGGTGCCTGGATCCGTCTTGATACCAAGATCGGCGAGGGTCCTGACAGAACTGTTTTCCATACCAGCGGGAATAGCAGTAAACGCAGACCGCAGATCACGCTCAATATTTCGAATGGTGGAATCACCCGACAATATCCCACTGCTACCGCTGCCGGCACTGTATCCGGAAGCTTTGTTAATAACGTCTTTCAGGGCATTGTATTTATCGATGAATTCCTGAACCCGGCCCGCCACTTCATCAGGATCTCGCTCGACCTTGATCGTGGAGGCCCCGAGGGACCTGATATCGAATGTAATACCCTCAACTACGTTTTCTACGTTGTTGGAGGATCGACTTACTGCAATACCATTGACTTCAAGCAACGCGTCTTGCGCTGCCACCGTCTCGGTCAAATTCGACGCGGTCCCATCAAACGCAAACTGTGAAAGCCCGGACCCATCGGTGCTGTTACCGTCACTATCGGCCACCGAGACCTGAATGGCATTTTGAAGCCCACTCTCGTCGGAAGACAGGACCAGACGAAATCCGCTACCGGTGTCAACAATGCCCGCCGATAAGCCGGCACCCGAGTCGTTGATGGAGTCGGCAAGTCCCTGGAGCGTATTGTTACTACCATCAACCGTTACGTCGGTACTCACTCCATTTACCGTGAACGTCAGAGTACCTGTACCAACGGTCGTCGTGTCAGTGTCGGCAAAAGTTGCTGAGGCCAGCGACTGCGCCTGGGCAAGCTGCGTGACATTGATACTGTATGAGCCACGGCTCGCTGTCGCTGGATCAACATTGACGGCCGCTACCGATTCATTAGTCGAGGTTGCCGTCAAAGCTTTCAGCCCATCAGAAGATGCGAGGGTTTCCAGCGGCGTCCTCAACGCCTCCAAAGCACTTCTCAGGGCGCCAAAAGCAGAGATTTTGCTTTCGGCCTCATTTTCTCTTCGATTCAGGCGGAGTTCAGTGGGCTGGCGCTCTGCGTTGACCAGTTTATCAACCAGATCGGCACTGAAGATTCCCGAGCCAGCACCTAGCGATGAAATTCCTGCCATATCGAGCCTCCTACAAGGCTTGCCTGTTCTTTTAACGTGTAACGGCATGGGACGGCAAAACTTTGCCTAATTCCCAAAACCTTTCAGTAATATTTTGTAATCCGACTGCGGGCTCTGCACAGACGAAAACGCCGCCAGCCCATATGGGTGGCGGCGCTAACGCAGTTCCACAGCATTCAGTGAAGGGCCCGCGGCTCAGACTTTCAAGTCAAACAACGTTAGCGGCTCATCCTGCTGCAAGTTTTCTGCCAACCTCAATGCAACCTCATCCGGAATCTGCCGAATAACTTTCTGGGTCTCCTGGTCAACGACTCTCAGTATCGTTTTACCAAGCTCCTGATCCACTTCGAACTGCAGATCTCTCTGAACGTTCTGGACAAAGTCATTCAGCTGCGAAACCGCACGCCCCACGTCTTCACTGGCAATCACCCGACGACTCTCTTCAACCTGAGCCCGGGCAACTTGAGATGAGGAGGATGGCGCAACACCTGCGGGCGTCTTTTCCATAAACAAGGCTTCTTGAGCGGAGACATTTCTGCCATCTGCCCGAGGTGACACGGACGCCCGAGCCGGAGCTTGTTCACTGGCGTGAACCAGCTTCAAATCCGGGCTGTTCAGGTTTACGTGACTCATGATCCACCTCGCCGTCCTTCTATGGAGTTAACCGGCCCTTCCCGAAGAAGGACCGGCCGGCTCCGGCTGCCCCTGATTACTGCAGGAGGGACAGTACCTGGTTAGGACGAGCGTTCGCCTGTGCAAGTACCGAGATACCGGCCTGCTGCAACACGTTCGCCTTGGCCAGCTTCGCAGATTCAGCGGCGAAATCAGCATCAACGATACGGCTGTTAGAGGCACTCAGGTTTTCAATAGACGTTCCCAGGTTCGCAATTGTGCTCTCAAAACGGTTCTGAGACGCACCAAAGAGACTACGCTGAGAGTTCACAGCATCAAGAGCCGTATCAATGGCAGTGATCGCTGCGTTAGCGTTCGTTGCGTCGGCGCCATCAATTGTCGACGCGCCCACACCCAGAGCTGCTGCCTGCATGTCAGCGAAGGCTACATCAATGGTCTCACCGGCATTTGCACCCACCTGAATGGAGACCGTGGACGCAGCATTAAGCACGTTTGTGCCATTGAACGTAGTCTGGTTGGCAATACGGTCGATTTCAGCAATACGTGCGGTAAATTCATTGTTCAGGGCAGTTCGGTCAGCGGCATTATTAGAACCGTTGGCAGACTGAACGGCCAGCTCGCGCATACGTTGCAGGTTGTTGATTGTCTCATCCAGACCACCTTCCGCCGTCTGCATCATGGAGATGCCGTCGTTGGCATTCCGCTGAGCAACGGTCAGGCCACGAATCTGTGCGTCGAAACGGGTAGAGATTGAAAGACCAGCAGCATCATCCTTGGCAGAGTTAATCCGCAAACCGGAAGACAAACGCTCAAGCGCCTGATCAGACAAGCTTTGTGATTTACCCAACTGGTTCTGTGCATTCAATGAGGCAACGTTAGTATTGATACCGAGAGCCATATTGCTTCTCCTTCGACTTATGTCGTCATTTCATGGAAAAGGTGTGGCGCCTATTTTTTCGGTCTGAAGCGCCGCCCTGTTATTCCGCTTAACGGCGCTGCCCCAACTTCCTTTAGATAAATAACGGTTTTTTTTGTTAAGGATTGTAAAAAGACCAGGAAAGCGGCAATCGCTTTCCTCACCCGTCCCGCACCACAAGCTCCAGAAAATAACCGAAAACCAGCCCAGGAATTTTTTAATATTTATTTTCAATGCCTTACAGTCCCTCCTAACAAAGTGGCACACCTTTCGCTATTCCTCTCCCAAACGGCAAATCCATGAATACAGCCGGCAATGCGTCCCAGAATGATCGGGCACGGGGTTACCGGCACCTCAGAGCAGGGAGAAATAAAATGCCACAGATCATCAACACCAATATTGCGTCACTCAATGCCCAGCGGAATCTGAACGCAACTCAGAGCGACGCCAACGTCGCCTTGCAGCGTCTCTCCTCGGGGCTTCGCATCAACTCTGCTAAAGACGACGCGGCCGGCCTGGCCATCTCTGAACGCTTTCAGTCCCAGATCACCGGTCTGAATATGGCCCAGAGAAATGCCAACGACGGCATCTCACTGGCCCAAACCACCGAGGGTGCTCTGGACGAAATTACCGCGAACCTGCAGCGGATTCGCGAACTGGCCGTTCAATCCGCCAACGCCTCCAACAGCCCGTCAGACCGTCAGGCGCTGAACGCCGAAGTACAGGAGCGGATTCAGGAGATCAACCGGATCGCAGGCCAGACCTCCTTCAACGGCCTGAAGATCCTGGATGGCAGCCTGCTTACCCAGACCTTCCAGGTTGGTGCCAACGCGGGCGAGACCATCAGCGTTTCAGGATTTGATGCCCGTGGCTCTCAGCTCGGTTCGACCATCAACCAGAGCACAGATCTACTGACAACCCTGACAGACGGTACAGACACCCTTGAAACCATCTTCAACGAGGGACGCACCGTCGATATCACTTTTAACATCACCGGCATTGACGGCATTGTGACTCCAGTTACCGTGACCGGCGCCGGCTCCCTGCAGGATGTCCTGGGTCAGATCAACGCTCAATCACCGACAACCGGTGTCGCAGTCAACATGAACCGGAGCAACGATGAGCTGATTTTCTCATCCCAGTTCGGCGAAGACTTTTCCGTTGACATCACACCCGCCGGTGGTGGCACTCAGACCGTTGCGGCAACGGCTGCAGCCAATACCGTTTCGGCCAACGATACCGACATTTCCACCCAGGATGGCGCTGACCTGGCCATGATCTCGGTCGACTATGCCATCGATACCATCAACGGTATTCGCGCGGAGCTGGGTGCGGTTCAGAACCGGTTCGAGTCCACCATCGCGAACCTGAGCACCACATCGGAAAACCTCGCGGCTTCAAACAGCCGGATCCGGGATGCAGACTTCGCCGCCGAGTCGGCCGAGCTTGCCCGCACCCAGGTATTGCAGCAGGCAGGTCTCTCGGTTCTTGCCCAGGCAAATGCTCGTCCCCAGCAGGTGCTGCAGCTGCTCCAGGGTTAAGATTCCGACTTGAAGGATTGAGGTGTTCCCATGCAAGCACAGCATCACAGTAACGAACTCCAGGCCCGGGATGCAGAAGCTGCCCGCCTGCTCCTGCAGGCCAACATGGCCTATGCCGATTCCAACAGCAGCGCGTCAAGCCACGCTCAACGGCTGAATGCGCGCCAGGAATGTAGGAGCTTTTTGGAACAAGCACTGGCAGTTGAGCCCGAGGGCGCTGGAGCGTTGGGCTTGCTCGGACGCGTGGAACTGGACGATGGTCAACTGGAAAAGGCGCAACTCCTCTTCAACGCCAGCCTCAATGCCGACCCTGAACAACCGCAACAGTACGCCAACCTGGGCTACTGGGCACTGAAAAGTGAACGCCCGGCCCTGGCCGAGCAGTATTTCCTGCAAGCCCTGGAGTACGATCGCCAATCCGCAGCGGCCTTTTGCGGCGTTGCCCATGCAAAGCGCCTGCAGGGCCAGTTCGACGTTGCCTACCTGCATTACCGCAAACTCCGTGAGGCGGGTGCCGAGTGGGACTCTGTCTACAGCGGCATGCTCAACTGCGCGCTCCACCTCAATGTGGAAAGGGCGGACGGGGATCTCGCCCAGGATGCCATCGCCCTGCTTCGTCACGAGGGCCTGCCCCACCAGGAGCTTGGGCGATTTGTCGGTGCGATCATTCACCAGCAATACGATCTAGGCAACGCCAGTGCGGAAATCATTCTTGATGCCGCCAGCGAAGATGAACTTCTGATTCTGGCCCTGCAGAAAACCCTGATGCCCAGTGCAGCAATCGAAAACCTGGTTACGCATTTGCGTCGGGCGATCGTTGCGGAAGTGGCACAGACGGTGGAATTGCGCGACGAACTGCAGCAGCTGGCCCTCGCTATTGGCCAGTATGTCGATCGCTCCGGGTATGCACTGGTTGCCGAAGAAGACGAAGAGCGCCTGGTGGCGGCAATCAACGACAGCATCCAGGCTCAGCTCGTCATGGGGGAATCCCAGGATGGCATGATTGGCTCGCTAATCCTGAGCGCTATGTATGGAGCCCTGTTCCATCAGAGCTTCGCCGTTCAGCTTGGCCAGTGGAACTTGACCGATTGGCCACTGGGGCTGCAGCCGGTCCTGGCCGCCAGCTATTATCAGCGCGCCAGTGAAGAGGCCATCAAACAGAACTTCGACGAGAAAGCCGACGAGCTTGGCCTCGAGAAAACGGACACGCCGCAGGCCTGGCCGGCCTGGTCACAACTCGCCTTCGGCGCTGAGGGCAGCCTGAAGAGTCTGATGACAACGGAATTGAAACTGCCTACCGACCATCTCCCGGATACCCTCCGCATCATGGTCTGCGGCGCCCAGTCAGGCCAACGCGCGATGGAACTGGCGCGATACCTGAGCGATGTGGAAGTCATTGCCGTGGACGAGTCACTGGCCAACATTGCGAAAGGCACACGCATGGCCGGCGAACTGAACCTGGAGAATATCGTCTTCTGGCCCTGGTCCATCGCCCAGCGGTTCGTGGCCGATGGCCACCGGGTTCACTGGATCGAAATTGGACGGCTACCCTCCTCGGCCATGACGGACCTTTCGCTCGCGGCATTGGTGAACGATGCCACGTTGTCAGGTGCGGTCGTGCACATGCATACCACGGTGGCTGAGCAGACCCCCGGCGATCAGCACATTCGCTCGCTGATAGCGGAGCACAACCTTAAACCCAACCGCGCAACCATCCGGCAATTACGCCAGCTGGTACTCGCCAACCATCAGGATACCCACTGGCAGGAACTGGCGAACGATGAGGACTTTTTCAATCTTGGCGGCTGTCGCGATCGCTGGTTTTGCCCACAGGACACGTCCCAGCTCAAACAGCTGATGGGCATGGTGAGCAACGAGGTGGAATGGAAACTGGTCAAGGCACGGGATGCGGATGGCCACAGCCTGGCCACCCAACCGGTACAACAACAGATTCAGGCCGAAGCCCTTGGGAGTGAAGTCCAGAGCCTGGTTGGCCAGGGCCTGAGCGTCTATTTCTGCAAGCGCCGCTAGCCTTCACACGTAGGGAATCAAGGATTCCCCGTACAGGTGCAGATCTTCAAGAATGTGCCGCTTTTCCGGCGTCAATGCCGGATCGGCGGCCAGCCTCTGCAACTCACCAGCGTAGGCCTCCAGTGAGCGCCAGCCTTTTTTCGGATGCATTAATCGCTGGGAGCGGAATTCCTCCCAGCGCTCCATCTCCTCCCCCAAAAGGGAGCCCGGATAGTTACGGGCGCGGTAGCGGAACACCAGTTCCCGTAACCGATCATCCTCAAATTCGATTTCCTGCTCACCCAGACTTTCCACAGGTTGCTGCAACAGCCAGTTCAGTTTCTCGCGGTCCGTCTTACTGATGAAGCCGCCTGCATAGAGCTGCTCGTCCGGATCCGTGAGGTCCCCCTCGTGAGGCTGGTCAAATGCCTGTGCAATTCTGCCCGCCAGGTCTGGAGCCTTACGCAAGAGCGCGAGATTTGCACGCAATGCTTCGCCATCGAGCTCCAGTTCCGCCAACCGCTCTGCTGACAGGGTGGTTAACATGTTGGCGGGCGCCAGCACCGGGCACTTATTGAGCTGCACGCCCTTGAGCGGGAAGCGGCTGACGCCCTCTCCGAGTTCGGCCTGGGAAGTAAATACCCGCTCACGAATCTGCTCGGGTGTGGCCGCAATCAAGTCAGTAGGGTCTTCCCGTAGATCGTAAACAATCACCAGGTTCTTGTTGGTCGGGTGTTCAGCCACAGGCGCCACCATCGCGCAGCAGCCGCGGGCCGCCGGATACTTGGCCGAGATATGGAATACCGGCTTCATGGAGCCGGTATCCAGCATTGCCCTGGCGGAATGTTTGTCCTTGTTCTGCAACACGAAGTCGAAGAGTTTGGGCTGTTTTTCCTTGATCAGCCGGGCAACCGCGATCGTCGCCTGAACATCGGACATGGCATCGTGTGCACTCTCATGGCTAATGCCATTGGCCACTGTCAGCTCTTCCAGACGAAAACTCGGGCTCCCATCCTCTTTCCGTGGCCAGTTGATACCTTCGGGGCGAAGCGCGTAGGTAAGCCGGACCATGTCGATGATGTCCCAGCGGGAGTTGCCGTTCTGCCATTCCCGGGCGTAGGGATCCCTCAAATTGCGATATAGAGTGTGGCGGGTAACCTCGTCATCAAACCGCAGGCTGTTGTAGCCCACCACACAGGTTCCGGGCTGACTGAATGCCTCGTTGATCTGGGCAATGAATTCCGCCTCGGGGAACCCATCTTCGAGGGCTTTCTGGGGCGTGATACCGGTGATCAGGCAAGCTTCCGGGGACGGCAGGTAATCGTCCGCCGGCTTGCAGTAAATCACCAGCGGATCTTCGATGATATTGAGATTTTCGTCCGTTCTTACGCCGGCAAACTGGGAAGGGCGGTCGTGGACCGGGTCTACGCCGAAAGTTTCGTAGTCGTGCCAGTAAAACGAGCGAATCAAGGGAAAACTCCTGCCTGTCGGGTTTCAATGGGACAGGAGTTTAACATTTAAAACAACTGCGTCCCCATATCAGTCTGGTGCGTCTGCAGGCGCGGCAGGCCAGACGATCCAGAGAGCTGGCTCATATCAACCGTCATGCTGGTCGGCAGGTTGATGAACACCCCCTTGCCGGCGTTGATTACATTGGCACCATCGGGACTCTGCCATTCAACGTTTTCACGCTGGAAGCCGATGAAGAAATCATCGGTAAAGCCAGTGGTACCGTCGGTATTTTCGGTCCCCACAAACAGCGACTGGACTTTACTAATGGAGGCGCACTCGCCGCACATCGTAGGGTCCGCACTGTCAGCGATGCCAATCTGCGTAGCCCGATAATTGGTCGCCAGGCCGGTGTCGTCAAACAGGGCTGCGTCGTGAACAGTACCTGCGCTGTCGGTTATTTTCAGACCGATGTCGCCACTGAAGCTTGATGAGAGGGATGAAACGGAACCCCGGGCCTGCTGGAAGCCCATGCGGAAACCGGCAAGACCGTCCGCGTCTTCGGCCAGCTCAATATAGGGCTGCACCGCCTCAAACGGAACCGTTTCGCCTGCGCTGTAGACTTTGCCGTTGTATTGTTCACCATCCTGGCGGGCAATGTGTCCGAGGGCAACGTGCGAGGCGGCAAAATCCACACCGCCGTCAATCTGACCCACTTTCGCATCGTCTATGTTAACCCGGGTCTCAACATCAATACCCAAGGTCATCCGGGTGAACTGATGCTCCGAGTCGGTCGGAACCGAAATGTTTTCGACCTGCATAAAAGCCTGCCCGGTCACCTCACCCATGGTCTCATCAGAAATGGGCTTAAGCTCAGCCTGGGCAACGGGCGTCATACCCAAACAGAGCATGGCAAGGGCAGCGCATCCATACGCCTGGTGTTTCATAGCTTGTGTCTCTGATTAGTGTTTTTGAGTCAGTTTCGACGCCCGACTCTGCTGCCGCCCTGTTTTTTTGATTATCAGGCTGACAGGCGGCTGTCCTGAGAACTTCATGTTCTTCTATCCATTTGCCGCAAAAGCACTATAGCTGAGGCGGATCGGCCAATAGAGTGAGCCCTGTCACAATCAACACCGACGGAATCCGTCACCGAACTTCAAGCATGAACGGCTTCACAAAAAAACACCGAACCGTAGTCTTTGTATACATAAAACAGCGTCCTGTTATACTCCGACGGATATTCCTTTTGTCTCTGGCGAACCACATGACCACCCGGATCTTAATCTGCGACGATTCCGCATTGGCCAGGAAACAAATGGCCAGGGCCCTGCCCCGTGCGCTGAACGCAGATGTCACATACGCGAAGGACGGGAAGGAAGCGCTGGAGAGGTTGCGGGGCCACCAAGCCGACCTGATGTTTCTCGACCTCAACATGCCAGAGATGGATGGCTACCAGGTTCTGGAGGTCATCCGAAAAGAAGATCTCCCCGTGCTCACGATTGTTGTATCGGGAGACATTCAGCCCGAGGCCCGGGAACGCGTCCGAAAACTCGGCGCCATCGATTTCATCCGAAAGCCTACCGAGCCGGGCATCGTGCTGACTCTGCTCAAGGACTATGGCTTCTACAACCCGGGCGAGGTTGAAACCACTGCGCTCAATGACAGCGCGCTAACAGCCGACGCCGGCACCTCTGCTGGAGACCCCGCACTCTCGGTTTCCCTGAACGATTACCTCCAGGAGGTTTCCAACGTGGCCATGGGCCGATCTTCAGATCTGCTCGCACGCCTGCTCCGGGTTTTCGTGAAGCAATCCATTCCCAAGGTGGCGTTCATCGCCAACTCTGAATTGCACATGGCCATTTCCGCTGCCCAGAACGACCACACCTATTCCGCTGTCTGCCAGGGTTTTACCGGAGCAGGAATCGCCGGTGAGGCCTTACTGCTGTTTGCGGATGCCAGCTTTACAGAGATGGCGGAGATGCTGCATTACGAAGACCTCGAGGGCGAGGCAGTCAACGTGGAGGTGCTGATGGACATGTCCAGCATTCTGTTTGGCGCCTTCCTCAAGGGGATCGGTGACCAACTGAATCTGAATCTCGGGCTCGGACACCCTACCGTCCTCGGACAGCACCGCCAGATCACGGAACTTCTGGAACATCACAGTTCCCGGGAGGAGCGGTTGCTGTGCATTGAAGTCAGTTACGTTCTGGAAGATCGCGATATACAGTGCGATGTCCTCATCCTCCTCACCGAGGATTCCGTTCCCTTCCTCGAACAACGTCTTGAATATCTGGTGGACTGACATATGGCCTTTAAGCAAGTCGAAGCCGATTCGTTTCACTGGCTAGTGGATATGCTCGAGTCCGTCGAAGTCGGGCTTGTGGTTCTGGATCTGGATTTCCGGGTTCAGGCCTGGAACGGTTTCATGGAAAACCACAGCGGCATTACCGCCAGCAGAATCCGCGAAAAAGTGCTGTTCGATGTCTTTCCCAACATTCCCAAGGCCTGGCTGTCCCGGAAGGTGGATGCGGTAGCACTGCTGAACACCCGGGCATTTACCTCGTGGGAGCAGCGCCCTTACCTGTTCAAATTCCGTAATACCCGGCCCATCACGGGCACTGAGGAGTACATGTTCCAGAACCTCACCATCAGCCCGCTGTCCGGGCCGTCTGGTGAAGTGGAGAAGGTATGCCTGATGGTGTACGACGTTACCAATATCGCCAGCAGCAAACGCGCCCTGGAGCGTGCCAACGCCCAACTCGCCAAACTCAGCACGACGGATCGGCTGACCGGCCTGCTCAACCGGGGTACCTGGGAAAATCTGGTGGATGCAGAGTATGAGCGCTATCGGCGTTATGGTCATGCCACATCATTGGTCATGTTCGATATTGATCACTTCAAAAAGGTAAATGACAGCTATGGCCACCTGGCGGGCGATGAAGTAATTAAACATACAGCGGATTTAACCAAAAACAATCTGCGCCAATCGGATACCTCCGGTCGATACGGCGGCGAAGAGTTCGGAATCATCCTCCCTGAAACCGATGCTGAGGGTGCACAGGTTATTTGCGAGCGAATACGGGAAGCTATGGAGAAAAGTGTTGTAGAAACCAGCGTCGCGTCTATTCAATACACGATTAGCATGGGTATCGCTGAATTAAGTGATAAACCCGAAAACTACATGCAATGGATGCAACAAGCCGACAAGGCCCTTTACGCAGCGAAAGCAGGCGGAAGAAATCGGGTGAAGATTTTTGGGAGGTAGAATCAAAGAAAAGCCCGGATTAACCGGGCTCGTCTGAATGCTAAATAAGCTAGCTAAAATTAGTTTTGCTGCCAGCTTTGTACTGCTTCCTTACCGTACTTTTCACGCCACTCGTTCAGAGTCTTGTGATTGCCGCCCCGGGTCTTAACAATCTCACCGGTGTGCGGGTTTTTATAAGTCTTCATAGGACGCTTCGCGCGGGTGCCGCCTGTGGACTCAGCCTTTGCCTTTGCACCTCCAACCGAAGGATCAATCGCCGACAAAATCTGCAGAACGTCTTTCGGTGATTTGTCATATTCCTTCATCAAACCGCGAACTTTGTTTTCAAACTCCAGTTCACCTTTCAGAGCCTGATCTTCTTCAAGCTTTTCCAGCTCTGCGGCAAGCTTTTCCATAAGCTGTTTTTTCTGGTAGTAATCGTTAATCTTTGCCATGGAAATAAAACCTTATTCAAAAGAGGTTCAAAAATCTTTGGAATCCGAGCACTAGAATAATTCAAACATCTTCAATTGACAACGAACTTTCATTTCATGCACCAAAAGCATTAGTCGAAATAAAATATCTTTAATACAAAAAATAGCTAATGATGCATTTATTTCCTGGCTCGACATCGCAATGATAAGAGTTGCCAGAGAACTCGGCAATTAACCACACAGTAAAAACAGAAAGGCCGGCGATTAGGCCGGCTTGCGAAAACACAAATTCAAATAAGCTTATAACCTCTGGAGATTTTCTCACACCTCAACGGTGAGATGCTCCGAACAACCGTCGAAACAACACCAACAAACGCCAGATATGGCTCAATGCCCAGTCATAAAGCGCGAACAATCCGATAAAGGCCGCAAACATTATCCATTCAGGAATCAGAAGGATTTCGCCCAAAAGCCCGATTGCAGCAAATAAAAATGAAATCCCCGTGATCATTAGCAATGCTTCACGATCCGAGAATCCGGCACGCATAAAGATGTGGTGCAGATGGTTACGATCGGGCTTCATAACAGACTGCCCTTTTCGGGCCCGCCGAACCATAATCGCAACCATATCCATTAACGGAATCGCGATCAGCCACAACGCGGTAACCGGCCGAAACGCCCTTCCTTCCATGTGGGTACCATGGACCAACAACCAGACCACTGCAAAGCCGATAAACATAGCCCCTGCATCCCCCATAAAGATTTTCCGTTTAAAGGGAGGTATCAGCAGATTCGCCATAAGATAAGGGAGGAGCGCAACCGCGAGTGCGAGACTGAATACCAGTTCCAAAGGGAAGTTGCCAGAGCCTGAGAATAGAAAGCACAGCGAAAGCAGAGCAATGAGCGACATGCTACCCGAAAGGCCATCGATCCCGTCGACCATATTAAACGCATTCGTGGCCCCAATGATTGCCGCTATAGTGACAAAAGGCCCAAGTGCACCAAGCTCGATGCCACCAAAGCCAAACAGATTGCCAAATGACTCGAGCGAAATTCCAGACCCGAAGGTCAACGCTGCCCCCAGCACTACCTGCGTACCTAAGCGGAAACTCGGAGGCAAGTGACAGGCATCGTCCACCGCCCCCATCAGGACCAGTAAAGAAGCACACACCAGGAAGAGGCCATAGCCATCAGACAAAGGCATTGCCAGCAGCCAGGCGATGCAGAGCCCGAAAAAGGCGCTCAGGCCGCCAACCAATGGCACAGCGCCACTGTGACGTTTTCGGTGATCCGGGCGGTCCAGCAAATCGATGCGGACCGCGAGCGGTTTCAGGAAAAACAGGAACACAAAGGCAATAAAACCAGAGAGAAGACCGGTAAAACTCGCCGCTTCCATGGGCATACCTTTTGGGAGGGAGAATGAAAATGAAACTGAAAAAGCCGGAAGTCTGGTCGGAACCATAAGGACGACAGCGTTTCAGATAGTTACCTTAATATACAGGTGCTATTCAAAAAATTATGTAAAGCGGATGCCATTTAACAATGTTTGACAGGCAGGGCCTCTGAGGTGGGGGAGCCCTGCCCTGTCAAAGGAGTGTTAGATCTAAGGGCTTGGATTAAAGCCGCAACTCTGCATCACCCAGCGGCAGTATGCCCTTGAGATCATAAAGAATACCGGTGCCCGTCAGGTAACTCCTGTGGCCGGCGGTACCCATTGCTACATATGCCTCGTGCGGAACCGCGAGGATCACCGCATCGTAAGTCCTCTGTGGCGGCTCCTCCACGAGGGTTATGCCGTACTCATGCTCTGCCTCGGCGTTATCCGCCCAGCAGTCCGTTACATCCACTTCGCAACCAAACTCCCGCAACTCCTCGACCACATCAATCACACGAGTGTTGCGCAGGTCCGGGCAGTTTTCCTTGAAGGTAAAGCCCATTATCAGCACCCGGGCGTTGGCGACCGTGTGCCCAGCCTTAATCATGGCTTTGACCAGCTCAGCCGCCACGTAGGGCCCCATACCATCATTCACCCGGCGGCCGGCGAGTATGATTTCGGGATGGTAGCCAATGGCCTGGGCCTTGTGGGTTAGATAATAGGGATCCACACCGATACAGTGCCCGCCCACCAGACCGGGCTTAAACGGCAGGAAGTTCCACTTGGTATCGGCGGCAGCCAGCACCTCGTGGGTATCAATACCCAACCTGGCGAAAATTTTCGCCAGCTCATTCATCAGGGCAATATTGAGGTCCCGCTGGGTGTTCTCGATCACCTTGGCCGCTTCCGCCACCTTGATGGAACTGGCCTTGTGGGTACCCGCGGTAATGATATCCGCATACAGGGCGTCTACTTCCTCAGCAACGGCTGGCGTGGAGCCAGACGTAACCTTCATGATGGTGGTTACCCGATGCTCCTTGTCCCCAGGGTTAACCCGCTCCGGACTATAGCCTGCGAAGAAATCAGAGTTGAACGTAAGGCCAGACATCCCCTCAAGCACTGGCACACAGACTTCCTCGGTGGCGCCAGGGTAAACGGTGGATTCGTAGATCACGATGTCCCCGCGCTTGAGAACCTTGCCCAAACTCTCACTTGCCTTAACCAGCGGTGTCAGATCGGGCTTCTTGAATTCGTCAATTGGTGTGGGCACGGTCACGATAAATATTGAACAGTCGGCGATGTCCTCCAGAGAACACGAGAACGACAGCTGCGTCGCCGCCCCCAACTCCTCGGAAGATACCTCACGGGTAAAGTCCACGCCGTCTTTCAGTTCGGCGATGCGCTTGCTGTTAATATCGAAACCCACAACCGGGCGCTTCTCGCCAAACGCCACGGCCAACGGGAGCCCGACATAGCCCAGCCCAACTACTGCAATTTTCTTCATACAAACCTTTTCCATAAAGTTTTCGTGTTCTTCATACGAATCAGTGGCCAAGGTACCCAGACACAACCTTTTCAATCCCTGCACCAACCAGATACTCAGACTCCTGCCGAGCTAGCTTGTGGCGTTACTGCAGTGCGTCGGTAACTGCCGCATACAGCCCGATCGGACGCACCGTCAGTAAAACCTACCCGGCGGTCTGAATAATTTCCGCCGCCATTCGCTCTATAATCCGGTTACGGGCGAACCGATCTGTAAACTCATTCCGTGGTTCAACTGCCATTTCAAGTTCTTCAAATGACTCCACCGCGGCCTCGAAATCGCAAGGCGGAAACACCGCCGCGTTACCAAGGTTTTCCCGGACGAAGTCAGCGGCAAAGCCACCCACGCCTGCCCACACGGGTTTACCAAGTGCGCCGTATTCAAAGATTTTTGAAGGCAAAACTTTCTTGAAGGCGTCAAAATCATTTAAGTGCAGAAAAAGAATATCGGCGTCGGCGTACACCTTCACCAATTCGTGCCTTGGTACCGGGGCATCCAGGACGACGTTGTTACAGCCATGCGCGTTCAGGCTCTCTTTCAATTGCTGCAACCTGCCTCCACCACCAATTAACCGGAACGTCAGTCGCCCTTCAAAATGCTTGGCCAGGGGCGGAATAATATGATGGAGACCCTGCCCTTCCCCCATATTCCCCGCATACAACACCTCCGGAACGGCGTTGCTCAGTGCGACTTGTTCAGATGGCGCCGAGTCCAGAAATTCCTGGTCAATGCCATTGGTAAAACCGGATAGCTCAATGTCGGGGAAGTGCCTCTGGAAATACGGGATGAAGCCGCCGGAAACGACATTGACCCGACTTGCCCTGCGCACCGCCCATTTCTCCATTTGCGACAACACAGGCATCGCGAACACAGTAATCTTGGTAGACAAGACATCTTTTATGGTGTCGACGAAAAGATCGCGGATATCCAGATAAAATGGAATGTCTTTGCGCCAGGAGACCCAGCCTCCGAGCACAGACATCATTAAGCGGGAAGAACTGGCGTACACCAGGTCGTAGTTTTCGCTCGCAGTCATCTTCATGACTCTACGCGCATAACTGACAAAGGAACGTGACTGATCCACCATGCCACTCTGATGCGCAGGCAGCGGCACCCGCCGGATACGAATGTTGCCCTGCCGTTCGTCCTCAGGCGCACTTGCGGCGAAGGAAGCATACCGGTTCGGCAAGGTGGTGATAACGTCCACCTGACTGCCTTCCGGCAATTGCTTCGCCAACTCTTCAACTAGCGCACTATTCTTGAAGGAGCCAGCGGAAAGGTCCGGCTCGAAATAAAAACACAGGCAGAGAATTCTCAACGTTGACTCCATTCAAGCGTGGTTAAAACACGGCTACCCATAAAACTCACCGCAATACATTGGTTCGGCTCAGCAACCCCAAACCGGGGATGCCAGGTAGAATTGTTAACCTCAATCTTCGCCGCCCCCTCGAAATGCACTCTGACCCGCTGATGGCCGGGTAACTTCAGAACCAATTGACTCTGGTCGACCTTTTCGATCTGTACCGACGGATGGGAATAAAAACGGCCCACCGACGTTTCAAACTGACCCTCCACAGCGTCCTCGATTTCCAACCGATTTTCATTCAGTTCAATGGTTCGGCAAACAGACACCGGCGTGGCGAGGCGTTGATAGCCATCGTGACAGGCCTCTGACTTCAAAGAGCCCCCGGATCCATAGACTTTGACCTTGCCGGGATACGCCCTTCGGGCAACACGAAAACCGCTCCATACCTCTGAGGAATTCGTTCCATTTACCTCAACGGTATTGTGGGCTGCCGTACCACGCTGCCGGAGCCGCTCTGTACCGACACCGTATTCGGAAGTCCCCGAGTTAACAAACACTCGCTGACCGAACAGGCTCAACTCAAGACTCAAGGTATCGGCGTGGGCATGACCGGGCAGATAATCCGGCCCGACAGGGGCGGCATCGAATACCAGGCACGCCTCAGGCTTTGCCAGGCGAACGTATCCACTCTCTGCAAGGTGCAGGGAGTTGAGACCAGCCTGCGATATCTCGATATTCAGCCTTCGGGCATAAGCCAGGAGTGATTCACAGGGCGGGGCAATACCAAGGGCAGCGTCATTAAAGAAGGAGAGTTCGCCATCTGGATGCCGCATAGCGTTCAACCAACCCACCATCTTGTTTATGAGCTCAGGCCATGCCGCAAGAAACTGACTGGCCAATCGCCGCTCACAGAACACTGTGGGCCGATCCGCACGCTCCAGGCAGCGCAGGATATTCAGCAGATCCAGCATGTCCTCCAGGGCCAACGCATGGTACATGGTGCTGCGCTCGAAGTGGCCGCCGTCCGGCAGGATTTGCTCAGGCACCTCACGCTCGAGAATCCCAAAGCCTGTTTTGAGCCATTTCTCCGCTTCCGGACCGGAGAAGTAACTGCCTGCAAACACCAGAGCCTTGGCATTCGCGAACAAATGGTTTCCGAGCAGGTGAATTTCCAGTCGCCGCGCCAGCCAGCGGGCCTGGACTGCCAGACTTTCGAGACAATCCTCCGGCAGCGTGCGACCAGCCATCGCCCACTTTACCCAGTTCACAATGCGCAGAGAGGTCGGATAGGGCTCCCAGCCACTCCCCTGCCCCGGCGGGTTCTCAGCAACCCAGCGCTGCATCAGCGAACGATGCCAATCCACCCGGGAGTCAGCCTGTTCCGCATTCAGATCATCGAAATAGTGCTGGTTATACCGCCAAAGCTTAGACCGTTGTTCACAATCCCAGCCAAGACTGGCCAGAGCGCCTTCTTCATTCAGAAAGAGGAACCTGTCGGGGCCCACAAGGCTCTGCGCCCGGGCTGCAGGCTCCTGCCACCCCAAACCACACTTTCGGATAGAAGGCGCCGGATCCAAAGAGGGCTTGGGCTTGTGAAACCGAAACCATAAGCGCCCGTAGAATTGAACCGGGCGCAGGTAACGCAACGTGTGCCAATAACGAAAGATCTTGTTTAGCGGCAAAGCAACTGCTCCAGCGCCGCAACGATCCGCTCACTGGTTTTGCCGTCCCACAACGGCGGAATACCACCCTGCTTCCAGTTTCCGGCAAACAGCTTATCCAAGGCCGGGCCCAGTGCTTCAGGGTTGGTACCCACCAGTTCATTGGTGCCTAGTTCAACGGTTTCCGGGCGTTCTGTGTTATCACGCAGCGTCAGGCAGGGCACCCCCATCACCGTCGTCTCTTCGGTAATACCGCCGGAATCCGTAATCACCGCTTTGGCGTGCTTCACCAGATAGTTGAACTGAAGGTAAGGCTGAGGATCTGCAAACACCAGATTTTCGGGCAGGTCAATCACATCACTGAGTGTCTTAGCGGTGCGAGGATGCACCGGAAAGATTACGGGTAAACCGCGAGTACCGGCTCCAATGGCCTTCAACATTGCTGCAAACGAACCGGAAGCATCAACATTGGCTGGGCGATGCAACGTCACCACGAAATACTCCCCCGCGTGCAAGCCCCTCTCGTCCCAGAAATCCGGAGCACTGAAACGAGGCATATTGGCCCGCAACGTATCAATCATGGTATTGCCCACAAAGAAAATCCGCGTATCGTCAACGCCCGCGTTCCGCAGGTTTCCTCCTGCCCATTCGCTGGTGGTGAAAAACCAGTTGGTGATGCTGTCCGTCACCATCCGGTTGATCTCCTCCGGCATGGTCCAGTCCCCGGAGCGGATACCAGCCTCGACGTGGGCCACGGGAATATTCAGTTTTTGCGCCGCAATGGCACAGGCCATCGTGGAGGTCACGTCACCTACCACCAGGCATAGGGCACAGGGGCTTTCCATCAGTAGCTTTTCATAGCTCACCATGATGCCTGCGGTTTGCTCGCCCTGGGTGCCGCCACCGGCCTCCAGGTTTACATTCGGCTGAGGGATACCGAGCTGCTCAAAAAACGCGCCGGACATACGTGCATCGTAATGCTGGCCCGTGTGCACCAGCCGATAGCGCAGCGGGCCACCTTCGGAGGCCCTGACTTCCAGGGCCTTGATTATTGGCGCAATTTTCATGAAATTCGGGCGGGCGCCCGCAATGATGTCGATCAGCATAAGAAGACACATCCAAGTGAAATCAGAAAAGCCAGTGGCCGGGGGGCCGACCACTTAGGAAAGGGATCAGCCGCGCAGTTGCTCTGCTACTTGCACAGCGACACGTGAGACCTCAAAAATCTCCGATACCGGGATCGGGCTGGGTCTGCCCTGCTTGATAGACTCAATAAACGCCTTCGCACACGCCTTTTGACCTTTATCTTGGCTAAACAAGCGTTGCCGCTTAAATCCCGGCCACGCAAAGCCTCGTAAAGCCTTAAAGTTGTCCAGCTGAAGCACAGCATTATTACAGAAAATCTCCAGCCGCTCTTTAGGGAAGGCCTTTCCGCCATTTGCCAAATACAAAATTGTGCCGAAAGAACCGTCAGCGAAGGTAAGCGTGATGCTAGCTTTGTCGTCTCGTACGCCAATTCCCGGAGCATCGCCCATCTGGGTAGCAGTAAACCCCGTAATCTCGCTGCCGGCTAAAAACCTCATCAGATCAATATAATGGCACGCCTCGCCAATAATCCGGCCACCGCCCACCTCCGCGTCTTGCGTCCAATGGTCAGCAGGGATTTCGCCGGCGTTCATGGTAAAAATAAAAGCCTTAGGCTGCTTAACCGGCATTAATAATCGCTTAACGGTTTGGGTTAATGGCGAAAATCTTCTGTTAAAGCCAACCATCAAATGTTGTTTATTGCCTGTTTCTTCAAAAGCAGCTTCAACGGAATCAAGTTCAGGCAGGGTGAGCGTCAAAGGCTTTTCCACAAACACATGCTTCCCACTTTTCAAAGCATCCACAGTCTGCTGAGCATGCAAGTTGTGCTGTGTCGCGATCACTACAGTGTTTACCGAATTATCTTTCAACACAGCATCGCTATCAGTAGCTGTGTGTACAAAACCATGTTTTTTCCCATGGTGCACACCCGAAATCCCACCGCTACTGGCAAGAGTGTGCAACTTAGCCCCACCTTCCTTGAACGCCGGAATTAAAACGCGAGACGCATAATTGCCGGCGCCCAGAAATGCACAAACTGCTTCGCCATTTTCATAAGAAGTCACGGATTGAAGACTTACTTGACGGTTTACTAAGTTCGCATTGTCAGCCTTATGCTCTGGATACTGTAATAAGATCCCCAAAGCCGATTTATCAGCCAAGGTTTTATAGCCGTCAACGGCATCATTGATTCTAAATCGATGACTAATTAATGGCTGCATATTCAGCACACCACTAGCCATCATATCTAACACTGCCTCAAAATTACGTTGTTCCGTCCAACGCACATAGCCAACGGGGTAATCATTGCCCTTTTCTTCATATTCGACGTCATAGCGGCCAGGGCCATAAGAGCAAGACACCTGAAAGCTCAATTCCTTTTCGTAGAAATCCGCACGGGACAGCTCTAACCCAACAACACCCACTAAAACGATTCGCCCACGCTGTCGACACATATTGGCCGCTTGCGACACAGGCTCATTACTTTTAGTAGAAGCCGTAATGATAACGGCATCGACACCACGCCCTCGCGAAAAAGACTCCGCACATCTCAAAGCGTTTTCACCTTTGGAAAGGTCGACCGTTTCCGCCCCAAACTCTCGTGCCAACGCACATTTATTACTGTCAAAATCGACACCCAGCACGCGGCAACCCTGGGCTTTGAGAAGTTGCACCGCAACCAAGCCAATTAAACCCAACCCAGTAACTACAACACACTCACCCAGCGTCGGTTGCGCCAAACGTATGCCCTGCAGAGCAATAGCTCCGAGAACAGTAAACGCTGCAGATTCATCATCAACATTGTCGGGTATCTTGGCACAGAGATTTTTGGGGATGCGCACAACTTCGGCATGACTACCATTAGAGACCACCCGATCACCCACTTCAAATCCGGAAACACCACTTTCAAGCACCACACCGACATTGCAATAACCCAAAGGCAAAGGCTGATCTAATTTCGATCGTACAGCATCTAGGGTCGGCTGCAGGCCATCCGTTTTAACCTTCTCCAACACCATCCTCACTTTGTCAGGCTGTTGGCGGGCTTTATCTATTAAATTGGCCTTGCCAAAATCCACCAGCATTCTTTCTGTGCCAGCACTAACTAAGGTTTGCTGACTGGCAATTAACAAGTGCCCAGGTTTGTTTTTTGGGCAAGGCACATCGGCCAAAGTGGTCTCGCCAGTTGAAAGATTTTGTAAAATTTGTTTCATAGTATCACTTTATCAATAGCGACAATTTACCAAGACGCGTTCGAAGAGGTTTTTAGATGTATCTGCTTTGAGAATATAGGGTATTCATAGAACTTTTTTATCAGAGAGCAGTTTAGAAATAAGCTTTACTGTTTTATCAACATCACCTAATGGCACCGTATTAACGCCTTCAGGCCTAAAGCACACATCGCTGGCAACGACATGGGCTCCTGACAGTAATGCTTCACGCACACTTAAAGAATCGCCATCAGTTTTAGTTAACCTAACAAGCAATATTAAATTAGATAAAAAAGCTGATTGTTCGACACCTCCATACTCAAAATAAAAGTTAGAGTTTGCGACCGATAACTCTTGGGAAATATCTAATATTTCTTGGGAGAATGAACTATCATCCAATCTCCCTATCAACATTAAAAAATCCAAATCCTTATACTTAGGCAAAAGTTTCTTATATATTTTTAAAGTATCAAAAATCCCATAAAGGTCTGGCTCCTTTGAAGAGTTTTTCGGCGAGTGCGCACTGGCAAGCACTATACGTTTTCCTTGCTTTTTCAACAAACCCTTCAAACTTTCCGGAACTGTACGCTTTGCAAGTTCAATTTCATTTTTATTAGGGGGTAAGAACGGGCAAACGACATGTGACTTTTCTTTAAAAAATATATTTTGCTGAATATAAAAACGTTTTAAGTCCTCGCTCACCAAATGGACAGCCAAAGACCGCTTAATGAATTCTCTAAAAAAGAACATTTCAAAACTTTTGAGATTAATTCTTCTAGTTGAATTATGATCAAAAAAAACAGTGTACTTTGATAGACCAAAGCAAACGAAAAACAAATATATTAAAAAATGCGACGTATTTAATTCAATAATAAAATCCTCACCCTCAATCCTTGCTTTCAGAAACATCCACAACAAAATAACAGGAGTAGTTATTCTACGTACATCAAGAAATCTTACTCTTTTCTCGGTTTTTTTTAACTGTTCCAACCTCCTTTTGCAGTAAATTGACACTCCGCCCAAAGGTGGGGGTATTTTCCCAATAAGAACAAACATAGCTATTCGATTACCATTATCAAATACGGCTTCATCTATTGATCACCTTAGCGACCATCTGCTCAATAACTTCATTTTTAACAGGCAACTCTAAAAATGAAAAAATATTTTCTAGCTCGCGTCTTGGATGACGACAAATCAGCTCATATTGCACGTTCAATATTTTATTTCTTTCGACGTACTCTAGCGATTCGATAGCTTGGTCATGACAGTGTTCCCATTGCTTATAACAAACACTATTAAGGCTTTGACTCTTTACAAGTTCCTTAATCCCCTTAAACTTCGGCCCCCAGTAGGACTTCGCATTAAAACCCAGCATACGAGCAAGCAGTCTAAAAAGGTCAGGAAAATAAGCCATTAATGATACAAAAGAACGAAAATCAAACACCCGATTCCGTAAATTAGATTTCCGTTTAATAGTTAAATACAGTCTGCTTAGCAGTGGCTTTTTTCGAACTTCAGCACTATCTAAGGCACTACCAGCTTGCCCAAGCCATTCGTTAACGGCTGACCTAGCAACCGCCTCTCCATTTCTTGTTAGGTGGATAAACTTTGCATTCGGGAATGCTCTTAACAAAACCTCTACTCTTAAACAATTCGCTGGCGTTTTATCAATGAAAATTTTTGCTCTCGGATTCCTTCCTATAGCCTGCCTAACTATTTGGTTTCTTATAACCGAAATTGCGTTATCGGTATAGCGACATTCATCAATATCGTCATAAAAACTGAAATCATGGCCATACTTCCATAGGTAGTTAATCTCGCCTAGATAAGCAATTTCAGCATGGCAACTTAGCAAAGTTTCGCCCAGCATAGTGGTGCCCGATCGAGC
This sequence comes from Marinobacter sp. F4218, assembly GCF_019443085.1. GTDB lineage: Bacteria > Pseudomonadota > Gammaproteobacteria > Pseudomonadales > Oleiphilaceae > Marinobacter > Marinobacter albus. Next base: position 368,938 of record NZ_JAHZIL010000003.1, read on the forward strand.
TGTACCCAAAAGAAAAACGGGCTCAATATTGGTTACTTTATTCACAGATAAATTTGTCTTTTAATTAATTGGGTTTGACAGCGAAGACATATAATTTAACCACCCTTAAGGAATTAGGCTCCCTTAGCTTTATTAAAAATTTCTAAGTATTTTTCAATAATACTCTTTGATTCGAAAAGCTCGACTGCCCGAGCTCTGTTTTCATTTCCATATGACTCCAAATCAGATTCACTAGACTCTAATAAATGCTTAACTATACGACTTAAGCGCTTTGTATCATCAGGGCAAAATGTCAAAACATCATCGATCAATAGGTTTACGTCGGAAACATCTGAGGATATTACCGGCTTAGAGTTAACCATCGCCTCACAAATTACGTTAGGCAGTCCCTCATAAAAACTAAATAACCCTAAAGCATCAGCCTCATTAACTTTAGCAGCAATATCTATCGTTGGGTCATGAAAGTTAAAAACCTTGGTTAGTTTGTATTTTTCAATTTTCTCCAAAGCTTCATGTTTAGAATTATCAAGTCGTTCTCCGCCGTACCAGTTAACAACAAGTTGATCTTTTTCTTCACTATTCAAAAGATTTACTGCCTCAACAAGACCATTAAGATTTTTTAGGTATTGGTGGCTCGCTACAACTATTAAATTAAACTTACCGTCTTTTTTAAATACATAATTTCCAGGCTTTGGTTGCCATTTTTCAAAATCGATCAAATTGTATATTACGTGCAGCTTTTCATTAGGTAATAACGGATTCACCTTTTTAACTAGCTTAATATTCTCGTGCGAGTTAGCCACGACAGCATCAGCAAATACATGAAAGCAACGAAAAAACTTTAATTTAAACGACTTTAAAATAGCAGGATTTGCACTTCTCTCACCTACCACTAAGCGCCATTTTCTAGACGGAAAACTCGATATTTCACAAATAAAGCTAGCAGCCTGCAAAAATGCTAAAACAGAATCATAGTCTCCAGACCTGATAACTTTTCGCATTTTCCAAAAACGCTTAGCATAACTACTCTCTAAAACTTCAATTACAGAAATCTCCTGCTCTTCGAGGATCTCGTAATAGAAAGGAATTGAGTGGTAGACTAAAAAGGAAACATCATGGCCCTTCCCCTTAAACGCTATAGCTAAGTTCACTAGCTGGCGCTGAGCTCCACCAGAACCGAGACTATCAATTACACAGAGAATTTTCATATCTTAGCTATTTCCAACACCTAATTGTTATCATTAAATTCTTCTAAACTGACTACCATATAGAAAATAAACAAAGGATAAAATAAGCTAATTTTTGTTAAAGATAATAGTAAAAATAGCGACAGTCGATGCCTGCCTGCCTCCCTTTCTTTCATACAAAAATATAAAAATATAAAAAAACCCATGTAACCGAATTGGATCCACATAAATACGATCAATCCGGAATCATTTATGGCAGCAGCTTTACTACCAAAATCTTTACTTGTTGCGCTGTCATAAATTTTCGAGTCGACTAAGAATATTCCCCCGCCAAAAATAATATTAATTGGATTTTCTCGCTCCAAGACTAGCTCAATTAATTTAAAACGTGAAGCAGATGATCTGTCCGCTTTGTCGACTTGGCTTTGGTATAATGTTTCTATTGTGCTCGCATTAAAAATAAATATGATCATTGAAACAAAAGCAATGCCAATATAGGTTCTTATCTTCAACCTTTGGACATACAGGTAATATCCTAAAAATAATGTCGCGATAATCACTGCTGCCGTTGAAAAGGACAGATACATACTAAGCAATGAAACAGTAAAAAGTTTTTTATTTTTTTCAAAGCCTTCGTGTACTAGGATCAAAGACAACAAAGCTAATACACACATAAAATAATTCGAGGGCTCTGCAAAAAAGCCTGTTGGCCTAAAGGAGCCGACCCCACCAAGGGAAGAGTCAAAACTTAGATAACGGCTTGTGTCGCCAGTAAAAGGCGTCAAAAAATCAATGTAGTATCCTGACAAAAAATAGGTGAAAAACTGTAAATAAAAAACGCTAACATGAAAAGTCAAAAGCGGTTTCAATAGGCGAAAAACGCTTCGTCTTTCTTTACTGGCCAGTAAAGACCTTAGTGCCACAAAAATTAAAACGCACAAAACTAATCCAGAAACTTTACCCAAAAAAGCGTCGGAGAAAATGGGCAGCGCATCGTCGATTAAAAAAACTTGAAACCTAAGTGCGGAAACTAATATTAAGGTAAAAAATATAAAACCTTGAACAGAAGCCTTTTTGCTTATTGGAACTCTGTAAATAATAATAAATATTAACAATAGCCCTAAGCCTAAAGACCAAGCATAGATTGTATGATTGATAAGTATTAGGCTAAAAAAGCTTAAGAAGAGCAGGCTGTTTTTAAAGTTAATCGCTTTCAAAGAACACCAAAGTTAAATTACTTTTGTATAAATGATTCATCAGGTAAGGACAATAGATATTCTCTCTTCTCTTTCGGATTCATGAATTTAGATCTAACGTTTTTCCCGACCATCTTTTTCTCGAAATTATAGATACTATCAATGACTTTTGCAGGGTTGCCTCCAACTACTACATCATCAGGAACTGATTTTGTTACAACTGATCCTGCCGCAATCACAACGTTTGAACCGATCGTCACGCCTGGCATTATTAAGCAGTTATTTCCTATATATACGTTATCTTTAATGATAACTTTCCCAAAAAAGTCTAGGTCTGGGTAACTTTCACGTAGTACCCAGCCAGCTCCATGAGTAAATATTTTAGTACCAGCGGTAAGCTGAACATGGTTACCAATCGTAACTAAATATGGTTCAGAGCCAAATGAGACTCTATGGATATCGCATTTCAATCCGATTTTAACTCCTTGCTGTCGAGCAAGTTTCTCAGGCGACCATATAAGCCTTTTGTATAGGTTGAGGAATTTTTTAAGCATTGCTTTTACTACCGGTTATAATTTCTTTAAAGGCTTTAAGATCGTAATATAAATCACATACTTGGAGTAAGCGCAAACATGAAAAATACAATAATAAAAAAACGGGTAGCACCGCTAATGTATAAAATCCTTTCAAGTGAAAGTAGTTCGCCATAATGTCACATGAAAAAGTAATACCTATGGCGGTGGCCATTACTTTAACTACTACAAAGAAGTCACCCCAAGAATAGTGGTTTTGCACTTTTCGAGCAAAATGATAGTTGATAAAGAAACTAATTACGCTTGTTGCAACGAAACCATAAAGCAGGTTTTCAATACTCATTGTCCAAATGCCATAAACTATAGTGAAGGTTTGAAGTATTTTTTTAAAAATCTCGAGCTTTAATATATTTTCGGTTTTATCAAATACTTTAAAAACAATTCTGTTAAACATTTCTTGCAAGTAGAAAAACGATGCAATAATGAGCATCTGCAAATAAAAGACTGCTGACACCCACTTGTCTCCATACAACACCGTAATGATTAATTCCGAGTAATAGAAAATCAACATACAAATAAGTGCGACAATTATAGTAAAAACTCTTACCACACTTTGGTAAAGCGCGTTAAACTCCATAGGCCGGTTTTGTAATTTCGCCAGTGTGGAATAAACCACTCCTAACATAGCGCCTTGCAACACTCCTGTAGGCATTTCTTGTAACTTTTTTGCTTGGTAAAAATAGCCTGCTTGTGTAATAGAAAAATATTTACCCAGTATCAGTTGATAAACGTTATCAAATGCAGTGTTTAACAAAGAAGAAAGTGTGGTGTTAATCCCAAACTTATAAAACTGTGTGAATGCCTTAACACTGAATTGGTAAGTTCTTAAGGGGCCAACAAACAACCAAAGCAGAACAGTTAAGATCGCTGCGCTTGACAATTGCAGAGCAACCAAAGCCCAAACTCCTGCTCCATTGAATGCTAATACAACAGCGATAATTGATGCCAATAAAATCGCTAGAAACTCATAACCGGCCTTTTTTTTAAATTGTAAATTTTTTATTAGCTTGGTTGCTTGCGTGACTCTTAACGCATTAATCAACAAAACAAACGAAGATACTATTAATATTTCTTTTAGGTTTGAGTCTTCATAAAAATCAGCAATAAATCCTGATGATGCAACAAATAATGTCATCAGCGTTAGTGAAACCACTAGGTTAAATATAAAAATTGTGGAGTAATCAACTTCTGTTGCATTTTGCTTGCGAACCAATGCGCCTGACAGACCTGACTCGGTTAAGACTGAGGCTACGACAATAAAGAACATTATAATTCCTACCTGCCCAAATTCTTTTGGGCTAAGCAATCGCACCAAAATTATATTAGTTATTAAACCAACAGCAAGATAGCCGAACCGTCCTACAAAAGACCACAGCGTATTTACTAATAGGCTTCGTGAAAGCTCGCGACTCATTTAAACTCACATAACTTAAAAATATTTAGTCCTGTAGAATTTGCTTGGGACTTTCGATCAGGGATAGCTAACTCATTGATCAGCACGATATTCAGGTCGCGCTGGGTATTTTCGAGAACTTCGGCGGCTTCTGCTTTTTGAATAGATTCTGCCTTTTTAGTGCCCGCAATGGTGAGGCTGAGATACAAGGCGTCAACCAGCGTGGCAATATCGGGCGTCACCTTTTTAGTGGTCGTCGCCCGGTGCTCTTTATCGCCGGGGGTTATTGCGCTCCAGGCAAACAAGTCTTTGTTAATGTCGGAGCGGAGACTCGGTCCAGCACCAGTGCGCAATCCACTTCGGTGGCTCCCGAGTATACCGCGGATCTATACACCACAATATCGCCATTCTTCAGCGTCCTAGCAATGGTTTCAGTGGCTTTTATCAGCGGGGCTAAATCGGGCCGTTTATGCTCGTCGTTCGGGATTGGTACCTGGACAATAGAGACATTGCAGCCAGCCAGATTGTCATTGTTGACAGTGGTGAGTGGGTCAGCCCCCGTTTGGGATCAGACATTGGGCCCTTCAGTGAAAGTCCTTGGCAGATCAGCACCTTAAGGTTGCTTAGAGCCGCTGCGGCCCGCACCAGGACGCAATTTTAATCAAGCCTTATCAACTTTGTATTCGTAATTGTAATAGCCGTAGCCACCATACGCAGAAGCTTTCTTGACAACGGCATTAAAGACAACCCCCTTCACCTCAACTCCATTTTGCTCGAACCGACGCTTGGTAAGCTCTATCTCTTTCACCTGGTTCGTGCCAAACCGTGCCACCAGCATGGTGGTGCCAGCGTGCTTACCGACGATGGCTGGATCGGTTACCGCCAAGATGGGTGGAGTGTCTATAATTACGAGGTCATATTTCGCGGAAATTCCATCCAGAAACTCATCGAAGCGTTTGCTCATCAGTAATTCAGAGGGGTTAGGAGGGGTCGTTCCCCGGCAAACGAAATCCAGGCCCTCAAGGCCAGAAGGCAGAATAACCTCTTCCGAAGTGGCCTTGCCGCCAAGAAGGTCCGAAAGACCTTTTTCGTTCCGAATTCTTAGCACATCATGGGAAAAGCCTCGACGCAGATCGCCGTCAATAAGCAGCACTTTCTGGTCGCCCATAGCCATGACCGCGGAAAGATTGACGGAGACAAAACTTTTACCTACCCCCGGGCTGGGGCCAGATATCATCAGAATATTGTTTTTCGCGTCCATCATGCCAAAGTGGAGACTGGTTCGCAGGCTTCGCAGCGACTCGACCGCAAGATCCGCCGGGTTAACCACAGCGAGCAGGCCAGAAGCTCGCTCTCCGCCTCGAAGCTTAGCTCTGCTTTTCGGTTTCTGTAACTCAGACTGTGTTTCCGAGAGTGGAATGCTCGCGTAGACCGGCAAGCCTATTTTTTCGATGTCTTCCGGGTTTTCCACGCCTCGGTTCAGAGCAGATCTGAGCAGTACGATGCCGACTCCGACCATGCCGCCCAACAAAAACCCCAACACTACGATCAAAGAACGTTTTGGTTTTACCGGCTCGGCCGTATTCACTGCGGCCTCATCCACTACCCGTACATTGCCGACGGTACCTGCTCGGGCTATGTCTAATTGCTGGATATTGGAGAGCATCTGTAGATAGATCTCGTTACCGACTTCAACGTCCCGGCGGAGTCTCACCAGCTCTTGCTGAGTCTCCGGTAAGGTACCGATTCTGCGATCCAATTCGGCCCGGCGCTGTTTAAGCTCCGCCATCTGGGATGCCCAGGCCTTATAACGGGGATGTGTGGGCTGGAAGCGCTGCTCAATCTCCGCCCGTTGAATTTCCAACTCGGAAATACGGGTTTCCAGCTCCACTATCTGTTCAAGCAGCGAGCTGCCTTCGGCAGTGATATCAATGGTTTCCGCCGTTACTTGATATTCGTTCAGGCGCTTCTCGGCCGCCTCCAGGTCCTTCCTCACTTGCGGCAACTGGCTACGCAAAAACTCCAGCGACTGTGCTGCTTCCGCGCTGCTTCGCTGGACATTCTGGCGAACGTAGTTCTTGCCTACTTCATCCAGGATGGTTTCTGCCATCTCCGGATTCGGATGCTCGTACGTCAAGGCAATAATGCCTGAGCCTTTGCCCTTTTCGCTGGCCCCGATATCGCGTTGTAATTCGACGGCAGCACTGTAGTCAGATTGCTTGGTAACATTGAAGAGTGTACCAGGCCGGGCAACGAGCTCCGTCACCATCACGGAATACCGACCCTCGCTGGCCAGTTCATTGGTGTTACCGGTCATAAGTAGCTGACGTTCTTCATCCAGCAACTCCCAGCCATGGTCAGTCGCTCTCAGAATAAAATTCCCAGTTTGTCCCGGAACTTCCATTCGAGTGATTTTCAGCTTCTCGCCGCCCCAGGCGTACCGGGCGCCCCATAGCGGTTTTGCCACCTCGCCGGGCCCGCCGTCAAAGCGCCGCGCAATGGCCTCACCGACTATCGGGAAATAGTTTGGAGCGACCACAATGTCCAGATTGAGATTCTCCACCACCTTGCCCAATACCCGCCGACTTTTGATGAGCTGGATTTCAGTTTCCGCGTTGGAGGGGGATTCCAGCAGGCCCGACAGGTTCTCCATGCCGGGAAGGCCGCCCTGTTTGTCCTCCACCTGGATCAGACTATTCGCCTGGTATATTGGGGGCTGTAGCAGCGCATACGCGACGCCAACCGCCGTGAACGCCAGAGTGACGGCGATGATCAGCCATCGGCCGTCCCACAAGGTTCCGAAGAGTGCTAGAAGATCAATTTCATCATCATCCCTGATCCCGTTCATGTCGGACGGTCTTGCGGAGCTAATCGTACTGTCGGTCATTGCGGTTATTTATCCAGGTATTTGAGCCAGCTATTTGTGGCTTCATCGATCAGTTCATAAGCGTGTTCAAAGGCCGGACGTTGCTGGCGGTAGGGATCGGGCACAGGTTGGTTGTCCTGCCACTTGCCCAGCAGAAAGGCCCGGCCCCGGATCTGTGGCGCCAGTTCGTGTAGCTTTTTGAGGTGGCCCTCCTCCATCGCCAGGATCAGGTCTGACTGGGTAAGCATTTCCGCCGTTACCTGTCGGGCCCGGTGCCCGGTAGCATCTATACCCTGCCCCTTGAGGATTGCCAGAGCCGTTTCGTCCGCTGGCTTGCCAACCAACGCGCCAATGCCCGCGGACGTGACCGATTTATCCGAACGATGGGTCAGTTTGGCGCGTAGCAGATACTCGGCCATTGGGCTGCGACAGATATTACCAACACAGATAATCAGAATTCTTTTAAACATGGAGTTAGAAGTTGTTCGAAACTTCCTCTTCAGCGATAGAGAAAAAATAAACAGCCTGTGCGGTCGGCAGGATCTGCGTAATCAGACGGTTCCAGCGAGCGATTGGTGCCGCTGTCACGTAGACAATATCCCGCGGTTGCAGCTGAAACTGGTCCGCCAAAATCAGTGCCGTGGCGTTTCGGGCGTAAAGCTGGAAAACCTCGGCGATCTTACCGGTCTCTTCAGGTGCTTTGCGGATAACAAACACGCCATTGGCATTTGCGATACTTTGGTCAAAACCGCCGGACTCGGTCAGTGCCTCGGCAAGAGTGATATCTGAACGCCCCACGTTCAGGCTCGTGGGCTTGATAACCTCACCCAGCACGAAGATTTTCGCCGCGTCATTGCGGGACACGTGGATGATGTCGTTCGGGCGCAGAAGCACGTTTTCGCGAGTATCGCCCTGCCGGTAAAGATCCCGCAATGAATAACGGGTTGTTTCTGCATTCCGGGTCAGCGTCACGTCCGTCCAGTCCGCGACTTCAGTCAGGCCACCGGCGTTGCTGACGGCTTGCAGCAAGGTCAGGGGCACATTGGTGATCGGCTGGGTGCCGGGCTGTTTTACCTCGCCCGTCAGATAGACGCGCTTGGAACGGAACGATGCCACGGTTACGTCTACCTGGGGTGATTCAATATATTTGGCGAGCCTTTTACGGAGGATATCCCGAATTTCCGTTACCTTGAGCCCGGCGACTTCAACCTCACCCACGTACGGATAAAAGATGGTGCCATCGCTGTGCACCCAGTTACCGGCCTCGGAAGGGCTACGGTCGGAACCGGCCGGAATGGTTAGTTCGGGGTGGTCCCAAACGGTGATGCTCAGGATATCGCCACGGTTAACGACATAGTCGTAATCCTTGATTTCGGCCTCAAGCTGTTCGTTCAGCACCGGATTCCGATCCGGCTTTACCATCCTTTCCTCGAGCAACTTCGGTGTGATCGCATAGATATCGACCATCTTTTCCAGGTCAACACTTTCGCCCTCTTCCTGATCATAGGGTATATGGGCACCGGGAATGACTGAACAGCCGGCAAGGGAGAGGATAGCGAACAGGGATAGTAAGGCTTTCATCCGATCTTGGGTTTCCGTGGTTTACTGCAGGTTCTGAGGAATACAAAAGGGGCTGGATAAGCCAGCCCCTTTTTCTTACGCGGGGTTAGCGGTTAAGAGCCAGTGCCGCCGGTTCCGCCTGTCGGAGTTTCTTCATTCTCGATAGACAACTGGATTGCGGCATTTGCGATCTCATCCTGAAGGGCCTGTGCACCAATTTCTTGAGTGGTAGGAACTTTCACCTCGACCGCGATCGCTTCAGGTACGTAGCTGCGGTCAGCGTTTACCAGCTCAGGCAACGCGAGGCCAGAGACATCGTTTTGAACCGCTGCATTGATTGCCACCGCATCGATATTGTTGACCAAAGCACCAAAAGCGGCAGCGTTTTCGCCATTTGCATTTGCTTCAGCCTGCGGGAGCAGGGTAGCAATGTTCTGGGATATTACCTGATTAACCAAGTGTGCTGTAGCCGCGGCGCGGCGAGCGCTGTCGTTGGCGGCATCATCATTTTTCAGCGCCACCGGATCGTAGGACAAGAGGTCGATGTTGTCCGCGAGTCCCATTGCAGCGCGCAACTGAGCTTCCTGTTCGGCGATTATTTCGCTGATAGAAGCTACTGAGCCCGCCGCCAGAGCATTTTCGGTTTGCATCTGAACGATGGTACTAAAGCCACTGATCGCTTTTGTGCCTGCAGGGGCAAGCAGTTTCAGATTCACATCGACCAGTTGCCCGGAATCTTCATCAATGGTGTTGGCGTCCGCTTCCACAACCATCGGTGTGAGCAGCTGGGCGTCGGTCAGGCCTTCGATGCTGAACTGGCCACCATTAACAGTCTCGGAACTGGGCTCGCCATCGTCGCACTGCTTGTTCAGGTTTTCGTCCACACATACCTTGGCACCTCTTAAGTAACCATCGTAGGCAAAACCGCTCACAGCGCCGGTGCCGGCTGGCGATTCCTGCGTCGGGTAATCGCTACCTGAGCAACCTGCCAAAATCATCATGGGTGCCAGGATGGCTGAAGCAAAGAGGTTGCGCTGGAAATTTCCATTTTTCAACTGAGTCATAACTAGCCTCTACATCTGCTGAGTGAGCTTTTGCACGTTTTCTTGGTTTTGGTTATTGCTTCTTGATTATTCGTCGGTGCTGGCTAATAGGAAGCTACGTAGCCTCACTATAGAGAACAAGTATTAAAACGCAATGTTCTCTGTTTAAATTCAGAACCTTGTGATTTACGCCAACATCACCGATTGGGGAGACGCCCCCGATTCAGATAAACAGATCGAATCGGGTTAGATGAGCGAATGACTCGGGCGCCACCAAACGAGATGAAATTGGCGTCTTCATTAATTCGGGTTTGCACCTTGTAATTCCAGTCGGCATCGCCGCGGATCTGGGCGTACTTGAATTGGCCCGTTTTCTCTGGCGTCAGGGGGATCACCCAGCCAAGGCTCACGAACTCGGCGTCGGTGTTCTTATAGGACAGCGTCAGGGCGTAATCGCCGAACCAGAAGCGGCTGTCAATGCGAACGCCGGTATCTTCCTCGAAGAATTGCCCGCCATACACATCAAACTGGGTATTCAACCCGGGGTGGTAGTAGCTGTACCGGGCCAGTATCTGGTTGCGTTCAGCCTGATCAAACTCTGCATGCTCGAAGGCACCGCCCAGATAGGCCAGGCTGTGGCGGCCGTTGGAGCTGAGCAACAGTGTTTCATTCAGCAACCCATTCCAGTCCGAGACGTAGCGGCCGGCGTGGAGGCTTGTATAGAGCTGGGAATGCAGCTTGAAGGTCTGCTGAACCTCCACTTCGGTCAGGTCCGTGCGCTGTCGGTCGTCGTAGAACACCCCGCCCTTTTCGAAATCCTCGGTGGCGTAGACCTCGGCATTGTAGGTGGCGGAGGCCAGGGCACCGGTCCACAGGGAAACCGACATCTCGGCACTGATGCCGACAGAGGCATCCCACACCCCGTATTCGGTGGCCACGCCCGAACTGATGGTTGGGCTTAACGTGATGCGTGGTTTCCAGGTTGGGCCATAGCTGCCCTGGAAGTCCCACTCCGGCTCTTGAGCATTGAGCAGGCTACCTGGCGCAAACCTGACGGCAATCGCGTAGGGTTGCTCGGTAGTGGCCTGCTTCAGCTCAATCGTTCGCTCGCTAACCGGAATATTCTGGTTGAGGAGCGTGAGCGTCGCGATACGGTGGTGCTCGTCGGCCGCCTGAACCTTCTTAGCCACATCCAGGATGGAGTCCCGTTCGTCGCGGGTGTAGAGGTTGTTTTCCCACTGAAGGTGGAGGACATCCCCTTCACTGGCCACCCTGACCCGGTCATAGCCTTCTTCAACAAGCTGCTGACCGATACGGCGCGCTGTGGTTTTGCCTTCATTTGACTTGCCGCTAGTTAACGAGGGCTGACTCCGATCGTCACCTTGGCTGGTACCTGGGGCGGCGCTCACTGATACGGGGCTGGCGTTTGTGCGAGTTGTTTTGTTGGGCAACTCAAGCCTCTTCTTTGAAGGCTGATTGCCGAAGGGGATGGACAGGCCGACCGAAAAGAAAGTGCGGTCATTCTCCGTGTTGCCTTCATCGTAAGCCAACACTTTGCCATTCACCTGCATGCCCAGCGGCAGCAGGCCTTCTGGTGTGCTGGCTCCCAGCCCCAGGCGAACGTCCTGGCTGTCGTACTCAGCCATTAGGTTTAGCCAGGGCGCCGGGCGGTAGGAAACACCACCAAAGGGCCCATCCAGATAACGGTTCTCGATCGTCGGGTCCCCGTAACCCGCAGAGATTTCGACTGGGCCAAACTGCCGACCGGCCACCACGTACACGGCCTCAAAGTCGTCGGTTTCGCCCCCGAGATCCTGAACACCAGCCGCCAGCGTGAACCACTCTTCCGGGATAAACGGTGCCTGGATTTTCACATTGGCGGAGAGATCGCGGATGCCACAGTTCTTCTCCGTATATCCATTACACTGCGTTTTATCCCACGTAAGCCGCCCGCCTACTTCGACATTAGGGAAAATCCCAAAAAGACCGGCGACGTTGTTGTAGTAACCGTAAGGATTTTGCTGGCCAGAATTTCGTGTTTCCCACGCCTGGTCGGAGTACTGCACCGCCGCCCCGCCGTGATCAAGCACGGTGGCGGAGGGAACGTTCAGGTAGCCGCTGTATCCCGGAAAGGCCAGCTCGCCCGCCGATACCCGGCAGCTGAGGGTGACGCCGCCGAGCAAACCGGCGATGAAAAAGGCCTTCAGGCACGCTACCGCCCCACCGACCAGGGTCCAGTGTTTTGAGGTCATATAATTCATTGTGGCTTTTACAGACGGATAACCGGAGGGGCACGGGAGGGCAGCACCACCCTCCTTGCTGGTTCCAGTCGATCCCTGAATATGCTGTTCTAGACAGGGAGGGATTCTACGGCTTCCCTTGGACCACACAAGAGCCAAATAGCGGCCCGACGCAGTTTCAGATAGTTAGGAACGTAAACATTTGTAAAAGGCTCAGGATTACAACTAACAAGATCGCAAAGCTAACGGTTTAGCGCTTTAAGGCAGAGACCGGAACCTTGATGCGCTGCCGTTGTTGCATGAAGCTGATAAGAACAATGGCCCGTTCTTCGCCGTCGTAGGCCTGGAAAATTGCATTCAGCCCCTCAAAGGGCCCGTCCTGCAGTTCTACGGACTCTCCTGGGCGAATCCCTCCTTTTTCCTCAACGGTATCCAGACCGGTTTTGATGTGCTCGAGGATCTCATCCTCAATGGCGGCCGGCCTGTTGCCGAAGCCTACTACCCGGATAACGCCACGGGTTGACCGAAGCTTAGCCCACATGGGATCCGTCTGCTCAAGCGAGACAAACAGATAACCCGGGAACAGCGGCTCACGGCTCTTCGCGCGTTTACCTGCCCGAATCTTTTCGACACTGACCTTAGGGTAAAAGCAGGTAATGCCCTGGTTCTCCAGGTGCGTCAGGGCTCGGTCACCCTGGGCTGGTTTGTGCTGAAGCGCGTACCAACTCATATGCATCAGCCACCCTCTGCAACGAAATGGGGATTCAGTAGATTCTCTTTGCCATAGTGAAGCGGCTTGCCATCCAGCGTGTGGATCCTGCCGCCAGCAGCGGTCAGCACTGCATGAGCCGCTGCGGTATCCCACTCGCTGGTCGGGCCCAGCCGGGGGTAAAGGTCAGCACGACCTTCCGCGATAAGACAAAACTTCAGGGAACTGCCAGCCTGCACGAGCTCATGGTCACCCAGGCGGTCAATGAACGAGCGAGTTTCTGAATTCAGGTGATTTTTGCTGGCAACGACACGCCTGGCCGACTTGGGTTTCACGACGCGAATCTCTTGGATACGGCCCGTCCGATCTCGGCGGTGGGCGCCCTGCCCTTTCACGCCCCAATAGGCTTGCTTAAGCGCCGGGACGGTCACAACCCCAAGCACTGGCTCCCCATCCTCAATCAACGCAATGTTTACCGTGAACTCGCCCGTGCGCTGAGTGAATTCCTTGGTGCCATCAACCGGATCAATCAACCAGAACCGACGCCAATGCTTGCGTTCTTCCCACGGAATGTCGACGCCCTCTTCCGAGAGTATGGGGATGTCCCGGCTGATTCCACGCAGGCCTTTTACAATCTCATCGTGGCTGGCAATGTCGGCCGCGGTGATGGGCGAGTCATCCCTCTTATAGTTCACCTTGAAATCCGACTGGTAAATATGAAGAACACGCTCACTGGCCTTGTCAGCCACTTGTATAACATCCTCAAGGATCGAGCTGTAATGCATGCTTTTCGCTTCCTGCTTCAGATCAAAATGATATGAACTATTCTGAGCGATAGTAACATTCCCTCAATGCTGAATCAGAAGGATGCCACCATGAAACTTCGCTTCCTTGGCGCCACAGGAACCGTCACCGGCTCCCGCTACCTGCTTTCCGACGAGAAACACCGCCTACTCGTGGACTGCGGCATGTACCAGGGCGTTAAGACCCTCCGGCGGCGTAACTGGGCTGAGTTTCCGGTAAAGCCTTCAACAATCAATGCCGTGGTGCTCACCCACGCGCACATCGATCACTCAGGCTACCTGCCCGCGCTGGTCAAGAACGGGTTTAAAGGAAAAATTTACTGCACCAAGGCAACCCACGACTTGTGCAAGGTGTTACTGCCTGATGCTGGCTTTCTCCAGGAAGAGGACGCCAAGTATGCCTATCGGAAAAAGTTTTCGAAACACGAGAAACCAGAGCCTCTCTTTACGGAAAAGGATGCGTGGGAGGCGCTTAAACATTTCGAATCCCTGCATTACCACGAACCATTTGAGCCAGTGAAGGGTATGGAGGTGACCTTTACCCCGGCCGGGCACATTCTCGGCTCGTCCTGTGTGCATGTGCATCACAAGGAGAGTGATCGCACGGTGGTATTCAGCGGCGATGTAGGCCGTCAGAACGACGTCATCATGCGGGCTCCGGAACCTCTGAAAGAGGCAGACGTACTGATCTGCGAGTCGACCTATGGCGACCGTCGGCACGCAGAGACCGATCCCGAGAAAGAATTGGCAGAGATTATCACCCGAACCGCGGGCCGGGGTGGCATCGTGCTGATACCGGCATTTGCGGTTGGCCGGGCGCAGATGTTGCTCTACGTGATTCACAAGATTATGGGTGAAGGCCAGATTCCAAAGTTGCCGGTTTTCCTAAATAGCCCGATGGCAATCAAGGCCACCGAGATTTTCTGCAAACACAACAAAGAGCACAAGCTCAGCACGGCGCAGTGCGAACTGATTGATAACAGCACCAAGTTTGTTCGGACGGTCGAGGAATCCATTGCACTGGATGCGGTGCGCTACCCCTGCGTGATTATTTCCGCCAGCGGCATGGCCAGTGGAGGACGTGTGCTGCACCACCTGAAGACGCTATTGCCCAACGAGCGTAACAGCATTGTGTTCGCCGGGTTCCAGGCACCGGGTACGCGCGGGGACGCACTGGTGAACGGCGCGGAGTCGGTGAAGATTCATGGTGAGTATTGGCCGGTTAGAGCGGATGTTTTCAATCTGGATTCGCTTTCCGCCCATGGGGATTACAACGAGATTCTTGAATGGCTGGGCCAGGGGGAACTAAAGCCGGAGAAGGTATTTGTTACGCATGGGGAGATGTTGGCGAGTGATGTGATGCGGAAACGGATTTGTGAGCGGTTTGGGTGGGATGTTGAAGTGCCGGAATTGTTTGAGGAGGTTGAACTTTAGCCAAGCCTGACACTGCTTTCGACAAGTCCCGGGTTCCAAACTTCACCTGGGACTTGTCCTGGCAAGGTCAGAGCCTCAGATCTGCCTCCCCAAGTGGTAGCACGCCCTTCAAATCGAAAAGAACGCCCGTTTTCTTTAAATAAGCACGCAAGTCACTTGAGGTCTTGTCAGCATACTCTCGATGAGGAACGGCCAGTAACAGTGCGTCGTAACCGCCGAAGGGCGGAGAATCCACAAGCGAAACCCCGTATTCGTTGAAAGCTTCGCCGGCGTCTGCCCAGCAATCCATTATGTCCACAGAACAACCGAAATCCTGCAACTCCTTCACTACGTCAATAACCCGGGTGTTGCGCAAGTCAGGACAGTTTTCTTTAAATGCAAACCCTATGATCAGCACACGAGAATTGGCAACCGTATGCCCCTTCTTGATCATTGCCTTAACTAACTCGGCGGCAGCGTAAGGCCCCATATTATCGTTCACCCGACGGCCTGCCAGGATTATCTCCGGGTGATATCCGATCGCCTGGGCTTTATGGGTCAGGTAATAGGGATCTACACCGATACAATGCCCGCCGACAAGCCCCGGCTTGAAAGGCAGAAAATTCCATTTGGTTCCCGCAGCGGCAAGCACCTCGTGCGTGTCGATTTTCAACCGAGAGAAGATCATCGATAGTTCGTTCATAAGCGCTATGTTCAGATCACGCTGGGTGTTTTCAATTACCTTGGCGGCTTCGGCAACTTTGATGGAACTGGCTTTGTGGGTGCCGGCGGTGATAATGCCGGCATAGAGTGCATCCACTTCCTCGGCGATTTCTGGAGTGGAGCCGGACGTCACCTTCTTGATGGTTGTGACACGATGTTCCCGATCACCCGGATTGATACGTTCGGGACTGTAACCGGCAAAGAAATCCTGATTGAAGATCAGTCCGGATTCACGCTCCAGAATCGGTACACATACTTCCTCGGTTGCCCCCGGAAATACCGTGGATTCATAAATAACGATGTCGCCTTTCTTGAGAACTTTGCCGACGCTCTCACTTGCCTGAATCAACGGATTCAAGTCCGGGGATTTGTATTCATCAATCGGGGTAGGAACCGTAACGATAAAAATCTCGCATTCACGAATTTCTTCAAGAGAGTCGGTGAAGGAGAGTTTGGAGGCGCCTCGCAGCTCTTCCGGTGAAACTTCGCGAGTTAAATCCACCCCATCCTTGAGCTCAGCAATCCGCTTGCGGTTAATGTCGAACCCTTTAACCGGGCGCTGCTCCCCAAATGCTGCGGCAAGCGGCAGGCCGACATAACCCAGACCAATAACAGCAATATTCTTCATTTTAAGTCCCTTTGCCATGATTACACCTGAACAATGCTTTCCGTCCTTACCCTAAGAACCGGAGCCATTACAATTCCTACTGGTAATCCGTTTCCGCGACTGGTGAGTTTCGTTCAATATCTCGTGTTGCTACCTTACCGACAACCTCTTTTAGATACTTGGGGGCTAAACCATACCCAGGGCGGACACTACGAATGTCACTCTCCTGGATCACCTGGCCCGCCTTGATATCCTGAACAAAATACAGCGAACGGCGGAACTGGGCGTTACCCTGCTCACTGGACTTCCTTCCGTAATCTATCTGGCCCAACGCTTTCCACGCGGTTTTACTATCCCGGCATAACGCGGCGAGATCTTCAGGCTCCAATGAAAAGCTGTCGTCCGGGCCCCCTCCCTGCCGGTCGAGCGTAAAATGCTTTTCTACAATCGATGCGCCGAGGACGACACTGGCAATAGCTGTGGTGTTATCCAGGGTGTGGTCGGACAACCCGGTAACCGACCCAAAACGATCCTGCATATCGACAATGGTACGCAAATTATAGTCCTCAGCCGGAGCCGGGTAACCACTCACACAGTGAAGGATAGCGAGTTGGGTGCAGCCAGCATTTCGGGCGGCATCGACCGCTTCCCGAATTTCCTCCTCATCGGCCATCCCGGTGGAAATAATCATCGGCTTCCCGGTGCGGGCAACGTATTCAATAAGGGGCAAATCTACCGCCTCGAATGAAGCAATCTTATAGGCCGGGGCACCGAGCTCTTCGAGTAAATCGACCGCAGTGGTATCAAACGGTGAGCTGAAAATAGTAATACCCAGCTTACGGGCGTGATCAAAAAGTGGCTTGTGCCATTCCCACGGCATATGCGCTTCTTCATACAATTCATAAAGCGTGCGGCCATCCCATAAGCCACCTTTGATACAGAACCCCTCTGCCTGGGAATCGAGTGTAATCGTGTCCGGGCGATAGGTTTGCAGCTTAACGGCGTCCGCTCCCGCTTTAACCGCTTCCTCGATGATCCTCATTGCCGTTTCAAGCTTGCCGTTATGATTGGCCGACAGTTCCGCAATAATATACGGGGGCTGATTTCGGGAGATCTCCCGCCCATCGATAGTAATCATCGCCTCAGTCATAAATATGCCTACTGGTTACGAATTCGAATTCTGCCACTCTGAAGCAAGAATCCCGAAACAGACAATGTCATGGTATTGCTCACCGTCGAAGAACTGGTCCCGGAGCGTGCCTTCAAGTGTAAACCCCAGCGCGCGGTGGAACCTGATCGAGCGCTCGTTAAATCCAATGGCCTGGCCACAGAGCTTGTGTAACTTCATGGTTCCGAAAGCATGCCCAAGCGCAGCCTGACCCAGTCCGCGCCCTGTCCCACTCCTTGCATCCGGTGCCAGATAAAAGCCCCAGTCGGCGATTGCCGGCCATCGCGTTTCGGAAATATTGACGAAGCCACACGGAATGCCGTCGAGCTCGTATATCAGCAGCGAGACTCCTTGCTCCTTCTGAACGCCCTCAAACCAGCGCTTGTGCTCGTCCGGGGCAATCTCATGACTGCTGTACATATACCTTCGCACATCCGGATGATTACGCCAGGCAAGAACGCGATCGAGATCCCCGGAAACCATCGGCCTCAATTCACCTGTCTTCACTAGGACTCTCCAAGCATTTGCGCAACAACCCGCCTGACGCCCTCACCGTCACACAGAGAGGCGGCTCGATCGCTCATGGCCCGTAACTCAACCGGATCAAGCAACGACCCTACAGCACCGGCCAAGGTTTTCGATACATGCCGCCGTTCCCCAATAGCAAGGGCTGCTCCCGCTCTATCCAGCGCGTCAGTTCCGGGTTTCTGGTTGGCCGCCATCACGATCAACAGGGACGGCAAACCAAGGCAGCATCGCTCCCAGGCGGTCCCCCCGGCGGCACCAATGGCCAGATCCGCGTCAGACATCAGTGATGCCATATCGCCCACATTTACCATCACCCGGGCGCGCAGGCGCATCCTCTGTACCAGCCCCGAAATTTCCTCAGCATGGGGAGAGCCGCCACCCATCACCACGGTAACGTGACAGGATGCCAGCTCCTCAACTGAATCCAGTGCCCGCAGTACATCGCCGGTTACATTCTCGCTATCTACGCCGCCCATGCTCACCAGGATAGTTTTAACGTCCCCGGACCGCCGTCGCGCAAGACTGCGGGCGCGCTTCTGGGCAAATTCAGGTCGCAACAAGGCGTATCTGGGCCCTATCAGTTGCCCCGCGTCCGTGGGCAGCAAACCGTCGTAATCGCTCTGACTTCGCCCGAGATTCTGATCCAGTAAAACATCGCACACGTGGGGTCGATCGGCGAGATCATCAATCACCAACAACGACTCTGCACTGTCGGCAAGAGCCTGCTCCCACCTGGCATCAAGGGCGTAGTGGTCGACGACCAACCAGTCGGGCCGAGCATCCCGGATTTCGGCGATGGTGTCGGCAGCATCGGTTTCCCAGTCCGTCCGAAGCCAGCCTGCATGGCCGGGAAGCGATTCGCTATTCGGGGCTTCGCGTTCCGGCAGCATCCTTACCTCGTGACCTCTGCCACCCACCATGACTGCCAGACTGCCGGGCAACTCGCGCATCACAAAGGTACATTGAGCGCCCTTCTCAGCAAGAGCGGCGGCCAACGTCAGACACCTCATCACATGGCCGGAACCGATTTCCAGGGAAGCATCAACTCTGAAAACGACCCGCAAGTTATCAACCATGGTTATTTCGGGCTTTCAACGCTTCAAACATATACTCCGCGGACGCCCAATCCTCCGGGGTATCCACATCCTGAACCCGATATCGAGGAACCGGCACGGCTACGGAGTCCGCATTGAAGATAACGCGTTCCTCAATCCACGCATCCGCCGTTCCCCAGTAGAACTGACCAGCATCGTGCCACGCCTCCTCCAGATCCTGGGAGCGCGTTGCAAACTGCTCGGGGTAGAACATTTCCACCCGGCCGCCTTGCTTCAATCGCAACGCCCGCTGGATGGGGAAGGCATAACTTGTCACCGAAAAGGCAAAGCTGCACCGGGATTCACGTAATCTCCGTTCACCCTGCTGAAGGTCTTCCGATGCCAGGAACGGCGCGGTGGCATAGATGCAGCACGCATAATCCACGGGGAAACCGCTGTCCAGCAACCAGGAAACTGCGTGTCGAATCACGGGAATCGTGCCGGCATGATCGTCAGACAGTCGCTCCGGCCTCTGAAACGGAACTTCCGCACCATACTCTCGTGCGACGTCTGCGATTTCATCGTCGTCTGTTGAAACGATGATCCGATCGAAACAACCACTTCGCCTTGCGGCGTCAATGGACCAGGCAATCATGGGCTTTCCGCAAAACTGGCGGATGTTCTTTCGAGGTATGCGCTTACTACCTCCGCGCGCTGGTATTATCGCGACCTTCATGCAGTGATCGCCTTCGTTAATGCAGCAACCACGGTGTCCTGCTGTTCAAACGTCAGGCCGTGGAACATGGGAAGACTGATTGCTTCCCGGTAGTAACGCATGGCTTCTGGAAAGTCCTCCGGCGAAAATCCCATGGCTGCATAATAGGGCTGCGTATGCACTGGAATGTAGTGCAAATTGACACCGATCCCCTGCTCTCTCATGGATTCAAAGACTTGCCGATGAGAAGGACCGGCGCCAGTGAGATGCAGGCGCACAACGTACAGGTGGAGCCCCGAATAGCTGTCTGGATGCTGAAAAGGTACCGTCAGCGGAAGATCG
The DNA here is from genome assembly GCF_019443085.1 of Marinobacter sp. F4218. Lineage (GTDB taxonomy): Bacteria > Pseudomonadota > Gammaproteobacteria > Pseudomonadales > Oleiphilaceae > Marinobacter > Marinobacter albus. The sequence continues at coordinate 389,058 of NZ_JAHZIL010000003.1, forward strand.
GCAAGAAGGTTGTCATAGCGTTTTGCCAACTCGTGACGTTGCGCAACAAAACTGTCGAGCCGATCCATCTGGCTCACTCCAAGCGCTGCCTGGAGCTCGGTCATCCGGTAATTGAACCCCAGATCGACCTGCTGGTAGTACCACGGCCCATCCGGTTCGTGCGTCATTCGGCTCGGATCCCGGGTGATCCCATGGCTTCGCAACAGCTCCATATCAGCGGCAAGCTCCGGGTCGTTGGTCACGGCCATGCCGCCTTCTGCGGTTGTCACTATCTTGACCGGATGGAAGCTGAAAACTGTGATATCGCTGTAGCGACCGTTCCCGACGAACTCGCCCCTATATTTCCCGCCAATGGCGTGGGACGCGTCTTCAATCACTCTAAAACCGTAGCGATCGGCCAGCGTCTTGATCGCCGCCATGTCACACGGCTGTCCACAGAGATGAACTGCTACAACTATCTTCGGTAATTTACCTTCCGCCTCCGCGCGCTTGAGCTTTTTCTCCAGTGCCTGGGGGCAGAGGTTGTATGTTGCGGGGTCAATATCGACAAAATCCACCCTGGCTCCGCAGTAAAGACCGCAATTGGCGGATGCCACAAACGTCACGGGCGACGTCCAAAGCCAGTCCCCTTCCGACAACCCCAGCGCAGCACACGCGATATGCAGTGCGGACGTAGCGCTGTTCACCGCCACACCGAAGCGGGCGCCGACGTGTTCCGCTACTTTCTTCTCAAAGGCCGGGACTTTCGGCCCCTGAGTCAGGAAGTCAGATTGCAACACCTCAACAACGGCATCGACATCCTGCTGGGTAATCTCCTGCCGACCGTAGGGAATCATGGATCACAGGCTCCCGATCTTTTCTCGGTTCGAATCGATCCAGGCCTGCAACTCCCCTTCGGACATCCACTCAGAATTATTGTCACTGGAGTAGATAAACCCTTCCGGGACTCTTTTGCCGTCCTTGATCCGGTTCGCATCCGAACTCCAATCGTGGATCGCCGGTAAGATCTTGAAATGTTCCGGATACTCGTAGGTATAGTAGGCGTCTTCGGCACCAATCATCTGTTCGTGGAGTTTTTCGCCGGGGCGGATGCCAACAATCTCCTGCTCCGCATCGGGTGCGACCACCCGGGCCAGGTCCGTTACTTTCATCGAGGGGATTTTCTTCACGTAGATCTCGCCGCCTTCCATGTCCTCAAACGCATGCCAGACCAGCTCAACGCCGTCTTCGAGCGAAATCATGAAGCGCGTCATTCGCTCATCGGTAACAGGCAGAACACCTTTATCCCTGAGCGACATGAAGAAAGGAATGACCGAACCCCGGGAGCCCATCACATTCCCGTACCGCACCACGGAAAAGCGGGTCTCATGGCTGCCCGCGTAAGAATTACCGGAAACAAACAGCTTATCCGAGGCGAGTTTGGTCGCACCGTATAGATTGATGGGGCTGCTTGCCTTGTCGGTGGAGAGTGCCACAACGCGCTTAACGCCCTTATCGATACAGGCATCAATGAGGTTCATCGCACCATTGATGTTGGTCTTGATGCACTCGAACGGGTTGTATTCTGCCGTCGGGACAATCTTTGTCGCGGCGGCGTGCACCACATAATCAACGCCATCGAGAGCGCGGTATAGCCGGTCCTTGTCGCGAACGTCGCCAATAAAAAAACGAACGCGATGATCGCCGGTGAATTTCTTTGCCATCTCCCACTGCTTCATCTCGTCCCTGGAAAAAATGATAACGCGCCTCGGATTGAATTTCTCAAGGAGCATGGGCACAAAGGTGTGGCCGAACGAGCCAGTGCCGCCAGTGACAAGGATAGAGCTGTTGTTAAACATGGATAATGAATCGCCTCAGTTCAGTTGTTTTGGATCAGGCACCCGCGTAGAAGCATTACCTCTGGCCGATGATAAAAGAAAAAAGGGGCGAGATCTTCCCGAGCCGCCCCGCTCGCTCAAGAACCGGAAATATTCAAAGTGGCCAGAAAACCGGAATAAGGAATACGGCGATCAGGCCGACGAGAAGACTAAGCGGTAAACCGACTCGCATGTAATCCGAGAAGCGGTAGCGCCCTGGGCCATAGACCATCAAGTTTGTCTGATAGCCAAGCGGTGTAATAAAACTTGCAGAGGCAGCAAACATGACTGCCACCGCGAAGGGCAAGAAGCTGACCCCCAGATGCTCGGACAAGGCCAGCGCTATCGGGAACATCAAGACTGCAGCAGCATTGTTGGTGATTACCTCGGTAAACACCGCTGTCAGTACATACACGACGACCAGCGCCATCCAGGGAGAGTAACCGTCGCCATCACCCAGAAGCGCACCCGCTATTACTGATGCAGCGCCGGTCTCTGACATGGCATTACCCAGCGCAAACGACGCTCCGATCACAACAAGCACTGGCAAATCAACACTTCGCCTGGCACGACTGGCAGTGATACACCGGAAAACAATCATCGCGCCGGCGGCAATGAAAGCAGCTTCCATAATGCTCAGCAATCCGCTGGCACTAACCAGCACCATACCCAGCAGTATGCAAAGCGCCAATGGTGCCTTGTGAAAATCGGGAGGCGTGGAGTCATTCAGCGCACTGACCAGCAAAAAATCCCGACGGAACCTGTACTGTTCCGCAAACTCATGACTTGCCTCCAGCAGGAGCGTATCGCCCATCTTGAACTGGATATCACCAAGCTTGCCAGCCACCCGTCGGCCCTCACGGGACACCGAAAGAATCACGGCACTGAAACGGGAACGGAAACGACTATCCCGCACCGTCTTCCCAAGTGCCGGGAACTCTGGCCCCAATACCACTTCCACCAGACAGCGCTGGTGATTAGCAATATCCAGCTTATGGACACTGGCATTGGCCGGCCGCAAACCATGAATGCGGCGGAGCTCACTGGCGCACTCCGGAGCACCCACAAAGTAGAGTTTGTCGCCTGGCTGCAAAGTACGGTCCGGTTCCACGGCAGTGATTAACCGCCCCTTCCTGTCGATTTCGGTCAGATAGCCGTAGGTGAGAGCCCTCAGGCCCGCCTCAGCAATGGTTTTACCAACGAGCGGACCGGGGCTTACTACCTCAACTTCAACGCCATATTCGCGGACTGCTTCCAACTCTTCTTTGAGCCCGCCTCTATCTGGCAGTAACCTGGCCCCAAACAGCACGAGGAAAAGGCCACCGGTCAACAATAAAGGCACGCCGACCCATGCCAGTTCAAACAATCCAAGACTGATACCGAGGCGGCTCTGCAGCATGCCATCCACTACCAAGTTGGTACTGGTGCCAATCAATGTGCAGGTACCGCCAAGGATTGCCGCATAACTTAAAGGAAGGAGAAGCTTCGAGGCAGGAATCTGTAACCGTCGGGCCCAGTCCTGAATGGCTGGGATAAACATCGCTACGACAGCGGTGTTGTTCATGAACGCACTCAGCACTCCGGTGGGCGCTACCATGCGTAACTGAGCGCCTCTCACGGAGGCCGGGTGACCCAATAATTTGCGAGCAATCCATTGTACGGCACCGGTTTCTTTCAGACCGGCAGCAACGATGTACAACGTGGCAATGGTAATGACGCCCGGGTTTCCAAAGCCCGACAGTGCCGAGCCGGGCGACAGAACCCCGGAGATCACCAGCACGGCGAGTGCGGCCATCAAGGTCAAATCCGCAGATACACGCGTAAATACCAGGGTGCAAAGCACTGCCCCCAAAGTGCCGAGGGTGAAAATAGCATCCCACTCCACCTGGAGCTCCTTACCTTGGACGTTCGAGAATCAGATTTCGATCCTGAAGGTACTGGATAAGTTGTTCCACGCACTCATCCACGCTTTGTGACGAGGTATCGAGGACAACCTCAGGGCTTTGGGGGGCCTCGTAGGGCGAGTCGATCCCCGTGAAGTGCCGAATCTCCCCTGCGCGCGCTTTCCGGTAAAGCCCTTTCGGGTCCCGCTCTTCGCAGGTCTCGATCGGGGTATCCATGAATACCTCAACGAACTCACCGGCCGGAAAAAGATTTCTGACCAATCGCCGATCGCTTGTGAACGGAGAAATAAACGCACTCAAAACAATCAGGCCCGCATCGGCAAATAGCTTGCTCACCTCACCGATCCGACGAATATTCTCGACGCGATCCGCATCGGAGAACCCCAGATCCCGATTCAGGCCATGACGAACATTGTCACCATCCAGCAGGAAGGTATGATACCCCCGCCGATAGAGCGCTACATCAAGTGCATTGGCGATGGTAGACTTCCCCGAACCGCTCAGCCCTGTGAACCAAAGAAGGCATGGCCGTTGATTTTTGGGGTCTGATCGCTCGGCGCGGGTTACTTTGTGGTTGTGCCAGACGATGTTGTTGCTCAAAACGAAGTCCCTTGAAAATGCATAAGATTAGTTCGGGCAGCAATATATCAGAAAAGAATCCCCAAATGCTCAGAGTACGGGAGAGTTGTTTGCATGTTAGTTAATTTCCTCGTGGCCGGTACACAGAAAGGCGGAACGTCTGCTCTTGATGCCTATCTAAGGGAGCATCCGCAAATCTGCATGGCAAACCGAAAAGAGGTACATTTTTTCGACAATGAGGCCGCTTTCGCTAACGGCGCAGCAAACTATAAAACCTACCATGCAGCTTTCAGCCCCACGAAAGATCACACCACCATTGGAGAATCCACGCCCATATACATGTATTGGGAGCCGGCACCAAGAAGGATCTGGGAGTACAACCCGGATATGAAGATCATACTGACCCTGCGGAATCCAATAGATAGAGCATACTCACATTGGAATATGGAAACAGCACGCGGTAAAGAGTGTGTTTCTTTCAAGTCCGCAATTATCCACGAGAATGAGCGCTCCAGAGAGGTCTTGCCAAACCAGCATCGCGTTTACTCATATACTGACAGAGGCTTCTATTCTTATCAGTTAAAACGACTATGGCATTACTTCTCAAAGGAAAACACGTTGATCCTCCGCCACGAGGAACTTAAAACCAGTCCGAATCACACACTCAGAAAAGTAACGGATTTCTTAGGCTTGGCCCCTCTTCCAACCGTCCACCCAAAAGAAGTTCATAGAATCGACTATCAGAGCGTAATGTCTCAAGAAGAGAGAGAACTGCTTTTCAGCATTTTTCAAAATGAAATCGCTGAGATTGAACGTTTGCTAGATTGGGACTGCACAAATTGGAGAGCAATCTGACCCTGACAGATTTTTTCCACCCAAGCCCCTCCCTGAGCCCCGGGCACTGCATCGTAACTAAAGCGAACGCTTGGCTACATTAGCTAAAAGCGAGAGAGTCATTATTTCATCAGGCACATTAGCTCGGCCCGCTTTTTTGCGAGGCCCATTACCCGTTCACGCTGCGTTGACGTGCATCTCTTGCATCACCGTGCTACAACTCAAAATGTGTGTTCTCGGCCTGAAGATACCAAGAATGACCAAATCCAAAAGTTTGAGGACGCTAAGCTGGACCTTCAAACCCTCGACGTATCTGACACTTACCCACAGACGCTTCCAGAGCCTGTTAGATAGTGAAACTGCCAAGCCGAACGACGGAAAGTCCGCAACCTGAGCGAAAGACCTCTTCGTCAAAGTCCACAACAGTGATAGACTCAGTCGCCGTGTAAAACGCTTTAGATTAGCATCTACGGGACCGTCGCCGTAAATATTGCAAAGCGCATTCTCCAGGAAATCAATCGGAAGCTTATCGATTTCTTGTTTTTCTTCAGCTCAATGTCAATTATTCAACTACCAGAAACCTATGAGAAAACATCTCCCTCACCCCCTCCTGGCGACCAACGGTTCTCAGTCCTAACCATGACCCCTGCCAACACTACAGATCAGTTATGGCTCGCACGACTGGGCGGCAGATTCTTGGCGAAAACGCCAATCCTTACGACGTCCGTGTACCTGTTAAATCTCGTGACACAATTCACGTTGCTTGCGTCCTTTTTGTTGCCCCTAAAGATCGTTATGCTCATGGGCACTGCTGGTCTTCCCGGATTTTTACCCGACTACTTTTCGCAATTCAATAAACAAAATCTCATTATGGCGCTGAGCCTACTCGCTGTATCTTTTTACGGCGTGAATATCGTCGCTCAAAAAACATCCAGATCGGCGCTCAAGGCTGCTACGCTCAAAATTCTCTCGAGTATCGACAAAGTTCCCCTATTCGAGAATCAAAACGGAATTGCGGAGACTGCGTACCAAAAATCACTCGAGATAGCATCGCAACTCAGTTTTTTCACCCTTGCTTTGATGGCAGTTTTTTACATCTATCCAGAGCTCGCATTCGTGAACCTCTCCGTTTCTATGGGCATCACAGCCTTTTTTATTTCTGCCCAATTTAAAAGAGCGGACGACATTGAAAAAAAGCGTTCAAAGCTCAATGCTCTTAACAAACTTCCAGGGTTAGGATTTCTGATTTCGTTTGCATTTATCGTCTCAGATTACCTTTTTTTTAGCCCCCCAAATCTATTGTTCGCGCTGCTTTCTTTAATCATCACTCGCCAGTCCTTTGCTAAGTTGATCAACTCATTCCGCTTTATCGACCAACTCTATGATCAGAAGCATAAAATCAGTTCAATTTTTCTTGAACACGAACCGATTGCGCCTCCGCCCAATGTAAACGAAACACCTTTCTGGGGATTGCTAAAACCTGAAAATTCAGCGATTTGGTTACCTGAAGTTATATCCCTTTCATCCGGATCTGACAAAGTGCAGATAGGGTCTTACAAATGGATACAGTCCGGTTTAAAAAATATCATCTGCATGAAAGTGAACCTTAAAGATTCCCGTAAAGCATTTCTGATCAAAATCTTCAACAAAAAACTGGCCAGAAAAGCTCTGCACGAGGCGACACTACTAGTAGACAAGCCATGTGAATTGCCCTCAGTCCCACTGTTGGCCGCTACTATGGTAAGAGGATTTCATTGCCATGTGTTTGATATCACGGACACAGATCAAGGTTCGCAAACTAACCCTCGTTACTGGCAGGCACAATTCAAAAAGAAGCTCGCTACTGTCAAGCCGCCTCTGACTTTGGAGCGTCGCTACAGGAAATCACTTCCGCTACTTCCTTTACGCCTGAACTCAGAACTTTTCGATCGACTAGAATTGGTCGCAGAAGACCATGAGAAATTAAAAGTTAAGCTACTGTCGTCGCAATTAACAAAACTGAAAAATTTAATATCGCAACAAAGAATGTCAATTGTTAGCGAGCCGAAAAAGGAACAATTAATCTGCTCAAATGACGGAGATATCCTCAGCTTTCACTGGGCTGACTGGAGTATTGAACCTTATGGGACCGGACTCTCCCTTGCCGAATCGGGAGAGACTGGAGAAGAATTGAATCAGCCTGCCTCTTCGTTGGGTGAAAAGCCATCAGAGGACAGTCTATTATTGTTAATATCCTTAGTGTCTCAATTGGAGAAGCACTTCGCTCAGCAACAATACAGAAGCGCTTTGAATTTAATACCCTCCATTCTCGAATGCCTGGATAACGAAAAGATCCGTTCCAAACACACTTACGCGCACTAGATTGATGAATATAATTCTTAAGGCACTACACCGCATAAGGCTTCTAAATTGTTCCACACGGAAACATAGGCCGGCCGACCCGCCATTTGGCTATGGAATCTTTCGATTAGAATTGCCCCTTAATGCTAATTTCGATGAATTAGCTATTTCACTCACAAAGCCAAACTACCTTCACCTGTCCAAGATTTCAGTAAAGACGGGGGGAGAATGGGTAAATGTATCTGATTTACCGATTAAGGAGGCTTTCTTGAGCTCCACGAATCAAGACCGAACGAACTTTGGCATTGATGCCTGGCTTGATAAAAGAACTGCATTTTTCTCCACAAAATTTGAGACTAACCCTCGCCTGAAAATCAGCTTTCGAACCTCAATAAAAATCGATGGAATTAAAGTTGAAAATCGCCGCGATGGACTCTGGGAAAGAGCACAAAATCTTGCGATCGAGTTCTCTAGTAAAACAGATGAAACGCGCTTTTCGTTGGATTTTTCGGATACCGAGATTAAAGATAAAGCCCGCAATCATTTGCTTAAAAACATACGAGATGTCGCACTCGGCGAATCCTTAGAAGTCACCAACGAACAGAAAAAGCTTTTCTTAGGTGATTTTGGTGATGAATTCTTCTGCAACCCCTCAGCCAGGGAAATTAATAAGTACATTACCTATGTCGTTGATAAGTTGTCATTCAAAACAGAATTCAATATTACCCTCTTACTTTATTTATTTAGGGAGCTATCTGCTTTCTGTTATTTTTCATCAGAACATAACACTCTGAACTTCGCGATACTTAACCTCTATATAGCCGCGATAGACCCTCGCTCCAAAGAGGCAAGCCGGGCTGCCTTTAAAGTAATTCAAGCTAGCAGCGAAAGTGATCGGAATATTGCAAAAACCAAGCTGAAAAAATTTGGTAACATCCATTTCGGTTACCCTCTAGTTATCGGACCTCACATGGTCTCCCGATCATTGAGATCGTGGCCCAAACGATTATTACTCGATACCATTGAAAGACTCGTATCTAGTACTGCTCAAACAGGACTTGGAGAAACAATTGTTTGCTATGGTACACTCCTTGGACTCTACAGAGATGGCGATTTCATTGAGCACGATGACGACATTGATCTTTTATTTATTTTTAAAAATGAGATCTGTCAAAACAAAGACCATCTCCTGGAAACTCATTTGAAGACCTTGGTCAGGGCCATCCAAGAAAAAGGTTTTCGCGTGAAAATCGCAGGGGTAAATGAGCAAAATTATTACCCGTTCCTCCAGATTTTCGATAAGGACCATGCAGTCCATGTCGATCTTTTTCTCGGCTACAACGACGGTCAAAACGTCGACTTGCCTATGCAGAACGTCAAATACGAGGCCGTGCCTAAAGACGCGATTCTTCCGATTCTCCGATGGACCTACCAAGACAGATCACTTAACGTACCGAACGATATCGAAGCTTTTCTAGAATACCGGTATGGGAAGACTTGGAAAACGCCCGATATCTTCTTTAGGCAAAACGAGTGAAACGAGCTTAAGAAATGAAAACAGTTATCACGTATGGCACATTTGACCTTTTCCATTCAGGGCACGTTAAGCTTTTGAACCGCTTACGCGATCTGGGCGACAGGCTGATTGTTGGTTGTTCAACAGATTCATTCAACAGAATCAAAGACAAGCGCACGGTGTACCCTTATGAGCAGCGTAAAGAGATTCTTGAGGCATGCCGATATGTAGACAAGGTCTTTCCTGAGAACACCTGGGAGCAAAAACGTGAGGATATCTTGAGAGAGGGCGCAGATATTTTTGCCATGGGAGACGACTGGGCAGGTTATTTCGACGACCTTTCCGAGGTTGTTCAAGTCATCTATCTGCCGAGGACCCCAGACATATCCTCTACCGATATCAAGCAACTGATTGGGATTACGAATCAAGAGAGGCTTAAAGAAGCTTTAAATCTAGTTCAAAGGCTGGACAAAGTGGTCAGGAAGCTCTAAAAATGAAAAAGACGGTTGTCATTCACCTAGGCTCTTACAAAACTGGAACAAGCAGCATCCAGAATTGGCTATACAATAATAGGCAACAACTTCATTCAAAGAGTATCGAATTCCCACTTGAAGGCTTGCTTCTGACAGAGCCAGACGTGGGAATCAGACATCATAAGTTAGTATACGGAGAGCAATGGCAGAAAAATTGTCTTTCTCTGGCTCAGTATATTCGTAATACTGAATTCACTACATATGTCCTTTCTGAGGAAGCTTGGTCCCGCCCAACAACAAAACCTAAACTTGATTTCCTTGTCGCAGCTTTACGGTCCAACGACATTAAAGTGGCGGGAGTTATTTATTTAAAAAATTATTATAAATTTATTCGAAGTTATTATCGAGAGTTTTGCCTACGGCGCGGAAATGAAAAAGATTTTAGATCATTCTATGACGCCTACAAAATGGGCTTGTTCAACTACTATAGAGTAGCTTCTAGCCTAAACTCAGTTTTGAAAAACAATGTTAGCTTTTTAAACGTTGACTCGCTTAACGACGTAACTGTTGACTTCGTGAACAGGATAGGAATAAAGCTGAACGGAACTCTCAGAGAACGTTATAATAAGGGAATCGGTCCCGCCGAAGCTGAAATTTTCCGACTGGTAAACTCACGAGATATCAATACGGATTTTTCCGAGGCTACGCGAAGAGTGGAGACTGTCTTTGGTAAATCTATTGAAAAATTAAACGAAAGTTTCATCGAAGACACAAGCTTCATTCCAAAATTCGAAAGATCCTATAAGAAAAAACTAATGAAGGAGTTGGGTTGGACTTTCGAAGAGGTCGACAACTTATTCACTATCGACGACACAGCTTCTGACAAACTGGACGCATCTTCTATTTCCAAAAAAATTCATAGGGTTTGAAGCGAACTTAGCAAGCCTAATTACCTTTACCACTTAGGTTGAGCGTGGAATCGAGTGTTTCGTATATGTCGTAAAAGCAGGATACCAGCTCGGAGGCATTGTATTCTTTTCTTTTATTTCTAATAGCCACGAAATCATCTTTAAAGAAATATTCCACTCCCTTAAAGGTTGTAAAGTCTCCGTCGGGCAGTCCTGTAGCGGGATTCGCCAGTGGTACAAATTGGTCTAGTGCTTCACGATCCCTCGCCGGAAAGAATTTCCATTTCTCACTAATATTGGCGGCAGCTAATATTCTTTTGGCGTAACGCCTTATAAGAAACATTGAAGGGTGGTTAAATGTAAAGAACAAACGCTTCTTCGTTTGGTACTTATCAATAACGTCGGTAATTTTAACGTCCACTATTTCCTCACGTTCACGAAGTAAATCTAGAGAGTGACTCGGTTCGGAAACATATTTTTGATTGTACTCTTCACTCAAAATCCTTGAGCTCGCTTCCGATATCGATTTACCAGATTGCCACGCATCAAAAATAGTACGATTGTGATAATCCCCCATAGGGCCTTTTAATGGCCCTTTACCTGGTATTCGGATATAAAACCAGTCGGGCGTATAACCAGTGAAATACAAGTTTACGATGGAAAGAACTTTTTTACCATAACGCTCTTTCAGGACACTCGTACGCACGAATTCACACGGATATGAGTCGAAAACCAACTGAGAAACAATCAGGTCAGCTTCGTCAAAGGCTGGCTGATACTCTTCGAAATTTTCGTTTTTTAGCAAATGAACAATTGCAGTCGTTGTGACATCTATTCTCGGATTCAGGGATTCAAGAATTTTCGCAAGAGGTCTTGCTTGGCAGTTCCCTACAACCACAATTTTTATCTTTTCCTTCATAAATATCTCGAGATATTGCTAAATTTTCTATCAAATGTCAGATTGTCAAGGAATTAAGCTTTTCATTCACCACTTCATACAGGGCCATATCATAAGCATTACCTGACACAACTTCTGCTAATACCGGTCGAAGTTGGTCTAGCGCCTGCCGGAGCTTTTCTTCAGTAGGTGCCTGGTTAGTTACGTTTTTCTTTTGAAAGGTAAATTCAACCCCCGGGAAATATTTTGATAGGCTTTGCGAGATATAACTGAAACTTTCGTCAAAACGTTCAACCGTTCCAATCAGAGCCTTCTCGTTGACCACGATATCGAGAGCACGCTGGAAAATTCGCATGTTCACAGCCTCATGTGCGTGCAGGTTCCGAGTTCGTCCGATATACGCCGTTTGATAATCAAAAATTACCTTGGGTGCCTCGGGCGTCATGCGCCACCGAACATAGTCCTCCAGAGACAGCTTGGAGGCCATCTCCGCCCCTTTCGAGCCTCGTTTCTGCTTCCGCTCAAAATTGTAAACAGAGAGCACCCTGTCGATAGGATTGCGAACAAAATAAACCGGAATACACTTAAATTCATCCGATTCAGGCAGCGGATTACACAAATGATGACTGGATATCGCCTTGAGATTGGGGTTATCCAGAATAAACTGCTTCAGGTATTCCGCCCCACCCTGACGCATGTCCTTATCATCCCGATGGTCGCAAAAGTCCTTGCCGAATGCTTTCTCAAGAGCATAGTCAAAAGTGGTTCCGGCATTCTTGAAGATATGACCGTGAGTAATTACGTAACGCATAAACTATCTGTTCTCAGTTTGAATCAATTAAGGAAATCGGCAGTGATGACTTCCTGGACTTTTGCCTGACCGAAGTTCTGTTCAATATACTCCTGATATTTGCTCAGGAACCTTGCACATTCCTCAGGCTCGTTATAGAGCGTAAGTAGCTGGCGAGTCATTTCTCGTGGCTCATCCGCAATCGCCATAACTTCAGCAGCGTCAGGCAGGCCTTCAGCGCCAATACTTGTGGTGGATATGGGCACTCCCGCCTGCAATGCTTCCAGGATTTTTCCTTTAACACCGGCACCAAACCGCAAAGGCACCACGCAAACCCGGACCTGCTGATACAGTTCGGTCAGGTCCTCATCCGACAGAAAACCGTAAATTTTCACATGGTCATTTGCGAGGTCCTTGATGCTATCAGGTACCGAGGATCCAACCACATGCAAGCAAATATCCGGAATCTCCTTTACCAGAGACGGCATTACTTCGCTCAAAAACCAGTGCACCCCATCGCTGTTGGGAGGGTGGCCGAATCCGCCTACAAACAGCAATCCGTGGCGGTCCTGGTGATGGTATCTGCTGAGATCAGGAGTATTAAGCAAGTAAAGCGGGATTGCGGATACGTCAGTCGCCGGGGACACCCGTTTGACCTCAGCCACCTCAACTTCAGACGGATAATAAACCTTATCGACCTTCTTAAAGATCGCCAGCTCGCGCTTCTTCCAGTCCTCCGCGTCCGAAATGACGGCCTTATCACCTTTCAGCTCAGCCTCGCGAGCTGTGCGGAGGTAATGCAAATCGTGACCGAAGTAGATCAGCTTCGGTTTCGGCTTCAGTGTGGTCATGTGATCGACAAAATCTTCTGTGATATGCGGCCTGTGCAGGTATATCACGTCGATGTATTGGGCATTGTCACTAAACCAGGTTTTCCAACTGCGTGCATACTTCTCCCCTAACAAAACCTCGACCCCAAGTTGTTGAAGGCTCCGGGTATAGGGCTGATGGGGGAAGAAATTGGCAGGCACGAACTTGACGTTCAGCCCCGCGTCGACCATGGACTTAACATACAGATATGTTGACCGTGAGCCGGCATCCTTGTCATAGAAGGGGACGTAATGATCAACAAACACCACGGTACGCTTGGCGGCCGAGCGTTCCCTGGCCTGGAAGACGTTCTGGGCGTTGGGAAAATGCTCTTTCTCAAGCACATCCTGCCACTTCTCCCGGAACACCTCTTGGTTGATGGCCTGGTGCTTCTTGATGCCACTGCCAACGTCGGTGCCATTACTCACGCCCTCAAAGTGAACCACCTCAGACTCTGGCTGGAAGAGTACCTTGAGGCCACGGGCGCGCATTTGAAAGGCCAGATCCGTGTCTTCGTAATAGGCAGGTTTGAACCGTTCATCGAAGCCACCAAGCTCATCCCAGACCTGCTTTTCAAACAGGATGCAGGCCCCGGATATATAGTCCGTTTCCCGCACATAATTGAACTCGGGCTGATCCGGGGACTGGCCCCTGCCATAGTTCCAGCCGGATGCATCGTTCCACACAATGCCACCGGCTTCCTGCAGCACCCCATTCTCAAACAACAATTTGGGGCCAACAATCCCGGCTTTGGAGTCAGCCTTCATGGTACTCACCAGTGCACTCAGCCAGCCTTTCTGCACATTGGTATCGTTGTTCAATAGCACCATATACTTGCCACGGGCATGGGCTACCGCGTTATTACAGTTGCCGAGAAAACCGAAGTTTTCCTCGCCTCGCACCACCCGGATGTTGTGAATGCGATTCTCAATGGAACTTGTGATATCCGTTGAGCAGTCATCGGCAACAATCACCTCGTAATTCACTTCGCCCGTATGTTCGAGTACCGCCTTCAAACATGACAGCGTCGTTTGGTACTGGTTGTAGACGGGAATAACGATTGAGACTTCAGGATTACCGATTTGCGGGAAGGTGAGCTCCATCTGTTCAGGCATAGTTTCCGGCGGAAAGATTTCGGGCTTCCGGCTTGCCGAATAACCAGCCGGGAAACGTGCGCTTACCCAGGCGCGAGCCGTGGACGAATCGGCCAGAAATACCGTTTGCAACAGCTTCTTGATCCGATAGACGCTCACCAGCCGAAGGCTGGAATAAGGGTGCCGAATGAAGTAACGGAGGATCCGGGCGATCATCCTTAGCCGTCCTGGTTCAACATCCGCGAATTCCAACGCGGAAGTTACGTCGCTGGCAATGAACTCCCGGCTGTCTTCTATAATCTGGCCATAGAAACTTTTCGAGCTGGGTCGAAGTCGCAACAAACGGTACACCCATTCCACCAAAGCAAATATCCGTCCTAGCCCGGAACGGTCGAAAAAATAGAGTCTGGAATAGAGGTGCTTCCGGCGAACATCTAATTCTTCAACCTCTTTGCGAAGTTCGCTGGTCTTAGCTTCGAGCTGTGCTTTTGCCTGAATCTCGGTATTGAGCTCGCGTCGTAACCGGTCCGACTCACGAAGCCCGGCTATTTCCGCCCTTTCCAGCCGATCGACGTAGCCCATCACCGGAGCATACTGTGTAAATCTCTCACGCAGCTGCTGACATCGTTCATTAAGAGTCTTGCCGGTTTTACTTTTGGTACAGCCTGACGCCACATCCAGCAGCACCCCATAAAGATCTGCAACAAATGGCGGGACTACATCCCCGTCTCCTAGGGCCTCAGCGTATTTGCTATGACGCAAATCCGTCGAAAGAAACTCACTGACGTACTCCTGGTACTCTGCACTCTCAAGATCTGGTGCCGCAAGGCCCAACGGCTCTGCCATCCTACTAAGCTCGCGAGCCGGGCTCTCCATAAATCGGTCATAATCCACCACAACGAATGGCCGAGCAGTGCCATAGAGAAGCGCATTGCAGGAATGCTTCATCCAGAGGCAAAAGGATTTCTCACGTGCGAATTCATTCCGTCTGGCAAGAGAATCGGCCACACTGCGAGGATTTCGCAGTGTAATGAGATATCTGTCATCCAGATCAAGCTCGGCAAAAACTTTCTGCCAGAAGGGCAAGAGATTGACGGTTCTTGGATCCTTGAAGGCAAAAACATCGGTATTTGCCAGTCGATCTCTTAGTAGGGCAACAGCATCGTCGTACTCTTTAGCAAGCTCTTCCCCGGTCAAAGCGTGTTCCGGCACCTCACCTAAGGCATCCCAGGCAGAATCCAGCCTCTCAAGAATCCGTTCATTGATCCGATAGCAACCAAGATCTTCCCAGAACCCTTTTTCATTATCCCCTTTGATACCCGCCATGAGTTCGGGGCCCAGATCAGCACCGAGCGCCTGCAAACCACGTGTTATCGCGCTGGTTCCGCTGCGATGCATGCCCAGAACCACAATAACGCATTTTTTCCTAACGGGATGTTGAGATTGATCAGTCAAAGAGATCCCCAGCCTGCTTCAAATCATCCAATGTCGGCGCCTCAGCATCCTTACCAGACAACTGAAACTCCCCGGCTTCGGGCCAGATAACCCCAACCTCAGCATCGTCCCACCGCAAGCTCCTCTCATGATCCGGGGACCAATAAGCATCTACCTTATACTGAACTTCCGCCGCTTCGCTGGTCACCAGGAAAGCATGGCCAAAGCCGGCTGGTACCCATAGCTGCTTCTTGTTCCCAGCGCTCAAAACCACGCCGGTCCACTGCCCGAATGTCGGCGAGCTCTTGCGCAGGTCAACGGCGATGTCATAGATCTCGCCGGCGGTCACACGCACCAGTTTGCCCTGCGCAGCTTCTCCAGTCTGGAAGTGAATGCCACGCAGTACACCCCGAGCCGAACAGGAGTGATTATCCTGAACGAACACAACTTCCCGACCAACCGCATCGGCAAATTTCTGATGATTGAAACTTTCGGTAAACCAGCCGCGCTCGTCGCCAAACACGGGTGGCTCCAGGATCAGTACCCCATCGAGGGATGTCTTTGTAACTTTCATGATTTGCCTTGCAACCTTTTGTAATTTATAACGCGGCACTCTTATCTAGGAGCGACGACCATACTCAGTCCAGTCCCGAACGGTGAGCTGCAACGCCTCTTCCCAGTGCGGCAACTCCAGTCCAAGCGCCTGTTCAAGACGGGCCACATCGAGGCGAGAATTCAAAGGACGCGGCGCCGGTGCCGGATATTCCATGGTCGGAATCGGCTTGACGCGTTCGAGCGAAATCTTAAGCGCCACCCCCAAAGCTCGAGCATCGGTCATGATTGTTCGTGCAAAATCACACCAGTTGGTATCGCCTCTACAAGTCAGGTGATAGAGGCCCTTGAATGAACCTTTTTCCCGCAGGTTTTCACGCACGGCCACGCTGGTCACCTGCGCAATCAGCCAAGCCGGAGTCGGTGTACCCCATTGATCGGCGACAACGTTCAGTTCATCGCGTTCCTGAGCAAGCTTGAGCATGGTAAGCATGAAATTCCGGCCACGAGCGCCGTAAACCCAGGATGTTCTGAAGATTACAGCGCCGATGTCTGCGTCAATTATTGCCTGATCTCCGGCCAGCTTGGTCTTGCCATAAACCGACAGCGGCCCAACCGGATCATCCTCTTTCCAGGGACGAGAACCACTACCGTCATAAACGTAATCGGTGGAGTAATGAATCAGGGAGGCATCATTGGCCTTGGCCCAGGCCGCCAACTGGCTCGGCAACCGCGAATTAAGCGCCTCTGCCGCTGTCGGATCAGACTCGGCCTGATCGACTGCCGTATAAGCGGCCGCATTCACAATGCAGCGCGGCTGGTACTTGTCCAACAACGCCCCAACAGTTGCGGCATTCGAAAGGTCACCATCGGCTCTGGTAAGCCCCGTCACCCGTCCATAAGGCGCCAAGGCTCTGAGCAATTCATAACCAACCTGCCCATCGCTACCGGTAACCAGGATCATCAGACGGGCTCCTCCCTTCATGAAATCGAAACAAACTGAATGCTTAGCTGCATTTGAACGGCGGGATTATCCCAGAACATCGGAGCTATGTCACAAACCGGCGACAAAGGTTAAAAACGGCTAAACCCGCCAAATTCTCCAGCCATGGCGATGGAAAAACTTCATGGCAGACCGAATAAACCAGAGACGGTGCTGCCAACTCTTCCGCCCCGCTCCGCCCCCAGCGTGTCGGATACGGACAGCAGGGTCATAAACGTTATGCCACCCCTGTTCTCTTCCTCTCGCCGCCAGATCAAAGTCTTCAAAATACATGAAGAACTCATCCTCAAACCCATCCAGATTGAACCAGTATTGGAAACGGGCCATCATAAAACAGCCACTGCAGAGGGCGATGTCATCCTGCAGTTGATCCAGAGGCAAATCGCGGTATTCGTAGCGCAGGTTCAGCGAGTGCACAGCAGGCAGTTTCATCAGAGGAGATACCAAGCGCGCGGCAAGAACTGAAAGCGAGGGGTACCGTTTGTGGCCAAACGTATCCGAATGGCCCGTCCAGTCAAGAATTCGAGGGCAAACTAACCCACAAAGGGGATCCTGCTTTAATCGGCGAAGGGCTTCCGTAATCGCCAACCGCTCTACGACAACATCCGGGTTCAGGACAAGTATTGCGCTCTCGGCGCATGCGTCCCGCCGTTCAGCAAAGATATGATCCCTTAGCACCTTGTTATTGGTGCCACCGTAGCCGTAGTTGGGCTGGTTCGAGAGCAGGTGTGTGGGCCAGGTAGAAACGGCCTGAAGCAAGTATTCCGCTGCGGCGACGTCAAGCGCTGCTGGTCCGTTATAGGAAAGCCACAACTCGGCAGACTCAAGCTCGCCTACCTCGGCTGCTGCATCAAGGCCATCGGAAAGTGCTCTCAAAGCAGGCTCAAGCGTTCCAACGTCCCATTCGTGAATGACTACAGAAACAAACAGGTTCATAAATGCGCCAGAAAATCGGACGAGGTCGTTTGTAATGCGTCGTCAAGATTTACCGGTGGCCGCCATCCGAGCACCTTGGCGGTATCTGAGATATCAACCTGCAAAGAACTGCAAAGCCTGTTGGCCATGGCTCCTCGCCCCAAAAGCGCCATGGTCTGTATCAAAACCCCCTCAGGCACCGGTATCAGGCGGGCAGGCTTGCCAAGGGCACTTCCGAGCTTGCGCAACATTTGGGGCGTGGAAAGATCTTCGCCATCACTAACGAGAAAAATACGCCCGGCCGCGTCGGGATGATCCAGACAAACAGTAACCAGGTCTACCAGGTTGTCGACGAACAATATGCTTCTCTTGTTCCGAATGCCTCCCAAGGGCAACGGAAAGCCGCGCTTCAACCAGAGCATCATGGATCGGAAGTTAGCCTGCACACCCGGCCCGTAAACGAGTACCGGACGAATAATGACGACCTCCATATCCGTTCGAGAAGCGAGGTCACGAAGCCCCTCCTCGGCCTCGAACTTGGAAATTCCATAAGGGTCGGTGGGCGCGGGGGTATCAGAAGGCTTAAACGGCTGTCCTGGAATCGAAAATTCTCCATTGACCTTAACCGTACTGAGAAAGACGAATCGCCGAACGCCGGATTCCGCAGCCTGCCGAGCGAGGGCCAATGTTCCCAGAGCGTTTACCTGGCGATACTCAGCCAGTTGGTTGGTCGTAGAACTGCGTACTTCGTGTGCACGGCCGGCAGTGTGAATGACGGCGTCCACGCCATCCAGAGCTCTACGCCAATTGGCCTCCTGCGAAAGATCTGGCGATTCAACAATCTCGTGCGAAACGGGGGCCGGACGGCCGGACCGGCAAGACGCTCGGACCCGATGCCTACCCGAGTCGACCAGACGTCGTGCCAACGCTCTGCCGATAAACCCAGAGCCGCCGGTTATCAATATGCTCGGATCAGACACTTACGCTCCAGAGGGCTTCATGTTCAGAGGCCACGCTCTGCAAGCTGACGAAGGTACTCACCGTAGCTGTTTTTTCTTAGGAGTTCCGCTTGATCCAGCAGCTGCGTCTTGCCAATGTAGCCCATGCGGAACGCGACCTCTTCAAGGCAGGCCACCTTGAGCCCCTGCCGTTTCTCGAGGGTTTCGATAAATCCGGCGGCCTCATGTAGTGAATCGTAGGTGCCAGTATCCAGCCAGGCATAACCCCGCCCCAACAGCTCGACGTTGAGATCGCCTCGATCAAGATAGGCCTGATTGACTGAAGTTATCTCAAGCTCTCCGCGATGAGAAGGACGCACAGACTTTGCAATATCCACAACATCATTGTCGTAGAAATAGAGGCCGGTCACTGCGTAATTGGATTTCGGTTCAGTGGGTTTTTCTTCAATGGAAACAGCACGCTGATTCTCATCGAACTCCACCACACCAAACCGCTCCGGATCTTTAACCCTGTAGCCAAAAACCGTGGCGCCCTTTTCGCGGGATGCAGCCGACTGCAGCAGCTGACTGAACCCCTGCCCATAGTAGATGTTATCCCCGAGAACCAGACAGACACTATCGTTCCCGATGAAGTCCTCACCAATAATGAAGGCCTGAGCAAGACCATCGGGGCTTGGTTGTGCGGCATAGGAAATGCGGATTCCAAACTGACTGCCATCGCTAAGCAGCCGCTGGAAGCCCTCCTGATCTTCCGGGGTCGTTATGACCAAAATGTCCCGGATTCCCGCCAGCATCAGAACTGACAACGGATAATAGATCATCGGTTTATCGTAAACCGGCAGCAGCTGCTTTGAGATACCACGGGTGATCGGATACAGGCGTGTGCCGGAACCTCCGGCCAGGATGATACCTTTCACTCAAGCGACTCCCAGTCTTTCGCGTTGATAACTGCCGTCCTGGACCCTCTTGCACCAAGGCAGGTTGTCGAGGTACCACCGAACGGTCTTGCGGATACCAGACTCAAATGTTTCCTGCGGTTCCCAGCCCAATTCCTGTTGGATCTTGCCGGCGTCGATGGCGTAGCGGAGGTCATGGCCCGGACGATCAGCAACATGCGTTATGAGTTCCCGATAACTGAAGTCTGCCGGCGCCAATTCCTGTAGAAGATCGCAAATGGTATGAACCACCTCGATATTCTGCTTCTCATTGTGCCCGCCGATGTTGTAGGTTTCCCCTACGCTGCCTTCTCTTACCACTTGGTATAGAGCGCGAGCATGATCCTCAACAAACAGCCAATCGCGCACCTGATCCCCCCTGCCGTAAACAGGCAGCGGTTTACCATCAAGTGCATTGAGAATCACTAATGGAATCAGCTTCTCAGGAAAGTGGTAGGGGCCGTAGTTATTGGAGCAATTGGTCACCAACACTGGCAGTCCGTAGGTTCGGTACCAGGCGCGAACCAGATGATCGGAGCTGGCCTTGCTTGCCGAGTAGGGAGAACTTGGAGCGTATGATGTATCTTCAGTAAACAGGTCTTCTGGCTGCTCCAGATCTCCGTATACCTCATCAGTGGAAATATGATGGAAACGGAAATCTGCCTTGCGGTTGCCTTCCAGGTCATTCCAGTAGCGGCGCGCCGCCTCCAGCAGAGTATAGGTACCAACAATATTGGTTTCTATAAAGGCGGCCGGGCCGTCAATGGAACGATCCACATGACTTTCCGCAGCCAGGTGCATTACCGCATCGGGACGGTGCTCACGAAACACCCGGTCCATTTCTGCTCTGTCACAGATATCCGCTTTCTCAAAGGCGTAGCGATCACTACCGGAGACCTTTTCAAGGCTCTCCAGGTTGCCGGCGTAGGTGAGTTTGTCCACATTAACGACTTCGTCTGACGTGTGGGTGATAATATGACGAACGACGGCAGAACCGATAAATCCAGCCCCTCCGGTTATCAATAACTTCATACTGGCTTGCACCCCCACTCCGGGTAATTCTCTCGAATAAATCTGTTCAGGTTTCGCTCGGCTTGACTGTATATCCGCGCCTCCCCTTCACCTGATTGATCGAGTGAATGGTCCACCATACCCGCAGCCACAGTCACATTGGTCATCCGGTCAATGAGAATGAAGTTTCCCGTCCCATGGTGGGTCTGGTAATCCTCTACAACCACAGACTCCGCAAGCTCAACGTCACAAAGTCCAATGCTGTTCAAGGATAATCCCTCCGCAGCCCCTGGGTGTCGCTGAAGGGTGTTCACGTCCACCTCTTCCAAAACCTCATTGACGTAGCAGTTTGTCACCTTGGTACCAATTTTGATGCCGTACTCCCGTCCCGGAGCCAGGGCTTTCTCGTTCATCCAAACGATATGTGCTGCAAATCTGTTCCCAAGCGGTGGGATCGCATTCGCATGCACCAACAGATCACCTCGGGAAATATCCACTTCATCTTCGAGTGTTATGGTTACCGCATCACCCGGCCAGGCACGCTCGATCTCGCCCTCGTAGGTGTGGATACCCTTAACCCGCGAGGTCACGCCGGACGGCAGCACCGCCACGTCCTCGCCCTTGTGCACCACACCGCTGGCCACGGTGCCACAGTATCCCCGGAAATCCAGGTTCGGGCGGTTCACATACTGCACCGGGAAACGCAGGTCGGTCACGTTCTGATCTTCCCGAACCTCGACCTGCTCCAGGATGTTCATCAGCGTTTCACCGTGGTACCAGGGCATGTTCTCGCTGCGGTTCACCACGTTGTCGCCATTGAGGGCCGAGATGGGCACGTAATAGACATCCTTAAGCCCCAGTTGCTCAGCCAGTTTCTGGTATTCGGCGCGAATGTTGTTGAACACCTCTTCGGAGTAATCCACGAGGTCCATCTTGTTGATCGCTACAACCACGTGCTTGAGGCCGAGTAGACTGACGATGAAACTGTGCCGCCGGGATTGGGTTAACACGCCTTTGCGAGCATCAATCATCACCACCGCCAGCTCACAGGTGGACGCACCCGTTGCCATGTTCCGGGTGTACTGCTCGTGGCCTGGACAATCTGCAATTATGAATTTGCGCTTGTCCGTGGAAAAATAACGGTAGGCTACATCGATGGTTATGCCCTGCTCTCGCTCAGAGGCCAGACCATCCACCAGTAACGCCAGGTCCAATGCCTCCCCAGCATTCCCCATACGTTCGCTGTCCTTGTGCAGCGCAGCCAGATGGTCTTCAAAAATCAGCTTGGAATCGAACAGCAGGCGCCCAATCAAGGTCGATTTGCCGTCGTCGACACTCCCGCAAGTCAGGAAGCGCAGCAGATCTTTATTCTCGTGTTGGTCCAGATAGGCGAGGATATCGGACTCGATCAGTTCAGATGCATGAGACATAACGGCTCCTTAGAAATACCCTTCGCGCTTTTTCTGTTCCATCGAGGCGGCCGAATCGTGGTCAATCACACGGCCCTGTCGTTCGGAAGTCTTGGTCAGGAGCATCTCCTGGATGATGTCAGGCAAGGTTGCCGCCTCAGACTCTACCGCCCCGGTCAACGGATAACAGCCCAACGTTCGGAAACGCACCATTTTCATTTCAGGACTTTCTCCGGGCTCCAATGGCATACGATCATCATCCACCATAATCAGAGTCCCATCCCGTTCCACAACCGGGCGCTCGGCGGCATAGTACAGGGGAACGATGTCAATATTTTCCAGATAGATGTACTGCCAGATGTCCAGCTCCGTCCAATTAGAGAGCGGGAAAACCCGAATGCTTTCGCCTTTATTAACCTTGCCGTTGTATAGGTTCCAGAGCTCCGGACGCTGGTTTTTTGGATCCCAGCGATGAAACTTGTCTCGAAAGGAGTAAACGCGCTCTTTAGCCCGGGATTTCTCTTCATCTCGCCTTGCCCCACCAAAGGCCGCATCAAAACCGTATTTGTCGAGCGCCTGTTTTAGAGCCTGGGTTTTCATTACATCGGTGTGTTTGGCGCTGCCATGAGTGAAAGGTCCCACTCCCTGTTCTACACCCTCCTGATTGGTATGAACGATCAATTTTAAGCCAAGCTTTTCAGTTATCTTGTCCCGAAACTCGATCATCTCGCGGAATTTCCACGTGGTATCCACATGCATAAGGGGAAACGGTGGCTTCCCGGGGGCAAAAGCCTTCATCGCAAGGTGAAGCATTACGGCCGAATCTTTTCCGATGGAGTAGAGCATTACCGGATTATCGAACTCAGCGGCAACTTCCCGGATGATATGAATCGACTCAGCCTCAAGTTGCTTGAGGTGGGTCTTTTTGGGGGGAGTGAGCGTCATTGGTCGTTCCGTTGGTCTTGGTAGGGACTCGATAACTATTGGTTAGGATCAGCGCCAAAAGTGCGCCATTGTATCAAGAAAATCGTCTAATTGGCTCGCCGGCAAGGCATTGATGCCAGCCGCAGCTTTCCTGCCTCCGCCCGTAGGAAACTTTCTCGCCACCTCATCTGCGCCAGCGCGGTTGTTCAACGGTGCCCGGATGCTGACAAGGTAGGTATCGCCTTCCCTCTCCGTGACAATTGCACATGCCTTTTCGGGATTTTGATTCGCAAGCTCATTGCCGAGTACGCCACTAACACGACGTGCCCAGGCTTCATCCGGCAACTTAACCACAAGGGATGTCTCTGTCTCTTTGAGGACAGGGGCAGCAAGCCCTTGTGACATATCCTCTTCGTATCCGGTCCTGAGTTTTTCCCATGTCTTTGATTGACCGCCAATCAGCTCCAGAGGGTCGGCAAACCGGACAAGCTCACGGTACAAATCGGCTGGATGGACATGAAGATCATCTGCGGACGCGCCATAACCGTTGTAGTTTATGCACACTCCGAGAATTCTCAGGTTGTTGATTTGTTTTTCAGAGAGGCCTGACTTTGACGCCAACTTTTCACCAACGGCGTTCAAATTATCGCCAAATGCTGCGGCAATTGCCCAGTTCCGGAAACGCCCCCCTAAATATTCATCAACCAGCAAGCTGGTGCAGGTTGTCGGCTGGGTATCAATTAACGCCTGAAAGCTCTCATGTTCGGGGAGCTCCTCTCCCGGAAAGTGATGGTCCACATAGAACACCTGAGCACCAGCGGCCAATAATGCGTCAACTGCAGACCGATTCTTTTCAAGGCTAAGGTCAAGGACATTCACCTGAGACGGTTCAGATACCGGGACATGTTGCACCAAAGCGATATCCCGCTTTACCCCCGTGATCAGAGTGCTTTCTAAAGGCTCTGCCAGACGAAGCTGAATGAGCGCGCAAATGCCGTCAGCATCACCATTGAATACATCATAAATCCGCATTGGTCTTATAGCTCCGAAGAAAAATCAGGGGAGAATAACATAGCCTAAAGCTGGAATGAGGTGCGCGTTGCTTCCCAGGACGAGGAGGCGGATATGCTACAAAGGCAGCCTGTGCACCTTACTGCTGTCAGAGTCTGCCAAGGAAACAACCTCCAGGGGGACTTGCCCGCGCTGCCAGAGTGTGTCCTTTGGGGTTTGCGCTGCGGAATAGCCGGTAGGTGCTTCTCGAATGAGATCCACCACGGCTTCACAGTCAAATCGTTTGCAGGATTTCTCAAGCCGCGTCAGCAACTTCTCTACCCCAGACCAAGAAAGCGACTCTTCTCGGGCCATCATGATCCTTGGGTGAGCCGTCTTTAATTGCTCATCCCCGATCAACAGCTCTTCAAAAAGTTTCTCACCAGGCCTCAACCCCGTGAACGTGATGGCAACGTCACCGTGTGGATTGTCTTCGGTTTTTTCCGTCAAGCCCATGAGTCGAATCATCTTACGCGCCAGATCGGCAATCTTGACCGGCTCTCCCATATCCAGCACGAACACCTCGCCTCCCTCGCCCATTGCGCCGGCCTGAAGGACCAACTGGCTGGCTTCAGGGATGGTCATGAAGTAACGAATGATCTCCGGGTGGGTCACGGTAACAGGTCCTCCATCGCGAATCTGATCACGAAACAGAGGAACTACGGATCCGGACGATCCGAGAACATTGCCAAACCGAACGATTGAAAAACGGGTCGATTTCTGGCGCAGGGCCAACCCCTGCAAAACCAGTTCCGCGAGCCTCTTGGAGCCACCCATGACGTTGGTGGGCCGCACTGCCTTGTCCGTGGAGATAAGCACAAAGCGTTCTACCCCTGCTGCAATTGCACCTTCGGCGCAGTGCCACGTACCCATCACATTGTTCTGAATCCCTTCAATGATATTGCTCTCTACCAGAGGCACATGCTTATAAGCTGCAGCGTGATACACAATATCGACGCCAAATGAACGCATAATGACCTCGTTTCGCTTGCGGTGCACCACGCTCCCAAGTAGTGGGTGAATTTCGATGGTCACCCCTTCAATGTCGCTTATGGATCGAAGTTCGCGTTCAATGCTGTAAAGAGCAAATTCAGATTGTTCAAGCAGTACGATGGCGGCAGGTCCGTTGCGTATAATTTGCCTACCGAGCTCTGAACCGATTGAGCCACCAGCTCCAGTGACCATAACCACTTTGCCAGTCAAACTTTCAGCCACCACTGCCTTATTGGGCAGGACCGGATCACGACCAAGCAGGTCTGCTATGTCCAAATCACGGATATCGTTTATCCGTGCTTGCCCGGCCATCAACTCTGACATTGCCGGCACGGTTTGAACGGGAATCACAAGTTCTTCCAACTTCCCAATCAAATCCCGTCGACTGATCGTTCCCTCGTCCTCCAACGCGAGAAATACCCTCTGAACGCCCTGTTCCCGAGCCGCTCGTTTGAGATGCTCGACCGAGTAGACCTGTAATCCGGCAATGAGTGACTTATGCTTCCTGCAGTCGAGGGAAACAAAGCCCATTGGCCGGTACTCGGTTCCTTGCATCAAGGCATAGTGCAGCTGAATGGCTTTGGGCCCCGTGCCGACAATGAGAACCCGCCCCTTAGCTTTTTCCCGCGGCCGATTGATCAGATCCCGGATCGAAAACCGGGTTCCTGCGACCATCACGAAGAGGAGTGATGCGTAGATCACCGGAACAGACCTTGGAACCATGGCCTGGAACAGATAGCCGGCCAGGACCAGTGCAATTGCCGAAGCGACAACACCGGTTACCATCACCATGAGGACTTTTTCACTGATGTAACGAATGACGGCCCGATACAGACCTATCCGCACGAACACAATGATGGTGGCGAGTGCAGTAGTTCCGAAGGCTAGCCACTGTCGTTGCGACGGCAACCAATCAGACTGTTCGAATCGAAGGGCAAAGGAGACCCACAAAGCGAGGCAGATAAAGCAGAGGTCTGCTGCGACTGAGATAAACCGTTTCTGGGGCCGCGGCAACTCGAAAAGCCATTCTCTGAGACTGATTAATAGTGATTTCATCCGTTTTTCACCCTATCACCAGATCCCTTGCCAGCTGCAGTCTGGAAAATATAAACAAAGTAATGGAAGAGGGACAACTGCTCTAACATTAAAGCGTCTGTTTTGGCCAGCTCCTCTGGCGTCGACATGTCAATGCCTCGGAGTTGCGCCAAGCCCGTAATACCAGGGCGAACATCAAGGACACCAAGCTTCTTTCGCAGACTAACTAACTCCGCCTGAACAGGCAAACAAGGCCGAGGACCAACAATACTCATGTCGCCAACGAGCACATTCCACAGCTGGGGAAGCTCATCCAGCTTGGTCTTGCGAAGGAAACGACCAAAACGAGTAACCGATGAAGCATGCGCCAGGTGGGTGGCCACAGACGCAGTACCTACCGTCATGGTTCGGAACTTCACCAGCGTAAAGGGCTGACCATCCCGACCGACGCGCTCCTGGCGAAACAGCGGCGCTCCCGTATCAAAATACCCGGCAACCAGCAGGCACAAAAAAACGGGAAAGCCAGCAAAAAGGCCAACCAACGAAAACAGCACATCAAAAAAGCGCATCACGCCGTCATCAAACCTCTACCTTTTCAAACGCTGCGGCTACCCGACAGCTCCCGCAATTCAACCAACAACCGCCTTGTGTGACCGCCCTCCAGTCATACAAGGCGCCCCCCCCGATGAACGAGGTCAACCTAAACCACTCCGCAACCCGGAAGCACTCAGCATTAGCCCAAAGGCAGGGGAAACCAGCGCAATTCCGGCAATCATAATCAGCGCCTCTCGATCCGAGAAGCCCACCGAATGAAAATCTGATGCAAATTCTCCCGACCCCGCTTCATCAACGGCTGTCCCTTAAAAGCTCGGTGCTCCATAATCGCCAACATATCATCTGCGGCAATGCTATGACCCAAAGTGCAATTACCGACCTAAACGCCATCTCCCCCCAGTTGGGTGCCAAGACGGAACTTGCGGGCCAAATTCCAAGGATTATCCTCCGCGCCGATGATTACCAGCGAAGAAGCTCAAGACAGGATCCACCCATAGACGCCGAAAACTTTTAATGCTGACCAGGACAAGACCAAAGACAAAAAGCGGCTTCAGGGACGCTATTGCCCCACCGACCACTTCCCAAGGTTTTTGCGATCAGAAGATTCGTCAAATTTGTTCGGATAAAACGGAGGATGAAGCAAAGAAACACCTCGACCTAGTCCCTGTCAGTTATTTTGATTATTTGAATGCGTTTCCGAATTGTGACGCAATTCTACGCGTCGTGGGATTGCAGGCAAGTTACTATTAACGGTAATCGGTGATTCGGGCAGTTGCAGACGTAAAGCTTTGTTAAAAAATGAGAACATCAGGAAATGTGCGAAATAAAGGCTTAAAGCCCCATGTTAGCCGGCAAGATCCCGTAACATCGCTTTTAGGCCATTCGAATTCCTGTATCCGCCTCGAACAAAAAGCCCTGTCGCGGCGATCGCCCGGGGCAAAAACCATTTTGCCCGGATTCTACTCCGCTGCTTCAGCACTTCGATTCTGGATTCGGTGATCCTGTGGAGTTGTTGGAGTTGTCGTCGACGCTTATCAGAAGCACTCTCTTGGGCTCGCTGGGTCCCGAGAACAAACAAAGTTAATTGGTCAACTTCATCTTGCGCCCGCTCACACGCATCTTTGCGGAGAGCCTTGCTGACTGCATGGAAAAAAGCTTGTGAACGGGAAATCCTCTTCGTACTATTCGCCAGGAACTGAGATTCATTCGACTCATGCCGGCGGTAGTACTGGAGAGCCTTATCCTCAACTTTCCTCGCCCCCAAGCCATCCGCAAACCTGACCAGCCAGCCATCGTGTGATTTGAACCCCGGAGGTATCGGCAAACAAAGATCCAACAACTCCCGGCGCATTGCACAGCAACATCCCATCACAAAGCTACTCATAGGATACCCCGCTGACCGAATCTGCCCAATTTTGGTGAGCCCGACTTCATGGAGCTCAGCATCTGTCAGCACTGCATCGTTCATTACCACCAGTGCTTCCGGATAACGCTCTGCAATCCCTGCCATGTGCTCAATTTTCTCTGGAAACCACACATCGTCCTGGTCACTCAGGAACACCAGATCGCCTGTTGTTTTCGTTAGTGCGGCATTGAAATTGCCGCCATAGCCGAGATTTTTTTCGTTCCGAGAAAAGACGACTTTGAAGGGGGCGGTTTTGGCGAATTCACGGATAATAGATTCCGTTTTATCGGGCGAGCAATCGTCTGTGACGACCAATTCATCCGGTTGGCGCGTCTGACCTAAAAAGCTCTTTAGTTGCGCCTCCAGATACTCCTCACCATTGTAGGTCGCCATCGCGATTGAAATTTTCATTATAAAGCTCTAAGCCCCACATCCAGTTATCATCAATCATCGAAATGATGCTCCAGAATTCTTATGAATCCCCTCACCGACTCGACGCTACTGCGCTCCGACTCACACAGGAATTTCACAAGTTCCACTCTCGTCTCCAATGCCCACGCGATATCATCCCATCCGTATGCTATTCCATATCGATTATGCACTTCAGGTCGCCAAACCTCTTTCCGCAGGCCTTGCTGAGGGACGACGACAGGAATACAGCCACACATGGCGGCAAATCTGGAATACATAGTGTAAAGATCATAGGAAATGAAATACTTGTGATCATTGAACGCCTTGGCAAGTTCCTCGTGTGAGAAACCGTCTACCTGAACTGCGTCGGGATCATGATATGTATGCTCTCTATCACGCCCCTTGCGAACCATGAAGCATTGCCCCTGCCTGCCCCCATGATTCGTTGTTTTGTAGACATGCCCCATCAACTCGACGACATTTAAACGTCGATCTCTATTGGGATTTAAAGAAAAATCATTAAAATGCTCGTTATAATAGAAAAATAAGTCTTCTTCGCCAAACTCTGCTTTCCCGGATATAGCTCCTGGTTTATTCAAGAGCCATCTGACGACCTTTTCGGAGCCCAAAGGGTTTCCTTCCACAATCTCAGGATAAACGACAACTGAGCCCTTGAGGTCTTTTGTTCTGGCAAATTTAAGATTATACGGCGACCGAAGATCTTTGCGCCTCAGAATAGAAAGCAGGCGAATCTTAAGCCAACGGGCCAGTTTCAACCACCCACGCCATCCATTCAGTTCCCTTGGTGAAGGCTTGGGTTTTGGCCAAATCTTTGCTTCATAGCCCATCGAATTCAGGATGCTGGCTAATTTGTGGAGTACGATTATTCCTCCACTATTTTCTCTATATAATGGAGAGTAAATAACAAACTTATTGACGAAACCCTTATTCAAACCAATCTCACGCCATTAGGATTCAAAAAACCTTCGAAGAGGTTGAAAAAAGCCAACCTTGTCTAGCAACAGTCTTATCGCATCCACTCGGAAAAACAGGGCCAAGACCAGGAACGCCAACGCGCCGCCCAAGCCTCCTGAAACAAATGACGTGAAAGCCGACCCGCTGAAAAGTTCCGCAAGCCAGAAAGCTGAAAGACCAGCCCCCACTGCTGCCAGGATCGGTTTAAATGCATCAAGAAGCTGCTCCCTCAGGCCATAGCCCAGAAATTTCGATGAAAAATAAGTATTTGGAACCAGTGAAAGAGCCGCCCCAACCACTTGGCTTATGACAATTCCAATCACCCCGTAAGGAATCGCCACGAACAAGAGTGTTAGGTTAAGGGCTTTCTTTACGAGGCCAACCTTGAGCACCAGATCCGAACGCCCTTTGACGTTGAGAAGGTTCATATTAAGTGCGTGCAGGGGATACAGCATACCGACCAGACATAATAACTGCAGATACGGTATCGCAGGCTGCCACTGTTCGTTAAACAACAACCTAAACAACGGCGAAGCCAGGCCTGCCAACAAAGCCATCGTGGGCGCAATCAGGAACATCATCAACTGTAGGATCTGACGATACTTATTTCTCAATACGAAATTATCATCCTGCAGCCTCGCCAGCGCCGGGTATGTGGCTTGTTGCACCGCACGAGTCAACTGCTGGGAGACCAAATTACTCACTTTTCTGGCAAAGAAGTACAAGCCTGCTGTTTCAGCGCCAAACAAACGCCCAATGACTAGCATATAAGAGTTTTGATAAAGGACTGACAGCATTCCCTCAGCGAGCAGGTTTCGGCCGAAACGAAATAACCTGACAAAAGACTCGCAACTAAACTGAAAGCTGGGATGCCACTCGCTGATCCACCAGAGGATGAGCGCGGACATCGCAGCTGCGCTGAGCATTTGTGCGACAAGGCTCCACACCCCCCAGCCCAACCACGCCAAGGTAAGAGCCAAACTACCAGATACAAGCACCCCCAATGTGTTTGCCTTCATCTGAGTCTTGAAATCCATCTCACGGCTCAACACCGCCGTTTGCACTACCTTGGCGGCATTCAGGAACACGACCAGCCCCATAACTCGCACCAGAGTGGTCAGCTCGGGTTGGCCGTAAAAACTGGCAACAAATGGTGACAACCCAAATAACACAGAGTATGCAATGCCACTGAGCAGCAGGTTGGTGTAAAAAACGGTGTTGAGATCTGCCCTGGACACCTCTTTACTGCGTATCAACGCTTGTCCAAGCCCCGAGCTTACAAAGACGTTCGCCAACTCAAAGACGACCGTTGCCATGGCAACCAGACCAAATGCTTCGGGCGCCAACAAACGTGCCAGAAGAAGCGTGAAGATGGTGCTGGCTCCCCGCGTCATGAAGGCGCTAGCAAGGTTCCAGAGAACACCGACACCAATTTTTCTGTTCATTGCTTTCACTGATTAAGGCTATCTCTCAGGTCTGATTTTCCCAAGGGAAATCGTGATAGGGGGAGTCCACCCCAAGAAACTCCACAAACTTGTCATAAGACCTTGGCTCTGCAAGATTAATTACCAGCAAGTCCTCAGGGCGCCCCTTGAAATACTTCAGGACATCATCATTATATTTTTTATAGTGCTGGACCATAATATCCTTGTTGTATGGATCATCCTCAGGTGTACCGTGAATGCGAACCACGTTGTACATGAATCCCGGCCAGACATAGGGTGCTAGCTTCAATTCCGCTGTAGTGGGAAGGTTCCCATTCTTTCCGAACATCTTGGAGTGAAAACGGGTGAGGGATTGGTACCACTGATCAGGCGTATCCCGTACGGTGAGTATGAACTTACTCCCTGGAAAGGCTTCATCAAGGTGCTTGTAAGTTTCGGGATAGCTGAATGGAACATCCTGAAAAACCTGAGCGCTTCTACAGAAGCCAATAATCGGCTGAAAGTCACCCTCAAAGTAGTACTTACCCGTGAGTATTTCCGCAGTTCTTTGATCACCTACCGGAAAACCAAGGTCTTCGAAAGCGCGCTTCAACGAGGTTGTGCCAGTTTTGTTTCTTCCGATACAGAAGTACTTCACTTTTCCCGCTGCCCTATAGCGGTTTCGGACAGAGGTTATCCACTTCATACCATTAGCCTTCACCAGCCTCGAAACCCCCATGATCACGCACCACCTGATATTTCTTCATAAACTCGTTTGGCGTCGGCCTCACTGTAGTCCCTCAGACGCCATACATTACTATTGGAGAAGCTCTCTACCTCTGAATATGCGGGGAACTCGGACTCGTTGATATCGGTTTGCCTGACAAGCCGCGCGATGATTTGATCGAAATAGTTCTGGGGACGCTGGCAAAAGTCTTCATACTGCACGATCAACTTCTTGTGAGCAGGCAAATCCCGTATTCCCTGCTCCACTGAGCGATTGATTGACAGGACCTGCCTTGCAACGGACTCCAATGGATCCAGTTTTCTCAGCTCAGGATATTCTTTGATCTTGAATGAATACCAGGTGTTGATGTCACCGTATTGACGCTTACGAGCCTCTAAAGCTGACTGGATGTTGAAAACAGGATCTCTCCTTATCCAAATGAACAGCGTCTTTTCAAACTGCTCAGCCAAATCGGGAATATTCTGATTCATGATCATGGCTTTCATGGCGAATGGCTTCTCAAACACGTTCGCTAAAGCATTTAATTCGTCACGAAGCTCAGTCAGGTTGGCTTCCTTCTGCAATTGTGGAGAGGGCATGTAATCGAGTTCATTAAAAGGTAAAAATCGACGCCAAAAATACCAGAACTCATTAGGTGCCAAGGCACCTTTAGTTTTTCCGTTGTCCGAACGAAAGTTTATTTCCGATTTAAAATCAAGAATTTCATTTCTGAAGTTGTACCTTGGATCCGTGAGTAACTGCTGTATCTTGGCACCGACTAAGGGCGCTCCATAAAACCTGGACAACAGGTTGGTGGGGTATGCCACTAACCCGGTCGCCGCCAGCCACTGCATAAATAGTGTCGTTCCGGAACGCAAGGGCCCGACTATAAAAATCTTTGGTAAATTCTCGGTACACAACTCACTAGTCAGCTGGTAATTAGCCGGAGTCAGGCGCTCTGCCAGCTCAATCAGAAGCTGTTCAAGCCCATCATTCCGAGAAAATTCCGCGGCTCTCTTTTCGTCTACCATTACTACACCAACTCATATTGGTTCAGAAGAGTGGTGACCTCTGCTGGAGAACAGTTCATTAAGCAGTCAATAATTGAAAGGTTTGGAACAAAGCCCCCTTTTTTCTGCCGGTATCTTACCGAATTTGATTGAAGAAAAAATAGTTCCACACCACTATTATAGAAATGCTCTTTCGAATATAAATGTCGCCCGCCAACGGGATTAACATAGGTCTTTTCATCAAATTTTCTACATAAATCAATAATTCGATCTTCTGGTGGCAGATCCCGTTGATACTCTAATTCGCTGGTTCTGAAAAATTGCTTGCTTATCCCCAGGTAAGAAAAAATCAAATTGAATGCCTCAAGGCATACGCTGGGAATCGATCTTTCCTTAAACTCCAGAACTCGACGAACTATTGGAAAAACATCCTCATAGTATGGTGCTCTGGAATAGGCCTGATTTATTGTTTTCAGAGCCTTTCCAACATTTGAAGAAAAGCTCAGGTCAACGATTCTCTTGTTTGATGAGGAACCGGGTACTGGTATCGTAAAGCGCACAGGAAAACCATCTGACAGTATTGAGTTCCTATTTATATATCCCTGTTTTATAAATGAAACATCATCATATATTAGAAAAATCCTTGCCGAATAAATCAGTTGAAAATAACCGATATACGGAAAAAGATAAGGCTGCATCACCGCCAAACTCATGAGTTCAGCTCCATATTTATGATATTGATGATGCTCATTTGCTCCTCCTTCCCAAGCTGGTCAAAGATCGGAAGGCATAAAATACGCTTTGCAACATCGCTGGAGATCGCTTGCGGAGAATGCTCCCCCAAGCAATTCACTGACTCCAGAGAAGGGTAGAAATACCTCCGCACCAGAACTGAATCGGCCTCAAGCCTCGCAGCTATGGATTGAGCCTGGTCCTCTGTCTCAAATAACGCTGGAAAATAGGAGTAATTGTAGGAAAGATGCGGACTTTGCCTCTGGAGCTGAACACGACTGGCAAGATGCTTTTTATATCGCAGCCATACCCCGCTTCTAGCGGCAAGATTCTCTTCCATTTCATCCAATACGCACAGGCCCATCGCTGCCTGCAGCTCACTCATCTTGGCGTTGATTCCCAAATCTTCAATTCTTTCCGGCCCTGTTATGCCAAAATTGATCATTTTCTTGGCGCGCTCCAGATCTTCCTTGTGCTTAAAAACAATTGCTCCACCTTCCCCGGTATGGAACAGTTTCGTAGCGTGGAAACTAAGCGTGGCAGCATCACCATGCCTGAGAAGGCTTTCGCCTTTGTATTTAGTATCAAACGCATGGGAACCGTCGTAAATGACTTTAAGATTGTATTCTCGGGCAAGTGAATCGATGGCCTCTACGTCACAGGCGTTTCCAAAAACGTGGACAGGGATAATTGCTTTTGTTTTGGGAGTAATTGCCGACACAATGTTTGCCGGGTCCAGACACCATGTATCTGGGTCGATATCCACGAAAACTGGTTCTACGCCATCCCATTTGAGCGAGCTTGCTGTTGCGATAAAAGTAAAGGGCGTGGTAATAGCTTCCGAACTTCCCATTGGATGAGCGCCACTGATGCCTAACACGCGGTAGGCAATCTGGAGAGCCAGAGTGCCATTTGCAACCAGCAACAAATTCTCTACTCCAAGGTATTCCTCAAGCCTCTGGGTAAGATCCTGAACCAACCGACCTTTATTGGTAAGCCAATGACGCTGATAGATACCGTCGATGTATTTTTCGAACTTCTTCCTATCGGGAAGATATGGTTTGGTGACAGGTATCATTTTGTAACACTCTCTTCGTTCGGACTTTTGCCGTTTCGGGATTTGTGCGCTGATTTAGCTCGTACCTAACTGAAGAACGTCCCGCCAAAACTCCTACTAAGCGCTGAAGCACTTCAGCGACCTTGACATTGCACTCGTGCGGGCAATCTGCTCGGCGGTTAGTATCGATCCTGTCCGAGATCTTATCCCATTCGCAGATCGAAAGTATGTGTGATTGTGTGAAGATCATGAGCCTCTGGAAAATTCGAGGACAGGTTGCTCCAAGTTTACGAACAGGTAGCTGGAGAACAAAGACTCTCGCTTTTTGGTGCGTTTGCCCGCCTTGATCTTTTCCACTTCGATCTTTGGGAAGAAACAGGGAATGTCCTGGTTCTGGAGCTGATGGGCACGGTCTCCTCGGACGAGTTTGGTTGAATGGCGTACCACGTCTTGGCAAGTCTGTTTGGTTGGGGGGGGTAACTCAGGTGTCAGAGGAAAGCTTTCTTCTGACACCGTTCTGGACTTTAAATCGGGGCCAGATAAACAAATTCCTCCGCCCCCCTGAGTTGTTCGCGTTAAAAATACCAACTCCCCGCAGCCACAAACCAGGGATTCAGAATATCCTCTTTCCCATACCGCAACGGCTCCCCCTCCAATGTCTGCACCTGCCCGCCGGCAGCTGCCAATATTGCATGGCCCGCTGTCGTATCCCACTCACTGGTCGGCCCAAGGCGGGGGTATATGTCAGCATGGCCTTCGGCAATGCGACAGAACTTGAGTGAACTGCCGGCCTGGACGAGTTCGAAATCGCCGAGTTATTCAATGAACGCTCAGGGCTCGTCGTTCAAATGGTTCTTGCTTGCCACAACCCTCTTGGTTTCTCTTGGCTTAGCTACGCGGATGCGATGAACCTTTCCGATGCCGTCTCGCTTGTGGGCGCCCTCGCCTACGATGCCCCAATATGATTCTTTGAGAGCCGGAGCGGTGACGACACCCATCACCGGCAGGTCATCTTCAATCATTGCGATGTTCACGGTGAATTCACCATTACGCTGAGTGAAATCCTTGGTTCCGTCGACCGGATCGATAAGCCAGAAACGACGCCAGTGCTTTCTCTCCTCCCACGGGACCGCTTTGCCCTCCTCCGAAAGAATCGGGATGTCCCGGCTGATGTTGCGCAGGCCCCGACAGATGGTCTGATGGGCTGCCTCATCAGCAGCAGTGATAGGCGAGCTATCTGCCTTATAGCGAACCTTGAAGTCGGATTCGTAGATGTGGAGAACTTTTTCGCTGGCCTCGTCGGCGGTTCTGAGGACATCCGGGAGTATGGAGCTGTGGTGCATAGGGCTGAACGTGAACTCGGGCTCGGGGTCAGTGAACCTAGGGTCGGATGAAAGCTTTCATCTGACCCTGTTTTTACGCCATAGTATCATTGTTCAAGCAGGGTTCAGAAGAAGGCCTTCATCTGACGCCGGTCTCACCCCAGACACAAGGACGCCAACCAAATGAAACTTCGCTTCCTC
Organism: Marinobacter sp. F4218; assembly: GCF_019443085.1. GTDB lineage: Bacteria > Pseudomonadota > Gammaproteobacteria > Pseudomonadales > Oleiphilaceae > Marinobacter > Marinobacter albus. The sequence goes on from NZ_JAHZIL010000003.1 coordinate 425,159, forward strand.
GGCGGCACAGGAACCGTCACCGGCTCCTGCTAACTGCTCTCGGAAGAAAAAAATCGTATGGTGGTGGATTGCGGGATGTATCAGGGCGTCAAAACCCTGCGCCGGCGCAACTGGGCGCAGTTTCCGGTGGATCCGGGCACGAGCAAAGCTGTGGTGCTGACCCACGCGCACATCGATCACTCCGGCTATCTTCCGGCTCTGGTCAGAATTGGCTTCAAAGGAAAGATCTATTACACCAAGGCGACCCATGAACTCTGCAACGTGCTGCTTCCCGATGCAGGCTTTCTGCAGGAAGAGGATGCCAAATACGCCTACCGCAAGAAGTACTCAAAGCACGAACGACCGGAGCCTTTATTTACCGAAAAGGATGCCAGGGAAGCTCTAAAGCACTTTGAATCCCTGCACTATCACGAGTCATTTGAACCGGTGAAAGGCTTTGAAGTTCCCTTTACGCCAGCTGGCCATATTCTGGACTCTTCCTGTGTTCACGTTCATCATAACGTTACCGGCCGGACAGTTGTATTCAGCGGTGATGTGGGGCGCCAACACGACCTGATCATGCGCCCGCCCGAGCGGCTCAAAAGGGCCGATGTTCTGGTCTGCGAATCGACCTATGGCGACCGTGCTCACGCTGAGGTCGATCCGGAGAGCGAACTGGAAGAAATCATTACCCGTACTTCCTGTCGCGGAGGCATTGTTTTGGTTCCGGCATTTGCCGTAGGTCGTGCACAGATGTTGCTGTACGTCGTGCAAAAGCTGATGAGTGAGGAACGAATTCCGCAACTGCCCGTCTACCTCAACAGCCCTATGGCGATCAAAGCCACAGAGATCTTCTGTAAGCATCACAAGGAACACAAGCTCAGCGTGAACCAGTGTAAGTTGATTGATGATAAGACCGAATTCGTGCGAACGGTGGACGGGTACTCCACCACCTCAAGACCCTGTTACCCAACCATCGTAACAGCATTGTCTTTACTGGTTTCCAGGCACCTGGAACCCGGGGGAATGCATTGGTAAATGGCGAGAAGTTTGGGTGGGATGCTGAAGTGCCCGAGTTATTTGAGGAAGTTGACATCTGGGAGCAGAACAGCCATTCATGCATCCGTATTTTAGCAAAGCACGACTTTTTCATCCGGTTGTTTGACCTGCCGCCCCGTGCCGGGACTGAAAATTCCTAACGAAAAGCGATAGAAATGTTACCGAACTTTATCATCATAGGAACAATGAAAGGCGGCACGTCAAGCCTATACCACTATATTGCCTCTCATTCTGGCGTGACCCCCTCTTCAGTTAAAGAAACTAACTTTTTCAGGAGCACAGAGGACTTTAATAAAGGCACTGACTGGTATAAATCTCTATTCAGAGCAGGTCAACTTTTGGCTTTCGAAGCCTCCCCTAATTATACAAAGCGGCATCTCTTTCCCGGCGTTCCCCAAAGAATGCATTCTCTCTTACCTAATATTAAATTAATATGCATTCTTCGTGACCCCATCGATAGAGCAGTATCACACTATGTTCACAACGTTGCTCATGGAAGAGAGTCAAGATCTTTGTCCGAGGCTATAAACGATCCTCAAAGCAATTATATTTTAACCAGCAAGTACTATTATCAGATTGAGGCATTTTTAGAGTATTACTCAGGCGACCAAATACTTCTTATTGAATCAGAGCGATTAAAGTCCAAGACCTCGAGCGTCATGGATGAGGTTTTTCGTTTTTTAGACCTAAATCCAGAATACAACAAAAGTGTGTACGCAAAAACCTTTCACGCATCCAGCAAAAAAAAGCGAAGATCTAGATTAGAACAAACACTTAGCCATAGAACTCAAAATCCATATACTTTAGCTGGAATACGCCTTATCACAGCACCGTTCAGAAGATCCTTCGAACGGCCAAGTCTATCCCCGGCAGATAGGGCAGTGCTCACTGAAGCCTTAGCTCCGGACATCGAAAAACTTCGACGCTTTTCCGGGTTATCGTTCTCAAGTTGGTCAGTATGAAAGTGGCTAAACAGATAAACGTTCCACGTTTAGCCCAGTATTTCACGGATCAATTTCGATCTCAGGCCGCACCGACCTGTCCTATCTATGATCGCCGACTCTCCGCCCCTAGTATCAAACGACCCTTTTCAACGTATTTAACCAAAACCAAGACCAAGCCAATTCCGACAACAAAACACTTTTTCCTGATACCGCCTATCTTCTTGTTCAGGAAAACGAACTTGACTTGTTGAGCAAGACGCACCGGCAATGAGGGTACGTCCACAACCGAACCGGATGGCCGTGCACCTATGTCATACTGGCCGCCCGCTATGCGACGGGTTTTAGCGACAAGCTCTGCAATTTTTCGACGGGCGGGATGATTAACCACGCAGGATGGTTGATACGTAATTAAAAAACCCTGCGATGCCGCTCTATTGCACCACTCGTAATCCCCTTTTGACTTAAGCTTTGCGTTGAATACACCTACAACCTGAAACACTTCTCTCTTAACAAACAGATTGGCGGTAACAGAAAATCCCTTTTTCTCAATATTCGTCTGCTGTTGAAACCCATATGCAAGGTCGAACAACTCTGCAGGAGTAGGGTTGGCCTGATCAAATGGCTGAAGCTCTACTCTTCCACCAATGATTGATTGCTCATTGCTACAAACTGCTGCGACGCCTTGCTCTATCCAATCTGGCTCGGGAGTGCAATCCGAATCTGTAAATGCGAGAAGTTCGCCATGCGCCAGGGGAATACCTTTATTCCTCGCAGCATAGGAACCAATGATTTCATTCTCATCAACTAAACGGAAATTACTACCGATCCCTGAGCTCAAAAATGATTCGACGAGACATTGGGTCTCATCGGTCGAGCCGTTATTCACCAGGATAACTTCAAACAACTCATGAGGGTAAGACTGACGCAATAGCGCCTGTAATAAACTCTTTATCTGAACCCCGGCGTTAAAATAGGGGACGATAACGCTTACAAAAGGTAGCTTGTTCAACTGTTCTTACCCGATATTTTATACGGTCGAGGACATACCATTATTGTTTTGCCATTCTTTCAACTAGGTTGGCCGCGTACTCGACGACATCAATGGTATCGCCCAACAGCTCCTCATGCCGCTTTAAAATCTCATCAGGTGTAATCAACAGGAACTCTCTGATACACCCGACCAGCGACGTTTCGTTTAACTCGTTGATATTACGAAGCATACCGTAACGAACTTCTTGCTCGTTACAGTACCCTCGCCCGGTATGTGCTGCGTAGATCGCAGGTACACCAAGAACAACCGATTCCGACGCCATGGTCGCACTCTCTCCAACGAACAAGCGACAAAAGGCCATGACATGGTGCATTGAGGAAGGATTCCCGGCATAACCATAGGGCGCCAAATCGTCGGGTAAACCCCCTTCTGAGGACACGATTACCTTCCCCAGCCTGCTCAGGAAAGACACCACGGTTCGAAGGAGCTGAACCGACCAGCCCTGTTCGTTAAGATCATGATTGGCATTCCAGGAAACCACGCGTATGAGAAAAGTATCCCCCGAAGGCGACAGACCGTTGGCCACCGCCTCCACGTAATCGGGCTTGAAGAATTCCGGGTGAAGATACGCCAGTTCGTGGTAACCATCATACCTCTCACTTCGCTTGGGCAACCAACTCTCATAGGCCCTTGGAACGCTGACTCTCGACGCGAAGGGATACGTTAATGCGTTTTGGAGAGTTGCGTTCTCGGTATCATAGAAGACGACGGAGGGGATACTACTCAGTCGCCCCACCTGGGCCACGAAAATCCCCCCAATCGCAGCCATTACATCAGGCTTGAATCGACGAGCCACCTTGTAGAGCCCGAAGTTCCGGCTAATCAGTTCCTTCAGCATGCCGACTACCCCGCCTTTGCTCGCGCTGGATAGCATGCAATGATCTACATCCAGATCCTCCAATAGTCTGACCGTAACCTCTTTCTCCCGGCTGGTGACGAGAATCTCATGGCCGCGATTATTCAGAACCCCGATGACATTCTTGAAAAAATGTACGTGGGCAGGGTGGCAGATATCGATCAGGATTCGACTCATTTCTGCCGTCCGGATCCCTGGCCCGAATCAGCATCCTTTTCCTCAAAGCCCACCTCCTTGTACATCAGCTGGGTAATCTGCTCGGAAACGAGGCCCATCAGAAATATCAACAGTGCTGTCGTGAAAAGGAGCGCGCTCATGTTGGTAAATCGCCCCATACTCAAGTATGTGAAGGCGTAGTAACCAATCCCCAAAAGAAGAGGCAGGACACTCAGGGGGAAGAAAAGTTTTAAAGGCGAATACAATGTACCTATCTTGAAGATGATCAGCAGAAACCGGATGCCATCTTTCAACGGACTGATGTGACTCTTTCCTTCGCGGCGCCCGGCATGGATGTTTTCGTAGGCCACTGAATAACCGGCCCTGAAAAATGCCATGGTACTGGTGGTCGGATAGGAGAAACCATTCGGTAGAAGTGACAGAAATTCCCGGAACCTTTTCGCCCGGGCGACTCGGAAACCAGACGTCAGATCCTCGACTTTATGCCCGGTCATATAGGTTGCAAGGCCGTTGTATAACTTGTTAGCAAGCCCTCGGCCGATGCTCGCCTGAGATCCTTTTCCGCGAGCACCCACGACCAGGTCATACCCCTCCTGTAATTTTGCCAGCAGACGGGGGATATCCTGGGGATCATGCTGCCCATCAGCGTCCATGAATAACAGTATGTCACCTCTGGCAGCACGCGCTCCCGACTTGATTGCAGCACCGTTTCCTTTCGAGTAGGGATGCCTGAGCACCTTAACCCCCTCCCGGGAGGCCGCAGCAGCAGTTCCATCGGTTGACCCATCGTCAACGACAATCACTTCCAGAGGGGAGCAACAGGAAAAGATTTCATCAAGCACACCCGGCAAACTCGTTCGCTCATTCTTCGCCGGAATTATGATGCTTAAGGAATCCGTCATTGGGTCGTATCTCCCATTTCGTTTAGCTTGCGTTCAAGCCGCTCCATTCCGGGCTTCAGGCTCACGCATTGAGGTTCCAAAGACTCTCCACAACGAGACTCCAGTGTTTCGTATAGGTCTTGGGCGTTTGCTACCTCATTCCGAGCTATGGCTACCTGTGTCGCCGCAAAGATCACGTCGGGCCTTTTATTGCGCTTAAGTGCGTCAGACAAATGCTGTTTTGCTTTACCAAGGTCGCCTGCATAAAAGTAGATCTTTGCAATTACGACGTTCAGATCTACAAATGCCTTGCCACGGCCAAAGCGTTCATTTTCGAGCAATACTAACGAGACATTCAGCAGCTTGCGCGCCGTATCCCGCGAACACTTCCCGCTCTCAAACTTTTCCATAATCGAGGAGAGTGTATTTACAGCATTCTTGTTGTAATCCGCAACCCGGGCCCGGTGATACAGTAACTCCTCTGGCACGCTGGCCGCATTCGCACTAACGCAGTTAAGCTCCAGCCACGACAACGGCATGGTGATACTTTCGGGAAAATCATCTATGGTCTTGGCGTAAAAATCACCGGCTTCATCATATAGCTGATGAGCGGACAGCATTGAGGCCATATGGCTATGAGTTCGCGGCGAAGTGGGATTCGTCTGGTACCAGCGAATCGCCTGCTTCAGGGGCTCTCCCCAGATACGGGCTTCCTGATAGGTGACCAGTGAAAATATTAGCGATAAAACAGCGAAAGCCCCAACGATCACTGGCAGAACCTTTTGGGGTAGCTTTTCCGCCAAACCAGCCAACGCAATGAATAAGCCTACAGAGGGAAGATAGTTCCTGTGCTCAAAGTACAACTCTAATGCCAGCACAGAAGACTCGAGAACGTGCGCAGCCAGAAAGAAGAGAATGCCGATCGCGACAAGGGGATTCCGCTTCCTTGAAACCACTGCGACAATCCCACCCGCAAGTACCAGAGCGAGCCCAAGCAAAGTGGTAACAGGATTCATCAGGGTTTTTGAGACTGGGAAATTATCCCAAAGCAGGTAAAAGTCCTGGCCGATTGGGTATAGAGTTTTTACGGCATACAGGGGCAGGATTCTGAATTGGGTAAGAACCCTTTCCGCTATCGAGAAATCCCGCATCGCGTAGGCATCGATGAAATATTTCTGGTATTCAACAGTAAGAACAACAAGCAGAAGATAAAGTGGACTGAGAACAGCATGGATAGCCAGAAGTCGCACTGGTCTGCTGAGGCACTGCTCGGGAGGCCTTACAAGAAACACTATAACGCACAGCAGAGGAAGCAGAATTCCGTTCTCTTTTGAAAGCACCGCAAGAACGGTACACAACAACACGAGGGCCGAAGCCAAAACCAGCCTGAACTCTGCGGTTTTTAACCGGGAGACATAAAGCAGGTAGATCCAGATATTGATACCAATCAACATCCAGAAAGCAGCCAGCATTGCCATCCGCTGAATGACATACTGGATCGTAGTCTGGTGAATCGGAGATGCTGCCCACGCAAAAGCAATGACCAGAAAGAGCACTATCGTCCATCTATTCTTCGGCGCCCCGTCACGCTTCGTTGCACGGGCCAGGTTAACAAGGAGGGTGAAAACCAGCAGGAAGTTGACTGTATGTATTAGGTAATTTACGACTTTAAAGCTGTACGGATCAGGCCAACTTTCGTGCTGAAAAGCAAAAGTCAGTAGTGAGATCGGTCGGCCCAAACTTCCGACACCCCCGGCAAGAAACGTGTAGTAACTCTCCAGGGTACCCGCAGACAAATCAGCCAGCCCGGCTAGATTGCCAACATCATCGAGTATCCAGGCCCCACTAGCCCCCGGGAAATTTATAGAAAGCAAAGCCCCGATCAAAAAAAACAGAGCTGCAGGAACTGCAATTCGATTCATTCTCTTATACATAAGAAAAGGCCCATCGCGACCAGAGGTCGCGATGGGCCTGCCTCGTTCTGAAGGTTTACTTACAGGAAGTCGGCAGGTAGTTCGCTGCGAGGGTAGTGGTCGCAGCAGCTGCGCCAATAGTACCGCAATCCCAGGTGGAACCACCGTCAGCGGTTGAGATAGCAAAGGTTTCGCCAGCGATGTTGTTGTTAACACCGGTGGTATCCATAGTTGCAGAGATAGTCCAAGCGTTAGTGCTGTCCTGATTGATCGCCATGCTAGCTACGTATTTGCCAGCAGTGGTAGCTCCAAGCTCGCCCAGCGTAGGGACAGTCGCCTTGTTCTGGAAGTACTCAGCAGACGGAGACTTCAAACCGGCAGTCAGGTTAACGGCCTCAGTTACCTGAGAACGTGCAACGTAATCCTGGTAAGCCGGAATCGCAACAGCTGCGAGGATACCGATGATCGCAACAACGATCATCAGTTCGATCAAGGTGAAACCTTTTTGACCCTGGTTCATTTTGATTGCTTGCATAGCGAAAACCTCTAGGTTTGTTCGTTTTTAGTTACAGCTCCGGGACGGTGGAGCTTTGCCCCGATACCGCGGTGAGCGTAACTGACATGAAGCAGTTAGCGTGCCAATTGCAGTAAAACGTAAAAAACAACCACGTATCAGCGGCTTACAGGATTATGTGAGGCGCATCACAAAGCAAATTTCGACGCAACAAGAGACCTTTGACGTCAGGAGGTGACGTTTTTTGTCACCAAGATTTCTTAGGGTGGTACTTTAAAAAAGATGGGGCCAGATGAAAGATTTCATCTGGCGCCTGCTAAACCACTCAACATCACCAGATCGACCAGTTTGTGATCGAGAGTGCTTCCCAAACCCATGCCAGACATCTAAACTCTTTTTTGCTAATTTACGATTCAGCGACTTATAACAATCTTTTCAGAGCACTTATGGCGAGCAGCAATCGAAACGTAACGCTGACCGGCCTGGCCCGGCGGTTTTTTGAAGACGGGCTTCTAGATGAGGCGACGGCAAAGGATGCTTTCCTGCAGGCCTCACAGAATCGAATTCCCCTGATCACCTACCTTACCCAGAATGAACTGGCACCTAGTTCGAAGCTTGCTTTTTCCGCAGCAATGGAATTTGGCATGTCAGTTCTCGATCTGGAGTCATTCCAGCCTGAGATGATGCCCGAAAAGGGGGTAGACGAGAAACTGATCCGAAAACACAATGTCTTACCGATATTCAAGCGTGGCAATCGCCTGTTTATCGCAGTTTCCGACCCGACCAACATTCAGGCGCTGGATGAAATCAAGTTCAATACAGGCTTGAGCACCGACGCCATACTCGTGGACGATGCGAAGCTCCGAGTGGCCATAGAGAAGTATCTGGAATCTCAGGATACCTCGATGGGAGAGCTTGATGACGCCGACCTTGAGAGCGTGGAAACTGAGGGCGGCGATCAGGATGACGACAGTGGTTCCGTAAGTGCGACCGAAGTCGATGACGCCCCAATTGTAAAATACGTCAACAAGATGCTCCTTGATGCCATCAGGGGGGGAGCATCTGACGTACACTTCGAGCCCTACGAGAAAACCTACAGAGTCCGGTACCGTACGGACGGAATATTGAAGGAAGTGTCCCGCCCATCAATCAAGCTGGCTCCAAAAATTTCTGCCCGGGTAAAGATAATGTCCCAACTGGACATATCCGAGCGGCGCGTTCCTCAGGATGGCAGGATAAAAATGAAGCTATCCAAGACCAAAGCTATCGACTTTCGCGTAAACACGCTTCCAACGCTTTGGGGAGAAAAGATTGTTTTACGGATCCTGGATCCGAGCCAGGCCAAGTTGGGCATCGACGTCCTTGGGTATGAGGAAGACCAGAAGCAGATGTACCTTGAAGCTCTGGAGCAGCCACAGGGTATGATTCTGGTCACGGGCCCGACCGGCTCGGGCAAAACGGTATCCCTCTATACCGGTCTGAACATTCTCAATACCAGCGAGCGCAACATCTCCACCGCCGAGGATCCGGCTGAAATCAATCTTGAAGGCATTAACCAGGTCAACGTCAACACCAAGGTGGGCCTTGGATTTGCCGAAGCACTCAGGGCATTCCTGCGCCAGGATCCCGATGTCATCATGGTAGGCGAGATCCGAGACCTCGAAACCGCGAACATCGCCATCAAGGCTGCTCAAACCGGCCACCTCGTTTTATCCACCCTGCACACTAACAGTGCCGCTGAAACTCTTACGCGGATGATGAACATGGGCGTGGCCTCCTTTAACATTGCCACTTCGGTGAGCCTCATCATCGCCCAGCGGCTCGGTCGCCGTTTGTGCAACAGCTGCAAACAGTCTGCTGATGTACCGAAGGACGTCCTTTTGAAGGAAGGGTTCACACAGGAACAAATTGATACAGGCTTCACGTTGTACCGCCCAAAGGGCTGTGATAAATGCAATGGAGGATACAAAGGCCGCGTTGGTATTTACGAGGTGGTCAAGGTAACTGACGAGCTGGCGAACATGATTATGGAAGAGGCCAGTTCCATCAAAATTGCAAAACAGGCTCAGGCGGAAGGTTTCCGTAATTTGCGGCAATCAGCCTTATTGAAGGTGATTCAGGGAGTGACGAGCCTTGAGGAAGCCAACCGCGTGACGAAGGATTAAGCATGGCAGAAAAAGCGCAAAAGCTCGAATCGTTTATTTGGGAAGGGAAAGATCGTAAGGGAAACAAGTCCAAAGGTGAGCTGACAGGCCAGAGTCTGGCACTTGTCAAAGCCCAACTCCGGAAACAGGGAATCATTCCGGATAAGGTCAAGAAAAAACCCAAGCCGCTTCTGGGTGGCAGCAAAAAGATAACCCCGTTTGACATCGCGATGCTAACGCGCCAGCTTGCCACGATGATGAAAGCGGGGGTTCCTCTGGTACAGAGTTTCGACATTGTTGCAGACGGACTGGAAAACAAGGGGCTTCAGGAACTGGTCATGACGATTCGCAACGAAATTTCGTCAGGGACAAGTTTTGCCGGCGCCCTTAAAAAGCATCCGCGATATTTTGACGATCTTTATTGCAATTTGGTGGATTCCGGTGAGAAGGCGGGTGCGCTAGAACAAATGCTAGACCGCATTGCGACCTATCTTGAAAAGACCGAAATACTGAAGAAAAAAGTCAAGAAAGCGATGACCTATCCGATTGCGGTTATCGTGGTGGCAATAATAGTGACGGCGATTCTACTTGTTAAAGTAGTGCCTCAATTCGAGAGCCTGTTCCAGGGATTTGGTGCTGAACTGCCCGTATTCACCCAGTTTGTGGTGAACCTCTCTGAATGGCTTCAGAAATGGTGGTTCGCTGTTCTTTTGGGCATTGTTGGCTCCCTTTTTCTCTTCAAGGAGGCAAACAGACGCTCCAAGAAATTTTCGGACCTTATGGACAAATATGTTCTTAAACTTCCAATTATGGGCGAAATACTAGACAAATCGGCTGTAGCAAAATTTGGACGGGTACTCTCGACCACCTTTGCCTCAGGTGTACCCCTAGTTGATGCGTTGGATTCGGTTGCCGGCGCGACAGGCAATGCGGTCTATCGTGATGCCATCATGAACATCAAAAATGATGTATCCAGCGGTACTCAACTCCAAGCGTCTATGAAGGAACAGGACTTGTTCCCAGTAATGGCTGTTCAGTTAACCGCGATCGGCGAAGAATCAGGTAATCTGGACGAGATGCTTGCCAAAGTTGCAGAGCATTACGAGAGTGTCGTGGATGACATGGTTGATAACCTGACAGCGCTGATGGAACCAATGATCATGGGGGTTCTGGGTGTACTGGTCGGCGGCTTGATCATTGCCATGTACCTTCCAATTTTCCAGATGGGTCAGGTTGTTGGCTAGACAGCTAGGATGAAGGACAGAAGAGATCTTTTTCTGCCCGCCGATCACCGCTCTAGACCTCAAGCCGGGGTCAGATGAAAGTGTTCATCTGACCCCTTGTTCATTCCGCACCCAAGGCGTCCAATGCAGTTCCTCGACATCTACCTCCATACCCCCTGGCTACTCCATCTCTCTGTCATTCTGGTTTCCCTGTGCATCGGCAGCTTCCTGAACGTCGTCATCCTGCGCCTCCCGAAGATGATGCACCAGGACTGGCGCTGCCAGTGCGAGGAATTCCTTGAAGTACCCGAGCAACAGCGAAAGCAGGAAGCCGCCATTACCCTCTCGAAGCCGGCATCTACCTGCCCTTCCTGCGGTCACAGTATTCGGGCCTGGGAAAACATCCCCGTTGTCAGCTATCTGTTTCTGGGCGGCAAATGCTCGTCCTGCAAAACGGGCATTTCTCCACGCTATCCGATCATTGAAGCGGTAACCGCCCTCCTCTCAGTGGGAACCATCGCGTTTGTGGGCTCATCGGAAGCCGGGCTCTGGGCGTTGTTGCTCACTTGGTCGCTTGTCGCGCTTACGGTTATCGATTTTGACACGCAACTCCTACCGGACAACATTACCCTTCCGCTGATGTGGCTGGGGCTTGTGCTCAACTACTTTGGCGTGCTGACGGACTTTACCAGCGCGTTCTGGGGCGCGGTGGCGGGCTACCTGTCTCTTTGGTCGGTTTACTGGCTATTCAAGCTGGTTACGGGCAAAGAAGGTATGGGCCATGGAGACTTCAAACTGTTGGCGGCGCTCGGGGCCTGGCTTGGCTGGCAACTGCTGCCGGCGGTCATTCTTCTCTCGTCCGTCGTTGGTGCCGTAGTTGGTATCAGTCTGATGGTCTTCAAGAAGCACGGGCGGGAAGTCCCCATTCCGTTTGGACCTTACCTGGCCACAGCTGGCCTGCTTTGCCTGTGGTTTGGCGCTGATATCCAGCGTTTCTGGTTTGGCTTTCTGGGAGTCTGATTGATGGCAATTGTGGGTCTCACCGGCGGTATTGGTTCCGGCAAATCAACCGTGGTCAGGATGTTTGGCGACCTTGGCATACACTGGGTCGATGCGGACGATGTTGCCCGCGAAGTCGTGGAACCAGGCACGCCCGCGCTCAAGGCGATTGCCGAGCATTTTGGTCCTGAGATTCTGACCAGGGACGGCGCATTGGACCGAGCACGTCTTCGGACGATTGTCTTTGACGCCCCCGAGGAACGAGCATGGCTTGAGGCCCTGCTGCATCCGATCATCCGCGAGGAACTGATTCGGCAGTTGAAGCCGGATAATTACACGCAGCCCTACGCTCTCCTGGTCTCTCCGCTGCTGTTCGAAACCGATCAGCACCAGCTGGTTGATCGTGCCGTCGTGATCGATGTGCCTGTCGACGTGCAAATCGAACGCACCATGTCCCGCGACACGAATTCCCGGGAGCAGGTTGAACGAATTATTGCTGCACAGATGCCGAGGGAACAGCGCCTCGCGAAGGCCGACGCTATAATTGATAACAACCGCCCGATCGATGACGTGGAGCGTCAGGTCCGTGACTTGCACAAAAGGATTTTGGTGGATCTTGTCTGACCGATCTTTTCTCGCGCGGCTGGCTGGCCTTGCGGCCGCATCCCTTTGCCTCACACTGACCCACGCCCAGGCAGCCGAACCGGTGTTCGAGGTGCAGGAACGATCCGTGCCCGATATTTTATCACCCGAGGCCCTGCCCTCGTCCTTCTTCGACTTTTCTCCAGAGGAGTATTGGGCCGAGCCACGCGATTCCTACTGGGTGAATTTCAGCAACTGGGTATTGCTTCAGGGACGAACCCAGAATCCCAAGGTGGAAAGGCTCGGACAGTGGGCGGACCGCACGCTCTCGGGCAGCGAGTACGGATTACCGAACAACGCCAGTTACCTTCGAATCGGCTTCGCGACCGAATCCGAATCCGGCGCCCCCTTTCAGTTCGAACCTGAGGCCCGGTTTCGACTGGACATTCCCACCACTCGGCGCAAGCTCCGCCTCGTGATCGAGAGTGAAAGTGAAGAGCTCATCCCCCTGGAGGAGCGGCAGCGTGACCGGCAGCTGACCCAGGACGAACGCTCCGACACCGAAGCGACCGGTGCACTGCGCTACCTGACCGAAATTGGCGATGCCATCAACCTGTCGAACGACGTAGGTGTGCGGCTTCGGCTCCCTCCAGATGCTTTCTGGCGAGCCACGGCACAGAAGGACTGGCGTCTGGATGAAGACTGGCTTCTAAGAGCGCAACAACGATTTTACTTCTACCACAACGATGGCTGGGGTGAGCGAACCTGGCTGACAGCCGGTAGACAGGTCGGCCAGGGCTGGTATTTCATATCGTCCTCGGAACTGGAATGGATCCACGATGAAAAAGAGTTTGTCGCAGCCCAGATTTTCAGCGTCGACAAGCGACTGAACAACCGCTCGACACTTACCCCACGCCTTGGGATATTGGGCGAGAGCAAGCCGTCGTGGCGAACTACCACCTATTTCGCGGACGTGACCTGGCGGTACCGTCTGCACAGCGACTGGGTTTACGCAGAGGTTATTCCCGCACTCGAATTCCCAAGGGAAGAGAGCTTCAAGGATCGGCCTTCCGTTGTTTTCCGGGTAGAATTGTTCTTTTCCGGTAGCCTTCAGCGACCTTATCTAGATTGACTATGCCCCGACACCCTTCCCGACCAGCCCAGGAAGCACTGACGCTATCCCCGATTGCGTTCACTCGATCCTGTTTTCAGGACAAATTCGGTGTGCCCCGCCAGCCGGGCCTGACGCGTTACGCCCACGCCGAACTCGTTATCGAGGCACCCTACGACCGGGAGGATGCGTTCCGGGGCTTGGAATCCGCCAGCCACCTGTGGCTGACCTTTCAGTTTCATGAGGCGGTTCGTGCCGAATGGCGACCGGTCGTGCGCCCACCCCGCCTTGGTGGCAACAAGAAAATTGGCGTTTTCGCCAGCCGTTCCCCGTTCCGACCCAACAGCCTTGGGCTTTCGGTGGTCAGGAATCAGGGATTAGTTCGCAAGGAAGGCAGACTGGTGCTGCGCATCAGCGACCACGACCTGATCGAAGGCACGCCCATTCTCGACATTAAACCCTATTTGCCGTTTGCGGACTCGATACCGGATGCATCCCTGGGTTGGGCCGATGCGCCACCGACCGAGCGGTTAGCGGTGACCTTCCTGCCGGAAGCCGAGAGGCAGCTTGAAGCACTCAGCCCGGAGGATTATCCCGACCTGCGACTGCTGATTGAGGATGTCGTCAGCTACGACCCGCGGCCGTCCTTTCGTCGGGGGCGAGAGGAAGACCGGATCTATGGCGCGCACCTGTACGATCTGAACGTACGGTTCCGTTTCGTAAACCTTGATTCAGAGGAACGTGTCGAAGTACTAACTGTCTGTTAAACTCCGATTGGTGATTTAGTAGTCGACACAGGGAACTCGTGCATTGCCTCCAAACCGGTTTTTAAAGCGCATGGGAATTCGGCCGCTGGCAGCCCGACTGTTGGCGTATGTACTGCTGTTCAGCCTGATCTTTTCTCTGGTGGCCACCGGCGTACAGATGATCGGCGAGTTCGAGCGCCGCAAGGAAGACCTGCAAGCCACGCAGGCCAAGGCCGCTGAACTCATTTCCGGCAGTATGAGCAATAACATCTGGCTGATGAACTACAGCGAGGTGGCCAACAGCCTGGACGACATGAAAGCCGTGACGGCAATCCAGCACGCGCGCGTCGTTACCTCAACCGGCGATGAGTTCACCACGGGTACCCTCCCGGAGGGTCGCGTTATCACCCAGACGTTTCCGCTCGTCTTCGACCGGTCGAGCTTTCGCAGCCCGGAGGAAGTCGGTAGCCTCACCCTTACCTCCTCCGTTGAACGCATATACGATGATCTGAGAGACCGGGCACTACTCAACCTGTTGTTCCAATCCATCGTGGTGATGCTGGGAACACTTGGTCTGCTTGTCATCGTACGCATGACCTTGTCGCGGCACCTGGAGGCCATGGCCGACTATGCTGCAAGGCTTAACCTTGATGCGCTGGTCGATCCGCTAAAACTGAAACGCGCTGCCCCTAAAACGCCCGATGAATTGACCGAACTGGAGCAGGCACTCAACAAGATGCGCCTCCAGATACTCGAGGACACGCGGTCACTGCGCCAAACCACGATTCAGTCCCAGGGCGAACGGGATGAGGCAGTCAGGGCGAACCACGCCAAGAACCAGTTCCTTGCCAATGTCAGCCACGAACTCCGGATTCCCCTCCAGTCAGTACTGGGCTATGCCAATCTGCTGACCGATACACCGCTGGATCAGGACCAGCGGGAATACGTCCACACCCTGCTGAGCGCCTCCGAAGGACTGTCTGCCATCATCAACGATCTGCTCGACATCTCCAGCATGGAGGCCGGAAAACTGGTGCTGGATGAGATCCCGTTCGATCTCCGTGAAACCCTGAACGACCTGGTTCATATGCTCGGTTCCCGGGCACGAGAAAAGGGTCTGGCGCTGGAGCTTCGCATTGATGAAAACCTGCCGTGGGCACTGAAAGGCGATCCGGTACGTATACGCCAGATCCTGCTGAACCTGACGTCCAACGCCATCAAGTTCACCGATTCCGGCCATGTCCTGATCAGCATCGAAGTACTGGGCCGACGCGATGACCAGGCTCGCCTGCGACTGGCGGTCGAGGACACCGGCGTGGGCATCAATCCGGAAGACATCCCGCTGGTCTATGAGCCCTACGTGCAACTCGGTCAACGCTTCCAGCGTCAGCTCCCGGGAGCAGGCCTGGGACTCACCATTTGCCGGCAGTTGGTCAACCTGATGGATGGCTCGCTGGACCTCGAGAGTCGACCGGGAGAAGGCTCAACGTTCTGGATCGAAATCACACTCCCCGTTGCCCCGGAAAGCTCGACCCGGGTGCGCCCCGATACCCGCATGGTCAAGAACCGGCGAATTCTCGTGGTAGACTCCTACGAATTGTCCCGCAAAATTACCCTCGAAATGCTTTCGCGCCATGAGGTCCACATTGAAGCGGTGAAGTCCGCCGGTGAAGCGCTGACCTCACTTCGCCAGGCGTTTGACAGCCAGCAGCCATTTGACAGCATTGTGCTGGATGGTTTTGTCCCCGACATGGACAGCGATCTGCTCTGCCGCCAGATTCGCGGAAACCCTTTGTGGAGTGACATGCGGTTGTTGATCCTGTCCTCCAACCCCCAGCGGGGAGACGCCGAGCATTTCCGCCAGGCGGGGGCTGACGCCTTCCTCAGCAAGTCATTGCGGGAGTCTTGCCTGACTCCGATTCTGAATCAGCTGTTCGCGGACGCGGCCAACCATAAAAGACGTTTCCTGACTCGCTTCTCACTCCAGGCCGTCAGCGATTCGTCCCGTCGACGGGAACTGCCCTGCGGTCGGATGAAAGTGCTGCTGGTCGAAGACAACCCCGTCAATCGCACGCTCACCCGCCGCCTGCTCGAAAAGCTCGGTTGTGATGTGATGACCGCCAATGACGGAGAAGCCGCAGCCAGCCTCTGGCAGTGGCATCCGTTTGACCTGATCTTCATGGATTGCATCATGCCAAGGGTGGATGGTTTTGAAGCCACCCGTCGCCTGCGGGATTGGGAGAACACGAACAGTCGGCCAAGGGTGCCTGTGGTCGCCCTGACGGCCAGCGCCATGGAGGAAGATGAGGAAAAATGCCGGCGTGCCGGCATGGATTCATTCGTTGCCAAGCCTGTCAATATTGAAATGCTCCGGGCAGTACTGGAACAATACTGTAAAGCGTCCGCGACTTCCTGAAGGGCCCGCGGATACCTGGATCCGTTTTATTATTCTGAAAGGCAACCATGAACGTCGAATGCCCCACCTGCAAAAAATCCGTGGAATGGACGGATGCCAACCCATACCGCCCGTTCTGTTCTGAGCGCTGCAAACTCATTGATCTCGGTGCCTGGGCCAACGAGGAATACCGGGTGCCCGCCGAAAATGTGTCGCCTGACGACCTGGATCAGGGCGGTGACGATACCCACCACTGAACCGGATCTCAGCGCAGATTAATGCGGGCTTACCGCCTTTTAAGTTGAGCCCCCAGAGCATGCCCGTTAACATACGCCAAATATTTTAATTACTTACGAAAGGTGCATGCATGAAAGTGTCCCGTATTTCCGTGATGGTTCTGTCACTGGCTGCCGCTCCAGCCTTCGCTGGCGATGTGGACCTCAGCCTCACCGATGATTCCGTAAAGGGCCAGGTGAACTTTCTGGGCAACAACGACGATCTCCAGATGGGCGCCGGCTACACCTATCGTGAAGGCGGTCTCGACATCCTGAACCTTGATTTCCACGCTCAGGGCCGGACTGCAATCGGAAACCTGCCTACTACAGCCGGCCTGGGCATGCGTGGTTTCGCCTGGGACGCGGGCGCGGTTGACGGCGGTGCCATCGCACTGGGCGGCTACGCCACCCTGAACATCCCGCGGGTTCCGGGACTCTCTTTCACCGGTGGCCTCCATTATGCACCCAGCATCCTGTCATTCGGTGATTCCGACGACCTGACCAGCCTGGAACTGCGGGGCAGCTACCGCGTGATCCGCAACGCCGAAGTCTTTGCCGGTTACCGTTATCTGAATACCGAACTGGATCGTCCGTTCCGCGGCGACGTGGATCTCGATGATGGCGTCATGGCAGGCATGAAGATCTACTTCTGATCTTTCAGCCATAGCCAGAACAGACAATCAAAGGTGCCCCCTCGGGCACCTTTTTTCGTGCCTTTCCTCACGCTTTCCCCAGTTCCGCGCTGTTAGACTGTTCGTCTGAATTCCCTGCACGGATAGCCTGGCATGCGATTGACCTCTGGATTGATTCTTCCGACCGTTTTTTTGCTTCTCAGCGGGTGCGGCGGAGGCGACGACGCCATTACCGGCGCGCAGAATGATCCCAACGACTTCGCCAACGGCAAGAACCCGGTGGACGACTTCAGTCCTGGCAGTACCGGCGACTCCAGCAAAACTGCGGGGCTCGAAGCGAATGAAGTCCGGATTACCATGGAGGTGCCCGGTGGCGTGGCTCCGGATGCCGAACTGACCCGCCGGAACCTGAGAATCGTGCAGCCGGACCGGATCAGTGTCTACACCACCAATACGGCGTTGCAAAACCTGGGCTCGGTACCGGTATCCACGCGGACCGACGACAATGGCTTCACCATAATCGCGTTTGACGAAGGCTTGCCCCTGGGTCCGGATGTGCTCATTGATGCCAGTTACGGCAATGTCCGGCTGCGCGCCCTGGCGGCCGACGCCGACCGCGACGTGAAGATCAACCCGTTCTCCGAATATCTCGTACGCAACACCCTGACCACTTACACCCCGGGTCAGTTCCAGAGCATTCTCGATTGCGTGGATGATGTCGGCGGCGAGCTCTGTCTCAACAAATATGTCTGGTCCACACTTGCGGATCAGGTCCACGATTTCGAAATCGACATTCCGTCAACCGCGAACCTGACGTCGGCGCTGGACCTGCTTTCCGGTCGCGGCGACTTCGCCCGATACGTTTCTGCCATGGCGGACTACGCCCTGCTGGACGAAACCTCCTCCGGTCGAATCACTGCCAGCTCTGCGGACTACAATTCGGTGTTTTTCGGAGTGGAGCTGGGCCAAACCTTCCTTGAGAGCTCCCTGGTCAACTCCGGACAATGGGGTGCCCGGACCGCTCAGGAGGAGCGGCTGGAAGACCAGTACGGCGTGGGGTACGTCTATCCGGCACTGACCCTGACCAGCTTCGATGCCTTCAACATCCGCGTGACGTCACTTGCCAGCGACATCCCCTATGCCCGGGAAGCACTGATCCATCAAGCGGGCAACGATTTCTTTCTCCGGGGCTCCGAGCAATGGGACCTGAACACCCACGCTTCGTCACCGGGCGCCGCTACGCTGGTCGCCGATACCCGTTTACTGGCAGGCCGCGCCCTGTATCAGAGCATCACCGGTCGCGGCAGCTCACGCATCATTGGCTGGACCCGAAACCCTTATTACCTTGACGCCTACACGAGTGAGCCTGTGTCTGACACTACCGGGCCGGACCGGGTAGTTAGCGGCTACTTCAGCGCGGGCAAGGCCATAGAGCTGGAGACCTCCGGCGAGGAGCTCAAGCGCAAGGAAACCTTGGAGAATCACTATCTGTCTGTATTGGAGCTCGACCTTCTCCGTCAGCGCGGCTTCAGCCTCAACATTCTCGACGGCCGCGACTACAACGTGCTGTACCTGGCCACACAGTTCAGCGATGGCGCCACACCGGTCACCTTCGAAACCGGCCTCGGCGACTGGCGGATCAGCGGCAACACCATCACCCAGAACCAGTTACTTACCACAGTGGCCCGTGACGCGAGCGGAGCGGTCAGCACGGACAATACCGGCATCCGGATTGAATCCTGGACGCTGAGCAACAGGACATCACGACTCAGCGACGGCGATGCCAACATCGGGCGCCTGAACCTGGATGTTTCAACCGCTTCCGGTGATTTCGAGCAGCCGGATCTGGGCGTGGGCGCCAGCACCCCCGATGGCAGTCTCCTCGCATTTAATCTGGACGACAGTTCCTTCGGAGATGGCATCCTCATCGCCGCAGCCCAGACCTCAGCATCAGCCCCCACCAGTGGCAGGTATCGCCTTCAGGGCATTCGTCTCGGCATGACCTCCGATTCCAATCAGCTGGCGCATTTTGACAATGCCGTACTGACCATCGGCTCGACAGTTCTGGCAACTCTGGACCCACGCACCCTGGACGTCGTTCACACGGTAGGCGACGAAACTGTAACGTCTCCGCAGCTGAACGAAGGTGATACGATTTCCCTTGCCTACGATTCTTCAGCGGGCAATGGGCGCGTGACATTTACCGGCGCCAGCATGGTCCTCGAAGGCTTTTTCACCTCTGATCAGGACCAGTTCTATCTGCGCCTCAGAGACACGGTCTCCGGAGAAGAGCAAATCGGACTGTTGATGGCGACCCGGATTCCCTGAGGAGCGCGCCGAAAGCAGCAATGAGCCAGCACGCAGACTCGTCCGTATAAACTGTTATAATCGTTACCATATCGATTCTGACGTGAGGTTTTATGTCTGCAGGTAAACGGGCCCTGATGCTGTTTGTTCCACTGATCGCCTTTGCGATTGGAGGCGGTTTTTATGTGCCCCAGTCGGGCATGGAAGGCTACCGGTCCGGCTCAGAACTACCGCTCGCATCCCTGCCGTCCCTGCCCAGCTGGGCCCACGACGGATTGCCGGATTTTGCCAGCTTTCGGGATACGACCGAAAAGAAAGCAGCGTTCTTCTCATTTCTCTATCCGCGTATCGTGTTGGCCAATTCCCGGATTCTTATTGAAAGAGACTACCTGGACAGTCTGGCCGGAAAGTCCACGCTGTCAGAAGACGAACAACAATGGTTGGCTGCGCAGGCCGATCGCTTGCGAGTAGAAGCCGAACCGGGAAGCGATGAACAGTTTTCGCTACTCCGGAAACGTCTCGATGTGATTCCACCCTCACTGATTCTGGCCCAGGCGGCCAATGAATCCGCGTGGGGAACCTCACGATTTGCGACCAAGGGCTACAATCTGTTTGGTCAATGGTGCTTTTCCAAGGGCTGCGGCCTTGTTCCTCGCGGTCGAGTCGAGGGCGCCAGCCACGAAGTCGCGAAATTTTCATCACCTTACCGTTCCGTTCGCGCGTATATCCAGAACCTGAATCGTCACCCCACCTATCAGGCGCTACGGGACATTCGCCTCAAAGACCGCCGTGACGACGATCCACTCTCCGGTGTTGAGATGGCTCAAGGCCTTCTGGGCTATTCGGAACGCGGCGAGGACTATGTCAAAGAAATCCGCTCCATGATTCACTACAATAATCTGTCCTTCTACGACAACGATTTCAGGGATGTGATCAGCGATCTTACTCCCGACCGCCTCCAGGAGCTCGCCTCGGCCAGCCCCGAGACCGTTCTGCTCCCCGGCCAGAAAGCCCCAAACCCCGGCCCTGCTGAAGGCTGATTTCAAGACAGACTGTTAAACTTCCAGAGACGACATTCCAGCATGCTCAACTTCTTGCCTGCACCGCTAAAGGGAATCCTGGCGGTCCTGCTCATACTGTCCAACACTCTCATCCTGTTTCCCGTTTTGTTGGTGTTTGCCATGGGCAAGCTGGTTGTGCCAATTACCGCCTCACGGAAAGCCTGTACTGTTGTATTGAACAGAATTGCCTGGGTCTGGATTGGCTTTAACAATGTCCTGATGGACCTGCTCCATAAGGTGGAGTGGGATATCCGCGGTATCGACAGGCTCGACCAGTCTCACTGGTATTTCGTTACCTGCAACCACCAGACCTGGGCCGACATCCCTGCCATTCAGTACGTCCTGAACAGCCGGATCCCGCTGCTGAAATTCTTTCTCAAGAAGGAACTGATCTGGGTGCCGTTTCTGGGCGTTGCCTGGTGGGCACTGGACTTTCCGTTCATGCATCGACACACAAAAGAACAGATAGCCCGACGCCCGGAACTGAAGGGCAAAGATGTGGCGGCAACCCAGGCCGCGTGCGAGAAGTTCCGCTTCACTCCGGTCACCGTCTTCAATTTTATGGAAGGTACCCGGTTTACCCGCGCCAAACACAAAAGCCAGAATTCACCCTACCAACATCTCCTTAAGCCAAGGGCCGGTGGAACCGCGTTCGTCCTCCAGGCCATGGGTGAAATGATCCATACCATGCTCGACGTCACCATTGTCTATCCGGACGGCAAGGCAGGGTTCTGGGACTATCTGTGCGGCCGGATCCAACGCATCATCATTGACGTGCGCACACGGGACATACCCGACCGCTTTCTGGGGATGGACTACGAGAACGACCGGGATACGCGCGTGGAATTCCAGCGCTGGGTCAGTGAGGTCTGGGCCGAAAAGGATAGGCGAATCCAGGCACTGCAAAGCGCCTAGAGCAAGCCCAGTTCCCGGGCACGGACGATGGCCTGGGTGCGGGATCTCACTTCCAGTTTGGCATTGATTCGCCTTGCGTGGGTTTTAACCGTGTGGAGCGAAATGTGCAGCTTGTCGGCAATTTCCTGGTTTGAAAGTCCCTTGGCGATCAACTCCAGAACACTCTGTTCGCGATCACTGATCGGTTCTGCCAATGCATCAACCGTCTCCGCTTCTGTTTTCACCTGGTAAAGGCGGCCCAAAGCCTCTTTGAAAGGCCCATTGGGTAGTTGCGCAAAGCCTTTCTGAACGAGATCCTGAAGTTCATTCCGAAGTTCCGCAAACGGACTGATAAAGTGCTCCCTTGATGCCTCAGCGACCACTGAGGCAAGGATCTTCTGGGCCACGGTTGTGCCTTTTTCATCTTGCACAAGCACAGCTTCCAGCAGACGGATGTGCAGCTCGACACCCCAGGGAATCGCATCTTTATAGCGCTCGCGAATACCCTGAATGGTTTCACGGGCCCGCATAGAATCTCCTCGGGCCAGATCTAACCTGACCAGCATGCAATCCAACAGGCCTGGCATCATGGGGAACAGTTCCGGCACGCACCCCGCCTTACGGTAGGGTTCCAGCTTGGCGACTGCCTGGGCGGCACTGTCAACCTGATTCAGGGCCAACCAGCAACTGGCCTTGAGCGCCTCCAGAACGGGAACGAACAAAGACTCATCAACCTGCCAGGCATGCATGGTGCGTTCAGCCCGACCGATCCAGACAAAAGCGTCTTCAAGCCGCCCCTCGGCACGACACATCAGTACGCGAATGGCCATGGCCATAAGCAGCCCCAGGTCCCGCGTCTGCTCGGCATGGCGGCCACAGGTGACCAGCAAGCGGTCTGCTTCCTTGTACCGTCCCTGATGCCAGAGCACCAGCACAAGGTTCAACTGTAGCCGGGTTTCACCGATGCGGGCGGGCCTGGCCAACTCGTGCATAGCCGTATCCAGACCGGTACGCAGCAATTGTTCAGCATATTTCAAGGAGCCTTTCCCAAGCTCTATCCGCGCGTGCGCGTATACCGCCAGCGCTTCTGAGCCCGAATCACCCGCTTCTCGCGCAAGGCGAGCTGCGGCTCGATTGGCATCTCGCGCTTCCTGAAACTGTCCGGATGCACACAGGGCGCTGGATCGAACCATCTGGGTTACCAGTTGCCCCTGGGTCGACAGATCACCCTCGGCCAACGCCTGATTGGCCATTTTGAGGGCTGGCCCCACACTACCCTCACCTCTCAGGATGAACGCTTTCAGCGCACAGATACGGGCAGCGTGCTCTTCCATCCCGGCTTCTCCCAGTCCTTCAATGAGCGCTCTCGCCTGATGAAACTGTCCGCCGATGGCATGAACCCAGCTGTACACGATCCGGAGCCGTGGACTCCGTTCCAGAAGCTGCCCAGGCAGGCTCTTGCGCAACCTGAGCAAAGAGGCAGTATCCTGCCCCAGCAACAACGCCTCCGACCCCTCAGACGCGATGCGAATCACGGCCTCGGCATCGCCGCTCAGCAACGCATATTTCAGCGCTTCCGGAAACTGGCCACGCTCACCGAACCACCGGCTCGCGTGGCCCATGCGGTCCGCGTAACCCGCCATAACCGGAGTTTTGAGCCATTCCTGCAACAATGGATTGAAGCGGAACCAGCGACCCCGACCGGGCATGCCCCTCAGCGGCAGGCCACTGTCCATTGCCTGCGAGGGCACAAAACCCACCTCGGGCATATCGGGAGCGAGTGCCAGGAAGAGCTCATCGGAACACAATTCGAGTTCCGCCATGGCTCTCAGGGACCGACGCTGGGCCGACGTCAGGTTGCCCAGCACTGACTCCTTCAGGAACCGCTCGATGCTGTTGGTTTCCTGAACCGGCTTCAAGTCCGGGTTGCGGGCAATTTCACGCCGATAAAGCGCAAGCGGGGTCGGCCAGCCTTCGGTCATGTCGTAGAGATTATCAATGGCGATGCTGGAGAGCTGATTGGAGCCAAGCAGCGAACCAAAGAATTCGAAGGTTTCCGATCGACTGAATTCCAGTGCGTCACTACCAAGGCGAACCAGCCGATTCTCAAGCTCAAGGCCGTGTGTTTCAAATGGCAGCGCCCGCCGGGAAATAAGGATGATCGACAGGTATGAAGGGAGGTCGGTAACCAATTGCTGAAGCAGGGCCACCACGGCCGGATTGCCGATATTCTGGACGTTGTCCAGGATAAGAGCCCGGCACGGCCAAGCTTGCTGGCGGTCAAGGGCAACCAGCATCATCGCCAGGGCATCTGAATAGGTAGCGCCACCCTGAAGACCGCTCTCGGAGGCCTCCGGCAGATCAAGTGCAATGGAAATAAGGGTAAGAAACCGGGCCGGCGAATTGTCCTGTCCGTTCAATGCGACCCAGCGAAGGCTGTCAGGCTCGAGTCCGGCAGCAAAAAGACCGGCGGTCACAGCGTGGGACTTTCCAAAACCGCAAGGCGCCTCAACGAACAGCGCACCCCGGGGAATCAAGGCATCGGCAATACTCTGATTCAGTGCCGGCCGACTCAGTGCCCCCTCAGGAAGCACCGGCACCTGCAACCGTTGCCTGAGCAGGTCCCTGACCAGCTCTCCCCGCTGCAGACCACTGTTGGCTAACTGGAACTCATCGTTGGCTGCACAGCCATCACTGAATGGTTTCACGCATTGCCCCGTTTTGACATCGGCCGGAAGTTTCAAACTCCAGAAACCGACAAATGGTTTCCTGCACTGACTTTTGAGTGGCGTCCGGCTCCGGGTACGCCTTTAGTATGAGACGAAGGTTAAACCAATTAAGGGGCGGGCTGCAAAATTTTGACGTAAAAGGATTTTAGGAGGTGGCGATTTTTTAACATTAACCGGCGTTCGTCTGCTTTTCCCGATCACAAACGAAAACGGCGGGCCAAAGGCCCGCCGTTTAAACACACTTTTGACGCTTATCGAGTACCAGCGCGACGAAGGGCCGCCGGAGTGTAATCCCGAGACCGGCGCTCAGCACCAAACTCGTACGGATTCTCTTCCTCGTTGGTCAAGCCCAGCGCCAGATAACGGCCGGACAGAAGATCGTACAGTACCTCGATGGCGTACCACGGCACGTCCTGATCGTAGAACTGCATCGCATGTGCTTCGGCCACACGCCAGAGCTCACCACGTCCGTCGTAATGATCAATCACAGAGGCCTGCCAGGAGTCTTCGTCAATGAAGAAATCACGCCGGGCATAGATGTGGCGCTCGCCTTCTTTCAAGGTCGCGCGCACGTGCCACACACGGTGCAGCTCGTAACGGGTCAGGTCCTGATTGATATGACCGGCATTGATGATCTGGTCATAGCTGAGGCTCGGATCAACCAGCTGATAGGAGTTGTAGGGGATGTACATCTCCTTCTTTCCAACCAGTTCCCAGTTGTATCGATCGGGTGCACCGTTGTACATGTCGAAGTTATCGGATGTACGCATACCATCGGCAGCGGTACCCGGTCCGTCGTAAGCAACCTGCGGTGCCCGGCGGACACGACGCTGACCAGCGTTGTAGACCCAGGCGCGACGTGGCTCGGCCACCTGGTCAATGGTTTCGTGAACCAGCAGGACGTTACCGGCCAGACGTGCCGGCCCCGTGATTGCCTGTTTGAAGTAGAACAGCACGTTCGGGTCCTGTCCCGGCTCGAAATCTTCGAGCGCGGTACGCCAGGTAAACTCGTCCTGGAATTTGACCACAGAGAAGTCGCCGCCCTCCGTGGGAGTCACCTGACCCACATTCCGCGCAACGGAACCGCCGCGGTAGCGCGTGATATGGTTCCAGATCACTTCGAGACCATTTTGTGGAATCGGAAACGGAGTGGCTTCGGTGTAGTTGCCGAGGCCGTTGCCGTTCTTGATCAACTCGACTTGAGTCGCATTCTCGATGGTCTTGTCGTTGACTTCCTTCGGATAACCCGCAGTACGATGGGTCTCGTAGACCGGCATGAAGTAATCATCGTAACGCTTGATCATTGCAATCTGGCCCGCCGACAGGTTGTCCGCGTACTCATCGACGTTGCTCTGGTCGATTACGAACTTCGGCTCCTCGTCCGCAAACGGATCCACGTAGCGACCATCGCCCTTGTAGGCCGCAGGCGGCGTACTCAGACCACCGTCCCAGGCTGGGATCGCGCCGCCGTTCCCGGCTTTCTCGGCTCCGATCGGAGTCAGAGAATTGCCCAGCTTGGCCGCTTCCTCAGCAGAAACCGCACCATAGGCCTGGCCTGCAAACACGCTTGCAGCCAATACACCCGTGGCCAGTAGTTTCTTGTTTAGTTTCATTTATAGTCCCTCGTCAAACGAATTCGTTCCGGTATCAGAATGAGTAGGAAACACTCACGGTTGCGAAATCACGGTCAGTTAACTCGTTATACGGCTTTCCGCCGAAAAAGTTCGTGTAACCGATATTACCGGTGATTTTATTCTGATAAATCGCTTCCACAGAGAGGCCAACTGCCTTGCTGCCCTCGTTGAACGCACCGCCTGGCTGCGGGCTGTAACCCTGCACGTCATGAGACCAGGCCAGCTGTGGGCGCAGGTTTACACCCGCGAACACGTTGGGGTAATCCCAAACGAAGCGTGCACGGTAACCCCAGGAGAAGTCTGTAGTGAACCCTTCGTTGTTGCAGTAGTTGGTGTTGATATTGGCACCCGCCTGACAGAAATCGCCAGTGAAGTTTTCGCCAACAACCGGCAGGGTTCCGATGCCGTAGGTGCCCGAGCGGCCGTAACGAGCTTCGTCGTATTCCGGCAGGTCATGGATGTAGGTTGCGCCGAACTCGGTGATGAAGGACAGTCGGCTGGCCCCCATAACCTGGTCGAAAAACTTGATCAGGGTAAACTGTGCCTGAGACACGTTAAAGCGGTCATAACCCGCAACCGCCTTGCCCGCGAGGTTGGCGCCACCGCTCTCTTCAAGACGCTGGGCTTCCAGCTTGCTCAGAACTTCGCCGTTGGGGCCGCGCTGCTGGAGACCGCCGTAGATCAGCTCGAACGCGTTCCACTGCAGCGGCACGTTGTCACGGAAGCTGTATTCCGCACCCAATGACCAGCCACTCACGGTTGTGTTGATGCTGACGCCGTACAGGTTGATATTCTCCGGGTACTCAATGAAGTAGCTCGGGAAGGTTGAGGACGGCAGCGAGGGATCGCTCGCCTGGGTCGCACTCGGGCTGGACGGGTTGTTGACCAGACCACTGACGTACGGCAGACGGCTGTTGTACTTGATGTAATAGAAACCAAGCTCGGAATCGTTCAGGGCCGGAACGTACCAGCGCATGGCCACACCGAACTGGTCTTTGGAATCCGCTTCCTGGTCCCCAAGACGTGGAGCAATGAAGCCCTGGGCTAACGCCTGGGAGTCCGGCAACTGACCGGCCAGAAGAACCGGGCCACAGCCATCCGAGGCGAAGTCGTTGGTTGAGAAGAACGTACCGCAGTCATCCGCCTTTACCGGCTCCCAGTCTGCCTGCACGAAGGTTTCCAGCGTGATGTTCTCGGTTACACCCGCGGACGCATAGAACATCTCCACCGGCAGCAGTGCGTCTTTCAGCTCGGCACCGGGAGCCCGGAAGGCCGGCACGTCAACCGGGTTGATGACGTTGATGCCACCCTGGATGAATGTGCTCTCGCCCCAGCTCAGCACCTGGCGGCCATAACGAAGGCTGACTGGCACGTTTCCGAAATACCAGTCTGTGAAGACGTAGGCGTCCAGCAGCTCGCCACCGGAGGCGTTGTCTTTGGCTTTCCGGTTCAGTTCACGCTGCTGACCCACGAAGTCAACGGCACGGTTCTCATCTTTCAGCTCAAAGTCGTACCAGTAGCGGCCACGAAGCAGACCACCAACGCGAGTAAGCACATCACTGTCGACGTTGTAGTTCAGGAACAGTTCACTGTTGCCCTTGGCGATCTTCGAGTAGGTTTTCCCTTTCTCGAAGTTCAGGTTACCGTCGTCGTAGTTGTTGGTAGAGGCGCCAATGTTCTCCAGTGCTCCGCCTGGAGCGTACTCTGGCCCGAGGTTACCCTGGGCGATCAGGCGCTTGTCCTGGTCCTCCAGTCGCCAACCAGCACCCGCAGACAGCGTGGTGTTGAACTGGGCTTCGACATCCCCCATGTAGAATGAGTAAGCGGCGGCCTGGCCAGACATTCCGGCGGCTACTGCCACGGCCAGCGGTAATTTGGTCCAACGCTGCCATTGCTGAGTTTTTCTTGTCATTGGAAGGCTACTCCATTGTTGTTCTGAGTCGCTGCTCTGATTATTGGTGTTCACGATGTATTGGAGGCTTCATGCACAGTGCTCGTGATGTTGGCACTATAGCTAACGCTGTCGAGCGCTTTGATCAGTCAAAAGTATGATTTTGCCCTAACACCCCATTAACCAGCGGGTTTCCTCGCACCGCTTCACTATAGACAACTATTCTGGATGCAACCACTTTGGTTTGATGGGATTTTCCTGTTCAAGGCCGGATCATTGCAGTGGCCAATGCACCGCGATTCAACGGGAGGATATTGAAGGAGGGTGGAACGTCGGAAGGGGTAGAGACAGCCCAGTCCATCCTTGGCCCGGGCCGTTCAGTCAGTGAGTTACAGCAACTCAATCGCCATGGCGGTTGCCTCACCACCGCCGATACACAGCGCCGCGACGCCCTTCTTCTTGCCATAATGCTGCAACGCGTACATCAGTGTGACCAGCAACCGGGATCCCGTGGAGCCTACCGGGTGCCCCTGGGCACAGGCGCCACCGTGGACGTTGACCTTCTCCGGATCGAGCCCGAGCTCGCGAATCGGCATCATTGCGACCATCGCAAAGGCTTCGTTGATCTCGAACAGGTCAACATCTTCTTTTGACCAGCCGGTTTTCCCCAGCAACGTCTCGATGGCACCGACCGGAGCGCAGGTAAACTCGGACGGATGCTGGGACTGCGTACTGTGGCCCACGATTCGTGCCAACGGCTTGAGGCCACGCTTCTCCGCCTCAGATTCCCGCATGAGCACGAGCGCAGATGCGCCGTCGGAAATTGAGGACGCGTTGGCCGCCGTTACGGTGCCATCCTTGCTGAACGCCGGACGCAGCGTGGGAATCTTTTCAATATTGGCATTGAAGGGCTGTTCATCATCCTCAACCACGGTGTCGCCCTTGCGTGACTTGACCGTAACCGGGGTGATTTCAGCCTTCAGAAGACCTTCTTCGATCGCCCGCTGGGCCCGCTTGAGGGAATTGATGGCATAGTCGTCCATCTCTTCACGGGTATAGCCCTTCTTATCTGCCATCTCCTGGGCGAAGGCACCCATCAGACGGCCGGTTTCGGCGTCTTCCAGACCGTCCAGAAACATGTGATCCTGAGCCGTATCGCCAGGGCCCATACGATATCCCTTGCGGGCATTGGGCAAGATGTAGGGGGCATTGGACATGCTCTCCATGCCGCCGGCGACCATGATGTCATTGCTGCCCGCCTTGATCAGGTCATGGGCAAACATGGCCGCTTTCATGCCGGAACCGCACAGCTTGTTGATGGTTGTGGCACCGGTATTGTCCGGAAGCCCGGCCTTACGCATGGCCTGACGGGCTGGCCCCTGCTTCAGACCCGCAGGCAGAACGTTGCCCATGATCACTTCCTGCACGTCGGCAGGCTGAAGTCCGGCGCGCTTGACTGCCTCTGCGATGGTAATGGCACCAAGCTCGGGCGCACTGACCGCCGAGAGGCTGCCCTGGAAGCCGCCCATCGGGGTGCGGACGCCGCTGACAATCACTACATTATCGTTGCTCATACATGGATCTCTCTGTCGTTTTCATTGGGACCATTAAAACTGCGTCCTCGCTTACGATTCAGTGGTGCTGAATTCTTATGATGTTTGTCAGGGTTTGTGAGGCGCCTCGAGGTACTCCCGCGACTGCATCTCCAACAACCGGGATTCAGTGCGTTCGAACTCGAACTCCAGACGCCCCCCGGAATACAGCTCGGTAATCGGGGCAGCGGCGGAGATGATCACCTTGACGTTGCGATCGTAGAATTCGTCCACCATGTTAATAAACCTTCGCGCCTGATCATCCTTCTCGCGGCCAAGTATCGGCACATTGCTGATGATGATTGCGTGGAACTGTCGGGCCAGCTCGATGTAATCATTCTGACTGCGGGGGCCATCGCAGACATCCTTGAAATCAAACCAGACCACGTCGTCGGCGTGCGCTCGAGCGGGTATCTTGCGGCCGTTTATTTCCATGCTCTTGCTGTGCTTGCCTGCTTCCACGGCAAGAGCATCAAAACTGGTCCGCAAACTGACATCCGCATCCTCGTCAAGCGGGGAGTGGAACAGCTCTGCCTGCTCCAGCGTTCTCAGGCGGTAATCAACACCGCCATCGACGTTCACAACGTCGGTATGCTTCTTGACCAGTGCGATCGCGGGCAAAAACCGCGCCCTTTGCAGCCCATCCTTATAAAGGCCATCCGGGACGATGTTGGAGGTACATACAAGCGTCACCCCCCGGCTGAACAAACCGTCCATCAGCGTCGCGAGAATCATGGCATCGCCAATATCCGACACAAAGAACTCGTCGAAACAGATAACCCGGGCTTCATCCGCAAACTTCCTGGACACCAGGTCCAGTGGATTCTTCTCACCCTTAAGGGACTTGAGTTCATTGTGAACCCGCTGCATGAACCGATGGAAATGCACCCGCATCTTGCGATCGAACGGCAGTGACTCGTAGAACGTATCCATCAAATAGGTTTTGCCACGGCCAACCCCGCCCCAGAAGTACAGCCCCTTAACAGGATCTTCCTTGCCTTTCTTCAGTTTTCGGCGCAACTTGGCCATCGCACCGTTACGGTCACTTTCCGCCTCAACGAGTTTGTCGTACAGTGACTGGAGTCGCCTGACAGCGTCTTCCTGTGCCGGGTCTTTCTGAAATTCCGGACGCTCAAGATCCTTCTGGTAACGCTCCCAAGGGGTCAAGTTTGCACTGACGTCTGAGGACATAACTTCTGTCATTGAGGAATTCCCGGAGGTTGGTCGTAAAATTTTGGGCGCCGTATTGTCGCGCATTTCGCGATTTTTCGCCACGCCGGGCATTTCTGAAGCAATACGACGATTGGCGCAGGATACAATCATGGGCTGATTGCTCTTCCGGCGTTATACTCGGAAGTGGTGCGAGGCTAATTTCCAGGTAAAAGGACGACACAGCATATGACAAACCTGATTCTGGCAGCGATTGCCGCGTTGATTGTGGGCATCGTCATCGGGGTAGTTGTTGGCCGCTCCGGGCAAGGAACCACGCTTAGACAGCGTCGGGCGGAACAGCAGATTGAAGAACTGAGAAGCGAATATACCCGCTACCAGGCCCAGGTGAACGAACACTTTATGGAGTCGGCCCACCTGCTGCGTCGTTTCAATGACGCCTACCGCGACGTCAACCAGCACATGGCCCGCGGCGCAAACCGGCTGTGCAACGACGAGGAATGGATGGAAGAGCTGGCCCAGGAAACCTCCAGGAAACGTCTGGAGGAAGTCAGCGATGACGGCGTCGAACCGCCACGCGACTACGCGCCAAAAACCGACCCGGGTGCCTCAGGCACATTGGCGGAAGGTTTCGGCCTCCCGAAAAAAGAGAAGGCCTGATCAGTCAGACCGGGTTGTCGCAATCGATAAATTGGTGCGTCAGCCCGAATTCCTGCGCCAAAGCCTGGCCAAGCGCCTGTACGCCGTAACGCTCAGTGGCGTGATGACCCGCCGCATAGTAATGGATGCCGCACTCGCGTGCCGTGTGAGTGGTAGGCTCTGAAATTTCGCCACTGATGTAGGCGTCCAATCCAGCCTCCAGTGCCGTTCCAATGAACCCTTGGGCAGCGCCCGTGCACCAGCCAATCCGTTTAATCTCAGACCTGCCTTCACCTACCCGCAGCGGCGACCGACCCAGCTTCTGTTCAATGTACTGACCAAAGCGGTCCGGACTCATGGCTTCTGTGAGTTCGCCCTCCCAGACCAGCCCACCAAGTGGCCTTGGATTTTCTATACCCAGGACATCCGCCAACTGGCGATTGTTGCCGTAAACCGGGTGATCGTCCAGCGGGAGGTGGTGAGCGACCAGATTGATGTCGTGATCCAGTAATTGCTTCAGGCGGTCACGCTTCATCCCCCGAATACGCTGATCCTCGCCCTTCCAGAAGTAACCGTGATGGACAAGAATCATGTCGGCGCCCGCTTCGATGGCCGCATCGATCAGTGCCCGAGACGCGGTTACGCCACTGACAAGGGCTCGAACCTCCTCTTTGCCTTCAACTTGGAGACCGTTGGGGCAATAATCCTGGAAGTTGTCCGGCTGGAGCCACTCGTCAATTTTGCGAAGGATTTCATTACGGTTGGCCATAGCTCGTCTCCTGTCTGACTATTCCTGGAAGATCGTCCTGGCTCTGCAGGCTCGCCCGGACCGGAGGCTACAGAGACTGAAGCCCCTTGATCAGAGCATCATTCTGCTCCGGCGTACCAATTGTGATTCGCAGGAAATCGCTGATTCTTGGCTTACTGAAGTGACGAACGATGATGCCCTGCTCTCTCAAACCCTGGGCAAGCAACTCACCCGCTTGCGACTTGTGGCGGGCGAACACAAAATTCGCCCTGGACGGTAGCACTTCGAAATCCAGCTTTTCCAGGGCAGCGCTCAAGCGTTCACGCTCGGCAATGACTCCGTCGCAGCATTTCCGGAACCAGGCTTCATCCTCGTAGGCCGCCTTCGCGCCGGCCAGAGCCAGCCGATCCAGTGGGTAACTGTTGAAGCTGTTCTTGACCCGGTTGAGGGCTTCAATCAGGTCCGGATGACCGACCGCGAAGCCAACGCGCAGCCCAGCCAAAGACCGGGCCTTGGACAGCGTCTGTGAAACCAGAAGGTTGGGATAGGCATCCACCAGGGTAATGGCACTCTCGCCGCCAAAATCGATGTAGGCTTCGTCAACCACCACCACCCGGTCGGGATTTGCTTTCAGGATTTCCTCTACCTTGGCGAGCTCCAGGTAACGCCCGGTGGGGGCGTTGGGATTCGGAAAAATCACGCCGCCGTTGGGTTGCCTGAAATCATCGGGATTGATTTCGAACGTATCCGTCAGCGGAATTTTCTTGCCTTCAATGTTGTACAGGCCGCAGTAAACCGGATAGAAGCTGTACGTCACATCTGGAAACAGGACGGGTTCGCCGTGCTGGAAAAGACCATAGAAAATGTGCGCCAGGACTTCGTCTGAACCGTTGCCCAGGAAAACCTGCTCCGGCTTGACCTTATGGTAGCCGGCGATGGTTTGGCGAAGGCTATCGCCTTCCGGGTCCGGGTAGAGACGGAGGTTGTCGTTCAGTTCCGCCTGAATGGCCTCAATCACCCGGGGTGACGGGCCAAACGGATTTTCATTGGTATTCAGTTTGACCAGGTTAGCCATTTTAGGCTGTTCACCTGGCACATACGGGACCAGGTCATTGACCTTAGGGCTCCAAAACTTGCTCATGGGATTCAGGCTCCGGGGAGAAAAATGGCGAGCGCTCAGTCTTCGATACGGTACTCGGCCGATCGGGCATGGGCGGTGAGTCCCTCACCCCTGGCCAGAACAGAGGCCACCCGACCCATGCGGTCGGCACCGGCCGCACTGAAACCGATGATCGACGATCGCTTCTGGAAATCGTAGACCCCCAGGGGCGAGGAAAACCGCGCCGTACCACTGGTCGGGAGAACGTGGTTCGGCCCCGCACAATAGTCGCCCAGCGCTTCCGCCGTGAATCGACCCATGAAGATGGCTCCAGCGTGGCGGATTTCTTCCACCAGCGCTTCCGGGTTCTCAACCGAGAGCTCCAGGTGCTCCGGCGCAATGCGATTCGAGACCGCCGCCGCTTCACTCAGATCAGCGACTTCAATCAGAGCCGCCCGACTGCCCATGGACTCCGCGATAATTTCGGAACGCTCCATGGTAGGCAGCAACTTGTTGACGCTGGCCTCGACTGCATCGAGAAATGCCGCATCCGGACTGATCAGGATCGACTGGGCCTGCTCGTCGTGCTCCGCCTGGGAGAACAGATCCATGGCGATCCAGTCCGGGTCAGTCTGGCCATCGCAGATCACCAGGATTTCAGACGGGCCGGCAATCATATCGATACCGACGGTACCGAAGACTTCACGTTTTGCCGTGGCAACAAAAATGTTGCCCGGACCCACGATCTTGTCGACCGCAGGGATGGTTTCCGTGCCGTAGGCCAGTGCGCCTACAGCCTGGGCGCCACCCACAGTAAACACCCGGTCTACACCCGCAATCGCAGCAGCGGCGAGGACCATGTCGTTCACCACCCCATCAGGCGTAGGAACCACCATGACCACCTCGCTGACACCGGCAACCTTGGCGGGAATCGCATTCATCAGCACCGATGAAGGATAGGCTGCCTTGCCACCTGGCACATACAGTCCCGCCCGGTCCAGCGGCGTCACCTTCTGGCCGAGCACGGTGCCATCTTCATCCTCGTACTGCCACGACTGCTGATTCTGGCGCTCGTGATAGTCGCGTATACGGTCGGCGGCCTTCTCCAGTGCGATACGTTGATCCTGAGGGATCGCGTCAAGCGCCTTTTGCAGGCGCCCCTGATCCATTTCCAGTTCGGCAACACCACGAACCTTGAGACGATCGAACTTCTCGGTAAATTCCAGAACCGCAGCGTCTCCGCGGGTTTTCACTTCATGCAGGATATGACGAACCGATTCATTCACCTGATGATCAACGCTGTCATCCCAGGCCAACAGCTTGGCCAGTGCACTGTCGAAGTCACTTTGGGAGGCATTCAATCGTGTGATGTTGATATCGGTCATGTATCAAATCCTTCAAGGAATTTATGACTTGCTCAGGTTGATTTCCGGTATGGGTCAGGAGAAGTGGTCGGACAAGGCGCTTCTTACCCCTAAGTACGCCGCCTATCCACCGCAGCAGACATCTTTTCGATTATGGGGTTTATCTTCTCGTGTTTCATCTTCATGGACGCACGGTTCACCACTAGGCGGCTGCTGATGTGTTCGATCAGTTCCCGCGCCTCCAGGCCATTGGCCTTGAGGGTATTCCCGGTATCCACAATATCGACAATTTCATCCGCCAGGCCAAGAATTGGCGCCAACTCCATGGCTCCATACAACTTGATGATGTCTGCCTGACGCCCCTGCGCCGAGTAATAACGACGCGCGAGGTTAACGAACTTGGTCGCCACCTTGATGCGACCGGCAGGGGGCGCCTGGTCCTTGGGCCCGGCTGTCATCAGACGGCAGCGGGAGATGTTCAGATCAAGCGGCTCATAAAGACCTTCCCCCCCATGTTCCATCAGCACATCCTTGCCGGTGACACCAAGATCCGCACCGCCGTACTGAACGTAGGTCGGCACGTCGGTGGCGCGGATGATCAGCACCCGCACGTTGGGATCCGTGGTGGGGAACACCAGCTTGCGGGATTTCTTGATGTCGTCGACCAACTCGATACCGGCCTCCGCCAGCAACGGCAGGGTCTCCTCGAGGATTCGCCCCTTCGACAATGCGATGGTGATGGAATCTGTCATGCGTACTTCCGGTTTCCCTTTTGTCTCTGTCACGCCGGCAAGCGGCGGATGCTGGCGCCGAGCAGCTGCAATTTTTCTTCAATACACTCGTAACCGCGATCAATGTGATAGATCCGGTCAACAATGGTGTCACCATCAGCAACCAGACCGGCGATCACCAGACTCGCCGATGCCCGGAGATCGGTCGCCATAACCGGCGCTCCCGCCAGATGGTCAACACCCTTGATGATCGCAGCATTGCCTTCGAGAGTAATATCCGCGCCCATGCGGATCAGTTCCTGCAAGTGCATGAAGCGGTTTTCAAACACCGTTTCGACGATCGTACCGGTGCCCTCGGCAACGGCGTTCATAGCCGCAAACTGCGCCTGCATGTCCGTCGGGAACGCAGGATAAGGCGCCGTGCGAAGGCTGACCGCCTTCGGCCGCTTGCCCTTCATATCCAGCTCAATCCAGTCTGGTCCGGTGGTGATGTGGGCGCCCGCCTCCGTCAGCTTGAGCAGAACCGCCTCAAGCAGGTCCTCGCGGGTATCCTTGAGCTTGACCCGGCCACCCGTTGCGGCAGCGGCAACCAGGTAGGTTCCGGTCTCCACGCGGTCCGGCAGGACATTGTAATGACACCCGTGCAGGCGCTCGACACCGTTGATTTCAATGGTTGCTGTGCCATGCCCTTTGATGTCAGCGCCCATGGCGATCAGACATTCCGCCAGGTCCACAACTTCCGGCTCACGCGCAGCGTTTTCCAGAATGGTTTTACCCTCGGCGAGGGCGGCTGCCATCATCAGGTTTTCGGTGCCGGTTACGGTGACCGTATCCAGGAAAATATGGGCACCTTTGAGACGCCCATTGGTCTTGGCCTTGATGTAACCATTTTCCACCTTGATATCCGCGCCCATCATTTCCAGGCCATGAATATGAAGGTTTACCGGGCGACTGCCGATGGCACAGCCACCGGGCAGGGAGACCTCAGCCTCACCAAAATGTGCCACCAAGGGACCGAGCACCAGGATGGATGCACGCATGGTCTTCACCAGCTCATAGGGAGCGTGGAAGTGCTTGATGGTATTGGCGTGGATCTCCACGCTCATTTTTTCATCAATCATCAGTTCCACCCCCATGCGACCGAGCAGCTCGATCATGGTGGTGACGTCGTGAAGATGCGGCAGGTTACCAACGGTTACCGGTTCATCGGCCAGCAGCGTGGCAGCCAGAATCGGCAGTGCTGCGTTCTTGGCACCGGAAATCCGGATTTCGCCATCCAGAGGCCTTCGCCCCCCGATCAAAAGTTTGTCCACAATAAATATCCTGTCTTGTTTGGGCGAATCAGCCCTGGCGCTCAGCCCATTCAGCCGGCGTGAAAGCTTTCGGATGCAGTGCGTGGATCGTTCCATCCATGACTTGCTGGAACAGCGCCTTGTTGATCAGCTGCTGCCGCTTGATGGTCGACAGTCCCTCGAAAACGTCACCCACCACGACAACCAGGTAATGGGTCCCATCAACCTGTACCTGAACTTCGCAGCCGGGCAGTGCTTCTTCGACCAGCGCCGTGACTTCGGTGGCGTCCATAAAAAATCCTCGGGTGTTTTGAAATCAGGGGCGAGATTGTAACCAATTCCGGACTTCGGGTCAGCTTTACCGTCCGGTAACCTAAGACCCGGAACGTTTCATTTCGGGGAAAGTCAGGCCGAACCGGAACTGAAGCCGGACAGCTGGTCATCGAGATTGCTGAGGGCAGCAAGTGACGCCAGGCGTTCACTCACCCCTCGATAAGACAGGGAAACGCCTCGCCGGTTCGCCAGGCGTTGCCAGCAAAGCAACAGGGACAACACCACACTGCTGGCGGTCTTGAGAGTCCCGAGGTCAACGACCAGGTCCACGTTCACCGTATTGAGCAGCGTCTCGCCCTGCTTGCGCAGAGCAACAACGGAATCTCCATCCACCTCTCCACTGACGGTGAGCACACTGTCGATCATCTCGACCCGGGGCGCCGGAGCGGTCATGAATTATCGACTTCTTTCTCAAGCTTCAGGGATTCCACCGCATCGCCCCAACCGTCAATCACCGCCTGAACCTGACCGCGGTTCGCTTCCATCTCCTGCGCAAAGCGGTCGCGGAAGGCCAGACCGATGTTCACGCCTTCGACGATGACGTTCTCCATCATCCAGTTGCCATCTTTGGCCTTGTACATGGAGTAGGTCACGGGATACCGGTTACCAGAGGCGCTGATGACTTCCATCTGCACCGACGCCCGGCCATCGTCCTGCGGATTGATGACGGCTTCCTTCACCTGGATACTGAAGTCTTCGGCATCCACCAGGGCCTGGGCATAGCTGTCAAACAGGCTGCGCTTGAACTTGAAGACAAACTCGTCGCGCTGCTCGGGCGTGGTCTGTCGGGCGTACCGACCCATCACGCGCGCCGCAATTCGGCGGAAGTCGACAAAACCGTCCAGAGATTCATCCATGCTGGCGTAGAAAGCCTCGGGGTCAGCCTCGTACAGACCACGTTCCTTGTTGAGCTTTTCGACCAGGCGCTGGGTATTCTCGTCCACATACTGCCGCAAGTCTTCAGAAGCCCCCGCCTTGGCCGCACCCACCAGAAAGGCAGACAGCGCAAGGATCAGGAAAAGGCGTTGTTTTACTGCAAGCATCAGAATCTCCTTAAAAAATCAGTCCCTCCCAGCCAGATTAACGGCCGGATGCAAAATTCCCAATCAACCGTTCGAGGTTCATGGCTGACTGCGTGGAATAAAATGTGTCCCCCTCGGCCAGCGACTCCATGTCGCCACCAACGGATATATCAATGTACTGTTCGCCAAGCAGCCCGGATGTACGTATTACTGCGGAACTGTCCGCAGGAATGTTGTCGATGTCTGAATGAATGGCCATGGTCACCCTGGCCTGGAACGTTTTCTTGTCCAGACTGATCGACTCGATGGTGCCGACCGTCACCCCAGCCATGGAGACACGGCCACGCGGCGTGAGCCCCCCGGTATCGTTGAAGTTGGCGTAGACGCGATAGGTATCTTCCGCCGGTTTGGGTGACAGGCCACTGACCTGCAAGGCCAGAAACAGGAGTGCTGCCAGGCCGGCGATCATGAACAATCCGACGATGATTTCTGTTGTTCGCTGTGTCATTACCGGCTCCCGGTACCTATCCATTAATCGTTATGTCAGAAGTCGCCAAACATGATGGCGGTCAGCACAAAATCCAGACCGAGCACCGCCAGGGAAGAATACACGACAGTTTTGGTGGTGGCGGCACTGATACCCGCCGAGGTCGGCACGCAGTCATACCCCTGATAGACGGCAATCCACGAGCACACAAACCCGAATACCACGCTTTTGATCACGCCGTTCATCACATCTTCGGCAAAATCCACCGACGACTGCATGTTACCCCAGAAGGAGCCCTCGAAAACGCCGAGCCAGTCAACGCCCACCAGCATGCCGCCCCAGATGCCGACTGCTGAAAATATAATTGCCAGCACGGGCATCGCGATAAAACCCGCCCACAGGCGCGGGGCGATAACCCGGCGCAGGGGGTCAACACCCATCATTTCCATGCTGGAGAGTTGTTCCGTAGCCTTCATCAGACCAATTTCAGCGGTCAGGGCAGAGCCGGCCCGACCGGCGAAAAGCAGTGCCGTAACCACCGGACCCAACTCGCGAACAAGAGTCAGCGCGATCATCTGGCCAATGGCGGCCTCGGACCCATAGTCACTCAGAATGGTATAGCCTTGCAGCCCCAGCACCATCCCGATAAACAGGCCCGACACGATGACGATGGCCAGCGACAACACGCCGACCCCGTACAGTTGCTTGATCAGCAGCGGAAACCCGGTCGCCGGCCGCGGAACGCCCAGCAACACCCCCGCCAGAAAGCGTCCGGAACGACCAAAAGATGAGACGACCGTCAGCCCCAGGTGACCCAGTGCCACAACCCGATCGATCAAGACGCACCTCCGCTCAGACCATAGTCCCGCGAGGCCTCAGCTGCCGGGTAGTGAAACGGTACCGGGCCATCCGGCTGCCCTTTCAGGAATTGCTGAACCTGTTCAGACGGGTGTGCCCGAAGCTCCTCCGGTGTGCCCTGCCCAATCACTTTGCCGTCCGCGATGATGCAGGCAAAATGGCAGATACTGAGGGACTCCGGCACGTCGTGGGAGACCAGTACGCTGGTCAGCCCCATAGAGCTGTTCAGATCGCGAATCAGTTTCACCAGCACGCCCATGGCGATAGGGTCCTGTCCGGCAAAGGGCTCATCGTACATAATCAGCTCAGGGTCCAGCGCGATGCTGCGCGCCAGCGCCACTCGCCGGGTCATACCACCGGACAGTTCGGAGGGCATCAGGTGACGCGCACCCCGCAAGCCAACCGCCTCCAGCTTCATCAGGACAATGTCGTGAATCATGTCCTCCGGCAGCGAACTGTGAACCCGGAGCGGAAACGCCACGTTTTCGAACACGCTCAGATCGGTAAAAAGCGCACCACTCTGGAAAAGCATGCCGATCTTCTCACGCATCGCATAGAGGTCTGCGCGCTTCAGCCTCGGGACTTCATGACCATCCAGCACAACGCTGCCGGAGTCCGGCCGAAGCTGGCCTCCGATCAGACGCAGGAGCGTGGTCTTGCCGGTTCCACTGGGCCCCATGATCGCGGTTATCTTGCCACGGGGGACATCCAGACTGACGCCATCAAAAATTCGGCGGCCGGAACGGGAGAAAACAACGTCCTTTAGTGAAATGTATGCGGGTGAACCCATAATCCTTCCCTTTCGAGGAGCGGGTACATTATTCCAAGGAGCCCCCAAGCTCAATCCATGAAACGCAAAATCTATTGAAAGGATTGGTCAGTTTGTCTGAACTTTCTGTAACCGCACGGCGCCTGCAATCGAAAATGATATACTCCGCTGTAACTTGAGCGGCTCTCCCCAAATCGGGGATTCAGCCGTACCATTATTTTCCGAGACCACCCAAGCAGACCAGGCCCCTATCCCGATGACTGAACAGAGCTCACAGGATTTCCGCACTTCCGCGATCCAAGCCATTCGTATCGAGCGCGAAGCCATTGATGCCCTGGAAGAACGCATCGATGACCATTTTATCAAAGCCTGCGAGGTCATCATGGCCTGCAAGGGGCGCGTGGTGGTCACCGGCATGGGCAAGTCCGGCCACATCGGCAACAAGATTGCCGCAACACTGGCCAGCACCGGCACGCCGTCCTTCTTTGTACACCCGGGTGAGGCCAGCCATGGGGATCTGGGCATGATCACCAGCCAAGATGTGGTCATTGCCATCTCGAACAGCGGCAACACCAGTGAAGTGGTCACCATCCTGCCCTTGATCAAGCGCATGGGCGCACCGCTGATCAGCATGACCGGCAATGCGAATTCCACCCTCGCCCGGGAAGCCGTGGCGAACCTTGATGTCAGTGTCCAGACCGAGGCCTGCCCGCTGGGTCTTGCCCCTACCTCCAGCACCACCGCAACACTGGTGATGGGCGATGCCCTCGCGGTTGCTCTTCTTGAGGCCCGTGGATTCAGTTCCGAGGATTTTGCGCTTTCTCACCCGGGCGGCAGTCTTGGGCGACGCCTCCTGCTCCGGGTCTCCGACATCATGCACACCGGCGACCGGATTCCAAGAGTCCCGGAAGGCACAACATTGAGCGGGGCACTGCTGGAGATTTCGCAGAAGGGGCTGGGTATGACAACCGTGGTGGATGCAGCCGGCAAACTGACCGGTGTGTTTACCGATGGCGACCTCCGTCGTACCCTCGATAAGAACGTCGATGTCCACGTCACGCCGATCGAGCAGGTGATGACCCACAACGGCAAAACCATCGAGGCAGACCACTTGGCGGCGGAAGCACTGAACATCATGGAAGAGATGAAGATAAACGCCCTGCCCGTCACCGATGCAGGGGGAGAACTGGTCGGCGCAATCAACATGCACGACCTGCTCCGGGCGGGAGTTATCTGATGGCCACCCACACCAGTCCACTGCGGAACACCTGGCCCCAGGCGCTCCTGGAAAAAGCCGCCCGTATTCGCCTGATCGCCCTCGACGTAGACGGCATCATGAGTGACGGCAAACTGTACTTCAGCGCCAGTGGTGATGAACTGAAAGCCTTCAATATTCTGGACGGGCTGGGCCTGAAACAGCTAATGGCAGCTGACATTACCGTCGCTGTTATCACCGGTCGCCAGTCACCCCTGACCGAAAAACGCATGCGGGATCTGGGCATCCCCCACCTGATACAGGGGCGGGAAGACAAACGGACAGCCCTTGAAGAATTGGTCAGTACCATGAATGTTCCGCCCGAGGCCATTGCCTACATGGGCGACGACCTGCCCGACCTGCCCGCAATTCGCTTTGCCGGCCTCGGCATAACAGTCCCCAACGGGTATTGGCTGGTGCGCGAGCACGCCGACTACTGCACACAGGCAGCCGGCGGTAACGGGGCCGTCCGCGAGGCATGCGATCTGTTGCTGACAGCGCAGGACAAGCTTGATAATGCCCTGTCAAAATTCCTGGAGCCCGAAGCATGAGCGATGCCTCTCCTGGCGAAAACGACATCACCGAGATCGAAGACAAAAGCAGCCTGATTTCAGTGCTCACGCTGGAGCATCGGCCATGGTTGCGCTCTTTGGCTCTTGGCGGCACCATCGCAGCCACCGTGTTCCTGATGTGGCGCAGTGACGAGCCGCCCGTGGTTCAGGATGAGGCGGCGGAGCTCCGGGGCAAGGCCGAACCGGACGGCTTTGTCATTAACGGCAGCTACACCTCCTATGACGAGGAAGGCAACCTGAAAATCCAGTTCACCAGCCCCCGAATCGAACAGTTCGAAGAAGGCAATATTGCGACGATGAAAGCCCCCCGGGCCAAGCTCTTCGGCGAGCCGCAGACCACCCCATGGATTGTCGAGGCGGAGAACGGCAGCTGGCTGCAGAACGAGGGGGTTCTCTACCTGACCGACCATGTTCGGGTGGTCAGAACCATCGGCGAACGGGAAGCCACCCTGACAACCACGAGCCTGACGCTGGACAACGACCTGGGCACCGTCTACACCGATGCCCCCGTCACCATTACCGACACGATTGGCGTAACCCGGGCAAAAGGCATGCAGGCCTGGATCAACGAGCGCATTCTCGAACTTAACTCCCAGGTGGAAGGACGCTATGAAACTGGCAAATAACCGACTACGAACGCTGTTGGCGATCACCCTGGCCCTGACCTTAACCGGGCCCGTCGCCGCGTTCAGCCTGGATTCGGACCTGCCGATTAACGTGAGCGCGGACAGCGCCCGGCTTGACGACGCCAAGGGCATTGCCACCTACACCGGCGACGTTGAACTGATTCAGGGCAGGACCCGGCTTACGGCGGACCGGGTGGTCCTTTATCGCGACGTTGACGGACTGAGCCGGGTTGAGGCCTCTGGCAAGCCCGCCCGTTATCAGCAACCCACCCGCAACGGAGAGGGTGAAACCGATGCCCGGGCTCTCAACATCACCTGGTCGGCCGCGGAGAACCTGCTGACTTTTGAACGGGACGCGATCATTGAGCAGAATGGAAACCTGTTCCGGGGCGATGTCATTCATTATGATACCGTCCGTCGGGTAGTGACTGCCGAGGGCGGCACAAAGACCGAAACCGGCAGCGGCCGCGTCGAGATGGTCATTCAGCCACGCAGCACCAGGAGCATACAGGGATCCGATGGCAGTTCTGAGAGCCAGTAACCTGGCAAAAAGCTACAAGCAGAAAAAAGTGGTGCTTGATGTCTCGCTGGAGATTCGCAGTGGCGAGATCGTCGGCCTGCTGGGCCCCAATGGTGCAGGCAAGACCACCTGTTTCTACATGATCGTCGGGCTGGTCCCGGCCGACCGGGGCCGCATCACGATTGACAGCCAGGACGTCACGCCACTGCCCATGCATGGCCGGGCCCGAAAAGGGATCGGCTATTTGCCCCAGGAAGCCTCGGTGTTCCGGAAACTGACCGTCCGCGACAACCTGATGGCGATTCTGGAAACCCGCAAGGGCTTGAGCCGGGCCGACCGGGAAAGCAGGCTGGGGCAACTGCTGGAGGAATTCCACATTACCCACATTCGCGACAGCGTGGGTATGGCATTGTCCGGAGGCGAACGCCGGCGCGTCGAAATTGCCCGGGCACTGGCCATGGAACCGGCTTTTATCCTTCTGGACGAACCCTTTGCCGGCGTGGACCCGATTTCGGTAAGCGACATCAAGCACATTATCCGCCACCTGCGGGACAAAGGCATTGGGGTACTGATCACAGACCACAATGTGAGGGAAACCCTGGACATCTGTGAAACGGCATACATTGTTTCCGGGGGACACATCATTGCGTCCGGCAATTCGGAAACCATTCTCGCAAATCAGCAAGTAAAAGAGGTTTACCTCGGTAATGAATTCCGTTTGTGAGCAGTGCTGCCCGATTGTGTTGATGAACCCGAGCAAGTAAACTCGGCAAAGAACTTGCTAGGCTGTTTCGCGCCAAGGGCAAGTGACCGGCATACAACAATTTTTTTGAACTTACGGTAAAGCAGAGCCTGATGAGTGACGGATCCTGAACCATGGTTATGAAAGCCTCCTTACAGTTAAAGCTGGGTCAGAGCCTGACCATGACGCCCCAGCTGCAACAGGCGATCCGGCTACTACAGCTATCCACCCTCGATCTACAGCAGGAAATCCAGCAGGCTCTGGAATCCAACCCGATGCTGGAAACCTCGGAAGACGACGATCAGGCCGACACCGCATCCAGTGACGATGATAACAGCCACGAAGAATCAGCCGCGGAAACGGCAGCAGATGCGGGCTCTGACACCAACACCGACTGGGATGAGTCGGAAAACGGCCCCGACTGGACCTCCGAAAACGAGATACCGGATAACATCCCCGACGATCTTCCGGTCGACACCGCCTGGGATGATATCTATCAGTCCGCCCCTGCCCCGGCGGCCCGCAACGACGACGAAAACGATCACGACTTCGAAACCCGCAATTCCCCCAGTGAAACCCTGCAGGACCACCTTGAGTGGCAGTTGAACCTGACACCACTGAGTGAACGTGATCAGGCCATTGCCCATGCCCTGATGGATGCGGTGGACGAACGGGGTTACCTGACCAGCCCGCTGGACGAGATCCATTCAGGGCTGCTGGATGAAAACGAGGAAGACCCGCTTGAACTGGACG
Organism: Marinobacter sp. F4218; assembly: GCF_019443085.1. Taxonomy (GTDB): domain Bacteria; phylum Pseudomonadota; class Gammaproteobacteria; order Pseudomonadales; family Oleiphilaceae; genus Marinobacter; species Marinobacter albus. The sequence goes on from NZ_JAHZIL010000003.1 coordinate 469,728, forward strand.
AGGTGGAAGCCGTGCTGCACCGGTTGCAGCATTTCGACCCACCCGGCGTATTTGCGAGGGATCTGCAGGAATGCCTGCTGATCCAACTGAACCAGTTGCCGCCTGACACCCCCTGGCTGGCCCAGGCACGCCTCGTCATCACCCACTACATCAATCTGCTGGGCAACCGGGACTACGCCCAGTTGTTGCGCCGAAGCCGGCTCAAGGAAGATCAGTTGCGGGAAGTCCTGGCCCTGATCACCGGTCTGAATCCGCGTCCGGGCGACGTCATTGATCGCGCCGAACCCGATTACGTGATTCCCGATGTCATCGTCCGCAAACACAACGACAGGTGGCGGGTTGAGCTGAATCCTGAAATTGCACCACGCATCCGCGTCAATGCGAGCTATGCTTCTCTTATAAGGCGAGCAGACAGCAGTGCCGATAACACCTACCTGCGGGATCAGTTGCAGGAGGCCAAATGGTTTATCAAGAGCCTGCAGAGCCGCAATGAAACGCTGCTGAAAGTGGCAACACGCATCGTCGAGCACCAGCAGGGGTTTCTGGATCACGGCGAAGAAGCCATGAAGCCACTGATCCTTTCCGACATAGCGCAGGCGGTGGAAATGCACGAATCGACGATTTCCCGGGTCACCACCCAGAAATACATGCACACTCCGCGGGGAATCTTCGAGCTCAAGTACTTTTTCTCCAGCCACGTCAGTACCGATGAAGGCGGGGAATGTTCATCGACAGCCATCCGTGCAATGATCAAGAAGCTGATAGCGGCCGAGACTCCGAAAAAGCCGTTGAGTGACAGTAAAATTGCGGCCATGCTAGGGGAACAGGGCATCAAAGTGGCCCGTCGAACCGTCGCCAAGTACCGGGAAGCGATGCATATTCCACCCTCTAACGAGCGAAAAAGACTGGTTTAGGGGAGCACTGTCGAGTACAGCGCTCCTCCGAGCCAAACTTTGCCGGCGCGGTGTGCGCCAGCCCTCAGTCCGGCCTTTTGGGACCGGCATGATGACAACAGGAGACGCCTATGCAACTCAACATTTCAGGCCATCACGTAGAACTGACTCCCGCACTGAAGGATTACGTCTCAGAAAAATTCGAGAAACTTGAACGACACTTTGACCATATCAGTAACTGCCAGGTTACCCTGCAGGTGGAAAAGGTGCGTCAGATGGCGGAAGCAACGTTGCACGTGGTTGGTGGTGATATTCACGCAAAGGCTGAAAACGAGGATATGTACGCAGCGATCGACGGGTTGATTGATAAACTGGACCGCCAGATCCTCAAGCACAAGGAAAAGAATGTAGACCGGATGCACGGAAACGGCTCTCGTTAACCGCCCGTTTTCATGCATGTCATCTCATCGCGCTGCGGCATGGAGCACCTGCCGCAGCCTTTTTTTTACGGAAATGCAGTCGATTCATGAGCGACACATCCCTGACCATAGATAACATCCTTGCACCGGAGCTGACCCTATGCCGGGTACCGGCATCAAGCAAGAAGCGGGTGCTGGAATTCATCGCCGAACAGATCCACCGGCACGACGAATCGCTCAGCGAGACCCAGATCTTCAATAACCTGGTGTCCCGGGAGCGTCTCGGCAGTACCGGGATTGGCCAGGGTATTGCCATACCCCACTGTCGGCTGGAAGGACTGGATCACGTGGTAGGCGTTCTGCTGACGCTCGAGGAAAGCATCGAGTTCGACGCCATCGATAACCAGCCCGTGGATCTGGTGTTTGCCCTCGTCGTCCCCAAGGAGGCCACCAGCGAACACCTGGAACTGCTCAGCCAGCTGGCGGAGAAGTTCAACGAGCGGGCGTTCTGCGATGGGCTTCGGCAGTGTGATGACGCCACCACACTATACAAGCGCATGACCACTGCGACCGAGTAACACCCCAGAGAGTGGAGACAGAGTGCCCATGAAACTGATCATCGTGAGCGGCAGATCCGGTTCCGGCAAGAGTACGGCGCTCCATGTGCTCGAGGATCTCGGCTACTACTGCATCGATAATCTGCCCATCGGGCTGCTGTTTCCCCTGACCCGCGAAGCGGCCGCGCAGGAATCGCCGGGGCGACTCCACAAAATGGCTGTCAGTATCGATGCACGCAACCTGTCCGGGGAGCTGGCCAACTTCGAGGTCATTTACCGTCAGCTACAGGAAACCGGGGTCACCGTCGAGATCATTTTTCTGGATGCGGACGAGCAGTCCCTGCTCCAGCGCTTTCACGCCACCCGGAGAAAGCACCCGCTGAGCGACGACCGGACCTCATTGCGCGAGGCGATCAGTAACGAGAAAAAACTCCTCGAGCCACTGTCCAAGCTCTGTGACCTTTACGTGAACACGACCGGCATGTCGATGTACGAACTCCGTGACATGATCAAACAGCGCGTTGTCGGCCGCAAGGATCAGGAGCTGGCCCTGCTCTTCCAGTCGTTCGGATTCAAGCACGGCGTACCCCTTGACTCGGATTACGTATTCGATGTTCGCTGCCTGCCGAATCCCTACTGGGATAACAGCCTGCGCAAGTTTGTTGGAACCGATCAACCTGTTATCGATTTTCTGGAAAAGGAACCGGCCACGGGCCAAATGATCGGCGACCTGACCAGCTTCCTGGAAACCTGGCTACCTTCTTTTGCCGACAGCAACCGCAGTTACATGACCATTTCGATTGGCTGCACCGGTGGCCAGCATCGTTCGGTGTACGTGAGCGAGCAACTGTGCAGACATTTCCGGAAAACCTACAGCAACGTTCAGGTTCGTCACACGGAATTACCGCACCTGCAGGCCCGGGGAGAAATCTGAGCGCACCATGATTCGTCGCCCCATAACCATCATCAACAAACTGGGACTGCACGCCCGGGCGACTGCAAAACTGGTCGCAACGGCGTCCGAATTTGACAGTAGCGTGCGGATCAGCGGAAAAGGCCGGGATGTGGACGCAAAAAATATCATGCAGGTGATGATGCTTGCGGCCAGCCAGGGCACCGATGTGGAGCTCATCGCCGATGGCCCTGACGAGGAAGCGGCCATTGAAGCCCTGACGGAATTAATCAACGACTATTTCGGCGAAGGCGAGTAATTACCCGACGTAAAACCCGTGCACCGTCGGTTTCTGTGGAATTCACCTACAACTCTCTCTCACCTCTGCCTCCTAACTCCGTTATAATACGAGGGTTTTCTGACTGTGGGTGATCCATGACCGATATTCTGGAGAAAAGCCAGGCCCGCCAGCGTCTCCGCTCCCTGAGCGAGGCTCTGGATAGCGGCGCCCTGAAACAGGTTGCCCGCATCCTGAATGGCGGCCTGAGCCCCAGTGATATTGCCCACCTCCTGGAATCGTCCCCACCTCGCCAGCGCGCGCTGCTCTGGAACCTGGTGGACAAGCAACTGGAAGGGGAAGTCCTCCAGTACCTGAGCGACGATATCCGCGGTTACTTCCTGAGCCAGCTGAACGCCCAGGAACTGGCCGATATCATTGAAGATTTCGAGTCAGACGATCTCGCCGACCTGCTTCAGCAATTACCGGACACGGTGATCCAGGAAGTTCTGGACACCATGGACGAGCAGGACCGCCAGCGGGTCGAAGAGGTACTCTCCTACCCCGAGGACACGGCCGGCGGCCTGATGAACACGGACACCATCACGGTGCGCCCTGACATCAGTATCGACGTGGTATTACGTTACCTGCGCCGACACCGCAACCTGCCCCCGATGACCGACAGCCTGATTGTGGTAAGCCGCCGCGACGAGTTCATCGGCATGCTGCCAATCACGAAAATGCTGGTATCCAATCCCGCAGCCACGGTGCGGGAAGTGATGGACACCGACATCGACCCCATTCCGGTCTCCCTTTCGGATACCAAGGTCGCGACGCTGTTCGAACGTTACGACCTGATCTCGGCCCCGGTGGTGAACGAGGATGGCAGGCTGCTGGGGCGGATCACCATTGATGACGTGGTCGACGTTATCCGCGAGGATGCCGATCACTCACTGATGAGCATGGCCGGTCTTGATGAGGACGAGGATACCTTTGCCCCGGTCTGGAAAACGACCCGGCGACGCGCGGTATGGCTTGGCATTAACCTTATCACTGCGTTCATCGCCTCGGCTGTCATCGGCCTGTTTGAAGAAACCATCACCAAGGTGGTGGCGCTGGCCGTGCTCATGCCCATTGTCGCCAGCATGGGTGGTATAGCGGGCAGCCAGACCCTCACGCTCGTTATCCGGGGTATGGCGGTAGGCCAGATCAGCGGCGCCAACGTCGGCTGGCTGCTGAACCGGGAGTTCCTGTCGGGAGCCCTGAACGGGCTGTTCTGGGCCCTGGTTGTTGCCACCGCCGCTGCGGCCTGGTTCCAGGATCCGCTCATCGGAGCGGTGATTGCCGCGGCCCTGGTCATAAACCTGGTGGCCGCAGCCCTTGTGGGTACAGTCCTGCCCCTGTTCCTGAAATCCAGAAATATTGATCCCGCGCTGGCAGGGAGCGTGATCCTCACGACGGTTACCGATGTGGTCGGCTTCATGTCCTTTCTGGGCCTCGCCACCGTATTTTACGCGTAATTGATGTACAACTACCGAATAACAACGGATCTACCATGAGTCAGCATGATCAGTACGACGACGAGGACGAGTTCGGCAAGAGCAAATCCCAGCTCAAACGGGAGATGCATGCGTTACAGGATCTGGGCAAACGGATGCTCGACCTGAGCAACGACCAGCTCGACACCTTGCCGATCAGCGATACCCTGCGCGCCGCTATCGAGGAATCTCGCCGCATTCGACAGAACGAGGCAAAGCGCCGGCACCTGCAATATGTTGGCAAGATCATTCGTCAGGAAGACGATCCGGACGCCCTGAAACGGGCTATTGATGCCTTCGATGCGGGCAGCGAGGAACACACCCGGCGCCATCACCTTGCCGAACGTTGGCGCGACCGCATGATCGCCGAGGGAGATTCAGTGGTGGGTGAATTCTTCAGCTATTGCCCGACCGCCGATATGCAACACCTGCGCAATCTGGCACGAAACGCGCGGAAAGATGTCGAGAAGCAGAAAAACACGGGCCAGTCCCGCAAGCTCTTCCGCTACCTGCGCGAATGCATTGACGACGCCGAAGCGACCCACTGATCCTCAGCTGCCGCCGGCCCTATAGCCGGCGGTGTTCCCAGACTGGCATGCGCTTGCGCAACTGTTTGAGCTGCTCCAAATCCAGTTCAGCGGCAACCACCCCCGGCCCTTCGGCCAGCTCGGTCACCACCTTCCCCCATGGATCGCAGATCAAGGAATGGCCATAGGTGCGCCGCCGTTCGCTGTTCTGGCCACCCTGGCCCGGTGCAACCACCCACACCTGGTTCTCTATGGCCCTGGCACGGATAAGGGCATGCCAGTGGGCATCCCCGGTTTGCCAGGTGAATGCACTGGGCAGACATACCCATTCAGCTCCCTGCTCCCTCAGAGCACGAAATAGCTCCGGAAACCGAAGATCATAGCAGATGGCCAGGCCGAGCTTGCCGGCAGGGGTGTCAACAGTCACCACCCCCTCGCCGGGCTCAAAGGTGTCGGATTCCCGATATTGCCCGTGAGCGTCATCCACCATGGCATCGAACAGGTGGATTTTGTCGTACCGGGCCACTTCCCGGCCCTGGGCATCAAAAACCAAGCAACTGGCCCTGACTCGGTGATCGATACCCGAGCCATCCGGTCGCGCGGCGATTGGAAGGGAACCACCCACAATCCACATTCCCAGCGTTTTCGCCTGCTCCGCCAGAAAAGATCGGATGAGTGGATGGTCGCCGGCTTCGCCTTGACCACGATCCACCATCTGATGGGTTGCCAGGACCGCAAAGTTTTCCGGCAGGACCGCCACCGAAGCTCCCTGCCTGGCAGCTTCGGCAAGCAGTCGGCGCGCTTCCTCAAGGTTGGCGTCGATGTCGTGGGTACTCACCATCTGGATGGCGGCAACCCGGGCAGAGACAGTCTGGGTCATAAAAGGCTCCTGCTATTCGCCGGTATCGAATACCCGCTGGAGATCTACCTGTGGGTCGTCCCAAGTGCCGGTGACACCGTAGGACGCGCTGGTCAGCTTGCTCAAAGGATCGCCCAGAATCTTGTCGAGCACAAACAATGCCCCGCCAATCGGTGCCCCGGCCCCCATCAACAATGCCGCCAGCGGCAGATTCTGGGTCAGAGGCAGCACCACCACCAGACGCATGTCCAATGTCTCATCAGCAATATCAGTAGAGCCGCTCAGTTTGAACGCGCCCGAGGGGCCAACCACCTGAACTTCCGGATCCATGGTGATCAAGCCATCAATGAGCTGTGCTTTACCGGAAATCGCATCGAACGCAACTCCCCGTTCATAGAGATCGGAGAAATCCAACTTCAGGCGGCGCCACAGGGTATCGGCGTTAAGCAGGTTAAACACCCGGAACAGCTGGGCGGTATTGTTCTGCTCCAGGATGATACCTTCGTCCAGCCTGAGGCTGACCGATCCGCTCATGTCCGCAAGCGAGATTTCGTCCGGCCGGCCCGGCCAGTCCAGATCCAGCTCAATGTTGGTGGCCTTGTTGGTCAGGGGAATGTCCGCACCGAACAGCTCGTTCAGATCTGCCAGGGCGCCGCCCATTACCGTACCGGCAAATCGACTCACCTCACGGTCATCAATAATGCTCCAGGTCATATCCCCCAACAAAGTGAGCGAGTTGAGCCGCCCTTCGATTCCCTCGACGTTCAATCGGTAGGGTTCCGGGCGAAGCTGGAATGCCCAGCGCCCCAGGGACTCCTGATTCAACTGAAGGTCGGCTATGGTGACGTTCACATCGGGCCAGTCGCCCATATCCAATGACCGGAAGGCTTCGATCTGCTCTTCAATCGAAAGCAGTTCTGGCGCCTCTTCCCGTGCTTCGTCGTCCCGAACCAACCTCATGACCTCAAAATCCGCGGTGACCGCCGTGCCATCATCAGGAACAACCACACGTCCCACGGCCCGTTCGGAACGCGTATTCACGACCCAGCGATCACCGAGGTCAAGAGTCTCGACATGAATGTCCCTCAGGGTGTGGGCGCCCAGATAAAGGTGGGCAATGTTCATCTCCAGCCCGGTGTCTTTCCAAAACACCTCAAACGATGCTCGATTCTCCCAGTCGCCGGTTATGGCAATCCCCTCTGGCGCTGCTGGGTCAATGGTTGCCAGCAACGGCGCGGCTTCACCAGCACTCTTGGCAAGCGGCTCAGGCCAGTCGACGGCGACACCTTCCAGGTCCGAACGGACATTGATCACGGAGGTAGAGCCGGCACCGAGATCAAGTTCCGCGGAATAACCGAGGACTCCGGAGAGCCCGAGGGTCGTATCCGGCGCAAGGCCCGTCGTCGCAAGGGCATCGGACATGGAAAGCTGCCCGGACTGACGGACCGACAAGGCCTCGCCGGATTCACTCCGGGACAAGCCGATACTGACGGGATTACCGAAGAAGCTCGCCGTCAGAGGCCCCCCTGAAAAACCATCAACGGAGTGGTAGGTCAGCTCCCCGCTGAGGCTCTGCCAGGAAAGACCGGCAGGCGGGTATGCTATTGACGCATCGCTGGCCCGGACGCGGGCCTCAACCAGGATATCCCGGTTACCTGCAAGGGGGACGTCCAGACCAAGCTGTAACTGGTAGGAACCGTCGAATTCAAGCGCTGACGCCTCAGACCCCGCGATCTCCCCAAGCGGACTGTTGCTCAGCCAGAAACCCACAGCGTCTCCGGGAACCTCAGCAGAGGCATCAACCCGAACGAGGGTATTATTGGAATCTGGACTAACCGTTACGGTGCTCGACGAAAGACTCAGGCCACCGGTATTCCCCTGCTCCAGGGTGACCCTGGTTTCCAGATTGTTGACCACCACTTGGCCACTTGCGCCCGAGACCTCTGGCCAGCGCTCGTCGTAAACGACGGAGGCGTTCTCGAAATCGAATCGCATGGAGGAGGCGAAAGCGCCTCGTGGCGCATCTGAACCAATCTGCCCGTGGCCGTAATAGACACCTGACGTGATATCCGCAGTCCGTACCGACGTTGTCAGCCATTGATAAAGCTCAGGATTAACCACCTTGGACGGCACGAATTCCGCCAGCATGGACTCGGTTGCATTCTCAATCCCGACCCGAAGCCCCAGATTATTCTCACCTTCCCGGTCCAGCTTCAGATCAAACGCGCCGGAGAAGCTGGTGGTGTCGTCATAGGCAATGCGCATGTTGTCGGAAAAGATGCGGGTTACCGTGCCATCGAACTGCCAGGCAACCAGCCCTTCGACGTCGGAAAATGCCCAACCCCCGTCATACAGCTTGGGGAATGCCAGGGTGGCCGGCGCCTCGCCATCCTCGATGTCAACATAACCGGCGCCCGGCTTCAGATACAGGGAACCAGATAATCCCGTTATGCCGGGGGCGCCACCAAAGGCCTGCACGCTGATGTCGCGGAGGTTACCGGAAAGTTCGAAACTGTCGTCGGTTGTACTCGGAAGCCATAAAGACAGCCGGTCCAGATAACCATCGGGACGGTAGTTCTTCAACGCATCCGCCCCTTTCGCCGGGAGCATGGGTAACAGCGACAGGAGCCTGCGGGTAGGTCCGAGAGGCAAGGCATCGGCGATAACCCTGAGACCGCCATTCTCGGGCGCCAGGCGGAAGCTGAAAGGAGACACGTCGTCACCATTCCAGGTCCACTCCAGCTTTTGGAGGTGCCACTCTCCCGGGCTATCCGCCTGGGCAGAAGCAGACACTTCGGACAGAGCATCCTGGGATCGTCGCCACCCAAACCGTGCCCGTATATTTTCAATCGGGGCCAGGGACTCCATGCCTACGCCCAATTGCATATAGGGCGTTTCCAGCATTCCATTTACCTGCACAATCTGGCCGTCACGGAACGTGAGCCAGGCTTCGCCGCCGAGGTCAAAGCCCTCAACGCGGATGTCCCGCCAATGGTATTCATCTATCAGGCCATCGAAAAGCCGACCGGAGTTCACGTCCAGGTAGAGTTGCCCGGTGAAGTCGCCGCGAAAAAAATGTTGCCCAACCAGACTGAAACTTGCCAGCTGCTCTGTGGTTCCGGACTTGATGGCACGACCCGAGGCCCGAAAAAGTCCCTGCCGGTAAACCATGTCCAGTTGGGGGATATAGACATGGCGCTGGTGCCCCTCATTGTCCTGGACACCCAGGCTGAATCGGGTGATTTTGACATACGGTTCGGACAGCCAGTCTCCTGCCAGTTCGAGCCAATGCTTGAGCCGGTTGTTAACTGGCTCGGGGAGGTCGGCCCCCTTCACGCCCACTTCTCCCGCCTCGGACTGATTGAGGGTCAGCTCGACGCCATCGAGTTCGAAATCTTCAAAAACAACCCGCAACCGGCGCAGTGAGGACAGGAAATCGAACCGGATACGAAGATGATCGACCCGGGCGACGGTCACCCCGGAATCTGGATTGGTTATGGATATCTGCTCTGCCGTAAAGGAGGGATCCAGCCAGTACCAGCGCGAGGACAGGCCGCCAATGACAACATCCTGACCGAGACGGGCCGACAGTTCACTGGCCAGGTCATCCGCGAAGGCATCGACATTGCGCGTGAGCTGGCGCCCTACCCCTGCGTACAACGCGAACACCACCAGCACCAGCAGAAGAAACCACCAGACGAGGCTGGAAACCCGCGCGGCAAACCTGACCGGCGGACTCTCAGACTGATGATCCGATACTGGGGACTCGCGGTCAGGGGGCGACATCAATTGGGCTTACTCCCCGCGCCGACAGACAGCCCTCGGATTAGAGCAAGACAACATCATACTGCTCCTGACTGTAGAACGGTTCCACCTGAAAGCGAATGGTCTTGCTGATAAACGTTTCGAGATCCGCGACATTGTCTGACTCTTCATCCAGCAGGCGATCGACCACGCTCTGCGATGCCATTACCAGATAGTTTTCAGCATCGTAGGCCCGGTTCACCCGAAGGATTTCCCGGAAGATCTCATAGCACACGGTCTCGCTGGTCTTCAGGAAACCTCGGCCATCACAAATCGGACAGGGCTCGCAGAGCACCTGCCCCAGACTCTCCGTGGTTCGTTTCCGGGTCATCTCTACCAGGCCCAGTTCCGAGACGCCGGTGATCTTGGTCTTGGCATGATCCCGCTCGAGCATCTTTTCAAGCATGCGGTGGACCTGGCGCTGGTGCTCAGGATCCTCCATGTCGATGAAATCAATAATGATAATGCCGCCCAGGTTGCGCAGTCGCAGTTGCCGGCTGATGGAACGGGCCGCTTCCAGATTGGTCTTGAAAATGGTTTCTTCCAGATTCCGATGTCCGACAAAGCCACCGGTGTTGATGTCGATGGTCGTCATTGCTTCGGTCTGGTCAATAATGACGTAGCCACCGGACTTCAGCTGAACCTTGCGGCTGAGCGCTTTCTGGATTTCATCCTCGACTGAATAGAGATCAAAAATCGGTCGTTCACCCGGATAATATTCCACCTTGTCGGAGAATTCGGTTACAAACTCCTCGACAAACTCCATCACCCGCTGGTGGCTCTCGCGGCTATCGATCCGCACCTTTTCAGTCTGCGGGCGGATAAGATCCCGGATGGTCCGGATAAAAAGTGGCAGATCCTGATAAATCACTGCCGGCGCCTGCACCCGCGCAATCCGTTCGTGGATGGACTGACTGAGACGGTGCAGGTAGGTCATGTCACCGATCAGTTCTTCCGGCGATGCCGCTTCCGCGGCCGTGCGGATAATATAACCGCCCCGCGCTTCAGTCTCCTCGGCCGCCGCCTCTTCCACCAGGCCCTTAAGCCGGGCCCGTTCGGTTTCATCCTCAATTCGCTGGGAAATACCAACGTGGTTTACGCCTGGCATGAACACCAGATAACGGGAGGGAATGGAGAGTTGGGTAGTCAGCCGGGCCCCTTTGGTGCCGATCGGATCCTTGGTCACCTGCACTACCAGGGATTGACCTTCCCGAAGCAGGGTCCGGATATCCGGCACGGTTTTCGGCCCTTCACTGGGCTCGTCCCCACCAGACTGGGACACCACGTCCGACGCATGGATAAACGCAGCGCGCTCCAGGCCTATGTCGACAAATGCCGCCTCCATGCCGGGAAGCACCCTGACCACCTTGCCCTTGTAGATGTTGCCAACGATGCCTTTGCGGCTGGTACGCTCAATGTAGGCTTCCTGCAACATCCCGTTTTCAACCAGTGCCACGCGGGTTTCCACTGGTGTCACGTTGATCAGGATCTCTTCACTCATGTTCGGCTCTCCAGACTGTTTGGCCAGTTTTCCCAGACCGGATGACCGGCATCTGCCAGCAGGGCCGCAGTTTCCAGCAGCGGCAAACCCACCACAGCACTGTAACTGCCCTGTAGTTTACTGACAAAAATACCACCAAGACCCTGAATTCCATAGCTTCCTGCCTTGTCCATCGGTTCGCCACTGGCGGCGTACGCCTCAATTTCCGCCTTCGAGAGGGGGCGGAAGGTGACTTCAGTGGTTACGACGCGCGACGCGCATCGGTTGTCCTCGGCCAGAGCCACGGCGGTCATTACCTGATGCGTGGCACCCGAGAGTCTGAGCAGGGTCTCAACGGCATCGCCCGGGCTGCCAGGCTTCCCGAGGATTACCCCGTCCAGAACAACCGAAGTATCGGATCCCAGCACGAGTGCCCCCGGCGAGGTCGCCGCGACGGCCAGCGCCTTGTCCCGCGCCAGACGCTCCACATAGTGTTCCGGCAGCTCGCCCGGACGGGGCGTTTCATCCACGTGCGCCGGTTGTACCGAAAACGTCACGCCAATCTGTTGCAGGAGTTCGGAGCGTCGGGGAGAGGCCGATGCGAGAATGATCGTGGCCATGCTTATCCCAACTTACGATTGATATTGTCCAGCAGGACACAGAATACCGGCCAGGCCAGGGCGCTGGTCAGGGCCGGCCACAGATAGCTGAAGCCGGCATCGTCGCCACCGAGCATCTGCTTGATGAAATGAACGAGCATCTGGTTAATCCCCAACAGCAGAAAGACCATCAGGCACTGTTGCGGCAGTGGATACATACGCAGACGCTGATGCACCGTCAATACGAGGAATGCGATCAAGCCCATGGCCAGGGCATTGAGGCCGAGGGGCGTGGCCTCAAGCACATCCAGCAAGAGCCCGAGAAACCAGGCCAGCAAGATACCGAACTGGGCAGGCGCCCGAAAGGTCCAGTAAAATACGACAAGCCCGACCCACTCCGGACGGAACTCGAACCAGCCAACCGGAAACAGAGAAATGCTCAGTACCAGAGCAACCACGACGGACAGGGCAAACACCGGATAACTGATAACGGACAACATCAGCCTGCTCCCTCCTGTCCGGAACCTTGATCGGCTTCGTCTGCGGTTTCTCCACCCTCTTCCAGAGGCGCCTCACGGTCGACAGTGGGCGGGAATACCACGAGCACCAATCGGCTCTGATTCAGCTCGGCCCTGGGTGTCGCCTCGATGGACACAAAAGGCTCCCCCGGCTCTTTATTGATCAGCCCTACCTCGGCGACCGGATAGCCACGCGGGAACCGCCCCCCCAGGCCGGAACTGACGAGCAAGTCGCCCTCGCGGATGTCGGCGGTGTCCGGAACGTGAACGAGATCCAGCGTGTTCGCGTCGCCGGTGCCCAGCAAAATTGCTCTGAGCCCGTTCCGCACCACCTCGACCGGTACGGCGTGACTGCTGTCTGACACCAGCAGCACACGGGAAGTGATCTGACTGGTCTGAACAACCTGCCCCATCAGTCCATGGGCGTCCAGAACGGCCTGTCCGGGTTTCAGGCCGTCACTCTCGCCTTTGTTGATAATGACTTCGTGGGAGAAGGGATCTGGCGATACGCCGACAACCTCACCTACGATGACGCGGTCATCGAGTACTTCGGAGGAATTCATCAGACGTCGCAGTTCATTATTTTCGGAAGCAAGCGCGGCGTACTTGAGCGCACGGCGCTCCAGAATCATCAGGCGAGCCTTGAGATCCTCGTTTTCCTGCTGGAGATCTTCCTTGTTGACGAATAGACCGGCAACCCAGTCACTGAACTCGTAGGGGGCGTTGCCGAGCCAATAGACGGGCGCCAGGCCAGTCGCAATTGTGCTGCGGACGAAAGAGAGCTTGTCGAAACGCGCATCGGCAACCACCAGGGTTGCCGATACAATGACTATGAGAAAGAGTCGGAAACCCGGTACCGGGCCCTGGACAAAGATGGTCTTAATGGCGAACCCTCCCTACAGGATTATCCCTCCTGGGAGAACATTCCAATGCCACCCCGATCAATCACTTCCAGCGCCTTGCCGCCACCACGGGCAACACAGGTCAGTGGGTCTTCCGCAATAATAACCGGCAAGCCTGTTTCCTCACTGAGGAGCTTGTCCAGACCTCTCAGCAGGGCTCCACCGCCGGTCAGCACGATACCACGCTCGGCGATATCGGAGGCCAGCTCGGGCGGCGACTGCTCGAGAGCACTTTTTACGGTTTGAACAATCTGTGCAAGGGACTCCTGCAGCGCATCAAGGATCTCCTCGCTGTTCAGGGTAAAGGCCCTGGGAACGCCTTCTGCCAGGTTGCGGCCCCGAACGTCGATCTCGCGAATCTCGAGACCTTCGTAGGCACAACCAATCTCGTGCTTGATGCGCTCGGCAGTGGAGTCACCGATCAGGCTGCCGTAGTTGCGCCGAACATAGGTCACGATGGCCTCGTCAAACTTGTCGCCACCAACTCGTACGGATTCGGCGTAAACAATGCCGTTCAGGGAGATGATAGCGATTTCGGTCGTACCACCGCCGATGTCGACGATCATCGAACCGCTGGCCTCTTCTACCGGCAGGCCGGCACCAATGGCAGCGGCCATCGGCTCTTCAATCAGGAACACTTCCCGGGCACCGGCACCCAGGGCGGACTCACGAATGGCCTTGCGCTCAACTTGCGTAGACTTGCTGGGCACACATACCAGAACGCGTGGGCTCGGAGTGATAAAGCTGTTTTCGTGCACCTTGTGAATAAAGTGCTGCAGCATTTTCTCGGTCACCACGAAGTCTGCGATCACGCCATCCTTCATCGGGCGAATGGCAGTAATGTTGCCCGGTGTACGTCCCAGCATACGCTTGGCTTCCGCACCGACGGCGGCCACCATTTTCTGGGAGTTGTTGGTGCGAATGGCCACCACCGACGGCTCGTTCAGCACGATGCCGCGCTCACGCACATAGATAAGGGTGTTCGCGGTGCCCAGGTCGATGGACAGGTCGCTGGAGAATAAGCCTCGGAGTCTTTTGATCAACATTCGTGTAGTTTCAACCTGAGAGTTGCAGTCGCATAGAAAAGATGCGGCAACTTTAGCAGTGAGCACCCCTGCAGGCAAGGCGCGAAAAGGCCGTGCGCCTTACGGTTCACACATCCCCCCCATACCTTCGGCCCTCCCGCCTTTGTTCGAATCTGTTACCATACGCTCTTTCTTTTTTGGCTAAGGTGAAAGGCCGTCCGAAGAATGTGTTCCAGAGCCCCCGCAGGCACCTCGCCATGGCGCTTGTGCTCCGCCATGTTTGGCACCACAGGATCCTGGAAAGCATTCTCCCAACGACACACATCGCAGGTAATCCTTGTGTGGTCAGAGGACTTTCATTAAAGACATTTCATTTATCTGGGAGGCAATGCGTGACCATTTCCCGTGAGGACATTGAAAAAGTCGCTGTGCTCGCTCGCATTCGTGTAGACGACGAGCAAGTTTCGGCCCTGGAGAACGATCTCGGAAACATCCTTGATCTGGTTGACCAGCTCAGCGCCGCCGATACAGAGAGCGTCGAGCCTATGGCCCACCCCCTTGATGCTGTTCAGCGCCTGCGTCCGGACGAGGTAACCGAGACCAATCAGAGGGAAGCCTTCCAGGCCATTGCCCCGGCCACCGAGAACGGTCTTTATCTCGTACCCCGCGTTATTGAGTGATCTGACGACCAGCGATTTCAGGAATCATCATGCACAACAAATCCGTAGCAGAGCTTTCCCGGGAACTGGAGAGCGGCAAGATTTCAAGCGTGGAGCTGACGCAACAGTTCCTCGATCGCCTCAAGCAGGAAGACAGCAAGTACAACAGCTTTATTACCGTGACCGAGGAGCAGGCCCTGGCCGATGCCCAAGCCGCTGACGCCCAGCGCGCCGCTGGCAACGCCACGCCCTGGACCGGCATTCCCTTCGCCCACAAGGACATTTTCTGCACCAACGGCGTGCGCACCACCTGTGGCTCGAAAATGCTGGAGAACTTCGTCCCGCCCTATGATGCCACCGTGACTGACAACTTCCGCAAGGCCGGGGCGGTGTGTTTGGGCAAGACCAATATGGACGAATTCGCCATGGGTTCCTCCAACGAGTCCAGCCATTTTGGCGCAGTAACCAATCCCTGGGGCCTGAGCAAAGGCGAGAAGCGGGTACCCGGCGGTTCTTCCGGCGGCTCCGCAGCAGCGGTCGCGGCACGACTGGTGCCGGCAGCGACCGCCACCGACACCGGCGGCTCGATTCGCCAGCCGGCCGCCTTGTGCGGTGTGACGGGCCTCAAACCGACCTATGGTCGAGTCTCCCGCTACGGCATGATCGCTTTCGCCTCCAGCCTTGACCAAGGCGGCGCCATCGCCCGCACAGCCGAAGACAACGCGCTCATGCTGAACGTGATGGCCGGGTTCGACCCAAAGGATTCGACCTCACTGGACCGGGCAGTTCCGGACTACACCGCCACCCTGAACGAGCCATTGAAAGGCCTCCGGATCGGCCTGCCGAAGGAATACTTCTCAGATCAGCTCAGCCCTGCCATGGAGGAGCAGATCCGGGCTGCCGTCCGGGAGTACGAAAAGCTGGGCGCGACGGTCAAGGAAGTGTCCCTGCCCAACGCCAAGCTCGCCATTGCAGCCTACTACGTGATCGCGCCCGCAGAGGCATCGGCCAACCTGTCCCGCTTTGACGGCGTCCGCTACGGCTATCGCTGCGAAGACCCGAAAGACCTGATGGACCTCTACACCCGGACCCGGGCGGAAGGATTTGGCACCGAGGTGAAACGTCGAATCCTGGTGGGCACCTACGCCCTGTCCGCCGGTTATTTTGACGCCTACTACCTCAAGGCCCAGAAGGTTCGCCGCCTGATCCAGCAGGACTTCATCAATGCCTTCAAGGAGGTAGACGTCCTGATGAGTCCGACCACCCCCTCTCCCGCGTTTGCGTTGGGCGAGAAGACCAACGATCCGGTTACCATGTACCTGGAGGACATCTTCACCATTGCCATCAACCTGGCAGGCGTCCCGGCCATGTCGGTGCCGGCCGGATTCGTGGATGGACTGCCCGTTGGCCTGCAGATCATCGGAGATTATTTCTCCGAGGCCCGGTTGCTGAACGCCGCCCATCAATTCCAGCAGGTGACCGACTGGCACCAGCGTGAACCGCAGTAAGCCCGAAAAGGAGAATGACACCATGCAATGGGATATTGTGATCGGGCTGGAAATTCACGTTCAGCTCGCCACCAAAACGAAGATCTTTTCCGGTTCCAGCACCGCCTATGGCGCTGAACCCAACACCCAGGCCAATGCCGTTGACCTGGCCATGCCGGGCACCCTGCCGGTTCCAAACGAGCAGGCCTTCCGCTATGCGGTCATGTTTGGCCTGGCGGTGAACGCCGAAATCGAGCGTCGCTCGGTTTTCGAGCGCAAGAATTATTTCTATCCGGACCTGCCCAAGGGCTACCAGACCACCCAGCTTGAACGCCCGATCGTAGGACCCGGTTATGTCGATCTGGATCTGGCCAACGGCGAGACCAAGCGTGTACGCATTCACCACGCCCACCTGGAAGAAGACGCCGGGAAGTCACTGCACGAGGACTTCCACGGCATGACCGGGGTTGACTTGAACCGGGCCGGCACCCCTCTGATTGAAGTCGTCACCGAACCGGACATGACCAGCGCCGAAGAAGCTGTTGCCTTCGCCAAAAAACTGCACAGCCTGGTGACGTCGCTGGGCATCTGTGACGGTGACATGTCCCAGGGCTCCATGCGGTTCGACGTTAACATTTCACTGAAGCCAAAAGGCTCCGGCACACTTGGCACCCGTACCGAGACCAAGAACCTCAACTCGTTCCGATTCATGGAACAGGCCATTGCTCACGAAGTTGAGCGGCAGATGGACATCCTCGAAGACGGTGGCGTCATTGAACAGGAAACCCGGCTGTACAATGGTGACCGGGACGAATCCCGCTCCATGCGCACGAAGGAAGAGGCCAACGACTATCGCTACTTCCCCTGCCCCGACCTGCTGCCGGTGGAAATTGATGATGCCTTCATCGAGGATGCACGCAAACGTCTTCCGGAACTGCCGGATGCCCGCAAGGCGCGATTCAGGGAGCAGTACGGCCTGAACGACTACGACGCCGGACTGCTCAGCGGCGACGCCCGACTGGCGACCTTCTTCGAGGACGCCGTCAGCCATGGCAAAGACGCCAAGCTGACCGCCAACTGGATTCAGGGCGAGTTTTCCGCCCGCCTGAACGCGGAAGAGAAGTCCGTTTCAGAGTCTCCGATTTCCGGCACACAGCTCGGCGATCTGGTGGTGCGCATTGCCGACAACACCATTTCCTCAGCCGGCGCCAAGAAAGTCTTCGACGCACTCTGGTCCGGTGAAAACGACAACGTTGATGCCATTATTGATGCCAAGGGGCTCAAGCAGGTATCCGATACCGGCGAACTCGAGAGAATGGTCGATGAGGTTCTGGCGGGCATGCCGGACCAGGTGGCTCAATACCAAAACGAGGAAGACCCCAAAAAGCGCAAGAAAATGCTGGGCGGCTTTATGGGGCCATTAATGAAAGCCTCCAAGGGACAGGGCAACCCCAAGCTCTTTAACGAGATCCTGATCAGGAAGCTTTCTGACTGACAATCTGCCTCGAGACCAGGGCGCATCAATCTGCCGCCCTGGTCACTCCCCACCACACAGAATAAGCTGACCAATAACACAATGGCCTGATCTGACTTGTGTCAAAATTTGTGACGTCTTGTTCAGAATAACGTAACAAATCTGCCACAATGAACTACAGGCTTCTTGCCGATCATTAAGTAAACAATTAAGATTCAGCGGGCTTAAGTATTTTTTCTGGAAGGGATTTATGGGAAAGGCAGCCGCATTCGAAACCAGCCACGCCAGACGAGTAGCCATGAAACCAGTCGCCATAAAAACCAATCTTCGCAACCAACAGCGCGTCGATGTTTCAACCGAAATTACCGTAGAAAAGCCGGATGGCTCCTGCCTGACCTGCTCGGTTGCCAACCTCTCGCGAACCGGTGTGATGATTTCCTGCAGCCGGGAAGCCGTCAAAGCCCTCATACCCAACCAGCAAAGTCCTGCTCCGGGCAACTGGATTTCCGTCAAAACCCGTTTTTCAGTGCCTGTCGTTGCCACCCAGCCGGTATCCATTATTGCCGATGGGAACATTGTGCATATGCGCCGCGTCGCGCGGGACGAGTTCCATCTCGGCATCCAGTTTGCCGAATTCGAAGGCAACGGATTTGACTACGTGGATCGCTACGTGGCCAAGCTACTCGCGGATTCCCACGATCCGACCTGATTTCTCACCGCCACTACCTCTATCCCATCGCGGCAATTTCCGCTTTGCCGCTATATTATTATAACGCCAAACTCTAGTTGCGGCGCTTCTTATACCCTTGCCGGCTCTGGTATAGTTACAGGTCTAATTTGCACAGCCATCAAGGCCCGCACCGCGGCAACGGAACACCATGACCACATACAACCTCACGCACCTGAAGCAGCTGGAAGCGGAAAGCATCCACATCATCCGGGAAGTGGCAGCCGAGTTCGATAACCCGGTCATGCTCTACTCTATCGGCAAGGATTCCGCTGTCATGCTGCACCTTGCACGTAAAGCCTTCTATCCTGGCAAGCCTCCTTTTCCGCTGATGCACGTGGACACCACGTGGAAGTTCAAGGACATGATCGATTTCCGGGATCGCAAGGTGAAGGAGTACGGTCTTGATCTGATCGTCCACAAGAACGAGGACGGTATCAAGCAGGGCATTGGACCGTTCACCCATGGCAGCGCCAAGCATACCGACATCATGAAAACCCAGGCCCTGAAACAGGCGCTGGACAAGTACAAGTTCGATGCAGCGTTCGGGGGCGCCCGTCGCGACGAGGAGAAATCCCGGGCCAAGGAACGGGTCTATTCGTTCCGCGATGAATATCATCGCTGGGACCCGAAGAACCAGCGTCCCGAACTGTGGAACATCTACAACGGCAAGATCAATAAGGGCGAGAGTATTCGGGTGTTCCCGCTGTCCAACTGGACAGAACTGGACATCTGGCAGTACATCTATCTCGAAAACATCGAAATCGTTCCCCTCTACTATGCTGCCAAGCGACCGGTGGTTGAACGCGACGGCACATTGATCATGGTGGACGACGACCGCATGCCGCTGAAGGAAGGCGAAACGCCGATGATGAAATCGGTCCGTTTCCGAACCCTCGGCTGCTACCCGCTGACCGGCGCCATCGAATCCGAGGCAGACACCCTGCCTGAGATTATTCAGGAGATGCTGCTGGCAACCAGCTCCGAACGTCAGGGGCGGGTCATTGACCACGATTCAGCCGGGTCCATGGAACAGAAGAAGCGGGAAGGGTATTTCTAAGATGTCACACCAGTCTGATCTGATTGCTGAAGATATTCAGGCCTACCTGAAGCAACACGAGAACAAAGAGCTGCTGCGCCTGCTGACGTGCGGCAGCGTCGATGACGGCAAAAGCACCCTGATCGGCCGCCTGCTGCACGACACCAAAATGATCTACGAAGATCACATGGCGAGCCTGAAAACAGACAGCGCCAAGATGGGTACCACCGGCGAAAAGCTTGATTTGGCGCTGCTGGTCGATGGCCTCCAGGCCGAGCGTGAGCAAGGTATTACGATCGACGTTGCCTATCGCTTCTTCTCGACCGACAAACGCAAGTTCATCATTGCGGATACCCCGGGGCACGAACAGTACACCCGAAACATGGCGACTGGCGCATCGACAGCCCAACTGGCAATCCTGATGATCGATGCCCGCCACGGCGTGTTGACCCAGACACGACGCCATTCGTTCATTGCCTCGCTTCAGGGCATTCGCCACATTGTCGTGGCCGTGAACAAAATGGATCTGGTGGATTTCAGCGAAGAACGCTTCAACGAAATCAAGGATGAATATCTGGCCTTTGCTACCAAGCTCGGCCTGAAAGATATTCGGTTCGTGCCGATTTCCGCCCTTGAAGGCGATAACGTCGTCAACAAGAGCGAAAACACCCCCTGGTTCACCGGTCAGCCGCTGATGGACATCCTGGAAACCGTCGAGATTTCCCGAGACAAGAATCTGGAGCACTTCCGGTTCCCGGTACAGTATGTGAATCGCCCCAACCTGAACTTTCGCGGCTTTTGCGGCACTATCGCCTCCGGCGTGGTGCGTCCGGGCGACCAGGTCATGGTGCTGCCCTCCCGTCGCACCAGCACGGTGAAGGACATTGTCACCTTCGACGGGAACCTGGACGAAGCCTACATCGACCAGGCCGTGACACTTACTCTGACTGACGAGATCGATATCAGCCGCGGTGACATGCTGGTCAAGGTGGAGGACGAGCCGGAAGTCGACAACCGCTTCAATGCCAACATCGTCTGGATGACAGACGCACCGCTGGAAACCGGTCGACTCTATGACATCAAACTCGGGCCAACCTTTACCTCCGGTACGGTCAAGAAGATCCATCACCAGACCGACGTAAACACACTCGAGCAGAATGCCAACCCGAGCAAGCTGCAACTGAACGAAATCGGCCTGTGCGAACTCACCCTGAACCAGCCCATCGCCTTTGACGCCTACCAGCGCAATCATGCCACGGGCAGCTTCATCGTGATCGACCGGCTTTCCAACGTCACCGTTGGCGCCGGCATGATCGCTGGCCTGGCAGACGGCCTGGAATCTCTCGACCCTGTCAGCCCGGACGAACGCGAGCGTAGACTGGCTCAGAGGCCCGCCATCATTGGATGCAACGGCAAGCACGCGCCAGCGCTGGCGCTCGCCGTCGAGCGTGCGCTCTTCGATCAGGGCAAGACCGCAGTCGTGGTCACCGAAGACAATGCCGGCGACGCTGACGACCGCCGCCGGACAGCTCAGCTGCTGTCTTCACATGGCCTGATCGCCGTTGCGGTCAACCTCGGTTCCGATGTAGCCTCTGCCTCCGTTTCCGCTGATAGCGATCAGGAGATTCCTGCCGCTGTCAGTCAGCTGGTTCAACAGTTGGTCCGGAGCAAGCGCATCTGACCTCTGGGTTGCACACAAGCCCCGCAGGCCAGAAGTGCCTCCGGGGCTTTTTTATTGCACGTCGCAAGAGAATCCGAGCATGGCCATCAAACACCTACGCACCGCCTTTGCCAGCCAATATCAACCAGGTCAGCCCGCCCGCCTTCAGTCCGGGGAAGTCCTTTCTGAACCCGGAGGCGACTACGAATCACTGCACAAGCAAATGAAGCGCCTGTTCAACAGTAAACCGGGCAAGAAATACGGCCGCTTCTCGGAAGACATTGGCGAATGTCCGTTCAGTAGCTGGCTCAAAGACTACCTTGATGACAGGCAGAGTTTCAGCTCGATGACCGACCGCCTGTTCGGTCAGTGGCAGGAGCTCCTCACAGGAAGCCAGGAAGAGTTTCAGGGCCACCTGATGATTGTCCACGAGACCCTGGCGGACACCGAAGTGGTATACCTGCTGATTCTGGAGAGCGACAGCGCCCTGCGTTTCGACGGTAACCAGGCACTGGACGCCACTGACGTGCTCAGTCTTTCCCGTCTGAACCTGGCCGTGCGCATTGAGCTGGATGATTGGCGCAGTGAGAATGGTGCAGAGAATTACCTGACCCTTGTCCACGGTCGAGGAACTGGTGAACCCGGTGAGATGTTCATCCGCCTGGCAGGGTTTACCAACCAGGTAGACGTGGAAAAAGAAACCGTCACCTTCCTTGATGCGGTCGAAGCCTTTGCCAAATCTTCCGAACCGGAGAAAGCCGGCGAAGTACGGAGCCGGGCCTACGAGTTCTGCAAGGAACAGCATGCCCTCGGGGAGCCGGTCGAGATCGAAGCGCTCTCCGGATACCTGGATGAGAGCGAACCCCAACGCTTCAAGGAGTTCGCATCAAAGACCACCGAACTACCGGAAAGCGGCGTACTTCACCCGGACCACCGCAAGGTCAAAAAGCTCGTCCGCATCGCCGGATCTGGTGGTGGCATGAGCGTTTCCTTCTCCTCGGACCTGGTCAACCAGGCGATTTACTACGACCGGGACAAGGATGCACTCACCATTACCCGTCTGCCAAAAGCTCTCAGGGAGCAGTTGCAGCGGTATTTGGAAGCTCGGGAGGAGTGATTAGGCAGGTCGAATCCAGACTCCCACTGCTTTGGGGGAATGCCGTGAGTTTTCAGGCACCATCCAGCGGTCGTATAGAGGGCATAATGTTCGGACGCTGAAACTTGAAAATACCAGTCAATTTCCGTCTTGCAGAGTTACCCGCACAACCGCAAATCAACAAAAAGAGTGAAATACAGAAACAGCAGCAACGGCCCGGCTTCCAAAGCCGGCAAGACGACTGGGTCTCGTTTTATTCGGCGTGCTCCAGGTGCGGATGCCGAAGCTTGCGAATCTCCTTCATCCAGCCGACACCGTCGACCAGCTCTCCCGTGTCCGGATCAATCGGCGGATACGGCAGCTTGCGGTCATCGCAATAGCGTTTGACCGTTGGCTGGCACCAGCAAAAGAGCAGTCGCTGGTATTCGTCATCGGGCAGCCTGCGGTAGTCGTAGAGACCTGCTGACTTACGCTGGCGCTGGGCCTCCGCCAGAATAATCGCGCAGGCGGCCGACACGTTGAGGGATTCCACCATGCCCATCATCGGAATCACAATATGCTCATCCGCTTGCTCCGCCGCATCCGCGCTCACGCCGTCCACCTCATTGCCAAGGATGACGGTACAGGGCACGGTAAAGTCCACCTCGCGATAATCCACTGCGCGATCGGACAGCTGGGCTGCATATAGTTTGTGGCCCTGCCCCTTCAACTCGCCGATTGCCGCATCCATGGTCCGGTGCGTAAGCGTAGTGACCCAATTGTAGCTACCGCCCGCCGTCTTCCGGAACGCCCGAAAACCTTCCCTGGGCCAGACCACGTGCATGTTGGCCAGACCGAAAGCATCGCAGGAGCGGATAATGGCGGACAGATTTCGGGGCTTGTGGACCTGATCGGTCAGCACCCGAAGGTCCGGCTGGCGGGTGTCCAATGTTTGTTTGATGCGGGCAAGACGTTCGGGAGTCATTTGAATTCAGGGTCTGCAAGTACGAAAGCGGCCAATAATACCACATTGAACTAGCTACAAGCCGAGACAATGGTGGTTGAAGAATGAGCACCCCGTTATAATACGCAGTTCCTTTTTGATCGCGCCAGCAATCCAGAATCGCAAATCCCGGCGCACCATCCACCAGAATACGTTGAGACCCATGGCCAAGAAGCTGTTTATCAAAACCCACGGCTGCCAGATGAATGAGTACGATTCATCCCGAATGGCGGACCTCCTGCGTACCGGCGAAACCGTTGAGATGACGGACACGCCAGAGGACGCAGACATCCTGCTGCTGAATACCTGCTCCATCCGGGAAAAAGCCCAGGAGAAGGTATTTCATCAGCTTGGCCGCTGGAAATCCCTGAAGAACAGCAAACCCGATCTGATCATCGGCGTGGGCGGCTGCGTCGCCAGCCAGGAAGGTCAGGCCATCATTGACCGCGCGCCCTACGTAGACATGGTGTTTGGTCCGCAAACCCTGCACCGCCTGCCCGACATGATTACCGAGGTTCGCGCCAAAGGTAACGGCGTCGGTGTGGTCGACGTCAGCTTCCCGGAGATCGAGAAGTTCGACAACCTGCCCGAGCCCGGGGCCGATGGCCCCTCAGCCTTTGTTTCCATCATGGAAGGCTGCAGCAAGTACTGCACTTTCTGCGTGGTGCCCTACACCCGTGGCGAGGAAGTGAGCCGGCCTGCCGATGACGTCATTGCCGAAGTGGCGCATCTGGCCAGCCAGGGTGTGCGTGAAGTGAATCTGCTGGGGCAGAACGTAAATGCCTACCGGGGCGAGACCCATGATGGCGACATTATGGACCTCGCGGAGCTGATCTCCCTGATTGCGACCATCGACGGGATCGACCGAATCCGGTACACCACCTCTCATCCGGTGGAATTTACCGATGCGATGATCGATGTTTACGAGCAGGTTCCGGAGCTCGTCAGTCACCTGCACCTGCCCGTGCAAAGCGGTTCAGACCGTGTCCTGGCAGCAATGAAGCGTGGCCACACCGCGCTGGAGTACAAATCGAAACTGCGCCGCTTGCGGAAGATCCGTCCGGACATCAGTTTTTCGTCGGACTTCATCATTGGCTTCCCCGGCGAGACGGAGAAAGACTTTGAAGACACCATGAAGCTGATCAACGACATCGGTTTCGACATGTCCTTCAGCTTTGTTTACAGCGCCCGCCCGGGTACGCCGGCATCAGATCTTCCTGACGACACCCCGATCGAGGTCAAGAAGCAGCGGCTGGCGATTCTCCAGGACCGGCTCAACCAGAATGTCATGGATATCAGCCGCAAGATGGTTGGCTCCACTCAGCGCATTCTGGTAACCGGGCTCTCCAAGAAAGACCCCGGAGAATATGCCGGCCGTACCGAGAACAATCGCATTGTAAATTTCCGGCACGAGAACCCGGACGTAGTGGGCCACTTCATCGACGTTGAAATCGTGGAAGCCTACGCGAACTCGCTTCGTGGCAGGCCCGTGAACTCCGAGCTTTATTGAGGCCACAGCCCAAAGCCATACCGGCACCCAAACTCCCATTCTGGTAATGCCAGGGGAGCCAACGAAAACGGAGCATTTTTGAACACCAGCGATTCCAGACAATTTGACCTGCACCCCGTGGACCAGCGCCGCCTGGCAACCCTCTGTGGTCAGTTCGATGAAAACCTGAAACACATCGAACGCCGACTGCAGGTTAAAGTCGGCCGGCGCGGCCACCATTTTCGCGTCGAGGGCGAAACCGAGCATGTTGCAGCCGCCGTGGAGGTCATTCGCCATCTGTACCGCGAGACCGAAGCCGCCGATGACATTCCGCCCGATACGGTGCACCTGTTCATCCGCGAAACCGGCTACGAACGCCTGCCCGAAGATGTGCCCTTTGACGGCGCAGTCACGGTTATCAAGACACCCAAGCTGCAGGCCAAGCCCCGGGGCGCAAACCAGCAAAAATACGTTCACAACATTCGCACCCATGACATTAACTTCGGCATCGGGCCAGCCGGCACTGGCAAGACCTGGCTGGCGGTTGCCTGCGCTGTAGAAGCCCTGAAAGACGAACAGGTCAAGCGCATCCTGCTGGTGCGACCGGCGGTGGAAGCCGGTGAAAAACTGGGATTTCTGCCAGGCGATCTGGCGCAGAAAGTGGATCCGTACCTGCGCCCCCTGTATGACGCACTATATGAAATGCTGGGCTTTGATCAGGTCACCCGACTGATAGAGAAAAGCGTGATCGAGATTGCACCGCTGGCCTTCATGCGCGGCCGGACCCTGAACAATTCCTTCATCATTCTCGATGAGAGCCAGAACACCACTCGTGAGCAAATGAAGATGTTCCTGACCCGGATTGGTTTCGGCTCGACCGCCGTGATCACCGGGGATACCACGCAGGTCGACCTGCCTCGCGGCCAGAATTCCGGCCTTATTCACGCCGCCGGCGTGTTGGGCAAGGTCACAGGCATCGGCTTTACCCGCTTCGAAGCCAAGGATGTTGTCCGTCACCCGCTGGTGCAGCGTATCGTTGAAGCCTACGATGCCTTCGATGACGGGAGTGGATCCAGCTCATGAGCGCGCTGACCGTGGATTTCCAGAACGTCTTCGAAGGCTCGGGGGTGCCCGAGGAAACCCTGCTCCAGACCTGGGCGCAGGCTGCCTGGCTGGGCGATCACCCATCCGAGGTAACCATCCGCGTTGTCGGAGCGCTGGAAAGCCAGACCCTGAATCATGAGTTTCGGGGTAAGGACAAACCGACCAATGTGTTGTCCTTCCCATTTGAAGCGCCAGCCGGTATAACGGTTCCATTGGCGGGAGATCTCGTTATTTGCGCGCCCGTTGTGGAGCACGAAGCCACTGAGCAACACAAAACGGCTGCAGCCCACTGGGCGCATATGGTAGTACACGGTATGCTGCATCTTCAGGGCTACGATCACGTAGAAGACGAAGATGCCGAGGTCATGGAAGCCCTTGAAATCCGGCTGCTGGCGCAACTCGGATTCGGCAACCCTTACGAAGCAGAGGAAACGGAAAAAGACTCATGAGCGACGATCAGTCGAGTCGCAGTCAGGGCAACAAGTCCTGGCTGGAACGTATATCACAGGCCTTTTCCAGCGGGCCTGAGTCCGTAGAGGACGTGCTGGAAATCCTCCGGGACGCTGAGTCCCAAAGCATCATCGATACCGATGCCATGAGCATCATCGAAGGTGCGATGCAGGTGATCGATATGCGGGTGGATGAAATAATGATCCCGCGGTCGCAGATGGTCACCGTCAAGGCTTCCCAAGAGCCCAAAGAGTTTCTGGGCGAAATCATTTCCTCTGCCCACAGTCGCTTCCCGGTCATCGGTGACAGTCAGGATGACGTCATCGGAGTTCTGCTGGCCAAGGACCTTCTGCCACTGGCCCTGAACAATGAACTCAACTGGTCCAAGATTCGTGAAATCCTGCGACCGCCCACGTTTGTACCTGAGAGCAAGCGATTGAATCAGCTTCTCAAGGAGTTCAAGGAAAACCGCAACCACATGGCCATTGTGGTCGATGAATACGGTGGTACGGCCGGATTGATCACCATCGAGGACGTGCTGGAGCAGATCGTCGGCGAAATCGAGGACGAGCACGATTTCGACGAGGAAACCCATATCAAGGCCCGCGGCGACGGCACCTTCGCGGTGAAGGCCGTAACACCGGTCGACGATTTCAACGAGTTCTTCGAAACAGAGCTGGATGAGGAAGAGTTCGATACCATCGGCGGCCTTGTACTCAAGGAATTCGGTCACCTGCCCAGGCGCGGTGAAACGGTTGAATTCGGTGGCTTGCGCTTTACTATTGCCAACGCCGATAACCGAGTCATCCGTTTGTTGCAGGTAACCCGAAGTGAGCATTGAAGCTACAGACATCAGGGGGCTGAGCTCCCCACTCTCCGCCAGTCGCTGGCTGGGCACGGCCACACTGGTGGCGGCCGGTGCCCTGCAAACACTCACTTTCTCACCCTTTGAACTCTGGTGGCTCGGGCCAGTCTCGATCCTTCTGATCCTGCTGGTGACTGTGCCGCTCGGGTCCGACCGGCTGTTCGCGGCCGGCTGGTTCACGGGCCTCGGGCTGTTCGGAAGCGGTGCCAGCTGGGTCTACATCAGCATCAGCCAGTACGGCAACACCTCCATCCCCGTTTCTGTGCTCCTCACCGTGATCTTCGTTGCCGGGCTGGCGCTGTTCCACGCGCTCGCATTCTGGTTCTGGGGCAAGCTCGCAAAGAACAGTCCCATCCGGCGGCTGATTCTGTTTCCTGCCATCTGGATTCTCGGAGACTGGCTCCGGGGCTGGCTTCTCACCGGTTTCCCCTGGCTGTATCTCGGTACCGCGCACACAGACGGCCCACTCGCAGGGCTGGCCCCACTGACCGGCGTCCACGGTGTCACTTTCTGGATTACAGTTACATCCGTTGCACTCTACGCTGCGTGGTGGCTGATCAAACACCTCCGTCATATGGCAGCAGCGATCGTCTTTGTCGTCGCCGTGACGCCCTGGCTGATTGGCCCGTCCCTGAACCGTGTTGAGTGGACCCAGGTCAGCACCGAGCCGACCAGCTTTGTCGCGATGCAAGGCAACATTCCCCAACAGATCAAATGGAATCCGGACTTCCTGAAAGACCAGATTGTGACCTATCTGGGCATGACCGAAGAGCACTGGAATGCCGACCTGATCCTTTGGCCGGAGACCGCCATCCCCATTCCCCAGGACCAGGCGG
Source organism: Marinobacter sp. F4218 (assembly GCF_019443085.1). GTDB lineage: Bacteria > Pseudomonadota > Gammaproteobacteria > Pseudomonadales > Oleiphilaceae > Marinobacter > Marinobacter albus. The sequence continues at coordinate 497,886 of NZ_JAHZIL010000003.1, forward strand.
GCAAAATTATCGACCACATCGATCAGAAGCTGGGCGGGAAGAGCACCCTGATTACCGGAATCCCCTGGTACGGATTCAGTGACCGTATAGAGGACTTCACCTTCCATAACAGCATCATGGCCATTGGCAACGGCGAGGGCATCTATCACAAGCAGAAGCTGGTGCCATTCGGCGAGTATGTCCCGCTTCAAGGCTTGCTCCGCGGACTGATTGGTTTCTTCGACCTGCCCATGAGCAGTTTCAGCCGCGGCCCGGAATACCAGGGCCCACTCCAAGCCAACGGCATGAGCATCATGCCGTTTATCTGCTATGAGGTGGCCTATCCCGACTTTGTGGCCTTCAACAGCCGGGGCGCGGACCTCCTGCTCACCATCAGCAATGACGGCTGGTTCGGCAATTCCATCGGTCCGCTACAGCACCTTCAGCTAGCCCGCATGCGGGCCCTGGAAACCGGGCGGTATATGCTCCGAGGCACCAACAACGGGGTGACAGCCATTATCGACAACCGCGGCAGGATCACCGAAACCATCCCGCAATTTGAGCGCGCTACCCTGAACGGCGAGGTATTCACCGCCAAGGGCAGCACTCCCTATATGCAAACGGGATCCTGGCCGGTTCTGACCCTGGCGCTGATCCTGGTGGTGTTCGTTCGGGAACGGGTTATTCCTCCTTCCTCGGCCACCGGCTCGTAACCCGCTCGTAGTAGTGGGAACCGCAGGCGTCGCAGGGTTCCAGGTGACTGGTTGCCGTCAGGCAGCGCATGTGGCTGCAGTTGAGGCAACGAAACATGCCTGCCGTGGCCACTTCGCCGGAGATGTAATGGCCGGCATCCTCATTCTCCAGTTTTTGCCGAAGCTCCAGGGTATCCACCAAGGTCTTGTCGGCCACCGACAGGAGCTGGTCGGCGAGCTGGTGCTCAAGCAGTGAAATATCCAGCTGCAACCAATCGGTCAGGCCTTCCCCGGTTTCCTCCACGAAATGCAGCAAATGCTCCAGGTCGCGTTGCAGATAGGCGCCCAGAAGGTCTGCTTCCTCCCGGGTCATCTCTTCCAGTTCGTACTCGAACTCGATTGCTTTCCGAATCTCATCCTCCAGCGTCTCGAGGGAGGCATCCTGGGTCTGTTTCAACCCGGCTTGCACCCGCTCCAGCATCCGGTTGTAGACTTCAAGCGCTTTACCGGACAGATGGTTTCGTTCTGGTTCAGTCATAACGGCTCTCCAACACGCACACCAACTACAGAGAAGGGCGGCTGCCTGCCACCCCGGCCCAGGACCTTTCGGCAATGCTCCGATATTGTTCAGTCTGGCACAGGATCGGGATTTTGGCAGACTACCTGTCAGGCCTTCTGTGCGTTAGAATGTCCGGCCGCTCCGAACATCATTTTGATACAGGGTAACTTTGGTAATGGCAGGAATGGACGAGCAATACAATCCACGCAACGTAGAAGAGAATGCCCGCAACTTCTGGGAGGAGAACAAGACCTTCGAAGTGAAGGAAGAACCGGGCAAACCCAAGTACTACTGCCTTTCCATGTTCCCCTACCCCAGCGGCAAGCTGCATATGGGGCACGTTCGCAACTACACCATCGGCGACGTGATCTCCCGCTACCAGCGCATGCAGGGCAAGAACGTCATGCAGCCCATGGGCTGGGACGCCTTCGGCCTGCCCGCCGAGAATGCCGCCATAGCCAACAAGACAGCCCCGGCGAAATGGACCCACGCCAATATCGAGTACATGAAAAACCAGCTCAAACAGCTGGGCTTTGGCTACGACTGGAACCGTGAACTGGCCACCTGCAAGCCGAATTACTACCGCTGGGAACAGTGGTTCTTCGCACGCCTGTATGAGAAGGGACTGGTCTACAAGAAAATGTCCACGGTCAACTGGGACCCGGTCGACCAGACGGTACTGGCCAATGAACAGGTCGTGGACGGCCGTGGCTGGCGCTCCGGTGCGCTGGTCGAGCAGAAGAAAATTCCCCAGTGGTTCATCCGCATTACCGACTACGCCGAAGAACTTCTGAATGACCTGGATCAGCTTGAAGACTGGCCGGAACAGGTCAAAACCATGCAACGCAACTGGATCGGCAAATCGGTGGGCACCGAACTGACGTTCCCGCTGAAAGACAGTGACGAGGGAATGACGGTATACACCACTCGCCCGGACACCCTGATGGGCGTCAGCTACATGGCCGTGGCTGCCGAACACCCGCTGGCCAAGGCTGCGGCGGAACGCCACCGGGATGTCGCGGAGTTTGTCGACGAGTGCCGCACAAGCAAGGTTGCTGAAGCCGAACTGGCGACCATGGAAAAGAAAGGCATCGACACCGGGTTCAAAGCCATTCACCCGCTGACCCAGGAAGAAATTCCGATCTGGATCGCCAACTTTGTGCTGACTGATTACGGCACCGGCGCCCTGATGGCGGTACCGGGCCACGACGAGCGGGACCACGAGTTTGCCCTGAAATACCGTCTGCCGATCAAGCAGGTAATCGCGGCCCGGGATGGACGTGAGATTGACGTTCAGGAAGCGGCGTTTACCGAGAAAGGCACCCTGGTCTCCTCCGGCAAGTACAGTGGCCTGACCAGCGAGGAAGCCTTCCACGAGATCGCCAATTACCTCGAAGAACACGGCATTGGCAAGCGCACGGTGAACTATCGCCTGCGGGATTGGGGTGTTTCCCGTCAGCGCTACTGGGGCGCGCCGATTCCGATGATGACGCTGGAAGACGGCACCGAACGTCCGGTACCGGACGACCAGCTGCCGGTCACCCTGCCCGAAGACGTCGAAATGGACGGTGTGCAGTCGCCGATCAAGGCGGACCCGAACTGGGCCAAAACCACCTTTGAAGGCCAGCCGGCGACACTGGAAACCGACACCTTTGACACCTTCATGGAGTCATCGTGGTACTACGCCCGGTTCTGCAGCCCCAACTACGACAAGGGCATGCTGGATCCCGCTGCGGCCAATTACTGGTTGCCGGTTGACCAGTACATCGGTGGCATCGAACACGCCATCCTGCACCTGCTGTACGCCCGCTTCTTCCACAAACTGCTGCGGGACGTAGGCCTGGTGACCAGCTCGGAGCCGTTCAACCGCTTGCTGTGCCAAGGCATGGTCCTGGCCGAGACTTACTACCGGACTGATGATTCGGGCAAAACGACCTGGATTGCTCCGGCGGACGTGACGGTCGAGCGCGATGGCAAGGGTCAGGTGATTCGGGCGCTCCACAAGGAAGATGGCCAACCGGTGGAAATTGGCGGCGTCACCAAGATGTCGAAATCAAAGAATAACGGTATTGATCCTCAGGCCATCATTGATGAGCACGGAGCCGATACGGTTCGCCTGTTCATGATGTTTGCGGCACCTCCCGAGCAGTCCCTGGAGTGGTCAGACAGCGGCGTTGAAGGCGCTCACCGGTTCCTCAAGCGTTTGTGGCGACTGGTGAGCGAACATACGTCCGGTGGCCCGGCCCCGACTCTCAATGCGGCCGAGTTGAACGATGCCCAGAAAGATCTGCGCCGCAAAACCCACGAGACCATTGCCAAGGTGAGTGACGATGTCAGCCGTCGCCTCACCTTCAACACCGCAATAGCGGCAGTGATGGAACTGCTGAATGACGTCGCCAGATTGAGCGACGATCAGGACCAGAGCCGGGCCGTGCGACAGGAAGCCCTGAATACGGCAGTTCTGGTGCTCTCCCCCATCGTTCCCCACGTTTGCCACGCTCTCTGGCAGGCACTGGGTCACGAGGAGCCGGTGGTGGATGCCCGGTGGCCCGAGGCCGATCCAAACGCGATGGTTCGCAGCCAGATTCAGGTTGTTCTTCAGGTCAACGGCAAGGTGCGGGCAAAACAGGATGTACCGGCTGATATCAGCAAGGCCGATCTGGAGAAGCTGGCACTGGAAAACGAGAACGTCATGCGGTTTACCGAAGGCACGACTGTGCGCAAGGTTATCGTTGTGCCCGGCAAACTCGTTAACGTGGTGGCCAACTGATATGCCCCATTGCCCCGCAATGAAGTCCACAGCGCTTACGATCATGGCCGCAGCGCTCGCGGCCTTGCTGACCGGCTGTGGATTTCAGTTGCGCGGCGCACCTCCGGTCTCGTCGGCCCTGCAGCCGCTGGCCGTTGAGTGCACAACCGATGTACCGGACACCCTCTGTCAGTCTGTGCTCAATCAGCTGGAGCTGGGTGAGGTAGAGCTCAGCCCTGCCGCCGACGCCGCCTATGTCATGCAACTCAGTGGCTTCCAGGAAAACCGACGCGCTTCTGCCATCACGGTACAGGCTGCGGCCGCAGAGTACACGCTTCGCCATTCCGTCAACATCGAACTGATCAGTGCCGACCGCGTGCCCATGATCGGCGACACCCGCCTCACCGCCAGCGAAAGCTACCGGTATGACGAGACCAATGTCCTGGCCAAACAGCGTGAAGAAGAAGAGCTTCGGATGCAGCTCAGTGATCGTCTGGCTCAGCAAGTGATTTTCCGCCTCGCTCCGCTGACTGAAGCGCGCATCCAAACCATTCGTGAACAGCACCAGGCCACGGCCAGCGAGTCTGACGGCGACACCTCGACACCATGAAGACGCAACCGGCCCAGCTCCCCCAACTCCTGAAGAAAGGCCTGTCGCCGGTCTATCTGATCTCTGGAGACGAACCACTGCTGGTTCAGGAATGCTGCGACCTGGTACGCAAAGCCGCGCGGGATGCCGGCTTTCAGGACCGGTTGACGTTCCATGCCGACCACCAGCTGGACTGGAATTCCGTGGCCGACGAATTCAGTGCCATGTCCCTGTTTGCGGAAAGGCGGCGCATCGAAATCCACCTCCCGACCGGAAAACTGGGCGACGGGAGGGCGGTGCTTGAGCAGGTGCTTAAGGAGCCACCGGAAGACATTGTCCTGCTGCTGATCAGTGCACGGCTGGACGCGGCGGAAACGCGACGTAAATGGTACAAGGAACTCCAGAATAAAGGTGTGCATGTTCCCGTCTGGCCGGTGGATGCCGACAAATTCCAGGGCTGGCTACAACAACGGGCTTCAAGTCGGGGCCTCAGTCTCACACGGGGTGCCCTGGCCATTCTTGCAGAACGCCTCGAGGGCAATTTGCTGGCCGCCAGTCAGGAACTTGATCGACTGTCTTTACTGGGAAACGGATCGACCATCGACGAAGAAACGGTGGAACAGGCGGTTCAAGACAGCTCCCGCTTTAACGGCTTCGAACTGGTAACCGAGTTACTGGCCGGCCGGGCTCCCCATGCCGGCAAGATGATCGGTATCCTGCAACAGGAAGGTGAGAACCCTCTCGGCCTGCTTGCGGTACTCACCCGTGACCTGAACCTGATTCTCGAACTCAAGGGAACATCGGCTCAGGGCGAAAACCCCTCGGCGTTCCTGAAGAAACGCGGCGTCTTCCAGCCCCAGCGGGCCCGCGTTATTGAACAGGCGGCACGGCGCCTGGACCGCAAACAGCTTCACGAGGCCATTGAACTGTGCAGCCAGATCGACCGCGCTGCCAAGGGCTTCGATGACCTGTCCCCCTGGCACCACTTGCGAAACCTGTCCGTTCACCTCGCTGGCCGTACCTGACCTGGATCAACCTCGCCGCAGGTTGTTCAAGGCGCGCGTACGACCCACTTGACAGTTTTTCACCTCACGGCGCATGTTAGACAGACCGTCAATCAAAGGAGGTGCTTGATATGAATCTTCAAGAGGAATTCAAGAAGCTGTCAGAGAAAATCAAACAGTATCGCGACGAAGCCCGCGTGCAAATGCATCTTGCCAAAGAAGACGTTAAAGACGAGTGGGACGACCTGGAGGAAGACTGGGATCGATTCCGCACCAAGGTCGACGAGGTATTGCACGACGCAGACAGTGCCTCGCAGGAAGCACGCCAGACCGCCCATAAGCTCGGCGAAGACCTGAAGAGCGGGTATCAGAACATTCGGAATAAACTGAAATAAACTGTTAACCCGTTAACACAACGCCACAAATCTCAACCAAAGAGGCTCTTTTGGAGAGAGCCTCTGTGCCATACTTCTCAGTATTAGTGAACGGAGCGTCATGTTTTTGACCAGTTGGTCATTGCAGGCCAACGTAACAACACGGCCTGCTTTGCATGGGCGCTTACAGACACTGCGAGGTATAAAAGGCGTATGAAAAACTTTTTGCTTACAATAACAACTCTCTCAATCCTGTTTACCGCCAGCATTGTCATTGGACAAAATACCCGCTTCAGCGACCCGGATACCGTGATCAAGAACGAATTCTGGGGCAACCTGTATGCCAACGGTGGCAACTCCTTTTTCTGTGACAAGGCGTTTACCACCAAGGGCTTTCTCATGACCGACGGTTATGTCTATCCCCTGGCAGACATCCGTAGCGCCCTTGACTGTGGAACCTCCCGGCAATGCGAGCAGGACAACCGTTATCGGCAAATTGCCTCGGATCTTCACAACATGGTTCCCGTGCGAAACCGAACCGAGATGAAACGCCGTAACGTTCGCTATGAGAACCTCGGGGAGACGATGAAGGCGGACGAGTGTGGCATCCGGGAAAGCGCCGGATTCTTTGAGCCACCCGAACGGGTCAAAGGCGATATTGCACGCTCCGTTGCTTACATGGTGGATACCTACGGATTACCCTGGCTTGGTGCAACACCGGTATTTCAGGGCTGGAATCGCATGGACCCTCCGGACGATACCGAGCTGACCCGGCATCGCCGCATTGCGGAAATACAGGGTAACGAGAATCCGTTTGTTACCCATCCGGAAAGAATGGAACAGCTCTGACCACGTCACCGTTTACGGAATAAAAAAAGCAGGCCCGAGGGCCTGCTTTTTTTTGTCCTGCAATCGTTACACGGCAATCAGAACTCTTCCGCTGTCAACGCCATCATGGATTCGCTGCCACTGCGAATCCCCTCCGCGAGGGAAACGGTCTTGGGCAACAAACGGTCATAATAAAAGCGTGCGGTTTTCAGCTTGCCCGTGTAGAACCCAGAGCTGTCACCTTCTGCTTTAGGTGCCGCCGCCTTCACGATCTTGGCCCACATGTAGCCAAGCGCGGTCAGCCCAAACAGGTCAAGATAATCCACCGATGCGGCCCCGATAGCATCCGGGTTATTCCCCGCCTGCTTGATGACATGCTCGGTAACGTCGGAAAGACGCTCGAACGCAGCAGCGAGGGGTTCCAGGAACGGACGCAGATGCTCGTCAGCGCTGTTTTCCTCAATGAACGCCGCAACGTCCTGGGCAAACAACTCGTACAACTTGCCTTGGCTGCCGACAACTTTACGCCCCATCAGATCCAGCGCCTGGATACCGTTGGTTCCCTCGTAGATCTGGGTAATGCGGCAGTCGCGAACCAGTTGCTCCTGCCCCCACTCCCGGATGAAACCATGGCCGCCGAAGACTTGCTGGCCCATGATACATGCATCCAGACCACGGTCGGTCAGGAACGCCTTGGCAACCGGTGTCAGCAAGGCAACCATGCCTTCGGCGTGCTTGCGGCGCTCTTCCTCACTGGGATCCGCATACTTGGAAATATCCAGCCATTGGGCAACGTAAGTGGAAAAAGCGCGACCACCCTCGACATACCCTTTCATGGTGAGCAGCATGCGGCGCACATCTGGATGTACGAGAATCGGATCAGCGGCCTTTTCCGGCTGCTGGGCGCCAGTTGGCGCACGGCTCTGGATACGATCCAGCGCGTACTCACGGGCACTCTGCAATGAAGCCTCTGCCGCACCAATGCCCTGGATACCAACGCCCAGGCGCTCATAATTCATCATAGTGAACATTGCCGCGAGGCCTTTGTTCTCCTCGCCAACCAGCCAGCCCTTGGCGCCGTCGAAATTCATCACGCAGGTAGCCGAACCCTTGATGCCCATCTTCTTCTCGATGGAGCCACAGCTGAAGCTGTTGCGCTCACCCAGCGAGCCGTCATCATTGACCATGAACTTGGGAACCAGGAACAGGGAAATGCCCTTCGGTCCCTTGGGAGCATCCGGGAGCTTGGCGAGAACCAGGTGGATAATGTTCTCGGCCATGTCGTGTTCGCCCCAAGTGATAAAGATCTTGGTGCCCGTCACGTCGAAAGAGCCATCGTCGTTCGGTTCAGCCTTGGTGCGAATGATACCCAGGTCGGTACCGGCGTGAGGCTCGGTCAGGTCCATGGCACCGGACCATACCCCGGAATACATGTTTGGCAGGTACTTTTCCTTGAGCTCCTGGCTGCCGTGGGCGTCCAGCGCCAGACAGGCACCAGCAGTCAACATTGGCGCCAGGCCAAACGCCATGTTGGCGCCCTGCATCATTTCCTCAAACTGGGCGACCAGGGTCTTGGGCATACCCATGCCGCCAAATTCGGGGTTGCCACCGAGGCCATTCCAGCCACCTTCCACGATGGTCTGGTAAGCCTCCTTGAAGCCCTCCGGTGCGGTGACTTCACCCTCGTTCCACTTGCTTCCCTGCTCATCACCCTCGCGGTTCAGCGGTGCCAGTACACCACTGGTGATTTTTCCGGCTTCTTCCAGAATGGCATCGGCTGTTTCCGGATCCACATTCTCGGCCACCTTGGGCAGCGAAGCCCAAAGGGCGGGAGCATCAAAAACTTCGTTTAACACGAAACGCATGTCACGTAACGGTGCCTGATAATCGGCCATCTATAACTCTCCAAAATTCCAGTCAGTCTGTTCAGGCGGCAAAACGGCCGTGATGGGGCCAGACTCGCCTGTTCGGGCTATGTGTCCGCTCTAGATTATTTTTATGGGCCGCTATTCTACCTCAAAAGCGGAACTCAACTCATGAAAAAAGCCCGCCTCCGGGGAGTGCGGGCTTTCTGTATGCTTCTGAACTTCCTCAGGAGCCCGCGCCTCAGATGGCGAAGGCTTCCTCCGGCATGTCCATCAGGCTGTCTGCGCCTGCCAGCATGCTTTCAGCATGTGCCTTGGCGCGAGGCAGCATGCGCTTGAAGTAGAAGCGAGCAGTCTGCACCTTCGCATTGTAGAACATCTCTTCAGATGTTCCGTCCGCCATCTTGTCCAGTGCAACCTTGGCCATCCGGGCCCACAGGTAGGCAAACACGGCGTAACCGGAGTACATCAGGTAGTCTACCGATGCAGCACCCACTTCTTCACGGTTCTTCATGGCGGTCATACCAACCTTCATGGTCAGGTCGCCCCACTCCTTGTTCATTGCAGCCAGCGGCTCAAGGAATTCATTCAGTTGCTCATTGTCGGCGTTTTCCTTGCAGAACACGTGTACCTGCTTGGTGAAGCCCTTGAGGGACTCGCCCTGGGTCATCAGAACCTTACGGCCCAGCAGATCCAGTGCCTGGATACCGGTAGTACCTTCGTAAATCATGCCGATTCGGGCATCGCGTACGTTCTGCTCCATACCCCACTCGGAAATGAAGCCGTGGCCACCGAACACCTGCATGCCGAGGTTGGCCGCTTCGTAACCGATCTCGGTCAGGAACGCCTTGGCGATCGGCGTCAGGAAGCCCAATGCTTCATCGGCTGCTTTGCGATCTTCTTCGGTCTTGCCGCTGTGAACAATGTCAGCCTGCTGGGCTGTCAGATAGATTAGCGCACGGGCGCCTTCAGCAACCGCTTTCTGGGTCAGCAGCATACGACGAACGTCCGGGTGCACGATGATCGGATCGGCAATGCCCTCCGGATTCTTCGGGCCGCTCAGGGATCGCATGGCCAGACGCTCCTTGGCGTATGCCAGCGAACCCTGGAAGCCGAGTTCGGCGGCACCCAGACCCTGGATAGCGGTACCGATACGGGCGGTGTTCATGAACGTGAACATGCAGTTCAGGCCCTTGTTTTCCGGACCGATCAACCAGCCCTTGGCGCCGTCAAAGTTCATCACGCAGGTGGCATTGCCGTGGATACCCATCTTGTGCTCAATGGAGCCACAGGAAACGGCGTTGCGCTCGCCTGAGGAGCCGTCCTCGTTCGGGAGGTTCTTGGGAACGATAAACAGGGAAATACCCTTGGTGCCTTCCGGAGCTCCCGGCAGGCGGGCCAGAACGATGTGGACGATGTTGTCGGCCATGTCGTGCTCACCGGCGGAGATGAAGATCTTGGTGCCGGTGATGGAGTAGGTGCCGTCGGCATTCGGCTCGGCCTTGGAACGGAGGGTGCCCAGATCAGAACCACAGTGCGGCTCGGTCAGGCACATGGTGCCGGTCCACTCGCCACTGATCAGCTTGGTCAGGTAGGTCTGCTTCTGTTCTTCGGTTCCATGAGCCTCGATGGTGTTGGTTGCACCGTGGCTCAGACCAGGATACATGCCCCAGGACCAGTTGGCAGTACCAACCATTTCGCTCATGACCAGGCCCAGCGAATGCGGCAGGCCCTGGCCGCCGTAGTTGGGGTCTGCGGTCATGGACGGCCAGCCGCCCTCGACATACTGCTGATAGGCTTCCTTGAAGCCTGTCGGTGTTTTCACACCGTCCTCGCTCCAGGTACAACCCTCTTTATCACCCACCTGGTTCAGCGGAGACAGAACCTGCTCACAGAACTTGGCACCTTCCCCGATAATGGCATCCACCATGTCCGGAGTCGCGTCTTCGGCACCTTCAAGGTTTGCGTAGTGCTGCTCACTGTCCAGCAGCTCGTTCATTACAAATTTGATGTCACGCAGGGGCGCTTTGTATTCAGGCATGGAATCCACCTCGGTTTTCGGTCTCAGCTGAATCTGGTCTGACAGCTTCTGGCCTTGGGTTTGCTCAGACACCGCAGCGCGCTGCGCCGCGGCCTTAATTAAACACTTGTTTGAAACATACGTTTACAGGCACAGAATTGTCAATAGTCGGAACAAAAATTTGTGTTGCCGTGTGTGACTCCCAGGGGCGCCAACAAGCAAATACAAGCAGTTGCGAATCGGGGGAATTTCAGGACGAAAGGGTTCTGGATTTCAGGCGGACGCTCTGACAATCCACATCTTCTCAACGCTCGCTTGGGGATCCCCCTGAACGGAGGCACGTCGATGAAAACTTCCCGGCCTATCGCCTATTGGGCAGCATCGGGCCCACACCGGACACGGGAAAAGAGGGAATATTCGGGGGGTATGGCAGTCACGAACGCTACTCAGGCCATGATATCCAGAAGTGTACCCAGGGTCTCGTCTGCGGCTTTAACAACCTGTGCAGACGCTTCGACACTGCGCTCGTAGAGCTTCAGGTCAATGATCGGCTCAATCAGGTTTCCGGCGCCCTGGGCGGTCCCCTGGGGACCATCAGCTCCACCGCGCGCTATTTTGCGAGCGGCGCTCTCCATGCCCATCATGCCGTCCTGAATACCCTGAATGCCCACGGCGAGCGTGTTGTTCAACATAACCAATACTTCCGATGACCGATTATTGACTCCAGTAAGCCACATTTTTGGTCAATTTTCAAACAACTGGTCGATTTTCAGATAACTCGCCAGGGCAACAGGGTCGGCACTTTCCTGCCAGGGCAACACACCAAGGCACGGCGTCCTCATGTGGGTGAGAAGGTAATTCAGCGTCTCCTGCTCAGAGGCCATCGATTCCGGTTCCACACGGTTGGCGACCCAACCAGCGACCTCCAGGCCGTCAGCCCGGATGGCTTCCGCTGTCAGCAAGGCATGATTGATACATCCGAGTTTCAGGGCGACCACCAGAATCACTGGCATCCCCAGTTCCCGGGGCATGGCCGAATAGGTTTCGCGGTCGTTCAGGGGAACCCGCCAGCCACCAGCACCCTCAACCAGCAACAGGTCGGCCGGCCGAATCTGAAGCCCGCGGCAGAAGCCGATCAGGCGCTGCGCCGTGACATTTTTGCCCGCTTGCGCAGCGGCAACGTGAGGCGCAATGGCAGGTTCCAGCGCAATCGGGTTGATCTGATCGTAAGTCAGAGGCTCCGTGATCGCGTTCTGCAGGGCCAACGCGTCCTCATTGCGCAGTCCGTCGGCTGTCGATTCGCAGCCGGAAGCTATCGGCTTCATGGCCAGAGTGCGCTTGCCCTCTGCCTTTGCCAACTCAAGGATCGCCGCCGAGATCATGGTCTTGCCCACCCCGGTATCGGTGCCTGTAACAAAATAGGATTTCTTGGCCATGCCTTCCGTGTTTCCTGAATGGGTTGTGGTGAGATAGCTAGTCCGCCGAACCCCAGTCCACCCACGCCGCCTCATAACTTGCGATCACGGTGCCGTCTGCCTCTCTCGGATACTGTCTGCACATTGCGCGTACGCGACCAGGCGCAGTCAGGGTCTTTCTGCGACCTTCACTCTTGAAGCCGGCCCCCAGCTGCTTTAGCTCAGCGGCCAGCGCGACGGGCGAGGCATAGGGCAACTGCAGGGTCCGGGTTTCGACGGAGGCACCGGGCAACTCACCCGCTACCCGCGCCTGCAGGAAGGATTCAGTCTCAAAACGGTTCACGTGGGGGCGCCCCGGATCGGCGGAAGCCCAGGCACCCACCAATTCCCGCAGCGTCCCGTCCAGTAGGGTCGAGACCATCAGTCTGCCGCCAGGCCTTAGCAGGCGTCGGCACTGGGCAAACACCGGTCCCGGATCGGCACACCACTGAATCATCAGGTTGCTGAAAACAACATCAAAACTGCAGTCCGGCAGCGGTAAAGCCTCAGCATCGGCGACGAGCCAGTCAATATCTGCATCGCTCTGTTCGCTGGCTCTCCGGATCATAGCCGGCGAGAGATCCACGCCCGTCACCCGTGCTGATGGCCACATCTGAGACAACCTGCGGGCGAACCAGCCTGTCCCGCAGCCAAGGTCCAGGACGCGGAGCGGACGGAGGCTATTCTCGCCGGATTCGAGCTTATGGCACATAACCTCACCCATCCGGCGCTGCAGCCGGGAGGCATTCTCGTAGGTGGCGCAGGCATTTCCGAATTGCTTTGAAATCAGGGACTTTTCTGCAATCTCTTTTTCTGGCGGCGCGTAAGGTTCTGTTGCCTCGGCATGAAGGCAGGCCGCAGCAGTCATACCGCCACATCCTGCTTTGCCAGCAGATGGCGGCATTCTGCCAGGGCCTGCAGCAGGCGATCCAGATCCGACTGGCTGTGAGCAGCACTGAAAGTAACCCGCAACCGTGCCTCTCCCTCCGGCACCGTGGGCGGCCGGATCGCCGTTACCAGCAGCCCCCGCTCTTCCAGAGCGTGACTCAGTTCGAGCGCGGTCCAGTTATCGCCCACCATGATGGGCTGAATGGGGGTCTGGGACGGCATCAACTGATACCCGAGGGCGCATGCCTCTGTGCGAAACCGATCGACCAGCGCCTGAAGGTGCTGTCGGCGCTCATCATCTTTCTCGATCAGGTCAATACTGGCCCTGGTCGCGACCGCAATCGCCGGCGGCATGGCCGTGGTGTAGATGTAGGTCCGTGCCTTCTGAACCAGGTAATCCATCAGCACCGGGGACCCGGCCACGAAAGCGCCACTGGTACCCACAGCCTTGCCCAGCGTCCCAATAAGCACGGGCACGTCAGCTTCGGACAGTCCCTGAGCGGCAATGCTGCCGCGCCCCTCGGGGCCGAGCACACCAATGCCGTGGGCGTCGTCAACAACCAGCAGGGCGTCATGCTCCCGGCACACCCTCGCCAATTCCTTCAGCGGAGCGACATCGCCATCCATGCTGAATACGCCATCGGTTACCACCAGCTTGTGCCCGGATGTCTGCGCCAGCATTGCCTCCAGCTCGCCGACATCGCCGTGGGGGTACCGCCTTACCCGGGCCCGACTGAGAATGCAGCCATCAATGATGGAGGCATGATTGAGGCGATCGGAGAAGATCGTATCGCCGCGTCCGGCCAACGCCGAAATCACGCCCATATTGGCCATGTAACCCGTGGAGAAGAACAGCGCGGAGCTGCGCCCGGTAAAGCTGGCAAGACGTTGTTCCAGCTCGTGGTGAGCATCGTGATGGCCACAGATCAGGTGCGAGGCCGCGCCACCGAGACCGGTCTCGGGCAGCGCATCCCGGAGGGCGTCGATGTTGGCAGGATTGTTGGCCAATCCAAGATAATCGTTGCTACAGAAGGACAGCAGGGACCTGCCATCGGACGTTAACGCCGGCCGCTGTGGGCCAGAGATCTGCCGACGGGTCCGATAGAGACCCGCCGTTTTCCTCTGAGCAAGCTCGCCTTCAAAGTCACGCACAATATCACCCCGGAATTCGGTCAGGACGCCGCGGATTCCCGTGTCGCGTCATAGAACATGTGGCGGGTCGCCTCATACTCCACCGCTTCGGCAATTGCCTCTTCTTCCTGCTCCTCGGAGGCGCACTGTTCACGCTGTTCCGGACGGATCCCCAGACGGCGGAAGAGCTCCATATCGGCGTCAGCCTCTGGGTTGGCAGTGGTCAGCAGCTTCTCGCCATAGAAAATGGAGTTCGCACCGGCCATGAAGCACAGCGCCTGCATCTGTTCGTTCATGTTCTCCCGGCCTGCAGAGAGCCGGACGTGGGAGGCCGGCATCATGATCCGAGCCACCGCAATAATACGAACGAAATCAAAAGGATCAAGATCCTCCACGTCCTCCATGGGGGTTCCCTTGACCTTCACCAGCATGTTCACAGGCACACTCTCCGGATGGTGTGGCAGGTTTGCCAGCTGCATCAGCAACCCGACCCGGTCGTCATCGTCCTCACCCATACCCATGATGCCGCCACAGCAGACCTTCATTCCCGCCTTGCGTACGTTATCCAGGGTATCCAGGCGGTCCTGATAGGTACGGGTGGTGATGATGTGGCTGTAGTATTTCTCAGAGGTATCCAGGTTGTGGTTGTAATAATCCAGCCCGGCGTCCGCCAGTTCCTTCGCCTGGTATTCCTCCAGCATGCCCAGGGTCATGCAGGTCTCCAGCCCCAGGGATTTCACCTGTTTCACCATATCCAGGACATAGGGCATATCCTTTTTGGACGGGCTGCGCCAGGCAGCTCCCATGCAGAAGCGGGAAGCCCCCTTGCCCTTGGCGGCCTTGGCTTCAGCCACCACCTTCTCAATTTCCAGCAACTTTTCCTTCTCGAGACCGGTGTTGTAGTGGCCACTCTGCGGGCAGTACTTGCAGTCCTCCGGGCAGGCGCCAGTTTTGATAGAGAGCAGGGTACTGACCTGAACTTCATTCGGATCAAAGTGCTGACGATGAACACTCTGGGCGCGAAACAGGAGGTCGTTGAATGGCAGCGCGAACAGATCGCGTGCTTCCTGCAGCGTCCAGTCGTGACGAATTTCCGAGGAGGTGGCTGTAGCGGTCATGTGAGAGTCCTGTTAACCTTTTCCGGTCTCTGGGTTTACGGATGAAACAGATGATAAAGGGCCTGAACTGGCTGTCAACCTTAATGGAACTAAAGGTTAACAGCGAAATGACAGCCGGATTGTGCGTAGCATGCCTTTCGGGCAATGCTTTCAATGGCTTATGCATGGCCTGCCACGATGACCTGCCGGCCAACCAGTGGCAATGCCGGACCTGCGCCCTGCCCCTTCCACACTCCGCCCGCGTCGCTACCTGCGGAGACTGCGTTTCCTCTCCCCCGCCCTTCAGGCGCTCACTGACTCCATGGCGATACCAGTTTCCGGTCGACAAGATGATTGGGCGTTTCAAGTACAACAGCCAGCGCCAGTTCGCCCGCCCCCTGATTGCCGGCCTCGGGCGATACCTTGTCGAGCAGCTCAAGCAGAATCCCGACCTCAAACCCGAGGCGCTGATTCCAACCCCCATGTACCGGCAACGGCGCCGCAAGCGCGGCTTCAATCAGGCCCAGGAAATCGCTGAACAGATAGGCAGGCAACTCGACATCCCTGTCGCCGCCGGCCTGGTGCGACGAAAACAGAACGTCAGGGCCCAGCGGGAACTGAACCGCCACGAACGACTGGACAATCTTAGAGGGGTTTTCGAGATCCGTGGCCCGGTACCGGAGCACATTGCCATCGTAGACGACGTTGTAACCACCGGTGCGACTGTACGCACACTGGCATCACTGCTGCGGGAACACGGAGCCAGGGACATACAGGTCTGGGCCCTGGCGCGAACGCCCGCCTAGACCAGCTTCGCTTTCACCCGATCGGCAATGGCGAGACAGGAGGTCAGCCCGGGAGACTCAATGCCAAACAGGTTCACGACACCATCGATCCCGTGATCCTCCGGACCCTCGATGCGGAAATCGCAAACCCCGCCATCGGGCCCCGCCAGCTTTGGCCGAATGCCCGCGTACGCTGGCTGAAGCCGGCTCTCGTCAAGGCCCGGCCACCAGCTCCGGATGCTACTTATGAAATGACGGGCTCGAGCGGGATCGACCGAATAATCCTCGTTTTCAATCCATTCCACATCGGGGCCGAATCGTGCCTGTCCGGCAAGATCCAGCGTGAGGTGCACCCCCAGACCTCCGGGTTCGGGAACAGGGTAAATCAGGTTATCGAAGGGGTGGCGACCGCTGTAACTGAAGTAAACGCCCCGGGCCAGCCACTGACGTGGCTTCTGGGAAGCCGGCAACCCGAGCCATGCCCGTGCCAGATCGGCAGCGCCCAGGCCGGCAGCGTTGACGACATTGCGGGCTTCCAGAACCAAAGGCAGGTCGCCACCAATGCGCAGGCGGTGACGAGGCCCTGACGTTTCCACTGCCGTCACCGGGGCTCTCAACACCAGCCGGCCGCCGGCATCTTCAAACGCCCCCAGCAGGGACAGCATCAAAGCGTGGCTGTCGACGATGCCGGTTTCCGGAGACCAGAGTCCCGCAGATGCGGTGAGGTCTGGCAGCTTCCTAACCAGCGCGGCTCCCGACACCAGGTTCAGGGCTACCCCATTAAGCGAGGCCCGATGCCGGATCAGATCCAGGCTTTCCGCCTGGCGATCCGATGTCGCCACGATCCACTTCCCGCACTTTCGATACCCAATTTTGTGTTCCTCGCAGTACCGGTAGAGCTGCTGGCGTCCTTCCACGCACAGGCGGGCCTTTAAGCTGCCTTCCGGGTAATAGATACCGGCATGGATCACCTCGCTGTTGCGGGACGAAATGCCGCCACCAAACCGGTCACCTGCTTCAAGAACCAGGACCTCATGCCCTGCCAGTGCCAGCGACCGGGCAACGGCCAGACCAACCACTCCGGCCCCGATGACGACCGTTTGTATTTCCAGGGACTCCTGCGACACCCGACGTTTCTCCAGAATTCAGCTTTGGATTTAACGAAGCATAACCGATCGGGCAATTGTTCCGGAAAATCCCCGGCCGTGAGGCCTCCGCGTTGATTACGCGGACCACCATACAGGTTATACTGACGCTCTGGACGCAGCGGATGGAGCCCGGTGATGATGTCTGACAGGAAGCAGTTTGCGTTGGTAATGGTGGTTGCCGCCCTGTTTGTTGGCTGGCTTGGCTGGCGCGGATTCGAAATTATCAGTCTGAACGACCGCCTGAAAGCCGATGAAAAGGTCGCCAGCTATCCCTATCAGCACAGGGTTCTGCGTGTGGAAGGCAGCACAGCCATCATGAGTTCGCTGCGCTCCCATACAACGTCGACACAGGAAGCTCTGGGCACGGTTTTTCCAAACATGCGCAACCTGAGCGACGGTCATCGCTCGTGGCAAAAGGCTGAACGGGAACTCGCCCATATCCAGGCAAGGTCCGGTGATATCGTGCTGGGGGCGTCTGGAATCGACCGGATTCGCTGGGAACTTGACGAAAACTGGTACCATCTCCAGGCAATGAAATCCAACTACGACACAGGGCTTTGACCACTTTCAATATGACCCATGACTCTCCACTGGCCACATCGCCCCATCCGTACGACTCACTGACTCCCGACATCATTCTGGACGCCATGGAAGAGGCCGGCTTCGCGGTCAGTGGACGGCTATTTTCCCTCAACAGTTATGAAAACCGGGTGTACCAGATCGGGCTGGACGAAGGCGCACCGGTGATCGCCAAATTCTACCGCCCCGGCCGCTGGAGTGAAGCTGAGATCCGTGAGGAGCATGAATTCACGCTGGAACTCGTTAATGCCGACATCCCCGTGGTTGCGCCATTGGCCATGCCCTCGGGCGATACGCTCGGACGACACGGCGACTTCCTGTTCGCGGTGTTTGCCCAGCGCGGCGGTCAGGCGCCGGATGTCAGCGTAACAGATACCCTGTACCGGCTGGGCCAGTGGCTCGGACAGATGCATAACATCGGTGCAAGCAAGCCGTTCAGGCACAGGCCGGGCATCTCGCTTCTGGACGGCATCGAAAGGAAAAACCGGCTGCTGGTCGAAGGCGACTGGGTTCCGGATGATCTTCGCCCTGCATGGGACAGCCTGATTCCGGACCTGATCCAGGCCTGCGGCGCCCGGATTGACGAGGCCGGCCCGGTCGCCACCCTGAGACTCCACGGCGACTGTCATGCCGGCAACATACTCTGCCGGGACGAACAGATGTTGTTCGTGGACCTCGACGACTGCCGCACGGGACCTGCGGTCCAGGACATGTGGCTACTGCTCAATGGCGAGGATTCCGAGCGCGGAGCCCAACTGGGCGAACTGCTTGAGGGCTATGAGATGTTCCGGGACTTCAATCGCCGGGAACGCCACCTGATCGAACCCCTGCGCTGTTACCGCCAGATTGCCCACTGTGCGTGGCTGGCCAAACGCTGGGACGACCCGGCCTTCCCCCGGTTCTTTCCGTGGTTTGGCCAGCCACGATTCTGGTCCGATCAGATTCTGTCTCTGAGAGAACAGCTGGCCGCCCTGCAGGCACCCTCGATCTCCCTTCCCGGGCAATACTGATCAACCCATCGACCACATCCAAATGAGGTAGACATGAGCCAGAATGAGGCCCGTTTCACCGTACGCAGTCTGATTGTCACCGCCATTGTCACGGCGATCGCCACAGTCATGGTGCTTGAAACCAGCGGCAAGATTGACCATTCGGACAACAAGGACCACGTACCTGTCGGTGACTTCCAGGCCATTCACGTGACCCCGGAAGAGCCCTTCCGGATGTCACCGAAAGCCTCCGAATTGCACGCTGCCTGTGAAAACGGATTCCTGGCTATCGCGGCGGACGCGGACCCCTCGTTTCGCGGCATCCTGGTAGACTACAAAAACCGCGGGGTCCGTTGCAGCCGACCGGCGCCGACCGCTCCCGCCGTGCCCGATACGGAGGAGGTCGATAGCAATGGCTAAGTCAGGGCAGCCGCCAGAGCAGATCACAGACCGGCTCTTCGCCACCGAGCGTCGACCCGAGGATTTCCGCTTCGATGCTTCAGTGGCGCGGGTGTTTCCGGACATGATCCGCCGCTCGGTCCCCGGGTATACCACCATCATTCCCATGATCGAAGTGATCACCGAGCAATACGCGCAGGCAGACTCCCATTGCTACGACCTGGGCTGCTCCCTGGGCGCGTCCACTCTGGCGATGCGGCATGGCATTTCACACCCGGACTGCGCACTCGTGGGAGTCGACAACTCCAGCGCCATGATCGAGCGCTGCGAACATTACATCGCGCTGGATGACAGCTCACTGCCAGTGACCCTGCGCTGCGAGGACATCCTTGAGACCGAACTCAGCGATGCCTCGGTAACCACGCTGAACTTCACTCTCCAGTTTGTTCCGCCCGATCGTCGAACCGACCTGCTCACCCGTATCGCCGAGGCCACGCGTCCGGGCGGGGTGCTGATCCTATCTGAGAAAATCCGTTTTGAGTCCGACGAGGAACAGGATATCCAGACCCGGCTGCACCATGAGTTCAAGCGGGCCAACGGCTACTCGGACCTGGAAATCAGCCAAAAGCGCTCCGCCATCGAACAGGTACTGATTCCCGAAACCCTGGCCGACCACAAGGAACGGTTGCTGGCCGGGGGATTTGATCAGGTTCTGGTCTGGTACCAGTGCTTCAATTTTGTCTCCATGCTGGCAATCAAGGCCCGCTGAATACATTCAGAGAATCATGGCAACTTTCGACTGGAAAAAACACTTTGAACCACTGCTCGCCGAGCTTGCGCAGAGCGGGCAGGCCCGCTGGGCCGACCGCCTTCGCAGTCAACTTACCCATCGTTTTGACGACGCCCCGCACGGTGACCTGGACCGCTGGCTGGCGGCACTGAACGAACTGCCTGAGCTTAGCGGGGTTGAAACAGACCTTGAGCGCCCGGCCATCACCCTGAGTACCCCGGATGGCCTGACCGCCCTTCAGAAGACACGGCTGGAGAACGCCCTCCGTGGGCTGATGCCCTGGCGTAAGGGGCCCTTCGACTTCTTCGGAACCTACATTGACACCGAGTGGCGATCTGACTGGAAGTGGGACCGGGTACGGCCGTACCTGTCTGAGTTGTCTGGCCGACGCATTCTGGACGTCGGTTGCGGCTCCGGCTACCACTGCTGGCGCATGCTCGGCGAGGGCGCAGAACGCGTTATCGGCATTGATCCGGGTCTGCTCTTTC
Organism: Marinobacter sp. F4218; assembly: GCF_019443085.1. GTDB lineage: Bacteria > Pseudomonadota > Gammaproteobacteria > Pseudomonadales > Oleiphilaceae > Marinobacter > Marinobacter albus. The sequence continues at coordinate 518,293 of NZ_JAHZIL010000003.1, forward strand.
TGTTTCAGTTCCTCAGCGTGAAACGCTATCAAGGTGATGTGCCGGTGGACCTGTTGCCGGTGCGGATGGAGGACTTGCCAGACAACCTGCAGGCCTTCGATACCACCTTCTCGATGGGCGTGCTTTACCATCGCCGCTCCCCCCTGGATCATCTGCTCGAACTCAAGGGCACACTCCGGCGCGGCGGTGAACTGGTGCTGGAAACGCTGGTCGTGGACGGCCCGGAAGGCTTCACGCTGATGCCGGAGGACCGGTATGGGAAGATGCGTAACGTCTGGTTCCTACCCAGCTGCGATACCCTGCTGCGGTGGCTGGACCGCACGGGCTTCCGCAACGCCCGGATCGTGGACGTCACTGAAACCACCACCGATGAGCAACGCAGTACCGAGTGGATGCGCTTCAATTCACTTCAGGACTTCCTGGACCCGGCCGATCCGTCCAGGACAATCGAAGGCTACCCGGGCCCCAAACGGGCAACCATCATCGCCGAGAAACCCTAGGCACAAAAAAACCGCCCTGAAGTTTCCCACAGGGCGGCTATTCTGCTCTATCAATTACTCACCGAACGGGTGGCGCAGGGTGATCGTCTCGATCCGATCCGGCCCCGTCGAGATGATATCGATCGGTGCCTCAATCTGCTCCTCAAGGAACCGGATGTAGGCCTTGGCATTCTCAGGCAACTGCTCGACACTGGTCAGCCCCACGGTGCTATCGCTCCAACCCGGAAGCTCGGCGTAAACCGGCTCGATGTCCTTGTAGCTGTCGCACCCGATGGGCGGGCGGAAGATCTCGCCATTCGGTGTCTTGTAACCCACACACACCTTCACAGTCTCCAGTCCGTCCAGAACATCAAGCTTGGTCAGACAGATGCCGGAAACACTGTTGATCTGGATTGCGTGGCGCAGGGCCACGGCATCAAACCAGCCACAACGGCGCGAGCGACCGGTGGTGGTACCGATTTCATTGCCCTTCACCGCCAGGTGTTGGCCCATGTCATCAAACAGCTCGGTCGGGAAAGGACCGGAGCCGACACGGGTCGTGTAGGCCTTGGTGATACCCAGGACGTAGTCCAGAAACAGGGGACCGAAACCGGAACCCGTAGCGGTACCGCCCGCCGTGGTATTTGAGGAAGTGACGTACGGATAGGTGCCCAGATCAATATCCAGCAGGGAACCTTGGGCCCCCTCGAACAGGATGTGTTCGCCACGCTTCCGGAAATCGTGCAGCATGTCGGTCACGTCCGCCGCCATCGGCAGGATTTCCTCGGCCATCTGCTTGAGCTCTTCCAGAGCCGCGTCGATATCTTCCGCCTCTTCCTTGAAGTACTCGGTCAAGACAAAGTTGTGGTAGGACATTATTTCCCGCAGCTTGGCCTCAAAATCGCCAGGATTGCAGAGGTCGCCCAGACGCACCCCGCGGCGGGAAACCTTGTCCTCGTATGCAGGACCAATACCGCGCCCAGTGGTTCCGATCTTGTCATTGCCACGGGCACGCTCACGGGCCTGATCGATACGGACGTGCGTGCGCAGGATGATTGGACAGGCCAGGCTGATCCGCAGACGGTCGCGGACGGCAACCCCGTTGGCTTCAAGTTCACGCACTTCCTTCAGCAGCGCTTCCGGGGACAGCACAACGCCATTACCGATCAGGCAATAGACGTGCTGGCGCAGGATGCCGGACGGAATCAGGTGCAGCGCGGTTTTCTTGCCATCAATCACCAGTGTGTGGCCGGCATTGTGACCGCCCTGAAAACGGACCACGGCTGCGACCTTATCAGTCAGCAGGTCAACAATTTTACCCTTGCCTTCATCACCCCACTGGGTGCCCAGCACAACAACGTTTTTACCCATGATTCTCTCTCAATGCGGCTGTCCCAGAGGACAGACGGTTCGCAAGTTTACCTGTAAATGAGTTCACCGACGCCCGACAGGCCTCAGCCCAGTTTCTCAACGACCCACTGGCCGCCCCGTTTAACCAGTTTCCGGTCGCAGCCTTTGGCGGCCGGATCGGCTCCGGCATCGTCCGGGAGCGCGCGAATAACTGTCTCGGTCAATCTCAAACCGGAAATAGCGCTTTCAAGCGCCGGATCTTCATCGGCCGGAGCCCAGATTGCGCCGACCCGCTTCTGAACCCGCTCTCCCAAAGAAACCAGGGCGCGGATGTCCAGACTGAACCCGGTCGCCGGGCGAGCGCGGCCGAAATCACTGCCGATGGCGTCATAGCGACCACCCTTGGCCACCGAATCCCCGTGGCCGGGTACATAAGCGGCAAATACCAGACCGGTGTGGTAGTTATACCCACGCAGCTCACAGAAATCGAAGCCCACGCTTACTTCCGGATAATCCCGCGCCAGCATGTCACAGACGCGACCGAGTTTTTCCAGGGCCGCGTCAAGTTCTGGCGAGGCGCCCGCCAGAATCCGCCGTGCTTCGATCAGCGCTTCCGTACCGCCACTGACTCGCGCCAGCTCGCGCAACCGCGCGCCCGCAGATCCGGACGGACAATGCCCCAGCAGCTCGTCCAGCTCCGGCACCGATTTGCGGGCCATGGCATCGAAGATGGCCGCTTCAGTGTCGCGATTGAAGTCGGCGTCACCGATAAGGCTCTGGTAAATCGAAACATGCGCCAGATCGAGATGAATACGGGGCAGACCGGACACTCGCAAAGTCTCCAGCATCAGGCTGATCACTTCCATATCGGCGGCTTCGGATTCGCTGCCGAACAGCTCACACCCTGCCTGAATCGGCGTCCTGCCAGTCAGCATGTGCCGGGGCCGTGTATGCAGGACATGACCGGCGTAACAAAGGCGGGTAATGCCTTCCTGCCCCATCGTATGCGCATCGATACGGGCGGCCTGGGGTGTCATGTCGGCCCGGACCCCCATCATGCGGCCAGTCAGCTGATCCGTGAGCTTGAAGGTCTGCAGCTCCAGATCGTGCCCGGTACCGGTGAAAAGTGACTCGAGATATTCAATCAGCGGTGGGATTACAAGCTGGTAGCCCCAGCGTTGGCAGGTATCCATTACATCCCGGCGCAGGGATTCGATCCGTCCGGCCAGGGGCGGCAGAATGTCCTCTACCCCGTCCGGCAGTAACCAGCGATCAGATACTGTCATGAGATTACGTTGTCCGTCAGGCCCGCTTCGGCGAGAGCGCCGTGGGGTTTACACAGGATTTATGGCGAATTCCGCGGCAAAAACCGGAAACAAAACCGTCGGAATTTTACACGGTTGGTCGGCACAAAAAAACCGGAATACCGAGGTATTCCGGTTTTTCGATCCGGGAGGCGGAGCTTCAGCGACCGCCCTGAGGATCCTTCAGGAATTTCATGAAGTCACTGTCGGAGTCAATGACCATGATATCGTCCTTGCTGGAGAAGGTATTCCGATACGCCTGCAGACTGCGATAAAAGCTGTAGAACTCGGCATTTGAGCCATAGGCATCTGCATAGATCGTAGCCGCCTGGCCATCGCCTTCACCGCGGGTCTCCTCAGACTCTGCGAACGCTTCAGCCAGGATTACGGTGCGCTGACGATCGGCATCCGCACGGATGCCTTCTGCCAACTCACGGCCCCGAGAGCGGAATTCCTGGGCCAGCTTCTCTCGCTCGGTCGCCATACGGCGGTATACGTTCTCACTGACCTGACCGGGAAACTCGATCGCTTTCACCCGAACATCCAGCACCTCAATGCCAAATTCTTTGAGGGAGGTCTCGTTCACCCGGTCACGCAGTGAGTGCATCAGCTCATCGCGCTGCCCGGATACCACTTCGTGCATGGTACGAATACCAAACTCGTCACGCAGGCCATTGTCGACCCGGGACAGCAGCAGAGACTGTGCCCGGTATTCGTCGCCGCCGGTGGCACGATAGAACTGGTCAACGTCACGGATTTTCCAGGCAATGTAGGAATCCACATCCAGCGGCTTCTTCTCGACCGTCAGGTACTGGCGGGACGGAAGATCCATGGTCAGCACCCGGATATCGAATTCCCGGACCTGATCAATGACCGGCACTTTGAAATGGATCCCGGCCTGAATGTCGGTTTCCACCAACTCACCAAAGCGCAACATAACGCCCCGGTGCGTTTCCGGGATGATGTACACGCTGGACAGCACGAGCAGGACAACAATGAGGGCGCCTGCAAGACCCACTACACCTTTAGGTCCCATGATTATCTGCTCCTCCGTACATTAGTGTCCTGCCTGGAACGCAGCTCCTTGATGACCTGATCGGTCAGGGACTGAATATCCATCTGGTCGCCGCTGCCGTCCGAAGACTGACCACCGCTGCGCGGGAGCCTCCCTTGGGTCAGGCGATCCAACGGCAGATACATCATGTTGCCACTGCTTTCGGTATCCACAAGGATCTTGCTGCTGCTGGACAGCACCGTTTCCAGGGTCTGCAGGTACATGCGGTCACGGGTAACCGTCGGTGAATTCTGATAAACCGCCAACAACTCGAGGAAGCGCGCGGTTTCGCCTCGGGCCCGCTCGATGACTTCCTGTTTGTAGGCGTTAGCTTCCTCAATCATGCGCTGGGCCTGGCCTCGAGCTTCGGGAACCACCTTATTCCGGTAGGTTTCGGCTTCTTCCTTGACGCGCTGCTCATCTTCCCGTGCGCGCTGAACTTCGCGGAAAGCATCCTGAACGGCCGGTGGTGGCTGAGTACTCTCAACGTTCACACGCACGATCTCCAGACCGGTACCATACTCGACCAGGAACCGCTGCAGACGCTGTTCGACCCGGACGGACAGCTCAGCCCGGCCTTCGGTCAAAACGTCATCCAAAGACGAACTGCCCACTTCGTGACGCAGGGCGCTGTCGGTGGCAAAAGCCAGTGCCTGATTCGAGTCGCGAACGTTCAGTACGTAGGCCTGTGCATCGCCGACCCGGTACTGAACCTGCAGATCGACGGTCACGAGGTTTTCATCCTGGGTCAGCATCTGACCGCTGGATTCAGCAGTACGAACACTGGTCACCCGCACCTTGGTTACGTCATCGATCAGAGGCACCTTGAAACGCAAGCCGGGGTTTTCAGTCCGGTTGTACTCGCCAAAACGCAGAACAACCGCGCGTTCCTGCTCGTCAACGGTGTAGAAAGACTGGAAGACCACATAGCCGGCCACCAGAATAGCGGCCAACGCGAGAATGGCCCCAAAGCCCCCCGCGCCACCACCGGTGCCGCTGCCACTGCCGCCGGACTTACCGCCTTTTCCGCCCAGCATTTTGTTCAGTTTATCGAGACCTTTCTTGAGCGCCTCGTCGAGGTCTGGCGGCCCCTGATCATCGCCGCGACGACCGCCGGTACCCCAGGGGTCATTGTCGTTGCGATTTCCACCCGGTTCGTTCCAGGCCATAGTGCTCTCCGTTCCTGACTTATAGAATGGCTGCAAATACTAGGGATTTATCAGCGTCCCGGCAATAGCCTGCCAAATATCAGGCTGGGCCATCGTCGAGACGGACCGAATTTTCGTTCATTCCGGCACGGCTCAGTAACTGACGCCAGTCCCGGTACTGCAATCGTACCTCAACGACGGCGTCACCACTTTCCCGGTGCTGTTCGCTCAACACCGAATTCGCTTCGTGGAGCAAGGCCCGCAGTTTGCCATCAGCCGGTCCGAGCAGCACGTAATAGTGAACAACGTCCTCGGCAAGGCGTTCCACTATGGCATCAAACAGCCCGTCCAGGCCTTCACCCGTGACCGCAGACACCCAGGCTCGCACCGGAATTCCATCTTCATTGCGCTCGACGCGAGGGGTGAAATTATCAAGTAAATCAATCTTGTTAAATACCTGAAGCGCGGGAATCTCATCCGCACCTATCCCCGCCAACACCTCTTCAACCTGCTCGATATTCTCATCCCGGCGGCTGTCATGGCAGTCGATGATGTGCAATAGCAGAGACGCTTGCGTTGTTTCTTCCAGCGTTGCCCGGAACGCCTCCACCAACTTGTGGGGGAGATGACGAATGAACCCGACGGTGTCGGCCACTACGACCGGGCCGATATCCGGAAGTTCCAACCGGCGCAGCGTCGGATCGAGCGTCGCAAACAACTGATCTGCTGCATATACGCTGGAAGTGGTAATTCGGTTGAACAAGGTCGACTTGCCGGCGTTGGTATAACCAACCAACGAAACTGTCGGGATGTCAGCACGCTTTCTCGCCCGCCGCCCCTGATTGCGCTGGCGACGAACCTTTTCCAGGCGCTTGTGGATGGACTTGATGCGCTCGCGCAACAGTCGACGGTCTGTCTCGAGCTGGGTCTCACCGGGCCCCCGCAGACCGATACCCCCTTTCTGACGCTCCAGGTGGGTCCAGCCCCGAACCAGACGCGTCGACATATGCTCAAGCTGGGCGAGCTCGACCTGCAGCTTACCTTCGTGGGTTCGTGCGCGCTGGGCAAAAATATCGAGAATCACGCCGGTCCGATCCAGCACACGACATTTCAGGTCCCGCTCGATATTGCGCTCCTGGCTCGGGCTCAGGGCGTGGTTGAACAAGACCACATCTGCCTCGTTCGCGCTGATGGCGTCACGAATTTCTTCCAGCTTGCCCTCACCCACGAACAGCCGGGGACTGGGCTGCTTACGAGAGCCATTGACTTCAGCCACAGGCTCAACGCCTGCTGATGTTACCAGCTCCCGAAATTCTTCGGGATCTTCGGTCTCTTGCTGGGAGGTGAAATCGATGTGGACCAGGATAGCCCGTTCACCGACATCTGGACGTTCAAACAAGTGTTTTCAGCTCCGAAACAGTCAAACTGTTAAACCATAAAAACAAACACCCGCGCCCTTCCGAGCGGTGACGCTCTTCAGGGACGCGGGTGACAGTACCGGCGAGCCGGGTAAATCAGTCTTCAGACTCACCCTCTCCTCCCGGGGCCTGCGGCGGAATGCGAACATTGCGGGCAGGTACCACGGTGGAAATAGCGTGCTTGTAGACCATCTGGCTGACAGTATTTTTCAGCAAAATCACGAATTGGTCGAAAGACTCGATCTGGCCCTGAAGCTTGATACCATTGACCAGAAAGATGGAAACCGGAATGCGTTCCTTGCGCAAAGCATTGAGGTAAGGGTCTTGTAACGAGTGCCCTTTTGACATGTGTGTTCTCCTGTTTTTAGTAAATGCAGATCGTCATTTTTCAGAGTTAAATGTGGTGCGAAGTCCGATTTTTTTCAAGGCTGCCTGAGAGATATCTTCGTCCCCGCTATCCAGCCAGTGCACACTGGACCACTTGCGCAGCCAGGTTAACTGCCGCTTCGCCAACTGACGCGTGGCAGAAACGCCCTTGCTTACAAATGTGTCATAGTCATAATCACCGGCCAGGTAACCCCAGGCCTGACGATAACCGACACAACGCATGGAAGGGAGATCAGGGTGCAAATCGCCTCTGACCATCAGCGCCCGCACTTCATCAAGAAACCCTGCATCCAACATGTTCATAAAACGCAGATGGATTCTCTCGTGAAGCACTCGCCGCTCCTCAGGCGCCATGGCGAGCTGCGTCACAGTATACGGAAGCGAAGTGACTTCGTCTGCCTGCCATTGGGTGAAATAGGTGTAATCCTCGACACCATCCCCTTGATTTTGGGGCAGACTGGCGCCCTCGGCCTGCCAGAATGACGAAATGGGCTTGCCCGTCAGGCGAATGACCTCCAATGCCCGCAATAAACGCTGGCGGTTGTTGGGATGGATCAGCCGCGCGGCAACGGCGTCCTTTGCCTCAAGCTCCTGATGCAGTGCCGACCAGCCTTTCCGGCTTGCCTCCTGTTCCAGGACCCGACGCAGTTCCGGGTTCGCACCCGGCAATCCGGACATCCCATGCAGCAAGGCCTTGAAGTACATCATGGTGCCGCCCACCAGCAATGGAATGCGTCCCGCTTTGGTGATCCTTTCCATTTCTGTCAGGGCATCCCGCCGGAAATCCGCCGCAGAGTAGGATTCAGCCGGGTCACAAATATCGATCAGCCGGTGCGGTGCCCGCGCCAGCTCTTCGGCGGATGGTTTGGCAGTACCAATGTCCATGCCCCGGTATATCATGGCGGAATCGACACTGATGATGTCGCAGGGCAGGCGCTCGCACAGCTCGATCGCCAGGTCCGTCTTTCCCGACGCCGTCGGCCCCATCAAAAAAATGGCGGGCGGCCGCTGCTCTGCCTCGTTCCTCTGCGCTGTCATGATCAATCAGCGCCCTCTCAGGAACAGTTTGTCCAGCTCCGACAGCGTCACCAGCGTCCAGGTTGGACGGCCATGGTTGCATTGACCGCTGCGCTCGGTGGCTTCCATGTCCCGCAAAAGGGAGTTCATTTCCGGAATGGTCAGCTGGCGGTTGGCCCGCACCGAGCCATGGCATGCCATGGTTCCCAGAAGCTCGTGAGTGACCGCCTCGACCCGGTCGCTTTGACCATGTTCAATGAGATCGGCCAGAACGTCCCGGATCAGCTGTTCGGCATCCGCGCCGCGTAGCAGAGCCGGCACCTGCCTGACCGCCAGCGTCTCGGGCCCGATCCGCTCAACCTGCAACCCGAGCTGCTGCAAATCCTCGCCGTGGGACTCCGCCAGCGCCGCTTCCTTCTGGCTTACGGCCACCGACAGAGGCACCAACAGAGGCTGACTCTTGAGATCCTGCTCCGCCAATGCCCGCTTCATCCGCTCGTAGGTGATGCGCTCGTGTGCCGCATGCATGTCCACCACGATCAAGCCGGCCCGCCCCTGGGCGAGAATATAGATGCCGTGGAGCTGGGCAATGGCGTACCCCAACGGCGGCTCCTCGTCGCCGTCTGTCGGAGGCGTAGGTATTGCCTCTGCCATACCAGCTGACGCCTGCCGCGAGCCATTATCGACGCCACCACCGGCATTCAACGAGTTATAGAACGCCATCTGGTCACTGGCATGCCACTCCTGCTGCGGCTGGGACTGCCCCGAGTACTGGCCCCCGAAGGCATTCGTATGCGTCGGCGGTTGGCCGGAGTCCAGACCTGCAGGCTGCCCGGACCACGCTCCGGCAGCCGTTCCCGGACCGGCCACGGAGGGTTGCTGCATAGCCGCATTTTCGCGCCCGAATGATTGAGCAACCGCACCACGCAGGTGGTCGTCCGGGCGCACATCGGCCAGCGCCTTGTGCAGCGTGCGGAATATGAAATCGTGGACCAGCCGACCATCCCGGAACCGGACTTCATGCTTCGTGGGGTGCACGTTCACGTCGACGGTGGCCGGGTCGACCTCGAGGTACAGGACAAAAGCCGGGTGACGATTGTTGTAGAGCACGTCCCGATAGGCCTGACGCACCGCATGAGCCACCAGGCGATCGCGGATGACCCGGCCATTCACAAAGAAATACTGCAGGTCCGCCTGACTCCGGGAAAAGGTCGGCAACGCCACCCAACCCCACAACCGCAAGCCGGTTGCCTCGGCATCAATCAACACAGCATTGTCGATGAACTGCTGACCACACAGGGCGCCAATTCGGCGCTCCTTATCCACAGGGGACTCTGCCGGACGCAGACTCTGTACGACTCTCTGATTGTGACGCAAGGTGAATCCGGCGTCGAAGCGGCTCAGCGCCTGGCGCCGGACACACTCGTCCACATGATTGAATTCAGTTTTTTCCGTGCGCAGGAACTTGCGGCGGGCGGGAGTATTGAAGAACAGGTCACGCACTTCGACGGTTGTACCAACCGGATGCGCTGCCGGTGAAATGCGGGCATCCATGTCACGGCCCTCCACTTCCACGCGCGAAGCCGCCTCCTGGGCCGCCGTCCGCGACGTCAGCGTCAGGCGGGAAACAGAGCTGATACTGGCCAGCGCCTCGCCACGGAAACCCAGCGAGGCCACCGCTTCCAGATCGTCGAGACTGGCAATCTTGCTGGTGGCATGGCGACTGAGCGCCAGTGGCAGGTCCTGCTCTTCGATACCGCTGCCGTCGTCCCTGACCCGGATAAGCTTTGCGCCGCCCTGTTCGACTTCCACATCGACCCGGCCGGCACCTGCGTCCAGGGCATTTTCAACCAGTTCCTTAACGACAGACGCAGGACGCTCCACCACCTCGCCGGCGGCGATCTGGTTCGCGAGCCGTGGCGAGAGCAATTGAATGTGGGGCATGTTTCGGGAAAACCTCTTGATCAGGATGCGGGAATACGAATGGTTTGCCCTACCATAACACGGTCATCCCTCAGGCCGTTAAACTGCATCAGCTCACTGACGGTGGTCTGGTTCCTCCTGGCGACCCCGGAGAGCGTGTCTCCGCGCTGTATCCGATAATGACTGACACTACTACCACCCCGCTGCTGCTGTTTCTGCCAGGCCAGTAAGGTGCCCGGTGGCGGTGTTTTCTGGAAGTAATCGTCTACGCCTTTCATGATTGCGTTGGCGAGCCGGTTCCGATACCACTCTGTCGACAGATTCTTCTCTTCCTGGGGGTTGGAGATAAACCCGGCCTCGACCAGGATGGACGGGATATCCGGGGATTTCAGGACCACGAACGAGGCCTGCTCGACGCCCGACTTGTGCAGCTTGGCGACGCTGCCCAGTTTACCCAGCACGGAGCTGCCCACCCCCAGGCTGGCGTTGATGCTTGCGGTCATGGACAGGTCGAGCAGCACCCCTGCCAGCATGTCGTCCCGACCATCCAGTGACACCCCACCGGTCAGGTCTGAACGATTTTCACTCTGGGCCAGCCAGCGCGCAGTCTCACTGGTAGCGCCCCGCTGCGACAGCGCAAAAACCGACGCGCCTTTCGGCTGGGGGGTACGGAAGGCATCGGCGTGCACCGACACAAACAAGTCCGCGTTGTACTTGCGCGCCAGCAGGGTCCGGTTGCGGAGGCCGATGTAATAGTCCCCGGTGCGGGTCAGCTTCGCCGTGTAACCGGGTTGCTGGTTGATGAGGCTGGCAAGCGTCTTCGCCATTTTGAGAACGACGTCTTTCTCGCGGGTGCCCCGGGGGCCTGTTGCGCCGGGATCCTCACCGCCGTGGCCGGCGTCAATCACCACAATCACATCCCGCTTGCCATTGGCGTTCTGGGTCACTGTGGGTTTGGCAGCTTTCTCCAACCTGCGACCACCCTCATCAATCAGATCAACCACGAGGCGATGGCCATACTGATCATTCGGCTCAAGCTGGAAACTGCGCGGTTTGATGTCGCTGTTCAGATCCAGGACCACACGGAGATCCGTGCCGTTACGGGGCGCACTCCGGATCCGGCGAATCGGGCTTCCGGACAGGTCCAGCTTGTCAAAATCCGCCTTCAGGTCCGTATTCTTCAAATCAATGACCAGTCGGGCAGGGTTCTGCAGTGAGAATACGTTGTGGGCAACCTTGCCGGCGGTGTCGAGCACCAGACGGGTATGATCCGGAGCCGGCCAGACACGCACGCCCTCCACGCGGGTACCCGCCTGGGTAGCAAGCGAGGCCGACAACATCAGAACCATCGTCAGACCCGCCATTCTGTCTAGGATTGATACAAGCTTACTCATGCCGCTGTCCTGCTCTAAAAGAGACATAGCCCGGTGCCGTCAATGGTCGGGCCCGATCAATTCCAACTGGTTCAGCAGGGCTGCCCCCTGCTCAGAACCCGCCCTGAGCACCGCCGAGCGACCTTCGCCCTCGCGCTCAAGGTGTATTTCAAGGTCGGCCTCTGGCAACAATCCCTTACCTCGCTCGGGCCACTCAATCAGGCAGAGGCTCTGGCCCGTGAAATAATCCCGGATGCCCATGTATTCCAGCTCCTCCGGATCACCCACTCGGTAGAGATCGAAGTGATACGCCATCGGCCGCAAGTGTTCGTAAGGCTCAACCAGTGTGTAGGTCGGGCTTTTGACGGCACCCTCGTGCCCCAGCCCTCGCATGACTCCCCGGCTGAGCGTGGTTTTGCCCATACCAAGATCACCTTCCAGAAACACGGTAAGCCCCTGGCCCGACGCAACAACAACCCGGGCCAACTCGCGTCCGAGGTGTTCGGTTTCCGATTCGTTTTCCAGGAACAGGCGCCGCTCATTTCCGAAAATAGTCATGAGCCCTCCCGGCTCCCCATAATTCCAACTTCCGCCTGGCTGAACACGGTCGGTAAGGCGTCGATAACGTCGCTGGGTATCAGACCCATGAACCCTTTGCTCTGAGTTGCGACGTTTGCGGCGGCCAGGTGAACACTGGCGGCGAGTCCCGCTGCCCGCCGGGCATCACCGAGCTGGCCATACAACGCGCCAATCATGCCCGACAACACATCTCCCATACCCCCGGTCGCCATGCCGGGGTTGCTGCCGCTGACAATATCGACGACCTCTCCCTCTGAGGAAATCACCGTTCCGGCCCCTTTCAGAAGAATCGTACCACCATAGGTTTCCTGCAGCCTTCGGGCAGCAGCAATCCGGTCCGCTTCCACCTCGGGCACCAGGCAGTCCAGCAGCCGGGCCGCTTCTCCCGGGTGCGGCGTCAGTATGTGATTGTCCGCAAGTATCGGGACACGTGAGGACAGCAGGTTGAGCGCATCCGCATCGAGAACCCTTGGCTTGCCGCTGTCGACGACCTGCTCCAGCATCTGCTGCCCCCAGGCCCCCTGGCCCATTCCCGGACCACAGACGATGACCGTTGCCGATTCCAGCAGTGACGGCAGCTCGGATCCGTGAATCAGACCGTGGACCATGACCGAGGGACAGCGGGCCAATGCCGCCGTTACATGTTCCGGGCGCGTGGCCAGGGAAACCAGCCCCGCCCCGGAGCGGGCAGCGGCTTCAGCCGCCATCAAGCCGGCCCCACCGAAACCGCGATCACCCGCCACCACCAGCACGTGCCCGAATTGGCCCTTGTGCGCGTTAACTGCCCGTACCGGCAGCCAGGATCGTGTTGTTCCCCAGTCAAGCCGATGCGCCAGCGGCGGCTGCCCACTCAGGGTGACACCATCTCCGGTATCGAGCGATTCAAACACCACAGAACCGCACGCGGCCGCACCCTGCCCGGTAAACAAACCGGCCTTCAGGCCAATGAATGTCACCGTCAGATCAGCCTTGACCGCATCCCCTTCCGTCGCCCCCGTGGTGGCATTGAGTCCCGATGGCAGGTCAATCGCCAGTACCGGCGCCGCGACGCTGTTGCAGCGGGCGATCAGCCCGGCGAAGGGCTCCCGTGGTGCCCCGGATACACCAGTGCCGAGCATCGCATCCACCAGCACTCCGGCCTGGCTGAACAGCTCATCCAGCTCTAAATCACCCAGGTCGCCCAACTCCAGCACCGGCACCCCATCTTTGCACGCTTTCCGCCAGGCCTTGCGGGCATCACCGGACAGCTTTCCGGTCGGGGCAACCGCAATACACCGCACCTCGATTCCGTGGCGTGCCGCATTGGCCGCCACCAGGTAACCATCGCCGCCGTTATTTCCCGCGCCGCACAACACGAGCACAGGCCCCTGGTCAGGCCAGTGCCGGACCAGCTGACGGAACGCCGAATAGGCCGCCCGCTGCATCAGATCGAAACCGTCTACCCCCTGCTGATCAATCACATAGCGATCGATCTCCCGCACGGCATCGGCGGAAAACAATGCGTCTGGTAGACTGCTCACATCGGACGGCGGCATGAGCCCTCGCTCCCGTTACAGAAACCGGTTTAAGAAAAATGGCCATATACCTGTAAAGCATAGCAAAACAGGGAAAAAGGTCATAACTTAATCAAATTAAAGTTTGGCATACTGATTTTCAATAAGTTGCCTCAGAACAGCAGGCCCCATGAGCGCAGCACCTGACCCCTCAAATACCGAAAAGGAATTCGCAGACCTGGTTGATCGCATTCGCGACCGAGCCTATGAACTCGGCTTTGCAGATCTCGGCATAACCCTCCCCGAAACCGGCCCCCATGCCGGGCATCTGCAGCGCTGGCTGGAAAAAGGCTATCAGGGCGAAATGGATTACATGGGCTATCACGGCGACAAGCGCTACACACCCACATCTCTGGTGCCCGGCACGGCCAGGGTCATCTCCGTGCGAATGGATTACCTGCCTGCTCCGGACAACCCGAAAGAAGCGCTTACTAACCGGGAAAACGCGTACGTGACCCGATACGCGCTGGGACGGGACTACCATAAGCTGATCCGCAAACGGCTGGCCACTCTGGCGAACTGGATTGACGAAGCTGTCAGCGGTTATGACTATCGAGCGTTTGTGGACAGCGCGCCGGTGCTTGAGCGTGCGCTCGCTCAGCGCGCGGGGCTGGGATGGATCGGCAAGAACAACATGCTGATCCATCCCAGGGCCGGCTCGTTCTTCTTTCTGGGCGAGATTTTTACCAGTGCCCCGCTGCCGGTGGATGAACCCTTCGAAACGGACCACTGCGGCAGCTGCTCTGCCTGCCTCGACCTGTGCCCGACTGATGCATTCGTCGGAGCGCACGAACTCGACGCCCGACGCTGCATCAGCTACCTCACCATTGAACTCAAGGGCAGTATTCCCGAGGAACTGAGATCACTCATGGGCAATCGGGTGTTTGGCTGCGACGACTGCCAACTGGTCTGCCCCTGGCAGAAATTCAGCAAACCCACCGGCGAAGACGACTTCCAGCCACGTCACGGCCTGGACAACACTTCCCTGGCGGAGCTGTTTCTCTGGACCGAAGAACAGTTCCTGAAACGGACAGAGGGGTCGGCGATTCGCCGGACGGGTTATGACGGATGGCTGCGAAACCTGGCCGTGGGCCTGGGCAATGCGCCCTCAACCATCCCCGTCATCGAAGCCCTGAAACAGCGGGCGGACCACCCCAACGGTATGGTCCGCGAGCACGTACAATGGGCCCTGAGGCAGCACGGTCTATAGCTTGAAGAAGGTATCGCGGTAGTGACGCAGCTCGTTGATGGAGTCCCGGATATCATCGAGTGCCAGATGACTCCCCTGCTTCTTCACGCCTGCCAGCACGTCCGGGCGCCAGCGCCGCGCCAGCTCCTTGACGGTGGAAACGTCCAGGTTGCGGTAATGAAAGAAACTCTCCAGCTTCGGCATGTACTTGACGAGGAATCGACGGTCCTGACCAATGCTGTTTCCACACAGCGGCGACTTGCCCGACTCCAGATACTGCTGGAGAAATTCCAGAGTCTGCTTTTCCGCCTCGGCTTCATCAATGCTGCTTTCTTTCACGCGCTTGGTCAGGCCACTGGCACCATGGGTGTTGGTGCACCACTCATCCATCGAGTCCAACAGGCTATCAGGCTGATGCACGGCAATGACCGGCCCCTCAGCCACGACATTGAGCTCCGAATCGGTGATGATGGTGGCCATCTCAATAATCCGTTCCTTCTCCGGGTCGAGGCCGGTCATCTCCAGGTCTATCCAAACTAAACGATCACCTTCTGCCATTCTCAGCTCCTAACCTCGGGTATCTTGATGGTGGAAATGGGTAATACTCTGCGTATTGTGGCCGATTCACGTATGATGTGACACCTCACTCCACCGAATACTGGCAGCTGGTCCTTAATGGCAAAACGGCGACTGAACAAACAGCAGCAATTCCGAATCAAAAAAATCCAGGAAGAGCGAGCAGCCCGCGTAGCCCGGAAGGAAAAAGCCGTTCAGGAACAGGCCGACGCCGGAGAATTGGGCCCCGAGCAGGAGGGGCTCATCATTGCTCACTACGGGCAGCAACTGGACGTGGAACCCCTTGAAGGGGAAAAGGCCGGCGAGGTAGTCCGCTGCTTTGTCCGTGCCAATATCGACAGCCTGGTAACCGGGGACACGGTGGTCTGGCGGCCCGGCAAGAATGAGACGGGCGTCATCGTCGCCCGCTGTGACCGCCAGAACCTGCTGCAACGTCCGGATAATTTCGGCGCCCTCAAACCGGTGGCGGCCAACATTGATCACATCATTCTGGTCATCGCCTCGGAGCCCGAACCCCACGACAACCTGATCGACCGGTACCTGGTGGCGTCGGAAATCACCGATATTCCTGCCGTCATCCTGCTGAACAAAACCGACCTGATTACTGACCGGAACCGGGATCAGATCGATGCCCTACTGGGTCGCTACGAATCGCTGGGCTACGAGGTTGTCCGCACCTCCGCGACCGAATCCGGCAACCGGCCCTCGCCCGAGGTTGAAGCACTGGTGAAAGACCAGACCAGCGTTTTTGTCGGTCAGTCGGGCGTCGGCAAATCATCGATCATCCAGACGCTGATTCCGGATGAGGCCATTCGGGTCGGCGCCGTTTCGGAAAGCACGGGCAAAGGCGTGCACACCACAACCACCGCCAAACTCTTCCACCTGCCCATCGGCGGCGATCTGATCGATTCACCAGGCATTCGGGAATTCGGCCTCTGGCACATGACGCCCCAGGAGATCGAATACGGGTTTCGGGAAATACGGGATGAGATCGGCCACTGCAAGTTCCGCAACTGCCGGCACATGGGCGACCCTGGATGCGCCATTGATGCTGCCGCTGCAGAAGGCCGGATCAGCCCCGAACGCCTGAAAAGCTTCCACCGTATTCTTCAGGACATGAGCGAGCAGCAGGCACGCGGCCTCAAACTGGACTGACCGACACTCTCGGGGTTACCAGGTCAGCTCGCCGGGAGCCGGGTCGGGTTTGTCTTCCTCCCAATCACCGCTCTTCAGCTTCTCCATCGCCTTCTGCTTCTCAGCTTCCGAAGGCTGGGTCAGATCAATAAGCGGCTCATCATTGTGGCCGGCACTGTCCTGAATCCCCTTAACCGTCTTTTTGTTCAGCACGATGATGGAAATTCGCCGGTTGATCGGGGCTTGCGGATCTTCCTTATCGAACAGCACCGAGTCACTGAGTCCGACAACCCGGGCAATCTGTCCCTGCCGGACACCGCCAGCCACCAATGCCCTTCGGGCGGTATTGGCACGGTCGGCGGACAATTCCCAGTTGGTGTAGCCCGGCCGCCCGCTGAAGGGGGTCGCATCGGTATGGCCCGTCAGGCTGAGCTTGTTATCCACCGAGCCGAGGGTTTTGGCCAGCTCGAACAGGATGTCCTGGGAGTAGTACTTGAGCTCTGCGCGACCACTGTCGAACATCGGGCGTCCCGAGCGGTCGACGATCTGGATGCGCAAGCCCTCGTCCGTGATGTCGATCAGCAGTTGGTCCTTGAACTCCTGCAGCGTTTCATTCTGCTCAATCCGCTCCTTGAGTTCCTGAAACAACTCTTCCATACGGCGTTGCTCAAGGGTTTCGGAGAGTTCGTCCACCACTTCGTCTTCTATCTGGATCTGGCTGGATTCAATATCGGGACTCGCTTCGGTGACCACCGACGCGCTGCCCTCGAGGTCTACGGGATTGGGCGAGCCTCCCTCGGTAAAACCGACGGGGTCGCGGAAATAGCCTTCCACTGCTCGCTTCTGCTCGGGCGTGGCCGTCGCCGTTAACCAGAGCACCAGGAAAAACGCCATCATGGCGGTCGCAAAATCGGCGAAGGCCACTTTCCACGAGCCACCGTGGTGACCGCCAGCAACCACCTTCTTGCGTTTGATGATGATCGGTTGTTCTTCCACGCATCAGCTCCGGATCAGTGTTGGACGGATATTACTTGGAGCGAACGTGATCGTTCAGTTCCTGGAAGCCGGGGCGCTTGTCGGTGGGCAACGCCTTGCGACCAAATTCGATAGCCATCTGTGGCGCCTGACCGGACACAGTGGCGACAATGGCCGACTTGGTGCACTCGTAAGCTTTCAATTCGTATTTCGCAGAATGTTCCATGGCAACGGACATCGGGCCGACAAAACCATAGCCCATGAAAATACCCAGAAAGGTACCGACCAGTGCTGCGGCGACACTGAGACCGATCCGCTCCGGCCCCTCGGACAGGAAGTTCATGGTAATCACGATCCCGAGCACCGCAGCGACAATGCCCAGGCCCGGCAGCGCGTCGGCAACCTTGTTGACCGCGTGCGAGGGTTCCTCCAGCTCGTGCTGGCGACTGTCAATCTCGTTCTCCATCATGCCTTCAAGCTCATGGGTCGCCATGTTGCCGGAGCTGATGATGCGCAGGTAATCGGTAATAAATGCGAGCAGCTCCTTTGATTTCATGATCGCAGGGTACCGACTGAAGATCTGGCTGGACTCGGGATTGTCGATGTCCTCTTCAATGGCCATCACACCCTGCTTGCGGGACTTGTCGAAAACCTCGTACAGCAGGCTGAGAAGATCCATGTAAAAGGATTTATTGAACGGTGATCCGGTCAGCTGGCGCAGCATACCTCGGAACACTTCCTTGACCGTGTGCAACGGGTTGGCGATCACGAACGAGCCGATTGCGGCGCCGAAAATAATCAGGATCTCTGTGGGCTGCCAGAGAACCAACAGGTTGCCACCGTGCAGCGTATACCCGCCTAGCACGCTCGCAACTACAACCACCGCTCCAATAATCAGTAACATGGGGAGAATGCACGCCTTGGTTTTTGGTTATCAGCGAACGCCACGAGCGCCCGCATTATTATGAGCCCCGATCATAGCAAGGCTCTGCAACGACCGCTAAGCCGTGAAACAATTTCTATACAAGGACCAGTCTTTGCTAAACTTCGCGCCTTTGAGCGCTAAGGGTCCTTTTTCAATGTTTAACAAGCTGTTTGTTCTGAGCCAGTACGTTACGCCACAACTGGCCGTTTCGCGCCTTGCCGGCCGGCTGGCGGACAATGACCGCACACCGGCACTCAAGAATCGCGTGATCAAATGGTTTATCGGCCGCTACGGCGTAAACATGAGCGAAGCCGCGGAGCCAGACCCCACAGCGTATTCCAGCTTCAATGCATTTTTTACCCGTGCCCTGAAACCCGGACTTCGCCCCCTGGCCGAAGGCGAGAAAACCCTGGTGAGCCCGGTTGATGGCGCCATCAGCCAACTCGGTCAGGTCAGTGGTGATCGGGTGTTCCAGGCCAAGGGACAGTCTTTCAGTCTGACCGAACTGCTCGGCGGGGATCAGCAGCGGGCAGAGCCGTTCGAAGAGGGCGAATTCTCCACGATTTACCTGTCTCCGAAGGACTATCACCGCATTCATATGCCTGTGGCCGGCACCCTTCGGGAGATGGTTTACATTCCGGGCAAGCTGTTCTCGGTGAATCCGGTGACCGCTGAAAATGTCCCGAACCTGTTTGCCCGCAACGAACGGGTTGCCTGCATCTTTGACACCGACGCAGGGCCTATGGCGATGGTGCTCGTGGGCGCGATGATTGTCGGCAGTGTCGAAACCGTCTGGTCTGGTGTTGTCGCGCCCGGGAGTGGCCTGATCACCAGTACAGGCTATGAAGGAGAGCAGGCCCGGTCGTTTGCCAAAGGCGAGGAAATGGGTCGATTCCGGCTGGGCTCAACGGTGGTCATGGTTATGCCGAAAGGTGCCGTGACCTGGAACGACGAGCTCGACGCGGGAAAGACTGTGCGAATGGGCGAGGCCTTCGGCACACTGGCCTGAGATCTACGCCCGCGCGAAGGGAAAGGCGAGGACGTCAGAAATATCCTTCGTCCCCACCTTGAGCATCAATAGCCGGTCAAGCCCAAGCGCAACGCCGGCGCAATCCGGCAGGCCTGCGGCCATCGCCGCCAGGAACGCGTCGTCCACGGGCATCTCAGGCTTGCCCGCCCGCCTGCGAAGCTGGTTATCCGCCTCGAACCGTTGGCGCTGTTCGCCAGCATCAGCCAGCTCCCAGTAACCATTACACAATTCCAGACCGTTGATATAGAGCTCGAAGCGGTGGGCCATGTCATGCCCGTCCACCTCCGACACCCGGGCCAGCGCAGCCTGGGACGCGGGATAACCGGTAATGAATTCCGGAACGTCCTGGCCCAGATGGGGCTCCACGGCAAAACTCATCACCAGATCCAGGCAGCCATCGCGGCCGAGGCCCGCAATCTGCCCGGGAGCCAGCCATTGTTCGCATCGACGCGCCAGGTCGCGATCGGTGATCTCGAACGGGTCAAGTTGGGCCCAAACCTTCATGGCCTCACGATAGGACCGCAGGCGGGGAGGCGGGCAACCGAGCCAGCCACAGACCAGATCCGATACCTCGGCCATCAGCGCGTTATCATCGAATCCGACCCGATACCATTCGAGCAGCGAAAACTCCGGATTGTGGCGACGCCCACACTCCCCGTTCCGGAAAACTTTTGATATCTGATAGATCGACCCCGACCCCGCCGCCAGGAGTCGTTTCATATGGTATTCGGGAGAAGTCTGCAGCCAGCCGCCGCGACGTCCCATGGCCGAAACGTCGGCAAACACACCGTCCAGGTTAACGTCAGTCACGCCATGCTGGGCCAATACCGGCGTCTCAACCTCCAGGACCCGCCGCTCAGCAAAAAAGCCGCGCACAAACGCTAACTGTTGTGCACGGCTTTTCAGGACTGCCTGGGAGGCAGATGGCTGCCAGACAGGATTCTCGGTCATACCCGGGGTCAGCTGCTTTTTACGCGGCTGACATACTCGCCCGAGCGGGTGTCGACCTTAAGCACTTCACCGATCGTGATGAACAGCGGGACGTTGACCACGGCACCCGTGGAGAGCGTCGCTGGTTTGGAACCGCCCTGGGCAGTATCGCCCTTCATGCCGGGATCGGTATCCACCACTTCCAGCTCAACGAAGTTGGGCGGAGTCACGATCAATGGCGCGCCATTGTAGAGGGTGACCGTGTAGACATCCTGCTCCTTGAGCCACTTGACGGTATCGCCGACGGCCTTGGCATCGGCCGGATACTGTTCGAAAGAGCCGTCAGTGAGCATGAAATGCCAGAATTCGCCATCGGTGTACAGGTACTCCATGTCCTGATCGATGACGTCAGCGGCTTCGAGGCTCTCGCCGGACTTGAAGGTGCGCTCCCAAACCCGATTCGTCATGAGATTCCGCAGTTTTACACGGTTAAACGCCTGCCCCTTCCCCGGTTTGACGAACTCGTTATCGAGCATGATACAGGGGTCGCCATCCAGCAAAACCTTAAGACCGCTGCGGAATTCGTTGGTAGAATATGAAGCCATGAAATGTTCACCTGACAAAATGCAGTTTAAAAATCAAAGGTCGCTATGATACAGCGAACCCCCACCCGTATAGAAGCCCACCTTGCCGATGACGACAGAAGCTGGCAGCAATTGCTCTCGGAGTCGATTACCTCACCGGAGGTGTTGCTGGAAAGACTGGAGTTGGCACCCGAGCGCTGGCTGGCGGGCGCTCGGGCCGGGCACGAGCTTTTCCCCGTGCGGGTTCCCGAGCCCTTCCTGAACCGCATCAACAAATCCGATCCGGAAGACCCCCTGCTGAAACAGGTACTTCCGCTGGATCAGGAAAGCCTGACCGTTCCAGGATTCATGCGCGATCCGCTGGAAGAGGGCGGAGCCATCCAGACTACGGGCCTGATCCGCAAGTACCGAAGTCGCGCCCTGTTGATGGTTACCGGGCAATGCGCGATCAACTGCCGCTACTGTTTCCGTCGTCACTTTCCTTATGAGGACCAGCGCCTGAGTCCGGAAGACCGGCAACACGTGATCGACACCCTGTCGGCAAGTCCGGAAATCAATGAAGTCATTCTCAGCGGCGGCGACCCGCTCGCTGTCAACGACCGCCTGCTGGCTCAGTGGGCGTCTGACCTCAGCGCCATTCCCCACATCCGCCGCCTGCGCCTGCACACCCGGTTGCCGGTAGTGATCCCTCAGCGTGTGTGCGACGCACTGCTGAACTGGCTGGCTGCGACCCCGGTCCAGGTCATCATGGTTCTGCATATCAACCATCCTGCGGAAATTGACGACGCAACCCGAAGGGCCTTGGGCAAGTTGCGGGCGGCGGGGGTTACCCTTTTAAACCAGAGTGTAATCCTGCGGGGCGTAAACAATGACCCCGATGTGCTGGAAGCGCTCAGCGAAACCCTGTTTGACGCTGGCGTGCTGCCTTACTACCTCCACGCCTTTGACCCGGTTGAGGGCGCGCATCATTACGATGTCGCCGACGAAGAGGCGCGGAACCTCGTTCAGGTGCTGCTGGCCCGGCTGCCAGGATTCCTGGTGCCGAAACTGGTGCGGGAGGTGCCCGGCCGGGAGGGCAAGTCCCCTATTAACCTGTTCCCGTGACGCGCTTCTCAAATTTTTGGCCTAACTTCACATGTCAAAGATTGTGAACTCGTGATTTGTTCGCTTTTTGTAACTGGCTTGCTATTTTAGAGTCCGGTAATGTTCAAACAATTATACGTATTTGCGGTGTTTTCCTTAACAAGCCGGCAGTACCAAGAACCACCTGCCTTGCTGTACTGGGCTAACCCGGGATACCAACCGTGACCCTGAAAAGTGGCGTGAACTCATGGAAGGCATGATCCTGAAACCAGATCTTCGAGTCCCTGAACAGAAGACAGCCAGCCTGTCGTTCTGCGATACCACGCCCAAAGCGTTTCGGGGGTGGATAAGTCAGTTGCCCATGGCCAACATCGGCGAGGTATCCCGCCAGCTCTATCATGCAGTCATTGAGCTCAACCATCTGTTTATCGCACCGCAGCAACGCATCCAGTTTCTGGAACTGATCCGCGAAAAAATCCACTTTGTCTGCAACGAGCTGTCACGTCACTATCTGGGCATGGCCGTGGCCCTGCCGGAGA
Organism: Marinobacter sp. F4218; assembly: GCF_019443085.1. Classification (GTDB taxonomy): domain Bacteria; phylum Pseudomonadota; class Gammaproteobacteria; order Pseudomonadales; family Oleiphilaceae; genus Marinobacter; species Marinobacter albus. The sequence continues at coordinate 540,843 of NZ_JAHZIL010000003.1, forward strand.
AGCAACGCAAGATCGCCAACCTGTCCCAGGCGCTACAGCTGCACCTGGCCTCCGGCTACAAACTCTGCGTGCTGGAATTCCTCGATAGCGGCAGCATAGACCGCAACCGTAAACAGGTTGCGATGGCGGTACACCGGGCGATATCCGAGCTGGCAGCAACCATTGTTCGCTCCCATCAGCTGTATTGCCCCAGCCCTGCCCAGAGCTGGCTGGAGTGCCACCGGCTGTTCCGTTTTGGCTACCGTAACAAGCTGGCATCGATTGAGATTGACGATGACACACTCCTGCATCGCCGCTCCAGCACAGTGGCTGATGCTTACAAGCGTATTCTCTTGCTGGGATGCGCCCGCCCCAACCAGCTTCGCCAATCGGAGCTGCTGCAGGTGTACGAGCTGTGCGAAATCTGGAGTGACCACACCCGCTGCGGCCCCGATATCGGGCAGGACAGCCTCTTCGTAATCAACATGGAGCGGGACAACCCTCCCATTTACCGCAGTTTGCTCGATCATCAACCCGGAGAAGACAGCTTTGATTTTGATACCCGGGACCTGTCCGCCATGGTTCTGGACACCCTGCACGCCCGGCGCAACCAAGGCAAGGGCGGCGGCGCCCTCGGTAAAGGCGATAGCAACCTGCAGGTGCCGGCAAAGGTCAGTGACACCCTGCTGACCCACCTGAGCCAGGCGCTGGGCATTCTCGCCAAACGCAACTTCAACCGCATTGCCAGCCAGGGAACCCTGGAGGTGTGCGTTGGCCTCACCGCAGCGCACTATTTTGTTGCCGGAGAGAAGACCTTTACTGAATTCGTCAACGGTAACGACACTGGCCATCAGGACGAAGAGAACCTGTTCGTCCGCAATGCCCGCAGAAATCAGGACGCCTGGGCCGGCGCCCACGATGCGGGCCCCAGTGAAGATGCATTTCTCTCGTCGGATACACCCATCAACTTCCGGGGCAACCACGGCACCGCATCGAAACAGTTTGCCGACAAGAATCGACCAAGATCCCACCACGCCCTGCTTATCAACACCAGTCCGGGTGGCTACTGTGTGGCCTGGGAAAGCAACGTGCCGGCGTCCCTGCAGGCCGGCGAGATCCTCGGCGTGCGCGAGCAAAGCTCCCATCCCTGGAGCCTGGCGATTGTTCGCTGGATTCGCCAGATCAAGAACCAGGGCACCCAGGTCGGGATTGAACTGCTGGCCCCAAGCGCGGCACCTTGCGGCGTGCGACTGATCCAGAAGATGGGGCACAGCAGCGAGTACCTGCGGGGCCTGCTCCTGCCCGAGATCAGCGTGGTGAACCAGTCAGCAACCCTGATCACCCCCCGGCTTCCATTCCAGTCCGGCAGCAGAATTTCGCTCCTGCATGACGGCCGTGAAGACCAGGGACAGCTGTCGAAGAAAGTGTCATCGACCGGCAGCATTAGCCAGTTCGAACTGAAACTTCAGAACGCCACCGCGCTCCAGCCGAGTACCGTGGCAACCTCCGCCGGGGCCAGCGAAGATGAGTTCGACTCACTCTGGCCCTCCCTGTAAGGGGCAGTCAGCCGAAACCCTGGCGGCCTGAGGGTTGTTATTGGACGCTATCCACTGCATCATTCAGCATAAATGACCGACCGGCCCACGGACTCAGACACTCCGCCGCTCATAAGCAGAATGTAAATGCTTACTGACGCAAAATTTCCGGTCCGGCTCAGCCAAACGTGTTTCACGAGACGCCTTACGAATGCAGAAAAAGAACGCGACCGTACACCTGTTGATCCTTGATCCCGACCAGAACGATGCCGAATCCCTGGTCAGCCTCCTGAGAAACTCCGGCAAGGCCACCCGGGCCCACCGCATCACATCCGAGGAAGACCTGGAAGAAACCCTGAAAGCCGGTAACTGGGACCTTTTGCTGGCACGGGATCTGGAGCAGGAATTCAGCGCTGACGATGCCCTGGCCATGATCCGCCGGATGGACAAGGACGTTCCCTTCATCCTGCTGACCGAAGAACCGAGTCGCGAGCGCACCGTGGCGATGATGAAGGCAGGTGCTCAGGACACCGTCCCCTTCGCGCATACCGACCAGCTGGTGCTGACTGTCAATCGCGAACTGTCAGCACTCGATGAGCGCCGGCGCCGCCGGGTCCTGGAATCCCACCTCCGAGAAGCCGAGCAGCGCTGCCAGCTCCTGCTCGAAAGCTCCAAGGACGCCATTGCCTACATCAACGATGGCATGCACATCTATGCCAACCAGTCCTACATGGAGTTCCTGGGCTACGATGACATTGATGAGCTGATCTGCATCCCGGTCCTGGACACCCTGACCCCAGACAGCCAGGACAAGTACAAGGAGTTCATGAAGTCATTCGTCGAAAAGGGCGAAGACGGCATGACCCTGAACTGCACGGCCCGTCGCAGTGACGACCACGAATTGAACGTCACCATGTCGGTATCCGCAGCCACTTACGACGGCGAGGCCTGCACACAGATTGTAATGCAGCCAGAACATAGCGACGCCGAACTTGAAGAGAAGCTGCGCCGGATCAGTAGCCAGGACCTTCTGACTGGTTTGTTCAACCGCCAGCACCTGATGGATGCCCTGGCAGAAAACATCGCCAAGGCCGGCAAGAACAACGAAACCGGCGCCCTCGCCTACATCGCTCTCGACAACTTCATGAGCCTGAAAGCTCAGGTTGGCATTGCCGGCGCAGACCTGTTGCTTGGAGACCTTGCGAACCTGCTGAAAGAACAGGTTGGTGAGGACATCATCCTGGCCCGCCTCAGCGATGACGCTTTCTGCCTCATGAGTCAGCCCTGCGATGACAAGAAAATGGCCGAGCACAGTGAACGCATTCGCAAGGCGGTGGAAGATCACCTTTTCGATATCAATGGCCGCACTGTCCAGTTTTCCGTCAGCATTGGTGTCGCGGCCATTACCGAGAACTCGCCCAAGGCCGAAGAACTCATGGCACGGGCGCACACAGCGTCGTCTGACGTTCGCAAACAGGACGGTCATGAGCAGGGCAACGGGGTTCTGATCTACAACCCGGCGGACTACGAGTCCCTGGATGAAAGCAACTCGGTCGAGGCCATTCTGAAAGCGCTGGAGGACAACCGCTTCAAACTGTTGTTCCAGCCGATCATCAACCTGCGCGGAGAAGGTGAAGAGCACTACGAAGCGTTCGTCCGCATGATCGCCAAGGACAATGAGGAAGTTTCGCCCTACGACTTCCTGCCCCCGATGGGCCCCTCAGACACCGCCATCAAGATCGACCGCTGGGTGATTCTGCAAACCATCAAGCAGTTGGCCAGCCACCGCTCGAAGGGTCACGATACGCGCCTGTTCCTAAACCTGACGGCAGAAACCCTTCAGGACAAGACCTTTACGCCCTGGCTCAGTGTTGCGCTTAAGGCCGCGCGCCTGCCCGGCGACTCGCTGATCTTCCAGATCCGGGAAGGTGATGCCAACAACTACCTGAAGCAGGCCAAGGAATTCACCAAGGCCATCCATGAACTTCACTGCAAACTGTCCATTTCCCAGTTCGGGTGTGCGCTCAACCCGTTCAATACCCTGAAACACATTGATCCGGACTATGTGAAGATTGACGGATCCTTTACGGAAGAGATCCAGAAAAACGACGAAGCCAAGGAACAGGTCAAGGAGATGGTTAAGACCCTGCAGAGCAGCGGAAAGCTGACCATCATCCCACTGGTAGAAAACGCCGGTGTTCTGGCCACCCTCTGGCAGGCGGGTGTGAACTATATCCAGGGTTACTACCTGCAGGCACCGGTTCCGGAAATGAACTACGACTTCGGCGATCAGTGATTCCGGGCTATTAGGCCCCAAAAAAAAGACCGGCGCCTCACGGACGCCGGTCTTTTTTTTGGGGCGGTGCTCCAGGCGTTTTAGAAACCCGCCCGCTCAAGCCCTTGATTGGTCTCACTCTCCCGGAAACCGATCAGATACAGGATCGCATCCAGCCCCAACGTCGAAATGGAGTGGCGCGCGGACTCCTTGACCAGTGGCTTGGCACGAAATGCCACGCCCAGCCCGGCCTGGCTCAGCATTGGAAGGTCGTTGGCCCCGTCACCCACGGCGATGACCTGCTCACGGGAAATGTGCTCCTTCTCGGCAATCTCCAGCAACAATTCAGCCTTCCGGTTGCCGTCGACAATCTGTCCGGCGACACGGCCGGTAACCTTGCCGTCCTCGATCTCCAGCTCGTTCGCATAGACATAATCGATGCCCAGCTTGTTCTGGAGATGGCGGGCAAAATAGGTGAAGCCACCGGACAGGATCGCAGTACGGTAGCCCAGCGCCTTCAGGCTCTTGATCAGATGCTCGGCACCCTCGGTCATCCGGAGTCGGGCGGCAATGCCTTCAAGCACGGCCTCGTCCAGCCCCTTCAACAGAGCCAGGCGCTCGGCAAAGCTTTGGCTGAAGTCGAGCTCCCCCTGCATGGCCCGCTCGGTAATCCCGGCCACCTGCTCACCGACACCGGCTTCAAGCGCCAACTCATCGATGACCTCGGCGTCGATCAGGGTGGAATCCATATCGAAGACCACCAGCCGCCGGTTACGGCGGAATATGGAGTCTTCCTGGAAGGCAATGTCCACGTTCATCTCGCCGGCGATGTGCAGGAAATCCGCCCGGAGCGTTTCAGGATCGGATGGCGTGCCACGCACCGAGAACTCCACGCAGGCAATCCGGTTTTCCGACGGGTTCAACGACGGCCGGGCCGACAGACGGGAAATGTTGTCGATGTTGAGTCCATGCCTGGCGGTGATCGCCGACACCCTCGCAATCTGCTCTGCCTTGATGTCGCGGGACAGCAATGTGACGATGTAACAGGCGCGGTTGCGCCCTTCGGCCCAGGACTGATATTCCTCCACCGAGATCGGTGCAAACCGCACCTGCAGATCCAGCGCGTGGAGCCGGAACAGCAGATCGCGGATCACCGGTGACGACTTAGATTCGTCCGGGATCTCAATCAGGATGCCCCAGGTCAGATGATCGTGAATCACCGCCTGGCCGATATCGAGGATACGAACCGCGTACTGGCCCATGATCCCGGTAATCTCCGAGGTGAGCCCGGGCTTGTCCCGGCCGGAAACGTTAATCAGTACCAGTTCACTCACTCTCGGCGCTCTCCTCTTCTTCCGTTCTCGCTGCTGAGGCAATCACGTCAATGGCGTCTACCCGCTGGAGCCCACGGGGCAGCTTGTGGCCGCGCCGGCCGCGCTCCCCCAGATAGTGCTCCAGATCGCTGAACTGCAGCCCCATCTTGCGCTTGCCGGCCCGGATTTCCAGCTGATCATCCTCGGCGAATACCGCCACCGCAACCACGAACTCCTCCCGATTCTGAACCCGGGCCGACGGGATGCTGATGATCTTGTTGCCCTTACCCTTGGCCAGTTCCGGCAATTCACTGAGCGGGAACACCAGCATCCGGCCCTCGTTCGAGATCGCACCGAGGTAAAGGGTTTTATCCGTTTGCGGAACGGTGACCGGAGGCATGAGCCTGGCCCCTTTGGGCACACTGACCACCGCCTTGCCGTTCCGGTTCTTGCTGATCATGTCGTTCAGAGAGGTGACGAAGCCATAGCCGCCGTCGGTGACCAGCAGTGTTTTTCGGCCCGGGTCGCCCATCAGCAGGCCGGAGAAGCTCGCGCCGGACGGCGGATTGATCCGGCCGGTCAGCGGCTCGCCCTGCCCCCTGGCCGAGGGTAGGCTGTGCGCCATCAGCGAGTACGCCCGACCGGTTGAATCGAGGAATATCGCCTGCTGGTTGTTACGCCCATGCGCCGCCAGGGCATAGCGGTCACCCGCCTTGTAACTCAGGCCTTCCGGCTCGATATCGTGGCCTTTTGCGGCGCGAACCCAACCTTTTTCCGACAGCACCACCGTGACCGGGTCATTGGAAACCAGGTCAACCTCGCTGAAAGCGCGAGCCTCCTCGCGCTCAACGATAGGGGAACGGCGGTCGTCCCCGAAGGTTTCAGCGTCCGCCTGCAACTCAGCCTTGATCAGTTCCCGGAGACGGTCTTCGGACCCCAGGATTGACTGCAGCTCATCGCGCTCAGCGGCCAACTCATCCTGCTCGCCCCGGATCTTCATTTCCTCGAGCTTGGCCAGGTGCCGCAATTTGAGCTCAAGAATGGCTTCGGCCTGATCCGGCGAGAGCCCGAAGCGCGACATCAGGACCGCCTTGGGCTTGTCTTCGGTCCGGATGATCTCGATTACCTCGTCAATATTGAGGTAGGCGATCAGCAAACCCTCGAGGAGATGCAGGCGCGCCAGAACCTTATCCAGCCGATGCTGCAAGCGTCGGGTTACCGTGGTCCGGCGGAAGGCCAGCCACTCGGTCAGCATTTCGTGCAGACCCTTGACTCCGGGCCGGCCATCATTGCCAATCACATTGATATTCACCCGATAGGTTTTCTCAAGGTCCGTACTGGCAAACATGTGCGCCATCAGGCCTTCCAGATCCACCCGGTTGGAACGCGGAACAATCACAAGGCGCGTGGGATTCTCGTGGTCGGACTCGTCACGGAGATCTGCGACCATGGGCAGTTTCTTTGCCTGCATCTGCTGGGCAATCTGCTCCAGCACCCGGGCACCTGACACCTGGTGCGGCAGATCAGTAATGATGATTTCGCCGTTCTCGCGAATCCAGCGGGCTCGCATCCGCAGGGAACCGCGCCCGGTTTCGTACATCTGGCGGATGTCCTTGCGCGGTGTGATGATCTCGGCCTGGGTCGGGAAATCCGGGCCCTTGATGTGCTCACACAGCTCATCCACCGATGCATCCGGGCTGTCCAGCAGCCGGATACAGGCGGCTGTGACCTCACGCACATTGTGGGGTGGGATGTCCGTAGCCATGCCGACCGCAATACCGGTGGTGCCATTGAGCAGGACATGGGGCAGTCGGGCGGGCAGAACCGAGGGCTCATCCATGGTGCCGTCGAAATTGGGCACCCAGTCTACGGTTCCCTGGCCCAACTCACCGAGCAGAACTTCCGCGAACGGTGCGAGCCGGGACTCGGTGTAACGCATCGCTGCAAACGACTTGGGATCGTCCGGAGATCCCCAGTTGCCCTGACCGTCCACAAGGGGATACCGGTAAGAAAACGGCTGGGCCATCAACACCATGGCTTCATAGCAGGCGCTGTCACCGTGGGGGTGGAACTTACCCAGGACATCACCAACGGTACGTGCGGATTTCTTGTACTTGGACGTGGACTTCAAACCCAGTTCGGACATGGCGTACACAATGCGCCTCTGAACCGGCTTCAGCCCGTCTCCTACGTTGGGGAGGGCCCGATCAAGGATGACGTACATGGAATAGTCGAGATAGGCCTTTTCCGTGTAGTCCCTGAGTGAAACCCGCTCAAAGCCTTCATCCGTAGTCTGAAACTCTGGCATGGATGCCTCTTCTGCCTGTATTACCTGATGTGAATGACGCCGATGATGCTACCGCTTGCGTCCGAATTAATCACGGACGTCAGCGCGAGGCCACATTATATGGACGCCGGCACGGATACACCAATTTCCAATAGCGGAATTCCCGAATGGAGACTCTGTAATGCTAGCCGTATGCTCACCGTCACTGGATAGAAGACCGTTTAACTTTCCAAACAAGCGGAACACTATGAAACCCGACCTCAAAGCCTGCGGGCAAGCCATGGTTACCGCCATGGTGAATGCGGTACTGGCAGTCGCACTGATGCTCCTGGTGGAGTTTGCAATCAGTGGCACATTCCAGGTCCCCGAGCCCTACCTTTGGGCTGGCGTGCTCATTTGGCTGGTCATTTTTGCCGGTCAGTTCTGGCGACAGCGTCATCTTTGCAAATCTGGCCAGTCGGCCAGCAAAGCAACCGACCCTTCCCATCGGGCAACCTGACACCGTCAGGTTGTCTTGTTTGACGCACAAAGTCCCGACAGTAACAAAGACATCCCCTCTTCCGCTGCTATTCTTCAGGTTAATTTCAACGACGGTGCCGGCTACAGGCGCTGACCGTCCGAGGGCGTGACCGGAGGATACTGGAATGCGCTGGCGAAGCGGCAGACGAAGCGACAACATCGAAGATCGACGCGGGCAAACGCAGCGTTATTCGTCAGCCGGCGCCGGCGGGATCCTGCTACTCAGACTCCTCACCCTGCTTTTTCGAAGCAAGATCGGCCGGGTAATCCTGATCGCCGGCGTTGCGGTCGTACTGGGTGGAAAGTTCCTTGGTATCGACCTGCTACCCATGCTCACGGGCGGCACTACCACCGCCCAGGCGCCGCGGGAATTCTCCGAGGCTGAGCAGCAGCTTGCTGATTTCACGTCCGTCGTCCTCGCCGATACCGAGGATACCTGGCGAACCATTTTCAACGGGCTTGGCGGCAATTATCGTGAACCGACCCTGGTACTGTTTTCGGACCAGGTACAGTCTGCGTGCGGCTTCGCCAGCGCCGCAGTCGGTCCTTTCTACTGTCCGGGAGACCAGAAGGTTTATCTTGACCTGTCGTTCTTCGAGGACCTGGCCAGGCGATTCGGGGCACCGGGTGATTTTGCCCAGGCGTATGTCATCGCCCATGAGGTGGGACATCACGTGCAAACGCTGATGGGCATCAGCCAGGAAGTACGTCAGGCGGGACAGGGTCGGAGTCAGGAAGAGATCAACGGACTTTCTGTCCGGCAGGAGCTGCAGGCCGACTGTTTTTCAGGAGTGTGGGGGCACATAGCCCATCGCGATCGCCAGATTCTCGAGCCGGGAGATCTGGACGAAGCCTTAATCGCCGCTTCAGCAATCGGGGATGATCGACTCCAGCGCCGGTCGGGCGGACAGGTCGTGCCTGACAGTTTCACCCACGGCACGTCCGAACAACGGGTACGCTGGTTCCGCAGGGGGTTCGAAAGCGGCGACATTGAAGCCTGTAACACTTTCGCCGCCGAGTCACTGTGAGGAAGGGGCTCCGGGCGACCTCACCCGGAACCTCCTCGGCCAGAATCGGTGCGTATTACTGGCGGACACCTTCGACGGAAATGATAATGTCGACGGTTTCAGATGCCTTGCCCAGATCCATGGGAATGCCGAAATCCTTCAGCCGAAGCTCGGTCTCGGCTTCGAATCCCATACGATACCCACCCCAGGGGTCGTCTCCGTGGCCAATCATTTCAGCCTCGAGGGTGACTTCCCGAGTCACGCCGCGAAGGGTCAGATCACCAATGATATCCGCTTCGCCCTCGTCATCGACAACCACACGCTTGCTCTTGAAACTCGCTTCCGGGTATTCGTCGACGTACAGGAAGTCCTCGCTACGCAGGTGCTTGTCGCGCTCGGCGTGGTTGGAATCAACGCTGGAGGTGTCGATGGTGACGGACACGGAACTGTTCTCAGGATTCTCCGCGTCGTAGACGAACTGACCATCAAAATCGTTAAAACGACCATACAGCCAGCTGTAGCCCAGGTGTGAAATCTTGAAGGTCACGAACTGGTGTGAACCTTTTTTATCGAAGGCATAGGTGCCGCTGTGCTCGTCGGCATGGACACCGCCAACCAACACCATGGACATGGCAGATGCGAGCAAAACTTTCTTCATCGGTTTCTCCCTTTCTCGGTTCAGACCCTGAGGGCCACTTTTAACGTTTGAGCACCATCCAGCTCACTTGCCAAACATACGCCGGAGAGTACGGTCGCGATCAATCAGGTGGTGCTTGAAGGCGGCGCCGGCGTGCAGCGCTGCCAGCAAAACAATTGCCCAGGTCGACCAGTAGTGAACCGCACCCGCTGTGTCCTCGAGACCCTTGACCTGGCCAGTCAGCGACGGCACGTCAAACCACCCGAATACGCTGATAGCCGAGCCGTCGGCCGTTGAGATCAGGTAGCCACTGATCATGGCCACAAATAACAGGAGGTACAACAGGGCGTGAGCGGCCTGTGCGCTGGCGACTTCCAAGCGCGTGTGGTTCGACAGAGGTCCCGGATCGTAATCAAGCAGGCGCCAGAGCATACGGGCGATCATGAGTCCGAATAACAGAATGCCGACGCTGCGATGAATATCGGGGCCTTGATTGTACCAGTCGTGGTAATACGACAGATCCACCATCCAGTAACCCAGCGCAAACAGGCCGATGACCACTGCGGCCACGAGCCAATGCATGGAAATGGCGACAACCCCATATCGTTCGGAGGAATTTCTGAGCTGCATTGTCGGTTCGGAGCCTTACCTGTCTGATTACTTTTCACTTTGCCCGGATTCTACGAGCCGGGTTTGATGAAAAAAATCGAAATGTTTTGCAGACCAACATCAGAATTTCTGACTAACAGAATACATCTATGCCTTTGGTCGTATACGGATTTTACGGATTGCTCAAAACTACAGCATAGATAGACTTAACACATATTTCGCAGCCCCATCGAGGGCTCTCATTGACCGAGAGGATACAGACATGGAACTCGAATTCGACGAAAGTGTTGTTGTTCCAAGCAACAACTGATCCCCTGGCGGCCTCTGGGCCGCTCGGCTGACAAACCCGGCAATTAGTCGGACAAAGATACGATTGGCTTCCACTTTCTGTATGAAAGAGTGGTAATAAATTCTTTTTTTTGGCAATCTCGGCACTTACGTCAGTAGTGCTGCCTTCCTGCTCGCCGCATATGTACTGATTATCGACAGTTCAGGCCGTCCCTTCTGAGGCACCTGATGTTTTCGTGCAACCAATCAGAACAGTCTATGTCGCGAAGCCTCTCCGAAAAGCTGACAGCCCCGGAACTGGATTTGCTGTCCCCCATGCTCAGCCAGGAAGGCGACACCTGGACCGCCAGCTTTCAGGGACTTACCCTCAGGACAGCCCTGCAACCGATCTACAGCATTTCCCACAAGCGCATTGTTGGTTACGAAGCGCTGATCCGGGCCTTCGACAATGACAATTCAGCCGTCCTGCCGCTTCACCTGTTCCAGCTGCCATCCTCCAATGCAGAGAACCTGCTCCTGGACCGACTGTGCCGCTACCTGCACATTCGCAACTACAGTGGCCTAGAGGACCAGCTCAACTGGCTTTTCCTGAACGTATCTCCCCAGGCCGTCACCAGCGGCAGCCAGGCCGACTCGTTTTTTGGACAGCTGCTCAGGCAGACAGGTCTGCCGCCGCACCGGATTGTGATGGAGATTGTGGAGCAACCCACCGACGACGCAGAAAAACTCAAAGAAACAGTCGCCTATTACAAGAAACTCGGGTGCTTGACTGCCATTGATGATTTCGGTGCCGGACACTCGAACTTCGAGCGCATCTGGAACCTGTCGCCGGACATCGTGAAGCTGGACCGCACCCTGCTCACCCGAGCCACGGAAGACAACAAAGCCCGGCAGATTCTCAATGGCATTGTTTCCCTGTTGCACCAGTCAGGCTGCCTGGTGTTGCTGGAAGGGGTGGAAACCCGGGATCAGGCCATGATCGCCATTGATGCCGGCGTCGACTTTGTTCAGGGGTTCTTCTTCCGGCGCCCGAGTATCGATCTGGAAGCCTTGACGCGCACCCCCGCGAACTTTGATGAGCTACTGGACGAATACAAAACCCGCAACCAGGTGACCCTGGATCCGACGCGGCAACTGGTGGGATTTTTTAGCGGCTTTTTCAAGGATGCCATCGACAGGCTGGGGAGCGGATCGAGCATGGATCACGCCTGCGTGAAACTGCTGAACCATCCGGCGGTTTCGCGTTGCTACCTGGTGAACGACCGGGGCGTACAGATTGAAGATACCCTGGTGTCCGAGCTCGGCGTCCGCAGCCGGGACCCTCGCTTTAAGCCCCTGGAAAGCACCAGCAGCGCCGACTGGTTCCGACAACAGTACCTGCGTCAGGCACTGGCTCAGCCGGAAAGCCTTCACATCACCGCACCCTACCTCTGCGTTACCGGCGCCTACATGTGCGTGACCCTGTCGCTGGGCTACTACCAGGAGGGTGAGCTGCGGGTGTTATGCTGCGACATTCTGGCCAATCCGCCAGAACCCTCCATCAGCCAATACTGATTCCGTAAACCAGGGCAATAACAACCACCGTAATCGCGCCGATGAACACGTTCATAGGCAGCCCAACCCGAACGAAATCACCAAAACGGTACCCGCCCGGACCGAACACCATCATATTTGTCTGGTAGCCCAGCGGGGTCGCGAAGCTGGCCGAAGCCGCCATCATGACCGCAATCACAAATGGCTCAGCATCAACCCCCATACTGGAGGTCATGGACAGGACAACCGGAATCACCAGCACGGCAGCGGCATTATTGGTGATCACTTCGGTCAGTACCGACACCGTGATGTATACGAGCAGGATCGCCAGAAGAACATTTCCCTGGCTCAGACCCAGGATGCCTTCGGCGACAAACCTTGCGGCACCGGTCTCCAGCAGGGCCGCGCCCAACGCAAAGGATGCAGCGATGGTCAGAATTACCGGGACATCAACGGATTTCTGAGCCTGGCCGACGGAGCAGCACCCGGTAATGATCATCATGGCCGCTCCCAGGAGAGCCGCATTCAGCATGCTCAGAACGCTACAGGCAGCCAGCCCGACCAGCACCAGCAGAATGCCCCAGGATAGCCATGCCCGGTCATGGCGCGGGGTTTCTGTTTCCAGATCGTTGATCAGCAGGAAATCCTTGTTGTAACGCTGACGGCTTACAAACGCTGGACGCGCCTCCAGCAGCAACACATCCCCCGGTTTCAGGCGGATGTTGCCGAGGTTGCCGGAAACCCGCTCGCCTCCGCGAGCCACGGCCAGGACAACGGCACCATACCGGTCCCTGAAACGGGCATCACGGATGGTCATTCCAAGCACATCCGATTGCGGGGACAGTGCGGCTTCAACGAGCCTTCGCTCAGCCCGGTCCTGGCTCAGGCTGGGTTCGTCTTCATGCACGGACGGCACAATACCGTTGATCCGCAAAAGGTCGGAGATGGCCTGAGTGTCACCGGCAAACACGAGACGGTCGCCACCCCGAAGCCGTTCTTCCGAAGGCACGGCGGTAACCACGCTCCCATCACGCTCGATTTCGACCAGATAGAGTCGCTCCAGCTCCCGCAAGCCGGCCTCTCCCACTGTTTTACCCACCAGCGGCCCGTCAAAGGATACGGCGACTTCCAGAGTGAACTCCCGCATGGAGCCGAACTTCTGCTGGTCCTTCCGGTCCGGCAATGCTCTGGGCATCACCAGCAGAATCACAGCAACACCGATTACGGCAACAGGGAGCCCGACGGCCGTAATGGAAAAGATCGAGAACCCCTGCCCTCCGGTGAGCTGCTGGTACTGGCCGTTCACCACAAGGTTTGTACTGGTACCGATGAGCGTCAGAGTGCCCCCGAGAATGGCTGAATAACTTAGGGGAATCATCAACTTGGAGGGAGAGATGCCAATCTTTCTGGACCAGGCATGCACCGCCGGAATCATGGTGGCAACCACCGGCGTGTTATTCAGAAATCCGCTGAGCAGAGAAACCGGAAGAGCGATCCGGGCCTGGGCACTGCGAACGGTTTTCGGGTTGCGGAGCAAATGGTGGACCAGCAGATCGACGCCACCGGAGTGGTGAATACCGGCAGCAACCACGAACATGGCCACCACGGTGATCAGACCGCTGTTGCTGAATCCGGCAAGCGCCTGATCAGCAGAGATAATGCCACTGGCACTGAGCACGACCAGCACCCCCATCATCACCAAGTAGGGTGCGATTCGTCCAACACTCATGAGTATCAGCGAGGTGCCCGCCAGGCCCAGCGCAAACCAGCCTTGCCAGTCCATTTACGGTTCTTCCCGGAAAGAAAACTGGCAGGATAACGGCTTTGGGGAATACTTAGAAAGAATAAAGGATGCTTTTTATAGCATCCTTAGGAATATTAAACGACCACGTCGGCAATGTTGCCGTAGGTTTCAAGCCAGGAGCGGCGGTCGGATGCCCGCTTTTTACCCAACAGCATGTCCATCCGGCTGTCGGTCTCGTCACCATCTTCGATCGTGAGCATAACCAGGCGACGGGTATCGGGGGCCATGGTGGTCTCCCGGAGCTGCAGCGGGTTCATCTCACCCAGCCCCTTGAACCGGGTGACGGAAATCTTGCCCTTGCGCTTCTCGGCGGCGATTCGATCGATAATCCCCTGTTTCTCATGCTCGTCCAGGGCGTAGAAGGTTTCCTTACCCAGATCCACGCGGTACAGCGGTGGCATGGCAACGAATACGTGCCCGGCGGCAACCACCGGTCGGAAATGCTTCACGAACAGCGCGCACAGCAGGGTCGCAATGTGGAGACCATCGGAATCGGCGTCGGCAAGGATGCAGACTTTGTTGTACCGCAGACCGTCAAGTTTGTCGGAGCCCGGATCCACCCCGATGGCCACGGCAATGTCATGGACTTCCTGGGATGCCAGCACTTCTGACGGATCGACTTCCCAGGTATTCAGGATCTTGCCCCGCAGCGGCATCACCGCCTGGAATTCCCGATCGCGGGCCTGTTTCGCAGAACCACCGGCTGAGTCGCCCTCCACCAGGAAGAGTTCCGAGCGGGCAGTATCACCGCCGGAACAATCCGCCAGCTTGCCCGGCAACGCCGGTCCCGAGGTGACCTTCTTCCGGGCTACCTTCTTGCTGGCCCGCAAACGGCGCTGGGCATTGCTGATGAACAGCTCCGCCAACGCCTCGGCAACGTCGGTGTGCTGGTTCAGCCACAGACTGAAGGCGTCCTTGACCACACCGGAAATGAACGCGGCCGCCTCGCGGGAGGACAGGCGTTCCTTGGTCTGACCGGAGAACTGGGGCTCCTGCATCTTGAATGAGAGCACATACGCTGCCCGCTCCCAGATATCCTCGGGTGAGAGCTTTACGCCCCGGGGCAGCAGGTTCCGGAACTCACAGAATTCCCGCATCGCCTCCAGCAGACCGGTCCGCAAACCGTTAACGTGGGTACCGCCCTGGGCAGTCGGGATCAGGTTCACGTAACTTTCCATCACGGTTTCACCACCTTCCGGCAACCACTGGATGGCCCAATCGGCGGCTTCCTTGTTACCGGAGAAGCTGCCGGTAAACGGCTCCAGGGGGACCGCCTCAATATCCGCCAGGGCCGAACGCAGATAATCCCGGAGACCGTCCTCATAGCACCATTCGTCCTTCTCGCCGGTCTTTTCCTGCAGGAACGTAACGGTGAGCCCCGGACAAAGTACCGCCTTGGCACGCAGGTTATGACGCAGACGACTGACGGAGAAATTCGGGCTGTCGAAGTAGCTGACATCCGGGGTGAACTTCAGGCGCGTGCCGGTGTTGCGCTTACCCACCGTGTCCACCACTTCCAGTTCGGAGGCCTTGTCACCGTTGGCAAACGTCATCCGGTGCAGCTGACCGTCCCGCTTGATGGTCACCTCAAGGTGCGTGGACAATGCGTTGACGACGGAAACCCCCACCCCGTGCAAGCCACCGGAGAAGTTGTAGTTACCCTGGGAGAACTTGCCGCCGGCATGCAGCCGGGTCAGGATTAGCTCGACCCCCGGGAGTCCCTCTTCCTTATGCAGGTCGACGGGCATACCCCGGCCGTCATCCTCAACACTGAGGGAACCGTCACTGTAGAGGACAACGTCGATGCGACGGGCGTGTCCGGCAAGCGCCTCATCGACGCTGTTATCGATGACTTCCTGCGCCAGATGGTTGGGGCGACTGGTATCGGTATACATCCCCGGGCGCTTGCGCACCGGGTCCAGGCCGCTCAGTACTTCAATGGCATCGGCGTTATATTGTTGCTGACTCATAGGCAGGAAGTAACTCCGCAGTAGGAACTAAAAAGCTGGGTCATAGCTTAGGGATTCGGCGGGAAAGATCAACGGTTGTTTTCGACCGGCGTGATCCGGATGTCATTCCAACCTGAGGCTGTCACGGCGATGGCCGCGCACGGTGTGGTCAGGGCCTGAGTAACCATCGTTCCCGGCTCCGGTTCCTGGATTCTCAGTTGAAGCTCGAGAACGTCATCTTCGATCACCGACCCGGCCAGGGTGACGCTGTAACCACCCGTTGGTTTCTGCCCGAGCGCTGCCAGGATCACATGCTCATTGTCGAACCGGATCTCCCGGAGCGGCGCCAGCGGCAGGCTTCGCCCCGGCAGGGCCTCCAGACGGCCCACCTCGGCACCGCTTTTCAGGTGCAGGTGACCGGGCGCTGTCAGCCCGCAGTTGGAGGACTGGACGATCTGCCGGGCCAGGGGTGCGCCGGAGGACGTTTCTGTCTGACTAACCGCGCAACCGGCACCAAACACGCCGGCAAGAACAGCCACACCGGTAATTACTCGAGGAATCAGTGTCATGGTTGGGCAAGGGCCTTTACGTCGTCGGCGTCCGGGTTGGGTGATAACAGCTGGTAGCCCCGGAACCCGGGGCGAGGGAGCTGATCAGGCGAGGCCGCCGAAATCGACGGCCGGGAATAGCTGGTGGTCATGCGGATGCCCTCAATGGCCTCGCCCGCCGAAACCGTAATTTCTTCCCTCAGACCAGCCACCGGGTATTCCGCGCAGGCTTCACCGGCATGACAGATCAGGGCGTCGTTATCCAGATCGGTGCCCGCCACCAGGATATAGTTCCCCGGCGGCACCTCATTCAACTGTTTCGGTTCCTGACCGTCATCCGGCACGAAGGCAAACCGGTAGCGGCCATTCTCGGCCACCACGTTGGTCTGGGCGACAGTGGTGTAGAACCCGCCTTCCGGTTCCGGGTCCACCAGGAGCACAAAGTGCCGGCCGGCGTCCCGGGCCTGCTGGTCGGTGACCTCCTGGCCGACCACGGGGATTTCGAGCGTGCGAGTCTGACCGCCCCTGTAGGTAATCTCTATTGAAGCGCGCTCGGAAATACCCGGTTCCAAAGCGTCGAGATTTAATGACATGGGCAACTCGAACCGGGTGCCTTCGCTCTGTGCCAGAGGCTCAATATTGAGCCACGGCGGCGGTTCCGAAATAGTGTCAATGGTCACAGCCTGCGCATTGTCACCATAGACTTCAAGTACCACGGTAGCCGAAAGACTGCCTTCGGACGAAAGCGATACAATGGCAGGGGACGCCGTCAATAGATCTGTTATCGGGGCTGAAAGGGCAGCCGACGTTGCCTTACCGGCGTCCAGCAACCCCCACCCCAGTTCACTGGTCTTCGGACAGGGCGGACTGGCGCAGCTTGCCACGGTTAACTCACCGGCCATCAGGAAAGCATTGATGGCACCGTAATCCAGAGCGGGATTCTGATTTTTCATCAGCGCCATCACTGCCGACACGTGAGGCGCCGCCATCGAGGTGCCCTGCAGCCCGATGTAGGTTTCCTGCAACGAACCGTTAATTACACTGGCGCTGGTACTGACCACCACATCACCACGGCCATCGGCATTGCCATCGCGGCTGGCATCACCGCCGGGCGCGGCGACATCAATCCAGTTGCCGAAATTCGAGTAGGACGCAAGGTCACCGGCGCCGTCGACTGCGCTGACCGCGAACACATTGTCAAAGGCGGCGGGATAGGATTCGGCGCTTGTTCCGGCGTTGCCCCCAGCCGCCACGAATATGACACCCCGTTCGGTCCCAGTATTGATGGCATCCTGCAAAGACTGGATATACGGCAGTCCGCCGAGACTCAGGTTCGCAATGTTCGCTCTTGGCTGGCCGCCCTCAGGTCCGCCGACCCATTGCAGCGCCGCCAAAAGGTCGGCGGAGGAACCGGCACCGCCCTCTCCCAGAACCCGGACCGGCAACAGGGTGGAGTTGAATGCAACGCCGCCCCCTCCTTCTTCATTTATCAAAGCAGCAACGGTTCCCGCCACATGGGTGCCATGGTAAACGCTTCCACCGACGCTGTTGCCCGGATCCGCCGGATTGCTGTCCCGACCCGGCTGGCCGTCGTTATCAAACTGCTCTGAAACGAAGTCAGACCCCGCAAGGTTTGTACTGACGTTGGCATCAATATCACTGTGCCAGCCACCTGAACCTCGATACAGCCCCGTGTCCATTACCGCGACGGTGACTCCCTCACCCCCATCGGGGGCCAGCTGCCAGGCCGTGGGGGCGTTCAACAAACCATAATGCCACTGTTGGGCACTGTAGAGCGGCTCATCGACCGGCGTCATCGCCTGCATCCGGTAATTCGGTGTCGCGGAGGCGATATCCGGCCGCTTCTGCAGGGCCCGTATCCAGTCCAGGGTCGCGGCACCGGCTTGCTCGCCGCTTCCAAGGGCTTTCGAGACCGGCGCCTTGACCCGCCAGAGCCCCGGGGCCAGTTCCTGGGCAGGCACCATGTCGTTCTGGGAAAGCATGGACTGGGCCGTGGCCTGGTCCACTGGATTATTCAGCGCGACGAGGGCTTCTCCTTCGACAAACTCGTGCTCCGGCCAACGCAGGGAGACGGCGTTTCCGGTGGGATTCACCGCCGTGGACAGGACATAGAGCATGGGGGTTGGCCCCTCAGACTCTACCCGGACGGTATAGCTACCGTCTGCCCCGGAATTGGTCACACTGATACGACTGTTTGTACTGGTGGTTACATTGGATTGAACACCATCAACAGTCAGCCTCAGGGCCGAGGCTCCGGCCCGGGTGGCGAACGCCTGTAGCTCGACGGTCTGGCCATTCCGGAGCCGCATGGAAAATGTGTCATCGGGATCGGCGGGATAACCGGTGGCCGGAAAATCCGGCAGGGCCGGATAGGCACCGGCCGAAGCGCTGACATAGCCGGCCAGGATGTATTCTGCCGGCAGGCTCTGAGGCGATCCGAGACGGGTGTTGCTCAACGCCAAAGCATCCGCATTATCCGCGTCGACCCGGGTTCCGGTTTCGATGTCGATGGTACCGGAGAGCGCCACGGCTACCGGGTCGGAACTGCCGCCAGAGCCACCACCGCACCCTGCCAGAGCCAGCAACAGACCGGCAGTCGCCGTGCCTCTGATTAGCGTTCTGGTGCATGCCTTGAATAGCATAGGGATTACTCTCCGATAGTTTTCCAGCATACAACATCGCAGAGCTGGCGTTTTTTACTGAGTGTTAACCGATACGTCGAAACCGTCGCACCAGATGGCAAAAAACCGCCTGCGGGCATACTCCGGAGGCGGTTTCAGTTTTCTCAGCCGTGGTTATAAAGCGTAGAACAGCATGGGCACGAAGGCCACCAGAAGCAACGTGGGCCCCATGACCGCAAGGGGCAACAGCAGCCGTTCGTATCGATGCCAGAATGTGCCCGTCCGCTCCGCCGCGAGCACCTCGGTCTCCCCCACCACCTGGCGAGTCAGCAGATGGTTGAGCGCCACCGGCGGGCTCAGGTAACCCAGTTCAAACGCCACGAGACACACGATCCAGAAATGCAGCGGATCGATTCCCAGCTGAATCGCGGGTTGTGCGATGGTTGCCGATACCAGAATAACCGCACCGAACGGATCCATCACCATGCCGATGAAGGTCAGCATCACTACAATGACCAGCATGGCGATCCAGGGACTGGTGAGATTCTCCGGGAACAGCGCATGGACAATATCAGACCGCTCCAGGATGCCACCCAGGCAGATGGAGAAACCGATGAGGGCCAGCAGTGCGCCAATGTGAACGGCCGAATCACTGGCAGCGTAAGAGCTGCGCTTCCAGAAGGCCCGGAGCCGGGTCTCGCCCAGTTCGCGGCGGTCGCTGCCGGCATCCAGAAAAACCAGCGCCAACATGACCAGCGGCAAAATCATTGGAGCGCTGTATTCGTTAAACTTCAGCCCAAGAATCGCCCAGATCGCCAGAATTACGGCCGCACCGACAAGAACGTAGGGGACCAGTGGTTTCATCTGGACCAGGGATGTCCGAAAAGCGCCGGGGGCTGGCCGTGGCTTCCAGTTGCCCTGGGTCTTGCACACAATCAGCGAGAACAGGGAGGCGGACATGATGAACACCCAGAAGCCCCAGCTGTACATCTCGGTAGTGGTGACTTCCTTGTTCAGAGCGGCCACGACCACAATCAGCAGGCAGGGATTGAGCACGACACCGAGGCTGCCCGACATAGCGGTGGTGGCAAGCGATAGTTGCCGACCGGCGCCGGCACGACGCAACTCGTCGTAGACTACGCCACCCACGGCGAGAATGAAGATGCCTGATGCACCGGTAAAGGCCGTTGGGAACGCGGTGGCGAAGATGATCACCGAGGCCAGCATCGGTGCCGGCAGGTTGAAGGGTTTGATCACATTGAGGAGCAGTTCGGGCAGCCGGGTCTGCTTCAGCACCATACCTACCAGCACATACAAGCCGATGTTGATGAACATCGAGGACAGGTTGGACATCATGCCGAAGTAGATCGCCAGGCCCGACGCGTAACCGTCCACGAAGAAGAAGTAGCTCATGGCAATGAGCCCCATCGCGCAATACAGGGGCATCACCAGACCGGAAGACAGCGCCAGCCGACCATTCTTCATGCGCTCCGGCACATTCACGAACCGAACGGCATTGATCACCATGAAGAGACCGAACACGGTGGCCCAGGCATATTGCAGATCGACGGTGCCCTCGGATCCGGGGGAACTTGCGAGCTTGCCGAGGTAGGCATTCAGCGACCCCACCATCATACCGTTCACCACAAATTGCGTTGCCTGACTGAACCGCCACTCGGCCCGGTTCCGGGGCAGGCGCAAGGCAATATGGTCCGCGTCCAGCGCTGCAATGGCAGCCGCCATGGCAAACATCGCAATGAACAGGTACTTCGTCAGTTCGATGTTATCGAGGAGAAAATCCGCGAGACCCTGCTCGATTGTTTTGAACAGTCCCAAAGCTGGTGTGGCGTGTTCCAGGTTCTGTTCATACAGTGCGTACTCCTGCTGACAAAGCTCTAGGTTACGCTCCAGGGATTGGCGAATCGCTTCGGGATTCGGCGGCGAGCTGAACAGATCGTCCGGGTCCGGCTGATAGGCCTCGACCCGCTTTTTCACCTCGGCATCCACGTCCATTTCAAGCTGGCATGAGGGCTCCGTGGCATCCGGATTCAGCAGGTAATAGTCAGGCCAGGTCTGCTCACCCACCCACAACAGGCGTGAGTGCAGCGAGTTCCCCATTCCCAGCAACAAGGTGAAAAGCAGAAGCAGCAGCAGGATAACCCCGTGCAATCGATGCACGGGATAGAGTGTCCGGGCTGCGGGCGCGGTCAAGGCTCGCCAGTTCATGAGTGTTCCACCCTTTTATTCGCGGTTCGCAGCCGTGCACTCGGACGCGGAGGGGTTGCTGGCACAACGGATCTTGCTCAGCAGACCAAGCATCTTGGGGTGGTACACGTCAGGCGCGCCGTTCTTGCCGTCGCGCATTTCCAGGCGGTTCTGGCGGAACATTTCCTGATAACCCTGAATGTCTTTTTCCGGAATGCGGACCCATTTTTCTTCGGGAATCGCCTCTTCCTGACCGGAGATAAGATTCATGGCCTGCGGAAACATGCCCCAGGCTACTTCACGGGCCTGCTGAGCGGCTTCGTCGTCCAGCACGTCGTCTTTGGCAATGATCTGAATGGTGAGCTGGGCCAGCGGGTAGTCCACGATGCCGCCCTTCTCACCAATGCCCTTGTAAAGTTCCAGTGCCTCATAGGCAAAAGCAGGCGCGTAGGCGGTATCAACCGAACCATTATTGAATTTGCCGGCGAAATTGGTGATATCGGAGGGCACCACGGTGGCCTTCACGAAGTTCACCATGTGGATGGCGTCCTTCTGGTAATCCAGGGTTGCCATGCGTTTGCCGGCCAGCTCGCCTGCGGTATCAATGCTGCGATCGTTGACAAAAAGATAGCCAGCGCCAGCGGGAACAATCCCCAGCACTTCATAACCGTTCTCTTTCATCAGCGGAGCGGCCTTGGGCTGTGCCAGGGTGGCCAGCAGGGTTTTGAGATCATCGTATGTAGGAAGCGCACCCACAGCGCTGATGCTGCCGGTAAACCGGTTGAACGGTCGGGTCCGGATATCGGTCGCCGCGACAGCGTCGCATTGACCGGCATTGAAATCCCCGACCGCCACCCCCTCATCGGTGTAGGGCTTGAGATTGAAGTCGACGCCGTGGGCTTTCATTTCCAGCGCATAGTCTTTGACCATGTTGTAGAAGTCGCCATTGGCACCAATGACATCGAACACACACATGGAAACGGTCTGGGCCGAAGCCAGCGGGGCGACAGCGGCCAGGGTCAGTGCAGTAAGGGATTTGCGGATCATAACGACCTCCGGGTCATTTTTGTGGTTCTTGGTGTTCAGTAGGATTCTGCCGGATGGCCCTAGAGCAGATCGTCCAGGTTCATGGTTTCAACGTTCTCGGTGTTCCGCTCCGGGCTCATCTTCCCGAAGAAACTCTGCGGTGTCCGATAGCCGTAATTGGCAGTCCAATGCTTGTCGGAGGAAAACCGGATCACGCCCGCCGCGACATGATCCACCAGCCGGTAGTCTTCCCAGACATCGA
Organism: Marinobacter sp. F4218; assembly: GCF_019443085.1. Lineage (GTDB taxonomy): Bacteria > Pseudomonadota > Gammaproteobacteria > Pseudomonadales > Oleiphilaceae > Marinobacter > Marinobacter albus. The sequence goes on from NZ_JAHZIL010000003.1 coordinate 563,261, forward strand.
TGGTGTCCTCGGCGGCGACAAACTCAGCAATCGTATCGGCCAGCACTTCCGGACGGCCAAAGGTCTCTGCCGCTACCGCTTCGAGTGCCATGGAGGCTCGCATGCCTGCCTTCACGCCCAGCTCGGAACTGTTGTCCAGAACTCGCCAGGGATCGGGTGACAGCGCCGGACGGGTATCGGGCAGGAGCAACCAGACCAGGGCGCGGATCGAGTTCGGCAAACCACCCCACTTTTCGTTGTCCAGACAGGTGGCGGCTCGCTCCGCCTGGGGCGCAATGTTCCGGGGAATGCCTGCCATGGCACCGGAATTGGCATCGTTCACGATCGCCTGCATACCGGTCAGCAGACCCAGCAGGAAGGTCAGTTCGTCCTGCTCGGTAAAGAGAAAAGGACACTCCAGCGGCTCAGCGGCCGGATCAAACTCGTAGGCGGCCATCGCCCGGTTGAAGGCTCTCAACCGACGCTCCGCCGTCTTGGCATTGAGACGCTTGGCTTCTTCCCGGGCGTCCTTGGCCGCCGGCACGTTGCCCTCGAAATCGGCTCTCAGGTAGGCAAGTTCGGCTTCCCAGGCGCGATATTCCATGCAGTTACCCGCCAACAGCATCAGCAGCGAACCGGTACTGTCCGGCGCGTCGGTCACGCGGGAGAACGAGTACAGCAGGGGGTCAATGCCCTCACCAAGCGAACAGGCCATCTGGGGATCCGACATCTGCATGACATAAGGCGTGGCCTCGCCTTCGGAGTAGCTGGACAGCACGACACCGGTGGTGGTGTAGATCGGATTGGCAGAACAGCCGGCCAGGACGGCCAGGGCCATGAACATGAGCAATTTCAGACGTGCGGCCAGAATGCGACCAACGAGGGTTACCAGAGAGGAGATCATAATTCGCCCTGTTTACATTATTTTTATAAGTTCGGGATGACAGAACCGGTTTTTTACCACGGAGTCACGGACGCGTACCGTGACCCGAAACCCGATCTGACTCGCCGCTTCTCATTATCGACGGGGCAAGAATGCGTGGAAAACTGTTCGACAAAAATGGCTGGATTGCCAACCGGCACATGCCGATCAGGCCAATGGCCCGCAAAGGAAGTGACACACCCGGGATTATTTTCATTAAAAACAATAACTTTTGATAAGGCGAACTTCTGGAACCCTCGTACCACTCCTGCACGTCAAGCCAATCAAACCTCCATTTCCGAGGCCCCTCTACAGCTGGCCTAGGCTCCGGCGGTACCCAGAGCCATCATCGCCATCACCTCATCCGTGAGACCATCCAAGGTCAATCCGCCCCGGGTTGGCTTGTACCAGGTGACCGTCCAACTCAGGGCTCCGGTCAGCATGCGGCGCACGACGAACGGATCGGCCTCCAACCGGCCTTCCTGCTTCAGGGATGACAGGGCATCGAGCCAGAGCTTCTCGTAGATATCCCTCAGTTCCAGCACTTCCGCCCGGGATTCTTCGGAGAGGCTGCGCCATTCGAATACCAGCACCGCCATGGCCTCGCCGGTCTGGCCATTCACCGACTCCAGCTCTGCACGAACCAGTGCCCGCAACTTTTCCTGGCTCGACCCGGCCGCATCGACAGCCGCCTGCATCAATGCGGTGTTCAGGCGAATGGTTTCCACCATGACCGCCTTGAGGATCTCCTCCTTGGTGCGGAAATGGTGAAACAGACTGCCGGACTGAATCCCGACCGCGGCCGCAAGGTCCCTCACCGTGGTGCGCTCGTAGCCCTTGTCCCGGAAGAGACGGGCCGCTTCCTTCAGCAAACGCCCGCGGGCGCCATTCGGGTCAGAAACGAGGTTTTCGGCGATCAGGGCCTGGAGAATTTCGGATTGGCTCACAGCGGATTTCCAGCAGTCGGAACGGGCCAACAATTCTACCTGACATTTCCCTGTTTACAAACCAAGCGCTTGCTTGGTATTGTCAATTTCATCGTTGGTCAACCCCGCCGTCCATTCCCGCCAGCATGGCCGGCAAAGGTAAACAAGGCATGTAAAGATGGCAGATTCTGAAAAGCGCACGAAGCCAATCCGCATCGGCTGTTCCGCCGCGTTCTGGGGCGACACCGAAACCGCCGCTGCGCAACTGGTTCGCAAGGGCAACATTGATTACCTGGTCGCGGACTACCTGGCTGAGATCACCATGTCGATCATGGCCGGACAGAAAATGAAGGACCCCTCGCAGGGCTACGCCCGGGATTTCGTACAGACCGTGATGGGACCGTTGCTGGGCGAGATCCGGGAAAAAGGTATTCGGGTGCTGGCCAATGCCGGGGGCGTGAACCCGGTCGCCTGCCGCGATGCCCTTCAGGCCCTGTGCGAAAAGGCCGGCGTTGAAATGAACATTGCGCTGGTTCTGGGCGACGACCTGATGCCGAAAAAGAAAGCACTCAGTGAGGCCGGTATCACCGAGATGACGACCGGCCAAGCCATGCCGCCGATGATGGTCAGCCTGAACGCGTACCTTGGCGCCCCCGGCCTGGTGGCCGCCCTGGAACAGGGAGCGGACATCGTCATTACCGGCCGGGTGGCCGACAGCGCACTGGTCCTCGCGCCTCTGGTGTACGAGTTTGGCTGGACCTGGAACGACTACGACAAACTCGCCCAGGGCAGCCTTGCCGGGCATCTGCTGGAATGCGGTGCCCAGGCAACCGGTGGCAATTTCACCGACTGGGAAGAGGTAGCTGACGGCTACGCCGACATGGGCTTTCCGATTGCCGAGGTCCAGCCCACTGGCGAGTTCCTGATTACCAAGCCAGACGGCACCGGCGGCCGGGTCACCCGGGGTACCGTGGCCGAACAGCTGGTGTATGAAATCGGCGATCCGCGCGCGTACCTGTTGCCCGACGTCGCCTGCGATTTTACCGGGGTTACTCTGGAGGAATCCGGGCCAGATCAGGTCACTGTGCGCGGCGCCCGTGGGCTGCTCCCGACGGACAGCTACAAGGTGTCCGGAACCTGGCCCGATGGTTTCAAATGCACCGTCACGTTCCTGTTGGCGGGGATCAATGCCCGGGCCAAGGCCCAGAAGGTGGCCGAAGCGATTCTGGCCAAGACCTCGCGGATGTTTGGCGAACGCGACCTGCCGGATTACTCGGAAACGAGCATTGAACTGCTGGGCACCGAGGCCACCTACGGCGCCCACGCTCGCGCCGACGAGTGCCGGGAAGTCGTGGTGAAGATCAGCACCGCCCACCCCAAGAAGGAAGCCCTGGTGTTGTTCTCCCGGGAAATTGCCCAGGCCGCCACCGGCATGGCACCGGGGATCACCGGTATCGTTGGCGGTCGGCCCACCGTCTGGCCGAAGATCCGCCTCTACTCCTGCCTGGTTCCGAAAACCGAGGTAGCAGTCAGTGTGGACCTAGAAGGCAAGCAACAGCCGGTAGCCGTCGCCACCGAAGGTGGCTTTGAAACCCGACCCCTGGCCTCCGCGCCGGAGAGCCCGACACCGCCGGAAGCCGACACCACCGTCCCATTGATCGAACTGGCCTGGGCCCGGAGTGGTGACAAGGGCGATCACAGCAACATCGGGGTCATCGCCCGTCACCCGGAGTTTGAACCCTTCATCGCGGCGGCCCTGACCGAAGAAGCCGTCGCAGAGTGGATGAATCACACCCTGAACCCGGAAGCCGGCAAGGTCACGCGCTGGGCCATGCCGGGCCTCAATGCCTTCAACTTCCTGCTGGAGCACAGCCTGGGCGGCGGCGGAGTCGCCAGTCTGCGCATCGACCCCCAGGGCAAGGCGTTCGCCCAGCAGCTGCTCGAATTTCCCGTGCCCGTTAGCCGGGCAGTCTTGAAAAAAGGACACCGTTCATGAGGTACCAATCCATCTTTCATCCGGACCTGTTCAAGGACCAGACCTTCATCGTGACCGGCGGCGGTTCGGGTATTGGCCGCTGCACCGCCCACGAGCTGGCCGCCCTCGGTGCCCGGGTTGCCCTGGTGGGCCGCAAGGCGGAGAAAGTCGAGAACGTGAAAGCCGAAATCACCGAAGACGGTGGCGTGGCCACTGCCCATGTCTGCGATATCCGGGAAGAGGAATCGGTAAAAGCCACGGTGACGGCCATTCTGGAAGAACATGGCGGGCTGAATGGCGTCGTCAACAACGCCGGGGGCCAGTTCCCCTCCCCGCTCGCAGGAATCAACCAGAAGGGGTGGGAAACCGTGGTCCGCACCAACCTGACCGGTGGCTTCCTGATGGCACGGGAAGCTTACACACAGGCCTTGGCCAAGACCGGCGGTGCCATCGTCAACATCGTCGCGGACATGTGGGGCGGCATGCCCGGCATGGGCCACTCCGGTGCTGCACGGGCGGGCATGGTGAATTTCACCCAGACCGCGGCGGTGGAATGGGGCGCGTCCGGCGTACGGGTCAATGCCGTGGCACCGGGCTGGATCGCCTCAAGTGGCATGGACAATTACCCCGAGCATATGAAGCAGTGGATCCGCAGCCTGGGCGACAATGTGCCCATCAAGCGCATGGGTACCGAATCGGAAGTCAGCGCCGCGATCTGTTTCCTGCTGAGCCCGGGCGCCGCCTTTATCAGTGGTGATTGCCTGCGTATCGACGGTGGCGCCTCCCAGGGTGGCCGGGTCTGGCCGTTGCCGAAAGCCAAGAACAACGAACCCTTCAACGGCTTCCACCGGGCCACGACCCCAAAAGTGCTCAGCGAGGATTGAGGAGAACGCCATGCAAGTTCTGGAAACCAGCGTCGATCCCCGATCCGACGAATTCCGTGCCAACACCGACGCCATGGACGCCCACATCCGGACCTTTCGCGAGGTGGAGCAGAAGGTCCTGGATCTGGCCGAAGCCGCCCGGGAGAAATTCACCAAGCGGGGCAAACTGCTGCCGCGGGATCGCATCAACCGCCTACTCGATCGCGGCACGCCGTTTCTGGAACTCTGTTCACTGGCCGGCTACAAGATGCACGACGACAAGGACGGCAGCCTGTCCGGCGGTGGCATTATCGCCGGCATCGGCACGGTCAGCGGCATCCGCTGCCTGGTAGTCGCCAGCAACAGCGCCATCAAGGGTGGCACCATCACCCCGGCGGGCCTGGACAAGACCCTGCGCCTGCAGCAGATCGCCATGGAGAACAAACTGCCGGTGGTATCGCTCTCGGAAAGTGGTGGTGCCAACCTCAACTACGCCACGGACATCTTCGTCCAGGGTGCCCGGGGCTTTGCCAACCAGGCACGCATGTCCGCCGCCGGTATTCCCCAGATCACCGTTGTGCACGGCAACGCGACCGCCGGTGGTGCCTACCAGCCGGGCCTGTCCGACTACGTGGTGGCCGTGCGCGGCAAGGCCAAGATGTTCCTGGCCGGCCCGCCGCTGCTGAAAGCCGCCACCGGTGAAGTGGCGACCGACGAGGAGCTCGGCGGCGCCGAGATGCACGCCCAGGTGGCCGGTACCGCGGAGTATCTGGCCGAGGACGATGCCGACGGCATCCGCCAGGCCCGCAACATCATGGAAGCCCTTTCCTGGAACGAGCAGTTGCCCCGGCAACGGGAACTGAGCTGGGACGAACCGCTGTATCCGGCCAAGGAGCTGCTGGGTGTCATCCCCTCCGACTCCAAGAAGCCCTATGACGTCCGGGAAATTCTGGCCCGCATCGCCGACGGTTCGAAGTTCATGGACTTCAAGAACGAATTCGATGACCAGACCGTGTGCGGCACCATCCGCATCGAAGGCCATTCCGTCGGTATCATCGGCAACAACGGCCCGATCACCCCGGCCGGCAGCGCCAAAGCGGCCCAGTTCATCCAGCTCTGCGACCAGGCCGGTACGCCCTTGCTGTTCCTGCACAACACCACCGGCTTCATGGTCGGCACTCACTCGGAACAAAACGGCATCATCAAACACGGCTCGAAAATGATCCAGGCCGTCGCCAACTGCCGGGTACCCAAAGTCGCAATTGTGATCGGCGGCTCCTATGGTGCAGGTAACTACGCCATGTGTGGCCGGGGCCTGGACCCGAGATTCATTTTCGCCTGGCCCAACAGCCGGACCGCCGTCATGGGGCCCGCCCAGGCCGGCAAGGTCATGCGCATTGTGGCGGAGGACAAACAGCGCCGCAGCGGCATCGAGCCGGATCCGAAAACCCTCGACTTCCTCGAACAGGCCACGGCCAAGAAGCTGGAAGACGGCTCTACCGCCCTGTTCGGGACGGCGCGACTGTGGGACGACGGCCTGATTGACCCGCGGGACACCCGCCGGGTTCTGGCGCTGGTGTTCTCGGTATGCCGAGAGGCCGAAGCCCGGCCACTGCGCCCCAATACATTTGGCGTTGCACGCCTTTGATCCTCACCAGTACGCAGTGCGACTGACCACCCTATTCCAGACAAGGAGAACAACAAGGTGAAATTTACAGCGGAACACGAAGCCCTCAGAAAAACCGTTCGGGATTTCGTCGAGAAAGAAATCAACCCGCACTGCGACGAGTGGGAGGAAGCGGGCGAATTCCCCATTCACGAGATCTTCAAGAAGCTGGGGGCGCTCGGCGTTCTGGGCATCCAGAAGCCGGAAGAGTATGGCGGCATGGGCCTGGACTACAGCTACAACCTGGTTGCCGCCGAAGAACTGGGGCTGGCCCACTGCGGCGGAGTACCGCTGGCCATCGGCGTTCAGACCGACATGTGTACACCCGCCATTGCCCGGTTCGGATCCGACGAGCTGAAACGCACCTTCCTGGCGCCCGCCATTGCCGGCGAAATGGTCGGCTGCATTGGCGTCAGTGAAGTGGGCGCGGGCTCCGACGTCGCCGGCATGAAAACCACCGCACGTCAGGATGGTGATGACTACGTCATCAACGGCTCCAAGATGTGGATCACCAACAGCCCTAGAGCCGACTTTATCTGCCTGCTGGCCAACACCAGCGACGACAAACCCCACAAGAACAAATCATTGATCGTCGTGCCCATGGATTCTCCCGGGATCTCCTTCAGCCCGCACCTGAACAAACTCGGCATGCGCTCCTCGGAAACCGCCCAGATCTTCTTTGACGACGTGCGCGTACCCCAGCGCTTTCGCATCGGCGCCGAAGGTACCGGCTTCATGATGCAGATGCTGCAGTTCCAGGAGGAACGCATGTGGGGCGCCGCCAACGTCATCAAGGCGCTGGAAAACTGCATCGACCAGACCATCGCCTACTGCCGTGAGCGCAAGACCTTTGGACAACCACTGCTCGACAACCAGGTCATCCACTTCCGCCTGGCCGAACTGCAAACCGAAGTCGAAGCCCTGCGCGCCCTCACCTACCAGGCCTGTGAATTGCACATTGAAGGCAAAGACGTGACCAAACTGGCCTCCATGGCCAAGCTCAAGGCCGGCCGGCTCGGTCGCGAGGTTACCGACAGCTGCCTGCAGTACTGGGGCGGCATGGGGTACATGTGGGACAACCCGCTTTCGCGCGCCTTCCGGGATGTTCGCCTGGTCTCCATCGGCGGAGGCGCCGATGAAATCATGCTGGGAATTATCTGCAAGATGATGGGGACATTGCCCGGCAAGAAACGCGACTAACACTGTATGGAGTCGTCTGAGATGGAATCCTTACCTCATTGCGAAACACTGCTCCTGAAGAAGCAGGGGCCGACCCTGTTTATCACCATCAACCGGCCAGACGTCCGGAACGCCATGAGCCTGCAGATGGTCGCCGAACTGGCAACGATTTTCTCGCAGATCGAATCCGACCTGCACATCCGGGCTGTTGTCATCCGGGGGGCCGACGGCCATTTCTGCGCCGGTGGCGATATCAAGGACATGGCCGGTGCCCGGAGCCAGAAAGCGGCCGAAGGCGAGGCCGACCCCTTCTACCGCCTGAACCGCGCCTTCGGTCAGATGATCCAGCAGGTCAACGAGTCCTCCAAGGTCGTGATCGCCGTGACCGAGGGTGCCGTTATGGGCGGCGGGTTCGGATTGGCCTGCGTTTCCGACATGGCCATCGCCGGCCCGACCGCGAAATTCGGTATGCCGGAAACCTCACTGGGGGTCATTCCGGCCCAGATCGCCCCGTTCGTGGTCGAACGCATCGGCCTGACCCAGGCCCGGCGTCTGGCGCTGCTCGGATTGCGGATTGGCGCTGAAGAAGCCCGCACCCTCGGGATTGTTCACCAGGCCGCCGGCTCGGACCAGGAACTTGACGAGATGCTCGATCACGCCCTGGAACGGGTGCGTCAGTGTGCGCCGGTTGCCACCGCCGAAACCAAGGCGCTGCTACATCGGGTGGGCCACGAAGCCATGAGCGGCCTGCTCGACAGTGCGGCGGAGAAATTCGCCGAGGCGATACGCGGCAGCGAAGGCGCCGAAGGCACCATGGCGTTCATGCAGAAGCGCCCGCCTGCCTGGGCCGGCGACTCCGAATGATTGCAGACCCCGCACCCAAGCGAGAGATCAAGAACATGTTAAGCAAACTGTTGATCGCCAACCGCGGTGAAATTGCCGTTCGAGTCATTCACACCGCCAAAGCCCTCGGCTATCGAACGGTGGCCGTCTATTCCGAGGCGGACGCCAACGCCCTTCACGTGCACGAGGCCGACGAGGCCGTCTGCATCGGTCCGGCACAGGTCACCGCCTCTTACCTGAATGCCGACGCCATTCTTGAAGCCGCCCGAAAAACCGGGGCCGACTGCATTCACCCCGGCTACGGCTTCCTCTCCGAAAACGCCGGGTTCGCCGACGCCTGCAAGTCGGCCGGCCTGGTTTTCGTGGGCCCACCTGCAGATGCCATTGAACTCATGGGCAGCAAGCGCCGCTCCAAGATTGCCATGCAGGAAGCGGGCGTTCCGGTAGTGCCCGGTTTCGAAGGCAACTACGCCAGCGACGAGGAACTGATCGCCGCAGCCGCGGATATCGGTTACCCGCTCATGATCAAGGCGTCCGCCGGCGGCGGTGGCCGGGGCATGCGCCTGGTAAACGACGAATCCAGCCTGGCCGACAACCTCAAGCGCGCACGCTCCGAGGCCAAACAGGCCTTCGGTGACGATGAACTGATTCTGGAAAAGGCCGTTATTGAACCTCGTCACGTGGAAATCCAAGTATTCGCCGATCGCCACGCCAATGCGGTGTATCTCGGCGAACGGGACTGTTCAGTGCAGCGGCGACACCAGAAAGTGGTGGAGGAAGCGCCCTCGCCGATTGTGACTCCCGAACTTCGGGCCGCCATGGGTGAAGCGGCGGTAAAGGCGGCGCTGGCCTGCCGTTATGAGGGTGCCGGAACGGTGGAGTTTCTGGTCGACAAGGACCGTAACTTCTACTTTCTGGAGATGAACACCCGTCTGCAGGTCGAGCATCCGGTGACCGAACTGATCACCGGCCAGGACCTGGTAGCCTGGCAGCTCAGCGTAGCCGAAGGCCGCCCGTTGCCCCTGGCACAGGATGAGATCGAGCTGAATGGCCATGCCATTGAAGTCCGGCTCTACGCCGAAGACCCGGCCAACGGCTTTACACCGCAAACCGGCCCGTTACTCGTGTTTCAACCCGCCGAGGGCGAGGGCCTGCGCTTCGACACCGGCGTCCGCTCGGGGGATACCATCACGCCACACTACGACCCCATGCTGGCCAAGGTCATCGCCTGGGGCCAGAACCGGGACGACGCCCGCCGCCGGCTGATCCGGGCCCTCGAGGACACCCTCGTGTTCGGTGTCACCACCAACCGCTACTTCCTCAGCCGCATCATCGCAGACGAGACCTTCAGCGCCGGTGAAGCGACCACCGCCTTCCTGCAGCAGTCGTTCAGCCAGGATCCCTCTTTGCAGCCGCAAAGGCCGGGCCCGCGGGAGCTGGCATTGGCCGCCAGCGTGCTCGACCATGGCATTTCGGGCCAGACCGCCTGGAGCAATGCGCCGGCAACCACGACCCCGATCCAGCTCGAAATCGGTGACGCCAGCCTTGAACTACTGGTACGCCGAACCGGCAGCCACCTGACTCTCGACTGGAACGGCGAACACCATGAGGTCATCGTCGAAAACCTCGAGGATGGCCGCCTGTGCATCATCGACAACGGTGTCCGTCAGTATTGCCAATATCACCGGGATGGAGATTCCCTATATTTCCAGGCCTCCGGACAGTCCTGGCTGGTGCGCGACATCACGCATCAACCGGCGGCAGATGCCAGTGGTGGCGGCAGCGGACGGATCCAGGCCTCGATGGACGGCGCCATCATCGAGGTTCTCATTGAGCCCGGGCAGGAAGTCCGCCAGGGCGAGACACTGGTCATCCTGGAAGCCATGAAAATGGAACACCCGGTCAAGGCCGACCGCGACGGAACCGTCGGTCGGGTGCTTGCGAGTAAGGGTGATCAGGTGAAACGAAGCCAGTTGCTGGTGGAGATTACCGCCGACGAATCCGCCAAACAGGAGGCCGGAGCATGAACACACTGAACCAGCGTACGGTATTTATCACCGGGGGAAGCCGCGGTATCGGCCGGGCAATCGCACTGGCCTGTGCCCGACAGGGTGCCAACGTGGTTATTGCGGCCAAGTCGGACACGCCACATCCGAAGCTGCCGGGCACCATTCACACCGTGGCCGAGGAAATACGGGCGGCCGGTGGCCAGGCATTGCCTCTGGTTCTCGACGTTCGGGACGACAGGCAGGTTCGCCAGCGCATGGACGAGGCCGCGGACCACTTCGGTGGCATCGACGCGTTGATCAACAACGCCGGCGCCATCCGTCTGACCGGCGTGGAAAACCTGAAGGTCAGCCGGTACGACCTGATGCATCAGGTCAACGCCCGGGCGGTGTTCACCTGCAGCCAGGCGGCTCTGCCCTATCTGAAAGCCTCGGATCGGGCACACATACTGAGCCTGTCGCCGCCGCTGAACCTGGACACCAGGTGGTTTGCCCAGTACGGGCCCTACACCACGACCAAGTACGCCATGACCATGCTCAGCATGGGCATGGCCGAGGAGTTCAGGCGTTACGGCATAGCCGTGAACACACTCTGGCCAAAGACCCTGATTGCCACCGCGGCGATCGAGTTTGAAGTCGGCGGTCCACAGATGATGGCCCAGGGCCGCAAGCCGGACATCATGGCCGATGCTGCGGTAAGCATACTGAATCGCTCCGCGGACGAGCTGACGGGCCAGCACCTGATAGACGAAGACCTGCTGCGGCAGGATGGTATTACGGATTTCGAACCTTACCGGTACGCTCCGGGCGATAAGCCTCTTATGCCGGATCTGTTCCTGGACTAGCTCCAGGGCAGAAACCCCGTAGCGGCGGAGCGAAACCGACAAAAAAGATAATCGAACCCCTTACGGAAGAACAGTATGAGCAACAACAGCGTTTCTGCACTGGACATCGCCCGCCGACTGCCGGGCATCATGCGGCGTTTTCCGTCCATTGCCCGCGGGTATTACTATTACGCGCTCAAGGATGGAAATCGGGAACTGACCCTCGGCACCCTGATCGAACGCAATGCCGAACGCCACGGCCAGCGCCCTGCAGTACTGTTCGATGATCGGGTCATTACCTGGAACGAGTTCAATGGCTGGGCCAATCGCATCGCCGGCTTCCTCCGCGCCCAGGGCCTGACCAAAGGCGACGCCATTGCGGTCTTCCTCGAGAACCGGCCCGAATTACTGGCAGTGGTCGCGGGCGCGGCCAAACTCGGCGTCGCCTGCGCCATGCTCAATACGTCCCAGAAAGGCAAGGTACTCGAACACAGCATTAACCTGATCGAACCGAAGATGGTGGTCGTCGGCGAGGAGCTTATCCCGTCCTTCGAGGGGGTAAAGGACAAGGTCAAGACCAGCCACCCCACCCCCTTCCTATTCGTGCCCGACGTCAACACCCTGAACGCCTTTGGTGAGGCACCCGAGGGCTACCTCAACATGGCGGAGCGAGTCAGCACCTTCAACAGCGACAACCCTGAGCTCTGCGATCCGCCACGCATGGGGGACACCGCCATCTACCTGTTCACCTCAGGCACAACCGGCCTGCCCAAGGCGGCTCCGGGGTCCCATCGCAAGTTCATAAAAGCGTACGGCGGCTTTGGCCTGATGTCCCTGGCGATGGAACCCGAGGACGTCCTGTACTGCACCCTGCCGCTCTACCACGGTACGGCCCTGCTGGTGTGCTGGGGTTCGGTACTGGCGGGCGGCTCTGCCATCGCCCTGCGCCGGAAGTTTTCCGCCCGTGCGTTCTGGGACGACGTGCGCCGCTATCGCGCCACGACTTTCGGGTATGTGGGCGAACTCTGCCGCTACCTGCTGAACCAGCCCGCCAGTGACCAGGACCGGGCTCACGGTCTGACCAAGATGATCGGGAACGGCCTGCGCCCCTCGATCTGGCGCGAATTCAAGGAACGCTTCGGTATTGAAACCGTGGCCGAGCTCTATGCTTCCAGCGAGGGCAACATCGGCTTCAGCAACTTCTTCAACATGGACAATACCGTCGGCTTTTCCACCGCCCCGTACAAGCTGGTGAAATTCCGCGACGGGACACGGGACCCCATTCGCAACACTAAAGGCCATATGGAGGAGGTCGCCAAAGGCGAACCCGGGCTCTTGATTGGTGAGATCACCAAGAAATGGTCCTTCGAGGGCTATACCCAGAAAGACGCCACCGAGAAATCCATACTCCGGGACGCCTTCAAGAAAGGCGATGCCTGGTTCAACACCGGCGACGTGCTCAAGGAAATTGGCTGTCGACATCTGCAGTTCGTGGACCGCATGGGCGACACCTACCGCTGGAAGGGCGAAAACGTCTCGACCAACGAGGTGGAGAACATTATCGATGGCTCCGGCATGGTCGAGGAAGCCATCGTGTATGGCGTCGAAATCCCGAAAACCAATGGTAAGGCGGGCATGGTCACTCTGGTACCGCACAGCAATGGACGCGAATTCGACGTCAACAGGTTGTTTGCCTACCTCAAGGCGAACCTGCCCACCTACGCCATCCCGGTGTTCGTCCGGGTCACCCAGGCCATCGAGAAGACCGGTACCTTCAAGTACCGCAAGGTAGATATCCAGAAGACTGGCTATTCGCTGGACCGGGCCGAAGAAAAGGTGTTTGCGTGGTTGCCTAAAACGGAGGGGTATACCCGGCTGACGCCTGAGCTGGTTGCCGATATTGATGGTGGAAAGGTTAATTTCTGACTATCGCTGTGAAGCTCGACTGGGCGAGAGGGCGAAGGCTCCCTCTCGCCCCACACCGAGCCCCAAAAGGCTAGGTGCGGAGCAAACCCAGAACCTTAAGCGCCGACCTTCAGCACCACCTTGCCGGTTGCACGACGCTCAGTCAGTGCCCCCAGGGCCTTGGCATAATCGTCGAACTCGAACACTTCGCTGATCTTCGGATCAATCTTGCCCTCGGCATAGAGCTTCATCAGCTCCATCATGTTCTGGGCGCTGGCCTCCGGCTCACGCTGTGTAAAGCTACCCCAGAACACGCCGACCACGGAACAGCCCTTGAGCAGGGTCAGGTTCGCGGGAACCTTGGGGATCTCGCCCGCCGCGAAGCCGATAATCAAATGGCGACCGTTCCATCCCATGGCGCGAAGGGCCTGCTCGGTGAAATCGCCACCGACCGGATCGTAAATCACGTCCACACCCTTGCCCTTGGTCAGATTTTTGACCGCTTCCTTCAGGGGCTCCTCAGAGTAATTGATCAGTTCGTCCGCACCGGCATCCTTGGCGATGGCCAACTTCTCAGCAGAGCTGGCCGCTGCAATCACACGAGCGCCCATCGCCTTGCCCAGTTCCACGGTCGCCAGACCGACGCCGCCGCTGGCGCCCAGCACCAGCAGGCTCTCGCCGGGCTGGAGGTTGGCACGCTGTTTGAGGGCGTAATAGGAGGTTCCGTAAACCATGGTGAAGGCAGCTGCCTTTTCGTCGGACATACTGTCGGGAATCGGCAGGAGGTTCTGTTCCGGCACCACAACTTCCTCGGCAAAGGCTCCGTAACCGGTCAGGCCGGCAACCCGGTCACCGGGTTTGAAGCGGGTAACCTTTTCACCAACCTCAATAACCTCACCGGCCATCTCACCACCCGGAGAAAACGGCATGGAGGGTTTCAGCTGGTACTTGCCCTCGATAATCAGCGTATCCGGGAAGTTCAGGCCGGCGGCCTTCACTCGTACTTTGACACCGCGGCCTTTAACTTCCGGGCTGGGAACATCTTCAATGACCAGGGAATCGGCCGGACCGTATTCCTTGCAGAGGATGGCTTTCATGGAAACTCCTGTAGCAATCTTGTTTTGGGAGAAAGGACAGCGAAGCATCTGCCTGATTTTCAGTACCCGTCAAGCTAAACAGTGTCGCTCCATGAAGCAAATAAAGATCTCTTATCTAAATTTATAAGTGCGATTTATACAACGACCAGCTTCAGAGCATGGACCCGGCAGCAAACAGCGCACCCACCAGACACAATGCCGCAACAATCAGGCCCGTGCGCTGCCCGACTGAGAACGCATTGGGCCTTTTTTCGATTGTCTTGGCCTCGTCATAATTGACCAGTTTCTGGTCTTGGCTGGAATTCCGGATGAGCTCGATCATTTCCTCGCACTGGCCAGAACTGAACGAGGCCGGGTCAAAACGATTAAGACCATGATCGTCCAGAAACCGGCGTACGTCTCTTGAGAGCGGTACGTATTTCATCGACCAGTTCTCGAAGGTACGGGCCTCGAGCGGTTCTTCGATCAGCGTGATGAGGTTCTTGTGCCGGCTGTCCTTCTGAATCCGCTGATAGGTTTCAAGAACATCCTTCTCCTCGCCTTCGAGGTACTGGAAAAAACGGTTGTCACCGTAGTAGAGACCACCCACTAACTGACATTTTCCATTGTTTCGGCGGGAGGTCATCAGAATCCGGGCGACGTGAGGTTCGACGCCTTTTTCCACCGACTTGGCTTCAAAGGTGGCTTCACTGGCGTAGGCCAGGCGCATCAGGGACATATCAGCTACTCCAAACTGCAGAATTGATATAAATACGACACATGATACGTAAGGACAGGCAACTACGGATCATCACGACGGCCAAGCCGTGCCCCCCGGGATGAAGCCAACGTCCTTTTGGGCTATTCTTCGCGCACCCGTTTAAAGACGTTCCGTTGTTCGTTCTCACCACGTCAGGCCCCGCCATGTTCGACATTGTCTACCTTCTCGAAATGCTCGGGATCATCGCGTTCGCCATCTCGGGCATGATCGTCGCGCGAGCCAAGAACATGGACCCTGTGGGTGTGTTTACCATCGGCTTCATCACCGCACTGGGCGGCGGCACGCTACGGGACCTCATTCTGGACAACCACCCGGTGTACTGGATCAAACATCAGGAGCAACCGGTGCTGATCCTCGTGATGGCAATTCTTTTCAGTTACTGGAAACACGCTGACCGGCTCCGGACATCACAAATTGTCATTCCGGACGCCGTGGGACTTGGTGTTTTTTCCATTCTGGGCGCCCAACTGGCACTGGATCTGGGCCACTCGTGGCTGATCGCCTCCTTCCTGGGCGTGATGACAGGCACATTCGGCGGCGCCCTGCGCGACACGCTGTGCAACGAGGTCCCGCAGATTTTCCGAAAGGACCAGGTCTACGCGTCCGTTTCGTTTGCCGGCTGCTGGCTCTACTTTTTCTGCCAGTCGTTGCTCGGGAACGAGGCCCTGCCGCTTACCATTGGTGTCGCGTTTATCGCGATAGTCCGCATCCTGGCGGTACGCTACGACATTCGCCTGCAGCGGGACGCCAACCACCAATAGCTTGACACCTAATTAATAGTGAACTGTCAATCATCCCTTGGCCTGAGGGCCGTCAGCCGGTAAGATTGCCGTTTTTTCACGCAATTCACGTTTTCCGTTCGAAACTGATTCCCAACTCCCAACTATCGGCATCCTGAGAGGCAGACTTCCGTCATGCTTGAACGACTGTTCCAACTCCAGGCCCACGGCACCACCGTTCGTAAAGAACTGGTGGCGGGCATCACCACCTTCCTGACCATGGCGTACATCATCGTGGTCAACCCAAGCATCCTGTCCTCCACGGGCATGGACTTCGGAGCCGTCTTCGTCGCCACCTGCCTGGCGGCCACCATCGGCACCCTGATCATGGGCCTCTGGGCCAACTACCCCATTGCCCTCGCGCCCGGCATGGGACTGAATGCCTTCTTCTCCTTCACCGTGGTTGGCAGCATGGGCTACAGCTGGCAGGTCGCACTCGGGGCGGTGTTCCTCTCGGGCCTGATCTTTTTCCTGCTCAGCATCCTCAAGGTCCGCGAGTGGATCATTAACAGTATTCCGATGTCACTCCGCTTTGGAATTTCTGCCGGCATTGGCTTTTTCCTGGCCCTGATCGCGCTTAAAAATGCCGGCATCGTGGTCGATCACCCCGCCACACTCGTTGGCCTGGGCGAGATCAAGACAGCCGAAAGCCTGCTGTTCTTTGGCGGGTTCGTGCTCATATGTGCACTGTCCTTCCGGCGGATTACCGGAGCGGTAATGATCGGCATCATTGCCGTTACGCTCATTGCCATGATGCTGGGCATGGTCGAATACGAGGGTTTTGTGTCCGCGCCGCCAAGCCTGGCCCCCACCTTTATGCAGCTGGACATTGCCGGTGCGCTGAATGTGGGCATGATCAGTATTGTGTTCGCATTCCTCTTTGTGGACCTGTTTGACACCTCCGGCACCCTGATCGGCGCGGCCCATCGCGGCGGCCTGCTGGACAAGGAAGGCAAACTGCCTCGCCTGGGCCGGGCCCTGATGTCCGATTCGGTGGCCACCATGTCCGGGGCGGCCCTGGGAACGTCCACAACCACCAGCTATATAGAATCCACGGCCGGCATTTCGGCCGGTGGCCGCACTGGTCTCACAGCCGTGGTCGTGGCCGCCCTCTTTCTGGCGTGCCTGCTGCTCTCGCCCATCGCCAGCATCATCCCGGCCTACGCTACGGCACCCGCCCTGCTGTATGTCGCCGTGCTCATGACCAGCGGTCTGAAGCTGGTCGACTGGGAAGACATTACCGACGCCGCGCCGGCGGTGGTTACCGCGCTGATGATGCCGCTGACCTTTTCCATCGCCAACGGCATTGCCCTGGGCTTTATCACCTACGCTATCGTGAAAGCCCTGAGCGGGCGCTGGTCTGACCTGAACGCCAGCGTTGTTACCATCGCCGTTGTATTCGTGCTGAAATTCATTTTCCTGGACGCGGCCTGAGCCGCCTCCAGAGCAATAAACCGGACCCGTCATGGATTATTTCTCCGAAAGCATCAAGAAAGCCATTCGCACCGTACCTGACTGGCCCAAACCCGGGGTGGCCTTCCGAGACATCACCACGGTCCTGCAGGACAAGACCGCGTTTCGCAAGCTGATTGACGCCTTTGTCCATCGCTACCACGGTCATGAAATCGATGCGGTGGCAGCGGTCGATGCACGCGGGTTCATCATTGGCTCGGCTCTCGCCTACGAACTGAACGCATCCCTGGTGCTGGTCCGTAAAAAGGGCAAACTGCCGTTCGACACGCTGGTCGAGGATTATGAACTCGAATACGGCACCGCATCCGTGGAATTGCACAAGGACGCCTTCAAGCCCGGCGACAAGGTGGTCCTGGTGGATGACCTGATCGCGACTGGTGGCACCATGCTCGCCGCCACCCGCCTGATCCGCCGCATTGGTGCAGAAATCGTGGAAGTGGCAGCGATGATCGACCTGCCAGATCTCGGCGGCTCCCGTAAGCTGCAGGATGAAGGACTTCAGGTTTATACTGTCTGCTCGTTTGACGGCGACTGAACAGGCAGACAGGAGGCGGTTATGCAGGATTACCAACATCACTGGAAGGATGGCACTCCGGTACACCTGCCGCTGGGCAAAATCGTCTGCATCGGCCGCAATTACGCAGAACACGCCCGGGAGTTGGACAACCCGGTGCCCGATGAACCGCTGCTGTTCATAAAACCCTCGACAGCGGCGGTGCACATCACCCGCCCCCTGGTCCTCCCCCAAAATCTCGGATCGGTTCATTTCGAGACGGAACTGGCGGTGCTGATCGGACGCCCGCTGACCAATGCCTCGGCGAGTGAAGCGGAAACCGCCATCCTCGGCTATGGTTTGGCACTGGATCTGACCCTCCGGGATGTTCAGACCACGCTGAAAGAAAAGGGGCACCCCTGGGAACGTGCCAAGGCATTCGATGGCGCCTGCCCGCTGTCACCGTTTGTCGCCAAGGAAAAACTTCGCACGGACAACATCCACTTCACCCTGGACATCGACGGCGAGCGCCGGCAAACCGGGGATACCCGCGAGATGCTCAATCCGGTGGTCCCGCTGATTGCGCACATCAGCACCCTGTTCTCGCTGCTGCCGGGTGACGTCGTGCTGACCGGCACGCCCAAGGGTGTTGGCCCCCTGCAGAATGGCCAGACGCTGTCACTGGAAATGGAGGATGTGCTGTTCGTGGAAACCAAAGTGGTTTAACGTTCAGTCAGCAAACCTATCTCCGGTGAAGGACGTACATCTGGCATGGCAAAGAAACCGGTAACCTCCCGACGCGGACGATTTCTGAAACTCGCAGGCATGACCGCATCCGTGGCCGGCCAGTATGCTGGCCAGCGCGCGCGCCGGATGTTTCGCAGTGAAAACGACGAAGGCGCCCAGAGCGAGAGCTATACCCGCATGGCCGGGCAGATTGCAGATACCCTGGGCGAGCTGAAAGGCGCCGTCATGAAGGTGGGGCAGATTGCCTCCCAGACCCAGGACTTCCTGCCCAAGGAATTCTCCGACGCCCTGCAGACGCTTCAGAAAGAAGCGCCGCCTATGCCCTTTGATGTCATTGTGGAGCAGATTGAATCGGAACTGGGTAAGCCCGTCTCGGAACTGTTCGAATACCTTCAGGAAAAACCCTACGCCGCCGCTTCAATCGGTCAGGTACATCGGGCCCGCCTGCACGACGGCACCGATGTCATTGTTAAGGTCCAGTACCCGGGTGTAGACGAATCCTGCGATTCGGATCTCAAGCAGCTACGGATGACCCTCAAGCTTGGCGGGCTGCTGAAAATGCCCAGGGAAGCAGTGGATCAGTTATTTGGCGAGATCCGGGAACGGCTCAAGGAAGAACTCGACTACGTTAACGAAGCCGACAACATCCGGTTATTCCGAAAGTTCCACCAGAACGACAACTGGGTCATCATTCCGTCGGTGGTCGACAGCCACTCGACCCGTCGGGTACTCACCCTCGAACTGGTCGAGGGCGACCATGTCAGCGAGGTCACACCGGAGCGCTACGATCAGGAAACCATCAACCTCATCGGCCAGCGCATCTTCACCACCATGGCCGACCAACTGTTCCGCTTTCAGTGCATCCACGGCGATCCGCACGCCGGTAATTTCGCCTACCGGCCAGATGGCTCAATCATCATGTACGATTTTGGCTGCGTGAAAAAATTGAAGCCGGGCATCGTTGAGTCTTATCGCAAGGCCCTGGTTGCGGCACTGGAGGAGGATTATCAGGCACTGGACCGCCACCTGATCGATCTGGGTGCCCGGGTCGAAAGCCAGCCAGCCGTGGACGAAGCCTATTACGCGATGTGGCGCGACATTTTGATTGTCCCTTTCAACCAGGACGAACCCTACGACTTCGCCGAAGCGGACCTGCACAAGCACGTAGCGGCCAAGACCAGTACCGTCTTTAAATACCTGGATTACTTCAAGCCGCCGGTGGAGAGCATCTTCATCGACCGTATGATTGCCGGGCATTACTGGATGCTGAAGCGTCTGGGGGTGCAGGCGGCGTTTCGCTCGGAGCTGGAGAGATACCTGGAAACAACCCCGGGCTGACCGCCAACAGCGCTGGCTGGCCAAGTCTCCGGTTCAGCGCAGACCGGCGACCCACTCGGCAACGCCTTCACAGGCCCCCTTGCGAATGAACCGGGCCCGGGACACCGAGGCGGGCGCGCCGGGATCCACCACCGTAATGGGCACGTCCCGATCCACTTCGTACACCAGGCCGGCCGCCGGGTAGACCTGCAGCGACGTGCCGACGATCAGCAGATGGTCTGCGGTACGCACCACATCGGCGGCCGTGTCCAGCATCGGCACCTCCTCGCCAAACCAGACAATGTGCGGGCGCAGCTGGGCACCCCGCTCGCACGTTTCTCCCGGCCGGATATCCCGATAGCCAATGTCATACACCAGTTCGGGATGCCGGGAACTGCGGGCCTTGGTGAGTTCACCGTGGAGATGAATAACCTGACTGGAGCCGCCACGCTCATGCAGGTCATCGACGTTCTGGGTGACCACTGTCACCCGGTACCGGGATTCCAGCTCCGCCAGCAGGCGGTGGGCCTGATTGGGCTGCGCGGATTCCAGCTGGCGCCGCCGGTCATTGTAGAACCGCAGCACCAGTTCCTGATTGCGGGCGAACGCCTCGGGCGTGGCCACGTCGTACACACTGTGCTCCTCCCACAGGCCGCCGTTATCACGGAAGGTGGAGAGTCCGCTTTCAGCGCTGATACCAGCGCCGGTGAGTACGACAATATGGTCCCGCATCAGTCGAAAATTTTCCCCGGATTCATGATGCCCGCAGGGTCAAACACCTGCTTGATGCCTTTCAGGTAGGCGATTTCCGACTCGCTGCGCGTGTATTGCAGATAAGGCTTCTTGGTCATGCCTACGCCGTGCTCGGCCGAAACACTGCCCTGGTAGCGCTCAACAATCTCGAATACCCACTTGTTGACCTGCTGACACTTCTCGAAGAAGTCTTCCTTGGCCATGTCTTCAGGTTTGAGAATATTCAGGTGCAGGTTGCCATCGCCAATATGGCCGAACCAGATGATCTCGAAATCCGGGTAGTGTTCGGTCACCACCGCGTCGATTTCCTCGAGGAATCCGGGCACCTTGGAAACCACCACGGAGATATCGTTCTTGTAGGGCGTGCGGGGTGCAATGGACTCCGAAATCCGTTCCCGCAACTGCCAAAGGTTCTGGGCCTGGGTTTCACTCTGGCTGATGACGCCGTCGAGCACCCAGCCATTCTCCACGCATTGCTCGAACAGGGACATGGCATCGTCCATGACCTGATCGGAAACCGCTTCAAACTCCAGAAGCGCATAGTACGGCGCCTCGGTCTCGAACGGTGCCTGGACCTGACCGTGAGCCAGGACATGCCCCATGGCCTGGTGCGAGAAGAACTCGTAGGCGGTCAGGTCTATCTGCTTCTGGAATGTCTGGAGCACATCCATGGTGTTGGTCAGGTCGTTCAATCCCAGCACCAGCACCGTGAGGTTGTCGGGTTTGCGGGAGAGCTTCATGGTGGCCTCGGTGATAAAGCCCAGGGTTCCTTCCGCACCGATGAACAGATGACGCAGATCGTAGCCGGTATTGTTCTTGGCCAGATCCTTGTTGAGATCGAGAACATCACCCTTTCCGGTGACCACCTTCAGACCTGCCACCCAGTCACGGCTCATGCCGTAGCGAATCACCTTGATACCACCGGCATTGGTGGACAGATTTCCACCCAATTGGCTTGACCCCGCTGACGCAAAATCGACCGGGTAATAGAGGCCGTTCTCCTCGGCAAAATTCTGGAGCTGCTCCGTGACCACACCGGCCTGACAACGAACGGTTCGATCGCTGGCATTGAAGTCGAGGATCTGATTCATGTTATCGAACGCGACCACCACCTCACCGTTGGCCGCAACCGCGCCGGCACTCAGGCCGGTACGACCGCCCGAAGGCACCAGTGCCACCTGGTTCTGGTTGGCGAACTGCACCAGGGCCTGAACCTGCTCCGTGGTCTTGGGCAGAACAATCGCCAGCGGCTTGGGTGGATAGATCCTGGTCCAGTCCTTGCCATAGTTCTCAAGATCAGCGGGGTCCGTCAGCACCTTTCCGGGGTTGTCACCGGAGGCAACCAGGTCGTTCAGGGAAGCAATGATCTGTTCGGAATTCATGAATGCGTAAGTCTCGTAAAAGGTTGGTCCGGAGGCCCGAAAACCGGCGGCTTTCAAGACAGTTGATTCAGGCAAACCGGCGCGCTGTGAAATTCTGCGTTTATGGTATCATACCGCCCCTGTTCTGTGAGCCAGCCCTGACGATCACTGGCCACGGGTCATTTCACGTGACGAAAGGTTCGGAAGCAAGCCCATGTCAAATACGTCTCTCGAAAAGAGCAAAATCCGGATCCTGCTGCTGGAAGGCGTGCATCAATCTGCCATTGATACCCTGAACGCTGCAGGCTACACCAACATCGAGTATCTGACTCACTCGCTGGCCGAGGAAGACCTGATTGAGAAGATTGCCGATGCGCACTTCGTCGGTATTCGCTCGCGCACCCAGCTGACCGAGAAAGTATTTGAGGCCGCCAACAAGCTGGTGGCTGTGGGATGTTTCTGCATCGGCACCAACCAGGTCGACCTGCAGGCGGCGACCCGTCGGGGTATTGCCGTGTTCAACGCGCCTTTCTCCAACACCCGAAGCGTGGCCGAACTGGTGCTGGCACAGGCCATCCTGCTGCTGCGCGGCGTGCCGGAGAAAAATGCCAAGGCCCATCGCGGCGAGTGGCTGAAGTCCGCCAAGGACAGCTACGAGATTCGTGGCAAGAAACTGGGCATCATCGGCTACGGCAACATCGGAACCCAGTTCAGCGTCCTCGCGGAAGGCCTGGGCATGGACGTCTACTTCTACGACGTGGTTTCCAAGCTGTCGATCGGCAACGCCACCCAGGTGGGCACCCTGCAGGAACTGCTCAACATAGCTGACGTGGTGAGCCTGCATGTGCCGGAAACGCCGTCTACCAAGTATATGTTCAAGGCGGAACAGTTCGCACAGATGAAGCCGGGATCCATCCTGATGAACGCCTCTCGCGGTACCGTGGTGGACATCGACGCGCTGGCTGACGCGCTGCGAAGCGGCAAGCTTCTGGGCGGAGCCATCGACGTATTCCCGGTTGAGCCCAAGTCGAACACCGAAGAATTTGTCTCGCCGCTGCGCGAATTCGACAACGTGATCCTGACCCCGCACGTGGGTGGATCCACCATCGAAGCCCAGGAAAACATCGGCCGCGAAGTGGCCGAGAAGCTGGCCATGTACAGCGACAACGGCACCTCCGTGTCCTCGGTCAATTTCCCGGAAGTGGCGTTGCCGTCTCATCCGAACCAGCACCGTCTGCTGCACATTCACGAGAACGTGCCGGGCGTCATGTCCGAGATCAACCAGGTTTTCTCCGAGAACGAGATCAACGTCTGCGGCCAGTACCTGCAAACCAAGGAAGACATTGGTTACGTGGTGGTTGACGTTGACAAGGAATACGGTGAACTGGCGCTGGAAAAGCTGCTCCACGTTAAGGGCACAATCCGCTGCCGCGTCCTGTTCTGAGCCTGTCGTTCCAGATTCGCCAGTACCATCGAAGCCCGGGCATAGACCCGGGCTTTTTTTTGACGGTAAACATTCGCGGCCAAACCTGATCAAGTCCAAGCAGAAGAGGCCAAAGGCCTTTTTATTTCCGGGATTTAATAAGAATCTCATGATCTGGCCTTGAGAAAGAAGGGATACCGGCCATGTTTAAGAGTAGGAACTGGATATAACCAGTCCATTCATCTCAAGACAGGAGCGCATCCATGTCCGTTAGAGAATCCCTTTTGACCAAACTGCAAACCCAGACCGAACGGTGGAGCAAGCAGATCGACCAGGTAAGGGCAGAAGCCGAGGCCAAGATGGCGAAGGCCGAAGATGACAAGGCAGAAGCCGAGATCCAGAGGGAATTTTCAGAGAAGATCCAATCCCTTGAGGACCAGATTGAAACCGCCCGGGCAAGACTTGGCGAGCTCAGGGATTCGGGGGAAGATCAATTGGACAACCTGAAGCGGCGTATCGACGAATGGTTGCCCAGCAACACCAACTGAGCAGAGGCCACCCGGTAAACCGGACACCCGCAGAAAACAAAAAAAGCGCGGCAACCAGGGTTGCCGCGCTTTGATATATCTGGCTTGGCTTTCTTACTGCATCGGAACCAGGGTCAGCTCCACACGACGGTTCTGCTCGCGCCCAGCGGCGTTGTCGTTGGATGCGATCGGGTAACGTTCACCGTAGCCAACGGCCCGGGTGCGCTTGGGCTCAATGCCGCGATTCAGCAGGAAATCCCGAACCGAACTGGCACGACGCTCACTCAGCAACTGGTTGTAGCTCTGGGAGCCTGAGCTGTCTGTGTGACCTTCGATCTGGATGATGGTCTTGTCGAATTCCTTCAGAACCAGAGACACCGAATCCAGGGTGTCAGTGAAAGAAGGCTTGATGGACGACTGGTTCAGGTCAAAGGTGATGTTGCCAGGCATGATCAGCTCGATCTCATCGCCATTTCGAACCACACGCACGCCGGAACCTTCCAGCTTGCGGCGCAGTTCCGCTTCCTGCTTGTCCATGTAGTAACCGATACCACCGCCAATTGCGGCACCACCGGCTGCACCAATGAGGGCACCCTTGCCCCGGTCACTTTTACTCGAAGTTGCTGCACCAATAGCCGCACCACCCAGCGCGCCAATGATACTGCCCTTGGTAGCGCTGGAGGTTTTTTCTTCACCGGTGTACGGATCATAGGTCATACAACCGCCAAGACCTACGGTCGCAACCGCGAAAGCAAGAATCGTCTTTTTCACAGCATTCTCCTGTGTTTATTTATTCACGGCCCGCTGGGCCGTTCCCAACAGTTTGCACCGCTTCGTTCGAAAACGTGTCAATGATGGTATTGAATACCGTCGCCTGCAAATCCTGAGCTTCGTTCACTAAATGATGACGACCGTCAGGGATTCTCAGTTCCTCAACTGAGGAAAATTTGTTACGAAGAATTCTCAGATTGTGCTCCCAGTCCACAGTCAGGTCCTTTTCGCCCTGAACCACTGTGACCGGAAAGTCCACCGGGCGCGCCGATTCGATGTGGGGCACCCAACTGCGCAATGCGCTGACCCAGTCCACGTGTACGGCCCGTGCCTGCAACGGATCATGCTCTCGCAGAAACCGCAGGAAACGGGAATCGCCGCTGTTCGCCGAAAAAACCCTGCGCCAACGGGTGATAAAGGGCTTGACCATGCTGTGCAGCACCTTTGCGCCGAGCCAGCCCACCGGGCGTATCAGGGGCGCCAGCAAAACCACCCGGCGGAACGCCGACGTCTCCTGGGAGTGGTGGTTAGACAACAGGTAATCGATCAGGATCGCCCCACCGGTGCTTTGACCAACCGCGAACCAGGGACCCCGAACCTTGCCCCTGACGCGGGCCATAACATCCGACAGCACCCCCTGGTACTCGATGAAACTGCCGATGGCCGCGGGCGTACCACTGGACAAACCATGGCCCGGCTGATCGTAGGCCAGGACATCAAACCCCGCCCCGAGGCACCGGTCAATGAGTTGGCTATACAACCCGACATGGTCAAAATAGCCATGCAGGATGAAAACCGTTCCCCGCTGGCTGGATGACTCGGGTAACCGGTAGTAATGAACCATGACCTGATGGCGACTCGCCTCCACATACCCCTGGTGGTAGCTCACTTCCGGGTGCTCCACCCACAGGTCCAGACCATAAAAACGGCAATAGGCTACCATTTCATCGCGGAGCTCTCTTGGCGCGGCGGGATCGAACGCTTCCAGTCGATCCAACAGTGAATGCCTGTCCCAATCCGGAATTTCTATGGTATCTGTTTTCCAGTACACGTAGAGTTAAACGCCTGTCATGATTGATTAATAAGCTATTTGATCTGCAATCCTAACGCATAGCGGGGGTAGAACACAGATGCTTCAACACCTTCTCGAGGCCGGTCTTCGCCAAACCATGAAGCACCTGGTTCGTCCCATGCTTCATCCTGCAGTCCCGGTCAGGCTCCAGCGTTCCCTGGTTCGGCAGGCTTATCGCACGTCCAAACCTCCACGCGGCTGCCGCTTCGAACAGGACGCCATCGCCGGCATCCCGGTCACCCGCAGCAGCTTCGGCCCGGACACCCGCGGCGTGGTGCTGTACCTGCATGGCGGCGGCTACATTATTGGTTCTTCCAGTACCCACCGCGGGCTTACCGGGCACCTCGCAAAATCCACGGGTTGCCAGATCATCACCCCGGATTATCGGCTGGCGCCGGAACATCCTTTCCCCGCGGCGCTTGATGACGCTGAAGCAGTCTACACGACGCTGCTCGAACAGGGCTACAAGCCGGAACAGATTGCCGTGGCCGGAGATTCAGCAGGAGGCGGCCTGAGCGTTGCCCTGGCCATGCGGCTCCGCGACCGGCATTTGCCCCTGCCGTCGTCGCTCACGGTTTTCTCGCCCTGGGTAGACCTCAGCCAGCAACAACTCTATTCACCGGAATGCGAGCCGGTGCTTCAGGCCCGTTGGACCGAGAAATCCGCGCAATCCTACAGCGCCGGCGAAACGCTCACCAACCCGCTTATTTCGCCGGTGTTCGGTGATCTGACCGACCTGCCACCACTGCTGATCCAGGTCGGCAGTGAAGAAATCCTGCTCAACGATGCCCAGCGACTTGCCGCTGTCGCACAGAGGGACAACGTCCCGACCACACTCGAAGTCTTCAACAGTCTCTGGCACGTGTTCCAGGTTCACAGCGGGCAATTGGACCGGGCCACCGAGGCGCTTGAGGACGCAGGCGCCCACATCAAACGTCATCTGGCAGCCTGAGTTCACCACGTGCCAACGCCTCTTTTTGCGCGCGCGGCCACCGCTTGATGTGCCATTCAAGGCGCGACGCCCGGCTTCGGTCCCCCGCTGGCGAATGAAACACCAGCTCCAGCGGCCCCTTGCCCCTCAGGCTCCTTGCGCCCCTGGGCGCACCCGCCTGATGTTCGGCAAATCGTCGGTGTACGTCGGTGGAGATGCCGGTATACAGCGAACCTTTCGCGGTCCTGACCATATAAACAAACCATTCAGGAGCCATGGGCCAGCGCCTGCTCACGATTTCGCACTTTTTTCTGCTGCAACCAGAGCCCGGCGACAATCAACACCAGCCCGACGTAGGTGGAAGGCAGGATCTGCTCTCCGAGAATAAAGTAAATAAACACCAGGGAAAGGAACGGCGAGATGAAAATCAGATTGCTGATCTTCGAGGTGTTCTCTGCCTTCTTCATAGCGTAGGACCAAAGCACAAACGCCACGCCCATCTCAAACGCACCCACGTAGACCGCTGCGGCCAGAGAGCCGGCGGATGGTACGGCAAAGCCTTCCGTCACCCCACAGATCAGGGCGATGACGGGCAGTCCAAACAAGAAATTCAGGAACAGGCCAACCACCGGATCCCGGGTGTCGCGGGTAGCCAGGATCCAGTAGGACGCCCAGATCAGGGTACTGCCAATGGCGAGGGCCACGCCCAGCGGGTCGGAGAAGCTCAGCGAGGTCACTGCGCCCCGGGTGGCAATGACCACAACACCGCCGTAACACACGAGACCGGCCAGGATATCCAGCCTCCGTAATCGTTGCCCAAGGAAGGGCACTGACAGGTAGGCCAGCACCAGGGCCCAGGTATAATTGAGCGGCTGCGCCTCTTGCGCCGGCAATCGGTCGAAGGCACCGAACAGAACGAAGTAATACAGGCAGGGGTTAATCAGCCCCATGCCGAACGATTGCAGGTATTGTCGACGGTTAAGCTCAAACACCTGATGCCAGCGGCCCTGGACCACCAGCACACCGCCAATCACCAACACCGAGGAAATACACGCAATCAAGAGCATCTCGACCGGCGACAACTCCCGCAACGCCAGTTTGAACGCCGTGGCAACCGTAGACCAAAGCAGGACCGTCGCGAGGCCGAACAGCATCGCCTGCTTCTGGTTTTTCATACTCCCTCCGACGATTGAGAGCAGGAACCCGCCTGCCCAAATGTGTTAACTTAGCGGCAATTCACCATTCACCCCGGCTCTGGAGAACGGGAAATGCGCACCACCAGCCTCAGGTTTTCCTTTCTGGCAATCCTGTTCGCACTCATGGCCGGCTGTTCCGAAAGTGAACCCACGTCGGCAGGCAGCGTATCGCCGGAAGCCGAACCACCGGAATACCCCGTCACCTGGCGCTTTGCCCTGGAAGAAATCGAGGGCAGTGTACAACACGCCTATGCGGAAGCGCTAAAGGAGAGTATTGAGGAACTGTCTGACGGCAAAATCCTGCTGGATATCTTTCCGTATGGTTCTCTGGGGACCTCGGCTCAGCTGACAGAACTCGCCAAAAATGGTTCGGTGAATCTCGCTTTTGCCTCCCCGGGGCACTTGGCCGACCAGATTCCCGAGGTGGGTGTATTCACCCTGCACTATCTGTTGTCCGATGACGGGGAAGTGAACCGCCAGCTCCTGGCCAGCCCTGAACTCATGGCGATGTTCGAAACGCCCTACGCCAGTCGGAACCTGAAACTGCTGGCTTTTGTACCGGAAGGGTGGATGGCGTGGACCGCCAACAAGCCTCTACGTACGCCGGCGGATTTCGAGGGCCTGCGAATCCGGACCATGACCTCGGACATGGCGGCAGCAACTTACCGTGCCTATGGCGCCAAGCCGAGCCAGACGCCTTATTCCCAGGTATACAGCGACCTGCAACTGCGCCAGATTGACGCCCAGACCAACCCGATTTTTGCGATCGAGGAGATGAACTTCTACGAAGTACAGAGCACCCTGACGGATGCCCGCCCTGCCCAGTTCATTTCCTCCTTGGTCACCAACGGAGACTGGTACAAGGCGTTACCTGCCAAGCAGCAGCAGTGGCTCGATAGCGCTCTGGCCGAAGTCGCCGAGGTGTCCTGGAAAACCCAGGAAGAACTTAATCAGACCCGTCTGGAGAGCATGCTCGAAGCCGGCGATATCAAGGTGGTTCGGCTCACCGAGTCCGAACGCGCGGCGTTTGCAGAAGCCAGCAAGCCGGTGCATCAGGACTACATGGACGCAACCGGCGAACGCGGGAGTGAAATTCTCAAGCGGATTCGCCAGCTGGTTGAAACGCTTGAGAGCCGAGCGCAGACATCACCGACCGAGAACGGGGGCTGAGACAAAGCCAACGCCTTCATCAGCCAGGACACCTGCATCAGGGTTCGTTTGCGATAACTACCACAACGGGTTGATACTTCGCTCTACTCAGGCACCAGCCAATCCAACTGGTGTCTGATGTCCAGCAGGTCGGCTCCCTCGACCTCCCCCAGCATACTTGCCAGGCGGTCATCGAATCCCCAGGGTGGGTTCACGACCAGCATGCCCGAACCGGTCATGCCCCGTTCCGGCGGGTGCTCAAGGCGCACTTCGCTACGCAGGACCTTTCGAATCCCACTCTGCCGGACCGCGTCTATCAAGCCCTGCTGGAGTCCACTGGTGAGAATCGGATACCAGATAAGAAAGACGCCATGCCGGCACTTCTGCCATGCCTTTGCCAATGTTGCCGCCACATTGGCGTAATCGGACTTGATTTCATAGGAAGGATCAATCAGCACAAGCAATCGCGGCTGCTGGGGCGGAAGCTGCTTCAGCAAACCGGTAAGACCATCCGAACGGACCACCCTGACCCCCTGCTCCGATGCCCAGTCTTCCAGGTGATTGCCTTCGGTGGGGTGAAGCTCAAAGGCCGCCAGCGAGTCTCCGGGGCGGAGAAAGCGGCGAAACCACGCCGGCGAACCGGGATAATGTTTCAGCCGGCCGGTCCCCGGGTTGTTCGCTGACAACGTATCCAGCACCGTTTGCCAGTCCGGCGATTGCAGTCGGGCCCGGGCAGTCCAGACTCTCTGGACGCCGTGATCGGCCTCAGCCGTCTTCCGGGCCCGCTCACTCTCGAGATCGTAAATCGCGCTGCCGGCGTGGGTATCCAAAAAGGCAATACCCGACGGCTTGGCCTGCATCATTGCAATGGCCAGCGTCAGGGCTGCGTGTTTCTGAACATCGGCGAAGTTTCCGGCATGGAAGGCGTGGAGATAACTCAGCATGGATCGGCTCCCTAAGTACGGAGGCCCATTAGGCATCAAGGAAAATCATCAGGCAAGCAAGCGGCGCCTCCGGCGGTTGCTGCAGTGTTCCGTGATTGGCTGGTCTGACCGGTTGCCCCCTGCGTAGATCCCGGGTTCAGGGATATCGTGGTTAGCTGGTATCCTTGCCATACACTCGCTCCGAGGACGCCGGTTTGCCCATGCAGAACAGAGATCACATCGATCAGCTCTACAGCCTCATTGCCAACGAGGAAGATGCTCGCGTCTGCAAGGACATACCCGAGGAAGCCTGCCGTGAAGTCCCGCGCAATTTCTTCCTGATTCTGGCCAGCAACGTTCTGACCAAACTCGGAGACCTGCTGATCAGCCCGAAAACTGTACTGGCGTGGCTAATGAGCACTGTTGGCGCTCCAGCTCTCGTGGCCTGGCTGGTCCCCATTCGCGAAGCAGGCTCCCTGGTACCACAGATGGTGATTGGCGCCTGGGTCCGGCGAAAAGCGGTACGTAAGTGGTTCTGGACCCTCGGTAGCTTCGGTCAGGCCGTCAGTGTCATTGCCATGGCCGCCAGTGTCTGGTTTCTGGAGGGCTATGCCGCGGGCGGTGGCATAATCGCGGCACTGATCGCGTTCTCGCTCGCCAGAGGCTTCTGCTCCGTGGCGATGAAGGACGTTCAGGGAAAATGCATTCCCAAGACCCGCCGGGGCCGATTGTCCGGACTTGCCACCACCCTGGGTGGAACGGCAACGGTACTCATGACAGTGTTGCTGTTCTGGGATCGTGGCGACCCCAGCATCGCCTTTTACACCGCCCTGCTGCTGCTTGCCGCCGGTTTCTGGATCATTGCGGGGTTCCTGTTCGCTGGCGTCCAGGAATATGCGGGAGAAACCGGTGGTGGCGGCAACGCCCTCTCCGACGCCCTGAAAAGCCTCTCGCTTATGCAGGACGATGCCCCGTTTCGCCACTTCGTGATTACCCGAGCCTTGCTGCTGTGCTCTGCCCTTGCGTCCCCGTACTTTGTGGTTCTGGCCCAGAAAGAGGCAGACGCCGGGTGGATGCTGGGCATTTTCCTGCTTGCCAGCAGTCTGGCAAGTTCCGTCAGCGCCAGTTTCTGGGGCTGGATGGCCGACAAATCCAGTCGCCAGGTGATGATCCGAGGAGCCGCCATGGCCAGCGGCGTATGCCTCGCCGTTGGCATTACCGCCCTGTTCGTGGGCACGGATATGGGCAGTGTTTGGTTTTATCCGGCCGCTTTCTTTATCCTGAGCATCGCCCACGCTGGCGTCCGTCTGGGGCGGAAAACCTACCTGGTCGATATGGCTGGCGGCAACAAAAGAACCGACTACACTGCAGTTAGTAATACGGTGATCGGTTTTCTACTGCTGATAACCGGTGGCCTCACTGCACTGGTGTCCACAGTGTCGGAGGTGGCCGTGATTCTTGTTCTGGGTTTGATGGGGTTCGCGGGCTTGTTAAGTGCCCTTAGGCTCCGGGAAGTGACGTCAGATTGACCCGTCCGTCTGAGAGCTGCGTCACAAAAAGCAATGCCCGAGGAACCATTTTGGGGCATTGTCCGTGGTGAGCGGTATCCACAATCACGGACCAGACCAGCGGGAAGATAACAACAAGGAAGTGTCGTTCTACTGCGTAGTCGTTGTAAACAGAGGCAGAGACATGAGAACAGACACCGCAATACCCAGCACACATCAGAACCGGCTCATGCACACCTTGTATGGCTGGTATGCCCTGACCCGCGAACAGGCGGATCTGGGTCCTTTCGCGACGTCAAAAGAGGCTTCCGACGCTCTTAGTTGCCACATCAAAGCCTACAAAGGCCTGAACAAACGAACGCCCGGCGCTTTGAAGGCCGTGCACCTACACGATGCAGATCAGTGTTCCAAGACCAACTGCGGGCTGTGCGTCGAGGCCAGGATCTTCTGGCACTCGCTGGCAGTAGCAACTCCATGATTGGCCACCGGAGTCTGAACATGAGCTACCGTGAAAGTCTGTTCCCACCCCACCGCCGAGCCAGGGTGACCTTCGCCCTGTGCTTTTTCCTGCTCAGTCTGGCCGCTCTCAGTTATGTGAGCACCCTCTGATACAGGAAAAATAAAGAAAGGGCCGTGAATACGGCTTTGTGATTCGGTGTTCAGTCGGGCCTGAAGACCCGGCTCGGATATCAGCAAAGACAGCAGGGACGGTGCAAACTCCACTTCCACGGTGTCGAACCGCCCGGTCGTCTGGAACATCAGACGGGTTTTCCCTCGTTCAGCGCGAGTGCGCCTTTGACAATCCGGTAAATGATCCAGATAGAGATCCCGAGCAGGATGAACCAGCCAATGATCAGCGGCGCTGTCACGATACCGATAACTGTCCACAGCAGACCGATCCAGAAGGTGCGAATCTGCCACTGGAAATGGCGCTCGATCCAGGTATTGCGGACGTCATCCATCTTGACGTAATTGATGATCACGCCCACCAGACCGGTGATGCCGCCAACAAAGAATGACAGGGCCTGAAGGATATAGACCACAACCGCCAGATTGCGCGCCGGGTCTGAACGACGTGCGATCGGGTCGGGATCAGCGGGGATATGTTCCTGTTCTGCCAAAACGTACTCTCCTTCGGGGTTTCTTTCTGGAGTCTACCACAGCCCGCAGACACCGAAACTTCCTGAAGGATCAGTGGTTGTCCGGACGGTATCCCAGGCGAAAGCCGCCCCAGTGCTTACCCTTTACATAGATGGGCACGGAGAGGTCATGCATGATTTCCCCGGTGTCCCGACGATAGGTCTGCAACAACATATCCTGGGTGTGACTACCACAACGGATACCGGTCCGGTCATTGAACAGCCGTTTGCTCCGGCTCTTGACCAGGTCCACCTTGGGATCGCCGGTCGGGGCATGGGCGAAGTCGCGGTTATGGGTAGGTACGTAGCCGTCCGGTGCCGCAGAGATGGCAAAGACCAGGGACTCGTGGGCGTTCTTGACGGCTTCCTGAACGGCAGGCAGGTACTGGTCGGTAAATCGGTCAAAACTGCTCGCGTACTTGGGCGGGTGGGTATTGCGAATCAATTCCCGCTTCCTATCAAACAACGCCTGTTCCGACAGCTTGCCGTCACGGATCGCCTGTTCAAACAACCGGCTGATCTTCGCGGCGCCGGTCTTGGCCTGGTCGTAAAAAAACCGGTGGTAACTGGCATCACTGTTCAGGGCAAAGGCGGCGTTGGCTTTCTCCGCCAGTTCCATCAGGGTTGCGGCCTGTTCCGCAAGTGACGCAACGCTGGAGTCACTCTCTTCAATCTGAT
This sequence comes from Marinobacter sp. F4218, assembly GCF_019443085.1. Lineage (GTDB taxonomy): Bacteria > Pseudomonadota > Gammaproteobacteria > Pseudomonadales > Oleiphilaceae > Marinobacter > Marinobacter albus. Next base: position 596,446 of record NZ_JAHZIL010000003.1, read on the forward strand.
CCCGGACCGTTTCAATGCCGGCAAACATCTGCTCCAGACTCTGCTCATTTTTCTGGTCGATTTCAGCAATCCGGGCCACCTGCTGCTGCACCCGGTCTGATTGGTCACGAATCTGGTCCAGACGCTCGCCAACACTCTCCACGGACGTCAGCCCTTCCTCGACGCTACGGGCAAGATCCTCAATCCGGGTGACAACCAGGTTGGTGCCTGATCGAATTTCCTGCAGGGTTTCGGCGACTTCACTGGTGGCCTGGGCCGTTCTACCCGCCAGTTGCCGAACTTCATCCGCGACTACCGCAAATCCCCGGCCCTGCTCACCAGCGCGAGCGGCTTCGATGGCGGCGTTGAGAGCCAACAGGTTGGTCTGCTCGGCGATGCCCTGAATGGTGGTGGTGACACCCTGGATCTTGTTGGATTTCTCATTCAGTTCCTGGATGAGCGTGAGGTTCTCTGCCGATTGCTGATGAACCAGCCGCACGCTGTCGATGGCATCGACCAGAGCCTGCCGCCCTTCTGCACTGGTCACACTCGCCTGGTGCGCCATGGTAGCGGCCTCAGTGGCCTGGGCGGAGGATTCACGGACAGTTTCCGTGATCTGGCCAGCGTAGTCGGCCATCTGGGCGGTCTCTTGCACCTGTCGGTCAAGACGCAGTTTCAACTGGTCAGCGGCGAAAGAGACCTGGGCCGCAGAAATGGCATTCTGGTCAGCACTGCCAGCCAGCGTCTCAACCAGGGCACGCCCCGCCTTGGCATCAGCAAGCAGACCGTCACACTGGGTTCGAAGCGGATGATCATCAGGCAAGGAGCCGTCGTTCAGGCCCTTGATGCCCCGTTCAATGGGTTCGAGAACCCGTAAGATGAAGTAACCACCGGCAAGCGCAAGACCGCCAATCAGTCCAATAAACACGGACGCGGGTTCAAGACCTAACACTGGTGCCACCAATACCCCGGTAACCGCACCGACGACCGCGACTGCCACCCCCCAGAGAACTGTTGTCCGTTCGAGTAATGCCATACAAACCTCGAAATTATTGTTATTCGTTCAATCATTCTTCGCCTGAAGGCCATTAGGGAGATTAATGAATTGGCTTAAGCTAATAACTCATACTTTAGTTGATACTTTGATTGTAACGGCGTGGCCGGCGATTTCTTGAACAAAAAAACCGCAGGGCCAACCGATTCCCTGACGGAATCGACCAGCCCTGCGGTTGCAGTCAGCGGTTGGCAGGGCGCCTAGGCGCCGATTACTCCACCATCGTCACGGGTGACAATCACCGCGGCATCTCGCGGATGGTCGCCTTCGGTCCCGAACGGCCAATCCGCCGCCGGATGCTGAATATTGACGAACATGGTCTTCACATCCGGCGTGGTCACCACACCGGTGACCTCACACCCCTGAGGTCCCACGAAGAAGCGCTTGATTTCGCGGGTCACCGGATTGGCCGCCAGCATCATGTTGTTCTGGTATGGCGCATCGTCGGAGCCATCGGTCTGAATCCACAGCCGGCCGTTGTAGTCGAACCAGAGACCATCCGGGCTGTTGAAAATATTGTCGTCACTCAAGGAAACAACCGTGTTTCCATCGACAACCGTTTCGGTGCCCTGTTCACCCGCAAACACAAAGATGTCCCAGTTGAACGCAACAGCGGCGTGGTCATCGTTTTCCTCCGCCCAACGGATGATGTGGCCGGTGCGGTTTTCTGCCAACGGGTTGGCCGCGTTGGTCTGTTCTTCCGTACGCTGGGAGTTATTGGTCAGCGTGAAATAGACCTCACCGGTGTTCGGATCGACGGCTCCCCACTCGGGTCGGTCCATCGGTGTTGCGCCGGCAATGTCGGCGGCCAGTCGGGTGTTCAGCAGCACATCGGCCTGGTTGGCAAAACCGTCGAATGCAACTTCACCGACCGTGGTGCCTTCGGCGGCAGCCACCTTGGCGGCAAAGTCGGCATCCTCAAGCGACAGTGCCAGCCAGTCCCCGGAGCCGTCCTCGTTGAAGCGGGCAACGTACAGAGTACCCTTATCCAGCAGATAACCACCGGCAGTCGCTGCCGAATAAGGTTGGGATGACACGAACTTGTAGATGTACTCGAAGCGGGAATCGTCACCCGAATAGCAGACCACCGGCTGGCCTTCCTTGACCGGCGCGAAAATCACCCCCTCGTGACCAAAACGACCCAGGGCGGTGCGCTTCTGCGGCTTGCTCTCGGGCGTAAAGGGATCGATCTCTACCATGTAACCGAAGGTGTTGGCTTCGTTGCGATAGTCCTCGTCCGCGTTTCCGGCACCCGGGGTAATATCAAAACGGACGTAGGCGTCCGCCCCGTTGTCCGCCAGCTCCCAGTCGTATCGACTGGAGCTGCCGACACCATGGCGGGCCTGTTCCCGGGGCTGCGTGCCCGCGCTATTGGCAAAATAACCGTGCCAGTTTTCTTCGGCGGTCAGGTAAGTGCCCCACGGTGTCGGGCCCATGGAGCAGTTGTTCAGGGTGCCGCGGGTTTCGGTGGCATCCGGGCTGAACCTGGTGATCAGTTTCTCGTATCCACGTACGGGGCCGCGGATATCCATCTCGGTACCGCCGGTAATCCGCCGGTTGAACGGGCTGCCAAAGACCACATCCCAGGTGCCTTGGCTGTCCTGCCTGATATGCACCACGGACACACCATGGGCGGCAATCTCCTTTCGAACTTCGTCCTCGGGACGCACACCACCGTTGGCGTCAGCGCTGGTGGGGCCATCCGGATGCAGGGCGCCCGGATTGATGTACTCGTGATTCATCACCAGCAGGCCCTCGGTGGAACTGCTGCCGCCGGCTTTCTGGTCGATCGGGAAGAAATGCATGCCATCGTGATGCATGCCGATCTGCTGTTCCTGGTCCTCACCGCTGTTGGAGGCATCGGCCCGGAAAGCGGGATAGGAACCGGTAATCGGTGTACCCCAGGGCAGGAAAGCCTGGGCGGAGTAGCCTTCGGGAACAACCACCTGGTTGGCGGCTGAGACAGCAACGGCCTTGAAACCCAACTCGGTGGCCGAGGCGTTATCGGAGTTGGCATTGGTGTTGCCACTGCTACTATTACCGTCGCTGGCGCATGCTGCCAGGCCGACGCCCATGATGCTGGCCAGCGCGGCACCAACGGTGCCTTTTATCACCGAGCGGCGTTGCATACGGGCCGCGAGGACCTCATGGAACGGGTTGTTGCCGGCGTGGTTGACTACCGGTTCGTAGTTCGGATCCAGGTAATTCGGATCAAGGTCGTGCTTGGCCATGGTGCTCTCTCCCTATAATGACAGGCATTCGTTTCGGAGAGGTCAGTTTCAACAGTAATTATGACAGGGCGGGAACAGAGTTAAGACAGAATGGTTACCGTTTTTTGACAGGTGCTTGCCGGCAGGGTTGCAGGACTGACAACCCGGCACAGAGGTACGGCTCTGCGCCGGACAGCGCAAGGTGACTCCGACGTGTTACTGGGTCATTTCCTCGTAGCCCTCTTCCATGTCTTCTCCGGCCTCTTCAGCGGCATCACCCATTTCATCCGCCGCATTTTCCGCACCCTCTTCCAGTTCGCCAAGGGCGCCTTCGTCCTGGCCGGTCGCTTCCTCGTACGTCTCTTCGGCTGCGTTACCGGCGTCTTCCATCATTTCACCGGCATTGTCGGCAGCCTGTTCGACATCGACACCTTCGTTGTCTTCGGAACTGCAGGCCGAAAGGCCGAGTGTCATCGCGAACGCCAGTACACCCAGTGTGAACTTGTTCATAACCATATCCTTCTGTTGGTCGGTGATTTCGACGAAACAGGTTACGGCCACATCCTGCTACATACAATTACATCAGGGTTACTCTTTGGTTAGTAATGACTTACGGAGAGAAGCTGACCATCCAGGGTAATCACATGATCTATGCCCACCAGGTTCCCCCGACCGAGCAGGATGAAATCCTGGCCCGCCCGCCTGAACAGATCCCTGATGACGTCGTGAACCACACAAACCTGGCCGGCGCTGTCGCGATAGACCACCTCCGCCAGCCGACCTGACGTAAGGTATTCAGTGAGCATATCCTGGACAGACCAGTGCACCGCCACTGAATGAGCATTCGGTGTTGCCATGATTTTACCATCCCTGTGGTCGAGTTCTTATCTTGTTCCTGGTCTACTCAACATGCCCTGAGGAATCCGCAAAGGCGGACCTCAAAAGTCTGGATCACAACGGCCGATTTCGCCACTTCCCCCTGACCACCGGCGAGCCTTGCCTCGACCCGGCGCTCGCCGGTGATTCAGGTTAGGGGTGTCAGAACCACTCCGGCTTCATGTTCAGGCAGGTATCATCCTGGTTTTTCAACAGCACCAGGTCCTGGGCCACCGTCGGCAATTCCCAGTGGAAGAAGTACTGGGCAGCCTGGAGTTTGCCCTGATAGAAGTTACGCTCGTCGTCAGACCCCGCTTCCACCAGCAGCTTTTCAGCGACGTTGGCCTGACGCAACCACATCCAGGACACGATGATGTGGCCAAACAGGTGCAGATAACAGGAGGCATTGGCAAGCACGTTGTCAGGGTTCTCGCTCATCAAGGACTTGCCCAGACTCTGGGTAACTTTTACTGCCTGCTGCAGGGTTTCGCTCAGCGACAGCGCCCACTGCTGGCAACGGGCGGTGGACGCCGCCTCCAGATCCACCTGCATCTCCTGCATCAGCAGTTGCAGGCCGTGACTCTGGTCCTGCCAGATCTTGCGGCCCAGCAGGTCGAGTGCCTGGATGCCGTTGGTCCCCTCGTGAATCGGATTCAGGCGATTGTCGCGCCAGCACTGCTCCACCGGATATTCCCGGGTGTATCCTGCCCCGCCATACACCTGGATCGCGAGGTCGTTGGCCTTGGGACCATACTCCGAAGGCCAGGCCTTGATCACCGGGGTCAGCAGATCCAGCAGCTTGCCCGCCTCCGTCCTTTTTTGCTCGTCCGGGTGGGTATGTTGGTCATCCATTAACCGGGCGCCATACAGGCACAGCGCCAGGCCACCCTCGCTGTAGGCTTTCTGGGCCAGCAGCATTCGCCGGACATCGGCATGATCGATAATGGGAACCTGCGGCGCTTCCGGGTTCTTTTCCGAGGGCTTGCGCCCCTGAAGTCGGTCCCGGGCATACTCCAGACTGTGCATGTACCCGCGATATCCGATGACCGCCGCGCCAAAGCCCACGCCGACGCGGGCTTCATTCATCATCTGGAACATGTACTTCAGGCCCTGGTGCGGCTCGCCCACCAGATAGCCATGACACGGGGCGTCATCCCCGAAGCTGAGGGCGGTGGAGGTGGTGCCCCGGTACCCAAGCTTGTGAATCAGGCCCGCGAGGTTCACGCCATTCCGTTCAGTGGCGTTCCCCTCCTCGTCGACCAGGAACTTGGGAACGATGAACAGGGAGATGCCTTTCACCCCTGCCGGAGCGCCCTTGATTTTGGCCAGCACCATATGAACGATGTTCTCAGTCAGCGACTGCTCGCCTCCGGAGATGTAGATCTTCGCGCCCTTGATCAGATAATGGCCATCATCGGTGGGTGTCGCCGAGGTGCGGATGTCCGCCAGAGAGGAACCGGCATGGGGTTCGGTGAGCGCCATGGTACCTGTAAAGCGCCCTGACAGCATGTGGGGCAGGAATGTGTCCTGTTGTTGCTGGTTGCCGAAAACGCGGATGAGGTTGGCAGCGGCGGTAGTCAGGAACGGGTAACCGGCGGTGCCTGGGTTGGCAGCGGTAAAAAAGCCGTTGCAGGCAGCCATCACCGATTCCGGTAATTGCATGCCACCGAGATCGTAATCGTAGCGACCGGCAATGAAGCCGGCTTCCGCGTAAGCATCAAAGGCTTCTTTGACCTCGGGCAGCATCTCGACGGCGCCATCCACAAAGCGCGGTTCGTCCTTGTCGGCGGCACTGTTGTGGGTCGCAAACTTGTCCCGGGCAATGCGGTCGGCGGTTTCGATTACCGCGTCAAAGGTGTCGCGGCTGTGCTCGCTGAAGCGCTCCCGCTGGATCAATGATTGCGTATCGAGCACATCGTAAAGCTGAAATGCCAGATCCCGGCGTTCGATCAAAGTGTCAGTCATGCTTGGTTCTCCTGTTAATTGCACACAGAGTGTCACAGCAAGGGGGGATAGAAAACCGGCATTTATGACATAATCATGGCCAATACCGCCACGCCTGCCAGACGTCCTGCCAACGGAGTAGTCCATGCACACGGTCTCAATCATCGGTTTTGATGGCGCCCTTGCCAGCGCCATTACTGGCATCATCGACCTGTTCCGATTGGCGGGCGTGACCTGGGCCCGTATCCATGGAGAGGAGCCCGAGCCTATGTTCAGGACACAATTGCTCACGCAGGCCGGCGCCCCCTGCCGCTGCATCAACGGCATCACGCTGCTCGCCGATGGCAGCTGGAACGGGGATGAGCTGCCGGCCGCGGATATCATCATCGTGCCGACCATCGGTGCGCCGATCGCGGACATACTGGCACGCAATACCGGGCTGGTTCACTGGTTGTCCCGGCAGGATGCCTCCCCCTCGTTGCTGGCCAGCAACTGCACCGGTGCCTTTCTGCTGGCGGAAGCGGGCTTGCTTGACGGTAAGGAGGCAACCACCCACTGGGGCTTCAGCAACCAGTTCCGTCAGCGCTACCCGGAGGTGATCTGCCGACCGGAGAAGCTGGTAACGGTCGACGGCGACATCGCCTGCGCCGGGGGCGGCATGGCCTGGTGGGATCTGGGCGTGTACCTGGTGGAGCGGTACGCTGGACCGGAGGTATCCCGACAACTGGCGAAAGCTTTTGTCATTGATGCCGGACGCACAAGTCAGGCGCCATACAGCGCCCTGCAGGCGAAGCGCTACCACTCCGACAGCATGGTATTGAAACTGCAGGACTGGCTCGACACAAACTTTGCGCACACCGTCTCGCTGGCGGAACTGGCCCGGGAGGCCGGGCTGAGCGAGCGTTCTCTGTTGCGGCGATTCAAGGCCGCCACCGGCGATACTCCCAACACCTACCTGCAACTGCTTCGGGTGGAGCATGTTCGTCATCATCTGGAAACGTCACGACGCTACATTGACGAAATCATCAACGGGGTCGGCTATGAGGACGTGAGCTCATTTAGCCGGCTATTCCGCAAACACACGGGGCTGGCACCCGGTGCCTATCGCTCGCGATTTGGCCGTTGACGCTGTAACAACTGGCCTGCGTTATGCATCTAACCTTATGGGAGGGCCAAAAGTTGGTGCCGAACGTAAAAGTTTTCGACACAGGTGTAAAAGTGGGGAGGTAACCATGAACGCACCGATCAGACAAAGTCAGGCCGATATTCTCAACCGGCTCTATGACATGAAGCAGAAACAGCTGGCTCAAGCGCTTCAGCAGGGCAACAGCCTGCGCTGCCAGGTACTCGAAGCAGAGGCCGAGGCGATTTCCGCCGCGCTCAAAATGTTCCAGTGATCAGACTGACGCTCCGCGTCAGATACTGATCACTTTGGGGCGGGAAGCCCCACGCTTCGGCGGCTAAATATTCGCGGCAACTTCGGTTCCCTGGCGAATTGCCCGTTTCGCATCCAGTTCTTCAGCGACATCCGCTCCACCGATCAGATGCGCTCTGACACCCTTTGCCTCGATCTGATCATAGAGCTCCCGATAGGGCTCCTGCCCCGCACAGATCACCACATTGTCCACCTCAAGCACCCGCGTTTCCTGCGCCTTGCCGTCCTTGTCGGTCAGCGCGATGTGCAGCCCGTGGTCATCAATCCGATCGTAGCGACAGCCTCGGAGCATTTCCACGTCCCGATGCTTGAGGCTATTGCGGTGTACCCAGCCCGAGGTTTTGCCAAGACCTGCGCCCACCTTGCCGGTCTTGCGCTGCATCAGGTAAATCTTGCGCGGTGACGGCGTCGGTTTTGGCTCCGCCAGCCCCCCCGGGCCCTCGAAGTCGGGATTCACGCCCCACTCCGCCTGCCAGGCTTCGACACTGACCTGCTCGCCCTCGGGCTGATGGCTGAAATCGTGGGTCAGGAATTCACTCACATCAAAGCCGATCCCGCCGGCGCCAATAACCGCCACGCTCGTGCCCACCGGCTTGTTGTGCCGCAGCACGTCGAGGTAACCCAGAACCTTGGGGTGGTCAATGCCGTCAATCTTTGGCGTGCGTGGCTTCACGCCGGTCGCAATGACGATGTCGTCAAATCCATCGGCGACTAGCTTTTCGCTGTCGACCCGGGTGTTCAACTGCAGGTCAATGCCCAGCAGTTCAATCTGACGCTGGAAGTAACGCAATGTCTCGTAGAACTCTTCCTTGCCGGGAATACGCTTGGCGTAATTGAACTGGCCGCCAATCCTGTCGTCAGCCTCAAACAGGGTCACCCGATGTCCCCGCTTTGCCGCCGTCGTCGCCGCCGCCAGTCCCGCCGGCCCCGCGCCAACCACAGCCACGCGCCGGGCCACTGGAGCAACCGTCAGCACCAGTTCGGTTTCGTGGCAGGCCCTTGGATTGACCAGACAGGATGCCCGCTTGGCCTGGAAAGCGTGGTCAAGGCAGGCCTGATTGCAGGCAATGCAGGTGTTGATTTCATCCGCGCGCCCCTGCTCCGCCTTGCGGACGAACTCGCTGTCCGCCAGCAGCGGGCGCGCCATAGACACCATATCCGCCTTGCCGGCGGCGAGGATTTCTTCGCCCTTTTCCGGGGTATTGATGCGGTTGGTGGTACAGACCGGGATATCCACCTCGCCGTAGAACTTGGCCGTGACATCGGCGAACCCGCCCCGGGGTACGGATGTCACAATGGTCGGCACCCGGGCCTCGTGCCACCCGATACCGGTATTGATGATCGTGGCGCCGGCCTCCTCAATGGCCTTGCCCAGGGTCACGATCTGATCCCAGGTCTGGCCCCCTTCCACCAGATCCAGCATCGACAGCCGGTAGATTATTATGAACTCGGGCCCAACCGCCTCACGAATACGGCGAACGATCTCCACCGGCAGACGCATGCGATTCTCGTAGGGACCACCCCACTGGTCGGTGCGCTTGTTGGTACGTTCACACAGGAACTGGTTGATGAAATAGCCTTCGGACCCCATCACTTCGACACCATCATAACCGGCGAACCTGGCCAGCTTGGCGGCACTGACAAAATCATTGATATGCCGCTCAACGCCTTTGCTGGAAAGCGCTCGTGCCTTGAAAGGACTGATCGGCGCCTTGGTCGCGGAGGCCGAGACGATCAGAGGCTGGTAGCCATAACGGCCCGCGTGCAGCAACTGGAGACAGATCTTGCCGCCCGCTTCATGAACGGCCCCGGTCACGTGACGATGCAGCAACGCGGTGGCTCGGTTATTCATCGTGGAGGCCAACGGCGCAAGCTGGCCGGCGATGTTGGGCGAGTAGCCACCCGTCACCATCAGGCCCACGCCACCTTCGGCCCGTTCGGCAAAATAGCGCGCAAACTTATGGATGTTCCAGAACCGATCCTCCAGACCGGTATGCATGGACCCCATCAGCACCCGGTTCCGGAGCTCGGTAAAACCGAGATCAAGGGGTTTCAGCAGATTCGGGTAAGTGGCGCTCATAACATGACCTCTGAAAAATTTATATCGAGTATACACTTGATCTATGGCAAGTTGACTTGACCTGCGGGACGGGCCACGTATCATCGGCAATCAAGTTTGACTGACGGAGCAACCATGACCGCAAGGTCCTTCGGCTGCATGCACTCCAAGCGCCCACCGCTTACCGCTGACATCGCGCGGCACCGGGGTCGTTTACCCTACTTCCCCGACCCACCTGCCCCGGTCTGAACTCTCCCGCAGAGCTCTGATTCCAAGCATGTTTCCAGAGTTATGCAGGAAGGCTGGCCCGAGACTAGACTCAGGCAAACACCCGTTTCCATTCATGAAAAAGAAGAACCGATAACGAGGTTGCGATGTCGCTACCGCTGGTTGTTTTACTGCCGTTTCTGGGCGCCATCGCCGCGCCCCTGTTTGCCCAGGGCGGGCGCACGGCAATCGCTATAGCATCTTCCGTTCCGGCCCTCATTGCGCTGGCCGCGCTCTATCCTCATTGGCAGACCCTTGCCGATGGGGGCGTGGTGCTGTTCACTGCCGAGTGGCTGCCGGCCCTGGGACTGTCCCTGAGCTTCCGGCTTGACGGCTTGTCGCTGCTGTTCGCGCTGTTGATCCTGATTATCGGCCTGCTGATCATCCTGTATTCCCGCTACTACCTGAAGGCCAAGGAAAACGTCGGCAAGTTCTACGCCCTGCTCCTGTGTTTCAAGGGTTCGATGCTCGGTATTGTGCTCTCCAGCAACCTGTTGCTGATGATGATTTTCTGGGAGCTGACCAGCCTCACATCCTTCCTGCTGATCAGTTTCTGGACGCACAAGCAGGATGCCCGACGCGGCGCCCGCATGGCTCTGGCGGTTACCGGCGGTGGCGGCCTGGCGCTGCTGGCGGGCATTCTGATGATTGGCAACATCGTCGGCAGCTTCGAACTGGACGATGTGCTGGCAGCGGGCGACCAGATCAAGGCAAGCAGCATGTACCCGGTCGCGCTGACTCTGGTGCTGCTCGGGGCTTTTACCAAGTCCGCCCAGTTCCCGTTCCATTTCTGGCTGCCCCATGCGATGCAGGCGCCCACGCCAGTGTCCGCCTACCTTCACTCGGCGACCATGGTGAAGGCCGGCATCTTCCTGATGGCACGCCTGTATCCTGCCCTGGCCGGCACCGAGCAGTGGTTCTATATGGTGAGCTTCACCGGCATGGCCACCCTTCTGCTCGGCGCCTATGTGGCGATGTTCAAGCATGACCTCAAGGGACTGCTGGCCTATTCCACCGTCAGTCACCTGGGCCTGATCACCCTGCTGTTCGGCATGGGCACGAAACTGGCGGCCGTAGCGGCGGTTTTCCACGTGATAAACCACGCCATATTCAAGGCCTCGCTGTTCATGGCTGCAGGCATCATCGATCACGAAACCGGCACCCGCGACATGCGACGGATCAACGGCCTGTGGCGTTACATGCCCCACACCGCCACGCTCGCCATGGTGGCTGCCTCGTCCATGGCCGGGGTACCGTTGCTGAACGGCTTCCTGAGCAAGGAAATGTTCTTCGCCGAGTCGCTGGAACTGAACCTTCCGGGGTTCTGGGCCTGGCTGCCCCCACTGGTGGCAACCCTTGCCGGGATTTTTGCGGTGGCCTATTCCGCCCGCTTCATTCACGACGTCTTTTTCAATGGCAAACCGGTAGACCTGCCCATCTACCCGCCCCACGAACCACCCCGGTACATGAAGATTCCGGTCGAGATTCTGGTGTTTGCCTGCATCATGGTCGGTATCTTCCCGGCAATTTCCGTGGGGCCACTGCTGTATGCCGCCGCCGCGGCGACCCTCGGTGGCGATGTTCCGGAATACCATCTGACCATCGCCCATGGCTTCAATCTGCCGCTGCTCATGAGCTTCCTGGCATTCTTCGGTGGCCTGCTGATGTACAGTCAGCGTCAACGCTTCTTTGACTTTCATGCCCGGTTCAAGGAAATCGACGAGAAAGCCGTATTCGAGGCCGTGGTCTTGCGGGTCGAAAACCTGGCGCACCGCCTGACCGCAACGCTGGAAAACGGTTCGCTGCAACGTTACGGACTGCTCCTGGTGCTCAGCGTGATCGCCGTCGCTGCTGCGCCTCTCGGCAACCTGGGGGTATTCATCGGTGAGGCGGGCCTGAGCCCGATTGATGGCCCAACGGTTGTTGGCGCGGGCATCCTGATTCTCTGTGCCTGCCTCACCGCGGCCTTTCATCGCGCCCGATTTTATGCTCTGGTGTTGCTCAGCGTCGTGGGTTTGCTGGTGGCGCTCGCGTTCGCCCGGTTCTCAGCTCCCGATCTGGCGATGACCCAGCTGTCCGTAGAGGTCGTCACCATCGTGCTGCTGATGCTGGCACTCTATTACATGCCATCCTGGACACCGCTGGAAACGTCCAAGCCCAGGCGAGCCCGGGACATCATCATCGCCGCGGTTGCCGGGGTGGGCATGACTCTGGTGACTCTGGCCATGCTGACCCAGCCGTTCAGTTCCATCTCGGAGTTCTTCCTGGAGAACAGCAAGCCTGGCGGAGGCGGCACCAACGTGGTCAATGTCATTCTGGTGGATTTCCGGGGCTTCGACACACTGGGTGAGATTACCGTTCTGGCCATTGCCGCCCTGGGTATCTACGCCATGCTTAAAAACACGGCCCTGACACCGCCTCCGGGCGATGGCCAGGGCCACGGCTGGACCCGGGACGCGCACCCACTGATGCTGCGACTGATCGCAAGACCCATGTTACCGCTGGCCCTTATGGTTTCCGTGTTCATCTTTCTCCGCGGCCATAATCTTCCGGGCGGTGGTTTTATTGCCGGCCTCATCACCTCGATCGCCTTGATTCTCCAGTACGTGGCCAGTGGCATGATCTGGACCCAGGACCGGGTGCCGTTCAAATACCACAGCGTTATCGGGGTCGGTCTGCTGTTCGCCGTCGTTGCCGGTGCAGGCAGCTTTGCCTTCAGCTATCCGTTCCTGACCTCCACCTTCGGTTACATTACCTGGCCGGTGGTAGGCAAGTTTGAGGTGGCTTCGGCACTGGTCTTCGATCTAGGCGTCTACCTGACCGTGATCGGGGCCACTCTGCTGGCACTGGTCAGTATCGGGCGACTTTCACCTCACTCCGCCATTAAAAGTACTCGGGAGGGCACCTAATGGAGCTTGTCTTTGCACTGGTCATCGGCGCATTGACCGCATCTGGCGTGTACCTGCTATTGCGGGCGCGGACCTTCCCGGTGATCGTCGGCCTGACGCTCATTTCCTATGGCGTCAACCTCTTCCTGTTTTCCAGCGGCCGGCTCGCGACCGGAGCCCAGCCCATTATCGGGACAACTGACACCTACACCGATCCGCTGCCCCAGGCGCTGGTACTGACGGCGATTGTGATCGGCTTTGCCATGACCGCCTTCGTGGTGGTGCTGTCGTTGCGCAGCCTGGCTGACCACGAGGACGATCATGTGGACGGACATCAGGATGCCAAAGCGCCCCAACCGGAACAGAACGAGGAGGGTACCGGTAAATGAACCAGTGGCTTACCGCACCTATCCTGATCCCACTGCTCGGCGGCATCCTTCAGGTTTTCATGGGCTATGCGCCCATCAGCCTGAGACGCACCCTGGCCATCGCCACCACGGTGCTGCTCCTGGTGTCGACCGTCGTTCTGGTCGTCCTGGCCAGCGACGACAGCTACCGCCTCTATGCATTCGGAAACTGGCAGCCGCCCTTTGGCATTGTGTTGGTGCTGGATCGCCTGGCGGCCCTGATGCTGATACTGACGGCGATTCTCGCGCTGCTCTGTCATCTCTTTGCCATCGGTGGCGCCGACGAAGGCAATCGTCAGTTCCACGGCCTGTTCCTGTTCCAGCTGATGGGCCTGAACATTGCCTTCCTCACCGGTGACCTGTTCAATCTGTTTGTGGCGTTCGAGGTACTGCTGATTGCCTCCTACGGCCTGCTGATGCATGGCGGGGGGCGGGCGCGCACCGTTCCCGGACTGCATTACGTGGTTCTCAATCTGGCGGGATCCGCCGTGTTCCTGATCAGCGTAGGCATGATCTACAGCGTCACCGGCACTCTGAACATGGCAGACCTTGCCATAAAGATACCGAAGGTCAGCGGTGAAAATCTTGAGATTGTAAGGGCCGGCGGCATGATGCTGCTGGTGGTCTTTGCCCTGAAAGCCGCCCTGCTCCCCCTGTGCTTCTGGCTACCGAAGGCTTATGCCAAGGCCACCGCACCGGTGGCCGCGCTGTTCGCGGTCATGACCAAGGTGGGCATCTACGCGATTCTGAGGGTTTACCTGCTCGTTTTCGGCGACGACGCCGGTGCACTTGCCAACCTGGGTATGGACTGGCTGTTTCCTTTGGCGCTCTTGACCCTTGCCATGGGGGTTATCGGTGCGCTCGGTGCAGACAACCTGAAAACCCTCGTTGCCTGGCAGGTCATCATTTCCGTCGGTACCCTGCTGGCGCCTATTGCCCTGGGTTCGGTGGCGGGCATCTCTGCTGCCCTGTTCTACCTGCTCAACACCACCTGGACCGTGGGCGGGCTGTTCCTGGTGGCCGAACTGGTCGCCCGCCAACGGGGCAGCGCAAGAGACAGGATTGTGACCGCTCCCCGAATGCGCAATCGAACCTTCCTGAGCGTGCTGTTCCTGCTCGGCGCGGTGGCGGCGGCGGGCCTACCGCCCCTGAGCGGGTTTTTCGCCAAGCTTCTCATTCTGCAATCGCCCATGTCCGGGCCCGAAATGGCATGGTTGTGGTCGGTAATCCTGATTGGCAGTTTCTTTACCGTCATTGCTTACAGCCGCGCCGGCAGCATCGTGTTCTGGCGGACCGTGGATGGGCACATTGAGGAACCCGGCCCGCTGGGTGGCAACGTCTCAGTTGCCGCCGGAGCCCTGGTGGCCCTGAGCATTGTCGTCGTTGCCCTCGCCGGTCCGATCAGCGACTACACGGATGCCACTGCAATCCAGCTTCAGAATCCCTCAGGCTATATCGAGATTCTCAAGACGCCCATGGTTGGGGAGGATAACTAATGTTCGATCGCCTCAGTTTTCCCCAGCCGTGGCTCAGCCTGATCCTCTTCGCCAGCTGGCAGTTCCTGAACGACGGCGTATCCGGCGCCAGCGTGGTCATGGGCATTATCCTGGCCTGGGCCATCCCCCAGATTACCCACGGCTTCTGGCCGGAACGGCCTGCATTCATCAAGTCCTGGCGAATGCCGGCGTACCTGGTGCGGGTGATCCGGGATATTGTTGTCGCCAGCTTCGAGGTGGCGAAGCTGATTCTCAGCCCGCGCCAACCCCGGCCGGTATTCGTCTCTTACCCTCTGGAACTGGAGCACCCGCTGGCGATCAGTATCCTGGCAAGCACCATCTCGCTAACGCCCGGCACCGTCAGTGTCGATATCAGCGACGATAACCGGATCCTGCTGGTGCATGCCCTGGATGCGGAGACCGATGACGAGGTGATTGACGCCATCCGCACCCGCTACGAAAAACCGTTGCTGGAGATGTTCGAATGATCACCATCACGCTCTACATTACCATCGGCATGGTGACCCTCGCGGCCCTGCTGAACGTTTACCGGCTGATCAAGGGCCCGGATGCGCCCGATCGTGTGCTGGCCCTGGATACCCTGTACGTCAACGCCATAGCCCTGATCATTCTGCTGGGCATAACGCTCGGGACTCGCATGTACCTTGAGGCAGCCCTGTTGATTGCGGTCATGGGATTTGTGGGTACCGTGGCCATGGCCAAATACCTTAAGCGAGGCAGCGTCATTGAATAAGCCGGCGCCACGTTCAACCGCGTTTGGAGGACCTTTGCGATGAGCCAGTTTGCTGAATACGCCATCTGTCTGCTGCTGCTGACCGGCGGCGCCTTTACGTTGGTCGGCGCCATCGGCCTGGCCCGGCTTCCCGACTTCTTTACCCGGCTCCACGGCCCCACCAAGGCCACCACTGTGGGTGTCGGTGCCATTGTCATAAGCTCCGTGATCTATTTCAGCAGTCAGGGGGAAGGCATTGGCATCGCGGAAATCCTGATCACGGTGTTCCTGTTCATGACCGCGCCGGTGAGTGCCAACATTCTGGCCAAGGCCGCCATGCACATCGGTGTATCCACGGTGAACAACACCCGGGGAAAACCGTGGGAACAGTAAGCGGTTGAGCTAAACTGATCAGTTGCAGCCCGGCACCAAAATAGTCATTGGTCTTGCAACATTTTTCCGTATAGTAGGCGCCCCATCCATTTTTGAGGAACCAGCGTATGCTGAAGGTTAACGAATACTTCGATGGCAAGGCCAAGTCCATCGCCTTCCAGACCTCAACCCTGCCGGCAACCGTAGGCGTTATCAGCCCGGGTGAGTATGAGTTCGGAACCAGCAAGAAAGAGACCATGACGGTCATCAGCGGTGCCCTGACCGTGCTGCTGCCAGGTGTGGATGAGTGGATGACCTATGGAGCCGGTGAGAGTTTCGATGTTGCCGGTCAGGCTAGCTTCAAAGCAAAAGCCGATATCGACACCGCTTACCTCTGCACTTACGAATAATCTCCAGAACCGCAGAGCGTAACAGTCGTTTCATTTAAGCGCCGGTATGTTCTGCGGTTTTTTCCTTCGTTACGGTTTCCGTTTTACTCAATCTGTGTCAGATTTACCCCTGTTTCTCGCGACAACATCAACAACTGAGAAAGAGGAAACAGGTGATGGCACAAACCCGAATTCTCCCGCCGGCGGACAACGCCTACCAGTACCCGTTGCTGATCAAGCAGCTCCTGCTCTCTGGCCCGCGCTATAATCCGGATCAGGAGATCGTGTACGCTAATCGCAGCAAGTACACCTACACCGACCTGGTGGAACGTATTCATCGCCTGGCCAACGCCCTCACAGATGCGGGTGTGAAAGCCGGCGACACGGTTGCCGTGATGGACTGGGACACACCGCGCTACCTGGAGTGTTTCTTCGCCATTCCGATGATCGGCGCGGTATTGCACACCGTGAATGTGCGGCTGTCTCCGGAGCAAATTGTCTACACCATGAACCATGCCGAAGACGACGTGGTTCTGGTCCACGATGACTTCCTGCCCATCCTTGAATCGGTCAAGGATGAGATCGAGACCGTCAAGACCTACATCCAGCTCACCGACGAGGCCGCCGCGCAGTCAACCCAACTCGACACCGCGGGCGAGTACGAAGCCTTGCTGGCCAAGGCCGACACCGAGTTCGAGTTTCCGGATTTCGACGAGAACAGTGTCGCAACCACCTTCTACACCACCGGCACGACCGGCAACCCGAAGGGCGTTTTTTTCAGCCACCGGCAGCTGGTGCTGCACACACTGGCCATGACCGGCTCGCTATCGGCCTACGACGAGATGCCGCTACTCCGTTCATCGTCGGTGTACATGCCGGTAACCCCGATGTTCCACGTCCATGCCTGGGGCGTGCCCTATGCAGCCACCCTGATGGGCATCAAACAGGTCTACCCCGGGCGCTACGAACCCGAGCTGCTGGTTGATCTGCTCAAGGAGCACAAGGTTTCGTTCTCCCACTGCGTGCCGACCATCATGCAGATGATGATGGGGACCGAGTCGATCAAGACCGCCGACCTGAGCAACTGGCACGTCCTGATCGGTGGCAGCGCCCTGACCAGGGGCCTGTGCGACGCTGGCGCCAAACTGGGCATTCGTATGTACACCGGCTACGGCATGTCCGAGACCTGCCCATTGCTGAGCGCCACCCACCTCGATCCTGAAGACCTGGAACTGCCGCTGGAACAACAGACCGCGAAGCGAGTCAAAACCGGCATTGCGGTACCCATGGTGGAACTTGAGATCGTCGATCCCGATGGCACGCCGGTTCCCCACGATGGCGACGCCAAAGGCGAGGTAGTCGCCCGCGCGCCCTGGCTGACCCAGAGCTACTTCAAGGAAAAGCAGAAAGGTGAAGAACTGTGGCAAGGCGGCTGGCTGCATACAGGTGACGTTGCCTCCATGGAGCCTGACAACACGCTGGTGATCAAGGACCGCATCAAGGACGTCATCAAGACCGGGGGGGAATGGCTGTCATCGCTGGATCTGGAGAACCTGATCAGTCAGCACCCGTCCGTCGCCGGGGCCGCCGTGGTCGGTGTGCCCGACGAGAAATGGGGCGAGCGTCCCCATGCCCTGGTCACCCTGAAACCGGGCGAGGATGCGACACTGGAAGATATCCAGAACCATCTGAAGCAGTTTGTCGATACCGGCGAGATCAACAAGTGGGCCATACCCAGCAAGATCGATTTCGTTGAAGACATCCCGAAAACCAGTGTGGGCAAGATCAACAAGAAGCTGATTCGGGACCAGCTGCAATAAGCCACGACATGATTCGGCCAGCAATCAGAAGCCAGCTCAATTGAGCTGGCTCTTTGCTTTGGCCGGCCCCTCAGATACCCGTAAAGGCGAAGTCCACGTCCGGCCGGCGTCCGCTTATGATGTCCGCCAGCGCCGCAGCCGAACCACAGGCATGGGTCCAGCCGAGAGTGCCATGGCCGGTGTTCAGATATAAATTGGGGAAGTGGCTCTTGCCGACATAGGGCACGTTGGACGGGGTTGCCGGGCGCAAACCACTCCAGAACTCGGCCTGATCCCAGTAGCCCGCCTCGGGCATGACCTCGGCCGTGCGCCGGACAATCGCGCGGCAACGCGTATAGTTCAGGTCCCGGGAATAACCGCTGAGCTCCGCCGTGCCGGCCACCCGCAGACGGTCCCCTAGCCGCGAATAAACCAGTTTGTATTCGTCGTCGGTCAGACTGACGCGGAACGCGGCGTCCTCATTCTTCACCGGCACTGTGATTGAGTAGCCCTTGGCCGGATAGATACTGAGGGTCAACCCCACCTTCTTGACCAGAGGCGCACTGAAACTCCCGAGACTGAGGACGTAGGCGTCCCCCCGGAGGATTTCATGACAGCCGTCTTTCAGCGTCTGAACCCCCAGGATCCGCTCTCCGGCATGCTCGAAACCGAGCACTTCGGTGCCATAGCGAAATTCAACGCCCGCCTCGGCACACTTCTGTGCCAGGTTATGGGTGAATTTTCGGGCGTCGCCGGACTCATCTTCCGAGGTGTAGGTGGCGCCGGCTATCCGGTCCCGGATCGGCTTCAGGGCAGGCTCTAACGAAATGGCTCTGTCCGCATCAATGATCTGCCGATCGCAACCCAGATCCTGCATGATTCGGGTCGGTTTGATGGCAGCTTCAAACTCCCGCGGGTCGGTGTAGAAATGCAGAATGCCCTTCTGCAGAGCATCGTATTCAAGGCCCACTTCCTCCCGCAGGTTCTGCAACTGGCTCCGGCTGTAAGTACCAAGATTCACAATCTGCCGGATGTTGTGGGCTGCCCGCGTGGACGTACATTCACACAGGAATGACAGCGCCCAGCGCCACTGGTCCGGATCCAGACGAGGCCGGAACAGCAGCGGGGCATCTGCCTTGAACAGCCATCTGAGAACCTTCAGCGGCGCCGAGGGGTTGGCCCAGGGCTCGGCGTGGGAAACTGAAATCTGCCCACCGTTGGCGTAGCTGGTTTCTACCCCGGCCTGATTCTGTCGATCGATCACCGTGACCTGATGACCCTGCTTCTGCAGAAACCAGGCAGTGGTCGTACCTACGACCCCCGCGCCCAAAACCAGAATGTGCATGCAAGCCTCCGGTCAGAGGAGCCGACGCGCCCGAACACCGCAAGATGATCCCGGGCAGACTCCGCGTATTCAAGGAAAGAGAAAGGTTAATGCCGTTAATTGTAGCGTGAGCGACGGCCCGTTGCGTCTTATACCATCAGCCACCAGACCGTTTTACGGTCCAGCCCTTCGCCTGCAGAAGCGGGACGAGGATGTCCCGCTGATCGCCCTGTATCTCAACCGTTCCGTCCTTGACCGTACCCCCGGTGCCGCATTTGGCTTTTAGCACCTTGGCGAAGGCCTTGAGCTCCTTTTCGTCAAGCGGGATACCGGTGATCAGGGTCACGCCCTTACCCTTCCGGCCCTTGGTTTCACGGCTCACCCTAACAATCCCGTCGCCCTCGGGCCGGGAGGGCGTTCCACACGTGCATTCCGATACCGGGTTCCGGCAGTCAGGACACATCCGCCCCTGTTCCGTGGAAAAAACCAGTCCGCCTTCCGATCGATTTTTCATGCCTGCGCTGCACTCCCCTTGGTCTGCGTAACTCGATTATTCGAGGCCCGGAGGGTACTTGGAAAACATTTCGGACACTACCTCATCAATCAATTCGCTGCGGGTCTCAGGGGACTGATGCTCAGTCAGGTAACGGCGACTCGCGGCGCGCCACACCACCTCATTGATTTCGGTATCCACCAGCTCAACCACGAGCTTACCCTCTGTGACCTCCCGCACCGGTGGGGGTGCAGAGATACCCCAGCCGAAGTTGCTCCAGCCATAGCCAAAGCCCAGCCCCACGCCGGTCTGCTCCAGGCGATCCTCCTCCACGATCTTCCAGTTGGCGAGCAGGTCTGCCTCATCGGCCGGCACCTTGCGCATCGCCTTACGCTTCAGTTCCCGCTCAATCGCACTCTGTACCCGGCTGCCATCAAGCGACACGAACGCACCACTCCCGGCGTTCTGGGCAAAGGCCCAACTGGCGTAGTTACCGAAAACCGCTGAGGAGTTGTAGTCCGTCACCACATTGCCGGCACAGCCTGCCAGAGCCAGGACCAATGCCGAAATCATCAGGAAACGCATAATGCAGTTCTCCTTTATTGGAGGTTTCGTAGCTTCAGTATACGCATAGGACACGGACCACGATGCCCTTCTGGTTCCTCACCTTTCGAGATCGTAATCCAGCTTCTGGGCATCACAGAACGCGACAAACGCATCCGCCTGGTGTTCGGGCAAGGCCACCCGGGCCCTGACACTGGCGCCGTATTCCACCGACTCCAGCACGGCGTCGTGAACCTCGCACCAGTGCCGCAGGGGCTGTTCATCGGCAAACCCCATCACCACATCGGCCGGTATCATAGGCTGCTGAACTGACCGCTCAACGGCGGAAAGCACACTCTCGGCAGCTCCGGCATAGGCACGGACGAGGCCGCCGGCACCGAGCTTGATACCGCCAAAGTAACGAACAACCATGACCAGGACATCCCCCATGTCTTTGTGCTGAATGACATTCAGGATCGGTTTGCCTGCGGTGCCGGAAGGTTCTCCATCGTCATTCATCCCCGCCTCGGCTGCCGAGCCGGGACGGCCAATCTGGTATGCCCAGCAGATATGCCGGGCATCCGGGTGATCGCGATGAGCCTGTTCCAGCCAGACTTTCACCTCGTCCCGGGAACTGACCGGTGCGACCCGGGCGATGAACCGGCTTTTCTTCACTTCCGTCTCGCGCTCGAGGTATCCTGCGGGAACGGGGTAATCTCTAGTCATTGATCGGTAAACCTTATGTCCGAGGAAAACAAGCCTAACAGTCCCGGAACCGCAGAGCCTGCAAAACTCCGGAAAGCCGCCTGCGGCATACGCTTCGAGGAAGACGAGTTGCAAGAGGGCATCGACTTCTCCGGCGCAGCGGATCTCAGGCCCACCGATGACGACGCCCAAGAGCCACCGCGCTCAACCGGCGGTAAACACCGGCACCCGCACCGTCACTCGTAACCCACCAGACTCACCTGCTGCCGCTCTGATCTCGCCATCATGGGCCGTCACGATATCCCGTGCAATCGCAAGCCCCAGCCCCCAGCCCTTGCCGCCGCGGGATTTGTCAGCCCGGAAAAACGGCTCGAATAGATGTGGCAACAACTCGGCCGGCACGCCCGCCCCTTCGTCCTCAATATCGACGGTCACCTGACCATCAGCAACCGACGCCCTGACCTGCACCCGTTTACCCGGTGGTGTGTGATCCAGAGCGTTCTGCAGGATGTTGTCAAAGGCCCGCTGCATTAGGCCAGCATCTCCCAATACCGATGCCTTGGCCGTCTCGTCTGTCGCCGACAGCCTGCATTCCACACCCTGGTGATCGGCGTAATCCGCAGCATCTCGCAGTACCTGATTGAGCAGTTTGACCGGTTTTACGGACTCACGTTCGATATCACCCCCCTGTTCAGCGACCCGGTACAGCGTCAGTATCTGCGATGTCATGGCTTCCAGACGCTCGTTCTGGCGCAGAATACTGGCGACCAGCTGCTCGTCGGCACCGCCATCACTGGCCAGCTCAATGGCAATACGCTGTCGGGTTAGCGGCGTCCTCAGATCATGGGAAATATCCCGCAACAGGTGTTTCTGTCGCTCAAGCAGGCCGCACAGGCGTTCGGTCATGGCATTGAAGGCAGTCGCAAGCTGGCCGACCTCATCCCGTCGGCGAGCGATGTCCTCGCTCACCCGCAGTTCCGTGTTGCCACCGGCAATCCGCTGAGCCGTACTTTCCATGTGCTTCAGCGGCCGTGAAACGAAACGGGCAATCCAAAAGCACGCGAGGGTAATCAGCACGAAAGCCAGTCCCATCTCGATGACGCGGAAAAACTTCGGATCCAGCCAACCCTCACCGTTTACCCGGGGCCAGGCGACGAGCTGGTAACCATCAGCCACGTCTATCACCGCGGGTTTCTGGGGGTACCACCCGGACTTCATCCGCTCTCGGATGGACGACGGCAAACGCTTGTCGTCGTCCAGCTCAATCAGGATCAGGCGCAGTTCCAGCCGTTTCCCCTGTTCGCGCAGAAAGCGCCAGGCATCGCCACGTCCCTCGGTTTCACGAACCCTGATAGCCTCCAGCCCCAGATCCCTCAGACCAACCTGGCGCTCTATCGCCTGCCGTTCCCGATCCAGCAGCGTACGGGTTGCCAGGTTGCTGGCTACCACGGTGACCGCCATCGCCAGCCAGATTGACAGGAAGATCCGCCAGAACAGTGGAAACATCAGGCGACGGCTCACACGGGCACCCGATAGCTGTATCCCAGCCCCCTGACCGTTTCGATGCGTGGCGGATCTTCGTTGCCCAGTTTGCGGCGCAGATTGCTGATGTGCATATCCAGGGTGCGGTCGTAGGCCTCGAGCCGCCGCCCGAGCGCCCACTGCATCAGGTCAGTTTTGCGCACCACGCTACCGGCATGGGCCAGCAGAACCTGCAGAACCTCGTACTCGGTGGCGGTCAGATCAAGGGCGACGCCCTGTTGGAGAATACGCCGGTGCCCGGGCTCAACCCGTAAATCGCCGTAGACCCTGGCGGCGTTCACATCGGTCTTCTGGTCCCAGGCTATCCGGCGCAGCAGCGCCTGCAGGCGGGCAACCAGTTCTCTCGGGTTACAGGGTTTGGGAATGTAGTCGTCGGCTCCAACCTCAAAACCGACAATCCGATCGGTTTCATCGCCACGGGCCGTCAGGAGCACGACCGGCAAATGGGTCGCCGCACGCAACTCCCTCAGCACCTCCAGCCCACTTATGTCCGGCAACATGATGTCCAGAACCACAATATCGCAATCCTGGCCCAGGGCCAGGGTCAGTCCGTCCTGGCCATTGGCCGCTTCGCGGACCGTAAAACCCTGATTGGTCAGGTAGCGGGCCAGTAATTCCCGCAGTTCGTCATCGTCTTCTACCAGCAACACCCGGTTTTGCATTGTCTGTCTCCGTAAGCACAAAATGGAGTCTAACACGCATGCGCCAACCCGCTGATTCGGCGCGTATTCCTTTGCAGAACCTTTACACGGTACTGACATCCGCTGACAGCGTTCGGCGCTACCATAGCGGCGAATCACATCCATTGCCGCACCCTCGGCATGCAACCTGAGGACCTGTTATGAACAAACGCAAGAACTCCATCGTGACCGCCGGCATTCTGGCATCTGCCCTGCTCGCCGCAAGCCCGTTTGCCCTTGCCGACCATCATGGCGGCGACAAACACAGCGGCTACCACGGTAAGCCCAACATGGAACAAGTGTGCGAAAACTTCCGTGAGAACAAGGGGCGCTTCAAGCATGACGAGCGACAGGCAAAACGGGAGGCACGCTGGTCGGAAATGGCCGAGCGCCTGCAACTGACCGAAGAGCAGCTCGAAACCTGGGAAGAGATCCGACAGGAGAAACAAGAGAAATACGAGCAACGCCGGGCAGAATGGCAGAAGGAGCTGAAGGAACGCTGTGAACCCGTCGCACAGTGATCAGATCCCGGGTTTTGGCGTATGGTATCGGGATATCCTCAAGGAGCCACCCGAGCCATGCCCGAACCCGGACACCTCTCCCCTTCCGTTTCGCTGACTGTCGAAACCTGCCAGTCCATCGCGGACATTACCCGGTCGGACTGGGAGCGACTCGCCGGCAGGAATAACCCGTTTCTGCGCCATGAGTTCCTCCACGCGCTGGAGCTTTCCGGGTGCACCAGGGCGGAAACCGGATGGCAACCCAGCCACCTGGTGTTCCGGGTCAACGGCGAGCTTGCCGGGATCGCACCCGCCTACCTGAAGACTCACTCCATGGGCGAGTATGTATTCGACTGGGCCTGGGCGGACGCCTATCAGCGCCACGGCCTGGCCTATTACCCCAAGCTCCTGATCGCCATCCCGTTTACACCATCCCAGGGCCCTCGGCTGCTGCTGGAGCCCGGACTCCGGCAAAAACTCGGCCCAGGCCAGGTCCCGGAACTTCTGGATTCCTTGATGCCACAACTGGGCGCCCATTCCTGGCACCTGTTGTTCCCCGACGCCGCAGACCAGGCGCTGCTGACGCACGAACAGGAACTGCATCGCACCGGTTGCCAGTTCCACTGGCACAACCGGAATTATGACGGCTTCGATGACTTCCTGGCACAGCTGACCTCCCGCAAACGCAAATCTATCCGCAAGGAACGACGCCAGGTGTCTGAACAGGGCATCAGCTTTCAGCGGTTTCACGGGCGCGACATTCCCGATCACGTGCTTTCCGCCTTTTACGTGTTTTACCAGGCCACCTACCTGAAACGCGGCCAACGCCCCTACCTGAACAGGCAGTTCTTTGAACTGGTGCGAGAGAACCTCTCCGAGCACCTACATCTTGTGATGGCAGTCAGGGACGGGGAAATGATCGCCGGAGCCCTTTTCCTTAACGGAGCGAATACGCTCTATGGCCGTTACTGGGGCTGCCTCGACGAGTTCAATCACCTGCACTTCGAGACCTGCTATTACCAGGGCATTGAGTTGGCCATCGAGCTCGGACTGACGCACTTTGACGCCGGCGCCCAGGGCGAACACAAGCTCGTACGGGGATTCGAACCCGTCATCACCCATTCCTGGCACGGGATCCGCCACCCCGGTTTCCGGGAGGCCATAGCGGCGTTTACCGAGGACGAAGCCGAGCATGTTGCCGGGTATTACGAGGAGGCCCTTACCCTTCTGCCATTTCGACAGCGCAACGGTGATTAGCTTCTATACTGAAAGTCCAACGCAATGTTTTTGTAAAGGGATTCAACCCCATGGAAACGGACCCACTTCTGAGCGTTCTCGACGGCCCCCATTTCCCACTACTGATTGCCGCACTGGCCTTGCTTGTCGGCCTCGCTGCCCTCTGGGTGGCATCCAGTGCCAAACGGACCGCCAGCCGGGAGGTCGAAACGCTTCGGCAGCGGACCGGCTCTCTCGGCCGGGAGGTGGATGAACTTCGCGTCGGTCAGTTCAACGGCCCGGATCAGGACCGCCCCGGCTCTTCCGGTTCCGAAGCCGGCGCCGCCAAATACCAAGCCGAGAAAGACGCCTATGACCAGATCTGGCCCCAACTCTGGATCCTACATGACCGGCTGGGCATGTTTCTTCGAGCTGTGGAAAATGGCGAGTCAGCGGGCGACCTTCGGCTGGAAGCACGAAACGCCGCACTGGAAGCACGCAACCTGCTGAACCGGAACCGGCCTTTCTGCAGCGAATCGGTGGAGGAACTGGTGACCAGGCTGATCGACACCGAGATCAAGGCGCACCTGGCAGCCTGCCAGCACCTGGACATGTCGAAGGAAGTATCCGGCTCCGCCTCCGATCATGAGCGCCGCGTGTTGCGGGACAAATGTCACGCCCTTTACGACGGCGAAGCCCGGGACCTGATGAGCCGCCTGGCCGGCGCCATCCGGAACCGGGTTATCAACGTCAGCTATCCTTGATGCGGAATCCCACCTTCATGACAACCTGATAATGGCCGACCTTGCCATCGACGATATGGCCGCGGGTCTCGACCACCTCGAACCACTCCATGTTGCGGATACTCTTGCCACACTCCTCCAGGGCATTTTCAATGGCGTTCTCGATGCTTTTGCGCGACGAACCGACGATTTCGACTTTTTTGTACACATGGTGATCGGTCATAACGCCACTCCTCTCTCTTCAATGACTGTTACCTTGAGCCTAGAAGACAAGCGGAACCCCGGCAAACCCGCACTGTCCAGAACGGATCCGGCGACAGGGCCATGTCGTACCGACTAGAATTAAAGCACCCAACCTATCCGGAACCCTGATATGAAGCGTCTCCTGAAGTACACCGCCTGGCCCCTGGCCGGCCTGTTCCTGTTATTGGTAGGGCCGGTACTGCTGGCCACCAGCAGCAGCCTCCAGGGCGCAGAAAGCTGGCAAACTGCCAGCCGGGAAAGCGCCGGAATTGCGCCCCGGCCGGAGCAACATGAAGGCGCCATCATCCAGGTTTACGGTGCCCGGGCCTGGAGCTGGCGCGGCTACTTTGCCGTCCACACCTGGATTGCCACCAAGGAGAAGGGGGCCGACGAGTACCGGGTTCACGAAGTTACCGGGTGGCGCAGCTATGTGGTCAACTCCCGCCCGGGCGAGCCGGACCGCCACTGGTACGGGGCCAGGCCCGAACTCTACGCAGACGTTCGCGGGGCCGAGGCCGAGACGCTGATTCCGTCGATCTACGAGGCGATCGAGCGTTACCCCTACCCAACGGAGTATGAGGCCTGGCCCGGACCGAACAGCAATACCTTTATCGCCTGGGTGATTCGGGAGGTCCCCGGCCTCGAGGTTGCCTTACCCAGTAACGCCATTGGCAAGGATTATCTGGGTAACAGCGTGGTTGCCGAGGTACCCGGCGGCGCCGGTTACCAGTTCTCCCTGGGGGGGTATTTCGGCCTGCTGGCCGGTGTCCGGGAAGGACTGGAGCTGAACATTCTGGGCCTGTCACTGGGGGTTAATCCCCTGGCCCTGGGTATCAAACTGCCCGGTATCGGCGAGCTGGCGCTGCGCAACCCCAACCCGATGCAAGACGGTGCCCCCTAGCGCGAGCACGCGCCGATTTCAGATCAGATAGCGGACGATACCGGCAGCGGCGATGCCGGCGGCGATCGCGGGCAGGGGTTTCCTGAGCGCCAGCATGGTGACGGTGGTAACCGACAGCGCCGCGATGGCCCCGAGGTCCCCGGCAAAGGCCATGGGCACGACAATGGCGATCAGTACGGAGCTGGCCATGGTATTGATGAAACTCTCGATGCGGGGGCTGATTCGTACGAACGACATGACAAACACACCACCGAATCGAGTCGCCAGGGTGACGATCGTCATGATGGCGATCAATGCCAGAACGCCTGCCGTCGTGGTTTCGATGGTCACGCCGCTTCTCCCTCGGCAGCGGCACTGACCGGTTTTTTATCCAGCCAGAAGTACCCGATTACACCACCGGCCAGCGCCCCCACCACCACGTGAGTATTCGGTGGCAGCCACTTCCACGCCGCCAGGGATGCCAGTGCGGCCACAGTCCAGGCAACCAGCACCCGCGGCGATTTCTTCCCCCCGAGCGCCATGGCCAGCAGGAAGCACCCGAGCACCATATCCAACCCTAGACTCTTCGGGTTCTGCAGCAGTCCGCCGAAGTAAACACCCAGCCAGGTGCCTACAAGCCAGGCCATCCAGAGCACCAGGCCTCCGCCCAGAATCACTTCCAGATTGCGTTTGCCATTCTGGTAATCCTGGGCAGATACCGCCCAGTTCGCGTCCGTTAGCAGCAAAAGCAACCCATACCGTTTCGCCGGAGCAACGTCTTTGAGCATCGGATACAACGACGCGCCCATGAGCAGATGACGGGAATTGATGGCAAACACAACCGCGATCAGTGGCAGGACCGAAACCTCACTGCCCCACATGTCCGTCGCCGCAAACTGCGAAGCACCGGCAAACACCGCCGTGCTCATCAGGAGTGCTTCCAGCGGCAACAGGCCTTTCTGGGTAGCCGCGAGCCCAAAGGCAGCACCGAATGCCACCACAAACAGGGAGATGGGAAAAAGCCGGACAAACTCCTGACGGACTTTTCGCGGCTGAATGGTATAAGAATAGGAAGCGACAGACATCAGAGGAAGCTAAGGCAGATCCCCCGGATCGCGTATAGGTGAATACCGAAGTTTGCGGCCTTTCTCAGACTAAGGTCCTATCTGCAAGGTCATCTCTGAGGCCAGTACCTGAGACCCGATCCAGGACCGCCTAGTGAATGACATGAACCCGACCGTCGCCCGCTGCGAAAGGATTATTGAAGCTGCTGCCCTCTCCCTGCAGGACCGCCTCCGGATGGTTCTTTGCCATCAGTGCTTTCATCTGATCAACATTCGCTTTCGGCGCATCCACCATGATCAGGTACTTCCCGGCTTCAATGTCCTTGTGGAATCGCCGGATCCGGTAGTTTTCGGTTCCGATCCCGCCAAAACCACCGAGCCAGCCACCCGCCAGCACCATAAACACGCCCATGGCAACAAAAGCGGACGCCGGCCAGTCCAGGCCGCCCCACAGCGCCAGTGGCAACACGAAGCACAGGGCGAACAACCCACCGATAATCAGCCCGCGCTCCACGAACCTGGCCAGATCGGTCCGGTCCAGAACGCTGGCAGAGTGAAGGCGGTGAGTATAGAGACCCGCTTCATCCTTGCTGACGATGTGGAAACGCCAGTTGGTGACGCCTTCCTGATGCAGGTCATCGGAAATGCTTTCGACGCTGTCGATGGAATCAACCAGGTAGAAAAGCCGTTTCATAACTCTCTCCTTCGCTCAGTCAGAGCGGGTCGCCACAGCTTTCTTATCCGAGTATAACCCACACCGGAGCGGCCACCGGCGAGGGACTGAAAACGATTCGCGCTAACGAAAAGCGGGATATATTCATTTCCTATAAAAAAATTTTTGCCCGGTGCACAAAACCTTGCGGGGGTTTGCCTTAGCTCACCCGAATTGTTCGCGCCTTTCGCATTGACGTTAACGTAAAAAGTCACTAATTTATTTTCCGTCCGGCCCCAAAAGGGCAATTCCTCTCTAGGAAAGCGGACACCTGAAATCAAAAGGCCGGCCACAAGCCGGACGACAAAAACAAGACAGCCACTCATGCCGAGATCCGGCCAGGTGGAGAGGATTTCATTATGTCAGACACAACACGCCCCCCGGCGGGAGTGCGCCTCGCGTATTCGTGCCCGCCCAATACCATCGACGTCTTCCGTTTCCAGAGGCCAGCCCGGCCCCGATTTTCGCTCCGCCATGGTCAGCCAACGCAGGCCCCAGCCCCGTTTGCGGCTGACTGCACCTGCTGATTTCTGGAAACGGTGATAGCCAATCAGGAAGGACGCACCGCGCGCCCTGAGTACCAACCAATCGCGACTACCGCGGTCTAACAACAAAACATCGGCTACCGCAGGCCCCACAAGGGTAGCGACAGCCAAGGAAGAAAGGTGAAACGCCATGAACGTATTCAGCCATCCCGAGTTCGATAACCACGAGCACCTGTCCTTTTTCTGCGATCCGGAAACCGGACTGAAAGCCATTGTTGCGATTCACAACACCTCGCGCGGCCCTGCCCTGGGCGGTTGCCGGATGTTCCCCTACACCACCGACGAGCAGGCACTGCGCGACGTACTGCGCCTGTCCAAAGGCATGACCTACAAATCAGCACTTGCCAACCTGGACCTGGGTGGCGGCAAGTCCGTCATTATTGGTGATCCTCGCAAAGAGAAGAGCGAAGCCCTGCTCGAAGCCATGGGCAAGCATCTGGAGGGTCTGGGCGGCCAATACATTGCCGCCGAGGATTCCGGAACCAGCGTACCGGACCTGAAAGTTATGGGGCGACACACACAGCATGTCGCCGGCATTGCAGAGCGCATTGGCTTTGACGGCCAGCCCAGCAACGGCGATCCATCTCCGGCCACGGCCTATGGCACTTTTATCGGCCTGAAAGCCGCCGTCCGCCACAAGCTGGGCCGGGATGACCTCAGCGGCCTGAAGGTCGCCATCCAGGGCATCGGCAATGTCGGCTTCCGCCTGGCCAGGCACCTGAAAGAAGCCGGTGCCCAACTCTGGGTGTACGACATCTTTGCCGAGAACATGCAACGCGCCGTGGATGAACTGGGTGCCAAGCCCGCCTCCGCTGAGGACATTCTGTACCTGCCGGTGGACGTGGTGGCGCCCTGCGCCATGGGTGCGGTGCTGAACGACGACAGTATTCCGCAGCTGAAGGCCAAGGTGGTAGCCGGAGCAGCCAACAACCTGCTCGAACGCGCGGACCACGATCAGGCCCTGAAAGACCGGGGCATTCTTTATGCCCCGGACTTCGCCATCAATGCCGGTGGCATCATTGACGTGTTCTACGAGCGCACCGGGGCAACGCCCGAAACGGTTCGCGCCCATGTGGACGCCATCGGCGACACCCTGACGGAAATCTTTACCCGCTCTGATCGCAGTGGCCGTCCGACGGGCGCCATCGCCAATGAGCTGGCGGAAGAACGTTTCCGCAAACACGAGGCCCGGGGCAATGCAAACCCCGAGCGTCTGGCCCGGGTCGGGTAACAGCCGGGCCCAGTGTCTTTGAGGCCGTGCCTGGCGCGGCCTCTCCCCCCCCAACAAAAACAAGTATCAAGCAGGAGACAGTTATGTCTGTATCACAATCAGGTAGTGCCACCTATTCGGAGGCACTGGAAGGTTCCAACGCCAAGCGCGGGCTCTGGTCCTCGCGCCTTGCCTTCGTTCTCGCGGCGACTGGCTCCGCCGTGGGTCTCGGCAACATCTGGAAGTTCCCGTACATTACTGGTGAAAACGGCGGTGGCGCTTTTGTCCTGGTCTATCTTCTCTGCATCGCCGCGGTCGGCCTGCCGATCATGATGGCGGAAGTGCTTATTGGTCGCCGGGGCGGCCGCAGCCCGGTCAACAGCCTGCGACTGATCGCAGAACGAGACCGGCTGAAGCCGGCCTGGCGCATGGTGGGCGCTGTTGGCGTGCTCGCCGGTTTCCTGATTCTGTCCTTCTATTCCGTGATCGGTGGCTGGGCGGTGTCCTATGTTGGCACAGCGGCCAGTGGTCAGTTGGTGGGCCAGTCCGCAGAGGCAGTTGGCGCCATTTTCTCCGGCCTGCTGAGCGATCCAATGACGCTGCTGACCTGGCACACCGTTTTCATGGCGTTGGTCATGGTGGTGGTTGCCAAGGGTGTTCGCTCAGGCCTTGAGCGGGCCGTGAGCATCCTTATGCCCGGTTTGTTTGTCCTGTTGATGATTGTGGTGGGTTACGCCATGACGACCGGCGAGTTCGGTCGTGCGGCCAGCTTCCTGTTCCAGCCGGACTTCTCCAAGCTCACCACCTCCGGCATCCTGGTGGCACTCGGCCACGCCTTCTTCACCCTGAGCCTGGGTATGGCGGTGATGATGGCCTACGGTTCTTACCTGCCAAAGAACATTTCCATTGCCAAGACGTCCATTGCCGTCTCGGTGATCGACACGGGCGTTGCCCTGCTGGCCGGTCTGGCCATCTTCCCGATCGTCTTTGCCAACGGCCTGGAGCCGGGCGCAGGACCTGGCCTGATTTTCCAGACCCTGCCACTGGCATTCGGTCAGATGCCTATGGGCAGTCTGTTTGGCACCCTGTTCTTCGTACTGTTGATTTTTGCCGCCTGGACGTCCGGTATTTCCCTGCTGGAGCCGATCGTGGAGTGGCTCGAAGAACAGAAAGGCATGAACCGCACCATCAGTACCCTCGGCGCCGGCTTCGTATGCTGGGCGCTGGGCATTGCCTCAATCCTGTCCCTGAACCTGTGGTCCGATTTCGCACCGCTGGGCAGCATCGCGATGTTCGAAGGCAAGACCATCTTCGACCTGCTCGACTTCTTCACCGCCAACGTCCTGTTGCCGCTGGGCGGACTGCTGGTGGCTGTCTTCGCCGGCTGGGTCATGTCCCGGGAGGCCATCGAGAACGAGCTGTCGCTGTCCGAGCCGATGTTCAAGCTGTGGTACATCACCATCCGCTACTTCACCCCCATTGCCGTGGCGGCGGTGTTCATCTACAACCTCGTTTAACACTCTCCCGGGGGCCGCTGAGGCGGCCCCCGGATCTTCTTATCCGGTCCCTCGCCAGAGATGACCGGTTTATGGCCCGTAATAACCGGCGATTATCCCCACCTTTACCGTAACCTCACTGCGTCGAACAATCATGCAATGAGGTAGTCCATGTCAGCAGTCACCGCGTCTTTTCCCGTACGTCGTCAGGACTTCAGCTTCGATGAAGTGCCCCGGCACTGGGTCGACAGCGACCCGTCCATGCGCACCCTGTGGGCGTGGCACTGCATCGAAGAAAATGAACACAAGGCGGTGGCTTTCGATACCTACCAGCAGCTCAATGACAAAACCGTGGTGGATTACGCCATCCGGATGGGGTGATGGCCCTGATCACGACGCTGATCATGGTTGCCATTCACAGCTTCATTGTAGAGTTGATGCGGGAGGACAAACAGCTTCTGAACCTGCGTTCCTGGGCGCAAGGCCTGAACCGCGTATGGGGCCCAAATGGCATGTTCACCGCCATCATTCCGGGGTATCTGGAATACTTCAGGCCCGAATTCCATCCCTGGGACCACCACACGGAGTTCTTGCTGAATCGCTGGCGAAAACTGCTCGGATTCAACAAATCCCGGTAACCCTAAAGTTGGTCGAGGGAGGCCTTAAGGGTCTCCCCGATCCGCGCATTCAGTTTCAGATCCGCCAGCGGCTCGGCCCGGGTCCGCCCCAGGTTCAGCGTGGCAATCGGTTTGTCCCACTCTTTCGCATACCGGCAGAAACGAAATCCCGAGTACACCATCAGCGAAGAGCCGACCACCAGCAAACCGTCGCTGGCCTTGAGCACATCCAGCGCGGAGTAGACCCGTTCCCTGGGCACGTAATCCCCGAAGAAGACCACATCCGGTTTCAGAATGCCGGCACACTTGGGGCAATCCGCTGGCCGGAAGTCACTGAAGTCCACCTCCAGATCCGCATCACCGTCTGGCGCCGTGTCAGCGCGGTAATGGCCAAAGCCCGGATTCAGCTCGGCACAGCGATGATGCACCTCATCCCGGGGACAACGGTAGCCGCAACTCATGCAGAGGACTTCGTCGGCGCGGCCATGCAAATCCGTCACGGCTCGGGTACCTGCTTTCTGGTGCAACCGGTCCACATTCTGGGTGACCACCAGACTGCTGTGGTTGAGCAGCTCCAGGTCGGAGATATGGTGGTGTGAGGGGTTCGGGGTGGCATTGCGCATCACCGGCCAGCCAATCAGGCTTCGTCCCCAGTAACGCTGCCGGGTTTCGTAGCTGTCCATGAAGGCCTGGTGCTGAACCGGCTGTTTGCGCTTCCAGGCACCCTCGCCATCCCGATAATCCGGAATACCCGAGTCTGTGCTCACACCCGCCCCCGTGAGGATCAGCAGCCGCGGGTGCTTCCGGATAAAATCCGCCAGCAGGTGGCCGGCGTGCACCGGTTCGTGCCGAACCGGTGCTTCATCAGACGCCGGCAAGCGGTAACTGGAGCTGAAGGGGCGGGTTCGGTGGCGCATTACAGGCATACAAACTCCGGATAGTTCAGCCCGGTTTTCGGGCTACATACACGGTGTTGAACGACTCCCTGTTCTGGAACGGATTGAAGAAGGTTACAACATGGCAGGCGACATCGGTAAACACCTCACGCAACACCGTCATGAACTCGTCATCTTCGCCTTCATTTGACCACATGGCAAAGATTCCACGTGGCTTCAGCTGTCCGGCCATCCGACCGATGTTTTCGGCGGTGTAGAAGCTGGCGTTGGAATCGTGCAGCAGAGCCCTGGGTGAGTGGTCGATGTCGAGCAGGATGGCATCGAAGGTCTTGCCGGGCGATTCGGGGTCGAATCCCCCGATATCCGGCTCGCCAATGGCGAGGTCGAAGAAGCTACCGTGGACGTAGCGGCTGCGGGCGTCGGCGTTAATGTCCTTGCCCAGGGGTACCAGTTCCTGCTGGTGCCAGCGGATGACCGGCTCCAGGTATTCGACGATCAGCAGTTCCCCCACCCGCTCGTGTTTGAGCGCCGCCACCGCTGTGTAGCCGAGGCCCAGGCCGCCAACGACCACGCTGAGGTCATCGCCTTCGGTTTCGTTCAGGCCAAGGTCTGACAGGGCGACCTCAGCATCCACGAACATGCTCGACATCAGGAATTCTTCGCCGAGCTTGACCTCGAAGATATCCCGGTCGCCGATCGCCGGAATCCGTCGGCGACGGAGGGTAATCTCACCGATTTCGGAGGGTTGGCTGTCGATCTGTTCGAAAAGAAGTCCCAAGGGTTTGCCTCTTTGTCTGAGTTCTTGGCTGGCCTGTTTCGGCTCCGTGCTATCGCAGGCAGAGCCCCCTTTTTACTCCCCGGCAACCCTGGAGTCTTTCAGGCAATTGGCGAGAGTTTTCCGCATCTTGTCTGCCCCGAGCTGTTCCATCAGTTCAATGTTTCTATCCGGGATACCATTTACGTCAGGATAGCTGTCAATCGCGGCTTCCAGACTGGCTTCCCGTAACAGGTGAAGCATCGGGTACGGCGACCGGTTGGTGTAGTTCTCCGCCGAATCCGGCTCCGTGCCTTCGAACTGATAGTCCGGATGGAAACTCGCAATCTGGTAAATGCCTTCCATCTCCAGATACGCCAGCAAACCATCAGCGGCATCCAGAAACTCATTGTAGGCTGCGAAGTCCTGCAATACACCCGGATGGATCAGTACCGTGGTTTCGACCTCAGGCTCATCGTTGAGGCGCTGGAGTTCGGAATGAAGCGCCTGCAGCAGGGCATCTTCATCGGCAGCGTCAGAGACGGCGAACCGTACCCGATCCCGAACCAACTCCCGCTTCGCAAATGGGCAGAGGTTGTAACCAACGACTACGTCCTCGACCCATTTCCGTGTTGCGTTTATGACGTCTGTCTCTTCCATGCTGGTCTCTCTTTAAAATGTGAGGGCCGCGCAAAGTTTTGATCGGGCGGCCGGGAAGAGCTGCCCAAGCCCCATCGCAAATTGATCAAAGGTAACCCTGACTCCGAAGATAATCATCGTAGGAGCCACTGAAATCCGTCACCCCGTCCGCACTCAGTTCGATAATGCGCGTCGCCAGCGAAGAAACAAACTCCCGATCATGACTGACAAAGATCAGTGTGCCGGGGTAGTTCTCCAGCGCCAGGTTCAACGCCTCGATGGATTCCATGTCCAGGTGGTTGGTGGGCTCATCCATCAGCATGACGTTGGGCTTTTGCAGGATAAGCTTGCCAAAGAGCATACGTCCCTGCTCACCACCCGAAATCACCTTTACCGATTTTCCGATGTCGTCGCCGGAAAACAACATACGGCCGAGGGTGCCCCGCACCAGTTGCTCGCCGCCGGTGGTCCACTGGGCCATCCAGTCAGTCAGGGTGTCGTCGGCGGCGAAATCGGCGGTGTGGTCCTGAGCGAAGTAGCCGACCTCGGCACTGTCGGTCCACTTAACTTCGCCGCCGTCGAGCTCATAGGCGCCGGCCATGCACTGAAGCAGCGTGGTTTTGCCGATACCGTTGGGCCCAATGATGGCCACGCGCTCGCCGGCCTCGACCTGCAGGTTCAGTTTGTTGAACAGGGGCTGGCCATCGAAACCCTTGGTCAGATCCCTGAGCGTAACGGCCTGACGGTGCAGTTTCTTGCCCTGCTCGAAACGGATGAACGGACTCACCCGGCTGGACGGCTTGACCTCTTCCAGCTGGATCTTGTCGATCTGACGGGCCCGGGAGGTGGCCTGTTTGGCTTTTGAAGCGTTCGCAGAGAAGCGGCTGACGAACTGCTGCAGTTCGGCAATCTGAGCCTTCTTCTTGGCGTTGTCGGCCTGCATGCGCTCGCGGGCCTGGGTGGCCGCGGTCATGTACTCGTCGTAGTTGCCCGGGAACAGGCGCAGCTCGCCGTAGTCCAAATCCGCCATGTGGGTGCACACACTGTTCAGGAAGTGGCGGTCGTGAGAAATAATGATCATGGTGCTGTTGCGGGCAACCAGGATGTTTTCCAACCAACGGATGGTGTTGATATCCAGATGGTTGGTGGGCTCGTCGAGCAACAGCACGTCCGGATCGGAGAACAGGGCCTGAGCCAGCAATACCCTCAGCTTCCAGCCCGGCGCCAGCGCACTCATCGGTCCGTTATGGTCCTCCAGTGGGATTTCCAGCCCCAGCAACAGCTCCCCGGCACGGGCCTCGGCGGTGTAACCGTCCATCTCGGCGAACTGGACTTCCAAATCCGCCACGGCCATGCCGTCTGCCTCGCTCATCTCGGCCTGGGAATAGATCCGGTCCCGCTCCTTCTTCACCTGCCAGAGTTCTTCGTGGCCCATGATCACGGTATCCATCACCGTGCAGTCCTCGTAGGCGAACTGGTCCTGGCGCAGTTTACCCAGCCGGACGTTCGGCTCCAGCATGACCTGGCCGGCAGAGGGTTCGAGATCGCCACCGAGAATCTTCATCAGCGTGGATTTTCCGCAGCCGTTGGCGCCGATCAGGCCGTAGCGGTTGCCATTGCCGAACTTGGCGGAAACGTTTTCGAACAGGGGCCTGGCCCCGAACTGCATGGTGATATTGGCGGTGGAGATCAAGAAAGAAACCTATACACGTGAGGGCCGGCGGGGTACGGGCACCCTGGCACCGGCGAGAGAAAGCCGGCATTGTACAGGTTTGGAGTCCCGACCGTGAGACCGCAGAAACACGGATAAAAAGCGCTTGCCTCAGAACGTGGGTACGGGCAGCATTCCGGTTCTGTTGTTTTCATTCACCCCAAGAGGAGACCGAGCATGGCACAGGCAACAGCCCGCCACATTCTGGTAGACAGCGAAGCGAAGTGTGAAGAACTGAAGAAAGCCATTGAAGGTGGCCAGGATTTCGCGGAAGTCGCGAAGCAGCACTCATCCTGTCCGTCAGGCCGCAATGGCGGCGACCTGGGTGCGTTTGGCCCGGGCCAGATGGTCCCCGAGTTCGACAAGGCTGTGTTCAACAGCGAACTGAACACCGTGATTGGCCCGATCAAGACCCAGTTCGGCTACCACCTGCTGGAAGTTACCAGCCGCAGCTGATGGGTTTCGGCCCTTCCCCCAGGAACGCCCACAAAGGAAAGCGTCTGATGACGTTGGCCTCTGCGGGCGTTCTTGTCATGGCGCCACTGCTTTTTATTGGCAGTCCCGACTGGCTACCCGGCCCGCTGAGCACCTCGGTATGGAATCTGGGCCATATCGTATTCTTCGCCCTGCTGACCCTGACGCTCCGCCCGTGGCGGTGGCTCGAAGGCTGGCGACTCTGGCTGGCTGCGACCGCGATCATGGTCGTCGTCGGCACACTGATTGAAGCCGCGCAGTCTCAGCTGGATCGGGAGGCGGACTGGCACGACATCCTGCGCAATCTGATCGGCGTCTGGCTGATTCTGGCGTGGCACCCGCTGATCGCGGGCAGGGTCAGGCCCAATGCTTTGATGATCGGTCTGGCCGTGGCGAGTACCCTGTTCGTGATGGTCGAACTGGGGTCCACGGGCATGGTGGCGGCCCGGCAGTTCGAGGTGAGCCACCTGTTGCCGAAGCTGTATGACTTTGAACACGAGGACCCCTCAGCCTTCTGGCACGGCGACCTGGCCCCTTCGCCTCACCCAGTCCGGGATCATGGCCGAAGCCTCCGGATTGAGCTGGACACAGACCTGTACTCCGGCGCGTCCCTGGTGAACCTCCCGGCCGACTGGCGCGAGTATGACCGGTTGAACATCAGCCTGTTCAATCCAGACCCGAGCCCCCTGCCCATGACGCTCCGCATCAACGACCTGAAACACGAGCACGGCGATAACGCCCACAACGACCGCTACAACACCTCGTTCACGCTGACACCGGGCCTTAACACCTTCACTCTGGCTCTGGAGGACATCCGGAACGCGCCGAAGGACCGCACCATGGACATGAGCCGCATCCATCGGCTCACCCTGTTCGCCAGCCGCCTCCCAGCACTCAGAACCATCTACCTGCTGGACCTCAGACTGGATTGAGCGACCAGGGGTTGGCGGTAATCGGCTCCGCTCCCGTATTGGTCACCAGAACCGTCTCACTGCAGCCAATGCCCCACTGCCCCGGCACCCTCAGACAAATGGGCAGGTGAAACACCATGCCCGGCCTGAACTCGGTATTCCCACCCCGGGCAATGAAACCGGAACCTTCCACCCACGATGGCGGAAACTGGGCGCCAACGGTATAGCCGAACACGCCCGAAAAGAACACCATGCCCGCCAATGGCGCCAGGGCCTTTTCCGCCGACTGGGCCGCCGAATCAAAGGTAGTGCCGGGGCGCACTGCAGCCAGAAGGGCATCCACCACGCGGCGGCAGCCGTCGAACACCCGCCGCATGTCAGCCGAAGGACTACCCGCCACTACGGTTTGCATCATCGGCGCAGTGTAGCGATGCCAGGCGGAACCGAACTCCAGGAAGACCGGTTCGTCCGGCTCGATGCGGCAGCGTTTGTGGTTGGTGTGGATCACACTGCTGCGCACCCCGGTGGTCACAATCGGCTGCATACTCATGAACTCGCTGCCCGCCTCCAGCAGCGCCTTGGCGCCGACAGCGGCAACGTCATTGTCGGTCATGCCCGGGCGTACCGCAGCCACGGCCGCTCTCAGGCCTTCGGCGGTGATACTCGCGCTGTGGCGCAGGAAACCAATCTCCGCCTCGGACTTAACCAGTCGCACCTTCTTGACCAGTCCCCCGGCGTCAACGAAGCGAACCCCCGGCAACCTGGCTTTCAGGCCTTCAAGCACCCCCTGGCGGAGAGAACCGTGCCAGGCGTCGATCCCGACCGTATCAGCCGAGTCATTCAAGGCATCAATCAGCGGCCCCAGAACTTCACCGATGCCCTCCCAGCGATAACCCGACACCTCCCGGACACGGGTTGTCACCATAGCCGGGCCCATCTCGATGGACGGGACCTGGAGCAGCAGAGACGAGGCGGTGACCACCAGAGCAACATGCACGGACACCTCAAAGGTGCTGTAGCCGGTCAGGTAAAAAATGTCAGAGCAGTCGGTTAAAAGCAGCGCGTCTATGTCCTCGGCTTCCATCCGATTGCGGACGCGAGACAGTCTCTGATCGTACTCCCCAGGCGGGAAAGGACACTCGGAGCCTCGCGATTGAAGCGACAATGCTTTCTGATAGGCATTGAAATCCATGGGAGCAACTCCTTAGTTGCATATACTAATGAGATTGGACCCAAATTCGCCGTTGTACAACTTTCGACTAACTTAACGGAACGGCGGTCGGAACCGGAGGCACCCGAGATGCCCCAAAACCATGATGGAACAGGCGCGTTCGAAGTGAGCGTGGAGCTGGGCGCGCTGACCAGCATTGCCCATGATCCTCAGGTAGCTGTGCGGGTTGGTCCCGCAGTAGCCTCCCTGGTTAATGGCGTTGGCGGCGACCCGCTGCTTCAGCTCCGCCTGCTTCACCAGTCGCGCAGCCTGCTGTTCGATATGGGGGACAGCGGGCGCATGGCTCTGCGCTCCGCCCACCAGGTCAGCGATGTCTTTATCAGTCACGGTCATGCCGACCATATCGGCGGCTTCATGTGGTTCATGCGCAGCCGTATCGGCCATTTTCCGCCGTGTCGGCTCTTTGGCCCGCCGGGGTTGCTCGGGCACATTACCGGTATGCTGCAGGGGGTCCTTTGGGACCGGGTTGAGGACCGCGGCCCCAGGTTTGTGGTTCATGAGTGGCATGGTGACCACCTCAAACGCTGGAAACTGGATGCCGGACAGGGACCGCCAGCCCCCCTGGAGGATCTGGCGACCCCGGACAACGTGATCTACAGCGAGCCGGAATTCCGGGTACGGGCCGCCATGCTCGATCACGGGACACCAGTCATGGCTTTTTCCTGGGAGCCGTTCGGCAAACTCAATGTGCGGAAAAACGGCGTAGAGGGGATTGACGCCCGGCCCGGGCCCTGGCTGCATGACCTCAAGATGGCGGTATTGCGGAGCAGCCCGGACAAGCTGATCTCACCCGGCAACGGGTACACCTACCGGGCCGGGGACCTGGCCGAAAAGCTACTGATTCAGAACACGGGAGAGCCGGTGGTGTACGCCACCGACTTCGCGGACACTCCGGAAAACATCAAGCGAATGACCGACCTGGCGCGCGACGCCCATACGCTGTTCTGCGAATCGTCTTTCATGCTGGAGGATGCGGACCAGGCCAGACGCACCGGGCATTTGACCACGGAGGCCACCGCCCGCATCGCCAATGCCGCCGGGGTCCGGCAACTGATCGCCTTTCATTTTTCACACCGCTACGCACGCAGGCGTAATCAGGTGTATTCGGAGCTGCTCCGGTTCACTGACCGCTTGTTGGTTCCGGAACGAGAAACCGCGCCATCTGGTTGCCGATCGACTCGATCGGGTCGGTGATCGCTTTCTGAATGCTGTTGGTGACCACCCGGGAGAAGGCCGAGCCCGGGCCGCTTTCCAGGAAGTCCATGTACAGCCCCATTTCCTGGCTGCCGATCTTTTCGTAGGTATACAGATAGCTGTCGTAAACCTGTTGCCCCACTACGCCCCGAATGGTGCTGCGCTGGCCTTCAATCTGCTGCTTCAACTGGTCGTACTGCATGGAATCATTGCTGAACGCCGCCATGGCCGTTGCCAGGCCCAGTTGCACTGCGATGGTGGTATCCACCGCACTTTCGGTGGCTCGGGCTGCGCGATCGAAGCGGTCAAACATGCGGGCCCGATCAGTGCCCTGATATTTCTTGTTGAGCGCCGGCGCCCGGGCCTGGATTTCTTTCCAGGTGGTGGGATTCGAGGCTGCGATTTCTGCCGCCGAGATCTTCCGGGCTACCGGCGTTTCATACCAGTCGCGGACGGCTTCCAGCTGTTCGTCGGTGAGATTGGCGTCCAGGTCCTTCACGATCTGCTGTTCGATATCCGCCGCGCGAAAACTGCTGCTGACCACGTGTCCGAGGGTCTCGGCCACCATCGGTGGCACCTGGCCGCCACGCTTCAGGCCATCCCGGATACCCTGACTCATCATGGCCGGGTACTGGGCAACAATGTCATCTACCGGTGATGCCGCCAGGACCTGCTGGGGGCTGGGGGCTGCAAATGCGGGCCCAGCTGCGATCAGGCCGATAACTAAAAGAGGTTTAACTAGGGTGCCAAGCTTCATTTCTCTATCATCCCAATGTGTGGATGCCCCGTTTATGACACGTGTTCCGCTCATTCATCAAGCAATCCCTGGGCTCCGGAGATGACAGTTTGGTAGGGAAACTCGGAAAACCCTGGCGCCGGCGCAAACGGCGCCGACAGTCCCGACGTAATGTCTGGCGTTCCCGCGCCAAATGGTATGGGCTCCCGGTGCTCGGCCTTCTGATTGGAACCTGGGCAACCCTTCGGTTCAGCCTGCTGGCGCCCGACCCGCCGGCCAACCCGGAAAACCTCTGCGAAATCTTCCGGGAACATCCGGTGTGGTACGACTACGCCAGCGACTCACAGGCACGCTGGGGCACGCCCATCGCCACTCAGATGGCTTTCGTATACTACGAGTCGTCGTTTCGCAGCCACGCCCGGCCGCCCCGGACCCTGTTATGGGGATTGATTCCATGGACCCGGCCCACCTCAGCCTATGGCTACGCCCAGGCACTGGATCCGGCCTGGCAGGAATATCTGGAGGCCAATGGCGACGGCTGGTTCACGGTTCGCACCGACATGGAACACGCGCTGGACTTTGTCGGCTGGTATAACCGTTTGACCCACCAGCAACTGGGCATTTCCTTCTACAGCCCCCGCCGCCTCTACCTGGCCTATCATGAGGGCCGAGGCGGCTACAGCCGCAGGACGTTTGACAGCAAACCGGCCATCCAGTCGCTGGCCAATCGTGTGCAAAGCCGTGCCTTTCGCTACGACAACCAGCTCCAGACCTGCGAGCAGGAGTTCCAGTGCTGGCGCTGGTACCAGTTCTGGCCCTTCTGCGGATAACCCCTTTTAGGGTGCGGTGCTGATTTCGATCGCCGTTTCCAGCGCCTGCAGCCGGTCAACCAGATACTCCATGACGATCCGCACCCGTGCCATCTGCTGGGTGTCCTGGCTCACATGCAGCCACAGGTCGACACTCTCGCCCTCCAGCGGATCTGACAGCCGGCGAAGCTCCCGGGCGCTCTCGCCGAGGTAACAGGGCAACACCGCAAGCCCGGCTCCGGCACACGCCAACGCGTGCATGGACTGGAGGCTGTTGCATCGAATCAGTGACTGAGCATTCTTGAGGTGTTTCCGGTACCAGCGTCCGGTCGCCAGATGACTGAATGTTTCATCCGGCACAATCCAGACACACTGCTCCGGGTGATTCTCGATATCCATCTCCCGGTGCCGGCGGCAGTAACGCGCCGAACCGTAGACCGCGGAATCCACGGCTGCGATCCGCTCCCCATCCAGTGTTGCCTGGGGTTTGTTTTCGCAGCGCAGGGTGAGGTCGGCTTCCCGATGGCTCAGGTTGGCCACGTCGTTGTCTGTCAGCACTTCCAGCTCGATGTCCGGGAACTCGCGCACCAGCTCGGCCAGAATCGGGCTGAGCAGCGCGTTCATCGCGGCGTCTTCCGCCGCCAGGCGAACCTTGCCGACCGGGGAAGCATCCTGACCAACCAGCTTGCGCTCCAGATTCTCCATGGCCACTGCCAGCCTTTCGGCTTCCCGAAATGCGGTTTCACCAACCGGCGTAAGCTGCAAGCCGTCCCGGTTCCGTTCAAAGAATTGCACCCCCATCGACTCTTCCATCTGATCAAGTCGACGCAAAACAGTGGTTTGGTGCACACCCAGCATTTCACCGGCCCTGGCAAGCGTTCCGCCTATTGCCAGGGCACGTATATATCGAAGATAATCCCAATCCATAATAACTGCATATTTGCAACGTGAGTAAGGATTTTACCGTATTACTACTGCAAAAAAGAACCCTTACACTCTCTCGTAAATTAAAGGTAGATCGCTAACTAATTCACCCAAGTAAGTAAGGAGGAAGGCGCTATGACTCAGAACCATATCGCAACTGTTCACCCGCTGCCGTCCACGATCCTCCACAATAGTGCTGAGGTCAGGCGCCAGTATACCCGTGCTGCTTCAAAGCAGGCGGTTCAGTTTATCAGCCGTAAGATTCGTTCCTGGAACAGGAAAGCAGGAGCAGTTTCACCGGATATGACTCAGATGCAGGGCGGTCACTGAACCCGATCTGAACAGGCGCGGGACGCGCGAAGCTGATAACCGCACATAAGGATTTGATAGCGCCGGTGACACCGAAAGGGGTCACCGGCGTTTTACGTCCGGGACTCAGAATTCCCAGACCACCTTCTTCTTCTGACCGAACCACTCGTCCATTTTTCGATTGTAGAAGTCTTCGATCACGTTGCGCTTGATTTTCATGGTCGGGGTCAGCATGCCGTTCTCCATGGTCCAGGGTTCCTTGACGACCACGACAAAGGCCAGCTTCTCATGCGCCTCGCATTGGGCGTTCACGGCGTCCAGTTCCCGGGCAAGTTCCTGCTCCAGTTCCCCGCGATCCCTGCCCGACAGCAGTTCGTCCCGGGCTTCCTCTGACAACAACACCATCAGGCAGGGTTGCGGCTGATTCGCTCCGGCCACACACACCACTTCAGCCTTCGGATGATTAAACCGGCTCTCGATCGGCACCGGAACCACGTACTTGCCTTTCGACGTCTTGAACAGATCCTTGACCCGCCCGGTGATACGCAGGCAGCCATCACTGTCGATCTCGCCCATATCGCCGGTCTTCAGGAAGCCATCGTCGGTGACGTCCTCCCGGGTTTTTTCCTCATTCTTGTAGTACCCGAGCATCTGACCGGGGCTCTTGACCTGGACTTCTCCCCCTTCAGCGATGCGATGCTCCACGCCCGGATTGGCATTACCCACGGTGCCCACCTTGGCCTGGCCCGGCCGGTTGGCATGGGAATAGCCAAAGTTTTCCGACATGCCATACACTTCCAGCAATTCCAGACCCAGGTTCCGGTACCAGGCAATGATGTCCGCAGACAGCGGCGCGGCGCCGGTCAAGGCGGCACGGCAATGGTCCAGGCCCAACTGTTTCAGCACCTTCTTTTTCACCAGTGAGCGGACCACCGGAATATTGAACAGCAGCTTCTGTTTCTTGGGCGGCAGTTTGGCATTCACTCCCAGGTAGAACTTCATCCACAGGCGGGGCACCGAGAAGAAAAGCGTCGGCCGCGCACGCTGAAGATCCTCCTGGAAGGTATCCAGGGAATTGGCAAAATACAGATGGAAACCGTAATACAGCGACTGGGTTTCCACCGCCGCGCGTTCCGCCACATGGGCCAGGGGCAGGTACGACAGCATGCGCTCCTCGCCAGAAACGGGGAACAGCTGCTGGAGACCGTCGGCCACCGAAATCATGGTCCGGAAACTGTGCATAACCCCTTTGGGCTGACCAGTGCTGCCGGAGGTGTAGACCAGGGTGGCCAGCGAGTCGGGA
Source organism: Marinobacter sp. F4218 (assembly GCF_019443085.1). GTDB lineage: Bacteria > Pseudomonadota > Gammaproteobacteria > Pseudomonadales > Oleiphilaceae > Marinobacter > Marinobacter albus. The sequence goes on from NZ_JAHZIL010000003.1 coordinate 640,757, forward strand.
TCGGGCAGCTTGGGTTCTGTCGGCTGAGTCTCCGCCACCAGGTCGAGCCACTTGGGAGTATCGTCCCTTGGCGACATGGGCAGGGAGATGATCGGAAGCTCCTCGGGGATGTGATCCTTGATGTCATTCCAGCCGTCGGCGGTTCCATCCAGCTTACCCAGGAACATGAGCCTGGCCTCACTGTGTTCGAGCACATAAGCGGCGGTGTCACCGTTGAGTGTCGGATACAGGGGCACCGACGCGTGCCCGGCGGCCCAGATGGCGAGATCCGCGAGAATCCAGTGCGCACTGTTCTTGCCCAGAATGGCAATGTTGCTTCGTTCCGGAAGATCCAGGCTGTTCAGGTGCGCTGCGATTCGGGAAACCTGATCAGCGGCTTCCTTCCAGGTAATGTCCTCAACCCGGCCGTCGCTGAACGGTTGCGTCAAATAGACCTTATCGGGGGTGGTTTCGGCCCAGTAATAGAGGCAATGCAGGGAGGTCTGCTTTCGGGGATCGACAGCCATTCACGGCTCCTCGTTGTTGTTATCGGTTATGGGTTGCATTGAATCCGGTGCCATTCATAGTAGCGGTATTTCCAAACCGCTCAATAGCCACAATCTCCTGCACGAGTGGCCAAAGTCACCACAAATGAGCAATCGGTCACACTTTTATCCGTGACAACCCTCCAGCGTAGTCTAGAGTGACACCTGAAGCGTATCGGTTCTCACCACTGTAGGAGGTGACCATGAAGACATCGTCCCGCTCATTCCTGATCTTCCCCGCCTGGGGCGTCATCCTGATGGGCTCCGGTGCCTTCCTGTACTGTGCTTACGCGGGCCTGCTCGGTACCTGAACCTGCAGGACTAGCCCCCGACAGACTGAACACAGGCCTGGCACAGGTCGCATCCTGCTGTACACTGCTTTTTTCCGAGAATGGATGCTTCCGACATGTCAGATCTTGTGCTGTTCCACTACCCCATGTCCCCTTTTTCCGAGAAAATCCGGACGATGCTGGGCTATGCCAACGTTTCCTGGTCTTCGGTGAACGTCAGCGAAATGCCACCTCGCCCCGAACTCAACGTTCTCGCCGGCGGCTATCGCAAGATTCCGGTGGCCCAACTGGGCGCCGACATTTTCTGTGACACTCGCACCATTGCGTCCGAAATTGCCCGCCTGGCGGACAAGCCCGAGCTGATTCTGGAACAGCAACCCGAAGACGTTCAGGTCTTTGTCGAGAAAGTTGACCTGGACATTTTCATGGCCTGCGTGATTGCGGCGAGTGATGGCCGACTCCTGCGCAAACTGATCCGCGAGACCTCCCTGATCCATGCCTTCCGATTCCTCAAGGACCGGATCAGCATGGGCAAGAAATCCCGGATCAAAGCCGTCCGAGGCGCTGAGGCCAAAGACAAAGTCATCGCCCACATCGCCGATCTGGAGCGCCGGCTGAACCAGGACTTTCTTTTTGGCACCACACCATGCATCGCGGATTTCTCCGCGTACCATGGATTGTGGTTCGTCTGTGAACTGGCTGGAAAACCCTGGCTTCGGGACTACCCGAAAGTGGCCTCGTGGATGTCCCGCATGAAGGGCTTCGGCCACGGCGACTGGCACGATCTGTCGGCGGATGAGGCCATTGAACGGGCCCGGGAAGCCGAGCCAAGGGAGCTGCCGTCTGGTGGCGATAGCGAGATGCTGGGCAGCACCGTCAGCATTGCACCAACGGATTACGGTCGCGATCCGGTCACCGGAACACTGGTCCATGCCGGCGCCCGCGAAGCGATCCTCGCCCGCGAGGTACCGGAGGCGGGGCGGCTACACGTGCACTTTCCCAAACAGGGGTTCCGTATCCAACCGGCGTAACCTCAACGACGGAAGCGGGTCTCCAGCACCACTGCCGAGTTGGTTCGCTCCACTCCCTCCAGATTGCCGATGTCGTCCAGTACCGCGCTCAGTTCCTCCAGGGACTGGGCCTGGACGATGGCGATCAGATCGTACTCGCCGCTCACCGAGAACAGCTGCGACACCTGTGTAATCTCCTCCAGCGCGGCGTTGGTTCTCGCGGTCAGTTTCTGTAACACCTTGATAGAGACATGCGCCTCCACCTGATTGGCGGAAAACTCTCCCCCCAGCTGCACGGAATAGCCTCGAATAACACCATTGGCTTCCAATCGGGCAATGCGGTTCTGCACCGTGGATCTGGACACGTGCAGGGTCCTGGCGAGTTCGGTGATGCTCGCCCGGGCATTCTGGCGCAGCAGCATCAGTAGCTTCTGATCCTGTTTTCCAATCATTTTGTCAGCTCATGTATTCATTTTGCCATCAGCATACCGCATTTCGATCATTCTGCATCTGCAAATCGACAGATTCACTGTTCATACTGTGCCAAACCATTTCAGGATGTTGGTTATGATCATTCGCCCGATTGCGCCTACCGATCTGGACACGCTGCACCAGATTGCCATCGAGTCCGGACCGGGGTTCACTTCCCTGATGCCGGACCGGGACGCGCTTGCGCGCAAGATTGAGCACTCCATGGCCAGCTTTCGCCGAGCGGTGACCGAGCCCGGCGACGAGCACTACCTGTTTGTTCTGGAGGACGAGGCGACCGGGGACATCATGGGCACGACCGGCATCGAAGCCTCGGCCGGGCACACCAGACCGCTCTATCACTTCCATCGCAATACCGTCACCCACCATTCCCGTGACCTGGGACTGCGACGGAGCGTGGAGACGCTGACCCGCTGCAATCACTATTCCGGATGTTCAGAGATCTGCTCACTCTACCTGCGACCGGAATTCCGACGCGCCAACGCGGGCAAGCTTCTGTCGAGAGTACGTTTTCTGTTCATGGCATTGCACCCCGAGCGCTTCTCCGAGACGGTGATTGCCGAAATGCGCGGAGTGTCGGACAGCAGCGGCCAGTCCCCCTTCTGGGACTGGCTGAAAGCGCACTTCGTCGACATGGAATTCGCCTCGGCCACAAGCCTTGTCGGCTCAGGCTACACCGACTTCATCGAGGAGCTCATGCCAGCGCATCCGCTCTATACCTGCCTGATGAGCCCCGAGGCGAGGGCCGTTATCAGCCAGGTCCACGCGCACACCCGTCCGGCACTGCACATGCTGGAGGCCGAAGGCTTCCGCCATAAGGGACTGGTCGACCTGTTCGACGCCGGCCCCACGGTGGAATGCGCGCTCTCCGACATCCGCAGCGTTCGGGGGTCCCAGAGCTGGCAGATCGAGGTGGATGCAGGTCCGGCAACCCAGTTCCGGCAACGGGCCCGTGAACGGATTGCCACTCCGCTGCTGATCACCAATACTGGAACGGCGGGATTCCGGGCAACCGTCGTGACCGGAGCGGAAATCCGGTCTGGTACCCATACTCTGTGCCTGAGCCCGGAACAGGCCCGCGACCTGGACCTTGAGCAGGGCGGCACTTGCCTGGCCCTGTCGCTGATTAATTCGCTGCCCAACGCAACGGCAGACCTAAACCCAATTCGTCCGGAGATCCATTATGCACACTGACCGCGCTTCCCTTTTCCAACACCTCTGGCAGAGTTACCGGGAGGTCACGCCATCGGCCGAGGAAATACATCGCATCCTGGGTGCCGAGGAAGGTCAGGCCATCGTTAACGATCATATCGCCCTGCGGACCTTCAACCTGCCACCGGTCGGCCTGGATGCCCTTGCAGAACATTTCCTGAGTCTGGGCTATCGCCAGGGTGGCGAATACCATTTTGAAGCCAAGAAACTCTACGCCCGGCACTACGAACATCCGGATCCGGACGCACCCAAGGTATTTATCTCCGAACTGCTGGTTGAACAGTGCTCGCCGGCGTTGCAGGCGATCGTCAAGGACCTGGTCGCCCAGGTGTCACCCGACAGTGTGACCGCGGACAACTTCCTGTATTCCGGCCGGCACTGGGAGGTGGATTACCAGACCTACCGGACGCTGCTGGAGGAGAGCGAATACGCAGCCTGGATGGCAGCCTGGGGTTATCGCGCCAATCACTTTACCGTCAGCATCAATCATCTGACACAGTTCCATACCGTGCCGGAAATCAACCAGCTGCTGAAGAATCACGGGTACACGGTCAACGCCTCGGGCGGCGAGGTCAAAGGCTCACCGGACGACCTTCTGGAGCAGTCCTCCACCATGGCCGACCGCATGCCAGTCCGCTTCTCGGACCGGGAGGAAACCGTGCCCAGCTGCTTCTACGAGTTTGCCCTGCGCTACCCGACAGCGGATGGCACACTGTACAGCGGATTCGTTGCCGCCTCGGCCGACAAGATCTTCGAAAGCACCAACGCGGCCGGGTAGTCCCTGGCGGGCGACGGCGGGTGGTTCAGGACCACCCCTGTTCCCCCAGCAGCGGCACGAACCGGACATCGCCCAGGTTCTCACTGTGGAATTCGGTGTCCGAAACCCGGGTAATCCGGCGCAGGGACTGCACCGTGTGCACAGAACCCACCGGTATCACCAGATGGCCACCGATACTGAGTTGCTGCTTCAGGGATTCCGGCACGACAGGGGCGCCGGCGGCAACACAGATGCCATCGAAGGGTGCCTGCTCAGGCCAGCCCAGGGTGCCGTCGCCACACCGAACCACCACGTTGTCATACCCCTCCGCTGCCAGCGTTTTCGCCGCGGCGTCCGCCAGCTCAGGAATGCGCTCGATGCTGAAAACCCGGGCCGCAATCGAGGCAAGCACAGCCGCCGCATACCCCGAGCCGGTGCCAATGTCCAGCACCACTTCCCCGCCCTTCAGGTCCAACGCATCCGCCATCAATGCAACGATGTAGGGCTGGGAAATGGTCTGCCCCGCCCCTATGGGCAAGGGCCCATCGTCATAGGCACAGTCCATCATGCTGCGGGTCACGAACTTTTCCCGGGGAACCCGCCTCATTGCCTCAATAACCAGCGGCGAAGAGATCCCCCGCCCGACGATCTGATCCTCTACCATCCAGGCCCGACGCGACGCAAAATCACTCTGCTCGTTCATGATGCCCCTCCCCGAGCGGCTGATTTACCGACCGTTACAAAGCGGTAACTTTTTTACAACGGCGCCCCACCTCGGGGCTGTCTATTTTCTAGGCACGGCCAACCGAATCAACAAATGTTCGGCGCCTCAAAACAACAACAATCAGGACAGCCGGAACCAACTCCGGAGCTTCCGCTGTCGAGGAGAAGTCAATGTCTGCATCCGTCAATCACCTCGAAGAGCGGACCCAGGATTCGTCCGAGCTGCTCGAACACATCATGCCTTCCGCTATAACACTTGCGATGATGTTGCGCCACAAAAAAATGGCGGCCTGGCTCCGGGCGGAATTCGATGGCTACGAGGACAGGGAAAAGGCGCCACCGTACCGGCATGACCTGCCCGGCCACATTGTCGCCCGGTCGCCCCAATATGGCTGGATTCCTGCCCCGGTCAACGAGCAACAGAAAAAGGAATACGGTCACCTTGATCTGATCGAGGGCACCAAGGCGCTGGAAAAAATCTGCGTGAACAGCAAGAAAGGCGACGGCAACCGGGTATTGCTCAGTCCGGAAGACATGGTGGTACTGCAGAATCAGATCAACCTGAGCGCGGAACTGGCGATCAACCTGAGCCGCGACGAATATTGCAGACTACTTCGAACCGTTCGGGGCTCGGTGTTCCTGTGGGCGCGGGCACTGATGGCCAAGGGCCTGTCCGGCGAGCACAACCACTACAGTCCCGATGAACGCGCTCTGGTGGCGGATCTTGACGATCCCGAACGGTTCTGGCGCCAGGCCATGGAGGACCTGGACAGTCTGCCTGTTCCGGATGTGAAACCCGCCGGTTTCCTTGAGCGGGTGTTTGGCCGGGCCAGCTAGACAGCCCGTCCCATCAGCCAAGTACGCTAACCATACCGATGCTGCTGACAATCAGCAGCACGGTGCCCAGAACCCGGAAGAAGACCGGCGTTTCAGCCCGGAGAATGCGGTCATGGGCCCGGAGCCCGATAACGTGGCCCACCGCAGCGCAGGGAAGCAACCACACGTGATGAATCAGTTGAAGGTCAATGCCCGCCCACACGAATGCCCCCATCTTGATCAGCACCAGAATAAACCAGAGAGCGAAAAGCGTATCCCTCAATTTTTCCTTCGGCAGGTGCTGTGCCGCTACCGCAATGATCAGTGGAGCCCCGATCAGGGACGTTCCGCTGATGTAACCACCGACCATCAGGAACAGCGCGTCCACCGTCTTGCTGCCACTGCGGAAGGGTTTGTTGATGATGTAAGACACCGAGTACAGGGCCACGATCACGAAGATGATGGCGCTGAGGACATCACCGGGCATGGTGATCAGGCCAAAGACGCCGATCAGCTTGGGCACGATCATGATGGCCAGGATGCGCCACAGGTACTGCCAGTCCACTGTACTCTCGACAGCAGCCACCCCCGTCTCACCCGATTGTGAGGGAGACTGCTTGCGGTTGTTGAGCCAGATCGTCAGCGAAGAGAACACCAGAAGGTGCACGGCGATGATTGGCAAAAACACCAGCGGCTCGTCCAGCACGAGCAGCAGGAAAGGCAACGACAGTACGGCACCACCGAAACCGAGGCCGGAACGGACAAACCCGCTCCAGATGAAGATCAACGCGATCAAAGCGTACTGGATAAGACTGAGATCAGACATAAAGCCCTTTTACTGAATGATTGCTCCAGTTATGCAACGCGGAGCCGATAACATCCTTAACCCGATGTGTCGGACGAACAATGAAACCGGAGGACCGTGATGGCCCTGTCCTGGAAACAGAAATTCTCCCTACTGATTGCGGCCACCTTCATTGGCCTTGCCATCGCCATGCTGGCTTCCCTGAGCGGACTGAGCAAAGTGTCAGAGGCCTACGAGGCTCGCGGCGAAGCAAGAGCCTATGGCACTGCCTCATTGAGCCTGCTCAATGACTGGCTGGCCCTGGAGCGCATCAGTGAAGACCTGACATCGGACCGGGTCGACGCGTTCCAGGCCGGCCTCGATTTACTGCTTCGCCAGGCCGACGAGCTGGCAGTGTCAGCACAGCGCCTGCCGGACGCGGCCGGGATCGAGAAAACCTCCGCCAAGATTCGTAGCAAAGTTGGGGAGTATACAGAACTCCGGCGTCAATGGCTGGAGGCAAGCCAGACGCTTGGCCTCAGCAACGACGATGGCCTGAAATCGACAATATCGGCCTACGTCGATAACGACCTCCGTCAAATCAGCATTTCCATCTTCAACGACGACATCAACATCATCGCCTCCAACTATCGGGACTACCTGAATACCTTTGACAGAACCTACGCCGAACGGACCAGGGAGGCTGTGGCCCGGATGCAGGCCGTAGTGGCAGACATGGACTGGCAGGAAATTGAAATTGGCCAGGCAGTAAAGGGCCTGTCCGAGTCCTTCGCCGAGGCCGAAAAGGTCATCAGCGGCCTGGCCGAACTTGAAAGCCGGCTGGAGGCCAGCGGATCCTCGCTCCGGGCTCTGATCGACCAACAGAACGAGGCGCTCAGTAACGGCCTGATCCTGGCCACCAGCGAACAGGCTGAGCAAGCCCGCACGGCCTCGACCTGGCTGATCGTGGCTACGTCGGCAGCGGTGCTGGCTGTGCTGATCCTGACCCTGACGGGCGCATCGCGCACACTGGTCAGGCGCCTGAATCAGGTCGTTACGCTGTTGAGCCAGGTAGCTTCCGGCGATCTCAGTCAGCGGCTGGATCCGGGCAGAAATCCCCGGGATGAATTCAACAAACTCGGTGCCGCAACCAACAAGATGCTGGATGACGTATCCGGGGTAATCGACCAGGTGATCGAGGGCAACAAGACCCTGGCCACCCTGCAGGGCGAACTCGACACCCTGATTGCACAGATGGGTCGAAACGGTGAGCAGGTAGAAGAAGAAACCGAGCAGACTGCCACCGCCGTTCAGGAAATTTCCCACACCGCGGTCGACATCGCGCAGTACACCCAGTCAGTGAATGCTGCCACCCAGAACGCCAATGGCGCCGCCCAATCTGGTGCCAACGTGGTCAAACGCAGCGCTGACAGCATGAGTGCCCTGGCGGCCCGAATCCAGGAAGCCCACGATCAGATCGGTCAGCTCAGCAAAACCGGCGAAAAGGTCAATTCCATTGTCGACGTGATCAATGGCCTCGCCGAACAAACCAACCTGCTCGCCTTGAACGCAGCCATTGAGGCCGCAAGGGCTGGCGAAGCCGGCCGGGGATTCTCGGTCGTGGCAGATGAAGTACGGTCGCTCGCAGAGAAAACGGTTTCGGCGACCAACGGTATCGCTGGCATCGTGGATTCCCTGAATCGGGAAACCGCCGCCATCACCACCATGATGAAAGAAGGCCTGGTTTCCGCGAGCGAGGGCGAAAAGAGCGCCGGTGAAGCCGCCCAGGCCATCGACCAGATAACGGGTTCGATCAACCAGTTAGCCGGCGACATGAATCAGGTGGTGTCGTCCGTGGAAGGCATCTCCACCACCACAGAGGAAATCGCCCAGAAGGTGGAACAGATCCACGGCCACACCCGGGAAACGGCCAACATCCGCCAACAGCTCAACAGGCACATTGACCGGCTGTCCTCCCAAACCACGGTTCTGACCGAGGCCTCCCAGAGGTTCCGGCTCTAGTCGTATTCGATGCTTCGGCGACCCTTGCATCCACCGGGCAGCAGGGGTAGCATGCCAATTACTGTACATTTAAACAGTATTGGTATCCCATGAAAACTCGCGCGACCGGCCTCAATCCACACAACCGCTTCCAGACCATCGTTACCGACCGTGACGTGGATGATGGCTGGCACCACGCGCCAGAGGACGACCTGAACCCGGACTCCCTCGCCACCGAGGTTGTCAACGAAACGGTCCGGTCGATCATCAGCCGCAACACTTCGCCGGACGTTCCCTTCGATCAGTCCATCAACCCCTACCGTGGCTGCGAACACGCCTGCATCTACTGTTTTGCCCGCCCGACCCATGCCTACTGGGACATGTCGCCAGGACTGGATTTCGAAACCCGCCTGATCGCCAAGCCCAATGCCGCCCGAAAACTCCGGGAGGAACTGGACAAGCCCGGCTATCGCGTCTCACCCATCGCGCTCGGGGTAAACACGGATGCCTATCAGCCACTTGAACGCAAACGGCGAATTACCCGCGAACTGCTCGAGGTATTGCTCGAATACCGTCACCCGGTATCCATCATCACCAAGGGTGCGCTGATCCTCAGGGACCTCGACTTACTGTCTGAGCTCGCAGATCAGGGACTGTGTTCGGTTCGCATCAGCCTGACCACCCTCAGCAACGACCTGAAACGCCGCATGGAACCGCGAACCGCGGCACCGGCAACACGGCTTAAAATGATCGAACAGCTAACCGGAGCGGGTATTCCAACCGGCATCATTCTCGGGCCCGTCATCCCCTTTGTGAACGATCAGGAAATCGAGGCGATCCTGACCGCAGCTGCATCGGCGGGTGCGACCCGCGCCAGCTGGATCATGTTGCGCCTGCCCCTGGAACTGGACGAGCTCTTCACGGACTGGCTGCAGCGGCATTTTCCTCAACGGGCCGAGCATGTCATGAACCGGATCCGGGATTTGCGGGGCGGCAAGAGCTACGATGCCACATTCGGGCGCAGGATGACCGGCACCGGCCCCTATTCGGACCTGATTCGCCAGCGTTTTTCAAAGAAGGCAAGGCAGCTGGGGCTGAACCTGCACGAAGCCGAGCCACTCCGGAACGATCTGTTTCGAAGACCTGCTGGCGAGCAAATGGGGCTTTGGTAGCATCCGTACCCGACGCCATTGGGCAACGAGCCGGGCAATCCCATCTATAATCGTGGTAGTTGTCTGATTACTCGCCGCCGAAAATGACCGCCAGGCAATGCCCGGCAGCCGTTTTACCCAGGGAACGCGCAAGGACCAGAAGCCAGGAGCAGCCATGAATCGCCTCTTCGCCGTTCTGACATCCATCCTCACGCTCGCCGGGTGCCAGTCCCTTCCTGACAAGCAGGAGGGTGCCGCCCGCAATGTCGTGTTCCTGAGTGCCCAGCACTGCCTGAGCGAATATCTGGAAGACCTCGATAAGAATCACTACGGGCCGTGTCTCAAAGTCGCCGCTGTGGACGGTAACCCACCGCAGGTCCGCGACGACGGGTTTATAGAGTTGCCGGTCGCCACACCCCTGACCCTCGCCACCAGCTGCGTTTACCGACACGCCGACGGCTCGCCGATTCCGCAGACGATGGAAACCGTGGAGTTCACCGTCACCGACCAGACTTTTACCAAGGCCGGTCAACGCTGGTACCTTCACGCCCATAAGCAGGCCCGGGGCGTGATTGGTTGCGAGCCAACGCTCTCACGGTCGACCTATCCGACCTACGAAACGGATTAAACCCTCCCGAGACAGGAAGCCCGCGTTTGGTGGCAAAGTCCCCGTTACACCGACCGACCCCGATCAAAGGCGACCAGAGCCTGCAATTGTGCGATGGCCGGCGCCTGGCCTATACCGACCTGGGCGATCCGGCCGGCTATCCGCTGATCTTCGGCCACGGCATGCCCGGTTGTCGACTGGAGGGTCGGTTCCTGCACGAACGGGCGCGGCGTCACCGCTTCAGGTTACTCACACCAGACCGGCCGGGCATTGGCGCGTCAGACTATCAACCCGGGCGAACGCTACTCCATTATCCGGAAGACATCCGCCAGCTGGCAGACCACCTTGCCCTGGACCGCTTCAGCCATCTGGGTTGGTCCAGCGGCGGCTCGCGCACCCTGGCCTGTTGCTATGGACTCGGCCACCGGGTCGATCTCGGCGTCTGCCTGTCCGGCTACACCAATTTTTCCGAATACCCGGGTGCGCAGAACCTGATCGAAGCGACCCGCTGGCCCGGGCCCAGGCTGGCCCGACACAGCCCCGGGCTGACCCGGCTGGTGGTAAGACTGGTCGCCTGGCTGTCACGGCGACATCCTGGCCTGTACCTGCGTGAAGCCGAACAACTGGTCAGTGAAGAGGACCGGAATCTGCTTCGTTTCTTTCTCAAGGGCGAGTCCTTTCGGCGCGACCAGCTGATGTGCCTTGCCAGCGGAGGCAGGGCAATTGCCACCGATCTGATGACCGAACTGGAGGACTGGGGCTTCCAGCTCGCCGACATTGCCACCCCGGTTCTGGTTTACCAGGGCGAACAGGATCCTTTCATACCGGTGGACTACGCGCGCCACCTCGCTGACAATCTGCCCCACGCAGAACTGACCCTGCTGCCGGGTGCAGGTCACCTTTACCCGCTGGCGGAGCAGTTCCAGGACCAATTGTTCCTGCGGATACGGCAGCACCTGAACCACACGACTTTCGCAACGGAGGCCTGACACCATGACCAACCGCGTCGACATTCACTATTGCACAGGCTGTCGCTGGCTCCTGCGTTCAGCCTGGATGGCGCAGGAACTGCTCACCACCTTCGAAGGCGAATTGAACGAACTCACCCTGCACCCGGGTACCGGTGGCATTTTCGAGGTTTGGGTAAATGGCCGGCGCATCTGGTCCCGTAAAGAGCAGCAGGGGTTTCCGGAAATCACCAAACTCAAGCAACTGGTCCGGGATGAAATCGATCCGGATCGTTCGCTGGGCCACACCGACCGCTAACCGAATGGCGATTTCAGGCCGGTTCAAAATTTCTGACCGGATTCATCGGAAGAATCCACTTTCAACCTGAACTGCCAGCACCGACCATGCGTACTTGAGCATTCAATCAAGAATGGGAGGAACGACATGAGCGACGTGATGCAGAGTACCCGCTTTACCAACCTGACACTGGCCAACCGATTCGCACTGGCACCCATGACGCGGACCAGCGCCGAGCCGGACGGCACCCCGAACGAGCTGATGGCCGACCACTATGAGGCCTACGCCAGAGGCGGCTTTGGCCTGCTGATCACCGAGGGCACCTACACCGACGATGACGCCAGCCAGGGCTATGCGAACCAGCCGGGTATCATCAACGACGCCCAGCGCGACGGCTGGAAAGCCATCGTCGACCGGGTCCACGCCGCGGGCAGCAAGATTTTCGTTCAGCTCATGCACGCTGGCGCACAGTTCCAGGCCAGCCACTACACCGATCAGCCCAAGGCGCCGAGCGCGGTCTTGCCCAAAGGTGAACCGCTCAGCTTTTACGGTGATCAGACCGAATGGCAGACGCCCGCCGTTATGACCCAGGCCGACATCAAGGCTGCGATTCGTGGCTTTGTCCAATCGGCAGAGAACGCCAAGGCCGCCGGGTTCGACGGCATTGAGCTCCACGGTGCCAACGGTTACCTGCTGAATCAGTTCCTGAGCACCCACTTCAACCACCGTGATGATGAGTACGGCGGTTCGCTCGAGAATCGTCTGCGGATCGTGGTCGAGACCATCAAAGCCGTGCGGGATGCCGTGGGCAACGAGTTCACACTCGGCATTCGACTGTCCCAGGGTACCGTGACCGATCCGGACTACCAGCTTCCGGAGGGCGAATCCGGCTTCCGCCAGATTGTCGAGGCCGCGCGGGACGCTGGTGCAGATTTCATCCACACTACAGACGGAGACGTGCGCCGCGCCGCCTTCGTCGAGGGTGAGAAATCCCTTGCCGATGTAGTCCGTGACGTAGGGGGCGTGGCGCTGATCATCAATGGCGGCATTGACGAAACCAGCCACCCGGACCTCGCTGCGCAGTATCCGGATGCACTCCTGGCCGTCGGCAAAAAAGCCCTGGCCAATCCCGACTTTGTCCAGAGGCTCAAAGATGGCAAAGAGATCGACGATCTGGACTTTGCCATGCTGCAGCCCAAGGCCACCCTCCGGAACGAACTGGAATGGCGCCGTAAACAGGCCGCCTGAATCGGACATCAGACCCGGGAGAATGAATGAGCACGGACATCAGCATTGTCTGGCTGGGCACGCTGGCGAGTCTTCTGGCCGGCCTGGCCAGCGGCCTCGGCGCGCTGGCCGTGTTCTTTCTCCGGACCCTGACCGACCGGCTTCAGGACAGCATGCTGGCCGGTGCGGCCGGCGTGATGCTGGCCGCCTCGTTCTTCTCGTTGCTGCTTCCGGGACTGGAGTATGGCGAGGACCTGATCGGAACAACCTGGGCCGCGGCCCTGTTCGTGATCCTTGGCGTCCTGTCCGGCGCCGGGGCGTTGTTCTATATCCATCAGAAGCTGCCCCACGAACACTTCAATCTGGGGCTCGAAGGCCCTCACCCGGCGCACATCCGTCGGATATGGCTGTTCATCATTGCCATCACCCTGCACAACTTCCCCGAAGGCATGGCCGTGGGGGTCGGTTTTGCCGGAGGCGATGTGCGCAACGGCTACGTTCTGGCAACCGGCATCGGGATCCAGAACATTCCGGAGGGGTTGGCGGTCGCCTTCTCACTGCTGGCGATCAACTACTCCCGGCTGCGGGCATTCGGCATTGCCCTGCTTACCGGACTGGCCGAACCGGTCGGCGGTATCTTCGGCGCTACACTGGTGTGGCTGGCCGAACCGATCATGCCCTGGACCCTGGGCTTTGCGGCCGGTGCCATGCTGTTCATCATCAGCAACGAGATCATCCCCGAAACCCATCGGAACTCCTACAAGACCCTGGCCACCTTTTCGCTACTCGCGGGCTTCGTGATCATGATGTTCCTTGATGCGACCCTGGGTTAGGCCCTCTGAGCCGAACGTCCCGAGCAACCATACGCCAGCCAGGGCCTCCAGTGCTTCGGCAATCACCGGTTCATCCGATCGGTCCTTGCGCCAGATAAAGCTCAGTGCACAGGGCAAACGGACACCGCCGACCACCACCAGTCCGCGTTCCTGGCGTTCGGCCATGGCAAGGGCATCCCGAGCCAGGCTCAGCCCGACCCCCGCGCGAACCAGATCCAGCATGCACGCCTCCTGATCAACCTGGGCGACACCGTGCGGCACCAACCCCAGGGGCTCCATGACATTGGCCAGCAGGCGGTTATGCACAGAATCCGGCGGGGTCACGATCCACGGCAGGCTGGCCAGATGTTGCCACCGGGTGTCTGCCACCCGGGTTGCCCATCCCGCCGGCGCTATCACGTGATAGTCGAACAGCGCCAGTTCCCGGTGCGCCAGCTCGGACAAGGCGGGCCCGGTTCCGGGTGGCGCCAGAAAATAGCCGACGTCCAGCGTGCCACTACGAACCTGCTCAAGCACGCTGCCACTCATTCCCTGGTGCAATTCGGTTTCCAGTTGAGGCGCCCGGTCCACCAGCCGGTGCAGGAACGCCCCCAGTCGAATGAACTCAGGATCCACGATGGTCCCGATTTTCAGTCGTCCCCTCACGGTGCTGTGAAGCGCGCGGGCACTTTGTTCAAAGGCCGCGAGTCCGGCCAGCGCCTTTTCAGCCACCGGCAGCAGGCTCTGGCCATCGGCGGTCAAAACCAACCCCTGGGGTTTACGCCGAAACAATTTCAGCTCCAGATCATCCTGCAACTGCTTGAGTTTGAGGCTGACGGCGGGCTGGGTGAGATGGAGGCGTTCGGCCGCCCGCGAGACACTGCCTTCCCGCGCCACCGTGACAAATGCCCGCAACCCCTGCAGATGTTGCATCACTGACTCCCACACCGAAACGATATAAGCTTTTCTTATATCATGATTTTGAAAATCTCAATTGCTTCACGGGCCTGCCGACACTAAGTTAACTGTTTAATTCTTCATCAACCCCGATTAAAACCCCAATTAGCGGGTTATGACGAGGAAGATGAAAAAACGGACCGGAGCAGGAACACGAAAACCATGAGCAACTCAACGATCCAGCATTATATCAATGGACAAATGTCAGAGGGTACGTCGGGCCAAAGCCAGGACGTGTTCAATCCCGCCACCGGCTCGGTGACCGGTCAGGTTGCTCTGGCAAACCGGGACGATGTTGCTCAGGCGGTAGCTGCGGCCAGCGCCGCCTTCCCCAGCTGGGCCGACACGCCGCCAATTCGCCGCGCCCGCGTGATGTTCCGGTTCCTGGCCCTGCTCAATGCCCACAAAGACGAACTTGCCGGGGCCATCACCCGCGAACACGGCAAGGTCTTTACCGATGCCCAGGGTGAAGTTGCCCGCGGCATCGACATTGTCGAGTTTGCATGTGGCATCCCGCAGCTGCTGAAAGGCGACTACACCGAACAGGTAAGCACCGGTATCGACAACTGGACGACCCGCCAGCCGCTGGGTGTGGTTGCCGGCATTACCCCGTTCAATTTCCCGGCAATGGTGCCCATGTGGATGTTCCCGGTGGCGATTGCCGCGGGCAACACCTTCATCCTCAAGCCCAGCCCGATCGACCCGAGCGCGTCCCTGATGCTTGCGGATCTGCTCAAGCAGGCGGGCCTGCCCGATGGCGTGTTCAACGTGATACAGGGTGACAAGACGGCCGTGGAGGCCCTGATCGAGCATCCGGACGTGATGGCGCTGAGTTTCGTCGGGTCCACGCCCATTGCCAACCTGATCTATGAGAACGGCGCCCGTCACGGAAAGCGCATCCAGGCACTTGGCGGCGCCAAGAATCACATGGTGGTAATGCCCGATGCCGACCTGGACAAGGCCGTCGATGCCCTGATCGGGGCCGCCTATGGCAGCGCCGGCGAGCGCTGCATGGCGATCAGCGTGGCAGTACTGGTTGGCGATGTCGCCGACAAGATCATGCCGCGTCTTGCCGAGCGGGCGCGCGACCTGAAGGTCAAGAACGGCATGGAACTGGATGCCGAGATGGGACCGATCGTCAGCGCCGCAGCGCACCAGCGCATTACCGGCTACATTGAGAAAGGCGTGACAGAAGGCGCCGAACTGGTTGTCGATGGCCGCGAATTCAACAGCGCCAGCACCGGCGAGGGATGCGATGAGGGGTTCTGGATGGGCGGCAGCCTGTTCGACCATGTCACGCCGGAGATGACCATCTACAAGGAAGAGATCTTCGGACCGGTTCTGGCCTGTGTCCGGGTTCCGGATGTGGCCACCGCAATCCGGTTGATCAACGACCACGAGTTCGGCAACGGCGTCAGCTGTTTCACCGAAAGTGGCAGTGTTGCCCGTGAGTTCGGACGCCGCATCCAGATTGGCATGGTCGGCATCAACGTGCCCATCCCGGTACCCATGGCCTGGCACGGGTTCGGTGGCTGGAAGCGCTCGATGTTTGGCGACACCCACGCCTACGGCGAGGAAGGGGTGCGCTTCTACACCCGGCAGAAATCCATCATGCAGCGCTGGTCCGATTCCATTGATGCCGGCGCTGAATTTGTGATGCCCACGGCCAAGTAACGCCGTGGCCTCTACCGTTAAGACAGGATTCGGAGAAAGCCATGTCCGACAACAAGAACGCACAGGGACAGCTTGAGTTCGACTACATCGTGGTGGGTGCCGGCTCCGCCGGCTGCCTGCTGGCCAACCGTCTGAGCGCAGACCCCAACAACCGGGTTCTCTTGATCGAAGCGGGTGGCCGGGATAACTACCACTGGATTCACATTCCGGTGGGTTACCTCTACTGCATCGACAATCCGCGCACCGACTGGTGTTTCCGCACCGATCCGACGCCAGGACTCAATGGCCGCACGCTGATCTACCCCCGGGGCAAGACCCTCGGAGGTTGCTCCAGCATCAACGGCATGCTGTACATCCGCGGCCAGGCCCGGGATTACGATCAATGGGCTGAACTCACCGGCGAAGACGCCTGGACCTGGGACAACTGCCTGCCGGATTTCATGCGGCACGAGGATCACTATCGCCTCGACGACGGTGGTGACGCCGACCCGGATCATCGCAAATACCACGGCCACGGCGGGGAATGGCGCATTGAGCACCAGCGTCTGAAATGGAAGGTCCTCGAGGACTTTGCCGAAGCCTGCGTTCAGGCCGGCATCCCCCGAACCCGGGACTTCAACCGGGGTGATAACGAGGGCGTTGATTATTTCGAGGTCAACCAGCGTTCGGGTTGGCGCTGGAACACCTCCAAGGCCTTCCTCAGGGAAGCCGAGAAGCGCCCCAACCTGACCCTGTGGCACTCCACCCACGTGCTCGGCCTGGAGACGACCGGTGGCGCTGAACCCCACTGCACCGGGGTCCGGGTTGAGCGGCCCGGTGAAGGCGAGATCGCAGCCCAGGCAAGCCGGGAGGTCATTCTGTCCGCCGGCGCCATTGGTTCGCCCCAACTGCTGCAGCTATCAGGCATCGGGCCGGCTGACCTGTTGAAAGCGCACGACATACCGGTGGTGGCCGACTTGCCTGGTGTGGGCGAGAACCTGCAGGACCACCTGCAGATTCGTTCGATCTACAAAGTCCACGGCGCCACCACCCTGAACACCATGGCAAATTCGCTGGTGGGCAAGGCCCGCATCGGCCTGGAATACCTGTTGACCCGGTCTGGCCCCATGAGCATGGCGCCCTCGCAGTTGTGCCTGTTTACCCGCAGCTCCGAGGAATTCGAGCACGCCAACATCGAGTACCACGTCCAGCCATTGAGCCTGGATGCCTTCGGGCAACCCCTGCACAACTTCCCGGCGATCACCGCCAGCGTGTGCAACCTCAATCCGACCAGCCGCGGCACCGTGCGCATTCGCAGCCGGGATCCGAAACAGGCGCCCGCAATTGCGCCCAATTACCTGAGCACGCCCGAGGACCGGAAGGTGGCAGCGGATTCCCTCAGGGTGACCCGCCGCATTGCCGAGCAGGAAGCCTTTGCCCAGTACCAGCCAGAGGAGTTCAAACCCGGCCTGCAATATCAGACCGACGACGAACTGACCAAGCTGGCGGGTGACATCGGCACCACCATCTTCCACCCGGTAGGCACCACACGCATGGGCCGGCCCGATGACGACATGGCCGTGGTCGATCCCCGCCTGAAGGTCCGGGGCGTGAGCGGCCTGCGAGTAGTCGACGCAGGTGTCATGCCGACGATTACCAGCGGCAACACCAACTCACCTACCCTGATGATTGCGGAAAAGGCCGCAGCCTGGATTCTGGCCGGAGAGTAACTCCGGCTCAGTGCGCCAGTGCGACGATGTCCGGGTACTCACGGGTCTGCGTGCCCTGCCCGGCCATTCGCTCGGGGGGCAACGCACACACCTCGTTGACCATGGCCCGGGCCACGGTGGCCGCCGGCACGCCCCGGAATTTCTCCAACGGGCCTATGAGCGCCCGGTTTACCAGGGGCATCACTCTGATCCCCAGCGCCTCTGTGGTGCGTTGTTCTTGCCTGTCGCCCAGCAACAGGCTCGGATGATAGATCGACAGGTAGGGGTAACCCAGCCCGCGCACAGCGTCTTCCAGCTCCCCCTTCACCCGATTGTAGAAGATGGTTGAATCGGACGAGGCCGCAATGGCGGACATCAGGATAAACCCGCCAGCACCGGCCGCCCGGCCCAGTTCCGCGGTTTTCAGGCAATAGCCGTAATCCACCTTTCGAAACTGTTCCCGGGATCCGGCTTTCTTGATGGTGGTGCCAAGACAGCAGACGATGGCATCGACGCTGAACAACCCGGACGACGCCTCCAGGTTGTCAAAATTGACCTCGTGTTCCGTCAGTTTGGGGTGAACCCTGTCGGTCTTTCGCCGTACCAGGGTGACCACCGCCTCGACTTCAGGGCGCGCCAGCAACCCCTCAACGACTTTGGCGCCGGTAAGTCCGGTTGCCCCCACTACCATTACCTTCAAAGCCCTATCTCCTCCCCAGTCTCTGATGCCAGTCTCTCACAATGCCGGGCGCACCGCCTTTAAATCGGCACGGCGGAAGTCAGTTACGGCAGTGTGGGCCGGCCGGAACGGCGCTACTGCAGCACGCCACGCAGGTAATTCAGGCCCGACAACTGGCCCATCTGGTCCCGGATCCAGTAGACCCGATCCCAGACGTAGGCCGAGGGGCTCACCGCACTCAACACTTTCGGATTTGGCAGCACCGCCGCCAGCCTGGCCGCCTGAACCTGGGAGAGCCGGCTGGCCGCAACACCGAAGTAAAGACGGCTCGCGGCCTCCACGCCATAAATGCCGGGGCCAAACTCCGCGATGTTCAGGTACACCTCGAGAATGCGCTTCTTCGGCCAGAGTGCGTCAATGCCCAACGCCAGCCCGGCCTCCAGCGCCTTACGCACAAAACTGCGACCGTTCCACAGAAACAGGTTCTTCGCCGTCTGTTGAGTGATGGTGCTGGCACCTCGCAGGCCTTCACCCGCGTTGTATTCCGCCAGGGCCTTGCGGATGGCATTAAAATCCACG
This sequence comes from Marinobacter sp. F4218, assembly GCF_019443085.1. Lineage (GTDB taxonomy): Bacteria > Pseudomonadota > Gammaproteobacteria > Pseudomonadales > Oleiphilaceae > Marinobacter > Marinobacter albus. Next base: position 659,982 of record NZ_JAHZIL010000003.1, read on the forward strand.
CCCCAATGATGAGGAAAACGCTGATCTTCACTGGCCACAACGGCCAGCGGCATCCAGGGAGAAATCGCCTCCAAATCGACCCACTCCTGATGCAATGACTGCCCCGGAGCCGACACCCGATAGCCCAGCATGAAGCTTGAGGTCGGCGGATCCACGAACCGGAACAGGGTGATCACGGCGAACACCAGCACCAGGGCACCCACCAACGTCCACGCCAGTGCGTTCAGGGATTTTCTGATCAGGGATTGTCGTGCCACAGGTTCGTCACCAGACAGTTTTGACTATCATCAATTAAGGGCGCTCAGTATGTCGTGGTTTGAATCCTGTTTGAATTACCAATCTTTCAGGCTACCCCATCATCGGAGCGCTGCAACACGTCGTATACCGAAAAGGCCTGACTCGAAAGGCATCGGACTATGGTGGAGCATCTCACGCATCCGGAGGGCTTCCGGCTTCTGCTGACCCCCAATCACTCCCTGAGCTGGCGTGGCAATGTCAGGATCTGGCTGGGCCTGCTGACTGTTTCTGCAGTGATTGCCGCTGGCATGGCGGTCGCTGGCGCCTGGGTCATCATTCCTTTCGCCGGACTGGAACTGGCTGCCCTAGCGGCGGGTTTCTACCTCACCTCACGGGCCTGCCAGCGCCGGGAAGTTCTGACCATCAATGACGCCGACATCCATCTGGAGAAAGGACGGACGCGGAAACTGGCGGAATGGACCTTGCCCAGGCGCTATGCGCGTCTGCGCCTGAGTGCTCCGCCACATCCCTTCACGCCACCCAAACTGGAATTGATCCACCGGGACACCAGTGTGACGCTCGGCACCTTCCTGAACATTGAGGACACCGAGACCCTGGTGCAGTTATTGGAAGCACGCGGCCTGGCGATTGAACGAAGAGAGCCCGATCCTGAGATCGGGCTCTGGTTCTAGCCCGCGGTCGCGAGCCGCTGGTATATCCGTTCCACCACACTCGGGTGCCACAGCAATTTGTAATGCCCCAGGCCTTCTGTCTGCAATTTTTCCGAGCCGGGCCATTTCAGGTGGACCCGATCACTGTGACTGGCCGGAACAGATTGATCATCGCGATCGATCACCACCAGCCCCCGGGGGGCCAGCTCCGGTGCCAGATCATCGAACGAAAACTGGCGCCAGACATCCGGGCCAAATCGCTGCTCCATCCGCCGGCGCTGCTCGGAAACCAGAGCTTCTGAAAGCCCGAGTGTGGCCCCGAAGCCGGCAACCACGGAAGCCAGATCCCGCGGCGGAGCCAGCATGATCAGATGCTTGGCCCGAACCCCATCCACCACGGCCCGCGCGGCCGCAAGCGAACCAATGGAATGGGCAATGATGGCCTCGACCGGTCCCACGCTGGCGGCGACCTTGAACACCACATCCGCCATCTCGTATAGGTTGGTCTGGCTCCCCTGGGCCCGGCCATGGGCGGGCGCATCAAACACCACAACCCGAAAACCGGCCTTGACCAGAGGCTTTACAAACGCTCCGAACTGGATGCCGCCGCCGGACCAGCCGTGCACCATCATGACCACCGGACCATCCCCCCAGCTGAATACCGGGATGGTGTGGGCACCGTACTGGAGCTGCGTGTAACTGCTCGCCTCGTCGAGCAGGTATTCATAGCGAATTGGCAGTGGCAGCCGCTGGGGCGAAAAGAACAGGTTCTCGACAATATTCCCGGCTGTGCGGGGCGCGACCCGATGCAGCCATTGCAGGGCCGTTCCCACGGCAGCCACCCGTCCGTTGCGATGAGCCAGTGGAGCCTCGGGAAGCCGTTTTGCGGCGTCTGTGTTGGTTGTGAATTGGGCAGTCATGACAATCCCTCCTTCGCTGTTGGCCGGGTGGCCAACCTGATTGACCGTTTCAGATTACGACTTGCCAGACCGGCCCGTGAGTGTCATATTTGACACTGTAGATGCGAAAAAGGACACCCCACCATGAACAAGATCGCCATTGTCGCCCTGCCCTTCTGCCACGGCAGTGGCATTGTCGGTGTCATGGATTTTTTCGCCACCGCCAACTACTGCGACCGGGGCACAGCCCGGAACGAGCCGTTGTTCGATTGCCAGATCGTGACCATCGATAATGAGCCGGTCCACTCCTTCAGCAGGATTCCGATTGCACCAACGGTGCGCTGGGAGGATTTCCAGCCCGATGTCATCATCGTTGGGTCGGCGATGGAGGCCGTGATCGGTGACCGTCACATCAGTGCGGCGCTCGACCAGTCCCGCCCACTTCATCCCTGGTTGCGCTCGGCCGTGGACCGGGGAGCGATTGTCGCCAGCGTCTGCACTGGCAGTTTCGTGCTTGCCGAGGCCGGGTTGCTGGAACAACACGTCGCCACAACCCACTGGCGCGCGGCTCCGGCCTTTCGCCGGCGCTACCCGGGCATCAGGCTGGAAGCGGAGCAATTGCTGATCGATAACGGCCAGATCATCTGTGCCGGTGGCGCAACCTCGTTCATTGACCTGTGCCTCTACCTGGTCGAGAGGCTGGGTTCCCCCGCGCTCGCAGTGGCCTGCAGCAAATTACTGATCCTGGACGCACGCCGGGCCGAGCAGACGCCCTACATGAACTTTTATAGCAGCAGGGCCCACCAAGACGAGGTAATTGGAGACATCCAGAGTTGGCTGGAGCAGCACTACGCCGACCCAATCGCCATCGACGACCTGGCCGAACGGGCCAGACTGGGGCCGAGAACGTTCAAGCGCCGGTTCAAGGATGCCACGGGCGAAACACCATTGAATTACCTGCAACACCTGCGGATTGAAGCCGCCAAACATGGCCTGGAATCGACCCGGCGCCAGACCGCCCAGATTATCTGGGATGTCGGCTACGAAGATGCCAGCTCGTTCCGGCGCCTGTTCAAACGGAATGTCGGCTGCACCATGGAGGAATACCGCCGCCGTTTCAGCTACGTAACGCCCGCGCGTGCCCGGCCCCAGCTCGCGGCACACACTGACTGAGAATTACTATCATTGCGTTTCCTGCAGATATTCCATAAACTTCGCCGCCATTGGCAGTCGTGGGTGGTGGCGCGTTGGAGCAGCTGGATTTTCTCTTTTCTGAATTGAACCGTGTCGTTCTCGATCCGGTTTTCGATCGATTTACCGGGATATTTGATCTGAACGGACGCTTTGGCGTGTTCTTTCTGTGCGTTTCCTACGCGGTAGCCTACGGTCTGTTCCGCTTCAGAAAACACCGCGGACAGACCGATGCACCCTCTTTCTGGCAGTTTATCGGCGGTCGCAGCGTGAACTTGCATCGCTCGGCCCTGCTCGATTACCAGTACTATCTGGTTCGCGCCATCCTCAAAGTTGTCCTGGTCCTGCCGGCAGTGGCCCTGGTGGATCCCCTGATCCTGACCTCCGGCGACTACATTGCCTTTTTCAACAACCTGTGGGGAGCCAGGCCCGAGATGGGCAACAATCTCGCCCTGTCATTGCTGTATGGCCTGGGCGTATTCCTGGTTCAGGACTTCAAGCATTACTGGGTACACCGGGCGTTCCATTCACGCTGGCTCTGGGAATTCCATAAGGTGCATCACTCGGCACCGGTGCTGGTGCCGGTGACGGCCAGCCGGATACATTTCGTTGAAAAAATAGTGGAGCGCCTGGCAACAGCCCTCTGCATCGGGCTTTACGCGGGGATTTTCTGGTACCTGTGCGGCGGTGAAATCAGTCGGTATACCCTGTTCGGCGTGACCTACCTGGTGTTCGTTTTCAATGCCCTTGCCGCCAACCTCCGGCACAGTCATGTCTGGCTGTCGTTCGGCCCGAATCTCGAACACATACTCAACAGTCCCGCCCAGCACCAGATTCACCACAGTGATGCCCCACGGCACTTCAACAAGAACTTCGGGACCAACCTCTCACTCTGGGACTGGATGTTCGGCACCCTGTACACCACCACGAACAACCCCGAACCCATTCGCTTCGGAACCGGGGCGCTGGACCAGGAACGCTACCTGACCCTGTACAGCCTGATTGTCACCCCGTTTGTCGAACTGGCACGCAGGCTCCGCCGCCCGGTTTCAGCCCGCCCTGGCAGCGCGGGCCCCGAGAACAGCCCCTACTCGTAACGCGCCGCGATGGCGTCAAGCTCGCCGGCAGCGCGGGCGGCATCCAGAGCCTGCTGCAGGTCGGCGACAATGGCGGGATCGGTGTTCTTGCTGAAGGCCAGATACATGGGTGTCTCACGGAAAACCAGAACCGGTTTCAGCCCGGTAATCCCATGCTCCTGCTCGGCGACCAGTGGCCCGACCAAACCGTCCGTTACCCATAGATCTGCCTGCCCCAGCATCAGTCGCCGGGTGTTCACGTCACCCGACATACCCATGGCCACATTGAATCCCTGACCCACCAGGTACTCCGACATGACATCGCCTTTGTAACCGGCAATCTGAAGCTCCCTGGCGTCCTCCAGGCTATCCAGGGTGATGTCCGAATCCGGGGCGGCAAACAGCGTCCACTTTATCGAGGCCAATGGCCCGACCCACTGGAACAGGTCTTCACGCTCCTCGGTTCGGGCCGTGCAGAACAGCCCATGGTTCTCGCGGCCCTGGACCCAGTCATAGGCGTAGCTCCAGGCCCGCATCTTCATCACGTAGTCATAGTCCACCCGGGCCAGCATGGCCTTAACCATATCGCTGCAGATACCGGTGATGTCATCCTCGTCATGGGCAAAGCTCTTACCGGATACCGACGCGTTGTAGGGCGGGTAGTTCTCGGTAAAAATGTAGAGCCTTTCGGCGGCAACCGAGGCAGTAGCGAAGGCTGCGAGTGTGAGAGCCAGAACACCGGATTTGGCGGCCTTGAATAGGGTGGTTACGACCGCTGTTGATTCACTGGGCATTTCGTGTCCTTGATCAAAGATAGGGTTGATGAAGAGGGACCATTCACCGGCAGGTTACCTGACCGAGCCAGACGCCATCATTGCAAAAGCTACATACTGTACGTTCCGGCCAGTCGACTTGAGCGATTCTGCCAATAACGCCCATGATTGCGCGTCCACGAAAAAAAGTCAGTGACAAAACGTATCCGGAAAGGAAACGAATCGAAATCAATACCTTGAAAAGATCCTTCAGTGTCGGTCACGACCGCTGGAAGGCGGCTCGCCGGTACTGACTACCGTGGGGCCGATCACCGACAGTACGTGCGGCCGACACACCACATCAAGTGGCGTTTTTCCTACGACGTCGCCATCCGCGGTGACCGTTTTCGGCTTCCCGGTCCGTACCGAACAGCGTATGCCCTTCAGGTGGACAATAGTGCTGGTCCGCTGGGGGGAGCGCCGGTGTAGCCGGACCATCAGAAAGGTGAGCAGCAGTTGGAACAGGTGCCGTGGTTTTACTGCGATGACATCCAGCTGACCGTCATTGGCGGACGCCTCGGGAATCTCGTTCCCGCCACCGAAAAAGGCGCCGCTGGCCACGGCAATGGACAGCCACCGCCCTTTGACAAAAGCCTTGTCACAGCGAATTTCCGCCCGGAAACCTCGTTTGGCGTTGATCCGCCGTAACAACCCCAGGCCGTAACTGAAGCGACCGAACAGTTTTTTTTCCGTACCTTCCGACTCCCGCACGGGCAAGGTTCCGAGGCCAATATGGGCGACATTGAGAAACAGCGATTGGCCGAATTCCGCAACATCCACCCACTGTCGGGTACCGCTGGCAATGAGGGCACACAGCTCGGCGGGCTCTTCGGGCAGTCCCAGATTACGGGCGAAGTCATTAGCGGTGCCCGACGGCAGAACCGCCAGGGTGGCCTCTTTTTCCACGCACAACTGCGCTCCGCGATTCACTGAGCCATCACCGCCGGCTACCATAACCACATCCCCGGCTTTCACTCTGTCGGCCCAATCATCGTCGCCGAAGTCACAGCATTCCGGATCCGGGATACCGGCTGACGCCAGTGCGTCACGCCAGAATTCTCGCCCCCGTTCGCCCGAACCGGCTTTCCGGTTTGCCACCAGCCAATGGGTCATTTCAGATCGTTCCTGTATCTGCCCGTTCGATCGCGCATCGCACACAGCACCGTATTCAGACAAACGATAACCCATTGGCCCCGAATCCGCCTCACGACTATGGTTGATGTATGGAGAACAATGGTTATGTCGCCCATATCGGTTTCCTGTATCCCGGCCACGCTGCCGAGGATGATTATCCGCGCCTGGCCAGGATGGTGCACCCGGCCGCAGACATCCGGGTCATCCACACGAACTTTACTGCAGACGCTCACACGGTGGAGGCGCTGACCGAGATGGGGAGCCCCCCGAGACTGATCGAGGGTGCGGCCCGGCTTCGCGACTCGGGCATTGAAGCGGTTCTATGGACCTCCACCAGCGCCAGTTTTGTCCGGGGGCTCGATGGCATCCGGGAGCAGATCGATACCCTGGAGAAAGCCTTGCAGGTTCCAGCGTCCACCACCGCCATGGCGTTCGCCCGGGCAGTCACTGCGATCGATGCCCGGAAGGTAGCCATCGCGGCCACCTATCCGGACGACGTGGCCGCCCTGTTCCAGAGCTTTCTGGAACACTTCGACATTGAGGTGGTGAGACTGGCTAGCCACGGTATTGCCACCGCCGCCGAAGCCGGCATGCTGGGCAGGGACGCCGTGCTGCGGTTCGTTAGCGAGAACAATCACCCGGATGCCGATGCCGTGCTGATCCCGGACACCGCACTGCACTCGGCAAGCTGGTTGGAGGAGCTGGAAACCGCGGCCGGCAAACCGGTACTCACCGCCAACCAGGTCAGCTTCTGGGAAGGGCTGCGTCTGTGTGGCAAATTGACGCCCCAGCAGGGACTGGGCACACTCTTCGCCACAGAACTCTGAAGCCGACCGGCCTCAGCCAGACGAACAAAAAAGGATAACAAGGCCTCCGCCATGGATTTCGTCAGAACCCCCGATAAGCGATTTGAACGCCTGCTGGATTACCCCTTCGAGCCCCACTACGTCCAGCTTGATAACCTGCGAATGCATTATGTCGACGAGGGACCCGCGGAGGCCAGGCCGATACTGATGCTGCACGGTGAGCCCTCCTGGTCCTACCTCTACCGGCACATGATTCCGGTCTGTGCGGCGGCGGGCCATCGGGTCATTGCGCCGGACCTGATCGGCTTCGGCAAATCCGACAAACCCACGTCGATTGATGATTACAGTTACCAGCAGCATATGGACTGGATGCAGTCGTTCATTGACCAGCTCGAACTGACTGACATCACCCTGGTGTGCCAGGACTGGGGATCGTTACTGGGCCTGCGCCTTGCAGCCGAGAACCCGGACCGGTTCCGGGCCATTGTAGTGGGCAACGGCATGCTGCCGACCGGCGATCAGAAAGCGCCACCGGCGTTCAAGATCTGGAAGAATTTTGCCCTGTACAGCCCGTGGTTCCCCATTGCCCGGATCATCAGGACCGGCTCGTTCCGCAAACTGGGGCCGGAGGAGATGCGCGCCTACGACGCTCCGTTTCCCGGCAAAAAGTACAAGGCAGGTGCCCGGGCCTTTCCCAGGCTGGTGCCCATGACCCCGGACGACCCGGCCACAGACGCCAATCGATCCGCCTGGAAGGTACTGGAACAATGGGAAAAGCCATTCCTCACCACCTTCAGTAATGGCGATCCGATTACCCGGGGTGGCGACCGGTACCTGCAGGAGCGAATTCCGGGCGCCAAAAACCAGCCCCACGTCACCCTCAAGGGCGGCCACTTCCTTCAGGAAGATTCCCCAGTGCCCTTCGCCCGGGCGATCAACGACCTGCTGGCCACCATGGCCTGATCTGGCCGGGCACGTCAGTTCTGTCCTGCCGGCACCCGTGGCCGGTAGTGCCAGGACGACCAGGTGTACAGGGCCAGGGCGACCCAGATCACCACGAAACTGACCAGCTGGACCTGACTCAGGGGTTCCCCGAAGACCAGCAGCGCGATGAAGAACTGCAGCGTCGGGTTGATGTACATCAGAAACCCTACCGTAGCCAGGCGAAGGCGGCGCGCCGCGCCCGCGAACAACAGCAGCGGAATGGCGGTGACGATTCCGCTCGCCATCAGCAGTGCGCCGATAGAAACGCTGTCGCCGAAGTGGGACAGCTCCGCATGGCGAAGCCAGCCGAAGGTCATCAACCCGACGGGCAACAGCAACAGAGTTTCCACAAACAGACCCGACAGCCCGTCCAGCACGACCTGCTTGCGCAGCAAACCGTAGGTGCCGAAACTGATCGCCAGCGCCAGGGTAATCCAGGGCAACTCGCCGAGCATGACCAATTGGATCAGAATACCGATGCCGGCCAGCATCACTGCCGCCATTTGCCACGGCCCCATCCGCTCGCGAAGCACCAGCATGCCCAGGGCGACGTTCACCAGCGGCGTCAGGAAATAGCCAAGACTTGCCTGCAGTACGTGCCGGGTCTCCACGGAATAGATGTATATACCCCAGTTCGCCGCGATCAGCAGGGCACAGCCCAGCACCCGCCATAACTGCCTGGGATTCCCGAGCGCTGCCCGCACGGCTGGCCAACGACGCAGCCCCGTGATCACCAAAGCCAGAAAGACGCAGGACCAGATAATCCGGTGAACCAGGATTTCGAACGCCGGCACCCCTTCGAAAAGCGCGAAGAACAGCGGGAAACAGCCCCAGATGGTGTAGGCAGACAGTCCATAACAGACGCCCCGGGTGGTCTCGTTCATGCGGACTTCTTCTGGGTAACGACCAGGGCCACCCCGGTAATGGCCACCAGGCCGCCAATCATGGCCAGGCCCCCGAGGCGCTCATCGAACAGCAGGTAGGCTTCCAGTGCCGTAACCGGGGGCACCAGGTAGAACAGGCTCGCCACCTGGGAGGCAGCGCCCTGGCGAATGAGCCACATCAGCAGCAGGATTGCACCGATGGACACACCGAGGACCAGCCAGGCCATGGACAGCTGCAGTTGCAGGCTCCACTCAACCTCCCTGGACTCCAGGGCGAAGGCACCGATGGCAAAGAAGGTGGCGGCAGCGCCGTACTGGATCAGGGTACCGGCAACCAGATCCGCTCCGGTGCCGTGGCGTTTCTGGTACACCGTGCCCATGGAGATCCCCGCCAGCGCGAAGACTGCCCACAGCAGGGCCCAAGGCGAAAACCCGACACTGGATCCGGTGCCGCCGAACTTTTCCACCAGCACCAGGGTCACGCCAACCAGCCCCAGCGCCAGGCCCAGCCATTGGCGACGACTCACGGTCTCTTTCAGGAACACGACCGCCGCCGCCGCGGTGACCAGCGGCTGAAGGCCAACAATCAGCGACACAATACCCGATGCCATCCCACCCTCAATGGCATAGTAAACGCCGCCCAGGTAACAGCCGTGAACCAGGATGCCGGTGACGGCCAGGTGGCCGGCGCCGCGCCAGCCCGGCCAGCGAGTCTTCATCAGCCAGGCCAGCCCGAGCAGCAAAACCAGCGTCAACAGCATACGGATCAACAGGAGCGTAAACGGCTCCGCAAAGGGCAAACCGTATTTGGCGCCAATAAAACCGGTGCTCCAGAGCCAGACAAACAGGGCGGGAACAAAAAACGAATAGAAGAATGAACGCATGCGTTGCAACCGAAATCAGTGATGGCTTCCAGTACGGCCACTATAGTAGTTAGCTGGCAAACAAAACAGATACAGAAAACCGGGTGAATAACCAGTACAGATCATCGGGTTTCCCTACCGGGCAGGTGCACCTCAACGGTTGGTTCTTCTGCATGCCAATGGCCGCTCCAGGTAACATCCGGCGCGGCCCCCTGACGCGGCTGAATGGCTATGGAGATGGGTCCGAAACTGGTGGGCGCGGGCCCGAAACGGATGGGCCGGTCCTGGTCCAGCCAGCGCTCAGGCACCCCGGCGCAGAGAATCAGCCGGTCACCCTCCTCCCGTACGAAACAGTTCCGAACCATCAGCACCCACTCGGCCGAGGCCCAGACGTGGTGACCGTCGCCCATGCATCCACCCCCGGTGCCGGGATGGATAGCCTCCGGCCACTGACCCGTTGGCGAGGCGAGGCCCGCCACGGAGTCCATCAGGTCAAGATAACGGGCATCGCCGGCCCGAAGCAGTACCTGGGCCACATGCAGGGTGAGGTATGCGTTCAGTCCGGAGTGGATCATATCCTGGTAGAACGCCCCCTTCACAAAACAGTTCTCCAGCAGGAATTCGACACAATCGAGCAACCGGCGATCATCCGGCTGGCAGAGCTGGGTCGGATACCCCATTGCCAGGGACCCGATAGCTCCGGCATCCATCCGTCGATAGGGGGACGCTGGCATGCCAGGGCGTTTGAGCCGGCGTTCACAGCCGGCGAGGCTGCGGTCCACGGTCTGGGTGAATTCCCGGGCCCCGGCCGCAAACATGTCACTGGTGTCCGGATCGTCCGAGGCCAGCAGTTCGGAGGCTGCTCTCAAACCGGCGATACCCCAGAAATCATCCCAGTAATAGTAATCGTTGGGGCCCAAATGTTCGGCACTGAACCCTGCCGGCAACAGCCCGGCATGGGGCTTGTCCAGGGTACCGCTCACGCGTTTCTTCTGGATCCAGTGAGCGCCCTTGCTGACCGGTTCAAACCAGTCGATGGGCATTTTCCGCCCCGTCATCGCGAAAAAGCGCTGCAAAATCCACAGAACTTCGCCGTTGGCATCCCACTCGCCCTCCTGGGACCGGAAATACCCGTTCTTCAGCTGGCGGTCCGGGAACTGGTTCAGGGCGCGCTCGGCACGCTCGGTCATTCCGGCACACAGCAGCGCATGGATAATAAACGCGGCGTCCCGGAACCAGAATCGCTTGTAGGTATAGGGACCGGGGTAGACGTCTTCAGGCGAATGGAGCACCAGCGACCGGATTGCGGCCTCGTACAGAAACTGCCAGGTTTCATCCGGGCACTCCAGCCGGGCGTGGCCCTCCAGTGTTTCGTCCCAGGCTTCCGGGCGCAGACCAGCCACCGGTTCATCTGCCAGGGGCACGGTAACCGTCAGCTTGGCAGCTTTCCCAGCCTGTACCGGAAACAGCGCTGCCGCGGTAACCATACCCACGTCACATACGCCTTCGGTCTGATCTTCCTTGTCCGCCAGATGGATATGAACATCCCCCTGCCGGTAGTCAGAGACGTGGTGGCTGCGAGCCGGCTCACTGAAGAACACCGGCTGTTTGCCCTCCACCCGCCAGGCGTCGCGTTGGTCCGACAGGTTCACCCGGTGAATGAAGGCGACCCCTTCCGGATTGGCGGGGCGCAGCGATAACACCAATGAACCGGAAACGTCAGAGTGCCCCTCCAATTCAAGCTGGCATACCGGTCGGCCATGCTCGATCACGACCCGCGCACGGCTGATCAGCTTCAGCCCCTCCATCTCCGATTCAGTGACCACGCAGGGATTGCTACCGAGCTCCTGCCACTGCCGGCTGACCCGGCAACGAGATGGCAGCAGGCAACGGCCGTCGTCCGCCAGGAGCCAGCCATCCAGGGACCAGCCATCGTACAACGGGGTCAACAGCCCCCGTGGATCCACAACCGGCAAGGCTTCCACATCCGGCTGGCCCACGGCAGTCCAGTTGCGGTTACTCAGGTTGATGTGGGTAATCGAGAAAGCCCGGGGGATGAAGGCAGCGTCTGTGGGGTCAAACTGGCGCTCCACCCAATAGGGCCAGACCCAATCCAGATTGTGCTGGATCACCCGGCTGTTGATCAGGCCTCGGGCATGGAACACCACCCCGGCCCGCAGCAGCTCGATAGGCTCGCCCACTTCCGACGGCTGGGCAAAGCCATGCAGTTTGCCCAGCAGAGCGATCGGGTCGAGAAAACCATGCCGATGGGCCATATGCTTGACCAGATAACGCCAGGGCAACCATTTCATCCAGCTCATGGGGTGTAGTCCTCCTCCGTGGTTTCCGTCTCTATCCGGTAACGGGCCAGTGCCCGGCGGGCCAGCCGATTGAGAAACACCACCGCCAGCACGGTACCGGCAAAACCGGCCCCGTAGATGGTCCATTCCAACGGCGTGCGGGCGCTTTCGCGAGCACCGAGCGTTGACAGATCCGCCGCCAGCGAGCCCAGGTAAACGTTATGCAGGGAAAACGGAATCACGCCAAAGAACGTCCCCACGATAAAGCCACCGAACGAAAAGTTGGTCAGACCAAACAGGAAATTGGAGAGCTTGCCCGGAAAGAACGGGATCAGTCGCGTGAGCAACACGATTTTCCAGCCGTGGGGAGCCATCTCACTACTGACCACTGACAGCCGGGCCCTGCTCCGGATATAGACATGGGCGTGTTCGCCCAGAAAATGACGGGCAATTAGAAACGCGATGGCTGATCCCAGGGTTGTCCCTACTACCACGTAGGTGGTGCCCTGGACCACGCCAAACACAAATCCCGCGCCAGTAGTCAGCAAGACCCCGGGCAGCAGGAGCACCATGGCCAGTGCCATGATGCCGATGAACATCGCCGCCGCCCACATACCTTGACTATCGACCCAGCGCAGCAGCTCAAGCACCTGATGGTGAACGCCGAACGCGTACAGGAGTCCGACTATCGCGCCGACTCCGGCAACGCTGCCCGCCATCCACAGAATCGGAGACTTTTTCCAGTTGCCCATGGCAACACCCTAACGCGCGAGCAGACTGGCGCTCAAAGCCGACTTCATCGGCAACGCCTTACCGTCACTGGTTGCTGAAAATGGCGTGGAGTTTCTGGGTGAGCTCGACGGCCTCGGCCCCCAACGGCGTCAGGTAACCACCATCCTTCTGGCTGATCAGGCCCCGGGCAAACAGATTCTCCGCTGCCCTGACGGTTTCCGCAGACGCAGAATGGGCATGCACCTTGATCCCCTCCTGGGTGGAGCTCGACGGAAACTGGGCCAGAAGATTGAGTTCGGCAAGGTGATCAGCAGAGAATGGCATGGCAATTCCTCGTATTATTGTCGTGACTTCCTCACAGCATAGTCGATTAACACCATGAAGCTTTCCAGAATTCTCAGCAACCGGGACGGGGTCAGCCGCAAGCGAGCCAACGCGCTGATCGCAGCGGGTCGGGTGACTGTAAACGGGACACCCTGCCGGGTTCCGGCCAGGGATGTGGATCGTTTTTCCACGGTCAGAGTCGACGAGGCAATCATCCAGCCCGGCGACACTGCCCACTACCTGATGCTTCACAAACCCGCGGGCTACCTCAGCGCCACCGTGGATGACGTTCACACGACGGTGCTGGATCTCATTGCCCCATCCCTGCGCCAGGAACTGCACATCGCCGGGCGGCTGGACCGAGCCAGTACCGGCTTGCTGATTCTCACCAACGACGGCACCTGGTCGCGTCAGCTGACGGAGCCGAAAATCAAACTGCCGAAGGTGTATCGGGTCGAGACCGCCGACCCTATCAGCCAAGAGACTGCACAATGCTTTGCCGAAGGCATCTGGTTTGAGTTCGAACAGCTGAGGACGTCCCCGGCCACGCTGGAACTGCTCGGGCCGCAGGCAGCGCGAGTAACGATTTACGAGGGCCGCTACCACCAGGTGAAGCGAATGTTTCATGCTGTCGGCAACCGCATTACCTCGCTGCATCGGGAACAAATGGGAGCCATCGAACTGGACGCCGCCCTGGCGCCCGGGGACTCTCGGCCGCTGACAGCCCCGGAGATCGACTCCGTTCGTCCGGCAACGGTTGACCGGCTTCTGGTTCAGAGTTGACCCAGCTCAGGGCCACACCGCCCGCGCTGTTGTGTAATGCACTAAGCTTCCGGAAGGCAACGTACAGACACACGGACGACTCCCCGCCATGGCCAACAACACCTACTATCCGCGACAGCTACGCAATCTGAGCAGCTACCTCTCCGCACTGGTTCAGGGGCGGCTTTGGCTGAAAGTTCTGGTCGGCATGTTCCTGGGGCTTATCGTGGGCACCATACTGGGGCCGTCAGTGGGTCTGGTGGAACCCAATACCGGTACTTTGATCGGGAACTGGCTGGCTTTCCCCGGACAGTTGTTCCTGGCCACCATCCAGATGATTGTCATTCCCCTGGTCATCGCCTCCGTTGTACGAGGCCTGGCCGCCAGCGAGAATCTTGATCAGCTGCGTAAACTGGGGCTGCGAGTCACCGGCTTCTTTGTCATCACCACCGCCATCGCCGCCGCCATTGGCCTCTGGATTGGCAACCTGATGAACCCCGGCAGCATGTTGAAGGGACTGGCCACGCCGGCACCGGCAACAAACGACGTTACTGCGGCGGACATGCCCGGCGTCGACGAACTGCCCGCGACCCTGATCGGCCTGTTGCCGGGCAACCCGCTCGACGCCATGGTCGAAGGTCAGATGCTTCAAGTGGTCATCTTCTCGATTATTGTCGGCATCGCGCTGGTCAGTATGGAACCCCGGAAATCGCGCCCGATGCTCGAACTGCTGGATTCGCTGCAACAGATCTGCATGACCGTGGTGGGCTGGGCCATGAGGCTCGCCCCATTTGCGGTCTTTGGCCTGATGGCGCAACTGACCACCACCATTGGTTTCAATGCCATGCTGGGCATGGCGTCCTACGTTGCCACCGTACTGATGGGCCTGCTCCTGATGCTCGGCGTCTACATGCTGATCCTGAAACTGGTGGCCGGCCAGCCGCCGTTTCGTTTTCTGAAAGACAGCCGGGACGTTCTGCTGCTGGCGTTCTCCACGTCCAGCTCCGCCGCCGTTATGCCGTTATCCATCCGGACCGCGGAGGACAAGCTCGGGGTGCGGCCCTCGGTCTCCCAGTTCGTCATCCCGCTCGGGGCTACCATCAACATGAATGGTACGGCGCTTTACCAGGCCGTTGCGACGGTGTTCCTGGCCCAGGTCTATGGCGTCGACCTCGGCATGGGCAGTATGGCGCTGGTGGTTGCCATGGCCGTGGGCGCCTCCATTGGTTCGCCAGCAACTCCGGGCGTGGGTATCGTCATCCTGGCCATGGTGCTGCAGACCGTCGGTGTACCACCCAGCGGCATCGCGCTGATCATGGGGGTCGATCGGATATCTCGATATGTGTCGTACTGCCATCAACGTTACCGGGGACCTGGTCACCTGCAAGCTGATGGAAAACTGGTCCGGAAAACGCCTGACTCCAGAGCCGCTGACCCAGGAATCCTGACCACGACACAGCGGTCCGCTTTCCGGTAACCTGACCAGACGACACCAAACCGGGAGCTCTCATGACAACTGTTCGCATCGACATCGTTTCCGACATCGCCTGCCCCTGGTGTGCGATCGGATATGCCCGCCTGGAAAAGGCCATGGCGGAACTGAAAGATGAAATGACGTTCAGTATCGAGTGGCACGCATTCGAGCTGAACCCGGACCCCGCCGGGGACGGTGAACCCATCCTTCAGGCCCTGAGCCGGAAGTACGGCCGCAGCCCCGAGGAAATGCAGGCCAATCAGGCCCACATGATGGAAATCGCCAGCGGGCTGGGGCTCAACTTCAGCAAGCTTCAGGAACGGCATACACGCAACACCTTTGATGCCCACCGCCTGGTCAAATGGGCCGGTGAACAGGGCCGGCAAACCGAAATGAAAATGGCCTGCTTCGAGGCCTACTTCGGCCATGCCGAGAATATTGCCAGCCCGGAGGTACTCGTTAAGTGTGCGGAAAGCATTGGTCTGGACGGGGATGAAGCCCGGGCGGTCCTGGCCTCGGATCGCTACGCAACAACCGTGCGCGAAGACGAGGCTCGATACCAACAGGCCGGCGTGTCCGCCGTGCCGGCCTACATCGTCAATCAGAAATACATGATTTCCGGTGCGCAGGAGCCGGACACGCTGGTCGGGGCATTCAGGGAAATCGCCTCGGAACCCTAGGCGCCCGAACGCGTCCGCCAAACTCCTTAAACCGGGATGCTCTGTGCCCGGGCCATTGCGTAGGCAGCTTTTGGTCCGGTCCACAGCGACGGCAAAATGATCAGCGAGACGGGAATCGCCGTCAGCACGATAAACTGCTGCAGTACGCCAATCTGGCCCGCGCCCATATACAGAAGAATCGCTGCCATGATCGCCATGGCTCCACCCCAGAACGCCCTCACCAGGTAGTGCGGTTCATCATGGCCAGCGCCTACGGTGGCAATCGCATAGCTCATGGAATCCCCGGTGGTCGCCACAAAAATGGTGGTCAGCAGGAGGATGGCGGCTGCCATGAACGTCCCCCCCGGTAAAGCCTCTGCCACGGTCAGGGTAGCGACATCGAATGAGAAACCGTTGAGCGCTTCGGTCAGGTCAAAGGTTCCGGCCAGCTGGTTATAGATGCCGGAGCCGCCCAGCAGGGTAAACCAGATCGACGTGGCAATCGGCGCCAGGACGGCAACGGCCAGGATGGTCTGCCGAATGCTGCGGCCACGGGAGATCCGTGCCACAAAGATGGACATGAGCGGCGTATAGCCGATGAACCAGGCAAAGAAGAACACTGTCCACCACTTCATCCACCAATCCGGCGCGGTTTCTGCCGTCACCGTCGACATCGCGAAGAACGAAGACAGGTATTCGCCAGCAGAGGACAGATAGGTATTGGTCAGGAACAGAGTGGGACCGAACACGAAAATCACGGCTGCAATCCCCAGGGCCAGGATAACGTTGAAACGACTCAGCATCTGAATGCCGCGGTGCAAGCCACTCACGGCCGATGCCATGTACAACCCGGCCAGCAACGCCAGGATGGTGAGTTGTGTGGAAAAATCATCCGCAATGCCGAACAGCTCGTGCAGCCCAAAACTCATCTGGGTTGCCAGGAAGCCGATGGGGCCAACGGTCCCGGCCACGACAGCAATCACGCAGAGGGCATCCACCAGGCCGCCAAACCAGCCCGTCATCAGCCGTTCACCGAGTACCGGATAGAGCAGTGTGCGCGGTTGCAGGGGCTTGCCCTGGACATAGTGGGCATGGGCGAGCACCAGCGCCGTCAGTGACCCGAGCACGGCCCAGGCCAGAAAGCCCCAGTGCATGAACGACTGCGCCATAGCCGGAGCCACCGCTGCCGCCGTTCCCGCCTCGGCGCTGGAGACCGGCGGCGATACCACAAAATGGTACACCGGCTCGCCGGCCGCGAAGAAGACACCGCCTCCGGCCAGCAGCGTGCAAAGAATCATCGACATCCAGCGGAAGGTGCTGATTTCCGGCCGGGCCAAGCCGCCGAGCCGGGCAACGCCGGCGCGGCTAAACGCGACAACCAGGGCGATGAAAAAGGTCAGTAACAGGAGCAGCTGGAAAAACGAACCAAGGTATTTGGCGGTCCAGGTAAAGCCGTCACCGATCACGGAGGCCAGGCCCTCGGCATCGTTCAGGGACCAGCCAACGAACAGGAGGATGAATCCAATGGTAAGCACCAGGACGACAGGATCGCCCAGCCGCTGAAGCCCGGAGGCATCTTTGAGGGGAAGCGTTGCACTACTTGAGGACATGAAACTCGCCGGTTATTGAATGGGCCGGGCACCCTACGCAGCGACTAATGAGGTTGCTATCGGTAATTCTACCGAACCGAATCTGAACAGAGCCCCCGAACGACCGCCTCACAGACCTCGTCCTGATTCCGGCCCTCACCGGTCACCGTCAGGTCAGCGTACTGGCAATAGAGTTGATAACGCTCTTCAAACAGCTCGTCAAGGGACTGGTCCGGCCGCCGTGAAATGCCCCGGGCGCTGTGGTCACCGATGCGTTCGATAACCAGAGCCAGGGGAATATCCAGAAACACCACTGTGCCATTCGCCTTGAGGTGATGCATGGCCCTGGCACTGTAGACCGCACTGCCACCTGTGCTGATGATCTGGTGTTGCACATTCAGGTCCAGCAGCACCTGTTCCTCGATGTGCCGAAGCGCCCGGTAACCATCCTGGTCGACGATTTCCTGAAGAGTGCGCCCGGCCTTTTCCTGGATCAGCAGGTCGGTATCGACAAAGCCCATGCCCAGGCGCTTGGCCAACAGAACGCCAACGGTACTCTTGCCGCTGCCCGGCATACCTATCAGGATGAGGTTCTTGGCAGGATCAAGCTTGGGCATCGGAACTCCAAAAAATGACAGGGCTGGCTGTAACAACCGCAGACCGGAACTGTCTGAAGTCTATAATGACTCCCGGGAGGATTTCACCATGTTTCGAGCCGTTGCACTGTCACTCGTTCTGATCGTTTTCTCAGCGCATTCAGTCGCTGCAGAAGACCCGGTTTACACGGGCCTGCTGTCCAACACCGGGGCCGGCGGCTATGACGTGGTGAGCTATTTTGACCCGGGAAAACCGGTCAAAGGCTCGTCCAGTCTCACCTCGGAGTATCTGGGTGTGACCTGGCGGTTTGCCAGCGCCGACAACAAAGCCAGGTTCGACGCCAATCCCGAGGAGTACGTCCCGGCCTATGGCGGTTACTGCGCCTGGGCGGTCAGCCAGGGCTACCTTGCCAAGGGGGATCCTGAACACTGGACGGTACGGGACGGCAGGCTCTACCTGAACTACAACCAGGAAATCCAGGATCGCTGGCTGAAAGACACCGAGAACTTCATTCGACTTGCCAATGAGAACTGGCCGGCAGTACTCGAAAAGTAACAGTTTTCAGACAATTCGTGCGGTTCCATAGCCGGGTTAAAGCCGTATAATCGGGCCAGCAGGGATTGGAGACCGATCTCTGACCATCGACCGACCGGAACTGCACGGACACCGAATGAGATCAGGCCAGACAAACGCTGCCCTTCCCCTCGTCATGCTCGCACTTGCGACCCTGATTCTCGCTGCCTCAACGGTACAGGCAGACGGCGTCAAACGCATCGTGCATCCGGACGGTACCGTCGAGTTCACGAACGTCGGGGAGGCCCAGCCGCGGGCGTCCAGCGGCAACGATACGGTCTATCGCTACAAGGATGACAGCGGCGTGGTTGCCTACAGCAGTATCCGGCCCGCCTCAGCAGACTTCGAGGTCATCCGCTTCCACTGCTACGCCTGTGACCCGGACTCCAACGTCGACTGGCGCAAGACCCCCCTGTTCACCCGGCCCTATAGCAACGAAATCAAGACCGCTGCGCGGGAGTTCGGGGTCGATCCTGCCCTGGTGCGCGCGGTTATCCACGCCGAGTCCGCCTTCAATGAAAAAGCGCTGTCACCGGTGGGGGCACAGGGGCTGATGCAGTTGATGCCGGGCACTGCGAGCGAACTGGGGGTCGAGAACGCGCTGATCGCCGCCGAAAACATCCGCGGCGGGGTGAATTACCTGGCGAAAATGCTGAAGCAATTCAATGGCGATATCCGGCTGGCCACCGCCGCCTACAACGCGGGCCCGGGAGCCGTATCCCGCTACAACGGCATTCCACCCTACGCCGAGACCAAGGCCTACGTGCATCGGGTCGGCATCCTTCATGAGCGCTACGCGGCGCGCTGAGCCCATCGCCGGAGTTCCTGCCAATTTCGATTGACACCTGACCGTCCCCGCGTCTATGACATATAAACACACGTCGACCCGTTGGCGATGTCATGGAATCCTCACGAAAGAACATTTTCGTTTTTGGTTCGGACGACTTTAATCTTTCCCTGATCAGGGCGCTGGATACTGCTGGCCAGTACGAACTCCATTCTCTGTTCAGTTACGGTGAAGTGAAGGGCGGCGATGAGTTTCCGGTAAAGGCACTGTATGAAGGAGCCTTGGCGCGCCTGAACGCCTTTCCTGGCACCGTTGACGCCATCGTCGGCTATTGGGATTTCCCCGTGAGCACGCTGCTTCCTCTGCTGCGCGCCCCTTTTGGCCTGCCGTCACCCAGTTTCGAGTCGGTCCTGAAATGTGAACACAAGTACTGGAGCCGGTTGGAGCAGGCCCGTGTTGTACCCGACCATATTCCCGATTTCTGCGTCGTCGATCCGTTTTCAGAGGATTACCGCCAACAGATCTCTATTCCCTACCCTTTCTGGATCAAGCCGGTCAAGGCAGCCTCTTCCTACCTCGGCTTCAACGTTCACAACGATGCCGACCTCGATCATGCCATTGCACAGACCCGCAGGGGCATCGCCCGATTCTCACAACCGTTCAACTACCTCCTGCAATTCGCCAACCTGCCAGAGGACATTGCCCCCGTTGACGGCAATCACTGCATCGTCGAGAGCATGATATCCGAGGGGCGACAGTGCACACTTGAGGGATACGTCCATGCCGGCGAAATGACAGTCTATGGCAACGTGGACTCCATTCGGGAGGGTAAGCACCACTCAAGCTTCTCACGGTACCAATATCCGTCTTCCATCCCCCACCGGGTTCAGAATCGGAT
The DNA here is from genome assembly GCF_019443085.1 of Marinobacter sp. F4218. GTDB lineage: Bacteria > Pseudomonadota > Gammaproteobacteria > Pseudomonadales > Oleiphilaceae > Marinobacter > Marinobacter albus. Next base: position 680,234 of record NZ_JAHZIL010000003.1, read on the forward strand.
GATTTCCGTCACGGAACAATTCCTCAGCCATATTGATTTCGATAACGGCCCCTTCAACATCGAGTACTACTGGAATCAAAACAGCGACCGGATCTGGTTGCTGGAAATAAATACTCGGATCTCAAAGTCTCATTGCCCCCTTTTTCTAAAGGTGGACGGCGCGTCCCATCACAAAGTGATGGTCGAAACCGCCCTTGGTAGAAAACCTGACTTCCCTCACCGGAAGGGCAGTTTTCGCGTTGCTGCAAAATTCATGTGGCGTGTCTATGGCAATGCCCGGGTAAAAAAGGTGCCCTCCGCAGACCAGATAGCAGCACTCCAAGAGCGCTTCCTCGATGCCGACATACAGCTGCACATCAAACCCGGAATGGCACTGTCTGATCTGAAAGATCAGGACAGCTATAGCTACGAGATTGCCATCATCTATATGGGAGCCGATAGCCAGAAGGAGCTGTTGCAGAAATACCGTGACGTAACCAACGCAACGGGCATAGAGCTTGAGGACCTGCACTCCGGAAGAGGGTACAACCCATGAACATCGTCCAGGATCTCCCCGAAACGGTCCAGCACATTGAAAACGAGTGGATCCCCATGCCCGACGGTGTGCGACTGGCTGCTCGATTGTGGTTGCCGGCGAGCGCGAGTACGAATCCGGTGCCTGCAATTCTCGAATACATCCCCTATCGGAAAAGGGATGGCTCACGCCTGCGCGATGACCAGATGCACCCCTACTTTGCCGGCCATGGCTACGCCTGCATTCGGGTCGACATCCGGGGGAGCGGTGACTCTGAAGGCGTACTGAAGGATGAGTATCTCCAACAGGAACTGGATGACGGCGTATCGATTATGGAGTGGCTTGCCAGCCAACCCTGGTGTAATGGCCGGATCGGCATGATTGGCATCTCCTGGGGCGGCTTCAACGGCCTGCAAATCGCATCCCTGCAGCCTCCCCAGCTCAAGGCCGTGATCAGCGTCTGCTCAACGGATGACCGGTACGCCGACGATGTTCATTACATGGGTGGCTGCCTGCTCGGTGACAATCTGTCCTGGGCCTCCACCATGTTTGCTTACAACTCCCTGCCCCCCGACCCGGAAATCGTGGGCGACCGCTGGCGCGAGATGTGGTTCCAGCGGCTCGAACACAGCGGATTGTGGCTCGAAACCTGGTTGCATCACCAGCATCGGGACGACTACTGGCGCCACGGGTCCATTTGCGAGGATTTCTCGCGGATTGAAGTACCTGTGATGGCGGTCAGTGGCTGGGCGGATGGGTACTCCAATGCTGTGTTCCGGCTGTTGGAAAACCTGCCCGGGAAGCGCATGGGCTTGATCGGCCCCTGGAGCCACAAATACCCGCACATCGGGGTACCGGGACCGGCGATCGGGTTTCTGCAGGAATCCCTGCGCTGGTGGGACACGTGGCTGAAAGGCAAAGAAACCGGCATCATGGACGAACCGATGCTGCGAGCCTGGATGCTGGACAGCATGTCCCCCTCAACGTCCTACCATCAGCGCTACGGGCGGTGGATCAGCGAAGACGCCTGGCCTCCCTCCGACCCGCGGGAACGCACCTACAAATTTGCGCCCTACCGGCTGATCGAAGCCACCGCAACAGCACCCAACGCCGAACTGGCGTTGCAATCGCCCCTGAGCAACGGGTTGTTCGCCGGCAAATGGTGCTCTTACAGCAATACGCCCGACCTGCCCCATGACCAGAGGGAAGAAGATGGGGGAGCCTTGATCTTCACTACCGAACCGCTTGAAGACCCGCTGGAAATCCTTGGCGCTCCAGTGGTGGATCTGGAACTCTCGTCATCACAGCCTGTCGCCATGGTTGCTGTGCGTCTATCCGATGTGCGCCCTGACAACAAGTCGACCAGGGTAAGCTATGGCCTGTTGAACCTGACGCATCGGAACAGCCATGCCAAGCCGTCCGCCCTGAAGTCCGATGAACACTACACCGTCCGCGTGCAATTGAACGGCATCGCCCAGAAATTCCCGCGCGGGAACCGGATTCGTGTCGCCATTTCAACCTCCTACTTCCCTCTCGCCTGGCCACCTCCGGAATCAACCCGGCTGAAAATACATACCGCGGGCTGCCGCCTGACTTTGCCCGCCAGGCCCCCAAGGCGCGAGAGCATTTGCTTTCCGGACGCCGAAATGACCGCCAGCGGAAAAAAACGTCAACTCAGGAAGGGGCATCACGACTGGCGGGTCATCCGGGAACTCGACCGGGATAACTCGACACTGGAAGTCATCAATGACAACGGTCGGTACTACCTGGAGGATGTCGATCTGACGATCGAGCACTGCGTAAGCGAGTGGTACAGCTATCAAGCCGACGATTTTGGCTCGGCCAGAGGGGAAACCCTGACGACGAGGAGCTACCGGCGCGGCGACTGGCGCATCAAAACGGTCACCCGGACGTTGCTGACCTGCGACCAGAGAAACTTTTATCTGGATGCGGAACTGGATGCCTACGAAGGCGAACGCCGGATCTACTCCAGGAACTGGAACCGTGTTATCCGACGCAACCTGGTATAGCCATCAAGGGTTGGGAGGGGCGACGGCCTCAGCCGAGGGCCAGCCAGGCGCCCACCAGCATCATCAGGCTGCCCGCGACACGGTTAACGGTGCGCACGCCACCGCCCTGACGCAGCAGCTTGCGCAAACCGCGGCCACCATGGGCGTACAGCTGCAGGCACAAAAACTCCAGCGACAGGATAATCAGGATGAGCGCCGACAACTGGGGAGCCATCGGCAACTGGCTGTCGATAAACGGGGGTAACAGGGCAACAAAAAATGCCCAGCCCTTGGGATTGGCAATCGCGGTAACGAATCCCTGCATGGCGAGCTGGCCACGGGAGGCCTGCACGGTTTCCAAGTCCTCGCTCTCCGGCATGGCCATTTTCCCCCGGGACAACCACATCTGAATGCCCAGCCACACCAGATAGGCGCCGCCGGCGTACTTGAAGACCGCAAACGCCGTCGGGTACTTGAGCATGAAGGTTGCGACACCGACAGCAGCGGCCGACGCCACAACCGCAACGCCCACCAGCTCGCCAGCCATCATCCAGAGCGCCCGGCGCACACCAATGGTGATACCCATGGAGAGCGCCAGTGTCATGCACATACCGGGGGTAATGGACACCACGAAAAAGGTGGGGATGAAGACCGACAACAGGGACCAGTTCAATGACAACAAGGCGGCGTACTCACACAGTCGATAATTTTTTCAGGATGCGATGGCGCGAGCAACAATAGCAGAACCAGCAGCACACTCCGAAATCGGCCCTGTAGAGAACGCACTTATATCGTTCTGCGCTCTGACTTCCCGGTTAAGAATGCATTGGTCCAATGCGCCAGCAATAACCACCCATAATTGCTTAAAGCAGTATCCGGTTTCAATACACACTGAGGATCAGACACATGAAAACAGCTACGACCCTGTTGGCCGCTCTGGTTCTGACAATCCCAGCGGGCCAGACTTTATCAGAGGAGAGCAGCCAACTGCTCGATGACGCCCTGAGTGCAGCCCCTCCCGGGCTTCGGGACAAGGTCACTGTCATGGACTGGGAAAACAATGTGCTTCAGGAAGGCAGCAGTAATTACGTCTGTTTCCCGACTCCGCCAACCCTGCAAGGCACCGCTCCAATGTGTCTTGACGGTCCCTGGCAAGAGTGGGCAGGCGCCTGGATGAACAAGCAGCCTTTCACCACCTCCTCGCTCGGCATCGCATACATGCTGGCCGGTGATGAAGGGGCAAGCAACATTGATCCCTATGCCGAGGGCGAAACCGAGGACAACCAGTGGGTCAAGGAAGGTCCACATCTCATGGTGATTGTCCCCGACCCGAAAACCCTGGATTCCATGTCAACCGATCCACATAACGGCGGGCCTTACGTCATGTGGAAGGGAACCGACTATGCCCACATCATGATTCCGGCGAGAGCCGAGTAACTGCCGGAACTGGGCAAGGCAGGGGCTCGCTCGCCCGGAACGACGAAAGTGAGCCCCACCCCGTCGCTGGCGTCAGTCAGGCAAGTGGTCGAGGTACGCCTGCAAGGTCGCAGGGTCAGTCACCGTGATACGGCCGTAATCCAGTTTCAGCAAGCCTTCCTTTTCGAACGCCTTGATCACCCGATGCACACCCTGCCGCGTCATCCCCATCATGTTGGCGATGTGTTCCCGGGTAAGCCGGAAAGTCACCGGCCGGGCGTGGGTCTCGCCGTGGCCCTGGATCTGCGCCAGGAACAGCAACCGTCGGCCGATACGGGCTTCAATGCCACGCAATGCATCATCGGCGATAATCGACATGGCCGACCACAGGCGACGGCTGACCAGATCCAGGGCTACCGGATAGGCTTCGGGGTAACGCGCCAACAACTGGCGGAAGCCCTCACCCGGCATTTCCACGATGGTTGTGTCGTCGTGCGCGGTAGCACCGTAGACCCGTGGTGTGCCCGGGGAAAACACCGTGTCGCCAAACCAGGCGGCCGTGCCGAAGATGATCAGGGTGGCTTCCCGACCCTCCGAGTTGACCGAACTGATGCGCACGGTTCCGTCAGCAATCACACACAGGGACGACTGCATCGAACCCTTGTCGTAGATCGGCTCCCCCGCCCGGAAGTGACGCCAGCGCGCCAGGGCTTCCGCTTCCGCAAACCCGGCGTCAGGCAATCCCGCCAGCAAGGGGCAGGCCTGCAGTACCGTTTTCAGATCAGACATACCCGGTTACCTGTAACAACAAACCCCAAATGTAAATGATTTGACAGTCTTGTGCTCGCTCAACTGCCTACACTGAAGTCAGGAACGCACCAACAACAAGCCAACAAGATGAGCGAGAATCACGATGTCTGAACGTATTGCAATTCCGTCCAAAAAGGACGAAGTCAGTGCCGAGGAGTGGCAACTCCGTGTCGATCTGGCCGCGGCCTACCGGCTGATTGCGCTCTATGGCTGGGATGACCTGATTTTCACCCACATCTCCGCCCGCATACCCGGGGATGAACACCACTTCCTGATCAATCCGTACGGCATGATGTTCGAGGAAATCACGGCCTCAAGTCTGGTGCGGATTGACCAGGAGGGCAACAAGATCAACCCCGAGGATTTCGACATCAACCCGGCCGGCTTCACGATTCACAGCGCCATTCACGCGGTACGCGAGGACGCAGCCTGCGTGATGCATACACACACCACCGCCGGCGTCGCGGTCTCGGCCCAGAAAGACGGGTTGCTGCCTCTGTCCCAACAGAGTCTGTTCCCGCTGTCCAACCTGGCCTACCACGATTACGAAGGCGTGGCCCTGCGGGAGGACGAAAAAGCCAGGCTGCAGAATGACCTGGGCAGCAACAACTTCATGATCCTGCGCAACCACGGCCTGCTCACCACCGGCGGCAGCATCGCCGATGCTTTCCTGGGCATGTACATCCTCCAGCGCGCCTGCGAAGTCCAGATCCAGGCCCTGTCCGGTAACCGCGAAACGACGCCGATTCCCGGCGGCATTGTGGATACCATCCGGCAGCAGGCTGAACAGGTGACCCGGGGCATGGGCGGCAAACTCGCGTGGCCGGGCCTGCTGCGAAAGCTCGACCGTGTTGACCCCGGATTCCGTGACTGAAGGAGCCTGACCGATGAACGATGTGACTGTGCCCAAGGCCAGCTTTACCCACATGAAAGACGGCACCGCCGAAGACTGGCAGACCATCGCCCGCTCCTTTGGCAACTTCGCCAAGGGGCTGCCGGACCGGATAATGGATCACCTGATGTTGCTGGAAGGTGACTTTGGCGGCTTTCCGGTGGACCGGCTGACGCACTGCCTGCAAACAGCGACACTGGCCCACCGTGACGGCAAGGACGACGAGTACGTGGTCTGCGCGCTCCTGCACGACATCGGAGACACGCTTGGCTCCTACAACCATGCCGACGTCGCTGCCGTGCTCCTGGAGCCGTTCGTCAGCGAGGCAAACCACTGGATGATCAAGCACCACGCGATCTTCCAGGGCTACTACTTCTTCCATTACCTGGGCATGGACCGCAACTTGCGGAACAACTACAAGGACCACCCACACTTCATGCGCACCATCGAGTTTGTCAGCAAATACGACTCGCCCGCGTTTGATCCGGAGGGCGAAACCCTGCCGCTATCCTACTTTGAACCCATGGTTCGACAGGTGTTCGCCAAGCCGGTGCGTTCCCTGTACAAAGACGCCGTCTGATTTCGCGGGCCGGCCCATGGCCGGCCTTTCCCCCCGCGGCCGCCCCTGTGCGGCCGCCATGATTCCCCCCGTCACTTACTGCGCTATGCTTTAGTCAGACCCGGTCCAGCTGACTGGAGGGTCAAACCTTTGTCATCCCTTCACAGCACACAGAGAACCGATGAATTTTAAACGACTGGAAACCTTTATCTGGGTCGCCACACTGGGCAGCTTCCGAAAGGCTGCCGAGCGCCAGTGCACCACACAGCCAGCAATTTCCACCCGAATTGCCGCCCTGGAAGAAGAGCTGGGGGTCAAACTGTTTGAACGGGAATCCGGCCGGACCATGCTCACCACCAAGGGTCAGGAGCTCCTGCCCTACGCCGAAAAGATCGTTTTCATGTCCGAGCAGTTGCGCAAGCGCGCAGACCGGGTCGCCTTGTTGTCGGGCATTCTGCGCCTGGGCGTGTCCGAGACCATAGTGCACTCATGGCTGCCGCATTTTTTCCGGGTCCTGCATGAAACCGTGCCCAACCTGGATGTGGAAATCACGGTCGACGTTACCGGCAACCTTCGGACCGGTCTGATGGACCGAAGCCTCGACCTGGCCTTTCTGATGGGCCCGGTATCCGAGCCCAGGGTGGAAAACCGGGATTTGTGCAGTTTCCCCCTGATCTGGGTGGCCAGCCCGGAGCTGGACCTGCCTGATCGGGTGCTAAAACTGGAAGAGCTTGCCCAGTGGCCAATCATCACCTACGCCAGGAACACCAAGCCTTTCGCAGAAATTAGCCAGAAGTTCAGCGAACTCGACGATCTTCCGGCCCGCTTCTATTCTTCCAGTTCACTGGCGGCCTGCCGTCGACTGGCGTTGGACGGAATTGGTGTATCCGCCCTCCCGATGAGCGTGATTTCCGATGGCCTGAAAAGTGGTCGACTGGTGCAACTGGAGGCAGCCTGGACCCCGTCCCAACTGGAGTTTACCGCCTCCTATCCGGCGGTGCCCTTCAACCCGGTAGCGGAACTGGCCGCCAACCTGGCGGTGGGTATTTCACGGGACTACGCCCAACAAGGTGATCACGAAAACTTATCGCAGGACGTAAAAAACCATAATTAGACATTTTCAGTGGACGGAATACTCTCTAATACAAGTGCAAAACAAACACAATCAGGGGTTCCCGTCATGCACACTGGTGAATATTCGGAATTCAAGAATGGCCTGCTTGATCAGGCCGCCCCGCTGCGAGCACGCATCCGTTCCGGAGAGCACACCGGCACAACCAGCGGTATGGCGCACAGCCTGGTCCAGGGCAATGTTGTCATTCTGCCGGCCGACTGGGCGGCGGATTTCCTCATGTATTGCCAGAACAACCCGGTTGCCCTGCCCCTGATTGGCGTATCCGAACCGGGCAATCCGGCTTTGCCGGAACTCGGTCATGACCTGGATATCCGCACGGACATCCCGGAATACCAGGTCTTTCGCAGTGGTGAGCGGACCGAAACCGCCAGCGACATCCGGGATCTGTGGCAGGGCGACTTTGTCACGTTTGTACTGGGTTGCTCGTTTTCCTTCGAGGACGCGCTGATCCGCGCCGGCCTGTCGATCCGAAATGTCGAACAGCGCAGCAACGTGTCCATGTACCGCTCGAACATTGCGACCCGACCAGCGGGTCGATTCCGCGGCAACATGGTGGTCTCGATGCGACCGTTCAGTGGTGCCGACGCCATCCGGGCGATTCAGGTCACCACGCGGCTGCCCAAGGCCCACGGCGCCCCCGTTCACATAGGCGATCCGTCATTGATCGGAATTGGTGACCTCAACGCGCCGGATTTTGGCGATCCGGTCACCATCAGAAGCGACGAACTGCCACTGTTCTGGGCGTGCGGAGTCACCCCACAAATTGCCCTGGAGAATGCTCGCCCCCCAATCGCGATTACTCACGTTCCGGGGAAAATGCTGCTCACCGAGCGGCTGAACGAAGAGTTGGCGGTGCTCTGACAGCCGCCTGTTGACAACCTAAGCAACAAAAACGAAAGCACGGGAGAAACACAATGTTCAAGCAAATTGCCACCGGTGCCCTACTGACAGGGGCACTCTTCACCTCAGCGGTCAACGCTGATCAATGGCATATGCCAACACCCTATGGCGATGCCAACCTGCCCACCAAGATTGCCTACCAGTTTGCCGAAGACATAAAGACCGGCACCGATGGTGACATCGACGTGACGGTCCATTCCGGGGCGTCACTGGTCAAGCATCCGGAAATCCCGCGCGCCGTCCGAACCGGTCAGGTCCAGCTGGGTGAGATCTTCATCGGCATCATGGGCAACACCCATCCGGTCTTCAAGCACGACAATATCCCGTTCCTGGCGACCAACTTCGACGATGCCAAGAGACTCTGGGAAGCCGCCAGACCGGAAGTCGAGAAGCAACTCGACAAGGAAGGGATGGTGTTGCTGTATTCCGTGCCCTGGCCGGCCCAGAGCCTGTATACCAAGGCTCCGGTCAACTCCCTCAGCGATCTCGAAGGCCTGAAGATGCGTGCCTACAGCCCATCGACCTCACGCCTTGCCGACCTGATGAACACCACGCCGACTACCGTGCAGGTGCCGGAAATCCCGCAGGCTTTCAGCACCGGCATCATCGACGCCATGATCACGTCGCCCTCCACTGGCGCGAATGGCCAGGCCTGGGACTATCTGTCCCATTACACCGACATCAAGGCCTGGATTCCGAAAAACGTCGTGGTAGCTAACAAGCGCGCGTTTCGCCGACTGAGCGACGAACAGCGCCAGGTCATCCTTGACGCCGCCGCAGCTGCCGAGGCCAAGGGCTGGGAAGGGGTTCGTGTAACCGCTGCCGAGGACACGGCCACCCTGGCGGAACACGGCATCACCGTGTCCGAGCCGTCCGAGGAACTGATGAGCGAACTCCAGAAGATCGGCGACATCATGATCCAGGAGTGGGAAGCAGAGGCTCCTCAAGAAGTTGGCACCATTCTTAAGGCCTACCGTTAACGCTCCATTCACAAGACGTTCTCCCCCCGGAAACCCCGGGGGGCAGTTCAGCCTTGGGAGGCATTCTTAATGAGTTCTCTTCGCGACAAGTTTTATCTGGCATCCGGCTACGCGGCTGGCTTCTGCATTGCCCTGATCATGGTGGTCATCCTGATGCAGATCGTTGGCAGAATTTTCGGCTTTATCATTCCGTCTGCGGAAAACGTGTCAGGGTATGCACTCGCCGCCTCCACCTTTTTCGGACTCGCCTACACCTTTCACGAGGGCGGGCATATTCGGGTCTCGCTGGTCATTCAGAAGTGGCCTCCTCGGGCGCGGTATATCCAGGAACTGGTCGTTCTTATCTTCGGCTTCGGGCTTGCCTGCTACATGACGTTCTACTGCTGGCATATGGTGTATGAGTCCTACATTTTTGAGGAAGTCTCCCACGGCTACATCCCCATCCCGATCTGGATTCCGCAGATTCCCGTGGGGCTGGGCATGACGGCCCTGGCCGTTGCGATGCTGGACGACCTGATTGCGGTTCTGAGAAAGCAGACGCCGTCCTATCAGCAGCATGAGAACGACATCAACCTGGAGGAGATCTGATGGATACGACGTTTCTTTCCATCGTTCTGGCAGTCTCCATGCTCCTGATGCTCACGCTTGGAGTCTGGGTATCCCTGACCCTGGTTGGCATTGGCGTTCTCGGCTTGCTGCTTTCCGGCAACGACCAGATCGGTCTGCTGTTTGCGACCTCAAGCTGGGGTGCCAGTACCGGCTGGTCACTCACCGCACTGCCCATGTTTATCTGGATGGGTGAGATTCTGTTCCGGACCCGGCTCTCCGAAGATTTGTTCAAGGGTCTGTCGCCCTGGATGGGCGGCCTGCCCGGCAAACTGCTGCACGTAAACATTCTCAGCTGCGGGATCTTTGCCGCCGTATCCGGCTCATCTGCGGCCACGGCAGCCACCATCGGCCGGATGACCCTGCCGGAGCTGAAGGCCCAGGGTTACAGCGACCGCATGGCCGTGGGCACCCTCGCCGGTTCCGGCACCCTCGGCCTGCTGATTCCACCTTCGATTATTCTGATTGTGTACGGCGTGGCGGCCGAAGTCTCCATTGGCCGCCTGTTCATCGCCGGTGCCCTGCCCGGTCTTATGCTGGTTGCCATGTTCATGGGCTACACCATGATCTGGGCAACCCTCAACAGGAATGAGATGCCGAAGCACAAGAAGGAGCACATTTCGCTGACGGCGAAACTCAAAGCCTTGCGGATGCTGCTACCGATTGTGGGCCTGATCGTGTTTGTGCTCGGTTCCATCTACACCGGGTATGCCACCCCAACCGAGGCCGCCGCACTGGGCGTCTTTGGTGCCTTGCTGCTGGCCGCAGTCACCGGTTCGCTTAACCTCTCGAGCTTCAAGGAGAGTCTGCTGGGTGCGGTCAAGAGTTCGTGCATGATTGGTCTGATTCTGGTTGGCGCGCACTTCCTGACCCTGTCCATGGGCTTTCTCGGCATCCCGCGCGAACTGGCGGAATGGATCGGCAGCATGTCGCTGTCCTCCTTTGAACTGCTGGTGTGCCTGACCGCCCTGTTCGTGCTTCTGGGCTGCTTCCTGGATGGCATCTCCGTGGTTGTTCTCACGGTGGCGGTGGTTATGCCCATGGTGCAACAGGCCGGTATCGATCTGCTCTGGTTCGGCATCTTTATCGTTCTGGTTGTGGAAATGGCCCAGATCACCCCACCGGTCGGCTTCAACCTGTTCGTAATCCAGGCCCTGACCGGCAAGGACATTCTGTATGTGGCCCGCGCGGCACTGCCGTTCTTCCTGCTAATCATAGCGGCACTGTGCCTGATTGGCTGGTTTCCGGAAATCGTCACCTACCTGCCCAGGACCATGAGTCAGGGCTAGGCCGCGGCCAGTAAGTATTTGGAGGTATCCAATGAAACTCAACTGTGACATGGGCGAAAGCTTCGGCAGCTGGACCAAGGGCATGGACGCCGAAGTTATGCCCTTCATCGACATGGCCAACATTGCCTGTGGCTTCCACGCGTCGGATCCTCTGACCATGGACCATACGGTAAAAATGGCCATCGCCGAAAACGTAACCATCGGCGCGCATCCGGGTTACCCGGATCTGCTGGGGTTTGGCCGGCGCGAACTGGAGTGCCGGCCGGACGAACTCAAAGCCATTCTGGTCTACCAGATGGCGGCGCTGGACGGCATCTGCCGCACCCGCGGCACGGCCATCCAATACGTCAAACCCCATGGCGCGCTCTACAACAAGATGATGGTGGATCACACCACTCTGTCGGTGGTGATGGCGGCCGTCCGGGACTATGCGCCCCACTGCCCGCTGGTGGTGATGGCAACGCCGGAGGCGGACCAGGTGCGGGATCGCGCCCGGGAATACGGCATTGAGGTGTGGTTTGAGGCGTTCTCCGATCGGGCCTACAACGACGAAGGCCGACTGGTGAAGCGATCGGTTCGCGGGGCGGTCCATGACACCACCGAAGCCATCGAACAGCAGGTCACCCAGATCATCACCGAGGGCTGCGTTACCTCCATGTCCGGCAAGCGTATCCTGATCCAGGCCGACACCATCTGCATTCATGGCGACAGTTACCATGCGGTGGATGCAGCCCGCCATATGCGACAGCTTGTTGAGTCGCTATGAGAATCGAGCCGGTCAACGAAAGCACCTGCATCGTCTATTTTGGCGACCGGATCTGCGATGAAACGGCAGGACTGGTCAAGCAGGCTACCGATATCATCCGCGCAACCCTGTCCGACGTCATCACCGATCTGGTGCCCTCCTACACCTCGGTCCTGGTCTGTTACGACCTTGAGCGTATTGATCGATTTGATATTCGCTCCCGCCTGCGAAAGGCCCTGAAGCAAACACCGGTTGCGGCGAAGGACGAGCTCTCGTCCCAGACCCTGGAACTGCCGGTGTACTACGGCCCGGAAGTCGCGCTCGATATGGAGGACGTCTGCGAGTTCTCTGGCTTGTCCGTCGAGGAGGTCATTCGCATTCACAGTGAGCAGACCTATCGGGTGTACGCCATCGGCTTCAGTCCCGGTTTTGCCTTTCTCGGCAGCACCGACCCGCGTATCGCCATACCGCGCAAATCCACCCCCCGGCTCAAAGTGCCGGTCGGCAGCGTGGGTATCGCCGGGACCCAAACCGCCATCTACCCGAGCGCCACGCCGGGCGGCTGGCAGATCGTCGGGCGCACCCCCAGCAAGATGATCGATTGGGACAGCGAGTCACTGGCCCTGGCCCAGATCGGTGACCGGGTAAAATTCCGGTCCATTGCCCGAGACGAATTCGTTAGCCTCGGAGGCCAGCTTGATGAGCTTTGAAGTCCTCAATCCAGGCATGCTGACGCTGATTCAGGACATTGGCCGGCTCGGCTACCAACACATTGGCGTCACCACCGGTGGCCCCATGGACGAACACGCGTTTCTCTGGGCCAACCGGCTGCTGAACAACCCGCTCAGCGCCGCCCAGCTGGAAATCACCTTCGGCCGATTGAGCCTGCTCGCCCATTCAGATACCAGCATCGCGATTACCGGGGCCGATCTGGGCGCACGCATCAACAACCAGGGCGTTCAGCCCTGGCAAACCTACGAAATCAAACAGGGGGACCGGATAGACTTCAGCATGCCAGTGTCCGGACTGCGCGCCTACCTGGCCGTCAGCGGTGGTTTAAGACCGCCACTCAAACTGGGCAGCTGCGCCACGGTGAGCCGTGAAAAACTCGGGGGACTGGATGGGCAGGGTTCCAAACTTCAGACTGGCGACCGTATTCCGCTGGGAACCCCGCAGAAAACACCCAGGGCCAGTGTGCCCTACAGTGAAATTCCGGACTACCGAAAGCCGCTTCGGCTGGGTGTAATCCCGGGCTATCAGTACCCGCACTTCCCGCGTTCGGAGCGAACCCGTTTTTTCTCCGGGGAGTATGAGGTTAGCCAGAATATCGACCGGATGGGGTATCGCCTCGCAGGCGCGGCGATTCAATGCGATCTGGACGGCATCATTTCCGAAGGCATCGCCTACGGCGCCATCCAGATTCCCGCGGATGGCCAGCCCATCGTATTGATGAAAGACCGCCAGACCATTGGTGGCTATCCGAAGATCGGCTCACTGAGTGCGTTGGGCGCGGGCCAACTGGCCCAGAGGGGACCGGGCGCCTCCGTCAGCTTTTATCCGGTGGATGTGGCAGACGCAGAAGCCCGGCGCATGATCTTCAACCGCCGGCTCCGAGACGGAGCACCCGGCATCGGGAAATGATGCCGGGCTGACCGTTACTCGGAGGCTGCGATCAGGCTCGCGTTGCCGCCCGCCGCGGTAGTGTCGACACACAGGTGACGCTCAATCACGAAGCGCTGGTCGAGCTTGTGCTCGGTGATCAGCGGCAGCAGTGCACCATCACGCTTGGCCAGGGCCAGACGGTAGCTACGCAGCAGCTCCGGCTCGGCACAACTGACCACGGCTTCGAAACCGTTGGCGGTCGCCAGGGCCTCGGGCTCCAGCTGGCCGTTGATGCCGACAATCGGAAGCCCGGCCTTGGCCGCTTCACCGACTTTGCCTTCAACATCCGGCGCAATCACAACCACCTTGTTACCCTGTGATAGAGCGGTACCAGCCTGTTCCAGCGCTGTCACCCGGTCAGGGCCGAGGCACAGCACCACACCGCGGGCGTGGTTGGAAAGGCGGTTCAGCTCGCCGGTCGGCCCTGGCAGCTCCTCGGAGTGGGCGTCCAGGGGCGCCGGGACGTCACCAAAGATCGGCGTCAGGGCCGACATGCGCTGGTCCGGTTTCGGTGACGTGAGCGAATCCAGTTTGCCAATCAGGCTCTGCAGCTTCCTGGCGTCAATCCTCTTGCCACCGGAAGGGGCCGGGACCTCAACGGTTTCGCCCTTCATGAAGCGGCGAACATACTGCGGACCGCCCGCTTTCGGTCCGGTACCGGAGAGGCCTTCGCCACCGAACGGTTGTGAACCGACAATAGCGCCGATCTGGTTCCGGTTAACGTAGGTGTTACCAACCTTGATCCGACGCGAGATCCGTTCTACCCGACGGTCAACCCGGCTGTGGACGCCGAAGGTCAGGCCGTAGCCTTTGGCATTGACCTGATCCACCACCTTGTCGAGGTCCTTGGCCTCGAACGTCGCGACGTGCAGCACCGGCCCGAAAATTTCTTCCTCCATCTCTTCGATGCCGGACACCTTCAGAACAGCCGGCGAAACAAACAGGCCCTTGTCAGGAATCGGAAGCTTTTTCAGCAGCTTGCCATCGCGCTCAAACTTATCGCAATGGTCGACAATCTTCTTGCGAGCGGTTTCGTCGATGACCGGTCCCACATCGGTCGAGAGCAACCAGGGGTCACCGATACCCAACTCTTCCATGGCTCCGTAGAGCATCTCCAGCAGGTTGTCGGCAATGTCCTTCTGCACGTAAAGCATGCGCAAGGCCGAACAGCGCTGGCCCGCACTCTGGAAAGACGACGCCAGCACATCACGGACCACCTGCTCGGGCAGGGCCGTGGAGTCCACAATCATCGCGTTCAGGCCGCCCGTTTCCGCCACCAGCGGCGCATCCGGCGCCATGTTCTCGCTCATCACCTTGTTGATCCGCTGGGCCGTGGCCGTGGAGCCGGTGAAGCAGACGCCGGTTACCCGCGAATCGGAGGTCAGTGCCGCGCCAACCGTCGCACCCGTTCCGGGCAGCAACTGGATGGCATCTTTCGGAATGCCGGCCTCGTACATCAGCTCGACGGCCCGAATGGCCAGGAGAGACGTCTGTTCGGCCGGCTTGGCCAATACAGTGTTGCCCGCTGCCAGATTCGCCAGAATCTGGCCGGTAAAGATGGCCAGCGGGAAGTTCCAGGGCGAGATACAACACATCACGCCCCGGGCGTCGCCGGCATCCTTGTAGCGCAGGCTCTCGTTGGCGTAGTACTGGGAGAAGTCCACCGCCTCGCGAATCTCGGCGATGGCGTCCAACAGGGACTTGCCGGCCTCGCGGGTGGTCAGGGCAAACAGCTCGTAGGCGTGTTCTTCGTACAGGTCGCCTACCTTGCGAACGCACGCTGCACGCTCCTCCGCTGATTTCGTGGACCAGCTCTTGAAGCCTTCCCGTGCAGCCGCGATCGCCGTATCCACATCCGAGTCCGAAGCCTGGGTCACGTGCCCCACCAGATCCTCGGGATCAGCCGGGTTGCGCACGACCTGGACTTCCGTACCGGCGACGTCGCCGGCGATCAGCGGGCCGCCCTTCCAGCGATGGTCGCGGAAGGCGTTACGGCCGGCATCGATTTCTGCCACGGTCACCGGGTCGGTGATGTCCCAGCCCTTGGAGTTACGGCGCTGGTCACCGAACAACTTGTACGGATGCACAATGGCCTTGCTGGAGATGTTGTCGCCCATTTCCTTGACCGAATCGATTGGATCCTTGGCGATCTCCTCCGGTGTGATGCTCTTGTCCACAATCTGGTTCACGAATGAACTGTTCGCCCCATTCTCAAGCAGACGGCGAACCAGATAGGCCAACAGGTCCTTGTGCGGACCGACCGGAGCGTAGATCCGGCAGGGCACGCCACTGGCCTTCAGAACCTCGCTGTGCAGGGATTCACCCATGCCGTGCAGACGCTGGAACTCGTAGTTGTCCACGCCCTTGGATTTCGCCAGCTCGAGGATACTGGAGACCGAGTGGGCGTTGTGGGTGGCGAACTGCGGGTAGATCCGGTCCGTCATATTGATCAGTTTGGTCGCGCAGGAAACAAAGGACACATCACTGCACGCCTTGCGGGTAAAGACAGGAAAGCCAT
This sequence comes from Marinobacter sp. F4218, assembly GCF_019443085.1. Taxonomy (GTDB): domain Bacteria; phylum Pseudomonadota; class Gammaproteobacteria; order Pseudomonadales; family Oleiphilaceae; genus Marinobacter; species Marinobacter albus. The sequence goes on from NZ_JAHZIL010000003.1 coordinate 696,269, forward strand.
TGAGGCCCATCACCTGGGCGCGTTTGATTTCCGCGTCCCAGTAGGCGCCCTTCACCAGACGCACCATGAAACGACGGTCGTGTTTCTTGGCCAGGCCGTAGAGCCAGTCCAGGGCATAGGACGAGCGTTTGCCATAGGCCTGGACCACCACCCCGAAACCATCCCAGCCGGCCAGCTCAGGATCGGCAACCAGTTCTTCAATCACATCCAGTGACAGGTCCAGCCGGTCCTGTTCCTCGGCGTCGATATTGAAGCCCATGTTGGCAGCCGCCGCCTTCTTGACCAGCTTGCGGGCACGGGGGAGCAGCTCGTTCATCACCCGCTCCTTGTTGCCGTATTCGTACCGGGCCAACAGGGCGGAGAGTTTTACGGAGATGCCCGGGTTCTTGCGCACATCGCCCTTGCACGCCTTGGCAATGCTGTCGATGGCGGTAGAGTAAGCATCAAAATAGCGCTTGGCATCATCGTCGGTGCGAGCGGCTTCGCCAAGCATGTCGTAGGAGTAGGTGTAACCCTTGTCCATGTACTCCCTGGCTTCGTCCTGGGCTTCGTCGATGTCGCGACCCAACACGAACTGACGCCCCATTTCTTTCATCGCCTGACCGGCCACGGTCCGGATGACCGGCTCACCGAAACGCTTGAGCAGCTTCCGCAGGGTGTCGCCAATACTGTTGCGATCGGATTCCTTCAGCAGGTTGCTGGTCATCAGCAAGGCGACGGTCGCGGTGTTAATCAACTGGGACGACGCCTTACCGAGGTGGGTACCCCAGGCACCAGAGGTGATCTTGTCTTCGATCAGATCGTTGATCGTCATGCTGTCCGGCACCCGCAGCAGGGCCTCGGCGAGGCACATGAGGGCCACGCCTTCCTTTGTGGTCAGGCCATACTCGGCCAGGAACTTCTCCATGATGGTCGGCTTGGCATTCTTGCGGACACTCCGCACCAGGTCGGCCGCACGGGCCGAAATGGCCTCACGCTCGGTCTGGGACAACTGAGCACCAGCAATCATCTCATGAACGACCTTGTGCTCATCAGCGAGGTAATAGTCACGAATGGCCTGCCGGCTGTCGACAAGAGCGGGAGTCTCTGATTGCTGCGGTCTCATAGTTGAACCCTCTTAGTTGTTTGTCTCTCCGGCATTTTACCCAGATCAACAAAGACTATTTGTCTATAAAAACAATACAGACAAGCCGATAAGTCTTTTTTGATTCATTAAATTTTTATTATTTTCTCTTAATTAACGATCGTTTAGTCAATATGACCTAGACAATCCATTATCAGGCTTTCAACGCCAATTCCCTGAGTACGCCATGAGCGACCGAGAACACGGCGCAGTCAACTTCATTGCCTGCCTGCATGTCGCCAAGCATTCGTTTCCAGCGGCTCAGCAACGGCTGTTTGTCATGACGCCACGTCTCGAGCAATTGCTCCGGGGACGCGTCGTCGGCCCCACTTTCCGGACGGGCGGCGAACACACTGGAGGTCAGGTTCCTGAGCTGTTGATCAAGCTCGTCGCGATAGTGAATGGTCGCCAACACCTGCCAGTGACCAATCGCCCGAAAGGCACGCATCTGCCGGTCCAGCCAGGTCAGGTTAAGGCTCTCACCCAACCGGAAGTAAACCCAGGCCACCGACTCGAGTTTCTGGCCCAGGCGACGGGAGATCTCGATCATGTCCATCAGCCAGTAGCGGCTTTCTGCGGAAGCGCACCAGGCTGCCAACGCCTCAGGGACACCTTGCCCCTTATAATCATCATAGCGCTCCTGCCAGCGACTTTCAGGGATCACCGTCGCCAGACGTCGAGTCGATGCCACCACCTCACAAAGTGGACCCTTGTAACGCTCCTCGCAACTTCCGGGATCAAGATCGGTCCGGTAATTGTGCAGCAACCAGCTGGAACTGCGGGTCACGAGACGAATCACATCGCCAAACAACTCCGCCTGCCCCCGGGCGCTGACCTTCCCGTCCAGGTTTTCGATTGCCTTCCACTGGGCGTCTACGTCATGGATCCGGAGAGAGATCAGGTAGGCTGACGCGATATCGCCAACGGTCGCACCGGTCGCATGGCGCATCCGGTCCACCCAGGTAACTCCCATGCGATTGACGATATCGTTGGCAATCTGCGTGGCAGCAATTTCCGCGCGCAACGGGTGGGCGTCGATGGCCTCGGGAAAGGCGTTCAGGAGCGACACCGGAAAAGCGGAATGCAGGGCCTCGACAAACCGAGGGTCATGAACGATCTTCGCCTGGGCCAGGGCCTGTTTCAGTTCAATCTTGGCATAGGACACCAAGACAGAAAGCTCCGGCCGGGTCAGACCGGCGCCCCGCTCGCGGCGGGCCTGAAGCTCGTCGTCATCGGGCAGAAACTCCAGCGCCCTGTCGAGTTTCCCTTCGGCCTCCAGGCGCCGCATCAGGCGTTCGATCTCTTCCATGGAGGACACCAGACCACTCTGGGCCAGGCTCAGGGCCATGGCCTGCCGGTAATTGTTGGCAAGAACAAGCTCGGCAACCTCCGGTGTCATCGCCCTGAGCAACCGGTTGCGTTCGGCCAACGTCAGGCGTTCCTGATGCACCAATTCGTTCAAAAGGATCTTGATATTCACCTCGTGGTCCGAGCAGTCGACCCCGCCGGCGTTATCAATGAAATCGCTGTTGGCAGAACCGCCGGTTCGGGCAAAAGCCACCCGCCCGAGTTGAGTGACGCCAAGATTGCCGCCCTCGCCCAGAACCCGGCACCGTAACTGGTCGGCGTTGATCCGGACGGCATCGTTGGATTTATCGCCCACCTGTTCGTTCGATTCGTGCCGGGCCTTGACGTACGTGCCAATACCTCCGTTCCAAAGCATATCGACAGGTGCCGCCAGCAACGCACTGATCAGTTCACTGGGTGCAAGCCGGGCCGCCTCGATTCCGAGTGCGGCCCGCATTCCGGCTGAGATCGGGATGGACTTCATGGACCGGGGGAAGACACCGCCGCCCTCGCTGATCAGCTCGGTGTTGTAATCGGCCCAGGTCGACCCTGGCAAGTCGAACAGACGCTTGCGTTCGGCATAGGAGGCGGCTGCATCCGGCGCTGGGTCAATGAAGATGTGCTGGTGGTTGAACGCGCCCACGAGCCGGATCTGCTCCGACAACAGCATGCCGTTGCCGAACACATCGCCCGCCATGTCGCCAATGCCAACGACGGTAAATTCCTCGGCCTGGGTATCAAGCCCCTGCTCCAGGAAGTGACGCTTGACGGACTCCCAGGCGCCCCGCGCCGTGATGCCCATCTTCTTGTGGTCATAGCCTTCGCTGCCGCCGGAGGCGAAGGCATCGCCCAGCCAGAAACCATAGTCTTCGGCCAGTCGGTTGGCGATATCCGAGAAGGTCGCGGTGCCTTTGTCCGCCGCAACCACCAGGTAGGTGTCATCGTCGTCGTGGCGAACCACATCAACCGGAGGAACCACCACCCCTGCTTCGAGGTTATCCGTCAGATCCAGCAGCCCGCAGATGAAGATCTGGTAGCAGGCAACGCCCTCTTCCCGAAACGCCTCCCGGGAGCCATCTGTAGGAGGCTGCTTGACGATAAAGCCCCCCTTGGCGCCCACTGGTACGATCACCGAATTCTTCACTTGCTGGGCCTTTACCAGGCCGAGGATCTCGGTACGATAATCCTCAATCCGATCGGACCAGCGCAAACCACCACGCGCAACCGGTCCCGCCCTGAGATGAACCCCTTCCACCCGCGGCGAGTAGACAAAGATCTCAAACTTCGGACGCGGCTTGGGAATGTCCGGAATGGAGGATGGATCCAGCTTGAACGAGAGATAGCTCTTGAACTGATCGCCTGCCTGACGCTGGAAGAAGTTGGTTCTGAGTGTTGCCCGTATAAGCACATAGAAACGCCTGAGGATCCGGTCGTCGTCCAGGCTCGCCACTGCTTCCAGGGCGCTGAGGATGTCACTTTCGATGCGCCCGGCGGCCGCGTCCCGCTCCTCTGGCGAGTTCGGCCCCGGTTCAAACCGCACGTTGAAGAACCGCACCAGCAGGGTCGTGATGTCCAGGTGGCGAGCCAGGGTATCGGCAATGAAGGGTTGGCTGAAGCCGAACCGGAGCTGCTTGATGTAGCGCGAGTAGGCCCGAATCAGTGCCACCTCACGCCAACCCAGGCCTGCAGCCATGATCAGCTGGTTGAAATCGTCGTTCTCTGCAAAGCCGTTCCAGATTTCACGGAAAGCCTCCTGCAACAGGGGTGTGACCGCGTCGAGGTCCGCATTCCTGCAGCGCGGGTGGCACTCCACGGTAAAATCGCTGATCCCGAATTGCTCTCCGTCCCGGCGTTGTATGCGGTAGGGATGCTCTCCCAGGACCCGCATTCCCAGATTCTCAAGTATGGGAATCACGTCGGAGAGCACAACCGGGTCGCCCTGGCTGTAGAGCTTGAAGCTCATCGTCAGGCGGTCCGACTCCTCGCGCTCGTAAAATCGCATGGGCACATCGGATGCCACCGCAATAGACTGAATCTGACCGATGTCGCCAATGGCTTCTGATACCGGGAAACGCGCCCGGTAGGCTGCCGGGAAACCGCCACTGAACATCTGAGCCTGCCGACCGCCAGCGACCTCGCCGTGCGCCGCCACGAGCCGGGCATGCAAATCGTCGTCCCAGGACCGGGACTCCTCCATCATCCGGGCAACCAGTTCCTTGAGATCCGTGGAATCGTCTGGCGCCTTGCTCTGAGTCTGCAGCGCCTCAGAAAGTTGTTCCAGCAGGGTTTGTTGTTGTATTGAGCGGGGATGGGACATCGGAAAACTCCGGGATATAGCAGCTGAGGATGGTTTACCAGAACTCTCAGTATAGCCAAGACCATGAAGTCACTTTGACCATATAGTTTCCAAAAACAGGTATTTTGATTATATTCAACCGCTGAAATAGCCGCTAAGCCAGCCAGGAACTCAAATTATGGTCGAACTGGATAGAATCGATCACTCCATTATCCGCGAACTCCAGAAGAACGCCCGGATTACCGTGACCGAGCTTGCGTCCCGGGTGGGATTGTCGAAAACCCCATGCCAGGTACGCATGCGACGGCTTGAGGAACAGGGATACATTACCGGCTACACCGCCCTGGTGAACCAGACCAAGCTCGGGCTGTCTCACATTGCCTTTGCCCAGGTCACGCTGGACGACACCAGCAGCAACGCACTGGAGGCATTCAACACCTCGGTCAAACAGATTTCGGCGGTTGAGCAGTGCCACATGATTGCGGGTAACTTCGACTACCTGCTGAAAGTCCGGACCCGGAACATGGCGGAGTACCGTCAGGTTCTGGGAGAGCAGATCTCCGCTCTGCCCCACGTGTTGCAAACCAGCACGTTTGTGGTCATGGAGAACGTCAAGGATGCGGGACTTTAACCGAGGAAAACTGCAGGCCAAGCTCGTTGCGGTACAGGGCATTACCGATACCCAGAACGATGTTGTCCACGGAAAAATCCTGGGGGATATTGGCCTTGGAGGCCTCATCGTGCTCAAGCGCTAGCACCAGCCGGAGCAGGTCCAGCAAACGGATCACCAGGTCCAGCAGTCCAAAATCCTCGGGCGGATCGCTGGCAGCACCCTGAACGAAAGCAACGGCGGCCTCGACAATCTGGCGGGAATGTTCGCCCAACGCGGCCACAGACAACCCCTTGATGGATTCGAGACGTTGCTCCCGCTCCAGGCGGATGGCCTCCATACACAGTTCCCGGGACTGTTCGGGCGAGGTTTCCTGTTTCAGAATGCCCGCCAACCTGAAATCGACCGTCCCCTCGCTGCATTGCTCCCGATACTCGCTCTCGACCGCCTGCCGGGCATGGGGAAGGAACTTTTGGATGGCCTGCTCCCGGGCCTCGGCAAGCTGCTCCACCGACGCCGCATTCACCATGGCGCTCATAACCTGGACACAGTAGGTCAGATGTTCCCAGATCTCCGGCGCTATGCGCTTCGGCTCCGCTGGAAGCACGCGTTTGATGGAGACAAATTCGAAGTAGAGGCTGGTAACCTCCCGCTCGGAAAAGCCGGAGGTCCGGATGATATGAGGTAAGCCCAGCTCTTCAATCTCCCGCAGCAGGCGGGGAATAACCAGAAGAATGTAGTGCTGGGCACCTTTCGATACAGGTTTTAACTGGTCCAAACTACGTTCCGATTGTTTCGACAACACCCCGATCAGTAACTGGCATTCAGTTTGTTCAGGGCTTCATTCAGTACCTTGACCGATTCACCATGTTTGCCTTGATTGTGCAATGCTTCGCCCTTGGCGCGCAGCTCCTTCACTTCTTGCTTGACATCGCTTCCAACCTGGGAAGAAACAAGCTGGCTGTCAACCTGCTTCATCAGGGCTGGGCACTGGCCCGCAATCACCGGTGCGGCCAGGAAAAGGGACAGTAACGCAGCGGCTAGATATCGCATGATGGTTCCTCCATGTTAAACAAGCCTTATGTCAGTGTAGTACCGATCCGGTCTGGCGAAAACCATCGTGTTTCTATTAGGGCCAGGCCCGGACAGGTCAACGGCTGGACAGCTTTTCCCGGGTCTTCAGGCGACCTTCCCGGCGAATCTCGGCGTTCTCGAAACGGCGCCTCTGCTCGTCCGACTCCGGAATGACATGAGGCACATCCACAGGTTTGTCGTTCTCATCCAGCGCCACGAAGGTGAAGAACGCCGACAGGATATGCCGGGTGTCGCCGGTGTAACTGTTCTCCGCCTCAACCCGTGCGCCAATCTCCATGGACGAGCCCCAACTGCGGTTCAGTGACAGGTTGAACAGGAGAGTATCATTGCCCTTTGCGGGCGCCCGGAAATGGATGGAGTCCACCGCAGCGGTAACGCAGACGTGCGCGGAGTGGCGCTCGGCAACCACCAGGGCAAGCCGGTCGCATTTGGCCATGATCATGCCGCCAAAGACCGTGTTGTGGGCGTTCATGTCGTTCGGGAACACCTTGTAGACATGCTTCTCAATAACGGACGCAGACACGGGTTTCGCGGGCATTTCAGACATCTGTTCGGTTCCTTCTCCTCGGGGGTTTCGAGTACCTTACCTCATGAAAGCGGGGAACACCGGGCTTTGCCCACATTCACCGAATCTGGTCTAAACTCAATTTGTTTCAGCTATCAGTCACGGAGATCATGCTATGGCCGCTTCATTTTTAGTGCGTCACGCAGATCTTCGGCGCCCCGGCCAAGCCGCCGGATATGGCCGACCGCCTGCGGTACGGTGATTTCCAGGGTATGAACCCGACTGGCCGAGACGTAAACCACTGAACCGGACCACGGGTCGGGAGAACCGGGCAGGTAGATGACAACCGGCCCGTCCGAGAGCCTCTCCACCTCAAAGCCGACCTGGGCATAGTCGTCAAAATGCACCATCACCGATTGCAGGCTCCGGGACTCAGCTTCATCCATCTTCAGGTTTTCGGCAAAGCTCTTGATAAAGGAGTAGCCAGGTATGGCGAGCAACCCATTATCGATCTGGCGATAAAACTGTTTGGCCCGAGAGCCCTTGGCAACAAACCCGGCAACAAAGCTGACCAGTAACACCGAAACCAATGCCAGCAGGTTCGCAACGGCAACACCGCCCACGTAATCGATCGGCAGCAATCGGCCCAGAGGCTCGGCGACTCGCAACATGATCTCATGGGCTTTGCCCAGCACCACGAGTATAACGACGACAGGCAGCAGGAACACGATACCGCCAATGATTGTGGTTTTGATGAAATTCATGGTCGCCCGCTCCCTGGTCTATCGTCCTGACTGACACATTCGGCGACGTCATCCAATCGTTGAGATCCTGCCCATGCCATTGGATTGACTATAGATCAAGCCGGGCCATCCAACCGCCGACTCACCCAGGAATGATAAAGCCGGGCCAGGAACGGACGGATCAGAGGAAGACCAATCAACCAGGCAAACGGCTTCAATACCGGTACCCGCGACATCAACAGGATATACGCATCCATCTCCCGGTGAATTCGGCCCTGAGGATCCTTGACATGCAATTCCCTCAGCGCCGAATCCGGGTTTATACCTTCCTGGCGCAACATTTCGTCGCGACCAGTAATATCCAGCCATTCAACCGATTCACCGGTCTTGCCCGCAAGCTTTTCGTACCACCGGCGGTCCTTGATGCAGGCAGGACAGGAACCGTCGTAAAACACTATCAGCTTGCCATCTGACGAAGTCATGATCCTCCCAAACGTTGATCGTTAGCTCGCCACTGGCTCAGCGGTGGTCGGATCGATCACGGTTCGAACCTGGGAAATGGCATTAACAGGGAAGCCCCCCATTTCCGCGTGTCGACGCACCATCGCCTCGTCAGGGGCGATGTAAAGGCAATACACCTTATCATCCGTGACAAAACTGTTTAGCCACTGGATATGCGGCCCCAATTCCTCCAATACCGTGCAGGATTTCTGGGAAATTTCCTGCAACTCGCTAGAGGACAATTTGCCGGCTCCCGGCAACTCTCTCTCAATCATGTATTTTGGCATTTCTCACCCCTCCTGCCTCCGATCCGAGGACCGCAGGACCAATAGTCTCATCGCCGCCTTTTTATAGCCTAGACCCGTCCCAGGCCTGCCACCACCCGGAATCGCGTGGGTTTTAGACCATTAATGCACCATAGGCGGGGCGCTATAATCGCGGGGAGTAAACGGGGATTGGTGCCGGGAGGTTCAGCCCCCGCCGCACCACGGCGGGAGGGCTGTATTGCGGATCAGGCGCGGCTCAGGAACTTACGCTCGTCCACGTTCACCTTGATACGGTCACCGGTGGAAATATGCTCTGGCACCTGCACCACCAAACCTGTCGACAGGGTAGCGGGTTTGGTACGGGCGGTCGCAGACCCTCCTTTGACGGACGGGTCGGTTTCGCTGATCTCCAGCTCCACCGTCGGTGGCAAGGCCAGGGATACCGGCGCATCACTGACCAGCACCACCATCAGACCCTGTGTGTCCTCGCTGATGAACAGCAGCTCGTCGGCGATCGACTCCTTGTTGAGGCTGTATTGGGTGAAGTCTTCGCTATCCATGAAGACGTACTCATCACCATCGGAATAGGAGAAGGTGGCCGGCCTGCGGACCAGATCGGCCAGATTCAGCATGTCCGAATCCTTGAACGTCTCGTCAATCTTGTTGCCGGTAACCACGTCGTACATTCGCATGCGATACAGACTGCCGCCCGCCCGGCCCTGGGGGACGGAACGTTCGATATCCTTGACGAAGTAGACGCGACCATCGTACTCGACGGCTGAATTCTTCTTGATTTCACTTGCTCTTGGCATTGCACTGTTCCAGAAAAAAAATGAGACAATTAGGGCTGTTGATATACCACGATGGTGAAAGACAAGCGATAGTCAAATGCTCAATTCATGCTGTTTCCACCGGATCACAGGGAGCCTTTTATGAACGTCGCATTCATTGGCCTGGGCATTATGGGAAGCCGAATGGCCCGTAACCTCCTCAAAGACAACTCGCTCTCCCTCACCGTTGCCAATCGGTCCCCCACTGCAGTCCAGGCCCTGGAGGCGGAGGGTGCCCGCGGAGCCAGCTCCGCTTCGGAAGCGGCCCGGAACGCCGACATCGTCATTACCATGCTGAGCGACCCGACCGTGCTGGAAGAGGTCGCCTTCGGCGATGAGGGCTTTGTGCCGGCCATGCACAAGGGCTCACTCTGGGTGAACAGCTCCACCGTTAACCCCTCCTGTACACGAAACTGCGCAAACCGGGCGAATGCTCTCGGGATAAGGTTTCTGGACGCGCCGGTGGCGGGCACCAAACAACCTGCCGAAGACGGTGAACTCACGTTCCTGCTGGGGGGCGAAGATACCGACGTTGAGGGCGCCCGGCCACTCCTCGAGCTGATGGGACAAAAAATCCTCCATGTGGGGGCAGCCGGTCAGGGCAGCGCTTTCAAGATGCTGGTGAACGCCCTGCTCGCGCAATCCATGCTGGCCTATGCCGAGACGGCCCTGCTGGGAGAAAAGCTTGGATTCAGCCGCGATTTCCTGATGGACACCCTGCCCAACCTGCCGGTGTCCGCGCCGTTCCTGAAGGGCAAAGCCGAGTTGATACGGGAAGGCAATTACGAAGCTCAGTTCCCACTCGAACTGATGCACAAGGACCTGCACCTTCTGGAGCAAACCGCCTACGAGGAAAACCAGCCCATGTTCCTGGCAAGCCTGGCCAAGACAGTGTATGGCAGCGCCAAGCAGGCAGGGTATGACCGAGAGGACTTTGCCTCGGTGTTTGACTTCCTCACCGGCAACCGGTGATCGGCCCTCACACGATCAGAACCACGCCCAGACCGATGGCGAGGGCACCAAACGCCCTTGCCAACCATTCACCACCAGGTATCAGCTTCTCCAGCAAAACCACGACGGCGATGGCGGCGATCACGCTCAGGTCCATGACCCCACCAACGAACAGCAGCGCCATAAGCGCGGCACAACAGCCAACGCAATAGGTTCCGTGGCGGAGACCCATTTCGAAGGCCCCCTTCAGTCCGGACCGCCAGTACCGGGTGATGAACAGCAAAGGCCCCCGGCAACGACGAAGGCAGGCCTGTTTCAGAGAGGAGAACTGATAAATGCCCGCGGCGATCAGAACCACACCGCTGAACACCTGGTTCTGACTGCGCATCTGGGGGCTGAGCAACGCCGACTCCTCGAGTAACCACTGCAGGGCCGTGGCCGTCAGGCTGAACAGACCCCAGACCAGCAGGTATCCACCCGCAAACAAGGCCGTCCCCAGCATTCCCCCCGCCAGCTGGTTTTTCCGCGCCACCTGCCGATACAAGAGAATCATGGGCGCGGCACTGGGGGTCATCATGGCGACCATCATCACGCTCCACATCACCACCATCATGGCGAAGTACGCCGGGGTCCAGTGCTTGAATGCCATCATGTCGCCCGGAGACATTGATGCCATCTCCGACGCCAGGCCAAACACATACAGCCAGCAAAGGCCGGCAATCGTCAGTAAACCAACAAGGGTTACCGTTGACCCCCGCACTATGGAACGCGAGAACACCGAACGTCCGTTGCCCATGTGTACCTCCGGGGTCTAGTGGTAAACCCCGGTCGGACCAATATCCAGGTGCGACATATGGCTATGGGTCGCGTTCAACTCTATCGGCATGTCCGCGTGAGCGCTGGTACGACCGCTTGCCACTTCGGCCACGTGGTACTCGAACCCATGGGGCAACTCGATTCGGGCCTGATGCTCAGAACCGTCGATCGGACTGAGAATGGGCGTGCCACTGGCCTCTACCAGATCCGCCACCCGAATCGACGCCTTCCTGCCCTCAACGTCACAGGTCATATCGATCGGACAGAACACCGGATCGTGCATCTTCGTCATGGTGCTGGCGAAGACATTGAAGAACGTGGCGCCCGGCTCGGAAGTCTCACCGGACATAATGGCCATCAGCGCGTCCCGCTGTTCCTGGGTGGCCTTTTCATCGACAAAAGCCTGTGCTGTACCGTTGCCTTCATGAATGGCTCCCGGCCACTTCAGCGTCATGGCAAAGGCCAAACCATCCAGCCGGGTATCGCCGAAGTACCCGTCTTCAATTTTCACCGCCGCAAATGCTTCGCAGTCACCATGGGACGGTCGCCCCATGAACTGACACGGACACCCCAGATCACAGTTACAGTTTACAAACTCCAACCCCTTGATTCGCCAATCTACCCTGTCCATCTCCGTTACTCCTCTTTGGTAACGCAGCCTCATAACCTAATAATAAACCCGGCCCGAACGGGCATTAGATTATTAACGACACAAAATCCGGCGATTATTCGTGGGGCGCTTAAAAAGTGCAGGTGCGGCCGGCTCAGATCGGCCAGTTGGCAATCCGGTCGCCGAACACCATCAACAAGAGGGGAATGGGAGAAATGGCAACCGCTAGCATGAGCAGGTAACGGTGAAACGAAAACAGTTTGCTCATGCCCGCCATCAATGCCAGGCCACCACCGCCGCCCAGCACCACGTTGCCCGGCAGGTTGATGGCAAGCATCAACGTCAGGTAGCGGTGCCTCAGCAACCAGGGCACCAGGCGCCGGGGAGATTTCTCCATCAATCTGGCGAGTCGCTGGTCTGCATCCAGGCCTTGGAAACTCTCCAGAAAACCGGCCGCCTTCACCAGGCGCACATCCCGCAGAAATCTCGTTATTGTGGCTTCCGGTAACAGTCGTCCGACCAGAAAGGCGAGAGTGAGAGCAATCAGGGTGCAGCCGTACACGAGGGGGACAATCTTGGGCCCCAGTATCATCATCAGCGCCAGACCGATCTCAACGCCCGGCACAAAGGGAATCGCCATCAGCAGAATATAAGCTGCCATGGAGGTCATGATAATCCGGTGCAACATCGGTTCCGTGGTTGGCCGGATGGTCATATCGAGGCCATCAACAATGCCGCGCGTCAGCAGATTGCCCACGACGACAATCGCAACCAGACAAGCCAGCTTCACCAGTCCGGCGACACGACGGTTGGCCGGCATAACCGACGGGGTCATGGTTCGCCAGCCTGTACCAGCTTACCCTTGAACCAAAACTCCTTTTCAAAGGTCCAGTACCAGCGTTTGTTGATCCAGGTGAATGAGCCTTCTATTTCGTCTCCCCGAACTGTGCCCCGCCAGTACATCACCGCGCCGGAATGCAGGCAGGGCACCTCGGCACGCATCTGAATCGCATCGTCCTGCGCCCTCACCCAATACTCAACTTTGGCGTAGCCACAGGTCCGCTCGCACTCTTCGGAAACAAACTGCCCATCCTCGAATACGAGCCGGTCTTCCACATCCAGTGGTTCACCCTTCAGACCAAGCTGGCTTTCGAAGATTTTGCCATCCAGCGCCGTGGCTACCGGCATCTGATTGTCTGCGACTCCAACGGGGGACACCGACAACATCAGGGCAAGCACCAACCGTAAAGGCAGGCATTGCGTTGGCTGAATAACGGGAAACGCGACGTGGCGGAGAATGTGATCAGGAGAATGTTGCATCGGCACATACTCCAGGCAGAGGGCCTGATTACAGTTTAGCCAACCCCCCCTCAAAAGAAAGCCAGGAACACCTCCAGAACACCATTGCCGGAATGAGCATCCCGCCAACGCGCACGGCTGGCTAGCCAGGGGATGCCGTCTGCTCTGGCGGACGGGCCGACTGCTCGAACTCCCGGGCAGAAAGCTGCCACTCCTCACCCCGGTAATAGGCGCGAACGCGGGGATTCATCACCCGAAACCATAACGGCGGAATCAGTGCGAGGAGGTACATACCGGTATAGCCCGTTGGCAATTGGGGCGCGCCATTGTAATGGCGTAATACCTGATAGCGTCTGGCGGGAAAGGCATGATGGTCGGAATGCCGCTGCAGGTGAAACAACCCCATATTGGTGATGAGGTAATTGCTGTTCCAGGAGTGGGCCGGCGTGGTGCGCTCGTAACGACCATTCGGGAGTTTTCGACGGTGCAGGCCATAGTGCTCAACGTAGTTGATGATTTCGAGGGTGGTGAAACTCATCCAGCTTACGCCCAGATAGAACACCAGCCCGGCCCAGCCAAACAACAGCAACGACGCCAGTACAAAACACAGGCTGACGGCATTCCACCAGAGCAGTTCGTTGCGCCAATGCAGCGCAGGTAGCCCGAGCTTCTTCAGCCGGACCGCTTCGAGCTTCCAGGCGTTACGCACATTGTGCAGGTACGCGCGGGGCAGAAAGTGGTACAGGCTCTGCCCGTAGCGGGCCGATGAGGCATCTTCCGGAGTGGACACCGTCACGTGGTGGCCCCGCAGGTGTTCCACCTTGAACCCGGCATAGCACACAGAGGCATAGAGTAGCCCACCGGCCCAGCTCTCCAGCCGGTTGCGCCGGTGAATCAACTCATGACCGACGTTGATTGAAAGAATGGCGCTGACAATACCGCAGGACATTATCCACCCTACCTTCCCGACCACGGAGAACTGATCGCTGGTCGCGAACACCCAGGCCCCGAAAGACAGCACCGCCAGCTGCGCAGGCACCACCATCAGCGTCATAAAGGAATACCAGCGCTGCCCGGACAATTTCTCGACGTCGGCATCGGTGGGATTGGACGCGTCGGTTCCCACCAGGTGGTCGACCACTGGAATGATCCCGAAAATCACAAACAGTGGCCACCAGGCGTACAGATTCCAATGCCCGGTTTCGAGCATCGTCCGCCACGCGTCGTAGGGCAGCATAGCCACCGCAAATACCAGCAGGAACAGCACTTTCTTGAGCGGGATCATGATCCGGGACGGCACTTTCTCCAGCATGGGGGTCTCCTTGTGGCCACACCTTTTGTTGTTTATGCCTTCACTGTGCGCCCATCCTGACCGCGAAACAGGTTGTTAATTGACAGTTTTCTGTCATTTTCAGACACTGCAGACTGCGCGACACCAGGAAAAACCGAGATGCACGAGACCGGCCCACAGGCACCAACCGCTGCCCGTTACATCCATAGCCTGTGTCAGCTGCTGGCTACGGCCGACGTGCCCATTGAAGACCTGCTCTCTGGCACCGACGTGCAGCCGCAACTGCTGGACGCTCCCGATCACTATGTCAGTCACTATAGCCTTGACCGCGTCCTGCATAATGTTGAGCAGCGCACGGGCGAACTCTATCCCGGAGTACGCCTTGGGCATCACCTGAACATCAGCGCCCATGGGTCCGCCGGCTACGCCGGCCTGACCGCACCCAATGCGCGCCAGGCGATAGACATCGCGGTCCGCTTTTTCCCGCTGATCACTCAACTGGTGACGCTGAACCTCGACAATACCGGCAAGCACGCGCGGCTTGTCATAACCCCCACCCCCGGAATCTCCGAGCGCACCGAGCGGTTCGTGATCCACACCCTGCTTGGCAGCTTTGATGTGATGGGCAGGTTTCTGGTGGGACAACTGGGGCTGCGTGCGAGCCTGGCATTTCCGCGGCAGGAAGAGCTGTCCGCAAGACTCGGCCCGAGCCTACGAGACATTGCATTTGATCAGCCCCAACACAGTCTTTCACTACCCCCGGACCGACTGGAAATCCCCTTTGCCCTCGCGGACAGAACAGCTCACGCACAGGCAGTAGCGGAATGCGAAGAAGAACTGAAGCAGTTGAAACACCGGGGGAGTCTGGCGGAGCAGGTCCTCGCCTTGTTGACCGCCCCCGCCCGCTTGCCCCGGGATCAGGAGAGCGTGGCGGCGCAACTCGGCATGTCTTCCCGGACACTGCATCGCCGCCTGCAGCGGGAGGGGGTAAGCTACCGGGCACTGCTGCTTGATGCCCGGATCACCGACGCCAAGCACTGCCTGCTCCGGGAACGCTTGAGTGTCACGGAAACGGCCTACCGCCTTGGCTATGACGATTCCGCCAACTTCACCCGGGCGTTCAGGCAGGCGACGGGGATGACGCCCACCGGGTTTGTGAAGATGGCCTCAGCCTCTGATCAGGCCATCAGTTCCCGCACGTCCGACAGAAACTGATCCACCCGTTCGGTTGTTGTCGCCCAGGAACACATAAGCCGGGCCGAACCACCGATGAAATTGTAGAAGCGCCAGCCTTTGGCACGAAGCGCCGCCTGCACGGGGTCCGGCATCTCCACGAAGACGCCGTTTACCTGCCTGGGGTAGCGGAGCGTGATACCCGGCAATCCTGCCAGACCATTGGCCAGCCGCTCGGCGCAGGCGTTGGCATGGCGGGCATTCTGCAACCAGACATCGCCTTCCAGCAGGCCGCACCAGGGCGCCGAGATAAACCGCATCTTGGACGCCAGCTGGCCGGCCTGCTTACAGCGCCATTCAAAATCCTCCGCCAGGTGTTTGTTGAAAAACACCACGGCTTCGCCCAGTGCCAGGCCATTCTTGGTGCCGGAAAAACACAGGACATCGACCCCTGCTTTCCAGGTGATCTCCGAGGGGTGCACGTCCAGCGCGGCCACGGCATTGGCAAACCGTGCGCCATCCATATGAATGTTCAGGTTGTATTGATCGGCGGTTGCCCGGATGGCGCGCAGCTCCTCCGGAGTGTAGATCGTGCCCACCTCGGTGGCCTGGGTCAGGCTCAACGCCTTGGGCTTGGGGTAGTGGATATCGGTCCGCTTGGTAACCAGGTGCTCGATGCTCTGGGGCGTCAGCTTGCCGTCGGTCCCCTGCCCCAGCAACAGCTTTGCACCGTTGGAGGCATATTCCGGACCTCCGCATTCATCGGTCTCAATGTGCGCCAGCTCATGGCAGATGACGCTGTGAAACGACTGGCCAATGGACGCCAGGGCGAGGGAATTGGCGGCGGTTCCGTTAAAGACAAAGAACACGTCGCAATCAGTATCGAACACTCCGCGGATGCCATCTGCTGCCCGCTGGGTCCAGCTGTCTTCGCCGTAAGCCGCCTCGTCCATTCGGTTTGCCGCCTCCATGGCCTTCCAGGCGGGCGGACAAACTCCGCTGTAATTATCACTGGCGAACTGCTCATACTGGGACACGTCAGGCCTCCTGTCGGGGAAATGGGAAACGAGGTTCAACAGCCCCCAAATTACACGATTCAGTGTGAATCGCCAGCACCCAGCCCCAATCCTTCCCGCATCGCCTCGATCACCGTCCTCACCCGGTTGGCCACCGGCTGGTTCCGGCGGAAGCAAAGCAACAGCGTCTCACTTGCCGGTTTGGACAATCGGTGTGTTTGCACCAACTCCCGCGCCGGAAACGCCTCGACGGCGTAGGCTGGCAGCACCGTAAACCCAAGGCCCATGCTAACGGGCTGAAGAATCAGGCTGATCTGGTTGGAAAACCCGGCAAGCGGGAACTGGTTGCTGTGGTGGAACTCCGGATAGTTGGCGCCCAAAAGCAAACCGGCGTGGTGTGCCCCATCCGGGTGGTCGACAAACCCGAGTTCCATCAACTGCTCCCAGCGCGGCTCACTCATGTTTTTCGGCGTCACCAACAGCAGCGGTTCTTCGCCCACCGGCTTGAATCCCACCTCGTCGAGACTTGACGGGCTGGTCATGATACCCACATCGACCCGATAGTCGGCGATGGCACGCTCGACATCGGCGTTGGGCGCAAACCGGTAGTCCATGACCAGCTTCGGATGGCGCCGTTGCAGTTCCAAAAGATGGGGATAGAGTTTCAGCCCCACACTGCCCGGTGACATGATCCGGACCACGCCATCATGCAACGGGTCTGCGCCGATCCGACGCTCCAGATCCGACAGGGACTCAACAATCGCACTCGCCTCGCGATACAGCCGCGAGCCCGCATCGGTCAAGGTAAACCGTTTGCCCTGTCGAATGAGCAGCGACCGTTCAAGATGCTGTTCCAGCTTTCGCACGTGCTGACTGACCCCGGACTGAGTCATGTGCAGCCGCTCCGCGGTGCGAGTGAAATGCCCGACCTCAACCAGGGTGCAGAAGCTGCGTAGCCAGACTGGATTTATCATTACGCCACCTACTTAAAAATATCAAAAATGATAATTTTAAGTAATCAATCAAACTTTGTAACCTGCCTTCGGAATCACAGATACAGGAGGCAACACCATGAGCAACGTATACCCGAGAAATTTCTCCCACATCGGCATCTCGGTACCCGACCTTGAAGCGGCGGTGAAATTCTACACCGAGGTAATGGGTTGGTATCTGATTATGAAACCCACCGACATCGAAGAGGATGACAGCGCCATTGGGGAGATGTGCACGGATGTGTTCGGCAAAGGCTGGGATCGTTTCCGGATCGCCCACCTGTCCACCGGTGACCGGATCGGTGTCGAGCTGTTCCAGTTCAAGAACCAGGAAAATCCGCAGGACAATTTCGAATACTGGAAAACCGGCGTATTTCACTTCTGCGTTCAGGACCCGAACGTCGAAGAACTCGCGGAACGGATTGTTGCCGCCGGCGGCAGGAAGCGCATGGAAAAACCACGCTACTATTACCCGGGTGAAAAACCCTACCGCATGATCTACATGGAAGATCCGTTCGGGAACATCCTGGAGATTTACAGCCACAGCTATGAACTGATCTACAGCGACGGTGCTTACTGAGCCAAGCCCCGCTCCAGGCATACGCCAGCAGAGTAGGCTCAGAGTCGCGTGTGGTCATCCGGCGTGCCCGCCGTGGCGGATTGACCGGCCAGGTTCAGCCTGAAAGGCCGAGGTGGGCAGAGTCCTGTTCGATGCAGCGGTCCAGCAGATTGAGATAGTCTGCCTTGGCCTTGCACTTGGTTTCGCGATGGGCCCGCATGTTGAGTTTGCGGAATTGCTGTGCGAGTTCGTTCGCGCGAACCATCAGTTCTGAAGGGGCAACAACCTCATCCAGGAAGCCCGCAGCGACAGCGCCTTCCGGGTCGTATATTTCGGCGTTGACCACCGAACGGTAGAAATGAGCGGGGGCCAGGCGATGCCGGGCAATCTCGATACCGGTGTGATGCATGGTCATGCCTATGGCCACCTCATTGAGACCGAGCTTGAAATTGCCCTCGATGCCAATGCGGTGATCCACCGAGAGCATGATGAACGCGCCCTTGGCAATGGCATGGCCACTGCAGGCACCAATCACCGGGAGCGGAAATGCCGCCAGGCGCCGGGTCAGTTTCGATCCGACGGTCACCAGAGCCGAAGCCTCGCTCGGGCCTTTCTGCATTTCTTTCAGATCATAGCCGCCGGAAAAGATTCCAGGCTGCCCCGTCAGGATGACAACGGCCCCATCCTTTTCGGCGCGATCCAGAGCCTGGTTCAGCTGCTCGAAGACGTCATGGCTCAGGGCATTTGCTTTTCCGTTGGCGATCACAATCGTCGCGACACCATCGTTCAGTTGATATTCAACAAGGTCGGTCACCTGCCTATCCTCTTGATGTGGTTCTCGTGTTGGTGTGGTGAACTGTGCCAGCTTCTGTTGCCGGAGGCCACTCCCGGGAATGGGAGCAAACCCAGCAAGGGTTGCCCACAGAATCTGTGGATAACTTTGTTAGTAGAGCGAGGAAACGTGACGCCAGGCGCCTTGGACAGGGCACTGCAGGGATAAGGCCAGATATTGACCGAAACCGCCGAACATCCGGCGGAGGGTGATGGCGCCGAAGTGTTCGAAGACCTCAAGGAGGGACTCCGTGCAGTCGCTCACCCCTGGCCCGTTTGCGCGGCCAGTGCGTCGTCAATGGCTTTGGCTGCCACCAGGGCCGGGCGCTCGATCAGTCGGGCGACGTAGGATTCAAACTCTGCCCGGCGGGGAATCGAACCAAATTCCATGCCCCACATCAGGTGCGACCCCACGTAAACATCCGCCGCTGAAAACCGGTCGCCCGCCACATAGTCATTGGCGGAAACCGCTCCTGCGATGGCGCTGACGGTTTGCTCATAAGTGCCGTAACCGACCATCCTTTCCTGGTCCCTGCTCACGTTCGCCTGCAGCACGCGGTCCATAACCGCCGCCTCCAGGGGACCGGCCGCGAAGAAGAGCCAGCGATAATAGGCGGCACGGTCCTTCGGCTCCGGCGCCAGCCCGGCGTCGGAAAACGCGTCGGCCAGATACGCGCAGATCGCCGCACATTCGGTCACCACCTGGCCCCGGTGAACCAGGGCAGGAACCTTGCCCATGGGATTGATGGCGAGATAGTCGTCCGCCTTCATCTGGGTGTCGTAGTCGAGCAGGACCTGACGGTAATCGGACCCGACCTCCTCCAGCATCCAGCGCACAATCCGCCCCCGGGACATGGGGTTGGTGTAAAAAACGAGATCGCAGTCGAGGGACTCGGTAATGGCCATGGCATGGCTCCCTTGGGCACAGAGGATTCAGAAAGACTAGCCGAATTATGGGTGCCCACAAGCCGGCTTTTCCATTGGCCCGGGTATTCCTGGGGAATACAACTATCCTTACGGTTGGGCAAATTCGAAATCGTTTGGAGCACCCGGCCATGAAACCTGAACTCCCGAGATTGCCAGAGCTCAAGCTTGATGTGGACCACCGCATCCCGGCCTCCTGGGATTTCGACACCGGAGTGAGTCTTATACTCCTGGTGCCGGATTCCAATCACAACGCCCTGGCCAAAGCCCCCTGGGCCGACTACCTGAAACTGCGCCTCGCCGACTTCCCGGACAGTGCCAACCCGATTCTCATTTCCGGGCCGAGGGGAACCCGCGCCGCCATTGGCTTCGTGAAGGACGATGTCGGCGGGTTCAAGGCCCTGAGCCAGGCCCGTGAGCTGATCGCACCGCTGATGGCGGAGCGCTCCCGAAAAATCAATGTCATATCCCTGCTTGATCAGGAACAGGCCGCCTGTGTCATGGCCGAGGCGCTTGTCGCTGCTGCCTACGCGGCCCTGTTCCAGCCGCCGAAAATTTCCGGTGACGTTCCCGACCGACTGCCCCTGTCGATCATGAACTTTTTCGGCGGGTTCGAAGCCGCCGATTTCCGGTACGTAAAGGCGACTGCGGAGGGCAACAACCTGGCTCGCTGGCTGACCGAATTACCGGGCAATTACCTGACACCCGGAATTTACCGGGAGTACGCCGAGGCACTGGCCAAGGTGGAAGGCTGGGAAGCCCAGTTCTATGACCTCGACCAGCTGGAACGGCTTGAGGCCGGTGCCTTTCTCTCGGTGGTTGAAGCCAGCCCGACCCGGGACGCCGGCATCCTGCAGTTGCGATACCGCCTGAAGGGCACGGGGGACAACCCCCTTGCACTGGTCGGCAAGGGCATCTGTTTCGATACTGGTGGCAGCAACCTCAAGGTAGGCGGCGGCATGCTGGGCATGCATGGCGACATGCAGGGCAGCGCCGTGGCACTGGGAACCCTGCTTGCGCTGACCAGGCTCAATTTCTCGCAACCGGTGGACTGCTGGCTTGCACTGGCCGAGAACCACATAGGCTCACGGGCGGTGAAGTGCAACGACGTAATTACCGCCATCAACGGCAGGACCATCGAGCTGATCAACACCGACGCCGAGGGCCGCATGGTGCTGGCCGACACCCTGGCTCTGGCCTGCCGGCGCAAACCGCGAACCATTCTGGATTACGCCACCCTGACCGGCGGCGTGGTCTCGGCGCTGGGACAGCGCATGGCTGGCGCCATCACCAACCGGCGAAGCTGGATCGAGCCCATCATCCAGACCGGTGAGCACTGCGGTGAGCGGGTGTGGCCATTCCCCTATGAAGATGATTACGACGAAGATCTGAAGTCCAACGTCGCCGATACGCTCCAGTGCCGAACCGAGGGCGCGGGTGACCACATCTACGCGGCGCGGTTCCTCGGAAAATTCGTGGACAAGGGCATCGACTGGGTGCACGTGGACATGGCCTCGACCGGCAGCCGCAAGGGTGGGCTGGCACACATACCCACCGACCTCCAGGGATTCGGCGTACGCTTTGGTGTCGAATGGTTCAGCCGAATAGCCGAGGGGACGGTGTGACTCCACGGCCGGTCCCGGTCAATTAACGGTCACATTGCCGGAACACCTGATTTCAGGGGCCTTAAGCCACATGTCCTTGCGTTGCCAACAAAGTTATCCACAGTTTTTGTGGGCAACTTGCGGAGAGTTTCTCAACGTCCGTGAGCCCCGCGGCGAAGCCAGTCGTGCACAAACGCCAGTTTCTTCTGGGCGGTTGCCGACAGCACAAACGGATAGAGATCCGCGAGCCCCATTGACCGGTTGACGTGGTTGACCCGGATCGCCAGCGAGGCGGCTACGTTGATCAGCTTGGCGGTGTCCGGTTCAGAGTACGGGTCCCAGCGGGCGCTGGGCAGCTCTGGTGAGGACAGCCCGGACGCAACCGCGCTGTCGGTGATGTCCGTCAGGTGAAGCAGGTGTGCGGCCGTCTCTGCCCAGTCTTCATGGGGATGGGCGGACGCATAGGAGGTCAGGTACGACAGCTTCCAGTCCGGCGGAGGGCCTTCATAATAGTGTCGCTGGAGCGCCGCCGGATAGTCCGCGCGCTCATCGCCAAAAATATCCCGGAACGCCTGCAGGAAATCTTCTCGCAGACTGAGCCGCCACCACAGCATATGGGAAATCTCGTGACGCATATGGCCAACCATGGTCCGGTAGGGCTCTTGCAGTGCCTGCCGACGGGTGACTCGCACCACCGGGTCTGCCTCGGCAACACTGATGGTCACCACGCCATTGGCATGGCCCATGGCCACGGGCGTCAGCCCCTCGGCAAGCATGTGGAAAACCGGACGCGTGCCAGGGTCCTCGGGCCGAAACCAGTGCCAGCGCCCGAGATTGTCCAGCACCCAACGCTTTGCGGCCTCGGTTTCAGCCCAGTTGGGCATAGCATTGGGAATGTTCGGATCCGGTGCCAGTGCTGTCATTGCACAGGAGGCGCAGAAGGCGCCCTCTTTGGGCGCGATCCAGTTGCAGCCGATGATCTCCCGGTTGGCGCAAAACGGCCGCATTGGCAGAAAAGCCCGCGCCTGGGGATCATAGCCGACGGGCGTCCCTTCGGCCGTGGCAAGGTTATCGAACCAGAGCGAACCCGAACCTACGGGATTTGAGAATACCAGCATGCTGCCTTACTCCAGATGAGTGGCGCGGTAAGTGAGCCGGGGCAGATATCTCGCCCCGGACCCTTTTACCGTACAGCCCGCAGGCGAGTCGGTCCAATGGAAACCGTCGTTATTCAGGGATGGCTGCCGGCTTGTCCCGAGTGTTCGGGTGTTCTCTGAACGTTCCGGTACATCCACGCCAGCCCGAGCAGGGCGAGCCCCAGCCCCATGAAGGCCGCTACCCGCCAGAGACCCTGCAAGCCGGCCATGTCGATGAGGAAAATCTTGGCAATGACAATCCCGAGCAGCGCCATACCGGTCTTGTAGAGCAAAGGACTGGCACGCCTCGTTGAATGGATGATAGTGGCGATGGCGTACAACATGCCGATGACCGAATAGCTGTAGAGTTCCCCTTCGGACATCCCGAACGCCACGGCCATCTCGCTGCCCTGCCAGAGCTGACGGATTTCCAGGACCGTGAACTGCAGAAAGCCGGCTGCCGCCACGCACAGAGCCCAGAACCTGGGAACCAGGGCGGGGAAACGGCTGATCAGGAGCGCCAGTATAACCGGCCCGCCGTAAGCCGGAAGGAGCAGATTGAAGACCGGTGTGTCGCCGATATTGCTGCCACCCCACCAGGGATTCAGCACCGTAAGCAAGGAGGCATAGCTCAGTCCGGCCAGCGCAAGGAGAATCCGGGCGAACAGGCGGTACAACCAGGCAAGCGATTGGCTGGCGGTGGCGCGAACCATGTAGGTGACACTGAGAGATCCCCAGAGCAGTGTGTTGATCGCTGCCTCGGTCAGGCTGTATTCGCGGGCAAAGATATCACCGTCGTAGAGCCAGTAACGCAGCTCGGTACCAAGGAATAACACCAGCAGATGCAGAGTGGCACCTTCAAGCCAGGGACGGATGCTGTGACCTTTTACAGACAATCGCGTGGCGGTCCCGGCCATCAACGTTGCACCACCGTAGGTCCAGAGAGACCAGTGGACATCGGCCGCATAGCTCTGCAGCCAAGGGTTGAACGTCAGCCGCGCGACCACCAGGGCCAGCGCCACTTTCAAAAGCAGATAGAGTTCGGGCATCTGGAAACGGCGGGCCAGCCAGGTAAGACTGACGAACTGAACCGAAAGTGCCAGTGTCAAGGAAGCCTCACGGACGATCATTACCGCCGCCAGGGAATAACTGATGTGTGCCGCCAGAACAGCCCAGACAACGCCACTGCGGAACGATTCGCGGCTTTCCATCTGCCACGCCAGCACACCGTAAATGGCGCCAACCGACAGCGTCATTACGGCCCAGACTGCCGACGTCTCGTACCCGTGCAGCAACAGCCAGCCCAGCACCAGCCACACCAGCGGCGACAACAGGGTCAACGAGGCCCAGCGCCGCTGGTCATTATGGCGCACCCACTGCCATAGCCCGGCGCCAACCGTGAGTATCGCCGCAGCCACGAGGTACGCGAGAAAGCCTCCCTGTTGAAGCTCTGGCACCGGCATCAGATACACCGTGTCCGGGCCCGCGCTGCCCCTGTACACAAGCCAGCCGACCGCACTGATCACCACACTGGCCCAGGGCAAATACCAGAACGCGCCACGGCTCTGAGGGATCAACGCCGTTGCCGGCAGGATCAGCAACCAGCTCCAGAACACGGGGCTGGCTTCAGACTGAACAGCAATCGAAAATCCCCAGGCAAGCAACAACGGCAGGAAGGCCTGCCATAGCCTGTGTTCCTCGACCTGATGATTGGCCCGCAAGCTCGCGAAGGCCACAACCAACCCCGCCAGATACCAGGGTATCGAGGCCCCGACGGGCTCCGCGGAGCCTCCGAGCAAC
Organism: Marinobacter sp. F4218; assembly: GCF_019443085.1. Classification (GTDB taxonomy): domain Bacteria; phylum Pseudomonadota; class Gammaproteobacteria; order Pseudomonadales; family Oleiphilaceae; genus Marinobacter; species Marinobacter albus. Next base: position 720,587 of record NZ_JAHZIL010000003.1, read on the forward strand.
CACCACAACATCGCCCCGGCCAGGGTGGCGTACCACAGCCAGTCGCGAAATACGTACCGCATCAATAACAGCGAGCTCAGGGTGATCAGGAAACTGTACGACAGCACAAAGGCGACACTGCCCTCATCACCACCGATCAGCAGCGGCACCAGATAAGCACCACTCAATCCCATAATTGCCAGCAACGGGCCATGCACCAGAGCCAGCGCCATGGTCACCAGGGACACGAACGCCAGCCCGACCAGGCCGGTCATGGCACTGATAAATCCGAAATGATGCACGCCTGCGAGTAAGGCCGCGTAGAGGGTGATACTGCCGCCGCCGGCCAGCGCGGCGAACACCTGGTCCGTACCCATGTGCCGACGCCTGAGGACTTCCGCGCCAAGGTGCAGGGCAAGGCCACTGATCAGGGCGAGCACCAGCTGCTGCAGCGGACCGATCAGGCCGGCATTGATGGAATGGCTGACCATGAAAATACCGGCAAGCGCGACACTGAGACCGCCCAGCCAGACCATCCAGTTATCCTTGAGGGCCTGCACCAGGGGTGAGGGTGTCCGGGGTTCCGACCATTGCTCGGCGTCACGTCCGGGGGCAGCAGGTTCGAAAGCAGGTGCTTGTGGTGCGGCTTCGGAGGTTTCCGGCTCATCCAGGCTCAACGCCGGCGCCTGCCCGGGTTGTTCACCGGCCTGATCCCTGAGGCGGGCGACCTCCTGACGAAGCTCAAACAGCTCTTTTGCCAGTGAATCCAGGCGAGAGGCCTGTTCACGGCGCTGACGAAATGCCAGGACACCAAGAAGGGAGCCGACGGGGACCAGAATCAGAACACCAACCGTTAACAGGATTAATACGACTTCCAAGCCCCACTCTCCCTCTGACAACCAGGCCGCTTCAGAAACCCGACAGTTCTTCTTGCAGGTCGCGCTTCAGTTCTTCCGGCTCGGTTATCCAAAGGGTACCGTCAGCGCCCGGGAACACGCCGATGTCCAGGCCATCACGAGTCAGGCCTGGCACCCACTTCTTGAAGAAATCCGGCAGGGAAATGCTTTTCGGCGAGAGCTCGTCCGAGCCGGTTGCATAATGGGCCGCAAAGGCGGAGCTCGGCCAGACCGGCAAGTGCGACACGCCCTCGTCTTCCGAGACAATCTTCAGAAAACGGTTCTCGGCGTTGACCAGAATCCAGATCTCGCGCTCTTCGAGCACTTCACTCAGAAAGTAGTCATACCGTTCTTCACCGGTCAGTTCGAGTACTTCATTTAACGGATCACTGCTCATTTCTCTCGACTACTCCCCTGCATAACTGTCTAAGTCTCTCGGCCAGGAGACTAGCACGAATTGCTCCGAAACATCCGTTCCCGTTACAGCCCGAGGTGCTGGATAATCGCCTCGGGATCGTGGCGCACCAGGTCTTTGTCAACTGACTTGACCACCGCCGCAAGGCAGTCCTTGCTTAAATGGTGCCGCAACGCCCCGAGAAAATTGGGTGGGGCCATGAGTACCAGCTTCTCGAAACGTCCCTCCTGCCGGGCCTTCTCCAATTGCTCGCTGAGGTCGCGGGCAAATCGCTCCTCCTCCGGATCGTCCGACTTTTCACGATCATAACTCTGAGACGCGCCGACACCACCATGGTCGCTCCCGGGCCGGTCGGAATAGCGTTCCGAATCCCTGAGGCGGCCTGCCGGGTGCTCTCTGGTCATCACTTCCTCGAGAGCCTTAACAGGCGTCGTCGCCTCGAACAACCTAGCCTGTGCATTATCCGCCACCAGAACATAAAGCCGTTTCTGGGCCAGCGGGTCTTCGCTGTCTTTGCTCATGCCAGTCCCCTCCATGCGTTTGTCCCCCATAGATCACGATAGCACTCCACCCGAGGGCGTCAAAACGACTTCGGTGACAGCCGGACAAACGGCGACAGCGTTACAATTCCGTGATGACTGTCTTGCGTCTTCAAGCGATACTGAAATGAGTTGATCAATGGTGAAAGGAGTCAAACCATGAAACGTTTAATCCTCTCTCTGGCGTTCGCTGCGTTCCCTTTTCCGGCACTGGCCGCAGAATTCGATGTGGAAATCCACAACCCGACCCGGGGTCTGTATTTCACGCCCCTTCTTGTGGCCGCCCATGCAGAGTCCGTTACCCTGTTTGAGTCTGGTGAGGCCGCGTCCAGTAACCTGCGGGCGATGGCCGAAGTCGGTGATCTCTCCGGACTGACCAACTTCCTCAATGCCGCCGGTGCCAACATTGCCGAGAATCCGGCCAGTGGGCTGCTGGCACCGGGCGAAAGTACCGTCACCACGATCAATACCGGAAGCGCAGTGGCAAACACCCAGCTATCGGTGGTCGCCATGCTGCTGCCGACCAACGATGGTTTCCTGGCGCTCAATAGCCTGACAGTTCCAACGGAACCGGGCACCTATACCTACACCCTTGATGCCTACGATGCCGGAACCGAGGCCAACAATGAGCTGCGTGGCAGCGAATCCGTCGGTCAGCCAGGTATGCCCGTGCCGGCCGAGCTGGATTCCGAACTGGGAACCAACGGTACCGGAGCGGCGAGCACCGTCGAGGGCTACGTCCACATTCATCGTGGCAATCTGGGCGATACCAACCTCAGCGGCGGCCCCAGCGATATTGTCAGTACGCTGCACCGGTGGTTGAACCCGGTGGCTCTCGTCACCGTGACCGTAAAATAACCCGGAGGTGCGTCATGGTATTTCCCAGGTACATGCTTTTGGTACTGCCATTGGCTGCGCTGGTGGCCGGGTGCGGCTCGGACAATGACGACAATGATCCGCTCACCGGTGCGCGCAGTTTTCGTTATCAGGTGACCATCACCAATCTGTCCGCGGGACAACCGTTTTCGCCTGCGGCCGTGGTTATCCATCGCTCCCAATGGCAGGCCTTTACCCTGGGCAACGGCGCCTCGGTGGAGCTGGAACGACTGGCCGAAAGCGGCGACAACGAAGCGTTTCTTGCGGAGGCGGGGGCAGATGCCAGTGTTCTGGCTACTGAAACCGGTATGGGGTTGATTCTTCCCGGCGCTACGGCTGAAATCCCGGCGTCGGCCTCGGGCAGCTCCGACAGCGGCTTTTTATTGACCTGGATGTCCATGCCTGTGAACACCAATGACGGCCTGGTGGGGATTCGCGGTATCGACCTCAGTGAGTTGTCGACCGGGGACACCAGAACCTACCTTGCCATCACCTACGATGCGGGTACCGAGGCCAACAGCGAATCCGCCGATACCGTGCCCGGCCCGGCCGCCAGCGGGCTAGCCGAAGGCTTCAACGCGGCCCGGGACGATATCCGCGATGCCGTCTATATTCACCCTGGCGTGGTCACCCTGGACGATGGGCTCGATACGTCCACGCTGGAAGGCATTCAGCGCTGGCACAATCCTATCGCCCGCGTGCGGATCGAGCGAGTTCAATAGTCGTCAGATCTGTTTGCTGACCATCTCGGACAGGGTGCTTCGATTGCCGTCGGTATCGAGGGTTCGCATGGCGAAATACCAGGTGCCCTCGGTCAGGTTGTCGACCAGCAGTTGATCGACTGAGGCATCACCAATGGCAATCGAGTGGTCCAGCGCGTCGGCCGCCTTACCGTAGACGACTTCGAAGCCGGCGATTTCACCCATGCTGAGGCTCTCTCCGTTTTCCCGGATCAACGGCGCTGTCCAGCTGAGCAAAGCAGCGTCAGCAGGTATGGACGGCTCCGGCGCGGGCTCGGTGGTCGGAGGCTCAGTTGTGTCAGCAACGCTGGTATCAGACCCCTCGTAAACATCCGCTATGGTTTTAAACCGCTGGACATTGCGGTACTCCACGATCACCAGCTTCTGACTGATAATACTCGACTCGGTGGTCAACTGAAGCTCCGATGCCTGGGCAGCAGACGCAGCAACGATATCCGCCAGCGCCAGGCTGCTGCCATCACCGGTAATATCGAGCCGGCCACTGGCAACGATTTGCGACGACATGTTGTTCAGGACATCGGAGATGCTCTGCCACTGGGCGTTGTCGTTAACCAGCGCCAGGAACGCCGCATTGGTGATCGCCACCTGGAGCGCATCCGCCGATACCTCACCCAGCTCATCAAGCCGTGTCAGATCGGGTGGTACCAGACTCAGCGCACCCGCCGACAGCCCGAACCAGGCCTCCACGTTCTGGTAGGCCTCTGCCAGCGCCGCGGGCGACAAGCCCTGATCACTGCGTTCAGCCAACGCCACTGCCAGATGGGTCAGCGGGGTCAGGTGTACTGTTTCCGTGACAAGGTCCCCCGCGCCGCGCAGAACAAACTCACTGTTCAGTTCCAGCGTCTCGCCGAATGGAACCTGGCCGCCACTTACTCGATCACAACCCGGGACGACATCGCATACCATCCGGGTATTGCCATCTGCCCGCAGCTCTACCAGGGCCCAGCCATCCGCCTTGCCTCGCAAGTGCAGCTCGTAACTGCCATCGTCGGCGGTCCGAACGGGTTTGGCTGCCAGACGGTCAGGCAGGTAATAGCCCGATTTGTCTTCCAGCAAACGGTTCGCCGTTACTACCCCCTGCTGTATGACCCCCTTTATCGCGGCACCTGCAACCTGCGCGGCGGGCTCGTTAGTGCCCGAAGATTGTGCCTCGGTGACACTGTTATTGTCCGAAGCATCGAGACCACACCCCGAGAGAAAAGCCGCCATCGGTACCAGCAGCGCACCTTGCTTAAACAGTTTTTTGCCGAGCTTTGACATAATTTTGCACCAGAATATTGACATCTGACACAAATTGTAGCGCACGCTCGGCATTCTTTTGAGATCTGACTCCTGTTTTGACGGCAATTTTCGTCAGAAAAATGTCACTTACAGTCGAAAACACGATGTCATGGAATGTAACGTCAAAAACAGCGACAAGTTCAGCAGTAACTGACTGTCTTGAAGGGAAAAAAGCATAAAGAGACACTGTCAGTCGGGATTCGGGCCAAGGGCCTGATGGAATCCCGGTTTACAAATTAAAACAGCCGAATCCGCATCCAAACCCCGTTCGACAACGAGATTCCGACCGTTTTGACGAATGTCCGACTGGGCATTGCGGACTAAACTGAATATTCGCACCCTGCCGACCGATTGGATAACCGCAGTCATGGCAACCACCAGACAGAATCCGGAGAGCCCACAGGAGGGAGATGACACACCTTCCACCACGGCGCTGATTGAAGCGATCAACATTCGAAGCATGGCGTTGATCGTGTTGACGGGCATTGCCACGCTCTACTTTATCGACTGGGCCCAGCCTGTCCTGTTGCCTCTGGTGGTGGCGGTACTCATCAGCTACACCCTCGACCCACTGGTTTCGACGCTCAACCGACTGCGGATTCCGCGTCCGCTTGGCGCCGCCATCATTCTGCTTGCGCTAATTGGCGTTATCGCTGCGGCAAGCGTCCCGCTGAAACAGGAAGCCATGGCCATGCTCGACAAAATCCCGGTGGCCATCAATGAGTTTCAGCGCAAGGAAGCCCGCTCGTCCAAAGACGAAGAGAGCATCATGGAAAAGGCGCAAACGGCAGCCAAGGAGATCGAAGCCACGGCCACCGAGGGCCAGGAAGATTCCTCGGTCACCCAGCCGGGGGTCACACCGGTTCAGGTGGTGGATAAGCCAATGAACCTTCAGGAATATGTGATCAAGGGCTCGCCAGCGGCACTGGTTCTCATCTCCCAGTGCTTTTCCGTGCTCTTACTCGTGTATTTCCTTCTGGCGGTCGGTTCGCTCTACAGGCGTAAGGTGGTGAAAATCTCAGGGCCCTCGTTCGGCCGCATGCGAAAGGCGGCCAGAATCATGAACGAGCTGCACCAGCAGGTCCGCCGATTCCTGTTCGTTACGGTGATCAGCGCCCTGTTTGTGGGCGTGGTTACGTGGCTCGCGTTTATGGCACTCGGTATGGAACAGGCAGCCCTGTGGGGCGTTGTGGCCGGGGTCGCCAGTGGCGTCCCCTATCTGGGCCCCTTTCTTGTTCTTATTGGCACCGGTGTCGCCGCGTTCATCCAGTTTGGTGAGCTGCAAATGGCCATCATTGTGGCAGGCGTCTCACTGATCATTACCAGCATCCAGGGCAACCTGCTGACGCCCTGGTTAACCAGCTATATCTCCAGTCTCAATGCGGTCGCAATCTTTATCGGGCTGCTGTTCTGGGGGTGGCTCTGGGGACCCATCGGATTGATTGTCGCCACGCCGATACTGATGATCACCAAGTCGGTCTGCGACCATGTGGTGAACCTGCGCCCTGTTGGCGAGTTACTGGGAAAATGAGCCTGCCACGGAGTGGCAAATGGAAAGATTGACCAACGAGGCGGGCGACATAGCCGAGGTATTCGACACCCTCCGAAGCCAGCAATTCGGCACCTGGCTCATTGGCTCCGTCGCCATTGGCCTCGTAGCGTTTGGCATTTACAGCCTGCTGGAAGCCATCTATCGCCGGGTCGCCCCGCCGTCCTGTGGAGTCTCATTCCCGGGTGCGCTTCCTTCTCCGGGCTCCCCTCGCTTCATCAGCTCCATGCCTCCCTGCATGAGCAGGGATCTGAGCCGAGGATCCCCCTGCTGGGCCACACCGGCAGCGAAGGCCGCCAAAGCCGCTTCCAGCGGATTTTCCCGAATCAGTTCACGCAAGCTGTCGAGGGAGAATGACGTTCCGCGGCTGCTCCCCCGCTTTCTTTTTGACGCGGAGGGGGGACTGGCCATTCGCCAGAAAAATACGAGCAGCAGGAGCACACAACTGGCCCCGACCACCGTCATGGCTGCAGGCTGTCCGAGCACAGGCGCCAGAGCCAGAAGGGCGGCCTGAACCAGGAGGTAGAATCCGGTAATCAAAAGCGCGGTCAGCAGAACCACCGCGAGCATAAGGCCTGCAAGTGCTGCAACGGCCTTGCGGACCACGCCCCTGATCTGAGCCGAATCAATCATTTCTCGCGATCAAGCAGTTTGCCAACCAGCACACCGACCAGAAACATGATGATAATACTCAGAAACGGACGTTCCTCGATCTTGTGCTCAACGTCCTGAACGGCCTTGTCGCCGGCATCTTTCGCGCGGTTCAGCGTCTCAGTGCCCTTTTGCTTCGCTTGATTAAAGACTTCCCGACTCTCCCGACGAATCTCGTCCCGCAGGCTGCTTATGTTGCCCTTCTGATCTTCTGAAACAACCTTGGTCAGCTTGGCCAGGTCATCACGGAGCTGTTGCAGATCCTGTTTGACCTGGTTGTATTCGTCTTGACTGGATTTGGCTTCCATCTGCGTGTCTCCTCAATCGATAGATTTACCGCTGATAAACCCTCTCCGAAGACCAGGGCGCCCCCAGGACCGGGGAGTTGATGCCCACCGAAGCATTCTTCCTAAGCGTAGCACACGACGTTTCCGTGCCCTGAAGGGTTCGCCGGCCCCTATCTTTTAAATACTGAAAACCCACACGGACATCCAAACCATAGAACACATCGCACCGTCTTACCTGCCCGGTTCAGGCACATCGTCTTTGCTCGCCCCCTTCTCCCTGGCGAGGCTGCGAGCATACTCCTGATCCCCCTCTTCTGCTTCCAGCGGCTCCTGATCGCCACCCTGTCCCGGGGCATAGACAACGCTCGTCAGCAACGGGAAATGGTCGGAACCGATCGACGGCAATCGGGCAATCAGGGCCAGCGTGAAATGATCACTGTGAAAAAGATGATCCAGGGGCCAACGCATAAACGGATGATCGGCGTGAAAGGTACTGTACAGGCCACGCCCCACCCTCGGATCCAACAGCCCACTGACCTTTCGAAACAGGCGGGTGGTTGGCGACCAGGCCACATCGTTGAGATCTCCTGTGACAATGATCGGCTCATTGCAATCCGCGACGCTCCGGCCAACAATCACCAGTTCTGCATCCCGCTCCGCGGATTCGGGATTTTCCGTCGGGCTCGGAGGCGCAGGGTGGAGAAAATGAATCCGTACCCGATCCCCGGACCGCAACTCCACCAACGCATGCATGGAAGGCACCTTGTCCTCAATCAGATACCGACACTCCGATTCGATCAGCGGCAATCGTGAGAACACGTGCATGCCATAGAGGTTGTCCAGCGGGCACTTGATGCTGAAAGGCATCTCATCTTCAAGCACGGCCAGTTGATTCTGCCACCACTGGTCCGATTCGAGTGTAACCAGCACATCAGGTCGGTGCTGTCGCACCAGGCGAATCAGGGCTGCGGCGTTCCGGTTCGGGGTCAGCACATTGGACGTCAGGATAGTGAGGGTGTGTTCGGGGTCGTCCTGGCGGGCCTTCCTGACCTCTTTCGGCCAGAGCGGGGTGTAAGGGACTATCCACCACAGCTGAGCAACAAGACAAAGCGCGGTCACCAGAATCAAAAACCACGTCATGGCACTGTTTGAGTCGAGCAGGACGAACTCAAAGACGGCCAGCGCCAACGCGACCACCGCTATCTGCAGACGCGGAAAATCCAGCCCCCGGACGGTCCAATGCCGGTGCGGCAATAACGGCAGCAAGGTTGCCAGCGCTACGGCAACCGTCCCCAGGCCCAGCCCCCAGAGTAGGGAAGCATCCGCGGTTACCATGACAAAGCAGCCTCCGGGCTTTATCTAGTCAGCCAAAGTAGTCCTGCATCCAGTCAACCAGGGTCTGAACCGTGACATCGGCCATTGCCACGGTCTGGAAGTTGTCCCCGACTTCGTCTTCCATGGTCACGAACTGGTAAAGCAGGTTGCCCGGCTGCTCGTCATGAAGGATCAGGTTGACCCGCCGGCGGGTGCGCAGGCAGTCGATGGTCATTACGTCAGCGGGAATGCCAGCGTCGCGCATGCCTCGACGAACCTCCACAACCGGATTGATGTGTTCATGGGCTGCCTGGATTCGGGTATGCGCTTCGCTGGCCATGTCGGACAAGGCTTTCAGGGGATCTTCAGACATTCGGTGTCGCCTGCGTGATGTTGAATTTGACTCGATGATCAGTCGTGAAAGTCTAGCGGACTGGGCCACCAAAACCGAATGCGTCCCGTACAATTTACCCGTGCCCGAACCGGCGCCGTAACCATTTGATGTTGTTTTGTAACGTTTTTCGAGCCTGACCGCCATCGCTCAAGGAGTTGCCTATAATCGGCTCACACATAAGAACATAACAATCCTGGAGGGATACGATTTGAAAGGCTGGGTGAAAAAAACACACTGTTTTAATGGACTTACACTGCTGGCCGTAGCGCTGCTGGCCGGATGCGCGTTCTCTGGCGGCGGCAGAAGCATTGATGACCCGACCAGCTCACTGGTGTTTGGCTACATGGACATGGAAGAAGCCCCTACCAGCATGGATTACGTGAAATTGCAGCAGGTGGCTCCCCGATCCGAGGCGGGTTACTGGGACATGGGTACTGACGACGGCATCATGTATAACCAGTACGTTCCGCCAGGCTCTTTTAAAGTCGCGCATTTTGGCGGCAGCTCGTTTCTTATGGGCGAGCACCGTTACAGCTTTCCCACCTACGGACGTAACGCCACGGCGGTAACCATCGAAGTACCCGGCATCTATTTCATCGGCGCGTATGCCTATCAGGAAGTGGACACTGGCTTCTTCGAGGCGGACAAGTTTTCCATTGAGCCAACTGAGAACCCCTCTGAAAAAGAATTACTGAACACCCTCCTGACCATGGATTGGGTGGAAGGAACCCAGTGGGAATCACGAATCAAGAATCGACTGGCGGAGCTGCAGTAATGAAGCATTCGACCAATCGCCTGTTCAGCCTGGGTGCAATTGTGGCAGCCGCCCTTATGGCCGGTTGCGTGCCTCCGTCCGCGATTAAACCGGTCGACAACCTGAGCCAGATCGATAACGGCAAGGTCATCGTAGTCGGCAAGATCGAACTGACACCGGAACTGGAGCCGGACGAACAGGTCCTGGGCTCTTCATATGAGGAGTATCGCAACCTCGCCCTGGTCATCACCGACACCGAACTTCGGCAACCGGCGGATCAACTGGGTATTGGCGCACTCACACGTCGAATCAATGCGCCTCTAGGCGACAATTTCTTTGTCAGCCATGAAGCGCAGCCGTTTTTCATTCTGAGGTCGTGGTTGGTCATGAACGCCGAAATCAAGGTGGTTTCACCCAACTATGTGCACGTTCCCGGCAATGCCCCCCTGCTTGGAATGTTTGGCATCGATGTGCAGCCGGACGATCGCGCGATCTACATCGGCACCATTCGCTACCACCGCGATACGTTCTTCGGTACCGAGAAAGTGGAAGTGATCGACAACTACCAGCAGGCTAAAAACGAGTTCGCCAGCAAGTTCGGCGAACAGGTTCAGTTGCGCAAGTCGCTGGCAATGCCGGTAATGAACAACTAACCGGAAGGCGCAGACGCAGGGTGTTTTGCCGTGGCTCGCCTGCGTCAGTCGATCGGCCTCGATTGCGGCACAAGGCAATTCATGAGTGTGATGGAGAGGTCCCGAAATACGGCCTCGGACGCAACAATGCCCGGAAACCTGTCCGCCGCCGCCCGGCGACAGGCGGGTTCGCGGGCCTCACTGTCTTCGAGACAATTGGCGTGAGCCGCCGTCCCGGGCGCAGCCCCGGTTGCCTCCTCGCAGAGCCCGGGAACCTGCCCGGTCACCCAATCCACTGCGGTGCCGCGCTCTACCGGGTTAGCCGCCAGATTGGTAAAGCGGCTCGCTTCAACCGGTTCCGGCGGCTCCCGGGTCTTGTCCCAGACCACAAAGATCAGGGCCGCTGAAACCAGAACGACGGTAACGGTGGGAAACTTCATGGCAGGACATCCGGGTTGGTGACGTGAATGCGCGATGATATAGGCTGGGTGAGACGAGGCCAACCCGGCCCGTTTTCACAAATCCCCCAAGACGCCCTTGCCGACCACCCTGTGTGGTGTCAAGCTTCGCCGTACTTTCAACCAGATGACTCACTGAACGCAATAAGGAAACCTTGAATGGGAAGCTCAAAACTCGTCGGTATCGTCCTGCTCGTGGTCGGTATTGCTCTGCTCTATTTTGGCTACCAGTCCACGCAGTCCGTCGGTAACCAACTGACGGAGACAGTCACCGGGCGCTTCACCGATGAAACCATGTGGTACCTGATCGGCGGTGCCGCGGCCGCGGCAGCCGGCGCTTTCCTCACCTTGTTCAAGAAATAGCCCCTTAAGGAGACCGCCCTCATGACCCTTCACCTGGAACTCGCCCCTCTGATCAGCCTCGGTGCCGGTATCGGCATTCTGGTGTTTCCCAAATTGCTCAATTACATCGTCGCGGGCTACCTGATTGTCCTGGGCGTCCTCGGATTGCTCGGCCATCCCATGTAACGCGGTACCGTCACGCGCTGGCTCGTAACACGCTCTGGAAGGCTTCCTTCACGTGGGTCGCCAGGGCGTCGTTGACCGGCGTGGATCGTCCGCGCACGAGCGCCAGCTGATAGGAGCCGATTTCCGGCAAATCATCGCTGGAAAACTGCTTCAGCGGCGGACGAACCAGGCTCTGGGGAAAAGGCGCCACAGCAAGATCCGCTACCATCGCCGCCTCCTGGCCGGAGCAGTGCTCACAGGTATAGGCAATTCGATAGGCGATACCAGCCCGGTCCAGTGCCCGTAAAGTCATGCGGCGCCAGGCGCATCCTTCGTGGGCCATGGCAATCGGCAATGGCGTTCGCTGAAATGCCGCCCCTCCTTCCCGACCGGCCCAAACCAACGGCTCCTCGTGCACAACCTCGCCGCGGATACTCCGGGCTTCGTCCGCCACCGTAACCAGCGCGAGATCAAGCTCACCAGCATCCACACGGGCCAGATTCTGTTTGCTGGAGCCAACCACCACATCCACGAGTATCGCCGGGTAGGAACGAGCAAACTGAGCGAGCACTTCCGGCAGTATCCGGGTGCCGACATCGTCCGAGGTTCCAATGCCCACCTTGCCTTCCAGTGTGGGCGCAATGAAATGCTGGACAGCCTCTTCGTTCAGGCGCAACAACCGTCTGCTGTAATCCAGCAGAATTTCGCCTTCCGTTGTGAGCCTGACCTGCCGGGGCTCCCGCACAAACAGGCTCTTTCCAAGGCTCCGCTCCAGCTGTTTGATCTGCATACTCAACGCCGATGGCGTTCGGTGAACAACCTTGGCCGCTCCGGTAAAGGTTCCACACTCCGAGATCGCCACGAAGGTTCGAAGCACGTCATTATCAAGCAACGGCATGTTCACGGGGTACCACCTCCTCCACCAGAAACATATGATTAATGACATAAGCATAACTGAAGGCAGAGTTAAAATCTTTTCGTTTGATTGAAAGCAAATGAAACCCCATCCTGTGTCGTGGCAAGCACTTGAGTTTGCCTTCAGCAGCAACTGCCCGCGATTAAATTCACACGACCATCAGACAGGTGACGGCGATGCCCGAAATGAGAAACCATCATCAAACAACCGTGCTAGGGCCTCTTTCGCACTGGATGGAGCACTATTCCCGTCGTCAACAGTTTCGGCGTATAGCAAAGACGCTACTCGCGGAGAGAGACGAGATCCTCCTGGATCTTGGTTATGAGCGGCGCGAAATACTCAGTGCCATGCACCTGCCGCTGCGCAGCGATGCATTAAAATACCTGGAGTCACACCGTTCAAAATAATCAGATGAGGCGAAGGGCTTCTCTTCGCCGCATTTGGTTGCGCATTCCCGAGGCTGTGCTAAACAATATTGAAGGAGTTTCAATTGACAGATCAGGCCGTTCTGTCAGCAATCAACATTGCCGGGGGCCTGACAAATGAAACCCGAGAACCGTCCCTCTTTTTCTATCCTGGCCATCGTTTTTTGCCTGGCCATCATTTCGGCACGAACTTCCCTTGCTGAGACTGAGTCCGAGGCATTCCCTGACCGCACCATGATCCAGCTAGGCGCACTTTTCGTCCTCGACTCAAACACCAGCCTCACGGCAAGCGGTGTACAGACCGGGCTCGGCACCACCATTGACTTTGAACGGGATCTGGACGGCGACACGACAATCACAACACCGAGCTTTGAATTCTACTACCGCTTCAACTCTCGCCACAGGCTGGAATTGGCGGCGTTTCAACTCGAACGGGATGGCAGCCGGGCAATAACACGGACCATTACCTTCAGGGATCGTACCTTTACCACAAGTACCCAGGTCGACAGCACCATCAATAACGACGTGTACAAGGTGGCGTATGCCTACAGTTTCTTTCACATCGACCAGGTCGAACTGGCGTTTTCGGCAGGACTCAATGTCCTGGACTACGAGGCGGAGCTGGCATCCTCCGCCGGTGGGTTCGCAGAAACTGCAGCAACGACAGCCCCCATGCCGGTCTTCGGATTTCGAATGGACTATGCGGCAACGCCGCGGCTGACGGTCCGCTTCCGGACCGACACCTTCTATTTCGATTTCGAGGACAAGATCCGGGGCTCTTTGCTGGAGCTTCAGTTCGGCGCGGAATACCGCGTGTTCCGCAATTTCTCAGTAGGTGGCTCACTGTCGCGACTGGCCATTGATGTCGACGTGGATGACGACGACTTCAATGGCAGCCTCGATGATCTGTACCGGGGGGCCCGGCTTTATGGGGCGTTTTATTTCTGACGCTGCTACAGCGGTGCTGGCGTCGCCAGGTGTTGAGCCATTACCTTGCTCCCCGGGAGAAAGCAGTAACTTCACCATTCGAAGCTGCGAACAAGAGTTCCCCCGCGACCGGATCGTAAGTGCCTAGATCGGTGAACTGCCCGTCACGGGAGTGACCGCTGGACTCTCCGCAGTTGCTAGCTGTGTAAGCTACCTCGTAGACATTGAAGGCGACGTCAGGAATCGTCAGTTGCCCGAGGAACTGGCGCGCAGTTCCATCGGTACCGGTAATTTCCCCGTCGGGAGCAATGGTGATTGCAGTCACAATGGCACCGGCGCCATCCATGGAGTATGTAGCCAAAATTTGCGTCAGGGAAGCGCCCCCGATCGCTCATCCCTTCAGCCACCTGAGCGCATCGGCCTCATGCTCGAAAAATTTCAGGTCACCCGCCATGAACCAGTTGGCAACCTTCGCTATGTTGTCCTGCCAGACCTTGTGACCGAACACCGCAATTTTGTCGATCTGCAGACCGTGTTTCAGTGACAGGTTAAAATCATCCCAGGCCGCGCGGATTTCCCAACCTTCGAGGTCTCTCACATCAAACAACACTTTCACCTTTCGTTTTTCTATACCCGCCAAGGCACCATCAATCATGGGGCTGATGACCTTGAAATCTTCGTGAGTCAGCCTGCCCTGCGCCTTCAAGGCCAGGAATACATCGTCTCCGACCCGGTCGATTCCGATGGACAGGCCATGTCGTGTTAAAGTCATCTCCGGTCCTCCCTTTCTTGAGTGACATCCGAGCCACCTGCTAACTTGTAATCAGACTTTCAAAGATCCGGAAGGTTCAGATATCGACACCATGCCAGCGAACGTAAAAACCCGAATTCTCTTTCGGTCGAAGCGCCTGAACATCTATCTGGTGCGTTACCCGCAAGGACACAAAGTAGGCCCTCACCTGGACATGATCGGCGACGGACGCCTGTACAAGCTCAATTGTGTGCTTGCCAAGCCCAAGGCCGGAGGCGAGTTCCTGTGCGAGAAGAACATTTTCAACGTTTTCGGTAGGGTGATCCTCTTTCGCCCGGATCTCTATCAGCATCGGGTTTCCAGGATTGAACGCGGGAATCGCTGGCTGCTGAGCTTTGCGCTGACCACTCCCTGATCAGCGCAGCCGAGTCCTGTTCTTGAATCTGCGCCTCCACCAGATCAGGAACATCCCGGCAGCCATCGTCATTAGCGACGAGGGCCCGGGAACTGACAGGGCTCGAAGTGTCGTGATTTCTCCGCCAAGGCCATACATGGTGACAACATCATTCACCACGGCCAGATCAATCGCGGTCGAGAACATTCCCCCGGTGAACCGGTTGACCGGAAAATCGTCCGGACCGGATAAGAAGGGGGTCCCGTTGAAGTCAAACCCCATACTGACAACATCCGGACCGTATCCACCTGTTGGAACCTCGTCGGCATATCGGAAGGCGTTGTCGAGAAAGGTCAGGAAATGGAAGGCGCCACCAGCGCCCTGATAAGAAAGCCCCAGGGTTGAAAATGACCAGGACAGCACCTCTCCTTGTCCGGTGCCACCCGCACCACTTCGAATTGCCGCCGGATCAAAGACAATTTGACCGGTCATCGTCGCATCGCCATTCGTGATCACGACTCCGTCATCCCTGACCAGGGGAGCGAGCGGATCCTGATCACCAACGTTGGAAAAAATCCTCGTTGTTCGGCCTTCGAAATAGTAAGTGATTGGAACAGCCCAAGACACTGAGCTTACGAGCAAAAGGAGAATAGAAATTATTGAGCGCATGGCACTGACTTCCCTGTGAGACGCTAGGCAAGTGCCCAAGCATTATTGATGCCGAAGTCTTAACAACAATCACTTAGCGCTACCCGGGGACAGTCAGTGTTTAAAAAGCTGACACTACTCAGCCAACCGGCTGACAACCCCGAATGGCCAGCGCAATGTTCGCGCTGGCGACAATCTGGTCGTAGTATTTCGACGCCGAGTTGACGCCCATATCTGCATAGCTGCCCGCTTCCGGACTGACCAGCCGGCTCAGCTGGGCCAGTGCGGCCGCCGATTGCCGATCCTGCTCATAGGCATTGAACGCCTGATAGATTTCACCGCAGGTGACTCCATCGCCATCCGTCGCGGCTGCTGTCATGTAGCCGGAGGTCTGGCATCCAGACAACATCGTGGTAGCGGCAATGGCGAACAATAAAGGGCGTTTCACAGGTAGTTCTCTCCAGAGGTTGGGAATAAACCGGTGTTCGGATCTTGCGGAATACTAACAGAAAACGCCGCCATTCTACGGTGACACCGTTATTTTCATACGCTCCGGGGATGAGATTCCGGCCGAATCCATTCACAATGGCCCGACATTCATAGGTTATGGGAAAACAATGCGATTTTTGTTCGGTTTCATTGCGGCCTTCGTCGTTCTGGCACTCATGGGCGCCGCAGTTGTTCAGAGTGGAATTTACAACGTGGCCGCAACGGACAAGCACAGTCCGGAAATGAAATGGCTCATTCACACAACGATGGAACGATCGGTTCAGGCTCAAAGCCAAACGATCGATGTGCCGGGTGACCTGGGCACAGAAGCCATGATTCAACAGGGTGCACAGGCTTACGATCAGCTTTGTGCCGCGTGCCACCTCAAGCCCGGCAAAGACAGTTCGCTGCTGCGTCAGGGTCTGAACCCGACACCACCGAACCTGACCACCGAAGGCCATTTCGACGCTGCAAGCCACTTCTGGGTGATCAAGAACGGGATAAAAATGACCGGCATGCCTGCATGGGGCGAGACCCACGCAGACGAGGAAATCTGGGAGCTTACGGCTTTTTTACAGCAGCTACCCGAACTGTCGGAACAACAGTATGCAGCGCTCATTCAGCCCGCCGAAGGCGAGAATGCCGTGGCGGGAGATGGCCATGACCATGACCACAGCGAAATGGCAGGCATGATGGCCGGGGAATCCTCAATGAAAGCGTCCAGCCATCACTCGGGGGAAAGCAGCGGAGCCTCTGAACAGGGTTCCGTGAAAGAGGGCACTGAGGCTGATGACCATTACGCAGACGGACATACGCACTGACCGGAACACCAGCCTCCCAAGGCTTGCGTCACAGACGCCAACGCATGGGATGAGACGGCTTCAGTACGCCGTCATCATCCCAGTCATCCCATCCGGTAAACGGGATCGGCGTCTCTCTGCCCAATCCCTCAATCCGTGAGACCCAGGCCTGCTTTGCAGTTTCCAGGTGCTCCCGAAAAACACCCTCCTCCTGATACCGGATTCCACCTCCCTGAATGCCATAGCTGACCTGGGGAGCCAGCACATCAAAACCGACGTAATACAGCGAAGAGTGGATCGGCCACAGCCATTCGACCATATTCCCTGCCCGGCCGAACGGCATGAACGCGTGTTCCGGGGAGCCAGTCGTGACCGAACAGATCGCCTGTTTGCCGCGAAAATGGCCACGGTCGTAGCGCCGACTGCCGGAATAGAGCCCACCGTAGACCAGCACCCGGTCGAACCAGCCCTTGAGGATAGCCGGCTGTGCGTGCCACCACAGGGGAAACTGGAAGATAACAAGGTCCGCCCATTCCAGGCGGGCGATCTCACGCTGAACATCGGTGGGAAGCGGTCCGCGCTCGTAATGGGCGCGCTGCTCGGTCAACGGCGCGAAGTAGCCTTCATCAACCCGCTCGGCGTAGTGCCCGGCCCGTTCCACCGGATCGAACCCTTCCCGGTAAAGATCGTCGAATTCGACCTCATGTCCCTCGGCTCGAAGCCTCTCCTCGGCCACGCTTGCCAGACCGCCGTTGAATGACGCCCGCTCCGGATGGGCCAGTACAATCAGCACATTCATATCGCTTCGCTCCTGTTGCATCTGTTTCGTAACAGCCTAAGCTGTTCCTCAGCACACAGGAATTCCCTAAAACTGAGAACTAACTTTGCATGAATGAACAACGCATTCGCTGGGACGATCTTCAGATTGTCTGGGCCATTGCCGACACGGGCACACTGTCAGGCGCCGGGCGGCGACTGGGTATCAGCCATGCCACGGTATTTCGCCGGCTCACAGACATGGAGGAACGTCTCGGCGTGGCCCTGTTTGAACGGTCTCGCACCGGCTACTCTCCAAGCCCGGCTGGCGAAGATCTCGCCGCCGTCGCAAACCGTGTCGAGACCGATATCGTGGCTGCTGAACGGCGACTGGCCGGGAAAGACCTGAAGCTTTCCGGCAGCATTCGGGTGACCACCACCGACACCCTGTTCACCGGCCTTCTGGCGCCCATTTTTTCCGACTTCCGCTCCAACTATCCGGAAATCAGCCTGGAAGTAGTTATCTCCAACCAGATTCACAGCCTGAGCAAGCGCGAGGCGGACATCGCCATACGCCCTACCCGTAACCCGCCTGAAACCCTCATCGGCCGACGCGTTGGCGATATTGCTCTGGCGGTCTATGGTCAGCGGGTTAAGTGGCAAACCGAGCGACGCCCCCTCTCCATCACGGACCTTTCTGAGCAACCGTGGGTAGGACCGGACGTTCACATGGGGGATACGACACTGGAAAAGTGGATGAGCGAGGGAGGCCGGGCAGCGCAGTGCCATTACCGGGTAGATACCATGCACGGTATGCAGGTAGCGGCTCGGGGGGGAAGCGGCATTACGGTACTGCCCTGCTATCTCGGAGACGCCGATCCGCAGCTGGTGCGACTCTCCGAACCGGTGCCAGCACTGACGACAGAACTCTGGATTCTGACGCACCCGGATTTGAGGCACGTCACACGAATCCGGCGATTCATGGACGAGGTCGGAGAACGACTGCGTCAGACCTGATAACTCAGGGTGTCACGACATTGAACCGCCCCTCGGGCTTATCCAGCATGCTGAAGAAACCGAGCAGGTCCAGCTTGCTGCCCTCAAAGCGGATGTCATCGCTGAACAGCAGTTCCTTCAGGCCGGCATTACCCACCAGAAGGTCGACAAACATGGGCCGCGTCAGCATGAGAGTAGCGTCGGCGGGGGTATCGGCGTCGGTCAGCCGGTTGTGCAGCACCGAGTTTTGCAGTGTTAGCAGGTAGCTTTCCTGAAGGTCCGTGAAGGTGATCTTGATCGTCATGGCTTCGCCCTCGGCATCGTCGGCATTCAGGCGTACCGCCATACTGTCAAAGAACAGGGAGACCGGTGTATGGAGCAGTACCTCCCGCATCATGGCCGGCTTGATACCTTCCTCCGGCGAACCGTGACGCAACTCGTAGGCACCCGTCAGGTAGAAATCGCGCCAGGGCGCCGATTCGGCCTGGTACCCAAGCTGATCGTACACATCCGCCAACAGCGCCTTGGCCTCGTTGTTGTCCGGGTCCGCAAAAACCAGATGGTTGAGCAACTCGCCGAGCCAGCGATAGGTATCCCGACCTTCGGTCGCAGACATATCCGAGGCAGCCTCGAAATCCTGCCGGGCCTGATCCAGGATCTTATCGGCGCCGCCCATCATGGCAACATACCGTTTTGCCGATTCCGCTTCCGGTAGCGGGTTGAGTTCTGACGGGTTGGCGGTAAACCAACCCAGGTAGCTCTGATAGACCGCCTTGGCGTTGTGGGAGACAGTGCCGTAGTAGCCCTGGTTGTGAAACTCCTCATTCAGTGCCGCCGGCAGTTGAAGATTCTCCGCAATCTCGCGCGGCGTCGCGCCCTGGTTCATCATCCGCACACTCTGGTCATGGATGAACTTGTAGGTATCGCGCTGCTTGAGCAGGAAGTCCTGAATGTTGTCCCGGCCCCAGAGCGGCCAGTGGTGGCTGGCAAAGTACACCTCGGCTTCGGCAAATCGCCGCCTGGCCTCGTCGATGTAGCCACTCCAGATTCGGGCGTCGCGTACTTTCGCACCTCTCAGGGTGTAGAGGTTGTGCAGATTGCGGCTCACCAGCTCAGCGCCGCAGAACGCCTTCCGCTCGGGCAGGTAAAAGGTGAATTCCGAGGGTGCTTCCGAACCGGACACCATCTGGAAAACCAGGGGCACCCCGTCTACGATGAGTTCCGTGCCAGTCTCGCTGATCACATCGGTTGGTGCGGCAAAACCAAGGGTCCCGAACGCCGGTCCCTTGCCCAGGCCGGTGCCTACATGGCCACGATCATCCCGTCGGAGGCGTTTGCCATACATGAACATCGCGCGCCGGGTCATGGCAGGGCCCGCGATGATGTTCTCGCTGGTGGCTTCGTCTTCAAAACCGGCGGGAGCAATGATCCGCAGGTTGGCCTTCTCGGCATCAGACAGGTGCTGCAAAACTCCCCGCACGCCACCGAAATGGTCAATGTGGCTGTGGGTGAAAATGATCGCCCGCACCGGTTTCTCCCCGAGGTGTTCCCGGGCAAACAGGAAGGCTTTGCTGGCCGTTTCACGCGCAGTCAGTGGATCCACCAGGATCCAGCCAGTGTCGGTCTCGATGATCGACATATTAGCCAAATCGTAACCACGGATCTGGTACAGCCCTTCGGTGACCTTGAACAGGCCGTGAATATTGTTCAGGGCCGCCTGGCGCCAGAGACTGGGGTTGACCGAAGCAGGCGCATTCTCGCCCTCAGCGTCCACGAAGTCATAGTCCGGCATGTTCCAGACCTCACCGCCACCGCGATGCTCAGTCACCAGCTCCGGGTCCTCTGCAATCAGGCCGCGGCGGGCATTCGCAAAGTCGGAATGGTCGTCGAACGGTCGTTGCTCCAGCACTTGCTGATTGGCTTTGCCGGTACTTGCCGTCGGGGCGCTGTGGCCGGCGGAATTGGCTTGGGACGACTGGTCCGGGCCAGAATCGCAGCCGGCCAAGGCGAGCGCAATGCCCAGGAAAGGGGAAAGAAAAACTCTGGGAGAAAAGGACATGGATAAAACTGCCAGTCTGTTGTTTTTGTGAGCGAGAGTTGTCATCAGGTCAACGTGGATTCTGTATCAAGAGCGCGACGAATCCGCCCATTGGAAGTAAGCCCCGAGTTCATCAGCAAGATAATCAAATACCGTTCTAACCCGGAGGTTCATCCTTAGCTCCCGGTGGGAAACGAGCCACACGTCACCACCAAACTCCGTGTCAGGAAAGGCCCGCTCGAGGGTTGATTCTGCATCGCCAATGTCTGTGGGCACCATCCCGATACCAAGGCCCAGCCTGGTCATTTCCCAGTGAACCAGATGGCTGTCGGTTTTTACGGAAAAACTCTCTTCGTTCAACGCAATGCCACGGGCGGCCAGTGCGCTCATGTACCTCTCATTATCCGACACAAACCCGATGTAACCCGCTTTCTGGCAGTCTTCGGGACGATGGCTCACAAGGTCGGAGGTTCCATAGAGCGTGGCCGAGAAGCGCCCGACCTTGCGGGCAATCAGATCGGGCTGGGTCGGACGAAAATTCCGGATCGCTATATCTGCGGCCCGCCGCCTGAGATCGCTGGCTTCGTTGGAGGCCACCAGGCTGACCCGGATTCCCGGATACTGGCATCGTAATTTCTTCAGGATCGGCGGCAGAATATAAGCCGCCGTGATCTCGGAGGCGGAGATCGCGATCTCGCCTTCAATGGACGTCGCTCTTCCGGCCGCAGCAAGTGAAAGACTGTTCGCCGCGTCTCCCATCGCCCGTACATAGTCGAGCAGTTCCAGCCCGTGCTGGGTGAGCTCCAGCCCTCGGCTACCCCGCTCGAAAAGGGCCGTCGAGAGTTCCTGCTCCAGCCCGGCCACCTGCCTGCCCAGGGTAGGCTGGGAAATCCCCAGCGCCTTGGCTGCCGCGGATAACGAGCCCTCCTCAGCGGTCACGAGGAAAGCCCTCGCACGATTCCAGTCAAACGTTACGGTTCGCCAGTCCATTCAGATATGAATACCAGTAGTGCCATTTTGGCAATTCTAGCAACAGAATTGCAGAGATAGAATGGCACCGACTGTTCAAAGACGACTGACTACCCGGGGGGCGACATGAATTCATCTGTGAAGTACTGGGATCGCTCTGCCGAGCGCTATGCCCGGCGCCCCATCGCCGACCCCGGGGCCTACCAACGGAAACTCCAGATCACCCAGCGGTATTTGCGCCCCTGCATGAACGTGATGGAATTCGGCTGCGGCACGGGCTCCACCGCGTTGGTCCATGCGCCCCTGGTCAACAGTTACCTCGCAACAGACGCCTCTCCAAGGATGATCGACATTGCCAGGAAGCGGATGGCCGATGGGCCGGCCAAAGGCCTCCGTTTCGAGGTGGCCACGCTGGAAGACCTGGACCACCGACATGAGGAGTTTGACGCCATCCTGGGTTTGAACATCCTTCACCTGCTTCCGGATCCTGCGTCCACAATCGAACGCATCTTTGCCCTGCTGAAGCGGGGCGGCGTGTTTGTCAGCAACACCGCCTGCCTGAAAGACACCCGGGGCTATCTGAGACCCGTCGCAGCACTGGCTCACTACTTACACCTGACTCCCTATGTCCATTTTCTGTCCCGAAAGGAACTCGAACGCGACCTGAGAAGCGCAGGCTTCCGGATTCAGTTTCGCTGGGTACCGGAGAGCACGAAAGACGTCTATTTCCTGATCGCCACGAAAGAGAAGTAGCTGAGTAAGGAAGGCCCGGCAGAGGCGCCCTGAAGGAACTCGTTGCGACGGGCGCTTCATTTGTCTTTTGAACCGCGAACCTTTGGATAGATCTTGTGCAACTGGGCATCAAGCTCTGCCAACATCGACGCCATGTTAATGATCGTCCTGGCCATGCCCCGGGCAAGATTAAGGAGCATCAGGCCAAAAACGTCCGGCTCATGTTGATGAAGATCCAGGAAGTGGCCACAGGTAATCTCGAGAACGACGGCATCCGTTTCA
Organism: Marinobacter sp. F4218; assembly: GCF_019443085.1. Taxonomy (GTDB): domain Bacteria; phylum Pseudomonadota; class Gammaproteobacteria; order Pseudomonadales; family Oleiphilaceae; genus Marinobacter; species Marinobacter albus. The sequence continues at coordinate 743,003 of NZ_JAHZIL010000003.1, forward strand.
GCCTTCGTGGTAGCCGGCCTGTCAGAGAGGGCGATCATTGGAACAAAGCCCATATCATCACCCGGCTCATGGCAGCGCGCGAGCGTCCATCCACCATCCTGCCGCGGCATCAGGGAATGCAAACTGCCGTTCAGCACGATGTAGAAAGCCTCGCTGGGTTCGCCAACTGCGTACAGGCGCTCACCGGCTTCTACCCGGATAAGGCGCCCCTTCCTCATCATCCGCAGTATCGCCTCTTCTGGAAGCGCACCGAAGGTTGAGAGCTCGCTGAAATAGCCGGGGCCTTGCTCGTGCCAGTAGCTCAGGGCATCAATTTCGCGCATCTGACCGCCACCTGATTGAATCGCTATATCTGAAGTATAGCCTCCATCCAAACAAGCCCCAGCCCCGGCACTACAAGGCGTTTTCCAGCGTTCCCTGCAAGACTGCCAGTTGCACCGTGCCCTCCACATTTACGAAGGGTACCAACGCATCCCTGGACCAGCTTGCCGGGTATTGCGGGTGGAATCCGTACACCAGCAAGGCAAGTTCATCGCCGGGTGCCAGAGATTCAGCAACCCCCACCAGTTCAATGACCGCCTGATCCTTGAGACCTCGCACCGGCTTGATCTGATCGTCGATCAGTTGCCAGCGACTCCCGTCCGCGCCCCGTTTCCCAAGGCCGACAAACACAATCGGATCACAACCGGCGGCGTAAGGATCCAGCTCCACATCACAACTGGAACGGCCTGTCAGATCAGACACCGTGAGTCTCGCAGTGGGAATGCCCCCCAATGTCAGGCCAGACTCACCCGCTTTCCCAAGAATCAGTGCCGCGGGCGGTTGTGAGGCCGTTGCTACCGCCTCATACCCCGACGCGACTGGCAGGTCGGTTGCCACCGCCCGCTCGACCACGTTCTCTCCCTCGAGCACCCCGCCCTCAGGGTCGGGCGCCGGGAAACTGTCAAAAGGCACGCTGATTGACCGGCCATCATCCAGTGACAGGCACACTTCGGAGCCGGTCCCATCGAAGAAACTGGCAAGTGGCTTGCCCTGAAGGTGATGCTCCAGCCAGTTCAGTGTTGCGTCTGAGATGGAGATCTTGCCGCAGGCAAACTGGCCTGCCGCACCCTGAAAGCCCGGCAGTTCCAGCAACCCTGCAGTGGGATCCACATATTCCGCCGGTTGCAGCTCTTCGGGCGCCTCAACCGGCAGTATGTGACCCGTCTGGTGGGTCAGCAGCCGCACATCGCCGCCGAGGGCTTTCAGGCACTCGAAATTGCGCCAGGCATCGTTGAAGTTGAACAGCGTGTCTTTCATGCCCTGGGTCAGCAACACGTCCACCTTCGGGTAGGGGGTTGGTTCAACATCGAATGCCGGTGGATTGATCTGGTAATTCAGCAGATCCGGAGCGTCCGAGACTGAAACCGGCTCACCGGTGCATCGATACGCAGGGCTGTGGTAATAGAAGAAATCGAGGCCGGCGTCAGGGAACCGGTTCAGGGTTGCCCCCTGAGCCAGGATCTCCCGAATGATCGGGTCCAGGCCGTCGTTACCACCGCCGGTGGAGCCCGCTTCGCCCCCTGCCACAAGCACGAGATCCCACCCCGTCTTGATGACGTTGCCGGGATTCAGGCTGTAACGAAGATCGTACCAGGTGATGTCCGGCACCATGGCATCAAGCCGCTGGCGCGGGTCCTGGCCGTGCAGCAGGAGTTGAAAGCCACCCCCGTAACTGCCGCCAATAGCGCCAGCAACAAGATTGGGGTTCAACGCCTCGGGAAGGCCGGGCTCATTACGGTATTGCAGGTAGTCGAGGTTTGCCTCGGCCCAATCGAGAATCTGGATGAGATCCCGGCCCTCGAACTCGGGGTCCATCACCCGAACGGTACCGGTACTCTCACCAAAGCCCCGCTGATCCACTGAAATGACCGCAAAACCGGCCTCGCGATAGTTTTCGAAACCTTCCGTACTGCGGGATCCACCAAATCCGTGACCGTGCAAGACCAGCGGGTGGCCCCGGGCGCAATCGATTCCACCGATCGGTTCAAGCACCTGAAAGGCTATTGTTTCACCACTGGCGGAAGTCAGCATAACCGGATAGCTGCGGCCGCCCTCCCCTGGCGCATCGTCAGAACAGGACACCGGTGGCGGCAGCTGGCATTTGGGAGGCGCCCCCTCCCCGGGGTTCTCACACGCCGGCCGGGGTGCCGCGTTGCTCTGGGCGGACTGATCGGTGGCATCGTCGGAGGAGGTTCCTCCGCATCCGGCAACAGCCAGGGCGAGGAACCATGGAATCAGGCGATGAAGGGGCATTCGTGAGCGGATGGAATGAGGCATTTGTTGTTCTCCTTGTTGTTTCATTCAGAAAGCAACAAGGAATAACGGGACTCGATCGCACTCTGTTCCGTCCCGTTTCAACAAAGGCCCAAAAGGACAAAAAGCCTCAGGCTCCCACGACCGTAACCGCCCCGTGGGCGTGCCTGACAATCTTCTCGCTGACGCTGCCAAGGGTGAGACTGCGTACCAGGGAATGACCACGGCGCCCCAGCACCAGGTGCGTCCCCGGATGGGCGTTCATGTATTCCAGAATTTCGTGCGCCGGGTCTCCGCTGAGAAGAACTTCTTCTGCAGCGTCAGTCCGTCCACGGATGGCATCCTTGGCGGCGTCGAACACTTTCCGGCTGTAATCGTGCTTGCCAGCCTCAATCTCACTGTGCTCGACACCGGAAATCACCAGCACCGATTCCTTCGACGCAGGATATACGGTTAACAGTTTGAGCGGGTGGCCCATAGCGTCTGCCAGTTCCGCTGCCATTTTCGCCGCATTCAGGGAATGCACTGACTCATCACAGGCAACCACGATACTTGGAGAATCCTTGTCCATGACGACACCTCGTTCGCAGGATGTATGTTTTTCAATTATCACCCTTTGAGGATCGGCGTGGTTGATTCAGATCAACGCCGAGAGGAGGGCCGCACTTCTTGAAGCCCTTCCATGCGATTGCCTAAAAAACCAGCGTCAGACCCACCGTAATAGCCGCAAACAGGATAGACAACCAGATCAGGGTCATCCAGGGAAACGGCTGCCTTGGTGGCTCGACCGCAAGCTGTTCCTCGAGGTAGTGTTTGAGCAGTCGGGTGTTGCGGGTATTGGCTTTGTAGACCGCATCAAAGGCGTCGCCCACCACCGGCAACAGGCCACCCAGAAAGTCGATACCCATGTTACGCACCATGCGTAGCTTGAGCGCCGTGCCGGCGCCGGCGCGATGCGCTTCGACGAGCACGTAGCTTGCCAACACCAGGCCGGCGAGGTCGCCAATCCCCGGTAACAGGCCGATAACAGCGTCCACACCGATCGTCACGCGGGTGAATGGAATCGGGATGCTGCTGTCGGTAAACCGGCTGAACTTTTCCAGCCGTTGGAGTATTGCCCGTTGCCGGGCTTCAATAGGCTTTGCCATCACATCTCCAGAAGCAGGTTAGGCATGCACTCCCACCCGTGATTAGGGGATCGGTCCTGAATCAGCATTAGTCAGGTTCCTTGGCCTCCGTGGACGGCACCTTCCACATCAGCACGAAGCCGATCAGCAGGAACACCAGAATGGTGCTCATGCCCCAGCGCTGGCTGTCGGTAATCGCAGTCACCCACCCCACCAGCAACGGGCCGGCGAAGGCGGTGGCCTTACCGGAAAACGCGAACAGGCCGAACATCTGGGTCTGGAGATGTGGCGGGGCCACCCGGGCCAGGTGAGACCGGCTGGCCGATTGCAGCGGCCCCACGAAAATCCCCAGGATCATCCCCCACACCCAGAACGCCGTCGCACCATCCACCACCAGGATGGCCAGCGCGCTGCTGCCCAGCCCCACCAGCGCCAGCAGGATGGTGTTTCGCCCGCCCAGGGCGTCGTCGATCCAGGCAAAGCCCAGCGCGCCCAGGCCTGCCGTCACGTTCAGGGCGATGGCAAATTGAAGGACTTCGGTGGGCCCCATATTGAAGGTGCCGGCGGCGTACACGCCCCCGAACGTAAAGATCGTAGCCAGGCCGTCGGTGTACAGCATGCGAGCGATCAGGAAGCGGACGATGTCCTTGTACTGGCGGACATGGGCGATGGATTCTTTCAACTGGAGGAACCCGGCGCGCGTAGCTTTGGCCAGGCCCAGACCGGTTGGGGGCCGGTCCGGGATGAAGAAAAACGCCGGCAGGGCAAATACCAGATACCAGACAGCGACGAGAACGAAAGTCGCACGAACGTGTTCGGCCTGATCCCGATCCAGGTTAAAAAGGTTGGCGTCAGCCTCGATAAACCCGTACAACGCGACAACCAGGCTGGTTACACCTCCGACGTAGCCAAGACCCCAGGCCCAGCCTGACCAGCGGCCGGTGCGCTCCTGGCTGGCCAGGTCCGGCAGCAGGGCATTGTAGAAAATGAAGGCAAATTCGGCACCGAGGGTGCCCAGGCCCACCCACAGTGCAGCGCTCCAGAACTGGTCCTGATCCGGCGTAATGGTCCACAGCATAGCGGATGAGACCACGCACAGCAGGGTAAAGCTGATCAGCCAGGGCTTGAGACGCCCGGTCTGGTCCGCAATGGCCCCGAGCATCGGCGCCAGGATCGCGATAAACACACCGGAGATCCCCACAATGTTGCCCCAGGCATTGGTGCCGGCGACCTCGTCCTGCACCACCGATACGCTGAAATACTGGGCAAAGACAAAGGTGAGAATGATGGTGAAAAAGGCGCTGTTGGCCCAGTCATAGAGCGCCCAGGACCAGAGTGCCCGCTTGTTTTCCTGCGCGCCCGACGACTGGACTTCGGTGGGCTGTTCCATTGCATCTCCACAACCGGTGAAAAGAAGATCGGCCCAGCAACAATGGCGGCCCGCCTACTGTCTGACGTTCAGAATCATATCATCGTGTTACGTTTTGTCGTCACCCTTGGTCAATGCGTGCACGCACATCTTGCACAGGGAACTCGGGCCTTAGAGCTTTACCATCAGCTTGCCTTTGTTCTCACCGGTCAGGAACAGAGACAACCCACTCATGGCCGACTCCAGCCCCTCCAGAACGTGTGTCCGGTATTTGATTTGTCCGCTCTGAACGTAGGGCGTTAGCTTGGCATGCAGCTCTTTCGTCTTGTCCCTGTGGTCGGGCATGGTGAAGCCCTGAATGGACAGGCGTTTCTTGATGATGCGCATCCAGTTGGGGCCAGGGCGCGGGTTGGCTGAGGTGTAGTCGGCAATCATGCCACACACCACGATGCGACCATGGGCATTCATCCGTTCGAACACATAGTCCTGGATGGGGCCACCGGTGTTCTCGAAATAGACATCGATGCCGTCCGGCGCCAATTCGTCCAGTTTCGCGCCAAGGTCGTCCGTCTTGTAGTTGACGGCACCGTCGAAGCCGAGTTCATTGATGATCCAGTCCGCCTTCTCATCGCTGCCAACCACACCGATGACCCGAAGGCCATCGGCCTTGGCCAGCTGACCCACAATGGAGCCGACCGAACCGGCGGCACCGGACACCACCAGCGTCTCGCCCTTCTGGGGGTGACCATAGCCATACAGGCCCTGGGTAGCGGTCAGCCCCGGGAGGGCAAAAACCGACAGCGCCATTTCCGGGGGCAGGCTCTTATCCACCTTGCTCACACCCGAGCCATCGGTCAGGGCCATCTCCTGCCAGCCAAACATCCCGATGACCTGATCGCCAACGGCAAAATCCGGGTGTTTGGAGGCAACGACCTCGCCAATGCCCGAGGAGCGCATGACGTCACCCAGCTCCACTCGTGGAATGTAGCTGTCGGTGTCCTCACTCATCCAGCCCATCATCGCCGGATCAAGGGACATGTAGGTCTGACGGACCAGCACTTCGCCATCGGCGGGCTCCGGTACATCTTTCTCCACCACCTCGAACAGTTCCGGACCGATTGTCCCGGCAGGTCGCTTCACGAGATTAATTGCTTTGTAGGTGCTCATCGGTAGTTGCCTCCTGTGGAATTTCATCGAACCTCTGACAGGTACCACTATGGAGGGACGAAGGCTTTAGTTAAAGGGCGGTCAGCGGGTGTGGTCCTCAACCTCTTCGTAACATTCAACAGACAGGCGCTTGCCAAGCTGTCGCATTCCCTCCATCTGCTTCTTATTCTGGCCCTGCCAAAACTTCCGCCAGGAATCCAGGGACTCCCACCTGGCGAGCGTCAGAATCTCTTCCGCGGATTCGGAAGCCCGCGGCATGAAGCTCCCAAGTGCGCCTGGTACCGTTTCATGGATACAATTGGTTGTGGCGCGCCAGGTCTCTTTGAACGCCTCAAAATTGTCGGGCGCTACATCCGAATGACGACATCCTCGTATTCAAAACGCACTTTCGCCATTGCGGCGCTGTGATCCCGCGCACTTCGATGTCCCAGGGCGACAATTGACGACGTTTCGAGCCCACGTTCAGACAACCCCAGAACCTGATCGTAAGCCTGCCGGTCGAAGCCGGTCATCGGGCAGCTATCGATTTGAAGTGCGGCCGCTGCGGTCAGCAAAGTCCCAAGCGCGATGTAGGCCTGCTGGTGCGCCCATTCCCTTTTTTCGGCGGATGACTTGGAGGCCAGCGCTTGCTTCATATGACCGGCGTAGCCTGCAATGTCCTCGAAGGGAACCCTTCGGACCTTCAAATACTGCTCGACGTAACGATCCACCGTTTGATCACCGACCCGGTTGTCCACGGCAAAGACCACCAGATGGGAACAGCCCAATACCTTCTCTTGCCCGAACGAGTGCGGCAAGAGGTCTCTGCGTACCGCGCCGGATTCGATAATGATCATCTTGTAAGGCTGCAAGCCGTATGAAGAGGCACTTTTCCGGGCCGCGTCGATCAGCGTTTCAACGGCTTGGGTGCTCAGCTTCTCCGGCGAAAATTCACGAACTGCATAACGCCAGTCCAAGGCTGCATGAATGTCCATTATTTCACCTCCGCGGAAGGAATTGCGATCGACCGCAACGGAGCTGCATCTCCACCACGGATCTTCAGTGGCGCTTGCCTGGACTCAGGAGTTATCAAGTTCAAACGACCGATCTCGTCAGCAGGGCCCCAGGGGCTTGCAGCCACATCGGCTGCACTGGCCGATGCCGGCACCAGAAACAGGGACAGAACAATGGAATGGTAGAGTTTGGTTTGGCGATGCATAACGGTGCCTCCTTCAGGTTGGAGTCGCCACTTTATGAAACCGCCAGAGATGCTTAAATGGATGGAATGGAACTATATAATTTCCAATAAGGTAACAATAAAACCCACGAATTGATCAGACCTGAGCTAACCGCGCTATTCCCAATAAGGCCTGTCGCCCAGATGCTGATCCAGATGTTCCAGCAGGAGCCGTACTTTCGTCGGCTGCTTTCGGCCAGGGGGAAAAAGCGCGAAGACGGTGTAGGGCCTGGGCGGGAAGGCTTCGAGAAGAGGAATCAACGCGCCGTTCTCGATATCTTGCTGCACCAGAAAACGCGGCAGCAACCCCACCCCCATGCCTCTCAGCAGGCTCTGGCGGATCGCGAGGCTGCTGTCCGTCCGGAAATTGCCGTTCACGGTGACTTCCTCTCCCCCCAGTTCCCAGACTCTGGGCCGGTCGTGAAAGGTGAAGGCCAGGCAGTTATGCCGCTCAAGGTCGGCAGGTGAGCGAATCGCTGGCGCGCTTTCCAGATAGCGTGGCGAGGCACAGACGATGTTTCTGGACCTCCTGAGCGGTTTGGCAAGCAGACTCGAATCAGAGAGCGAACTGCGTACCCGGATTGCAATGTCTACTCCCTGCTCGACCAGATCGACCATGCGATCACTGAGTTGCAGGTCGACCTCAATCTCCGGGTATCGATTCAGGAAGCTGTCGATGGCCTCCGTAATGTGGGTCAGGCCAAAGGACATAGGCACGTTGATTCTGATCGAGCCCTTTGGCTCTGCCTGAAAGCCCCGGGCCTCCAGCTCGGCATCCTCGAGGTCATCCAGAAGGGCCTGGGTGCGCTTGAGAAAGACCAGGCCAGCATCCGTGAGATTCATCCGGCGTGTCGTGCGATTGATCAGGCGGGTATCGACGTCTCGCTCGAGAAACGCGATGTGTTTACTGACCGTCGCAGCAGTAATGTCCAGATCCTCTGCCGCTTTCGTGAAACTACCCAGTTCCGCGACGCGCCGAAAGATCTTCATGGCATTGAGCTTGTCCGTAGCCACACTCACTTCCTAATAATTTCCAAATTGGAACAAGTATTGTTCGAAACGCTCCGATTATCAATCCAATGAACTCCGACACACTGAGGCCCATAACGTTCACGGTTTCACGTTGGAGCAAACCAAATGTTCGCATCGATACAACAGCGCCTGACCTTGCCATCCCAGACCGTCGTCTGGGGACTGTTGATAGCCAATGGATTTCTGATCGCTCTGATGCTGGCGCTGGCGAAAACGGCAACAGCGTCGGGTGTTCCCGCCCTCACCTACGCCTTCTGGCAAACACTGATCGCAGGCCTGGTTCTGTTCTTGTGTTCGCCGAAGTTTGCATGGGCCCCGGAGAAACGGCTGACCATCTACTTTGTCATCAGTGGTCTAACAGGCATCGCCGTTCCCAATGCCATTGCCTTCTACCTCGTGACCAAACTGGGCGCAGGTTTTACCGCCATCATGTATGCGCTGCCCCCGATATTCACCTTCCTGATCGCGACCACGATGGGCCTGGAAAAACGAAGCTGGATGAAGCTTGCAGGCCTGTCGGTCGCGGTGTCCGCCTGTGCCTGGATTGTTGTTCAGCGACATTCCGAGATGAGCCAGTCAAACGGTTTTTGGTTCGCCCTCGGCCTATTGATCCCGACCGCGCTGTCGATCGGTAATGTATACCGGTCGGTGGCCTGGCCCGACCGGGCCAAACCGATGAATCTGGCTGCGGGCACCCTGCTCGCAGCGGCCACGCTGCTTGGCGTACTGGCCGTCTTGTCCGGAACCCAACTGATGGCATTGCAGTTCGGGCCCAGAGTAATATCGATCATCTTCCTGCAGGGCCTTGTCACAGCATTGACCTACTATTGCGGGTTCGAACTTCAGAAGCGTTCCAACCCGGTTTTCTACAGTCAGCTTGGTGCTGTGGCGGCAATGTTTGGGTTAATCATCGGGGTGGTGTGGTTTAGCGAGCGATACTCGCTAACCATCTGGCTGGGGGCGGTGATCGTAATTGCCGGCCTGCGCCTGAGCAATCGCACACCGCGGCACTCGGCATGAGTGGATAACCGCCACGGCCCTCAATAGATACCGCCAAGGGGGTTGAGGGAGAGGGCATGGTCAATGCCGAGTTCCCGCCGCGCAAACTCGGCCTCGGGCCAGAGCAGCAACCAGCCCAGCGCACCGACGTTCAGGATAACGCAGAGCCAGAAGCCAAACTGAAAGGCCCCCTTGCGGGTTTTGTGGCGGAAAAACTGCTGGCCGACCAGGGCACCGGGCCAGCCACAGAGCAATTCCAACAGGTGCAGGCGGTTCTCCGGTACCCGCCGATGACCTTTCACGGCCGCTGCCTTGTCTACAGCGTACATCGCCAACGCCAGCAGGCTCATACCCGCGTAGACCGCCGGCACGATCACGGGCAGGTATCCGAATCGGTAGGCACTGCCCAACCCACCGATCACTCCAATCGCCACCAGCAAGGCCAGCCAGAAACCGGGCGCTACACTCGCGCTGAGCCTGCCAATACCGGCGTACTGGAACTTCCCGGCCCGAATGCGGCCCTGGGAATCTTCCGTGAGCGAGTATCTCACCTCCCGGTTTGCCGACGGCCGGCCACGGCCTGCGTAGGCGCTGATGTGAGCGAAAACGCGCTCACCACCAACGGCAGGAGTGATGAAGCCAAAGCCTTTATCGTCGCTCCACGCCGTGAGTAATCCTTTATGATGCAAGGGGCGTTCTCCCTTCAATGCCTGAATTTTCCCGGGGATTATAGCCGCGCTCGATAGCCATGAACCACCATGACCGAAATGTGTGCACCATTTCCGGGACTCTCCCCGAAAATCGCACCAGGGAAACGCACGCCACCCAGCCCCCATCCCGGCAACCAACCTGTATTGTGCATTGTGCACAAGCGACGTTCGAGATTCCGGAGCCTACCACCGCTTTTACCCACCCATGGCACAAACGTTGCCATCTCCCAACGTGTTTACTCACGATACGGAGAGATCGTCATGACCACCCAGGTAACCCCGAAAGAACAGGACTATCCCCTGAGCCCCGTCCCCATGGATCAACGCAAAAGCGTCTGGTCCATGGGCCTGGTGCTTCTTGGCTTCACCTTCTTCACCGCCACTATGTGGGCCGGTGGCAGTGTCGGTGTCGCATTTGATTTCCCGACCATGCTGATGGTGCTGGCCATCGGAAACCTGCTGCTGGGCACCTACGCCGCCGTGCTCGGCTATATTGCCGCGAAAACCGGCCTGAACACGGCCCTGATGAGCCGGTTCACTTTCGGCGAAGTGGGCAGCAAACTCTCGGACATCATTCTCGGCTTCACCCAGATCGGCTGGTACGCCTGGGGCACTGCGACCATGGCCATCCTCCTGGTCAAGCTGACGGGCATGCCAGAAAGCCTGACCACACCGTTGATGGTGGTGTTCGGGTTCGGTTTCTGCGTGACCGCCTTCATCGGCTATCGGGGGCTGGAACTGCTGTCCCGGTTTGCGGTGCCCGCCATGATTATTCTGGTTGCCGTCAGCATGACCATCGCCACCTCCGATGCCGGTGGCCTGTCCGGGTTGCTGGCGATTACCCCGGCGAATGACATGACCATCGCCGCTGCCATCACGCTGGTGTTCGGCACCTTTGTGAGCGGTGGCACCCAGGCCACCAACTGGACCCGGTTTGCCAGGACCGGCAAGACTGCCGTGATCGCGACACTGCTGGCGTTCTTTCTTGGCAATGGCCTGATGACCCTGATCGGCGCCTTTGGGGCACTGGTATACCAGCAGGCCGATATCGTCGACATCATGGTCGCCCAGGGACTGGCAACGCTCGGCATCCTGATGCTGTTCCTGAACCTCTGGACCACCCAGGACAACACCGTCTACAACTTCGCCGTCGCCGGCTGCAACCTGCTGCGCACCCGTCGCCGCAAACTGGTCACCATCGCCGGCGCGGCCATCGGCACCATGCTCGCCGTGATGGGCATGTACGAATGGCTAATTCCATTTCTCGTACTCCTTGGTACCTTTATCCCGCCAATCGGCGGCGTGATCATGGCCAGCTACTTTGTCGGCTACAAACGCCAGTACCCGGATCTGACCCAGGTAACCCTGCCGGCCTTCAATGTTCCCGGCCTTGCGGCCTATGCCATTGGTTCGGCGGCGGCCTACACTTCACCTTGGATCGCGCCCATTGTGGGTGTGGTTGTTGCCGCCGCGAGTTACGGCCTCGTTCTTCTGATCAGCCAGGCCGTGCGCGAACGCAGAGCCCAGGTAATAGGAGCCCTTTAAGTGCCACTGCGATGCCGGGACATGCTTCGCCTGCCCGGCCTCGAGGCCATCCGGCTGCGGGGCGGAAGCGCCGCCGCGGACAACGCAGTCCGATGGCCCTACGTGGCGGAAAACCGCTCGTTCAAGGTCTGGGTCAAGGGTGGCGAGCTGGTGTTCGTCACCGGGATCAGCCGGCATCGCAGCCCACAGAACCTCGCCGAATGCCTGTACGAGGGCAAGGAGTGCAACATTTCCGGGCTGGTGGTGCTCACCGGAGATGCCTACATCGGACAGTTGCCGAACACGCTGTGCCGCCTGGCGGACGAGCTGTCGATCCCGCTGTTCGAGCAGCCCTATTCCCTGCCGATGATCGAGGTGACCGAAACCATCGGCCGCGCCATTGTCTGGTCTGAACACACCGACGGGCAGGCGCTGGAGGCCGCAACCCTGGCCGGCTCGGCCGACCTGCTGGAGGCGTGGATCGACTGCCGCGGCAACCAGAGCGCCATGGCCGACACCCTCGGTTGCCACCGGAATACGGTTCGCAACCGAATGAACCAAATGACCGAATCGCTGCCCAAGGGCATCGACCCGGCCGAGCACTTCAAGACACTGCTGCTGGCTCACCTGCTGTTAAAGCCCTAACCATCCGAGAGCCACGTAAAGGAGACAACATGACCGAACACCTGGATGCCATAGTAAACGCCCGCTTTCCCAAGCATGACGGCCTGCATCGCCTGACCATCACCGGGGGCCGCTTCGCCGAGATTACCGCACAGACGGATCGTGTGGCGGCCCGGGCCAATGAACTGGATGCAGACGGCAACCTGGTCACCCCGGCCTTTGTAGAACCGCACATCCACCTGGACGCGGCCATGACGGCCGGTGAGCCCCGCTGGAACCAGAGCGGCACCCTGTTCGAGGGCATCGAGTGCTGGTCCGAGCGCAAGGCCACCCTGAACCACGAGGATGTCATCAGCCGGGCCACCCGAACCCTCAAACTCTTCGCCGCCCATGGCATTCAGTACGTGCGCACCCACGTGGATGTGACTGACCCAAGCCTGACGGCGCTCAAGGCCATGCTGGAGGTGCGGGAGCAAACCGCCAGCTATGTAGACCTGCAGATCGTCGCCTTTCCCCAGGAAGGCATCTGGTCCTTCCCGAACGGCCGGGATCTGATGGAAGAGGCCATTCGTCTGGGCGCTGACGTGGTGGGCGGCATCCCTCATTTCGAATTCACCCGAGACTACGGCGCCGAATCGGTTCGATGGTTGGTAGAGCTGGCCTACAAACACGATCGCCTCGTAGACGTACACTGCGACGAAATCGACGATCCGGAGTCCCGGTTCCTGGAAGTGCTCGCTGCCGAAGCCCTGCGGCTGGACTACGGTTCCCGGGTCACTGCCAGCCACACCTGCGCCATGGGCACCTACAACAATGCCTATTGCAGCCGGCTGTTCCGGTTGCTGAAAAAATCCGGCCTGCGGTTCCTGTCCATGCCCACCGAAAGTCTGCACCTGCAAGGGCGCTTTGATGGCTACCCGAAGCCGCGGGGCCTTACCCGCGTACCCGAACTACTGGATGCCGGCCTGAAAGTCGCCTTCGGCCAGGACTCCATCCGGGATCCCTGGTACCCGATTGGCAACGGCAACATGCTGCGCACCCTCGATGTCGGCCTGCACGCCTGCCACATGCTGGGGATGAGTCAGATCAACCGCTCGCTCGAACTTATCACCGACAACGGCGCTGCCGCCCTGGACCTCAAGGAATACGGCATTGCCAAGGGCATGCCGGCGCGGTGCATCGTGCAGCAGGGACAGACACCCTACGAAGTATTGCTGGGCCAGCGACCGGTGCTGGCCTCGGTTCGGGATGGGAAAGTATTGGTAAGGCGGGAGGCCACAGATTACGAGGCAGGCCTACTGCTCTGAAGCTTCCGCCTGCTCCTGACGCAATTTGGCCCGGACGTTCATCAGAACTTTGCCGTAACCGTTGTGGCCACGCCGATCTCGGCCACAACCCCAGAAGTAATCGTAATTGCTGTTTTCGACGATCTTCTGGTCGCCGGTCTCAAGCAGCGCTTGCGCCAGGTCGGGATAGGTGCGGCAGCGGGTATACACCGCGCGCGTCATGACGGTTTCACGGACCTTTTTCCAGTCTGGCCGCAAGCTCTTATGGCGCTTGCGGCCCAGCTTTCCCGCGCGAGCGGGTGTGGTTGCCGTTCGGATCTTTTCCTGCCGGTTTTCATCGGTGAATTTCATGGCCTGGAAGTAGTGTTCCACGGTGGGCCAGACCTTGCCCTCCAGCTCGAAGCTATACGCGGCGTGGGTTCCAAATGGGTTCTCTGGATCGGTTCGTGAAAGGAACAGATCGTTCTCACCGTTGTCTGCCGGGAAAAGAGACATAGTTGCTACCGCCTGGGAAATGAATAATGAGCTTACAGAAGCCTCTCGCCCATATCACTCCGGCGGCGGACTCACGCAAGCGAGCGTTACTGGGGAAAGGTTAACAGATAAGATGGCATATACCCTGTTCCACCTGACTTCATTAAAATTTCCCGGGGCAACCTGACCGCAAAACGAGGATCCATGGACTTCACCTTTCTGGGCACATCCGCCGGAACACCGACACGATCGCGCAATGTCAGCGGCCTCGCGCTTTCCCGGTCCGGCCACAAGCCCTGGTACCTGGTGGACTGCGGCGAGGGCACGCAGCACCAGTTGCTGCGGGTTCATTACTCGGTCATGCAGTTGCGGGCGATATTCATCACCCATATCCACGGCGACCACACCTTTGGCCTCCCAGGACTTCTTACCAGCGCATCCATGCTGGGACGGACGGAACCACTGGACATCATCGCCCCTGCCCAGGTTGAACGTTTCATCAACGCGGTGCTCGAGAACAGCGACTCCAGCCTGAGCTACCCCCTGAACTTCATCGATTCCGAAGCGCCGGACTTCCACTGGCAGGATGAGCACCTCGGGGTGACCAACGTGGCGCTGTCCCATCGGGTACCCTGTCGGGCCTATGTTTTCACCGAGCGGAATCTGGAACGGCAGCTATTGGTGGACAAGTTGCGGGAGTATGGCATCGACGCCGGACCTGGCTGGGGCGAGCTGCAGAAAGGCCATGACGTAACCCTTGCGGATGGCCGAGTACTCAGGAGTGAGGACTACACACACATTCCCCGGGTTGCCCGCCGGCTGATCGTAGCCGGCGACAACGACGACCCGGGCTTGCTGGCCGATGCCTGCACGGGCAGCCACGTGCTGGTTCATGAGGCCACCTACACCCAGGAGGTGGCCGACCGGGTCGGCCCGTGGCCGCAACACAGCTCCGCCCAACAGGTGGCCCGGTTTGCCCAGCAGGTGCACCTGCCCAACCTGGTGCTGACCCACTTCAGTTCCCGGTACCAGTCCCGGCCCGAGGGCACACCCAACATCAACCAACTGGCAGCAGAAGCCATGCAGCACTACCAGGGGCAGCTCTTCCTGGCCCGGGATTTCGACAGCTACCGCCTGGAAAAGGATCTGTCCCTAAGCCGCATCCTGGCTGACTAATCGCAGGCTTATTTGCTCAATATGACGCTGATCCGTCCCGCAACAACCGCCCACCACGTTTATGCTGGGAAAACGATCTAGCAGGCGCCGATAGTCCAGCCCGAATTCCTCCGGGTTACCATCGTCCAACTCGTCGGCCTCATCCAGTTCGGCGTGACTGCACCGGGAGGCGTTTGCGCGGATGCCGCGTACACGGTCAATACGCTCCATCGCCGCCAGGCTCGATTCAAAATGACTGGGGTGAGCACAATTGACCATGTAATAGGCCGGATAGCCATCGCTCGCCGCATCAACGAGAGCGATGGCCTCATCCAGGGTTTCACCGCTCGGGAGTCGACCGTCGGTTTCCACGGTAAAGGAAATAATCGCCGGAATGCGCCGATCACGGGCAGCCAGGGCAATGCCACTGGCTTCCTCGACATAATTCATCGTGACTGCGGTAACACAATCGGCCGCACTCAACGCAAAACTGCCAATCTGTTCCCCGTGATAGTCACGGGCTTCGGTCTCGGTCATCCGGTTCTCGGCCCGATAACCGTCCCCCCGCGGCCCAATGCATCCGCTGATAACGTAGGGCTGATCGGCGCTCTCGAATTCCTCACGAATCGATTCCATCAGTCCGATCGCCGCCGTGTTCAGGTCATGCAACTCCGCCGTTGTGTAGCCGATCTTTTGCCCCCATTCCGGGCTCGAACGCCAGGTCGGAGATTCCAGAATGAAGCCAAGACCCGCCTGCTTTGCTATCCGCGCGTAGCTCCGATAATATTTTTTCAACGCATCTCGACCTTCTTGATCATTCAACAACACGAAGGCAGCGAATTCGGGAAGCTCGATTCCCTCATGAAAGATCAGGCTGGTTTCGAGGCCGCCGTCGGTAATGAAAAGCTGGTCGCCCAGCTGTGGAAGTGCTTGTCTGTAGGCGCTCATGATCTGGTCCCTCCTGGGCTTGGGGTTGTTGTGAGTCTTTTATAGTAGGCACCAGGGCAGGTGCAGGTAAGCACTTCAGGTGGGAATTGAAATTTCAGTCGACAGGCTTTAAATCAAAGGTATAAGCAGTTTCTTGGGGCATTTCATCTGATCATTGAGCGGAAAACTGTACCCCGGGTGCAGTTTCATCGATGAGAGCGAGGCCACCATGTCAAACCGGTCCCATGCTACGCAGGAACGAATCCTGGCTGCCGCGGAAACCCTGATTCTGGGGCGGGGTTTTTCGAGCACAGGCATCGACGAAATCGTGGATGCCGCCGCCATCACCAAAAGCGGCTTCTTCTACCACTACGCTGATAAAAACGAGATGGCCAGGGCGCTGGTCAAGCGATACCTGGAAAAAGACAACCAGGTCTTCACCGATCTGTTCGCCCGCGCCGATTCCCTCTCGGAAGATCCCCTCCAACAACTGCTGATATTCCTGCATTTGTTTGCCGAAACCATGACCAGGATGGAGATGACGCACCCGGGCTGCCTGGTTGTCACCTTTACCTATGAACGCTACCAGGCTGATGAACAGGTTGCGGACATGGTGCGTCAGGGCGTCCTGACCTGGCGGCAATTGATCGCACAGCGGTTGGCAACGATTGCCGAAATCTATCCCCCGCGCCTGGAAGTTGATCTGGAGGAACTGGCAGACATGTT
The DNA here is from genome assembly GCF_019443085.1 of Marinobacter sp. F4218. Lineage (GTDB taxonomy): Bacteria > Pseudomonadota > Gammaproteobacteria > Pseudomonadales > Oleiphilaceae > Marinobacter > Marinobacter albus. Next base: position 759,634 of record NZ_JAHZIL010000003.1, read on the forward strand.
TACCACCGTCGTCGAGGGTGGAATCCTGTTGACCCGGGTTTTCGATCACAACAAACACCTGGGAAGACAGGTTCTGCTCTACCGGAACTTTTTGCGGATGATATTCAGCCCGGATCCCAGTCGTTAACTACGGCGCACTGTCCTTTTGCCAAGGCCAACGCCCCTCAGCTTCCAGATGCAACGTCAAGCTCAAGAAACTTCTGATTAAAATGATGAGCGCAAGGATACCGACGTTTTCCAGGGAATCGGCCACGACCACCGTCCGTATGATGTCCCCAGCAATCAAAAACTCCAGGCCAAGGATGATGGAGCGCCCCAAACCCTTCCGGTATTTTTTGTAGGCCACGCCCTCTTCAACGCTGCGATAGGTGCGAACGAATGTCGTGGTTGAGATGCCGGACCCGATTATTATCACCAGGATTCCGAAGGCCTCAATCCCAAAGCCCACCACGGTTATTACTTCAAGGAAACTGGTTTGCATCTCATCATCCCGGAAGGTATCCAACTGCGACCGCCTGCGTGAACCGAGTGTCCGTTGTTTTCGATCCGCATGGATCTCTCCACGCCACCGGTTCTCAAATCATAGTCGACGCCGGCGCGGTTCTTCCAAGTTCTTTACCACGCGAAAGATAAATCAACAGGTTCCAGAGCGAAACAAGGAAACGTCAGCCCAGAAGGCGTTCCTTGGCTTCATTGATACGCGACGCCAGGTAGTTACTTCCGCCATGGTCCGGGTGCAGTTTCTGCATCATCCGGCGGTGCGCCTGGATGATCTCTTTTCGGCTGGCACCAGGCTGAAGCCCGAGGATGTCCAGGGCCTCACTTTCGGTCAGAGGACCGCCGGCGCTGCCGGTACTGCTGCGCTCGCCGGACTCCTCGCCTTCGGCATTGGCCTCGTCGTCCGTGCGCCACGAGTCTCCGAACCGGTGGTCGAGGTAGGTTTCCAGCAGCCGGGCCGAGTCCTCGTCATGGGCCCGACAGTAGCGTAACAATTCCAGAAATTCGCCCTCGCCCAGATCCGCGAGTTCCCGGCCGGCCATGGGGCCCTTAAGTATTTTGCCGGTCATGGCGCCGGAGTCGTGGTCCAGAGTCATTTCGAGAATGTCGCTGGTCACATGGGATTGATTGCCCGGTTTGGCCTTTGCGTTCCTTCCGCCCGCACCCGCCATGCGCCCCATCAATAGAGGCGGCAGTACACGGCGCAGCAGGGGGTAAAGAAACGCCAACAAGGCAAAGACAAAGTGCAATCGGCCGGTAACGGCCAGCACCACCACAATCCCGATCCCGACGAACAGCGCCAACCTGATCGCAGCCGGCCCGCGCTGGCGACGCGGCAAACTGCGCAGCCATAAAGCCGCAAATAGTGACACCACGAGAAATAGGAGTGTTATGTGCACTCAGAACTCCGGGCTAGTCGGCCCACTGTTGTGTTGGCAGTTATCTTATCGGATCTGCTTGGTCAGGCGCTTCACTTCCGCCGAACTCCGGCTGGAAAAATCCTCCAGGGCCTTGGCGCCTCCGGACGCATAGACAGCGACCGCCGCCATAAGATCCTTCAGAATTTGCGGGCTGTTGCGATCGAAGGGAGCATAGGCACCTCCGGACAGCTTGCTCACCTGCTGGAACACCGCCCGGGCGTGGGCATCGGTGCCTTCATGGAACATGAACACCGGCGTGCGCAGCATGCCCAACTCGCCGGCACTGTGGCAGAGCTCGTCCACCGGCTCCTCGCAGCAGTCCCCAATGAATACTACGGCCTTCACAGACTCTTTGCGGGTCTCCTTGACGGCGTGCGCCAGCACCTTCTTGATCTGGGTGTGGCCACCCAGGCAGGACACGCCGTTCATCAGGTTCAGGAGCTGACCGGTCTCGGTGACAAACTTCGTGGCCTTGAATTCACCGAAGCCCCGGTAGTAGCACAGCTGGATGGCCAGGCCGCCCAGGTCCCTGGCTGCCATGAACAGCTCACTCTGCAGGTGGCAGGCCTGATCCCAGGTTGCCTCCCGGCTCGCTGTGGCGTCCAGGGCGAAGATCAGCCGCCCCTGACCACCACCCTGACTGGGCAGTTTCTGAACCTGGTGGATAAACTGGTCAATGGCCTGTTTATCGGATTTGGGGCGTAGCTCTTTGTCGGACATAAATGTCTTAAACCGTCTCGATTAATTTGACCCTCTCTGGAATCCTAGGGCAAAGGCAACCCGATTCACAGGCCACCGCCAATGCCGGAATTTTGAGCTGCTTCCCGGCCTTTTACCTTAGCAAATGCGGGGTAACTGCTCTCCAGAGAGCCTGTCGATGACCCGAGTCGCACCAATTATGCTGGAGGCTGTAACCACGCCGGCGGCCCCCTGCACGAAACGGCCGATCTCAACAGCCGCTTCGGTGACCGGATACTGTCCGAGCACCTCCATGGCATGGGCCGCATCGTCTTCGGCCACAATAGCGATAAAGCGGCCCTCGTTGGCGACATGCAATGGGTCCAGCCCCAGAAGCTCGCAAAACGCGGAGACGTCTTCCCGGACCGGGATATCAGCCTCACGGATCTCCGCTGCCAGGCCAGCGCTTTCCGAGACTTCCACCAGGGCACTGGCCAGGCCCCCGCGGGTAAGATCGCGGAGACAGTGGACATCTATGCCCTCTGCCAACAACCCCAGAACAGCCGGCGCAACGGAAGCACAGTCGCTCTCGATCGCCGATTCCAGGTCCAGCTTCTCCCGCGCCGTCATCACTGCGACGCCGTGGCGTCCAATATCGCCACTAAGCACAATGCGGTCGCCGGCCTGAATCCGGCAAGGCTCTACCGGCTGGGGTGCCACAACCTGTCCGACTCCGGCGGTATTGATGTAGACACCATCCGCCTTGCCGCGCTCCACCACCTTGAGGTCGCCGGTTACGATCCGCACACCCGCATCCGCTGCCGCACCGGCCATGGAATCGACAACCCGGCGCAACGTGGCCAGCGGCAAACCTTCTTCGAGAATAAAACCGGCACTCAGGTATTGCGGCCTCGCCCCGCACATGGCGAGGTCGTTGACCGTGCCATGCACCGCCATGATCCCGATATCCGAGCCCGGAAAGAACAGCGGCCGCACCACGTAGGAGTCCGTTGTGAACGCCATGGCACCGGGCATGTCCACCACAGCGCCGTCGTGCTGCTTTGCCAGCCAGGGATTTTCAAACGCCGGACGGAAAATACCATCAAGCAACTCCGCCATCGCCCGGCCACCGCCGCCGTGGGCCATTTTTACCACGTCATGGTCATCGTTCATCGGCGGGCAATGATTGTCGCAACGGTCACTCACGGGCTGAACCTCCCGCCGGTCGTCGGTACCGGTAATAGGCGGCGCACGCGCCCTCCTCAGAGACCATCGTTACTCCCATCGGGCGTTCCGGAGTGCAGCGGGTGCCGAAGGCGGGGCATTGGTTCGGGCGAATGTCGCCCCGCAACACCGCTCCACTGAGGCATTCTCCCTGCCTCTCGGCCCCGCCGCTTACTGCACCAAAACGGGTTTCGGCGTCGTAGGATTGGTAGGCGGGTGACAACCCCAGACCACTGCGAGGAATGCCTCCCATGCCCCGCCATTGCCGGGGCACCACCTGGAAGACCGTCTGCATCACCTGCTGGGCCATGGCGTTACCCGGGCGGCGGACGGCCCGGCTGTACTGGTTTTCAACACGGCTCTCGCCCCGCTCCAGTTGACGGACACAGCGGTAGACTCCCTCGAGGATGTCCAGGGGTTCAAAGCCGGTCACGACAATCGGAACACCGTGCTCACGGGCAATGGGTTCGTACTCCTCATATCCGGTAATCGTGCAGACATGACCAGCCGCCAGGAAACCCTGAATTCGATTGCCCGGGCGCTCCAGCAAGGCCCGGATGGCCGGTGGCACCAGCACTTGCGAGACCAGCACCGAGAAATTCCCAAGCCCCTCGCGATGAGCCTGGTAGACCGCCATGGCATTGGCCGGGGCTGTGGTCTCAAATCCGACGGCAAAGAACACCACCTCATGCTCCGGGTTCTGTCGGGCCACCGTCAGCGCTTCGAGCGGCGAATACACCACCTGGACTTGCCCTCCCTGAGCCCTTGCAACGGACAGGTCCGATTGCGTTCCGGGCACTCGCAGCATATCGCCAAAGGTGCAGAGGATGACGCCCGGCAGCGCAGTCATTTCCAGGGCCTTGTCGATGTAGGCGATGGGCGTCACGCACACCGGGCACCCCGGCCCGTGAATCAGGGAGATGGCGTCCGGCAGCAGTTGATCGACCCCGAAGCGCACAATGGCGTGGGTCTGCCCCCCGCATACCTCCATGAGCGTCCAGGGGCGGGTAACAATGCGGGCAATGGCATCGGCGTACTCGCGGGCAGCATCAGGCGTGCGATATTCGTCACGATACTTCATCGCGGCATCGGCCCCCCTGATTCCGACTCGCCCGCCTCCTGTTCAAGGGTGTCGAGATACTCGAAAACACGCTTTGCCTCCCGCGGGTCTACAACGGTAATGGCAAACCCCACATGCACCAGCACGTATTCCTGCTCTCGCACATCCGGCACATAGGCCAGATTGACCGACTTGACGATACCGCCAAAATCGACGCGCCCCTGACGGGTGAGTGGATCGTCGCCCTCAATGCTTATCACGCGTCCCGGTACGGCCAGACACATGGCCCCTCCCTGCCCTGCAGAGCACCGGTTGCCCAGGCCAGCTGACCCACCGCCAGGCCGCCGTCATTGGGCGGCAGCCGGCACGGCCAGAACACCTGAAATCCGGCACCCTCAAGTGCTGTTATGGTCGATTCCAGCAAGCAGGCGTTCTGGAAACATCCGCCAGCCAACACCACTCTCGACAGCTTAGTCTGTTTCGCCACCGCCACAATGGCGTTGACCAGCCCCTGGTGGAAAGCTGCCGAAATCCCGGACACCGGCTCCCCCCTCTCCATGTCGTCCAGCAATGCGAAAACCGCCGGCGCCCAATCAACCTGCCAGGGTCGAGCAGCCTCCGGCTCCGGCAGCTCGAAGCGGTAGGGGGATGTGGTGTCGGTGCGTCCCAGGACTGCCTCCAGCTCGGCCGCGGCCTGCCCCTCATAACTGGCCCGCAAGCAGACGCCGGATAGTGCGGCCACGGCATCAAACAGTCGCCCCACACTCGACGTTTCCGGCGCGTTCAGGCCGGCCTTGAGGGCCTGCATCAACAGCTTTTTTTCGGCTTTGGTAAAGCTGTTCACCGGGGCGAGGGTTTCCCACTCGTCAGCCTGTTCAGCCATCAACGCATGCAGCAGCCCGAGGGCTGAGCGACGGGGCTCTTTCATGGCCGCTTCGCCACCCGGGAGTCGGAACGGCCGCAGATGCGCCACCCGCTCGTACCCTTGCGAATCCAGACGCAGGAATTCTCCGCCCCACAACGTATGATCATTGCCAAGCCCACTGCCGTCCCAGGCCACCCCAAGCACGGGCTCAGTGATTCCATACTCAGCCATCACCGCCGCAATGTGTGCCACGTGGTGCTGAACCGCACACGGAGCATCACAACGGGCCCGGGCGAAGTGCGTTGTGTAATAGTCTGGATGGCCATCGTGTGCCCAACGCCAGGGCACACTCGCAAACAACCTCTGCAGATCATCGACCGTGCGAGCGAAGCCTTCCCGCCCCAGGGCATTGTCCATATCACCCAGGTGCTGGCTGAGCACCGCCGCCCCGTGGCCCGTGCTCAGGGCCACGGTGGTTTTCAGATGGCCCCCGGTCGCCCCCCAGCCGGGGGGCAACGTAAGGGGCAGAGACAGATTCGGCGAGAAGCCACGGGCGCGCCGGAGCAGTTGTGCCCGCCCTGCCACCACCCGAGCCACGGAATCGTCCAGAGGGCGCACAATGGGCCGATCGTGCATCAGAAACCCGTCGGCAATCCCGCCCAGGCGCGCCAACGCTTCCTGATTATCGACAGCAATCGGCTCGCCGCTGAGGTTGCCGCTGGTGGCAACCACGGGAAACCCCAGATCATCGAGCAGGAGTTCGTGCAACGGTGTGCAGGGCAACATCACACCGAGCTCTGCCCGGCCGGGCGCCAGGTTGGCGGCCAGACCATGGTGAAGCGCTTGAAGCAGGACGATGGGACGCTCCGGACCGGTGAGCAGTTGGCTTTCCGGCATCGACACCGCACACCTCTGCCGCACAGAGGCCAGCGAATCGAACATCACCGCCAGGGGCTTTCGTGGCCGTTGCTTGCGTTCGCGCAGAGTGTGAACGGCCCGGGTATTGCGGGCGTCGACCAGCAACTGAAACCCGCCCTGGCCCTTCAGCGCAATGATGTCTCCGGCCGCCAGACGACTGATCGCCTCAGACAGGGCGGCCTCATCTTTTGCCAGCACCGTGCCATCGGCGCGGCACAACACCGTGCGCGGACCGCAGTCCGGGCAGGCGTTGGGTTCGGCATGAAAGCGCCGGCTGGCCGGATCGTGGTACTCCGCCAGGCAACGGGGACACATCTGAAAGTGTCTCATCGCGGTGCGGGCGCGGTCGTACGGTAACCCCTCGATCAAGCTGTATCTCGGGCCGCAGTCCGTGCAATTGATAAACGGGTACCGGTAACGCCGGTTGATGGGATCGTGCAGTTCCTCGGAGCATTGCCGGCAGGGCGCCAGATCCGCAGGCAGCCGGGTGGAGGCAGTGCCCTCCTCCTGACTCTGGCGAATCTGGAATGCCTGAAACACCGGAGACCGGGCAACCACCTCCGCATGAACCTCTTCGACGCGGGCGTTCGCCGGAGCCTGCACCCTCAGCGATTCGACCAGGCTCTGCAACACCTCCGGCTGCCCCTCGGCCTCAATAGTCACGCCATCCGGGGTATTGCCAACCCAGCCCGTCAGGCCCAAACCGGTCGCCAAACGATAGACAAACGGCCGATAACCCACACCCTGAACCAGGCCCTGGACACGAACCTGCCAACGCACTGGCAGAGCTTCTACCCGGCATTCGTCCTTCATGGGCTGGCTTCATCCTCCGTCTCCACGTCCAGACTCCGTAACAATACATCCTGGGCGTTGGGGTGATTGATATCGCCAGACGTTTCGATCCGGAGCTGAGCCTGGTCGGCACAGGTGCCAGCTGCCTCCTGACGGAAGTGATCGGTGAAATGTTCCGGCGACATATGGCACAGCGCGCCCAGCCATACCGCCACCTCCACTACACGCTGGGCCTGTTCCTCCGCGCACAGCTTCTCGACCCTGTGAACCAGATTCCTGACCAGCGCCGTTTCATGCATCTTCATTCTCCTGCCGGATTCTATCCATCACGGCCTGAGTCACCCGGGGAAGTGTGTCCTCCAAGGGCGGGGACAACCCCTCGCCCGCCCCGAAACTGGCTGCCTCCACCGCAAACACCTGGCATACCGGCGGCAGTGAATCGAGCGCGCGGGCCAGTTCGATCGCTTCAGACAACCCCAGCGCATGGGACGAAAACGCGCCGCCCAGAGCTGGCAGTGGCACGGCGCTGGCATCGAACACGCGGAGGTTCCCCGGCTCCAGACCCATGACGGCTGCATCGACCAGGTACACCGCCCGGGCACCGGTCATCAGGTCCACGAGACCAGCTACTTCCCCGCTGTGCTCGACCACGTCGACGGTTTCCGGCAGGCGTTCAACAAGGGCGTCCGCCACCAGCGGTCCGAGAGCATCATCTCCCCGGTCCCGGTTGCCAATACCAATGACCCTGATCGGCCGGGAAGCATCACTCATGGCGGACATCCAGTTTGAGAAAATGCGTGGCGCAGGAGATACAGGGATCGTAGTTGCGAATGGTCTGCTCACAGCGTTCGCGGAGGGCATCGGCCGGCAAATCAAGCCAGCCGCCCACCAGTTCTTTCAGGTCGGCTTCAATGCTGGGCTGATTCTGTGCTGTAGGCGGCACGATCTGCGCCTCGAGGATGTCGCCGTTGTCATCAAGTCGGTAACGGTGAAACAGCAGACCCCGCGGCGCCTCGGTACAACCAAAGCCTTCCGACGCCTTCGGCTCGGCGGGTTCGAACGGTCGCTCAGGTTCGCGGTATTCGTCGATTATCCGCAGCGCTTCATCGCAGGCGTACACAACCTCGACGCTGCGCACCGCAATACTCTGGAACGGGTTGTTGCAGGTGATCCCCAAACCCGCTTCTTTCGCCGCCTCCCGGGCCAGTGGAGAGAGTTGGGCAAAATTGAGGCTGTAGCGTGCCAGCGGCCCGACCAGATAACAGTCATGCTCGCGCAAGTGCGAGTGCAGCGCCGTCGAGCGCTGAACGTGGGACTCCACAAAGTGACGGTTGTAGTCCTCGACAGCAATATCCAGCCCACGGTTCGACAGGATGCGTCCGCCGTTCATGGCGTACTCATCCGGGTGGTGCAGCGCGACCAGATGATAGTCCCGCTCGGCCTCCGGCATGTTCAGACCAGCTGTCCAGCGCACAGTCGCCAGGGCATCCTCGCGGGCCTGCTTCAGGGTTTCGGCCAGCGGTTGCAGCTCCTTGCGGGTCGGAGCTCGATAGAATCCCCCCACGCGCACATTGATGGGGTGAATCTCCCGCCCTCCCAGCAGGGTCATGATGGCATTGCCCGCTTTCTTCAGGGACAGCCCCCGTTTGACGATGTCGGGATAATCCCTGGCCATGTCCACTGCCCCGGCGTAGCCCAGAAAGTCCGGGGCGTGGAGCATGTAGATGTGCAAGGCGTGACTTTCGATCCACTCCCCGCAGTACAACAGTCGACGCAAGGCTCTCAGCGGCCCTTCGACCTCGATACCCAGCGCGTTCTCCATCGCACTCACCGCGCTCATCTGATAAGCCACAGGGCAGATTCCGCAGATGCGGGCGGTCACATCCGGTGCCTCGGCAAAATTGCGCCCACGCAGGAAAGCCTCGAAAAACCGTGGGGGCTCAAAGATGCGCAGCTCCGCCTTGCTCACCTGGCCGTCTCGGATCGTCACATTCAGGGCACCCTCACCCTCGACCCGCGCAAGATAGTCCACCTTGATGGTCTTACGGCTCATGGCGTTCGCTCTCGTCACGGAACGGGGCGGCCCAGGCGTTGAAATTCCGGTAAAAGCGCAACCGCTCGGCCTGCCCCATACCCAGCTGCTCCAGTCGCTCACTCAGCGCTGGCGCGTTAGGGTTTTCCTTCGGCCCATAACAGCCGTAACAACCCCGGTTATAGGACGGACACAAGGCATTGCAGCCGCTATGGGTCAACGGCCCCAGACAGGGGGTTCCATGAGCCACCATCACACAGACATTGCCCCTGAGCTTGCAATCGAGACACACGCTATGGGCCGGCGTGACCGGTCGCCGACCGCACAGAAACGCCGACACCACCTCCAGTAACTGGTGCTTGCTGATGGGACAGCCACGCAGTTCAAAATCCACAGCCACGTGGTCGGAGATCGGCGTAGACGTCGACAGGGTTTCAATATATTCGGGACGGGCGTAGACCGCTGCCATGAAGTCATCAATATCGGCGAAGTTACGCAACGCCTGGATGCCGCCGGCCGTAGCACAGGCACCGATGGTTACCAGCGTTCGAGAGCGCCGGCGCACGTCCTGGATACGCTCGGCATCGTGAGCCGTCGTGATGGAGCCCTCCACCAGGGACAGATCGTAAATACCGCGGATACCGCCGCGGGTTGCCTCCGGGAAATAGGCGATATCGACGGCACCGGCGACCTGCAACAATTCATCCTCACAATCGAGCAAACTCAGCTGGCAGCCATCGCAGGACGCGAACTTCCAGACGCCGAGGCGCGGTTTGTGATCCGGGCGCGCCATGTCAGAACTCCTTGAGGCTCAGTAATCCGCGGACCCGGTCAAAGGGCAGCACCGGGCCATCCTTGCACACAAACGTCGCTCCAAACTGGCAATGGCCGCAGTGTCCGAGCGCGCATTTCATGTTTCGCTCCATGGACAGAAAAATCGCCTCGTCCTCAACACCGGCATCCCGCAGCGCGTTGACCGTGAAACGCATCATAATTTCCGGGCCACACACCATCGCCACGGTGTCTTCAGGGTCGAAACCCAGCGTCGGCACCAGGGCAGGAACCACACCAATCATGCCCTGCCAGTCACTATCGGCGTGATCCACGGTAATGTGGACCTCAAAATCCGGACGTTGGTTCCATTCCTCCAGTTGTGGGGAATAGAGAATATCGTTGGGACTACGTGTTCCGTAGAGCAGGATAATCCGCCCGTACTTCTCCCGATTACGCAATACGTGGTAAACAGCCGAGCGCAGGGGTGCCAAACCCAACCCACCGGCCACGATCAGCAAATCCGAGCCCTCGCTTTGCGTCATCGGCCATCCGACACCAAAGGGGCCACGCAGGCCAACGATCTCCATCGGCTTCAGAGCCGCCAGCTTCCTGGACACCGGCCCCACGGCCCGCACCGTATGAACCAGGGTCTCTGACTGAACGGTATCGCCACTCACGCTGATGGGAACCTCTCCCACGCCGAACACATAGAGCATATTGAACTGGCCCGGCAAACAGGGCCCGCGACTCGCCTGGCCCGCCTCCAGTTCAAGTGTCCAGGTCGTTTCCAACTCCTGTTGTCGGCTAAGAACCCGCACCGGTTCAGGTACCATCAGATCGTCTGACATCACTCGGGCGGCTCCGGAGCCCCATAAACATCCAGAATCTGCATTTGTGTGGCATGAAGTCGACTGGTCAGAATGGGCAGCAATCGTTTCAGGACTTCGTAACCCAGAACCGGGTCATCATCACACTTCTTCCTCAGGCAGTGGGCGTCCATCGCGATGGCTCGGGTGAGCGTGATCGCGCGTGCGTCGTAGGCCCAATGATAGGGGGGCAGAATCCAGGAAACCCCCACCAGGTCGCCGTCATGAAGCGTCTGGAAACTGACCGCCGGTTTCCCCGGCACAGCAACTTCCAGAGCTACCTGACCATAGCGGATAAGGAACATGTGATTGGCGTCCCCGCCTTCGTGGAAAAGGTATTCCCCGGGATTGAACCTGACATTGCGGGCGCAGCCGCACACCAGATTGCAGAAATCGCTCTCCAGCCCCTGAAAGAACGGATGCTCACCCACGATCTGGGCAATGTCTTTCATTCCTTTGCTCCCGATGAAACATCATCGTGGATGGCGCGCACTTCCTCCGTGATATCAATGCCCACCGGGCACCAGGTAATGCAACGGCCGCACCCCACACAGCCTGAGGTTCCGAACTGATCGACCCAGGTAGCGAGTTTGTGGGTCATCCACTGGCGGTAGCGGGACTGAGTCGAGTTGCGCACGCTGCCGCCGTGAATATAGGAAAAATCCGATGTAAAACAGGAATCCCAGCGCCGGCTGCGCTCCGCAGTATGGCCCTCCAGGTCCGAGGTGTCTTCTACCGTTGAGCAAAAGCACGTGGGGCACACCATGGTGCAGTTGGCACAGCTCAAACACCGGTCGGCCACGTCGGCCCAGCGAGGATGCTCCAGGTTATCCATCAGTAAGGCAGGGATGGCGGTTTGTGGCATGCTCCGCCCCATCTGACTGCGGGTTTTCTCGACAATCGCCGTGGCGGCTGCCTGGTGGGTCGCTGTTGCCGGTGTCCGGGGTAATTCGGCGAGAATCTCCGCGCCCTCGGCCGAGCCCGATCGAATGAGGAAAAGGTGGCTGTTGTCGTCCAGAAGCTCGGTGAGGACCAGATCGTACCCGTGCTTTACGTCCGGCCCGGTCCCCATGGAATCACAGAAGCAGGTGCCGCCAGCCACGGAGCAGTTGAGCGCCACCAGAAAAGCCTGCTCCCGACGGGACCGGTAGTGAGGATCGATATAGTCGTCGCCCATCAGCACACGATCCTGAATGCCGATGGCCGCCAACTCACAGGCTCGTACGCCAAAGAACGCGTAACGGGGCGGATCATCCCGGGCGGGTACGAAGCGCAGTTCGTCGCCGTCGCGAGTCGCCTGCCACAAGGAAACCCTGGGGGGGTGAAGAAAACGTTTCCAGCTATGGGGGCCCACGGCATAGCCGAACAGTGCGTCATCCGGGCGACGTTTCAACCGGTAGTGACCACCATCCTGCTCGTCCGTCCAACCGGTGGGAAGTTCGTCCGTTCGGGTGAGCTGCTCGTACACAATGGTGTGGTCGCGAACAGTTGGCCCGACGACCATATACCCCCGTCCGGACAAAGCATCCAGCAAGCACTGCAAGCCTTCCCGAGTGATGACAGAGGCATCGTCAACGTTGTCCATAGACCGACCTTCCCTGCTTGAAAACCAGGGAATAAAAAAATCCATTAACTCCCCAGTAGAAGCTTTGGCAAGGCCGGGCATTTTGTCAAAGATGGGATAAGCTCATCCCAATGAGATACAGGATTGTGTTCAAGGGCCACCGATATCGAAACACCGGCCGCGCCGCCCTCTGGCTGTTGCCCCTGGCGGTCCTCCTGCTAATCGCCCTGGCGCCTGCTGTTCGGGCCTCCAGCGACTTTTACCTGGCGTACCGACAGTGGCAGCCTTACGACTGGCCGGGCGAGATGCCCGCGGCCACGGAGGTGAGCCGTTCCCAGCGCGGGCTTGGCTGGCGTCCCGAGGGCACCGCAGGGGACATCGGCCTTGATTACGATTACCAGATCCTGGGCATCGACACCGGTGAGCCGGCCCACAACGGCCACTTGCACCGGCTGATGGTCGGCGGCCAGTGGCAGCATCGGCTTTACCGCGTGGAAGCCCGTGCGGGCCTGGCCGGTACGTCCAACATGTTCAAGTACCAGAGCTTCCACGACGACGTGGTGAATGGGCGTGTAGCGCTGTTCCGGGCAGTCAGAAAGGACTCACCTCTGAGCCTGGGCGTCGGTGGCGATCATCGCTTCGGCTCCTTCGGCTGGCTCCCCCGAGTGCGCTGGACACACAGCGGCGAGAGCGGCCACTGGTTGGCGGATTTGCCGGTCCTCCTGCGCTGGCAGAGCCCCGGGAACCGCTGGGCACTTCACCTGGCACGGGACGGAGATCGCTGGGCCACGCTCGATGCGGCCCGTGAGGTCGAAGGCGCGCTCTATCTGCGTGAGTGGCGGGCGGAGCTGAGCTACCGGATAAGCTCGGGGGGAGCGATATGGCCAGGCGTGGTTCTGGGACTCGGCGTGAGTGTCGATACCCGGGTGCGGTATCGGGACCTGCAGGCAGGGACTCGAGATGTGCGTTTGGGCGACGCCCTGCTGGGTAGTTTCCGGCTCGACTGGTAGAATCGCTCCAGATTATTCCTCTCTGACAAATTAACAGGCGCTCATGGATGAAACTCAATCCCTTTAATACCCGCATCGGTCTGGCGTTGGGCGGCGGTGCTGCCAAGGGCATAGCGCATATCGGCGTGTTGAAGGCCTTCGAGGAAGAGCAGATCCGGATTCATTGCATTTCGGGCACCAGTGCCGGGGCGCTGGTTGCCAGTTACTACGCCTTCGGCCGACCGGCTGAGTCCATACTGTCCATCTGTTCAACGCTGAACCTGTCAAAGATCATCAGTTTTACCTTCGAGCGCGGCGGGCTGTTCAGCACCAACGCCATTCGGGAGATGATCCACCGGGACCTTGGGGATTGCCGGATCGAAGATGCCGAGATTCCGCTGGCCATTTGCGCCACGGATATCGAGACGGGCGAGCAGCTGGTCTTCCGGGAGGGGAATCTGGCAGACGCCGTCTGCGCATCCATGGCCGTGCCCGGGCTGTTTGTGCCGGTGGAGGTGAACGGCCGGATTCTGGTGGACGGTGGACTGGTGGAGAATGTCCCGATCTCGCCGTTGGCGAAAATGGGCGCGGGTATCACCGTGGCCGTTGATCTGAGCCATGTCAGCCGGTACCCGAAACCGGAAGACACCTTTGATGTGATCAGCAACGCCATCAACATTGGCATCGACTTCAATACCCGTAAGCAGCTGAAGAAGGCGGACATTGCGGTGCCGCTGGATTTAAGCGCCTACAGCCTCACCAACAACGCCAAGTGTGTGGATGAGCTGTACCTGGAAGGCTACCACCCGATGAAGAAAAAGATTCAGAGTTTGCTCTGGTACAAACGGATGAATCTCATTATTTCCCTGCTGAAAACGGCCGGGGCCCTGCTGCCGCTCAAGGTGCCCGAGATTATCAAAGACCTTAAACGCCAGGCCTTCGCAGTCCGTAATCGAAGCTGACCGGACACCCCGGTTTTCAGAGGCGCTGTCACCCGGCGCCGAGATGCGTGATCAATTCATCGCTGCTGCAGTCAATGACCCTGACGTTCCGGTAGCCCATATGCTCCAGGGCCGCCGCTGCCAGCGCGGCACGACCACCGGTCGCACAGTGCAAGAGGATGGTCCGGTCCGGATCCGTGGTGTGATCGGTGATTTTCATCTCGAGCACACCCCGTGGAATATTGACCGTACCGGCCGGGCGCTTCTCAGCCACTTCACCGGGCTCACGCACGTCGATCACCAGGGCATCACTGTGCTCGGACATCAGCGCTTTCGCCGCTTCGGGCGTCAGGCAATGCAGAGAGGCCTTGGTTTCTGCGACGATTTCTTGCAGGGTTTTCAAACTCATAATGATTTACTCCGTTTGGACCGGTGGCCCGTTGATCTCAATTGCGGTTTAATGCGCCAGACACTCACTTGCCTGCAGATGCGCCTGTCACTATGCCCATTGTCACATCGCCCGAGCAACACGTCTCCGAAGTTGAGATCGAGCAGGCAATCCGCTCCGGCATTGAGCGCTACTTTGACGACTGCCGGGCGCGGATCCCGGCATTTATTGACCGCCATTTCCACTACCCGGGCGCCATCGCCACCAATCGCATGGCTCTGGGATGGGACATGTTGCGGGCACCCGCCAATCTGCTTTGGGCGCCGATATACGCCCTGGCCTGTCTGGTCAGGGTTCTGGTCCCCAAACGAACCGGCCTGAAGTGGCTGCACCATGCGGCAGATCGTGTACCTGCCGGTTTTACCACCCGCGTACAACAGCACATCTCGGACCTGATTCAGGTGGAACTGCTGAACAATGGCCAGAAAGGCCCGCTGCTGGAGAGCTACCTGGTTGAGGCCCTGGAGGCGGCCTATGCGCGCCACACCCTGGGCCCCGTCGACCACCAGAAGTTCAGCAAACTGATTGAGCCGCTGGTCGCGGATGCCCTCGGCCAGTACCGGGTGAGCCGGACGGCGTCTGCCGATATCACCAACAGCATTTCATGCACCGTGTTGGGTGCGTTTGCGTTCCAGAAGTTCACTCCGGGGGGAATCGGGCTCGGGGTGGTGCTCGCGTCCATGCTCGCAAAAACCCTGGCCGCCCGGGACTTTATCCTCGGGGAAACCATTGGCGGGTGGTACTACAGTTTCTTTCCACCCGAGCCTTCGCTGGCCACCACGGCCAGCGTGATGGTCGCGGTCATGGCCGCACTGGCAGCCTTTGCGGCTTTATCCGGGGTTATTTTCGATCCCGTTCAGGCGGCGGTCGGTTTGCATCGGCGGCGCCTGAACAAACTACTGGATCACCTGCAGAGGGACGTCACCCTCAGCACCCAAAGCAGCTTCCGCCCGAAAGACCAGTTTGTGGCGCGCATTCTGGACACCTTCGATATGATCAAATCGGGCTTGAGCTAGCCTGCGCCGGCTCTTACTTAGCCCGCCAGCGCCGCTTTCACCTTCTTGCTCAGATGGCCCATATCAACCCGACCAGTCACCTGGGGACGCAGCTCGTTCATCACGCGCCCCATGTCCTGCATGCCCTGGGCGTCGGTTGAGCTAATGGCCATGCGGATCAGGGCGTCGAGGTCATCCTCGGTCAGCGCGGCCGGCATGAATTCCTCGATAATCACCATCTCCGCCCGTTCCTTATCCGCGAGTTCTTCACGGCCGGCATCATCGTACTGACTGGCGGCATCGCGGCGCTGCTTGAGCATCTTCTCCAGCACCTTCAGAACGTCCTCGTCAGACAAATCCCGGCGTTCATCAATCTCGATCTGTTTGACCGCAGCCTGGGCCATGCGCAGAGTGACAAGCCGGGTTTTATCCTTGTTCCGCATCGCGTCTTTAACCGCGGCGTTCAGTTGTTCCTTGAGTGATGCTTCCGCCATGGCCGAGCTCCTGTTCGTGAGTTAAAGGGACTGACTTCGCAGTGTGCGAGGCGGTAGATTTAACGGAAAACCGGAGCAGGTTCAATCGGGGAGGCGATAAACCGCTCCGGTTTTCCCGGATCACATCTTGCCTTCGGCAACCAGCAGGCCGCGCTCGTGGTGCAGGCCTTTGAACAGGCTGTAACTCATCACCAGCAGGACCAGGGTGAACGGTAGGCCGACACTCAGGGCACCTGCCTGAAGGGCATTCAGTGCTTGTTCACCGCCCACAAACAGCAGGACACCGGCAATCGAGCCCTCGGTAACCGCCCAGAAGACACGCTGGGCTTTCGGGGCATCAATCTTGCCACCCGATGTGATGCTGTCGATGACAAGGGAACCGGAGTCCGAAGACGTCACGAAGAACGTGAGGACCAGCGTAATACCGATGAACGAGGTTAGCCCCGAGAGCGAAATGTTCTCCAGTGCCTGGAACATCGCCAGAGACACCTCGGTCAGCCCCTCGGACGCCAACACCCCGACATCGTTGCGGACCTGGTCAAGGGCACTGCCGCCGAACGCACTCATCCAGAAAACGGTAATAATCGTGGGAATGATCAGCACCGCGGTAACAAATTCACGCACCGTGCGGCCCCTCGACACCCGTGCGATAAACATACCCACGAACGGCGACCAGGAAATCCACCAAGCCCAGTAGAACACCGTCCAGCCATGGAACCAGGTGGTATCTTCCTCACGCCCGAACGGATTACTCAGCGCCACCATGTTGGAGGCATAGGAAACCGTGGTGTCCCAGAGCCAGTTGAAGATGGCGAGCGTGGGCCCGGCAAATATCACAAACACCAGCAGCAGACCTGCCATTACCATGTTGGCGTTACTCAGCAACCTCACACCACCATGGATACCGCGGATGACGGAAAAGGTTGCGACCGCGGTTACACCCGCGATTACGCCTATCTGAGCACTGAGGCCACCCTCGATATCGAACAGGTAGGACAGTCCGGATGCGGCCTGCTGGGCCCCGAAGCCCAGCGAGGTGGCAAGCCCGAAGATGGTCGCAAGAACGGCCACGGTATCAATCACATTGCCGGGCCAGCCCCACACTTTATCACCCAGGATGGGGAAAAAGGCCGAGCGGATCGTCAACGGAAGCCCCTTGTTGTAGGCGAAGAACGACAACGACAGGCCAACAATGGCATAGATCGCCCAGGGGTGAAGACCCCAGTGATACATAGTCGCCCCCATCGCCAGACGGGCGCCTTCAGTTGTGTTTGGCTCCACCCCCAGGGGCGTGCCATACCAGTCGGTGTAATAGGCAACCGGCTCGGCGACCGACCAGAACATCAGCCCCGTGCCCATACCGGCAGCAAACAGCATGGCAAACCACGACATCATGGAAAACTCAGGCTTGGCGTCGACACCGCCAATTCGAATCTTGCCCACCGGCATGAAAATCAGCGCCAGGCAGAAAAGAACAAACAGGTTTGCACTGAGGAGGAACCCCCAGTCAAAGATCGCGATCGCACCATTCTTGGCACTATCAAGGAGCTCTTTCGCTCCGGACGGGAAAATCAGCGTAGCCACAACAAACGCAACGATCAGCAGCGCCGTTAACGGAAACACGATGTTGTGGATATCGAAACCGAACCGGGCGATATTGTCCTGTCCCGCCACGTAATCGGTCTGATAATCATCTATAGCGACGTCACCCAATGTGAAGCCTCCTCGGCCGCATGGTCTGGCAGCCTGTTTGAAAGTGAACCTCCCTGATGCCACCCTAATATTTTGACCTCTAAGAATCAAAGGCGCCCTCCGCCCGAACCTCGTCGATAGGCGACTGACTCTCCCCAAATCAGTGACCGCAAATCCAGGCCTATACTCTAGAAGGCCCCCACCCGATCACGCTTTACGCGATCTCCATCTGCCCGCTATCTCTGGGCAATTATCGTTGCGAGGCTCTCACCAGCGCTATGTCACAGCATGACAAAAGAATTCAGCTCTCTATTGCCTTAGGGATTGCCCTTATTCTGCTGACGGCTGTTGTTTTTGCGGAAGACAAAGCCCTGGAACAAGCTGATTTCAATGACGACGTTGCAGAGCGCTTCCCGGGCATGCAGATCAGGGAGATTTCAGACTTCAGGCAGTACAGTCACGACATATTACTGATTGTCGCAAAAAAAATGGGGGTAAGGCTCAGCGATGAAGTTCCGGCGCCACTGCTACTAACCGACCTTGACGTGACAGCGAGTATGTTCAACTCATGGCTGGGAGAAAATGAAGAACGGTTCCATATCATTTGCTCCTGCTACTTCCCCAGAGAAAATATAATCGTGGTTTTTGGAACGAGCAGACTCGACAGTCTTGCGCACGAGTTGGTGCACTTCGTTCAAGTACAGTATGAACATGTCAATATTGGTGTGTTCGACATGACTGGACTGGAATTAGAGGCAGTAGAGATTCAGCATTGGTTCAGACGGAACCATATGGAGTGACTACGGCATGGCGAACCCGAGGGAGTGAGGCCGCAGATATAGCATGATGGTCCTGAACCGAGGAGCCATTTGCAGACGACTCTGCTAACCTGCTCATTTTTCTGATTCCAAAGGAATTTCTTCATGATTACGGTTCACCACCTGAATAATTCCCGCTCACAGCGCGTTCTCTGGATGCTGGAGGAACTGGGTGTGCCTTACGAGATCCAGCGCTACGAGCGTGACCCCAAGACCATGCTGGCGCCCGCAAGCCTCAAGAAAGTTCACCCGCTGGGCAAATCCCCGGTGATCACCGACGGTGATCTGGTGGTAGCGGAGTCCGGCGCCATCATCGAATACCTTGCCCACACCTATGGCAAGGACACATTGCTGCCGGAAACCGGTGGTCAGGCGTGGCTGGACTACACCTACTGGCTGCATTACGCCGAAGGCTCGTTGATGCCGCCGCTGGTGATGCGCCTCGTTTTCCAAAAGGTAAAAACCAGCCCGATGCCGTTCTTTATCAAACCGGTGGCCAAGGGCATTGCCGACAAAACCACGGAAACCTTCATCGGCCCGATGATCAAGACGCACCTGGATTTCGTCGAAGACCACCTGGCGAAAAACACCTGGTTTCTCGGCGATAACCTCAGCGCGGCGGATATCCAGATGAGCTTCCCGCTGGAAGCCTCCGTGGCACGGGGTATCGTCGGCAAGGACCGGCCGAACATCAGCGCCTGGGTGGAGCGGGTACACGCCAGGCCGGCGTACCAGAGGGGCCTTGAGAAAGGTGGGGGATACGACTTCGCCTGAGTCTTTGAAAGTATCAAAAAATACCAACTCCCGGATGGGAGAGCCTGAAAAGCAACGAATAAATATGCCCCGGTTCGCCGGGATTGTAAGGAGTTATAAAAATAATTAAAAACTTAGCTATGCAGTACCTGTTAATTAGCGTACTGTCTCGTTCGTTGGAAAGATTTAGCAAAGCATTTCACGAATAAGACCTTTTGTGTTTCACACCTGTTGTCCTGTTTTTGATCCTGCCAGTTTTTTTATTTCCCGCATATCGCTGATCAAAGATCACAACGATCTCTTGGCGGCACACTAATGATCAATATCAGGATATATATTATGTCTACCATTACAGGCAACGTTAAGTTCTTCAATGAAGCAAAAGGTTTTGGCTTTATTACTCGTGAAGGCGGTGCGGACGTTTTTGTTCACTACAGCTCTATTCAGGGTGGCGGTTTCAAGACTCTGGCCGAAGGCCAGGAAGTTGAGTTCACCGTGACCGAGGGCCAGAAAGGCCCACAGGCAGAGAACGTTATTGGCCTGTAATTAACAGGTAAAAACGTGATTGAAAAGGCAGCCTCTGGGCTGCCTTTTTTATTGCCAGATTTTATGGCACACGAGAAATAAACAGGTCCCGGTTTTGCTTTGACATGATCGGATCGGGTTTACTCTAGCCAGAGTAGACTTCCGACTGACAGCAAAGGACAAACCGCCGTGGCCTCCAAACACTGGGCGAATTCCCTGCGCCCTCACAAATTACCTCTCCGTCGTCGCCTCGCCCGCGCCTCCGTGGCCTTGATCTACCGACAGGCTGACGATGGTGGCGTGGAGCTGCTGTTCATCCAGCGGGCCCGTCGGGAAGGTGATCCCTGGTCCGGAGACATGGCCTTTCCCGGAGGCCGCATGCAACCGGAGGATGCCACACCCCGAGCCACCGCCGAACGGGAAACCCTCGAAGAAACCGGAGTCGACCTGGTACGCCATGGCCGCTTCCAGGCCCGGCTTTCTGACCTGGTTACCCGCCAACACAGCCGCTGGCGACCGATGGTAGTCACACCCTACGTCTACGAATGGCGGGGACCGCAATCTGTATTGCTGAACCACGAAGTCGAACAAACGGTGTGGGTGCCCCTCAACTACCTCGCCGCCAGGGAGAACCAGAGCCGACTGCCCTGGCGCACGCCGTTCGGCACCTTGAAAATGCCCTGTTGCCGATATCAGGGCTACTGCATCTGGGGGCTGAGTTACAGCATGTTGCAGGAACTCCTGGCATGGGACCGTTCGCACAACGCTGTGACCACATCGAAACAAGAATAAAAGGGCACAGATTATCCCCCGGCTTTGGTTGGCATTCCTCAGCCCTATGGACTTAACTCGTAATTAGCACCGCCCGCCCTGACCTGCCCCACAATGAACGTGAAAGCAGCAGGCAAAGCAACACATTGCTCCACTCCATGCGCCTTCGGGCCGAAACACCCGGCGTTCGCCAACACTTAAGCAGCAGCCAAAGTGAGACTATCAAGAAAGAGCATGATCGGACTTCTGGTAACCAGTTTCTATGTCGTGGGCATCATCATGGCCATGCATGCTGCCCTGACGACCCGCACATCCACGGGCGCGGTGGCCTGGACTGTATCTCTGGTCACCATGCCCTTTGTCGCCGTTCCGGCGTATGCGGTGTTCGGCAGGAACCAGTTCGAGGGCATGGCAGAGGCGTACGAAGCACGCGCCGATGAAATCGACCAGATTGTTGAGGGGTACCGCAAGGAACTCGCGGCGTGGAAGATCCCCGAGAGTCAGGCCCCGTCCTGGTATAACGCCGTTCACCGGCTATCAGAACTTTATCTCGTCAGAGGCAACGCCGTGGAGTTGCTGGTGAATGGCGAGGCCACCTTCGACAGTATCCTTGAGGGAATCGCCGGGGCGGAACGTTATATTCTGTTCCAGTTCTACATGATCCACGACGATGGCCTGGGAAGGCGGGTCAAGGACGCACTGGCAGAACGGGCCCGTGCGGGCGTAAAAGTTCTGGTGTTGTACGACGAAGTCGGCAGTTCCGATTTGCCCGACACATACGTGGCCGACATGCGCGCCGCCGGCATTGAGGTCAGCTCGTTCAAACCCAACCAGGGCTGGCGAAACCGGTTCCAGCTCAATTTCCGCAATCACCGGAAAATGGTGGTGGTCGATGGCCGCGAGGCCTGGGTTGGCGGCCACAACGTGGGTGATGAATACCTGGGGCTCGACCCGGAGTTAAGCCCCTGGCGCGACACACACGTAAAGATCGAAGGGCCCGCAGCGGTCCAGGTTCAACTGACGATCCTCTCCGACTGGTACTGGGCCACCCGGGAAATCCCGGAACTGGAATGGGCACCGACACCGGCCACCAACGCCGATCAGCAGGTGATGATATTCCCCACTGCGCCCACCGGGCACCTGGAGAAGGCCAGCCTGTTTTTTGTCTCGGCACTCAGCGCCGCCCGAGAGCGCATCTGGCTGTCGGCTCCCTATTTCGTTCCGGATGAGGCAGTCATGAAAGCGCTGCAGCTGGCCGCCCTTCGCGGCGTCGACGTTCGGATCATCACCACCGGCAAAGGCGACAGCCTGCCCGTCTACCTCGCGGCATTCCACTACATCGAGGAACTGCGCGGGCTCGGCATTCGCTTTTACGCTTATCAGCCCGGCTTTCTTCACGAAAAGGTCATGCTGGTCGACGACCGCGTATCGAGCGTCGGCACCCACAATTTTGACAACCGCTCATTCCGCCTCAACTTCGAGGTGGCTGCCGTGATCGTGGATGAGGGATTCGCCACCCAGATGGAAGCCATGTTCGAACAAGACTTTGCCCACGCAGAGCCGATCGATCCCGACAGTCTGGACGATCGGCCCCTGTGGTGGCGGCTGGGCGTTAAGCTATCGAGGCTGGCGTCGCCCGTGCTGTAGGGAATAGTGAAAATTCCGGCCCGGCTGTTCTACAGGTGCAACGAAACCCCGTTCCTGGCCAGCACCTCCGTGATGTTTTCAATGTCCGGCGGCCCCGGAGAAACCTCTCTGTCGACAGCTGTAAACATCTGGGTTGCCAGGCTGCCGGCTCCGGTGACTTCCAGCATTTCGCCGCCCTCCGGCCCGTACTGGAACGAGTGAACCGATCCGCCAGGTACAAAAACCAGGGTACCCGGCAAACACGTCTCCTGCTTCCCATCGCAAGTGAAATCAACACTCCCTTTGATCACAAAAAACGCCTCGTCCCATTCGTGACTGTGCGGGGGCGGCCCCATGCCGCTCTCTCCGGACTGATAGGTAAACTCTTGCCCTTTCGTATCCTGCTTGGTCGCCAGAACGGTTATGTTCGTGCCGACAACACTCAACGCACGATCATAATCACCCGGTTTAACAATAATGGAGTGTCGGTTCATGGGTGTGCTCCTTCTCGGCCACCTATCGCCCTCTCGGGACATGGCGCTGAGCCTGGAAGTGATGTCAGGGCCATGACGCCTCAGAAAATCTCACTCAAAGGCGACTCGCCATAGTTTCAGTTTAGGCCGGGTAGCGGATAAAACGTACATAAATCTATCCCGGTTTGGTTGACGAATCGCCCCGCCAAGGCCTGAATAGGAGATACATCACCGTGCGGAGGAATCGGGCATGAAGTGGATCATACTGATCATTATTATCGCTGGCTTGGCCTACTGGCTTAATAAGGGCCGGCGCAGGAACAACATCGAAGATCCGGATATGAAAACCTTCGAGGAAAAAGATTTCTACCTCACATCGAACGACAACGCATCCGACGATAAGTCATCCCCTGATAAAAATAATCCGCGTCACTGAATTGATTCCGGGTCAGTTAAACGTCTGTGAAGTAGGCCCGTAACGGATTAAGGTAGGGCCTTTTCTGCCGGAGACATTCACGCTATGGAAACTGCGACCCTGATTTGGGGGCTCATTTTCAGCTCCATCGGTATCGGTTATTTCATTTACGGGCGAAGGCAGTCGAATATGGTCGCCCGCTGGTGCGGTCTCGCGCTGATTC
Organism: Marinobacter sp. F4218; assembly: GCF_019443085.1. Taxonomy (GTDB): domain Bacteria; phylum Pseudomonadota; class Gammaproteobacteria; order Pseudomonadales; family Oleiphilaceae; genus Marinobacter; species Marinobacter albus. The sequence continues at coordinate 782,988 of NZ_JAHZIL010000003.1, forward strand.
TTTATCCGTACCTCGTGACCAATACCATGGCCATGGTGGCTGTCGGGGTTGCGCTCATGTTGACCCCGCGGTTCATTGAACTTTGAGCAATTCTTCAAAGCGATCTCCCATGCCCGACGCGACTCCCCTTCAAACTCTGCTGGACACCCTCCCCCAATGCGGCCGGGTGGAATGGATTGGTATCCGCCCCGCCCGTGGTGAGGCCATGCAGTCACTCGACGGCGTGACAGTCAGCCCCGGCAAGGGCCTCGAAGGCGATCGGTTCAAGGGCCGCGAAACCAGCAAACGACAGGTAACCCTGATCCAGAAAGAACACCTGCACGCGATTGCCTCCTGCCTGCATCGGGAGGCCATTGGCCCCGAGGTTTTCCGGCGCAACATTGTAGTCTCCGGCCTGAACCTGCATGCCCTGAAAGGCAAAACCTTCCGGATCGGTGGGGTGATCCTGGAGTACACGGGGCTTTGTCACCCCTGCAGCAAGATGGAGACGACGCTTGGGCCGGGCGGTTACAACGCCATGCGCGGCCATGGAGGGATTACGACGCGGGTGGTTGAAGGCGGCGAGCTGACTCTTGGTGACCTGGTGCAGGCCTTGCCATGAACTACCGCCGTCTCGTCCTCGCTGCCCTACTCGGACTTCTGGCCCTTGCGCTCTGGGCCAGCCCCGAGTTCAAGCAGGTGGCGGCCGGGGTGGCGATCTTCCTGTTTGGCATGCTGTCGCTCGAGAACGGGTTTCGCCAGTTTACCGGCGGATTCCTGGAGAGCGTGCTGCGTCGGACCACGGACACGATTCCGAAAAGTCTCGGTTTCGGCATTGTCAGCACCGCGATCATGCAGTCCAGCTCCCTGGTATCGGTGATCACCATATCGTTCCTCAGCGCCGGCATGCTCCCGCTGATCACCGGCATCGGCATCATCTTCGGGGCCAACCTGGGCACCACAACCGGGGCCTGGCTGTTCGCCACCATCGGCATGAAAATGAGTCTCTCGGCCTTCGCGTTGCCAATGCTCGTCTTCGGCGTGGTGCTGAATTTCCAGGGCTCCCGCGTATTGAAAGCCTCCGGTGCGATTCTGGCCGGCCTCGGGTTTCTGTTTCTCGGCATCGACTTCATGAAGGACGGGTTCGAAGGCTACCAGGCCGCAGTCGATCTGCGCGCATACGCGATAACGGGTATAACCGGACTGCTTGTTTATACGGGGCTCGGAATTCTCGCGACGGTCATCATGCAATCGAGCCACGCAACGCTGGCCCTCACCCTGGCCGGCCTGGCCACAGGCCAGATTACCTACGAGAACGCGTTGGCCCTGGCGATCGGTGCCAACATCGGCACGACAGTAACCGCCCTGATCGGCGGCCTAGGCGCAAACATCGCCGGCAAGCGCCTGGCAGGCGCCCACCTCTTTTTCAACCTGGCGACGGCGGCGATGGCCCTGGTGCTGGTCGAGCCCCTGCGCTGGTCCGTCGACGGTCTGTCGGCGCTCATGTCGATCGCCGACGATGACTATACCGTCAAGCTCGCCGTCTTCCACACCCTGTTCAACTGCTTGGGTGTCGCCGTCATGTTGCCACGGATTTCCCAGCTGGCGCGCGCGCTGGAGCGCTGGTTGCCGGAGGGGCCGGAAGAGGCTGCGGCCGAGCCGAGATACCTGAACCCCGCTGCGATGGACTCCCCCGATAGCGCCAACGTGGCAGTTCGCAGGGAGGTCTGGCACCTGTTCGACCAGGCCTTCGTCATCCTCGCCCATGGCCTTCACCTTCACCGCGAACAGATCTGCAACTGCGATGACCTGCGGGCGATGATCAACAATAACCGGGAGCGCATCGACATCGACATTGACCTGCTATACCGGCAGCGCGTCAAACGTCTTTACAATGCCATCCTCGACTTCATTTCCGGGTGCATGACGCGCATGTCCCCGGGCAGTTCCACCGAATCACTCTACCGCCTGCAGCACGCCGCTGCCGAGATGGTGGAAGCCATCAAGCACGTCAAACACCTGCGCAAGAACCTCACGACCTACCTGGCTGCCAATAACGCGGCGATCCGCCGGGAATACAATGATCTGCGCCTCAGGGTCGCGATTGTACTGCGCGAAACCCATCGACTTTACGAAGGCCAATTTGACGACGCCAGCACGGCCATACTGGAGCTCGACGAGATTGCTGTGAGTGCGCGAGTGGACCGCGAATCCATGGTCGCGCGGGTTACGAAACTTCTGGGCACAAAGCAGATTGATTCCGCCATGGCGACGTCCCTGCTCAATGATTCTGCCTATGCCAGCGAAACCGTAGATGCTATTTTGACAGGTACACGCGAGCTCCTTACGGCCACGGATGTGGACGCTGCCCGAACCACCGAGGCATTGTCAGTGAGCGATGAGGGTCAGGCGGGGGTTAACATCTGACGCATCACGGGAATGCCTCCCGGACCAAGGCGGAGTCGGACAATGGGTTTCAAGGACTTGGTAGCAAAGCTCGATGATGTTCTGGGCGAACACGACCAGGGCAAGGCCCTGAAGCTCAAGGACCTGACGCAACTCGAACAGGCGCTGGAAAAAAAGCAGGCGAAATACCGCGAACGACTGAGCTCCGGCTCACCCGAGGAAACCCCCGCCCAGACCGAGGTTCGCCTGCGCGTGGTCGAGGCACAACTGGCCAAGCTGCGGGAGCTCATGGCAGAAGCATCCCCCTGATGGTAAAGAACAGCATAGCCGCCAGCAGTGCCGATAACGGAACCGTGATCAGCCAGGCAGCCACTATTTTCAAAACCGCGGAACGCTTGACGAGATCCTGCCTGTAAAGCTTTTTCAGACTCTTACGTTCGCTTTTCGAGATCGGTGCGTAGCGGCCATCTGTGCTTTTGAGCTTCTTGAGGATTTCTCCTTTTTCTTCGAATGAGGCCTCCTCGAATTCCTTCAGCACGCGCTCTACTTTTTCCCGGTCCTCTCCGGCATGGCGCACCTCAATCTCGGCAATCTTCTCGCGATAGGTAGTTTTAAGATGCTCGCGCAGGAAGCCCACGCCGAACACGCCCCCTATGGCAATGTGGGTCGAGCTCACGGGAAGGCCCAGCTGGCTTGCGATGATGACAGTAACCGCCGCAGCCATGGCCACGCAGAAGGCACGCATGCGGTCGAGCTCCGTTATCTCCGATCCGACAGTGCGTATGAGCTTGGGGCCGAACAGTGCCAGGCCGAGGGCAATCCCGAGTGCCCCCACCCACATCACCCAGCCAGGGATCGCCGCCTGTGCCACCACGCCGCCGTGAAGGATGGTTTCATTGATCGCCGCCAGCGGGCCTACCGCGTTCGCAACGTCATTCGCCCCGTGCGCGAAGCTCAGAAGTGCAGCCGAAAAAATAAGCGGTGAGGTGAACAGACTGTCGACTCCCGCTTTGCTGTTTTCCACCTCGACCGAAGGACGGGTAACAAGCCATTTTGTGAGCCGCCATACGATGATGCCAATGAGCGCGCCGAATCCGATAGCAGGCAGTAACCCGATGTCGACGACCTTGCCCAGCCCCTTTATCACTAAATACGTAGCAAAGACCCCCGCCATTATTGCGACGAACAGAGGCACGTTGTATCTGGCGGCCTGAGCAATTTCACGCTTGTAGGTGATCCGGCGTTTTATCAGGTACAGGGTAAGTGCTGCGATGGCCCCACCGAGTACCGGCGATATAACCCAACTGGCGACGATCTGGCCAAACTGGCTCCAATCCACTATGTCCACACCGCCCGCCGCTATACCCGCGCCCATCACACCGCCGACGATCGAGTGGGTCGTGGAGACAGGCGCCCCGACGTAGGTGGCCGCATTCAGCCAGAGCGCCGCGGCAAGCAGCGCGGCTATCATGAGCCAGATGAACGTATCGGGATCTCCGATCAGCGCAGGATCGATAATCCCCTTCTTGATGGTGCTGACGACATCGCCGCCCGCTATCAGCGCACCACTGGCCTCAAAGATCGCCGCTATCGCGATGGCCCCGGCCAGGGTCAGAGCTTTGGACCCGACGGCAGGCCCCACGTTATTGGCAACATCATTGGCACCGATGTTCATCGCCATGTACCCGCCGATCATCGCCGCCGCCACCAGGATGACCATGTTCGGAGCATCAGCCCCGATCGAGCGGACATACAACATGACCCCTGCAAGGAAAATCACCGCCACGCCGATCCGAAAAACCTCGGCACGCCCGTAACGAGTCGCCTTTTCTATGGCATTGAGTTGTTCCAGTTCCATGATTGCGCTGCCATCCGTGAGTAACCGTTCACCCCAATACAATGTAGCCCAAAGCCACACAATCGGGGCCGGCTCGGCCCAGGGTACTCAGGCCCGAAAGGATTTGCGCAAATCAGAGGAACCGGTGCCCAGCTAGCTTCAGAACGCGCCAGTCCCCGCCAGCTCCCGGATGATCTGAACCGTTTCAATATCGGTGAGCACATAGGCCTGCTGGAGAAACTGGTCATACGGCATCGAATCGCCCTCGTTCTCGATGCTGGCTGAGTAATATCGAAAACGGATAAAAATCGATTCCGGTTCGGGCTCTTCAATATCCATGACAAGCGTTGCCGCCGGAACCGCATCGGTTGGCAGAGTTCGGTACTCGATTCTCGACTCCGGTAAAAACCTTACTTCGTCGACTATCTGCAGCCCTGGCAGTTGCAGGCACCGTTTCATGTAGGCCGGTTCCTGCTCAAGAATCTCATACTCTTCAACGCCTACCAGGAACTTGTCCGGGCGCCGGGCTCTGAGTACCAAACCTTCCCAGATCTGGAATCGGGTCAGGATCGGCAGCTCTGGCTTCGTCAGGTCGTTTATCTGAACGATGTGCTCAAACGTCATTTGGCCTCCTGCTTGGTGATGCCATCTATCAGACACCGTGCCAGCCACAAGACCTTTCGAAAAGATGCAGCTCGCCTACCACCGTGGAACAAACGACTAACGACGATGGGTGGGTGGGCAGTACTCCCCGCCCAGGCCGGGCACGGCATCGCTGCCTAACCCGTAATTTTCCAGAATCCTGCAAAGCTGCCCGTTCTCCTGGAGCTTCTTGAAACCGCGCTCGAAGGCCTGGGCAATGGCACTTGATCGGTCCGGGTCTTCCGGGGAGAGTGCCAGGTAACCGGCATGGCGTTCGTCGAGACAGCCGGCATTCAGAAGACCCTCGCGGTTCTGACTGGATTCGAACAGAAGCCGATCATCGAGCAATGCATCGAAGCGTTCCCTTCTTACCAGCTCTCGCAGGCGATTGGATACGTCACCGCCTCCTATCAGGGTGACGCGCTTGCCCTGATTATCAGAAATATAAGCATCCATCTCGGCGCCGTAGCTGTAGCCCGAAGTGGCCACGAACCGCATGTTCTCGAGTGAAGCCAGGCCGTGATAGCGGTGTGGTTCGTTCTGCGGGACGTAGAAGCAATATTCGGTCAGAGAAACCGCGTAGGAGGGAAAAATAAAACTGGGGGCCTCCGCCCTGAACGCAGGCACTATGGCGTCAACACGCCCCCGCTTTGCCTCAAAAAGTGCCCGGTCATAGGGCAGGTTTTCGTACACGACCTTGTACCCTTCGGACTCAAGCGCGGCACGGGCGATGTCCACTGTGAAGCCAGAACGTGGTCCTGTGACGTCACAGGCGTACGGACACCAGTAGGCGGGTGCAGCAACCGAGACGGTAAGTGATCCCCTCGCCTGAGTTTCAGGCCAGGCAGGCGAAACCGCCACTGCCCATAACGTCCATATGAGAGTTTTAGCGGCAATTCTCATTACTTTGCTGCCTCTCCTTGGAGCACGCAATTAAAAGCCAAACACCCCTCGAATCTCTAAGGGTAGTACTGTAAGGCCAGGGTTCAATTCACCGACAGACTAAGTCACATCGCTGAATCCGACAATAAGTGGGGAAAATCCGAAAACCGAAGGCCGGGGAGACCCTCGCAAGATAGAGCGGTTTCGGTTGATCGGCCAGGTTCGAGTCTTATACCCTTTCTTGAAAAAGGGTCGTCTTCGTCTTGTCCGACACGACTCGAATGCACCAGAAGATATTCGGGATAATCTTTAATTTAAATCGGGGCCAGATCAATCTGCCCCTGTTACTTTTTCGCGTTAACCTGCTTTGAATTCTGGGACGCGAACTGTCCACTTTTACCCTTGCCTACATACTCAACGGCACCGCCCGACTTTAAATAAGCAGCAGTCTGCTCCTCAATTGCGGCAGACGTTAACGTAACTTTTTCGAGTTTCTTGCTCATTATGATCTCCAGGTAACTGTCGGCTTATTCACCAACTTCAAACAACCATAATAACCGAAATAGAATTAAATTGTTTGGCGTAAGCGTCGCAAGCTGGAAAGGCAGTCTCTGCCTCATCTGCCAGCCACAATATATTTCTGAAAAACCTTTTTATCGGATGCCTGAATGTTACGGGGAAATGCAAAGCCATGAATCAGCGCAACACAAAAACGAAAAGGCTCAGGCATAACGTGATATTCAGAACCCAGATTATCAAAGAAACCCGTTGCCGCTGGCTCAACCGCCTGATTGGATTAGTCATAGTTGAACCGCTCCGATAGGATATGGTGAGAGGGCGTATCGTTCTTAATCAGGTGATCTTCAATGATATCCATCATGATCGCCGGTCCGCACATCACGAAGACCCATTCGCTGAACTCTTTCTCTGAAAAGACGCGATCTATCAGCGCTGCATCTATGAAGCCTGTCTCTCCGTGCCAGGTTTCTGGCGGTTCTGACAGCACATAGACTACGTCCTCCGCACCCAGCTCCTCATCCAATTCCTCACGATAGGCAATCTGATCAACAATCCGATTTCCGTAGATCAGCTTCACCTTGCGCGAATCGCCGGTCAGGCGCATTTGCCTGAGTATGCCCAGCAGGGGAGCAAGGCCAACGCCACCCGCGATGAGAGCGACCCCGGGTTCTGCGCGACCATCGACAGAAAGATTGCCATAAGGGCCGTCAAGATAGGCGACCGTTCTGTCTTTTATCTGGCCAACTGTTCGTGTGAAGTCGCCAAGCTCTTTGATCATGAAGGATATTTCGGGTCCAACCGCCGGCGCTGAGCAGATGGAGAACGGATTTTCTTTCATCGAGAAGGGGGTGTGCCCCACATTTAGCCAGACGAATTGGCCGGCCTTGTAATCAAGACCACGATGACCGTCTGGCTCCACCGTCACTTCCCATTGCTTTGGCGTCAACCGGACCACGGAGGTCACGCGCCAGGGTCGGGCCTTCTGCAGAAGGGGAACCAGCAGGTAAACCGTCAGGAGTGACCCGACCGCCACTCCAGTCATTGCCAGCCACACCCAGGTCATCACAGGCTGCGATCCGTAACGCCCTGCATACACGGTGTGATGCAACAGAAGAACCGCGATCAGGAGCGCGCCGATACCATGTAACAGGCGCCATGTCTCGTATTTGTAGTCCAGTTGGGTGCGACCGATCGCCAGTAGCACAAGGCTTGGAAGAAGCAGAAACGCGGCAATGCCTGTCGACAGAGCGGAGAAATCGCTCGTGAGCGTCAGTTCGCGCGTGGGGTCCCACGGGCGTAGACCACCTGACGGCGTCCCCTGGTACAGAAACGGGTGCAACAGTGCAAAAACCAGTGCCGTGCGCGCCATGATCTGGTGAAACCGCATTGTCACATCCAGTCCGACGCCATTTGAAATGGTCTTGAAACGGCCGGACAGAATGAACTCCACGAGGACCATCGAAAAGGCAAGAATGCCAAGGCCCGATGCCAGTTCCTGGTGGAACTGGCGTGGCGGCCCTCCGACCCAGGAGGACAAAACCAACGGCAATGTGACAGCGACAAGGTAAACTACGATCAAAAACAGTGGCTTCATCCGTCCAGCCTGTTTCACGTCCTCTGGCCATTCAATCTAGCTCTCCCCTGAGCCCTTGGCAACGCGGCCGCAACGAACACCGCCCCTGACCCTGCAGGATGTGTTTTACTGTAGCCCTCAATCATCAGAGGCAACTTCCCTGACGCATGCCTCCCGGCACCCGAAAATGAAGATGAGTTCCAGCCATGACCATCGACCGTGAACGCCTCGCCGCCCTTGCCGCGGAGCCCCACTTTCACCGGGGCAGGTATCGAAACCTGGAGCCCGTGCCCCGCCATGGACTGGGGGATTTCCTGCGCTGGCAACTGGCCCCCGGCCGCCGTTTCCCGCAGGGTAAACGCTACACGCTGCTGCGTCCGGATGGCCACTTACTCTTGAACCCGCCGGCAGAGCCACAACTGACCTGGCTGGGGCATGCATCATTTCTGTTCCAGTATCGGGGCCTGAACGTACTGACCGACCCGGTGTTGTCAGACCGTGCCAGTCCCTTCCAATTGGTTGGGCCCAAGCGCTTCACGCCGCCGGCCCTGACGGTGGCCGAAATGCCGCCGATCCACCTGGTACTGATTTCCCACAATCACTACGACCATCTCGACGAAGCAACCGTGCGCAAGTTGCACCGACGCTTCGGGGATGACCTCTGCTTCTGTATTCCCATGGGGCTTCGACCATGGTTCGAGAAGCGCGGCGTCCACAACCTGGTGGAACTGGACTGGTGGCAATCGACGCCCCTGGCCACCGAAAACGAAGTGTTCTGCCTGCCGACCCAGCACTTCAGCGGACGCACCGCCACCGACACCAACACCTCGCTCTGGTGCAGCTGGCTCCTCGAACTGGACGGCTTTCGGTTCTATTTCGGCGGCGATACCGGTTATGGCCAGGTCTTTCGCGACGTCGGCGAGCTGTTTGCGCCCATTGATCTGGCGTTGCTACCCATCGGCGCCTACGACCCGCGCTGGTTCATGGCCCCGGTGCACGTGGCGCCGGAAGAGGCGGTGAAGATTCACCAGGATATCGGCGCCCGCCAGTCGGTAGCCATGCACTGGGGCACGTTCGTGCTGACCGATGAACCCATGGACGAGCCACCCCGGCGACTGCGGCTGGCGTTGGAGAGCAAGGGCATCAGTGAGTCGGCTTTCCGGGTGATGCACCACGGGGAAGTGTGGTCGCCGCAATAATTGGCGTGAAAAACACCGCGCTGGCTTCCTCTGTTTTCATGGCGTTCAAAGAAAGGAGAGTATGACCCGATGATGACCAACCTGCCCTTCTCTCAAGCTTGCGAGAACAACAAAGCGCCGATCCTGGAGAGACTGCGTGATGCCAGCCAACAACCGGCTGCTGGTTTTCAGGCAATAGCTTTCGATTGCAGCCACTGACTGACCTGCCCCTGGTTCATGGCACCGCTCTGGCGGGCAACTCCCTGGCCAAGCTGGCGCGCAGGTCACCTCCGTTTCGCTGCAGTTCTGTCACCGGTGATGGCAGCGTTGCGAAATGTACTGCTCTCGCATTTTTACGTTTTGTTCTTCCTTGGATATTTCCAGGGAAATCCAGTGCCACTTGGTCCAAATAGATCGGACGCCCTACTTCACTGGGCATTAGGGGGCCGGTGTGGCCGATCTGTGTGCAGAAGGGTATGCCCAGTTCGGCGCAGGCTGTGTACACCGGATAAAACCTGCGATCAGTAGGAGGCAAATCCCACAACCAGGGTAGAACCCTTACTAGCCGTTCTGGTGCCTCTTCCACAAAAGATGCGACCTCGTCGTTGGATATCATCATTTTTCCCGGAGCCGCCCATGCGGAAATGAGGCATTTATCCACGCCGCCCGAATCCATCATTTCCAAGGTTGCAGAAACAGGAGGTGCCTGAGTCGGTAAAGGTGTTTTGGTCTTTTGTTAAGACGCTGCCACTATCTTAAAAATAGCGCTATTAATTGGATAGCATATTGAAAGCCAAGCTGGGTTCGCAGAATGATACGGCTTGGCCGGACCAGGGCTGCGTCCGTGATACGCTTATTCCCGAATAATAAATCGCAAGCGCGGCAGGCGGATGCCCTTGGTGTTAAAAGTAGTGGCAAAAAGGAGACCTAGGTGGTGAGATTTGAAGGGATTGACGAGAGACATCGTAGTTTTATTGAGAAGCAACAGATGTTTTTCGTAGCAACTGCTGCTCACGAAGGACGAGTGAATATTGCTCCGAAAGGAATGGATTCGCTCAGAGTGTTAGGCCCCAATCGAATTGTTTGGCTCAATCTTACGGGCGCTGAGAATGAGACAGCGGCACACCTTCTTGAAAACCCTCGCATGACTTTGATGTGGTGCTCGTTTGATCGGAAACCTTTAATTTTAAGGGCATACGGGAAAGCAACATCGGTACACCCTAGAAACTCAGAATGGGATGAACTATATAGGCTTTTCCCCGATACGCCTGGTTTGCGACAAATCCATGACCTTTCTGTAGATTTGGTGCTGACATCATGCGGATATGGGGTGCCGCTTTATGATTTTATTGGTCAGCGCAAAACACTCATTAAATGGGCTGATCGCCTTGGCTCAGAGGGAATGAGGGAGTATCAGGAAGAGAACAACACCTTGAGTCTTGACGGCAAGCCTACGGGATTACTCAAGTAATCTATTAATCGGGTAGCCGGAGATATCTGAGGAAACGCTGATTACTTCGGCTTGAGTCCATGCTTTGGCAAAATCGAATCCCCGACGTGAACGGTTTCTGGCCAAGATGGAACAGCTGGTGTTCTGATTGTCCATTATCTCCTTTTTCAGGGCTTGCATGCCGCAAACACCATCGTCGTTATGAAATGGTGATCACGTCGTTATCGTTATATGAGGAACTCTCGTTAGGGATGGCAGAAGCTAAACTAAGTCCGTTGGAAATCTTGCGGGCTGGAAGGCAAAACGCGACAAATATACTGCCAAGGAGAATCCACCATGTCACGTATCGCTCTGCTTTTACTGGGAAGCTTTCTCATGACCAGTCTGGCTCACGCAGACCCCGGCCAGCCGAATTTCATGCCCGCCCTTTGGGGTGATGGCGAAGTCTGGGGCACCAAAGGAACCACCACCTTGCCGGCCCCCGGGACCAACAACGTTCAATCCTTTGACGCCCTCTATGTGGTGACCAATTCCAATAACCCGGAAGGTCAGCTGCCAGTCTCCGAAGCAGCGCCTGGCAATCCGGCCTATAATGGGGGCCGTTGGTTCACACACACTGTAGAATGGACCGGACCCGGGTTTATGTATCATGGCATCGTGCCGGTTCTGACCTCCGATGAGGACATCGACTATCACGAAGCCATGGGTCACCTGGTCATCACTCCGGGATCTTTTCCGGACGGCCCGCCGGTCTACTTCCAGTGTCCCTTGCTTCCCGTAAAGTAAGGTAAAGCTGAGAGCGGGCTGAGTCGATCAGCCCGCTTTTCACGTTCACTCCTTTCCAGACTTCGCACAACCATGCCAGCACATATCGCAAACCGAACCGCCTCTGGAGAGGGTATGCAGGCGAGTGTAATGTCCGTGCTGACCGTCGTTGGCGATTACATCCGCGCCCGGCCAATCATAAAGACACCAGGACTTAAAGAAGGCATCGAGCTCGCCCTGGTCGCCATTCAATTCGATGACGCGACGAACAAAGGTTTGCGGTGGGCAGTGGGTCCAGTGCGTATGGGTATTGCTTCCTTCCGTCCATACTTTCACTTCATAACCTGGAGCACCCGGCGCGCTGAACGGGAAAACCATTAGCGCCCGGAGAACCCTCTCCATGCGCCTTGCAGGATTGCGGCTAGTGACACGAAAAGGCATAGATACGGCCGTTAGCATCCAGTTATAAACCTTCCAGCCCAGATCGCCCACCAGTGTTTTGGCATACTCCGAAGGCACTCCGCGGGCCATCATCTCCTGGTACGCGGCTGTCGTGATTACTGAGAGAAATACGGTAAGACGGTTGCCAAAGGTAGGCAAATGATCGAGTTCGGCAATTGACATCAGCAAGTCAGACCGAGTCCATGTTTGCTTGAGATACTCTTTTACATCTGACTCAAGCCACCGCCCCCTTTCCGGCTCTTCAAGATCCAGTAGCCGGCCCTTCAGAACCTGACGGGCGGATCGGCGAAAAATTGGCTTAAAGATCCTTTTGCAGCCACCTATAAATGTCCGGTTCAGCAAACTCATTTTTTTGTTCTGGAGTGACATGACAGACCTTCCCCCAAAAGGGTTTCTGCTCTATCAATTTAACACCAAAACACCGGCTCATCTTCACTTCCGCGTTTTTGCCTGAGGTAAAAATAAGGCGCTCAGAAATTTCATGCCACTCTCGCTTTTGGTGTAAACGAGGAAGACCGACTCCTGATTTTCGATCCAAAATAAAGCTGTCCCGTTTTTATTACTGCTAACATGGCAATGAACCATCCAAGACAGGGACAGCTCAGAGAAGATGAACACTAACTACAAAATCGCCCTCCTCATCGACTGTGACAACGTCAGCCACCAATCGATTGAAGGAGTGCTTCAGGAACTTGCCAAGTACGGTGCAGTGAACGTACGCCATGCCCACGGCAACTGGAATGGTCCGCAACTGGGTGGCTGGATCGAAAAACTGCACGCGAACGCCATTCGGCCAGTTCAGCAATTTGCCTACACCTCTGGCAAAAACGCCACTGACGCCTCAATGATCATCGACGCCATGGATCTACTCTACAGCGGAAATGTCGATGCCTTCGCACTCATGACCAGCGACTCTGACTTTACGCCCTTAGTCATGCGCATTCTCGAGGCCGGGCTACCGGTATTCGGTTTCGGCGAGCGCAAAACTCCCATGCCCTTTGTGAACGCCTGCTCCCAATTTATTTACACAGAGAACCTGCGCGAAAGCAGTGAGGAAACCGATAGCGCCAGCGACGAAGGTGCGCCCAAACCAACTGTGGAAACCAAATGGGGCCGCAACAAATTGCGGGGTGACACCATTCTGGTGCGGACTCTCAGAACGGCGGTGGAACAAACGGCTGATGACGATGGCTGGGCGCATCTCGGCAAGGTTGGCCAGTACATTTCCAACAACAGCTCTTTCTCCCCCGTGAACTACGGGTACAAAAAGCTGAGTGACCTCATTCGCGCCAGTGAATTATTCGAGATGAGCGTCCGGGACAAGAACGTTTTTTACATCAAAAGCCCCTAGAAAGCAGATCTGTCCCGGTTTTCATGGCGTTCAAAGAAAGGAGAGTATGACTCGATGACGACCAACCTGCCCTTCTCTCAAGCTTGCGAGAACAACAAAGCCCCGATCCTGGGAAGACTGCGTGAGGTTTTTGAGGCACCGGGCAAAGTATTGGAGGTGGGGACAGGCACTGGACAGCACGCCGTGCATTTCGCAAAGGCCATGCCCCACCTGCAGTGGCAACCGACCGACCATCCCGATGCTACACACATAAGTCGCCCTCGATTGGAACGGGCCGCACTACCCAATATTCTACCGATCATTGATCTGGACGTTGGTACTGACCACTGGCCCGTTGAATCCTTCACCTGGGCCTTCTCCGCAAATACCGCGCACATCATGGCCTGGAGCGAAGTCGAACAGATGTTCCGGGGTATCGGTGAGCGCTTGCCAGAGGACGGTGCCTTCTGCCTGTACGGCCCGTTCAATAACCGTGGCGAATACTCGAGTGACAGCAACCGCCGTTTTGATCAGCACCTGAGATCCCAGGCCGCTCATATGGGCATCCGGGACCTGCTGGACCTCAGCGCTCTGGCGGAATCGGCCGGGATGACGCTTGCCGAAAATCACCCCATGCCTGCCAACAACCGGCTACTCGTGTTTCAACGAATGCCATGAGATTACAGCCATTGGCTGATCTTCAGGTTCTCCTTGTTGTCGCACCACAGACCTGGCCCGATTCACGACTTCTGCTCTCTATCACGCCCAGTCCAGAGTTACGATACGCAAAAATTTGGGCATCGAGCATTTCCTTAGGCAAAAGGGGTAACTGAAACAGTGAAATACAATTGGATCGGGAGTTTCGTGGGGCTTGCCCTGGTCGCAGTGGGAGTTTCCGGATGCATGGATACCAATCGCGGTTGGGACAGCGTCGAGAACGCTCCCAGTAGCTTTACTAGTGAAGGGGAACGCCTCTATTTTACCGGCGTCTCAAACTCCGGTGAGCGGATCCGTCCTGTGGGTGGGCACCATCATATGCAGATGCATGGTGGCAGCTGTGCCACATGCCACAGTGCGGACAAGCAAGGCGGCGCAATCATGTGGCCTCGATTCTGGGTGGTGGCTCCGGCTTTAACGGAAGAGGCACTGGAGCAAGAGCATAACGACGGCCACGACCATGCATCCTACGACGAATCATCGCTTAAAGACGCCATCGTGAACGGCATCGGTCCCGACGGGGAGCCATTAGACGATACGATGCCACGGTGGCGAATGTCCGAAGAAAGCCTGAATGCGCTGGTTCACTATCTGCTCGGTGAACATTCACATTGAGCCGCTGCTTGGCTGATTGAGAGTGCAGACAAATCTGGATCGAAACTGAACTGACGCTGCGGGCCGGATTGATCAAACCGGCAGTTCGATGATTTCACCCGCCACGCCGTCTTCGCTCACTTCCAGCCGCCCTACCGTGATCGGCAGGGTAAAACGCCGGGGCCCGGCGCCACCGGGATTGAAATAAAGCACGTCGCCGATCCACTCGTTACGGGGTTTGTGGGAATGGCCGGCGATCACCACGCGATAACGGCCTTGCGGATCGATGTCGAGGGTTTTGACGTCGTGGAGCATGTAGAAAGCGTGGCCGAGGAATTCCAGATCCTGAACATCGGGAAGCTTCGCGGCACGGCCTGTTGTGTCGATATTGCCGCGAATCGCCACCACCGGCGCGATGGACTCCAGCGCTTCCATAACCTCGTCGCGCCCGACGTCACCGGCGTGAAGAATCACGTCCGCGCCCTTCAATACCTCAAGGGCTTCGGGGCGCATCTTGCTGTGGGTGTCTGCGATGACGCCGATTTGCATGTTTACGCCCCCTTAATTCCTCAATGATGATGCCCACCCGGCCCATGCACATGGCCGTGCGCCAGCTCTTCCGGATCGGCAGCGCGGACTTCAAGGATTTCGATATCAAAGGTCAGGGTTTTACCGGCCATCGGATGGTTGGTGTCGACATCGGCAAACTTGTGGCCGACCTTAACGACAACCACATGGCGAGGGCCGTGCTCGGTTTGCACCTGGGCGATCATGCCCTTCTTCCAGCGTTTGGCACCGACCAGATGCTTGATTGGCATACGTTGCAGGGCATCGTCCTTGCGCGGACCGTAGGCTTTTTCCGGAGTGACGGTAACGCTGAACGTATCGCCGGCATCGCGACCTTCCAGGGCTTCTTCCAGGCCCCGGATAACGCCGCCGTGGCCATGCAGGTAGGCGTTCGGCTCGCCGCCGTGGGAGTCTTCAATGACGTTGCCCTGATCATCACGGACGCTGTAGTGAAACATGACGACTTGGTTCTTTTCGATTGGCATAGGGTTCTCTGCGACGGTTTAAAGTACGCCATTATAGCCGGCAGCGGCGCCGACTTCAGGGGAGAAAAAACCATAACGAAAAGCAGGCAACCCCGAAAAGCAGCACTGAAAAATGGACAGCCAGGTTCTTCCGGGTAGTTGGGGAGGGCTTTCTGGTGAAACTGAAGTAATCCTCACCAAACAACCCCACCCCGCAGCCCTCACAGTAGTTTTTGGAGTAGGAAACCCTCAGCGCCGATGGCTCAAATTTTTTCCGACAGCTGTAACAACTAGGCTTAATCATTTCGCACTCCGGCAATCAGCCTCTCCTTGCTTGAAGAACACAGAATCCTTTCTGTGCGGTCGGGAGGCATGATAGCTGAGTTGACGGTCACTTGGGCACTTTAGGCTTCATTCGCCTTTCGATAAGTACCCTGATAATCAAAGATCCGTTCCTGCACCTGCCAGTAATGCTTCTGCTTGCGGGCTATCACAAAATCCGGTGCCGACAACAAGGCTTGCAACTCAAGCACCTCATCCGCCCTGCTGAACGCTTTCGGGGCCTGGCTGTTGGCGAAACGACGTCCGAACAGCTTGTTAAAGACGGTGCGCTGTGCCGGCTTGCTGAAATCAAACGACTCGCTGAGTTCTTCCCCATCCTCGCCGTGGTAGGTGATCTTCAGCTTGCTGCCGGCGACACTTAACGTGATGCCGGCGCAGCGGATTACCATGGCGTCCTTGAGTTTGAGGGCATCTCGTAGCTGATCATCCGGGTCGATAATGGCTTTTCGACACTGCTGACAGTTACGGGCCGCGATGTCATTCTCGCCACCGCAGTGCGGGCACTCCTTGAACCGGAAACGGTAATCGCACTGTTCAGGACGCTCGTTCTGCAAGGCACTCTCACCCTCTTCCGCAGGCTCCAGCAGTCCCTGACAACGGCGCCCGTAATGCTCGATCACGCGGCCGTCACTGTCTGATTTACCCCAGAAGATATTGGCAAAACCACAGCCCGGGCAGAACACCTGCACCGGCTCGCTATCGGGGTTCGGTTTCGGCTCCCCCACTTCCGGGTGATGCAGGTTCACGCTGTTGCCCGCGTAATCAATCACCAGACAATCCTGCTTGCCTTCGTCCAGACGAAGCCCGCGGCCCACAATCTGCTGATACAGGCTGACCGACTGGGTAGGCCGAAGAATGGCAATGAAGTCCACATGGGGCGCATCAAAGCCCGTGGTCAGCACGGACACATTCACCAGATACTTCAACTGCCGCTGTTTGAAGCGCTGGATCAGCAGATCCCGATCTTTCAGATCGGTCGCGCCGGTCACCAGGGCGGTCTGGTTTTCCGGCAGATAGCCGGTGATCTCCCGGGCATGGTCCACCGTGGCCGCAAAGATCATCACCCCCTGGCGCTCAGTGGCCAGCTCCATCACCTGCTCAATGATGGCACGGGTCACACGCTTGTGTTTGCTCAGCAGCTGGTTGACGTCCTTCTCGGCGTATTCGCCAAAGCGATCCTGAGCCAGCGCGGAGAAATCGTATTGCGCCACCGCCGCGTTCACCAACTCGGGTTTGGTGAGATATCCCCGACTGATCATGTAGCTCAACGGCAATTCGTAGATGCAGTGCTGGAAGGGCTTATCCTGCTCTTCACCAGAGCCGCGAACAAAGCCCCGGTAGTGATAGCGGTAGATCCAGCCCATGGCCAAGCGATAGGGGGTGGCGGTGAGCCCGAGCACTTTGAGGGAATCGTTCTGTTGCCGTAGCAGCTCGATGATCCGTTGATACTGACTGGTTTCCTCACCGCTGACCCGATGGCACTCATCGATGATGACCAACGAATACTCATCCCGGAACTGATCCAGATTCGCCGATACGGACTGCACGCTGGCGAAGGTTACCTGATGCCGGTTTTCCTTACGCTTCAGTCCGGCGGAGAAGATGCCGCCTTCTAATCCATAGCTCTGGTACTTGGCGTGGTTCTGCTCCACAAGCTCTTTTACGTGGGTCAGCACCAGAATTTTGCGGCGGGCCAGTCGGGCCAGCTCGGCAATGACCAGGCTTTTACCCGCACCGGTTGGCAGCACGATAACGGCGGATTCATCCGACTTGCGGAAATGGTTTAGCGTGGCATCGACCGCTTCCTGCTGGTAAGGCCGCAGCTTGAAAGGCGCATTCATTCGTGGTGCTTAATCGCTATCAGGAGGAGAAGGCGGTCATACTAGCAAATGCAGCTGCCGTTGCCTGTGAGGCATCAATAAATCTGTCCCGGTTTTTTCATCACCCGTAGTAGGCCTGTAGCTGTTAAATCAGCCACGAAAGGACTAAATTTGAGGTGATAAGCTGCGCATGCAGAGCCAGTAACTGGCAGTTCGTATTCAGACTCTGACCGGAGTAGACATGCCGGCTCCACCACCAATACGGTCCACTGGAGTCATGTCATGAACACAATCTCTTACTTAGTACTTGCGGTTACTCTGAGCTTTATCCCTCCCGCGTTGGCACATCAGGACACCATGAATGAAGATCATCCTCATAGCGCCGGGGATGACGTCGGCACCGTCAATTTTCAGGCCGACTGTGATGACGGTGTGCGCGCTGACGTCGATCACGCACTGGGCCTGATGCATCACATGATGTACACCCAGGCCCGCGCCGAGTTCAGCGCCATTATCCAGGCCGATCCCGACTGTGCCATGGCCCATTGGGGTGTCGCCACATCGCTGTTCCAGCCATTATGGGGCACAACACCGACTGCTGAGGATATCACTCTGGGTCGCCAGGAAATCCAGCAAGCGCGTGACGCTGCCGAAGATGAGCGTGAACGGCTGCTGATAGACGCTACCGCTGCGTTCTTCGAGCCGGATACCGACCAGGTCCGGGAGCGGCTGGCCGGCTGGATTGAGGGTATGGACCAGGCCTATCAGGCCTTCCCGGACGACGCTAACGTCGCTACCCTTTATGCCTTGTCCCGCTTGACGCTGGCGCTTTCCGCCGAAGACCGCAAGGCGCTGTACAACGAAGCAGAACAGGTACTGCGTGCGGTTTGGGAGGCCGAGCCCACCCATCCCGGGGCCGTGCATTACTCCATACATGCCACGGATGCCGATGGCCGAGCTGGGAACGCCACTGAAATCGTGGACTCCTATACCGGGATAGCCCCCAGCGTTCCCCATGCCTTGCACATGCCGTCTCACATTTATGTGCGGCTCGGTGACTGGCCCCAGATGATCGAATGGAATCAGCAGTCCGCAGACGTGGCGGTCGATCACAAGGTCGATGGCGCCACGTCGTTCCACTACATTCATGCCCTTGATTATCTGGTCTATGGCCACCTCCAGCGGGGTGAAGACAGCGCGGCACGCAGCGTCTGGGAGTCCGCCCAGGCCAACGGACCACACCAGGCCAATTTCCCCGGCGCCTTCCACCTGGCATCCATCCCCGCAAGGTTGGCCGTTGAGGAGCGGGATTGGGAAGCGGCGGCCGCCATTACCCCTCGTGCGGTCGACTATGTTAACTGGGACATGTTCCCCTGGCCCGAGGCTCTGAGTTGGTTTGCACGCGGGCTTGGGGCCGTCCACACCGGTGATCTGGAAGCCGCCCGCACGGCTGAACAGCGCCTAGAGACTCTGGCGGAAACCGCCCGGTCCGCTGCCGATCCGCGTTTCTCGACCTACATTGAGGTGGATCGGAGGATTCTTGCCGGGTGGATTGCGCAGGCCGAGGGTGAACCAGACCGTGCCATCGAACTGATGCGTTCCGCCGGGCAGCTGGAAGCCAGTGTCGAGAAGCATCCGGTCAGCCCCGGAACCCTGCTCCCCCCCTACGAGGCTCTTGGCGATCTGTTACTCGCCCTGGATCGCCCGGCCGAAGCTCTCGACGCTTATCAGCAGTCCGATCAAACCTGGCCGAATCGGTATAACACCCTGGAAGGAGCGGCCCTTGCGGCCGATCTGGGCGGCGATACCGGATCCGCCGGGCAGTGGGCCCGTCGACTGCTGGAGACAGCCCCGGAAACAGAGCGCGGCTCGATCAAACGAATACAGATGCTGGCAGGGAGAAGCTAGGCGCGTCCGGGCGGGAGCCTCCAGGTTCCCGCCCGGAGGCCGGTTTTCCTGTGAGCCGGATAATTCTGGCTCGAAGAACATCATCCGGAGCTGCGCGGGTCGGGCGTCTCTTCATTAAGCCAGGTACCGCAGTGTTTACAGTATTTGGCGTCGACTTCATGGCGATGTTTACCGCATCCCGGGCAGGCTTCATCGGAGTAACGTTCCGCGCGCAGGGTGCGAATCACTTCCGCGGAAAAAACCCCGACGGGCAGCGCGATGATCGAGTAGCCCGTCAACATGATCATCATGGAAATGAACTGGCCCCAGCCAGTCACCGGGGTTATATCGCCATAGCCCACGGTTGTCAGTGTCACGATGCCCCAGTAGATCGATGTGGGAATACTGGTAAAGCCGGCCTCGGCCGGCTCAATCAGATAGAGCAAAGAAGAGAAGATGGTGACGACCATCAGCACGGCAAACAGAAAAAGCAGGATCTGGTGCCGGCTGCGAATCAGGGCTTCCATCAGCAGGCGGCCCTCGCCCACTACCGTCATCATTTCCAGTACCCGGAACAGACGCAGGGTCCGCAGCAGACGCACGACGACGAGAGTCTGGGCCCCCGGGAACAACAGCGCCAGCCAGGTGGGCAAGACAGCCAGCACGTCGATAATCCCATAAAAGCTTTTCAGGTAAAGCTTCGGTTTCTCCAGGCAATAGATGCGCAGGGCCAGCTCAATGGTGAACAGCAGCGTTACGCCCCACTCCACACCAAAAAAAAGCTCACCGTAGCGGGCGTGATATTCCGGCACACTGTCCAGGAGAATAATCCCCACGCTGAGGAATATCAGCAACGCCAAAAAAACATCAAAGCCCTTGGCCAGGCGGGTATCAGACTCGAAAATGATCTGGAAAAGGCGTGTTTTAATTCCCAGGCCACCGGGTTTTATAGTCGCCATCCAAGCTGCCTCTCTACCAGTTACTGAAAGTCGAAAATCCGGCGAATAGGTGCAACCCAGGACTACTAATCCTGCAAACCGCCGTATTGCCCCTGAACATTGACTGTAGACGCTAACCGTTTTGGTTGCCGCAGCGATCATGCCCAGGTCCGTCGCTACCCTCGAACTGCCGAGTATGCGCAACAAATACATAAAGATTATAATCACGGACTAAGCCAGACCCACTCTACTTCTGAACTCCAAGCCTCAGGCCTATTACTGTGAGCACCGTCCATCGAAGTAAGAAAAACCAGGCCAGGCCAGTTCGCAAAGGTCTGCACCCGAGGAATCTACACAACCAAGGCTATGACTTCCCAGCTCTCGTAAAAAACCACCCAGCGCTAGCTCCCCATGTGAAACCGAACGCTCACGGCGACCTTTCCATCAATTTCGCAGACCCATTGGCAGTAAAAACTCTCAACGCCGCGTTATTAAACCGATACTACGACATTGTCGACTGGGATATACCAGAAGGCGCGCTTTGCCCTCCAATCCCGGGCAGAGCCGACTATATCCATTACATTGCTGACTTGCTTGGGCCTGAACAGCCCAACATCAAGCTGCTCGATATAGGAACTGGAGCAAATGGAATCTACCCGATACTGGCCTGCCAAATTTACGGCTGGCAGTGTGTCGGTAGTGACATTAACACTCAGTCGCTTGAGAACGTTGCCACGATAATCGCCAACAATCCCACACTCAAAGACCGCTTCGCGCTGCGCACGCAACCCGATAAAAACCACATTTTTGAAGGGATCATTCAAGCCGGGGAGTTCTTTGACGTCAGCGTGTGCAACCCACCCTTCCATGCCTCGCTCGATGAAGCAGTTAAAGGTAGCCAGCTTAAACTCAATAACCTTGCTCGTAGTCGAGGTGAACAGAAAGCAAAAACCAAATCCCCCACTCTGAATTTTGGCGGACTGGGAGCAGAGCTTTGGTGCAAGGGGGGCGAACAGCTGTTTCTCAAAAAGCTAATAAAAGAAAGCCAGGTGTATTCAACTCAATGCCGCTGGTTTACCAGCCTGGTTTCAAAAGCCGACAATGTTAAGCCTGCAAAGAAGTTGATTCGTAAGCTCGGTGCAGTCGATATACGGGAAATAGAGATGAAGCAGGGCAATAAGATTACGAGGGTATTGGCCTGGACATTCATCTGAGCGAAGGGGCTTTTGAACGCCCAATTCAGCCAGTGAACATCAACACCACACCAAGCCCGTAGAGCACCATGATCGCCAGACTCTCTGCACCGATTCGACCGACGCCATAGCGTTCCCGACGTATCAGCCCCATGATCAGGATGGCCGACATCAAGAGGGTCAGTGCGACCCAACGTTCCGAGTCGGCGGTCATCGTGTGGTAGAGCGAGCCGTCCCGGTAGGCGATGTCCGAAGCGGCCATGAAAAGCGTATCGAAGGCATTCCCACCGATGATGCCAGCCACCGCGAGTGTGAGCGCACCCTGCCTTACCGCGGCAATTGACGTTACCAGCTCCGGAATGGACGTACTGATCGCTGTCAGAAGAACACCGACGATTGTCTGGCTTAACCCGGCTTCCGAGCTGATTGTCGTGGCGGCGGGCTCCATTACCAGGCCAGCCACTCCAAGCGTTGCCATGAGCACTGTGAATTCCGTCCAGAGACGGCTCATTGATGCCAGTTGGTTCTTGGTCTCCGGCTCGTCCTCCCGGGTCTCACGGGTAATGGAGGGGCGCCACATGGGGTTGTCGCCGGCACTCTGGATGAGCCGGGTGCCGTAGAAATAGAAGCCCAGCAGTATTGGGGTAACGGGGTGGATGTTCCAGAGGGTCACATCCGGCAAGCTCGGTGCCAAAAGGATCAACGCCAGGAGCGCGATCAGCAGTCCGTTCTGCATCATGTTCGGGGCTGAGGCAGCTGCGTGTTCCAGGTTCGCGCGACGATAGACAATGTCGGCAATGGCCAGGAAAAAGGTCTGCACCGCGATGCCCCCAAGGGCATTACTGACAGCCAGCTCCGGGTGCCCCTGGTAGGCGGCCGTTACCGAGAGCACCGCACCACTTAGGGATGTCGCTGCCCCCAGAAGCACGGCTCCAGCTGTCGCCTCACCCAGCCCGGTCCGGTCGGCGAGCTGGTCGACCACGCGCGTGATGCGTGTCCCCGCGATAGCAATCACCAGGGCACAGATACTGAAAACCACGATGCTCTGTAACAGCGTCCAGCTGTCCGGATCCATGATCGGCACCATCGCCCTCCCTTATAAAGCCGGGCACAATCACCCTGGCCTGTCTTGGCACCAGCTTCTCCTTGCTGTTGAAGCACAGAATCCGTTCTGTGCGCTGGCAGCCGATGTTAACCGAGGTACCGGCGGTGTTGGTAGCGACTCAACAAGTCCCGATAAAGCCGATTATTCCAGTTCTGAACGATAATCTGGGACCGGAACAGTTGCCACAATTCCCAGGAATAAACGATCAAAAGAAGGATAACACCCGGCCAAACGAAACCAGCTGCGAAACACCCAATAGCAAAAAGCAAAGCACCAATATCAATCAGCCCCGATTGCCAGCGCCCCAGATAAAAATGGTGCAATCCGGTGATAAAAAACCAGTTCAATGCAGCATATGTGTCCGGATCCTTAACCGCTTTCCCCGCTTGCCGATAGAATTCTGCCCGCTGCTCATCTGAAAGCTCGCGAATCGCCTTTCTGAGCGAATCTTCCTCGGCATCAACTTCTTCTTGTTTCAACATGCTCGATATCCCAGGTGACCGGCTCGATGCATTTACAGATCGCGTCCGACCTGTTGCACCTACGAAGACGGTGAAAAGTTAATGCCAGGCCTTTGCGAAGACCGAATTGCCGGATAGCCTCTTCAGAATAGGCAGAGCAACTCGGTTCAAAATTGCAGTCGATGCCAAACCATCGGATGCCGCCACCCGTTCGACGATAAAACCCGATGGCCTTCAGAGCTAACGTCTTCAGCACCTGTTAGCGCCCCAACGTAACAATCACAGATTCACGCTGCCAAAACAGCCAGAAGCGCTTCATCTCCAGAACCTGGAATACAACCTGCCAACCTTCAGAAGCGTAGCGGTTCAGTTCCGCTTCAATTTTTTTCAGGGGCAAGCCGGAGGAGCCCAGCAGCAATGTGCCACAGCCGCCCTCCGTGATATGGACCATCTTGTATTCGGTAAAACGCTGCTCCGTCATAACATCTCCATTTTTTTGAGTAAATCTGGGCCGCTCCAGAGCCGACCGCACCTCCCCCATGGAAAACACCCTCGCGAATTCCGCGAATCGCTGCCCGCCAAACCACAGCTGGACTACCGGCAGGGAAAAAATACCGCGGGCCGCACACACCGGTGCGGCGGCTTCCTGGCAGACCCCATAGCCGGAACAAACCACTACTTCAGTAGGTGGTTCAGGGTCGAAAAAAAAGCCTTCCCGTTGGAGAAAGGCTTTTTGATGCGCACAGATCGAATGGCAGGCTTGTCGCGTTTCAGCAGTTGCCCTTTTTCGCCTGGCCCGGTGGGCAGAAATGGCCACCAGACTTACGGTAAGACCGGCGATCGTCATAATCATAGTCATGACGACGGCGATCATGGTCGCGATAGTATTCTCTATCATGATCTCTAGTGGTAATGGCTGTTCCCGTTGCCGCACCGACGGCACCGCCGAGAATAGCACCGTCCCTGCCGCCTACTTCGTTGCCGATGGCAGCCCCGATTGCTCCGCCAATACCGCCACCCAGCGCAGCGTCGGCTGTGTCATCGGCAACGGCACCCAATGAGGTGGCACTCAGAGATAGAAAAACGAGCAGTGATTTCATATTCATTGGTGTAAATCCCATTGTTCAGGTGGTCTGACCTGCCCGGTATGACGGGTAGGAATCCAGTATCTCCATCCTCCCATCAGTCACGTACCAGGTTTGTGAACCACTCCGAGAATATCAGAAATACACGCGATTCCACCCTTACCTTTTATTTATATTTCAATATGTTACAAAGTGTAAAGGGGCAGACTGACCCTCCTGAAGTCAATCCGCCCCCTTTTGATCATGCGCCAGCGTCTGGCCTCAGGAACCGGCTCCCGAGGATTCCACGGGCACACCCAGCGCCTGGCGCTCGAAGTAATCCCGCGTCAATCGGAAGACCACCGGGCTGAGGGCAACGATGGCAATCAGGTTGGGCAAGGCCATCAGCGCATTCAGCGTATCGGCCACCAACCAGACAAAATCCAGGCTGAGAACCGCGCCGAGGGGAACGGCGAGGATCCACAGCACCCGAAATGGCTTGATCGCCCGGGTGCCAAACAGGAACTCCACACATTTCTCGCCATAGAACGACCAGCCCAGGATGGTGCTGAAGGCGAACAACGCCAACGCGATGGCGACCAGATAGTTCCCCACCCCCGGCAAGGCAAGACCGAAGGCCGCCGAGGTCAATGCGGCGCCGGACTCGCCGGAATCCCAGATACCGGAGGTGACAATCACCAGGCCGGTGACCGAGCAGACGACCAGGGTGTCCAGCAGGGTACCCAGCATGGCAATCAACCCCTGACGAACCGGATCCCGGGTCTTGGCGGCCGCATGGGCGATGGGGGCAGAGCCCAGGCCGGCCTCGTTGGAAAACACACCACGGGCGACACCGAAGCGAATGGCCGCCCAAACGGCCGCCCCGGCAAAGCCACCTTGCGCCGCGTGCCCTGAAAACGCACTCTCAAGGATCAGCGCCATGGCCGGGCCAATCTGATCGGCATTGATGGCAAGCACCACCAGGCCCGCCAGGATGTAGGCGACGGCCATGACCGGCACCAGTTTGCCGGCCACTGAGCCGATGCGCCGGATTCCGCCCATCAACACGGCTCCAACCAGTACCATCACTACCAGGCCGGTCACCAGTTCGGGCACGCCAAAGTTGGTTTCCATGACCTGGGCAACGGAGTTGGATTGAACCGTGTTACCAATACCAAATCCGGCCACGGCACCAAAGATCGCAAACGCGGAACCCAGCCAGGCCCAGCGCCGGCCAAGGCCGTTCTTCAGGTAGTACATCGGGCCCCCGACATGGTTGCCCTCCTCATCCACTTCACGGAACCGCACGGCCAACACCGCTTCCGAATACTTGGTGGCCATACCCACCAGGGCGGTCACCCACATCCAGAAAAGCGCGCCCGGGCCGCCGAGGAACACCGCCGTGGCAACGCCCGCAATATTCCCGGTGCCAACCGTGGCCGCCATGGCGGTCATCAACGCCTGGAAAGGCGACACCTCACCGGTCTGCTCTTCATCCTTACCGACCTTGACGCCGCCGGCGAGCAGTTTGAACCCGGTGCCGATGCGCAGGATCGGCATCAGTTTCAGGCCAAGACTCATAAAAAAGCCCACGCCCAGAATGAGAATGAGCATGGGCCACCCCCAGACGATGGCGTTAATGTCCCCTAATACAGAACTCACAGAATCCATTGGATCAATACCTCTTGTTGTTGTCGTATGGTGTTTAGAGCGTTAAGGATCAGTGCATCAGTGCCAGCCCCTGATCCGGGGTGATGGAGTCGATACCCTGGGCCGCACCTACCGATGGGCAGGTCAGCACGCCATTGACCACGTTCAAACCGTTCAGCAGCCCCGCGCTGTCTGCCAGTGCCCGGGGGGCCCCTTTGTTGGCAATCTGAAGGACATAGGGCAGCGTGGCGTTGTTCAGGGCGTAACTGGAGGTTCGGGCCACCGCGCCGGGCATGTTGGCCACGCAGTAATGAACCACGCCATCCACGATGAAGGTGGGCTCGGCGTGGGTTGTCGGCGTTGAGGTTTCAAAGCAACCGCCCTGGTCGATGGCCACATCCACCACCGCCGCGCCGGGCTTCATGCGGGAAATCAGCTCGCGACTGACCAGCTTGGGCGCGGCCGCCCCCGGGATCAGCACACCACCAATGACCAGATCCGCCTGCGACACGGCGTCCGCAACGGCCTTCGAGGAAGAAAACAGGGTCTGGACCCGATTACCAAACACCGCATCGAATCGGCGCAACACGGAAATGGAGGTGTCCAGCACAGTGACTCGGGCGCCCATCCCGACCGCCATCTGGGTGGCGTTGAACCCCACCACGCCGCCGCCAATCACCACCACCGTGGCCGCGTTCACACCGGGAACACCCCCCAGCAGCAGCCCCCGACCTTCCCGGGAACTCTCAAGGCAGTGAGCGCCGGCCTGAATGCTCATACGGCCCGCCACTTCCGACATGGGCGCCAGCAGCGGCAACGCGCCGTTACTGTCAGTCACGGTCTCATAGGCGATGCAGGTAGCGCCGCTGGCCAGGAGGTCTTTGGTCTGAGGTACGTCCGGCGCCAGATGCAGGTAGGTAAACAGCGTGTGGTGAGGCCGCAGCAGGGCCCGCTCGCTGGCCTGTGGCTCCTTGACCTTGACGATCATCTCCGCCTGTTCGAAGACGGCTTCGGCCGACGGGACCAGCCTGGCGCCTGCTGACTCGTATTGTTCATCGGTAAGATCGATACCCGCACCGGCACCGGTCTGCACCACCACCGAATGGCCCTGGGCAACCAACTCATGGACCGCCTCTGGCGTCAGTCCAACCCGGAATTCATTGTTTTTGATCTCTTTGGGTACACCCACAATCATAGGCATTTGCTCCTGTCGGGCAGTGAATGAACGCGACCCACGGGTCACGCTGACGTTTTAAAGTCTAATCAGGGCCGACAGGATAAAATCCCGAATAAAACTACTAATTCATTATTTGATCCTTTTGTTTTCTCAACTACAGTATTTTCTTCTATTTCGGCGAAACTTACTGGTATGAGGAGCAACGCCATGCGGAAACTGGACCGTATCGACCTGGCCATCCTGGATGAGCTGCAGAACAACTCGAAGATCACCAATCACGAGTTGTCCAACCGGGTGAACCTGAGCCCGACGCCCTGCCTGGAAAGAGTCCGGAAGCTCGAACGGGACGGCTATATCAAGAACTACCGTGCCATCCTCAACGCCCGTAAATTGGGCATCGGCCTCACGGTGTTTGTCGAGATCAGCCTGACCCGAACCGGCCCGGACGTGTTCGCACAGTTCAAGGAGGCCGCCATCGACGTTCCGGAAGTCCAGGAGTGCCACCTGGTGTCCGGCAATTTCGATTACCTGATCAAGGCCCGGGTGGCGGATGTCGAGCACTACCGTTCGCTGTTGGGCGCAACCATCCTGGCGCTGCCGGGGGTGAATGATTCACGGAGCTACATCGTCATGGAGACCGTGACGGAAGGGCAGGTATTGAGCATGAAGAGTGTTATGGAGCATGGCGTCGGCTGATGGCAATGAATCTGCCCCAGCTTTTGCCTTCACCGGAAAAACCGGGCCAGGAAATCAAGCTGATCTTCGATTGACTGATCCAGAGCTTCGCCCCGATAAACATCAAAATGACCGACCGGATAGTGCTTCACTTCCGCGTTCGGCATTCTCTCTGCCGCTTTGGCCGCAACACTCGCCGGGGCGACCGTATCCTGGTCGCAAATCAACACCAGTGCCGGGCAGGTGACTTTGCTGGCCAACCGGATG
The DNA here is from genome assembly GCF_019443085.1 of Marinobacter sp. F4218. Classification (GTDB taxonomy): domain Bacteria; phylum Pseudomonadota; class Gammaproteobacteria; order Pseudomonadales; family Oleiphilaceae; genus Marinobacter; species Marinobacter albus. The sequence continues at coordinate 810,932 of NZ_JAHZIL010000003.1, forward strand.
GGCCGGAAAAAGGGAAACGCGTAACTCACGCCCGCTGCAACGTAATTCGACGCATTATCGGCCAGCAAAGGAACATACCCCTCCTGGCAGTCCTCAGCCGTCATCATGCCCAACTCGCCGGGGCGGCCTGCCGACGCAACGTACCGGGGAGACATCCCCAGCCCACGACGAAGCCAGTCGACCGTTCCGTGCCAGGTCAGGCGCATCGCCTGCATAGGGCCGGCATAACCGACAACACCCAGCAAAGACGCCAGACCATCCATCATCGGGCATTGGGAGATGGTGCATTGCACGTTTCCATCCTTTGCCGCAGCCGCAATCACGAGCCCGCCAGAAAACGACGCCCCCCACAGGCAAATACGGCTCCCATCGATACGATCCAGCTGCCGCGCAAAATTCAGTGCCGCCAGCCAATCTGCCACTTCCTTCCGAGGGCTCAGCGTCTGTCGTGGCTGACCGTCACTTTCACCGAAATGGCGGTAGTCAAAGGCAAAGACCGCATAACCCGCATTGCAGAAGGCTTCTTTAAACGGTGCCAGACCACTGGCATGAGTCAGCCCAAAACCATGCGCCATCACGACACACGGTAAACTTTTACTGTCGGCATCCGGGGTGTAAAGAACACCGCGACAGGTTGTACCGTGACTCGGAAATTCCAGTGGGGTTTCGATCATGTTAATCCCTCGTTTCATTGAACTTTGAGCCAGTGTGATGCCACAGCGGCGATATCGTCGAAAACACCGGCGCCGAGTTCCGCGGCCCGGGCTCCATCCGATTCCTGATACTTGCCCGTTTTCACCAGCGCCGCCTGGAGCCCCGCCTTCCGGGCGCCGCCAATATCCGCTTCCACATCGTCGCCGATCATCAGGCAGTCGCCCGGCGCCAGCCCCATGCTGTCACAGGCCTCCTGGAACATGACCTCGCCGGGCTTGCCAATGATGGTGGCCTCCACCCCGGCCGCATACTCCAGGGCGCGAATGAAGGGGCCGGCATCCAGGTGCAGGCCGTCGGATGCCTTGAAGTAACGGTTCATGCCCACCGCCAGCAGGGGCGCGCCCTCCATCAGCAGAGCGAAGGCCTGATCCAGCCGACGGTAATCGAAGCGTTCACCGGCATCACAGACCACGACTGCATCTGCATCGGAAAATGAAGCCGGTTCGAACTCCTCCTCAATGTCAGGATGCACCAGCAGCCAGGCTTTAAGTTTCCGGGCCTTCACGTAACGCGCGACAGCGGCCGGTGCCGTCAGCACTTCTTTCTCATCGACCTCGAAACCCAGTTCGCGGAGTTGGTCCAGCACTGCCCGGGACGGCTTGCGGGAAGTGTTGGTGAGAAAGCGGCATGGCACTCCCGCCTCGCGGACCTTTGCAATGGCTTCCCGAGCGCCGGTGACGACCTCTCCCCCTTCGTGGAGCACACCGGAAATGTCGATACAGAGTCCCTGGGGTTTTGGCATGGCGTTGGGCCTCAACCTGATTTCGGAGATAGAAAAGCGCGGCTTCCTCCGGTTTCTGGAAGCGGCGGACCGGATGGATCAAACCGGCAGTTCAATAATTTCACACGCGACACGGTCTTCGGTCACCTCCAGCCGCCCTACCGTGATTGGAAGAGTATAGCGCCGGGGGCCGGCGTCAGCAGTCGCCTGGTTACAGCTGGCCCAACAGTATTTCGGCGCTACCGTATGACGTCCCGCAGGGACCGCTCAATCTGACCACCACAGTAGGCCTTACCCAACTCCTTTCGCTGATCCTCAAGAAAAGGCCTGATCGACGGATGGTCCTCCACTCGTTGGCAGAGACCCGCCACCCGGGGGGCGTTGTGTTCCAGATCTGCGGCGAGTTCCGGAAAGCTGTGGACGAGGGTGCCAAACAATGCAGCAGTTGCGATATCGGCCACCGTGAGCCTGGAGCCCAGCAGATAGCCCGCGTCCGGATTGAGGAGGTGTTGCGCAGGCTCGTCGGGAAGAAAATGGTAGGCCTTCGCCGAAAGCCAGGTCTGTTCAACTCAATGCCGCTGGTTTAGCAACCTGGTTTCAAAAGCCGACAATGTTAGGGAAAACCGGGGCTGAAAATAGATCTGTCCCGGTTTTCCTACTTCATCATCCTGGCCCGGGGATATTTTTCAGAAGCTCGGCATTTGTGGGGTACTTCTCAAGCAGCTCAACCAGCTTTTTTGTGCCCTCCAGCGGTTTGAGACCGCCAAGCGCCCGGCGCAATGCTCTTATTTTGTCTAAATCTTTTGGATCCAACAGCAGCTCTTCACGGCGTGTACTGCTTTTCGAAATATCCAGCGCGGGAAAGATTCGCTGATTCGCAACGTCTCTCGACAAAACCAGCTCCATGTTCCCCGTGCCCTTGAATTCCTCAAAGATAACCTGGTCCATACGGCTGCCGGTATCCACCAAAACGGTTGCCAAAATGGTCAGCGAGCCGCCATTCTCAATGTTTCGTGCAGCGCCAAACAACCTCCGCGGGATCTCCATCGCTCGTGCATCCATCCCGCCAGACATAGTACGACCGCTGCCCTTTCGCTCCGCATTATGCACACGCGAAAGCCTCGTGAGAGAATCAATCACAATCATGACGTTGTGACCCTCGCCAGCTTGTTGGCGGGCGATATCAAGAAGCTCATCGGCAACGCGAACGTGATGAGCATAGCTTTCATCCGAAGAAGAAGCGTGTACCTCAGCCGGGACGCTACGCCTGAAATCAGTGACCTCTTCGGGTCGCTCATCTACCAATAACGCGTAAAGTTTAATCTCGGGATACGCCTTTCCCACCGCCTGGCAAATATGTTTTAAAATCGTCGATTTTCCAGACCCCGGCGGTGCAACTATCAAACCTCGCTGCCCCATTCCAATCGGCGTGATCAAATCCATCGCGCGCACCGTGAGTTTTTCTGAACCTGACTCCAAGCGAATCCCCGGCGTTGGATTGATAGCCACAGCATTTAAAAAACGTTTTTGTGGATCAGCCTCAACTTCAACCATAGCTTCGGCTTCCTCAGCCACTGGTTTAGCATCTTTGTTTCGTTTTCGGGTTAAACTTAATGTCTTTCTCGTCATGATTGTTTGATAGCTCTCGTTTGATAGATATTTTTCGAAATGGGCTGATAACGTCAAAAAAACAGTGTGCACAAAATAAGTCGGTCCCGGTTTTTTCAGAGTCCCTGGGGGTTTGGCATGGCATTGGGCCTCAACCTGATTTCGGAGTCGCGATGCGAGGCAGTGGGCTCGCTGACAATTATGGCTGGCGCTCACTCAAGTTTAGAAGACGCAACGCTTGATCGTCAGTTACGTTCCTTCAAGACCGAGTAGATGCTGCGAACGGCGGCAACGTCTGACGCGTCAGATTCGATCAGGTCCTCCAGCAATTCCAGAACCCGTTTCTCATCGTTACTTCGAAGATTCGGCCAGAACACATAGGGAATGACATCCGGATTCCGGATATAGAAAAGCGCGGCTTCCTCCGGTTTCGCGGTATCGCCCCTGAGACCGACGGTAAACCGCTGCCCTTCGCTGTCCACCAGGGTAACCACGAGGGATTTTTCAGACTTCACTTCCCGGACTTCACCAACGGTGATGGGAGCCTCAAGAGCAGGGACGGAAGTAATGTAATACTGAACACCGAGAAACCCCAGAAGGATGACCAACAGTGACGCCAGGGCGATTGATTTCATCGTGAATACAGCCTGAATAGATGCATGGGACCTCTATATTTGTCCCGATTTCTGGAAGCGCCGGGGCGTGGCGTGGCGTTAACAATAGAAACTAAGGTATCACGCCACAATCCATTCCCGCGCCTGAGCCGCTTGATCAGTCGAAAACACGCGTAGATCTCCAGGCATCAGGAAACTGAAAAGCTTCATCGTGTGGCCTATCCAGCCCACATCGGTGACAACGGCAAACTTCTCCCAACGATCCATGTGGCCCAAGCCCACCTTGGTATCTTCCCAGACTGCTCCAGGGGCGATGCCATCAAAGTCCGAGGCCGTTTCGTAGTAGAGCCGCAACTTGGACTGACTCTCAAGCGCCGTCTCAACAGCGGGCATAAGAACCGACTCGTAATCTTGCTTCGTGACATGGCCATGACAAGCGAACGCCAGTACGTTATCAGGAAAACCAGTTAACACTTCAATCATTGCCGTTCCCCTCATCTGCAATGGGCCTTACCTCAGTGTAGTCAACTCGATATGCGATTTTTCAGGGGGCTCCCGCTCATGGCTGTCTCCTTGTGCTTGTTTTGCCGGGCCGTCTCAGGAAATTACATCTGCCTATATCGCCGTTTCCGCAAGCGTGCTAAAAGACTCCTCCCGGCAGTAGCTCGGGTATTCTCCCCACCAGGATGTCGCGATGTCAGATAAATTTTTCTTCAAGGGTCGGCAAGACGCTCGCCAGCACCACACCGCTTACGGCGGCTTTCAGACCAACGCCAGCCAGAAGAGTGGTAGCAGGAAATATCCGCTAACGCTGGTGGTTACCAGTGAGGCGCGCAAGCAGGAAGTTGAGGCACAGGTGGCCAGGGCCAAACTGCACGCGACTATTTCGGTTGATACCCGCGAGGGCGCCGTTGAGTCCATCAACGAGCTCACTGCCCTCCTGAACAAAGGAGGGACCGTCACCACTGTTAAATCGCCCTCCCGCAACGACGTCTGCACCTGCGGCAGCGGTATCAAATTCAAGAAGTGCTGCGGCTGACGACAGCCGGGGTATAGAGGGCAATGGCTATGATTGTTTGCGGGGTTGAACTGACGGGCAGCGATGCGGTGGTGTGTTTGCTGAATATGGACAGGGGGCAGTTCAACCTGCCGGAGTGCAAGGTGCGCAAACTGTCACTGCCGAAAAACCACAGCCGTGAAGATCTGAAGCGGTTCCAGGCGGCCTTTGCGGAGCTAATGGCCGAGTACGGGGTCACCAGTGTCGCGATCAAAGAGCGGATGCCAAAAGGCAAATTTGCCGGCGGTGCCATCAGCTTTAAAATGGAAGCGGCCATTCAACTGATCACCGGTATTGAGTTGACGGTGACCCTGCTGCCCCCGGCACTGATCAAATCCACCCTAGCGGCCAACCCGCTGCCAATTGCGTTTCCCGACACAGGTTTGAAGGCCTTTCAGGAAGCGGCCTTTACCGCCGCCTACGTAGGGCAGCTACAGGGTAGTGGTGTCGAATAATCAAACCGGCAGTTCGATGATGTCACCCACTACATCGTCTTCGGTCACCTCCAACCGTCCTACCGTGATCGGCAGCGTAAAGCGCCGCGGCCCGGCGCCACCGGGATTGAAATAAAGCACGTCGCCGACCCACTCGTTTCGGGGTTTGTGGGAATGGCCGGCGATCACCACGCGATACCGGCCTTGTGGATCGAGGTCGAGGGTTTTGACGTCGTGGAGCATGTAGAAAACGTGGCCGAGGAATTCAAGACCTCCAGGGCTTCAGCGTTCGGCTCGCCGCCACGGGAGTTTTCGATTTCGTTGCCTTGGTCATCACTGACGCTTTAGTGAAACAAGACCACCTGATTCTTTTCGATTGGCATAGGGTTCTCTACGACGGTTCAAGGTCCACTATTATAATCAGCGACGGCGTTGACTGCAGGGAAGGAAAATCGGGACAGATCTATTTTTCAAACCACGAAATAAATCTGTCCCGGCTTTCTATTTCGCTGGCGCTTCCTTGATGTACAGGTCTTGTTGGGGGAATGGGATGGTGATGCCTTCTTGCTTAAATCGACGCCAGATTTCCAGATTAATGTCAGAGCTTACGCTACCGAAACCTTCTTGCGGGTCCGCGACCCAGACCCGGGCTTCCAGATGAATGCCGTTGTCGCCGAACTGCGTTAACCGGCACACCGGCTCCGGCTCCGGAATCACCCTGGGGTGCTCCCGGGCCACCTCCAACATGATTGCCATAGCACGCTCAACGTCATCACTGTAGCTGACCGAAACCGGGATCTTCAGACGTACGTTGGGGTCCGAATAAGACCAGTTAATCACCTCGGTGGTAATCAGGTTTTCGTTGGGAATGAGCGTATCCACGCCATCGCGGTTGCGCACCACCACATAGCGGGCATGCAGTGCGACCACCCAGCCGAACTTCTCACCGACGCTGACCACATCACCGGGGCGAATCGAGCGGTCGAACACAAGAATAAAACCGCTGATGAAATTGCTGGCAATACGCTGCAGGCCAAAGCCAAGGCCAACACCCAGGGCACCGCCGAACACCGCGAGCGCCGTGAGATCAATACCGACCAGGTTAAGAACGGACAGTCCAGCAACGGTGATCAGCACCAGCTTGCTGACTTTGGAGAAACCCACGGCCGCACCGGGGCTCAGATACGGCAACTGGGACAGTCTCCGATCGATAATGCCCGAGAGCCATATGGCAACCACTAACACAAGGCCCATCAGCAGGAGCAGCTTGATGACTGCCAACAGGGATATGCGCAGGTCGCCCACGGTGAAAGCCAGGCTATCCATGGCCTCAAGCAATCCGGGTAGCAAGCCCACGAGATGCAGGCCCACCACCAGCCAGATAAGCGTACTGATTACATTTTCCGAAGCCTTGACCAGGGGGCCGCTTCGCATCCCCTTGCGCAACATATAAACCAGGGTGCGGATCAGGGCGAACGAGATCAGCAGCGGGATAGCCAGATCCAGGGCCCAATGGGCTTGATTCAGCGCGGCGAGTAACGCGCGACCCAGTAGAACCATCAGCAGCATCGAGATGGGAAAGGCAAGGCGCTGGATGGTGCGTTGCGTAAAGTGTCGCACGCCCTGGGAATCGGCACCGGTATGTTGGGCAATGAGACGATGCAGATAGAACGCAGCCATCCCCGAAAAGACCAGTACCGCGGCCTGCGGGATAACATCCTGCAAGCTTATTTCCTGCATGGCGACCAGCAAATCCTGCCAGCTTTCCCCCATCGACAACTCCCGGGTAACGAGAACTCAGTAACTGGCCGCCCTTGGCAGCATTCAGCCTCTAGACAGTATAGGATTCAGGAAATACATCTGTCGCGAACGATCTTATGAAATACGAACACGAGGACCGTGGCAGAGGATTCAAACTGCAATCAGGTGACATTGGCAATGAGTGAGACAACCGAGGATAAAACCGCATCAGCGCCGCCACCCGCAAAGAAGGGCTTCAGTGGTTTGCATGTCTTTGGCATTGTCCTGATCACCATCGTTGCCACCGTCGGCGTCGGTTACTGGTGGTTAAGCCACTATGTGTTTCCTGAGAACTTCGAACCCGTAACCCTGAATGCCAGTGAACAGGACTCACTTAACAACAAGCTGAATAGTCTGGGTATTGATACCCAGGGCGGCGAATCTGGCCGCCCGTTGCAGCCGGAAGCCTACAGTGAGGAAGGCGCCAGCCGGGAGGTCCATTTTAGCGAGCGGGAACTCAACGGTTTGCTGGCCAACAACACTGATCTGGCCCAGAGACTTGCCGTCGACCTTTCAGACGATCTGTTGAGCGCCGTCCTTCTGGTACCTCTTGAAGAGAACTTCCCTGTGCTCGGCGGCAGAACCCTACGAGTGAATGCTGGCGTAGAACTCTCCTTTGCCAACGGTCGTCCCCTGGTTAAGTTAAGGGGCGTCAGCCTGATGGGCGTACCCATTCCGAACGCCTGGTTGGGTAACCTCAAGAACGTGGACCTGGTCAACGAGTTCGGCGCAAACCCGGGCTTCTGGCAATCCTTTGCAGCCGGTGTGGATTATATCCAGGTTGAGGATGGCCGGTTGCTCGTCCGGCTTAAGGAATAGCGCTGGGCCATCAGAGAAGCCGAGAAAATAGATCTGTCCCGGTTTTCCATTACCTCGTTAACAGGAAAAATGGTAAATCACTGCTAGACTTAGTTAGGAAACTAAATCTAATAAAAGCATGGAGCTAGCTGTGAAAAACCGTCCTGACTTCCTCACTGGCGGAGAACCTGCCCGACTCATTCCGATAGCCGCAGACAGCGCAAGAGAACAGAAATCCGTCTCCATTATCCTCGCGGGCCTCCGCTCCGTGCTTGAGTTGCGCCAATCTCTTTTGAAATCCCTGAACGTCCGCGTCGGGACCAGCGCCACCCTCGAAGCCTGGACAGAAGTGGTTTTCCAGAACGAAGACAAGAAAGCAGTCAAACTCAAGGATCGCCCGGACGGGCTCTTGATTCTTCGTACCGGCCGGCGTGAATGGCGGGCATTGATAGAAGCCAAAGTCGGCAACGACACCATTGGGGAAGACCAAGTATCACGCTACCTTCAGCAAGCGAAAACCCACAAACTGGATGCCGTGATCACCATCACCAACCAGTTCGCCGCGCTGCCAACCCATCACCCGGTAAAACTCTCTAAGAACGCTACTAAGACTGTCGCGCTCTTCCACTGGTCATGGGCATTCATCCGAACCCAGTGCCAGCTTCTGCTAAAAAATGATGGTGTTGAGGACCACGATCAGGTGTTCATCCTTAGCGAAATACTGCGCTACCTTGAAAGCGACCGTTCCGGCATCAGCCACTTCGACCAGATGAACGCGGAATGGAAAGACGTCGTCAATAAAGTGAAGAGCAATGCCCCACTCGCTAAAAGCAGCGACGAGGTTCAGAACACCATCGCCGCCTGGCACCAGGAGCAGCGGGACCTTTGTTTGATCATGTCTCGACTAACGGGCAGCGATGTTTCCCTGAAATTGAAAAACAACCACCGCCTCGACCCTTCCATGCGCCTGAAGGACGACGCCGATGCGTTCTGTAAAACACCTGCCCTGCACTGCGCTCTCAACATTATTAATGCAGCGGCTGATCTGGAAGTAACCGCAGACCTTCAACGGCGCATGATTTATTGCTCAATGCGCCTTGCCGCGCCGAAAGACAAGCAGAGCACAAAAGCCAGAGTTAACTGGCTCCTGCGGCAATTGAAGAAGACCGAGCCAGCGGGATTCCATATCCGCGCCACTAGGCCCGGCAAGGCAGAAACAACCTACCAGACACTGAGAGAGTTACGAGATTCGCCGGAGTTGCTGGAATCCGATAACTCAAACACCGCAGCCACGACACTTGAAGTAGTTTATGAAGTGGATCTTGCCGGGAAGTTCAGTGGGCGGAAGGTGTTTGTTGAGGAGTTGGAAAAAGCTGTGCCGCATTTTTATCAGGAGGCTGGGCAGTTGTTGAAAGCCTGGATAGCACCACCTCCAAAAATCACGAAAGGAGACCCTGAGGCCAAACAGCAAGAGATAGAAGCTGGGCAAGGGTGATAGCTTAAAAATTCATAAAATTCAGTGACTAACGAAAAATGATCAAAAATCTAAAAAAACATATAGATCCGAGAGTTATCAAAGACTTTAAGTTTGGCTCCATCGACGCGTGGGACGATGAGCTTCTTGAGCTTTGTTTCTGTGAAATTGATCCCTTCACTTCTTTCGTCGGTGGGAAGAAGGAGTTTCTCGTTGGAGCTAAAGGAGCTGGCAAAAGCGCAATGTTTAGGCTTCTATCTGAGGGGGAAGAAATCGTTTTATAACCCAAAAGACTACCACCAAATATTAATACCTATAAACGAAGTTATGGAATACAGTTCAGTTAGGTCAATTGTTAGCGAAAGACTTAAAGGATTCGACCCAGAAAAGTCCAACGACCTTTTTTATTTTTGGGAAATCTACATTCTCTATAGAATACTAAAAGAGCTAAAAATCGGACATAAGAAAATAACGTCTAGCTTAAACAGGGAATCTATTTCTTTTTTAGACAAGTTCGAAGACAACAAGAGTTTTATGGATTTCTTAAAAGGGATAAAAGGTAGCGCTGGCGTTAAGTTCGACCTTTCTAATCCTCAGATACCGACTCCTGACTTCTATCTATCGGCCGAAAATTCAGAACTAGATCCGTCTGGAAGCCCACTTCCATTGATTAAAATTGACACGATAAAAAATGACATCTGTGATGCTCTTAAATTTCACAAGTCTATTCTTTATGTCTTGGTAGACAATCTAGATGATTTTGCCTCCCGCGAAAACTTTGATAGCCAGAAAATGGTTATCCAAGGCCTGGTAGAAACATGCAGGTACTATACACGATTCTCAGAAATAAAAATAAAAGCCGCTCTAAGACCAGAGCTTTATGAAAAACTTAATTTTGCAAAACTAGGCGGCCGAGACAAAATAGAGCCAAGAACCGTACATATAAAATGGGGTGCCGACGACATTCGATTTTTTATGGGCGAGCGAATTATCAGCAACATAGAAAAACACTTTATTCGTAAGGGACGCCATTTGCAGATTGCAGTTAACGAAACTGAACTATACCGACCACACAAAATCAACGTCAGCATTGCGACGAGAGTTAAAAATTATTTCCTTAAGGCTTTAAAAATAAGAAAGGAATTTGATATTCGAGATGCAAGAAAAGTCGACCTGAAAGATCACCTATACAAATCAATAATTACTTGCATCTTCCCAAGAACGGTAAAGCACTACAACAACAATGGAAGAATAATCGAAAATGAGGACATTTTCGATTATTTAGAAAATCATTTTTGCTTTGCTAACAATAATGCAACACCAAGAATTTACGTTAGATTCCTTGACATCGTTTCGTCTGTTGCCCATTCAAGATACTGTAAGAATGAACCAGATCCGATAACGATAGATGAAAACAATGAATACCCTATTATTAAACGCGACTTCGTCTTAGAAGCCTATTCCAAACTGCAAGCCGAAGCACGAGAGAATGCGATCTCATCGGTAGACTATGAGCCTTGGAGGAAAAATATTGGCATAATTTTCCAGAAACTCGGCAGGAAAGATTCCATCTCCTTCCGAACATTAAAAAAATGGATCGGAGAAGAACATGATAGCAGGGCAAAAGAGTTTATCGCATACTGTATACACTTAGGAATTTTTCATTGTGAAAACAAGCACAGCCCTCTAGAACAGAGAAAGTATATTTTTCCGCTTTTATTTCAGAAAAACTGGGGTTAAATCATCTAATCGATATCTGAAAACCGTGAAAACCGACACAGATCTATTCCCCAAGGGTATCAAATACCAAAGGTGCAAAAGAGCCTGTATCAGTACAGAGAGGTCAATCAGCCGTTATCCCTGTCAAGCAGAATGTCGCAGTGTTTAGCTACCTAAGCCAGAGCCTCCCAACGCTGCTTGCCTCCCCCAAGAACGAAAATACGTAAATTCTATGCCACAAAAAAAGCTGCAAGGCATTGCCACGCAGCTTTCTGTTTTACCAATGCTTTTTATCAGGCATACCCGATACTAGGCTAATACGGGCCCGCCATTTTGAGCGTTAGTCCTGTCCGTCCCGCTGGTGCCGCATCAGGCCATAGAGGCCCACGGCTGCAGCTGCACCAACCACCAGCAGGTATTCAATGTGCACACCATCACCAAGCGCTTCATGCCCGGCATGTCCCCAAGCTACGCCAGAAGCAAGGAGCAGGCTGGCCGTCAAAGTAAGTCGATTGCGTAGTTTCATGAATGGATCTCCGTAGTGCGTTAAACGTTTAAATTCGGTGCCGCTAGGCCGTTTCAGCCACTTTCCCGGGCCTGCGTTCCGGCAACATGCCCCGCTCCAGAATGAAGCTGATGATCGTCTCCAGCCCTACCCCGTCATACAGGTTGGTGAACACGAACGGCCGCTCCCCACGCATCTTTTTCGAATCCCGATCCATCACCTCCAGCGAGGCATGAACCTGCTCGGCAATGTCGATCTTGTTGATGATCAGCAGGTCGGATTTGGTGATGCCGGGGCCGCCTTTGCGGGGGATCTTGTCGCCGGCGGACACGTCGATCACGTACAGGGTGAGGTCGCTCAGTTCCGGGCTGAAGGTGGCGGAAAGGTTGTCGCCGCCGGATTCCACCAGCACCAGTTCCAGGTTCGGGTGGCGGCTTTGCAGGTCGTCGATGGCCGCCAGGTTCATTGAGGCGTCCTCGCGGATGGCGGTGTGCGGGCAGCCGCCGGTTTCCACGCCGAGGATTCGGTCGGCTGGCAGGGCCTCGTGTTTGAGCAGGAAGTCGGCGTCTTCGCGGGTGTAGATGTCGTTGGTGACCACGGCGATGTCGTAGTGGTCTTTCAGGGCCTTGCACAGCTGGCGCAGCAGGGCGGTTTTGCCGGAGCCGACCGGGCCGCCGACGCCTACTCTCAGGCAATGTTTCATGGCGTGTTCTCCTGTTTCTGTTCTTTGTTGGTTCAGCTTCTGAAAAGCCGTGAATACTGGGTTTCGTGCAGAGCGCTGCCGAGCGCCAGCCCCGGCAGGACCGGGCCAAGTTCGTGGTCGTCTTTCTCCAGGGCGTTGTCCACGGCCATCACCAGTTTCGGGCGCAGCCGTTCGGTCAGGCGCTGGGCGGCGGTGTGGCCCAGGGGCATGGCCTTGCAGGCAACGGCGAGCTGGTTCTCCAGCCAGGCCCAGGCGAAGCCGAGCAGGGTCTGCCGTGCCGGTACGCTGCGCATGTGGGCGGCCCAGGCAAACAGGGTGACGTAACCGGGGTCTTCCGGAATCAGGTCCTTTTCCGGTAACAGGTCCAGGCTGACGAGCAGGCGCACCAGGGCCGCCCCCAGGCGGATGTCTTCGTCGATCAGCTCGGCGGTTTCCCGGGTGGCGTGCAGCCATTCGTTCCACTGGGCCACGGTTTGGCCATCGCCGTTCGCCCAGGCTTCCTGAACCCGGATCAGCAGCGGCAGTTCGCAGTTGGTCAGGCCGTCTTCCAGCACCCCTTCCAGCCAGTTCCCCAGCTCGTCTTCGTTATTCACCCAGCCCAGTTCAAAGGCGCTTTCCAGGCCCTGGGACCAGGCAAAGGCACCGATGGGCAATGCGGGGCTGACCAGTTGCAGCAGCCCCAGCAGGGCGAGATCGCCCACGGGGGTCTGGCTGCTGTCAGTGGGAGTGAGCGTGGTCATGGTGGTGGCCATGGCTGTGTGAGTGACCGTGGGAATGCCCATTGCTATTGCCGGCTTGTGCATAGGCTCCCGGTTCCGGATCGAAGGGCGCGCGGTGGTGCTCCAGCGTCGCGCCCAGGCGTTCAGCCAGTTCCTCCAGCACGTGGTCCGGCGGGAAGCGGACCCAGCCGGTTTGTCCGTCCTCCCTGCTCTCGTCACTGCCAATCGCGAGGGACACGTGGCGGTTGCCCAGGTGGTAGCACAGCCTTGCCATGGCCAGGCCCGGCTCGATGTGAGCGGTTACTACCGGCTCATCGGCGGCGCGGATGCGGATGATCTCGCCGGTTTCGGCCTGCAGGAAAGCGCCTTCGCGCAGCACCGGGCCGCGATCGAGGAACAGGCCGACGTCGTAACCGGTGTCGGTTTTGGTGCGCAGGCGGCCGCGCATGCGCAGCTCGAACGGCAGCGTGAGGTGGTCGTGGATTTCTGTGGTCTCAACCGGTCCGACCCGTTGGGTAAGTTCAAGCATGTCGGTCTCCTGGAACAGCCATGAGCTGTCTCTTCAAAAAAGGTGATAACGCTGGGCCAGCGGCAGTTCGGTGGCCGGCTCGCAGGTAAGCAGTTCGCCGTCGGCGTGCACTTCGTAGGTTTGCGGGTCTACGGTGATGTGCGGGCAGCCGTCGTTCAGTTTCATATCGCTCTTGCGCACGGTGCGCACGCCTTTGCAGGCGGACAGCGGGCTGTCCAGCCCCAATTCCTTGCCAATGCCGGCATCGATGGCGGCCTGGCTGACAAAGCTCAGGCGGGTGGCACTGGCGGCCTTGCCGAAGGCGCCGAACATGGGGCGGTAGTGCACCGGCTGGGGCGTGGGGATCGAGGCGTTGGCATCGCCCATGGGCGCCGCCGCAATCATGCCACCCTTGAGGATGGTGGCCGGTTTCACGCCGAAGAACGCCGGACTCCAGAGCACCAAGTCCGCCAGCTTACCCACTTCCACGGAGCCCACTTCGTGCGCGATGCCGTGGGTGATGGCGGGGTTGATGGTGTACTTGGCGATGTAGCGTTTGGCGCGCAGGTTGTCGGCGCCCCGGTCTTCGTCTTCCGGCAGCAGGCCGCGCTGCTGTTTCATCTTGTGGGCGGTCTGCCAGGTGCGGCACACCACTTCGCCCACCCGGCCCATGGCCTGGGAATCGGAGGCGATCATGGAGATCACGCCCAGGTCATGGAGGATGTCTTCGGCGGCGATGGTCTCCCGGCGGATGCGCGAATCCGCGAAGGCGACGTCTTCCGGGATGTTCGGGTCGAGGTGGTGGCACACCATCAGCATGTCGAGGTGTTCGTCGATGGTGTTCACGGTGTAGGGCCGTGTCGGGTTGGTGGAGGACGGCAGCACGTAGGGTTTGGAGCAGGCGGTGATGATGTCCGGCGCGTGGCCGCCACCTGCGCCTTCGGTGTGGTAGGTGTGGATGCAGCGTTCCTTGAACGCGGCCAGGGTGTCTTCCACGAACCCGGATTCGTTCAGGGTGTCGGTGTGGATGGCCACCTGCACGTCGTACTTGTCCGCCACGGTGAGGCAGTTGTCGATGGAGGCCGGGGTGGTGCCCCAGTCTTCGTGCAGTTTCAGGCCAATGGCGCCGGCCTGGATTTGCAGTTCCAGGGATTCCGGCAGGCTGGCGTTGCCCTTGCCGAGGAAGCCGATGTTCATGGGCATGGAGTCCACCGCCTGGAGCATTTTGCCGATGTGCCAGGCGCCCGGGGTGCAGGTGGTGGCGTTGGTGCCGGTGGCCGGGCCGGTGCCGCCGCCGAGCATGGTGGTGATGCCGCTCATCAGGGCTTCTTCGATCTGCTGGGGGCAGATGAAGTGGATGTGGGCGTCGATGCCGCCGGCGGTGAGGATTTTTCCTTCACCGGCGATGACTTCGGTACCGGGGCCGATGACGATCTGGACGTCTGGCTGGGTGTCGGGGTTGCCGGCTTTGCCGATGGCGGCGATTCGGCCCTTCTGGATGCCGACGTCGGCTTTGACGATGCCCCACCAATCGAGGATGAGGGCGTTGGTGATGACGGTGTCCATCACCGAGTCGTCGGCGCGCTGGCTCTGGCCCATGCCGTCCCGGATGACTTTGCCGCCCCCGAATTTTACTTCGTCGCCGTAGTGGGTGCTGTCGCTTTCCACTTCGATCCACAGGTCGGTGTCGCCCAGGCGGACTCGATCACCCACAGTGGGGCCGTACATGTCGGCGTAGGCTTGTCTGGTTATCTTCATCGTATCCCTCGTTTTAACTTGGGTGCTGGGGCCGGTCGAGACATCCCTTCCGGGAAACGCTCCTGGCGGCACATCCATGTGGCGCTTGGGCTCCGCCATCCATGGCTCCGCACATTCCCGAAAGGGACGCCCCGACCGGCCCTGCTAATCACTTCTTGGAGTCCAACTTGCCCATGACTTCCTGTCGGAAACCGTAGATTTCTCGGCTGCCGCTGAATGGAATCAACGTCACTTCGCGGCTTTGGCCGGGTTCGAAGCGGATAGCGGTGCCGGCGGCGACGTCGAGTCGGTAGCCCCTGGCCTTGGCGCGGTCGAAATCCAGGGCCGGATTGGCTTCGGCGAAGTGGTAGTGGGAGCCAATCTGGACCGGGCGGTCGCCGGTGTTGGCCACGTCTATCTGGATGCGTTCGCGGCCTTCGCAGAGTTCAATGTCGCCGTCTTTCAAATCGTATTCACCAGGGATCATAAATAGCCTCCTGTAAAGGCCGATGAGAAGCGTTGGCGAGGCAGCCGATGCAAGGCAAAAGAAGGCGAAAAAGCGCAGTTTATGCGCGTATAAATGAGCAATTTGAGCCTTCTTTTAACGCCGCAGCGGCAACGCAGGTAGCTTCTCATTGGCCTTTCAAACAATTGGGTTGTGGACGGTGACTAGCTTGGTGCCGTCCGGGAAGGTGGCTTCCACCTGCACTTCGTCGACCATGTCGGCGATGCCGTCCATCACATCCTCACGGGTGAGGATTTCTGTGCCGGCGGTCATGAGTTCGGCGACGGTGCGCCCTTCTCTGGCCCCTTCCATGATTTCGGCGCTGATGAGGGCGACGGCTTCGGGGTAGTTGAGCTTCAGGCCCTTGGCCTTGCGGCGTTCGGCCAGCAGGGCTGCGGTGAACAGCAGCAGTTTGTCTTTGTCTCTGGGCGTCAATTCCATCGTTTTTCGCTCCGTCTTTCGCTAGGCAGTTCGGATATTGTTCAGGTCAGCCAGATTCGGGGAACGCTGGCTGGCTGGCCGGTGAGTCTTGGTCTGAGCAGTTCCCAGGCCCGCTGGCACAGAGCCCAGGCTTCGTTTCTTTCCTGCCCCAGGTAGCGCAGCAGCACCACGCCCCGGCGGCGGGTGACGGCCCAGCGGTGGTTGTCGGGCAGGGTTTCCCGGAGTTCTTCGATGGCGGCGGCTTCGTCGTTCAGTCCGACGACCCACAAGGTGGCCTGTACGGTGGCGCCGCCTTGGCCCCAGTGGCCTTTGAATCTGGGGTGGTTTGGATCCATCGGTTGGCGTTCCAGCCACAGGGGGCGGCCGTCCATCAGCAGGCGGAATTTCTGTTCGAGGTGGCCGGAGATAAACGGCAGTTTGCTGGCCGGGCGGCCGAGGGCAAGGATTTCCCAGCCGAGGCATTTGGCACCGGTGGCCAGTTCGATGGTGGTGCTCTGTTCGCCCCGGGAACCGTCGAAGGCGAGGGTTTCCTGGGGCAGGTATTCGAGGATGCCGCCCTTCTCCACCTGCAACCGGGTGTGCTGGGCCCAGGCGACGCCGTGGCTGTCGGCCTTGTAGAGTTTGGCGGCGGCCGGGGTGGTCAGCAGCGTGTGGGCACCCTCGCCGACCCGGGCCTGGATGCTCAGGGCATCGCCGCTGACCAGCCCGCCGGGCGGGTGCAGCAGGTACACATGGCAGCAGCCGTTGCGGCCTTCCGGGTAGAACGGGCGCTGAACCCGCAGCGGGCCCTGATGGCGCACGTGGGTCATGCGGGTGGCGGTGTTGTCGCCATCCTGGCGGGCGTCGAAGCCCAGCGAGATCGACGCCGCCCAGCGCCGGCCTTCGTCAAAGCGGTGGCCGGAGTCGTTGGCGGCAGGCAAAGGCTGAAAGACCGTCATACCGTCAGGTGTTTCTTGATCAGGTCGTCGGTCAGCTCGGCGATTTCGCCTTCGGCAACGCGGCGGCCGCGGTCGAGGATGGCGAAGCGGTCTGCGTACTTGCGGGCGAACGGGAGCTTCTGTTCCACCAGCAACACGGTGAGGCCGTCTTCCTGGATCAGCCTCTGAATGACCTCGCCAATCTGTGCCACGATGTTGGGCTGGATGCCCTCGCCCGGCTCGTCGAGGATCAGCAGGCGCGGTTCGATCACCAGCGCCCGGCCGATGGCGAGCTGCTGTTGCTGGCCGCCGGAGAGGTCGCCGCCGCGGCGGTGGCGCATTTCTTTCAGCACCGGGAAGAGTTCGTACACCCGCTCGGGGATTTTCTTGCTGCCGTCCTTGCGCACGGCCAGGCCGGTGCGCAGGTTTTCTTCCACGGTCAGCAATGGGAAGATCTGCCGGCCCTGGGGCACGTAGCCGATGCCAAGGCGAGAGCGGTCTTCAATTTTCTTCCGGGTGAGCTCCACGTCCTGGGCAAACAGGATGGAGCCGCTTTTCACGGTTTCCTCACCCATCACGCATTTCATCAGGGTGGTCTTGCCCACGCCATTGCGGCCCATCACGCAGGTGCACTGGCCCTGGGGCACGTCCAGATCCAGATCCCAGAGGGTGTGGCTTTCGCCGTAGAACTGATTCAGTTTTTCGATCCTCAGCATCACGCCTCCTCCCCGAGATAGACCTTAATCACTTCCGGGTCGTTGGAGACCTGGTCCATGGAGCCTTCCGCCAGCACGCTGCCCTGGTGCAGCACGGTGACCTTGCGGGCGATGGAGCGCACGAAGCCCATGTCGTGCTCCACCACCACCACGGACTGCTTGCCCGCGAGGCTGGTGAGCAGCTCGGCGGTGCGTTCCATTTCCTGTTCGGTCATGCCGGCCACGGGTTCGTCCACCAGCAGCAGGCGCGGCTTCTGCATCAGCAACATGCCGATTTCCAGCCACTGCTTCTGGCCGTGGGAGAGGATGCCGGCCAGGGCATCACGCAGCTCCTTGAGGCCGATCATCTCCAGCACTTCGTCAATGCGGTCCCGGAATTCCGGTTTCATGATCGCGGTGAGCGTGGGGAACACGCGCTTGTCCGCCGCCATGGCCAGCTCCAGGTTTTCGAACACGGTGAGCGCTTCGAACACCGTGGGCTTCTGGAACTTGCGGCCGATGCCCAGGGAGGCGATGTCCGGCTCGTTCATGGTGAGCAGGTTGTGGCGGCTGCCGAACCACACCGAGCCGCTGTCCGGGCGGGTCTTGCCGGTGATAATGTCCATCATGGTGGTCTTGCCCGCGCCGTTGGGGCCGATGATGCAGCGCAGCTCGCCGTCGTCGATGGTGAGGTTGAGGTTGTTGATGGCCTTGAAGCCGTCGAAGCTCACGTTCACGTCGTCCAGGTACAGGATCGGACCGTGGCGCACGTCCACCGGCGACTGCACCTGAGTGAGAAACTCGAACACGTGTTCCCGGTCACTCAGCTCCTGAAAAATGCTCATGCGGTGGCCTCCTGCGCGGCGGGTGTGTGGCTGGTGTCATCGGCTTTCTTTTTACGGAACAGCAAGCCGGCGATGCCCTTGGGCAGGAACACGGTCACCAGCACGAACAGGCCGCCGAGAGCGAACAGCCAGGCGTCCGGCATGACGCCGGTGAACACGGTTTTGGCGTAGTTCACCAGCAGCGCGCCGATCACCGCACCGTAGAGGGTCGCGCGGCCGCCGAGGGCCACCCACACCACGATCTCGATGGAGAACAGCGGCGAGAATTCGCTCGGGTTGATAATGCCCACCTGGGGCACGTAGAGCGCACCGGCCACGCCGGCGAGCATGGCGGAGACCACGAACACGAACAGCTGCACCCGTTCCACCCGGTAGCCCAGGAAGCGGGTACGGGCCTCGGCATCGCGGCAGGCGACGCTCACCCGGCCGAGCTTGCTGGTGACGATGCCGCGGCAGACCACGTAGCCGATGGCAAGGGCGATGCCGGTGGCAATGAACAGGCCGAGGCGGGTGGCGTCGGTGCGCAGGTCAAAGCCGAGGATGTCCTTGAAATCGGTCAGGCCGTTGTTGCCGCCAAAGCCCATCTCGTTGCGGAAGAACGCCAGCATCAGCGCAAAGGTGAGCGCCTGGGTGATGATGGAGAGGTACACCCCGGTTACCCGGGAGCGGAAGGCCAGGAAGCCGAATACCAGGGCCAGGATGCCCGGGGCCAGTAGCACCATCACGAAGGCAAACCAGGCCATGTCGAAGCCGAGCCAGTACCAGGGCAGTTCCTGCCAGTTCAGGAACACCATGAAGTCCGGCAGGATCGGATCGCCGTAGACGCCGCGATCACCGATCTGGCGCATCAGGTACATGCCCATGGCGTAACCGCCGAGCGCAAAGAAGGCGCCGTGGCCGAGACTGAGGATACCGAGGTAACCCCAGACCAGGTCCACCGCCACCGCCAGCAGGGCGTAACACAGGTACTTGCCCAACAGGGTGACGGTGTAGGAGCTGACATAGAGCGCGCTGTCCTGCGGCATGAACACGTGTAGCGCGCTGACAACGACCAGGGCGGCAAACAGCACGCCGAGGAAGATCTGGGTGGACCGTTCCTGCAAGGGTCTTGTTAACCACATACCTCAACCCTCCGCGGCTCGGCCTTTCTGGGGGAAAAGCCCCTTCGGCCGTTTCTGGATGAACAGGATGATCAGTACCAGCACCAGGATCTTGGCGAGCACGGCGCCGGCCCAGGGTTCCAGCAGCTGGTTGATGGTGCCCAGGGACAGGCCCGCCAGCAGGGTGCCCCAGAGGTTACCCACCCCACCGAACACCACCACCATGAACGAATCGATGATGTAGCTCTGGCCCAGGTTGGGGCCGACGTTGGTGATCTGGGACAGCGCGACACCGGCCAGGCCGGCCACACCGGAGCCCAGGCCGAAGGTCAGGATGTCCACCTTGGTGGCCTTGATGCCCATGGAGCGGGCCATGGCCCGGTTCTGGGTGACGGCGCGCACTTCCAGGCCCAGACGGGTCTTGCGCATGATCAGCATCAGGCCGGCGAATACCACCAGGGCAAAGCCGATCACGTACATGCGGTTAAGCGTCAGGGAGAGTGCCTCGTTGATCATCACCGAACCGCTCATCCAGTCCGGGGTGATCACGGTGCGGTTCAGGGGCGATATCACCGTGCGCACCAGTTGTTGCAGGATCAGGCTGACGCCGAAGGTGGCCAGCAGGGTTTCCAGCGGGCGGCCCTTGAGGTGCTGGATCACGCTGCGCTCGATGGCGATGCCCGCCAGCGCCGCCACCAGGAAACCGGCGGGAATGGACAGCACCAGCGCCAGGCCGGGCTGGCCCGGAAGCAGTTGCTGCATGCCCCAGGTGGTGTAGGCGCCGAGCATGATCAGCTCGCCGTGGGCCATGTTGATCACGCCCATCACCCCGAAAGTGATGGCCAGGCCGATGGCGGCCAGCACCAGTACCGAGCCGAGGGAGAGCCCGAAGTAGAGGGTCTCGGCGGCGCGGTTCAGTTTCAGTTTCTGTTCGATGCTTTTCATCGCGGCTTGAGCGGCGGAGACCAGCTGCGGGTCATCGCTGCGCATGGCCTGCTGCAGGGCGGCCCGGGCCTCGGAGTTGAGGCTGCCGGAGAGGGTCGCCACGGCGGCGACATCGCCCTGCTCTTCCACGCGGTAAATGGCGAGGGCTTCAGTCAGGGCCGCCTGAACCGATTCGCTCTCTTCGGCGTCGATCAGTTCCGGCAGGCGCTCGGCCAGGGTGTCGTCCACGCTGCCTTTAAGGGCGCGGGCGGCGGATAAACGGTTGTCCTCATCGGGACTCTTGAGATCGATCACCGACAGGATGCCTTCCAGCTCGTTACGCAGGGCGTTGTTGACGCGGATGGTGTCGATGTCGCGGCGGGAGACTTCGCCGAGGTTTTCGCGGGTGAGCGCACTTTCCACGGTCCAGTCGCGGCCCCGGTTTTCCAGCACGATGATGAATTGCCCGCTGGATTCGATGCGGCCCAGTTTGTTGCTGGCGAAGGCTTCGAGCCAGCCGCGGGCACGTTCGTCGCCACTGCCGGCGATGCGGTTAACGACGTCTTTTTTTTCCTTGAAGGAAGATTCCGCCAGGGCGGTGAGCAGTTGCTGCGCTTCCGTGTCTTCCACCTGGGCCTGCGTGAGGGCGGGCCAGAGCAGAAAACAGACGACCAGAAGCGGGCTGAGCGATCGGATGATGCCCATGGTTGCGTCCTGTCCTTGAGAATAGATGTGTTGCCAGGTGAAGGCGGGCGGGGACTGTCTCCCCGCCCGCAGGCTCAGTCAGCCCTTACTGGGAAGCAACTTCGGCCTTGCCGCCACAGGTGCCGGAAACCACGTTGAAGTTTCCGCAGAACAGCGGCTTGCGCCAGTCACTGATCAGGTCCTTTGAACCCGGCAGGAAGTCAGACCAGGCATCGCCAGCCACGGTGGACGGAGTTTCCCAGACTACGGAGAACTGGCCGTTGTCCTGGATCTCACCGATCAGCACCGGCTTGGTGATGTGGTGGTTCGGCATCATGGTGGCGTAGCCGCCGGTGAGGTTGGGCACGCTCACGCCGATGATGGCGTCTTTCACGGCGTCCACATCCACGGTGCCGGCTTTCTTGACCGCCTCGATGTACATGTTGAAGCCGATGTAGTGCGCTTCCATCGGATCGTTGGTGACCGCGTCTTCCTGGCCGGTGTACTCAACCCAGGCGTCGATGAAGTCGTAGTTGGCGTCGGAATCCACGCTCATGAAGTAGTTCCAGGCCGCCAGGTGGCCAACCAGAGGACCGGTGTCGATACCGGACAGCTCCTGCTCGCCCACGGAGAAGGCCACAACCGGGATGTCTGCGGCGTCGATGCCCTGGTTACCCAGCTCGCGGTAGAACGGGACGTTGGCGTCGCCGTTGATGGTGGAGACCACGGCGGTTTTCTTGCCGGCGCTGCCGAACTTCTTGATGTCGGAAACGATGGACTGCCAGTTGGAGTGACCAAACGGCGTGTAGTTGATCATGATGTCGTCCGCGGCCACGCCCTTGTCCTTGAGGTAGGTCTCGAGGATCTTGTTGGTGGTGCGCGGGTAGACGTAGTCGGTACCGGCCAGCACCCAGCGCTCAACGCCGATGTCGTTCATCAGGTAATCCACGGCCGGGATGGCTTGCTGGTTGGGCGCGGCACCGGTGTAGAAGACGTTTTCGGAGGATTCCTCACCCTCGTACTGCACCGGGTAAAACAGAAGGCCGTTGAGCTCTTCCACCACCGGCAGTACGGATTTGCGGGACACCGAGGTCCAGTTACCGAAGATCACGTCCACTTCTTCTTTTGCCAGCAGTTCGCGGGCTTTCTCGGCGAACAGCGGCCAGTTGGAGGCCGGATCGACCACCACCGGTTCAAGCTGACGACCCAGCACACCGCCGGCTTCGTTCTGCTTTTCGATCAGCATCAGCATGGTGTCTTTCAGGGTGGACTCACTGATGGCCATGGTGCCGGAGAGGGAATGCAGGATACCAACCTTGATGGGATCTTCCGCAGCGACGGAATTGAAAGAGATGGAAAGCGCCAGTGCAGAGAGGCCCAGTTTCACGTGTTTTTTGATGCTCATGTTGTGCGTCCTTTTCTTGGTTTGGGGTATGCAGTTCGTCATGAAACGCAACAGAACCTTTGCATCAGCTGTTCCACATTCCACCAATGTTCCTACAAAACAGTCACTTATCTAGTATACAAGCAACCAAGAACGCACGGAGTGCCCGCTACCACTGCGCTGAGCCGCTGTTTTACGGCTCAATTCTGGTGCGCTCGCACCGGCTTTGGGCGCACCTGAAAACACCAACCTTTCGCCAAAAAAGTTTAACCTACTGTTTTTTATATGTTTATCAATAAAAATCGGCAAATGGCACAGGCATTGCCATCCCACATGTATACAAGTTGATAACGCACATGAGGACGACCAATGCCTTCAACTCTCGGATGGACCATCAAGGACTGGCAGAGCGCCTATAAAGAAGGCGCCAAGCCTGAGTCATTGCTGGGTGAGCTGCTGACCGGGCTGGATACCGAAGATGCCGCCTGGATTTCGCTGCTCGATGGCGACGGCCTCGCCAGTGCCCTGGCCGAACTGGCGCTGACTCTGGAAGCCGCCGGTGGCGACAGGAGTGCTCTTCCGCTCTACGGCATTCCGTTCGCGGCAAAAGACAACATCGATGTCCGCGGCTTTGAAACAACGGCCGGCTGCCCCGCATTTGCCTACTCCCCCGCGCAGGACGCCACCACGATTGTCCGACTGAAAGCCGCCGGCGCGGTGGTGATCGGCAAGACCAACCTGGACCAGTTCGCCACCGGGCTGGTGGGCACCCGCTCCCCGTATGGTGCGGTGCCAAACAGCTTCAAGCCGGACGTGGTAAGCGGTGGATCCAGCTCCGGGTCTGCCTCGGTGGTGGCGCGCGGCCTGGTGCCGTTCTCCCTGGGTACCGATACCGCCGGCTCCGGCCGGGTGCCGGCGGGGCTGAACAATCTGGTCGGGCTGAAGCCCACCCGGGGGATGTTCAGCATTCGCGGCGTCGTGCCCGCCTGTCGTTCGCTCGATTGCGTATCCATCTTTGCGCTCACCGTGAACGATGCCGGGCTGGTGTCGGAGGCCATGGCCGGTTACGACGCCGCCGATGCCTTCTCCCGCAAGGCGCCCTACGCCCTGCCCTTGGACGGCCCCGCCCTGCGCCGGCCGGGACCAATCAAACGGCTGGCCATTCCGGAGCATCCGCACTGGTTCGGTGACCAGCAAGCCGAAGCCGCCTGGAACACCGCCATCAGTCAGTGGCGACAGCAGGATGTGGAGCTGATTCCGATGGATTTCAGCCCCATGCTGGAGCTGGCCGCGCTGCTTTATGAGGGCCCCTGGGTGGCCGAGCGCCATGCCGCAGTGGAGACGTTCAGGGCCAGCCACGGGGACGAGATGAACCCGGTGGTCCGGGGCATCATCGACAGCGCCGGCAAGTTCAGCGCCACCGATACCTTCAAGGCTCAGTACCTCAAGGAAGAGCTGCAGCGCCAGATTGATGAACTCCTGGTGGATGTGGATGCCATGCTGGTGCCCACGGCGCCCACCGCTCCCACGATTGAAGCGGTGAACGCTGACCCGCTGGCCCTGAACAGCCAGCTCGGGACCTACACCAACTTCGTAAACCTGGCCGACATGAGCGCCCTGGCCATACCCGCCGGCTTCCGGGACGACGGCCTGCCCTTCGGTGTCACCCTGATCAGCGGGGCCTGGAAAGACACCGAACTGCAACACCTGGCCTGCCAGTGGCTGAACGCCCACCCAACTCCGCTGGGCGCCACCGGGAACCCCCGACCGGAAGAAACGCCCGGCGCCGCCATCAGCACGCCGACCATCCAGGTGGCCGTGGTGGGGGCCCACCTCAGCGGCATGCCCCTGAATACGCAGCTGACGGAGCGCTACTCGGTGCTGCTGGAGCAGACCACCACCGCCGCCAACTACCGGCTTTACGCCCTGCCCAATACCACCCCGCCCAAGCCCGGGTTAAGACGGGTGGCTGACAGTGAAGGCGAGGAAATCATTGTGGAAGTCTGGGAAATGCCCGCGTCGGCCTTCGGCTCCTTTGTGGATCTGATCCCTGCCCCGCTGGGTATCGGCAATGTGGAACTCGCCGATGGCCGATGGGTGAATGGCTTCATCTGCGAAGGCTATGGCTTCGACGGCGCCCGGGACGTCACTGAATTCGGTGGCTGGCGCGCCTACATCACCGCCCTGAAATCCGGAACGGCATAAGGAGAGCCGCCATCATGTTTACCAAAGTACTGATCGCCAACCGGGGTGAAATCGCGGTTCGCACCATTCGCACTCTCAAGGCTATGGGCGTTGGCAGCGTGGCTGTCTATTCCCATCAGGACCGCCACAGCCTGCACGTGACCCTCGCGGACGAATCCGTGGGCCTGACCGGCAACGGTGCCAGTGAAACCTACCTCGACAAGGCCCAGATTCTCTCCGCCGCCCGGCACACCGGTGCCCAGGCGATTATTCCGGGCTATGGCTTTCTCTCCGAGAACGCCGATTTCGCCGAGGCCTGCGAGGCGGACGGCATTGCCTTCGTTGGCCCGACGCCGGACCAGATGCGTGAATTCGGCCTCAAGCACCGGGCCCGGGAACTGGCGGAAGCCGCCGGTGTGCCCCTGGCGCCAGGCAGCGGCCTGCTGGAAAGTCTGGACGAAGCCCTGGCCACCGCCGAACGCCTGGGCTACCCGGTGATGCTGAAAAGCACCGCCGGCGGTGGCGGCATCGGTCTCACCCGCTGCGACAACGAGCGTGAACTACGGGATGCCTTCGAAACCGTACGCCGTCAGGGCCAGAGTTTCTTCAACGACAGCGGCGTGTTTCTGGAGCGTTTCATCGCCCGTGCCCGCCATGTGGAAGTGCAGATATTCGGTGACGGCGCCGGCAACGTCGTCGCCCTGGGTGAGCGGGACTGCTCCCTGCAGCGCCGCAACCAGAAAGTGGTGGAGGAAACCCCGGCCCCGAACCTGCCGGCGGCCACCCGCCAGAAGATGCTGGATGCGGCGGTCTCCCTGGGCCAATCGGTGAATTACCGGTCCGCGGGTACGGTGGAGTACATCTACGACGCCGACCGGGACGAGTTCTACTTCCTCGAAGTAAATACCCGCTTACAGGTTGAGCACCCGGTAACCGAGTCCGTCACCGGGCTGGACCTGATCGGGTGGATGCTGAAGATTGCTGCCGGCGAGAGCCCGGAGCTGGCCAGCTTCGAGCCGGAGCTGAACGGGGCCTCCATGGAAGTGCGCATCTACGCCGAAGACCCGCTCAAGGATTTCCAGCCCTCCCCGGGCGAGCTGACCGACGTACACTGGCCGGAAGACGGCGTGCGGGTGGATACCTGGGTGGAAAACGGCAGCGAGGTGTCGGCCCACTATGACCCCATGATCGCCAAGCTGATCGTACATGGCACCGACCGCGCCGATGCCCTGGCGAAGCTGAAAGCCGCCCTCGCCGAAACCCGGCTGATGGGCATTGCCACCAACCTGGATTACCTTCGCCAGGTGGTGGCCCAGCCCAGCTTTGCCGACGGCATTGTGTCCACCCGGGCGCTGGAGGGCTTCGAGTTCAGGCCCTCCGTGGCGGAAGTGGTCAAACCCGGAACCTACACCACCGTGCAGGATTACCCGGGCCGCGTGGGCTACTGGAACATCGGTGTGCCACCCAGCGGGCCCATGGACGATTACGCCTTCCGCCTTGCCAACCGTATTGTGGGCAATCACCACGAAGCAGCAGGGCTGGAAGCCACCCTGATCGGACCCAGCCTGAAGTTCCACAAGGATGCCGTGGTGGCGCTGACCGGCGCGCTCTCGGACGCCACGCTGGACGATGAGCCGGTGGCCTTCTGGACGCCCATCACCGTCAAAGCCGGCCAGGTGCTGGCCGTCGGCAAGGCCATCAAGGGCTGCCGCACCTATCTGGCGGTGCGTGGCGGATTTGATGTTCCGGTGTACCTGGGCAGCCGCTCCACCTTTGCCCTGGGCCAGTTCGGCGGCCACGGCGGCCGGCCCCTGCGCCCCGGCGACATGCTGGGCATCAGCCAGATCGCCCTGCCCGCCTGCACGACAACCGCCCCCACCCACGACCCGGCCCCGGCCGACCCGAACCTGATTCCGGACTACCCGAACCACTGGGAAATCGGCGTGCTCTACGGGCCCCATGGTGCGCCGGATTTCTTCACCGAGAACTCCATCGAGAAGTTCTTCGAGCAGGACTGGGAAGTGCACTACAACTCCAACCGCCTGGGCATTCGCCTGAATGGCCCCAAGCCGGAGTTCACCCGAGCCGACGGTGGCGAAGCGGGGCTGCACCCCTCCAATATCCACGACTGTGAATACGCCATCGGCTCCATCAACTTCACCGGTGACATGCCGGTCATTCTCACCAAGGACGGCCCCAGCCTGGGCGGTTTCGTGTGCCCGGTGACCATCGCCAAGGCGGAGCTGTGGAAGGTCGGCCAGGTGAAACCCGGCGACACCATCCGGTTCGTGGCCATTGATAACGACACCGCCGTGAGTCTCTCCGAACGCCAGGAGCTGGCGATCAGGACTCTGGTGGCACCGGCCGTGGCGGCCCTGGCCAAACCGGACCTGGCACCGCTGAATGGTCTGTCCGCCACAATCCTGGCCCATCTGGAGGAAACCGACGGCCGACCGGAAGTCACCTACCGCCAGGCCGGTGACCAGTACATCCTGCTGGAATACGGCCCCAACGTCATGGACCTTGGCGTGCGCCTGCGCATCCATGCCCTGATGGAAGCCATCGCCGATGTGCAGCCCGCCGGGCTCCTGGAACTGTCCCCGGGGGTGCGTTCCCTGCAGCTGAGGTACGACGCCCGCATCCTGCCGCAGCAGGCCCTGATGCAGTACCTGCTGGACCTGGAAGCCACGCTGCCGCCTACGGACGAACTGAAGGTCCGCAGCCGGGTGATTCACCTGCCCATGGCCTTCGAAGACAGCGCCACCCTGGAAGCGGTGGACAAATACCGTCGGTCCGTGCGGGATACCGCGCCCTGGCTACCCAACAACGTCGACTTCATGCAGCGCATCAATGGGCTGGCAACACGGGAAGAAGTGCGCGATGTACTGTTCTCGGCACGGTACCTGGTGCTGGGGCTGGGTGACGTTTACCTGGGGGCCCCCTGCGCCGTGCCGCTGGACCCGCGTCACCGGCTGCTCACCTCCAAGTACAACCCGGCCCGAACCTATACCGCCGAAGGCACCGTGGGCATCGGCGGCGTGTACATGTGCATCTACGGCATGGACTCCCCCGGCGGTTACCAGCTGGTGGGCCGCACCCTGCCGATCTGGAACAAATACCTGAAGAATCCCCAGTTCGCCGAGGGCGCACCCTGGCTGCTGCGGTTCTTTGACCAGGTGTGCTACTACCCGGTCACCGAGGCCGAGCTGGACGAGATGCGCGACCAGTTCCGTGCCGGCCAACTGACCGTAAGGATCGATGAAGAAACCTTCGATCTGAAAACCCACCAGGCCTTCCTCGACGCCAACGCCGACTCCATTTCCGAGTTCCGGAAGATGCAGCAGGCGGCCTACGCCCGGGAAGTCGCCCTGTGGAAAGACAGCGAAGCCGAGGAGCTCGACAAACTGGCCAAGGCGCAGCCAAAAGCGGATGCCTCGGATCTGGAAAAGTTCGGGGAGCTGGTCAGCGCGGAGATTGCCGGAAACATCTGGAAGTGCCTGGTCAAACCCGGCGATACCGTTGCAGAGGGCGATGCCCTGGTCGTCGTCGAGGCCATGAAGATGGAGTTTGAGATCAACGCAACGCTTGCAGGAACCATCAGTGCATTGCATGTTGAACCGGGCAAGGCTGTTACGCCCGGGGAGCCTTTGTTAAGCATTGAGGTCTGACTACCTGTGGAACTCCAACGACAGACGCCTCTCGAATTTAGCGGAGCGAATACGAATGGCAACAACCAGCAAAAGAAAAGAGTCCATGGCAGACAGGGTTTACGAGGCCCTGAAGGACGACATTTTTGAGTTCCGCCTGATCCCCGGTGACAAGTTCAGCGAGGGCGACGTGGGCACCCGCCTGCACGCCAGCCGGACGCCGGTTCGGGAGGCCCTCTACCGATTGCAGCGGGAGGGCTATGTGGAGGTCCTTTTCCGCAGTGGCTGGCAGGTCAAGCCGTTCGATTTCCAGCAGGTGGAAGAGCTTTACGACCTGCGCATCACCCTGGAACGCGCCGCCATGCACAAGATCTGCGCCTTGTCGGAGGAGCCTTCTGCCATCAGGATGCTGACCGCCATCTGGAACCCCGACCACCCCTCCGAGCGCGCGGTGGGCAGCACGGTGCGGGCACTGGACGAGAGCTTTCACTGCGATCTGGTGGCCGCCGCCGGCAACCGCGAGATGACGCGGATTCACCGGGAGATTACCGACCGGCTGCGGATTATCCGGCGCCTGGACTTCACCCGGGATGACCGGGTGGATGCCACCTATGTTGAACACGCGGCCATTCTGGAAGCCCTTCGCAACGGCCAGGCCAGTGAGGCCGCGGACCGGCTGACGCACCATATTCGCGCCAGCCAGAAGGCGGTTCGGGAAATCACCATGGAGCGAATCCGGGAGGCCGCCGCGGCTCACCGGAGCGGGCAGCAAATTGCTTCGCAGGACGCATAAACACTGAACTTACGTTCATTTTGTCAACCGCCGAAATGCTTACAGGTTTGTAAGACATATCGCACACCCCTCGGAGCGATTCTCCGATTTGTAACACTTCGTTCCCCTGTAGAATGGAAATTGTCAGGGATGACAAGCCAGCAAGGAACGTTGGCTCATGGAAGATGGCTCCAGGGATTTGGAGTTGCCCTACGGATCTGGGCTCACATGGAAGATCGCAAGGATGAAGTGCTCAGGATGAGCGCATGGCCTGAAGGATCAGGCAGGGGTCAGCCACGGAATTCGGGATCACAGGGAATGTGGTCCTGACCGTGCACTCGTTCCGGCTGTTTGCGTCCCGGCAACATCACAAGACGACAATCAGTATCAGGAACTCACTTCTATGAACCGTACTCCGTTAATTGCCACCCTCGTTCTGCTGTTCAGCCTCATGACGGGCTTCGCCCAGGCCGAGCCGGTTGCCATCAACATCAATACCGCCGATGTCACCACCCTCGCCGAGCTTACTGGCGTGGGCCAGAGCAAGGCCGAAGCCATTGTGGCCTACCGCGAAGCCAACGGCCCGTTTGCAGCGCCGCAGGACCTGGCGAACGTGAAAGGCATTGGCGAGCGTACCATCGAGAAGAACGCCGAACGCCTGACCGTGAAGTGACCTCCTCTGCGGGCGGCGGCCGTGGTCGCTGCCTGCACCCGGCCCCCCTAGTGCCGCGCCCTGAAAAGATACTCGTCCGGCGCCAGATCATTGCGGACCGCAGCGCGAATGGACGCGTCAATCCGGCTACTGTTCAACTCATGCAGACCGCAGCGGGCAAGCGCCTTGCGGACGTTCACACTTTGGCCCAGGTATTCGTACAGCACCCTCGCGCAACACGGCATACGTTCACTGTTGTCTGAAACGCCGATCTTCAACCCGGTCAATCGCGTCACCCGGTTTCTGAAACTGGGGAAGAGAATGGTCTGGGTGATCTCGTGGCAATTCAGCGTTTCATAGTCCACCAGGAACAGCCTGTCGGTCAGGAGATAGGCGATGCCCTGATACCGATTGTGGCAGGGCGGCTCGTTGCTCGATGCCCGCATCCGTTCCGTGCGCTGGAACACGACGCGATTGCCCTGGCGCTCAAGACACACGAGGTTCTGGAGGACCTTCCCGGGCGCAGACATCGATTGGTAGTACTCGTAGTAGTAGCCCAGGTAGTTCTCAATATCGCCCCGAGCCCCGCCATCGAGTCTGTCCAGGTGCGTCTGGATGAGTTCCTCTTCCTGGTTGGGCTGCGCCTTGACCCTCGGGCGCACATCAACCACCCGTTGAAACTGGCCGTGCGGCAACAGTATTTCCTGTTCGTTTACCCCGAAAAACTCACACAGACGACGCAGCGTGCTCGCTGACGGTTTGTGTTGGCCGCTGAGATACCGGTTGAATTGCGGGCGGTTGATTCCAAGACGACGACACACCTCTGCAATCGATGTGTAGTAACTGCAGAGCAGCCTGAGATTCTGAGCCAGATCCGGATGCATTGGGTGTATCGCTCTTTTTTACCTAAAGAAAGCCAGTGCGCCAACTTGCACTAGCGCGACTTGACGCTGTTACCGCGCCAGAGTGCGTCTACTCATCAATGACCTGCGAATTCTAGCAGGGGTGCCCGGTTGGTTAAATGAAAGCTTCGCACAACAACAATCATTGTCGGAGTTGCTTATGTTCGAGTTTCTGAGCGAATTGCTATGGGGCAAGATTCTCATTGCGCTGCTGGTCACTGTCGGTATCGGATTCACCGTTGCCTCCCGTTTCGTTCAATTCCGTTATTTTGGGCGCATGTTCCGGATTCTGAGCGCCAGTCAGGCCTTTCAGAAAGACAAGCATGGCCATCTCAGTTCCTTCCAGGCGCTGCTGCTCTCGGTGGCCGGTCGGGTCGGCGGGGGCAATATCGCTGGCGTGGCGGTTGCCATCACGCTGGGCGGTCCCGGCGCCGTTTTCTGGATGTGGGTGGTTGGCCTGATGGGCATGGCCACCAGCTTCCTCGAATGTTCACTGGCCCAGACGTACAAGGTGGCTGAACCGGACGGCACGTATCGCGGTGGCCCGGCGCACTACATTTCCCGGGGCCTTGGCGCCCGCTGGAAGTGGATGGCGGGCCTGTACTCTGTCCTGTTGCTGCTGACCTTCGGCTTTGGGTTTACCGCGCTGCAATCCTATGCGGTTGCGACCTCGGTAGACGACGCGTTCGGCGTTCCCGTTTTCTATACCGGCATTGCACTGGCGATGGTGGTAGGCCTGATCATCTTTGGTGGTGTTCGCCGCATCGCCCGGGTGGCTGAATTTCTGGTTCCGCTCATGGCTGGCAGCTATCTGCTGATCACGGCCGTCGTTCTTGCGCTGAACATCGACCACATCCCGGATGTCTTCATGCTCATCGTCAACAGCGCGTTCGGTCTCGAGCCTGTCGTTGGCGGAGGCATTGGTGCCGCCATTCTGATGGGGGTCAAACGCGGCCTGTTTTCGAATGAGGCAGGCCTCGGCAGTGCGCCAAACGTCGCGGCGGTGGCCTACGTGCCCCACCCCGCCAATCAGGGCATCGTTCAGGCATTCTCGGTGTTTATCGACACGCTCATCATCTGCTCGTCGACGGCGTTTATTATCCTGCTGAGCGGGATTTACGATCCCAACACCCTGAGCGATGTTGGAGGCGTTGCCCTGACGCAATCCGCCCTTGCAGATCACGTGGGTGACTGGGGCCGCAGCTTTGTAAGTGTTGCGCTGATGCTCTTCGGTTTCAGCACGATTCTCTACAATTACTATCTCGGTGAGAACAGCATTAACTTCTTCAGCACCCAGAACCAGAATTTCTTCAACTCGTTCCGAGTGGCCATCATTGGGCTGGTCTGTTGGGGCGCCACCACTGACCTGGGCACGGTGTTTGGTTTTGCAGACGTCACTATGGGTCTGCTGGCTCTCGTAAACCTGATCGCCCTGATCGCCCTGTTCAAGCCTGGCCTGCGCATCCTGAAGGACTTCGACGGCCAGATTGCCGAGGGAATCGAACAACCTGTTTTCGATGCTGCCCGCTTCCAGGACATGAATGTGGATGCCACAGCGTGGGAGCTCGAACCGGAAGATATCGAACGGGCTCAGAACCGGGCTCGCCGGGCTCTCGAGCCTGCGCCGGAACGATCCTGATCGCACCTGGCGGCCCCACCTGAGGGCCGCCATTCCCTGTTCTTGTTGCCTCACCGCAAGGAAACCCCCAAGCCATGAACACTCGCACCGAACACGACCTCCTTGGTGATCTACCCGTACCGGCCGACGCCTGGTACGGCATCCAGACTCAACGCGCACTGAATAACTTTTCGATCACGGGCGTACCCATCAGCCACTTTCCACACCTGGTTCGGGCCCTGGTGATGGTGAAAAAGGCAGCGGCCATGGCCAACCGCGACCTTGGAGACCTGGAACCCCATAAGGCGGAGGCCATTATTGCGGCATGCGATGACATAATCGGTGGGACATTGCATGACCAGTTTGTGGTCGACCTTATTCAGGGTGGTGCCGGAACCTCCACCAACATGAATGCCAATGAGGTAATCGCCAACCTGGCACTCGAAAAGCTGGGACACGGCAAGGGCGAGTACCAACATCTTCATCCGAACGATGACGTCAACCGGTCGCAATCCACGAATGACGCCTACCCCACGGCGGTGTGCCTCGCAGTCCAGTTTGCTGCGGAACCCCTGGAGCAGGTAATTACCCACCTCAAGGAAAGCCTGGAGGAGAAGGGGCGGCAGTTTGACCACGTCGTGAAGATGGGGCGTACCCAGCTTCAGGATGCCGTCCCCATGACCCTGGGCCAGGAATTCGAGGCATTCGGCGTGAACCTCGGCGAGGATATTGATCGCCTGCACGAAGCCAGCCGACTGCTCTGTGAAGTAAACCTCGGGGGCACCGCCATTGGCACCGGGATCAATACTCACCCCCTGTACAAGAAACTTGCGGTTGGCTACCTAGCCCAAATCTCCGGAAAGCCGCTCGTCTCCGCGAGCAATCTGGTGGAGGCGTCTTCGGACATGGGTGCTTTTGTGCTGTTCTCGGGCATCCTAAAGCGCTTCGCGGTCAAGCTGGGGAAAATGTGCAATGATCTCAGACTGCTGTCGTCTGGTCCGCGGACGGGCCTGGGGGAAATTCTCCTGCCGGCGGTTCAACCGGGCTCGTCGATCATGCCCGGCAAAGTCAATCCAGTCATTCCCGAAGCGGTAAATCAAACCGCCTATCAGGTCATTGCCAGTGACCTTGCCGTTACCCTCGCAGCGGAAGCCGGACAGCTTCAGTTGAATGCGATGGAACCCATGATCGTCTATAACCTGCTCAATTCCATGAAAATGCTGGGGGCCGCCTGCAGCATGCTGGATGACCGGTGCATTCAGGGCATTCGCGCCAACACCGAGCAGTGCGCGCGGCACCTGGACAACAGCATTGGCATTGTCACGGCCCTCGTTCCGAGGATCGGCTACGCCAACGCCACCCGGATTGCCTCGAAAGCACTCAACACCGGATCCACCGTGCGCGAGCTGGTGCTGGACGAAGGCCTGCTGGATGCCGAGGCCCTTGACCGGCTGCTTTCTCCCAGATCCATGCTCGCGCCGGCGGGAGACTGGCTGTGAGTCGTCGGATTCTGGTGCTGTACACCGGCGGCACAATTGGAATGGTCGCCTCACAGGGCGCTTACGTTCCCGGCGCTGATTTCGGCGCGCGCCTCGGACGCTACCTCCGAGAAAGGCTCGATGACCTGCCCGACTACGACGTGGTCGAGCTTGAGCGGCTTATCGACAGCGCGAATATCACGCCCGAGGACTGGACCATCATTGCCCGCACCCTCGTCGACTACTGGCATCAGTACGATGGGTTTGTCCTGCTCCATGGTACGGACACCATGGCGGCCACTGCCTCGGCACTGTCGTACATGCTCGGCAGTTGCGACAAGCCAGTGATCTTGACCGGCTCTCAACTTCCGCTTGAGCAGGCTCGTACCGATGCCATTGAAAACCTGGTCAACTCGCTGGTGTTTGCAGCCTGTGCCGATGTGTCTGAAGTCTGCATCTGTTTCCGGAGCAAACTGATTCGTGGGAACCGGGCGAGAAAACTAAAGACCAGTGAACTGGATGCGTTCGATTCCCCAAACGCGCCGTTGCTCGGTCGATGCGGGATCGGTCTCGAACTGCGCCGTGACCTGTTGCTTCCGGCGGGTCAACCAAACGTTCAGATCCCTGAGCTCGACCACCGCTCCGTCGCGGTTCTGACCCTTTTTCCGGGCATCTCATCCGCTTTGGTTGACGCCGCACTGGCTCTTCCCCAATTGAAGGGATTGATCATCCTCACCTATGGCGCAGGCAATGTTCCTGATGCTGACACCGCATTGATCAATGTGCTTGCAGCGGCCATCGATCGGGGCATCGCGATTGTCAATGTGAGCCAATGCCCCGCAGGCCGCGTGGCCCAGAAAACCTACGCTTCGGGTGCGGTACTCGACCGGATCGGTGTGATCCCGGGAGCAGACCTGACCCCGGAAGCCGCCTTTGCCAAACTGCATGTCCTGCTGGCCACCGGGCATTCCGGTCGAGCTCTCCAGGAGTCGCTCCAGAGCCCGCTTCAGGGCGATTGCAGCCCGCTCGAATCCGGAGGGCATTGCTGAACCGACCGTACCCATAAAGTCGTCTAGCAAGAGGACCATCGCCACCCTATTATTACGTGGTAATAATTCCAAAACGGTTGAGCGTCGGCACATGGTTGATCCCATCAAGGTTTACCCTGCAAAACCTTCCAAAGTCTATTTCTTCGGTACCTGCCTGGTGGATATGTTCTACCCGGACGCGGGTATGGCTGGCATTCAGTTGCTGGAGCGGGAAGGCATTGAGGTGATCTTTCCCCAGGACCAGACCTGCTGTGGCCAGCCCGCCTACACCTCCGGCTACCACGATGAAGCCCGGGCGGTGGCGATGGCGCAACTGGATCTGTTCCCCGAGGACTGGCCCATCGTGGTGCCGTCCGGCTCCTGCGGCGGCATGATGCGCAAGCACTACCCGGACCTGTTCAAGGACACCGGGCACGAGGTCAAAGCCGCCGAAGTCGCCGGGCGGGTCTGGGAACTGACGGATTTCCTGCTGAACGTCTGCCACATCAAACTGGACGATCTGGGTGAACCCACCACCGTTGCCATGCACACCTCCTGTTCCGCGCGCCGCGAAATGGGCGTGGCCGAGGTGGGCCCCAAGTTGCTGGGCCAACTCAGCAACGTGAACCTGGTGGAGCAGGTCCGGACCGAGGAATGCTGCGGTTTCGGCGGTACCTTCGCCATCCGCCACCCGGAGATCTCCGGCGCCATGGTGAGTGAAAAGGTGGACACGCTGGTGGACACCGGCGCGAAGGCGTTCGTCACCACCGATTGCGGGTGCCTGATGAACATAGACGGCTACGCCGAGAAGAACCGGAAGCCGATCACGGGTCAGCACATTCTCAGCTTCCTGTGGGAACGCACCAACGGCACGAAGGGGGATCAGTCATGAGCGAGACCGCCGAGCACTCACCCCACCACATTGATGTGAAGGAATTCCACCCGCGAGCCAAGGCGGCGATTCACAACCCGAAGATCCGCCGGAACTTCCGGAAGGCGATGGACGGGCTGATGACCAAGCGCAAAAGCGCTTTCGAAGGCTGGGATCTGGAGACCCTGCGGGATCTGGGCGCCAACATCCGGCTGCGGGCACTGGCCAACCTGCCGGACCTGCTGGAGCAGCTGGAGCAGAAGCTGACTGAAAACGGCGTCAAGGTGCACTGGGCACTGGATGGCGATGAAGCCTGCCGCATTGTCCGGGACATCTGCAAGGCGCGGGACGCGAAGACCGTCATCAAGGGCAAATCCATGGTGTCCGAGGAAATGGAACTGAACCATTACCTTGAGGAGCAGGGCATCGAAGCTCTGGAATCGGACCTCGGTGAATACATTGTGCAACTGGCGGACGAAACGCCCTCGCACATCATCATGCCGGCGATTCACAAGAACACCGATGAAATCTCCAAGCTTCTGCACGAGAAGACCGGGACCGACCTGTCCCACGATGTCGAATACCTGACCGCCAGCGCCCGCCTGCAACTGCGTGAAAAATTCATGAACGCAGACGTGGGTGTTTCCGGCGTGAACTTCGCCGTCGCGGAAACCGGCACCCTCTGCCTGGTGGAAAACGAGGGCAATGGCCGGATGACCACCACCGTGCCGCCCTGCCACATTGCGGTTACCGGCATCGAGAAGGTGGTTCCCAACCTGGAAGACGTAACTGCCCTGCTGGCGCTGCTGACCCGTTCGGCCACCGGCCAGCACATCACCACCTACTTCAACATGATCTCCGGCCCGCGCAAGCCCGACGAACTGGACGGCCCGGAAGAAGTGCACCTGGTGCTGGTCGATAACGGCCGCTCCTCCATCTACCAGGACGACGAGCTGCTCGACACCCTGCGCTGCATCCGCTGCGGCGCCTGCATGAACCATTGTCCGGTCTACACCCGCGTTGGTGGCCACACTTACGGCACCACCTACCCGGGCCCGATTGGCAAGATCCTGATGCCGCATTTGATCGGCCTGGATGAGGGCCGGCATCTGCCCAGCGCTTCCAGCCTGTGCGGCGCCTGCGGCGAAGTCTGCCCGGTGAAGATTCCGATTCCGGACCTGCTGGTGCGGCTGCGCCAGGAATCCGTGGATGGCGACAAGCTGCACCCGGCCAAGGTCCGTGGCCATGGCGCCAAACGCAGCGCGGTGGAAGCCATGATCTGGAAGGGCTGGAGCTGGATGCACGCACACCCCGGCGCCTACCGTTTCGGCACCAACATGGCGGCCCGTTTCCGCAAACTGCAGCCGGGGCAGATCGGCGGCTGGACCCAATATCGAACAGCGCCCAAGCTCGCCCCGAAAACCCTCCACGAACGAATGAAGGAGCGCGGCCAGTGAGTTCCCGAGAAACCATCCTCCAGCGCCTGCGCAACCGCAGCGGCGGCGAACTGACGGCCCCCGAATGTGACTTTTCCGTGCTTGAACGGCCGGACTGGTCAACGTCGGAGCGCATCGCGCTGTTCGAGAAAGCCATTGAATCGGTGCACGGTGAAGTCCACCACTGCAGCAATGACAACTGGCTCGACCGTCTGGCCGAAGTCCTCTCCACCCGGGGGGTGCGCAACCTGCTGATTCCGCGGGAGCACGAAATCGGACTCAAGCTCCGGTCCGTTGCCGAGCGAGAGGACCTGCCGAACCTCCTGATCTACGATGAGCCCATCGAAAGCTGGCAGCCCGCCCTGTTCAACGACGTCGATGCCGGTATTACGTCCACCCGCGGCGGCATTGCCGAAACCGGCTCGCTGATCCTGTGGCCGACGGCGGACGAACCACGGCTGATGAGCCTGGTGCCCCCGGTACACGTGGCGGTGCTCTATGCCTCGGAACTCTACACCACGTTCCGGGACGCCATGACGGCCCAGAACTGGGCCGCTGGCATGCCGACGAATGCCCTGCTAATCTCTGGCCCTTCCAAAACTGCCGATATTGAGCAAACCCTTGCTTACGGCGTTCACGGTCCGAAAGAGCTGATTGTGTTGATTATTGAATGATTCGAGGCGCCCTGCTGATCGCCCTGGCAGCCCTGCTCTGGGCGACCACGGGAATAGTTGCGAAATTCCTGTTTACCGGTACCGAGCTTGAAGCCATTACCCTGGGCTTCCTGCGCCTGGTCGTGGCCTTGCCGTTCTTCTGGCTGCTGATGCGGCGGGAACAGGGGCGGCTCAGACGTGCCAGCCCCGGCACCCGGTCGCCTGGCACGTCCCTGCGACACCTCGGGCTGAAAGCCGCTTTACCCCTGGCGGCGCTCGGGCTGTTCCAGGCTTTCTACCAAGGCAGCTACCTGCTCGCGGTCGATCTGACAGGCGCCGGTATCGCTACCCTGATCGCCCTGTGTCTGCCGCCGGTACTGGTGGCCATTCTGGCTGCTCCGCTGCTGGGCGAGAAACCCGGCCTGCTGACCGTGCTCTCGCTCATTGCGGCCATCTTCGGTACCGCCATGCTGGTGCTGAGCGACATGGACACCACCGGCACCCTGCGCCTGGCGGGCATCCTGATGGCCTTGCTGGCCGCCGTGGTCTACACCGGATTCACCCTCACCAGCCGTTACAACTCGGCCGGGACCCCGGTGTTCACCACCGCCTTTATCTGTTTCTTTACCGCCGCACTGATCCTGGGGCCGGTGGTCTGGCTGTCCGGCGGTTTTGCGGGGCTGGAAACGCTGGGGATTCAGCAGTGGCTGATGGTGGCCTACATCGGCGTGGTGCCGACCTGCATTGGTTACGTAAGCTTTTTTTCCGGCATGCGCACCACACCGGCCACATTGTCCAGCATCATCGTGACACTGGAGCCCCTGTTCGTGGCCCTGCTGGCCTGGGCGTTCCTGGGAGAGATTCTGGGGCCTATCGGCATCGCCGGCGCGCTGATCCTAACGGCAGCGGTGATCGTGGCCTCACGTTATGGCGGGAAGGCCGGTACCGGCGCAGACGCCGATACCGCGAGCTAGCTCGAATCAGCTGCCCTTGCTTTGCTTCTGCATCATGTTCGGCTGCAGGATTTCAATCCAGTAGCCGTCCGGATCCTTGATAAACGCCAGACCTTTCATCTTGCCGTCGTCCGGCTTCTTCACAAACTCAACCTCCAGCCTCTCGAAGCGCTCACAGGCCGCATACACATCCGGCACGGCGATGCCGATGTGGCCGAAGCCCTGGGGCTCGTCGTTGCCATTGTGGTAAGCGAAATCCTTGTCGTCCTCGGTGCCCCAGTTATGGGTCAGTTCGAGCATGGCTTCCCGGCCAAAGGTATAGGTTGTGCGGTAGGCGTCGTCGGTCGGGACCTGCTGAGCGTGGCGATCATCCAGATAACCCAGGAAGTACAGCGTGAACTTCATTTCCGGGAAGTCCAGCTTGCGAACCAGGCGCATGCCCAAAACACGGGTGTAGAAATCCATGGAACGCTCGGGATCCTTGATGCGCATCATGGTCTGGTTGAAGACATAACCTTCGGTTTCGGGAACGGGTTCTTCGTAAAGGCCGGCAGCGTGTTCAAAATGCTTGGGCATGTTTTTCCCTTCTTTATTCGCAGAATTCAGAGAGTATACCTGTGTGCGTTTCAAAGGGATTTCAAGGGTATAAAAAAAGACCCCGCGGACAGAGACGAACCGGCGGGGTCGGAGGGCCGCTGTAGCGGCGGTTCTTCAGAGACGCTCTGAAGTTTTTTTGCGCCTGGGGGGGTGGCTGGGGCGTGGGGGTAGTTTCTTCCGGGAAACCGCAACTCGCTTCGCTCAGACATCCGGTTTTCCCTGCAGAAACTACCCCCACACCACCGCCGTCAAGCTGTTGTAAAACACCATGGAACACATGAACGCACCTTCTATCCCGTGTTTTCTATGCCCTTGCCTCCCTTGTTCGGTAACATTTTTACTTTTACTTCCACCGGGTTCGGTAGTGGTGATCGGGGGTGTTTTTCGGAAGAAAATCGCTGTCTGAGCGAAGCGAGTTTGCGATTCTTCTGGAGAAAAATTCCCCCGATCACCACCTCCCCCACCAAACGAGTGGAGGCCAAAGACCAAATCAGGAAGCCAACTGATGCTCCTCCCCCCGGTAATAAGCCTCCACCCGCGGATTCATGATCCGCTTCCACAGCGGCGGAAACATGGCGACGACAATCATTGCGGCATAGCCGGCCGGCAACTGCGGGGCAATTTCGTGGTGCCTGAGTACCTGGTAGCGGCGTTTGGCGTATGCGTGGTGATCGCTGTGGCGCTGGAGGTGGAACAGGAAGACGTTGGTCAGGAAGTAGTTGCTGTTCCAGCTGTGTTCGGGGGTGGTGCGTTCGTACCGGCCGTTGTCCAGCTTGCGGCGATGCAGACCGTAGTGTTCGAGGTAGTTGACGATTTCCAACAAGGTGAAGGCAATAAAGCTCTGCCCCAGGAAGAAGGCGGCACCCAGCCAGCCAAAGGCGATCGCAAAGGCGGTGAGCGCCAGCGCGCTGATGCTGTACCACCAGACCAGTTCATTGCGCCAGCTGAGGGCCTTCAGCCCCTTGCGCTCAAGGCGCTGGGCTTCCAGTTTCCAGGCATTGAGGAAGTTGCGGACGTAGGCCTGGGGCAGGAATTCGTACAGCGACTGGTTATAACGGGATGATGAAGCGTCTTCCGGCGTGGACACATGCACGTGGTGGCCACGCAGATGTTCCACCTTGAAGCCGCCGTAGCACACCAACGAGAGCAACAGGCCTCCGGCGCGGGTTTCCAGTTTTGCGTCCTTGTGGATCAGCTCGTGGGCGACGTTGATACCAAGGCCACCCACAATGCCAATGGACACTATCCAGCCAAGTCCGCCGACCGCATTGAACGTGCCCGAAGCGAGTTCCAGCATGCTCCACACCAGCAGGATGCCGAAGCCTGCCACCCAGCCCAGGGTGATCACCCGGTAAAAGAATTCGCTGTTCATGCGAGGCACGTCCGCTTCCTCATCGGGGTTCAGGCCATCTTTGCCCAACAGCATGTCAAGTATCGGAATGATGCCGAACACCACCACCGGAACGCCCCAGGAAAACAGGTTAACCAGGCCGGTGGCATGACCGGCGGCCAGCAACAGGGGCGGCAGGGCCAGGGGGATCATGGCGATCAGGTAGCTGTACTTCTTCAGGGTCAGCAGGATTCTTCGGCGCGTCGCCTCCCGGCTGACCGACAACTGGCTGGTATTCATGACTCTCTCCTTCGGCATTCTCTGGGTGACGAATCGCCACCTGTTGTTTTGTGCATTATTGTCCTACAATATTGCAGTCGTCAATGCCTACCGGGAAAATATTGAACACGACCGGGAAGCCGCCCGGAGATCAAAGGGTTGGGGCTCCCCCTCAGGATGGCTGTGATAGACTCATGCACACAGATTTCAGCGCCGGGCTGATTCTATCTGCGGCCAGCCGGCTTTTACGTCCTGTTCAGAGAGCCCTTATGGATTTTCAGGTGCCGAACACCCTGGCAGAAGAAATTGCCAACTACATGGCGGAGCGGATCATGACCGGGCAGATCCGGCCGGGGGAACGCATTCAGGAAGCGACCCTGGCGGGGGAATTGAAGGTTAGCCGGGCCTCGGTGAAGGAGGCCCTGTATACGCTGGAACGCTGGCATCTGGTGGACATCACTCCACGCAAGGGCGCCTCGGCAACCCGCCTGGATGCCGAACACGCTTCGGAATTGTATGACGTATACATGCACCTGCTGATGATGCTCGCGGCCCGGCTGTGTGAACGCTGGCAGGAGCCGGACCGGCAGCCACTGCTCAATGCCGTGGCTAAAGTGGTTGATCAGATGAACCAACCATCCGCGAACATCACCGCCATTGTCGAAGCCAGCTTCGCGGTCATGGAAGCCTGCTGCGAGGTGGTGGGCAACCCGTACCTGACCGAAGCCCTTTCCAACTTCAAGCCCGCCGTCAGCCGGGCCTACTATCTGAGCGCGGATCGTTACCGCAAGGGTCTGGACCAGATCAGCAAGTTCTTTACCCACCTGCCTCAGGCGGTTCTTTCCCGGGATAGCGCCAAGGCCCAGGCGCTGATCCGCGACTTCGCGGAGCACCAGAAGTTACTGATCCAGCAAGCGTTGACCTCATAGGACAAGGCCCCTGAGGTTGTGATTCAGCTCACAGACCTGTGGCACCATCCCGCCTATCGTAACAACGTGTAACAAAACCGAATGTCCGCTGCATTGGTTGTGCTGTCCTGCGGCCCGGAAAGCATTGGTAGGCTTTCCTCGTACACAACAACAAACACCGAAAATGGATTTTGGGGCCACCATGACTCTGTCACACGCCTGTTCCAGCTGTGCATCACCCGCTCGACGACACCGTCCATCGTGTCACCTGGCCGCCCTGTTGATCGCGCTTCCCCTGCCCTTGCCGGCCATGGCCGAATTCAGATCGATGGATGACAGTGCCCTTGCCGGTGTCACCGGCCAGGCAGGTGTGACGATCGAGATGGAAACCAAGGTCTCGGTTGATCGGTTGAGCTGGATCGACGAAGGCTCGATCAACGTGAACGGTCTCCGACTTTCCGGCCAGAACGACACGGTTCTGGACAACATGAAGGTGACCATCGATATCGCCGGCCAGGACGAAGTGCTGGAGCACGGATTCTCGGAGATCGCACGGCGGGCCGATGCCGGGCTGCTGAGCACCGGCAACGCTGATGTCGCCGATGCCCTCGCCAAATACAGCGTTGCAGGCGAATTCGGCAAACAGTTCAACAGCGGTGACCTGGTAATCCACCTGGGCGCGACTGACTACGGCGACCCGACGGTACTGGACGACTACCTGAGGGCCGTGGACTTCGAGCTGGCTGTCGACAGCCTCACGACCAGCGGCAGTGAAGGCACCACCAACCTCTTTTCCAATGTATTGCTGCAGGGCTACGTCGGCCCGACCGATCTGGTGATCCGCAACGGGGGCACCAACACGCGCACCCTGGTCAACGGCAATACCGTGTCCGGATCGGAGCTGCAGCTGGACACCCATTTCGAAATCACCAACGGCAGCCTGGACTGGGACGCGGCCGACCTGATTCTGGTTTTCAACTTCGCCGCCGTCGGCATTGAGGGGCTCCAGATTCACAACCGGCGCGGGAACGACACCCTCGGCCATTTCGGCATGGCCAGCGCCACCGCCAAACTGTCCCGGGGAACCAGCGCGGCCTCCGGCAAGGAAGGTCTGTCGGTGCACGATGTCGAGTTCCGCGCGGACATCGACATGCCCACGTTCCGGATCGGACCCAACAGCATAGGCAGCGTGCAGTTCACCGACTTTGCCATCACCGACACCACAATGATGGTGTATGGCCACTGACCCCCGACTGGACAACCAGCGCATAACCTCCTGTAAACTGCCCGTCTTAACCTGACGGGCAGCCCATGACCGACTTCACCGAAAGCGATTACCCGAAACGGACGTCCTGGCGACGACTCACCGTCTTCAGCCTGATTTTTATCGGCATGACCGCGGCCGGCCTGTACACGGTCTACGATCAGTTTGCCGGACGCAGTATCACCTTCGACCCGAGACTGGTTGCGCCCTCAACGCTGCTGATGGCGGGGCTTCTGCTGCTGGTCTATTTCCTCTCCGATGGCCTGCGTTTGCACTATACCCTGCGCGCCCTCGGGCACCGGCTGCCGTTCAAGGTGATGTTCAGACTGGTGTTCATCAACCTGTTCTTCTCCAACGTGACGCCCATGGCGACCGGGGGCGGCTTCGCCCAGATCTGGTACCTGCACCGGCACGGCGTGCCCATGGGGCGGGCCACGGCGGCCACGACGATTCGCACAGTCCTGGCCGTGCTGTTTATCTTCACACTGACACCGGTTTTCCTGCTGACCCTGAGGGCGCTGAAGGATCACACCATCACCGGCAACATTGGTGTTGCACTCGCGGTGTTCATTTTTCTCTACCTTGGGTTCTTTGCCATCCTGTTGTTTCGAACCCACTGGCTGATCGTGCCACTGACCCGGCTGCTAGTGACGCTTCGCCACCTCCACCTGATCAGCGAAGAGCGGCACCGGCGCTGGCAGTTCAAGGCCCGGCGGGAAATGCTCCGGTTCTCGGACAGTTTCGGTGATTACATCAAGGGCAAGCCGAAGTACGTGCTTCTGTCGGTGCTCTTCACCGCCCTGTTCCTGCTCAGCCTGTTCAGCTTTCCGGCGCTGCTGATTCACAGCCTCGGGTATCAGGTGGACTACCTGGTAACCCTGGGACTGCTGGTAGTGACCACGTTCATCATGTATTTCTCGCCCACCCCTGGCGCCTCGGGCATCTCCGAAGGTGTATTCGGGAGCTTCTTTCGCGATATTCTGTCGGGCAACCATCTGGTGCTGGTGACCGTTAGCTGGCGCCTGCTGACCATATACCTGGGCATGATCATCGGGCTGATCGTGTTGCAGAGGGAACTGATAAAAGACCGCGAGAACCCGGAATGATCCTCCGAAACCCTTTGAAACTGCTGTTCTACCTGTGCCTGGTTATTGTGATCCTGCTGGTGGGCTACAAAGCCTATCTCAACCTGTTCATGAAGGACTTCAAGGGCCTCCATACCGAGCAGGTGGAGCGTATCCAGAAAACCACCACCCCGGACCTCCCGGTCAGCTTTGCCGTGGTCGGTAACATCAATAATTCCATCGGCATCTTCGAGGAACGCATCATTCCCGAGTTGAACAGCTCCGGGCTTGATTTCATGGTGTCCGCGGGCAACGCCGTCAGTGGCGGCAGCGAGGACAAGTACCGGGCGCTCTATGGCAGCCTGGGACACCTCAAGATTCCATACCTGCTGACCTTTGGCGCCCACGAATACGAGGACTTCGGCAGTTTTCGGTTCTACGACCATTTTGGCCCGCATTTTTTCAGCATCCAGGCTGGCAGCAGCCGGCTGATCTTTCTGGACAGCACCGGCAAGACGCCCTGGCAGTGGCAGATTCGCTGGCTCAATGACTTGCTGGCCCAGGACAACTCGAAAGCCCGTATCCTGTTCATCGGCCATCCGCCCCTGGAGCCGGAGAAGAATGCGCCTTTCGATC
Organism: Marinobacter sp. F4218; assembly: GCF_019443085.1. Taxonomy (GTDB): domain Bacteria; phylum Pseudomonadota; class Gammaproteobacteria; order Pseudomonadales; family Oleiphilaceae; genus Marinobacter; species Marinobacter albus. The sequence continues at coordinate 855,810 of NZ_JAHZIL010000003.1, forward strand.
AGCGTGAGGATTACCTGCAACCCCCGGAATTCCGGAGTGCGCTGCTGCAGGAGATCCAGCGGCACGACATTGATCTGGTGTTCTCGGCCAACCTGTCGCTCTATTCGGAAGCCGTAAAAGGCGAGACCACCTTCATCACCACCGGTGGCGCCGGCGGCCTGGTCCTTAACAACGAGACCAGCTTCTACCACTTCGTGCAGGTCAGCGTTGGGGCAGACGGCGAAATCAGCCATTCCCTGGAACGGCTGAAAGTCGGCCAGCATCCGGTTCTGAAACAGCTGGAGAGCCTGTGGTTCTTTATTTACTCCCTGATCTATTCCGGCTACCTGAACTTCATCCTGATCCTCGCCGTGTTCGTGGCCATCACCATCAAGCTCTACACCACGATTTTCGTCGCCAAGGACTACTACCCGGACTACGACCTGGATCCGTCGCCCTGGCTGGAAAAGCCGCTTCGCGTCGCCATGTTCACCAACAACTATCTGCCGTTCATCGGCGGCGTGCCCATTTCCATCGAGCGCCTGCGCCGGGGCCTGGAAAAGCTGGGCGACAAGCTCCTCATCGTTGCTCCCCGGTACAAGGATCAGCCTGAGAACGAGGAGCAGGTTCTGCGGGTACCCTCCCTGCTGGCCATGGGCGAGAAAGGGGAATTCCGTCTGGCGAATATATTCCTGGCTCGCATTCGCAAGGGTGTCAAAGCCTTCCGCCCGGACATCATCCACCTGCACCATCCCTTCTGGCTGGGATCCCTGGGATTGTTCCTGGCGCGGACGTTGAAGGTTCCGTCCATCTACACTTATCACACCCGGCTCGAACACTATGCCCACTTCGTGCCCCTGCCCGGCATGCTGTTCCGCAACCTGATTTCCCACGCCCTGATCAAGCACTTCGCCAACAAGTGTGACGCGGTGATCGTGCCCACCTACTCAACGGAAGAGTACCTGCGCATGATTGGTGTGAAGACCCCCACGTACGTCCAGCCCACGGGCATCGAATTCCAGCGCTTTCAGGAGGTTCGCGAGGAGGACATCCAGAACTTGCGGGAAACACTGGAGCTGGATGACGAGAAGGTGTTCATCAGCGTTTCCCGACTCTCGAATGAGAAGAACATCGACTTCATGATCGAGGCAATCGACGCCCTGCGCCGGGAAACCAGCGTCCCCTTCCGGTTCCTGATGATCGGTGACGGACACCAGCGTGACCGACTGCAACAGAAAATCGAGGAGCTGGACCTGCAACGGCATTTCACCCTCGTTGGCGCCGTCCCGCCCGAAGACATGAGCACCTGGTACCACCTGGGGGATGCCTTCCTGTTTGCCTCGAAATCGGAAACCCAGGGCATGGTCATCCTGGAAGCCATGGCCGCCGGCCTGCCCGTGGTTGCGGTGCGGTCCAGCGGCATTGAAGACGTGGTCCGGCAGGGATTTAACGGCTTCAAGACGCCTGAAAATCAGGACCTGTGGGTTCACGAGGTGAAGCGGCTGCTCGAGGACGACGAGCTCCGTTGGGAGCTCGCTGCCCAGGCTCTCGAATTCGCAGGAGATTACTCTGTGGAGCAGTTCGCCCGGGACGTTCGAGGTATCTATGCCAACTGTCTCGCCCTCGAGGCGAAGAAGAAAAAACGGCACCGGGCGCACTGATCGGTTTCACCTTCTCTACTTGATCGGTTTAGACTGAAATCACGTATTACAGAGACCCTTTTATTGATCGGAGAGGTTACGTGAGCGAGATTCCCGTCGGTATCAGTACCTGCCTTCTTGGCAAGGAGGTCCGTCATGATGGCGGACACAAACACTCCCGCTACTGCACCCAGGTCCTGTCCAGGCATTTCGAGTTCCGTTCGATCTGTCCCGAGCTCGAGGCCGGCCTGGGAGTGCCTCGCCCGGCCATACATCTGAGGGAATACCCCGAAGGATTACGGCTGATCGAAACCAAGGGCGAGAACGATCACACCGACGCCATGCAGGGCTTCATCGATGCGGTAATGCCCACGCTTGCCAACCTGCGCGGTTACATCCTGATGGCGAAATCCCCCAGCTGCGGTATGGAACGGATCAAGGTCCACAATGAGGGTGGCCAGGTGACGCGCCGGGACGGCCGGGGCATGTTCGCCGAAGCCTTGATCCGCACCTATCCGCTGATGCCGGTGGAAGAGGAGGGCCGGCTCAACGATGACCTGATCCGGGAAAACTTTATCGAACGGGTCTTCGCCTACGACGACTGGATGCAGAATGTGGCCGGGGAGAACCTGAGTGCGAAGGCGCTGATCGAATTCCACACCCGCCACAAATTCCAGCTGCTGGCGCACTCGGAAAAGATCTACCGCCAGCTCGGCCCCATGCTGGGCGACCTGAAGTCGGAGCCTCTGGACGTTCTTGCCGACCGGTACATTCACCTGTTTATGGAGGCCATGAGCCAGAAGGTCAGCCGGGGTTCACACATGAACGCCATGCAGCATCTGATGGGCTACCTCCGCGACTCCATGGGGGATGAAGACCGGAAAGTGCTGCTGGAACAGATGGAAGCCTACCGCCGCGGCGAGGTGCCGCTCGTTGTGCCCATGACCCTGCTGCGCATGGCGCAACGCAGGGAGCCGGTGGATTACCTGACCGTCCAGCACTACCTCACTCCCTACCCGGATGAACTGGGGTTGCGGAACAACGTCTGATCAGAAGGTGTAGAGCAGGGTCAGGGCGGTTTCAGTATCCGTACGCTCTTTTCCTTCAGGCGGGTCGGAGACGTGTTTGACCCGGAACGCAGCTTTCATCGACAGGTTACCGACCACGGTCGCCTGCAACGCGGTTTCCGATTCACTGATGGTATTGTTTTCCTCCAGGCCTACTTCTGTGCTCAGCTTCTGACGAAACAGGGCGCGGTCGGAGATCGCGTAATCAAACTGGGTGGCGAATCGGGCGATTGCGGAATCCTCGGCGTTTTCGCCGTTCTCATCGGGTTCATCCAGTCGATTGTACCGGTAACCCAGACCCGTGGAGACGCTCCAGAATGACTGATCACCAGACTCCCACAGGCGATTACCGTAACCTGCGGTGACCGACGACTCGAAGTCATAACCGGAAAAGCGATCATCCTCCCAGGCGCCCCGAAGGAACCAGTACTGGCGCTCGTCGAACTTGTAGTTGGTCTCGCCCTCGGCCTGGTATTGCTCGGCCGTGGTTTCGTCCTCCGACTCGGTGTGCCTGGCACTGAACTCGGCCATGTTACGCCAGCGCGGAAATTCATTACCAATGGCCAGCCGGCCATTCAGGTTGCTTTCCTCGGTATTGCCTGATGTCACCAGGATTCCAATCTCGAACTCAGAGTTGACGTCGCCCCGGTCCTGAGCCTGGGCAAGTGGAGCAGCTCCGATAAGGGCAATCGCGACCGCGTTCTTGAGTTCCATGAAGTGCTCCTGGTTTGTCGGTTCAGGCTCCCGCGGATTTACGATGCTTTTCGCCAGCCAGACTTTTTCGCGCCTGACGTTCGCGTTCCGCTCTTTTCAGAGCCTTTCGTTCGGCGATGATGCGAGCGGCATCGCCACCCACGTGGGCTTCACCCCGTTGCTCCGCCAGCCGCATCTGTCGTTCACGTTCCGCAAACCGCGCTTTCTGCTCCTCGGTCAACGAGTCGATGCACTGGTGGCAGCTCACGCCCTGCTCGTATTCAGGGCGCTGTTTGTCGTCCTCGGTAATCGGGCGCCGGCAGGCATGGCACTGGTCGTAGTCGCCCCGTTCAAGACGGTGGTTCACCGTGACCCGGTCATCAAAGACAAAGCATTCCCCGTGCCACAGGCTCTGCTCCTCCGGCACTTCCTCGAGATATTTCAGAATGCCCCCCTTGAGGTGGTAGACCTCCTCGAAGCCCTGCTCTTTCAGATAGGCCGTCGATTTCTCGCATCGAATACCGCCGGTGCAGAACATGGCGACCTTCCTGTGTTTCGAGGGATCGAGATTCTCCTTCACGTAGTCCGGAAATTCCCGGAAGGTGTCCGTGGACGGGTTCAGGGCATTCTCGAAGGTGCCGATTTCCACTTCGTACTGGTTTCGGGTGTCCACCAGCACCACCTCCGGATCGGAGATCAGGTCATTCCACTCCCGGGCATCCACGTAGGTGCCAACAATGCGCTTCGGATCGATCCCGTCCACGCCCATGGTGACAATCTCTTTCTTGAGCTTCACTTTGGTGCGCTTGAACGGCTGGATGTCCACAAACGATTCCTTGTAGTCAATTCCATCGAAACGCTGATCACGGTCGATCCACGCCTTGACCGCATCGATACCTTCGCGGCTGCCGGCGATGGTGCCATTGATACCCTCGCGCGCCAGCAACAGGGTGCCATGGACCTCGTTGGCCAACATGGTGTCCAGCAACGGCTGGCGAAGGGACTGGTAATCATTCAGAACTGCGAACTTGTAAAGCGCGCAGACAACTACATCATTGCTCATGTTTTCTCCTGCGGGCCGGACCGTAAATCCGGAGCATGGGTTTGGTTTCATTCAAAGGCTCAAGCCAGAGAGGGCGCAATTTTTCACCAACTCTGGCCCGGGATCAAGTGCGGACTGGCCGAAACCCTCCGGTCACTCGGTCGTGTTGGCGAGTTCCCGTTCCACCACGGCGGACAGCTGGCCCCATCCGGGACGGGGCAGCCGGATATTGTCCACCAGCACCGTTGGCGTACTGGCAACCCGCAACTGCATGGCCACACGACGGCTTTCTTCCACGGCTTCACGATGCAGCTCCGTGGTCATACACCGGCGAAATCGCCGTTCCTCCAGGCCCAGATCCCCGGCATAACGGGTGAACGTGGCAACCGGATCGTCGGAGCTGCTCCATTCGGACTGGGCCGCGAAAAGCTGGTCATGCATGTCCCAGTAGGCATCCTGATCACCGGCACAGCGGGCTGCCTGGGCGGCCGGCATGGCATTCTGGTGCTGCTGCAGCGGCAAGTCGAAATAGACAAAGCGGACTTTTCCGGCTTCAACATACTGTGCTTTCAGCTTCTGGCTGGCGTCAGAGAAGCGGCCACAGGCCGGGCACTGGTAGTCTGCGAACTCACGCACCACAACCGGGGCATCAGCGGGCCCCACCGACACGCCATACCGGTCCAGTTCGGCCGGAAACGGATCGGCGTTGGACGCGGCAACAGGCAGCTCACTCGAAGAGGGCTTCGGTTTGGCGGTCAGGAAAAACAGACCGATGGCAACAGCGGCCAAGACCAATACCGCCACGCCGATATACAGGGGCTTATTGCCGGTTTTCTGTGGCGCTGGGGCTCCGGTTTCCCGGCGACGTTTTGCTTCACCCATTGCGGGCTCCTTATTGTTGGTAGTATTTTCCACGCATTCCCGGGGCAGCGACCGTATTCAGGACCACCCCGGCAGGCTAAGATCCTTTATAACCTATATAAGTTCCAACAAAAATTAAGGAAAACTCATGGCCTTACCAGCATCCCTCTCCGGCAACCTGACCCTGCCTCTGGTGGCGGCGCCCATGTTCCTGATCTCCGGCCCGGAACTGGCCCTGGCGTGCTGCAAGGAGGGGGTGGTGGGCAGTTTTCCCGCTTTGAACCAGCGCACCAGCGAAGGGTTTGAAGCCTGGCTCGAACAAATGAACTCCGAGCTTGACCGCTTCCGGCAGCAGAACCCCGGAGCCCCGGTGGCTCCCTATGCGGTCAATCTGATTGTCCATCGCACCAACCCGCGCTGGCAGTCGGACCTGGAACTTTGCGTCAAACATCGAGTGCCCATTGTCATCACGTCTCTGGGCGCAGCAAGCCAGGTCGTCGACGCGGTGCACGGTTACGGTGGCGCGGTATTTCACGACGTCACCAACCAGAAGCACGCGCGCAAGGCCGCCGAGGCGGGTGTCGACGGCATCATCGCGGTGGCCGCAGGCGCCGGTGGACACGCCGGCACCATCAACCCGGTTGTCCTGGTGCACGAGATCCGCGAGGTCTTTGACGGCACGGTGCTGCTCGCCGGTGGCCTTTCACACGGGCAGGACCTGCTGGCAGCCGAGGCCATGGGCGCGGACCTGGCCTACCTGGGCACCCGCTTTATCAATACCGTGGAATCCCAGGCCGAGGAGGCCTACCGCAACATGATTATTGAGGCGGTGTCGGCGGACATCATCCACACGCCCGCCGTTTCGGGCGTGCCCGCCAGCTTCATGCGCCAGAGCCTCGAGGCCGCCGGCTATCCGATGGACAAACTCAACCAGGCCGGGGACATTGATTACGGTGAGAAGCTGAAACCGGTGGACGATGAGGCAAAAGCCTGGAAGACCGTGTGGTCAGCCGGCCAGGGTGTCAGTCAGATCCATGACGTGCTCAGCGTGCAGGCACTGGTGAGCCGACTGAAATCGGAATACGATGCCGCCCGGGCCCGGCTCTGCGGTTGATGAGACGGGCAGCCTGACCCGGCAAAGGCGGCCCCGATGCCGTTACACGCGGAACTGTGACGCCTTGGCCTGAAGCGCCGTCAGCAGTTCGCCGATCCGGCGGCTGGCATTGTCCGAGCGGTGGATGGCCTCGACAGTGGTTTCCGACGAGCGGGCAATGTCCTCAACACTGACACTGACCTTGCCGGCATGCTGCCCCTCCTCCTCGGCTACCGAAGAGATAGTCAGCGCCCGCTCCTGCAGACTGCCAAGCAACTGGTTAATCTGTTCGAAGTGCTCATCCGCCTTGCGGAACTCTGTTGAAGACTCGGCCACCTGACCCGACACCCGGTCTATGACCGACACCGCCTGGCGACTGCCCTGCTGGAGGCGCTCGATGATCGTCTGGATCTCGGTGGTGGATTCCTGGGTTCGGCTGGCCAGTGTCCGGACCTCATCGGCGACGACCGCGAATCCCCGGCCAGACTCGCCCGCCCGCGCGGCCTCAATAGCCGCATTCAGGGCCAGCAGGTTTGTCTGCTCCGCAATGGCACCGATCACCGAAAGCACCGAATTGATTTCCGTGCTCTGGTGGTTGAGCTCATTGACCGCCGCTACCGCCGACTCAACATTGCGCACCACGCCGTCAAGCCGCTCCCGGACGTCCCGGGAAATTCCAGCGGTGGCCTCACTCTCCGCACCAATGGTCTGCACCGATCCGGCCACTTCCTGAATGCTGTCGGCCACCTCGGCGATGCTCCGCGACATGGCGGCCATGGTCTCGGAAACGTCGGCGACCTCTCGCTGCTGATGGTTTACTGCCGATACTGCCTCACGGCTGATATCGCCCTGCTCCCGTGCCTGCCCGGCAGCGGATTCGGCGGAGGCTTTCACATCCGAAACCAGCTCCTGGATCCGTGCGATGAACTGGTTCATGCCCCGCGCCATTTCGGTCAGCTCATCCCGGCCTTTCAGGGACACCCGTCGGGTCAGATCGGCCTCACCGTCCGCAATGCCCCAGATCGCCGAGCTCAGCCGCAGAACCCGGGGCAACAGGCCGCCCCCGAGCACCGCCGCAACCAGGATAATCAGCACCAGCACCGAACCAATGGCCAGAATCGAAAGATTGGCCGCCAGGCTGGAGGCTTCACGATTCAGGGAATCCACGGTGTTCTGAATTCGCGCCTGGGTATCGGCGCCCATGCCGGCCAGCTGTTGCTGAAGCCGCTGGTTCACCTGTTCCGTTTCTGCCTGCAGGGTCTGGCGTGACGCCTCTATGCTGCCCGAGATGGTGGCGCTGAACTCCTCCTCCAGCTGGGCCAGATCACGATTGATGCCTTCGAGCGACAAGCCCAGCTTGAGCTGGCCGATGGCCGAGCCCTGAGGCTTGATATCGGCGGTAATGATGACCACGTTGGGGTCGCGGCTGGCCGCATCGAGAACCCGGTTTGCGGCACCCCGGCCCTCTCCCTGCTCCATCAGGGTGCGCACCCGATCGTCTGTCCGATCCACGTACCGGGTCATGCGTTCGCCGTACTGGTCGTAATAAATGGCAAACAGCACCGACTCCCTGGCATCCGCCAGTTCCACGAGATCGGTCAGGCGGGGAATGTCCCGGTCCCAGATCAGGGGGGCCGCAACCGCCGCCAGCACGTTGGCCAGCCCCTGGGCCTCCGCCATCACCGCGGAACGAACATTGCTGGCCACGCGCTCCTGCTGGTCCGTCTGCTGCCGGGTCAGTTCGCTGGCCAGTTCGTCGATGGTCTTCTCGCGCATGATCTGCAGGCGCCCCCGGACATCTTCACGGGTTTCACCGAAGGACCGACTGACTTCACTGCTGCTGGACTCAAGAGCGGATCCGGCAGTCGCCACCAGGCGCTCAACCTGGTTTGAAATCAGCCACTGACTGACCACCACCTGAGCCAGACCGGCGATCACCAGTATCAGGAAAACAGGTCTTAGCAGCCGACTTGTGGCCAGCTGTTTCAAAAATCGAGGGGTCATAAGGACTCCGTCAACGTGGGTACTGCAGCATCCTTCGCGTTTATTTCCAGCGTCCCGTGCGGTTTATCTCGCATAGTTTCAGCAAAACCCGGACCATAGGGGAGCGTTTTTATGTAGGATTTTGTTGCAGTTATTTCAGTGCGGATTCCCGTGAGGGAGCCGGAACCCGGGGTTGAGTGAACTTTTAAACAGCCACCCCGTACTCTTGAAAACACTCGAAGGAAGGAGCACGACCATGCTCGGATTTTTGAAAGGCGATCCAAAGAAAAAACTGCAGAAAGCTTACGAGGACAAACTCGAGAAGGCGCTGCATGCCCAACGCAACGGAGACCTGCGCACCCACGGCACGCTTATGGAGGAGGCCGAAAAGATCTACGCGGAAATCGAGAAACTCTCCAGCGGCAAGTAAACAACAACAGGCTTTACGATCAGTCGCTGTCCTGATCCGGTGAGAGCTGACCCAACTGCTGCCGAAGGCGGCCGATTTCCCGGCGCATGGTCTCCACTTCATCGAGGAGCTCCAGTGACATGGCCAATCCCGGCAGGTTCATTTTCAGGTCCCGCTGCAGCCGCATGGCCTTTTGAAGACGCAGAAGTGCAGCAAGATCGAATTCCCACTGTCGATCCTGCTCCTGCGTGAGGGCTCCAACGGGCTCGATAATCCCGTAGCTCACCATCTTCAACACCAGTTCCGCGTGGCAATCGCCTCGCTCGCAAATTTCGCGCAGCGTGAAGGTTGCCTGAGGCTCAACAATCTCGACCGTCAGCGTCTCGTTGTTCCTGCTCATGCCGTTACTCCATGATTACACGTGCAGCTTACTGCGTGGGTTGAAATTCCTTTCTGCCTCCGCCAATTGCTTGTAGAGTTTTTCGGCTTCCGGGGCATGGTGCTCCGGCATCACAATCTGGAGAACCACGATCTGGTCGCCCGGGTGCTTGCCCGGAAAACCCTTGCCTTTCAGTCTCAGTTTCCGGCCACTGGACGACCCCTTGGGCACTTTCACATTGACCCGGGAACCCACCGTCGGCACCGTGACATTGGCCCCCAGCGCGGCCTCCCAGGGCGCAATGGGGACCGTAACCAGGACGTCCCGACCTTCTACCGCGAAGGTCGGGTGCGGCGCCAGTTCAATTTCCAGTAGCAGATCACCGGCGTCGCCGCCGCCACTGCCTGGCGAGCCCTGACCTTTCAGGCGCAAATGCTGACCCTCCCGCATCCCGGCCGGGATTTTTACCTTCAGGGTCTTCTGCCGCGGCATCATGCGGCCGTGCTCGTCCGGCTCGTGCACGGTAAACGAGACCTGTTTCTCGCATCCGTGAAAAACTTCCTCCAGAAACAACGCAAGCCTGGCGTGGACATCCTCACCCCGGATACGCATGTTCTGGCGGAATCCTCCCGCCCTGCCGGTTGCACCGAATCCACCCCGGGAAAAGCCCCCTGCGTGTGCGCCGCCTCCAAAGATTTCCTCGAAAAAATCACTGAACTGCCGGGCGTCGGCGTCAGTATAGCCACCGCCACCAAAGCCGGACGCACTCTGCCAGCCAGGTGGCGGCTCAAACGAGCCGTCCCCTCGGGCACCATATTTGCGCAACTGATCGTATTCGGCCCGTTTTTCGGGATCTTTAAGCACCTCGTAGGCCTCGCCGACGTCCTTGAACTTTTCGTCAGCGCCGGTTTCCTTGCTGACATCCGGATGGTATTTCCGGGCCAGTTTTCGGTAGGCCTTCTTGATGTCCTCGGGGGAGGCAGACTCGCTCACACCGAGGGCGGCGTAATAGTCTTTGAAGTCCATTCGTGTCCTCACCACAGATTCCTGTTTCCGGTCGAATTGTCCGGATACTAGTTACTATATTTGATGAGGTGCGGGAAATTACAAGGCTCGTGTTGTTTTCAGTTGAGACAGATCATTTGGCGCGGGGAGATCAGGCTCAGAGAGCGCAGGGGGAGCAACCGTTCAGAAATGTGGAGCGCCAGGGATGGCGCGACCAAGCCCTACAGGGATGTATTCATGGGCGTTTTCTGAACGGTTGTTCGTCCTGGGCTCTGCCCCCGAGCTCTAAAAGTCAAGGGGCAGTAGCACAGGAACTTACTTCACTTTCGGATCCAGCTCACCGGAGGCATACCGCTCGAACATCTGCTCCAGGTTGATCGGCTTGATCTTGCTGGCGTTGCCGGCGGTACCGAAGGCTTCGTAACGGTCAATACAAACGTCCGTCATCGCCTTCATGGTGGCCTTCAGGAATTTGCGCGGGTCGAATTCGGCGGGGTTCTCCGCCAGGAAACGGCGAACCGCACCGGTGCTGGCCAGGCGCAGGTCGGTGTCGATGTTGACCTTGCGAACGCCGTGCCTGATGCCCTCGACGATTTCTTCAACCGGAACGCCGTAGGTCTCGGGAATCTCACCACCGAACTCGTTGATGATCTTCAGCCAATCCTGGGGCACGGAGCTGGAACCGTGCATAACCAGGTGGGTGTCCGGGATCCGGGCGTGGATGGCCTTGATCTGGTCAATGGCCAGGATATCGCCGGTCGGCGGACGGGTGAACTTGTAAGCCCCGTGGCTGGTGCCGATGGCGATGGCGAGGGCATCGACGTGGGTTTTCTGTACGAAGTCGGCCGCCTCTTCCGGATCGGTCAGCATCTGGCTGTGGTCCAGGGTACCTTCAGCGCCGATGCCGTCTTCTTCACCGGCCTGGCCGGTTTCCAGGGAGCCCAGGCAACCCAGCTCGCCTTCCACGGAAACGCCGCAGGCGTGCGCCATCTCCACGGTACGACGGGTCACGTCGACGTTGTAGTCGTACTCGGTCGGCGTTTTGCCGTCTTCACCGAGGGAGCCGTCCATCATCACGGAGCTGAAGCCCAGCTGGATGGAACGCTGGCACACCGACGGGCTGGTGCCATGATCCTGGTGCATAACCACCGGAATGTGGGGGAATTCCTCAATGGCCGCGAGGATCAGGTGTCGCAGGAACGGCGCACCGGCGTATTTGCGGGCACCGGCAGAGGCCTGAACAATGACCGGGGAATCGGTCTTGTCGGCGGCTTCCATGATGGCGCGCATCTGTTCCAGGTTGTTCACGTTAAAGGCTGGCACACCGTAACCGTGCTCGGCGGCGTGATCCAGAAGTTGCCGCATCGAAATCAGGGCCATGGGTCGTCTCCTTCGTTTAGACGTTGATTAGTCGATTGAAATCTTTGCAGACGATGGCGTCTGCCGCTGGCGTCGGCTGTTAGGCTCCGCGTTCTTCCAATACTGCAACTGCGGGCAGGGTCTTCCCTTCCACGAACTCCAGGAAGGCGCCACCACCGGTGGAAATGTACGAAATCTTGTCAGCTACGCCGTATTTGTCAACGGCGGCAACCGTGTCTCCGCCGCCGGCCAGGGAGAAGGCATTGCTCTCGGCAATGGCTTCGGCCAGCGCCTTGGTGCCGTTGCCGAACTGGTCAAACTCGAACACGCCAACCGGACCGTTCCAGAGGATGGTCCTGGCGTTCTTGAGCAGATCCGCGAACTTGCCCGCGGTTTCCGGGCCGACGTCCAGGATCATGTCGTCAGCGGACACATCCGAGATGTTCTTGGTGGTGGCGGTGGCCGTCTCGGCAAACTCACTGGCGACCACAACATCCACCGGCAGCGGGATTTCTACTCGGGCAGCGATGTCCTTGGCCGTGTCCACCAGGTCGTGTTCACACAGCGACTTGCCCACCGGATGGCCGGCAGCGGCCAGGAACGTATTGGCAATGCCGCCGCCCACAATGATCTGGTCACAGACCTTTTCAAGCGCGTTCAACACGTCCAGCTTGGTGGACACCTTGGAGCCGCCCACGATGGCGACCACCGGCTTGGCCGGGTTGTCCAGCGCCTTACCCAGGGCTTCCAGTTCCGCGGCGAGCAACGGACCGGCACAGGCTTCCGGGGCAAACCGGGCCACACCGTGTGTGGAGGCCTGGGCGCGATGGGCGGTGCCAAAAGCGTCCATGACATAAACGTCACACAGGGCCGCGTACTTTCTGGACAATTCTTCATTGTCCTTCTTCTCACCCTTGTTAAAGCGCACATTCTCGAACAGCACCACTTCGCCGTCAGCCACCTCGACGCCGTCGAGGTAGTCCGTGATCAGGCGGACGTCCTGGCCCAACATGCCGGACAGGTGCTCGGCCACCGGCTTCATGGAGGAAGCCTCGTCGTAGACACCTTCTTCCGGACGGCCAAGATGGGACATCAACATGACCTTGGCGCCGGCGTCTCGCGCTGCCTTGATGGTCGGCAGGGAGGCACGGATGCGGGCATCGCTGGTTACCTTTCCGGCTTTGACCGGCACGTTAAGATCTTCGCGGATCAATACCCGCTTGCCGGCGAGGTTCAGGTCAGTCATCTTTTTGATGGCCATACTCTTGTTCCCTTGATTTGGTCTTAAATTCAGTTGTCAGTCTTGCTCAGCCAACAGCGGCTGACATCAAGCATCCGGTTCGCAAAACCCCACTCGTTATCGAACCAGCATAATACTTTCACCAGGTTGCCCCCGGTTACCCGCGTCTGGCCGCCGTCGACCACCCCGGAATGGGAGTCGTGGTTGAAGTCGGAGCTGGCGAGCAACTCATCGGTGTAGCCAAGGATACCGTTTAAAGCACTGTTTGCGGCGCCCTCTAACAGTTTGTTAACCGCTCCCACCGAGGTGGCGGTGCGAACATTAACAACCATGTCGATTGCCGACACGTTGAGGGTTGGCACCCGCATGGCCACGGAGCTGAAACGGCCTTCCATGCGGGGGAGGAGCCGCTCGATCCCGCGTGCCAGACCGGTTTCAACCGGGACAATGTTATGGAGGGCACTGCGGGTCCGGCGCAGATCCTGATGGTGATAGGCGTCAATTACCGGCTGGTCGTTCATCGCGGCGTGGATGGTGGTGGTGGTGCCCCACTCTACGCCCAGCGCATCGTCCAGCACCTTGATCACCGGCACCAGGCAGTTGGTTGTGCAGGAACCGGCAGCAACAATCAGGTCGTTGCCGGTCAGTTCGCCGTCGTTGATGCCAAAGACCACTGTGCGGTCCACATCGGATTCGGCCGGTTGGGAGAACAGCAGGTGCCCGGCCCCGGAATCGATGTGCTTCTGGGCCGTCTCCCGATCGGAGAAGGCACCCGAGCACTCCAGCACCAGGTCCACGTCCAGCAGACGCCACGGCAGGTCAGCCGGGTCCGGATGATTCAGAATCCGGATCCGGTCGCCGTTCACGATAAGATCGCTGTCTTCAACGTCAATGGTCCCCTGAAACCGGCCATGGGTGGAGTCATAGCGCGTCAGGTGGGCAATGGTGTCGATATCTGACAGCTCATTGATCGCGACCACCTGCAGGTGATCGCGATAACCGTTTTCGTAGAGTGCCCGCAACACGCACTGACCGATCCGGCCGTACCCATTGATGGCTATGCGAAACGGCGCGGTCTCTGTCATCACGCTTCCAGAAGTTCGGAGGCCACCTCGAGGATGTTATCGACGGTAAAGCCGAATTCCTTGAACAGCTCGCCCGCTGGCGCAGACTCGCCGAAAGTGGTCATGCCGATAACGCGACCGTCCAGACCAACGTACTTGTACCAGTAGTCGGCAATGGCTGCCTCAATGGCAATGCGGTTGGTCACTTCCAGCGGCAGCACCTGCTGCCTGTAGGCCGCACTCTGGGCCTCGAACACATCGGTGGACGGCATGGACACGACACGGATCTTCTTGCCCTGCTCCCGCAGTTTGCCGGCCGCATCCTGGGCCAGCGCCACTTCCGAACCGGTGGCGATCAGGATCAGGTCCGGTGTCCCTTCGCTGTCAGACAGCACGTAACCGCCCTTGGCGACATCGGTCAGTTGCTGGGCATCACGCGCCTGGGCCGGCAGGCCCTGGCGGGAGAACACCATCGCAGTCGGGCCGTCATTGCGCTCAAGGGCTGCCTTCCAGGCCACCGCAGATTCCACGGTGTCGGCCGGACGCCAGGTGCTCATGTTCGGGGTGGTGCGCAGGCTGGCCAGCTGTTCGACCGGCTGGTGCGTGGGTCCGTCCTCACCCAGGCCAATGGAGTCGTGGGTGAAGACAAAGATGGAACGCTGCTTCATCAGCGCCGCCATGCGGACCGCATTGCGGCAGTATTCCATGAAGATCAGGAAGGTCGCACCGTAGGGCACGAAACCGCCGTGCAGGGCGATACCGTTCATGATCGCCGCCATGCCGAACTCGCGCACACCGTAGAAGATGTAGTTGCCGCTGGCGTCTTCCTTGGTCAGGCCCTTGCTGCCACTCCAGATGGTGAGGTTGGAGCCGGCCAGGTCGGCCGACCCGCCCATCAGTTCCGGCAGCAGCGGACCGTAGGCATTCAGGGTGTTCTGGGAGGCCTTGCGGCTGGCGATGGTCTCGCCCTTGTCCTGACATTCCTGGATATAGGCCTGGGCCTTCTCCGAGAAATCGGCCGGCAGTTCGCCAGCCATCCGGCGTTTGAACTCTGCCGCCAGCTCCGGCTCGGCCTTTTCGTAGGCCGCGAACTTCTGTTCCCACTCGGACTGGGCCGCGGCGCCTTTCTCGCGCGCGTTCCAGGCCGCCGCAATCTCGGACGGAATCTCGAACGCACCGTGGTCCCAACCCAATTGCTCCCGAGTCAGGGCAATTTCGTCGTCGCCCAGCGGCGCGCCGTGGCAGCTTTCCTTGCCCTGCTTGTTCGGCGAGCCGAAGCCGATGATGGTCTTGCAGCAAATCAGGGTCGGCTGCTCGGTGTTGGCGCGGCCAGCTTCAATCGCCGCGCGGATGGCGTCCGGATCATGCCCGTCAACGGCGGGAATGACCTGCCAGCCGTAGGATTCGAAACGCTGCGGGGTATTGTCGGTGAACCAGCCGTCGACCTCACCGTCAATGGAAATGCCGTTGTCGTCGTAGAAGAAGATCAGTTTGCCGAGGCCCAGGGTACCGGCGAGTGACGACACCTCGTGGGAGATGCCCTCCATCAGGCAACCATCACCGAGGAAAGCGTAGGTGTAGTGATCCACGATCTCGTGGCCAGGGCGGTTGAACTGCGCAGCCATCGCCTTTTCAGCAAGGGCAAAACCGACCGCGTTGGCGATGCCCTGACCCAGCGGACCGGTGGTGGTTTCAACGCCCGGGGTGTAGCCGTATTCCGGGTGACCCGGGGTCTTGGAATGCAACTGGCGGAAATTCTGGAGATCATCAATGGAAACGTCGTACCCGCTCAGGTGCAGCAGTGAATACTGCAGCATGGAGCCATGACCGTTGGACAGCACGAAGCGGTCGCGGTTGGCCCACTGAGGGTTGGCCGGGTTGTGGCTCAGGTAGTCGTTCCACAGTACCTCGGCGATATCCGCCATACCCATGGGCGCACCCGGGTGGCCGGACTTGGCTTTCTGAACCGCATCCATGCTCAGCGCGCGAATGGCGTTGGCGAGATCTTTACGGGACGGCATTGACGTTTCTCCAGTGTTTTTCGGGAAAGATTTCGGACTGTCTAAAAAAGAGGCGCGTATTTTCGCCGATTACTGTGTGCCGGGGCAAATCGGTATGCAGCTATTCGCACAAAG
Organism: Marinobacter sp. F4218; assembly: GCF_019443085.1. Classification (GTDB taxonomy): domain Bacteria; phylum Pseudomonadota; class Gammaproteobacteria; order Pseudomonadales; family Oleiphilaceae; genus Marinobacter; species Marinobacter albus. The sequence goes on from NZ_JAHZIL010000003.1 coordinate 871,759, forward strand.
TGGCGCTGCGGATTCCCGAAATGGACTGATTTCAAAGAATGATAAATCTATATCAAAATTTTTTGATATGGCTATTGATTGACCACCGGAACCGACCTACACTTCGCAACCATGACATCCATGAATGCACACGCGAACGACCTGTCCTCCGTGGACGCCCTGGCTCCGATCTTCAAGGCGAGCGGCGATCCGCTACGCCTGGAGATTCTGCGTGTGCTGCGCCGGGACACCTTCGGCGTACTGGAACTGAGCCAGTTATTCGAGATGCGACAGTCGGGCATGAGCCACCACCTGAAGGTGATGCACAAGGCCGGCCTGCTGGAGCCGCAGCGCGAGGGCAACGCCATCTTCTATCGTCGCCCCCTGCACCTGGACAGTGACAAGCTGACGGATCAGACCATCCGTCAGATCTTCGAAACCGTCGACCGGGTGGCGTTGCCCGGCCACCTGCAGGAGAAGATCGAGGCCATCCGGACCCAGCGGGCAGACCAGTCCCAGGTATTCTTTGCCCGCCACGCGGAACAGTTCCGGGAGCAGCAGGAACTGATTGCTGCCTTCGACCTGTACGCCGCACCGGTGGCGGAGTTACTGCGCAAGCGGGCGGCCAAACAGGCCTGGCAAACGACCCTGGAGATCGGGCCGGGCGAAGGAGCCTTCCTCAAGGTGCTGTCTGAGCTGTCCAGCCACGTGGTCGCGCTGGACAACAGCCGGGACATGCTGGCCAAGGCCACCCGGACCTGCATCGACGAGCGGCTGAACAACGTGGACATGATCGAGGGCGTTACCGACACCCTGCTTGCCCGCGGCGATGCGTTCGACCTGGTGGTGGCAAACATGGTTTTGCACCATGTGCCCAGCCCGGCGGACATCTTTCTGGACGCCGCGGCCCTGATGAATAACGGCGGCTGTTTCGTGATCAGCGAACTGTGCAGCCACGATCAGGACTGGGCCAAGGAAAACTGCGGCGATCTCTGGCTCGGCTTTGAACCGGAGGAGCTGACCGCCTGGGCGGCGGAGGCGGGACTTAACGCCGGAGAACAACTGTTTATCGGCCTGCGCAATGGCTTTCAGGTGCAGGTCCGGGAATTCTGGAAGACAACGGGCCAGTCCTGAAACGGAATGGCCAAAATGGAATATCAAAAAACTTTGATATGGGTGTAAGTAGTTCTACGTATACCCGAAAAACACCAAAAACGCGGTCGCCGGCACCTGTCATTTGTGACACCCACCGGCACGAATTTGAATCGCTCAACGAGGAGCAGCAACTCTATGTCTGACTACAGCATCTTCACTTCCGAGTCGGTTTCCGAGGGCCATCCGGACAAACTCGCGGACCAGATTTCCGACGCGGTTCTGGACGCGATCCTGACCGACGACCCGCACGCCCGCGTAGCCTGCGAAACCATGGTAAAAACCGGCGTTGCCATTGTCGGCGGCGAAATCACCACCAGCGCCTGGGTGGATCTGGAAGATTTGGTGCGTGGTGTTATCAAGGACATCGGCTACACCTCCTCCGAAGTCGGCTACGATGGCGACACCTGCGGTGTGATCAACATCATCGGCAAACAGTCCGTCGACATCGCCCAGGGCGTTGACCGCCAGAAGCCGGAAGATCAGGGTGCTGGCGACCAGGGCCTGATGTTCGGCTATGCCAGCAACGAAACCGACGTACTGATGCCCGCTCCTATCACCTTCTCGCACCGGCTGGTCCAGCGCCAGGCTGAGGCCCGCAAGAGCGGGCTGCTGCCCTGGCTGCGCCCGGATGCCAAGAGTCAGGTCACCTGCCGCTATGAGAACGGCCGCGTTGCCGGTATCGATGCGGTGGTTCTGTCCACCCAGCACGACGAAGACGTGACCCAGGCGGACCTGAAAGAAGCCGTGATGGAGCTGATCGTCAAGCACGCTCTGCCGGCAGAACTGTTGCACAAGGACACCCAGTTCCACATCAATCCCACCGGCAAGTTCGTGATCGGTGGCCCCGTGGGCGACTGCGGTCTGACCGGCCGTAAGATCATCGTGGACACCTACGGCGGCATGGCCCGCCACGGCGGTGGTGCCTTCTCCGGGAAGGATCCGTCCAAGGTTGACCGTTCCGCCGCCTACGCTGGCCGTTACGTCGCCAAGAACATCGTGGCTGCCGGCCTGGCCGACAAGTGCGAGATCCAGGTTTCCTACGCTATTGGCGTGGCACAGCCGACCTCCATCTCCCTGAACACCTTCGGCACCGGCAAGATCGGCGACGACAAGATCATCCAGCTGGTGCGTGAGCACTTCGACCTGCGTCCGTACGCGATCACCAACATGCTGGACCTGCTGCACCCGATGTACCGGGCGACGGCTGCCTACGGCCACTTTGGTCGCGAGCCGTTCGAGATGACGGTGGGCGGCAAATCCTTCACCGCCTTCCCATGGGAAAAGACCGACCGCGCAGCGTCACTGAAAGACGCCGCTGGTATCTAAATCTGTTTCGGGCGTATGACAGAAGGCATGCGCCCAAGCCCAAATTACTGACAGGAGAACATCCATGAGCACTCCGGCAGAACAACTGAACAATTTTGACGACTACAAAATCCGCGATATTTCCCTCGCCGGTTGGGGCCGCAAGGAAATCAACATCGCCGAAGGCGAGATGCCGGCCTTGATCAAGCTCCGCGAGAAGTACAAAGCCGAGCAGCCGCTGAAAGGCGCCAATATCATGGGCTGCATCCACATGACCATCCAGACCGCCGTGCTGATCGAAACGCTGATCGAGCTGGGCGCCTCTGTGCGCTGGTCCTCGTGCAACATTTTCTCCACCCAGGACCAGGCCGCTGCGGCGATCGCCGCCCAGGGCATCCCGGTGTTTGCCTGGAAAGGCGAGACCGACGAGGAATACGACTGGTGCCTCGAGCGCACCGTCGGTGCCGACGTCGACGGCTGGGAACCGAACATGATCCTGGACGACGGTGGCGATCTGACCGCGCTGCTCCACGAAAAATACCCGGAGATCCTGGCCAACTGCCACGGCGTCACCGAAGAAACCACCACCGGCGTACACCGCCTGCAGGAAATGCTGCGCGAGGGCACCCTGAAGGTGCCTGCCATCAACGTGAATGACGCCGTCACCAAGTCCAAGAACGACAACAAGTACGGTTGCCGTCACAGCCTGAATGACGCCATCAAGCGCGCCACCGACCACCTGCTCGCCGGCAAGAAGGCGCTGGTGATCGGCTATGGCGACGTCGGCAAGGGCTCAGCTGCGTCCCTGCGCCAGGAAGGCATGATTGTAAAAGTCACCGAAGCCGATCCGATCTGCGCCATGCAGGCGTGCATGGATGGTTTCGAAGTGGTGTCCCCCTATCTTGAGGGTGTGAACACCGGCACCGAGGCGGGCGTCGACCGGGCCCTGCTGCAAAACACCGACCTGCTGGTCACCACCACCGGCAACATGACCGTGTGCGACGCGCACATGCTCAAGGCGCTCAAGAGCGGGGCCGTGGTCTGCAACATCGGGCACTTCGACAACGAGATCGACACCGCCTACATGCGCAAGAACTGGGAGTGGGACGAGGTCAAACCGCAGGTCCACGTGGTCTACCGCGACAAGGCAACGAATGACCACCTGATCCTGCTGTCCGAAGGACGCCTGGTGAACCTGGGTAATGCGACCGGTCACCCGTCACGAATCATGGATGGCTCGTTTGCCAACCAGGTACTGGCTCAGATTTACCTGTTCGAGCGCAAGTTTGCCGATCTTCCGGAAGACGCTCGCGAGAAGGGTGTCTACGTTCAGGTTCTGCCGAAGCACCTGGACGAGGAAGTGGCCCGCGCCATGGTCGAAGGTTTTGGCGGCGTCATCACCAAGATGACCCCGGAGCAGGCCAAATACATCGGTGTACCGGTCGAAGGCCCGTACAAGCCGGAAAGCTACAAGTACTGATCGGACCGTTCCCATGCAAAGTCAGAAACAGTTCAAGCGCCGCTTCAGCTTCGAGTTTTTCCCGCCCAAGACCGATCCGGGCAAGGAAAAGCTGCAGAATGTGCGCAGTCAGCTGGCCGAGGTGAACCCGGACTTTTTCTCGGTCACCTTCGGTGCCGGTGGTTCCACCCGGGACCGCACCATTGAAACCGTGCTCAACCTGCATAAGCAGGGCATTTCCACCGCGCCCCACCTGTCGTGCGTGGGCGGCACCCGCCAGGATATCGGCGAACTGCTGGATCTGTACAAAGAGAACGGGATCAACCGGATCGTTGCCCTTCGGGGCGACATGCCCTCGGGCATGGGAGCGGCCGGCGAGCTCCGCTACGCCAACGAGCTGGTGGAATTCATTCGCGAGCACAGCGGCGACACCTTTAACCTTGAGGTGGCCGCCTATCCGGAGTTTCACCCACAGGCCCGTAACGCCGAAGAGGACCTGCAGAACTTCGCCCGAAAGGTGAAGGCCGGCGCCAACAGCGCTATCACCCAGTACTTCTTCAATGCCGACAGCTATTTCTACTTCATCGACCGTCTGGAAAAAATGGACGTCACCATTCCGGTGGTGCCGGGCATCATGCCCATCGTCAATTTCTCCAATCTGGTGCGGTTCTCCGACATGTGTGGCGCGGAAATCCCCCGCTGGATTCGCAAGCAGTTGGAAGCCTACGGCGATGACACCGACAGCATCCGCAAGTTCGGTGAAGAGGTGGTGACCAATATGTGTGAGAAACTGCTCCGGGCCGGCGCGCCCGGCCTGCACTTCTACACGCTGAACCAGGCGCAGCCCAGCCTCAGGATCTGGGAAAACCTTGGCATCAGCGAGCGGGAGAAGATCTCCTTCTGATCACGCCTGGCCAGGCGGCCCGGTACCGCCCGGGCGTTCTGGCAGCCACAAAAAAGGCGCTGTCCGACACGCACGTGCGTGTTCGGCAGCGCCTTTTTCTTTGCCATCCTGCCAGAAGCGATCCCGACTACCGGCTGATGGATTGGTTATTGATCATCTCACTCAGATTGGTGACCTGCACCGACATACCTTTCTGGCTGGGCGGATATTCCTTGAACGTCTCAACGAACCTGCCAATGCCTTTCCCGGCCTGTCCCAGAATCCAGCTCCGGTTCTCGGCCCACTCGTCATAGCCCCGGGCTTCAATGAAACGCTCGAACGGGTCCAGCTTCAGGTTGATCACGATCGGCGTGGACAGGGGCGTCTGTTCTGCCCGGAACCACTCTTCCTGATCGATGAACAGGAGCTTCCAGTCACCATAGCGCATTCCATGGAAAACCGTCTCGGTGAAGTAGAAGAACTCCTTGCGCTTGCTTTTACCGTTGTTCAGAAGCAGGTCGCTCTGGTCGTAACCGTCCAGGTGGACTTTGAAGTCCTTCCCACCGATCTGCATGCCATCAAGCAGGTCTTCCTTGATGTCATCGTCGCCGACCCAGGCCATCAGTGTGGGCACCCAGTCTTCCATGGTCATGAACTCCCCGGTGTGGGTTGCGGCCGGAATCCTGTCTTTCCACTTCACCAGCATCGGCACGCGGAAACCGCCTTCCCAGCCACCCACGCCCTTCTCGCCGTGGAAGGGATGGTTGCCACCATCGGGCCAGGAATTGGAGGGGGCCCCGTTATCGGTTGAGAACATCACGATGGTGTTATCGTCCACCTCAAGCTCCTGGAGAAGCTCAAGCAGCTCGCCAACGTCGTCATCCAGCTCCATCATGCCGTCCGCGTAGAGCCCGTAACCGCTCTTGCCCTCATACTCCTCGTTGAGGTTGGTGCGGTAATGCATGCGGGTGGTGTTGTGCCAGACGAAGAACGGCTTGTCGTCATCGACTGCCTTTTTGATGAAGCGCTTGGATTCCTCCAGCACGTCCTGGTCAAGATTTCGTTGCACCTCCCGGCCCCACGGGCCAAGGTCCCTGATCTCCTGCGTGCCATCCGGCAATGCCTTGGAGTGGATGATACCCCGTTGCTTGAGCCCGTACTTCTCCAGCACCTTTTCGTCCTTGGGGTAGTCGTACTGCTCTGGGTACTCCCCGGCATTGAGGTGGTAGAGGATGCCGTAGAATTCATCGAAGCCATGGGCGGTAGGAAGATGCTCATCGCGATCGCCCAGGTGGTTCTTGCCAAACTGTCCGGTGGCGTAGCCATGGTCCTTGAGCATCTGCGCGAGGGTCGGATCACTGTCCTGGATCCCCTCCTTGGCCCCCGGGAGCCCGACCGTCGTCAAGCCGGTACGGATTGGGTACTGCCCGGTAATGAAGGCGGCCCGCCCCGCCGTACAGGAGGCCTGGGCATAATGATCCATGAAAATCATTCCTTCAGTGGCAAGGCTGTCGATATTGGGAGTGGAGCCCCCCATCATCCCACGGTGATAGGCGCTGATATTCCACATTCCAACGTCGTCGCCCCAGATTATGAGGATATTGGGCTTATCCGCTGCGGTGGCGGACGTCAGTGAAAGGAACATCAATGCGCACGCCACCAGGGCGATCCGAAACATCTCCATTGCATCAGTCTCCATCAAATCCAGTTTTACAGGAGCGACTCGGACAAAAACCCTGGAACGATCCGCGGCCAACCCCCGCTCGCTGCTTAGTTTAGACCACCCTGCATGGACCGCTAGCCGTTGCGTTTTACAGACATGATCCCCCGCGCATTTGGGCTCTGGCCTGCAAATTGCTGATCATTCAGCTAAACTCCCTGCGATGCAGTTCCATTAACGCTCCCCGGCTTTCACAGTCACCAGCCGTGATTGTCGGCCTGCCTTACCGGGCAGACGGAGCATCATAGAAAGCGAAAGGAGAAAGCATGAGTACAAAATGGCTGAAAACCATTGGCGCCAGCCTCGCACTCACCGTCGCCGCAGGAACCGTCAGCGCAGAGACCCTGCGCGTCGTCACGGACCCGAGTTTCGTTCCGTTTGAAATGATGGATCAGGAAACCGGTGAGATGATCGGTTTCGACATGGAGATCATCCGCGAAGTGGGCAAGCGTGCCGGCTTTGAAATTGACCTCAACACCATGGATTTCAATGGCATCATCCCGGCTCTTCAAACCGGCAACGTGGACATCGCCATTGCCGGCATCACAATCACCGAAGAGCGTGAGCAGATTGTCGATTTCTCCGACCCGTACTATGACTCCGGTCTGCGCATTCTGGTGCGCGAGGGTGAGGACAGCGTGAAGACGCTGGAAGACCTCGAAGGCAAGAAGATCGGCACCAAGATCGGGTCCACCAGTTACGATTACCTGATGAAGACCCTCGATCAGGACGACGGCGTTACCCCGTATCCGGGCAGCTCCGACATGTACATGGCGCTGATGTCACGGGCCATTGATGCGGTCTTCTACGACGCTCCGAACGTTGGTTACTTCGCCCGCACCAAGGGAGAAGGCAAGGTCATGACCGTTGGCAAGCTGTATGAAGGCCAGCAGTACGGCATTGCGCTCAAGGACGGCAGTGAATGGGTTGACGACGTGAATGAGGCCCTCGCTGCCATGAAGGAAGACGGCACCTACAAGACCATTTACGAGAAGTGGTTTGGCCCGATGCCGGAAGGCATGTAAGGGCAGCCGGACCCACAGGGTCTGATTCCCTGCGCCGGGGTGACTCCACCCCGGCTATTCCTGACTGCAAAACCCTTCGGAGATTCTCACTGTGGAATTCCAGTTTCAGTTCGATTGGCAAGCGGCCATCGACTCCATTCCCTTTCTACTCGAGGGGATTCCCTACACCCTGTTGATCTCATTTGGCGGCCTTATTATCGGCTTTGCCCTCGGCATCTTTTTCGGCCTTCTGAGCATCAACAAGAAATGGTTCCTGCGCTGGCCGGCAACCGCGTACATCGAAATCTTCCGCGGCACGCCCATCCTGGTGCAGGTGCTGTTCATCTTTTACGGCCTGCCTGACCTGATCGGCGGCCCCATCGACCCCCTGACTGCAGGCATCGCGGCCATTGCCCTGAACTCCGGCGCCTACATCTCAGAGGTCGTGCGCGGTGGCGTCCAGTCCATCGACAAAGGCCAGACCGAAGCCGGCCTTTCCCTTGGCCTGTCCCGGACCCAGACCTTCTGGTCCATCATCTGGCCTCAGGCATTCCGCCGGATGATCCCGCCCCTGGGCAACCAGGCCATTGTAAGCATCAAGGACACGTCACTGTTCTCGGTCATTGGTGTCGGCGAGCTGGTCCGCCAGGGTCAGATCTACATCGCCAATACCTTCACCGCGTTCGAGGTGTATTTCGTGGTCGCGATCCTGTATCTCGCCATTACCCTCTCGTTGTCCCTGATCCTCCGCTACGTTGAGCGGCGCGGTCTGGCCTCTGTCTGAAGGAAAGCGACTCATGACTGATATTGTAGAAATGAAGGGCATGAACAAGTACTTCGGCAAGCTGCATGTCCTGAAAGACATTGACCTCACTGTCGCCAAAGGCGAAGTGGTGGTTATCATCGGCGCCAGTGGCTCCGGCAAGTCCACCCTGATCCGCTGCGTCAACGGTCTGGAAGAATTCGAATCCGGCCACCTCACGGTGGATGGCCATCCGCTCGCGCCGAAGAGCGGCAACCCGAAATCCCTGGCCGAGATCCGCAAGGAAGTCGGCATGGTGTTCCAGCAGTTCAATCTGTTCCCGCACCTGACGGTGAAGAAGAACATCATGCTGGCGCCACAGAAGGTCAAGAGCAGCTCGGAGACCGTCGCCAACGCCACCGCCGAACGATTGCTCAATCGGGTGGGCATCGGCAATCAGGCCGACAAGTACCCGAGCCAGCTATCCGGCGGCCAGCAGCAGCGCGTTGCCATCGCCCGCGCTCTGGCCATGGAACCGCGCCTGATGCTGTTCGATGAGCCGACATCAGCGCTCGATCCGGAAATGATCGGTGAAGTGCTGGACGTCATGCGCGAGCTGGCCAAGGAAGGAATGACCATGATGGTCGTCACCCACGAGATGGGCTTCGCCCGTGAAGTGGCCGACCGGGTGATCTATATCCACGAAGGTCAGATCGTCGAGCAGGGCAAACCGGACGAGGTGTTCGATAACCCCCAGAACGAACGTACCCAGGCATTCCTGTCCCGGGTCCTCGCCCACTGATCACTGCCTCAGAGTAACTGGCGGGTGGTTTGATACTCACGCTCAATCTTGGCGTGGGAATCATCCGCCAGGAACCTGGCAATCTTCTTTCCCAGCAACGGCACATCGCACCGGACTATCAGGTTGACCTGATTCGTGCAGGACAGGCTGTCTCCCTGAAGCCTCATCATGCCCTGGATTTTCGCGGGCACGCCCTCAATGCGAACCCGGAATTCACAGTGCCACTCACCTTCGCTCTTAAGAAACCAGTGTTCTTCCTGTCGGACTTCGTTCCACTCCTTGTGGAAACTGGCCAGAATGCCGGGAAATCCACAGCATTGGCCGGCAGGTCAGAGGCCGTTGGCAAGGTGGTCAGCTCGCGCCGTTAACTGTAATATCCGCTCAGGTTAACAGCCAACATTTGAAACTGACAGCCAGACCGGAGATTCACCATGCGCAATGCCGACCTAGTGGCCCGCGGCCTCAAGTCCGTGTGGCACCCCTGCACCCAGATGAAAGACCACGAAACGCTGCCCCTGGTCCCCATCAAACGGGGTGAAGGGGTCTGGCTGGAAGATTTCGAGAACAATCGGTACATCGATGCCGTCAGTTCCTGGTGGGTCAACCTGTTCGGCCATGCCAATCCGCGAATCAACGCGGCCATTCAGGAACAGATCAGCCAACTGGAACACGTCATCCTCGCGGGATTCACCCATGAGCCGGTGGTTAATCTGTCCGAGCGCCTGATTGAAGTCACCCCGGAAGGCCTGAACAAGTGCTTCTACGCCGACAACGGCTCCTCGGCGATTGAAGCCGCTCTCAAAATGAGCTTCCACTACTGGAAGAACCACGGGCGGCCCGGCAAAAAGAACTTCGTGAACCTCAGCAACAGTTATCACGGGGAAACCCTCGGGGCGCTGGCCCTGGGCGACGTGGCGCTGTACAAGGACACCTACCAGCCCCTGCTGATGGAAGTCCTGACCGCGCCCTCCCCTGACGCGTTCAACAAAGAGGCGGGCGAGACCGACGAAGCCTACGCACTGCGTCAGTTCGAAGCCATGGAAAAGCTGCTCGCCGAGAAGCACGACGAAATCTGCGCCGTGGTGGTTGAACCGCTGATCCAGTGCGCCGGCGGCATGCGCATGCACCACCCGATCTACCACACCAAACTGCGCGAAGCCTGTGACCGCTATGGTGTGCACCTGATTGCAGACGAGATTGCCGTCGGTTTTGGCCGCACCGGCACTCTGTTTGCCTGCGAACAGTCCGGCATCACCCCGGACTTCATGTGCCTGTCCAAGGGGCTGACCGCAGGCTATCTGCCATTGTCGGTGGTACTGACCACTGACAGCGTCTACAACGCTTTCTACGACGACTACGAAACCCTGAAAGCCTTCCTGCATTCACACAGCTACACGGGCAACCCGATCGGCTGCGCCGTGGCATTGGCCACCCTGGACATCTTCCGGGACGACAATGTGATAGAAAGCAATCGCCAGCTTTCCGCGTGCATGGCGGATTCCGTGGCCCACCTGGCCGACCATCCCAACGTTGGCGATATTCGCCAGCATGGCATGACCCTGGCCGTGGAGATGGTCAAGGACAAGGCCTCCAAAACGCCCTTCCCCTGGCAGGAACGCCGGGGCATTCGGGTCTACCAGCACTCGCTGACCCGTCAGGCCTTGCTTCGCCCCCTGGGTAATGTGGTTTACTTCATGCCGCCTTACGTCATCACCGAAGACCAGATCCGTCACCTGGCACAGGTCGCGACCGAAGGCATCGAAATCGCCGTCCGGGACTGACCAGGGTACGAAGGCATGCGCATCCCCAGAATTTATACTGACTCGCCGCTGCACAGCGGCGCTACTGCCGAGCTGGACGACAACGCCGCCCAGCACGTCGGGCGGGTGCTGCGTATGCAGCCGGGACAGGCGCTGCGCCTTTTCAACGGCGACGGTCAGGACTATCCGGCCACCATCACCGCCGCCGGCAAGAAACAGGTGGAGGTGTTGGTGGGCGAGCCTGAGACCAATCCGACCGAATCGTCCCTGGAGATTGTCCTTGGCCAGACGCTGTCCAAAGGCGACCGCATGGATTATGCCGTTCAGAAAGCGGTGGAGATGGGCGTCACCCGCATTGTGCCTCTCACCACCGAGCGGTGCGATGTGAAGCTCAAAGGGGACCGGGAAGACAAACGCCTGCGACACTGGCAGTCGGTGGCCGTAAGTGCCGCCGAACAGTGCGGTCGGGCCAGGGTTCCTGAAATCCTGCCCGTAATGACCGTGGCACAATGGCTGGAGCACAGCCGTGACTGCGACATCCGGCTGGTACTCCATCACCGCACGGAACAGTCCCTCACCGCCATGGCAAAGCCCGGCCGCATCGCCCTGATGATTGGTCCGGAGGGCGGGCTTACCGCAGACGAAATTGCCCTCGCCGAGCAAAACGGATTCCTGCCAGTGGCTTTGGGACCTCGCGTGCTCAGGACCGAAACCGCTCCGGTAGCGGCCATGGCCCTGTGCCAGTGGCTGTGGGGAGATCTGGGCGAATCGGCCTAGCGGCCGTAACGCCGCCTCAGACTGGCACCCAAGTCATTGACAGTACACACCTCTACCAACATTATCCCTGACTGCATGACTAATGAGAGTGGCTGCCTGAGCCTGGGCAACGCTGTGGGAAAGCCTCTCCAAAACTGTGCGGAGCCATGGATGGCGTAGCTCAAGCGCCACATGGACGTGCTTGAGCGGGTTTTGGAGAGGCTTTCCCATAGGGTTGCATGCCCCACAGCAACAACAACGGATACTGGCGAGTAGCGGATGACAAACGTTTTCATCACCCCTGAATTCTGGCAGTACCTCAGCATTCCCGTCATTGCTGCCCTGATTGGCTGGACGACCAACTGGCTCGCCATCAAGATGACTTTTTACCCGCTGGAATTCGTGGGAAAACCCCCATTGCTGGGCTGGCAAGGCATCATTCCGTCCAAAGCCCGGAAAATGGCTGCCATCAGCGTCGATGCCACCATTTCCAAGATCGGCACCGTGCGGGAAATCTTCCAGCAGATCGATCCCAAGATTCTCGCTACCCACATTGTTCATTCTGTCGATCCGCGCATTGAGGAATACGTTGATGAAATGATGCTGCGGGAATACCCGACATTCTGGGAAAACCTGCCGTCCTCCGCTCGTAACATGGTGTATGACCGGGTCCGCAAATCCACGCCGCAACTGGTGGATAACCTGGTAGAGGACGTCTCCACGAACATTGAGGACCTGCTCGACATCAAGGGCATGGTGATCGAACGGCTGGCCAGCGACAAACAGCTGCTCAACCGGATCTTCCTCGAATGTGGCCAGGTTGAGTTCCGGTTTATCGTCAACTCCGGGCTGTATTTCGGGTTCCTGTTCGGCCTGATCCAGATGGCTGTCTGGTATTTCTACCAAAGCTGGTGGGTGCTGCCCTTCTTCGGGCTCCTGGTGGGGTGGGCCACCAACTGGATTGCCCTGAACGTGATTTTCCGACCATTGCACGCCAAGAAAGTCGGGCCTTTCCGTATCCAGGGCCTGTTCCTGAAACGCCAGCCAGCAGTTGCCGAATCCTTTTGCCACATCGTTACCCATGAAATCCTCACGGTGGGCAACATCATCAACGCGATTCTCGAAGGCCCGAAAGGGGAACGGGCCCGCAACATGGTGAAAAAGCACATCAAACCCCTGGTGGACGAAACCGCCGGCATGGGCAAAGCGCTCACTCAGATGGCCTTCGGCCCCACCGGGTTTGCCACCCTGAAGCAACAGGTAGGCGAAAAAGCGATCGAAATCTCACAGACGTCGTTCAACAACCCGGTCTTCGAAAAGGATCGCGCCCGGGCGGTCGAATCCATCATGGTGGAACGAATGATCGCCCTCTCCTCCGAAGAGTTTCAGGATCTGCTCCGGCCGTGCTTCCAGGAAGACGAAATCAAACTGATTCTGGTCGGGGCTTTCCTCGGGATGGCCGCGGGCATCTGCCAGTTGGTGTTTGTTTTCGGCCAATCCGTGCTCTAGACAATAGCCTTAATCAATCAGCCCTTTTCTGTGCAACCATTTGGCCGCCGACTATACTCCGCGGTCAGGGATACGTATTTTTTTGCTACTGATTGACCCGGAGGCAACGGATGCCAGGTTTTCTTTCCTGGATTTCAGGCTTTTTTTCGAAACCTCAACCGGTCTCGCCGGCACCAGAGCCGCGACTTTTCAACCCGGCCCAGGACCAATTCACCGACGAAGACACTGAAACCGGTGCCCTGCTCGCCCGTCAACTGGAAGAACACCTGTTCTGCTGGTTGCTTGATGTTGCGCCGTCTGAGCTGGAGGGGGACTTATCGTCCGTCACCGAAGTCATTGATGAACTGCAGCAGCGCCTGAGTGCAGGCCGGTTGGAAGAACTGCCGCGCCAGCCCCTGAGCCTTCCGACGCTGATGCGGGCGCTGTCGGACGACACCACCGACCGCCAAAGCCTGACGGACATCATTCTGGGCGACCCCGCCCTGACCGACCAACTGCTGCAAATGGCCAACAGCCCCTATTTCCGCCACGGGGACCAAACCATCGATTCGGTTGACCAGGCGGTGTTTCTGCTCGGGCTGGACGGTATTCGCAACGTGGTCTCCGCCGCCGTAATGCGCCCCATGATGGCCGCCCGCAACAGCCAGGAGGCCCTATTCGCCCAACGGGTCTGGCGTTGGGGGCTGACCTGCGCCCGGGCTTCCGAACTCAGCGCACGGGCGCAGAAAGCCGATTCCAGCGCCCATTTCATGGCGGGACTGCTGCCGGCACTGGCCTACATCACCATTCGTCGGGAGTTGCACCGGATCTGCCGGGCGCGCCTGAAAAGCGATCCGACCCCGGCTCTGATCCGGCATTCACTGGTACGGCATCAATGGGCCACCAGCCAATTGCTGGCCAATGAGTGGAATCTTCCGCCCCAGTTCAATGCACTGCTACTCGGCGCGGAGCGTCCGGCACCGCGGCAGACACAGACACCGCTGAACGACGGCATGATCATCGGCACCCGGGAGGTGCTTCGGCACGCGAACCAGCGCAACCTTGCCGAAGAGGACCTTCCGAAGGTCCTCCAGCTGGCACCGGAGCAGATTAATCAGTTGCAGCATTCGTTGACGGCAATGCTTCAGGAAGGTGGACGTTCAACCACCCGGGTGTGAGACCGCCTCCTGCTCCTCCGCTTCGATGGTTTCCTCGACCGTCTTGCCGGATTTCAGGAGTTCCGAAAACGACGTTGATAGCCGTTCCTCTGTTCCGTGCAGGAGATCGAACGGCAGGTAGACCGGCAGGCGATCCGCCACGCGGTCCTCATCACGGCGCACTACCTTCAGCACATCAGCAATGGAGATGCCATCAAGGCTTCGGCCCGGCACCAGTTGATCTCCCTGACGCCCGGCCAACGACAGGAGCCCGGCACGGATGAGCTTGTCGCTCACCCCACGGGTAACCTCACCCGGCACCCGCAGCCGATGTTCGAGCACTTCCTGCTGCGGCGCTGCCTCCCCGTCATTGAAGGGCTTGGCCACCATCCACATCAGCGCCAGGGCTACTTTTTCCTGAAGCTCGGGCGCCAGTTGGACCTGCCGACGCTTGGCCACCGAACCGGGATTCTGGAGATAGAACGCCAGACTGGCGCCGAGAAGGAGAATCATCCAGTTCAGGTAGGTCCAGATCAGCAGAATGATCCCGATCGCAAAGCTCGAGTAGATGGCCGCGTACTTGGCTGAGCCGGCCACGAAAGACGCAAACAGCATACCGCCAGCCTGCCAGGAAACGCCCGCGACCAATCCGCCGATAAAGGCGTAGCGAAGTTTCACCCGGGTGTTCGGCATGAAGATGTAGACGAAGGTGAAAGCGCCGACCACCAGGAAAAAAGGCGTGAATCGGCTGGCCACGAGGATCAGTGAACCTAACGGCTCGATCTTCATCAACGCCTGGACATAGGTCGAGGAGAAGATGGTGGCACTGATGCCTATGGCCGAGACCATCAGCAAGGGACCCACCATAATCACGCTGAGGTAGTTACTGAAGCGCTGGGCCATGGACCGCATGTCCGGCACCCGCCAGATCATGTTGAAGGAACGCTCGATCTTCTGGAGCAGCGAGACCACCGTGTACACCAGCAGGGCGAGGCCGACCGAGCCAAGCACGCCGACTTTCATGTTGTCCACGAAGCCCAGTATTTTCTCCGCCAGCTCGATACCCTGAGGGCCCATCGGCTCAAAGAACTGGAACAGAAACGGCTCCATGCGCTGATGCACGCCCAGGGCCTTGAGCACCGAGAAACTGAGGGCCAGGAGGGGCACGATGCTGAGCAGCGTGGTGTAGACCAGACTCATCGCGTGCAGCGTCAACTGACCGCTAAGCACGTCCCGGGCCAGCGCATACGCCGAGCGACCGACTTTATAGAGCCAGGTCCAGGGCCAGCTTTGTGGCGGATTGGGGTTTGCCAGGATCCAGTCTTCGGCGGACTGGAGCCGCTCTTTAAATTGGAAGGAAGCCACTCAACACCCTGCTCTATAAAGTTTTATACAAGTTATCAGGTAGATACCTGACACAACAGAGTATGGCCAATTACGTCTCTTTTGCGAGCCCAAACCCAAAAACTATAAACATATCATTTTTAATCACTTCAAATTATAAAAGATTTTCTGTAGAAAGTGTGTCGTAAATGTGACGGTATTATACGAACAGGTGTTCACCTATGCGCTCAAGACTGACAATGGCCGCAGTTCTGGCTCTCATCCCGGCATCCGCGCTGGCAACCAACGGTTATTTCAGCCATGGATACGGTACCGTTAACAAAGGCATGGCCGGCGCCGGAAGCTCCCTGTCCCAGGACAGCATCGCTGCCGCTACCAATCCGGCCGGCATGGCATTCATTGGCGATCGGATGGACGGTGGCATTGAGGTGTTCTCACCGAAACGCCAGTACTCGGTGGACGGCAACCCGACCCAGAACGACATGTTTCCCCTTACACCCGGCACCTATGAAAGCAGCCGCGATGCGTTTGCCATTCCCCATTTCGGCTTCAACCGGTCGCTGTCCGAGAATACTGCGTTCGGCGTATCCGTGTTCGCCAACGGTGGCATGAATACCGACTACCCGGGCGGTAACGGTGGCCCGTTTTATGGCGGCCGTACCAGTGTAAACCTCGAGCAACTGTTCATTGCACCAACCTGGTCCTGGGAGTTTTCCGACAACCAGGCCATCGGTATCTCACCGGTTATCGCCTATCAGCGGTTCGAGGCAGAGGGCCTGCAAGGTTTCGCAGCCTTCTCGTCTGACGGCAGTGCCGTGTCGAACAGGGGGACTGACGATGCCTGGGGCTACGGCTACCAGATCGGCTGGCAAGGTGAGATTACCGACTCGCTCCGTGGCGGCGTGAGCTGGCGCAATATCCTGAAAATGGATGAGTTCGACAAATACCGGGGCCTGTTCGCCGAACAGGGCGATTTCGACATTCCCCAGATGTTCAATGCCGGGGTTGCCTGGTCGGGTATCGAGGATCACTGGTTCCTGCTGGATATACAGCACATCCGCTACAGCGAGATCGACAGTGTGGGCAACCCGCTGCTTCCCAACCTGATGACAGCGCCCTTGGGCTCGGATCAGGGCGCCGGTTTCGGGTGGGATGACATGACCATATTCAAGCTTGGTTGGCAATGGCAGCAGACACGGAACCATGCCTGGCGGGCCGGCGTAAGTTACGGGGAAAACCCGGTCTCCAGCGAGGACGTACTTCTCAACATACTGGCGCCGGGAATCCAGGAGTGGCATTTCACCGGTGGGTTTACCCACAATATCAGCAATCAGCTGGCGCTGTCCGGCATGGCCTTTTTCTCACCCAAAAAAGAAGTATCCGGCCCGAATCCGCTGGCCACTAACCAGACTGTCACCCTGGAAATGTACCAGCTTGGCGCCTCCGCAAGTGTCGGCTGGTCGTTCTGATCAGGTCAAAGCTCATCCAGAAGCCCTGGCCAACGCCGGGGCTTTTTGTTTACTCCCGGGTCAGGCGACCGAGCCAAGGTTCCGGGCGGTAATGTCGACAATACGCTGCCGGGCCTCCTGACTTGCCCAGGCCGAGTGCGGCGTGACGATCAGGTTTGGAATGTCGCCCGACAGCAACGGGTTGCCATTGCGCGGGGGCTCCTCCGTCAGCACATCGAATCCGGCACCGCCTATCTCGCCCGCCCGCAGCGCATCTGCCAGCGCCTGTTCATTCACCAGCCCGCCACGGCTGGTGTTGATCAGCAGGGCGTCGTTTTTCATCATCTTCAATTCCCGGGCCCCAATCAGGTTCCGGGTTTCGTCGGTGAGCAGGCAGTGCAGAGATATGACATCCGCCTTCTGGAGGAACTCGTCGAAAGGCAACCTCGGGTAGCCCTCCACCTCACCGGCCGGCTGTCCGGGCCGGGCGCCCAGAATAACCTTCATGCCGAAGGCCTCGGCGCGCTCAATCACACCCTGCCCCAGATCGCCATAGCCAACCACGCCCAGAGTCCGACCTTCCAGTTCCATAATGGGGTGGTCCATCAGACAGAACATGTCACTCTGACCCCAGCGGCCAGCCCGCACGTCCCGGTCATAATCCAGGAGCCGGGTCGCCAGCGCCAGAATCAGCGCCATGGTGTGCTGGGCGACCGTTGCGCGGCCGTAGTTGGTGACATTAAGCACGCGGACACCGTGCTCTTTTGCCGCTGCCTGATCAATGTTGTTCAGCCCGGTGGCCACCACAGCAATGGTGTCGAGTTCCGGACAGGCCTCGAAATGCTCCCGCGTCAGGACCACCTTGTTGACGATGACCGTATCAAAGCCACGGATGCGCTCGAGCACCTCGGCCGGCGCGGTTTTTCCATGCTTCACCAGACCACCGGTGATACGTTCAATCGGGGTAAGGTCCACATCGTTACCCAATGTGTTGGCATCAAGGAACACGGCTTTCATACTTTTCTCCTGAATCAAGACAGGCAAAGATTAGGGTAGACTGAACCAAACGTCCAAATCAGGGAGTGCAAAACCATGGAACATCAGTTCTGGCACGAACGCTGGGCCAAAAAGGAAATCGGCTTTCACGAGGGCACCGTCAACCAGTACCTCTACGATCACTGGCCGGAACTGGCCGGCAAGGCCACCAGTGCCGTTTTCGTTCCTCTTTGCGGCAAGGCCCATGATATGTGGTGGCTCCATGACCGCGGTCATCCTGTCATTGGCGTTGAACTCAGCGACGTGGCCTGTAAGGATTTCTTCGAGGAAGGCGGCGAAAAAGCCAAGGTGCACCCGGGCGAGCCCTTCACCACGTTCAAGCACGACGATCTTGAACTCTGGTGCGGCGACTTCTTCCAACTGGTTCCGGACGACCTGAAACACATCCGCCTGGTCTACGACCGGGCCGCATTGATCGCCCTACCACCACACATGCGCAAGGGCTACGTGGAACACCTGACGGCAATCATCCCGGACGGCACCAAGATCCTGCTGATCACGCTCGACTACGACACCGAGATCAAAGGCCCCCCGTTCAACGTCAGCGACGACGAAGTCCGGGAACTCTACGGCGAGGACTACGAGATCGAACACGTCCTCACCAACACCCTGGCCAAGGACCACCCGTTCACCAAACGCAAAGGCCTGGCCGGCGCCACCGAAAGCGTATTTCGTCTCACCAAGCGTTAACCTTCAAAGCGCGTTACCGCATGTAGCGCGATCGGATTGTGTGCAGGGTGATTTTGCAACCTCTTGTTTGTCTGAGCAAAGCGAGTTTCAACAAGAGGATGCAAAATCACCCCGCACGCGCTCCAGCCTCCAAGCACCCGCCACCCCGTAACACAATTTAATGAACCTTAACCACTTCCCCACTGTCCAATTTTTCGACCGTGAACTAAGCTCAGAGTATGCAGGCCGCCGCGGCAGCGAGATTGTCGGGCGGCTTGAAAGTATCCATTCCTTCCACCCATAACTAAACAGACCGCCCAGACTGGCGGAACCGATGCAACGGGGACATTGCGTGAACTGAGAGCTGACTATAAGAGAGCAAGCGAGGGGCTATCTATGACCATCATGCAGCACTTTAAAGATAGGTATGAGAGTACCCAGGAGGAAGAATTCAGCCTGGAGGAATACCTGGAGATCTGCAAAAAGGACCCAACGGCCTACGCCACGGCCGCTGAGAGAATGTTAATTGCCATCGGCGAACCAGAACTCATCGATACCTCTCGTGACTCCCGCCTGTCACGCATCTTTTCCAACAAGGTTATCAAGCGCTATCCGGAATTCTCCGAGTTCTACGGCATGGAAGATGCCGTGGAGAACATTGTGTCGTTCTTCCGCCACGCTGCCCAGGGACTGGAAGAAAAGAAACAGATTCTGTATCTGCTTGGCCCGGTGGGCGGCGGTAAATCGTCCCTGGCCGAAAAGCTCAAATCCCTGATGCAGAAAGTGCCGTTCTATGCCATCAAAGGGTCGCCCGTTAACGAGTCCCCGCTGGGGCTCTTTGACCCCGCCGAAGACGCCCAGATTCTGGAAGAGGAATACGGCATCCCGGCCCGGTACCTGAAAAACATCATGTCACCCTGGGCGGTCAAGCGCCTGCACGAGTATGGAGGCGACATCGGCCAGTTCCGTGTCGTGAAGAAATACCCGTCGGTACTCGACCAGATTGGCGTTTCCAAGACCGAGCCGGGCGATGACAACAACCAGGACATCTCGGCCCTGGTGGGCAAGGTCAACATCCGGATGCTGGAAGATTTCTCCCAGGATGATCCCGATGCCTACAGCTTCAGCGGCGGCCTGTGCAAAGCCAATCAGGGGCTGCTGGAATTCGTGGAGATGTTCAAAGCCCCGATCAAAGTGCTGCACCCGCTGCTGACAGCAACCCAGGAAGGCAACTACAACACCACCGAAGGCATGGGCTCAGTGCCCTTCGACGGTGTGATTCTCGCCCACTCCAACGAATCGGAGTGGCAGACCTTCCGCAACAACAAACACAACGAGGCCTTCCTGGACCGGGTATACATCGTGAAGGTGCCCTATTGTGTGCGGGTGACCGAAGAAATCGAGATCTACAAGAAGCTGCTGAAAAACAGCTCCCTGGCCGGTGCGCCCTGTGCCCCCGATACCCTGGATATGCTCGCGCAGTTCTCGGTGCTGTCGCGCATCAAGGAACCGGAGAATTCCAGTATCTTCTCGAAAATGCGGGTTTACGACGGCCAGAACATCAAGGACACCGACCCCAAGGCCAAGTCGATCCAGGAGTACCGGGATGCAGCCGGCGTGAACGAGGGCATGGACGGGCTGTCCACCCGCTTCGCGTTCAAGATCCTCTCCAAGGTGTTCAACTTCGACACCGCGGAAGTGGCGGCCAACCCGGTGCACCTGCTGTATGTGATTGAAAAGCAGATCGAGCAGGAGCAGTACCCGGCCGAGGTTCAGGAGCGCTACCTGCGCTTCATCAAGGAGTTCCTGGCACCGCACTATGTGCAGTTCATCGGCAAGGAAATCCAGACCGCCTACCTGGAAAGCTACAGCGAATACGGTCAGAACCTGTTCGACCGCTACGTCACGTACGCCGACTTCTGGATCCAGGACCAGGAGTACCGGGATCCGGAAACCGGCGAAATTCTCGACCGCTCCTCCATCAACGACGAGCTGGAGAAGATCGAGAAGCCGGCCGGCATCAGCAACCCGAAAGACTTCCGGAACGAGGTGGTCAACTTCGTGCTCCGCGCCCGGGCCAACAATCAGGGGCGCAATCCGTCCTGGCTCAGTTACGAGAAACTGCGCAGCGTGATCGAGAAGAAGATGTTCTCGAACACCGAAGATCTGCTGCCGGTTATTTCCTTCAACCCGAAAGCCAGCCAGGAAGATCAGAAGAAGCACAAGCAGTTCGTCGAGCGCATGGTCGATCGAGGCTACACGGAGAAACAGGTGCGTCTGCTCGCAGAATGGTACCTGAGGGTTCGTAAGTCTCACTAAGTCAGCGACCGAGCGCTGAACTGGAGTAACGTTATGGGTATGACCCACGTAGTCGACCGGCGACTGAACGGGAAAAACAAGAGCGCGGTGAACCGGGAACGGTTCCTGCGCCGCTATCGCCACCACATCAAGAAAGCGGTGGCGGACGCGGTGCAGCGGCGCTCGATTACCGACATCGAGCGGGGCGAAAACGTCAGCATCCCGACCCGCGACATCGAGGAACCGATTTTCCACCATGGCCAGGGTGGTCGCCGCGAGGTGGTGCATCCGGGCAACCAGGAGTTCGTGGCGGGAGACACCATCCCGAAACCGCCCGGGGGCGGTGGCGGCGGCCAGGGACAGGGCAAGGCCAGCCCCGATGGCGAGGGGATGGACGAGTTTGCTTTCCAGATCACTCAGGAGGAATTCCTGGATTTCCTGTTTGACGATCTGGAACTGCCCAACCTCGCCCGCAAGAAGCTGAAGGATACTGACGCGTTCAAATACGTCCGATCCGGTTTCACCACTCAGGGTGTGCCCGCCAAGCTGGATGTGGTGCGGTCACTCCGGGGCGCCCACGCGCGCCGGCTTGGTCTCGGCGGAGCCCGCAAGAAGAAGATCAGGGAGCTGGAGGAACAACTCGCGGACCTGAAATCGGCGCCGGAAGATCTGGATCCCGCCTTCAGCCATGAAGATCAGATTCAGGTGCTGGAGGAAGAAATTGCCCGCCTGAAGGCGAACGTCCGGCGGATTCCGTTCATCGACGAGATTGACCTGCGTTACCGCCAGCACCGGAAGCACCCGCAACCGGCGACCAGCGCCGTCATGTTTTGCCTGATGGACGTGTCCGGGTCCATGACCCAGATGCACAAGGACATCGCAAAGCGCTTTTTCATCCTGCTCTACCTGTTCCTGAAGAAGAACTACAAGAAGATCGACGTGGTGTTCATCCGTCATCACACCAGCGCCAAAGAAGTCGACGAAGAAGAGTTCTTCTACTCCCGGGAAACCGGCGGCACCATCGTGTCGAGTGCGTTGAAGCTGATGAAGAAGATTGTCGAGTCCCGGTACCCACCCTCCGAATGGAACATCTATGCCGCCCAGGCGTCGGATGGTGATAACTGGAACGACGATTCGCCCGTCTGCAGCAAGATTCTGGCCGACAGCATCCTGCCCCTGGTGCAGTACTACGCCTATATCGAGATTACACCCCAGGATCACCAGATGCTCTGGTACGAATACGAAAAGATCATGGAGCGCTTCCCCCAGAGCTTTGCCATGCAACAGATCGCCGACCCGGGTGAAATCTATCCGGTATTCCGCCAGCTGTTCGAGAGGAAAGCCGCATGACCGATATGATGGACCGTCCCGACGTTCCGGAAAACGGGCACGTTGGGGACCGCCAGCCCATCTCGACCAGTTCGGAGTGGACCTTCGATCTGATCAGGAAATACGATGATGAAATCGCCAAGTGCGCCGCCGAGTTCGGCCTGGACACCTATCCGAACCAGATAGAAGTCATCAGCGCCGAGCAGATGATGGACGCCTACAGTTCGGTCGGAATGCCCGTGGGCTATCACCACTGGTCCTTCGGGAAGCAGTTCCTGAGCACGTCCAAAGGGTACCAGCGCGGCCAGATGGGGCTGGCGTACGAAATCGTCATCAACTCCAACCCCTGCATCGCCTACCTGATGGAGGAGAACACCCTGCCGATGCAGGCGCTGGTCATTGCCCACGCCTGCTACGGTCACAACTCCTTCTTCAAGGGCAACTACCTGTTCCGCACCTGGACCGACGCCAGCGCCATCATCGATTACCTGGTGTTCGCCCGCCATTACGTGGCGGAATGCGAAGAACGTCATGGCGTGGATGCCGTGGAACAGATTCTCGACTCCTGCCATGCCCTGATGAATTACGGGGTAGATCGCTACAAGCGCCCGGCCCCCATCTCGGCGGTTGAGGAGCAACGACGGCAGCAGGAGCGTGAGGAGTACCAGCAACGCCGGATCAATGACCTCTGGCGCACCATTCCGCGACTCGACGATGACGAAGACCCGGTCAAACGCCAGCGACGGTTCCCGGAAGAGCCCCAGGAAAACATTCTCTATTTCATCGAGAAGAATGCGCCCCTGCTGGAAACCTGGCAGCGGGAAATTGTCCGTATCGTGCGCAAGCTGGGCCAGTACTTCTACCCCCAACGGCAGACTCAGGTGATGAACGAGGGCTGGGCCACCTTCTGGCATTACACGCTGACGCACAAAATGTATGAGAAGGGCCTGGTCAACGACGGCTTCATGCTGGAGTTCCTGCAGAGCCACACCGCCGTGGTTTACCAGCCCCCGTTCAACAGTCCGTGGTATTCGGGGCTGAACCCCTACACTCTGGGTTTTTCGATCTTCATGGACCTGCGCCGGATATGCGAGAACCCGACCGACGAAGACCGCGAATGGTTCCCGGACATTGCCGGCACTGACTGGCTGGAAACCCTTCATTTCGCCATGAAGAACTTCAAGGACGAGAGCTTTATCCAGCAGTTCCTGTCACCCAAGGTGATGCGCGATATGAAACTGTTCGCCATCCAGAACGACGACCAGGAAGATGTTTACCGGGTTACCGCCATTCACGACGATCCCGGTTACCGGATCCTGCGCGAGAAGCTGGCGCGGCAGTACAACCTCAGTTACCGGGAGCCCAACATTCAGGTGTGGAACGTGAATGTGCGGGGCGATCGGTCACTGACCCTCCGCCATATCCCGGTTGACCGGGTGCCCCTCGGCGACGAGACCGAGGAAGTGCTGCGGCATGTGCACCGCTTGTGGGGCTTTGACGTGCATCTGGAAAGCGTCGACGAAGGCACCATGGTCGAGGAATATCACTGCCCTCCGAGGGAGCTCGAGGAGGACTGACCTGGAACCAACCGGCCCCAAGGGCCGGGATCCCGAAGGGACACCCACCGCCATCCGGCACCTGAACTCCGGCGGCGGGGGTAGGGTTTTTCAGCGTCGCCGGGACGACTGATCAGGCATTGACCGAAGGCAGCCCGGACAATGCCATTGCCAACTCCTGGTCGTCGTATTCGTGGTCGCTCAGTTCACCCGCAAAATAGGAGGTATAGGCCGCCATATCGAAATGGCCATGGCCGCAGAGGTTGAAGAGGATTACCTCGTCCTTGCCTTCCCGCTTGCAACGCAGCGCTTCGTCGATGGCGCCCTTGACCGCATGATTGGCCTCCGGAGCAGGTACGATACCTTCATTCCGGGCGAACAGAACGCCCGCCTCGAAGCATTCGCGCTGGGTGTAGGACACTGCATCAAACAATCCCAGCTCCTTGGCGTGGGATACCAGCGGTGCCATACCATGGTACCGCAGACCACCAGCATGAAAGCCCGGCGGTGTGAAACCGGAGCCCAGGGTGTGCATCTTGGTGAGCGGCGTCATATGGGCGGTATCGCCATAGTCGTAGGCGTATTTGCCGCGTGTCAGGGTGGGACATGCCGAGGGTTCTACAGCAACGATGCGGGATTTCTCACCGCCTCTCAGCGCGTGGCCCATAAACGGGAAGGCAATACCGGCAAAATTGGAGCCCCCACCGGTACAACCGACAATAACGTCCGGCCAGCAGTCCGCCATTTCCATCTGCTGCATGGCTTCCAGGCCGATGACGCTCTGATGGAGCAACACATGATTGAGAACCGAGCCCAGGGCGTACTTGGTGTTCGGATCCTGCACGGCCAGTTCCACCGCTTCGGAAATGGCAATGCCGAGACTCCCGGTGTGGTCCGGGTTTTCTGCCAGCACTTTGCGGCCAAACTCGGTCAGTTCCGAGGGCGAGGCCACACACTTGGCGCCGTATGTTTCCATGACGGCCCGGCGATAAGGTTTCTGGTTGTAAGAGACCCGCACCTGAAACACCGTAACGTCGATATCAAACAGGGACCCGGCGAAGGACAGCGATGTACCCCACTGACCGGCACCGGTTTCGGTGGTGAGGGTGCGAATGCCCGCTTCCCGGTTGTAGAACGCTTGGGGAATGGCGGTGTTGGGCTTGTGGCTACCCGCCGGACTCACGCCTTCGTATTTGTAGAAGATCTTTGCTGGTGTGCCGAGCGCCTTCTCAAGGCGGTGAGCCCGGTACAGGGGCGCCGGCCGCCAGAGGTTGTACACGTCACGTACCGGCTCCGGAATCTCGATTTCCCGCTCAGTGGTCACTTCCTGTTCGATCAGTGCCATCGGAAACAGAGGCTCAAGATCCGAGGGCCCTACCGGTTGCTGGGTGCCCGGGTGCAACACCGCCGGCAACGGCTCAGGCAGATCCGCCTGCAGGTTGTACCAGTACTTCGGCATCTGGCTTTCTTCGAGCAGAAATTTGGTTTGCATTTGTCTGGACTTCCTCTTTTGTTATTTGTTTATTAAACCGGTAGCAGATATTCAATCAGATCAACCAACCAGGGGACCAGCAAGGCCGTTGCGAAGGCCGAAAGCGCCATTGCCAGGCCGGAAAACGCGCCCATCTGAGAGCTTACCTGAAACGCTCTGGCAGTTCCGATACCGTGGGCCGCAACGCCCATCGCAATGCCCTTGGCGGCGTCATCCCGAACCCGAATCCACTCGAACAGTTTGGTTCCCAACACCGCGCCAGTAATGCCCGTGGCGACCACCAGAACCGCCGTCAGAGACGGAAGCCCGCCAATTTTCTCGGAAATGCCCATGGCCACCGGCGCCGTTGCAGACTTCGGTGCCAGGGACATCTGAATCTCCGGAGACCCGCCCAGAAGTCGGGCCAGACCGATGGAGCTACCGGCGGCAATCACAACACCACAGAATAGCGAAATCGTCACCGGCAGCCAGAGCTGTCGAAGCCGGGAAAACTGTTGGTACAGGGGAACGGCCAGGGCTACCGTCGCCGGCCCCAGCAGGAAATGGACGAACTGCCCGCCCTCGAAATAATCGCTGTAGGACGTTCCCGTCAGCATGAGCAACCCGATCAGCATGGCCACGGACGTCACGACCGGATTCGCCAGGGGATTCGAATCGGTACGCAGGTAAAAGCGATACGCAAGTCCATAAGCGACCAGGGTGATGGTCAGCCCCAGCAAAGGAGAGGTCGAAAGGTAGACCCAGATATCCCGCAACCCCGGCTCATTCATGGCCCTGCTCCTCTGTGGCGGCGACGGGCTTCACCAGCCAGCGAGTGGTCAACTGCATGACCAAAGCTGTCACCACCATGGTGATCACCGTGCTTAGCAGAAGGGCGAATGTGATGGGAATCCACTCATCCGCAATCCGGTCAAAGTGCGCCATCATGCCGACACCGGCCGGGACAAACAGCAGGGACAGGTGGGCAAGGAGAGCCGACGATGCCTGCTCGACGGATTCCGGCGCCTGGCCACGAATCCACAGGGTAATGAACAGCATCACCATCCCCAGCACCGGCCCGGGTATGGGTACCCCGGCAAGGCGCACGGTGACCTCGCCGACCAACTGGTACACCAGCAACAGCGTTATTCCGTTTAGAAACTGCATCGCGAGGGCTCCGCCGACAGATACCGGTTAAAATCAAAGCATAGCCATTAACGGCCGGGGTGAACACTCAACGGAAGTCTGACGGGAGGCCTCCGGGCAAAGGCGTTAAATGTCGCAAAAGACGGAACTTTCCGGGAAGTAACATCGTGAACAAGTCTGGTTATCAGTATACTTGCAGCTAACAAGTAAAAATCCCTTACACCCGTGGAGTACTACAAGGAATGAAACGCCTGGGAACATTGGATGCCTCCTGGCTGGCCGTTGAGTCTGAAGACACCCCGATGCACGTCGGAAACCTGCAGATTTTTTCGCTGCCCGATGGCGCTCCCGACACCTTTTTACGCGACCTCGTCACCCGGATGAAAGAAACCGGCGACGTGGCACCACCCTGGAACCTGAAACTGGCCTGGTCCGGATTCCTTGGACGCCTGGTGGCACCGGCCTGGAAGGTCGACAAGACCATAGACCTGGATTACCACGTACGCCATTCAGCCCTGCCCCGCCCCGGCGGCGAACGGGAGCTGGGCATCCTGGTTTCCCGGTTGCATTCCAATCCGCTGGATTTTGCCCGGCCGCTTTGGGAATGCCACGTCATCGAGGGGCTGGAGAACAATCGCTTCGCCCTCTACACCAAGATGCACCACTCCATGATTGATGGCATCAGCGGGGTTCGTTTGATGCAGCGGGTGCTGACCACCGATCCGGACAAACGCGACATGCCACCGCCCTGGTCCGTCAAACCGGAACGTCGGCGCGGCAGCAAGACCGACTCCGAGGCAAGCATTCCCGCCGCGGTGTCCCAGGCGATGGACGCACTGAAGTTGCAGGCCGATATGGCGCCGCGGCTCTGGCAGGCCGGTAACCGCCTGCTGCACTCGGTACGACACCCGGAGGATGGATTAACAGCGCCATTTATGGGCCCCGTCTCCAAGATCAATCACCGGGTTACCGGACAGCGTCGTTTTGCGACCCAGCACTACCAACTGGATCGCATCAAGAAGCTGGCAACGGAAACCGGGGCGTCCCTGAACGATATTGTGTTGTACCTGTGTGGCACCGCGCTGCGTCGTTTCCTGCTGGAGCAGGACGACCTGCCGGACACCGCGATGACGGCCGGCATTCCGGTCAATATTCGTCCATCCGACGATCAGGGCACAGGCACCCAAATCAGTTTCATGATCGCCTCGCTGGCAACCGATGAGCCGGACCCGCTGAACCGGCTGCAGGAAATCAAGTCCTCCACCCGGCGCGCCAAGGAGCACCTGCAGAAGCTGCCGAAAAGCGCCCTGACCCAATACACCATGCTGCTGATGTCGCCCTACATCCTGCAACTAATGTCCGGGCTCGGCGGCCGGATGCGCCCAGTGTTCAACGTCACCATTTCCAACGTTCCAGGCCCGCAACGCACCCTCTACCTCGAGGGCGCCAAGCTTGAGGCGATGTACCCGGTGTCGCTGATTGCCCACGGCGGCGCTCTGAACATCACATGCCTGAGCTATGACGGTTCGTTGAATTTCGGTTACACCGGTTGCCGGGACACTCTGCCCAGCATGCAGAAACTGGCGGTCTACACGGGAGAGGCGCTGGATGAACTGGAAGCCCTGGTGATTCCGCCCAAACCGAAGAAGGCTGCGAGCACTGCACGCAAGAAGAGTTAGCTCTTGCCGCTTTCCCAGTGAGCGGCACCCACAAAGATCAGTTGAAGGAAGCGGATTGTCCGCTTCCGGATCTGGTCGATCTGGTAGTCGTCGTCCTCGGCAACCCCCAGCAGGTCTGTCAGGCTGAACGCCACGCTGCGGACCACCAGATCACAGGTCATGTCCAGATCCCCGTCGCTGAGGTGGTCAACCAGCCTTAACCGCCGAAGGTCGTTCGCCAGTTCGCTGGCAAAGAATCGCATCTCGCTTCGAATGCCATCCTGTATGGCCCGACTCTCGCCCGCCAGCCCCTGCGCCATGAACAGGAAGAAACTGCGGTTGGCCCGGGCATGGCTGATGAAGATGTCCACCGATTCCTCAATCAGTTTATCCGCCTGTAAAACGTGCCCCCTGGCTTCCCGCATCATGCGGCGCAAGACCAGGCCCAGCTCATCCACCAGCTGCAGCCCGAGATCATCCATGTTCCGGAAGTGGCGATAGAAGGAGGTTGGTACCACGCCCGCCTGCCGGGTCAACTCCCGTATTCCCAGACTGGCGAAGTGCCTTCCCTTGCCGACCAGGGTCAGCGCCGCCCCCATGAGTTTTTCGCGCGTTTCACCCGGCTTTCTGCGTTGTTTTTCCGCCATGGACTGCTCATACCGATTGCTGTTGAACTCCGATGACAAGTGTACACATCCGAAAAAATTAAAGTACCAAATGCTTGTCATTTTATGCCAGATCCACACCCCCCATTGTGATAACAGACCTCTCTGTGTACAGTCGTACACATTAGTGAACAGCTGTACACAAGCGTGCAGATTGCACCATGGAGAAACGCTATGTTAGCGAGAGACAACCAGAGCACGGCACTCCAGTGGCTCGGCAAGCAACTGTTTAATCGAGAAGACCCGGCCGCCTTCTTTGATCCGCTGCTGGAACGCGTCAACCCGATGTGGATACAGGAGTACACACCGGCACGGGTAGAACAGATCCTTCAGGAAACGTCGGACACCAAAACCTTTGTCCTGAAACCGGCGCGCCGCTGGCAGGGTTTCGAGGCGGGGCAACATGTGAACATCTGTATCGAAATTGATGGCATCCGTCGCAACCGAACCTTCAGCCTGTCGAGCTCGCCGATCCTCTGGCAGACCCAGCGGCTGATCTCCCTGACTATCAAGCGCCTGCCCGGCGGACTGGTGACCAACTGGCTGCACGACCACCTGGATGTCGGCGCCGTGTTGGGTCTCGGTGAGGCCTTCGGTGACTTTACTGTGCCCGACCCCGCCAGGCCGGTTCTGTTCATTGCCGGCGGCAGCGGCATTACGCCCGTCCTGAGCCAGCTTGAAACCATGGCGGCGCAGGACTACCGGGCACCGGTCAGCCTGCTTTATTACGTACGCACGTCTGAGGACGTTATTGCCGGAGAAAAGCTTGAGGCA
The DNA here is from genome assembly GCF_019443085.1 of Marinobacter sp. F4218. Classification (GTDB taxonomy): domain Bacteria; phylum Pseudomonadota; class Gammaproteobacteria; order Pseudomonadales; family Oleiphilaceae; genus Marinobacter; species Marinobacter albus. The sequence continues at coordinate 901,383 of NZ_JAHZIL010000003.1, forward strand.
CTGGCTGCCCGCTATCCCGCTCTGAGCCTGAGCATTATCCCCACCCATGACGAGGCTTCCCCCCGGTACCTGTCGGACGGGGATCTGGCTAAGGTTCCGGGCCTCAACGGCCGCCAGATTTTCCTGTGCGGCCCGAAAGGTCTGATGGACCTGGCAGGAGAGCTACTCCAGAGCCGCGGCGTCCGGGAGCGCGACATTCACTGCACCTTCTTTTCCGCGCCCCAGGCAAACCTTGAGAATCAAGCCCTGGGCGGACAGGTCCAGTTTGCCCAAAGCAACATCGAGGTGGGGTCAGAGGGCGACGCCAATCTGCTGGAAATCGCCGAAGCCGCCGGTCTGACACCCCGCCACGGCTGCCGGATGGGCATCTGCCACCAGTGCAGTTGCAGAAAGACCAGCGGCACCGTGATCAACCGCCTGACCGGCCAGAAATCCGGCCCCGGCGAGGAGAACGTCCAGCTTTGTGTCTCGGTGCCCCAGGGTCCGGTTTCCATTGACGTTTAACCAATACCGAATGCAACCGCGGTGCGCTGAAGCGCCGCAGGGAGTGAGACCATGAAAAAGATGACCGACGAACAGCTCAGTGAACTTGAACAGGATCTGAATGCGATCCGGGACGCGGTTGTCGCGGATCTCGGCGAGCGGGACGCCCGCTACATCCGCCGCATCATCAGGCTGCATCGCACCCTGGAAGTGGGCGGCCGCGCCATGATGCCGTTCGGTTTTGTACCCCCGGTTTTTATCGCGGCGACCGCCGCCCTCGGCGTATCCAAGATCATCGAGAACATGGAGATCGGCCACAACGTAATGCACGGACAATACGACTGGATGAACGATCCCAGCCTGCACTCCCAGACCTACGAGTGGGATACGGTCTGCACCGGCGAGTCCTGGCGCCGCACCCACAACTATGAACACCACACCTACACCAATATCATTGGCAAGGACCGGGATTACGGCTACGCACTGCTGCGACTGAGTGACGACGATAAGTGGAAGCCACCGCACAGCCTGCAGTTCATTAACTACGTACTGCTGAGTGTGTTCTTTCAGTGGGGGGTCGGCCTGCACGAGCTGGAAAGCGAGAGGATTCGTCGTGGCGAAGTTTCCCTGAACGAGAAGCTTCCGTTCCTGAAAGATTTCTTCCGTAAGGGTGGCCGGCAGGCGTTCAAGGATTACCTGTTCTTCCCGTTGATCACCTTTCCGGTCGCCCCAATCGTGCTGGCCGGGAACATCGGCGCAAACCTGATACGGAACCTGTGGTCATCCACCGTCATCTTCTGTGGCCATTTCACCCAGGACGCCGAGACATTCACGGAAGCGGAGTGTGAAAATGAAAGCAAGGGCCACTGGTACCTGCGCCAATTGACCGGTTCGTCAAACTTCACCGGGGGCAAGTGGGTACACCTGTTAAGCGGCCACCTGAGTTACCAGATCGAACATCATGTGTTTCCCGATATCCCGGCCCATCGTTATCCGGAAATATCGGAACAGGTGCAGGCGGTGTGTCGGAAACATGGTATTCCCTACAACACCGGCAGCTTCGCCCGGCAGTATGGCACGGTGCTCAAACGCATCTTCGCCTTCTCGCTGCCAGACCGGGTTCGCTCAAAAGTGCCTGCCCTGACGATGGGTCAGGCGACCTGAAGCAGCCGCAACAACTGTGGCCGATGCTGATCCTGGATCACGTCGGCCAGGGTGTACTTGTCCAGAACACCGAGAAACGCCTGCAACGCCTCCCCGAACATGGATTTCAGGCCGCAAACCGGCGCTATCCGGCAGGCGTTTTTCGAGGAAAAGCATTCCACCATGTTTAGATCCTGCTCGGTCTCACGCACCAGAATCCCGATACTGATTTCGTTTGCTGGCATGTGAAGACGCATGCCTCCCTTCTTGCCACGAATCGTCTCGATATAGCCCTTCTTGTTGAGCTGATGAACCACCTTCATCAGATGGTTCCTGGAAATGTCATAACTCTCGGCAATTTCCTGAATGGTCGCCAGGCGATCACCCTGCACCGCCAGATAAATCAGCACGCGCAGTGAGTAGTCAGTGTAACGGGTGATGTGCATTCGATACTCCAGTGTTTCAATTCAGATCGATGGCCGCGTCAGCAGGTAACTGGCCGAGCAAGTCATTGCAATGCCAGAAACCACCAACACCAGCGGCGATACCCCCAGGGCCCATAGCGTTACCCAACTCAGGGTCATCATCACGCAGGCAAGCCACTTGGCCCTGGCTGGCACCACTCTGTTGCTGCGCCAGTCCGCGATCAGCGGTCCATAACGCGGGTGCTGATCCAGCCAACGGGCAAAAGCCGGAGACCCCTTGCTAGCAAAAAATGCTGCCAGCAGAACAAACGGCGTGGTTGGTAACACAGGCAGAACCACGCCGGCTGCTCCCAGCGCCAAAGATATATACGCAAGAAACTGAAAACCGGTTCTTCCTGATTGCACGCCCATCAACGGTGCCTCACAGATATTTATTCTGGATGTAGTTTACCGGGATTCAGTGGACGGGTCTTCCAAGACGACTCAGGAACACCAGCCTGGCAACGTACGCGACCTTAATCCCCACCGCGAACAAGAGGGTGCCGATGTGCGCGAGGATCTGCCAGGGCATGGCTATCGCTTCGGCGTACGGATACGCCAGAAGAACGGTCATAACCAACCCCATTGCTGAAGAAATCAGTGCGCCATTCGCAAGCATTAACCAACGTTCCATCTCACCACCTATAACATATATCTTTAATATTTTTTTATAGTATAGGCGGATCAAGAAAACTGCAAACCCCATCACCATGCCGTCAGAACCCAATTAAAGGAACCCCGGACCAACCTTTAACATTTATTTGGTTTACATCTTTAAAGATTAAGAGGTATTATTTTTGAACCTTTCAAGAAGGAGAACACACCATGAACATTACCTCACTGCCCCTAGGCCAGATTGCCCGGGACTTTCCCGGTGCGACGGGCATCCTGCACAAGGCCAAACTGGATTTCTGCTGCGGAGGTGCAGAGACCCTGGCACAGGCCGCCCACACCAGGGGGCTGGATGCCCACCAAATTGCCCGGGACATACAAGCCCACCCGGATCAGCAGAACGGAGAGCCCAACCCGGCTCACCTCCCGACTGAGGCACTGATCGAACACATTCTCAACCGTTATCACGACATCCACAGAGAACAGCTTCCCGAACTGATCCGTTTGGCAAAGCGCGTAGAGCGAGTGCACGGAGGTCATGCGAAGTGCCCTTCGGGCCTGACACGGCTACTCACCGGCATGCAAAAACAGCTGGAAAGTCACATGGACAAAGAGGAGCAACTCCTGTTTCCGATGATCGCCCGCGGCATCAATGGCATGGCCGTGGCGCCTGTTTCCGTCATGCGACAGGAACACGAGGATCACGGGGTTTTTCTGGATCAACTCCAAGACACCACCAACGGGATGAGCCTGCCCCGGGGTGCCTGCAACACCTGGCAGGCGCTTTATCTCGGCCTTGAGACCTTCCAGAACGACCTGAAACAACACATACATCTCGAAAATAACATCCTGTTCAACCGAATTGACGGCCGCATGGGGGGCGCTTCCAATGGCTAACTACCGCAGACTCTGGTTGATCCTGATCGCCATTCTTACCCTGACCTTCGCTCTGCTCGGTTACTTCGGCACTGAAGTCTACCGCTCCGCTCCGCCCATTCCTGACCAGGTCGTCAGCGCCGGCGGTGCCCCCTTGATGACGGAGGAAACTATCCTCGATGGCCAGACCGCCTGGCAATCTGTGGGCGGCATGCAACTGGGGTCCATCTGGGGCCACGGTGCCTACCAGGCGCCTGACTGGACGGCCGACTGGCTGCACCGGGAGTTGCTGGCCTGGCTGGATCTCGCGGCCGAGGAAGAGTTCGGCATGCCCTACGAGGATCTGAACGGCCAACAGCAAAACGCCCTGCAGTACGATCTGAAAACCGAGTACCGCACCAATACCTACAATCCGGAGACAGGCATCCTGACCCTGTCCGAGCGCCGAACCCAAGCCATTGCCGAAACCGCGGACTACTACAGCCGACTGTTCAGCGATGCCCCGGAACTTCGCTCCACCCGGGAAAACTACGCGATGAAGGAAAACACCCTGCCGAGCGCGGAGCGTCGGGAACGGATGACCGAGTTCTTCTTCTGGACCGCGTGGGCTGCCGCTACAGAACGACCCGGCAGCGACGCCACCTATACCAATAACTGGCCCCACGAACCCCTGATCGATAACAAACCCACCCCGGAAAACGTGATCTGGTCCATCGTCAGTGTCGTGTTGCTGATAGCCGGTATCGGTGGCCTGGTCTGGGCCTGGGCATTCCTGCGCAAACACGACGAGGAAGAGCCGGCCGCGCCGGTTCGGGATCCACTGACCAGCTTCGCCCTGACAGCCTCCCAGAGGGGGCTCGGGAAATACCTGTTCCTGGTGGTCGCGCTGTTTGGCTTCCAGGTGATGTTGGGCGGTTTCACCGCGCACTATACCGTCGAGGGCCAGAGCTTCTACGGCATCAATGTTTCCGAGTGGTTCCCCTATTCCCTGGTCCGCACCTGGCACATCCAGGCAGCCCTGTTCTGGATTGCAACCGGCTTTTTGGCTGCCGGCCTGTTCCTGGCACCAATCATCAACGGCGGCCGAGACCCGAAGTTCCAGAAACTCGGCGTCGATGTCCTGTTCTGGGCCCTGGTGATTGTGGTGGCCGGCTCCTTTACCGGCAATTATCTTGCGATTGCCCAGATCATGCCCGAGCACCTGAGCTTCTGGCTGGGCCATCAGGGCTATGAGTTCGTGGATCTTGGCCGTCTCTGGCAGATTGGCAAATTCACTGGCATCGCCTTCTGGCTGGTGCTGATGCTGCGCGGCATCGTTCCGGCATTGAGACAACCCGGCGACAAGAACCTGCTTGCCCTGCTTACCGCCTCCGTGGTGGCAATCGGACTGTTCTACGGTGCCGGTTTCTTCTATGGCGAGCGAACCCACATTTCGATCATGGAGTACTGGCGCTGGTGGATCGTGCATCTGTGGGTCGAAGGCTTCTTTGAGGTATTCGCCACTACCGCCCTGGCGTTCATTTTCTGCAGCATGGGCCTGGTGTCCAGAACCGTGGCCACGTCCGCCAGCCTGGCCTCCGCCAGCCTGTTCATGCTCGGTGGTGTGCCGGGGACCTTCCACCATCTTTACTTCGCCGGCACCACAACGCCAGTGATGGCCGTCGGCGCGACCTTCAGCGCCCTGGAAGTGGTTCCGCTGGTGGTGCTGGGCTATGAGGCCTGGGAAAACTGGCGGCTGAAAGCCAGAGCCCCCTGGATGGAAAATGTCCGCTGGCCACTGGTGTTCTTTGTCGCGGTGGCCTTCTGGAACATGCTGGGAGCCGGAGTGCTGGGCTTCATGATCAATCCGCCCGTCGCGCTCTATTACATTCAAGGGCTCAACACCACCCCAACCCATGCCCATGCCGCGCTGTTTGGCGTCTACGGCTTCCTGGCGCTTGGCTTTACCCTGCTGATCCTGCGCTATTTGCGCCCGCAGGTGGTTTTCAACGACCGCCTGATGAAAGTGGGGTTCTGGGGGCTGAACCTTGGCCTGGTTCTGATGCTGTTCACCAGTCTGTTGCCGATCGGTCTGATCCAGTTCTTCGCCAGCGCAAGCGAGGGCCTCTGGTATGCTCGCAGCGAGGCTTTCATGCAGAGTGACATTCTGCAACTGCTCCGCTGGGTGCGCACCGTTGGCGATGTAGTGTTTATCGTCGGCGCCCTCGCCGTGGGCTGGCAAGTGGTGAAAGCACTGTTTTTCCCCACGCTGATCACCGCCGAGGATGGCGCGATCCCGGAGCAGCAACCCACTCGGGCCTGAACCTGATCTCACCGGAGCCACGGAAGGCTCCGGAGGGTTACTCCTCGCGGGGTATCGGAATCAGTGATCTAATTTGCGATACTGCGTCTATACTTGATCGAAAAGCACGCAGTAACAGGAACCAACCTGATGCCTCAGAGCAATCTGACAGATCGATTTGGCCGCACCGTAAACTACGTGCGTCTGTCCGTCACCGACCGTTGTGATTTTCGCTGCGTGTACTGCATGGCCGAAGACATGACCTTCCTCCCGCGCCAGCAGGTTCTGACTCTGGAAGAAATTGCGCGGGTTGCCCGCAACTTCGTTGCGCTCGGGACCGAGAAAATTCGCCTGACCGGGGGCGAACCGCTGGTTCGCAAAGACATCCTCGAACTGGTCAAAGAGGTCGGAACCTATGGCCTTCGCGATTTTGCCATGACCACCAACGGCAGCCAGTTGTCGACCATGGCGGAGCCGTTACGCAAAGCCGGCATGCATCGGCTCAACATCAGCCTCGACTCGCTGGACGCCGAGAAATTCCGGAACATCACCCGTACCGGAAATCTTAACCGGGTACTCGATGGTATAGATGCGGCCCGAGAGGCTGGCTTCCGGGGCATCAAACTCAACACGGTGGTGATGAAGGGGCGTAATGACGAGGAAATTCCCGAGCTGATTGAGTTCGCTCGCAAGAAACAGGTGGACATCAGCTTCATCGAAGAAATGCCTCTGGGCGAGATTTCCGAGCATGACCGGGGGCTGGCCCTGTGCACCAGTGATGAAGTCCAAAGTATCATTCGCCGGCACCATGAACTGGTGCCCGCCACCGAAGACTCCGGAGGCCCGGCCCGCTACTTCCGTATGCCGGACAGCCCGATCCGCGTGGGCTTTATTTCCCCGCACTCCCACAACTTCTGCTCCACATGCAACCGGGTGCGGGTCACCGTGGAAGGCCGATTGCTGCTCTGCCTTGGCAACGAGCACTCGGTAGACTTGCGTCGTGTTCTGCGGGGCAATCCGGTCACCGACGACAAGCTCCGGCAGACCATTATTAATGCCATGGACCTGAAGCCGGAGCGCCACCACTTCTCCAGTGAGGGAGACGTACAGATCCTGAGATTCATGAACATGACCGGCGGTTGATCCGACCCCGGTTGGTGCCACGGTGTTCCTCACATTCCCCCAGCTCATCCTGTTCGGCGTTATTGCTCAGTTCCTTTTCCTGATTGTGCTTTGCATTGCACCGGCTAGGGGCCAGCGAGTGCCCCGACGGTTATTGGCGATTATGATTGCCGGTATCGCCGGCACCCTGCTGGAAGTGTTTCTACACACCACCGGTCTCACCTTTATATTTCCCGGCATCGCCTTCTCGGGCACCATTCTGGGCATGCTCCAACCCGGCGCCATCTACCTGTATACCAAATCGGTCATGTATCGGGATTTTAAGTTGAAAACCCGGGACCTATCACATCTTTTGCCGGTCCTCGCGGCGGGGCTTATATTCTCGGTCGGCTACTACAGCCTGCCTACAGAAGCACAGGCCAGAATTCTGTCGGATAGCCACTACCCAGGTGTAATGAACTCCATCGCCGTGGCCCTCGCCTTGCACGGGGTAATGCTCGGTTATCTGTTTGCAACGCTTAGGATGATCTCGCGCTTCGGACTTGAACTCCGCAACATCTTTTCCAATCTCGGCAACAAGGAACTGAGCTGGCTCAGAATCCTGCTCCTGGCCTACGCCGCAGCCTGGTCCCTGAGTCTGGTTTACTGCCTGCTCGCCCACGTGATGCGGGTAACAGGCAGCCACGAAGGGCTGACTATTGCCACCACGGTCGTGAGTATTCTTGTTCTGCTACCCATGTCGGTACTGGCATTCCGACAACCTGCCGTCTTTTCCGGAATCCCGGGTCCCGCACTTGCCGAAGTGAAGCCACCTTCAGTAGAGACCGACGGTCCACCGGCTGAAGAACTTGCAGCACGAATCGAACAATTGATGACGCAGCAGCATCCCTACCTGCACTCCAACCTTACCATGAGCCGGCTTGCCCAACAGGCAAAGCTGGCACCGAGGGACCTGTCTCGATTTCTGAACCAGAAAATGGGCATGAACTTTTATGAGTTCGTGAACCGTTACCGCATCGAGCATGCCAGGGGGCGCCTCTCGGATCCCACAGATACCGCGTCCATCACCGACATCCTTTACGAATCCGGCTTCAACTCGAAATCAGTCTTCAACACTCTGTTCAGAAAGACCACAGGCAAGACTCCTTCACAGTACCGACGCTTGAACGTGAACCGGTCATCCGCGTTCGACGGAAAATCCGAACGTTCGGATTCCTGAATCCGGACGCCAGCAGCCTTACTTTCGGTCACCTTGGATTTGCAACGCGCAACATGCGGCGTCGTCCCCATGTTGCCCATCAATCCCGGACACTACCGAGAGGTGCATCATGAACACATCCAGGAAAACCAAACAAATCATCACCCTTGCCCTTTTCAGTGGAACACTGCTTTGGAGTTCAGTCAGTTTCGCTCACTGTGATTCTCTGGACGGGCCGGTTATTGAAGACGCAAGAGAAGCCCTTGATGAGCAGTCTCTGAGGCCCGTTCTCAAGTGGGTTGGAACTGAAGATGAAGACCAACTGAAAATCGCCTTCCAGAGCACCATTGAGGTCCGAAACCTTGATCCGAAGGCCCGTGATCTGGCTGACCAGTTCTTCTTCGAGACACTCGTGCGCCTGCACCGGGCAACTGAAGGCGCACCCTACACCGGATTGCAGCCGGCAGGCAGCGCGTCCGTTGCGGCCAAAGCTGCCGACAAGGCGCTTGCCGACGGTGATGTTGATGCCCTGGCACAGAAACTGGGTGACAACGTCACAAAATTTGTTCTGACGCAATTTCACAAGGTCAGGAAAGGCGCTGACGCAGAGACCGTTGCCGAGGGACGCGAATTCGTCGAAAACTACGTACGTTATGTGCACTCAATCGAAGAGCTCCATAACATCATCGCCGATAAACATGTAGGGCACTGAAACATCTTGCGGGGGGAGGAACCGTTCACTGCTCCATCGCTGAAGCGTCCATGTCTCCCATATCGTGCATGTCCCCCTTGGGCATCTCGGTATTGATATGTTCCAGGGTGACTTCCCCGTAGGAAAGCACCTGCCCCCCGTACTTCTTCCTGAACACCTCGGCAGCCGCCTGCTCGGCGAAGGACGCCAGTGTCGGGCCCATGGCGCCATCCCGTTCCGAGTCAACCACGTAGAACGCCTCCCGGGCATTGATCAGGGCAGCGTCATCCGGACTTTGCCAGTCGGTCTGGGCCATATCGTGAACATACAGGGTGTGAGCGCGATTCACGTTTTCCGGCTGGAGCATCCAGGCAAACATATCGCGAGTTGAGCAGAACTTGCGCACGCGCTGGTCTTTCCCGGTAATGGCCTCTCCTTTCGGACCAGGGAATCCTTCGATTACCATGCCACAGACGTGGCATTCGTCGCCGGAGGCAAAGTGCACCGGCTGGGGCTTTGCATCGGCCTGCTCCCCGTTGTTTCCACAGGCGGCAAACAGGAAGGTCGTCAGGATCAGGAATCCCAAGCGCAGATATTGGTTGGTGCAATACATCAATAGAGCTCCAGTCAGATACGGCGATTTCGAAACAGGAATATGGCCCCGGTCAGGGGAACAGTAAACCAGAGCACCAATCCAAACCAGAGCCCGGCGGCCCCGATTGGCAGTTCGGCGCCAAGACTGAGAACTCCGTTCAGTTCGGCGCTATCGCTGAAGGCCACGATATTCAGCAGGCGGTAGATGTCGGTCGGATTGAGCATCAACAGCCATGGCAACAGCTCTGAGCTGAACTGGCCCTGACTCGCCACCAGTGTGCCGAGCAGCGCGAGGTCGAAGACGAGCACGAAGAAAAACCAGATTGCCAGGGCCAGGCCGGCCGCAACCGGTTTCTCGCTGACCCGGACGCTGACAAGGTACGCCAGCGCAATAAAGCCCCATCCCAGCAGGATCGTGGAAGCAATAAACCGGAACATGGCGACCGCCAGACCGGCAATGCGAACATCCTCCACCAGAAGTGCAATGGCGATACCGGCTACTCCGAAGCCAATGAAGGTGGCAAGGGCCAGGGTCAGACCATGGCCGAGAAATTTTCCAAACAGCAACTGGCTGCGACTGAGGGGATAGGTCATCAGCAACAACAGGGTACCGCCCTCTTCTTCACCAACGATGGCGTCGTAGGCCAGTAACAGTGCGATCAGCGGGATCAGGAAAATCCCCAGGCTGGCCAGGCTGGCGATGGTCGCCGGGGTGGACGCGTAGCCAACTTGCCCGGAGGCGGCGGCGCCGAACCAGGCGATGCCCAGGGCCAGCGTCGCAAAAACCAGGGAAATGGCCAGCAGCCAGCGGTTACGCAGACTGTCGCTGAGTTCCTTGCGGGCAATAGTCCAGATGCTGTTCATTGACTGCCTCCGCGGTGGGCCAGGCCGCCAGAGCCGATGAAGTGCACGTAGATATCCTCCAGGCTAGGTTGGTGGATACTGATATCCGCCACTTCCCCGGAGGCCATCACTGCCCGTAAAAGGTGCATTTTCTCGCTCGGTTGCACGTCCACCCGCAAGCGGCCGTGTTCGGTCTTGATCATCAGGCCATTGCTCGAGGAGGCGCCATCAATCACCTTCTCCAGGGCGGAAATGCTGTTCGCCGGATCCAGTGACAGGGTGACCGGCATGTTGGCCTGCCGCCTCAGTGCCGACAGGTCACCGACCGCCTGCAGGGCACCGTCGGTGAGAATGGCTGCGCGGTCGATATAGGGTTCAACACCGGGCAACACGTGGGAGCAGAGCACGATGCCGGTGCCCTCGTCACGCAGCTTCCGCAGCAGCCGGTAAAGGTCTGCCGTTGCCACCGGGTCCAGGCCCACGGTGGGCTCATCGAGCATCAGCAACTTAGGTTTCCCCAGCAGCGCCTGGGCGAGACCGAGTCGCTGGCGCATGCCCTTGGAATAGGTCTTGGTGCGGGCATCCATGGCATCAGCCAGCCCCACCTGGCTGAGCAACTCGGGAACCTGTCCGGGCGAAGCCCCCTTCAGACGGGCAAAGTGGCTGAGGATCTCGCGGCCCGTAAGCTGCGGGTAGAACATGACGTTCTCCGGCAGATAGCCGATGAATTGGGCCACCTCCGGATCCCCCGCATGCCCGTCCAGGACCGAAACGGTCCCCTGGGTCGGCTGCATCAGCCCGAGAATCAGTTTGATGGACGTGGTCTTACCGGCCCCGTTGTGACCAAACAGGCCCAGGATCTCACCCGATTCCAGGCGCAGATCGATACCCTTCAATACCGGTTTTTTATCGTAGCGGAAACTCACATTTTCAAGACGAAAACAGCTCATCAGCTCTCCGGTCGCAAATCGGTGGGGATGCGCATCAAGGGATGGGAATCAGAAACGCCGGCGGACTTTACCACAGGGAAAGCATCCTGAACCCAGCGCAGGGTATCGACCGCCGGGCTGAACATCAGGATCCTGGCTTCCGGGTATTTCCACAGCAACCGGTCAACATTGTCGTTGGGTTCGTAGGGCACATCCCCCACCCCATCCTGATTTCGATCCCAGCCCAGGTAATCGCTCCAATAATTGCCTTCGCCCTCGCGGGACCATTCCTGGGTACGGGTCGCGACATATTTGACCTGCTGTTGGTTGTTCACAAAGGCATTACCAAACACCTGGTTGTCTTCCGAACCGGCGGTCAGGTGAATGCCGATGTTGCTGTCGGCAAATACATTGCCTGCAAAGGTGTTGTACAGGGAGTTGTAGATGAACACGGCCTTGCCCTCGGCACCACCGATCGCAACACCGGCGGTCTGCCCCTGGGACACCCCGGTCACCACGTTCCCGCGCAGCTCTGACTGGGTAATGAAGTTCATCAGGATACCGTAGTTCTCGTCGTTCTCGGACCGGTTGTTGAGCACCCGCAGGCGCTTGCTCTGCATCAGGGCATAGCCGGTCCGGGTTCCCCGGGTGACATTGCCCTCAATCAGGTTGTCCATGGAATACATGTAGTGAATGCCATAACGGAGATCCGCCATAACGTTGTTGCGGATGGCGTTGTGATTGGCGGTCTCGATATAGATAGCATCCCGGGTCTGGCGGATGTCGTTATCCTCTACCAGCGCACCGGTGGTATTGAACAGATGGATCCCATTGCCGCGATCGTTCGGCCGCATGCTGGCGTCGCCGCGAATGGTGTTGTTGCGCACCGTCACGTCCGGCGTGGCATCCAGCCAGACGCCAAAGGCCGGGCCCTGCAACCGGTTACCCTGCACCACCGCGCCACGGGCCTCCCGCGCCACAAAAATCCCGGCATCCAGTTCGTTGAGGTTGTCGCCCCAGTTGCGCACCAGGCACCCGCGGAACGTCACGCCCTCGGCCTGGATTTCCACCGCATTTCCCTGCCGCTCTCCGTCAATCACGGTCTCGGGCGCACAGGTCACGGTCACCCCGGGCACCTTGATAGTCAGCGGCGACAGGTGCTCGGGAGGAAGCTCGAAGGTCGCGCCCGGGGCCAGGGCATCGAGCCGTTGCTGCAGGTCGGCACTGGCGGTCAACGACAGTAAGGCGATTGCCAGGGCCACCCCGTAACGCAAAAGTCGGTACATCAATCGGGTCTCAAAGAGGAAAACCGGAACCCCACGACGGGGTTCCGGCGCGACAAGGATCAGGCCTTCTCGACAATCATACGGCCCCGCATCTCCATATGCAGCGCATGACAGAACCAGTTGCAGTAGTACCAGTGAACCCCGGGACGGTCCGCCACAAAGGTCACCGAGGAGGTCTGCTGGGGACTGATCTCCATACTGACGCCATGGTTCACCATACAGAATCCGTGGGTCACATCCTCGATGGTATCCAGGTTGGTCACGTAAACCGTCACCTCGTCGCCCTGTTTGACCTTGAACTCGGTCATGCCGTATTGCGGCGCAATCGAGGTCATGTATACACGCACCTTGTTCCCATCGCGGATGACCTTGTTGTCGGCCTCCAGGGTAACGCCATCCTTTTCCGCCTGCTCCCGGGCCGAGGCAAAGAACGGATCGTCGCGGCCGTAGATCTTCTTGGTCTTGATCTGGTCCCGGCGCACCAGGATGCAGTCGTGGGGCTCGGCAAAGGTCGGGCCGTCGTGCACCAGTTTCATTTCCTCGCCGGAAATATCGATCAGCTGATCGTTCTCCGGGTGTAAAGGCCCGACCGGCAGGAAACGGTCCTTGGAGAACTTCGACAACACCACCAGCCACTTGCCATCCGCATCACGGGACTCGGTCAGCGAGGCGTGGTTGTGGCCGGGCTGGTAATGCACATCGAGCTTCTGGCGGATGTAATTCACCTTCTCACCATTGTAGTGCTTGATGGCATCGGCAATGTTCCACTTGCAGATCTGGCTGTCGATGAACAGGGTGGTGTAGGCATTGCCACGACCATCGTAGGTGGTGTGCAGGGGCCCGAGACCCAGTTCCGGCTCCGCAACCACCACGTCACGTTCTTCTTTGAGTTCACCGGCGAAAAGGGCATCCAGCTTGTCGATAGCAATCACCGTGCAGGTGGGTGACAGCTTGCCGTTGGCAATGAAATACTTGCCGTCAGGTGACGTATTCAGACCGTGCGGGTTCTTCGGCACCGGGATGTAGCGGGTCAATTCCGAGCCCGCGCGACCGTCCACCACCGGGACACTGGAATCCCCCAGCGTCTTGTAGTCGCCGTTTTCGACGGCTTTTTCGATTCGCTCGATGTTGAACACCACCGCCCAGTCGCGGTCGTTGCGCATAGTGCCTGCAAGATCCAGCGCCTTCTCGGAGTTATAGCAGGTCGAGCAGGCGTATTTGCCGGTGTAATCCGCATCGGTATTGTCCAGGTTGCCATCGACAATCACCTGGAAGGCCACTTCCATGGTCTCGGCATCCAAGGCGTTGAACATGGTAAAACTGCTCTCCAGGCTGGTATCACTGCCATCGTTGGGATGCGGGATCACATACTCGGCATTGCAGAATACGTACTTGGTCTTGGGCACCTTCTGCAGTCGCAGACCGTGGATCGCCTGCACATTGGGAATGGTGGTGATCTTGTCACACTTCATTATGTCCAGGCGGATCCGGGCTACCCGGGTGTTGGCCTTGTCGTTGATGAACAGGTACTTGCCGTCGTACCGGCCATCGGTCATGGAAATGTGCGGGTGGTGGGCGTCGCCATTCAGGTGGGTGTTGTCATGCCCCAGAACGTCCTTGCTTTCATTGGAGATGCCCCAGCCCGTGGCTGAATCAACGTTGAACACCGGAATTCGCATCAGCTCCCGCATCGAGGGCACACCCAGAACCCGCACCTCACCGGAATGGCCGCCACTCCAGAAGCCGTAATACTCGTCCAGCTCACCGGGATGCACCACGAAGTTGTTGCGGGCCTCCTCGGCGGCTGCCGCAAACGCCTCCCGGGACATGACAGCCGTACCCAGCCCCGTTGCTCCGGCTACGCCCGCAAGCGCAGCGGCCCCCATGAAACGCCGGCGACTGAGGCCGCTCTCTGCGGTTTCGGAAGCATCCTTGATTAGCTCATCTCTCTTTTTCATCGCGTCCAACTCCGTTATTGGTAATGGCGGTTTGCTTCTGGTTTGGTGGTTAGTTTTTTCACTGCTCATGGCACCTGCACCACCGGAATCTCGTCCGGGTGGCCTGGCGCGTTGTGACCACGGCGTTTGCCACGACGTTTGACGATCAGTGGCGGGCACTTTTGGTCGTTGAAATAGGTCACCTGGCAATCCAGGCAGTAATGACACTCCATGTAATTGATGTGACCGTCAGGATGAATGGCCTGGACCTCGCATTCGTGGTCACACAGCCGGCAAGGATTGCCGCACTCCTTCCGGCGCTTGAGCCAGTCGAACACCCGCAATTTGCTCGGCAATGCCAGGGCCGCGCCGAGCGGGCACATGTACCGGCAAAACACCTTACGGGTAAACAGGTTGACCACCAGCAGCAGGACGGCGTAGGTGACGAAGGGCCAGCTGCGATCGAACTTCAGGGTGATGGCGGTTTTGAACGGCTCCACCTCGGCCAGCCGCTCGGCAGTGGCCATGGACTCGAGGGAGACCCCGAACAGCACCAGCAGAATGATGTACTTGATGGCCCACAACCGCTCATGCCAGGCGAAGGGGACGGTGTACTGGGGCACCTTGAGCCTGCGGGCAATCTCGTTCAGCAGCTCCTGCAGGGCCCCGAACGGGCACAGCCAGCCACAGTAAACCGCGCGCCCCCACAGCAGTATGATCGCGGCCACGACCGCCCAGAGAATGAACAGCATTGGATCGATCAGGAAGGTTTCCCAACTGAAGCCACGGATGACGCTGTTCACGAAGGTCAGCACGTTGACGATGGAAAGCTGCCCCAGGGCATACCAGCCGATGAAAAACAGGGTGTAGACCAGGAAGCCGTGACGGATCCACCGGAAGATGGTCGGCTTCTGCACCAGCCAGTCCTGAAAGAACAGGATGAACATCAGCACACCGATACCCAGACTGAGGACCACGATCTGGAATTCGCGTTGGTACCACACCTGCACCCACATAGGCTGGTCCGCCAGCATTTCCTCTTCGGTCAGCACCGGCTCCGGACGGGTGTAGTACTGGTCCGGCAACTGATAAGTGAGCGGGAAGACCTGAAACTCACTGTCCAGCGGGCCGGTCTGGCGTTTGACGGTCAGCTCGAGGGTCCATTCCGTGCCCGGGTCGAAGTTGTACTGTTGCCTGACAACGAAGATAGCCATTTCATCGAAATCGGGCATGCCTTCGGCGTAAACGTCGCTCAGACGGTAATAATCGAGGTCGCGAAAATTGAAGGTGTCACCGTACTGACGAATCTGGATGCGGTCGAAGATGCCACCACGGACATAGCCGGAACCTTTGAAGGAATAGTCGCCCTTGGCCAGCACGGCAATGGCGTGTTCGCCTTCCTTGAGTTCCGAGCTCAGCCACTGGTACTGGCTCTCACCCAACAGATTCCGGCCGATGGCAGGGACATTCAGGTAAGCGGCGTAGAGATCAATCAGGGGGTCGTCCCGTTCTTCCGGCGCGGCCTTGTCCACCTCCGCGGCAGCCGTGCCCTCGAAGGCCTCATCAACCTGACCGCGGGTCAACAGCAGCCGGCGCACAGAGCCCTCACCGGTCAGCTCCTGCCAGGTCCGGGGCACGAAGGGCCCGATTTCCAGTTCCGACATGGGCGGCCGGCTGTCACCGGCACCTGCCACCAGCCCCAGCTCGGCACCAACCCTGTGGGCCGAGCGCATGATCACTTCGTTGATCACCATCACCGTGACGGTGGCCCCGGACAGACCGTCCACAGCAACCTTGCGCTCGCTGGAGGTGCCGCCAACGGTCACCCGCTGGTCGGCTTTCAGACCGATGTACTGATCGGTAAAGTCGTGCATCTTGCTTTCGGGGATGCCGACCAGCAGGATCGGCTCGTGGTGCTCGATGACCCGGTTCTGGACGATCTGGCCATCGGTGTCCAGCACTACCACCACGTTGATCGGTTTGCCCGAATAGGCCGGTGTCTGGACGAAATCGAGGCTCTGATAGACATAGCCCTTGAGCTCGTCGCCGGCGTACAGCTCCTGTATTGCCCGGTTGCCTTCCCGGGGACGCACCTCCGTTACTGAAGGAAACGCTTTCTGAATCACCTGACGGGCGGCCACCGGCTCGTACTCGTTCACGACCTCGGCGCGGGCGGCTGGCGCCAGCACGCCGACCGCAAAAATGGCGGCGAAAAAAAGACCGGTGGCGGTGCGTAACAGTGCGCTCAAGTCAGTCTCCCGAAGAACCCGACTAAGAATTAGTCTAGATCCAATTAACAAAAATCACATACCACTCACGAGATAGGCCGCAGCGCGCTTCGGCCGTCTGGATTACTGCAGCGAGACGGCTTCGCCCCGGGTATTAAGCGGCAAGTAGTTGGAGATATGCCCCAGTCGAATCGACTCCACCATCATCGTCAGGGGCTGCTTGGCTTCGTCGGAAGAGGGCTCCATGCCGCCACGACCCGACATTGCCGCGACAAAGACCATGTCCCAGTCCTGACCGGTACTGCGGGACTCTTCCACGAGGGTCGCGAAATCCGGCGCCTCCTCCGGGGTCTTGTCGACGCAGATCACCGGAGTCAGGGCACCGCCCTCGCCTCGCTGGAAGGCGTCCTTCTCTTCGGCGGAGGCGTCTTCGGGCAACTCGGCCCGGCAAAAAACGAAAAGGAACCGCTGGGCATCGACCTGGGCGAGGCTTGTTTGCACCAAATCGCTGTAGTTACTGATCATGTGACAATTTCCTGAATAAAATGAGGCAAAGCGGATCACCCCTGCCGGGCGATTAGCTGCGGATTATCCCGACGGTCCAGGACCTGCTCGCAGACGTCACGAACAGCTTCCTCTCCATAGCTCTGGCCATAACGTTTCCTGAAGCCGGATTCGTACAACCGGACGTGCTCATCCGGTGTCACCCCTACGTTCTCAAGGCAGCTCAGGGCGCAATGCAGCGGGCAACCGTCAATCACGGTGATCGGGCGACCGGACCGGGCGGTTTTCACCAGCGCCGGCACGTGCCCGCCGACGCCGGAAATGCAGGACATTTCAAACTCTCCGGCGTGATCCAACCTGACGGCGACGTTGTTCGCCAACTGCGCCACATCGGAGCAGCCGGAACAGGCATAGATAAGCGGGCGTTGCTTTCTTGATGTCACACAGCCTCCTGCGAAAAGAACCTGGAGGAATTGGGGCCAGGGCTCACTGGCTGATTTCGACCAGCCGCTGCGGGTCGGATATAAACAGCTTGCTCCGATTGACCCGGACCAGGCCGTTGGCTTTCAGGTCGGCCAGGATCCTGGAGAAGGTCTCCGGCTGCATGGCCAGACGCGAGGCCACCAGGCATTTGGGCAGCGGCAACTCCACTTCCCCGGCCTGCTCAACGCCATTGGGAAGCAGGTCGATCAGGTAGCGAATCAGTCGGTCGCGGGCATTCTGGACGGTCATGATCTCCAGTTCATGGAATCGGGAGACCGCCCGCTTGGCGTAATGGCGAAGTGCGGCCTGGGCATACTCCGGGTGTCGATCAATCAATTCCCGGTAGGCTTTGACGGGGATCATCAGCACTTCGCTGGATTTCAGGGCTTCGGCGTAGCAGGCGTACCGGGGAGGATCGGCATAAATCATGACTTCAGCGAAGCAATCGCCCGGCGCGATGCTGTCGAGAGTGCGATCGATGCCGGAGGAGTCCAGTCGGTACAGACGCAGGCGGCCGGAGATCACAAAGAAGAAATGATGGGCCGGCATATCCTGCCGATACAGCAACTGGTGGTGACCGAGGCGGAGGCGCCGAGACTGTTGAACGAGCTGTTCGAGATCTTTACCTGCAAGGCTGCGGAACAGCTCGTGGCGGCGCAGGTTCCCCAGACCGTCTTCATCGTCGAATGGTTTGTTTACAGCGATCAGCACCGGTTTGGCGTAGCGGGTTTCGGCTGTTTGCATCACCGCCATGGCGTGCCCTCCTGCATATTCATGCATTGAAAATCATATTTTAAATACTAGAAGGACACGGCTTGAAAATCGCTCCCCCGTTGGGGGTAGTCCCGGTGCTATTCCGGAGTAATTGAGTTCGATCGGAGAGGTCAGGTGCTATTGCATTAACGGCGAATCCGGCAATTCCAGGTCTACGCCTTCCACCCCGGTTTCCGCAGCCAGCACCTGCAGGTACTGACGGAATGCCCGTCTGGTCACGCTCTCGCTCAGGTACTGTCGGATCTGCGGCTTGACGTGCTCGTAGGGCAACTGTTCGCCGTCGATGCGCTGATCGACACGAACGATGTGCCAGCCGTAACGGGTTTCGATCAGTTCCGGGCTGAGCCCTTCCTCCATACTGAGCACCGGGCGCTCGAATTCTTCGACCGTCTGGCCCTTGCTGATCTGGCCAAGGCTGCCGTCCTGGTGTCGGGACTCACACGCGGAGTACTGCCTGGCCAGGTCGGTGAAACGGGAGCGTCTATCAAGCAGAGCAGCCAGCAGCTGGCGACCGACCTCTTCCTGCCGAATTCGCTCCTGCACATCGTCCGGGGCCGCCGCCAGCAGAATGTGGCTGACTGCCATGAGTGTGGGGCTGCGGAACCGGCTGGGGTTCGCCGCATAGAAGCGTTCGCAGTCCTGCTCAACGGGGTCGGGAACGTTGAGTTCCAGCTCCAGCACCCGGGCGATTCGATCTTCCTCGTCCGTGATCTCGTCCAGCTTCAGGCGGCTTGCCTGCTTCAGGAGCAGTTCTCGGAGCACGAGACTCCTGGCGGCTTCGTGCCAGGCTTCGGAGACTTCCTGGGCCGGGTGGTGCTGCATTTCCCGGGCAATGTCGTCCTCGGTGATCAGGGTGTCACCCACGTACACCGGCGGGAACTGGTTTCTGGGCTTTTCGGCGTCGCCGACGGGGATGAGTTGCATGGTAGTCGCCTCGGTAATGTCGGGGCCGGTGAACATGTTCACCGGCCCCCTGTTTTGCTTTATGCGCGCTTGCGCACCACCTGGTATTTCCGGCCAAAATACTCCACCGGTACGCTGAGCATGTGTACCAGGCGGGTGAACGGAAACAGCACGAAGATGGTCAGTCCCAGAAAGATGTGGGTCTTGTAGATCCAGTGCACGTCGGCAATGTAGTCCGCTACGCCGCCCTGCAGGGTGAAGATCCCCTGGGCCCAGGCAGAGAACTTGAGCATGGTGCCGCCATCCAGATGGCCCAGGGTGGGCAGAATGGTGAGCAGGCCCAGTGCCAGCTGGATGACCAGGATCACAATGATCATGTTGTCAGCGAAGGTGCTACTGGCCTTCACGCGCGGGTCGGTCAGCCGGCGCCAGGCAAGCATTCCGCCACCCACAATCGCCATCACGCCCGCAATGCCGCCGACGACGATCGCCATCACCTGCTTGGTGCCCGGGGTCATGAACGGCTCGTAGAGCGCGTGCGGGGTCAGCAGGCCAACCAGGTGGCCGAAGAAGATCACCAGCACGCCAACATGGAACAGCCCACTGGCCATCACCATGTTTTTCTTGCGCAGCATCTGGCTGGAATGTGCTTTCCAAGTGAACTGCCCCTGGTCGTAACGCGCCCAGGTTCCGAGTACGAGCACGGCGATGGCCACGTACGGGTAGATTCCAAATAGCAGTGTATTCAGGTAAGACATTGTCATTTCCTCCTGCGCCCTCAGGCGCGCCCTGACCGACGGGGTGTGGCATCCGTCATCAGTTGATCACTCAGGTGAATGGTCTGGGTCTGCTCCAGTTCCCGGCGGCGCTGGCCTACCACGCCGCCGGTACTGCAGGAACCGCCCTGATCGTCGACAAACTTCACCATTTCCTCTTCCCAGACTTTATCCAGGGCCTCCGGGGTGTCATCGCGCTCTTCCGAGGCCACGATCCGGGCCAGCTCCTGGCGATTCACCGTGCGCCCGGACAGCACCAGCAACGAATCCATCACCACGTGATAGAAGCTCTCACGCTGGTAAAGGCGCTCGCCGAGCAGGCCCAGGATGTGGTGGATATCCTCCAGCCAGTTGCGGATTTCATCCCATGGGCGGGTAGAGAGGTATTCCAGGAACAACGGCAGGTAGTCCGGCAGCTCCTTGGCGTCGATCTCCAGGCCGTTGGCGCGGTATTGCTCCATCAGGTCCACCATGGCCTGGCCGCGGTCACGGGATTCCCCGTGCACGTGCTCGAACAGCAACAGGGAGGTTGCCCGGCCTTTGTCAAAGATGGCGACGTAGTTCTCCTGCATGTCCAGCAAGTCGCCGGCGCACACCCTTTCCACGCCACGAAGCAGCTGTTCCTTGTTCTGCCCGGGCAGCCGAGGGTCCTCAAGGACCGCCGCTACCAGGGCATCTTTGGAGGCCTGGAGTTCTTCAGTGGGGTACTCAAGAACCCGTGCCAGTACTTTCAGAAGTTGCATCTCGGCCTCCTTATTCCTGCAGCTGTTTCGGGTCAACCTGCTTCACGGTCGACAGCTTCTGCACCATGCTGGTGGTCTGCTTGCGGCCACCGAACATGTTGAAATCGCTGTCGCCATTGCAGCCATCGCCGAAGCTGAAGCCGCAACCGTTGCGCTCGCCATAGGCGGTGGCATCGGGAAAGGCTTCTTTGGCCAGCTCGCGGTGGCTGGTCGGAATCACGAAGCGGTCCTCGTAATTGGCGATCGCCAGGTAGCGGTACATTTCATCGGCCTGGGCCTTGGTGAGCCCGGCCTCTTCGAGGGCCCGCAGGTCCTCTCTGCCTTCCACGGTTTGGGCGCGCTTGTACAGCCGCATGGCCATGATCCGCTTGAGGGCACGAACGATGGGTTTCTCGTCACCGGCGGTGAGCAGGTTGGCAAGGTACTTGACCGGGATCCGCAGGCTTTCGATCTTCGGCAGCACGCCATCGAACTCGACCTTGCCGGCTTCCGCGGCGGACTGGATCGGGCTCAGGGGTGGCACGTACCACACCATGGGCAGGGTGCGATATTCCGGGTGCAGCGGCAGGGCCAGTTTCCAGTCCACGGCCATCTTGTAGACCGGGCTCTGCTGGGCCGCTTCGATGACGTTCATCGGGATGCCGTCTTTCTTCGCCTGCTCGATCACCTTCGGGTCGAACGGGTCCAGGAAGATTTCCAACTGCTTTTCATACAGTTCCTGCTCCCCAGGGGCGCTGGCCACTTCCTCGATGCGGTCGGCGTCGTACAGCAGTACACCCAGGTAGCGAATGCGGCCGACACAGGTCTCGGAGCACACGGTCGGCATACCGGCCTCAATGCGCGGGTAGCAGAAGATGCACTTCTCGGACTTGCCGGTTTTCCAGTTAAAGTAGATCTTCTTGTACGGGCAGCCGGAGACGCACATGCGCCAGCCACGGCATTTGTCCTGATCGATCAGGACGATGCCGTCTTCCTCACGCTTGTAGATGGCGCCGCTCGGGCAGCTGGCGACACAGGCCGGGTTCAGGCAGTGCTCGCACAGGCGCGGCAGGTACATCATGAAGGTGTTCTCGAACTGGCCGTAGATGTCCGCCTGCACCTGGTCGAAGTTCTTGTCCTTGCGGCGTTTGGCGAACTCGGTGCCGAGGATTTCTTCCCAGTTCGGGCCCCACTCGATCTTCTGCATGCGCTGGCCGGAGATCAGCGAGCGCGGCCGGGCGACCGGCTGATGCTTGCTGTCGCCGGCGGTGTGCAGGTGCTGGTAATCGAAGTCGAACGGCTCGTAGTAATCGTCGATCTCCGGCAGGTCCGGGTTGGCGAAGATGTTCGCCAGGACCCGGAAACGGCCACCGATCTTCGGACGGATCTTGCCGGAGCTGTCGCGCATCCAGCCGCCCTTCCATTTGTCCTGGTTCTCCCACTCCTTCGGGTAGCCGATACCGGGCTTGGTCTCGACGTTGTTGAACCAGGCGTACTCCATGCCTTCACGGCTGGTCCACACGTTTTTGCAGGTCACTGAACAGGTGTGGCAACCAATGCACTTATCCAGGTTCAGTACCATGCCGACTTGGGAACGGATTTTCATTTTACAGCCTCCTGAACAGTGTCATTGCCTTCGCCATCGAGCCAGTCGACGTTGTGCATCTTGCGCACCACCACGAATTCGTCGCGGTTGGAGCCGACGGTGCCGTAGTAGTTGAACCCGTAGGAATACTGGGCGTAACCGCCGATCATGTGGGTCGGTTTCGGGCAGACCCGGGTGACCGAGTTGTGGATACCACCCCGGGTGCCGGTGATTTCCGATCCGGGCACGTTCACGATCCGCTCCTGGG
The DNA here is from genome assembly GCF_019443085.1 of Marinobacter sp. F4218. GTDB lineage: Bacteria > Pseudomonadota > Gammaproteobacteria > Pseudomonadales > Oleiphilaceae > Marinobacter > Marinobacter albus. Next base: position 924,085 of record NZ_JAHZIL010000003.1, read on the forward strand.
CGTGGTACATCATCACCATGCCGGGCATTACCCGCTGGCTCACCACGGCCCGGGCCGCAATGGCACCGTTGGCGTTGAACAGCTCGATCCAGTCGTTGTCCTCGATGCCCATGTCCCTGGCATCATCCTCGCTCAGCCACACGATGGGACCACCGCGGGAGAGGGTCAGCATCAGCAGGTTGTCGCTGTAGGTGCTGTGGATGCCCCATTTCTGGTGCGGCGTGATCCAGTTCAGCGCTTTCTCCGGGTTACCGTTGCTGCGCTGGTTGAGCATGCTGCCGACGGCCTTGGTGTTGATAGGCGGCCGGTAAACCAGCAGGCTTTCACCGAAGGCGCGCATCCACTCGTGGTCCTGGTAGAACTGCTGACGGCCGGTCAGGGTGCGCCAGGGAATCAGCTCGTGGACGTTGGTGTATCCGGCGTTGTAGGACACGTGCTCGTCTTCGAGGCCAGACCAGGTCGGGCTGGAGATGATCTTGCGCGGCTGCGCCACAATGTCCCGGAAGCGGATTTTCTCCTCTTCCTTGTTGGTGGCCAGGTGGGTGTGGTCCAGACCGGTCATCTCGGACAGCGCAGCCCAGGCTTTGACCGCCACCTGGCCGTTGGTTTCCGGTGCCAGGGTCAGGATCACTTCCGCCGCATCGATGGCGGACTCGATCTTCGGACGACCCGCGTTGGCACCGTCGATGTGGGTGTAGTTCAGCTCCTTGAGGAAGTTCACTTCCTTCTCGGTGTTCCAGCTGATGCCCTTGCCACCGTTACCCAGCTTGTCCATCAGCGGGCCAAGCGAGCTGAAACGGGCGTAGGTGTTCGGGTAGTCCCGCTCCACGGTGATGAAGCTGGGGGCGGTCTTGCCGGGGATCAGGTCGCACTCGCCCCGCTTCCAGTCCTTCACGTCAAACGGCTGGCCCAGCTCGGCCGGGGCGTCATGCAACAGTGGCAGGGTAACCACGTCTTTCTCGACACCGAGGTGGCCCTCGGCGGCTTTCGAGAAGGACTTGGCGATGCCCTTGTAGATCTCCCAGTCGCTGCGGGCTTCCCAGGCCGGATCGGTGGCGGCGGTCAGCGGGTGAATAAACGGATGCATGTCCGAGGTATTCAGGTCGTTCTTCTCATACCAGGTGGCCGTCGGCAGAACGATGTCGGAATACAGGCAGGTGGTGGACATGCGGAAGTCCAGGGTCACCAGCAGGTCGAGCTTGCCTTCCGGCGCCTCGTCATGCCATTTCACCTCTTCCGGCTTCGCGCCACCTTCATGGCCAAGATCCTTGCCCTGCAGGCCATTCGTGGTACCCAGAAGGTACTTCAGCATGTACTCATGGCCCTTGCCGGACGAACCCAGCAGGTTGGAGCGCCAGATGAACAGGTTGCGCGGGTGGTTCTGGGGCGCTTCCGGATCCTCACTGGCGAAGGCCAGGGAACCGTCCTTCATGGACTGCGCCACATAATCCGCCACCTCCATGCCGGCCTTTTCCGCCTCGGCGGCAATGCCCAGCGGGTTACGGTTGAGCTGAGGCGCGGAGGGCAACCAGCCCATGCGCTCGGCACGCACGTTGTAATCAATCAGGCTGCCACCGAATTTGGACTTGTCCGCCAGCGGCGACAGGATTTCGTCCACACCCAGTTTCTCGTAGCGCCACTGACCGGAATGGGCGTAGAAGAAGGAGGTGGAGTTCATGTGCCGCGGCGGACGCTGCCAGTCCAGGCCAAACGCCAGCGGCTGCCAGCCGGTCTGCGGGCGCAGTTTCTCCTGGCCGACATAGTGGCTCCAGCCACCACCGCTCTGGCCAACGCAGCCACACATGATCAGCATATTGATCAGGCCGCGGTAGTTCATGTCCATGTGGTACCAGTGGTTCATACCGGCCCCGACGATGACCATGGAACGGCCCTTGGTCTTGTCGGCGTTATCGGCGAACTCACGGGCGATGCGAATCACTTTCTCGGCCGGAACGCCGGTGATCTTTTCCTGCCAGGCCGGCGTGTACGGCTTCACCTCGTCGTAGGACGTCGCGCCGTCCTCCTCGCCCAGGCCCCGGCTGATGCCGTAGTTGGCGACCATCAGGTCGTAGACCGTCACTACACGACCCTCGGAGCCGTCCGCCAGCTGCACCTTGCGGGTGCCCAGTTTGTGCTTGAGGATGTCCTTGATCTCGACGTGCTGGAAATGGTCATGCTCGATGCCGCCGAAATACGGGAAGGCAACATCGACGACCTCGTCGTGCTTCTCGACCATCGACAGCTGCAGATTGACGTCGGAACCCTTGGCGGTTTGCTTCAGGTTCCACTTGCCCTTCTCGCCCCAGCGATAGCCGATGGAGCCATTGGGAGCGGTGAGCTCGCCGGAGGCCTCGTCAATGGCGATGGTTTTCCACTCGGGGTTGTTCTCTTCACCAAGGCCATCCACCAGGTCACTGGCGCGCAGGAACCGGCCCGGCACATAGCTGCCGTCGTCCTTCTCATCGAGCATGACCAGGTACGGCATGTCGGTGTAACGGCGTACGTAGTCGGTGAAATACTCGCTGGGCTTGTCGACATGAAACTCCTTCAGGATCACGTGGCCCATGGCCATGCCCAGCGCGGCGTCGGTGCCCTGCTTCGGGTTCAGCCACTCATCGGACAGCTTGGACACTTCCGCGTAGTCCGGCGTGATGGCGACGGTCTTGGTGCCCTTGTAGCGAACCTCGGTGAAGAAGTGCGCATCCGGGGTCCGGGTCTGGGGCACGTTGGAGCCCCAGGCGATGATGTAGCCGGAGTTGTACCAGTCGGCGGACTCGGGCACGTCGGTCTGCTCGCCCCAGGTTTGCGGCGAGGCCGGAGGCAGGTCGCAGTACCAGTCGTAGAAACTCATGCACACGCCACCGATCAGCGACAGGTAGCGGCTACCGGCGGCGTAGGACACCATCGACATGGCGGGAATCGGGGAGAAACCGATGATGCGGTCCGGACCGTGCTGCTTTGCGGTGTAGACGTTGGACGCACCGATCAGCTCGTTGACTTCGTCCCAGCTGGAACGCACGAAGCCGCCCATGCCACGGCGAGGTTTGTACTCGGCGGTCTTCTTGGGATCTTCGACAATCGAGGCCCAGGCTTCGACCGGATCGTTATGCTGTGCTTTCGCCGCGCGCCAGAGTTTCATCAGGTGCTTGCGCATCAACGGGTACTTCAGGCGGTTGGCGCTGTACATGTACCAGGAGTAGCTGGCGCCACGAGGACAGCCGCGAGGCTCATGGTTGGGCAGGTCGGCACGGGTACGGGGGTAATCGGTCTGCTGGGTTTCCCAGGTGACCAGACCGTTCTTGACGTAGATTTTCCAGCTGCAGGAACCGGTGCAGTTGACGCCGTGGGTGGAGCGGACAATCTTGTCGTGCTGCCAGCGTTTGCGGTAGCTGTCTTCCCAGTCGCGGGAGACATCGTGGGTTTCACCGTACCCGTTGGCGAACGGCTCGCGCTTCTTCCTGAAGTAGTTCAGCTTGTCGATCAAATGACTCATGGTCTCTCTCCGGATCGTTGTTCCGATTTGAGACCATTGTGTGTGAGAAAATCCCCGAAATCTGCGTGGTTACTACCTCATAACCTGCCCCTACCTCACTGGTGGTAGGGCGCTCATATCCCCCGGTGGAGAAAGGACCGGCGTTCACGATGGCGGCTGTCCCGGGCGAACATCCACAGGCAGCCGGCCAGCAGGGCAAACAGAATCATGAACACCGCGGTACGGATACCCAGCCAGTGGTTCACGGCGCCGAAAATCACCGGCAGCAGAAAAGCAACGGAGCAGGCGCCAACCAGCAGGAGACCGGCCACCAGGGCCGCGGAGGAAGTGCTGCCCAGAATCGCCAGCCGCTGCAGACTGCCCATGGCACAGCCGAGGGCAAGCCCCAGCGCCACCACGAACAGGGCCTCGACGAACAGGGGTAACGCGAACTCCAGTTCAATGACGGTCTCGCCGCCCCGGATGAACAACGTCATCGGTGGGTAGGAAAGCACAAACAGGGAGATCAGGCAGGCCACCAGCGATCGGCTGATGACGGCAGCCGACCCGTACCGGTCTGACAGCGCGCCGCCCACGATCTGAGCCAGGGCCCCCGGCACCACGAACCACTGCGACAGCCGGGCACCGGTCTGGACGTCCAGTCGGAACTGGGAGGACAAATAGTCGGGCAACCAGAGTGCCAGGGCAAAAAAACTGCCCGCAACCACGCCGAAAAAGGCACAGACCTGCCAGCGGCGATTCAGCGCGATGGTAGCAAACCGCTTGCCCAGCCTGACCGGGGAACCGGCGTCCGCGCCGGCGTCATCCGACGACGTTAACATCACCATCAGGACCAGAATCAGGAGCAGTGCCACCAGGTACGCCAGGGCGACTCCCCGCCAGGAAAAGGCCTCGTGAAACAACGGAACCAGATAGTAATTGAATCCGGCGCCAGTAACGCCACTTCCGAAAACCCCCAGCACAAGCCCCAGACGTGCGGGCCGACAGTGGCCGGTAACAAACTGCAGGCCGGCGCAATAAAAGCCGCCCGCCAGGCCAAGCCCCCCCGCAGCCACCAGGTACCCGACATAACTCCTCGTCACCAGCAAAAGCATCATGCAGAGCGCCAACCCCGCCAGGCATAACAGCATGACCCGGCGCGCTCCGACGTTCTGTGCCGCCAGCCCGGCGGGGATCGCCAGGAAGGCACTGACCGCCATGGGCATCGCCAGCAGGAAGCCAAACTGGAGGCTGGTCAGCGCCAACTCCGCCCGCACGTGCACGCCGGCCACGGCAAACAATGTCCAGCAGCCGGATGCAATAACAAACCCCATCAGCGCAAGCGGAAGGACAACGGCCAGCGAGGTCAGCCGGTCCTCCTCACGTTCCCAATCAGCCGTCATAGATGGCTCTCCCTGCAAAACCCAACTTTCAGTTTCATCTTTTGCCCTGTAAACGGTCAAAGACTATGATGGGCTATCGCCTCTTGGGGTAAGTGACTATTCTCAAGGAGGTAGAAAACACGACCCAATGCCGTCATCAACTACCTTGAAGGCTGATGCTTCCGGCATCGTGTCAGGGCAACCGACAAGACGATTATTGATGAAATCCAGAACATCTCTCGTGAACCGGCTCTCGGTTGTGGTCGGAGCCATTATACTGACCGCTCTGGTGAGCATGGCCGCCACCCTCGCCGTGTCCAAAAGCATCGAAGGCAATGCAACGGCCATAAATCAGGCCGGCGCACTCCGGATGGGGGCCTTTCAGCTGCTGTCGAGGGCGGCTGGCTCCCGCGACCATGAGCGCGATAACGAGGCTTTTCAGGCGCTGACCGAGAAGTACATGGCGCGCCTGGTTAATGTTGGTATTATCCAGGCCATACCCGACAATACCGAGCACCCGTTGGCGCGGCAGTACCAGTCGATCCTGGATACCTGGCAGTCCAACCTGCAGCCAGCCCTGAAAAATCATGATCCCGGATCGCTGGTGAGTGCCCAACTGATTTCCGCGACGGACACCTACGTTCGCGAGGTGGACCAGCTGGTCACCATGCTTGAAGAGCGCACGGAAGCCCGGATCGATCTGCTGCACATGATCCAGATCATCAGTCTCGCGTTCTCCATCCTGATTATTCTCGCCCTGTTCATTGACATGAAAAACCGGGTGTTGCGTCCGCTGCGAAAACTCGTCGACATTGCCGACGCTGTCCGGCAACACGACTTTTCTCACAAGGCTCAATTGAGAGGCTCCGATGAGCTGGCCCAGCTTGGCGATGCCTTCGACCAGATGACGAGTGAGCTGGCCCTGACCTATCACGAACTGGAGGAACGCGTCCGGACCAAAACCGATGAGCTGGAAAAGAGCAACGCGGCCTTGCAGCTCCTTCATACCGCCAGTCATGGCCTGTTCGCCAATCACGACCTGTGCGACGGCGCCGTGCCCATGCTCCAGCAACTGGAGCAGTTGCTCGGTATTGGCCCGATCCAGATCTACCTTCATGACCGGGACTCTTCCCAGCCCATTCAGGCCGTCACCACCGCGACCCGGGAGCGCCCCTTCTATTGCCGGGACCACCACTGCAACGCCTGCCTGGTGCAACCCGAGCAGTACGAAGACCTACCGATTGAAAACAATGACGGCCGCCGCCTGTTGCTGCCCATCCGCACCCCCGGACATCTGCTGGGGACACTGGAAGTCTGGTACCCTGTCCAGATGGATCTGGCACCGACCGCCCGCCAGCTGCTGGAAATCCTGAGCGATCAGCTGGCCACCGCAATCTTCCTCGAGCGGCAGATTACCGAGGAGCAGCAGCTGACCCTGGCGGAAGAACGCACGGTTATCGCCCGGGAGCTGCACGACTCACTGGCGCAGTCGCTGTCCTACCTGAAGATGCAGGTAGCGCGCCTGCGCAGGCTCAACATCACCGGCGAGCAAGAGGCGACCCACGAGGCCATCCTGGATGAACTCAGCATGGGCCTGAACAGCGCCTACCGGCAACTGCGCGAGTTGCTGACCACCTTCCGGCTGAAGCTGGACACCCCGGATCTGTCTTCCGCGCTCAAACACACCGTTGAAGAATTTTCAGAACGGCTCGGCAAGCCGGTGCAACTGGTCTACAACCTGCCGCCGAATACGCTGTCGCCCAATGAGGAAATACATACCCTCCAGATTGTTCGGGAAGGGCTTGCCAACGCCGTAAAGCATGCCGACGCCAGCGAAGTTGAAGTCGATATAATCTTCGAGTCACCGAAAGTGAAAGCCCGGATCCGTGACAACGGCAGAGGCCTGCCCGAGGGCGACCAGCCCATCAATCATTATGGAATGGTCATCATGCAGGATCGCGCCCGAACACTGGGTGGGCAGGTACGGGTTCAGAACCGGGAGGAAGGCGGTGTGGAAGTGTCATTGTCTTTCATCCCGAAAAGCCGGAACCTTATCCCGACCGAAGTCTCCAGCGCCTGATCCGGACCACACACACGGGCGGCCTCCAAGCACGCCGGAACGCAGAAAAGGAAACCAGAGTAACCATGTCAGATATACCCGCAAGCATTCTGCTGATTGATGATCATCCGCTTCTGCGCCAGGGCATCAAGCAGCTGATCGAAATGGAAGACGATATGGAAGTGGTTGGTGAAGCCAACAACGCTTCAGACGGCATTCGCCTGGCCACGGAAATCGAGCCGGACCTGATCCTGATGGATCTGAACATGCCCGAGATGAACGGCATCGAAGCCCTTGAGAAACTGCGGCAACAGAACATCAGTTCCCGGATCATCATGTTCACTGTCTCCGATCACGAGGATGATGTGGTAGCCGCGCTGCGCGCAGGCGCTGACGGCTACCTGCTCAAGGATATGGAACCGGAGGATATGATCCGGCAGCTGCACCAGGCCGCCGTCGGCAAGATGGTGATCAGCGAGCGCCTCACCACACTGCTGGCCCAGGCCCTGCGCTCCAACAAGCCGCAGCAGGCTTCGCGCCCGGACTTCGACAGCCTGACACCCCGGGAAAAGGATATCCTCCGCCTGATTGCCGAGGGGCTCTCCAACAAGATGATCGGCCGCAAACTGGACATAAGCGACGGCACCGTGAAGGTGCACGTGAAGCACCTGCTGAAAAAGCTGAACCTGCGCTCCCGGGTGGAAGTGGCGGTCTGGGCCGTGGAAGAAGGTCTGCACCGCTGAGGGAAGCCGGCCCAAAGAAGGGGTCAAATGAAAGCCTTCATCTGACCCCAACTTCACCGCCACCCGGGGATCTGAAGAAAGCCTTCTTCTGACCCCACTTTCACCCCCTGAGTTATATCAAAGCCCCCAAACCAGTTTTCCCCTACCCTGCCTCCGTCCCAGATAACGGAGCCGACGATGCACCTTTCGTTACCCAAACTGACCGCGTTCCCCGCACACCACCCATTACTCGACCAGTCCCTGACGGTACTCCGGGAATACCTTCCGTCCCCCGCCCCGCTGCTTGGCGCTGTCGACCAGCGCATCCCCATGCCGGTCAAACAACTGGCGGCCGAAGCACCCCTGAATCGTCTGTTCGCCCGGGCCATTGCCGAGGGCGAGTTTGATGATTTCGAGGGACGGAAGATCCGCCTGGAATTGAACGAGGGTCACCCGGGTATTACTTTGGGATTCTGGTCGGGCAGGCTGAGGGTGGTTGACGGCTCAGGGGAAGCTATCATCCGCGGCTCCCTGTCAGCATTCCGAACCCTGGCCGAACGGCGTCAGGACCCGGACCAGCTCTTCTTCCAGCGCCGTCTGGTCATTGAGGGGGACACCGAGCTGGGGCTGGCGCTGAAGAACCTGCTGGATGGTCTGGAATGGACTGTCAGCTTTCGGACGACACTGTTCCCAAACTCGTAACCGGGCTTCCCAAGCCCAGTGCCGGGCAGACCTGGCGGCTCAAAGGCATACCTCGGAGAGGGTCCGGCGCATTTGGCTCGCCATAGCTGCCCATTAGCGCTTTTGCTGGTATCCACCCGGTCCGGTCCCGAGCCACTTCCAGGGAAGGAGAACCCGATTCCACGGCAGAACCCGGAAACGACATCAGCCGCCTCACACTCGAAGATTGTTGCAAAAACCATTTCGGGCTTTCAGAATAAAGTAATTGATTACTTTCTTTTGGTATTACCATGTCAACAAAGCCAAAAGGCTCCAAACGCGCCTACCAGAGCACCGAACTGCGCCAGTCTGCCACCATCGAAGCGGTCGTCCAGCTTTGCAGCGAACAGGACCCGGCCACCCTCACCACGGCCCGTATTGCCGATGAAGTGGGGTTGTCGCAGGGCGCCCTGTTCAAACACTTCCCCAACAAGAACCGGCTGTGGGAGTCAGTAGCGGGCTGGGTGTCAGAGCAGCTCACCCGCCAGGTATTCAGTGCCGCCGACCAACACCAGCAGGCAGACCAGGCACTGGAAGCCATGTTCCTGGCCCACGTGGGCTTTATCGCCCGGCACCCGGGTATTCCGCGACTGATGCTGGGGGAATTGCAGAAGCCAGACAACGGCCCCGCCAAAACTATCATCCGCCAGACACTCGCCCGCTACCGCAAGAAGGTGGTCGGGCTGCTGAATCTTGGCATCCAGCAGGGGCGCATCGCCTCCGGTATCGATATCGAGGCTGCGGCGGTGCTGTATCTCGGTGCTATTCAGGGGCTGGTAGTTCAGGCCATGGTCAGTGGCGAGATGCATACCCTTGAGCAGGCGGCACCCCGAATCTTCAAACTATACAGCGCCAGCTTTCAGGAGAAGCCCGATGACCCGGAAAAATAAACTGACTCTGGCTCTGGCTCTGATGACCGGCATCGTCTTTGTCGTGATCATGATAGAGCTGAAACAACCGCCGGAACGGGCAGAGGCGCAGGTAGCCGCTACCCCGGTGCGCATAATGACAGTCACGCCCCGGGAATTCCGTACCGAAGCCCGGGGCTATGGCCAGGTGCTGCCGGCCCGAAGCTGGAACGCTGTGGCCAATGTTGGCGGGCGGGTTATCTGGAAGCACCCGGAGCTGGAGAGCGGCAACCTGATCGCCGCGGGCACACGGTTGCTTGAGATCGACCCCACCCGTTATGAACTGGCCGAAGCCTCCGCCCAGGCGGATCTGGCAGGCATCGAAGCCGAACTGCGACAACTGGCGCAGGAAGAGCGCAATACGGGTGAGCTGCTGAAGCTGGAAGAACGCCGGCTGACGCTGGCCAGGCGGGAACTGGACCGGGCAAGAACCCTGACCGAGCGGGGCGCCCTCTCTGAAACCCGGTACGACGAGCAACAGCGGGCAACCCTGCAGCAGGAACAGGCGGTCCAGAGCCTCAGAAACCAGCTGAACCTGATTCCTGTCAGGCGGGATACCCTGGAGGCCCGCAAGGCCAGAACGGAATCCGCGCTTGCCAGTGCCCGGGAAGACCTGGAAGACACCCGCTTTGAAGCACTCTGGGACCTGCGGGTCCATCAGGCCGATATCGACATCGGCCAGCATGTCAGCCCCGGCCAGAGCCTGTTCATTGCCGACGACATAACCCGGGCCGAGGCCACAGTGCAGCTGGAAGTAGCAGAACTGCGCCGGGTGTTGTCACAACTGTCGGACGACAGCCTGCCGGAACCCGGCGCCGGCACAACCAACAACTTCACCGACTTTCATGACCAATTCTCCCTGGGCGATCTGCAGGTCCGGGTAACCCCCACCAACGTGCCGGATGCCCACTGGCCCGGGAAACTTACCCGGGTCACCAGCAGTCTCGACCCGGCCACCCGGACTGTTCAGGCGGTGATCTCGGTGGAAGAACCTTACCGCAACGCCAATCCGCCTGCCCGCCCGCCGCTGGTACGAAACATGTTCGTGCAGACCAGTATTAGCGCCCCCACTCCCCGGCCGGTTATCGTAATCCCGGCCAGCACTGTTCATCAGGGCGTGGTCTACCTCGCCGATGAAGACAATCGCCTGCAGCGAAGAGAAGTCACGGTCGCCTGGCAGCAGAGGGATCTGGCCGTTATCAGTGAAGGCCTGAAACCGGGAGACCGGCTGGTTCTGGATGATCTGGTACCCGCCATCGACGGAACTCTGCTGGCTTCCCAAGCGGTCGAGGCTGCCGGGGAAATCGGGCAACAACCGGCCTCGGGAGATCAGCCATGATCCGCTGGTTCGCGGGCCATCCCACGGCGGGCAACCTGCTGCTGATTCTGATACTGGCGGCGGGGCTGTTTGCCGCCCCCAGCCTTACCCGGGAAACCTTTCCGGACTATCTGCCGCCGGAAGTGAGTATCACCATGGAGTACCGGGGCGCCACGGCTGCCGATGTGGAGGAAGCCCTCTGCCAGCGTCTGAGCGAAGCCCTGCAGCGGGTGAACCATATGCAGGAGGTTACCTGTACCGCCCGGGACAACCAGGCCCAGACTATTGCCAGCATGGAATCCGGCGGCGATATGGGCCGGTTTCTGGACGATATCCGCACCGAAATCGAAGGCCTTACCGACCTGCCGGAAGAAGCTGAAGACCCGATCATCCGGGAGCTCTACCGCACCGACCTGGTGGCCGCCATTGCTGTCACCGGCCCCATGAGTTTCGCCCACCTGGAAAGCTATACCAACCAATTGGAAGACCGTTTGTTTGCCATTGATGGCGTAGCTGATGTGGTGCCGGTGGGCCTGTCCCAGCGCCAATGGCAGGTGGAGATATCACAGAACCTGTTGCGCCAGTACGGCTTGGGCGTGCGGGATGTCGCCCGGGCCATCACTGGTCAGAATGTTGACATGCCCCTGGGCACCCTGGAAACCGACAGCCAGGATATCCAGCTACGTTTCGTGGACGAGCGCCGGTCTTTGCAGACGCTGACCAACCTGCCAGTGCTGGGCGGCCAGGCCGGTGCCGTGCTCACTCTGGGCGATATTGCCACCCTGTCTGAGACTTATGAACGGCAGGAAGAGCGCGCCGAGTTCAACGGCCAGCGGGCGATCATTCTGGAAATCCACAAAAACCGCGGTGAAGATGCCCTGCGGGTGATGGATGCCCTTCAGGCTTTTATTGCCGAGGAAAAGCGCCGGCGGAATGGCACAGTGAACCTTGAGATCACCCAGGATATGACCTCCATCGTCAAGGACCGCCTGCAGATGCTGGTCGGCAATGGCATTACCGGCCTGCTGCTGGTGGGGCTGGTGATGGCCCTGTTCTTCCGGCCCAGGCTGGCCTTCTGGGCACTGTTCGGCCTGCCGGCGGCCTTTGCCGGCGCCTTCGTGATGATGGCCCTGACCGGGCTGTCCCTGAACATGATCACCCTGGTGGCGTTACTGATGGCCATTGGCATCGTGATGGATGATTCGGTGGTCATCACCGAGAACATTGCACGCCATGCCACTGAAGGCGCTACGCCTCTGCAGGCCGCGACCCATGGCACCCTGGAAATCCTGCCGGGCGTGTTGTCGTCGTTTCTGACCACCGTCTCGGTGTTTTTACCCCTGGCATTTCTGGCCGGCGAACTGGGCTCGGTACTGGAAGTCCTGCCGGTGGTGCTGATTGCCGCCCTGGCCGCCTCTTTGATCGAAGCCTTCTGGATTCTGCCCCATCACCTGAAAAGTGGTTTGGGCAAAGGCCGGGACAAACCCGTTTCCCGCTTTCGCGCGCGGTTTGACCGGGGCTTTGAAACAAGCCGGGAAACGTTGGGGCAACTGGCCGATACCGCCATCCGCTTTCGCTACGGGGTGCTGGCCGGCATGCTGATCATTCTGCTGGGGTCTGTCGGCCTTATGGCGGGCGGCCATGTGCGTATGGAGGCCATGCCGGAAATCGACGGTGATGTCCTGGAAGCCCGGGTACTGATGCCGCAGGGCACCCCCCTGCACCAGACCCGGAAAATCACCAACCGAATTACCGAAGCCATGCTCCGGCTGAACAAGGAATACAGCCCCGAGCAACCGGATGGCCAGGCTCTGGTGCGCAATGTCCAGACCCGCTTCAACCAGCACTCCGGTGCCGGCGAGCAAGGCGCCCATGTGGCCACGGTGATGGCCGACCTGCTCACCGCAGAAAACCGCACCGTTGATCTGGCCACCGTGACCGACCGCTGGTACCAGGAAATCGGCGATATTCCTGGCCTGATTGCCCTGACCATTCAGGAACCGGGATTCGGCCCGGCGGGCATTCCGATCGAGATCCGATTGCAGGGCAGCGACCTGGACCATCTCAAAGAAGCGGCCCGCTACCTGGGCAACGACGTGGCCGACTACACCGGCACCTTCAACGTGCTGGACGACCTCCGCCCCGGCAAACCCCAGCGCACGTTGAAACTGAAAGACAGTGCCCTGGCCCTCGGCCTGACCGCCAGCGATGTCGCCGGCCAGATACGCACCGGGTTGCTGGGCGATATTGTCGATACGGTGCAGATCGGCGACCAGCACATCGAGATTCTGGTCCGCCAGAGCCGCGCCGAGCGCACTACCCGGGCGTTCCTGGAAGACACGGTCATCACCGGCAAGAATGGCCAGATGATCCCGCTGCGGGAGGTGGCCGATATTACCGACGAGCGTCAGTGGGCCCAGGTTACCCGCATTGACGGTCTACGCACCGTCACAGTGTCGGCGGATGTGAACGGACGTATGACCAACGCCGATGCCATCGTCACCGATCTTCAGAACCGTGTGTTTCCGGAGCTTCGCGAACGATGGCCGGAAATCACTCTACAGGTGGAAGGCCGGACCGCCCGCTCCCGGGAAACCGGCCAGTCCATCGCCCGGGGCCTGCTGATCGGCCTGCTGGGCATCTTCCTGATCCTGTCGTTCCAGTTCCGCAGCTATCTGGAGCCGATCATCGTGATGCTGTCCATTCCGGTGGCTTTCATGGGGGCGGCCTGGGGCCACCTGCTCATGGGCTATAACCTGTCCATGCCATCATTGATCGGCGCTGCTTCACTGGCCGGCATTGTAGTCAACAATGCCATCCTGCTGGTGCAGTTCATCAAAAGCTATCGGGAACAGGGCATGAGCACCGTCGAAGCCGCTGGCGCCGCCAGCCGGAACCGGTTCCGGGCCATTCTGATCACCACCAGCACCACCGTAGCCGGCCTGCTGCCCTTGCTGGCCGAAACCAGCACCCAGGCCATGGCGGTGATTCCGCTGGTGATTTCCGTGGTGTTCGGCCTGCTGGTGTCGACTCTGGTCGTGTTACTGGGTTTGCCGGCGCTCTACGTCATCCTGGAAGATCTGGGGTGGGCCACTTCGTCCAACCCCCATAGCCTTGAGGATTCAACAGACAGCGGACAGTTAACATATCTCAACAGGCAAACTACTCAACACTGATAGCCTGAACGACGCTCAACATTCATCGACAGAGGGGGCATCTTCATGACAAAAACAAACAGTTCGCTTCTGAGCATCCTCATCCTGAGCCTTACTGTGTCATTCGCTGCCACGGCTGCCGAACCGGTCACTCCCAAGCTCACCGGCAAACTGGATCGACTGCTGCGCGAAGAGATGCGATCGATTCAGACGGCGATGGGACAGATCCATTCGGCCATCGTTATGGGTCAGCATGACAAGGTTGCGAAGCAAGCCCGGGATATTTACGACAGTTTCATCCTGCAGCAATCACTCACTGAACAGGATCGTAAAGATCTGATGTCGGCCGTACCAGAAGGCTTTATCAAGCTGGACAAGGAGTTTCATCAACTCGCGGCATCGCTGGCAGAGGCCGGCAGGAATGACGACACGGAGAAGCAACACAAGCTGTTCGGCAAAATGACAGGCAACTGCATCCAGTGTCACAGCACGTATGTGTCTGACCGCTTTCCTGGCGTCAAACCCGTCAGGGACTGATCGGCCTCAGCGGATCAGGTCCATTCCCGGCTTGCCATACCAGTATCCGTTGCAGGGTGGTGCCTCCACCAGGTGCAGCGGGTCGGTGGCAGGCACTTCACCCCGGCGTACCTGATCAAAGCGTTTTACCACTTCCTCCATGCCCTGGTGTTCCGGGCTCAGGCGCACCGTGTTCACGCCCATCCGCTCCATTTCCGGCAGTTCACGCGTGAGGTCGTATCGGGACCCCGAGAGCGTGGAAATACCGTTCAGGCGGAACAGTTCCCGGGATTCGCGGGAACGCAACTCCATGCCGTCCGGATGCTGCAAACAACGGAACTCGCAGTTGTCCTTGGGCAGGTTGTAATGGCGGGCAGTGAAACAGCGGGACGACCAGGCCAGGGGCAGAAAACCCCAGGCGAACACCTCGGCGGGCAGTTCCAGGCCTTCCTGTTTCAGGCCGTTGATCAGCTGCTCGAGGGTCTCCTTGCCCAGCTCGACCGGCAGGTTCCAGCCTTTCAGTCCCTGCTTCGCCAGCACCTTGAGCGTGGCGACGTTGTAAATGTTCATGGAAGGGCCGCTAATAAACGGAATGTGGTGGCGGCTGGCGACCTGCACCGCACTCTGATCGTTGGCCTCCACCAGGAACTCATTCTGATCGCAGATCCGGCGCAGGCGACGCAGATCCGCTTCCGACTCGATCAGGGTCTGGGTGGAGATCACCACCTCCTTGCCGCAGGCTTTCAGGTCCCGGGCCAGATCAAACCAGTCGTCCGGCTTCAGTTCCCGGCGCCGGGAGCAGACGGCCTCACCCAGGTAGATGGTATCCACCGGCCATTCGGCGGCTTTGGCGTAGAAATCGAACACGGTCTGCTTGGACCAGAACCACAGGATGGGTCCGAGAGAAAGTTTCATCATGATTGGCAGAACCTTATTTCCACTTGCGATGATAGGCGCCCAGGGTGGTCAGGCCGCCTTCGGAGAGCCCGGACAGGGTGTTGCGCCAGTCATTCTCCACGGTGAACATTCCCGGCGTTCTTTCCAGGTTGTCCAGGGCCTGGCGCCAGGTGCGGGCCACGTCGGCAATGTAGGCGGGGCTGCGCTGGCGACCCTCGATCTTCACCGCACTGATGCCCAGCGCCTGCAAGTCAGGTAACAGGTCCAGAGTATTCAGACTGACCGGTTCCTCGATGGCATGGTAGACGCTGCCCTCCACCTCGAACCGGCCTTTGCAGAGGGTCGGGTAACCGGCCGATTCACCCTGGCCGTAACGGTCAATCAGGACATCGTTCAGACGGGACTCCAGCCCCTCCGGCGTCTCGTGCCAACGCACGGCCTTCGCCGGAGAGCAGGCGCCGCGGGTGTTGGGCGATTCGTCCGTCAGGTACGACGACAGGTAACAGCGACCCTCGGCCATAATGCACAAGCTGCCGAAGGCGAACACTTCCAGTTCCACCGGACTGTGTTTGGCGACACCCCGCACCTGATCCAGAGACAGAACCCGGGGCAGCACCGCCCGGCGTATGTCGAAGTTATCTTTGTAGAACGACAGCGCCTCGTAGCTGGTGGCAGAGCCCTGCACCGAGAGGTGGCGCGGAATATTCGGGTAGCGGCTGGCGGCGTAATCGAGCAGGCCCATGTCGGCCAGGATGATGGCATCGACACCCAGGCCTGCAGCACGGTCGACAGCCCTTTTCCACTGTTCCCAGCCCTCCGGCTGCGGGTAGGTGTTGATGGCACAGAAGACCCTGCTGCCTTTGGAATGGGCGTATTCAATGCCCTCAGCGGCGCGCTTGTCATTGAAATTCAGGCCCGCAAACTGGCGGGCGTTGGTGCTGTCGCGGAAGCCGAAGTAGACCGCGTCGGCACCATTATCCACGGCGGTTTTCAGGGCCGGCAGGCTGCCGGCCGGGCACACGAGTTCCATGGGTTTCTCCGCTGGAATGAGTGGTTAGAGGGTAGCGCCCGGGATGGGCGAGTGCCTTGACCTTTGTCAGCGGAGTGAAGGTGCGGTCAGAAGAAAGCCTTCTTCTGACCCCGATCTTCTGACCCCGATTTCAGATTATCCGGGAGAACCGTTGACTGGCGCCTTCCTTCCTATACAGGTCGAAGATCTGGCAGATCGCACGGATCAGCAACCGACCGGCAGGCTGAACCTGGAGCACCTGACCTTCGTCAGACACCAGTTCATCCTTGATCATCGGCCGCAGGCGGTTGAGTTCATCGGCGAAGTAGCGGTCGAAATCCTCGCCCCAGGTGTCGGCAAACTGCTCGCGGTCCAGACGGAACTGGCAGATCAGCTGGCCGATCACCCAACGGCGGATGCGGTCATCGCGGCTCAGGCCCACACCCCGGGTAATCGCCAGTTGGCCAGCGTCGATAGCCGCTTCCCAGGCTGGCAGGTCGTGGTTGTTCTGGAAATAGGCATCGTCGGTCTGGCCGATGGCGGAAACCCCGAGAGACACCAGGTCGCAGTCGGAGTGGGTGGTGTAACCCTGGAAGTTCCGGTGCAGACGCCCCTCCCGCTGGGCCACCGCCAGGCTGTCGTCCGGCTTGGCGAAGTGGTCCATGCCGATGTACTCGTACCCGGCCTCCAGCAGGCGGTTGATGGTGTTGTGCAGGATCGTCAGCTTCTGCTGGGGCGTGGGCAGGGTATCCGACAGAATACGGGTTTGCGGATAGAACCGGTCCGGCAGGTGCGCATAGCTGAACACCGACAGACGGTCGGGTGACATCTCGATCACCGCTTCCAGGGTCTCGGCAAAACTCTCCGGCGTCTGGTACGGCAGGCCGTAGATCAGGTCCAGGTTGATGGACCGGAAACCGATCCGGCGTGCCTCATTCAGTACCGCCTCCGTCATCTCCCTTGGCTGGATGCGGTTTACCGCTTTCTGCACCTTCGGATTCACATCCTGGACACCCAGGCTGATGCGGTTAAAACCCAGCTCCCACAGGGTGGGCAGGGTATCCTGGTCCACCTCACGGGGATCGATTTCCACGCTGTAGTCACGCTCGTCGCCGGTTTGCAGGTTGAAGAGTTCGCCGTAGCCCGCCATCAGGTGCTGCATCACATCCCGCGGCAGGAAGGTTGGCGTGCCGCCGCCCCAGTGCAGCTGTTGCACCGGCCGGTCGGCCCCAAAAAGGCGCGACTGGATCGCGGCCTCCTTCAGCACCCGCTCGACATAGGGCATCGCCTTGTCGCGTTTCTTGGTGATTACCTTGTTGCAGGCGCAGTAATAACAGAGGTGCGCACAGAACGGCAGGTGCGTGTACAGGGACAATGGCCGGCCACTGGCCTTGCTGCGGGCAGCCGCCTGCACCATGTCTTCCACCGTGTAATCGGAGGTGAACTCCACGGCCGTCGGGTACGAGGTGTAACGGGGGCCACTGAGATCATAACGGCGGATCAGGGCATCATCCCAGATGAAAGCCGGAAGATCGTTTGCTGCAGCTGCGACGGCGGTTTCGTAAGCCATAAATATAACTCTGAACGTCGGAATGAATCCGTAAACCGGAAAGTTGGCCCATTATCACGGACGATTGCCCGTCGCCCCTTGATGCGGGTCAGTTGATGATGACTTTCACTTTAACACGCCGACTTTTGAACCACCCTTGTGCCCTTGGCGTATTCAGGCTACCCCCTTTGGGGCATGCTGGAACCTGAGGAGCATCCTGATATGGCCAACCTGATCCTGATCCTGGGCGATCAACTGACCCCCGACATCAGCGCCCTCGTTGATGCCGACCCGACGAGGGACCGGATCGTCATGGCCGAAGTCGGCGAGGAGGCCGGCTACACCAATCACCACAAGAAGAAACTCGTGCTGCTGTTCAGCGCCATGCGGCACTTCGCAGACCGTCTCGAACGGGATGGTTGGCAAGTGCATTACCAGACGTTCCATCCGGACAACGACCTCCAGAGCCTGGAAGCCGTCGTTGCCGACCAGCTGAAAACGCTGGGAGCGGGAAGCGTCATCACCACCGAGTGCGGAGAGTGGCGGCTTCACGAACAGATCAGTCGTTGGCACGAGCGGCTGGGCGTGACAGTGGAGATTCGCCCGGACACCCGTTTCATCGCCAGCAAGCAGGAGTTCTCAGCCTGGGCAGAAGGACGAAAACAGCTGCGAATGGAGTTTTTCTACCGGGAAATGCGCCGAAAAACCGGTTTATTGATGACGGGTGATGGCGAGCCCGAGGGCGGCCAATGGAACTTCGACGCCGACAACCGGAAAAAGTGGACCGGCAAACCGCCTGCGCCTGCTCCGTTCCGCGTCCAACCTGATGCCATCACCCGGGAAGTGATTGAACTGGTGGACAAACATTTTGCCGATCACTTCGGCACCACCGAGGACTTCCACTTCGCAGTCACGCCCGAGGACGCGAAGGCGGCGCTTGAACACTTTATTGATTTCGCCCTGCCCTGTTTCGGCGATTATCAGGATGCCATCTCCGACACCGAGGACTGGCTGTTTCACGCCATTCTC
This sequence comes from Marinobacter sp. F4218, assembly GCF_019443085.1. Taxonomy (GTDB): domain Bacteria; phylum Pseudomonadota; class Gammaproteobacteria; order Pseudomonadales; family Oleiphilaceae; genus Marinobacter; species Marinobacter albus. The sequence goes on from NZ_JAHZIL010000003.1 coordinate 942,821, forward strand.
TCCCCCTACATCAACTGCGGCCTGCTGGATCCCCTGACCGTGTGTGAGGCCGCCGCCCAGGCCTGGTACTCGGGCCGGGCACCGATCAACGCGGTGGAGGGTTTTATCCGCCAGATCATCGGCTGGCGCGAGTTCGTCCGGGGGATCTACTGGCTGCACATGCCGGATTACGCCAGGGAGAATCGCCTTGGCAACACCCGCAGCCTGCCCTGGTTCTACTGGACCGGCGAGACCAGGATGCGCTGCATGAACAAGGCCATTGATGCCACCCGACGCAACGCCTACGCCCACCATATCCAGCGCCTGATGGTCACCGGCAACTTTGCCCTGCTCGCCGGCGTTACCCCCGAGGAGATCTGCGACTGGTACCTGGCGGTCTACGCCGACGCCTACGACTGGGTCGAGCTGCCGAACGTGCTGGGCATGGTGATGCACGCCGATGGTGGCTATCTCGGCTCCAAGCCCTACGCCGCCAGTGGCAAATACATCAATCGCATGTCCGACCATTGCAGCAATTGTCACTACAAGGTGAACAAGAGCACGGAAGACGATGCCTGCCCCTTCAATGCCCTGTACTGGCACTTTATCAACCGCCACCGGGACCAATTCGCGGGGAATCCTCGGATGGGCATGATGTATCGCAACTGGGACAAACAAAAGCCGGAGAGACGGGAAGCGCTGCTTAAACGGGGCGATGCGTTACTGGCGACAATTGAGCAGCTGTAGGCCAGATGGATCGAGCAATACCTCCTAAAGTTCAAGAGTGAAGCCCGGCCAGGAATGCTACGCTCAAAGAACAGCAAACACGCGGCGCAACGAGTACGGTCATCATGAACATGCGGCCTTTCATTGCTGGCCTGCTGGGCGCTCTCTTAATCCCGGTATGCCAGGCTCAGACCCGTGAACTCAACCTCTACACGTTCGAGGCGCCACCCTACCAGGTGACTGACGCCATCAGTCCGGACCTCCGACGTCAGGTTGCCGGCGAGACGGTTGAAACGATTGCCTGCGCAGCCGGGCAGGCCGGCTGGTCTGCGAACATCCGGGTGACGCCGCCTAAACGGGCGATCCACTCCCTACGCCGCAACCGGGTCGATGGCTACTTTGCAATTGATCCCTCGGCGAAGCTCGACACCACCGCACGCCGCAGTGCACCTGTAGCCATGGCTAAATGGTACTTCTTCACCGTCGATCCAGAGCTCGATACACGTCTTGCACGAATCGGCGTGGTGGATGGCAGCAGCGAGGAGTCCTGGCTGATGGCGAATGGCTATGAGATCTTCCTCACTGTAGCCTCGCCGGGGCAGTTACTGGCCCTACTCGAGCGCAACCGGATTGATGCGGCGGTGATGGACGAGCGTGTCATGGCGGGGCTGAAGACCGACAATGATGGCGCCAGGGAAAAGCTGCACAAGCGTTTTCTTCGCCACGCGCCGCTGTACCTGTACCTCAGCAACGGTTTTACCCGCGAAAACCCGGGGTTTCTGTCTCGTTTCAACCGCTACCTGGCCGATTGCAGGGGCGGTCAGATTTCCTGAGGGACGAGAGCACCCTGCACTTTCTCGCGGTTATGGCGGCCCCACCTCACAGGCAAGTACCAGTGCCCAGAACTCCGAAAAATCGTTGACCACGACGTCTGGCTTATCCGGATGCTTGTGAGTGCCCGGAAAGATCCGGCTTAGCCAGGGCAGATCCCACTGGGCACCGTTAAAAAAGACCGAGGTCAGACCCGCACGTTTGGCGGCGATCACATCGGTGGTGCTATCCCCGATGTACCAGACACTGGGGTCCGGCGGGTAATCCAGTTTCTGCACCGCCAGCAACAGCTGGTCAGGGTGCGGTTTGCGCAGGGGCGTGTCATCGCCGCACACGTCCACATCGAACAGGTGGGTCCAGCCGGTGTCCTCCACTGCCGCCAGCTCATGTTCGAAGAACTCTCGGTCGCGATTGGTGATCACACCCACCTGCATATGCAGTCGTCGCAGTCCTTCAAGCACATCCCGCACCCGGGGTTCAAACGCCTTCACCGTGCCGTAATGGGTGCGGTAGTGATAATTGAAGGCCCGGTGGGCAACCTGCTTGGCCTCCTGATCGTCGCCAAACAGCACCTCGAAAATATCGGTCCGGGAAATTTTCCGGTCGGCCTTCACCTTCGGGTGCAGGCGGGCGAACTCCCGGACATAGGCCACCAGCCGCGCATCCTCCGGAGTTTTGCTGTCCTCGGGCGCCATCATGCGGTCCATCAGGTCCAGCTTGTGAAAGTCCGGCAGCATGTCATCCACGGCGTGGTACATGGCATCAAGGGTATCCACCAGGGTGGCGTGCCAGTCGAACAGCACCACCGAGGGGCGGATAAGCTTGACCACCGCGGGATGCCAGTCGGCCTCGACCCGCGGTTCCGGTCGCCGGGGCGGCGGAAAGGGTTTGGGTCGCACTTCGGCCGGTGCCTGACGGAACGCCTCCGGGTGGCTTCGTTCCAGCAGCGCCAGCAGGTCAAGCAGGTCTTCGAAGCTATCGAGAATGGCCGACGGAGCATCGCGAAAGGAAAACCAGCTGTTGATACGGTCGGGTTCCCAGCATGCGCCGTTATAGAATACCCCGGCCACTCCCGCCTTATTCGCCGTCAGCATGTCGACATAGCTGTCCCCCACATACCAGGCGCGATCATCCGCGGGCAGCCCCAGTTTCTCCAGTGTCTTGAGGATGACTTCCGGGTCTGGCTTGTACTCGGTGACGTCGTCGGCACACACGGTCGCATCAAACAGATGTTGCCAGCGGCCTTCGTCCACGGTCACCAGCTCCCGGTCCAGGAACTCCCGGTTCCGGTTGGTAGAGACCGCCAGCTTAATGCCCATGGCCTTGAGCGCAGACAGGTACTCATAGGCGCCCGGCTGAAAGGGCCGGACCTTGCCGAAGTACCGCCGGTACGCCTCGTTGTAGGCTTTGTGGGCTGTCAGTTTGGCGTCGCGGTCGTCACCGAAAATGGCGTTGAAGATATCGGTCCGGGAGACCCGGCGTTCCGCCAGAATCCGCGGGTGCAGGCGCCGGAAGATGCGGATGTAGCGCACCAGCCTGGCATCGTCTGCCGTCCGGCATTTCTCCTCCGGCAACAACCGCTCGACAAGGTTCAACTCCTCCAGCTGGGGCAGCATGTCTTCCATGGCGCTGAACATGGCGTCGTGGGTGTCCACCAGCGTGCCGTGCCAGTCAAAAATCAGCACCGAAGGCGCCACTATGGAATCGGTGAATCGCGCCATGCACTCTCTCCGTCCGCAAACCTGATTGAACCGGTCTTGAAATCCGCCGCCATGCCGGTAAGACTCGGGGGGCTCTGATAAAAAAGATAAACGCTGTTTCCTGTACTTGCACACAAAGAGTGCTTCCGATGTCTGCTGCCGGCTACCTGCTGCCCTACGATTTTTCACCGCTGACGGTACTCAGTTTCATGGTGGTACTGGGCCTGTACGGGCTGGCGTTACCGCGCCTGCCGGAGAAGGAGCGACCGGGTTCAGGCCGGATTCTGACTTTTGTGGCGGGGGTACTGCTCTGTTACGGCGTGATGCAGACCCGCTTTGATTACTACTCCCAGTACATGTTCTTTGTTCACCGCGGCCAGCACCTCATACTTCATCATCTGGGCCCCATACTGATTGCGCTGTCCAACCCGCTGCCGGTTCTGCGCTTCTGGCACAGGGTGATCGGTTCTCGTGGGCGTCGTCTGCTCAAGCCGCTGGGGCTGTTGTACCGGATGCTTCAGCAGCCGGTGGTGGCCTCGGTACTGTTTGTCGGTCTGATCTACTTCTGGCTCTGGCCACCAATCCATTTCGACGCCATGCTCAGCCGTCAGCTCTACTGGCTCATGAACTGGAGCATGCTGCTGGATGGCCTGTTGTTCTGGTGGCTGATTTTCGATGCCCGATCGCCGGTGCTGACCAACGCTCTGGGCTATGGCAAACGAATTCTGTTGCTGGCCCTGGTGGCGATTCCACAGATGATTCTCGGCGCCTGGATTGTGTTCTCCCGGGGCATGGTTTACGACGTATACGAAGTCTGTGGCCGGGCCTGGCCCATGCCACCGGCAACCGATCAGCTACTGGGTGGACTGCTGACCTGGATTCCACCGGCGATGATGAGCATCCTCGGCATCCTGATCATCCTTCGCCGCGCCATGCACGAGGACGGCAAGTTCACCCGTTGCGACACCGTAACCGAAGGACCCGCGTCATGATGCCGTTCAGGAAGCCCACCTCCCGATTTCGCCCCTGTGTTGCCGCCCTGCTTGGCCTTGTGCTGACGCTGTCCGGCTGTTCTGACAGCGAGACCTGGCAAGGCAAGGACATCAGCAGCCTGATGCCGGACCTGGAATTCACGCTGACCGGCTCCGCTGGCGAGCCGGTGACTGAAGCCGATTCCGCCGGGCAGATACGCCTGCTGTTTTTCGGCTTTACCTCCTGCCCGGATGTCTGCCCGACCACCCTGACTGCCCTCAGCAAGGCCATCAACCAGATGCCGGAGACCCTGCAGGACCGGGTGACAACCCTGTTCGTGAGCGTGGACCCGGATCGGGACACGCCGGAACGCATAGCCAGCTATGTGGATTTCTTTGGCGAGAACATCATCGGCCTGACCGGCGGGGAACCGGCGCTGCGAGACCTCACCAAGCGGTACCGCACGACCTTCGGTTACGACGAACCCGACGCCGACGGCAACTACCAGGTATCCCACAGTGCCGCCGTTTATGTGTTCGACGGTGCCGGCAATGCCCGCCTGCTGTTTCGTCCCGGTCTGACACCGAAGATGATGAGCGAGGATCTGACCGCCCTGGCTTCGGAAGGGTGATGGTAGACCCTTGACCCTGTAACGACTACAGGGTTTGCAATGCGACCGTTAAACGATCGGGACAGGCTTTTACTCATGCACAGTTACCCTCATGGTCATGGGCACAGTCATGGCCACAGCCACAGTGACCACTTCAACACCCATAACCGGGCCTTTGCCGTTGCCGTTATTCTGAACCTGGCCTTCGTTGCCATCGAAGCCGTGTACGGCGTTCTGGCCGGGCAGAAAGGCGATCTCAACATTCGCGGTGCCTTCCTGCACATGGCAGCAGACACTGCGGTCTCGCTGGGTATCGTGGTCGCCGGACTGGTGATCATCCTGACAGGCATCAGTTGGATTGACCCACTGGTGAGTCTGGTGATCGCAGCGGTGATCTTCTTTGGGACCTGGCAACTGCTGAAAGATTCGGTCACCCTCGCCGTGGACGCCGTGCCCAGGGATATTGATCCCCGCGAGGTGTACGAGAAGCTAAACCGCCTGCCCGGTGTGAGATCGGTCCATCACCTCCATATCTGGGCACTCAGCACCACAGAAAATGCCTTGACGGTGCACCTGGTGAAGCCGGATGCCTCGGACGACGACCGATTGATTGAACAGGCTACCCAGATGCTGGCTCACGACTTCAATATCCGGCACGTCACCATCCAGTGGGAGCGGGCAGAGAGCAACTGTCCAAACGTTGCCTGTTGCTGAGCCCGGCCCGGTGTTTGCTGATCCTCACTGGCACCGGTAACGTATTTTTCCGCTACTGACAGGACATACGACCGTTATCGTGCACCAGAAACCGAATCAGCCTTCGAAAACCTGTCCGGTCTGCCACCGCCCTTTTACCTGGCGTAAGAAATGGGCAAAGGACTGGGAAGCCGTTCGTTACTGCAGCGAGCGCTGCCGACGTAACCGGAGTACCCCCTTATGACCAGCGTCGTCTGGTTCAAGCGCGACCTGCGCACTCGCGACCACGCTCCGCTGTCCGCTGCGGCGGACCTCGGGGAGCCCGTGATTCCGCTGTACGTGATCGAGCCGGGGTACTGGCAACTGCCGGACACCTCGAGGCGGCAATGGCAGTTCATCGAGGAGTCGCTGTCGGACCTGCGGAAGCAGCTCCGAGGCAAAGGCAGCAACCTGCTGGTGATGGTCGGCCCCGTGCACGAGGCGCTTGACCGGCTCAAATCCACACACCGCATCAAGCGGGTCTTCTGCCACCAGGAGACCGGTGGCCAGTGGACCTTCGACCGGGACAAAGCCGTGATCGGCTGGTGCCAGGAACAGGGGATCGAATTCCGGGAATGGCAGCAGTTTGGCGTGGTTCGCCGGCTGCCGGACCGGGACCTCTGGGACGAGGCCTGGACGCGAATCATGCGGCAGGAAACCGTCGCTGCCCCGGAGCGCTTGGCAGCGCCCGCCAATCTCGACGACCTGGCGGCCCAGGCCACCACACCAAGCCTGGCCGACGCCACACCATGCCCCGACCGACAGTCCGGCGGCAGCCAGCGGGGCGAGAAGCTGTTGACCTCCTTTCTGGAACGGCGCTGTGTCGGCTACCAATACAACATTTCCAGCCCGGCCAGTGCGGTGCGCGCCTGTTCCCGACTCAGTCCGCACATTGCCTACGGCACCGTCAGCCTGCGGGAGATCTATCAGGGAGCCAAGTATACCGGCCAACACCCCAACAGCCTGCCCCGGAAAAAGCGCAGCCTGACCAGCTTCCGCTCTCGCCTGCATTGGCACTGCCATTTCATCCAGAAACTGGAAGACGAGCCGGAACTGGAGTTCCGGGCCATGCACCGGGAGCTGGAAGGTTTGAAGTCCGGCCCCGGCGATTCCGAGCGACTGCAACGCTGGCAGGAGGGGCAGACCGGCTGGCCGTTGGTGGACGCCTGCATGCGTTCACTTCGCCAGACCGGCTGGATCAACTTCCGAATGCGTGCCATGTTGATGGCCGTAGCCAGTTACCAGCTCTGGCTGCATTGGCGCGATCCGGCCCTGCACCTGGCTCGCCAATTCACCGATTTCGAGCCCGGCATTCACTATCCGCAGGCGCAGATGCAGTCCGGGCTTACCGGCATTAACGCCCTGCGCATCTACAATCCGGTTCTGCAGAGCCGGAAGCTGGACACCGAAGGGAAATTCATCCGGCAATGGATACCCGAACTGAAAGGCCTGCCGGCGGAGCTGATTCACACGCCCTGGCTGATGACGCCAGCGCAAAAGGAACGGTTCGGTGGTAACACCTACATAAGCCCGGTGTGTGACCACGAACAGGCAGCGCGAGCCGCCCGCAAGGCGATTGGCGAGTTCCGGAAATACAAGGTATCCCGCGAGGAAACCGACCGGGTGCTGCATCGTCATGGCAGCCGAAAGGGCCCCGTGCAACAGCGACCCCGGACGCCGTCAGGGCCTGGGCCAGACAGTCCGCAACTGTCGCTGTTCGATTAGTGTCCCTCACCGTCCTCTTCGGGCGCTTTCAACAGTGCCGGAAGCACCAGTACCGCACAGGGCGCGTTGACGGAGACGTACTCCACCGTTGCACGACGCAGAGGCCACCGCCCGGTAGCACCGCGCGATACCAGGATCATCAGGTCCGCACAGGTAGTACCCGCCAACGCGACCAGTTTCTCGCCCGCGTTGCCCGCCACCACGTGCAAGGTCGCGTTCTGATTCAGCGGTAGATATTTCCTGGCCAACAGGCTGAGCGTGCCCCGTACTTCCGCCTCTTTTTCCTCTGGTGCATCTTCAGTGACGTGGGGAAAGAAACCGGCGCCGCCGGGACTGAAGACGCTGGCGAGGTGCAATTCCCCGGCCTGATCGAGCAGTTTGACGCTCTCTTCAAGAGCCCGCTTGCCCTCACCGTCGTCCTCAGGATCGATGGCAATCAAGATTTTACTGTACATCCTGGTTCTCCTGTTGGGATACCTTAACGGCTTCCACATCCGGGAAGGCACGTCCCTGCACCAGCTCACTGACCGAGTAACCCCGGTAATCCGCTCTCAGGGCCCGGAACAGTGCCACTGCCATGAAGATCAGCAGCACACAGAACGGCAGGCCCAGGGAGGTAATCACATTCTGCAGTGCATCCAGACCGCCAGCCAGCAACAGACTTGCGGCAATTACACCCTGGGCCGCCGCCCAGAAGATGCGCTGACGCACCAGCGATGGCTGGTCGTCCCGACGTGTCAGCATGTCGATAACCAGCGAGGCGGAATCCGACGACGTGGTAAAGAAGATGATAATGATCACTACACTGAGTAACGAGGCCAGGTCGGCGAGGGGAAACGCCTCAAGAAACGCGAAGATTGCCACCGATGGATCCTGCTGGACCTGCTGAGCCAGCGCGACCTTGCCGTTCATCTCCACGTCAATCGCTGCAAGGCCAAAAACGCCAAACCACAGCACAGTGAAAGCCGTCGGCGCAAACAGAACGCCCGCGACGAACTCACGGATGGTTCGGCCACGGGAAATCCGGGCAATGAATATTCCCACGTAGGGTGCCCAGGAAATGGTCCAGGCCCAATAGAACAGTGTCCACTGGCGTTGCCAGTCCGAATCCCTGAAGGTTTCAGTCCAGAAGGCCAGCCACGGCAGGGCATCAAGATAATCTCCGACACTTTGTACGATGCCCTCGGCAATAAAAACGGTCGGCCCAACGGTTATCACAAACAGTATAAGCACTATCGCGAGCACGATATTGAGCTGGGACAGGCGCCGGACCCCCTTGTCCAGCCCGAGGGCCACCGATGTGGCCGCAATGCCGGCGATGATTGCGATCAACAGAACCTGAACCGTTCCCGTGGACGGGATACCAAAAAGGTAAGCCAGGCCGCTGTTCAACTGCAGAGTGCCCAGGCCCAGCGACGTCGCAACCCCGAACAGGGTGCCGAGCACAGCAATGACATCCACCGCCCATCCCCAGGGACCAAAAACCCGGTCCCCCAGAATCGGGTAGAACAGGCTGCTGATGCGCATGGGCAGATTGTGCCGATAGGCAAAGTAGCCGATGGCCAGCCCCGGCATGGCAAAGATGGTCCAGGTGTGCAGGCCGAAGTGGTAAAGCGCGATGGTCATGGCATCACTGGCCGCGCGCTCACTACCCGCTCGGACCCCCTCGAAGGGAGGTTCGGAAAAATGGGAAATCGGCTCGGCTACGCCCCAGAACATCAGGATGGTGCCAATACCCGCTGCGAACAACATGGTGAACCAGGTCAGGTTGGAATAATCCGGGCGGGAATCGTCACTGCCCAGCCGGATAGTGCCATACCGGCTGACGGCAAGAGCCAGAAGGAACAGCAGCAGGGATGTAACCGAGAGGATATAGAACCAACCCAGATGACTGGCCACCCAGCCAGTCAGAATCCCGAACAGCCCGGAGACTTCCTCATCAAAGGGAATGGCAACGATCACAAACATGACCGCCATTCCCGCAGCGGTGAAGAACACCCCGGGTATCGTCTGCAGCCCTAATCGGCGTTGCAGGCGCTCCAGCACAAGAGCCTCCGATTATTTCAGAAAAGAGTCACGAAAGGCCTCACGCTATCACACACTTCCGGCTCAAGAACGACAGAGATCAATTCCGGTTCAGTTGCTGCTGATGCTTGAACATCTGCTCCATCATGATCTGCATCTGGTCCATACGACGGTCCATCATTTCCATGCGCTGCTCATAACCCATGCCGGCAGCTCCCGACCCCTTACCCTGGGCGTTTCCAGACTGCTTTTGTCCCTGATTGTTCATCATGCCCTGGCCATTGTTCATCATGCCCTGGCTATTACCCATCATGCCGGGCCCCATCATGCCCTGGTGCATCAGCTCCATCTGTTCTTCCATCGCCTCCCAGTGTTCCTCCATCAGACGCTGGCGCTCGGCTGGCGAACTGGCTTCGGGAACCTGCTGCATCATGCCGTCCATTCTCGACCAGTTACGGTGCATCTGTTCCATCTGTTCCGGGCTCATCATCATGCCAGGCCCGTGTCCTGAGTAGGGTCCCTCACTGCCATGGGCGAAAGCCCAAACCGGGGCGGCTGCCAGGACACCAACGGCAACGATTTTTTTCATGGAAACCATAGTCAAACTCCTTGCTTAGGATTGTCGGTACTCTTTCACTGTAGTTGCCAAAACTGAACCGAAACTGAATTTTTTGCACAAGCCTGACACGGGGTTGATGTGTGTCATTTTTCCCCGGCAAACACATCGCGCAGGCTGACCGCAGGCCGCTTCCCGGTTTGTTTATTGTCCCGGTCATCACGGAGCGCTATGGTGATAAAGCCATGCGCCTGAATCTGAGAACGTTGACCGGAAACCGCGGACCACAGACCGGAAACACTATGAAAATTGGCGAAATTTCGAAACGGGCCAAGATCCCCGTTGAAACCGTCCGATACTATGAAAAGATCGGTTTGCTTCCGGAACCTGACCGTTCCGCCAGCGGTTACCGGTCCTATCGTCCGGCCCACCTGGATCGCCTGCTGTTCATCAAACGGTGTCGCAACCTGGATATGGCGCAGGACGAAATCCGCGAACTGATTCGCCTTGCCGAGAATCCGGAGGCAGATTGCAGCGGTGTAGACGCCTTGCTGGCAAGGCACCTGCACCACGTTCGCGAGCGTCGGCAGGAGCTGGCGAGTCTGGAAAAGACGCTCGAACACCTTCAGAGAGCCTGCTCGGAGGGCCGGACCGTCCGGGAGTGTGGCATTCTTGACGGCCTCACTACGGAACTGGAAGTCCTCGAAACCTCTGACAAACACAACCATGTACCCGGTACCCACGGCCAGGGCCACAGCTGACTGCCCCGTCCCCTATGCAGCCGGTTGACTCTGTAGCAACTACAGGGTTTTAAATGGCTAAAAACACCATCAGGAGGTTTGTAATGGCGTGCACCTGCTCTGCCCCCGACCCCAAATCACCGGCGCCCGGGTTCCGACGCGCCTTATGGATTGCCCTGTGGGTCAATCTCGCGATGTTTTTGGTGGAAGGAATTGCCAGCATTCAATCCGGCTCGGTCTCGCTGATGGCCGACGCCATCGATTTCTTTGGCGACAGTGCCAACTACATCCTCTCATTGAGCGTCCTCTCCATGGGTATGCTCTGGCGCGGCCGGGCGGCGATGATCAAGGGCCTGACCATGGCCACCTTTGGCCTGGTGGTCTGGGCGCGCGCCATCTGGATCGCCCAAACCGGCATTACTCCCGAGCCTCTGACCATGGGCGCCGTCGGCCTGCTGGCCCTGACCGCTAACGTCAGTGTCGCTGTCATGCTGTTCCGATTCCGGGAGGGCGATTCCGACATGCGTTCGGTGTGGCTGTGTAGCCGGAACGACGCCATCAGCAACATTGCCGTTATGGGGGCGGCGCTTGGGGTCTTCGGTACCGGCAGCGCCTGGCCTGACCTGATGGTTGCGGCCATCATGGGGACTCTCGCGGTCACGGCCGGCGTGAGCGTGGTTCGCCATGCCCGCAAGGACATTGCAGAGGCTCGATCCGAATCCATGCAGCCAGCCGCCAACACCTCGTCATCGGGCTCCCGCTAGAATGCGAGGGAGATCATTACCGGGATGAACGCCAGGGCGAACAGGGTGGTGAGTAGCACCGTGCCCGCCGCCTGCCGTGGGGATGTGTCGAGCAGGGTCGCGATAACCACGGTATTGGCGGCGATCGGAGTGATTGAAATCAGGAACATGGCTTTGTGGACGGCGGGCTCATAAATTCCCAGCACATTGGCATCCAGCCACCAGAACAGGATGGCAACCAACGGCCAGACCACGAATTTGCCGAAGAAAGCCAGGCCGGTGAAGCGGATATTGCCCGCCAATCCCCGAAAACTGGTAATGCTCATGCCAATGATCATCATGCCGAGAATACTGTAGGCGCCCCGCAGATTATCGAACAAGGGAACAAACATGTCCGGAATACGGATGCCGGACAGGTTCAGGAATACGGCGGCCAGAAAAGCATATACCGATGGCAGCTTCGCGACCCGCCAGAGTGCGGCCTTCAGGTCATACCGGCCACGGGCGGCGAGATAGAACCCCACCGAGTTTTCGAACAGGGTGGTGCCGAGCATGCACACAATGTAGAGCCCGAGCCCTTCTTCACCGAAGAGCAACAGGGCCACAGGCACACCAAAATAACCGGTATTCCCGGAGCCTACGCACAAGGGCATGATGCTGGCGCTGCCATCGGTAACGACTTTCCTTGCCAGCTTGAGCTGAACAATACCCAGCACCGAGGCTATTCCGAACGTCAGGAATGGCAGGAAAATGACCTCCGGAGACAGGGGCGCGGCCATCACCCCCGAGAACACCACCGAGGGTGTGACGATGTACAGCATGATGCCGGCGATATGCCTGCCGCTGGCTTCCAGATAACGGCCAGCCACCCAGCCAAGCGCGACGGTCACGTACAGGGGGATCAGCTTGATAAACAATGCCAGCGCAGCGGCCATGAGTACTCCGGGCAGAAGAGAGTCGGGCGGACGAAACCGCAAAGTGTAGCGCGAACCCGGTAGGACGGCCATTTACAGCCCTCCAAAAATTCCGCTTTTTCTTTTCTGATCAGATTCTTACCGGACCACGATGACTTAGATCATTTCGTGCCGCGCCGCTCTGCTACCATAATTGCCAGATCAGTCATTACAGGGTCTACGCCATGAACAGCATCGTCAGGCCGGACATGTCCTCCTCCCCCTGCCTACTCGGGCAAGAGGACGCGGGCATTGTTCGGCAGGAATCGGCTTCGGAGTCGGAGGCACTGCTCCATGGATTGAGTCGAGTGTTCGGTATTCGCCTCAACGACAATCAGGATGACGCGGACACGCGACTATTGACCGATTTGTCGGGGCTTTTCCAGCCCCAGCGTATCGACGCCGAAACCATACTGGAAAAGCACGACCGGCCCTGGGGCCGCGTTTACCTCATCCAGTACGGCATTCTTCGACTGTTCCGGGAGGCCCCGAGCGGAAAGGTGGCGATCCATCACTTCTTCTCCGAGGGCGACATGGTCTGGCCGGTGTTTGGCCGCACCCGCACAGTTCGCAACACCCTGTGCCTGACTTCGGTTACTCCGGCAACGCTGTGGGTTGCGGACTTCTCCCGCTTTCGCTCGACCATTCGTGCCCACGGAGAAGGCCTCTGGCCCCGATTTGCCCTGGCTCTGACCGAAGAGCTGGCAGAACTGACCAGCATGCGTGAATTCCGTAAACACACCCTGCCAGCCCGGGACCGCTATCAGCTGCTGCTGGAAGAATACCCCGAACTCGTCAAGCGGGTGCCGGACAACCAACTGGCCTCGTGGCTGGGAGTCGTACCGGCCACCTTCTCCCGCCTGAAAACCGGAGCCACGAAAAAAACGTTTCGTTGAACAAAAAAAAGCAGCAGGGCCATGCCCTACTGCCTGAAATGCTCAACGCTTTCCGCAATATGTTAATTCGGCAATGAGGTCACGCCGTGCTGGTGCACTGACGTCTCTAACCTGAACTAAACTGATGACAACAAGCTTAACGACGACACCGTCGGGGTGATATCGGAACATTTCAGGCAGGTTGTTCAGATTTTCTGAGCATGATCACAGGATGTTCATCTGGCAGTGTTGCGTACACCTGTACGCTCACGTACCGTACCGGCATGACCAATACAGGTACCGTTACCATGACCACCAACGAAGTTCCGTCGACGTCCATCCACCATCGCATCGAGGAATGGCTGAACAGCGCGACGCATGGAATTGGCGCCATTCTGAGCGTGATTGGAACGATCGCGCTGATCGTTGGGGCAAGCCAGCTGGGGGACACCTGGAAGCTGGTAAGTTTCAGTATCTTCGGCGCGTCGCTGATCCTCCTTTACCTGGCATCAGCCCTCTATCACGGCGCGCGACACCCGGAACTCAAGAGCGCTTTCAAAACCCTCGATCATTGCGCCATCTTCCTGCTGATTGCGGGCACCTACACTCCGTTCCTGCTGGTCAACATGCGAGGTACCGTCGGCTGGACCCTGTTTGCCGTGATCTGGTCACTGGCGTTGACCGGCGTCGTACTCAAGATCATCTTCAAAAATCGATTCAAACTGGCCCGGGTGGGTATCTACGTTGCCATGGGGTGGCTGATCACCTTTGCCTCCTCCGACCTGGTTGCCAGCCTGAGCGAGACCGCACTCTACCTGACCATCGCCGGCGGAGTGGTTTATACCGCCGGCGTGATTTTCTACCTGGCTGACCGCATCCCCTACATGCATGCGGTGTGGCACCTGTTTGTCATCGGCGGCAGTGCGCTTCACTTCAGTGCCATCTATTACGGCGTGCTTCCCTACACCGTGTGATCAGAACGCCCACACCATTGCCATCAGGATACCCCAGGCCAGCAGAGACGCCGCCATTATGGTGTAGGTGGCAGACATGGTGACAACATCGTTGTCGGAGCGGTGGCACAGAGACCGGGCGCCCTGGTAAACCAGAGCGCAGGACAGGAACATACCGACAGCGACAGCCACAACGCTTACCGCCAGCACAGGAACCAGCAGCGCCAGGGATGACAACCACAAGGGAATGGGCGCAACTGCGGCCAACAGGAAGGAGTCCTGGTAACTGATTTCCAGTTTGTCCCCCTCAAGAACGGCGCGGATAAGCCACCCCATAACAAAAAACGTCAGCAATTCCGCCAGGAACAGTATGGTGGTTATAAAACGCCACTCCTTGTCGGCAAACCCGGCCAGAAAGGCGGCGCCGTAATGGGTTCCGGCGTAATACAGCAGCACCGGCGGCAGAAATGACAAGGGAACAACCACCGCCCAGGCAAGGAAAGGAATGGAGAAGTTCTGGCGTTGCAGCTCCAACCACACGCCGTTGCCCGAGAAGGGCAAGCGAAACAATTTAGCAATAGACATGATGAACCCCTTTCACCAGTTCTTATATTTTAGTGATAGCCGGGCCAGTCTGTACGGTCAAGAAGCCCCAATGATCTCAGGCAAGACGGCGCCACCGCATCGGTAACAGGCTAATGGCAAAAGCAACGACAAAACCGTTTCACGCTTTCTGGCTGTTTTTTCCGGCGGCAGCTGTATGGGCAGCTCTGGTCGTGCCCTTGTCGATTAATGCGGTGCTGTCAGGTTCCGGGTGGCCCGCGGGGCTTCTGGGCGCCGGACATGGCCATGAGCTGATTTTCGGTTTTGCGTTGGCCCTGATTGCCGGCTATACCCTTGGTCCCCAACCCTGGAAAGTACTGGCCCCCCTGTTTCTGCTTTGGCTGGCGGCCCGCCTGTGCTGGGTGTTGTTGCCCGCCAGCCTGGTATCCCAGCTGCTGAGCCCGGCGTTTGCATTATTGCTTGCCCGTTACGCCGTCCCAAGATTCCAGGCGGCCAAAAAGTGGCGCAACAAGATCGCCGGGCCGCTGATCCTGGTTCTGTGCCTACTGTCAGTCATCTTCTGGATTGCGGCGGCTGCTCCTCCTGATTTCGAGCTTCCAGTACCCGACACACGACGGATCATGATGGCCGC
Source organism: Marinobacter sp. F4218 (assembly GCF_019443085.1). Classification (GTDB taxonomy): domain Bacteria; phylum Pseudomonadota; class Gammaproteobacteria; order Pseudomonadales; family Oleiphilaceae; genus Marinobacter; species Marinobacter albus. The sequence goes on from NZ_JAHZIL010000003.1 coordinate 958,136, forward strand.
CATTCTTGGTCTGTTATTGCTGATGACATTCATGGGCGGGAGAATTATCGCCCCGGCTGTGGCCGGAACGCTGGAAAAGCGGGGCATTCCAATAGAAGCCAGGGTGCAGCCACGAATTGAAGGTGCGCTTCTGGTGATTCTGCCAGCGGCGTTGATACTGGTGTTCATGCCCCTTGCAGACTCGGTTACCGGCCTTCTTTTAGTATCGTCAGCCGCTCTTATTGTGATCCGTACCGCGCGCTGGAAACTCTCGTATTGCGTGAACCGGCACGACTTGCTGGTGCTTGCTATTGGCTATTTTTGGCTGGCTGGCGGAGCGGGCATAACGGGAGTTAGGCTTTTGCAGGGAATTGATCCCTTACCGGCGTTGCATGTGATTACGATTGGCGCTCTCGGCACCCTGTCTCTCAGTGTGATGCTACGCCTGGCCTGGCAGAGGGCGAGACGGACCTTTCCTCCAGCCTGGCAGGTACACGGCATCGCTTTCGCCATGGCGGTGGCTGTACTGGCTCGGCTGTACGCGGGTGCCACTCCGTTTGCCCATCCAGAGGCGCTCTGGATATCCGCCCTGGCCTGGGCCACGGCTTACGGAATGGTCGCGATCCTGCTTCTCACCCTGTTTCACCACAGCCAACAGCGCCGGAAATGATTGGCTACCTCCACTGAATCCTGCGCCTGCCCGGCTACCACCTTGGGCGTACAACCACCACAACGATATGTTTTTATTGCTTTTTTAGACACGGACACAGTCACTGAAACTGTCATAAAACGCGAGTAAAATTGACCCAACATCTTCCTTGATGTTCATCAAGACCTGGCTTGCTACTTGATTTGCACAATGTCCGCAAAGCCCAAGAAGCCACGGGTGCCGTGGCTCCGGGTTAGCAAACCGAGGAGCAAAATCATGGCTAATAGCACAACAGACGCCGGACCGATGGGCGCCAAAGACAGGACCAATGCCGACATCGAACACTGGGACGTCGAGAACGAGTCTTTCTGGGAGAGTGAAGGCAAGCGCATAGCTACCCGCAACCTCTGGATATCCATTCCCAGCCTGCTGATGGGCTTTGCCGTCTGGCTGATGTGGGGGATGATCACCACCCAGATGAAAAACCTGGGCTTCCCTTTCTCCGTTGAACAACTCTTTACACTAAGCGCCATCGCCGGTCTCTCCGGCGCGACCCTCCGGATTCCGGCCTCCTTCATGATCAAGATTGCCGGTGGCCGCAACACGGTGTTTCTCACCACTTCGCTGCTGATGCTTCCTGCCCTGGGTACCGGCATCGCCCTTATGAATCCGGACACCCCCTTTATTGTGTTCCAGGCTCTGGCTCTGCTCTCCGGTATCGGCGGCGGCAACTTCGCCTGTTCGATGAGTAACATCAGCACCTTCTACCCGAAGAGCAAGCAGGGTTATGGCCTCGGCATGAACGCCGGCCTCGGTAACTTTGGCGTCACCACCATGCAGGTTGTGATCCCCCTGGTCATGACCATTGGCATTTTTGGGGCGCTGGCCGGCGACCCGATGCAACTGCAAAGCCCGAGCGGCACCCTGATTGGTCGCATTGATGCCGGCACCGACACCTGGATCCAGAATGCCGGATTTATCTGGTTGCTGTTCCTGATTCCCCTGGCGTTCGCCAGCTGGTTCGGTATGAACAACCTGAAAGTGGTCACCCCCAACCCGGGCAGCCCTCTTTCCGCCTTCAGCAAGATCCTCGGCCTCTACGGCGTCGGCCTGCTGACTTCCATCGCCGGTGTCTGGGCACTGCAGATGATGAACATGTGGCTGGCACTGCCGGTTACCATTGTGCTGACCGTGGCGCTCTTGCGACTGATCCCTGGCGACATCAAACCGAACATCAAGAACCAGTTCGCGATTTTCAGCAACAAGCACACCTGGTCCATGACCGTGCTGTACATCCTCACCTTCGGCTCATTCATCGGCTTCTCGGCCGCGCTGCCGCTGTCCATCAGCGTCATTTTCGGCAACATGATGGAAGTCGCCGCGGACGGCACCATGACACGCGTTGTTAACCCGGATGCCCCCAGCGCGCTCACCTGGGCCTGGATGGGACCTTTCGTCGGCGCCCTGATCCGGCCAGTCGGCGGCTGGATTTCCGACAAGGTGGGCGGCTCCATCGTCACCCAGATTATCTCGGTGGTGATGGTCGGTGCCTCGGTCGCAACCGGCTATGTGATGATGCTGGCGTACAACAGCACCGATCCGAACACCTATTTCGCGCCCTTCCTGATCCTCTTCATCATCATGTTTGCGGCCAGCGGTATCGGCAATGGGTCTACCTTCCGCAGCATTGGTTTCATCTTTGATCAGCAGCAGAAAGGCCCGGTACTGGGGTGGACATCGGCAGTTGCCGCTTACGGCGCCTTCATTGCGCCACGGGTGATGGGCCAGGAGATCCAGGCCGGCACTCCGGAGGTGGCCATGTACGGTTTTGCGGTTTTCTACGCGGTGTGCCTGCTGGTTAACTGGTGGTTCTATCTGCGCAAGAACGCCTACATCAAGAACCCGTAATTCCCACACCCCCTTCGAGCCCCGGTCCCAGCAATGGCACCGGGGCTTTTCTTTGCCGGGCAAGGCACCGCCTCTCACCGGAATGGTTATGTAACCTTTGGACTGCTACTTTTAAAATATGAGCTATGCCTTCCTATCAAAGACCGGAGGTTGTCATGTCGTTCGATGACATCTTTGACGAAAGCTATGACCGAGTCCTCCTGGAGTCGCCGGATGGTATTGAGTTCTTTGAGGCCTTCTACCGGCGCTTCCTGAAATCCTCGTCGGAAGTTCGCATTCTATTTCGAAATACGGATATGAATGTGCAACGCCGAATGCTGAAAAAATCGTTCTTCAGCCTGGTCGCGTTCTACGCCAGCGGCACCATTGACGATGTGCTTCGAAGAATCGCTTACCTGCACAGCGCCGCCCAGCTGAACATTAAACCCCACCTCTATGACCTTTGGCTCGAGTGCCTGATCGACACGGTCAAGGCCTACGATCCGGACTTCTGCGACGATGTCGAACTGGCCTGGAGGCTGATCCTGAGCCCCGGAATCACCTACATGAAGTTCGGATACGACCACTTCTGACCGCCCCGGCACGGTCTCGCGCGAGGAGCGGGATCGTGGAGTGAGTACCTGGCAGACGGTCGTCGGCCTTCAGCGTGTATGGGGCACCGGAATTCCTTGAATAAAAAAAAACCGCCAGGATTACTCCTGGCGGTTTTGGCCTCCCTTTCGAATATCAGCCCGCAGTTGCAGCGGCCTGGCGGCGACGTTCCTCTTCCTCGATCTGAAGATCCACCGACGACACCTGGTACTCCTCGGCAAAGCCGGATTCCGGCTCCTTCAGCCACATGACGCACAGAACCCAGCTGATAAAGGCGCCCGCGGCAATGATGTAGAAGAACTGGGTCGGGGTGACGAAGGTGAAGATGGTCAGGTAAACCACCGCACCCACGTTACCGTAGGCCCCCGCCATGCCGGAAATCTGTCCTGTCAGGCGGCGTTTGATGGAGGGTATGATGCCGAAGGTGGCTCCCTCCGCTCCCTGGACAAAGAAGGAGGTGAACACGGTAATCCCCACCGCAATGATCAGCGGCCAGTTGGAGTTCATCAGCCCCATCAGGGCAAAACCAACGGAAATACCGAGCATGTAGCTGAGCATCACGAAACGGCGGTTCCCCATCCGGTCAGACACCAGCCCACCCATGGGACGGGCGACCAGGTTCACGAAGGCAAACGAGGCGGCGATGAGGCCTGCGGCAGTCGCGCTCAGGCTCCAGGTTTGCTCGAAAAACATCGGCAACATGGAGACCACGGCCAGTTCGGCGCCAAAATTGGCAAAGTAGGTGCTGTTCAGCGCAGCCACGCTGTTGAACGGGTATTTGTCGTCCTCTGGTACGCCTTTTTTCAGGATAGGCACGTTCACCCGGAGGATCTGAATGATCTGGTAGCACACAATCGCGAAGATCACCGCGTAACAGATGGTTGCTCCGGTGGCACTCAGGTACCCCATGTTCCGGATGCGCCAGACCAGGATGCTCAGCACCCCGACCAGGGGAATGGTCCACAGAATCAGCTTGACCATGTCGCCCCAGGAGCTGACTTCCAGCGCCACGGCCTTGCGCGGTTTGCGGTGTACCGTACCGACAGGGCCGTCGGTGATGGCAAACCAGTAGTAGACCCCATAGGCCGCCATCACAATGGCGCTCTGGGCGATGGCCCAGCGCCAGCCGTCTTCACCGCCGTACATGTGCAGGGCAATGGTGGGCAGTGAAATGGCGGCAGCCGCGGAGCCAAAGTTGCCCCAGCCAGCATAGAAACCTTCGGCAAAGCCGATGTCCTTGGGCTTGAACCACATGGCGGTCATGTGAATACCCACCACGAAACTGGCACCGATGGAGCTGAGCACCAGCCGGCTGACCAGCAACTGGGTCATGGTATTACCGAAGGCGAACACCAGCGCCGGGATGGCCATCAACACCATCAGCACCGAGAACACCCGGCGCGGGCCGAAGCGGTCCAGCGCCATGCCCACGATAATCCGGGCAGGAATGGTCAGCGCCACGTTGCAAATGGCGAACAGGCGAATATCGTCGGCGGTCAGCCAATCGACGCTCTTGAGCATGCTCGATGCCAGCGGCGCCATGTTGAACCAGACGTAGAAGGTAATAAAGAATGCGATCCAGGTCAGGTGCAACGCCTTGATCTCGGCGTTCCTGAAGTGGAAGACGTCAGCGACTTTCATGTCAGCCTCCTTGGGCTATCAATCGAAAACTCAAACTGGCCGATTCAACGGCTGGGTAGGATCAGAAGTGGGCACTGAATCCGTCGGGCGAGAAACGAACTCACGCTGCCGAAGGTCATGTAATCCAGTTCATCCACGAAATAGGTGAGAGAGCGGGCGATGAAACCGCCATCCGGTTCATGGCTGTGGCGGGCAATAACCAGCATGTCCGGATGGATTTTTTTCTCGGCGGCATAAAGCAGCATCTTGCGGGGATCCCCCTCCAGCAGCATGGTCTCGGCACCGACGTCTTCGTTACGGCAGACCTCCATGGCTTCGTTCAGGTAGGCCTTGAGCTCCGAGACTTCCTGCTGGAACAGGTCTTCGTTGCCGGCGGTAATGTCCCGAGGGTTTTCGGCAACCGCGACCAGAACGATCTGGGGTTTCAGTTCGCGGAACATGGTGATCGTCTGGGCCAGAGCCAACCTGGCATTCCGCGATCCGTCGTAGGCAATCATTATTTTCATGGGCTTCTCCGATGACAGGCATGCGCCCCGGATACCGGGGCGGCAATTGATATCTGTCAGCCATTAGCCCACACCCCGATGACCTGCTTACTTGACGCAAATCAACGGATTCGGCGGGTACCCCACCAGAGAAATCAATGGCCTATCACCCCTCCGGCGATTGGCCCTACTTTTCTACCACCGCCCCACCCTGCCGGAGGTACCTCCAATGCCCCGCATGAAAAAACCCTGTCTTTGGTATGGTTAAAACATCAACACATGCAGCAACGGAGGGCGGACATGACGACCCCGACACAGCCTCAGCAGTACCGCGCCCTGGGTTTATCGACGTTCTCGTTTACCCTGTGTTTTGCGGTCTGGACCATCTTCTCGATCATCGGCATCCGTATCGCCGAGGACCTCTCGCTCTCGGATACCCAGCTCGGATTGCTGATGGCCACACCGATCCTTACCGGCTCCATCAGCCGTTTGTTCCTCGGCATCTGGACGGACCGTTATGGCGGCCGCTGGGTGTTCGGGATCCTGATGCTTACCACCGCCGCCTGTGTCTACCTGCTGACCTTCGCCACCACCTACCCGATGCTGCTCGTGGGTGCACTCGGTGTTGGCCTGGCGGGGGGCTCGTTCATCGTGGGTGTGGCCTACACCGCCGCCTGGTTTGAACCGGCCCGTCAGGGTACAGCGCTGGGAATTTTTGGTGCCGGTAACGTCGGTTCTGCGGTGACCAACTTCGGCGCGCCGTTCCTACTGGTGGCCCTGGGCTGGGAACAGACTGCGCAGGTCTACGCCACGGTTCTGGCCATCATGGGGGTCCTGTTCATCCTGCTGGCCAAGGAAGATCCTCTGGCGGCCGAGCGCAGGGGCGCGAAAGCGAAATCATTCATCGAACAGATGGAGCCACTGCGGGAGCTGCGGGTGTGGCGCTTTGCCCTGTATTACTTCTTTGTCTTCGGGGCCTTTGTCGCGATGGCGCTGTGGCTGCCGCACTACCTGATCGGCGTGTACGGCCTGGACATCAAGACCGCCGGCATGATCGCCGCCCTGTACACCATCCCGGCCTCGCTGTTCCGTATCCTTGGCGGCTGGCTGTCAGACCGCTTCGGTGCCCGGCGAGTGATGTACTGGACGTTTACCGCCTCGGTCATTTGCAGCTTCCTGCTGAGCTATCCGCCCACCGACTACATTGTCCATGGCATTGAGGGCGATATCCCGTTCACTCTGGACATGAGCCTGCCCATGTTCGTGGTGCTGATCTTCACGCTGGGTTTCTTCATGTCCCTCGGCAAGGCCGCAGTGTACAAGCACATTCCGGTGTATTACCCGATGCACGTGGGCGCGGTCGGCGGCGTCGTGGGCATGATCGGCGGCCTCGGAGGCTTTATCCTGCCCCTGGCATTCGGCGTTCTCAATGACGTGACCGGCATCTGGCAGAGCTGCTTCATGTTGATGTTCGTCATCGTCGCCGCCGCCCTGATCTGGATGCATTACGCGATCCGCAAGGCCGAGCGTGTGGAGTGGGCCGCGCACGAGGAACGCACCGACCTGCCGGAACTGGCGACTCCGCACCTGTTCTACCCGCTGAACCGCCCTCACCGGCCGGAACATCCGTCAGCCATGCCTCCAGGCGTGAAGAACTGATCCAGTCCTCCTACGGCGCGCCGCGCCCAAAACCCTGCGCCCCCGGTTCCGGGGGCGTTTTTGTCGGGTATACTGCGCGAGTCAACCGAGCGAGGTACCCATGGCTAAGTGGCTGGTCAAGACCGAACCTTCCGAGTGCAGTATCAACGATTTCGCCAAGGCACCGGACAAATCTATTCCGTGGGACGGCGTGCGCAATTATCAGGCACGAAATTTCCTGCGAGAGATGGCCGTAGGGGATGAAGTTTTCATCTACCATTCCAGCTGCAAGCGCATTGGCATCGCCGGTATTGTGAAAGTGGTCAGAGGCGCCTACCCGGACCCGACCCAGTTTGACCCCGCCTCGGCCTACCACGATTCCCGGAGCACACCCGCACAGCCCCGCTGGCAGGCCGTGGATATGAAATTCGTGCACAAGCTCCCCCGGCTCGTCCAACTGGATGAGCTCAAAGGCCTGCCGGGTCTTGAAGGTTTGCCCCTGATTCGTCGGGGTAATCGGCTATCGGTAATGCCGGTGAGCGAAGACGAGTGGCAAATCATACTCAGGCTAACGTGATCGGGTTCCATAAACGCTCTGCGATGCTATCCCCGCACGCCTCCTGCCATTAGAATTGCGGCGATCGATTTTACCTGGAGCCCTAACATGTCTTCGGAACTCAGTACCTTTGCCGGTTTCAGTACCCTGCGCCGGATTGAAGCCAGTAAAATTTTTCAGGCCGTCGTCATTGCCATCATCATCCTCTCGGCACTGACGATCGGCGCGAAGACCTATGATTTACCACCATTTGTCGAACAGGGGCTCACGGTCATGGATAACGCCATCACGGTGTTCTTCCTGATCGAAATCCTGTTCAGATTTACCGCCGCCCCGGTGAAACGACGGTTCCTCCTGGACGGCTGGAACCTGTTCGACACGCTGGTGGTTATCGGCAGTCTGATTCCGCTGGATAACTCCGAAGCCGTCCTGCTGGGTCGGCTGCTGAGGGTATTCCGGGTACTGCGTCTGGTGTCGGTAGTGCCGGAACTGCGCTTCCTGATTAACTCCCTGCTCAAGGCCATTCCAAGGATGGGCTATATTGCCCTGTTGATGTTCATCATCTTCTACATCTACGCCGCCATGGGCGCGATGTTCTTTTCCGAGGTCGACAAGGAATTATGGGGCGACGTGGCCATTGCCATGCTGACCCTGTTCCGGGTGGCCACCTTCGAGGACTGGACCGATGTGATGTACGCCACCATGGAGCAGTATCCGCTGAGCTGGCTGTACTACCTCACCTTCATATTCCTGACGGCGTTTGTGTTCCTGAACATGATGATTGGCGCCATTCTGGAGGTGATGAGCGAGGAACAGAATGCACAGCAGGCTCAGAAAGCGCACGACGAGCGGGATGAAATTGCGCGCCAGCTCCGGTTGGTGCAAAGCAAACTGGATGAGCTATCCGAGAAAATAGACCGTTAATACTGCATTACAGCCAGCATCAACTTGCCCAGCGAACCTGTTCGGTCGCCATTACCATGAATCCCCCCCCAATCACCGTGAAATGAAACCTAGCCCTTAGGCGAGTACCAGATGGGGGAAGTATAGGCGCGTTCCTGATGAGTTGGCTCGACGTCCTTGGGTAATTCAGTGCCGAAAAAGGCCGCATCATAGGTCGTCCAGCGTGGCGTCGGAATCTCCAGAACGCGCACGTAATAAAAAGCGCGCTGATTAGGATCAAAGTCAGGATCCTTCCAAAAGGCCATCATCAGCGCATCCCCGATGCTATTGTTGTAAGTCGCCGTCTTTACATCGACGGAATTGCCCACCGGCGTTTTACAACGATGCTGGTCATTTATCACGCGCTCATCCGAACACAGCACGTCATATACCCGTTCATGCAGCTTGCCCGCAGCATCCATCCAGCCCTTTATGACCTCAACTCGGTCCAGGTTTGCTCCGTCTGCATCGCGTAAAGCTCTGATCATAAGGGTCGGCGACTTGCCCTCCGGGGCTTGAGTCAGATCGCCCCCCATGGGTACGCCTCGCAAATACCCTGTCTTGGCGAAGTCCGGTCTCTGCACTTCGGATTCTTCAAAATCCCAGCCGGCGAATACGCGAACCATCAAACGCGTACCCGTGGTGGCATAAACCTCCTTACGCTGCAACGCATCCCAGATCGCTTCCCGGGTATTGTCAGTTGCCCAAACCGCGGCCAATCCAGAAGCCAACGTACTTACGTGACGGATAGTTATGTCCGGACCGTTCGGTTCCTGCATAAAGCCCGTGATCTTCTCTTCGATGCGCTCGGTGCCGGGCGAAGGCTCTGCAGGCGTGGCTTTGCCGAAATAATTGTTCTCTTCGGTTGTCGCCAGTGAGGTGTGACTGTCAGTGGAGCCTATCATGCCGAACTTGAACGGATTTACCCCAAGACGCTCTTCATACTCAAGACCCCGCTTGAAGGCTTCACGGGCGTATTCACGCGGAAGCATGTCTGACGTCTTGGGTTCCGGACCAAAACTGCCCTTGTCCCAGGTTCCGTAATCGGCGAACTCGTCGTTGGGTGACAGTGCCGGGTGTGCCTCGCCGTCTCCCTTGATTTGAGTGACTTCGTAGACCGGTTCCCAACGCATCCGCCGCTCGGCGTAATCCCGATCGACTTCCTTGCCGGAGAGGGTCTCATCGTCAAACATCAGGCCATTGGAAAGGTTGCCGTTGTGTGCAATCGCTAACGCCCGGCCACCGGTCCTTTCCTCGTATGCCTGCATCCAGGCCCACAGATCTTCAGGGTCGGTCGTGTCGTAATTGGACAACGGAATGATCTGGTCGGCTTCGTCCTTACCGTCGCGAAAGATGACATTGCGGTGCAAATTGTTACCGCCGGGGCTTGAGCTCCACTCAAAGCCGATCAGTGCAGTGAACCGGCCCGGCTCGTTGAATCGTTCAGCAGCTTTCGTCACCCGCTCCCACATGGAGCGAATCAGGCCAGTCTCCCCCGCGAGGGGATCCTGTCCCGCACTCATCCCCTGCCCCCAGAGTGCGTAGGCCTGGCCGTAATTTCCATCGTAAACGAGTTGTGAAATCTGCCGGCCAAAATCCGTTGCCAGCAGGTCAGGATTGCGCTCAGCGATCATCGGCGCCAGCCCCAAATTCTCCGCATGATCGGCCACGACAAGAAAATCCAGCGGCCGCTGGAGCCGTGCACGCACGCCGGCGCTGGAGACAACTGTCTCACCTCGGGCGAAGCGGTAGGCTTCCTCCAGCCCCAACCGGTTACCGATCATCCCAGCGTCGGTCGAAAGGGCCGTGTGCAAGTGGGTGTCACCCCAAAAAATGCGCTGGGGATACCCCATATTGAGATAGGGCGAGTACTCCTTTTCGCCGATGTGATCATCAGCTGTAGGTCCCGCTCCGTAGCCGGCGTAGGAATCTGCCGCCCAGGTACAAGGCGCGAAAAAAAGCGTAATGACAGAAATCACGGAAAACTTCATTTTGGTGTTCATGTTTTGCTCCCTCATTTCTTGGCGAAATCCAGGTAGAGAGAAACAACACACGTCTTCGTCTACGGCCTTCGGATGCCTTTATAACTTTTCCGCCTTGGGCGGTGTCCAGGTCTCGAATTTTTTGAGGTCAGGTACGTAGACCCTCAGAACAACGTCAATCCCGTAGTCGCCGCGTTTCAGCGGCAGCCAGTTTTCCTCCGGCACGCCCTCGGGCTTTTCAGCGACGATATAGATTTCGATTCCGCCGTCCTCATTGAGTTGCATGCCTCCATTCTCGCCCACGCTGTACTTCTTACGATCGTTGGGAATGAAGAATCCGTTTTTTGTGTCATAGAGAGTGAGTGACCAGAACGCTTGCGCAGGCGGCAACTCGTCGGCCGTCATCCGGATCACATAATCGTTTTGCGCGTTCATTGGTTCGCCATCGGCTGTGCCAACGGCCGGGTAGACGGCTTCGACCGCAGGCTGGCCAATAGGCCCGTACACCGACTGGAACAGCAGCAGCTCAAGGCCAATGTCACCCTTTGTCTTGAACAGCCCGGTATTGGCAGCCATCTGGCCAGCTTTAGCCATTTCTTCGGCTTCGATTCGTTCTGCAACCTTGCGGACGCGTTCACCGTCGAGCGGCGCGACCTTTTCGGGATTGTAAGTTCGGCCGGGCACCACGCCGAGCGGTTGATAAAGAGCTAGCAGTTCCTGATCCAGCTCATTACCCGAATCGAAAGTCGTATGGTTGAACACGAACTGCATCACCTCCAACAGGTTGTTCTCGAAGATATCCAGATCGGTCTCGCCGACCGCTGGAAAGTCGACGTCATCGATGGATTCCGGCTCTTCGCCGCGCATCTCTGAAAGGGTGAGCAAATCGACCGACTTCATCTGCTTGGTGATGCGATCAAAGCGTTCGGGATCGTTGGAATGGGGCATCACCCGAAACACGGCCGAAAGGAAATCGCCAGTCGCCTCAAAGTACCGGTCGACCCCCTTCACCCGCTCGCCTTTTTCGTAACCTGCGGTCCGCTCGCTGAAGATCAGCATCGTTTCCGGTTGCTGAAAATCGCCCTGCCGGGTCGAGACCGGGATGTTCACATAATGGTCGTTGCCGGTAATCATCAGCGAGACGTATTTGGAATCGAATGCAGGCATTTCCAGGATGACCGGATCCTTTCGCAGATCGAGCATACAGACGATGTAAAGCGAGTCGTTGTTCGGCCGGGCGATAAGTTTGAGCGTGTGGTCTTTCAGCTGGGTGTCTGCAACGCAGGTGTTCCAGCCGCGGTTCTGGATCGCACTTTTGTTATTGACGTTGTACATGGCGACGTATTGGAAGGAACGCTTGACGAGCTCCTCAACCTGCACATCCGACAATGCAATTGCTTCCCTTGGCTGGCCCAACGAGAGGCCGGCTACAATCAGACCAACTGCGAGAGTCAAAAAAATTGCACAGCGCTTGAGTGGTGTGGTGGAACCTTTTCCGGCATGGTCCATTGCCTTTCTCCTCAGAAAAACCCTAGTTGGTCTTCTGGAAGCAGCTAAAAGAACTTATTAACAACGTGCTTACAAAAGCTTGTTATGAAAGCGGCGGGGGTACTAACAATTCCGCGATTCGAATTGTATTGCGAATTCCCTGAGCTTCAGAGAGAAGCACTCGCCTCATCCAAAGTGACTTCCCACCAGAACGCCGGCCCGATGAAATCCTCATCGCGCCACCAGGACAACGCAGCAAAGTTGATTGGGATCGCGCTCTCCACCTCTTTCAATGGCGGGAACCTTTAACCTCCTCCGTTTCTAAATGTAGCTCAGCTTTTCAACTGCGTTCAGGCCATGGTTGATCCGAATCAAAAAAGTTGTCGGTGACCGCTTCGAGCGGCGCAGTGTTTGAACATGCCTTTCGGAATTTCGCTATGGGGCAGAAACAGGAACGGCGCTGACGCTTCAGCCAAATGCGGGTTTGAAGAGCGCCAGATGAAAGATTCCTGCCACCTGAACCAGAGCCAGCATGGCGGCCACCACCCGGAACGGTTTACTGAGTGTGGGCTTCAGCGCAAAGGCCCCGGCCACGATATAGCCGATCAACAGGATGATCTTGGCCGTGAGCCAGCCATGAACGAAGGGCATCCAGGGCGTCACGACAACGAGCCCTATGGCCGCCGTGAGCAATAGCGTATCGTTAGCATGGGGAATCCAGCGCAATGGCGTCTGGCGCCAACCGGGTCTGCCGACCAGGTCCATCAGCAAACGAACCGCAAACAGAACGACGGTAATCAACGCTGTGGTCACATGTAGGTGTTTCAGGATCAGATACGCGCTCATCAGGCTACCTTTTAAATCAATGCAATAGCGGCATTGTACGCACAAGTACCCGGTAGGGGGTATGGCCATTCCGGGCAAAAACCTACAACATACATTCTATATGAATGTATTAATGGGAGCCCAACCATGAAGGTCATTCCTATCCCTGACGCAACGGAATCCGCCAATATCCGGCAGCTCTTCAGCCACCCGTTCCGCATCTTTTTCCTGTCCATGGTCATCCTGGCTCTGCTCTTCATCCCGGTCTGGGTGCTGCAGGTGACGGGGGCAATCAACCTGCCCCTGGCGTTGCCCGGCTTGTTCTGGCACCAGCATGAGATGCTGTTCGGCTTTCTTTCTGCGGCTATCGCCGGCTTCCTGCTGACCGCCGTTTGCGTCTGGACCCAGACGTCACGTACCCACGGCGGGCGCCTCGTCGTTCTGTGGGGCGTCTGGCTCGCCGGTCGAGTTCTGCTCGCTTTCGGCGCGGGTCTGCCCGACTGGCTGGTGCACACGGTGAACCTCGCATTCCTGCCACTGGTGATGCTGGATGCAGGCTGGCGTATCTGGAGCGCCAGACAAACACGTCAGCTGTTGATAATGGTGGTACTTGGACTCTTGTGGCTGATGCAAGTGGGCTTCGTACTCAGACTCGACATGACCTACAGCTACGGCGCACTGATCATGGCCATGGCGTTGATCAGCATCATCGGCGGGCGCATCACGCCGGCATTTTCTGCGGGCTGGATGCGACAGCAAGGCCTTGAGTCCACAGCAATCAAGGTCGTACCAGCCCTGGACATGGCGTCGCTAGCCTCCATGATCCTTCTGATGGCAACACTTGTCTTGGGCTGGCAAAACACAAGCGGCGTACTCGCCGTTGCCGCCGCAATCCTGATAACGGTCCGGCTGGCCGGCTGGAAAGGCTGGCTTACGCGCAGGGAGCCACTGCTCTGGATGCTGCATCTGTCCATTCTCTGGGTTCCGGTCGCCCTGGTCCTGCTGGCAGGCACCCAGCTCGCCGGTTGGCCGTCCAACGCCTGGAGCCACGCCGCCGGCACCGGAGCGATCAGTTGCCTCATTCTCGGCGTGATTGCCCGGGTATCCCTCGGGCACACGGGGCGCCCGCTGATTCTGCCGCGAGGCATGGTCCTGGCGTTTGTGGCCATTCACCTCGCTGCCGCAATCCGGGTTCTGACGGCGCTTTCCGTTATCCCTTGGCACCCTGGCATTGGCAGCAGCACCTTGTTATGGCTGGTGGCGTTCGGGATTTTTCTTGCCCGTTACACCGGGATTCTTGCCTCACCGAGACCGGACGGAAAGGAGGGGTAGACTACCCGACACCCGTCCGGGATGATCATTGAGCCCTAAATCCGCCCGGTGCACGCAATCATCCACTAATGGTCAATAGCTCCTCGCGAGATACGAGCTACAGTTACAGTAAATCATTCTGTAACAGAGACACGGGCACTATGAATCCAGATCATTTTGAGAAAGAAGACCTCATCAAGTGCGGGCATGGCGAACTTTTCAAGGGGTCCATGCGCTTGCCGATCGATGAAATGCTGATGGTCGACCGCGTTACTCACGTAAGCGCCGACGATGGCGCCTACGGCAAAGGCAGTCTTGTGGCCGAACTCGACATCAACCCGGACCTGTGGTTCTTCAAGGTTCATTTCGTGGACGACCCGGTGATGCCCGGCTGCCTGGGCCTGGACGCCATGTGGCAACTGGTGGGTTTCTACCTGGCCTGGAGTGGCGGCGAAGGCAAAGGGCGCGCACTGGGTGCAGGCGAGGTCAAGTTCTTCGGTCAGGTACTGCCAACTGCCAAGAAAGTGACCTACCGTCTCGATATCAAGAGGCTGATCAAGCGCAAGCTCACCATGGCCATTGCCGACGGCAGCATGGAAGTGGACGGAAGGGAAATCTACACCGCCAAAGACCTCCGGGTTGGCATGTTCACCTCCACCGATGATTTTTAGGAGTTAGAAAGATGCGTCGTGTTGTTATCACCGGCATGGGGATTGTCTCCAGCCTTGGCACCAATCTGAAAGAAGTCACCCAGTCCCTGAAGGAATCCCGCCCCGGCATCGGATTCAGTGAAGAAGCACGGGACAACGGTCTTCGTAGCCACGTCTGCGGCCAGATTAACCTGAACCTGTCGGAGCTGATTGACCGGAAACTCTTTCGGTTCATGTGTCCAGCATCCGGCTACGCGTACCTGGCCACCCGTGAAGCCATTGAACAGTCCGGACTGAGCGAGGAGTACATCAAGGCCAACACCACCGGCGCCATTTTCGGCACCGGCGGCGCCTCGACCGTGGAACTACTGGATGCCATCGACACCCATCGCCAAAAAGGCATTCGCCGGGTCGGACCGTATCGGGTCCCCCGCACTATGGGCAGCTCCATAAACGCCTCGATCTCCACCGCCTTTGGCATCACCGGCGTTAACTACGGCATTACCTCAGCCTGCGCCACCAGTGCCCACGCCATTGGCCACGCAGCTGATCTGATCGCCCTGGGCCGTCAGGACATCATGCTCGCCGGCGGCGGTGAAGACATTCACTGGAGCCTCAGCCTGCTGTTCGATGCCATGGGCGCATTGTCCACCAAGTACAACGAAACCCCGGAACTGGCCTCCCGTACTTACGACAAGGATCGGGATGGGTTCGTTATCTCCGGTGGCGGCGGAACATTGGTACTGGAAGCCCTCGAGCATGCGGAGGCTCGAGGCGCGACCATTCTCGGTGAGCTCGTCGGTTTCGGCGCCACATCCGACGGCGCAGACATGGTCGCGCCCAGTGGCGAAGGCGCTGTCCGCTGCATGCAGCAGGCCATGAAAAATGTCGAAGGTGAGATCAGCTACGTGAACACCCACGGCACCAGCACACCCGCCGGGGACGTCACCGAACTGAAAGCTCTGAAAGATACTTTTGGGGACAGGATCCCACCGCTGAGCTCAACCAAACCGCTGTGCGGCCATGCCCTCGGCGCGGCCGGTGTGCACGAAGCCATTTACAGCCTGATCATGCAGCGCGAAGGCTTTATTGCACCGTCGGCCAATATCCAGAACCTGGACGAAGGGGCCGAGGGCTACCCGATCGTGCGGGAGCGGATGGACAACCAGACCCTGGATCTGGTGATGAGCAACAGCTTCGGCTTCGGCGGAACCAACGCCTCGCTGGTATTCAGGAAAGTCTGACGGAGCGGTATTCAGCCGGGGAGGTTCCCATCCAGCGCTTGAATGCCCGGCTGAATGCGCTCAGTTCCGAGAACCCAAGCTGCTCGGCGATTTCCACCAGCGGCTTGGTCTTATCCTGCATGTAAGTCAGTGCCTGCTTGCGCCGGACATCCTCCAGAAGGCGCGCAAACGTAAGGCCCTCCCGCTTCAACTTCTTATGCAGCGTATAACGACTCATGTGCAGCTGAGACGCAACAGCTTCCACGCCCACTTTACCGCGGGCGAGCTGAACGCTGATCAACGAGCTTACCCGCGCACTCAAGGTAACCCGTGCCATTTCCGGCCTCAGAGGCTCTGATGACATGCAAACTCCTCCCAATACACAATCTGGCCCAATAGGGCACACCATCCAGCGTACACTTGTTAGCTGAAAAGAATCAATACGACCTTTGAGTAGGATCAAGGGAGTTCCGACCGGTTTACGGCAGAATGCCTGCTTTTACCGAAATGACGCATACCGATTCCCCAGACCACCCCGTCGGAGCCAAGATGAATACCCCTGAACTGCTCGCCCCCGCCGGCACCCCGGCACACCTTGAAACCGCCTTCGCCTATGGTGCCGATGCGGTCTATGCCGGACAACCACGCTACTCCCTGAGGGTACGTAACAACAGTTTCAAAGACGTTGCAGCGCTTGGGGCGGGCATCAAGCGAGCTCATGCGCTCGGGAAAAGCTTCTACCTCGTGTCCAACATCGCGCCCCACAATGACAAGGTGCGCACCTACCTGAGGGATCTGGAGCCAGCGCTGGCCCTGCAACCAGACGCCCTGATCATGTCCGACCCCGGACTGATCATGCTGGTGCGGGAAAAATGGCCGGATCAGCCTATACATCTCTCGGTGCAGGCAAACGCCGTCAACTGGGCAACCGTCGAATTCTGGCGCCGACAGGGAATCAGTCGCGTCATCCTGTCCCGTGAACTGGCGCTCGATGAGATTCGCGAAATCCGGGAACGGGTGCCCGGGATGGAACTGGAGGTTTTTGTCCATGGCGCCCTGTGCATGGCCTATTCCGGACGCTGCCTGCTGTCCGGCTATATGAATCACCGGGACGCCAACCAGGGCGCCTGCACCAACGCGTGCCGGTGGAACTACAAAGAAGTCCAGTACAACCACGACCAGACCGGCGACCTGATCGCCACCTCCGCCGGCAACAGCGCCCAGGAAGTGGAGCCCAGGGAAATCCTGCTGGAAGAGCCAAACCGCCCCGGCGGCTTCATCCCCGCCTACGAGGACGAGCATGGCACCTACATCATGAATTCCAAAGACCTTCGCGCGGTCCAGCACGTGTCGGAGCTGGTCAAAATGGGCGTGCACTCCCTGAAAATCGAAGGTCGCACCAAGAGTACCTATTACGTTGCCCGAACCACCCAGGTCTACCGCCGCGCCATCAACGATGCACTGCAGGGCAAGAGCTTTGACATGGGGCTGATGGACCAACTGGAAGCCCTGTCGAACCGGGGCTACACTGAAGGCTTCCTCCGCCGGCATCCGCCGAAGGAGTACCAGTCTTACGAGCAGGGCTCATCGTCGCTCGGCACTCAACAGGTTGTCGGTGCCATCAAGGAAAACGACGGTCGGTGGCTGACCATTGAGGTCAAAAACCGGTTTGCACCGGGCGACCCGCTGGAGCTGATTACCCCGGCG
Source organism: Marinobacter sp. F4218 (assembly GCF_019443085.1). Taxonomy (GTDB): domain Bacteria; phylum Pseudomonadota; class Gammaproteobacteria; order Pseudomonadales; family Oleiphilaceae; genus Marinobacter; species Marinobacter albus. The sequence continues at coordinate 975,711 of NZ_JAHZIL010000003.1, forward strand.
GGAAATATCCGCTTCGCCGCGGCGGCGATGGAGACATTGAACGGGAGCAAAGTGGACTACGCTCCCGGCAGCGGTCACACCGTCCGGATACCCCGGCCTGAAGGAACACCGGCTAATCTGGATTTCAGCTACCTGACGCGACTTTTGCACACGGAGGTCTGACTCGTGCGCCCGACCATTTCATTGCTCACCCTGATCTGGCTGTTAATCGCCAGCTCCGTGACCCTCGCCGAAGTGCTCTCTACCCGCGAGGATATCCGGAAGCAAACCGGTTCGTTCATGGATATGATCGCCAGCGGTCGCATCGTCGCCGCATACAGCAGCCTGCGCCCCTACCTTGGTGTTGACTCAGGAGCCTACGACGATTCGGCCAAGGAAGCGGCCACCTACTTCCAACAGGTTCGGCAACAGGCTGGCGAACCTGTGGGCAGCTCGCACGTGGCAACGGAAATCATCGCCAGCGACTTCACCCGGGAAACCTGGTTGCAGAAGTTCGAGGCCGCCGCCATCGCCTGGCGCTTTACGTATTACCAGCCGGACGTAAGTGGCTGGAAACTGGTGGGCGTCAGTTACTCCACAGAGCTGGGCGACCTGTACCGCACTGCCGAATAGCAATTAGTCGAAGATCACGCCCAACCAATCGGCCCGATAACCACTCACTTGGTGCCGTCGCCCCTGATTACGGTATAATCACCGCTCGCGCAATTTAATACCTGACTATTTTACTATGGTATTGTATAATCGCTCGCCAGAAGCAGCGGGTTCCGCCGGTTTTTTACGTTTACAAACAACAGCCGGCCAACACAACCCGTCATCCAAAAACCGATTGCAGGGCGTACTCACGGAGTGAGCGATCACTGCAACACCCAAACTGATGACATCCGCCCGGTGGCCAGACAACACAGGCTGCCGGCACACCAAGGGCCAGATGGCCCGAGATGAGAGAATACGGAGCGACGATCATGGCGACCACCGACAAAGAGGTGAACGAGCTGATCAAACGGGAATATGAGCACGGTTTCGTGACCGACATCGAAGCCGATACGTTCGAACCCGGCCTGAATGAAGACGTAATCGCCCGCCTGTCCGGGATCAAGAAAGAACCGGAGTGGATGCTGGAGTGGCGTCTGAAAGCCTATCGTCGCTGGCTCGAGATGGACGAGCCGGACTGGGCGCATGTGGGTTACCCGAAAATCGATTACAACTCGATTTCCTACTATTCCGCGCCGAAGCGCAAGGAAGACATGCCCCAGAGCCTGGATGAAGTGGATCCTGAGCTGCTGAAAACCTATGAGAAGCTCGGTATCCCCCTGCACGAGCGGGAAAAGCTCGCAGGCGTTGCCGTGGATGCGGTCTTCGACTCGGTGTCCGTAGCCACCACCTTCAAGGAGCCTTTGGCCAAGGCTGGCGTCATCTTCTGCTCCATTTCTGAAGCGATTCAGGACTACCCGGAACTGGTCAAGAAGTACCTTGGGTCTGTGGTTCCTGCTGGCGATAACTTCTTCGCCGGCCTGAACTCGGCGGTCTTCTCCGACGGCACGTTCGTGTATGTTCCGAAGGGCGTGCGCTGCCCCATGGAACTGTCCACCTACTTCCGGATCAACGCGGCCAACACCGGCCAGTTTGAGCGCACCCTGATCATCGCCGAAGACAGCAGCTACGTCAGCTACCTTGAGGGCTGTACCGCGCCCATGCGCGACGAGAACCAGCTGCACGCGGCCGTGGTTGAACTGGTGGCGTTGGACGATGCCCAGATCAAGTATTCAACAGTGCAGAACTGGTACCCGGGCGACGAGGAAGGCAAAGGCGGCATCTTCAACTTTGTCACCAAGCGTGGAGCCTGCATCGGCAAGAACTCCAAGATTTCCTGGACCCAGGTGGAAACCGGTTCCGCGGTAACGTGGAAGTACCCGAGCTGCATCCTGCGCGGTGAAAACAGCGTGGGTGAGTTCTACTCGGTGGCGCTGACAAATAATTACCAGCAGGCCGACACCGGCACCAAGATGATTCACCTGGGCAAGAACACGTCCAGCACCATCATCTCCAAGGGTATCTCGGCCGGCAAGAGCTCCAACGCCTACCGCGGCCTGGTCAAGTTTGGCCCCGGGGCGGAAGGTGCGCGCAACTTTACCCAGTGTGACTCGCTGCTGATCGGCGACCGCTGCGGCGCGCACACCTTCCCGTACATCGAAAGCAAGAACAAGTCCGCCATCGTCGAGCACGAAGCCACCACCTCCAAGGTCAGTGACGAGCAGATGTTCCTCTGCCGCCAGCGTGGCATCGAACCGGAGCAGGCCGTGTCCATGATCGTCAACGGTTTCTGCAAAGAGGTATTCAAGGAACTCCCGATGGAGTTCGCGGTGGAAGCCGGCAAGCTGCTCGAGGTGAGCCTGGAAGGCTCCGTCGGTTAAAGGCGGCGATCCCGGACACACAGATAAACGAATTCATACAGATTAACGAAGAGAGAACCCCACAAATGCTGAGCATCAAGAACCTGCACGCATCCGTTGAGGGCAAAGAAATCCTCAAGGGTATCAACCTGGAGATCAAGGCCGGGGAAGTTCATGCCATCATGGGCCCGAACGGCTCGGGTAAGAGTACCCTGTCCCAGGTGCTGGCAGGCAACGAAGCATTTGAAGTCACCAGCGGTGAGGTCACCCTCAACGGCGAAAACCTGCTCGACCTGGAGACCGAAGAACGGGCCCGCGAAGGCATTTTCCTTGCGTTCCAGTATCCGGTAGAAATTCCCGGCGTGAGCAACCTTCAGTTCCTGCGCACCGCGGTCAATGCCATGCGCGCCCACAAGGGCGAACCGGAAATGAACGCAGCCGAATTCATGAAGCTAGCGAAGGAGGTCTCGAAGCAGGTGGATCTTGACCCGGCCTTCCTCAAACGCGGCGTCAACGAAGGTTTCTCCGGCGGCGAGAAGAAGCGTAACGAAATCATGCAGGCACTCCTGTTACAGCCGAAGCTGGCGATTCTGGACGAAACCGACTCCGGCCTCGACATCGACGCCCTGCAGGTCGTATCCAAAGGCGTTAACGCGCTGCGGGCCGAAGATCGCGCCATTCTCATGGTTACGCACTACCAGCGCCTGCTTAACCACATCGTGCCGGACCACGTGCATGTTCTGGCCGGCGGCAAGATTGTCAAATCCGGCGGCCGTGAACTGGCCCTGGAACTGGAAGAGCGCGGCTACGGCTGGCTGGGCATCAAGGATGAAGAAACTGCCGACAGTTCAGCCAACTAAGGAGACCGTGGAATGAAACCCGCACCGACTCTTTCCACCGCGTTTCTGCGCCCGGCCGGACAATCCCTGCCGGAACCTCTGCTGGCCCTGCGCAAGCAACGCGGCACAGCGCTGGTCGACATGCCGCTGCCAACGCGGAAAACGGAAAACTGGAAGTATTCCAGCAAATACCTGAAGTTGACCGACGACATGGCCATTTCCCTGCCAGCCGACGGTAAGGCCGGCAGCAGTCTCGCGGTGCCCGGTTACAAGGTGGTCTTCCTGAACGGCGTGATGATGCCGGAGGCAAGCGAATACCCGGATCTCGACGGCATCTCCATCCAGAGTTTCGGCGACCTTTCCGACGAGGAAGCAACCGAGCTGGCCGACCGTCTGGACAGTACGCTCGACAACAAAGCCGTGCAGATGGCCCGACTGAATTCGGCCCGCTTCGAGGATGGCCTGCTGATCCGCCTGAAACCGGACGCAGTTCTCGACCAGCCGCTGTTTATTGTCCACGAAGTCACCGCAAGCGCGAGCGGCTCGGCGTTCCCCCGGGTTTTTGTGGATGCCGGCCGGAACAGCCAGATCACCCTCGTTGAGGAGTACATCTCCAGCGGTTCGGAAACCGTGATGGTCAACACGGTGACAGAATTCAACGTGGCCGAAGGTGCCAATATCACCAGCGTCCGCCTGAACATGGAAGGCGAGAACGTTCAGCACATCGGCGCCACTGGCGTCCGCCAGCAACGCAGCTCCCGCTTTGAGAGCCACTGCGTTGGTTTTGGCGGCCCCCTGCGCCGCCACGATCTGCAGGTTCGCCTGGAAGGTGAAGGCGCAGAGTGCAAGCTCAACGGAGTGGTGGTTACTCAGGGCAAGCAGCACTATGACAACCACACCAACATCGAGCATGTCGCGGCCCACTGCAACAGCGAAGAGACCTATCGCAATATCGCGGCCGACCAGTCTCACGCGGTCTTCAACGGCCGCATTCACATCCACCAGGACGCCCAGAAGTCCAATGCGGATATGAACAACAAAAACCTGCTGTTGTCTAATGGTGCAGAGATCGATACCAAGCCGGAGCTGGAGATCTACGCGGACGATGTGAAGTGTGCCCACGGTGCCACCATCGGCCAGCTGGACGAAATATCCCTGTTCTACCTGGTCTCCCGCGGTATTGGCCGGCGCGAGGCTAACGTGCTGTTAACCATGGCCTTCATCAATGAGCTGGTCGAACAGATTCCGGTAGAAGCGGTACGTGAGACCGCACAAACCCGGCTGAACCAGTTCTTCGACCAGACCTTCGAGGAGGCGTAACCGGTTATGACGGATCTGTCCGTGGCAAACGCAGCCAACAAACCGGCGTTCGACGTAGACGCCGTACGCCGGGACTTTCCTATCCTGTCACAACAGGTGAACGGGAAGCCGCTGGTGTATCTGGACAATGGCGCCTCGGCCCAGAAGCCGGAGGCAGTTCTGGATGCCATGGACCGTTACTATCGGGAAATGCACTCCAACGTTCACCGGGGCGCGCATACGCTCGGGGACAGGGCGACGGCTGCGTTCGAAGGTGCCCGGGAAACCGTTCGCAGCTTCCTTAACGCCGAAAGCACACGGGAAATCATCTGGACCCGCGGCACCACCGAGGCCATCAACCTGGTGGCGAACGGGCTGGCCGCACGCTTGAAGCCCGGCGATGAGATTCTGGTCAGCCAGATGGAGCATCACGCCAACATTGTGCCCTGGCAGATGATTGCCGAACGTACCGGCGCGAAGGTGGTGCCGATCCAGATCACGCCGGATGGCGAGTTGGACCTGGAATCCTTCACCAGCCTGCTGAACAAGCGCACCCGGATCTTTGCCATCACCCACGTCTCCAACGTTCTGGGCACGGTTAATCCGGTGGCTGCCCTGGTCGAGCAGGCCAAGTCCCTGGGAATTCTTACGTTGGTGGACGGCGCCCAGGCGGTTCCGCACTATCAGCCGGATGTGCAGGCACTGGGTTGCGACTTTTACGTGTTTTCCTCCCATAAGATGTTTGGCCCGACCGGTATCGGCGTACTCTACGGCAAGGCTCAGCTTCTGGAGGAAATGCCGCCCTATCAGGGCGGTGGCGAAATGATTGAGCGGGTGTCGTTCGAGCGCACCACCTGGAACACCCTGCCCTACAAATTCGAGGCCGGCACCCCCGCCATCGCCGAAGCGGTGGGCCTGGGCGCCGCCATTGACTACCTGAATCGTCTCGACAGACAGGCCATGGAGGCGGCGGAAGCCAACCTGCTTGAGCGAGCCAACCAACTGGTCGAGACCGTGCCGGGTATGGAAATCATTGGTACCGCGAAACAGAAAGTGCCTGTGATGTCCTTTAAAATCGCCGGCCTGCACCCCAGTGATATCGGTACGCTGCTGGATCAGCAGGGCATCGCCATTCGCACCGGCCATCACTGCGCCATGCCCTTGATGGATTTCTATGGAGTTCCCGGTACTGCCCGGGCCTCATTTGCGTTCTACAATACGTTGGACGAGGTGGAACAATTGTTCACCGCCCTGCAGAAAGTCCAGCGCCTGTTTGCCTGATGGAGGTGGAATTATGACAGCCGAAGTCTTCACCCCGACCGTCGCCGTCACCATGACGCCCAGCGCGGTCAAGCACGTGCGCAAACAACTCGACAAAAAGCCGGAGGCCAAGGGCATCCGGCTGGCCATCAGGAAAAGTGGCTGCTCCGGTTTCAAGTACGAGACCCAGTGGGTCGAGGAAGCCGCCGCCGACGACAAGATTTTCCATATTGATGGCGTCGATGTGTTTGTCAAAGAGGAACACTTACCCCTGGTCAACGGGATCGAGATCGATTTCGTGACTGAAGGAGTGAATTCCGTCTTCCAGTTCCGCAATCCGAATGCCACCGCCGAGTGTGGCTGCGGGGAAAGTTTCACCGTCGCCTGAGTCCGGTTGAATCAAGCTCTCGGGCAGACAACAGATAACAGAGAGGCCAGTCTGGGCATGCAAGAACGGGAAGTGGTCCTGACCAAACGCGAGGTGGAAGCCCGCCTTGTTCCCGCCGGAACTGAAATCATGATCCCGGCCGACACCTTTGTGACCATTACACAGTCACTGGGCGGCACTTTCACCGTAGCGGTTAACGGCAACCTTGCCCGCATCGAAGGCCACGACGCCGATGCGCTCGGAAAACAACCCCTGGAAAGCAGCTTCGAGACCCCCGAGGATGGGACCGTCAACGAGAACCAGGTGTGGGAAGCCCTGCGCAACTGCTACGACCCGGAAATCCCGGTAAACGTTGTGGATCTCGGGCTGATCTACGAATGTCAGATCAACAATGGCACCGACGACGGTAACCATGTCTACATCAAGATGACACTGACCGCCGCCGGCTGCGGCATGGGTCCGGTGATCTGTGAAGATGTCCGGTGCAAGGTCGAACACGTTCCCAATGTGGACAAGGTAACCGTGGACCTGACGTTTGATCCGCCGTGGAGCAACGACATGCTCACCGACGAAGCCAAGCTCGAACTGGGAATGCTGTAATGACCGCTAGCGAACAGGACTTCAAGAACAACCCGCTGGGCACCGAAACCACCCTTGACGATGTCACCGATGCGTTCGAGTTTCTCGACGATTGGGAAGAACGTTACGCGTACATCATTGACCTGGGCAAACAACTGCCTGCGTTTCCGGACGAAGCCCGTGTGGAAGAGAATTACGTGCATGGCTGCCAGAGCCAGGTCTGGCTGATCCATTACTTCGACGAAGACAGTGGCAAGCTGTATCTGCTGATCGATTCCGACGCGATGATCGTTCGCGGGCTTGCGGCCATCATCCTGGTGGCGCTGAACGGAAAATCTCCGAGAGAGTTGTTGACCACGGACATCGACGAGCTGTTCGAGAGCCTGGATCTGTTCCGCCACATCTCCCCGACCCGCGGCAACGGCCTGCGCGCCATGGTTGGCAAGATTCGCGACATCGCTGCGGCGGAAGCGGCCTGACCTCACCAGACGATGGCGATGTCGTCCCGCTGGATGTTCACCTGGGTGCCGATAGTCGGCATGCGACCGTTACTGAAATCCGGGTGCACGTTGTTCAGCGTTACCGAAAGCTTTGCATCCCGAAGCTCCGGGGTATCACCCAGGGAATCGAAGTAGCGAGCGCTACGGTACAGATGCAGCTCATCGCCCGGACGCAGGCCCGCCGTTGCTCCCGAGGCGAGAGTCACGGTATGGCCGTCAACGCGGGTAACCCGGGTCATGAACGGCTGACATGCCAGCGCACCGCTGACTTCCCGAACCATCTGATCAAGCACGCCGTTCACTGCCTGACCGTAGGCCGTATGCTGGAACCCCGATGAACCGAATCCGTCCGACGCACCCGGCCCGGCATCCCATTCGGCCGTCGCCGAAAACTGTTGCTGGAAAACCGGCGACCCGCTGAACCCGTCGAAGATCATCAGATCCACCACAAAGCGCCGGTTCTGATCAACCGCACCAATACCTCGCTGCACCCGGTCCAGCACCGAGGTGCCCCAGGCCGAGGGATCGGCAACTCCGAGATCACGTATGACCCCGGTCACCACAAACTGTGCCCCCAATTCGCGAGCGAGCTGAAGCACGTTGGTCAGGCGGTTATCTCCCTGCTGCACCGTGGGGGCATTGAGCAGATCGTCGAACATCCGGGTAGTGGTTGCTCCGAAAACCTGGAGCTCATTGCCCGCGCGCAGCCGGTCCTGAAGCTGTTGCGGCAAGACCTCGCCGGCATCATCAATTCGACCGATCCGGGCCTGGTCAGGATACAGCACCGGGAACCCTGTGATTGCCACACGCTTTCTCAAACCGGCCGCCGCACCCACGCCGCAACGACTCCCCTGGCCTTCCGACATCTCCGCGCGCACTGTCACCCTTAGCAGATTTCCGCTCCGGTATTCGTCGACAACACGGGCGTTGCGGGCCCTCGCACTGGCCGCAACCTGCATGTGGGATTCGGTGACCACGCCATTTTCCATCGTGTCCCGGGTACTGACCCGGGCTTCATACTGCAGCGCCAGATCACGCAGGGCTGCCTGACGGGCATCGGCGCGCGCCGATTCCAGGTCGCCATGAACGATGGTACCGTGCCCGACACCCTCCAGTACTATGGCCTGAACAGTGCCAGCGGATACCAGGGTCATCGCCAGCAGAATGCATCGAAGTATCATGAAAAAAAGCCTCAAAATGCCCGCGTATCACCGATTCTGACGGGCCCGATTGCCGGTCAGTCCAGATAGTACAGGGAGTCAACCCCCCTGCTCTGCACGTCGCCGATACTGTCGTTATCGCGGGGCATGGGTATCGGGCACAGATCCTGGACCTGATCATCCGCGACCTTTGACACACAGGCACGGAACCTGGGCTCCAGTTTCAGCTCCATAACGGTTTCAACCACGCCGTCACTGTGCTCATTCACCGCCACCATCTTGGCGCCGCGAATATAGCTGTCGACGTAGGTGCGGAAGGTGTCGTTGCGCAGGACAAAATCGTTCACCGTTGAGCTGCCATATATCACGGTTCCGTAGACACGCTCTGCCAGGTTGCGATAGGCGTCGAGCTGGGATGCCCGCCGGGCCAGCAATCGCTTGCGGGTGTTCAAACGGTCCCTGGAGGCATCCTCATAGGTTCCGAAACCGCTGACCCGGACGGTGATCGGCTCCAGTTGGGCGTCTCGCTGATCCGCGTCCTGATACCCGCCATTTGACGCACATGCCCCGAGGGCCAGGGCAAGAACGGGAACGGCTATCTTGCGAAGGTTCATTGTCACTCTCCGAAAACATCATTTCGGGGTCGCCATGAAAGATTCGCGCCAGTTTCCATAAGCCACTGATATACCTGAATGGACATCGGTTCAAGCCCTACGCCGGATTCCGGAGCGGCAAAAAACTGCCTCCGTTTACATATCAAAAACAAACCGTTACCGCTTAGGACGTGTTCTGGTCCTGGTTCTACTCTAACCTCCTATTTATCCGCCAATTACCGGAAGTTTTACCCGTTTTTCGCAACAGGATCCCCAATAAATGCACAACAATCGTCTGCCCCAACTCTCTCTGGCCATTGGCCTGTCCGTCGTCTCCGCCTCCGCGCTGGCCAGCCCTCAGCAATTCATGTCGGCCCGTTCCTTCGCGATGGGCGGCACCGGTGTGGCGATCGCCCACCCGGCAGACGCAGCCGCCACCAACCCGGCCATGATGGCGGGCAACCATCACGACTGGTCGGACGATTTCGGCCTGATACTGCCCTCGGTCAACGCCCGGGCCGCGGATGAGGAAGAGACCGTTGACCAGGTCGACGACATCCAGGATGTGATTGGCCAGTTCGAATCGGCGATTTCCGGTTTTGACCCGAACACCGATGCCCCCCAGAGCATTCAGGACAGTGCCGCCGATCTCCGGGATCGTCTGGTGGCCTTTGACAAGGACACCGTCCGGGGCAATGCCGGACTGGGACTGGCCCTGGCAGTGCCCAGCAAAACTGTCTCGGTCGGCTTTTTCACCAACGCCAACCTGACGGCCACGGTTCGTGGTGAGCTCTCCGACAACGACGAAGCGCTGTTGGACGCCGTAGCCACTGCCGCCACGGCACAGGACGTCGACAACGCCCTGGATCTGGTGACCAATCCCGACGGCAGCGTGCAGCTCGACTCCCGGGCACGGATTCTGGCCTCAGCAGTCGGGGAAGCCGGCATCAGTTTTGCCCGCCAGTTTGAGCTGAACAACGGCAACCGGTTCCAACTCGGCCTGTCGCCCAAGTATGTGGAACTTCGCACGTTCCAGTACACCGAAACGGTTTCCGGCTTTGAAGACGACAACTTCGATGCCGATGAGAACCAGACCGACAAGAGCGGCTTCAACGTCGACATCGGCGCCGCCTACCGGTTTGGGGAGGACCGCCAGTGGAACGCCGGACTAACCATCAAGAACCTGATCCCGATGGAACTGGATTCTGCTCAGAGCAAGCCGGCCCTTGAGCAACAGTACACTCTAAAACTCGACCCGATGGTCACCGCGGGTATCGCCCACATCGGCGAATACCACGTCATCACCGCCGAACTCGACCTGACCAAAAAGGAGGCGTTCGGCTACGAGGACGATACCCAGTGGCTGGCTCTCGGCGCGGAATTCGACGTCTACCACTATGCCCAGCTGCGTGTCGGGGTCCGCCAGAATCTCGCCAGCAATGACGATAACGACGGCATCGAGGAAAAAACCCAGTTCACCGCCGGTCTCGGCCTGAACCTGATGGGGGTACGCATGGATCTGGGCGCACTTGTCAGCGACGCGGACGTAGGTGCAGCCCTGGAGTTCGGCACGGCATTCTGACCTCAGACTCCATCTTTACGAAAGCCCGACCGGCTTTGACCGGCCGGGCTTTTTTATGACTGGCATCGCCGGTTTGCCTCGCACTGCCCTGACCCGGATAATCCCCCGAACGACAACGTGAGAGGAAACAGCCCGTTCATGCAAACCTATCTGGTTGGTGGTGCCGTCCGTGATGAACTCCTGGGCCTGGAGGTCAAGGACCGTGACTGGGTTGTGGTTGGCGCCACTCCAGACGACATGCTGAAGCGGGGGTTCAAACAGGTGGGGGCTGACTTCCCGGTCTTTCTCCACCCTGCGTCCCGCGAGGAATATGCCCTGGCCCGCACTGAGCGCAAACAGGGGCACGGCTACCACGGCTTCAGCGTGTACAGCGCCCCCGACGTTACGCTGGAGGACGACCTCAAGCGTCGCGACCTCACCATTAATGCCATGGCCAAAAGCGAACAGGGACAGATCGTCGACCCCTTCCATGGCCAGCAGGATATCGACAGGCGCCTGTTGCGGCATGTCTCCGCCGCATTTACGGAAGACCCGCTGCGCATTCTGAGAACGGCGAGGTTTGCTGCGCGCTTCCGGCCCCTGGGATTCCAGGTGTGCGAAGAAACCATGAGCCTGATGCGCCGGATGGTGGCGGACGGAGAAGTCGAGCATCTGGTGCCCGAGCGGGTATGGCAGGAGGTCCAGCGGGCCCTGCACGAACAGGAGCCCGGCACCTTCTTCGAAGTCCTCCGGGATTGCGGCGCGCTCGCCAGCCTGATGCCGGAACTGACGCCGGACAGCCGGTTTGAACAGGCCATGGCGGCGCTTCGCTGCATCCATCGCGAGCTCGGCTCAACCGAAGAACGCGTCGCCGCCTTGATGTCGCCTCTCCCCAAGCAGGAGTGCGAGCGACGCATGGCCGCGCTGAAGGCACCGAACGACTGCCAGAATCTGGCCCGCCTCGTCGCCGAATTCATCCCGGCGATCGACAACCCGGATGCCACTTCAACAGGCACGATCACGGCCGAGAACCTGCTTTCGTTACTTGACGTCGCCGACCTCTGGCGCCGGCCCGAACGATTCGTGTCGTTGCTGAAGGTGCTGGCGTGCGCGCTGCCCCAACCGGAACGGCCAATTGTCCAGCGGCTGGAACAGGCCGCGGACGCGGCCTCCGGCGTCGAGCCAAAAGCGCTGATGGCCCAGGGGTTCAAGGGTAAGGCACTGGGTGAAGCAATCCGCCATGAGCGCCTGCGTCGTATAGAGCAGGCACTGTCCCACTCTTCAACCTGAGGAACGATCATGGCCGATACCGCTCCCGTTGCCCTGGTGACCGGCGCCGCCCACCGACTGGGCGCCCGCACTGCCAAGACCCTGCATGACCGCGGCTGGAACCTTGTTATCCACTACCGCAGCCGGCGGGAACAGGCCGATGCGCTGGCAGACAGCCTGAACCGGAGTCGCCCCGAGTCAGCCACCGCCCTGCAGGCAGACCTGAGCGACCTCGATCAGGTCCGGAACCTGGGTGAAGCAGGAGCCGCCCGGTGGGGCCGGCTGGACGGGCTGGTAAACAACGCGTCCGTGTTTTATCCAAACGCCACGCCGGAAGCGAAGCCGGAGGACTGGGACACCATCCTCCACACCAACCTGAGGGCACCGTTTTTCCTGCTGCAGGCGTGCCTTCCGGCCCTTCGTGAACGGGGCGGCTGCGTGGTCAATATGATCGACATCTATAGCGAGAAACCGTTGGCTGACCACCCGTTGTATTGCGCAAGCAAAGCCGGGCTCGCCGCGCTGACCCGATCCTGGGCCACAGACCTGGCACCGGCAATCCGTGTCAACGGAGTGTCGCCCGGAGCAATCCTCTGGCCGGAAGGCGATGCCGCAGTGAACGACAGTCATCAGCAGAGAATCCTCGACAAGACGCCGCTGGCGAGGACCGGTCATCCCGATGACATCGCCCGGACCATTGCCTTTCTTATGTGCGATGCGCCGTTTGTCACCGGCCAGATCCTGCCGGTGGATGGCGGCCGCAGTCTCAACATGTAACTGCCGGGGTCGTCTCAGTCCCCTGCTTTGGTCTCTTTGGCCGTCAGGTGGTTTCCGGATACAATGCCCGCAGATTCCCATTCTGTCCGCGCGGTCACCCTCGGGATCCGCGCCCAATAAACCGGAGAACTCCCATGCGTGATGTCGTCATCGTTGCAGCCAAGCGTACCGCCATCGGAACCTTCGGCGGTGGCCTTTCCAGCCTGAGCGCCGACCAGCTTGGCACCGCCGTGATCAAGGCCATCCTGGAAGAGACCGGCGTTGCCGGTGACCAGGTGAATGAGGTGGTTCTCGGCCAGGTACTGACCGCGGGCTGTGGCCAGAACCCCGCCCGCCAATCTTCAATCAACGCAGGCATCCCCGCGTCCGTGCCGGCCATGACCATCAATAAGGTCTGCGGCTCTGGCCTGAAAGCCGTCCATATGGCCGTCCAGGCAATCCGCTGCGGCGACGCCGAACTGATGATTGCCGGCGGCCAGGAGAGCATGAGCCAGGCTCCCCACGTCCTGCCCAACAGCCGCAATGGCCAGCGCATGGGCAACTGGACCATGATCGACACCATGATTACCGATGGCCTTTGGGATGCCTTCAATGATTACCACATGGGCATTACTGCCGAGAACATCGTAGAAAAATACGGCATCAGCCGGGAGGAACAGGACGAGTTTGCCGCCGCCTCCCAGCAAAAAGCCGTCGCCGCCCGGGAAGCTGGCTACTTTGATGGCCAGATCGTTCCGATCCCGGTTCCCCAGCGCAAGGGTGATCCTGTAATCGTGGACAAGGACGAGGGTCCCCGCGCTGGTGTGACGGCCGATAGCCTGGGCAAACTGCGCCCGGCCTTCAAGAAGGATGGCACGGTCACTGCCGCCAATGCGTCGTCCCTGAACGATGGCGCCGCCGCCGTCATGGTCTGCAGCGCCGACAAGGCCAGGGAGCTCGGTCTCACTCCGCTTGTCACCATCAAGGCCCACGCCAATGCCGGCGTTGATCCGACTATCATGGGAACCGGCCCGATTCCGGCCAGCCAGCGTTGTCTGAAACTGGCCGGCTGGAGCGTCGATGATCTGGACCTTGTGGAAGCCAACGAGGCCTTTGCCGCCCAGGCCATCTCCGTTAATCGGGGTCTGGGCTGGGACACCAGCAAGGTGAATGTAAATGGCGGTGCCATTGCACTGGGCCACCCGATCGGCGCCTCTGGCTGCCGGATCCTGGTGTCCCTGCTGCATGAAATGGTGCGTCGCGATGCCCACAAGGGCCTCGCCACCCTGTGCATCGGTGGCGGCATGGGCGTTGCCCTGGCTGTCGAGCGCTAGACGCGATGCTGAATGTGGTGCTGTACGAGCCGGAAATACCGCCGAACACCGGCAACATCATTCGGCTCTGCGCCAATACCGGCTGCCGGCTGCACCTGATTGAGCCACTGGGATTCACCCTGGAGGACAAGCAGATGCGCCGCGCCGGTCTCGATTACAGCGAATACGCCACCATCACGGTTCACCAGAGCTACGCAGCCTTTCTGGAGGCCGAACAGCCCCGACGCCTGTTCGGCCTGACGACAAAAGCCAACCGCGGCTATCATGAGGCTACCTATCAGGCCGGCGACTACCTGATGTTTGGCCCGGAGACCCGTGGCTTGCCCGCCGAAGTGCGGGCATCGCTGGCCACCGAACACTGCCTGCGGGTCCCGATGCGACCGGACAGTCGTAGCCTGAACCTGTCCAACACCGCCGCTCTCGTGGTCTATGAAGCCTGGCGGCAACTGGGGTTCGAAGGCGCAGTCTGAGCCCTCGGCACCAGACACAAAAAAACCGGCCAAGGCCGGTTTTTTTGTGCAAGGTCAGGCAGGTTCAGTGCGTCTGCTGCTCTTCCTTGGCCTCACCCGCGGCTTCTTCCTGCTTGCGCTTGAGCGCCTGGGCGTAGATAGCGTCGAAATTCACCGGGGCCAACATCAGGGCCGGGAAGCTACCCTTGCCAACGATGCCATCGATTGCCTCGCGAGCATACGGGAACAGGATGGTCGGGCAGTAGGCGCCCAGCATCTGGCCCAGTTGCGCGCCTTCAATACCCTGCACCAGGAATACGCCGGCCTGCTGGATCTCTACGATGTAGGCAACCTTCTCACCGACCTTGGCGGTCACCGTCAGGGACAACACCACTTCATACTGGTTGTCGCTCACCTTGTTGTGTGAGGTGTTCAGGTCCATGTTGACCTGTGGCTTCCACTGTTCCTGAAACACCAGCGGAGAATTCGGTGATTCGAAAGACAGGTCCTTCACATAGATGCGCTGAAGGGCAAACTGGGGTTGGGTTTCGTTTTCGCTGCCTGCTGCGGCTTGCTGATTCTCAGCCATGTTCAGTCCTTTCGTTCTCGATCATGGGCCCGGGGCCCGTTGTTAGGAAGCGTGATGCCGGAACATTCTACTGCGTGGCTCCGCCGGCTAATGTGAAACAGTGCGGCAGATTGCGGTTCAGATCAAGGCCCGACCACCACCGTTACTTTTTCACCAGTGGCAGGTTGCTGCTCCTCCAGTCGGCAACGCCGCCATTGAGCCGCACCACATTGGTGAAACCTTCGGCATTGAGCTGCTTCACCGCCATGGCAGAATGCTGCCCCATCTTGTCGGCCACGATGATCTGCTTGTCCTTGAACTTGTTCAGTTCGGCCGTGCGGCTCTTGAGGCTGTTCAGGGGAATATTGACCGACCCGGTGATCCGGCCTTCACCAAACTCCTTCCGGTCACGGATATCCACCACCACGGCTTCGTCCTTGTTGATCAGCGTGACAGCCTCCTGCGCGGAAATTTTCGCACCGCCCCGACGGGATTCAAGGAACAGGATGGCAAGCAGGAACGCCACAAACAGCGACACAAGAATGTAGTGATTAACAACGAATTCGAACAAGCGATCCATGAAAGTACCCTGAAAAATAATTTGGCAGGATTATACACACACGGGCGCGGTCACAGAAGGCAGCCGACATGGCTTGTGCGAATGAAAACGGTTAGAATCTGCACTCCCGTTTACCAACATTTCCACCAAACCGGATGAAGTGATGACCGCGACGCGCAAGCCGACTGCTCTGATTATCCTGGATGGCTGGGGCCACCGTGACCCGGCCGAAGACAATGCCATCAGCAATGCCAACACCCCGTTCTGGGACAAGCTCTGGCAGAACCAGCCAAAGACCCTGATCAACACCTCGGGCATGTTCGTAGGGCTGCCTCAGGGCCAGATGGGTAACTCGGAAGTCGGCCACATGAACCTGGGCGCCGGCCGGGTCGTCTACCAGAGCCTGACCCGAATCGACAAAGATCTCGAGGATGGCACCTTCCAGAAGAATAAAGTGCTTTGCGCCGCCATCGACAAGGCGGTCAGCAGCGGCCGTGCGGTTCACCTGATGGGCCTGATGTCGCCCGGAGGCGTCCATAGCCACGAAGACCACATCATCGCCGGCGCCGAACTGGCCGCCGCACGGGGCGCGAAGGAGGTCTATATCCACGCCTT
Source organism: Marinobacter sp. F4218 (assembly GCF_019443085.1). Lineage (GTDB taxonomy): Bacteria > Pseudomonadota > Gammaproteobacteria > Pseudomonadales > Oleiphilaceae > Marinobacter > Marinobacter albus. Next base: position 991,830 of record NZ_JAHZIL010000003.1, read on the forward strand.
CCTTGATGGCCGGGACATGCCGCCGCGCAGCGCCAAGGCCTCGCTGGAAAAAGCCGCCGCCCGAATGGAAAAACTGGGCGTCGGCCGAGTCGCGTCCATCGTGGGCCGCTATTACGCGATGGACCGGGACAACCGCTGGGACCGAGTTGAGGCTGCCTACACCCTGATGACCCAGGGCACTGCCGAGTATACCGCGGCCGATCCGGTAAACGGCCTTGAGCAGGCATACGAACGGGGCGAAAACGATGAATTCGTGAAACCGACCCGCATTCACGTCGCCGGCGAACCCGACGGTACGATCAATGACGGCGACACCGTCCTGTTCATGAACTTCCGGGCGGACCGGGCCCGGGAAATGACCCGCGCGTTCGTCCAGCAGGATTTCGAGGGCTTCGACCGCCGGAAGCACCCGGAACTGGCCGATTTCGTGATGCTCACCGAGTACGCGGCGGACATCAAGACCAGCTGCGCCTACCCGCCCGAGCAACTCGTTAACGGCCTGGGTGAGTACGTCGCCAAGCAGCACAAGACCCAGTTGCGAATTTCGGAAACCGAGAAGTACGCCCACGTCACCTTCTTCTTCAACGGCGGTCTCGAGACCCCGTTCGAAGGCGAGGACCGCATACTGATTCCTTCCCCGAAAGTGGCGACCTACGACCTGAAGCCGGAAATGAGCGCGCCGGAAGTGACCGACAAGCTCGTCGAGGCCATCAAGAGTGGCAAGTACGACCTGGTCGTGTGCAACTATGCCAATGGCGACATGGTCGGACACACCGGCAAGCTCGACGCCGCCATCAAGGCTGCCGAATGCCTTGACGAATGCGTACGGCGCGTGGTCGAAGCCCTTGACGAGGTCGGCGGTGAAGCTCTGATCACGGCCGACCACGGCAACTGTGAACAGATGACCGACCCGGATTCCGGCCAGGTCCACACGGCCCATACCATTGGCCCGGTGCCGCTGATCTATACCGGACCGCGCAACGCATCCCTTCGGGATGACGGCAGCCTGAGCGATGTGGCACCGACCCTGCTGACCCTGATGGGGATGGAACAGCCCAAGGAGATGACCGGACACAGCCTGGTCAAGATCGATTGATTGCAGGGCAGGCAGGCGTGTTGCAGTTGCTCTCGGCCCTGGCGCTCGCCCTGCTTCTGGGCGCAGCGCCGGCGTATGCGGATAATGAGGTCACCCCGGCCCAGATCGAAGACCTCAAAGAACGGATTGAGGACATCGACGATTGGCTGGCTGATGCCGAGGAGGATCGCTCAACCCTTGAGCAGCAGCTGGCCTCGACCGAGCGCAAGATCAGCCGGCTGACCCGGGAGCGGCGGTCGCTGCGCCAGCAGGCGGCCCAGCAGCAGCAACGCCTGCGCGCACTGAAAGACGAAGAACAGAGCCTGACCCGCACCCTCGACCGTCAGCGCGAAAGCCTGAAGCGACAGATCCGGGCCGCCTGGATGGAAGGCGATGCCCCGGCGGTCAAGGTATTGCTGAACGAGATTGACCCGGACCGGATTGCCCGGACCATGACTTACTACGAATACCTGAGCCGGGACACGGTCGATCGCCTGGAGGCCTTTCGCAAAAGCCTGCAAGAGCTCAAGGAAACCCGGGCCAACGTCGAGGCCACCCGGGTAGAACTGGCCCGAACCGAAACGGACGTTACCCAACGCCAGGAAGAACTGGCCCGGTCACGCAAGGCCCGCGAGGAAACCCTGGCCGCCCTGACTGCCGACATCCGGAACCGCCAAAGTGAGCGAGAGGACCTGGAATCGGACCGAAAGCGTCTGGAGAAGCTTCTCAAGGAAGTCCAGCAGGCAATTGCCAGCATTCCCTCACCCAACGAGTCGCAACCCTTTGTTTCATTGCGGGACAAATTGCCCTGGCCCGTGCAAGGCAAGGTGCAAAGCGGCTTCGGTGATCGCTACGCAGACGGCAAGCTTCGCCGCAATGGCCTGTTGATCAGCACCGACGAGGACGCCGAAATCAGGGCCATCCATTACGGGCGTGTTGTGTTCGCCAACCGGCTCCGGGGATTTGGCCTGATCACCATTATTGATCACGGCGACGGCTACATGACACTCTATGGCCATAGCAGCAGCCTGTTCACCAGCCCGGGCGACTGGGTGGCGGCGGGCGAACCGATTGCCCTCGCCGGACGTACCGGCGGCACCGAGAGCCCGGCGCTGTACTTCGAAGTGCGCCACAACGGTAAGCCGGACAACCCCAGACGTTGGCTGGCCAACTGAAGCGTGGCAGGAGGGCTGACAAACGCCCCAGCTAACGCCATACTGTCTGAAATCAGGGAAACCAGTCCAACTATCGGAATAAAAACGGGATAAGTGAATGAAACGGGTCAGAAGTCCACTCCACGTCTTTCCTTTGCGCGCCATTGCTCTCGCCACCTGTTTCAGCACTGCCTCCGGACTGGCACTCGCTCAGGATGAAGCCCAGGGCCAACAGCTGCTCGAAGGCATCCAGGACGGCGAACGCGTCGAGATCACCCTGCCGGATCCGGAAAAACAGCTCCCTCTGGATGACCTGCGTAAATTCACCGAGGTTTTCAGCCGCATCAAGGACGCCTATGTGGAAGAGGTGGATGATCGCCAGCTACTGGAAAGCGCGATAAAGGGCATGCTGTCCGACCTGGACCCCCACTCTACCTACCTCGCCCCCAAGGATTACGAAGAGCTGGAGGAAAGCACCTCCGGTGAGTTCGGCGGTCTCGGCATCGAAGTCGGAATGGAAAACGGCTTCGTTAAAGTAATTGCGCCGATTGATGACACGCCGGCCCAGAAAGCCGGCGTCCAGGCCGGCGACCTGATCATCAAGCTCGATGAAAAACCGGTCAAGGGCATGAGCCTGGAAGAAGCGGTTCAGCTTATGCGCGGCAAACCGGGCACCATCCTCACCCTGACCATCATGCGTGAAAGCGAAAGCGCCCCCATTGAGATCAAGGTGGAGCGCGATGTCATCAAGGTCACCAGTGTAAAATCCCGGATGCTCGACAACGGCTACGGCTACGTCCGCATCACCCAGTTCCAGGCAGACACCGGCAGCCAGTTCCTGAAGGCGCTCGGCTCACTCGAGGATGACCATGGCAGCGGCCTCGACGGTCTGGTCATTGATCTGCGCAACAATCCCGGCGGCGTTCTCCAGGCGGCCGTGGAAACCGCCGATGCCTTGCTCGATGAAGGCCTGATCGTCTACACCGAAGGCCGCATCCAGAGCTCACGCCTGCGCTTCAGCGCCAAGGCCGGCGATGTGATGGCAGACACGCCGATTGTGGTCCTGATCAACGGTGGCTCAGCCTCCGCCTCGGAGATTCTGGCCGGCGCACTCCAGGATCACCAGCGCGCAGTCATCATGGGCATGCAGTCCTTCGGCAAGGGCAGCGTCCAGACCGTGATCCCGCTGGACGAGAACCACGCCATCAAGATGACCACCGCCCGCTATTACACACCGGACGGTCGGTCCATCCAGGCCACGGGCATCAAGCCGGATATCGAGGTTCGTCCGGCAGAGCTGAAGGAACTGGACAGCCAGCCGTTCTTCACCGAAGCGGACCTGAGCGGGCACCTTGAAGGCCAGAATGAGGGCGACCAGCCGGCGAAGGACAATGAGTCCGAGGACTCCACAACGGCTTCACTGACGGACCGGGACTACCAGCTGCGCTCAGCCCTGAACCTGCTCAAGGGTATGCACATCCTTAACCGCAAGAGTAATGGTAAGGCCGCATCAGAGGGACAGGACTCCGCGCAGTGAGGTTGTTGCGTTTTTCCATCCTGGCGGCAGCGCTGACTGCCCTGCCCGTTGCCGGGTCCGAACCGGACAAGGAGACAGCGGGCAGTTCCGTGCTGCCGACCATTGCCATCATTATTGATGACATGGGGCACAACCTTCAGGAAGGCGAGCGCCTGGCCCAGATGGACCAGCCTCTAACCCTGGCGTTCCTGCCGTACCGGCGCTACACGGTTCCATTGGCCAAGCTGGCCCACAGGCGGCACAAGGAAATCATGCTGCACGCGCCCATGGCCAATACCCGAAATTTTGAGCTTGGGCCCGGCGGCCTGACCTCCGACATGGATGAAAAGCGCATCGCTACCACACTGCGGCGGGCACTTCAGTCGATTCCCTACGTTCAGGGCGTAAACAACCACATGGGCAGCCTGATGACCCAGAAGCTTCAAACCATGGACTGGGTCATGCAGGAGCTGAGGCAGTACCCAATCTATTTCGTTGACAGCCGGACCATAGCGTCGTCCGTAGCGGGCGATGTTGCCCGCGCCTACCAGATCCCCAGCCTGAGCCGGGACGTTTTTCTCGACCACGAACAGACTGAGGAATTCGTTGATCGGCAGTTCAAGCTGCTGATCAAACGCGCGCGGGAAAACGGCAGCGCCATCGGCATCGGGCATCCGCATAAAGTGACCGTGGATTACCTGGAGAAGCATCTGCCGGAGCTGGACGCCCAGGGTGTGGCCATAGCGACCATCAGTGGACTCTGGGCCATTCGCAACGGCAATCGGGAAATGTTCGTGGAAGGGGAAAAGCAGGCCATAAGGCCTGCCTACGCCAGGAAGCCCTAGTCCCGGACTTCGATACCCTGGCTTTTCATGAAAGCCTTGGCTTCGGGGATGGTGTGCTGACCGAAGTGGAAGATGGACGCCGCCAGCACCGCATCGGCCCCCCCTTCGGTAACGCCATCGGCCAGGTGCTGCAGCTCTCCGACGCCGCCGGATGCAATCACCGGAACAATCACCGCATCACTGATGGCACGGGTCAGCCCCAGATCAAAACCGATCTTGGTGCCGTCGCGGTCCATACTCGTCAGTAGCAACTCGCCGGCACCCATCTCGACCATCTTCCGGGCCCATTCCACGGCATCCAGCCCGGTGGGCTTGCGGCCGCCGTGGGTAAAGATTTCCCAGCGTGGCTCTTCACCTTCGGCGCTGACCTGCTTGGCGTCGATGGCCACCACGATGCACTGGCTCCCAAAACGCTCGGCGGCCTCATGCACGAATTCGGGATTGAACACGGCGGCGGTGTTGATGGAGACCTTGTCGGCACCGGCATTCAGCAGCTTGCGGATATCATCCACAGTCCGCACACCGCCACCCACGGTCAACGGAATAAAAACCTCCGCTGCCATGCGCTCGACCGTCTCGTAGGTGGTGTCGCGACTCTCGTGACTGGCCGTGATGTCCAGGAAGGTTATCTCGTCGGCGCCCTGCTCGTTGTAGCGGCGCGCCACTTCGACCGGATCGCCGGCGTCCCGGATATCAACGAAGTTGACGCCCTTGACCACGCGGCCTTTGTCGACATCGAGACACGGGATAATGCGTTTTGCCAGACCCATGATTGCTCCCTTACGCTTTGAGGCCGTCGCAGAAGGCCTGCGCTTCAGCAACGTCCAACGTACCTTCGTAGATGGCACGACCGGTAATGGCACCGAGAATGCCCTTGTCCGCGACGGTTGCAAGACGCTTCAGGTCATCCATGTTGGTGACACCGCCGGAGGCGATCACCGGGATGCCGCCCTCTTCGGCCAGCGCGGCGGTGGCTTCGACATTCACGCCCTGCATCATGCCGTCGCGGCTGATGTCGGTGTAAACGATTGACTCGACGCCGTCATTGGCAAAACGTTTCGCCAGGTCGGTCGCCATCACTTCGGACACTTCTGCCCAGCCGTCGGTGGCCACGCGACCATCCTTGGCATCCAGACCCACAATGATGTGGCCGGGGAAGCGCTTGCACATCTCGGTCACGAACTCCGGCTCCTTGACCGCCTTGGTGCCAATGATCACCCACTGCACGCCGGCCTTGAGGTAGGCTTCGATGGTTTCGGCTGAACGGATCCCCCCACCGATCTGGATCGGCAGGTCGGGGTACTTGCGGGCAATGGCCTGCACGATTTCACCGTTAACAGGCTCACCGGCGAAGGCACCATTGAGATCCACCAGATGCAGACGGCGGGCACCGGCTTCCACCCAGCGGGTGGCCATATCAACGGGGTCATCACCGAACACGGTGGAGTCGTCCATCCGGCCCTGACGCAGGCGCACACACTTTCCGTCTTTGAGATCAATGGCAGGGATAATCAGCATAAAGCAATGTCCGTGTTAATCGTTCAGACGCTCCGGCGTTACTTGCCGGACCAGTCAACAAAGTTTTTCAGCAGCTGCAGGCCGGCCCGGGCGCTCTTCTCCGGGTGGAACTGGACCGCAAAAATATTGTCGCGGGCAACGGCCGCCGCAAGGTCCACACCATAGTGGCTGCGCCCGGCAATGTCGGCATTGCCCTCGGCTTCAGCGTAATAGCTGTGAACAAAGTAGAAGCGGTCACCGTCGGGGATGTTGTGCCACATGGGATGATCGACGGTTTGCTGCACCTCGTTCCAGCCCATGTGCGGCACTTTCAGTCGCTCGCCGTTTTCGACAAGGTGGTCGCCGAAATAACGAACCTGCGAAGGGAACAGGTTGATGCAGTCCACCCCGCCGTTTTCCTCGCTGCGGGACATCAGGGCCTGCATGCCCACACAGATTCCGAGAAACGGACGGTCCCGGGAGACTTCCCGCACCAGCGTGTCCACTTCCAGCCGACGGATTTCGTGCATGCAGTCACGGATGGCGCCGACGCCGGGCAGGATGACGTGGTCCGCCTCGCGGATCTGGTCTGCGTTGTCGGTAACCAGCACCCTGACGTCCGGCGCCACGTGCTCCACCGCCTTACGGGCCGAGTGCAGGTTCCCCATGCCGTAATCGATAATGGCAACGGTCTTCATATGGAATTCGGTGTCCTGTTCGGTGACGTGTTACAGGGAGCCTTTGGTGGAGGGCGTGATGCCCGCCATCCGCTCGTCCATTTCGATCGCCATGCGCAGGGCACGACCGAAGGCCTTGAAGACGGTCTCGATCTGGTGGTGGGTGTTCTTGCCCTTCAGGTTATCGATGTGCAGCGTCACCATGGAATGATTCACGAAGCCATGAAAGAACTCTTCGAACAGGTCGACGTCGAAGCCACCGACAGCCCCGCGGGTGTAGGGCACATCCATCATCAGGCCCGGACGGCCAGACAGATCGATGACCACACGCGACAGCGCCTCATCCAGCGGCACATAGGCGTGGCCGTAGCGACGGATGCCTTTCTTCTCACCAACGGCCTGCTTGAACGCCTGCCCCAGGGTAATACCGATGTCTTCCACGGTGTGGTGATCATCGATATGCAGGTCACCTTTGGAAACGATGTTCAGATCCACCAGCCCGTGGCGGGCAATCTGGTCCATCATGTGTTCGAGGAAAGGGACGCCAGTGTCAAAACTGGACTTGCCGGTGCCGTCGAGATCAATCTCAACGGTAATCTGGGTTTCGAGGGTATTTCGTTCTACCCGAGCCTTACGTTCGGCCATGGGGACTCCGTAGCAATTGGGCGGCACGTGACCGCAAACTTTCGATTGGCGGATTATACCTTTTATGCCCGCCGGAGTCCCACAACCGGTTCAACTGACTCGATAGCCTGAAACGGGTCAGACCGCCTTTTTCAGGTTACTCATGTAGGTATCCACGAGGCTGTTGAACTCGTGCTTGATGACCGGACTGATTGCCAGCTTCAGCAGACTGGGCAGCGGCACCGTAAGCTCGGCGCTGGTCTGGAATTTCACGGCGGTCACGTTGTCGCCCTTGGCCTTGATGGTCCAGGAACCTCGCACCACACCATTACCCTCACCTTTCACCGGCTCCCAGGTGATGCGACCGGCTTCCTTGTCTGCGTGGTATTTGCAGGCATAGATGGACTGGATGGCGTGCTTGTCCACGCCGACCTTCTCCATCTCCCAGCGGTAGGCATTGTCTCCCAGGTCGGTCAGCTTGTGGACCTTCGGGAAATGACTGGCAGAGCGTGGCACATCGGCCAATAAATCAAAGACTTCATCGTAGCCACCCGGAATTTCGAGGTCCCGGTTCAGCTCAATCGATACGGTAATAGCCACAGCCAACTCCTTCTTATGTTTATTTGCATCAATGTAGTCGGAATAATAAGGATGTGTATTTTGGCTCAACACTACAGCATTGTCATACTCCCCCGCTGTTAATTTATTAACCCTGCGTTATCCTTGGGCTAATTAGCGTCAGGATTCACTTCGAATCCCAACAAGCTCTCCGGAAAAGGATGCCTCACCCATGAAAGCTGTTCGTTATCTGCTGATCGCGGTTATTGCACTGATACTGCTGGCCGTGGTGGCAGTCGCCGTTGCGATGGCAGTGATCAACCCCAACGATTACAAACCCCAGATTGAGCAGGCTGTCGAAAAACAGACCAACCTCGACCTCGTCCTGGAAGGCGATATCGGATGGTCGTTTATTCCCCTCGGCCTCGAACTGAACAATGTTCAGGCCAACCTGGAGGGCAACCGGTTTGTGGCCCTGGAGCAGATGGTGGCTCAGCTCGATTTCTGGTCCCTGATTTCCATGTCACCCCAGGTCGATACATTTGTCCTGAGCGGACTGGAAGCGAATCTCGAGGTGAATGAACAAGGCCAAGGCAACTGGACCCGGATCATGCCGGAACCTGCTGAAAGCGATGCAGAAGGCGAGTCGCAGACCGCTCAAGCCGAGCTGGAGCAGCAGCCAGAGCCAGCCGGAGAAGAAACCGGCGGAGAGCCACTGAACTTCAATGTTGATAACGTCGAGATTTCCAATGCCCAGGTGCATTACACCGACAAAAGCACCGGCCAGTCCGTCACACTTGAAAACTTCAACGTGAACGCCAGCCAGATTACCCTGGGCTCCGAATTTCCGTTGGACATCAGCTTCCGGGTCGAGACCGCCAAACCCCAATTTGAGGTCGATGGCAGCATCAGTGCCCGGCTCGCCGCTAATGAGGCGCTTAATGACTTTGCCGTCTCCGGCCTGAAAGCGGTGTTCGACATGAACGGCGAACCCTTTGGTGGCAAATCGGTTACCGCGGAACTGACCGGCTCCGCCCAGGCCAACCTTGAGAACGAAACCGCAACCCTGAGCGAGTTCACCGCCAGTTTCGCTAACCTCTCGATGACCACGGATCTGGACGTCAAAGGCTTTGGTGACAAGCCTGCCCTCAGCGGTTCGATCAATGTCGAGGAGTTCTCTCTGAAGGATCTGCTTAACCAGTTGGGGCAACCTGCCGTACCCACCAGCGATCCGGACGTACTCAACGCCCTGGCCTTTTCCACCAAGGTGGGTGGCGAGCCCGGCAAAGTCGCCTTGTCGGACCTGACGCTCATACTCGACGACACCACGTTCGCCGGGACTGGCAGCTACAACCTCACCAACAGCGCCATCGTGTTCAACCTCCAGGGCGACAAGTTGAATGCGGACCGCTATCTGCCCCCGAAATCCGAAGACGATGCCAAAGCGGGCGAAAGCGACGCTGAGTCAGAGGACCAAACAGCATCAGCCAAGGCAGCACAGAGCGCTCCGGAAAGCGACCTGCTGCCGCTTGAAACCCTGCGCACCCTGCTGCTGGATATCGATTTCGGTCTGGCCGAGCTCATTGTCAGTAACCTGACCATCAATGAGATCAAAGCCAGCACAACGGCCAAAGATGGTCTCATCAAGGTCGACGAGTTCAGCGGCAAACTCTACGAGGGCAGCTTCGGTGCCAACGTCTCCCTGGACGCCCGCAGCGATAATCCGAAATGGAAGATCGGCTCCGACGTCAAAAACGTCCAGACCCTGCCGCTGCTCACTGACCTGGCCGAGGTGGACATGCTCTCTGGCGGCGCCAACCTGAAGGTCAATGTGACCACGACAGGCAACCGCGTCTCGGTATTGCGCGAGAAGGCGGATGGGCAGATCAGCTTCAACCTGGCCGAAGGCCAGTTCCGCAATATGAACCTGACCCGCATGGCCTGCCAGGGCATTGCGATCGCCAACCAGGAAGACCTGAGCACGACTGACTGGGGTACAACAACACCCTTCAACGATATGCGCGGCACCCTGGACATCAACGGCAACATCCTGAAGAACACCGACCTTGTGGCTGCGCTCGCCGGCATGAAGCTCGAGGGCGACGGCACCATCGACCTGAAGCAGACCACGCTCGACTACGAGGCGGGCCTGCGGATTGTGGGCGAGATCCACCGCGATGAAGCCTGCCGGGTAACCGAGTACGTTGAGAACGTGGTGATTCCTGTAGAGTGCCGGGGTAATTTCTCCGAGGATCCCGCTGGCTTGTGCTCGTTCGATGGTTCGCGCTTCCGTGACACCCTGAAAACCATCGCCTCCAACGCAGCCAAGGCCAAGGCCAGGGAAGAAGTAGACCGCGCTACCGATAAAGCGGAAAAGAAGATTCAGGAAAAGCTTGAGGAAGAACTTGGCGACAAACTCAAAGGTCTGTTCAAGTAATGGCAGACCGTTTCGCCGACAATCTGCTTGAGTGGTACGACCAGCACGGCAGGCACGACCTGCCGTGGCACACGAACCAGAATGCCTACCGGGTCTGGGTGTCTGAAATTATGCTTCAGCAGACCCAGGTAACCACGGTGATCCCCTACTTCAACGCTTTCATGGAACGATTTCCCGACGTTCGCGCCCTGGCCGAAGCGCCGGTGGATGACGTTCTCAGCCACTGGTCTGGCCTTGGCTACTACGCCCGGGCGCGCAACCTGCAGAAAGCCGCCAAAACTGTCGTGGAAGAGTTCGGCGGCGAATTCCCGGACAGCCAGGAGGAACTGGAAACACTGACTGGCGTTGGTCGCTCCACCGCCGCCGCTATCGTGGCGCAAGCCTTTGGCAAACGCGCCGCGATTCTGGACGGTAACGTCAAGCGCGTGCTGGCGCGCTATCACGCGGTACCGGGCTGGCCGGGGCAGACCGCTGTTCTGAAACAGCTCTGGCAGTACGCCGAAGAACACACGCCTGACGCACGGGTACGGGACTACACCCAGGCGATCATGGATCTGGGGGCCATGGTGTGCACCCGCACCCGTCCCAACTGCGACGCTTGCCCTCTTCAGCAGGGCTGCGCCGCATACGCCAGGGGCGAGGCCACATTGTATCCCGGCTCCAAGCCCAAGAAAGCCAAGCCCGAAAAGACAACCTGGATGCTGATTCTTGAGGACGACGCAGGCCGGATCCTGCTGGAACGCCGGCCGCCCAGCGGAATCTGGGGAGGCCTGTGGAGTCTGCCCGAACTCGACCCGGCCATAGGGGCGGATGAGCTGCAGGAAGCCTGTGAACGCCGACTGGGGGTGCAATGCAGCGACCCTGACCTTATCAGCGGCTTTCGCCACACCTTCAGCCACTACCATCTGCACATCCAGCCCGCCAGACTGACCGTGTCGGGAGATCAAGGCGTGGCCGATGACGACCGACTTCGCTGGCTGCATCGGGATGAAGCCCTGACTCTGGGCCTGCCGGCCCCCATTCGTACGCTACTGACCGCACCCGAGCAGACTGCCCTGCTCTGAGGCCGATCAGCGCAACCGCCGCGCCCGATCTGTTATCATGCCGCGGGATTCAATTCGCCAACAGGAGCCAACATGAGCCGCACTGTTTTCTGCCGCAAATACCAGAAAGAGCTCGACGGTCTGGATTTCCCCCCCATGCCCGGCAAGAAGGGCCAGGAACTCTTCGACACCATCTCGAAGCAGGCCTGGGAGGAATGGCAGGCACAGCAGACCATGCTGATCAACGAAAAACACCTGAGCCTGATGGACCCGAATACCAGGAAGTACCTGCAGGCGCAAATGGAACATTTCTTCGACAACGAGCCTTTCGACCAGGCCGAAGGCTACGTTCCACCAGAGCAGTAAAGCCCGGCTGATCAAAGCCTGATCAACCCTGAAAAGATTCGGAAAATTTTCCGGCGCAGCCTTGACTCAAAACATCGAAACCGGTTTAATAGCGCCCCGTTGCACAGCAGTAGCGCAACATGCCCGGATAGCTCAGTTGGTAGAGCAGGGGATTGAAAATCCCCGTGTCGGTGGTTCGATTCCGCCTCCGGGCACCATCAGATTCAATGACTTAGCCCGCCTTTTAGCGGGCTTTGTTGTTTCTGGTACCCAGTGAGCTTCCGCTCAGCCTCCAACCCTATGCGAATGGGTTGCTCTGGGGTCCACTCGCTCCTCCATAATCCCCCTCTCATAGAGCGCTTTCTTCAGTTCCGAGTAATTGGTTGGACTTGGATCCTGGTCATACCGATCCTGAGCCTGTCGAGCCAAATCGCATTTATCCAGCCATTTCTCAATCGTTTCTGTGGTGCCCATATCCAGCTCCTAAGTAAGAAATCACCCAGTCACCATAGACGATTGATAAAGAACCTATCTCGATCCCTTTCTGCATAAATTGTGGCAAAAGATGGCTACGCACGTTGCTGAAATTCAGGCTGCTCCCAATCTTTCATTAACTCGGCAACGCACCTCTTGGGCCTACCTGGAACCCGAAGACTACAGCACCGGGACCCCGGGCGGCTGGAGTTCCTCAGGCAGCTCGGCCTCCACAGTGCCGGTTTCATCCACGACCGGCTCCTCTTCGACCGGGGGTTCCTCCTCAGCTGGAGGCTCTTCCACGACCGGGGGTTCCTCCTCGACTGGAGGCTCTTCCACGACCGGAGGTTCCTCCTCAGCTGGAGGCTCTTCCACGACCGGGGGTTCCTCCTCTACTGGAGGCTCCTCCACTTCGTCATCGTCGTCATCCCTCCCTGGCGGACCTCCTCCACCTGGGCCTCCCCCGGGATTACCTCCACCATTATTCGGTGGATCGTCATCGTCGGGGGGCGGATCATCGTCGACAGGTGGCTCATCGACGGGTTCGTCGGGCTCCGCAGGCGGTTCGGGGGGCGGTGGAGGAGAGCTATCCCCGGTGGATAGATTGATCGAAGCCCCCAGGTCTCTGTTCTGGCAAAGCAGGTTACCCGACCGATCGAACATGCAGGCTTCGAACATCAACTGAAAGTTGTTTGCAGCCAGGGTGGTGAGGCGCTCCTCTCCAGCTATCTGGCAGGTCACTTGTCTGCCCGTATCCAGCAAGCAACTGATCTGGCCCAGGTTATCGCAAGCAAAAGAGCCCCGGGTGCCCGGCTCTGCGCACTTCTGGAAGGCTATTTCCCTTCCTCCGGGATCGGCCGCGCTGACGGCTCGGATCCAGATCGAGTAGCGTTGTTCGGGCCTGACGGCAGCCACGTTCCAACTGACGAGGAAGGTCTGATTCGGTGCCACCGAAGTCAGTTCTGTGCCATCGCTATCTGTGACTGCGACCTGGCGAATACTGATGGACTCGCCATCATTTGCGCCACTGCAGGCCAACAACGATAACGCCATCAGGCCGGCGCTCAGAGGTCGTCCCAACATTTTACCGGCCCCTCATTTTCTGACCCAAAACCCGCGGCCAGCAGGAATTTTCGAAATTCTCGGGATGCCTTTGGCGTTGAGAACGCTGATCACGTCCGGCTGGGTGGAGAAGGCCTCCCAGGTGCCACCGTTGTGAAACCAGACCACGCGGGCATCGGCAAACACCGTCGCCAGGTCGGTAATATCTCGCCCCGTGCCGTAAAGGTTCCAGTCCCCGCGCGCCATGGCCGAAATCGTACCTGGATCAAAGGAACCGGTTTCAATCTGGCAGGACGAGGGATCGCTTTTACAGGCCGATCTCGCCTCTTCAATGGCTTGTGCCACGAACGCGTCCACGTCGACTCCGCAGTCAGTCAGGTCCTCCGCGCAGGCAGCCCTTATCTGATCCTCAACCCTGAGGACCACAGTCTCCGTACCGAGGCTGTTCAACGTGAACGAATAACCGGCCTCGGAACGCTCGCCCTGCGAATCGGTAACGCGGACCCGGATCTGGTGCGCCCCGCCGTTCATGAACACCACGCCGCCGAGGCTGCCTCCCTGGGGCGATACCAGGACGTAGTCCGGCTCTTCATCCGTCCAGAGCTCCGTGCTTACCAGCGAGCGGCCTTCCGCCAGCTCCACGTTGAACGAGAAGCTCAGGCTGTCCAGATTACTGGCGTCAAGGGTCTCCAGAGCGAGACCGGAAACGACCGGTGCCGTCGGGCTGGAACCGTACTCGACCCAACCGATGTCCACATCAGCGCCGGCAATCCGGGGATTCCCGAGGACATCCGTTTCAGCCAGCGCAACCAGCTGAGCCTCGGAGGTACCCGCGTCGACCAGGATTGATCCCTCAAGAGGATGATAACCCGGGTCCAGCCCTGCGTAGGCCTGGTCCAGGATGTTTCCCTGCTGATCAATTTGGGATTCAGGAAGCGGCAACAAGGCAGGCGAAATGTAATTGTTCAGAACCGTTGCCCGAACATTGGCGTCGGCAAACGCCAATGCAGAAGCGTTACCTGCCAGCAGGAGGGAGTTGGCGACAACCAGATTGTCCGCGTTTCCCGACACCATCTTAATCGACGGCGCCCCCGTGTTACGCTCGAACACACTGTTCACTATCCGACAGGCCCGCTCACAGCGAACAGTACCGCTGTCAATGGAGTCCGGCACCTGGTTGAGCTCAAACAGACTGTTCTCGGCATGGAGATCCCGGTCCGCCGACACGATGGAGAGCCGGGATGCCGTGTTGCCCAGGACGACCGAACGCCGGAGTTCAACCGCAGAGCTCATCAACGCACCCGCACTGTCTGCACGGTTGTTCGCCAGGGTCGAATTTTCAAGCAGGACGCGGCCGTCAAAACCCAGTATGGCGCCCCCTTCGCCGGTTGCCTCGTTATTTCGGAACTCGGAACCGGAAATGGTCAGTAACCCGCTGCTGCTACAGATTGCTGCGCCCCTTGCCGCGCGGTTGGAACGGAAGTCCGATCCGGTAACCGAACTGTCCAGGGTGCTGTCTGTGTAGATAACACCGCAGGAATCGCTGCGGTTGCCCACAAACTCACTGTCGGTGACTGCAAAGGAGCCCCCGAAAAGAAAGATGGCCGAACCGTTGGAGCTTGGCGATCCGACATCAACGACGTTGTTCACGAACTGGCTATTGATTATCCGCAGCTCTCCCTGCCCATCGCCGGCGTTCATTAAAACTGCGGAACCGGAATTCGGCCTGTCAGTGGTGTTACCGGCAAACGCAGTCCTGTCCAACAGCAAACCGGTGTTGAGTACAGTGAGTGCTCCGCCGTGCCCCGTCCCGGTCACTCTGCCATTCTGAAACCGGATACCCTTGATAGAAAAGCCTGGAGGAACGTTGGTTGAATCGTGATTCAAGTAAAGTATCTCGGCCCGCGACTGCCCATCCAGTAGCACCTCCCCCGGGGTTTCAGCTTCGATCCGAAGATCATCGCCCTGAGTGCTGTTGTAAACAAACGGCTGGCCGGGAGTGGTGGGTGCGTAAATGCCAGCGGAGAGAACAATGGTGTCGTTCTGGCTGTTAGAAGCGGCGGCCGAGAGCGCGCTCTGAAACTCACGGCTGGTGGAGACTTCGAAAAGTTGAGCATACACGGGCAACGACATAAGGCCCGCAATGGCCGCAGTCACGAGAGAGTGTCTGGTTTTCACGATCTGTCGTCCCTGAACGTATTGGTGTTAAACCAGGACTCCCAACTCCCTCTGGCAGCTTAGATAAACGCCATGTCGCCGTTTTGTACAAATTTTAGACAAGCCTTGCCGAAATTGCACCCTTTCGCCAGTCAAAAAAGAGCCACTCGGCAAACGGCTAGTCGATTTGAAAGCACAGACACAGTCGCTTTTCCCTGCGGATTCAGACACTCATCCCAAACCAAGGGGGCAAGGCCCGCGTCGGCTTTATCGGGGCTGCCCCAGGAGACAGTCAGAGTATGAAATCGTAGCCGTCGTATCCTTGCTGTAGGTGGCCGACCAACCGGTGGAGAAAAATCTCACCACGTCCGTGTCATAGCAGAGTTCACCTTGCGCGGTGATGTCGTAGGGGGTCAGGGATTTTCGTTCCAATCCATCGGAAACGTCATTTTCAGGCAACTCGAACTGGATACGCCCATCGACATTCGCTTCATCCTCACCGATAACTCGCGGGAATAGCTCGAAGGAAATGCCCGAAAACAACTGTTCAGTACGGATGGCGGGCCCAACGCAGTTGGCATTATCAAAACGCTGGAGGTAATGCCGGACCTCTCCGGTCTCTGCGAAGGAGACTGCCGAGCGGAAATACAGATCGGTGAACTCTGCCCGGGCGGGATCACAGGATGTCACCCAACAGCCAGGGAGGCCGGGCGATGTGCCAGAACAGACCAGCCCGTCAACCGTGTTTGAGGTCCTGCCAGCCTCGTTGCTATCGACCGTCTGAACCACATCACCACTGCCCGAACCCCCACACCCGGCCACAGCGAACACCACAGCCAGGGACATCCCTTTCAATTTCACGAGAACCAACCTTCCTTTGTGGGAACAACGCCAGATATCAGTTTACTACTCTTCGCTCCTTTCGCCACAGGTCTGGCACTGGCAAGATAAGGAATCTGGAGCCCCCGGAATGACCCAGGCGGGTCAAAGGCGAGGGCGCGTCCGGGACCAGGCAGTTTTTGGCAACTCGGATGGGTGCGCTTTCGAGAATACCTTCCAGTCGAGGATATTGCCGTCGGCATCAAAATGGACGAAACCGGCAAAGTCGTCCTCCTCCTGCCATGTCTTTACATAACCGACCAGTTCCCCCTCTTCGGAGAGCAGCTCAAAGGATGATTGGGACGGGTCCGATTCCGACTCGGAATCTTTCTGGAAATTTGACTGAAGGGTGTAGTTTGGATCGTTCAGCAGGGCAAGAGCGAGAAGATTTTCATTCATGTCAGCGTGCTCCGATGGTTACATACGGTTACAGCTTTTGGCCCAACCAATATAGTCGCACACTGAGAAATGAACACCCCTTCAGGTCAATTTTCCCAGCTTTTTTCGATCAAAAAACGATCAGTCGATTGACTGGGACTGATGCGCCAGGGCCGCTTGGTGCCGGAGCTATTTTTTTGCCATCTGAGCCATCATCCGGTTCACCGCCTCCAGATGCTCGGGCTCGTTGTGACACATCCCCTGGAAGCAGGCACAGAGATCCAGAAAATCCTTGAGCTCCATGCGCTGGGCCATCTTCATCAGGCGTTTGGTCAGACGTGTTGCCTTGGGTGGCTGGCTGGCCATCCGGTTCGCCAGCTTGAGGGCCTCCGGCATCAGCTCCTCGATCGGAAACACATCCATTACGATCCCTAACTCTTTGGCTTCGCTTGCCTCAACGACTCGGCCAGTGAGGGTCAGTTCGAACGCGCGCTGATAGCCGATGAGGCGCTGCATCAACCAGGCGCCACCGTCACCGGGAATAATGCCGAGATTGAGGAAGGTCTCGCCGAATTTGGCTCGGTCGGAGGCGATTCGAATGTCCGCCATATTGGCCAGATCAAACCCCGCACCAATGGCAGGACCATTGACCGCTGCGATGATCGGTACCTCCACCGCCTGCAGCGCCAGGGGAATCCGCTGGATGCCCTGACGGTACCGGTCGGCACACTCGGCGACATCGCCAGCGAAATCCCCACCCCGCTCGGCCATGTCGCGAATGTTCCCGCCAGCACTGAACGAAGAACCCGCACCAGTGATCACCAGCACGGATACATCTTCACACCGGTTAACCCACTCGGCCGTGGTGACGATGTCGTCTATCAGGTGTGAACCGGTCAGGGCGTTGCGGAGGTCATGCCGATTCAGGGTAAGCACGGCCACACGCTCATCGAGGGTCAGTAAGGCATCTGTCAGTTGCGGCAAATTCGTCATCTTCGTGATTCCCAAGCAGGTGTTATTCGGATTGCCATGGGTAACGTAACGCTGGAGCCAGATACCCCGGTCTGGGCAACTAGCGCAGAATACATTCCCGGCTGTGTTGTTGGCTGATCTTACGTCTCTGGTGACGCAGTGTGTTGCCCTTGTCGTTGCTGTAACCGGACCGGAGCTTCGACTGGATACGATCCAGTTTCCGTCGGTAATTGTCACAGATCTTCTGGAGCTTGGCACGGGATTTGGCGGCGGCGCCGCTGTTTCGAACCGGTCGGTCCGACGTCGACAGCAATCCCCGCACATCGTCACGGATCCCGGAAACACGCTTTCCCTGCCGGAGATTCTCGGACATCGGCACCGTGGACGTCGGCTGGATATCGATTTCCTGATGGGGAATCTTGCCGGGCGGGTAATCCGAGAAATGCGCGATGCCCCGGCTGTCGATCCAGGTATAAACCTCGGCGTGCGCCGATGCATTGAAGATGGCCGAAAAAACGAAGGTTGCCAGAATCCATGGCATAAAAATCCACTCCCTGTGGGTAAGTTATATGCCGCGGCAGTATAACGAACCCCACAGGGAATGCATTGAAACCAGTCCGGTTTTACTGGTCCAGAAGCTCGATCCATTGCTGGAGCGCCAGTTCCACGTAGATATCAACCGACATAATTTTGAGCTATTTATCATTCAGGGCTACCTTATACATTGTTGACTCGCAAAAATGGGAATTCTAAAAGCGTGGTCTGTTTAGCGGGACATTGAACGCCTACCAGGACGTTCTCGTCGAAACGCTGTAATTAATCAATAGATAGGGAATGTCGATGAACAGTAGAATATGGACTTTGATTGGTGCACTCATGATTATCCTTGCTCTATCAGCCTGCGGCGGAGGCGGAGGCAGTGGCACGGCAATCACGAGCGATCCTGCCGGTGGCGACAATCAAGAAGGTGCCCCGGATCCGGTAGATGGAGACTTCTACTTCAGCAGTGAGACTAATAAGGAGTACCAGAATCCTGATGCCGATATTTTCCAGGAGAAATGTTCTTTAAGCGATTATTATTTTGAATCTGCAAACTTCATCGTGTTTTCAAACCTGACAACCCACTCCAACGACGATCTGAGAACCGCGGCGACCAAGGCCCAGAGTGCAATGGATGTCATCTTGCCGCAGTTCGGCTTGAACTGGGACACCTTTTACGCAATGAAGCGAGTGGTAAGCTTCAGGGATCTCAACCAGTTTGCTTCCGAGGTAAGCCAGCTTACCTATCTGGATGGGGGCATTGAAAAACGGGTAACGATCGACCAAATTTCCGACTACTTTGGTGGGGAAATAGAAATGCCAGCTGGATCTGCAGACTGGCAGGATCCAAGCTCCAACCCTGACCTCCAGTATGCCTTCGTTTACAACGCCCTGGTCAACGAGAGAGATCCCAAAAAAGTGCGGGACGTCATGGTGGAAGCTCATGAAGGGTACGACCAATTTTTTGCAGACAACCCCACCTTTGACCCCAGACAGGAAGATTGGAACGACCAATGGGAACCCTTCTTCAAGAAGATTCAGATTTGCGCAACCAGCAACGATCGAATTGGAAGATCATCCACCAGCGGAATCAAGATTTCGCCGGACTTTGCCGAAGAAGAGTACCGACATGAATTAACGCATCTCGTTATTAACCAGGTATCTAAAGTGACTGCGTTCTGGGCGAAAGAGGGCCAAACCCATCTGTTCCTGGGCGAAGACGTCCCCGCGTCCCTGACGGATGTCGCAGTTGTTCGTGACCATATAATTGGCACTGACGAAACCGATCCGGGCCTCGAAAATATCGATAAGTTCAAGAAGGCTTATCTGGAGCTTGTGGCACTAGAAGGCGTAAATGCCCAAAAAGTGCTGGATTGGCATCGGCTCTCAATGAACATCAAGGCGGAGTGGTTCGATCCAGATGGAACCGGGGGAACCATCACTGACGCCGAAAGAGAAGCATGGATAATGGAAGCGTTCGGCGAAGTTATGCCAAAGAGCTACGCCGCATTTTTCAACGACCTCTAGTCTACAGAAACAGAAAAGGCCGGTGGAAAACCACCGGCCTTTAAAGCGCCACCTGCCGGTGGCTCAACCCCGCCTCACTGATCCAGCAATTCAACCCAATGCTGAACCGGCACCTTGGCCTTGGTCTCCAGATGCATCTGGCAACCGATGTTGGCGGTCACGATGCGATCCGGATTGTCCACGGTCAGCGCCTTCAGCTTGTTACCCAGCAACTGCTGACTCAGTTCCGGCTGCAGCACAGAGTAGGTTCCGGCAGAACCACAGCACAGGTGCTTGTCTTTGGTTTCCGCCAGGTTCACCCCGGCCTTGGTAAGTACCTGTTCGACCACGCCGTTCTGCTGCATGGCGTGCTGCAATGTACAGGGGCAATGGAAGGCAACCTTGCCCGGACTCTGGTCGAGCTTGAGCGCCTCCAGATCCTGCTTCAGCAGGAAGGCACCCAGATCCGTGCACAGCTCGCTGACTTTATGGGCCTTGGCCGCATAGACCGGGTCATCTTTCAGCAGGTGACCGTAGTCCTGAACCATGGCACCGCAGCCGGACGCCGTCATGACGATGGCTTCGGCACCGGCCTCAATGGCCGGCCACCAGGCATCGATGTTCTGGCGCATCCGCTCCAGGCCTTTTTCATGCTCGGAAAGATGGTAATTCACTGCGCCACAGCAGCCTGCCTCGGGCGCCTCCACCATGGTGATGCCCAGCTTATCGAGCACCCGAGCAGCCGCCGCGTTGGTATTGGGGGTCGCTGATGGCTGCACGCAGCCTGCGAGCGCAAGCACGATCCGGTTGTGACTGGCGGCGGGCCAGGGGCTGGCCTGCTTTCTCGGGGGCACCTTGGTGCGCAGTTTTTCCGGGAGCACCGGCCTGAACACCTGTCCGAGCCGAAGCAGCACACCAAACAGCTGGCGATTGGGTAGCACCCGAGCCAGGCCCCAGCGCAGCCATTTATCCTTGGGATCGCGCGGCAGCTCCTTTTCCATCAGACCGCGGCTGATGTCGACGAGGCGGCCGTATTTCACGCCGGACGGACACGTGGTCTCGCAACTCCGGCAGGTCAGGCACCGGTCCAGGTGTTCGCGGGTCTTCTCGGTGGCTTCCTCCCCTTCAAGAAACATCTTCATGAGGTAGATGCGGCCCCGTGGGCCGTCGCGCTCGTCATTCAGTTCCTGATAGGTGGGGCAGGTTGCGGTGCAGAAGCCGCAGTGGACACAGGCCCGCAGAATGGATTCGGCCTCCTGCCCTTCCGCTGTGTTGGCAAATTGTTGAACGAGATTAGTTTGCATCGTATTCCTGCTCTTACAACCAGCTGTATAAGCGTCCGGGATTGAAAATATTATCCGGATCGAAGGCGTTCTTGAGGCGGCGCTGGATGCCCTTGAGGGCTTCCGGCTGATGGTGCATGACTTCACCGGAGCGGTCGCCACCACGGAACAGACTCACCTGTCCTCCGGCAGCCTTGGCCAGGGGTTCCATGTCTTTCAGCTCACCGGAACCTCGGTACCAGCGCTGAGCACCGGACCAGTCGATAAACCAGTCACCCTCCAGCTTCGGATTGGCGGCGGTGGAACCGACCGAGAAGCGCCACAGCGGGACATCGTTACCGGCAAAGAACTCGTGCTGCATATCCTGTACGGACTGCCAGAACTTCTCCCCCTGCTCCATCACGTCACCCGACCACTTGTCTGCGGTCGCCTCAACCGCCGATCGGGCACCCGACAGTCTCAGGTAGACCTTGCCGTCGACCCAGCACGCCCCGGTGATGGGCTTGGGCTCGGCGGACCGGCTGTTCATGTAACGGATCACCTCTTCCATCGACATGTCCTGAACCAAAGTCATGGACGCGGCCGGTTTCGGCATTACCTTGAGGCTGATTTCCGTAATCAGACCGAGGCTGCCCATGGCGCCGGCCTGCAGCCGGGAGACATCATAGCCGGCCACGTTTTTCATCACCTGACCGCCGAATCGAAGGTGCTCGCCCTTGCCATTCAGTAACCGGATGCCCAGCACCTGGTCCCGCACGGAGCCGGTCCAGGGCCGCGACGGGCCGGACAGATTGGCGGCCAGGGTTCCCCCGATGGTGGAAGCCGCGCCCAGCCGGGGCGGTTCGAAATGCAGGGCCTGCCCCTGCTCGGCCAGCGTGGCCTCAATGTCGCTCAGCGGTGTACCGGCGCGAACCGTCAGAACCAGTTCCACCGGGTGGTACTCAACAATACCGGTATGCTCGCCCACGCTGAGGGTACCGGCATCGGGATCGGCTTCCCGGCCCATAAAGGCCTTGGTACCACCGCCGACGATGTTGAGTTTGTGCCCGCCATCGCGAGCGTGGAGCACTTGCTCCTGCAAATGTTGGGAAATATCAGCCATGGGCGGCTTCCGTATGTTCGTGCTTGTGTTGTTTGTGTTCCAGGGAACGATATTCCTGGCAGAATTTGAGCGCGGGCACACCCTTGCCGGGGTTGAGGATGCCGGCGGGATCGAAAGCGGCCTTCACGTCATGGAACTGCTGGAGTTCGTCGTCACTGAACTGAACCGCCATCTGCCGGATCTTCTCGACGCCGACACCGTGTTCACCGGTGATGCATCCACCCACCTCAACACACAGATTGAGTATGCTGCTGCCGAACGCTTCGGTGCGCTCGAACTCACCCGGCACGTTGGCATCAAACAGGATCAGCGGATGCAGGTTGCCATCACCGGCGTGGAAAACGTTGGCGACACGGAGACCGAACTCCTCGGACATTTCCTCCATCCGGAGCAACACATTGGCCAGCTCCCGTCGGGGAATGGTCCCGTCCATGCAGTAATAGTCGGGCGAAATCCGGCCAACCGCAGGGAACGCTGACTTGCGGCCTTTCCAGAGCAGTGCCCGTTCTTCCTCGCTCTGGGAGGTTCGGACCGAGGTTGCACCGAACTTGCGGAACACCTCCTCCGCCTGGGCGATGTGCTCGTCCACTTCCTCTTCCGTGCCATCAACCTCGCACAGCAACAGGGCCTTGGCCTCGCGGGGATACCCGGCCTGGGCAAAGTCGTCGGCCGCCACAATAGCGTGGCCGTCCATCATTTCCAGACCGCCGGGAATGATGCCGTGGGAGATAACGCCTCCGACGGCATCACCGCCATTCTGGACGCTGTCGAAACCGGCCATGACCACGCGAGCCACCTCGGGTTTCGGCAGCAGTTTGACCTTCACTTCCGTGACGACACCCAGCAGGCCCTCCGAGCCGGTCATCAGCGCCAGCAGATCCATGCCACAGGCGTCCAGGCCATCGCAACCGACGGTGACCACATCGCCTTCGGCCGTAACCATTTCAACGCTGTGCAGGTTGTGCACCGTCAAACCGTATTTCAGGCAGTGCACACCCCCCGAGTTTTCGGCCACGTTGCCGCCGATGGTGCAGGCAATCTGGGATGACGGGTCCGGACCGTAGTAAAGCCCGTACTGGGCAGCCTCCTCGCTGATCGCCAGGTTGCGAACGCCCGGTTGCAACCGTGCCGTTCGTGCCAGCGGGTCAATCTCGAGGATACGATTGAACTTGGCCAGCGAGAGCACCACACCCTCCTTGTTGGGCATGGCGCCGGCACTGAGGCCGGTCCCAGCGCCCCGGGCCACCACCGGAACCTGGTTTTCGTTGCAGATGCGCATGACCCGCTGCACCTGCTCAACCGTTTCCGGAAGCACCACCAGCAACGGCATCTCGCAGTACATCGACATGCCGTCGCACTCGTAGGGTTTCATGGTTTCGTTATCGGTGATAACGAAGTTCGGGTCGATAAAAGCCCGGAACTGCTCGGCCAGCTCGGCTTTGCTGACTTTCGGCTTGGTAGTCATAACGTTCTCTGGATTCGTGTCACGTCATTCTCCGCTCTCGGGCGAAGGGGGCAGGCGGACCCGAAGGCCCGCCCGTTCACGTCTGACAGCAATCAACTGCGTTTGGTTTCAAAATGGTCAATGCCCGCCTGGGCACAGTCCATGTCCTGCTGGGGCGTCCCCGAGCTCAGCCCGATTCCGCCGACGACTTCACCGTCGACAATCACGGGAAGACCACCACCGACTGAACTCAAACGACCACCGACCTCGGTGTGAATGCCAAACGCCAGGCTGCCCGGAACGTTGGCCTTGTTGTAGTCGTGGGTAGCTTTCTTGGCGGCTGCCGCCGTGAACGCCTTGTCCTGGGCAATGGTCACACTGGTGATCTTGCCACCGTCCATGCGCTCAAAGGCGATCAGATTGCCGGATTCGTCAACGATCGCAATGCACATGGGCACTCCGATCTCCCGGGCCTTTTCCGCCGCGCCCTCAATCAGAATGCGGGCATCGGCCAGATCCAGCCTGTTAATAGTCAACATAGTGCGTTACTCCTTGAGTGTATTAGCCGTAAACCAGCCCCGGCAGCCAGGTTACGATGCCGGGAATCAGGATACACATGAACAGACCCAGCGCCTGAATCGCCAGGAACACCAGGGACGACTTGAAAATCGTGGCCATGGATATTTCAGGCGGGCATACGCCGCGGAGGTAGAACAATGCGTAACCGAATGGCGGACTGAGGAATGACATCTGCATATTGACCAGATACAGCACACCAAACCAGAGTACAACGTCATCACCTGACACCGGCGGGAAGCCCAGCAGACCCGGGAACTCCAGCGCTTTGACGATGGGAATGAAGATGGGAACTGCCAGCAGCAGAATACCCACCCAGTCCAGGAACATACCCAGAACCACCAGCAGGAACATCAGCAGGAACAGAATGCCGTAAGGCGACATGCCCGTACCCAGGATGGCATCCGTCACAAATTGCTGGCCACCCTGAAGGATGTAGAAGCCAACAAAGACCGAGGCACCGAACATGATCCACAGCACCATGGCGGATGCCTTGGTAGTGGTTACGGATGCTTCACGCAGTCCGGCAATGGAGAACCTGCCGTGCATCATGGCCACCACGATGGCGCCAAAGGAGCCGATACCGGCCGCTTCCACGGGCGTTGCAATGCCACCGAACAGGAGACCCAGCACCAGAAACACCAGAATCAGCGGAGCAATCAGGTTTTTCGTGAGAAGGAGCTTTTCCTTCAGGCTAATCCGCTCTTCCACCGGTACCGGCGGCCCCAACTTCGGGTTAATCCAGCTGCGGATCAGTACATAGGCAATGTACAGGGAAGACAGCATCAGGCCCGGGATCACGGAGCCGAGATACAGCTCACCGACCGATTGCTGCGCAACAACCGCGTAGAGAATGGCCAGGATTGAGGGAGGTATCAATATGCCCAGAGTACCACCCGCCATAATCGAGCCCAGCGCGATCTTCTGATCGTAACCGCGTTTGAGCATCGCCGGCAGAGCGATGATGCCCATGGTGACAACAGCGGCACCAATAACCCCCACCATGGCTGCAAGCAGGGTTGAGGCCAGAATGGTTGCTGTCGCCAGACCACCGCTCAGGCCACCCATCCACTTGTAGACCACACTGAACATTTCCTCAATCAAGCCAGCCCGCTCGAGCATCGAGGCCATGAAGATAAACAGCGGTATCGCCGCCAGGTCAGAGTTGGTCATCATCGGGAAGATGCGTCCCGGCACGAGGTTGAGCATCATTGCGTCGCCCACCAGGTAGATGAACAGCACACCCAGACCACCGGTCACGAAAGCCAGCGGCAGCCCCATCATCAGAGCTACGGCCAGGGAACCGAACATCAGATAGGTCAGAGGCCCGACCTTGACGTCAGAAAGGCTACCGGAGAGCCTGAACAGGAATTTCTCGTCGCTCCACGGATCGTAGAAAAGAATGTTGATCATTTCGACGCAGATGACAAACGCCAGTGCCACTGTGGCGATAATCATCAGCCAGGTACTCAGTTTCCCGACAAGGTTACTGCCCGGCGCAGTTGTTGTATTTGTAGTCATGCGTTGCGCTCCCGGCCAAGGCGGACAAACAGGACAATATCCTTGATCAGCTTGGAGATGCCTGCGAGTAAAAGAAGTGATGAACCCAGTACCATCATGCCTTTAGCCGGCCAGTGCTGAATGCCCCAGGTCTCAACCGTGGTTTCGTTCATGGCGTAGGAATCCTGGAAGAAGGTCCAGGAGGTAACCAGCAGAATCAGGGCAAAAATGAAGAAGAACATCGAAGTGAAGATGTCCAGGCCAATTCTTCCCCGCGCTGGCAGCATGTTGTACATCACATCCACACGCACATGGGCACCATGAAGCATGGCAAAGGCCCCGGCCAGCATATACTGCATACCCAACAGCAGGAAGCTGGCTTCATGGACCCAGATGGAGGGTGTGTTAAAGACGTAGCGCATGATCACGCCAAAGAAATAGAACACAACGGCATTGATCGTCCAGAACGAAACGAACAGACCGGATTTGTCGCAGACCCAGTCCACTACCTTGGTAAACCAGTTCCCTTCGAACTGGAGATAAATAAGCGGATCATCCTCTTCCGCCTGTAATTCACCTGGTGTCAATTCCGGCTCAGCACTACCGCCTCCGTGACCAGTGCTCCATTTGTCCCAGGCCATCATGATCAGCGGCATGACCGCAAGCCAGCCCCAGTAGAACCAGTGCGGCATTACGAATCCGAAACCTTCGAGATCAGACATGTTGTTACTTCCTCAGCCACAAAACGGGGAAGGCGGAACTCCTCATTCGGAGTCGTCCCTGACCTTCCCCTTGTTTCTTATTTGTTAGTCCAGGAAGGTGTTACCGGCCCGGTACGCCTTCAAGATCAGCCTCATCGATATAGCCGACGGTATCGTTCATCATATACTCGATCTGCATATCGAAGATCTCACGGGCACTCTCGTCCTTGTTCGCCCACTTGTACCAGATCGGGATGGCTTTGCGGCGCCACTCATCCACGTCATCCTGGCTCAGACGGCTCACGGTG
Organism: Marinobacter sp. F4218; assembly: GCF_019443085.1. GTDB lineage: Bacteria > Pseudomonadota > Gammaproteobacteria > Pseudomonadales > Oleiphilaceae > Marinobacter > Marinobacter albus. Next base: position 1,018,483 of record NZ_JAHZIL010000003.1, read on the forward strand.
TCACCCGCATCCTTGAACTTCTTCATGGCCTCAACGTTGCGCTTCTGAATGGTCAGGTAGTGCTTCTGGGAGTAGATGCGCACTTCGTCCTCAACCAGTTCCTGCAGTTTCGGATCCAGAGCGTTCCAGGCGCGCAGGTTGACGGTCAGATCCATCAGGTCTACCGGCTGGTAGATCGACATAACGCCTGGAGGTCCGAACAGGATGTAATCAGTCACCTGGGAAAAGCCCAGTTCCCAGTTCACCGCCGGGCCCACGTAATCGGCCGCATCGATGGTGCCTTTTTCCAGGGCCGGGAAAATATCAGAACCAGGAAGGCTCACAGTCGAAGCCCCGAACGCCTGAAATACCTCGGCGACCATACCGCCGGGAACCCGGAGCTTCATGCCTTTAAAGTCTTCGAGGCTGTTTACCGGATTCTTGGAGTGGATGATGTTTGCGTCGTGCTGGATCGGGCCCACGTAGAACAGCCCGAACTTCTTGTAGATTTCCCGGGTTTTCTCCAGCATCCCCAGTGAGTAGAACATGGTGTCCCACTGGTGAGGCTGATCGGGGCCACCTGGATAGGACGACAGGAAAACCGAAGCGGGAATCTTGCCGGACCAGTACAGAGTGAATGGGTTCATGCCCTGAAGAACACCACTGCGAACCGAATCGAACAGTGAGTTGCTATCGGCGGCGACGGCCTTGGCAGGGAAACACTTGAAAATCAGTTCACCGCCGGATTTCTCTTCCATTCCATTACACCAGTCTTCGAACAGGTCATAGCCGACCGTGCCGGCGTCCCAGACTGACTGGATTTTCCAGGTCGTTGCGGCCTGGGCCTGGCCTGCGCCCATCAGCATCGCGCCTGCGAAGGCCGCGCCCACCGCGGCCGTTTTCAGAAAACTTCTCCGAGGTGGAGCCTCGGCCGTGTCACCGTGAATACGGATGTTTTTGTTCGAGTTCATCGACACATCTCCGTTAGCGTTGTTTTTCTCAGCGTCTGATCAACGCCGGTACGATGCAGTACAACGACCGGCATTAGAAAGATATTCGTAGCCAATCGGTGTTTAGTCCAGCCATCCTGACACTGGTCAGACCAGTTTTTCCTGCATTACAAATGGACGAACTGGACGGAATCGTCCATATTTACAGGGCTTGGGAGCATACTGGTTGAAGGACTAATCACTTACAATTACAACAGTCACTGGTCAGACCAGCGGGCACAAACAGGCATCTGCATGGCTATATCCCAGGAAATTTCGTACCGACTCGAGCGACTTATTCTTGATGGTGGGCTGGCGCCGGAACAAAAAATTCCGTCGGAACGCCAGCTGGCCGCCCGCCTTGGCGTGTCCCGGGCAATCATCCGTGAGGCACTGCATGAGCTTCAGGGCCGCGGTGTCATCGAGACCCGGCACGGCAAGGGTTCCTTTGTCGCCAGCATGGTGCCCGGCTCCAACAGGATCGATGACCAGAGCCCGCTCATGCACCTGTTCGAGGGCCACCCCCGCACACTGTACGATCTCCTGGAAGTCCGCGAACAACTGGAGGGTCAGGCGGCATTCCTCGCTGCCCAACGGGCAACCAGCCTGGACCGGCACCGCATCACCAAGGCCTTCCGGGCCTTGGAAGAGACAGACCCGTTGAGCAACGCACGCGCGGACCACAGCTTTCACCTCGCCATCGTGGAAGCCTCCCACAATCCGGTTCTGGTCCATGTCCTGAATAGCCTGAAGAATATGATGCTGATGACGGTGCAGGCCTCCGTCGCCAACCTGAACCCACGGCAGGAAATGCGAAAAAAAATCGTCCGGCAGCACCGCCAGCTCTACGATGCCGTGACCTCGGGCAAACCCGGCGCCGCCCAAAAAGCCGCCACCGCCCATGTTCGATTCGTCAGCGATGCCATGCGGGATTTGGAGAAAGAAGGCAGTGAAGTGATCCGGATGCCGGTCCCACCGGAGTCGCCGGCACGACATTCGCAAACAAGACTGTGATGCCGGCAGACTGCCACGGCATTTCAGATACTTTGATACACAGCGACATGCAACGTATTGTGGGGAAGAGCGGCAAAACCCTAAGTAATGGGTATTGATTTCCGCAGCCACAGTCCGTAAAACATGCGCCTTTGACTGACAGCCTCGGGAGCGACAGATGGCGGACCAAGCGCCTTTGATCTGCAGGGATATTCACAAGACCTTCGACAAACTGGAAGTGCTCAAGGGCATTTCCCTGGAAACTCGCAAAGGCGATGTTGTTTCCCTGATCGGCAGTTCCGGCTCTGGCAAAAGTACTTTCCTGCGCTGCATCAACCTGCTTGAAACCCCCACATCCGGCGACATTATCGTGCACGGTGACCCAATCCGGTTCACAACCAACCGCAAGGGTGAACGAATTCCGGCCGATAACAAGCAGGTCGAACTGATCCGGGCCAAGCTGTCCATGGTGTTCCAGAGCTTCAATCTCTGGTCCCACATGACCGTGCTGGAAAACATCATTGAAGCGCCGGTAAACGTATTGAAGGTGCCCAAGAAGGAGGCCATCGAACGCGCCGAGGCCTACCTGCAGAAAGTCGGTATCTACGAGCGCAAGGATTACTACCCGGCCCAGATGTCCGGCGGCCAGCAACAACGGGCCGCGATTGCCCGAGCGCTCGCTATGGAGCCGGAAGTCATGCTGTTCGATGAGCCGACGTCGGCCCTGGATCCGGAGCTCGTTGGCGAGGTTTTAAAGGTCATGCAGAGTTTGGCCGAGGAAGGCCGGACCATGATCGTGGTGACTCACGAGATGGCTTTTGCAAGGGATGTGTCAACTCAGGTCCTGTTTTTGCATCAGGGCGTGATCGAAGAGCAAGGTACCCCCGAAAAAGTGTTTGATCATCCGGAATCGGAACGCATGAAACAGTTCCTGGCTCCCAACTTCTGACACTCGGTGCTATCTTGAGTTCGTACTGGATGCAAAGCTTCCATAAAAAATAAGCCGAAAAGGCAAACCACTGGAGAAGTGACACATGAAGAAACTTATTGTTGCAGCGAGTTGTGCCCTGGCCCTGGCGGCCGGCACGGTCCAGGCCAAAGACTGGAAAGAAATCCGTATCGCATTCGACGTGCCTTACGAGCCGTTCGAATACAAGGACGAAAATGGTGAACTGACCGGTTTCGAAGTCGAGCTGGCCGAAGCCATGTGCGAACAAATGAAAGCGGACTGCGAATTCGTTATCCAGGCATGGGACGGCATGATTCCGGGCCTGCTGGCTCGAAAGTTCGACGCCATCATGTCCTCCATGTCCATCACCCCGGAGCGGGCCGAACGCGTCCTGTTCTCCGAGCCGTACTACAACACACCCGGCGGCTGGTTCGCTCGTGAAGGTTTCGACACCGACGTGACCGACATGAAGGCGATGGAAGGCAAGGTTGTCGGCGTTCAGCGCGGCACCACCATGGACACTTACGTCACCGAGAACATGGGCGGCATTGTCACCATCAAGCGCTACACCACCGCTGACGACATGGTTCTGGACCTCGAGGGTCAGCGCCTGGATGTTGCCTTCGTAGACTACCCGGTGGGCGAGCAGACCATCCTGAGCAAAGAAGGTTTCCAGGAAGTGGGCGAGCAAGTGAAACTGGGCCAGGGTGTAGGCGTTGCCATGCGTCAGCGTGACAAGGATCTCGCCGGCAAAGTCAATGCGGCTCTGAAGAAACTGAAGAATGATGGCACCTACGACACCATCATGCAGAAGTACTTCAACTACGACATCAAGATGTAAAACCGCAGGGGTGGCCACACCGGCCACCCCTGACCACCGGACTTTTTCATGCTCGATCTGAAAGGCTATGGCCCGGAACTACTCGACGGGGCAGTCATAACCATTGAACTGGCCTTCCTCTCTCTGGCCGTGTCCGTCACTCTCGGACTGATTGGCGCCTCCTCCAAACTATCCAGCAACCGTCTGGCCAGAGGTGTCGCGACAGCCTATACCACGCTGATTCGCGGGGTCCCGGACCTGGTTATGATGCTGCTGTTCTACTACGGTGGCCAGGTGGCCGTGAATAACCTCTCCGATCTGCTGTGGGAGGCTTACGAAATCGACTTTTTCTTCCAGTTCGACCCGTTCATTTCTGGTGTCGTCACCATCGGACTGATCTTTGGCGCCTACATGACCGAAACCTTTCGCGGCGCCTTCCTGGCGGTCGAAACGGGGCAGATTGAAGCTGCCCGGGCCTACGGATTTACCCGCTGGCACACGTTCCGCCGGATTATTTTCCCGCAAATGCTTCGCCACGCGCTTCCCGGCATCGGCAACAACTGGCAGGTTCTGCTCAAGACCACGGCGCTGGTTTCCATCATCGGCCTGACGGACATGGTCCGGGTTGCCGAGGAGGCCGCCAAGGCCGAGCGGATGCCATTTCACTTCTTCATACCGGTAGCGTTCGTGTATCTGGCACTGACCGCCGGCTCCGAGCTGTTCATCAAGTGGCTCGACAAACGCGCCAATGTTGGCGTGGTTCAGGGGGGATAAACGATGCCAGACTTTATCACCCAGTGGCTGAACCAGAACGAAATCTTTACCGCCATGACCATCCTGGAATACTGGAATGGTCTGGTGAACACCGTTCAACTGGTTTTCCTCTCTCTCGTCATCGGCCTGGTCTGTGCCGTTCCCCTGGCGATCATGCGAACCAGCAGGAATCCGTTCGTTTCCGGCCCGGTATGGCTCTACACATACCTGTTCCGGGGTACGCCCCTGCTGATCCAGCTGTACATCATCTACTACGGTATTGCCCAGATTCCGGGTATTCAGGAAACCTTCTGGTGGGAAGTCTTCCGGGAACCGTTCTACCCGGCACTATTGGCCTTTGCCCTCAATACCGCGGCCTATACCACCGAGATTATCCGGGGCGCGATTGTCGCAACGCCCCACGGCGAGATTGAAGCCGCCAAGGCCTACGGCATGAACTGGTTCATGCGCATCCGGCGCATCGTATTGCCCAGTGCGGCCCGTCGTGCGGTGCAAGCCTATTCCAACGAAGTCATCTTCATGCTGCATTCCAGTGCGATCGCCAGCGTGGTGACCATTGTGGATCTGACCGGCGCGGCCCGGAACATTTACTCCCGGTTCTATGCGCCGTTCGATGCGTTCATCTTTGTGGCGCTGATCTACATGATGTTGACCTTTATTCTGGTGTTCGCTTTCCGCAAGCTTGAGAATCATCTTTTGCGGCATCAGCGGCCTATCAGCAACTGAGGTTCCCCGCTTTCGAACATTGATGCCCGGGCTGGCAGGGTGTTGCCTCCCGGGAGACGCACACGCCCGTCCATGGGCGCTTGAGTGAAGCCGTCCATGGCTTCACACACTCCCGGGAGGCAACACCCTGCCAGCCCCCAAGACTTATTCGGGGATTCGAATGACGGCACACCTTAACCTGTTTTCCGGTTCCGCAGACTGGCTTACCCACACGCTGACCAATGCCTCCTCGGATCTACCCGCCTCCGAAGCGATGCTGGCTGACGGCACTCGCGTAGTCCGAAGAGCAGTGGGAATTCTCGAACTGACGCCTCCCGCTGAGCGTTCAAATCCCAACAACGAAGCCCTGATTATCTCCGCCGGTGTCCACGGGAATGAAACCGCGCCCATTGAGGTTTTGAATGGCCTGGTCGGCGAACTGCTGGGCGGTGATTGGCAATTGGCCTGCCCGCTGTTGCTGATTCTGGGCAACCCGCCTGCCATGGTGGCCGGTGAACGGTTTCTGGACGTGAACATGAACCGTCTGTTCCACGGTGCCCACAACAAGCCCGAGTACAGTGATCTGCCCGAGGCATCGAGAGCACGGCTGATCGAGAGGCTCTGCCTGCAATTCTCGGAGACCCACGATGCGGTCGCGCTTTCCCACTACGATCTGCACACGGCGATCCGGCCGTCGCGGCGGGAGAAATTTGCCCTGTATCCGTTCGTGGAAGGTCGACAGGTGCCGGCTGATCAGTGTGATTTCCTGCTGGAGGCCGACGTGGAGACCCTGCTGCTTCAGCATAAGTCGGGAACGACCTTCTCCTCCTTTTCATCGTCGCAGCTGGGCGCCGAAAGCTTTACGGTGGAATTGGGGAAGGTGCGACCATTCGGGCAAAACGATCTGAGCCGGTTCAGAGGCATCCGGGATGCCTTGCGCCGACGGTTTCGCGGCGCCCCTGCCCCCGGAATGGCGCGGGGCTCGTCAGCCGGGTTGACGGTGTTTGAAGTGGTTCACGAGATCCTGAACACCGGGCCCAGCTTCGAGTTTCATGTGCCCGATGATGTGGCCAACTTTACCGAATACGAGCCCGGCACGGTGATCTGGGAGGACGAGAGCACCTGTTACCGGGTAGGCAGCATCCCGGAATCCATCGTGTTCCCGAACCGGGATGTGCCGGTGGGCCAGCGCGTCGGTTTGCTGATCAGGGCCCGGCATCGCACCGGAGCCTGACCGGTCCGGGAGTCAGGCCGGGGCATTCTCTGGTTCGGGCACCGGGGTTTTGATCAGCTGCGTGCAGACGGCCGGAATCACCAGCAGGGTCAGGACCGTGGACGCCAGCAGGCCGGAGATTATTGCCCAGGCCATTGGCGGCCAGAGCGTTGAGCTTGAGAAAGCCAGGGGCAACAGCCCAGCCACGGTGGTGGCCGTGGTCAACAGAATCGGACGGGTGCGTTTCTCGACCGCCTGGCGCACGGCGTCACGGATGCTCTCACCCGCCTCCAACCGCCGGTCCATGACATCCAGCAACACAATTGCGTTGTTCACCACAATGCCCACCAGAGCAATTACCCCCAGCAGCGACTGAAAGCCAAACGGGGAATTCGATAGCACCAGACCGGGAAAGATCCCCACCGTAGCCAGAGGAACCGTCAACAGGATAATGCCCACGCGACGGAACGAGTTGAACTGCAGCAACAGGAAAAACAGCAGCAGCAACACGCCGATGGGCGCCGCGGTCAGTAATGCGCCGTTGGCATCACCCGATCCTTCCGCATCACCGCCCATTTCGATGCGGGTTCCGGCCGGCAGGGGGTTGGCTTCAAGCGCACGATACATGCCATCCAGGGCCTTGCTGAACCCATACCCGGGGAGCAGGTTTGCGGTAACCGTGTTCATCCTCACACCGTCCCGGAGATAGCGCACAGCCGGCTCCCAGCTGGTTTCAACACTGGCGACCGCCGATAGCGGTATGGCGTCGCCCTGATTGTTATAGATGTTGACGGACAGCAGTCGGGACAGCGGCAGAGACGTGCCCTCCCGGGATCTCAGAACCAGGGGAATCGGGTCCTCCTCCTGGCGATAGCGTTCGGCCACCACGCCGAAACTCTGGCCATAGAGACTCTGGGCCACATCTGCCCGGGTCAGCCCGTATCGTGCAGCAGTGGCATCGTCGACATTGATGGCGATGCTGGGAACGCCAATGTCGAGGTCATGGCGAACATCGACGGTGCCCTCGATACCCCGAAGAACGCCAAAGATCTGCTCCACGGCCTCTGTGCGGGTTTCATCATTGGCATGATAGACCCGGACTTCCACCGGTGCCGCCCTGGGCGGCCCCTGCCCGAGAATACCAACGGTGACATCCAGCTCCGGCATCGTTTCGCTCACATGGGCCCGCACCCAGTGAATCATCTCGGTGGTATCGGCCAGGGTCGGCGTGCGAATCACCAGCCGGGCCCGATTGGGTGCCTGCGGAGCCCGTTGCAGGTTGTAATAGAAGCTTGGGCCGGTAAAGCCGACAAACCGGTGAATTTCCAGGGCATCGGGCCGGGTACGGATCATCTGTTCCAGGTCCGCTGCAGCTTGCGCAGTACGCGCCTGATCGGTGCCTTCGGGCATGTACAGCTCGACGATCACCCGGGGCCGGTCGGCATTCGGGAAAAACTGCTGGGCCATGAACGGCGTCATCGCCACACTGAGGGCCACCAGCAGGCTGCCGGCGGCAATAAGACGGCCGGGGAAACGAAACACCAGGTCACCCAAAAACCGGGCGAGCCCCGACAGCCGGTCCTTGCCAAGGTTGCGCCGGGGCTTCAGGAATCTGGCGGCCAGCAGCGGCACAGCCGAAATCGCCAGCAGGTAACTTACCGACAGGGTGAGCATGATCATCACCGGTACGCCGCGGGTAAAATCGGCGGCGCCACCCTTGGATAGCAACAGCGGAGCGAATGCCGCCAGCGTCGTTCCCGTAGAGGCGCCCAGAGGACCCGCCAACTCGGCAACGGCCTTACGTAATGCATCAAGGCGCCGCATGCCCTCATCAAGAAGCCCCTGGATGTTTTCCACGATTACAATGGCGTTGTCGATCAGAATGCCCAGGGAAATGACCATGCCGATGACGGCAATCTGGTGCAGCACGCCACCTCCGAGGTCATAGAGGCCGACACTGATCAGCGCCACCATGGGCAGGATCGAGGCCACCAGCAGGCCCATGCGGATACCCATACCGGTGAACACGACGGCAACTATGATCAGGACCGACAACACCAGACTCCAGGCCAGGTTATCCAGCCGGTCCTCCACCTTGTCGGGCTGGAAAAACATTTCCCGGATCTCGTAGGGCTCGAATTCTGTCCGGATCTCGTTCACCCGCTCCCGCACCCGTTGGCCGAAACGGATCGCGTCGGTTGTGCCCTCCTCCATAATGATGGAAACCAGCACAACCCGTTCGCCGTCAAACCAGGTTTCCGGCTGCCTCGGCTCAACCGGCCCTCGCCAGACATCGGCGGCCGCCGCAAGAGGGACCTGAGAACCGTCCGGCAGCTCAATCGGCGTCGCCCGGATAGCATCAATGTCCGCAAATTCGCTATTTGGCAGTACCGACAGGCGCCGCCCGTTTACCACCACAAAACCACCGGGAATGGTTTGGTTGCGGCGGGCCAGCGTGTCCATGACCCGAGCCGGGGAAATACCCAGCCGGTACAGCGCGGCATCATCAAGAGCCAGGGTAATCTGCTCATCGGCATCGCCCTCCAGGTCAATACGCGACACCCCGTTGATGTCCGAAAGATTCTGTTTCAGACGTTCGGCGACGTCTGTCAGGCTGGTTACCGAAGGGCCACCGGAAACCGCCAGAACGATCGCCGGTATATCTATCAACCGGTCATCAAGCGCCATTTGTCCGACGTCATCCGGAAAATCCTTCCGGGCCCGTTCCATGGCAAGCCGGACCCGATCCCAGGCGGGATCCGTGTCATAAATGGTGTCATTCAGCCGCAGTTTCACCAACGCAACGCCGGTTCGCGCCGTACCCTGGGTAAACTCCACTTCCTCAACCTGGCGCAGTTCATCGACCAGAGGCCGGAGCACAAGCCGTTCGACGGCGTCAGCACTGGCGCCGGGGTAATTGACGTTGATCATCCCGGCACGGTAGGGAAACGAGGGGTCTTCCTGGCGCGGCATGGTGCTATAAGCCGCTATACCCAGCAGACACAACATGGTGACCACCATGCCGAGCAGGCGTTGGCAGTTCAGTAGCCGGCGAGTCATCAGCGCACCTCCACTGCATCGCCGTCGGTCAGGCGCGTCATACCCGCGTACACCACCTGGTCTCCGGGAGCGAGTGCGTCGGAACGGACCACGACACGCTCACCGATCACCCGCTCAACGGTCACCGGGATACGCCTCGCTTCCCCGCCACGCACCCGGAACACACCGGTACCCTCGGCCATCCGGATCACCGACAGCAGCGGCACCGTGGTTGCCGAGGTTCTTACCGGCGTAATCCCGACCTCGACCGGTTCACCCGGCTCCAGGGTATTCACCGGCACGCTGACCAGGACCGGATGCAGTTCGCCGCGCACCGCCCCCGCCTGTGCGATTTCGACCACCGATCCAGTCTGCTGGGGACGGCTTCGGTCCTGCACCGACCAGACCGGCAACTCCTGCTCCAGTGCCACATGATCCAGCAGGTATGCGGGAACACGGACCTCCACTTCCCGCCCCTGTGGCGAGGACAGACGCATCACCGGCTGGCCGGCAGCAACAAATTCGTCCGGTTCGACCAGCAGGGCCTCAACCCGTCCGGCAAAAGGCGCACGCAATGTGCTCTCGTTCAGGAGTTGCGTGGCTTCGGCAAGGGCGGCCTTAGCGGTGGCCACGCTGGCCCGGAGCGAATCCCTTCTGGCTGCAATCTGTTCCAGACTCTGCTCGGACACCACCCCGCGTTCATGCAGCCGGCTCGAACGATCCCATTCGCGCCGGGCCTGCTCATACCGGGTATTCAGTTCCTCCAGCTTGGCCCGGGCCGAATCCCGTGCCGGCGCCAGCGCGGGATTGTAGACGCGGGCCAGCAAATCACCCGCAGCCACCCGCTGGCCCAGCTCCACCGCACGCTCCTTCAGGGTACCGCTCACCTGAAACGTCAGTGTTGCCCGCTGTGTCGCCCGAACAATCCCGGAAAAACGCAGGGGAACACCCTCCACCTGGCCCCCAGTCACCTCGGCGACACGCACCGATACCTTTGGTTCCTTGGTCTCGGATGACACATCACCGGCCTTGCATCCGGCCAGCACCATTGAAAATACAACGAGGGAAACAGCGGCAAATGACTGGGTAAATGGCTTCATGATCAGTCCTTTCGTCCATATTCATGTTGGTGGTAGGTACCCGCTCCGTCGGAAACCCAAAAGATGCATATGGACATAATGTCATTCTTTGACATTTTGTCAATAATCAGCTTTTATCCACTTTCAGGTATGATGCCCCTGCAGTCGCAGACAAATGGAAGACGCCATGAGTGAACCGCTTAAGACCCGTCGAGAACGGGAGAAACAGGCCCGATACGATGCCATTCTTGATGCCGCCGAACTGGTATTTTCAGAGAAAGGCTACGAGCGAACCTCAATGGACGACATCGCCCGCACCGCCAGCCTCAGCCGGGCGCTGCTGTATGTGTACTTCAAGGACAAGGCGGCCATTCAACGAGGCATCATGCTGCGGGCGGGCCAAAGCCTGACTGCGCACTTTCAGGACGCGAAAGCAACCGCCGATACCGGTCTGGAGCAGATTTCAGCCATGGGCGAGGCGTATTACCGGTTTTATCAGGAGGAGCCGGATTACTTTTCCGCACTGACCCAGGCGTCAACGGCTATGGCGGAAGCCGACGAAAGTCAGGCCGAGGAAATGTATTGCTCGAAGGCCGAGCTGATGGAACTGATGATTGGCGCCATCCGCCAGGGACTTGAGGATGGCACCATGAGCCGGGAGAGGATCACGGACCCGGTGCAGACGGCACTCTACCTGCGCGGGGCCCTGCACGGGGTCATACTGCTGTGCCAGTCGGAGCTGAGAGACAGCGAAACCTTCTCCGCCGATGCCCTGATTCGCCACACCATGGACATGCTGACGTCTTCGATCGCGGCCTAGAGCTGAAAATCGTAGATCGATCCGAGGCCGAGGATACCGGTCAACTCGTCGAGGGCCTTGCGCACTTCCTGGAGCAGCATCGGATCCGCCAGGTCTTCCTGTGAGAGCCGGTCCCGATAGTGGGCTTTCACCCAGGTCGTCAGGCGCTCATACAAGGCATCGGTCAGCAGAACCCCGCGATGCATGGCCTGCAGCTCATCATCGGACAGCACCACCCGCAATCGCAGGCAGGCCGGTCCGCCTCCATTACGCATGGACTGTTTCACATCAAACACTTCCACCGAGGTAATCGGGCCGCCGGAGTTAACCAGCTCGTCCAGGTACCGACTGACCGACGTCACTTCCCGACATTCCCCCGGCACCGCCAGTAACATGCCATCCTGAGTATTCAACAACTGGCTGTTGAACAGGTAGGAGGCCACCGCATCCTCAATGGGCACCTCGGCACTGGTGACCCGAACGGCTTCCAGCTCGGTCCCGGTCAGCCGGGAACGAATACCCGCGAGCACCTGCTCTTCCTCGAGAAAAGCCATCTCGTGGTAGAACAACGTGTTGCCATTGCCCACGGCAATCACGTCGTTGTGGAACACGCCGGCGTCGATGGCTTCCGGGTTCTGCTGGCCAAAAACAACATTCTGATCCTTAAGCCCATGCAGTCGGGCAATGGCTTGCGAGGCTTCCAGGGTCTGGCGGGCGGGAAATTTCTTTGGCGCCGGCGCCTGTTCATTGAAGGCGATCTGGCCGTAAACGAAGAGTTCAACCCCGGGCTCTCCGTAACGACCGCACAGCCGGGTATGGTTGGCCGCCCCTTCATCCCCAAACTGCCCGACTGACGGCAGCGCCGGATGATGTGCGAAATAGCCTTCGTCCGCGAAGATTGACTTCAGCGACCGCCCGGTGACCACATGTTCAATAGAACGGTGAAACTTCGCGCTCAGGTTTGCCGGGGTAAAATGAACCCGATGGTCGCGGGTATCAGCACTCGGAGAAACCGTCGCGGCGTTGGCGGTCCACATGGTCGAGGCGGACGAAACCGCGGCCAGAATTGATGGACTGGCCTTGGCCACGCTTTCAAGGATTTGGCTGTCGGTGCCTTCGAAGCCAAGCTTCCTGAGAGTCGGAATGTGCGGGCGCTCGTGTGGAGGCAGAACTCCCTGCACATAACCCCGATCTGCCAGGCGCTTCATTTTTGCCAGGCCCTGGAGCGCTGCCTCTTTCGGATTGGACTCTGCTCGCACATTCGATTTTGAGGCAACGTTACCCCAGGAAAGCCCCGCGTAGTTGTGGGTGGGGCCGACCAGACCGTCGAAATTTGCTTCTACCGCGTGCTTCACCATCGCTGTCGGTTCCGTTCTTATTTGTCGAAATTGAGGCCGGGCGCAAGACTGTCCGGCACCTCACTCTTGCGAGCTTCCAGCGAGGCCATTGGCCACGCGCAGTAGTCCGCCGCGTAATAAGCACTGGGGCGATGGTTACCGCTGGCACCCACGCCACCGAACGGCGCGGCACTGCTGGCACCGGTCAACGGCCGGTTCCAGTTCACGATGCCAGCGCGCACCTCTTCCGCGAGCCGTTCATACAGTTTCCGATCGTCAGTCAGGATACCGGCAGACAGCCCGTAACGGGTGTCGTTGGCCAGCTCCAGGGCCCCATCGAAACTCTTGTAACGATAGACCGTCAGCAACGGTCCGAAAAATTCATCATCGCTCAGGTCCAGGCCGGTCGCATCCACGATACCCGGCGTCAGCAGCCCGGTATCCGGCTTGACCTGTTTCATTTCCAGCAGGGATTTCGCGCCCTTCTCCAGCATGCTGGCCTGGGCCGCCAGAAGTTTCTCCGCGGCCTCAGGGGAAATGACCGAGCCCATGAACGGCTGAGGATCAGCGTCAAATTCACCAACCTGGATCCGGCCACACAACTCCGCCAGTCGGTTCAGGAATTCGTCTCCCTTCTTCCCTTTCGGTACCAACAGGCGGCGGGCACAGGTGCACCGCTGGCCAGCAGAGAGAAACGCCGATTGCAGCGCGTGGTGCGCCGCCCCGTCGATGTCCGAAACGTCCTGAACGATGAGAGGGTTATTGCCACCCATTTCCAGCGCCAGGATTTTTTCCGGCTGGCCGCCAAACTGTTCGTGCAGCAGGTGCCCGACGGTGGAACTGCCGGTGAAGAACAGACCGTCGATCATGGGATGGCCGGCCAGGGATTTCCCGGTATCCGACGCCCCCTGCACGAGGTTAACCACACCATCGGGTATACCGGCCTTTTCCCACAGCTTGACCGTCATTTCCGCGACGCCGGGCGTCAGCTCGCTGGGTTTGAAGACCACGGTGTTGCCCGCCAGCAAGGCAGGCACAATGTGTCCGTTCGGCAGGTGCCCGGGGAAGTTGTAGGGGCCGAACACCGCGACCACACCGTGAGGACGGTGGCGCAAAACGGCCTGGCCGCCGGCCACCTCGGATTCGGAATGCCCGGTGCGATCATTGTAGGCCTTCACGGATATGGCGATCTTGCCGATCATGGCGGCAACTTCCGTACGGGATTCCCAAAGCGGCTTACCGGTCTCCAGACCGATCTGATGTGCCAGTTCCTCCTTGTGGGCCTCAAGCTGGGCACCGAACGCCTCGACCACCGCCTGGCGTTCCGCAAAGCTTTTCCGCCGCCATTTCAGAAACGCGTTCCTGGCCTCACGGACAGCGGCATCAACATCCTCCAGGTTGGCACCATTGCCATCCCATACGGTTTCTCCGGTAACGGGCTGAATCGACTCAAACGAGGCACCATGACCCTGAAGCCATAATCCATCTATGAAAAGTTCGCCTGTCAGGTTTGCCATATCAAAGCACCTCCCGGTACTGGAATTCTGTAGATTGGAAATGCGGCGACGAGCTGCGCCTCAGCTCTTCGAGGAACGGCTGCGATGTTCCCGAACCCTGTCGTCCGCTTTGTCTTGCCCTCTGTAAGTGTTAATGGGCAGAGGACCATTGTCTTTCAACGGTGCCAGTCGGACCGGATCACCGGACTCCACTTGCAGCGCCTCGGCCACCGCCGGAGGCATCTTGACGGTATCGGGGCCAATGCAGCTGGCCGGTATCGTGGTCACACGAAAATCCCTGAACGAGCGGTTGGACACCATCACCCGCTCACGGGCAGGCACATCCAGGTCAACGGGGTTTTGTGTGATCATCGCGTACCGGTTCACGGAATCCCTTACCGTCCGGACGTTATGCACGAACGCCTCGACCACCGGCCCACCATCGAAGATATCCACCATCCCGTTGAAGTTGAAACCTTCCGCCTGGAGCATCCTGAGCGCCGGTGCGGTATTCTCATGCACGCGACCAACCACGGCGCGGGCAGAGTCCGGCAGCATCGGCAGGTAGATTGGGTACTTGGGCATGAGTTCTGCGATGAAGGCCTTATTACCAAGCCCCGAGAGCATATCGGCCTCGCTGAACTCCATGTCAAAGAACTTGCTGCCCAAGGCATCCCACAGGGGACTGCGGCCATGCTGGTCGGATACCCCACGCATCTCGGCAAACACCTTCTCGGAGAAATGCTTGCGGAACTCGTCCAGGTACATGAACCGGCAACGCGACAGCAGAAGACCGCAGCCTCCGCCCTTGTATTCATCGGACAACAGCAGCGAGCAGATTTCGCTGGTATCGGTCATGTCGTTGGAAAGATGCAGAGTGGGCGTCCGCACGTGAACCCCCAATTCTCTGGAGGCGTTCACCGTTACGCTCAGCCGGTAATTATAGAACACCTCGTCCAGCCCGACCCTCGCCTGAATACCGCTGATACCCACGGCTTTCTTCTTCTCGGTATCTTCCAGCGCAAACAGGTACAGGCCGGCTTCCGGCGCACAGCGCTGATTGAACGTTTCCCGGGCATGGGCAATCTTTTTCTGCAGCAGTTCGCGATCTGCTGGCAGGGTCGTCAGCCCCTTCCCGGCGTTCTGCGCCATGGTGTAAAGATCATCAAGATCGTTTTCCTGGAGCGGGCGAATCACCAGCATGTAACGCCCTCCTTCCGGGTTGGTGTCGTCATAAAGGCGCAATCCTTACCGCGTCGCCGGCAGTCTTGCCCAGCAACGTCCAGGTTTTCACTGACACCTTGAGTTCGTCGTCCAGGGTTTCTTCCACGTGCGTTAATGCGCACCGGAAGTCTGAAGCTTCGCCGGCGGCAATGAGACAGAGGTCTCCGGCTTCGTCATGCCGGCCATGCAGGGTTTTGCGATGGCTGGTCACCAGGGTGCGAAGCGAATCCGTACGGGCCTCCAGCACCGGCCCGGCGTCGAAAATATCGAGGTAGCAACCGGCATGAAAGCCCTCGCGCTGCAACAACTCGAAATTCGGCGCCGTCAAAGTATGGGCCTGCCCCAGAGCCGACTGGGCCTCTTCGGTCAGTAAGGTTACGTAGATCGGATTGGGCGGCATCAGTTCGGCAATAAAGGTCTTGCTCAACACGGCCGAGTACTGATCCGCGGTCTCAAAATCCATGTTGAAGAAGTGCCGGGCGAGGCTGTCCCAGAATGGCACACTGCCATCGTCTGCCTGCACACCCTGAATCTCAACGACCACCCGCGATGAAAACCAGTCCCGATGCTCGGCAATGAACAGTATCCGGGCACGTGACAACAGCTCGAATGCGTCGGTGTTGCGAAGTTCCGGGCGGATGGAGAAGGAGCAGAGCAGGGTCTGATCGGTCAGGGAGTGGGAAGGATACAGCACCTCAACACGGCGCGACACACCCAGCTCGTGGGAAGCGTGAATCAGGGCATCGCGCCGATAGTTGTAGAACGGCTGGCCGTTGCCTGCACGGGCATCAATGCCAGCCGTGCCGTCCACGGACCCGGTGACCGTATTCTCGAGAACGAAAAGAAATCTCGGCGCCTCGCTGGCCGGAACCTTGCCGGCAAACGACGCCAGGGAGTGCTCTATTTTCTGCGCAAGGGCCTCCGACTGTTTGGGCAGGGTCGAGGAAAGGCGGGCACCCTGGGTGCCCGCGATCTCGAGTATCTGTTCCAAATCAGCCGGTTGCGCCGGACGTACAAGCCACATATTGACTCCTTACGCCGTCAGCTTCTTCACCGCCGTTTCAAATCGCTCAAGCGCATCTTCAATGTCGGATTCCGGAATGATCAGCGAAGGCGCCAGACGGACAACGTTCGGGCCAGCCACCAGTACCATCACCCCTTCATCAAGACCCGCGTTGAGGAAATCCTTGGCCTTGCCCTTCCACGCTTCGGTCAGCACACAACCCAGCAGCAGGCCCGCACCACGAACCTCGCTGAACACGCCATAGCGTTCCCCGATGTCCATCATGCCCTTGCGCAGGCGATCCGACCGGGCCTTCACGCCCTTCAGAATATCT
This sequence comes from Marinobacter sp. F4218, assembly GCF_019443085.1. Taxonomy (GTDB): domain Bacteria; phylum Pseudomonadota; class Gammaproteobacteria; order Pseudomonadales; family Oleiphilaceae; genus Marinobacter; species Marinobacter albus. The sequence continues at coordinate 1,035,216 of NZ_JAHZIL010000003.1, forward strand.
GGCTGACTGACCGTGTCGACGACTTTCTGCGCGACGGCACAGGCCAACGCGTTGCCGCCATAAGTGCTGCCGTGGGTGCCCACACCGAGGCTGGCCGCCACCTTGGCGGTGGTCAACATGGCAGCAACCGGGAAGCCACCGCCCAATCCTTTGGCACTGGACAGGATATCGGGGACCACGCCATACATTTCGTAGGCGTACAGATGCCCGGTCCGGCCCACACCGGACTGGACTTCATCGAAAACCAGGAGGGCGTTGTTATCGTCACACAGTCGGCGCAGCCCCTTCAGGAATTCCGGATCCGCGGGCATGACTCCGCCCTCACCCTGAATCGGCTCGACCACCACAGCACAGGTCTTCTCTTTAGAGATCAGCTTCTTCACCGATTCCAGATCATTGAAATCAGCGTGGTGAATGCCACCGGGTGCCGGCTCGAAACCTTCGAGATACTTGGGCTGCCCACCGACACTGACGGTGAACAGGGTGCGACCGTGGAAAGCATTCTTGAAGGAAATAATCTCGTTCTTTTCGGGCCCGTAATGCTCCCAGGCATAGCGACGGGCCAGCTTGAATGCCGCCTCGTTGGCTTCGCCGCCCGAGTTTGCAAAGAACACACGCTCGGCGAAGGTGAGGTCGCACAGCGTCTTGGCAAGACGCAGCGCCGGCTCGTTAGTCATAACATTGGACAGGTGCCAGAGTTTTTCTGCCTGGTCCTGCAATGCCCCGAGAAGACCCGGATGGGTATGCCCAAGACAGGTTACCGCGATGCCGCCCTGGAGATCGACGAATTCCCGACCCTCCTGATCCCAGATGCGGGAGCCTTCGCCTCGAACCGGAATGATTGAACCGGGGGCGTAATTGGGGACCATGACTTCATTGAAAAGTTCGCGAGTGACGGGCTCTCTGTTCATAAATCTCTCTCGGGAATCGCGGTTGGACGCACTACGATAGTAAAGTTACCGCACCGGGCAAGTAAGTACGTATGCGGATGCATCTTTTATGATACGCCACTCAGGGCATAAGAACATCCGGTTCACCGACCGCCGGCAATTCAATAATTTTCCGATCCCTGCCATCCCGCCCCATCAACGCCTTGATGAGAAGCTTGTAGGAATCCAGGTCAAACGTGACCGCCTGGCCTCGCAGGGACAGTTCATGGGCATCACTCTCCTCATGCACCGTTGCGACATGCATCCAGTTATAGACCACCAGGATGTCGGTTCGCCCGGCCAACCGGTCGCGCTCGACCACGCCTACCGGCCCTTTCCATGGCCAGGTCTGCAAACGCAAACTGTGGAACGCGATCTGGGTTCGAAGATTATAACGGGTCACATCCTCCTGCCCTTCACAGGCCCCCTTGCAGCGCCCGAGTGCCCGCTGGAAACAGGCGCCAGCATGATCAGGCTCCAGCCCCAGCAGGCGGTTGCACAAGTCATTTTTCGTGGCGATGCCGCTTAGCGCACGTTCGGCGTCACGTTTGCTTCGGAACAAACCGAAATAGTCACCCAACCGGTGCGGCTCGATCTCCCGAACCAGACGCGCCTGTAGGAAACCTTCGTCGTTTTCGCTCAACTCGATACTCACCAGGTTTTTGGCAGCGCGGGACCGACGGTTGAACATCGGCTTCAAAGTCTTGATCTGTTTGAGCTCCAACAGCAGCGCGCCCAATTCTCCGGCGGTTTCGGTCCAGTCCACCCTGCGGAGGCTCTCGGACATCCGTACACCGCGACTGGTGTTGTGATCTCCGGAAAAATGGGAAGCGACCCGCTGGGCGATGCTGGTGCTTTTGCCAACATAGAGCAGCACATCATTCTCACCGTAAAACCGGTACACACCGGGCCCCACCGGCAGGTCCTTAAGCGTATCCAGGGGCAGGTGCGAGGGAATGCTTGGGCGCTGGAGCAGGTCCCCGATTGCCTGCTCCAGTCGCCCATCGCCTTTGTCCATCCGGGCATGGAGGAAAAACGACAGCATCGCCTCGACATCCCCCATGGCCCGGTGACGCTGCACCCGGGCCAGCCCATGGCGCTCAATCAGGGCATCCATGTTGTGCCGGTGAAATTCCGGGTAAAGCCGGCGGGACAACTTTACCGTGCACAGCACCCTGGCGGAGAATACGCGCCCCAGCCTGCGAAACTCGGATTTGATAAAGCCGTAGTCAAAACGGGCGTTGTGAGCAACGAACACCGTGCCCTCGAGTTGCGCCTCCAGGTCGTCGGCAACATCTGCGAACAACGGGGCGTCCGATACCATCTCATTGGAAATGCCCGTAAAGTTCTCTATAAACCGGGAGATACGAGTCTCGGGATTCAACAGGGTCTGCCACTCCCCAACCGCTTCTCCGGCACGCCAGAAACGAATACCAATCTCGGTAATCCGGTCACGCGAAGAGTTGCCTCCCGTCGTTTCGATGTCGAGAAACGCGAAAGTGGTGTCTTGCAGATATGTACTTTCGGAGGTCATGGAACGATTGTACGCCAATTAATCAACCGCAGATGTCTGTCAAACAAGGAAAAGCGGCTATAGACATTCGTCTAAATAATGTGTGAATTCATTTGAATTGTCACAAATTCGTAACTACCTTGTTTCTGGGTCCAACAACAATAATGTGTGGAGACAACAACGATGCAAAGCAACAAATTAAGAACGGCAATTCGTGCGACGGCAGCAGCAGCAGTATTGGGCGTGGCTGGACAAGCCGGCGCCGTCAGCTTCACCGCTGGCGATTACGACATGGCCGTTTATGGTTACGCGCGCCTGAACGCCAGTTACGATATCGACAGTAACCAGGCGCTCAGTACCCGTTCGGGCTCCTACGCTGGTCTCGCAGGTAACGACAACGCGGCCGAAGGTCACTTCGGCGCTGACGCTTTCCAGAGCCGGATCGGCGTTAAGGCCACCAGCCCCGAAGGCGTAATGGTTAACGTGGAAGGTGACTTCCGTGGTGGTGGCGGCGGCAGCCTCCGTCTGCGTCACGCTTACGGCTCCTACATGAACGTTCTGGCCGGTCAGACCTGGTCGAACTACACCAGTTTCGTCGGCAACACCTCAACCCTCGACTTCGACTCGCTTCCGGGCGTAGCAGGCTACCAGAGCCGCATCCCCCAGGTTCGTTACACCACTGGTCCGCTGTCACTCTCCCTTGAGGATCCGCGCTCCAGCTTCGTAACAGATGCAGCCAACGGCATTCAGAAGCAGTCCATGCCGTCGCTGACGGCTCGCCTGGAAGATTCCGCCGGCGGCCTGTCGTACTCCGCAGCCGTCCTGGCACATCAGGTGGGCTATGACGACGGCACCAACGATGAATCGTCCTTCGGTTTCGCGACCTTCGTCGCAGGTAAGATCGCGCTGACCGATATGTTCACCATCCAGGGCAGCCTGTCCTACACTGACGGCGCGAACAGCTACCTGTACCGCTCTGGTGAGAACTTCGGTGCCGCCAGCGCCTATGTTGACCCAGCCTCTGGTGATGTCGAAACCATCACCGGCTACGGCGGCACCATTGGCACCGGCATCAGCCTGGGCGGCGGTCGCAGCATCAACGTCGGCTACGGCATGGTCACCGTTGACTGGGACGACGCGGAAGCCGATGGCGTTGCAGTCGCTGACCAGAGTGAAACCAACTCTGCGATCATGGCCAACTACCAGTGGACACCAGTCAAGAACGTCATGATGGGTGTCGAATACGCACTGCTGGACCGTGAAAACGTTGATGGCACCGACGGCGATGCGAGCCGCATCCTGTTTGCCGCGCAGTACAACTTCTAAGCTCCTTTAGAAGTTAACTCAGGGAAGGCCCCGGCATTTGCCGGGGCTTTTTCGTTCCATCCCGGTGCAAACGGCACCGTCTTGAACCATACCACCCTCGCACCCTACGCTACGCCAAACTTCATCCTAATAAATTCAGAAACTTAGCAGCTGGACCTTTTTGGCATGGCTGATGCTTTAAATACCTTGCAAGGAATGCGACGGAGACACTCCGCCCTGTTCAGCTTATTAACCAATGAGGTGACACGATGAAAAAAGCCAAAGACCAGAACCTGCTGTTTGAACTGACCCAGCCTTACGAAGCGGCAACCATGCAGGACCTGCACGATTACTTTGACTGGATGTTCTTCGCCAACTGAATTCCGACCACACAAAAAAAGCCGGGAGGGCGTCATGCCCTCCCGGCTTTTTCACTTCCGGAAAATGCCGGAGCCCATCGCCTGTTACAGTAACAGGGACCGGATATCCCCCAGCAACTGGCTCAGCAACGTCGTGAAACGCGCCGCGTCCGCCCCGTTCACCGCACGGTGATCGTAGGACAGCGACAACGGCAGCATCAACCGGGGCTGGAAGGCCTTGCCATCCCAAACCGGCTTCATGGCCGCCTTGGAAACGCCCAGGATCGCCACTTCCGGCGTATTTACGATCGGTGTGAACGCGGTGCCACCAATACCACCGAGACTGGTGATTGTGAAACAGGCACCCTGCATTTCCGCAGGTTTGAGCTGCTTGTCACGGGCTTTTTGAGCCAGATCGGCACTCTCCGCCGCGAGCTCCCAGAGCCCTTTCTTGTCCACATCACGAATTACCGGAACCATCAGCCCGTTAGGCGTGTCCACGGCAATGCCAATGTGGATGTACTTCTTGCGGATCACTTCCTTCCTGTCCATGTCCAGGGAGACATTGAACTGTGGCAACGCCGCCAGCGCGGTAGCGCAGGCTTTCAGCAGGAAAGGAAGGGGCGTCATCTTCACGCCTTTTTTCTCGCCGGCCGCCTTCTGCGCCTTGCGGAAATCCTCCATGTCGGTGATATCCGCATCTTCGAACTGGGTAACGTGAGGCACGTTCAGCCAGCTTCGCTGCATGTTGGTGGCTGTCGCCGCCATCATGCGGGACATCGCTTCCTTCTCGATATCGCCGAACTGGCTGAAATCAGGCAGCTTCACGCCCGGAATTCCAGAACCGGCGCCTACCGCACCGCCCTGCTGAGCCTGCCGCAACTGGCTTTTCACGTAGGCCTGAACGTCGTCCTTGAGGATCCGGCTCTTGGGCCCTGAGCCCTTGACGCGGGTCAGATCCGCACCCAGCTCTCGGGCCAGTTTACGGACGGCCGGGCCGGCGTGAACCTTCGTGCCCGGCGCCGGCGGTTCATAGGTCGCGCCCTGGGGCTGCGGCGCCTCCTCCTGCTTCCTGGGCTTGTCCTCAGACTTGCCCTGGTCTTTGGACGCTGGCTGCTCCGCCTCTGATTCGACCTCGCCTTCGGACTCTCCTCCCTCATCCTCGACGGTCATCTCAATCAGATCATCGCCCTCGGAGAGCTTGTCGCCGTCGGACACCAGGATCTTGCCAACCTTGCCGGCAAAGGGCGAAGGGATCTCCATGGTCGCCTTGTCGGACTCGACAGTCACCAGCGGATCGTCGGCATCAATGGAATCACCCTCGGCGACATTGATCTCGATAACCGGCACGTTATCGAACCCGTCGAGCGCCGGAACCTTGACGGTTTCCTTCCGGGACCCACCGGACTTTTTCGGTGCCGGTTTGCTTTTTTCAGACTCGTCCTCGGACTTGGCCTCAGGCGCTTCCTCGGACTTCTCGTCGGGCTTGTCTTCGGCCTCTTCGTCCGAGCCCGAGTCACCGCTGTCGGCCTCCATGGTCCCGACGACATCGCCTTCCTTAACCTTGTCGCCAACCTTCACCGTAATGCTGGTGATTTTGCCGGCGCCCGGGGACGGCAGTTCGACCGACGCCTTGTCGGACTCTACCGTCAGGATGGGATCCTCTTCCTCAACCGAATCCCCCTTGCTGACGATGATCTCGATAACCTCGACCTCGTCCGCACCGCCGAGATCCGGAACCTTGATTTCCTGCTCACTCATGGCGGTCTCCTTAGCTCAGCACCGGGTTCGTTTTATTGCGATCGATTCCGTACTTCCGCATGGCTTCGAGAACCACGTCATTCTTGACCTCTCCATCCCGTGCCAGAGCGGTCAGTGCGGTGACCGCCACATGATAGCGGTCCACCTCAAAGTGGCTGCGCAGCTTCTCACGGGTATCACTCCGGCCGAAACCGTCGGTGCCCAGGGTCAGGTAGGTCTTGGGAATGTAGGCGCGCACCTGCTCGGACAACAGCTTGATGTAGTCGGTGGAGGACACCACCGGCCCCTGCTGCTTCTCCAGGCACTCTGTGATGTAGGCCTTCTTCGGCGAATCATCCGGGTGCAGTCGATTCCAGCGCTCAACGTGCAGGCCATCACGGGCCAGTTCATTGAAGCTGGTGACGCTCCAGACGTCGCTGGCAACACCGAAGTCCTCTTGCAGCAGCTCCGCTGCAGCCCGGACCTCGTTCAGAATGGCACCGGAACCCAGCAACTGGACCCGCGGCGTCTTCTTGCGACCCTTGGTTTCGATCGAGTCCAGCAGGTACATGCCCTTGATGATACCGTCCTCAACTTTCTTGCCCTTGGGCATCGCCGGCTGCTGGTAGTTTTCGTTTTCGATGGTCAAGTAGTAGAAGACGTTCTGGTTGTCTTCAAACATTTCCTTGATGCCATGCTGCACCACTATCGCCATCTCATAGCCGTACGCGGGATCGTAGGCCTTACAACTGGGGATGGTCTGGGCCAGGATATGGCTGTGACCATCCTGGTGCTGCAAGCCCTCACCGTTGAGCGTGGTACGACCGGCTGTGCCGCCGATCAGGAAGCCACGCGCCTGGATGTCACCGGAGGCCCAAGCCAGGTCACCGACCCGCTGGAAACCGAACATGGAGTAGAAGATGTAAAACGGCACCAGCGGGAAATTGTTAGTGCTGTAGGACGTGGCCGCTGCCATCCAGGCCGCCATGGAGCCATCCTCGTTGATCCCCTCCTCGAGGATCTGGCCCTTTTTATCTTCCTTGTAGTACATGATCTGGTCACGGTCTTCCGGCACATACTTCTGGCCTTCGGAGGTGTAGATCCCCAACTGACGGAACATCCCCTCCATACCAAAGGTTCGCGCCTCATCGGGCACAATCGGAACGACGCGCTTGCCAATCCGCTTGTCCTTGGTCAGTGCCGTCAACATGCGAACGAAGGCCATCGTGGTCGAAATCTCACGCTCACCGGAGCCTTCCAGCAGGGCCTTGAAGGTGTCCTGGGGCGGCGTTTCCAGGCGCTGGCAATCCTTGCGACGCTTCGGGTAGAAGCCCCCCAGTTCCTGCCGGCGCTTTTTCATGTATACCATTTCCGGGCTGTCCGGGGCAGGACGGTAATACGGAACTTCCTCGAGTTCCTCATCCTTCAACGGCACCCCGAACCGGTCACGGAACGCTTTGAGCTGATCCAGATCCAGTTTCTTCAGGGAGTGCGCAGTGTTCTGGGCCTCACCGGCGGTACCGAAACCGTACCCCTTGATGGTATGGGCCAGGATAACGGTCGGCCGGTTACCGTGATCGTGCACGGCCTTGTGATAGGCCGCGTAGATCTTGTACGGGTCGTGCCCGCCGCGGTTGAGTTTGTTGATGTCTTCGTCCGACAGATTCTCCACCAGCTTGGACAGCTCAGGGTACTTGCCGAAGAAGTTCTTGCGGGTATACGCCGGGCCGTTGCTCTTGAAGTTCTGCAGATCGCCGTCGACGGCTTCGTCCATCACGCGCTGCATCAGTCCGTCTTTGTCTTTCTCGAACAGCGGATCCCACATCCGGCCCCAGACAACCTTGAGCACGTTCCAACCGGCACCCCGGAAGATACCCTCCAACTCCTGGATAATCTTGCCATTGCCCCGTACCGGGCCGTCCAGCCGCTGCAGATTGCAGTTAACAACAAAGATCAGGTTGCTCAGGTTTTCCCGGCCCGCCATGGAAATGGAGCCCAGGGTTTCCGGCTCATCGCATTCACCATCACCGACAAAGCACCACACCTTGCGCTCGCCCATGTCAATCAGCTCGCGGCTGTGCAGGTACTTCATGACGTGGGCCTGGTAAATGGCCTGAATGGGGCCGAGGCCCATGGAAACGGTCGGGAACTGCCAGTAGTCCGGCATCAGCCACGGATGCGGGTACGAGGAAAGGCCTGTGCCGTCCACCTCTTCCCGGTATTTATCCAGCTGCTCCTCTTCAAACCGGCCCTCCAGATAGGACCGGGCGTAGATGCCGGGGGAAGAGTGGCCCTGGAAATAGACCAGATCCGATTCCCGCTTTTCGTCACCGCCGTGGAAGAAATAGTTGAAGCCGACGTCGTAGAGCGTGGCCGCAGAGGAGAAGGAGGAGACGTGCCCGCCCAGTTCGCCAGGACGCTGATTGGCTCGAAGCACCATCGCCATGGCATTCCAGCGAATGAGCGACCGGATACGACGCTCCATAAACAGGTCGCCCGGCATCCTCGCTTCCTGAGTCACCGGAATGCTGTTACGGAACGGCGTGGTAATGGAGTAAGGCAGCTCGGTGCCATCTCGGCTTGCCCGCTCGGACAGCCTCTCGAGAATATACTTGGCCCGGTCAACGCCTTCCTGCTCGATCAGAGACTCGAGCGCGTCCAGCCATTCACTGGTTTCAATGGGATCATCGTCCTGGTACATCAAACCCTCCCCTTGGCATCAAAGAGTGCAGCGCGGGCCACGATCAGCAGCCAGGCGCGTGCGGTGTCGATTAGCTGCGATAGATTGCAGAGTATTGTTATGGGTGTATCCGCGTGACAGTGGCGCCGCAAGACAGCGCGCAGAACCTCCATCAAGCATAGAACAGCTTTCCCACTTTTCCTGTCCGATTCACGCCCGATCACCCTGTAAGTTAACGGCTTTTGGCCCTGGGCACCCGGTCTCGTCCGGAACTGAGGGATCCCCGCCTTTACGTAGTATTTTTACTACATTATCGTTAGCACGCTCAACTGAACAGGCATTCCAATCCCTTGAAATGAAATAACTTGCGATTACTTACGGAATAATGACTGTATTTAGACCATCAAACAACCATATTCAGACCAAGGTCGTAGTATTCCTACCAAAGAGCATTTAGTTCACACACTAAAAATTGCTCACCCGCACCTATCACGACTTTTAGCGATATTTAGCCGATTTTCTGCACTTTTTCGCTTACAAGATGCCGATAACCCTCGAGTCGCACACGGTTTTTTAATTAGACCTGAAAAGAAAGACCAACTTATGTATACTCCCCTGCCCGTTTTTTAACCAGCGGAGTGATGGTAATCCCACGCTCCTGTCTATTGGCACTCAACTCAGAGGGCGATCTATGAATTCCATCGTCACCTTTCCGAATCGGATTCCCACAACCGAATTCGAAGAACGGCGCTTCAAGGTCTACACCGACCGACAGCTCGACAAGATCGAGATCATCCAGAACCTCCCCGAAGAAACCCTGTTCGAAATGAAGGTCGTGGCCAGCGTGCTGCCCTTCCGGGTAAATGAGTACGTGATCAACGAGCTGATCAACTGGGACAAGGTTCCCAACGACCCGATTTACCAACTGGTCTTTCCGCAGAAAGGCATGCTGAAAGACGAGCATTACGAGCGAATGGCCGAGATGCACCGGAGCGGTGCCGACAAGAAGGACATCCAGGCGGTGGCCAAGGAAATCCGCGACGAACTGAACCCGCATCCGGCCGGGCAGATGGAAATGAACATGCCGGAGCTTGATGGCGAAGTACTGGACGGCGTTCAGCACAAGTACCGGGAAACCGTCCTGTTCTTCCCGGCCCAGGGCCAGACTTGCCACTCCTACTGCACCTTCTGCTTCCGCTGGGCGCAGTTCGTCGGCGATAAAGACCTGAAGATGGCCAGCACCGAAGCCGAAAAGCTGCACGGCTACCTGCAGGAACACACCGAAGTGACGGATCTGCTGGTCACCGGTGGCGATCCGATGGTGATGAAGACCAAGAACCTGGTCCAGTACCTCGAACCCCTGCTTGAACCGGAATTCGACCACATCCAGACCATCCGCATCGGCACCAAGGCGCTGACCTTCTGGCCCTATCGCTTCGTGACCGACAAGGATGCAGACGAGCTGATCGATCTGTTTGCCAAACTCGTGGATGCGGGCAAGCACGTCGCCATCATGGCCCATTACAACCACTGGCAGGAAATCACCACCGACATTGCCGAAGAGGCGATACGCCGCATTCGCGCGACCGGTGCTGAAATCCGTGCCCAGGGCCCGCTGATCAAGCACGTCAATGACGATGCCGAGGCATGGGCCAAGCTGTGGAAGAAGGAAGTCCAGCTCGGCATCATTCCCTACTACATGTTTGTGGAGCGGGATACCGGCGCCAAGAACTACTTCGAAGTGCCTCTGGCCGAGGCGTTCCAGATCTACCGCGAGGCCATGAAGAGCGTCAGCGGTCTGGCACGCACCGCCCGCGGGCCGTCCATGAGCGCAGGCCCGGGCAAGGTTGAGATCCAGGGCATCGCGGAAATCGCCGGCGAGAAGGTCTTCGTCCTGCGCTTCCTTCAGGGCCGAAACCCCGACTGGGTGCAACGCCCGTTCTTCGCCAAGTACAGCGAAACCGCCACCTGGCTGCACGAGCTGGAGCCGGCGTTCGGGGAAGAGAAGTTTTTCTTTGAGGAAGAGTATGAGGAGATGAAGAAAGGGAACGGCTAACCCTGCCCCGTCTTAACCTGAAAAGCCGGGCGAAGCCCGGCTTTTTTAGTAACTGCGAAATCTGGACACGAAGCCTGTTCGGTTACCGAATTCAAGGTTGCTCGTGTTTGGGCTGATAATCGCTCATTTCGAGCCTTGGCCTTTCCGGGTCGGCTTCAGCAAGGGGCGCGCACTCTTCGACAGTCTCGAGGCAGCGCGTCGTAAGCCTTTGGTACTCCTCGGTCCCTTTCCGCTTCCAGGCAATCTCTTTGTCACTCAGGGTCCGCAGCACCTTGGCTGGAGAGCCCACAATCAGGGAACCGGGATCGCATGAAAATCCAGCCTTCACAAAAGCACACGCACCGACGATGGATCGGGGTGCAATAACCGCCTCATCCATCACCACAGCATTCATCCCTACCATGGCATCCTCGCCAACCGTGCATCCGTGAAGGATGGCGCCATGCCCCACATGACCGTTTACCTCGACAACCACATCCTTGCCGGGAAAGGCATGAGTTACGCAAGTATCCTGAATGTTCGCTCCTTCCTTTAAGACGATACGCCCAAAATCACCCCGTAGAGAGGCGGCCGGACCCACATAGCAGTTCGGGCCCACCCAGACATCGCCAATAAGAATCGCTGTCGGGTGGACGTAAGCGGACGGATGAACAACAGGCTTTACACCTTCTATACTGAAACTGGGCATTTCCCCTCCCTCTTTCTGGCTGTGGCGAGCAAATCAATCACAATTCCTGATTCACTTTCTGGATAACTTTATAGTTTTTCGCGGCATTTTTCACAGAACCAGGATTCATGAAGCCGCTTTTAGTTAGGTCAATTCGCCCTTAAACCTGGCTCAAAACGTATTTTTCATCGATTTATCAGACACTAACAAAACCACGCAGCCCTCCTTCCAATGTGATACAAAAGTTAGACCCATGCATTCTTGACGAGTATCAATTAAAAGATATACTTATTTTCCCAATCGGCCACTTCGTCAATCGAACATCGCCTGGTGGCAACTCTGATTCCGAGTAGCTCAGATCTGCTGCCAACAAAAACAAAGCCACACCGGATTGCTTATGCCAAACAACCTGCTCGTCGACGGACCCGCGGACGGGGTTCGCGTCTTCACCCTGAATCGTCCCGATGCGCTCAATGCCCTCAATACTGAACTTCTGGGCAACTTGTCCAGGGCGCTGGATGACGCCGAGGCCGACCCTGACACTCGGGCCGTGGTGATTACCGGAAGCCAAAAGGCATTCGCGGCCGGCGCCGATATCAATGAAATGGCCGCACGAGACCTCGTCGGCATCCTGGAAGATCCCAGAGTCGCGCACTGGCAGCGCATAGACCGCTTCTCCAAACCGATCATCGCGGCCGTCAATGGCTTTGCGCTTGGCGGGGGCTGCGAATTGGCCATGCATGCCGACATTCTCATTGCCGGCGAAAATGCCCGCTTCGGCCAGCCGGAAATCAATCTCGGCATTATGCCGGGTGCGGGTGGCACCCAGCGGCTTGTGCGCAAAGTAGGCGAATCCCTGGCCATGCACATGGCACTTACCGGCGAGCCCATCAGCGCAACTCGTGCCCTTCAGGCCGGCCTGGTCAGTGAAATCTGCCAACCCGAACTAACCTTGGAGAGGGCCGTCCAGATCGGACAGTCCATTGCCCGGAAAGCCCCCATTGCCGTTCGCCTCACCAAGGAATCTGTGCGCAAGGCCAATGATATGAATCTTGCCGAAGGCCTGCGTTTTGAACGCCATGCCTTCACGGTACTCGCTGGCACGGAAGACCGGCAGGAGGGCCTCGACGCCTTCCGGGAAAAACGTAAACCCCGCTTTACGGGCCGCTAAACCGTGCCCCCGAAAGTCACCCTTTACTATATTGATAGGACAACGCCATGACTCAGCCGAGCATTCTTCTCGAAATCGATCAGGGTGTGGCCCTGCTTACCCTCAACCGCCCCGACAACCTGAACAGCTTTAACGTCGAGATGCACGAGCAGATGCGGGACGCTGTCAGCAAGGTACGCAAGGACAGCTCAGTTCGCGTACTGGTGATTACTGGCGCCGGCCGCGGTTTCTGTGCCGGTCAGGATCTGTCTGATCGGAGTGTTGCCCCGGGCCAGGAAGCTCCCGACCTCGGCGAGTCCCTCGAAAAATATTACAACCCGCTCCTGCGCAGCCTGAGAGACTTGCCCATGCCGGTCCTGTGCGCGGTAAATGGCGTTGCTGCCGGCGCCGGCGCGAACATTGCGCTCGCCTGTGACATAACGCTCGCGTCGCGCTCCGCCAGTTTCGTACAGGCATTCTGCAAGCTCGGCCTGGTCCCCGATTCGGGCGGCACCTGGACCTTACCCCGGGTCGCTGGCATGGCACGAGCCAAGGGCATGGCCCTGCTGGGCGACAAGATCGGCGCCGAACAGGCCGAGAGCTGGGGCATGATCTGGCGCTGTGTTGATAACGAGGCGCTGATGGAAGAGACCATGAAACTGGCAAGGCACTTTGCCACCCAGCCCACCAAGGGTCTGGCCCTGATCAAGCGCGCTCTGCACGCCAGTGCCAGCAACACGTTTGAAGAGCAGCTCAACCTTGAGCGAGATCTCCAGCGAATGGCTGGCCGGTCCGAGGATTACCGTGAAGGCGTTGCCGCCTTCATGGAGAAACGCACGCCGACCTTCAAGGGGAAGTAAATGACTCAGGCACTTGATACCCAGACCGCGATCGCCGTCATCGGTGCCGGCGCCATGGGCTCTGGCATTGCCCAGGTTGCCGCCCAGGCAGGTCACAAGGTCTACCTTCACGATCAGCGCGAGGGCGCTGCCGAAGCCGGCCGGGCGGGCGTCGCAAAACAACTGCAGCGCCGGGTGGACAAGGGCAAGTTGGAGCAGCAAACCTTCGACGCCATTGTAGGCCGCATTCATCCGGTCAGTGCGCTGTCGGAAATCGCCGACAGCGGGCTGGTCATTGAAGCCATCGTCGAAGATCTCGAGATCAAACGCACGCTTCTGGCGGACCTCGAAGAGCTGTGCAACGAAGAAACCATCCTTGCCACCAACACCTCCTCCATCTCGGTCACCGCACTTGGCGCCAAACTCCGCCACCCGGAGCGCCTGGTAGGTATGCACTTTTTCAATCCAGCACCGCTGATGGCACTGGTGGAAGTGGTAAAAGGCCTGGCGACGGATAATGCCGTGGCAGAGATTGTCCACGCCACCGCGACAAACTGGGGCAAGAAACCGGTGTTCGCCACTTCTACACCCGGCTTTATCGTTAACCGGGTTGCCCGCCCGTTCTACGCTGAGAGCCTTCGACTGCTCCAGGAAGGGGCGGCGGACCCGGCGACCCTGGACGCCATCCTTCGGGAAGCGGGCAATTTCCGGATGGGGCCGTTTGAGTTGACCGATCTGATTGGACACGACGTCAACTATGCCGTGACCAATTCGGTCTTCAACTCCTATTACCAGGACACCCGTTTTCTTCCCTCACTGATTCAGAAGGAACTGGTTGAGGCGGGTCGTCTCGGCCGCAAGAGCGGCCAGGGTTTCTACCGCTACACTGAAGACAGTGAGCGCCCGGAACCTGGCACCGAGCCCGCTTGCCAGAGCGATGACACACGACTGATCGTTGAGGGCGAGACGGGACCTGCCGCCCAACTGGTTGAGCGCTTCCGTGAGGCCGGCCTCGAAATTGTTGAGCGGGACGGGCCCGGGCAACTCCGGTTCGGAGAAGCGGTACTGGCTCTTACCGACGGCCGCATGGCGACCGAGCGCGCCCGACTGGAAGGCACGCCCAACCTGACGCTGTTCGACCTGGCGTTTGACTTCGGCAAGGCCACCAGGCTGGCCGTTAGTGTCGCTGACCAGGCCACAGACAAGGCCCGAGCCGATGCCTGTGCCCTGCTTCAAAAAGCGGGCATCTCCGTGAGCGTGATCGAAGATCGCCCAGGCCTTGTGGTCATGCGCACGGTGGCCATGCTGGCGAACGAGGCAGCCGATGCAGAGCTGCACGGGGTGGCAACCAAAGAGGATATCGACCTGGCCATGAAAGCCGGACTGAACTATCCGGAAGGACCGCTGAGCTGGAGCGACCGGCTTGGCAACGGCCGGGTATTTCAGGTTCTCACCAACATCCAGAACAGCTACGGCGAAGACCGCTATCGGCCGGCCTTGCTGCTCCGGAAAAACCATCATGCTGACAAGGGGTTTTACGCATGACCGATACCAACCCGCAACAACTGGCCGAACGCTGTGCGGAAGCCATGTTTGCCCGGGATCGGGCAAGTCAGAACCTGGGCATGAAAATCGAATCCATCGCCCCCGGCCGGGCCGTTCTGAGCATGACCGTGACCGACGACATGATTCAGGGACATGGCTCCTGCCACGGGGGCTACCTGTTCACCCTCGCCGATTCCGCCTTTGCCTTTAGCTGCAACACCTATGACAAGGCCACCGTCGCCTCCGGATGCAGCATCGACTACATGTATGGCGCCAAGGTCGGCGACGTATTGACTGCAACAGCCGAAGAACAATCCCGCGGTGGCCGAACAGGCGTCTACGACATCACCGTAACCAATCAGGACGGCCGTACTGTCGCCCTGTTCCGGGGAAAATCCTACCAGGTCCGCGGCCCTGTTATTAATTCGGAGGAAAACTCATGAGCGCAGATACTCGCTTGCAAGACGCCTACATCGTTGATGCCATTCGCACCCCGGTCGGCCGCTATGGTGGTGCCCTGGCGTCCGTTCGGGCCGATGACCTCGGAGCCATTCCGATGAAAGCCCTGATGGAACGGAACCCGGGCGTGGACTGGTCAAAGATTGATGATGTCCTGTATGGCTGTGCCAACCAGGCTGGCGAAGACAATCGCGATGTTGCCCGCATGTCATTGCTGCTTGCTGGCTTTCCGGTCGACGTTCCCGGGAGCACGATCAACCGCCTGTGCGGCTCTGGCATGGACGCAGTCGGAAGCGCAGCGCGCGCCATCCGTACCGGCGAAGCTAGCCTGATGCTTGCAGGGGGTGTGGAGTCCATGTCCCGGGCGCCGTTCGTCATGGGCAAGTCAGATACTCCGTTTAGCCGTAAGGCAGAAATTTTCGATACCACCATCGGCTGGCGCTTCGTCAACCCGGTACTGAAAAAGCAGTACGGCATCGATTCCATGCCCGAAACCGCCGAGAACGTTGCCGCTGATTTTGGCATCTCCCGGGAAGATCAGGACGCGTTTGCCCTGCGCAGCCAACAGCGGACAGCCGCTGCTCAGGCTGCAGGCCGCCTGACGAATGAGATCACACCCGTCAGTGTGCCCCGACGCAAACAGGATCCACTGATTGTTGACACCGACGAGCATCCCCGGAAAACCAGTCTTGAGAAACTGGCCTCCCTGCCAACCCCGTTCCGCGACGATGGCACAGTGACCGCCGGCAATGCTTCCGGCGTCAATGACGGCGCCTGCGCCCTGCTGTTGGCCAATAGCGATGCGATGCAGCAGTACAATCTGAAACCGCGGGCCCGCGTGGTCGCCATGGCGACCGTCGGGGTTGAGCCACGCATTATGGGCTTCGGTCCAGCGCCGGCTACTCGCAAGGTACTAAAAACCGCTGGCCTGGAACTGGCCGATATGGACGTCATCGAACTGAACGAAGCGTTTGCCGCCCAGGCGCTGGCTGTCACTCGGGACCTCGGCCTGCCGGACGACGCAGAACACGTTAACCCGAACGGCGGCGCTATCGCCCTGGGGCATCCTCTTGGCATGAGCGGCGCTCGTCTGGTGACCACGGCTCTGAATGAACTCGAGCGCCGCCACAAAGAAGGCCTGAAGGCACGTTACGCACTTTGCACCATGTGCATTGGTGTCGGGCAGGGTATCGCATTGATTATTGAACGGGTCGACAGCGTTGGCTGATCCCTCGGATGCAACGCTCCCGTTAAGCACAAAAACAAGCAGGACAGACTTATGAGCTTACCATCACAAAAACTTGGCAAACTTGACCGCATGGAGACCGCCAGCATCGACGAGCTCCGCCACGAACAGCTTCAGCGTCTGCGCTGGAGCGTCGTCCATGCCTACACCAACGTGCCTTTCTATCGAAACGCATTTGATGAAATCGGCCTGAAGCCGATGGACATCAACTCGCTGGACGATCTGGCCAAGATTCCATTCACCACCAAAGCCGACCTGCGGGATAACTATCCGTTCGGCATGTTTGCCACTCCGATGGACCAGGTTGTCCGTGTTCACGCCTCCAGCGGCACAACCGGCAAGCCGACCGTGGTGGGTTATACCCAGGGTGATATCAGTACCTGGGCCGACGTCGTTGCCCGCTCCATTCGGGCTGGCGGCGGCTCCCGGGGCGACAAGGTTCACGTGTCCTACGGCTACGGCCTGTTCACCGGCGGTCTTGGGGCTCACTACGGCGCCGAACGCCTTGGCTGCACGGTGATCCCCATGTCAGGTGGCCAGACCGAGAAACAGGTTCAGCTGATTACCGATTTCCAGCCTGACATCATCATGGTGACCCCGTCCTACATGCTCAATATTGCGGACGAAATGGAACGCCAGGGCATCGATCCCCACAAGCTGCCACTGCGCCTTGGAATCTTCGGCGCCGAGCCGTGGACCAATGCCATGCGCACCGAAATCGAGGAACGGCTCGGCATCCAGGCACTGGACATCTATGGGCTGTCCGAAGTGATGGGCCCCGGCGTCGGCATGGAATGCATTGAGACCAAAGACGGCCCCACCATCTGGGAAGACCATTTCTATCCAGAAATCATCAACCCGGAAACCGGCGAAGTTCTGCCCGACGGGGAATACGGTGAACTGGTATTCACCTCCCTGACCAAGGTGGCCCTGCCGATCCTGCGCTATCGCACCCGTGATCTGACCCGCCTGCTTCCGGGAACAGCTCGCCCGATGCGCCGTATCGACAAAATCACCGGCCGCAGCGATGACATGCTGATCATCCGCGGGGTCAATGTGTTCCCGAGCCAGATCGAGGAGCAGGTTCTCAAGTGTGAAGCGCTGGCGCCTCACTACGAGATCGAGGTTTACAAAGACGGGAATCTGGACTGTGTCGACATCCGCGCAGAACTGAAACCGAACGCCTCCGACAGTGAGGAGACCCGCGCGGGTGCAGCCAAAGAACTGGCTCACCACATCAAGTCCTACATCGGCATCAGCACCCGGATCGAGATCGTTGAAGCCAACCGTCTTGCCCGCTCTGAAGGCAAGGCAAAACGGGTCCACGACCGCCGTAAATCATAACGGCCCACCTCTCCAGCGCTCGGCCGGGTGACGCCCCGGCCGAGCCAGCCTTCCCAGCTCTAACCAATTAGTTTTATTTTTTGACTTCCTTATTTCCAGCAACTTTAAAAATCACTCGACAAAAACAGATTATTCTTTTCTTTCAAAATTATACGGACCTTAAAGCGTCACGCCAAAGCCGATATGACACACAAAAACATTTCTTGATATTTATTCAGTATCATATAATATTAGGCTAAGGTTCCACAGTATTCACAGGGATAGGACTGTTCACGGAGCAACAGAACAAAAAGCCCGATTCGGAGGTAATGTATGTACGCCCAGCTCGTTGAAACCGGCAGCAAGCGCCTTAAAACCTTGGAAGAGATGTCGCCCGAAGAGCGCGCGTTCCAGGAAAAGGTCGATGCGGAAACGAAAATTGAACCGAAAAACTGGATGCCGGAAGGGTACCGTAAGACCCTGATCCGCCAGATTTCCCAGCACGCCCACTCGGAAGTGGTCGGCATGCTGCCGGAAGGCAACTGGGTAACCCGGGCTCCCACTCTCAAGCGCAAGCTTCAGCTGATGGCCAAGATCCAGGATGAAGCCGGACATGGCCTGTACCTTTACAGCGCCATGGAGACTCTGGGCGCTGACCGCGACGAAGAAATCGAGAAACTGCACCAGGGCAAGGCCAAGTACTCCAGCATCTTCAACTACCCGACCCTGAACTGGGCCGATATGGGTGCGGTTGGCTGGCTGGTCGACGGCGCCGCCATCGTTAACCAGGTGGTGCTGCAGCGCACCTCTTATGGCCCCTACTCCCGCGCCATGATTCGCATCTGTAAGGAAGAGAGTTTCCACCAGCGTCAGGGCTACCAGATCCTGCTGGACATGATGCGCGAAGGCACCGAAGAACAGAAAGCCATGGTTCAGGACGCGATTAACCGTCTGTGGTGGCCGGCACTGATGATGTTTGGCCCGCATGACGACGAATCCCCCAACTCGCAGCAGTCCATGGCCTGGAAAATCAAGCGTAAGAGCAACGACGAACTGCGCCAGATGTTCATCGACCAGACCGTGCCGCAGCTTGAGTTCCTGGGATGCACCGCGCCTGACCCGGACCTGAAATGGAACGAAGAAACCGGCCACTACGATTTCGGTGAAATCAACTGGCAGGAATTCTACGACGTTCTGAAGGGTAACGGCCCGTGCAACCGCGAGCGTATCAGCACTCGCAAGAAAGCAATCGACGAAGGCGCCTGGGTTCGCGAAGCCGCCGTCGCCTATGCCAAAAAACAAAAGCAGCGCGCAGAAGCCGCTTGATATCGGAGGAATCTATTATGTCTGAATGGCGCCTATACGAAGTCTTTGTTCGCAGCAAGCATGGTCTCAATCACAAGCACGTTGGCAGCGTGCACGCTTCCGATGCAGAAATGGCCATGGAAAATGCCCGCGATCTCTACACACGCCGTAGTGAGGGTGTGAGCATCTGGGTTGTGCCTTCCGAAACGATCACCGCGTCTGCGTCCGACGAAAAAGAGGTCCTTTTCGATCCCTCTGAAGACAAAATCTACAGGCACGCCTCTTTCTACGAGCTGCCTGACGAAGTCGGACACATGTAAGGAGCGTTGGCATGACACAATCTGAAGCACTCAAAGAATACCTGCTTCGCCTGGCAGACTCCGACATGATTCTTGGCCAGCGCCTTAGCGAGCTGTGTGGCAAGGCGCCCGCGCTCGAGGAAGAGATGGCACTGATGAACGTTGCACTCGACCTCGTCGGCCAGGCCCGCAACTGGTACGAGTATGCCGCTGAGCTGATTGACGATGGCCGGGATGCCGACAAGCTGGCCTTCCGCCGGGATGCCCATGACTATCGCAACTTGCTCCTGACCGAGCAGCCGAACGAAGACTATGCGGTCACCATGGGCCGGCAATTCTTTTTCGATGTCTGGCACTACTTCACCCTCAAGAGCCTGAGCGAAGCCAATGACGAGCGGATTGCCGGCGTTGCAGCCAAGGCGCTCAAGGAAGCCACCTACCACCTCCGTCGGTCATCCGAGTGGGTGAAACGCCTGGGTGATGGCACCGAAGAAAGCCATCGCCGCATGCAGGATGCGATCGATATCCTGTGGCGCTTCACAGGCGAGTTGATCACCCCGGACGAAACCGATGAGCTGATGGCGAAGGCCGGCATTGGCCCGGACCCTGAGCAGCTTAAGAACGACTGGCATGGTCTGGTCAGTGAAGTGCTCGCTCAGGCCACCCTGACTCCCGGCGCCGAAGATGCCTGGATGTATATGGGCGGAAAACACGGCGAACACACCGAACATCTTGGTTTCATTCTGGCAGAAATGCAGTTTCTGCAGAGGGCCTATCCCGATGCCAAAACATGGTGATTCCGACGCAAGGTCAGCGGTAGATATCCTGATCGCCAGCGACCGGGTACCGGCCAACGCTCGCCCCGATCTGCTGACCGAGAAAGATATCTGGGCTCTTCTGGAAGAGGTTAAGGACCCCGAGGTGCCGGCGGTAAGCGTCGTGGAACTCGGTATTGTCCGGGCGGTTCGATGGGACGGGAAAGAACTGTCCGTCGATGTCACGCCAACCTATTCCGGCTGCCCGGCCACTGAGCTGATTGAAGAACTGATTTCGGAGGCCCTGCGCGCGGCGGGGTTCCGGAATCCGAGGATCAATCAAGTGCTGACCCCCGCCTGGACCACCGACTGGATCACAGACGAAGGCAAAGAGAAGCTAAGAGCGTTCGGAATCGCACCGCCCCAGGGCAGCTCCAGCAAAATGAGCCTGCTCGGCGAACCCGAGGTCATCACCTGCCCCCGTTGCGGCAGCCACGAGACCGAGCGGGTGAGCGAATTTGGATCGACCGCCTGCAAGGCGCTTTATCGTTGCAGGGAATGTCTCGAACCCTTCGACTATTTCAAATGCATCTAGAGCCGATACGATCATGAATAAATTCTACCCACTGACCCTCAAAGAGGTCAGACCTGAAACAAGAAACGCCGTATCACTGTCTTTCGATCTGCCAAATGACCTGGCAGACAAGTTTGCCTACAAGCAAGGCCAGCATCTGGTGGTCAGAACAAAAATGAACGGCGAGGAAGTCCGCCGCTCATACTCTATCTGCACCAGCGTTAATGATCAGAATCTCCGGATTGCCATCAAAAAGGTTCCCGGTGGCGTGTTTTCCACGTTTGCCAATGAGCAGCTCAAGCCCGGAGAAACCCTGGAAGTCATGCCGCCACAGGGTCATTTTTCTGTGGATCTGGACCCCGAGCGTGAAGGCAACTATCTCGCGGTTGCAGCCGGTAGTGGCATCACGCCCATCCTGTCCATCATCAAGACCACCCTTGAGACCGAGCCCAAGAGTGAAGTCACTCTCTTCTACGGCAACAAGGCGACCAGCAGTACTATGTTCCGGGACGAGCTTCAGGACCTGAAGAACGAGTACATGGCGCGCTTCAACCTGGTCTATATCTTCACCCGCGAAGAGCAGGACATCGACCTGTACAACGGCCGCATCGACCACGAGAAGTGTGATGCGCTGTTCGACCACTGGATCAATGCCAAGGACCTGACCGCGGCGTTCATTTGCGGCCCCCAGCTGATGACCGAGACAGTGCGCGACTCTCTGCTCCGCCATGGCATGGACAAGAGCAAGGTCCATTTCGAGCTGTTTACCCCGGCTGGTGGGGCGCCCCAGGCTCGCAAGGACCGTGCAGACATCAAGGTCGATCCACAGTCCATCAGTGAAGTCACCGTGATCGCCGACGGCCGGTCACTGACCTTCCCGCTGGTGCGCGACACCAAGAGCATTCTCGACGCCGGCAACGAGGAAGGCGCAGACCTGCCCTTCTCCTGCAAAGCCGGCGTTTGCTCAACCTGCCGCGCCAAGGTGGTGGAAGGCGAAGTGGAAATGGACCAGAACTTCGCACTGGAGGATTACGAGGTCGAAGCAGGCTACGTACTCTCCTGCCAATGCTACCCGGTCTCCGACAAGGTTGTTCTCGACTACGACGAAATGTAAGTCGTTTTTCGACAACTGCCCATCCAGACCCGACAAAGGCAAGTCCTGTATGACAGGACTTGCCTTCACGTTTTCAGAAATGAACGGAGTTTCCAATGTCAGTCCTGAAAAGTTTCATCGCCGGCCAGTGGGTCGGCGAGCAGGCCGCCAAGGCTCTGCCCAGCGCCGTGAATGGCGAGATCGTGGCCCACACCCACGACGATACCCTTGATTTCAAAGATGCCGTTGAATATGGCCGTAAGGTTGGCGGCAAGAACCTGATGGCGATGGATTTCCAGGAGCGTGCCCTGGCCCTGAAGGCTATGGCCATGTACCTGCAGGAGCACAAGAAGGAGCTGTACGCACTGTCGATGCACACTGGCGCCAGCAAGGGCGACAACGGTATCGATATTGATGGTGGCTTCGGTACCCTGTTTTCCTACGCCAGCATGGGCCGACGCGAGCTACCCTCAGGCAACGTCCTCCACGAGGGACCGGTGGTGCCACTGGGCAAGAACAACCACTTTGCCGGCACCCACATCATGGTGCCCCGCGGTGGTGTTGCCGTACACATTGATGCCTACAACTTCCCGGTCTGGGGCATGCTGGAGAAATTCGCACCCACGTTCCTGGCAGGCATGCCGTCCATCGTGAAGCCGGCCACGTCTACCTGCTACGTCACCGAACTGGCGGTTCGCCTGATGCAGGAATCCGGCGCCCTGCCCGAAGGCAGCCTGCAGTTAATCATCGGCAGCACCGGCGACCTGTTCGAGCACCTGGAAGAGCAGGACGTAGTGACCTTTACCGGTTCCGCAGCCACCGCACGCAAGTTGCGCAATCACCCGAATATCATCAATCGCTCCATCCCCTTCAATGCCGAAGCGGATTCCCTGAACAGCGCCATTCTGGCTCCGGACGTCACCCCAGAGCACGAGGAATTCGACATTTTCGTGAAGGAAGTCGGCCGTGAAATGACCGCCAAAGCCGGTCAGAAGTGTACGGCGATTCGTCGTGTCATGGTGCCCCGCGATCAGGTTGAGGCGGTCTGTGACAAGCTCAAGGAGCGCCTGTCCAAGGTGACTGTGGGCGATCCCTCCGTAGAGGGCGTTCGGATGGGGGCACTGGCCTCCATCGACCAGCTGGAGGATGTCAAAGCCAATATCCAGGAACTGCTGAAGACCAGCGAGCTGGTAGTTGGTGGCGATGACAACTTCAAGCCAACTGGCGAAGGCACCGAAAACGGCGCATTCATCGAGCCGCACCTGCTGTTGTGCCGCAATCCCGAAAACGGCTGTGGCGCCCACGATATCGAAGCGTTTGGCCCGGTCGCCACGGTTATCCCCTACGACACCATTGAGGATGCTCTGGCGCTTTCTGCCAAGGGCCGTGGCTCCCTGGTCACCACGCTGACCACTCGTGATCCGGCCATCGCTGGCAAGATCGTTCCAGCCTTGGCGGCCTACCACGGACGCCTGCACCTGTTGAACGCGGAAGCTGCCAAGGAATCCACCGGCCATGGTTCGCCACTGCCCATGCTCAAGCATGGCGGGCCGGGCCGAGCCGGTGGTGGTGAGGAGCTGGGTGGTATCCGTGCAGTTCACCATTACCTGCAGCGCACCTCGATCCAGGGCTCGCCCACGATGCTGGCCGCCGTGACCGGCGAATACGTTCGTGGTGCCGAACTGATTGAATACGACGTTCACCCGTTCCGTCGGCACTTCGAGGATCTGCAGATCAACGAATCCCTGCTGACCCACCGCCGCACTGTCACCGAAGCGGACATCGTCAACTTCGGCTGCCTGTCCGGTGATCATTTCTACATGCACTTTGATGAACTGGCCGCACGGGAATCCCAGTTCGGCAAGCGCATCGCCCACGGTTACTTTGTGCTGTCCGCGGCGGCCGGCCTGTTCGTTTCTCCCGGCGAAGGCCCGGTTCTGGCGAACTACGGCCTGGACACCCTCCGCTTTATCGAGCCGGTTGCACCGGGAGACACCATCCGGGCACGGCTGACCTGCAAGCGCAAAATCGATCAGGGTCGGACATCGCCGGACGGGCACCCACAGGGTGTCGTGGTCTGGGATGTACAGGTTCACAACCAGAACGACGAAATGGTTGCGAGCTACGATATCCTGACACTGGTTGCCAAGAAGCCCGAGTAAAACCGGGCTGCCAGATTTTCTCCCTGTCTTGGACCCCAGGGAGAAAGTCACAGGCAAATAAAAGGGGGACAGGTTTAGCGACCTGTCCCCCTTTTATTTGTGCTTCAAAAACGAGCTGGCGTTACATGCCCAGGTAGGCCTCACGGACTTTCTCGTTGCTCAGCAGTTCCTTGCCGGTGCCCTCAATCACCACGCGGCCGGTTTCGAGGACGTAGCCCCTATCGGCCAGAGCCAGCGCCTGGGAGGCATTCTGCTCAACCAGGAAGATGGTGATACCTTCCTTTTTCAGCTCCTTGACGATGTTGAAGATCTCTTCGATGATCAGCGGCGCCAGGCCCATGCTTGGTTCATCAAGCAGCAACAGCCGGGGGCGGGCCATCAGTGCGCGCCCCATGGCCAGCATCTGTTGCTGACCGCCGGAAAGCTCCCCGGCCAGGTTGTGACGCTTCTGCCGGAGAATCGGAAACTTGCCGTACATTCGCTCGAGATCCTCGGCGACTTCCGGGGTCCGGCCACGGGTGTAGGCCCCCAATAACAGGTTGTCATGGACACTCAAATCCTTGAATACCTGGCGTCCTTCCGGCACCTGAACGATGCCCTGACTGACCCTCTGATCGGTACCTACCTTGCCCAGATCCTTGCCCTCAAACAGCACACTGCCACGATCGACCGGTTGCAGACCGGAAATGGTCATCAACAAGGTTGATTTGCCGGCACCATTGGCCCCGACCAGCGACACGATCTCGCCACTGTTGATCTTGATATCGACGTCATGGAGGACTTCGATCTGGCCATAGGAGGTCACCAGGCCTTTGACGGACAGCAGTTCCTCCTTCTCGTGGGGGGCCGTCATACGCTCTTCGTGCTTCAGGCCAAGACCACCGAAACGCTCAGGCGTATAGCTGACAATCTGGTGGCGAAGCTCCCGGAACTCATCACGGACCCGTTCGCCGAACAGGGGATCGTTCTCCACGTCCCGGGCTTCAATGATTTGTTCCCAGTCCCCCTCGCTGAACAGATCGCGAGCTCTGGGGATCACCACGCCCTCTTCCTTGCGGATGTGTTTGCGCAGGGCTTCACTAAAGCGGGCCAGCGCATGACTGAACTGTTCACGCCCCTCCGGCCACTTTTCCATGCAGGCCTTGAGCAGCTGACGCAGCTCATTCACTTTCACATCGCCAATCTCATAGCCTTTGGAGAGCTTTTCCAGAAGCGGCACGGACTCCGGAGACTTTTCTCCGAGCAGCCGGTACAGCACAATCTCAGTGGGCTGACTGTGCACCCGACGGGCAAAGTGCTGAATGTAATCGAAAATGGTGGTCAACAGCTTTTCGTCCGGACGCTGTTGATTGATGTTCATGTCGTGCAGAAGCTGATCAAGAAGATCAAGCGTGCGCCAGAGCGCCTGGTGCTCCCGCACAATGGTCCCAATCGCCTGCTCACCACGTGACTGGGCAGGCGCAATTCCCGTGTTTTGCTGTGTCATTCGAATTGCCTCCTTACTCAGCCACCCAGATAGGCAGCGATAACATCCGGATTCTGGCGGATTTCTGCCGGGGTACCTTCGGCCAATACGCGGCCATAGTTGAGAACCAGAAGCCGGTCGGAAATACCCATCACCAGTTTCATGTCGTGTTCAACCAGCATCACCGTCGTACCCTCGTCGGCAATCTTCCGGATCAGCTGTTCCAGCGCCGCCGTCTCGGTTGCATTCAGGCCGGCCGCCGGCTCGTCAAGGAGAATGATCCGCGGCTCGGCGGCCAGTGCCCGGGCAATCTCGAGGCGTTTGAGCGCACCGTAGGACATGGCCGACGCCTCGGTCTCGAGATACTCCCCGCAGCCTACATATTCCATAAGCTCCGCAGCCCGCGCACGCGCGGCCGCCTCATCCCGGCGCAATGCCGGCAGACGGAACAACGTGGTGAACAGGTTACTCTTGAGCTTCAGATGACGACCGAGCATGACGTTTTCAATGGCGGTCATGTTCATACAGATCTGCATCTGCTGGAATGTCCGGCACATGCCCCGCTCGGCGAGCTCGTTGGGCTCGAGATCAGTCGTGCTCTCGCCATTCAACCGAATTTCGCCGCCCGTCGGCGTATACAGTCCAGTGATCAGATTGAACAGGGTGGTCTTGCCAGCGCCATTCGGACCAATCACCGAAAAGACCTGCCCGGCTTCTACCGCAAAGCTGACATCCTCAACCGCATGAACGCCACCGAAGGCCTTGTCCAGCCCCTTTACTTCAACCAGTGCACTCATGCGGCACCTCCGGCTTTTTTCTTACCCAGTTTCGTGGAAACGACTGCGGTCAAGGTAGGCAGAAGGCCTTTCGGCATGAAAATCATGGTCAGCATGAGAATCAGACCAAACATCACGGTCTCCAGCTCCTGGAAATCGGCCAGAACCTGAGGCAAGAGCTTCAACACGACGGCGCCCAGAATGACACCGAACGTCGACCCCATGCCGCCCAGCACGACCATGGTGATGAACAGAATGGAGAACTCGAAGCTTGCGACTGCCGGCGTGATGAAGCCCTGAAAGTGGGCATAGAGACTACCCATCAGGCTGGCGTAAACGGCAGAAATGACAAACACCAGGCTTTTGTATTTGGCGGTATTCACACCCACGACGCGGGCAGCAACTTCCGACCCGTGTACCGAGCGCAAGGCACGGCCAATCGGCGATTCAATCAGGTTCAGCGCGAACCAGACAGCCACCAGCAGGACCACACTGGCGAAGATGTACCAGGCCTGGAAGCCTTCAATCTGAAGACCAAACAGGGAGTACTGGCCAAACGTGCTCAATTCCCAGCCGAACACCTCAAACGCCGGAACCGGCATACCGTCTGGGCCGCCAGTAAGAGCACGCTCGTTGTTCAGGATAATGGCAATGATAAAACCGACGGCGAGGGTCGCCATGGACAGATAATGCCCCTTCAGCCTCAGGATCGGTCGCCCGACCACCCAGGCAATGATACCCACAACAACGGCACCAACCAGCAGCGCCGGCACTGACGGCCATCCGTAGGTCCCGGTTGCGATACCGGTGAAATAGGCCCCGAGGCCAAAGAAACCGGCGTGACCCAGACTGATCTGACCGGCGTAGCCTACCAGAAGGTTCAGGCCCACCACGGTGGCCGCAATAATTGCCATCTGGGTAACCAGCTCATAGTGAAACGGGTTACCGAGAAAGGCAGGAAGAATAATCAGAATCAGCGCGAGGACCATTACTCCCCGGAGGCGTGACTGCATAAGACGATTCAACATCAGACACGCTCCACTACTTTGGCACCAAACAATCCGCGGGGGAGGAAGAACAGCACCAGCAGGATCATGGAGAATGCAACGGCATCCTTGTAGTCGGAGGACAGGTAACCAGCCGACATTGCCTCGACCACGCCGAGCAGAAGCCCGCCGACAACCGCACCCAGACCACTGCCCAGACCGCCAATCGCCGCAGCAACGAAGCCCTTCAGGCCGAGGATGATGCCAATGTCATAAGAGGTGAACGTAATCGGGGCCACCACAATGCCGGCGACCGAGCCAAGCAGCGCAGATACCATGAACGCCAGCATCAGCACCATCTGTGTCCGGATGCCCACCAGGCGCGCCGCTTCCTTGTTCATGGACGTGGCCAGGATCGCTTTACCGATCAGCGTCCTGGTGAAGAACAGTACGAGCGCCACGACGAGCACGGCGCCAATGCCCAAAACCCATAGGCTCTGACTGTTCAGGACAGCGCCAAACACCTGAATCGGCTCGTCACTCGTGAAATTCTGCATCACGTGGTATTCCTTACCCCATACAATCTGGGCAATACCGCGGATAAAGATCGAGGCGCCGATGGTGATGATAATGAGAGTTACCACGTCTGCCTGCTTTGCCGGAGCAATGGCAAACCGCTGCAAAAGAATACCCAGAATTCCGGCCAGTACAACGGCAAGAACCACCGCAAGGATCATGGGCACGCCCATGGCGGTGAGGGACACGGTCGCCATACCGCCGATCATCAGGAACTCGCCCTGGGCGAAGTTGATCACGTGGCTGGCGTTATAGATGAGGGTAAAGCCAAGGGCGATCAATGCATAGGTTGCACCGATAGTAACCCCGGTAAAGAGATACTGTAAGAATTCCGAGAACATAGCCTAGATTCCGGTCGAACACCGGCTGACTGACTGCCCGCACCCTCTCGGGAACGGGCAGTCATCAGTCAGCGGAAAGACAAGTTACAGATAGGATCAGTCGATCAGCTTCCAGTCGCCATTCTGGACTTCCAGAATCCGGAACGAATCGGCATCAAGACCGTTGTGATCCTCAGGAGACATATTGAACTCGCCAGTCACACCAACGTAGCCACTGATGCTTTCCAGAGCGTCGCGAACGGCTTCCGGATCAGTGCTTCCTGCCTCTTCGATCGCGCGGACAGCCAGCATCAGGCCGTCGTATGCGTAGGCACCGAAGGTCGATACCTTGGAATCCCAGCGCGCTTCGTATTCCGACTTGTAGTTCTGAACCACCTCTTTCTGGGGATCAGATTCCGGCAGGGAATCCGGCACCAGAAGAGGTGAGGCGGGAAGACGAAGACCCTCGGCTGCATCACCGGCAAGCTCGAGGAAGCTATCGGATGCCACACCGTGAGACTGGTAGAACGGAAGTTCGATGCCCAGTTGGTTGTAGTTACGAGTAACAATGGCCGGGCCCTGCCCGAAACCGAAGTTCAATACAGCTTGAACACCGTCGGTATTCCGGATGTTGGTCAGCTGCGCGGTCATGTCGGTATCGGATCCACTGTAGGTCTCGTCGGCCACAATTTCGACACCCATCATCTCGGCGACTTCGAGCGTCTGGGCACGGCCAGAGCTACCAAAACCGCCGGTTCCGGAAATCAGACCCACTTTCGTCAGGCCACGCTCTTTCATATCACCCAGAACACGCTCGGCGGCCATACGGTCAGTTTGCGGCGTCTTGAAAACCCATTTCTTCACCGGTGTTGTAATAACCACTGCGCCAGCGAGTGAAATGAAAGGAACACCCGCTTGTTCCACCAGAGGAACAGCGGCCATTGTGGCACCGGTGGTACTCCCGCCTACGATAATATCAACCCGGTCAGAGCGAAGCAGACGGCTCGCAAAGTTACGGGCTGAGGAGGCATTACCTACGTCATCGTAATGAATCAGTTCGAGTTGACGCCCCAGGACACCACCATCTTCGTTGATCTTCTCGACGTACATCTCAAGCGTTTTCAGCTCGGGGTCACCGAGAAAGGAGGCTGGCCCTGTCACTGAGAGGAAGGACCCGATTTTGATTGGTTCGGCTGCCTGGGCGCTCATCATCATGAGACCAGCGGCAGCGACTGCTGCGCATTTACCCGCGCGACGCATCATTGTGCTAAGCATTGTTTTTGTTCTCCCGAATTGTGTGGGGGCTGAGCCACCCCGCTCTCGTATCTCAGAAATAAGACGGTGGCCTGACATTTTCGCTCCACTTTCGTGTCACGAATCACGGACCACCACCCCGCTTCAAACCGGCCCTTGCCTCACAGAACCAGACCAGAAAGACTCAGAACCTTCACCACCGGCAAAAAACTCGATACCGTTGACGAATATCAAACGAAGTTATTGTATCATAATTCCAGTGTCAACCGGTTTTGGTTTCATCCGGAAGCACTGTTGAGAGTAAAGTCGACCTTCGGCAAAGCCGCCAGTCTGGGCGCGGGTGAAGGGTGCGCTTTACCTCAACGGCAAGAACCGCATAATAGCGACACGACAAAGTTTCTTAATTTTATGAATTCGATACCAAAATCATGTCAGCCAAGACTCAGCTAGAAAACCTTGTAAAAGATTTTCAGAAAAAGCGCCCTCTCAGAGCGGGCTCACTCATCATTACCGTTTACGGTGACGCGATTGCGCCGAGAGGTGGCACAGTGTGGCTGGGCAGCCTTATGAAGCTGCTGGAACCCATAGGCATCAGCCAACGACTGATCAGAACGTCGGTCTATCGCTTGGTTCAGGAAACCTGGCTCCAGACCGAGCGGATCGGGCGATGCAGTTACTACAGCCTGACGGGCCCCGGACTCCGTCGATTCCAACAGGCTTTTCAACATGTCTACAGCATTACCAATGAGGAATGGAGCGGGAGCTGGTGCCTGGTCTTCCTGAACCAGCTGGATTCTGAGACGAAGCAGAAAGTCCGGGATGAGCTGAAGTGGCTCAGCTTTGGAAACATTGCACCCGGCGTCATGGAGCATCCCCGCTATACCCGCCACCAACTGATTCCGATGCTGCAGGAGTGGGGAGCACTGGACGACACTATTGTCATGCAGACCCAGCCTCTGGAACAGAAAAGCCCCAGAGCCCTCAGACTGCAAGTCCGGGAGAGTTGGAATCTGGACGAGCTGGCATACCGCTATCGCCACTTTCTCGAACAATTCAGACCGCTTTGGCGGGAATTGCAGTCAAATGACAACCTGACACCCCAGGAATGCCTGCTCGCCAGGATTCTGCTGATTCATGAGTACCGGAAAATTCTTCTGAGAGATCCGCAGCTGCCCGATGAGCTGCTTCCCGGAGACTGGGAGGGCCGAAGCGCTAAGCAACTGTGCCGGAACCTGTACCGGAAAATCTATGCCCGCGCCGAGCAATGGCTGGATGAACATCTTGAGAACGCCTCTGGCCCTCTGCCCCGTCCGAATGAGGCCTTTTACAAACGTTTCGGCGGCCTCAGGGAGACAGCCCAACCAATTGCCGAATAGCAAGACAGGCAATCAACCCGTTTGGATCATGCGTTAACGGAGCGACCGGAAGTACCGCTCAAGCAGGTAAGGATCATCAAAATGCCTACGTCCGACAAATAATACCGCGTGGTGTCCCCACTGTCGCATTCCCCCGGCGGACGGGACCCCCGTTGGCCATAACAGAACGCGTTCCGGTCGCTCGGTTCCGTCGATAAGCCCATCCCCACCGTACAGGCGCCCCCCTTGAAGAGACCGCCCCCTGAGCCCATCCAGGGGCTCCAGGCGGTAAGACCTCACTGCCCCTTCGGTGGCCACCCCACCCGCGGCGACGTTCACCAGCTGGTGTTCGCTCGCCGATAATGACAGAAGTGGCGCTTTGTCATCGCTCGACACCGAGCCGAGTAGCCACAGTCGCGCGGCCTCAAAATCAACGCCCTCCTTCAGCACCAGGCCACCGTCAACCAGCAGCCACTGATGATAGCAGCCACAGGGGTGGATGGTGTCGTACACCAGTGGTTGGCCGTCTTCACCGACGGTTACCCGCCAGACAAACCCGTCCAGCGCACCGGCGTAGATATCCAGCCCGTCCTCCGCTGGCCGGGCTGCAAACCAGAGAACATAAACCAGTTGCGGCAGGATAACCCCGTCCTGATAGACATAATTGAGGTGCGTATACACCACGGGCTCAGGCCGGAAATGCAAGTCTCCACTCTCATCTCGACCGGGCACGCCCGGGACGTCGTTGCGATCCCGGGTCTCTATCCGCCAGCCTGGCGCGTGCCGCTGAAATAGCCCTCTGAGGGTTTCATCCTTTAACACCGGCACACCCAGCGAGTCCCGCTTGTAGGAAGCTGGCCAGCTGCGATCACCTTCCGGAAATGTGACAGGGAGATAGGTCCTCCAGGGGGCTTGTGCATCGTACTGGGCAAACTGTTCGGCCAGGTCCGTCATGGTAACGGTGGCGCGCCAACGCACGACCGGGGCAACCAGCGGGTACACGCCAAGGACTCGGGCGGTGGTGCTGTAACTGTCCGGCACTTCCGCGACGTCGGCCAGCCCGGGCCATAAGTCAGGCTCCGACATAAGGGTAGCAATGGCCAGACTGGCACACTCCTGCAACCCGGCCAGCCATTGGGAAGCTGCGACCGGCCCACCCTGCATTTCATAGCGCCATGCGGTAAGAGCCTTGCCATGCGCCCGCCTCAACCAGTCCCGGCGTTGCACCGGAGACAATTCGGCCAACTCAAAGCTGGCGAGAAAGCGGTCGACTCGCAGATAGGGAAAGCCCGGCGGCGACCAGTCCTGTGCATCGAAGCGACCATCGACGGCTACCTGGTCCTGCCAGCGCAGAAACTGCTGCCTACATTCCCCGGAAACAGCCACCGCGGGCGCTTCGGAATATTGGTGGGTAGCGCAGCCTGC
The DNA here is from genome assembly GCF_019443085.1 of Marinobacter sp. F4218. Classification (GTDB taxonomy): domain Bacteria; phylum Pseudomonadota; class Gammaproteobacteria; order Pseudomonadales; family Oleiphilaceae; genus Marinobacter; species Marinobacter albus. The sequence goes on from NZ_JAHZIL010000003.1 coordinate 1,067,372, forward strand.
GACCGCTCCGAGCAAAAGCACCACCCCGAGAAAGCGCCAACCGTAATGCCCCATGATGAGTCTCCGCTCGTCGTGCCTCATCATTTGAAACCGAAACACTCCGAATGGTTCCCCTCGGGCATGGCAATGCTCCCGGGCTGGCCGCGGCGCCCGGTGGCTGGTTCAATCAGTGCATGAGGGTGTAGAGCTTTCGGCGGTAGGTACGGACATCCGGGTTGTTGTTACCCAGTTTATCGAAGAGCTCGATCAACGTCGTTTTGGCCGCCTCGTCCTTGTACTTGCTGTCGACCTGCATGAGTCGGATCAGCAACTCCATGGCATCCGCATTGTTTTCCAGGAGAACGTGGTGCAACGCCAGCTGGTGCAGCGCATTCGGATCTTTCGGATCCTGCTCCAGGGCCATTTCCAGATCTTTGATCGGTGGCAACTCGGCGGACTGCTTCAAGAACTTCACACGGGCCGCCAGCTGCCTGGCCTGATGCTGCATCTTCTCTTCCGGCGGCAGGCTCTCAAGCACTTGCTCTGCGGTTTCCAGATCGCCCATTTCCGCTTTCAGCTGGGCCAGGTCAATCAACACCTTCAGATTTTCGGGATCCTTGCGGTTGAGCTCAGACAGAATGGCCAGAGCACCATCGACGTCACCCCCCTCCCAAAGACGATGGGCCTTGTCATAAGGATCTTCTTCCGGCGCTTCGACATGTTTGTCCAGCACCTTGCGGATTTCACCCTCCGGCAGGGCGCCATTAAAGCCATCCACCGCCTGACCGTTCTTGACCAGAATGATGGTCGGCAGGCTTCGAACGCCCAGACTGGAGGTCAGATCCTGCTGCTCGTCCGCGTTCACCTTCGCGAGCAGAAAGCCACCCTGATAGTCATTCGCCAGTTTTTCCAGAACCGGCGTCAGCTGTTTGCAGGGCGCGCACCACTCGGCCCAGACATCCACCAGGATCGGCGTAGTGGCGGAAGCGTCCATCACCTGCTGCTGGAAGTTTTCCATGGTGGCTTCAAAAATATACGGAGAATCGCTCATCCATTGCACCTGCATAGTCGGAAGAATCATCGTAACTGCCAGAGGACATGGGGCCAGAGCGCCAAAAATCAAGCATCTGCCACCACAAGGCCAAATCCTTGAAATAGCCGTAACTGCCGTTACATAAGCTAGTAGATATGATTCCCCCAACTTTTCCCCATGGATACTTCACGGCATGAATGACGAAAATCGCACAGAGTCGCTTGAGGAATTCGAAGAAGACCTGACTGAGTACATCGGAAAGGATGAGCACAGCAAGAGCCTAGCGCTGCCACAGCAGATGATGCCAACGCGCATGTACGTGCTGCCGGTTTCCAACCGGCCCTTCTTCCCGGCCCAGGTCCAGCCGATCATGGTCAATCAGGATCCCTGGCAGGAAACTCTCAAGCGCGTGGGCGAAACCGACCACCGGGTACTCGGCATCTGCTTTGTGGAGGAGCACGATGCCGAGCAGGGCATTCCCGCCAGCGAACAACTGGAAACCATGGGCTGTGCGGTCCGCGTGCACCAGGCCCAGAGTGAAGGCGGCAAGGTTCAGTTTATCGCACAGGGTCTGCAGCGCTTTCGCATTGTGCAGTGGCTCCGACGCAAGCCGCCCTACCTGGTTGAGGTGGAATATCCACGGGAACCGAAAGAGGAACCCGACGAGCTGAAGGCTTACACCCTCGCCATCATCAGCACCATCAAGGAGTTGCTGCGCACCAACCCGCTCTACGGTGAAGACGTCAAACAGTACCTGTCCCGGTTTGGGCCGGACGACAGTTCACCGCTGGCTGATTTTGGCGCGTCCATGACCAGCGCACCGGGCAACGAACTCCAGGATGTGCTCGACACGGTTCCCCTGCTCCGGCGCATGGAGAAGGTACTGCTGCTGATGCGCAAGGAGCAGGAAGTGGCCCGCCTGCAGTCGGAAATCAGCGAGGAGGTAAACGCCAAGGTCCAGAAACACCAGCGTGAATTCTTCCTGAAGGAGCAGCTCAAGGTCATCCAGCGCGAGCTGGGCATGGCCAAGGACGACAAAACGGCGGACGTTGAACGCTTCGAAGAACGCATGGCCAGCCTGAATCCGCCCGAAGCCGTGCAGGAACGTTTCAGGGACGAAGTCCAGAAGCTGCAGGTGCTCGAACAGGGTTCTCCGGAATACGGTGTTACCCGCAACTACCTCGACTGGCTGACCCAGGTACCCTGGGGCATCCACTCCGATGACCACTTTGACCTTGCCGAGGCCCGGCGCATCCTGGATCGGGACCACGATGGGCTCGACGACGTCAAAGACCGGATTGTCGAGTTCCTGGCAGAAGGCACGTTCAAGGGCGAAGTCAGCGGCTCCATCCTGTTGCTGGTCGGTCCTCCGGGCGTCGGCAAGACCTCGATTGGCCATTCCGTCGCCGATGCGCTTGGCCGAAAATTCTACCGCTTCAGTGTCGGCGGCATGCGGGACGAGGCTGAAATCAAGGGGCACCGGCGCACCTATATCGGTGCCATGCCCGGTAAGTTCGTTCAGGCGCTCAAGGACTCAAAGGTCGCCAACCCGGTGATCATGCTCGATGAAATCGACAAGATCGGGGCCTCGTTCCAGGGGGATCCGGCCTCGGCACTTCTGGAGACCCTGGATCCTGAACAGAACCGGGAATTCCTCGACCACTACCTGGACGTGCGGATGGACCTGTCCAAGGTGCTGTTCATCTGCACCGCCAACCAGCTGGACACCATCCCCCGGCCCTTACTGGACCGCATGGATGTGATCCGCCTGTCCGGCTACATTGCCGAGGAAAAACTCGCCATTGCCAAGCATTATCTGCTGCCCCGTCTGCTCAAGCGGGCAGGTCTTCTGAAGAAGCAGCTCAACATTACCGATGCCGCCATCAAGCAGGTCATTGAAGGGTACGCCCGGGAAGCCGGGGTCCGGAATCTCGAAAAGCTGCTGCACAAAATCATTCGCAAGGGCATCGTGAAATTGCTGGAAACCCCGGACATCCCGGTCAAGGTCGGCGTCTCCGACCTCGCGGATTATCTGGGGCAACCGGCTTTCCGCAAGGAAAAATCCCTGAAAGGCATTGGCGTTGTCACCGGCTTGGCCTGGACGGCCATGGGTGGCGCAACCCTCAGCATCGAGGCATCGCGGATTCACACCAGCCAGCGCGGCTTCCGGTTGACCGGCCAACTTGGCGACGTCATGAAGGAGTCGGCGGAGATCGCCTACAGTTATGTTTCCTCGAACCTGAAACGCTTCAAGGGGGATCCAACCTTCTTTGACAAGTCCTTCGTGCACCTGCACGTCCCGGAGGGCGCAACGCCCAAGGACGGTCCGAGCGCCGGCGTCACCATGGCCACGGCCCTGCTGTCCATCGCCCGCAAGGAATCGCCGCAACAGAACATCGCCATGACGGGGGAGCTGACCCTCACCGGCCAGGTACTGCCCGTCGGCGGTATTCGGGAGAAGGTCATTGCGGCGCGCCGTCAGAAAATCGGCAACCTGATCCTTCCGGAAGCAAACCGCGGAGACTACGAGGAACTGCCGGACTACCTCAAAGAGGGTCTTACCGTGAATTTTGCCAAGCATTACAATGATGTATTTCAGGTCTGCTTCGGCAACAAACCCCGTTCGGGAGCTCGTGTGCACTAGAAACCGGCGCGCGGCCTGTGAGCGCTCGCCTTGACGCTCACGGGGCTGCCGTCTTTACTCCCTTGAGACGGGCGTGGAAACCGGAGAACCGAAGTCTTCCGGCCAATTCGCCACGCCACGCTCGGCCAGGGAGGGGGGGCCATGAATAAAATCGCCTCTGCATTCTGCATGGCTGCGAGTATTGCTGCGCTCCACCCTTTAGCACTTGCCCAGCCAAATGACACCCTAAAAGCACTCGCGAAATCCCAAACCGGATTTAAAATCATCGAGCAACAGGGCGAGCAGGCGCGGGCCATCCAAGGCATCCTGAAAAACATCTCCTTACCCGATGGCTTTGCCATCACACTCTATGCACTGGCCCCTCGTGCCCGCCATATGGCCGTCGGCCCACGGGGCATGGTCACCTTCGTGGGCACCCTGAAATCTGAAGTCTGGGCCATCATCGATCATGACCGGAATGGCATCGCGGACGAGGTCAGGAACTTTGCTCCCTTCATCGAAAAGTCCGTGCCTAACGGCCCGTGCTTTGCCCCGGACGGAGTACTTTACATCGCAGAACAAAACCGGGTGTTGGCGTATCCGAGGGCGGAAATCCAAATTCAAGACGCCAACCCCGAAACCTTGGAGGTCATACCGGCGGGTGCGCTGATTCCTGAAAAGTTTGTCAGCTCCAACCACACCGCTCGGGTCTGCGACGTGGGCCCGGACAACAGGCTCTACATTTCACTTGGCCAGCCATACAACGTAACCCAAAGGGAATACCTGAACACCTTCGGTGAAATCGGCATCGGCGGCATTATCCGGATCAGTCGAGACGGGACCGATCGCGAAGTCTATGCTCTGGGCATTCGAAATTCGGTTGGCCAGGATTTTCATCCAACCACCGGCGACCTGTGGTTTACCGACAATCAGGTTGATGGCATGGGTGACGACATTCCACCCGGGGAAATCAATCAACAGACCGCCATGGGCCAGCATTTTGGCTTTCCCTGGTTCGGTGGCGGACATGTTCGAACCAATGAATACAAAGATGAGGAAGTTCCGGGTGGGGTGGTGTTCCCGGTCTCCGAAACCGTGGCCCACGCCGCGGACCTTGGCATGCTGTTCTATCAGGGCGACATGTTTCCGGATCACTATCGCGGCGGGATTTTTTCGGCCCAGCATGGCTCCTGGAACCGGAGCGTGCCCATTGGTGCCCGGATAATGTTCACTCCGGTTGATGCGCAAGGCAGGATCGCAGGCGACACCGAACCCTTTGCTGAAGGCTGGCTGGATGAAAACGGCAAGTATCTGGGCCGCCCGGTCGACGTTGCCCAACTCAAGGATGGCTCACTACTGGTTTCTGACGACCTCACCGGCGCTGTTTACCGCATCACGTACGCCGTCCCGGGCTCCTGAGCCTGGGCGAACGCTCGTCAAGACTTAGCATCCGCCTTCCAACCGTCCTCGCGCAGCACGGGCCCGACGTGCAGCACCGGCGATGCGTCGATATCGTCCGCGTCCATCATGTTGGCCACCCGCTGGAGCGAAGCCAGAATCATGGTCTGCTCCCATTCATCCAGGCTCTGGAACTTCTTGATGAAGTCTTCCTGCAGGGGGTTCGGTGCTCGGGCCAGGATCTCGGCGCCTTCATCAGTCAGGTGCGCGTGCACTTTGCGCTTGTCCTGGGTACTGCGGACCCGGTACACCAGCTTACGATGCTCAAGCCGGTCCAGAATGGTGGTAACCGTAGCCTGACTGAGACTGACCTTGTCGGCAATGGTGCCGATCGTGACCTGACCCAGGTCCCGGATGGTCCGCATGATGAGCAACTGCGGGCCTGTCAGCCCGGCATGTTTGCTGAGGCGCTTGGAATGAAGGTCCGTCGCGCGGATAACGCGCCGCAACGCTACAAGTACCTGCTCATAGTTATTCACAGCACTGCTCCGATCGGGGGGCTGGATACCCTGCTGATTTGAATCGGTGGCGTCGAGCGGTTTCAGATACGCGCGCTTGTCACTCGCCATCGGCTAAAGCCTCACTCCAATGAAGTCCCGTAAGGGTCTGAGTCAATGAAAACGACCAACTTATTTATACCACTAACTATTAGAGGTCGTTAGAACAGAAAATGCAAGTCGACAAATTTACCTAACGGGGTTCCTACCTGACTGTCTCGAACCCCGGGGCATTTTTTCCCCCGGCCACTATGCTAAGGTCTGCAACTTTCCGAAACCTTGCAAAGCGGAAGCAGTTCAATGATCAGCCGACACCTAGACCGGTTTTTGTCCCTGAATCCCGTGTTCCGTCGTCATCGCGCCGACCGCCGGAGCCAGCTCACCACCATCCTGCGAACCATTGCGGGCATGCTGATGCTCGCCCTGGCCCTGGGCGGGCAAGCACAGGCGCAGAGCGAAGACTCGCCCCCCCCCGGTCGCAAAGACGTCACCTCGGATGACGTGGCAGCAGCGCTCTCTGATCTGGAAGAGCCCATGTACACTCCGTTTATTGAGCTGTACCTGCTGGAGGAAAGCAAAGCCCTGCGCAAGGAAATGCAGAACACCCGCGCCGAACTGATTGAAAAGGTGGTCGACAAGGAGCTGTCGGTGGCCGACAAGACCATGTCATACGCCACGGACACCGTGACCTACTTCTTCTACCTGATCGCCGGCGCCACCTCCATTCTTGTTGTGATCGGCTGGAACTCCATCCGTGACATGCGCAACCAGCTCACCAGTCTGGCGGAAAAACGGGTAAACGAACTGGTGGTGGAATACGAGAAGCGTCTCGAGGCCATTGAGGAACAGCTGAAGCAGAAGTCCGACATCATCCATCAAAACCAGGCGGAAATTGAACGCACTAATGAAGTGCACTCGCTCTGGCTTAAAGCAAGCCAGGAGACCTCGCAGCAAAACAAGATTGCCGCCTACGATCAGATTCTGGACCTGCGTCCGGACGATGTGGAGGCACTGAGTTACAAGGCTGACGCCGTACTCGAGATCCAGGAACCCCTGTGGGCGATCAGCCTTTGCCAGCGCGCGCTCAAGCTGGCCCCGGACAATGGCCACGCCCACTACCAGCTGGCCTGTGCCTACGCAGAGATCGGGCGCTGGGAGGATTCGGTCGCGACGTTACAAAAAGCAATAGACATTTCAGAGGCCTATCGGGACGATGCCTCTGTCGATCTCAGTTTCGAGCAATTGCGCGAGCACGAAAGCTTCCGCGCACTGGTGTTTACCGACCAGGATGACAGCACGGACGCGTGACGCCTCTCAGAGCGGCACAGGCTTTGCTAGCAAGCTTCATGATCGGAAGCTACCTGCTTTCACGATGGCAAGCTTTCAGAGCCCTGTGTTCCCGAGCAAACTATGCCCGATCTGCTTGACAAGCAGGGGGGTGTGGTGTTTGTTTGAGTCTCTGAGAACACAAGAATAACCCTGAACCAAACAGGACAGACCTAATGAAAACCTCAGTGAAAAAACTCGCAACCGCTGTTAGCACTTCCATTGCCCTGATGGGCGCCGGCCACGCCGCCGCCGCAATCCAGATCGGCATTGCCGGCCCGATGACGGGCCCCGTCGCCCAGTATGGCGACATGCAATTTTCCGGTGCCCGCATGGCCATCGAACAGATCAACGCCAATGGCGGTGTCATGGGTGAGGAACTCGTGGCAGTCGAATACGACGATGTGTGCGACCCGAAGCAGGCCGTCACCGTTGCCAACAACCTGGTCAACGATGGTGTCCGTTACGTGATCGGTCACCTGTGCTCCAGCTCTTCGCAGCCCGCCTCCGATATCTACGAGGATGAGGGCATCCTGATGGTCACACCGGCATCCACCAGCCCGGAAATTACCGAGCGTGGCTACGAGCTGGTTTTCCGCACCATCGGTCTGGACAGCATGCAGGGGCCCGTCGCGGCGAACTACCTCGCCAGCCTGAATCCTGAGCGTGTTGCCATCGTTCACGACAAGCAGCAGTACGGTGAAGGTATTGCCACCGCCGTTCGCGACACCCTGAAGAACAAAGGCGTCGAGATCGCCATGTTCGAAGGCATCACCGCCGGCGACAAGGACTTCTCTTCCCTGGTGACCAAGCTGAAGCAGGCTGACGTCGACTACGTTTACTACGGTGGCTACCACCCGGAACTGGGCCTGATCCTGCGCCAGGCGCGCCAGGCTAATCTGGATGCCACCTTTATGGGTCCCGAAGGCGTTGGTAACAAAGACATCAACACCATTGCCGGCGAAGCGGCCGAGGGCCTCCTGGTAACGCTGCCGCCCAGCTTCGACAAGAAAGCGGAAAACCAGGAGCTGGTCGCCGCCTTCCAGGATAAGGGCGAAGATCCCTCCGGCCCGTTCGTGCTGACTTCCTACACAGCTGTTCAGCTGGTTGCCCATGGCATCAAACAAGCCGACTCCACCGATCCGTTCGAGGTGGCAGAGGCCCTGCGTAGCGGCTCTTTCCAGACCCCGATCGGTACGGTCGAATACGACGAGGCCGGCGATATGAAATCGTTTGAGTTCGTTGTCTACGAATGGCATTCAGATGGAAGCAAAACTCCGGTAAACTAAGCCAAAATCGTTAACAAACGGTAATTTTTAGAGCACCTTCTCACCGCGATCCGGGAGAAGGTGTTTTTCTAGGCTCCTGTTGAACCTCCCCCACTCCTGTTCCGGATATCCCGGGGCGGACGTGCGGCAGCGGAGGGAGCAGGCTTTCGGAGTTTTCCACTAATGCAAGATCTCCTGTATTTCTCTCAGCAGCTCATTAACGGGCTGACGATCGGGAGCACCTACGCCCTGATCGCCATCGGCTATACGATGGTTTACGGCATCATCGGCATGATCAACTTTGCCCATGGTGAAATCTATATGATTGGCGCCTACACGGCGCTGATTGCCATTACCGGCCTGGCCTCCCTCGGCGTTGCCTGGTTGCCGCTCATTCTGATTGTCGCGCTGGTCTGCGCCATGATCGTTTCCAGCGCAATGGGCTGGGCTGTGGAGCGGGTTGCCTACCGGCCGGTTCGCGGACGGCATCGCCTGATCCCGCTGATCTCCGCAATCGGCATGTCGATTTTCCTGCAGAACTATGTGCACCTTGCCCAGGGTTCCCGCAACATCGGTTTCCCGGCGCTGATTGAGGGAGGCTTCCAGTTCGGATCCGACGGCGCCTTCCAGATGTCCCTGTCCTACATGCAGATCACGATTTTCGTGACCACACTTATCTGCATGACTGCGCTGTCGCTGTTCATCGCCCGCTCACGCACTGGCCGCGCCTGTCGCGCCGTGTCCCAGGACCTTGGCATGGCCAACCTGCTGGGCATCGACACCAACCGAATCATCTCAGCCACCTTCGTGATCGGTGCCGCACTGGCAGCCGTCGCCGGGCTGCTGTTGGGCATGTACTACGGTTCGGTCGATCCGCTGTTCGGCTTCATTGCGGGACTCAAGGCGTTTACCGCAGCGGTGCTTGGCGGTATTGGCAGCATCCCGGGCGCCATGCTGGGCGGATTGATCCTGGGCGTGTCTGAAAGCATGACCTCCGGCTACCTCAGCGGAGAATACAAGGATGTGGTCTCCTTCGGCCTGCTGATCCTCATTCTGCTGTTCAAACCCACCGGCCTGCTTGGCAAACCGGAGGTTGAGAAGATCTGATGGCTGCTCAAAATATTAAACACGCACTTTTCTGTGCCGTTATCACCCTGATTATTTCCTACCCCATCCTTGGGTTTAACCTTGAGGCCCAGGGCATCAACGTCACCATTGTGGGAGCCAACGCCACCACGATTATGGGCGTATTCCTGGCGGCGCTCGTGGTGTTTGTCTTCCAGCTGTTCCGCGACAGCATCATGGGTAAACTGGGCAACCTGTCCAGCCTTAGCTCGGGCACGCACAAAGAACCAATGGCCGAGAACAAGCGGGTCAAAATTGAATCCTGGGTCCTGACCGGGATCGTGGTGCTCGCCCTGTTCTGGCCGTTTTTTATGTCCAGGGGTGCGGTTGACCTGGCGACGCTAGTGCTGATTTACATCATGCTGGCCCTCGGCCTCAACGTGGTGGTTGGCCTTGCCGGCCTGCTCGACCTGGGTTACGTGGCCTTCTACGCCGTGGGGGCTTACACCTTCGCCCTGCTGTCCCAGTATCTGGGTGTATCCTTCTGGTTCGCGCTGCCTATCGGTGCACTTCTGGCTGCGACCTTCGGTCTGGTACTCGGTTTTCCGGTGCTGAGGCTGAGGGGCGACTATCTGGCAATCGTGACGCTTGGCTTTGGTGAAATCATCCGCATCCTGCTTAACAACTGGACCAGCCTGACCGGAGGCCCGAACGGCATCGGCGGCATTCCCGACCCGACCCTGTTCGGGATGGAATTCGGTCGCCGCGTCAAAGGTGAAGGCAACACATCCTTCCACGAGACCTTCAACATCGCCTACAGCGGTGAACACAAGGTGATCTTCCTCTACCTTATTGCGCTGGTTCTGGCGGTAATCACCGCCCTGGTCATTCGTCGCTTCATGCGTATGCCGGTGGGGCGCGCCTGGGAGGCGCTGCGGGAAGATGAGATCGCTGCCCGCTCCCTCGGTCTGAGCCGGACCGCGGTGAAGCTCTCGGCCTTTACCATCGGCGCGTTCTTCGCAGGCTTCGCCGGCACCGTGTTCGCCTCCAAGCAAGGCTTTATCAGTCCTGAATCATTCGTATTCCTGGAATCCGCCATCATCCTGGCCATCGTGGTACTCGGTGGCATGGGCTCGCAGATTGGCGTTGTGTTGGCCGCGATTGCCGTGACCATCCTGCCCGAGCTTGCCCGGGAATTTTCCGAATACCGCATGCTGATCTTCGGTGCCGCCATGGTATTGATGATGGTCTGGCGTCCGCAGGGGCTCATGCCCATGCGCCGTATTCACATTGAACTGAAAAAGCAGGAGTGACGGACGATGCTTGAAGTACAGAATCTGTCCATGCGCTTTGGCGGCCTGCTGGCGGTAGACCAGGTGTCACTGGACGTTCAGGAACGCGAAATCGTTTCCATCATCGGCCCTAACGGTGCCGGTAAGACCACCGTGTTCAACTGCATGAGCGGCTTTTACACGCCGACGGGTGGCAAGATCCTTTTCGAAGGGAGTGAAGTCCAGGGCAAGCCGGACTACAAAATCTCCCGGCTCGGCATGGTAAGAACCTTCCAGCACGTGCGCCTGTTCAACCAGATGACCGTGGTGGAAAACCTGCTGGTCGCCCAGCACCGGCACCTGAACACCAACCTGGTGGCCGGGCTGCTGAAAACCCCGAATTACCGTGAACGGGAGCAGAAGTCGCTGGATCGGGCTGCCTACTGGCTGGAACGTGTGGGACTTATGGACCTGGCCAACCGGGAAGCCGGCAACCTGGCGTATGGCCAGCAGCGCCGCCTGGAAATTGCCCGCTGCATGGTGACCGAGCCCAAGCTGCTGATGTTGGATGAACCGGCAGCTGGCCTCAACCCGGCGGAAACCAAGGATCTCAATCAGCTGATTGTCAGCCTGAAAGAGGATTACTGTGTTTCCGTGGTGCTGATTGAGCACGACATGAGCCTGGTTATGGACATCTCAGACCGGATCAACGTCATCAACCAGGGACGCCCCCTGGCCAGTGGCACACCGGAAGAGATCCGCCAGAACGACGACGTGATCAAAGCCTACCTGGGCGAGGCCTGAGGAAAAACCATGCTTGTACTAGAAGATGTCCACACCCATTACGGCAAGATCGAGGCACTGCACGGTGTCTCTGTCGAGGTCAAGAAAGGCGAAATCGTGTCCCTGATCGGCGCCAACGGCGCAGGCAAGACGACGCTGCTGATGACGGTTTGTGGCAACCCACAGGCCAGTTCCGGACGCGTTATCCTTGAGGGCCGCGACATTACCCGGGAGCCGACGGCGCAAATCATGCGCTCCGGCATTGCCATTGTTCCGGAAGGGCGCAGGATCTTTTCTGGCCTGACGGTGGAAGAGAACCTGCACATGGGCGGGTTCTTCAATACCAAAGGCGAGATCCGCAAAAGCCAGGAACACGTCTACGAACTCTTCCCCCGGCTAAAAGAGCGTGAGAACCAGCGTGCCGGTACCATGTCGGGCGGCGAGCAGCAGATGCTCGCCATCGGCCGCGCCCTCATGAGCAAGCCCAATATGATCATCCTGGACGAGCCTTCATTGGGCCTGGCACCGCTGGTGATCAAACAGATCTTTGAGATCATCGGGCACCTCCGGGAGGAAGGCATTACCGTGTTCTTGGTTGAACAGAACGCCCACCAGGCGCTGAACCTGGCAGACCGGGGCTACGTGCTGGAGACGGGCAAAATCCGCCTCCAGGACACCGGCAAGAACCTGCTGGCCAATCCGGACGTGCAGAACGCCTACCTCGGCGGCTGACGCGCCAAACGCAAGAAGGCAAACAGAGCCGGCACCGGTACCTCCAGTGCCGGCTTTTTTTATATCCAGGCCCTGCGCGGTTTCGCATTTTGAGAAATTTCACGGCTAAATCAATTACTCACATAACTTTACGCTTGCGATTTCAGGATTTGCACTATACTCAGTGGAACGGTCATCCTGTCTCCACAGAAACCAGTCAGGGCCGTTCCCGCATTGCCGCCAGTTCACCCAGCTGGTGGTGCGGTATGCGACGACAGCTAAACCACACAAAGGAGTGGATAATGAAAAAACTGATCGCAGGTGCAATTCTTCTCGGTGCTTCTTCCTTGGCCTTCGCACAGCCTGGCTGTGGCATTGGCGCAATGGTCTGGAAGGGGCAGTCCGGTATTGCCCCTCACGTCCTCGCCGCCACAACCAACGGCACCTTTGGTAACCAGACCTTCGGTATGACCACCGGTACCCTGGGTTGCCAAACCAACCAGGCGGTCCAGTCCATGGCCATGTACATGGATAGCAACATTGACAAGGTGGCCCGTGACATGTCGCGCGGCACTGGCGAAAACCTCGACACCCTGGCGGTTTTGCTGGGCGTTGATTCAGCTGACCGTGACGCCTTCCGCAAGGTGCTGCAGGATAACTTTGCCACCATCTTCCCGAGCTCTGATACCACCTCTGGCGAAGCGGTCGACGCCATCGTTGCCCTCCTGGAGCAGAACGACTCTCTGAGCAAATACGTCGCAGCCTAAAACCTGCCTCGTACAGGGATGCTCATGCGCCAGGGACGGTGCGCTATCCTGACCCATTCGCTCTCAGATCCGGACGCTTCAAACACCCATGGGCTATTTGCTTCGCCTCGGACCAGCCTTGCTCTGGCTGGCCCTCACCGCGCCTGTGCAGGCAGACACACCCCGAAACACCCAGACTCTCTCTCAGGATCCGGCCTGGCTGACACTGGGCCATTACCAAACGGACACCCTCGGCACCGGCTTTACCAGTCAGGCCGATGATCCCGATTTTTTCCTGAGCGACAACGGCAAACACTCCCCCCAATCCGAACTGGAGGCGACGCTCGCCTCGATCCAGCGCCCCGGCGATGGGGACGGGCATGCCCAGTGCCGTTTCCCAGCGCGAACGACTTGGCTCCGGAAGAAACTTGAACTCTCGTTACCCGACGTGAACTGTCCTGCCTACGAGGAATGGACCGAGACCCTCAATACCGAGACCGTCACGTTGGTGTTTGCCGCCTCGTACCTGAACAGCCCGTCTTCCATGTTTGGACATACCTTCCTGAGACTCGATCCGCCTCAGGAAGACGCGGAAACCAACCTGCTTCTGGCCAACACCATTTCCTATGCAGCGGATGCTGCTGCACACGACAGCGAAATACTGTTTGCCTACAAGGGCATCTTCGGGGGTTACCCCGGCATTACCACGGTGCAGCCCTATTACGAAAAGATCCGTCTTTATTCGGACATCGAACATCGGGATCTCTGGGAGTACAAGCTCAACCTGACACAGCCCGAAGTCGACCTGATGCTGGCGCATGCCTGGGAAATCCGGGACCATAACTTCGATTACTATTTCTTTGACGAGAACTGCGCCTACCGCCTGCTGGCACTGATTGATGTGGCGCGACCGGGCACCGACCTCCTGGATGAGGTGAGCACCCACGCCATTCCCTCGGATACCGTTCGCTGGGTTGTCGACAAGGACCTGGTCGCCGGGGTTTATTACCGCCCATCCGCGGCCACCTCGGTGGCCTACAGCCTTGAGACCCTGCCGGACGATCAGCAGACCCTGGCTGCTGCAGTAGCCAACGGCTACCTCGCCCCGGGAGCGGAAGAAGTCCGAGCGCTCAGCCCCGAGGAGCGGGCCCATGTGCTGGATGCCACCTACGACTATGTTCGCTATCAGAGCGAGGCGGAGAGCTGGCCTCGTGAATTCGCCGCGCCGCTGTCCCACGAGCTTCTGACGGAGCGCAGCAAAATCGACAACGCCGCGGCGCCGGCACCACCTCCCGAGCCTGACATCCGGGACGACCAGGGACATGACACGTTCCGGGCCAGTATCGGGGCTGGGCAGCTGGCTCACCGGGAGTTCACCCAGTTGACCCTCCGACCCGCCTATCACGACGTTCTGGACCCGCCGGCCGGTTACCGTGCCGGAGCGCAACTCCAGTTCCTGCGGCTCGATGCGCGCTATTACACGGATAACGACGAACTGCAACTGGAGCAGCTGATCGGCGTGGAGATCCGGTCCCTGAGCCCCAGAGACCAGTTCTTCTCGCCACTGTCCTGGCAGGTCGGCTTTGGCGGCCGGCGCACCGACACGGGGAATAAGCGGGTTCTGACGCCTTATCTCGAAGGCGGCGCCGGCGGCAGTTGGATGCTTGGCAAACAGATCCAGGTTTTTGCCATTGCCACGGCCGACCTTGAGATCGACGACGACCTTGATCGCGGCTACGACGCCGCTCCGGGTGCCGACCTCGGACTGCTGCACCAGAACAACCGGTTCAGCCTGATTGCCGGCGCCAGGACCAAGGCCTGGATTGCCAGCAGCCAGCATCGACAGGATCAGGTTTACGCCCGCGGCAACTGGCACCTCGGCCGGGACTTCAGCGTGTTTGCAGAATTCACCCGGGAAGACCACTACGACAGGTACCAGAGCACATGGCAAGCCGGACTGCACGCGTACTTTTAACGGCAACAAGAATCAAGTCCGGCGCTCTTGTGCTGGGACTGTTAACGGCCACCCTGCTGCAGAGCGGCTGCAGCAGCGTATTCTTTTTTCCGGACAAGGTGACCTACATCACTCCGGACCGCCTGAACCTGGCGTACGAGGACATCTACCTCGACACCGCCGACGGTGAGACCCTGCATGGCTGGTGGCTCCCGGCCGCGACCGACAAGGATGATACGAAGGGCACCGTCTATTTCCTCCATGGTAACGCCCAGAACGTCAGCAGCCACATCCTCAACGTGGCCTGGCTACCGGGTGAAGGTTACAACGTCTTCGCCATCGACTACCGCGGTTATGGTAAGTCCACCGGGGCACCGGACATCGAAGGCGCCCTCCATGATGTGGAAACGGGCATGCGCTGGCTGGCAGCAAAACCGGAGACTCAGGACACCCCGGTATTTCTCCTGGGCCAAAGCCTGGGCGGGGCACTCGGCATCCCGCTGGCCAGCGAATGGGTGAAGCGGGCCGAGGAGCCTGAAATCCAGGGCGTGGTACTGGATGGCACCTTCTCAGGCTTTCGCGGCATTGCCAGGGAAAAACTGGACAGCTTCTGGCTGACCTGGTTGTTCCAGATACCCCTGAGCTGGGCCATTCCGGCCGAGTACGAGGGCGTCGATCGCATCGACGGCATCAGCCCTGTGCCCACGCTGGTTATCCACAGTGTCCGCGATGGCATCATCCCCTTCCACCACGGCAAGAAACTTTACGCGGCAGCGGAAGAACCGAAAGAATTTCTGCAAACCGACACCCCGCACGCTTCAACGTTCGTGATCCCGGCCTACAAGCAAATTGTTCTGGATTTCCTCTCCAGGGCCACTGGCCGGTTTTAAGAATCTGTTGAGGACTGGGGACGGCCCGAAACAAGCCCCCCAAACGAGAAAAACCCGCCAATCTGAAGGAGAGGCGGGTTTCCATAGACCGTCTAGCGGTTAGCTATCAGGCGGAGAAGTCGGTCGGCTGCTCGCCTTCCTGAACTTCCTTCATGGACAGCTTAACGCGGCCACGGTTATCCACATCCAGTACCTTGACCAGAACTTCCTGACCTTCGCTCAGCTCGTCAGTCACGTTCTCGATACGGCGCTCGGAAATCTGGGAGATGTGCACCAGACCGTCCTTGCCGGGCAGGATATTGACGAAGGCGCCAAAGTCGACAATACGCTCGACACGCCCCTTGTAGATTGCGCCCACTTCGATTTCCGCGGTGATTTCCTTAACCCGGTTGACCGCAGCCTGGGCCGCTTCCTGGTTGTCCGCGTAAATCTTCACGTTGCCATCGTCGTCCAGATCAATAGACGCTCCGGTCTCGTCACAGATCGAGCGAATGGTGGCACCGCCCTTACCAATGACGTCGCGGATCTTGTCCGGGTTGATCTTGATGGTGGTGATGCTCGGCGCGCGCGCAGACAGCTCGGGACGCGACTCCGCAATAACCTTGTTCATCTCGCCGAGGATGTGCAGACGTGCTTCGTGAGCCTGCTCCAGGGCCAGCTCCATGATCTCGTCGGTGATGCCGTTGATCTTGATGTCCATCTGCAGGGCAGTGACACCGTCTTTGGTACCGGCAACCTTGAAGTCCATGTCACCCAGGTGATCCTCGTCACCCAGAATGTCGGTCAGGACCGCGAACTTGTCGCCTTCCTTGACCAGACCCATGGCGATACCGGCGACCGGGGCCTTGAGCGGAACACCCGCGTCCATCAGGGCCAGGCTGGAGCCACATACGGAGGCCATGGAGCTGGAACCGTTGGACTCGGTGATCTCGGAAACCGCACGGATGGTGTACGGGAACTCTTCAATAGTCGGCATGACCGCGGCAACACCACGCTTGGCCAGACGGCCGTGACCGATCTCACGACGACCCGGGCTGCCCATACGGCCTGCTTCGCCTACGGAGTACGGAGGGAAGTTGTAGTGGAACAGGAACGGATCCTTGCGCTCACCTTCGAGGGCATCAATGATCTGCATGTCGCGGGCGGTACCCAGCGTCGCAGTCACGATGGCCTGGGTTTCACCACGGGTAAACAGTGCAGAACCGTGAGTGCTTGGCAGAACGCCCACTTCGATCTCAATCGGACGAACGGTCTTGTTATCACGGCCGTCGATGCGCGGCTTGCCATCGATAACCTGCTGGCGAACCACGGTCTTCTCAATCTTGCCAAAGTACTTCTTGACCACTTCCGAGGTCGGCTGACCTTCCTCTTCGCCGGCAAACTTCTCGACCGCAGCCGTCTTGATCTCACCCAGACGGGCATAGCGCTCCATCTTGTCACGGATACTGTAGGCTTCTTCGATGGACGAGGTGAACTCGCCCTTGATGGCGTTCAGAAGCTCGGTATTCTCGATCTCTGGCTGCCATTCCCAGCGCGGCTTGCCGATTTCAGCGGCAAATTCCTTGATGGCGCTGACCGCAACCTGCATTTCCTGGTGCGCGAACAGTACGCCGCCCAGCATCTGGTCTTCGGTCAGGCCCTTGGCTTCGGATTCAACCATCAGCACCGCGTCTTCGGTACCGGCAACCACCATGTCCAGCAAGGAGGTTTCCAGCTCTTCAAAGGTCGGGTTCAGGAAGTAACCACGCTCATTGGTGAAGGCCACCCGGGAGGCGCCGATGGGGCCATCAAACGGAATACCGGAGATGGACAGGGCGGCAGACGCGGCCAGCATGGCGGCAATGTCCGGATCCTGGGTCTTGTTGGCCGACATCACGGTCAGCACAACCTGAACTTCGTTCATGTAGCCATTCGGAAACAACGGACGAATCGGACGGTCGATCAGGCGGGAGGTCAGGGTTTCCTTCTCGGAAGGACGACCTTCGCGCTTGAAGAAGCCACCCGGGATCTTGCCGACGGCGTAGGTTTTTTCGGTGTAGTTAACGGTCAGCGGGAAAAAGCCCTGACCCGGCTTCGGCTCCTTGGCACCAACTACCGTACCCAGTACGGATACGTCATCGATGGTCACGAGAACGGCCCCGGTAGCCTGACGGGCGATGCGACCGGTTTCCAGAGTGACGGTCTTGCCGCCAAGCTCAAATGTCTTTTTGACAGGTTTCAGATCCACAAAAAACTCCTGATAACTCTATTCCAGATTGATTCAATCGACACACCCATGCGTGCGATCGTTGGCCGCCAGTGTTGGTCATGTGATCCGAAAGGCAACCCGTCTGAAAGCTAACAGGCTGTTGCAAAACCCCGGTAAGACGGTGGACGACCAAGAGGAAGTCCGCCCGGGCTTTTCAACAACCTGCTATCGATTTCGGCTTTCCATTACGACAGGGAATCCTTCGATATCACCGACACTTCCACTGCGGTATTGCTGGTGAGAAAAGCACAACCGGCAGAACCCGAAACGGTTCCACCGGTTGCCGGCGTGCTCCGGCCATGCCGGAAGCAGCCTTCAGGTCGAAAAGACCGGATTAGCGACGCAGGCCAAGACGCTGGATCAGTTCCAGGTAACGGTCGGCGTTCTTGCGCTTCAGGTAGTCCAGCAGCTTACGACGCTGGTTTACCATCCGGATCAGACCACGGCGGGAATGATGATCCTGCTTGTTGGTCTTGAAGTGATCCTGCAGCTTGTTGATGTTGGCGCTCAGCAGTGCAACCTGAACTTCAGGAGAACCGGTATCGCCATCACCTTGCTGAAAATCCTTAACGATCTGTGACTTCTCACTGGCAGAAAGTGCCATATTTCACCTCATTGTTTGCGATGCTCTCGAATACGGCCGAACCGCGCATCTCTACAGCCCGGCTAACCAGCGACACGTCTAGCGTTGATCGCTGTTCTTCACCAATCGGCGCGGGACCAGTTTGACCCCCTCGCCTTCGGTGATTGCTTCCGCCAACCCCACGAAGCCCTCGTTGCCATAGACGCGCACGAAACCTTGTTGGGATTGACCGGTTATTCTAACCGGTTGTCCGTTCAATATCGATACCAGCGATGGCCCCGCCAGCTTCACTTCCGGGAACATCGACAAGGCCGCGTCCGGAGCAACCAGAAGTCCATCCAGGCTCTCGCCGCGCTCTCGCATGGCCTCAAGTTCCGGAACCTTATGGGCACTGTCCAGGGTAAAGCCGGACGCCATGGTCCGGCGCAATGCCGTGACATGGGCACCACAACCCAGGACAGCCCCGATGTCCTCCACCAGTGAGCGAATATACGTACCCTTGGTGCAGCTGACGGCAATGTCGAGTTCGTTGTCCCGAACCGCCAGCAGGGTCAGCTCATAAATCGTCACCGGCCGGGCAGGACGCTCAACCTCAATGCCCTCACGGGCGTATTCATAGAGAGGACGCCCCTTGTGCTTGAGGGCGGAGTACATGGAAGGAACCTGCTGGATGTTGCCGCGAAAACCGTCCAAGACGGATTCCAGGTGATCGGCCGACAGATCCACCTCCACCGGCTTCTCCTCCACAACCGCCCCTTCGCTGTCGCCGGTTTCGGTCCGGACGCCCAGGCGGGCGGTTGCGATGTAGGCCTTGTCGCTGTCCAGCATCATCTGGGAGAACTTGGTGGCCTCTCCGAAACACAGCGGCAGCACACCGGTTGCCAGCGGATCGAGCGCGCCGGTATGGCCGGCCTTGGCGGCCCCATACAGGCGCTTGACCTGCTGCAGAATGCCGTTGGAGGTCACCCCCTGAGGCTTGTCGATCACCAGAATGCCGTTAACCTCACGACCCTTGCGTCTGCGGCTCAAGCGTTCTGCTCCGGATCATCCTGGCGGTCGTCCTCATCGCGGTCGACCGCCGGCTTATCGCCAACGGCCTTCCGAATGAGGCTGTCCATCTTACGGCTGTAGCCCTGCAGGGTGTCGAAGTGGAAGCGAAGCTGGGGCACAACCCGCAGTTTCATGGCCCGACCGACCTGCCCTCGCAGAAACCCTGACGCCTTGGCCAGTACCTTGAGGGAGTCCTGCACCTCGGCCGAGTCCTCGGTCAGTTCCTCGGTGGACAACAGCGACACGTAGACATCGGCGTAACCGAGGTCACGACTCACTTTCACGGCGTTGACCGACACCAGACCGACCCGCGGATCCTTAACCTCCCGCTGGATCAGCTGGGCCAGTTCACGCTGCATCTGGTCGCCGATGCGATCAATACGACTGAACTCTCTTGGCATCAGGCCCCCGTGGATTCGAGCTTGCGCTCAACCCGAACGCGGTCGAAGACTTCGATCTGGTCACCAACCTTCACGTCGTAGCCCTTAACACCGATACCACATTCCATGCCATTGCGGACCTCGGGCACGTCGTCCTTGAAACGACGCAGGGATTCCAGTTCGCCTTCAAAGATCACCACGTTATCCCGCAGGACGCGGATCGGCTTGTTACGGTAAACAGTACCTTCGGTCACCATGCAACCCGCAACCTGGCCAAACTTCGGCGAACGGAACACGTCGCGCACATCGGCAATACCGACGATGTCCTCGCGGAACTCCGGTGCCAGCATGCCGGTCAGAGCCGCTTTCACGTCATCGATCAGGTTATAGATGATGCTGTAGTAGCGCAGATCCAGGCCTTCCTGCTCGACCAGGCGCTTGGACGCCGCATCGGCACGTACGTTGAAACCGAAGATAACCGCGTTGGTCGCCATCGCCAGGCTGATGTCGGTCTCGGCAATACCGCCTACGCCCGAAGACACGATCTTGACCTGAACTTCGTCGTTGCCCAGATCTTGCAGCGCCTTGGTAATGGCTTCGAGAGAACCTCGCACGTCTGTCTTGAGCACTACATTGAGGGTTTTGACCTCGTCCTTGCCCATATTCTCGAACAGGTTCTCAAGCTTGGCCGCCTGTTGACGCTGGAGACGCTGCTCGCGCTCACGGGTCTGACGGAATTCGGCCAGTTCCTTCGCCTTCTTCTCGTCGGCTACGGCGAAGAACTCGTCACCGGCATCCGGGGTACCGTTGAGACCCAGGATCTCTACCGGAATGGAGGGTCCTGCTTCCTTGGTTTGCTTGCCGGCTTCATCGGTCATCGCCCGGACCTTACCGAAGTAAGAACCGGCTACGACCATGTCGCCCTGACGCAAGGTACCGTTCTGGACGAGAACGGTAGCTACAGAACCACGGCCGCGCTCGAGACTGGACTCGACCACAACACCCTTGGCCGGGGCATCCGGAGAGGCTTCCAGCTCAAGAATTTCCGACTGCAGCAAGACCGCTTCCAGCAGTGCCTCGATACCATCACCCGTGTGTGCGGAAACGGGGACGAACTGAACATCGCCGCCCCAGTCTTCCGGAACAACTTCCAGGGCCGCCAGCTCACTCTTGATCCGATCCGGATCAGCGCCTTCCTTGTCCATCTTGTTGATGGCTACGACAATCGGGACGCCTGCAGAGCGCGCATGCTGTACGGCTTCTTTGGTCTGCGGCATGACGCCGTCATCCGCTGCAACAACCAGGATAACGATGTCGGTGCACTGGGCGCCGCGAGCACGCATGGCGGTGAACGCCGCGTGACCCGGGGTATCCAGGAAAGACACCATGCCGTGGTCGGTTTCGACGTGGTAAGCACCGATGTGCTGGGTAATGCCACCGGACTCGCCCGAGGCAACCTTGGTACGGCGGATGTAATCCAGCAATGACGTCTTACCGTGGTCAACGTGACCCATAACACTCACAACCGGGGCACGCTTGGTCTTCTCGCCACCTTCAAAGGAGAACTCGCTCAGCACTTCCTCTTCGAACGCGTCTTCGCTGACGGTCTTCGCCTTGTGACCCAACTCTTCGGTCACCAGAACAGCGGTTTCCTGATCAAGTGCCTGGTTGATGGTGGTCATCACGCCCATGCCCATCAGGGTTTTGATCACGTCTGCGGCCTTGACCGCCATACGCTGGGCAAGGTCACCTACGGTGATCGTTTCGGGAATCTCTACTTCTCTGACCATTGGTTTGGTCGGCCTCTCGAAGCCATGACGCTTCTCTTTGGGTTTCTTTTTCGCACGCAGCGGTTTCCGCAGGGTGGTATCTTCTTCGTCCTCGGAAATCACCAGAGGCTCGTCCACCGGTCGGCTGCGCGGACCACGATGGCCCGCCGATTTCTTCTTCGGCTTGCCTTCTTCAATCTCATCGCCGCGCTCTCGAGCTTTTTCCTTTTTCTTCTTCGGCTTTCTGTCTTTCCCTTCACCTTCAGGCGGCGGAATCGGCATATCTTCCGGCGCAGGAATCGGCTCGGGTTCGGCCGCCTTCTTGGGCTTCTCCTCGGCAACCGGCTCGGACGCTTCCGGAGCAGGCTCATCACTCGGTTTCGCAGCAGCTTCAGCCTCGGCCTTCGGTGCCGGCTCTGCGGCCGCGCTCGGCGTTTCCGCCACCGGTGCGGGCTCCTGCTTACGCTCCTCTTCTACCACTTCCGGCTGCGGCGCTTCGGCCTCCGGTTGCAGTTCGGCGCGCTTGATATAGGTACGGCGCTTACGAACTTCCACGTTGACGGTCTTGGCCTTGCCGGCCTTGAGCGTGGTTGTGGTTTTGCGTTTCAAGGTGATCTTGCGGGGTTCTGAATCCGCCTCACCGTGGTTTTTTCTCAAATAGGCCAGCAACTGCTGCTTCTCATCGCTGGACACAGAATCATTTTCAGAACGGGCTTTCAGGCCCGCTTCCACGATCTGCTTCAGCAAACGATCCACGGGAGCGCCTACGTCATCGGCCAGTTGTTTTACCGTTACTTCAGCCATACTGGTCCTCCTCCCGAATTAAGCCTGGTCTTCAAACCAGGGGGCACGTGCAGTCATGATCAGCTGACCGGCACGCTCTTCATCCATACCTTCAATCTCGAGCAGATCACCTACCGACTGCTCCGCGAGATCTTCCATAGTGCGCACGCCCATACCAGCCAGCTTGAACGCCAGGCTGCGGTCCATGCCTTCCATCGCCAGAAGATCTTCTGCCGGTTCGGCACCCTCGAGTGCTTCCTCGCTTGCCAAGGCCTGGTTCAGCAGAACGTCCTTGGCGCGGCGACGGAGCTCAGTGACGGTGTCTTCGTCAAAGCCGTCGATCGCCAGCATCTCTTCCATCGGCACATAGGCCACTTCTTCGATGGATGTAAAACCTTCATCAATCAGGATACCGGCGAATTCATCGTCCACATCCAGATTGCTCGTAAAGTGATCCACCAGACGATTGTACTCCTGTTCCTGACGTTCACCGGCCTCTTCTTCGGTCATCACGTTCAGGGTCCAGCCCGTCAACTCTGTGGCCAACCGGACGTTCTGTCCGTTACGACCGATCGCCTGCGCCAGGTTATCTTCCCCGACCGCGACCTCCATGGTATGACGGTCTTCGTCCATAACAATGGAAGCAACTTCCGCCGGCGCCATGGCGTTGATCACCAACTGAGCGGGGTTATCATCCCAAAGCACGATATCAACACGCTCACCGCCCAGCTCGTTGGACACCGCCTGCACACGCGAACCGCGCATACCGACGCAGGCGCCCACCGGATCGATCCGGCGGTCATTGGTTTTTACTGCAATCTTGGCGCGGGAGCCCGGATCACGGGCGGCACCGCGAATCTCGATCAGATCCTCGGCGATCTCCGGCACTTCGATGCGGAACAGCTCGATCAGCATCTGCGGGGCGGTCCGGCTCAGAATCAACTGAGGGCCGCGATGATCGGTGCGAATCTCCAACAGGAGTGAGCGAACCCGATCCCCCATCCGGAAGGTTTCCCGGGGAATGAGATTTTCCCGGGGCAACAGCGCCTCGGCGTTTGCGCCCAGATCGACAATCACGTTGTCGCGGGTAACCTTCTTGACGGTGCCGGAGACCAGCTCACCGACACGATCCCGGTAACTGTCGACAATCTTGGTGCGCTCGGCTTCCCGAACCTTCTGGAAAATGATCTGCTTGGCCGCCTGAGCACCAATCCGGCCAAAGGCCACGGATTCGGTTTTCTCCTCGTAGATATCCCCAGGCTTCAGATTGCCGTCGATCTCTTCTGCTTCCTGCAAGGTCAGCTCGGTTCCCAGGGCCGGGACCGCATCGTTGTCCACGACCAGCCAGCGACGGAACGTTTCATATTCACCGGTGCGACGATCGATGGAAACCCGGATATCGGCCTCTTCGTCCTCGTACCGTTTTTTGGCAGCGGTGGCGAGCGCAAGCTCGATCGCCTCAAAAATCACATCCTTCTCGACTCCCTTCTCGTTCGAGACGGATTCAACCACCAGCAAGATCTCTTTACTCATTCGATTGCCCTGCCCTCAAGATAAACTGTGCGTCCACTGACATTTGTTCAGATGTGTTCATTCAAACACCGGGATGATGTTGGCCCGCTCGATGCTGTCGAACGGCAACAGATATTCGTGGTCATCAACCACCACAATCACATCATCACCCTCAATGCCTTTGATCAGACCCTGGAACTTGCGACGGCCTTCAAACGCCATCCGCAACCGGATCTGGACCTGATGGCCTGCAAAGGCTTCATACTGTTCCAGACGAAACAGCGGCCGATCCATTCCGGGCGAGGAAACCTCCAACGTATATTCCGACTGGATGGGATCTTCCACGTCCATCACACCGCTGATCTGGCGACTGACTTTTTCGCAGTCTTCAACCGAAATGCCATTCTCGGCATCATCGATAAACACCCGCAGCTTCGAATGGTGCCCCTGCGAGCGATATTCAATCCCCCAGAACTCATAGCCCAGGCCTTCGACCACCGGCCGAAGGATGTCTTCCAGTTGCTTAAGCTTGGCTGACAAGTTATGCCGTCTCCGTTCTCAAATTTACCGGCCCCAAAAACAAAAAAAGGGCTGTTGATCAGCCCTTTTTATGCACCAGGACCTGATGCGCCAGGCCCCTTAATCAAAAAGCCCCTGAAAATGGGGCCCTTTGTTGCAAGAACTCACAGGAAGCAAACCGGTGAACCGCTTCCTGCTGACAGACACCTGGCCTGCCAGAAACCTGCGCGCTTACGCCCGCTGGCTCCAATATCCGCCGGAGTATAGAGACGCCGGAGGAACTGGTCAAGGACTGACCAAAAAAAACGGCCTGGAGATTCCAAGCCGTTTTTCTTCTAATATGGTGCCCGGGGCCGGACTCGAACCGGCACGGCTTTCGCCACTACCCCCTCAAGATAGCGTGTCTACCAGTTCCACCACCCGGGCAACACTCTTACTCGAGCTCAGGGAGATCAGACTCCCCGTTCTCGGCTCCGCTGTCCGGCGCTGCATCACCTTCCGCAGCCTGCTCAGCCGGTGCCGCTTCCTTGGATTCCTCAACAACCGGAATACCAGCTTCACCCGCCACTTCGGCACGCTGCTTGGCGAAGACCGCCAGCGAAAAACTTGTCACAAAAAAGACGATTGCAAGAATCGTGGTCAGGCGGGTCAGAAAGCTTCCGCTACCCTGACTGCCGAATACCGTCTGGGACGCACCGCCACCAAAAGCGGCGCCGGCATCTGCGCCCTTGCCCTGCTGGATCAGAACAAGACCCACCAGTGCCACCGCGATCACCACGTGCACAACGACTACCAGTGTTTCCATCCAATCCATATCGACTCTCGCGAACCTTTAACTTTTGGTACCTGCCGGAACAGACCGGCAAATACTCACAAAATCTTCTGCTACCAGAGACGCCCCGCCGATCAAACCGCCGTCAATATCCGGCTCGGCAAAAAGCGCCGCTGCATTATCCGCTTTTACACTGCCGCCGTAAAGCAGGGAAATGCTTTCGGCTGGCGCCCCGATCTCTGAAAGCACCCCGCGGATTGAAGCGTGCATTGCCTGGGCATCTTCTGCAGTGGCGGTCTTACCCGTACCGATCGCCCAGACCGGCTCGTACGCCACAACAATTCTGTCCCATTGGTCGGCTGCCACATTGGCCAACCCTTCCTTGACCTGCCTGGCTACGACAGCTTCTGCCTGGCCGGCCTCACGTTCGTCGAGGGTTTCACCGACACAAACCACTGCCGTAAGACCACAGGACGTCAATCGCTCAACTTTGGCGGCCACCACTTCGTCGCTTTCGCCAAACAACTGGCGCCGCTCCGAATGACCAACCAGGGCGTAGCGACACCCCTGATCCTTCGCCATGTCCGCAGATATCTCTCCGGTGTAGGCTCCCGACTGCCACTGGCCGACGTTCTGGATCCCGACAGCCAAATCACCGCCGGACTGCTTTGCGACATCATTGACATAAATCGCGGGAGGGATAATAACAACCTCCACGCCATTATCAAGAGAACCGACCTCTGACTGGACATGGCCAACAAGCTTCTTGGCAAGGTCTTTCGACCCATTCATTTTCCAGTTTCCGGCTACAATCTTGCGACGCATAACAGTTCCCAAATTCGAGGGAGGGCGAACTATACAGCAGTCCCTCCCGACAGACAACCGCCTGAAAATACAAAATTATGCGGTAGAACTCTTCACCACCGCAGCCAGCTCCTGGGCTATACGGTCAATCTCCGCAGCATCCTGCCCCTCGGTCATCACACGGATGAGCGGCTCAGTGCCGGAGGCCCGCAGCAGCACCCGACCGGCCTCGCCAAGTTTGGATTCAGCCTTTCTGACAGCGGCGGCAATGTCGTCCCGTGCAAGGGGATCGAAACGCTTCGCAACCCTGACATTCACCATCGTCTGGGGCAGCTTGCTCATTCCCTGGCGCAACTCGGCCAGCGTCTTTCCGGATTTGCTGATCGCGAGCAAGACCTGGAGCGCCGAGACAATGCCATCACCCGTGCTGGTGCAGTCCCGGATCACCATGTGCCCCGACCCCTCACCTCCGAGCATCCAGTTGTTGGCCACCAGCCGCTCCATCACGTACCGGTCACCGACCTTGGCCCGTTCGAATTCAATACCCTGCTCCCGCAAGGCAAGCTCGACACCCAGGTTGGTCATCAGCGTACCGACCACACCACCCTTGAGACGGCCCTCCGCAAAACGCTGGGACGCAATGACATACAACAACTCGTCACCGTCCACTTCAGAGCCATCCCGGTCGACCATCAATACCCGATCGCCGTCCCCATCAAAGGCAATGCCGAGATCCGCCCCTTGCTCAACCACCGCCCGCTTGAGTCCGTCGAGGTAGGTGGACCCGACATTGAGGTTGATGTTGAGGCCATCCGGCTCGCCGCCGATCACCGACACTGTTGCCCCCAGCTCACGGAACACCTTCGGTGCCACGTGATAAGTTGCGCCATGAGCACAATCGAGGACGATCTTCATGTCGTCGAGGGCGAACTCGTTGGGCACCGTACTCTTGCAGAATTCCACATACCGGCCCGGGGCGTCATCCACGCGGGAGGCCTTACCCAGCTCTTCGGAAGCGCACACTTCCAGGGGCTTATCGAGCCAACGCTCAATTTCTTCTTCCAGAGCATCGTCGAGCTTGGTCCCGGCGGGCGAGAAAAACTTGATGCCATTGTCATGGTGCGGATTGTGGGAGGCACTGATCACAATGCCCGCGGACGCCCGGAACGTCCGAGTCAGGTAGGCAATGGCGGGGGTTGGCATTGGCCCGAGCAGCTTGACGTCGACGCCTGCAGCCGCGAGGCCCGCTTCCAGTGCTGATTCAAACATGTAACCCGAGATGCGGGTGTCCTTGCCGATCAACACGCTATTGCGCTGACCATCACGCTTGAAAGCCTGGCCGGCGGCCCAGCCCAGGCGCAGCATGAATTCCGGTGTAATAGGTGATTCGCCGACCCGACCCCGAATCCCGTCGGTGCCGAAATACTTTCTATCGGACATTAACGCCCCTCCTTCATGGCCGCCACTACCTTGACGGCATCCACTGTTTCGCGGACATCATGCACCCGGACGATGCTGGCCCCTTTCATGGCTGATATTGTCGCGGCGGCGAGGCTTGCGGGCAACCGTTCATTTACATCCCGCCCAGTAATTGCACCCAGCATGGACTTTCGGGACATACCCACGAGCAGAGGGTGACCCAGCACGTGCAACTGCTCCAGTGCGGCGAGCAGCCGGAAATTGTGCTCTACCGTTTTCCCGAACCCGAACCCCGGGTCCAGGATGATGTTTTCGGGCCGCACGCCTGCCAGTTCCGCCACCCGCATTCGCTCCGTCAGAAAGGAACTGACGTCCCGACAGACATTCCGGTACTCCGGACGATCCTGCATGGTGTCCGGCTCACCCTGAATATGCATGATGCAGACAGGCACATTGGCCTTTGCCGCAGCCTCAGGGGCCCCCTCACGCTGCAGCGCCCGGACATCATTGATGAGCCCGGCACCCAGGCGCGCGGTCTCGGCCATCACTTCCGGCGCGCTGGTATCCACCGACACCACCACGTCCAGCTCCCCGACAATCGCCTCGATTACCGGGCAGACCCGATCAAGCTCTTCCTGGACCGAGACTGGCGTGGCGCCAGGCCTGGTGGATTCGCCACCAACGTCAATAAATGCTGCGCCATCTGCGACCATTTGCCGGACTCTCGCCATCGCCGCCTCCGGGCGATTGAATTGACCACCATCGGAAAAAGAGTCAGGCGTGACATTCAGGATGCCCATTACATGACAACGGGACATATCCAACGCCCGCCCGGCAAAATTCATTTCCATAGCAAACCTTTTTTTCTGAAGAACAAAAACAAACGCCGCCCGGATTCCGGGCGGCGCAGAGGTATCACCTACAGGTCGCTGGTGGTGTCAGTGCTCGCCGGCAGGCCGACCGACACCGGGCTGACGACCGTCATCGGAGCCCTTGGACTCGGGCGCCGGTTCGGGCTCATCAACCTTGGCACCACCGGTCGGACCACTGTCGCCCCAACCTTTTGGTGGGCGTGGAACCCGGCCTTCCATGATGTCGTCGATCTGGAAGCGGTCGATGGTTTCGTACTTCATCAACGCATCCGCCATCAGATCGAGCTTGTCGCGATTGTCGATCAACAGCTGACGCGCCTTCTCGTAGCATTCATCAATGATGTTGCGAACTTCTTCATCAATGCGCTGCGCGGTTTCCGGAGAATAGACCGTCTGCGCCTGACCGGCAGAACGCCCCAGGAACGGCTCTTCGCTGTCGGTGTCGTACTGCAGCGGACCCAGTTTTTCGGACAGTCCCCAGCGCGTCACCATATTGCGGGCCAGACTCGTGGCCCGCTCGATGTCGTTGGAGGCACCGGTGGTAACACCATCGAAACCGAGGGTCAGTTCTTCCGCGATACGTCCGCCAAACAGGCTGCAGATGGAACTGATCAGGAACCGCTTGCTGTGACTGTACTTGTCTTCCTCCGGAAGGAACATCGTGACACCCAGGGCACGGCCCCGGGGGATGATGCTGACCTTGTAGACCGGATCGTGTTCGGGCATCAGACGACCAACAATAGCGTGACCGGACTCGTGGTACGCCGTGTTCCGCTTTTCCTTCTCACTCATCACCATGGACTTGCGTTCCGCGCCCATCATGATCTTGTCCTTGGCGAGTTCGAACTCCTCCATGGACACCAGTCGCTGGTTACGGCGGGCCGCAAACAGGGCCGCTTCGTTCACCAGGTTGGCGAGGTCCGCACCGGAGAATCCGGGGGTACCGCGGGCAATCAGGACCGGCTCAACGCCATCCGCCAGGGGCACTTTCTTCATGTGCACCTTGAGGATCTGTTCACGCCCGATGATGTCCGGCAAACCAACCACAACCTGGCGGTCGAAACGTCCCGGACGCAGGAGCGCCGGATCGAGTACGTCAGGGCGGTTGGTGGCGGCGATGACGATGACACCCTCGTTGCCTTCAAAGCCGTCCATTTCAACCAGCAACTGGTTCAGGGTCTGCTCGCGCTCGTCGTGACCGCCACCCATGCCAGCGCCACGATGGCGACCGACCGCATCAATCTCATCAATGAAGATGATGCACGGGCTCTGTTTCTTGGCCTGCTCGAACATGTCACGTACCCGGGAGGCACCGACACCCACGAACATTTCGACGAAATCCGAGCCGGAAATGGAGAAGAACGGCACCTTCGCCTCGCCGGCGATCGCCTTGGCAAGCAGGGTCTTACCGGTACCCGGCTGACCGACCATCAAGACACCTTTGGGGATGCTGCCACCAAGACGCTGGAATTTGCTGGGATCCCGAAGGAAATCCACAAGCTCCTTCACGTCTTCCTTGGCTTCGTCCACACCAGCGACGTCGCCAAACGTCGTCTTGATCTGATCTTCACTCATCAGACGCGCTTTGCTCTTGCCGAACGACATCGGGCCTTTGCCGCCACCACCGCCTTGCATCTGTCGCATAAAGAACACGAACAACGCGATAATGATCAATATCGGGAACGCGGCCACCAGCAACTGCGTCCACAGGCTCTGGCTCTCGGGCTCCTTACCGATAACTTCAACGCTGTTGGCCAGCAGGTCATCCATCAGTTTGTTGTCGGAAACCTGCGGCCGGATGGTCTGGAACTGGGACCCGTCACCACGGGTACCCTGGATTTCCAGGCCATCGATCGTCACCTTGCTGACCTGGCCCTGCTGGACCATTTCAACAAATTGGGAGTAATTGACTTGCTGACCGCTGGGGGTGGGAGAGAAATTCTGAAACACCATCAGCAGTACGGCGGCTATTATTAGCCAGAGAACCAGATTTTTTGCCATATCGTTCAAGGATCATCACCTGTGAATTGAAGAGCTGTCCTCGCGGGAACCGCCCTTTTCTGACACCTTACACCAATTGTACGCCCGTCCACCAGAAACGGCCTATCCGTATCGACCACAGACGGGCGACCCTCGGGTCGGCCCTGACAGCCCATGCAATCCTGAAAAATTGCGGCCATAACCCACATATTGGGCGCCAAATCTGAAATTACAACGCCCGGACGACTCATTTGACCCAGCCACCCCTGAAATGTTCCGGCAATCGGCCATTCCCCACCGTAAGTGTTAACGGCCATTTCTACCGGGAAGTGATCTGTTACAATCCGCGGATTATACGATGTTGCCAGCGCATGCACCGCTGACGTTTTGTTAATTGCACCCATAAAGAGATTACATCATGAGTCTTTCACCGGAACAGCGCCGGGAATACCGGGCTATCGCCCACAATCTGAAGCCAGTCATCATTGTTGGTGACAAAGGCCTGTCCGAAGGACTTCAGGAAGAACTGGAGCGCGCCCTGAACGACCACGAACTCATCAAGGTAAAGGTTGCCAGCCAGGATCGGGACGCCCGCCAGGAAGCGGTAAATGCCCTGTGTGAGGCATCCGGGGCAGAGCTGGTCCAGTCCATCGGCAAGATCGCCGTCATCCTGCGTCGAGCCAAGAAGCCCAACCCGAAACTGTCCAACCTGCTGCGCCACAAGAACTGAAACCGGGCGCCGATCAGGCATAAAAAAGCCGGCTGGGGGAATCCCGAGCCGGCTTTTTTGTGGCCGCACTTCCGTGTCAGACGTACTCAACCTCTTCGATTTCGTATTCGACCGTGCCAGAGGGCACCCGAATAGCCACCACATCCCCTTCGTTTTTGCCTACGAGAGCACGCGCAATGGGCGAAGAGATGGAAATCTTGCCAGCCTTGATGTCGGCCTCGTCCTCTCCCACGATCTGGTAGACCACCTGCTCGTCCGTATCCATGTTCAGAAGATGAACCGTAGTGCCGAAAATCACCTTGCCGTGGTTGTCCATGGTGGTGACGTCAATCACCTGGGCCGCGGACAACTTGCCTTCGATTTCCTGAATACGACCCTCAATAAAACTCTGCTGTTCACGGGCCGCATGGTATTCGGCATTTTCTTTAAGATCGCCGTGCTCACGGGCATCGGAAATAGCTGCAATCACTCGTGGGCGATCTTCGGACTTCAGCTTTTGAAGCTCAGCGCGGAGGCTGCTCTCGCCTCCCTTAGTCATCGGTACTCTGTCAGCCATAGTCTCACTTTCCTGCGTGAAGATCCTGGAGGCGACGTACAGTGCGCTCCGGGCCGAATTTGATGGCCCGACAGAAGGCTTCGCCACCTGCCAGAGTCGTTGTGTAAGTCACCTTGGCCTGCAGGGCGGACTGGCGAATCTGCGCCGAATCCGAAATCGCCTTGCGACCTTCAGTGGTGTTGATAATCAGCTGAACCTGACCATTCTTGATGGCATCCACAATGTGCGGACGCCCCTCGCGGACCTTGTTCACCCGCTCCACCTCGATACCAGTCTCTTTCAGGGCCTTGGCGGTTCCGGTGGTGGCAATCAGCTTGAACCCGGCGTCCACCAGATCCCGCGCTACCTTGGCAGCACCCGCTTTGTCCACATCCCGGACCGACATAAAGGCGGTACCCTTGACCGGCAGGCTTTCACCAACCGCCAGTGCGGCCTTGGCAAAGGCTTCGTCGAAGCTGTCGCCCAACCCCATGACCTCACCGGTCGATTTCATCTCCGGCCCGAGGATTGGATCCACCGCCGGGAACTTGTTGAACGGGAACACCGATTCCTTCACCGCGTAATAGGTCGGGATAATTTCCTTAGTGAAGCCCTGATCGGCCAGTGACACACCTGCCATGGCACGTGCCGCAACCTTGGCCAGGGAGACCCCGATGGCCTTGGACACGAACGGTACCGTACGGGACGCACGCGGGTTAACCTCGATGACGTAGATCTCGTCATCCTGCCACGCCAGCTGCACGTTCATCAGGCCGACCACATCCAGCTCGATTGCCATCTTTTTCACGGCGTCGCGCATCTCATCCTGAACCTGCTGGGACAGGGTGTAGGGCGGCAACGAACAGGCGGAGTCACCGGAATGCACGCCGGCCTGCTCAATGTGCTGCATGATACCGCCAATCACCACGTCCTTGCCGTCACAGATGGCGTCAATGTCCACCTCGATGGCGGCATTCAGGAAGTGGTCGAGCAGGACCGGACTGTCATTGGATACCAGCACGGCGTTCCGCATGTACCGCACCAGCTCGTCTTCATCGTAGACGATCTCCATGGCGCGCCCACCCAGAACATAGGAGGGACGAACCACCAAGGGGTAGCCAATCTCCCGGGCCGCCAGAATGCCTTCCTCGTGACTGCGCACGGTGGCATTTTCAGGCTGCTTCAGCCCCAGACGGGTAATCATCTGCTGGAACCGCTCACGGTCTTCAGCCCGGTCGATGGCGTCCGGGCTGGTCCCGATGATGGGTACGCCGGCGGCTTCCAGGCCACGCGCCAGTTTCAGCGGAGTCTGACCGCCGTACTGGACAATCACGCCCTTGGGCTTCTCGACGTGGATGATTTCCAGCACATCCTCAAGGGTGATCGGCTCGAAATACAACCGGTCGGAGGTGTCATAGTCGGTGGACACAGTCTCCGGGTTGCAGTTGATCATGATGGTTTCGTAACCGTCTTCACGCATGGCCAATGCCGCGTGTACACAGCAGTAGTCGAACTCGATACCCTGGCCAATTCGGTTCGGACCACCTCCGATCACCACGATCTTCTCGCGATCGCTGGCGTCGGCCTCGCACTCTTCCTCATAGGTGGAGTACATGTAGGCGGTATCGGAGGCAAACTCTGCGGCGCAGGTGTCGACCCGCTTGTAGACCGGACGGATACCCAGATCGTGACGCAGTTTGCGCAGGCTCACTTCCGAGATGCCCAGCAGCTTGGCCAGACGCGCATCCGAGAAGCCCTTTCGCTTCAGGCGGAACAGCGTGGCCTGATCAATGTCGGCCTTGCCGGCGGATTTCAGGGCCTGCTCTTCCCGGATCAGATCTTCAATCTGCACCAGGTACCAGGGGTCCACGTGGGTATGCTGGAACACATCGTCGACGCTCATGCCAGCACGGAAGGCATCGCCGATGTACCAGACGCGCTCCGCCCCGGGCACGTTGAGCTCGCTGATCAGAGTTTCCTGGGAATCCTCGGAGCTGAGGCGCTCCAGCTTCTCATCAAACCCTTCGGAGCCGACTTCCAAGCCTCGCAGGGCCTTCTGGAGGGACTCCTGGAACGTGCGACCGATCGCCATCACCTCACCCACAGACTTCATCTGGGTGGTCAGTCGGGCGTCAGCCTGCGGGAATTTCTCAAAGGTAAACCGCGGAATCTTGGTGACTACGTAGTCGATGCTGGGCTCGAACGAGGCCGGAGTGACACCACCGGTGATCTCGTTGCGGAGCTCATCCAGGGTGTAACCCACCGCCAACTTGGCCGCGACCTTGGCAATCGGGAACCCCGTGGCCTTGGATGCCAGCGCGGACGAACGGGACACCCTCGGGTTCATCTCGATGACCACCATCCGGCCGGTCTCGGGATTGATGCCGAACTGTACATTGGAGCCGCCGGTTTCCACACCGATCTCACGCAGGACCGCCAGGGAGGCGTTCCGCATGATCTGGTATTCCTTGTCCGTCAGCGTCTGGGCCGGGGCCACGGTAATCGAGTCACCGGTGTGCACGCCCATGGCGTCGAAGTTCTCGATGGCGCAGACGATGATGCAGTTGTCCGCCTTGTCGCGGACCACTTCCATCTCGTATTCCTTCCAGCCGATCAGCGATTCGTCGATCAACAGTTCATTGGTCGGCGACAGGTCCAGGCCACGGGTACAGATCTCTTCGAATTCGTCCCGGTTGTAGGCAATCCCCCCACCAGAGCCACCCATGGTAAACGAGGGGCGGATAATGCATGGAAAGCCGATATCGTCGGCGACTTTCCAGGCCTCTTCCATGGTATGGGCGATGGTGGCACGGGGGCACTCGAGACCGATCTTCTTCATGGCCTTGTCGAAGCGATCCCGGTCTTCCGCCTTGTCGATGGTGTCCGCATTGGCACCGATCATTTCAACGCCGTGCTCCTGCAGCACACCGTGCTTTTCCAGATCCAGGGCACAGTTCAGCGCGGTTTGCCCGCCCATGGTCGGCAGCAGGGCATCCGGCTTTTCCTTTTCAATGATCTTGGCGACGGTTTTCCAGGTGATCGGCTCAATGTAGGTGGCATCGGCCATCACCGGATCGGTCATGATAGTCGCCGGGTTGGAGTTGACCAGAATGACCCGGTAACCCTCCTCTCGCAGGGCCTTGCAGGCCTGGGCTCCGGAGTAGTCAAACTCGCACGCCTGCCCGATCACGATGGGGCCCGCGCCCAGGATCAGGATGCTTTGGATGTCAGTACGTTTTGGCATGTCGTGGTAAACCTGTCAGCAACGTTAAAATTCTTGCAGCGCAAAACGCGGCGCGTATCGCTTCCGGACGTCAGCCCGGAAGCACTGCCCTCAGGCAGACCGGGCTTTCATCAGCCGGATAAATTCGTCGAACAGTGGCGCCACGTCGTGGGGGCCCGGACTGGCTTCCGGGTGCCCCTGGAAGCTGAACGCCGGCTTGTCGGTGCGCCGGATACCCTGCAAGGTGCCATCGAACAGCGACTTGTGCGTCGCCTCCAACGTGCCTGGCAGGGAAGTCTCGTCCACTGCGAAGCCGTGGTTCTGGCTGGTAATCATCACCGTGCCGTCAGCGATGTTCTGCACCGGGTGATTGGCGCCGTGGTGACCGTGGCCCATCTTCATGGATTTTGCACCGCTGGCGAGGGCCAGCAGCTGATGCCCAAGACAGATACCGAAGACCGGGATCTCGGTTTCCAGCACTTCCCGGATCGCCTTGATCGCGTAATCACACGGTTCGGGATCGCCAGGACCGTTGGACAGGAACACACCATCCGGATTCATGGCCAGAACGTCCGCAGCCGGAGTCTGGGCCGGCACCACGGTGATGTCACAACCGCGGGAAGCCAGCATCCGCAGGATGTTGAACTTGACCCCGTAATCCCAGGCCACCACCTTGAACCGGGCCTCGCCGCGCTCGCCGTAGCCGTCGTTCAGGGTCCACTCGCTCTGGGTCCAGCTCCAGACCTTTTCCGAGGTCACTTCCTTCGCCAGATCCATGCCTTTCAGGCCAGGGAACGCCTTGGCCAACTCCAGGGCACGCTCAGCCGTGGCGTCGGCGCCGGCAACAACGGCTCCGTTCTGGGAGCCCTTGTCGCGCAGAATGCGCGTCAGGCGACGGGTGTCGATATCGGCAATACCAACAATGTTGTTGCTTCGCAGGTACTCGTCCAGCGTGCCCGTGCTGCGCCAGTTGCTGGCTGTCAGCGGCAGATCGCGGATGATCAGGCCAGCAGCCTGGATGCGATCCGACTCGACATCCTCTTCGTTAACACCGGTATTACCGATGTGGGGATAAGTCAGGGTGACAATCTGGCGGGAGTAGGACGGATCGGTGAGAATTTCCTGGTAGCCGGTCATGGCGGTGTTGAACACCACCTCACCACTGGTTTCTCCGTCAGCGCCAATGGCGGTGCCGTAGAACAGGCTTCCGTCTGCGAGTGCAAGGATTGCAGGTGTGCTCAAGGCTTGTATCCTCATCGAGTGGCGTATCGGTTCGTCACGAACAGGAACGCAAGCGCAAATTCAGGTCGCAAAAAAGCGAGAGGGAGTCAAAACTCCGTCCCGCTTTTTGTTGTCCGGGAACCCTATTGGTTCCCTGGGCGTTTTCAAAGCTACGCTTGGTGCAGTTAAACCGCCTTATTGTAAAAAATAAGCGGCTTTCTGTCCATGTATAATCACCCGCGAAGCTCTATTTCAGCGACAATACGTCCTGCATGTCGTACAGCCCGGCCGGCTTGTCCTTGAGCCACAGGGCCGCGCGCATGGCGCCCTTGGCAAAGGTCATGCGACTGCTCGCCTTGTGGGTGACTTCAATCCGCTCACCCTCGGCGGCAAACAACACCGTATGATCGCCCACGACATCGCCGGCACGAATGGTTTCAAAACCGATTTCCTTACGAGTTCGCTCGCCAGTAAAGCCCTCGCGGCCATAGACCGCGCACTCTTTCAAATCGCGACCCAGCGCGTCGGCAACCACTTCACCCATGCGCAGCGCAGTGCCGGAGGGCGCGTCTTTCTTGTGGCGGTGATGGGCCTCAATGATCTCAACGTCGTAGTCGTCGCCGAGAGCCTGGGCGGCGGTACGCAACAGATTGAGCACCACGTTGACCCCCACACTCATGTTGGGCGCAAACACCACCGGCGTGGACTCCGCCGCCAGGGCGAGCTGCTCTTTCTCGGCTTCGGACATTCCCGTGGTTCCGATTACCAGCATTTTGCCGTTGGCCTTGCAGAATTCCGCGTTCGCCAGGGTGAGGTCCGGAAAGGTGAAATCGATGAGTACGTCAAAATCATCTTTCACCGCATCCAGACCACCGGCCATCTTGATACCGGTTTTGCCGATGCCGGTCATTTCCCCGGCGTCGGCCCCGACCAGGCTGCTGCCCGGCTCGACGACGGCCGCGCCCAGCTCCAGACCTTCGGTACCGTCAACCGCCTCAATCAACACCTTGCCCATGCGCCCGGCGGCGCCGATGATTGCTACCCTCATATTCGCACTTCCCTTTAATCGGCCGCTCAGAATTTCATTTCATCGAAGAAGCTTTTCACACCCTCGAACCAGGAGGTCTTCTTCGGAGCATGCTCGGTACCGTTGCCGCCGTCCAGAGTTTGCTGAAATTCATCCAGCAGTTCCTTCTGGCGCTTGGTCAGGTTGACCGGCGTTTCAACAATCACACGGCACAGCAGGTCACCGGCCGGACCACCACGCACCGGGCTCACACCCTTGTTACGCAGGCGGAACAGCTTGCCGGTCTGGGTCTCGGGCGGGATTTTCAACTTCACCCGCCCATCGAGGGTCGGCACTTCCAGCTCACCACCGAGGGCGGCATCAACAATACTGATGGGGACTTCGCAATACAGATTGCGGCCGTCCCGGGTGAAGAGGGAATGCTCACGCACGGCGATTTGTACGTACAGGTCGCCCGGCGGCCCGCCATCGACGCCCATTTCACCTTCGCCGGAGAGACGGATACGATCACCGGTATCCACGCCCGGCGGCACTTTCACCGACAGCGTCTTCTCTTCCTGAACCCGGCCCTGACCATGGCAGGCCTTACATGGGTTCTTGATGATCTGACCAGAACCACGGCACGTCGGACACGCCTGCTGCACGGTGAAGAAACCCTGCTGCATCCGCACCTGACCCATACCCTTACAGGTACCACAGGTTTCCGGTGTCGAACCTTTCTCCGCACCGCTGCCATCACAGACTTCGCACTCCCGATGACCGGGAATCTTGATCTGAACGTTCTTGCCCTTCACCGCCTCTTCGAGATCCAGCTCCAGGGTGTAGCGCAAATCCGCACCACGGGTATTGCGGCCTCGTCCGCCACCGCCACCAAAGATGTCACCAAAGACATCGCCGAAGATGTCGGAGAAGCTGGCGCCGCCACCTCCGAAGCCACCACCGGCCTGACCATCAACGCCGGCGTGACCGAACTGGTCATAGGCGGCCCGCTTGGAGTCGTCCGCCAGAATCTCGTAGGCTTCGCTGGCCTCCTTAAACTTGTTCTCGGCGTCGGTGTCGTCCGGGTTACGGTCGGGGTGATACTTCATTGCAAGCTTGCGGTAGGCTCGCTTGACTTCCTTCTCGTCCGCATCCCGGGAAATCCCGAGAATGTCGTAATAATCGCGCTTGGCCATGCTTTAAAACCCTGTTTTTAAACGCGGAAAACGCGGGGAACTCCCCGCGTTTTCCAACTACCT
This sequence comes from Marinobacter sp. F4218, assembly GCF_019443085.1. Lineage (GTDB taxonomy): Bacteria > Pseudomonadota > Gammaproteobacteria > Pseudomonadales > Oleiphilaceae > Marinobacter > Marinobacter albus. Next base: position 1,105,641 of record NZ_JAHZIL010000003.1, read on the forward strand.
GATGTACGTCAGAATTACCGCTTGTCGTCGTCTTTGACTTCCTCAAACTCGGCGTCAACGGCGTCGTCAGCCTGCTGGGCCTGGGCGTCTTCCTGCCCACCAGCCTGCTGGGCCTGCGCACCCTCTTCTGCATACATCTTCTGAGCCAGCTCCGAAGAGACTTCTGTCAGCTTCTGGGTCTTGGCTTCAATATCGTCCTTGTCCGATCCTTCCAGAGCGGTCTCGAGCTCCTTGATGGAAGCCTCGATAGACTCTTTCTCACTGTCACTGACCTTGTCGCCAGCTTCAGTCAGAGTTTTGCGAACGGCGTGAACCATCGCATCACCCTGGTTGCGGACCTGAACCAGCTCCTCGAACTTGCGATCTTCCTCGGCGTTCGCCTCGGCGTCCCGCACCATCTTCTCGATTTCGTCGTCGTTCAGGCCGGAAGAGGCCTTGATCACGATGGACTGCTCTTTGCCGGTCGCCTTGTCTTTTGCAGACACGTTCAGGATACCGTTCGCGTCGATGTCAAAGGTCACTTCGATCTGCGGAACCCCTCGCGCCGCCGGCGGGATATCAGCCAGGTCGAAACGGCCAAGCGACTTGTTCTGGGCGGCCTGCTTACGCTCACCCTGAACCACGTGGATGGTGACCGCGGTCTGGTTGTCATCCGCTGTGGAGAACGTCTGCGACTTCTTGGTCGGAATCGTGGTGTTCTTGTCGATCAGCGGAGTCGCCACGCCACCCATGGTTTCGATACCCAGGGTCAGCGGTGTTACGTCCAACAGCAACACGTCTTTCACGTCGCCAGACAGAACGGCTGCCTGAATCGCGGCACCCATAGCGACCGCCTCATCGGGGTTCACGTCCTTACGGGCTTCTTTGCCGAAGAAATCTTTAACTTTTTCCTGCACCAGCGGCATACGGGTCTGCCCACCGACCAGGATAACTTCGTCGATTTCACCTGCCTTCATGCCCGCATCCTGCAAGGCAACCTTACACGGCTCCAGGCTGCGCTGGACCAGGTCTTCGACCAGCGACTCAAGCTTGGCACGGGTCAGCTTGACGTTCATGTGCTTCGGACCGCTGGCATCGGCCGTGATGTACGGCAGATTCACATCGGTCTGCTGGCTGCTGGAAAGCTCAATCTTCGCCTTCTCGCCCGCTTCCTTCAGACGCTGCATCGCCAGGGAGTCACCGCGCAGGTCAATGCCGCTGTCTTTCTTGAACTGGTCGGCCAGGAACTCGATGATCTTCAGGTCGAAGTCTTCACCACCCAGGAAGGTGTCACCGTTGGTGGCCAGTACTTCGAACTGGTGCTCGCCATCGACATCGGCAATTTCAATGATGGACAGGTCAAAGGTACCACCACCGAGGTCATAAACCGCCACGGTGCGATCACCGCTCTTCTTGTCCAGGCCGTAGGCCAGGGCCGCCGCAGTCGGCTCGTTGATGATGCGCTTCACTTCCAGACCGGCGATCTTGCCTGCGTCCTTGGTGGCCTGACGCTGGCTGTCGTTGAAGTAGGCCGGTACGGTAATAACCGCCTCGGTTACCTTCTCGCCCAGGTAGTCTTCTGCAGTCTTCTTCATCTTCTTCAGAACTTCTGCAGACACCTGCGGCGGAGCCATCTTCTCGCCCTTCACCTCAACCCAGGCATCACCATTGTCCGCCTTGGTGATTTTGTAGGGCACCATCTTGATGTCTTTCTGGACCACGTCGTCCTCGAAGCGGCGACCGATCAGACGCTTGATGGCGTACAGGGTGTTGTTCGGGTTGGTCACGGCCTGACGCTTTGCAGACTGACCTACCAGGGTTTCACCGTCGTCCGTGTACGCGATGATCGACGGCGTAGTACGATCACCCTCGGCGTTTTCAATAACCTTAACCTTGTCACCATCCATGATGGCAACACAGGAGTTTGTGGTTCCCAGGTCGATACCGATAATCTTGCTCATTGAGTCACTCCAATTCTTCTGAATGCTTTCCCGGAGAAAATTGCCCCGGCTCTCGCCATTTACTGGCTATATTGGCGCTTTAATCGACTTTTCAAGCCTGCTCATCAATTTTTGGCGATTCCTCTGCCTTGGCGACAACCACCATGGCCGGACGCACAACACGACCATTCAGTAGGTAGCCCTTTTGCACCACAGCCACAACGCTGTTCGGCTCGGCATCGGGCGCCGGCACCATGGACATGGCTTCGTGCTGCTGCGGATCGAACGGCTCACCCACCGGGTTGAGCTGCTCAACGTTGAACTTCTCGAGGCTGTTCATGAACAGACTGAGAGTCATTTCCACACCCTCGCGAATGGAAGCGACCAGTTCACCGGTGTTCTCGTTGGCTTCAGTACTTTCGACAGCCTTCTCCAGGCTGTCCGCAACGGGCAGCAATTCCTTGACGAACTTCTCAAGGGCGAACTTGTGCGCTTTTTCGACGTCAATCTCGGCGCGCCGACGGACATTCTGCATTTCGGCCTGGGAGCGCAACATCTGCTCCTGGGCTTCCTTGACCTGAGCCCGCAGCGCCTCAACCTCGGAGTCTTCGCTCTCAACCACCTCATCGTCCGCCTGGGCTTCCTCGGCGGCCGCTTCGGTTGCTTCTTTCAACTCGTCTTCTACCTGTTCGTTGCGGTTTTCGTCAGTGCTCATGACCACTCCTGCTAACTATCCGGCGGCCGATGTCTGTACGGCCGATTCAACGTGACTTCCGACCGCGGCGAGCCGGAAAACTGTAGTTGCGAACGGATATGGGGCCCAGCTTGCAGGTTTCAACCACCCCAGCCATTAATCCGGCACAAATTCACGCCCGGGAATTTGCAAACCACAAAAAGCCTGTATATATTCACAGTCACTGTATGAAATCACAGTATTCGGCCAGATCCCGGACCGGGACGGTCAGCGCTGCATTTCGAAGGACGCGGAGGTTTTCTGCATGCTCACACAGCTTACGGTTTCCAACTACGCCATTGCCGAACGGGTGGAACTCCAGTTCAACAAAGGCATGACGGCTCTCACCGGTGAAACCGGTGCCGGCAAATCCATTGTCCTGGATGCCCTTGGTCTGGCCATGGGCGGCCGAGCCGACGCCGGTGCCGTTCGCCATGGCGCCAAGCGCGCAGACATTACCGCCACCTTCGATGTATCCGACATTCCCGAGGCCGGCCAGTGGCTGGAAAATCACGAACTGGATGACGACAGCGACTGCATCCTGCGCCGCGTGATCAGCAAGGATGGCCGCTCCCGAGCCTACATCAACGGCCAACCCTGTCCGCTGGCCCACCTGAAAGACCTGGGTGGCCTGCTGATGGACATTCACAGCCAGCACCAGCACCAGTCACTGCTGCGCAAGGAAACCCACCGCAAACTGCTGGACGAGTTTGCCGGCGTCGAGACCCTGGCCGCCGACACCCATGCCGCCTGGAAGACCTGGCACCAGACCCGCCAGCGCCTGACCGAGCGCCAGCAGAATGCCGACGAAACCGAAGCCAAGCTGCAACTGATGCGCTACCAGGTGGAAGAGCTGGATCGGCTGAATCTGGAAGATGGCGAGCAGGAACAGCTGGAACAGGAACAGGCGCAACTGAGTCAGGCCGATTCGGTACTGCACAGCAGCCATCAGGCCGCACTGCTCTGTACCGAAGAGGAAACCAGTGCCGCAGACATGGTCCGCCAGGCGCTTCAGCAACTGGAGCAACTTCCCGTAGAGGTTCCCGCGCTCGCAGACACCATCCAGATGCTGAACGAAGCCCAGATTCAGATCACTGAGGCCGGCGACAACCTGCGACGTTTTGTGGATGACTACGAAGCGGACCCGGAACGACTGGCGGAAGTGGAAGAACGACTCAGCGCCATTTATCAGATGGCTCGCAAGCACCGGATTACACCAGAGGAACTGCCGGAACTACATCAGCGACTGTCCGCGGAACTGGCCGAACTCGATGGCGGTGCCGGCAGTCTGGAACAACTGGAAGCGGAACTGGAAAAACAGCGAGCGGCATTCGACCAACTCGCCAGCCAGCTGACGGAAGCCCGGGAACAGGCGGCCGTGGAGCTCGACCAGCGCATTGCCGAAGAACTGGCCCAGCTGAGCATGCCTGCGATGCAATTCGTGACACACCTGAGCCGCAACGCCAAGGATGAACCCGCCCCCCACGGCGAGCAGGACATTGAGTTCCTGGTTAGCGCCAACCCGGGCCAGCCGGCTCGCCCCCTGGCCAAGGTCGCTTCTGGCGGTGAACTTTCCCGGATCAGCCTCGCCATCCAGGTCGTGGTTGCCCAGACGTCAACCACACCGACCCTGGTCTTTGACGAAGTGGATGTGGGTATTGGCGGCGGTACCGCAGAAGTGGTCGGACGCCTGCTACGAACCCTGGGCGGGAACGGTCAGGTGCTGTGCGTGACTCATCTGCCGCAAGTGGCGGCGCAATGCCACCAGCACCTGTTTGTCAGCAAGTTCACCGAAAGCGATGCAACGTTCTCGAAGATTGAAACATTGGACGATCAGGGACGGATCAGCGAAGTGGCACGCATGTTGGGCGGCGTTGACATGACTGAGCACACCATTGCACACGCTCAGGAAATGTTTTCCAAGGGACAGGCCACCCATCACTGAGGCTGCCCCTGAACCTCTACCCCTCTCGATCCTGAGAGCTGTTGGGCGGGTGATTCACCCGCCCTTTTTTTTGCCTTACGATTTCACCGGCTTCACATAGAGGATCAGGCTGTGATCGACGATCTCGTAGCCGCGCTCCTCAGCAATCTTTTTCTGCCGTTCTTCGATGACTTCGTCAACGAACTCGATTACCTCGCCGGTCTGCGTGCAGACCATGTGATCGTGATGATCATCGCCAGCCATCTCAAAGACCGCATGGCCACCCTCGAAGTTGTGGCGCAGGACCAGCCCAGCCGCTTCGAACTGGGTCAGCACCCGGTACACAGTCGCCAGCCCCACGTCATCCCCCTGCTCCAACAACTTCTTGTAAACGTCTTCGGCACTCAAATGGTGCTCGTCGGCATTCTCAAGAATATTGAAGATCTTGACTCTCGGCAGAGTAACTTTAAGACCGACTTTTCGTAATTCGGCGTTTTCAGATGACATGTTACTATTCGCTCTTTGGTGTGCTTCACGGCTTCCGGTATGATGAAGCCGCCATTAAACGGTTACCCCGTGCCACACCTGCCTCAGGCAGGCGATTTCAAGATAGAGGATTTCCCCCGGCGATGCAAAAGCTCACAGCTCTGATTCTCACTCTCATTCTGACCGGATGTGGCTTCCCGGGCGTGTACAAGATCAACGTCCAGCAAGGCAACATCGTGACCGATCAAGAGCTGACCGCACTCACCGAGGGAATGCCCCGTAGCCAGGTGCACGCAGTGATGGGGACACCCATGATGCTGAACCCGGTTGACGCCTCCCGGGAATACTATATCTACACCTTCCAGCGCGGTGGCGGGGACATCCGGGAACAACGCATCATCGTCTACTACGACAACGACCGTTTCTCCCATTACGAAGCCCAGCTGCTGGAAGAAACGCCGGCCTACTGACCGCGATCTACCCCTTCTTCCTGGCCCGGTTCAGGCGCGCCTGTTTCGGGTCAATCTTGAGTGGCCGATAGAGCTCCACCCGATCGCCTTCGCGCAGCTCATGGGCAGCGGGATCCTTGATCACCTTACCGAAGATACCCATGTCGATGGCGTCCGGATCAACCTCCGGGAAGATTCCAACGATACCCGAGAGCTTGACCGCCTCCAGCGCGGTGGTGCCCTCTGGCACTGTCACCGGCACGATTTCCTGCTTGTCCGGTCGGGCGTAAGCAACCTCCACATGTGGCATCACAGACCTCCCGAATAGAGTTCATCCGCGCGCTTACAAAACGCATCCACCATGGTGTTGGCGGCCTGACTGAACACGGTGCCGAACGCCATGCGCGAGAGCGAGCCGGCAAATTCGAACTCCAGCGTCAGAATCACCTTGCACGCATTGTGATCCAGGGACTTGAAGTGCCAGCGGCCCCGGAGGTTCCGGAACGGGCCATCCACCAGACTCATCTCGATGGCCTCCGGCATCTGCAGTTGGTTGCGGGTCGTCAGGGTGTGCGTTACTCCACCCTTGGCAATTTCCATGGAAGCGGTGAGCTCCCCGTCATTCTGCTCATGGATCTCGGTGTTGGCGCACCACGGCAGAAATTCCGGGTAGCGGGCGACATCATTCACCAAGTGAAACATCCGCTCCGCGGAGTGCATGACAAGGGCTGTTTTATCAATCTGATGGGGCATCGGAACCGGTCGACCTGCTAATGAACGCGCTGTACAAAACAAAGAGGTGCGTGCAAAGACACGCTTGATCAGACGCTATGATAAAGGATATCACCGTCTTTGGGGGCATTTTCACCCGGTGCCGACTCCCCGGCCGGCTCTTTGCTTACCGGCGGGGTTTCCGCTGGCGCCTCGGATTGACCATCGCCCTGCTTCGATGGCGTTTGGGTGGCTGGACCTTCCACCGCCACTGCGTCATCGCCCATTTCGGACATGACGGTTGCCGGCTGGCCGCACCAGATACCATCACTACCGGAATCGCATAGATTGGTCAGGGAAAACGCGGTGTACTGGACACCGATGTAGGCAACCACCACCGGCAACACCAATCGCATCACCCAGAACCAGATCCCGGCGAAGAAAGCCGGTGCCTGCCCCAGGATACGGTGTGACAGGCTCCGGGTGAGCCGCCAGCCAGTGAAGACGGAAATCAGAATGGCGGCGGCCGGAATCAGCAGCCCGCCAGTGATGAGCTCCAGCCAGCGGAACACCGTCGCTCCCGCAAAGCGGTCGTCGGCCCAGAGGTTAAAAGAGAGCAGAGAAGCCAGACCCGCGAGCCAGACTCCCAACCCAACAATCAATGCGGACCAGCCACGGGGCGCACCCATCCATTCCCGAAACCAACCGACGACCGGCTCCATCAGGGCCAGCGAGGTGGTCCAGACGATCATCACCACCATCAGGAACACCGCCGCAACCACAAACTGGCTGGCCGGCAACTGCCCGAGGGTAACAGGCAGGGATACGAACAACAGGCCGAAGCCGCGTTCGCCGTCAAAACTGCTGCCATCGGTGGCCACCGCGAAAATCATCAGACCCGCGACCATGGCCACCAATGTGTCCATCAGCACCACGGCAAGAATGGAGCGTTTCAATCGCGTGCCGGGTGCCGTATACGCCCCGAAAATAGCCCACACCCCCATGCCAAGACCAAGAGTAAAGAAAGCATGAAACAGGGCTGCTTTGACGCTCCCCAGAGTCACGTCCTCAGGGTGCATTTCAAGGAGGTGACTGACCGCACCGTCAATCCGACCGTGCCACGCTGCCAGCGCGAAAAGCCCCAGCATCAATAACAAGGTCCCCGGCACCACCACTCTCAGCGTGCGCTCAAGACCTTTGACCACGCCCTGGATGGACACCCAGATCACCAGTATCAGAAACAGGGCATGCCACCCCATGAACAGGCGATACTCCCGTGGGTCCGACACCAACCCGGAGAGAATTTCCGTAGCCCCGCGCTGGTCTACCCCCGAAAACTTCCCCATGGCACCGAAGAACACGTAGGCCAGGGCAATGGCACCGAACACCACCGTAAAGGAGAGCACCAGAAACGCCGCCAGAATTCCCAGACGTCCCGCCAGCATCCACCAACGGGAGACCTTGGCGCTCCGGATGAAGCCGTCCATCGCCAATACGATGCCATGACGCGAATATCGCCCCAGAGTCGCTTCGGTCACCATTAACGGCAGCGTCACCAACAACAGACACGCAAGGTAGAGCAGGATAAACAGCCCTCCGCCGTGCAGGCTGGCGAGGTAGGGGAACTGCCACAGATTCGCAAGGCCGACCGTCGCGCCGACGGCAGCCCAGAAAAACGTGGTTGGGCGGGTGAAGGACCCGATAGGTGTCTGATACGGCGTAGGCATTCGCGTCCCTGATAGGTTCTGGCCACATATTGTAGCCGATGGACTCGCAGACGCACGAGCGCACGGCCCGGATAACGGCGATTTCGTGACCGGTCTGGCACTCCTGAGCTACAATGCGCGTTTTGCCGGTGAAGCTCCGGCAGACTCGTTCATTCGTCCGAACCCGGATTACCTGATTCATGAGCAAGAAAAAGCCCGGAACGCCGAGCAGTACCATCGCCCTCAACAAGAAGGCGAAACACGAGTATCACATCGAGGAACGCTTCGAGGCGGGCCTTGCCCTGTTAGGGTGGGAGGTAAAGTCCCTGCGTGCCGGCAAGGCCCAGCTGGTGGATGCCTATGTGTTGCTGAAAGACGGTGAGGCCTGGCTGCTTGGTTCCCACATCACACCTCTGAACACGGCCTCCACGCACGTGATTGCAGACCCCACCCGCACCCGGAAACTGCTGCTTCACGCCAAGGAAATAGCCAAGATCATGGGGAAAGTGCACCAGGCAGGCCACACCTGCATCCCCCTTGCCCTGTACTGGAAGAAGAACAAGGTAAAGTGTGAGATCGCCCTGGTGAAAGGCAAGAAGGAATACGACAAGCGGGCGACCGAAAAAGAACGCGACTGGAACCGCCAGAAGCAGCGCATCATGCGCGAAGCCAACGCCTGAGATTCTTTCTCTCTACCCTACTGAAACCTGACTTTCGTCAAGTGCGACACAGCCAAATGTGTCGCATACTCATCCTCTTTGCGCAAAATTTCATCAAGCCTATACTCGGGTGTCCTGATTGCTTGCAAAGGGAATGCATATGTCACCAACTCGTACTCCGATGTCTGCAGTAGATCGCGCATGGTTGCGCATGGACACACCAGAAAATCCGATGATGATCTGCGGTGTGCTGGCGCTGGATCGACAGATTTCGGTCAGTCATCTGCGGCGCATTCTGGAAGAGCGTTTCCTTCGTTTCCGGCGGTTTCGCCAACGGGTGGTGGATAAAGGTGACCGCGCCTACTGGCAGGAAGACCCCTTGTTCGATCTGGACAATCACCTGCACCAGGTAGCCCTCCCCGGTAATGCCGATAAGGCCCAACTCCAGCAACTGGTCGGCGACCTGAACAGTACCGCCCTCGATTTCCGCCGCCCCCTCTGGCAAATGCACTACATCGACAATTACCAGGGCGGCAGCGCCTTACTGATCCGCATTCACCACTGCATCGCTGACGGCATATCCCTGGTTCGGGTGATGCTCTCACTCACCGACCGGACGCCGGAGCCGAAGCTGAAAAAAGTGGCATCTGCCTCACCCGTGCCCGCCCGGAAACAATCGTGGCTCCAGAGCGCTCTCAGCCGGGCCGTGGACAATGTGCAGATGGCGAACTACCAGACCCGGCTGTTTATCCAATCGGTTCGCGAAGAACCGAATTACCCGGTCAAGCTGGCCTCCACGGCGGGAGAGGTAGCCCTGGACCTGCTCAAACTCGGGCTGGCCCCCTTTGAACCCAAGACCGGACTGAGACAGCCCCTGAGCGGTCGCAAACAGGTGGCCTGGGCAGAACCGCTGGACCTGGCCGAAGTGAAAGCCTGCGCCAAGGCACTGGGCGGCACGGTGAACGATATCCTGATGTGCACTGCCACCGGCGCCCTGCAACGACACTTTGCCGCAAACAAGGAAGCCATTCCGGAGTGCGGCCTGCGCGTCGCCGTGCCCTTCAACCTGCGCCCGCTGGACCAACCCATCGAGACCCTCGGCAACCGGTTTGGCCTGGTCCTGGTGCCGCTTCCCGTGGAAGTGCAGGATCCGGTAATGTGCTTCCGCCAGGTCCAGGAGAACATGAACCGGCTGAAACGTTCCTACCAGGCCCAGGTTACCTACAGCCTCCTTGATTTGTTCGGACGTGGCCCCGACATTCTGGAACGGCGGGCACTGAGCCTGCTGAGCAACAAGGCTTCGGCCGTCCTGACCAACGTGCCGGGCCCCAAAGAGCCGCTATATCTCGCCGGCGCAAAGGTCACCCAGCCGATGTTCTGGGTACCCCAGAGCGGATCCATTGGCATTGGCATGAGTATTTTCAGTTACGCCGGCACCGTGCAGTTCGGCATTACCATGGACAAAAATATCCAGGCCGACCCGAATGCCCTCATAGGGTACTTCCAGGAAAGCTTCCAGGCCCTGAGCCACGTGGCTCTGGCCGGCCGACAGAGCGAACTGGAGCGCAAGGCGGGATAGCCGGGGTAGGTACAAGTAGCAGGCCTGATTGGCCGTAAAACAGAAACAAGCCTTGAAGTCCGGCAAACCGGACACATATACTGAGCATAAGGGGACGACATGGCTTCGACGCTGGTGGCGAACCCTTGAGTGCATGTCGAGATGGCAGCGAATCTCGTTAATCCAAAGCTGCAACGCAATAGTCGCAAACGACGAAAACTACGCACTAGCAGCGTAAGCTGCTAGTCGTCCTGACTGGGTCGCCCGTAGCCCAGAGCAACATCTCAGGACGTCATCGCTTACGGGATGCTCCGTTAGCCAGAGCTCACTGACTAACGGCTAAGATTTAAAGAGATCGCTTCTTGCACCCTGACCTTCGGGTCGCTTGAAGTTAAATCAATAGAAGGACGCTAAGCATGTAGATCCTCAAGGTTGAGTACTGGCGGACGCGGGTTCAATTCCCGCCGTCTCCACCAACTACCCAGAAAAAAGCCCCTGATTTCAGGGGCTTTTTTTGTTTATACATCCTGATCAGACAAGGACCAGTCCACACAATGTCCACAGATGTAACGGACCAAGCGTTCGCTCTATTGAAACACCGGTCGGAAGCTTACTGGTGACATCCAAATCGTCGCAGCGAGATCGCGCTGTGCTGTAGTTTGCTAAATTGTCCACGGCGCTGTGTTGTTGTGCGGTTCTATGTGGGCCTCAATTAACGGAACTCTCTGGATTTTCAGGAACTGTGGTTTTCAGTGTTGCGTTGAAGCGCTGCGGCATCGGGTTCAATATCCGCACCTTGAATAATTGGCTTCACTGAGTTCGAATGACATCACTCAACCCTTCAATTGCCAGTGAGGATAAGAATTGACGCGCCTCTGTCTGCAAAAAACGGGCGTATGAGGCTGTCAGGTGTAAGTGATCCCTGTAGACGATGTTTGTTCCTTGAAGGGGCTTGCATAGACCGTTCGGGCAGATCACCGAATTGAAATCCATGAAATAGGCATTGGGGATGTCTTCAATTGAGTCCTTGAGCACTTCATCAATTGGGTTTTGGGAAGACAGTGAGACCGAACAATCATTGGCAAAAGCCTCTGACAAAGCAGAGTAGCGAGCCAAACAGCGTGGACCAGACGACCCTAATACCGGGGTGGGAGCAATTACCACTAGATTTGTAGAAGTTTCCGACAGTTCTTGTTGGATTCGCCCGCCAGCATCTCTCCAGTCATCTTTACTAAAAGGGTAAGTTCGGCTAGAGGAAGTCAACACAAGATCCGGTGACACCCCCTTCAAATATTTCAATGCCTTACGCCTCCAAGATGCACACTCGGTATACTCACGTTTTATTCGATAATAAACATGGTTCTGATCAACCATCGGACAGGCGGATTTAGTAATGACAAGGAAACGCCAGCCAGCGTCGGTGAAGATTGATTCAAACGTTGGAAACCATTGAGCGGCAACACTATCTCCCAACAAAACAGCCGTTTTTTCAGCTTGCTGAGTTCCGAAACTGCAAACTTCAACTTCATCTGATTGAACCGGAGGATCGCACTCCATCGCATAAATTTTGGGTAAATCGCCAAGCGACTTTTCGAATTCAACTATGGTTCCGGAGTCGCGCCACTCAGAAATCACAACTCCCCACACTCCTCCAAGCGTCAAAAAGGCCAGAAGGAATACAGTACTGCCGGCTAGCACCTCGCGATTTTTGGAAGACAAGCGCTCATGGTATCTAATAGGGTTTTCCACCAGAAAATGTGAGGCTAAGGCTAACAACCCAGCCAAAAGCAATAATGCTAAAAGGTAAGCGGCACCCCCACCAGGAAAAATCAGTTTACCGATAACAAGAACAGGCCAGTGCCAGAGATAGAGAGAATAAGAAATGTCTCCCACAAATTGGACGGGGCGATATCGCAACCAGCAATCAATAGGATGACTCTTTAAGAGTGCCAATGAGAAAAGAAGAAAGGCCGATCCAAGAGTTGGGAACAACGCCCACCAACCTGGATAAGTTTTACTCTGATCGATTACTCCGAAGCTGCAGATTAGTAGAAAGAAACCACACCACGCCACGCTACTAAGGAGTAATCGTTTTTGAGCTCTCATTTCGTGCGGGAAATACCGCTGCCCATTGGCGACTCCAACGAAGGCCACACCGCCCGCCGCAAACTGCCACACACGAGAAATAGGAAGGTAAAAACCCCATTCTGAATGAAGAAAAGTGACAACAGCGGAGAAGCAAAACCCAAAAATAGCTGTCAGTAGCAAAACGATAAATAGGCGTCTCTTGCTTCTATTACCCTCCTTCCCCGCCCAGAATCCGCCAATAGCGAACATAACCCAAAAAGGCCAAAACAAATAAAACTGTTCCTCCACGCCCAGTGACCAGGTGTGAAGGAAGACATTTTCTTCTTGATTCGGTGAAAAATAATTACTTGAAGAAAACGCGAAGTATAGATTGCTGACCCAGGCAATAGCGCTGAGGGCGGCACCATGCTGCTCGGCTTGATACAAAGGGCTCATGAAAGTCAAAAGGAATGCACTGACGACTAAAATCATGAGGGCTAGCGCAGGAAATAAACGCTTCAGCCTTCTCGCGTAAAATCCGAGAAAATCTATAGATCCTGTTTTGTCTATTTCCCTGACCAGAAGACCAGTTATCAAGTAGCCGGATAGGACAAAGAAAATGTCGACACCAATAAAGCCCGCCTCAAAAAACTCAAATCCGGCATGAGCTAAAACAACGGCGATTATGGCAACCCCTCTCAACCCCTGGATATAAGGAACGAGCTGAGTTTTTTGCGTTCGGTGCACGATACGGTTTTCCTAACTTAGACTATTTTGAATACTCTCGGATCATTTGGTCTCCGAACTGGGAGGATTCTACTGAAAGGATAAATCGAGAGAGCAAGGCAAATTAGCCACGCCAAAAGCTCCCGAGGGGGTGCCAAGAGAAATTCACTAAGCTTTAATCCAGCTTTGAACCGAGAGCGTACCGTCACGTCGATCAATAATAAAGGAAGTAGGTAAAAGGAACACCGACGACTCCACAAATTTTCCCCTCGAACTCCGCGCCTTTGAAAACTGATAACGCTAAACAAAGTTTGTTCAACTACTCCCTTGGTCGATACTGTCGAATAGCAGTGTGAGCTCATCTATACTGACCTGAATCTCAGCAACTTCTTATGGGTAAATAGATAGCAGCCTACAGTTCTCCCGTTCCGCCATCCGCTTCTGTCAGGTGTCAACAAAGTGTCAACGGGGTTGTGCTGATGTGTGGTTATCAGTGGGAATGGATTTTTATAAGTAGCTGTTCCAAAGGTAATTGTGGTTTTCTGTGTTGCTTTGAAACCCTGAAACATCGGGTTCAATTCCCGCCGTCTCCACCAACTTCAGAATTCCCGGGACCACCCCGGAATTCAAAAACCCTCGAAAAGCCCCGTTTTACGGGGCTTTTTTCGTATGCCCCCTTCCTCACAGTTCTCGACTCTTCCGCTAGAATCCCGAATCACTTCGGGGTATCTTTGGGGGTACTTTGGGGATCAGGGAATCAGATACCCCCAAGCCACACCTCCAGCGTGGAGATTGGGCCGTGGGCAGAACCGTGAACAAGCTGACCGAAAACACCGTCAAGCACGCTCGCTTCGACAAGTATGGCAAACGGACCAAGTTGGCCGATGGCGGCGGATTGTACCTGGATGTTCAGCAGGCCGGTCGGTATTGGCGGATGAAATACCGCTTTGGCGGCAAAGAGAAATTGCTGGCGTTGGGCGTATACCCGGACGTCCCCCTGAAGCAGGCCCGCACCAGACGTGATGAGGCCAAGCGCCTGTTGGCGGAAGGGATCGACCCAATTACCTTCCGAAACACCAACCGAAGACAGCGAGTCGAGGCCGCGGCCAACACCTTCAAAACCGTGGCGCTGGAATGGCTGGAGCACGTGCACAAGAAATCGGTCGGCGAGTCTACATCCGGCAGAAACGAACGTCGCCTGGAGATGTACGCCTACCCCAAGCTGGGCCGCGTACCGGTATCCGAGATTGAGCCACCCGACGTCCTAACGGTCCTGCGGGACATCGAAAAGACGGGGCACCTGGACAGCGCCCACCGGGTGAAGACCCTCATCGGCCAAGTGTTTCGCTACGCCGTCAGCACAGGTCGGGCCAAGCGCGACGTCACCGCCGACCTTCGTGGCATCCTCCCCCCGCCGAAGCCGAAGCATCACGCCGCCATCGTCACCCCCGAGGAAATAGCCAAGCTCTTAATCCTGTTCGACAGCTACTGGGGCACGCCGACGGTGTACCTGGCCCTGAAAATTTCGCCCTACGTGTTTCTGCGCCCCGGCGATCTTCGCACCATGCGCTGGGACGAGATTGATTGGGAAGACGCCATATGGGCACGAGAAAAAACGAAAAACGGCGAAGCCTTCATCGTCCCCCTGGCCCGTCAGGTCATTGAACTGCTACGACAGCTCCAGCAGATCAACGGCAGGTCCGAATGGGTGTTTCCGAACGGCCATAGCCGGAAGCGACCCATGAGTGACAATGCCGTGAACTCCGCGCTGAAACGCTTGGAGCAGCGCGACGTCATGACCCCGCACGGGTTTCGTGCAATGGCCAGAACCGTGCTGGCCGAACGCCTGGGATTCAAAACTGAAATCATCGAAATGCAGCTGGCTCATCGCGTAAGAGACGTTCACGGCAGAGCCTATAACCGCACCACGTGGCTGCCGGAACGCCGGACCATGATGCAGTCCTGGGCCGACTACCTTGATGATCTGAAAAAGCAAGATGAGAACGCATCAGCAACTTACCAAGCGCCCAGGCCCGAAACAATTTAGACCGGCCCCGTACCGGCCCACACGGCAACGGTCATCCTACCCGACTGACCTCAATCCTTTTACGCTGCAGTAGGAGATGCAATGTCACCCAAGCTTTGGAAACTAAAAGAGAGTTTAGCCCTGGAGGAAGCAGCCAAGTGCCTGTCCATACTGCTCAACGAAGAGGTCACAACCAGAGACCTTCTGGAGCTTTCATTGAAGGGCCTCCTCATCCTGTCGATGAAGCTTGAGAACAGGTGTCTTGCCTTCGTTGGGGTTAAACGCCCATTACATGACGCGACGCTTCTAAAAATACGAGCACCAGCGACGGGATCTGACCCCGAATTGGAAGAAATGCAGGGCAGTGAAAAACAGGCCTTCCTCACAGCCTTTACGGAGAGAGTGCAGCAAATTGATCACGCGACCGACGATACCGCCGAACAAACTGCTTTCATCTTAAACCAAGTGGCGCGTCAGACGGCGGGCAATGCGCCGATCGACTACACGGTCGGATTTAAAGAAGACGTCCTGCCGGGCTACAGCGGGGTTCTGGAGTATGAATCCGCCCCCCCTCGACGCATCAGCGGCCTGTGGGATCTTTCTATGCTGGGCACGGAGCGTATAGAAATAAAGAACATGCTCCTAGGCGACGGCACTGTCTTTTTTCCTTCAGTGCGATGCTACGGGATCATGCTCAAACAGCCATCAACCAATCAATGGGCCCATCTGTGCAAGCCATGTGAAGGCCCATCAACCTCAGATGGAACGTATGCTCTTTTCAGCGTTCCTGCCGATGCAGAACCGGACGACACCAGGTACTTGCCAAATATACACCTCCCGGAACGTGAGCAACTGGTCATTCGTCGTGAAGAACTTCAACGCTTTGCCGATTCATTGAGCGAACCAGAAACTACTGAGGATGAACCCGCCAACCAGCTGAAAACCCTACCCAGTGATTTCCGCGCACTTTACGACAGCTTGGCGGAACTACCCTATTTTGACCTGGCAGGTCTCGCTTGGCGGAAATTCTGGAGGGGCCGGCGCCTCAACGATGGCCATCAATACCCATCAAACGCCGAAGTGTCACTCTGGCTCGTGGAGCACCCCGTGGGTCCCTCAAAAAACTTAGCCGACGCCATCGCAACAATGATCCGTCCCGATTGGGCCCCTTCAGGCCGCAGGCCCAATTGAGCTGAAGAATGCTTTAACCATTTCGGGCCAGTAATCACGGGGCTTTTGGCCGACCTTTCACATTTTGACTTAAACCATTCAGCTATTTCCGACTCTTCGGTCATCAGAGGATTAACCCCCACCTAACGGGAACAAAGGGGTAATCCTAAATGACCGGACTTTCGCAATCTCCAGAAACCACCCAGTCACACATCGACCGCATGCTTCGCCGACCTGAAGTCGAGTCCATTACCGGCCGAAGTCGCAGTGCAATCTATGAAGGTATAGCCAATGGAACATTCCCTAGGCCAGTAAGAATCGGAGCCCGAGCCGTAGCGTGGCCGGAGTCGGTCATCCGTCAATGGATTGCAGACCGCATGGAAGGGGGGCAGGCATGAAAAAAGCGCCTGCCACCGAAGCAGCAAAGCGCCAAGCCCAGCGCCAGCATACCAAAGCTCAGTCCTACGAACACAGAGGAGATCATAAGTGCCACAGCACACTCGACAGCTACGCTGAACGGATTGAAGACATCCGCACGACCTTACTGGCGGCAGGGATAGAACTCGCCCACCCTGACGCCCTCGGGTCATACTTGAGCAGCGCAAAGGATCGGGTGTTCCGCTTCGCCACAGCCGGTAAACCTCACCACAGAAACGGCTGGATAATCGCCTACCATGATCGTGGCCTGCCATTTGTTTTGCTGGCGGGTGACTGGAGCACCGGAGCCGAAACAAAGTGGGTCGCCGGTACCGCAGACAGCCTAAGCCAAGCTGAGCAACGAAAACTTCAACGGCGGCTGAAGGAAGCTCGCCAGGCGAGAGAGTCAGAACGGGCCTGCCAATGGGAGCGCACAGCCGCCGCAGCTGCCCGTATCTGGCACTCCTGTACCCCGGCTGAGCCCAACCACCCCTACCTATTGGGCAAAAATATAAAGCCTTTCAGCGCCCGCGAGCAGGCCGGAAACCTCGTGCTACTGCTGACCGATTTCACCGGTAAGGCGTGGAGCCTTCAAACCATCGACGCGGCTGGTAACAAGCGCCTTATGGCCGGCGGACAGAAAACCGGACATTTCATTGTGGTGAGCGGCCCGTACTACCCAACCCGCGTTTTGATATGCGAAGGCTTTTCGACTGGCTGCACCTTGGCGGAACTTGACCCAACCGCCCTGGTACTGGCCGCCATAGATTGCTTCAACCTCAAAACAGTAGCCACCGGTGCCCGTAACCGCTGGCCTAATGCCGACCTGATTGTTTGCGGAGACGATGATCGCCTGACATTAGGCAACCCAGGCGCGACAGCCGCTCGGGCGGCAGCGCTGGCAGCCAGAGCCAGGCTTGCACTACCTGAGTGGCCACCAAATGCTCCGCTTGATCTTTCCGATTTCAACGACCTGCAAAACTGGATGAGGGGGCGGCAATGAAACAGGACGCGCATGATGCCCAGCGAACAGAGGGAACAGAGGGAACAACCCATAAAAATTCCGACTCCAGCGTTCTCCCGTCCAGCCAGACAGGGAGAACTGAGGGAACGAGCAGCTCACCTGTAGATGCCCAGCCGCCCCCCCGATATTTCGAAGAGCAGCAACCCGAGCAACTTACAGAGCTCGACATCAGTCGCCCATCTTTCGAGAACCACCTCAACGAGTTCATCCTCAACGGAACGCATTTCAAGCCTGGACTCTATTGGCATGGCAAAACCACTTCCAGGGGGAACAATGAAGCAGAGCCGGTGGATACGTGGATAAGTACCCCACTTGAAGCGGTGGCAGAAACCCGGGACGAGATCGGTCGCGGCTACGGGTTGATGCTTCGCTTTTGGGACTCACAAGGTGGGGTTAAAGAATGGGCTGCACCGCTGCACATGCTAAAAGGAAGCGGCGAAGAACTTCGCGGCGAACTGCTAGACAACGGCGCCAGGATCAACCCGAAGGCACAACGACTGCTCTGTGAATGGATGATGGAGCAGTACCCGCCCACTCGGGTCATCGCGGCGACTCGAACCGGCTGGAACCGTGACAACACAGCTTTTGTACTGCCAGGCCGGACCATCGGGGAAGACAGCTACCGCTTCCAGTCTGAACACGCCGCCCACGATGCCTACCTGGAGCGGGGCACCTTGGAAGGCTGGCGGGAAAACGTGAGCGTACTCTGCAAAGACAACCCTCTGCTGATCCTGGCGGTGTCTTGCGCATTATCTGCGCCACTGCTGAAGGTGGTTGCCCAGAAGGAGACCGGAGGCGCGGGACTGCACCTTGTAGGCGATTCATCAAAGGGCAAAACAACGGCACTTCAAGTCGCTGCCAGCGTTTGGGGGAGCCCGGGCTATGTAATGACGTGGCGTGGAACCGGCAATGGCCTCGAAGCCACTGCCGCCGCCCGCAACGACACGCTGCTGCCCCTGGACGAAATTAGTGAGAGCAACCCTAACGAAATCGGGAAGATGGTGTATGCCCTGGCGAATGGCCAGGGAAAACAGCGCGCTCAACGAACTGGTGGGGCCAGAGAGTCACAGCACTGGCGAATTATGCTCCTATCCAGCGGAGAGCGGACTCTGAACGCGCACATGGGTGAAGCCAACCAAAAAGTGAAGGCCGGCCAAGGGGCTCGGCTACTGGACATTCCGGCCACCTCTCGCCAATACGGCTTATTCGACCACCTGCACAACCACGAATCGCCCCGTGCGCTGGCGGACTACTTAAAGCAGGCCGCGAACCAGAATCACGGACATACGGGCCCTGCCTTTGTGGCGGAGCTGCTTGACGATACGAGGGACTTGAAGGACCAGTATGCTCAGCTCATGAAGGCCGAGGAGTTCACTGGTCGCGATGGTCTTGAGTCGCGGGCCGCGGCCACCTTTGCCCTGATTGCCATGGCCGGGGAGTTGGCCACTCACTATGGGCTGACAGGCTGGGTATCCGGGGATGCTATCTCGGTCTCCTTGGAAATGTTCGAAACCTGGCGAGAAAACCGAGGATCGAGCCAGAACGAAGACGAACAGATACTCGCCGGCATACGAGAGTTTATCGCCAAACACGGCAGCGCCCGCTTCGTGCCAAAAGACACACCAGAGGTGGGCCAAGTCATGAGAGACAGGGCCGGATTCCGCGTCGACCAAGCTCTAGGGCGGGTCTACCTATTCTTCAGTCATGCATTGAAAGAGGCCGCCAGCGGCTTCGATCTCAAAAGGATTCTGGCCGCGCTCGAGCGCGCCGGGTGGATCGTTGACCACGACACCGGGAAGAAATCGAAAAAAACCCGCATAGGGAATGACACCGTTGGCCTGTACTGGGTTAGACCAAAAGCGGGGGCGGACGAATGAGTATTACCAGCCTCCTCCTTACCCTGGGCATAAGGAATGGTTCCCCTGTTCCCTGGACAAAAACGGCAGAGGGAACGAAAAATACTGTTACAGAACAATCATGTTCCCTACGTTCACTATGTTCCCGGAAAAAATTGGAGCGAATAAACCGGAAACCCGAGCCGCTCGATCCTGACACGGTTCTGTTGGACATAGCTCAAACTCTCCACGCCAGTCCCGCCTGCCTGGGCGCCCTTCTGGACACAGACGACATGGAAGCCATATCCCTCGGCGAGTACAGCCAAGCTGACCTGACAGCCTACTTCAAGCTTATGCGGTCAGACGGCAAACGTTTGACGGATGATCAACCTACGCCCACCAAGCCTCCAGATAGCCACCCTAAGCACGTCAAACGGATTCAGGCACGAAAACTCACTCATGATGCACTTATCAATCATCTGATGGCCTGTCAGCGATGTTATGCCCCGAGGTGCAGATATTGTCCAGAAGGACAGCGGTTGCGTCAGGATTATCACAGCGCTTACGAACAGTCTCTGGAAATTCAAAACCTAGCCGCTGGCTTGCCTTGGCCCAACAAGTGACGTAAAACAAACTCATCATGAGTGGTAGCAAGCAATACACTCCAGGTATTGCCCGAAGCACCTCGGAACAACTAAAGGCACGGACCGACACACCATATCGGACTGTGCCTTTATTCTTTAAGAGAGAAAAAAGCAGCAACGTCTCATACGGGAACGACCTACGAATGAACAACACGGAACAGCAATTCCTCAAAGCCCTGGACGACAAACTATGGAAAGCCGCTGACAAGCTGCGCGCGAATCTGGACGCCGCCAACTACAAGCATGTGGTGTTGGGCCTGATCTTCCTGAAGTACGTGTCCGATGCGTTCGAGGAACGCCAGGAAGAACTGCTGGAGCTTTTCAAAACTGACAGCGACGGCAACATCTACTACCTGCCCCGGGACGACTTCGACAGCGACGAAGAATACCAGCAAGCGCTGGCAGAAGAACTGGAAGTGCTGGATTACTACCGCGAAGCCAACGTGTTCTGGGTACCCAAACCCGCCCGCTGGAGCACCCTGAAAGAAAAGGCCGTGCTGCCAGTAGGCACCGTGCTCTGGCAAGACCATGCCGGTAACGACGTAAAGTTACGGTCCGTCTCTTGGCTGATCGACAACGCCCTGGAAGAGATCGAGAAGAACAACGCCAAGCTCAAGGGCATTCTTAACCGCATCAGCCAGTACCTACTGGAGAACGACAAGCTGCTGGGTCTGATCAACACCTTTTCGGACACCTCCTTCACCAAGCCTGTGTTCGACGGCGAGAAGCTGAGCCTGCACAGCAAGGACGTCCTCGGCCACGTGTACGAATACTTCCTGGGCCAGTTCGCCCTAGCCGAAGGCAAGCAGGGTGGCCAGTATTACACCCCAAAGAGCATCGTCACCCTGATCGTGGAAATGCTCGAACCTTACTCCGGCCGCGTCTACGACCCGGCCATGGGCTCCGGCGGTTTCTTCGTCTCCAGCGACAAGTTCATCGAAAAACACGCCAAAGAGCAGCACTACGACGCCAGCGAGCAGAAGAAGCACATCTCCGTATATGGCCAGGAGTCCAACCCCACCACCTGGCGTTTGGCCGCCATGAACATGGCCATCCGGGGCATCGACTTCAACTTTGGCAAGAAAAACGCCGACACTTTCTTGGACGATCAACACCCGGACCTGCGCGCCGACTTCGTGATGGCCAACCCGCCTTTCAACATGAAGGATTGGTGGAGCGAATCCCTGGCCGAAGACAGCCGTTGGAAATACGGCACCCCGCCCAAGGGCAACGCAAACTTCGCGTGGATGCAGCACATGCTCTACCACTTGGCGCCTACTGGCAGTATGGCCCTGCTGCTGGCCAATGGTTCCATGAGCTCCAACACCAACACCGAAGGCGACATACGAAAGCGCCTGGTGGAAGAAGACCTGGTGGAATGCATGGTCGCCCTGCCCGGCCAGCTGTTCACCAATACCCAGATTCCCGCCTGTATCTGGTTCCTGACCCGGGACAAAGCAAACGGCATGGTGCGCAACGAGAAGAAACGCGACCGCCGGGCCGAGTTCCTGTTCATCGATGCCCGCAACCTGGGCTTTATGCGGGATCGGGTACTGCGAGACTTTACCAATGAGGACATCGCCAGGATCGCCGATACCTTCCATGCCTGGCAGCGCGGGGAGAACTACCAGGATGTCGCCGGCTTCTGCAAATCTGCCAGCCTGGACGAGATCAAAAAGCATGATTTTGTCCTGACGCCGGGGCGCTACGTGGGTGCGCAGGAGCAAGAAGACGACGGAGAGCCGTTTGCTGAGAAGATGGCGCGATTGACTGGGCAGTTGCGGGAGCAGTTTGCTGAGAGTGACCGGTTGGAGGCAGAGATCAAGCGGAATCTTGAGGGGCTGGGTTATGCCTGCTAAATGGGTGGAATATTCTTTGGGGGATCTTTGCGCGGAGATCACGGTCGGCCACGTCGGCTCGATGACAAATGAGTATCGAGATAGCGGAATTCCGTTTTTTCGGTCCAAGAATATTCGTGAGTATCGTATTGATTGGGACGATGTTAAATACATATCCCAGAGCTTCCACGAAAAGCTCAAAAAATCTACGTTACGACCGGGAGACGTTGCTGTTGTTCGCACGGGGAAACCCGGCACAGCCTGCGTGATTCCCGATTATATCGATGAGGCCAACTGTTCAGACTTAGTCATAATGCGGGTTAACCCACAACTTCTGTCAGCCTATTTTCTGAGCTATTACCTCAACTCTGTTGCCAACCACCAGATCAATTCACAACTGGTAGGCGCAGTTCAACAGCACTTCAACGTTGGTGCCGCCAAGAAACTTTCAATAATCATTCCTGATCGAAATGAGCAGGAAAGGATAGTCAAGGTGGTTAAAGACCTCGATGACAAAATCCAGCTAAACCACCAAATCAACCAAACCCTCGAACAGATCGCCCAGGCCATCTTCAAAAGCTGGTTTGTCGATTTCGAGCCGGTCATAGCCAAGATCGCTGCACTGGAAGCCGGTGGCAGCGATGACGATGCCCTGCTTGCCGCGATGCAGGCCATTTCTGGCAAAGAAGAAGCCCAGCTAGCCCACCTCCATACTGAACAGCCCGAGTACTACACCGAACTCCGCGCCACCGCCGAGCTGTTTCCGTCGGCTATGCAGGATGGTGAGTCGGGAGAAATCCCGGAGGGGTGGAAACCATCAACAGTCGGCCAAGAATTTGATGTGACTATGGGCCAGTCTCCACCCGGCGATACCTATAACGAAGCAGGCGATGGAGCACCGTTTTTCCAGGGTCGCAGGGACTTCGGCGAAAGGTTCCCCAGTAATCGCGTGTACTGCACAGCGCCAAAACGATTGGCAAATGAAGCAGATACACTTCTGAGTGTACGGGCACCCGTTGGGGACACTAACGTAGCATTGACTGACTGCTGTATCGGGCGAGGGTTAGCCGCACTCCGGCATAAGTCGGGGTGTTCATCGTTCACCTACTATTCAGTTATTCAACTCGGCCACGAACTATCGTCATTTGATTCGGAAGGTACCGTGTTTGGTTCTATCAACCAGAAGAATTTGAAGGCCATTCCGGTTGTTGCCCCCACACGCGAAGCGTTATCAGCCTTCAAAAGAGCTGTGGGCGGGATAGATGAGCTTATCAGAGTGAATAGCGAGGAGGCGGAATCCCTGACGGCTGCCCGCGACACTCTTCTCCCAAAACTACTGTCCGGCGAACTCACCATCACAGATTCTGAGGATCAAATAACGGAGGCCAAGGAAGCAGCCGATGTTTAAGATCGACCCAACCTCCAACCGCATCAACCCTCTGGAGGTCAAGCGCTTCAGCGACCTGGGCTTCACCGAGCGCAAGCACCTGCAGGAATGGCTGGAGAACTACCCTCAGGCGTTGGCCCAGGGCGACGGCGAGGAGCTGCTGATCATCCAGAAGGAATTCGACGGCTTCGATGACACCCGCGAGCGGCTCGATCTGCTGGCCATCGACCAGGATGGCAACCTGGTCATCATCGAGAATAAACTCGATGACAGCGGCCGGGATGTGGTGTGGCAGGCCCTCAAGTACGCCAGCTACTGCGCCAACCTGAAGAAACAGCAGGTGGTGGAAATCTTCCAGCGATACCTAAACCAGAAGGCCCAGAACGAAGGTGCCGAGCCAGCCGATGCAGAAAGCGTGCTGCTCGAGTTCCTCCAGGCAGATGATCTGCAATCCATACAGCTCAACTCCCTGAAAAGCCAGCGCCTGATTCTGGTGGCCGCCCAATACCGCAAGGAAGTAACCAACACCGTGCTATGGCTGAGCCAGTTCGGCGTGAACTGCCAGTGTTTTAAGGTCACGCCCTACCAGACCGGTACCGAGCTGTTCCTGAACGTGGAACAGATCATCCCTACCCCTGAAGCCTCGGACTTTATGATCGGCATGATGGCGAAAGAAGCCGAGGAAAAAAGCGCGAGTAACGAGCAGAGGCAAAGCCACAGGCTGCGGCTAGAATTTTGGGAGCAGGCACTGGAGGCATTCAGCCAGAGCAGCTGCAACCTCTACAACAATGTCAGCCCCGGCAAAGATCACTGGCTATCCGCCGGTTCTGGCCTCTCGGGCATGGTGTTCAGTCTCATCTTCGGGAAGAACGAGGTACGCGTGGAATTTTCCATGCAACGCTCCCAGGCCGAGGCAAACAAGTTCGTGTTCGACCGCTTAGAGGCCAAAAAAGAGAAGATCGAAGCGGACTTTTGTAATGCATTGATATGGAAACGACTTTCCGACCAAAAAGCATGCCGGATTCAGTTCAACAAGCCTGTGGATGGCTACGACGAAGCCAACTGGCCAGAAATGATTGCGTGGCTGGTTGAGCACATGGCCCGGCTTGAAAAAGCCCTGAGCGGGCCATTGGAAAAGATCAAACATGAGCTTAAAACCGCGAACATCGTGAAATAACAGGCCGAGCAGGAAGGATAAAACAAAAACGGCTGGGCTTGAGCAGGTTACTCGGCGACAAGGACATAGCAATGACGGAAGATCAACTGGAACAACAATGCCTGGAGTGGTTCGTCGAAGGCGGATGGGAAATCGCCCACGGACCGGACTTGGCACCGGACGGCGAGGCCCCGGAGCGGGCCGATTACCGGCAGGTGTTGTTGCTGGCGGATCTTGAAGCGGCCATTCGCCTCATCAACCCGCACCTGCCCCAAAGCGCCGTTGAACAGGCCATGACGATGGTACGCAAACCGGAAAGCCTGGATGTGGTGATCAGCAACAGGGCTTTCCACCGCCTGTTGCTTGACGGGGTACCTGTTGAATACAAGCGCGACGACGAGGTAGTTCACGACCAAGCCTTTCTGCTGGATTTCAGCGACCTGACCGCCAACCGGTTCCGTGCGATCAACCAGTTTACGCTCGAAGGCTCCAAGCAACTGCGCCGACCGGATGTAATCTGCTTTATCAACGGCCTGCCACTGGCCGTGCTCGAACTCAAAAGCCCGGGCGCCGAGAACGTGAACATCTGGGATGCCTACAACCAGATCCAGACCTACAAAGACGAAGTGACCGACCTGTTCGCCTATAACGAGGCTGCCATTATCAGTGATGGCTATCTGGCCCGGGTGGGCTCTCTCACTGCCAGCGAGGAACGCTACATGCCTTGGCGCACCATCAAGCATGAGGACGACAAGCCCCTACTGGAATGGCAGCTGGAAACCCTGGTACGGGGCTTTTTCGACCGGGAGTTGTTCCTGGATTACATCCGTTACTTTGTAATCTTCGAGACGGATTCCGACAAGCTGATCAAAAAGATCGCCGGCTATCATCAGTTCCATGCGGTTCGGGAGGCAGTCAAAGCCACCGTGATAGCTTCACAGTATGTGGAGCAAACGGACGTAAACGGCAAGGTGGCCACATACGGCGATGAGGCGGTGCCAGGAAGCAAAAAAGCCGGGGTGGTCTGGCACACCCAGGGCTCCGGCAAAAGCATTTCAATGTGCTGCTACGCTGGCAAGCTGCTGCAACAGCCGGAGATGAACAACCCGACCCTGCTTGTGGTCACCGACCGGAACGACCTGGACGGCCAGCTATTTGCCACGTTCAGCGCCGCACAGGAGCTGCTGAAACAGGAACCTGTGCAGGCCGATGATCGAGATACTTTGCGCCGGCTTCTTTCTGAAAGGGAGTCCGGCGGAATAATATTCACCACGGTGCAGAAGTTCGCCCTGCTGAACGAAGAATCCGGCCACCCGGTTCTGAACGACCGCCACAACATCGTGGTAATTTCAGACGAAGCCCACCGCAGCCAGTACGGCCTGAAAGCCACTCTCAAAAAAGACGGCACCTACAAGTTTGGCTTCGCTCGCCACATGCGTGATGCCCTGCCCAATGCCTCGTTCATTGGCTTTACCGGCACGCCCATCGAGAGCGAGGACAAGGACACCCGGGCGGTATTCGGCGATTACGTCTCCATCTACGATATCCAGGATGCGGTAAACGACGGCGCGACCGTTCCGATTTTCTATGAATCCCGACTGGCCAAGCTGGACATCAACCAAGATTTGATCGAGGAACTGTCGGATCAGGTCGAAGAAGTGGTTGAAGACGAAGAAGACGTTGGCACCCGAGAAAAAACCAAGGGCGAATGGAGCCGGCTGGAGAAGCTGGTGGGCGCGGGCCCGCGTTTGAAACAGGTAGCAGAAGATCTGGTTAACCACTATGAAACCCGCTCCAGCACCATCAGCGGCAAGGCTATGATCGTGGCCATGAGCCGGGAAATTGCGGTGCACTTGTATAACGAAATTGTCGCGTTGCGCCCGGAGTGGCACAACGACGACCCCGACAAAGGCGCGATCAAGATTGTCATGACCGGTTCGGCCTCTGACCGGGCACTGCTGCAACCGCACATTTACAACAAGCAAACCAAGAAACGGTTCGAGAAGCGCTTCAAGGACACCGACGACCCGCTCAAATTGGTTATCGTGCGGGATATGTGGCTGACAGGGTTCGATGCGCCCTGCTGCCACACCATGTATGTGGACAAGCCCATGAAGGGCCACAATCTCATGCAGGCCATTGCCCGGGTAAACCGCGTGTTCAAGGATAAACCCGGTGGGCTGGTGGTGGATTACATCGGCATCGCCAACGAGCTTAAGCAAGCCTTGAAAACTTACACCGACGCCAAGGGCAAGGGCTCACCCACCCATAGCGCCGAGGAAGCCTACGCCATCCTGTTGGAGAAGCTGGATATCATTCACGGTATGTTTGCTCCCGGTAGGCAAGGCAAGGGCTTTGACTACAGTGGCTTCGAAAATGAGCCCCACAGACTTCTGGTGCCCACCGCGAACTACATTCTCGGCCTGGAAGACGGCAAGAAGCGCTTCCTGGATACCGTGCTGGCCATGAACAAAGCCTTCTCCCTGTGCGCCACGTTGGACGAAGCCCAGGCACTGCAGAAAGAAGTGGCGTTCCTGTCCCAGGTGAAAACCGCGATCACCAAGTTCACCAGCGTGGACAAAAAACTGACCCAGGAAGAAAAGAACACCGCCCTGAAGCAGATTCTGGACAACGCGCTGGTTGGCGGTGGCGTAACCGATGTTTTCGCAATGTGCGGCTTGGACAACCCCAACATCGGCCTGCTCTCTGACGAGTTTCTGGAAGACGTTCGGCAGATGCCCTACAAGAACTTCGCGGTGGAGCTTCTGGAGAAGCTACTGAAAGATGACATCAAGGCCAAGACACGCAACAACGTGGTACAGGAAAAGAGATACGCAGACCGCCTGCAGGAGACGCTGCGCAAGTACAACAACCGGGGCATTGAAACCGCACAGGTTATTGAAGAGCTGATCGCCATGGCAAAGCAGTTCCAGGCCGAGATAGAGCGGGACGCAGCCCTCGGCCTGACCCAGGACGAAGTGGCTTTCTACGATGCCTTGGCCAGCAACGAAAGCGCCGTAAGGGAGCTCGGTGACGAAATCCTGAAGAAAATTGCTGTGGAGATTACCAACAAGCTGCGCCAATCCACCACCGTGGATTGGCAGGTGCGCGAGAGCGTGCGGGCCAAGCTACGAATTCTGGTCCGGCGGACGTTGCAACGTTACAAGTACCCGCCGGATCAAGCGCCAGAGGCGATTGAGCTGGTCATGGAGCAGGCCGAGGCGTTATCCAATCACTGGACTGGATGAATGAAGTACCACACGGAAACATATGACAACAAACTGGATACGATCAGTATCTATCAGCGTTATCCATCACTCAAACCCTTTGTCGGCACGAACTATGGTCTCGGCACACCCAAAGTATTGCTGATAGCAGAAAGCCACTATCTCCCAAGGGAAAGCATCGTACACGGTGATGCAAATACGTGGTACTCAGGCACGGAGACTAACCTCAGCCCCAAAGAGCAAAAGTGGATATGCACCAGAGACATTCTCGACAAACCCCTGGGAGGCTGGAAAGAACCTGGACACGCCATCTATCGGCACCTTGAGTCAGCCCTACTCAAGGCAGGACTGCCAGCGCGCGACAGTGTTTTCCGTCAAGTGGCATTCGTGAACGCCTTCCAGAGGCCTGCGAAGCAAGGTGCATCGATCAAGATTACAAAGCAAGATTTCGATATTGCTGTGGCTACCATCAATGAGGTAATTGACGCGCTGCAGCCAGATCATGTTGTTTTTATATCAACAAAGGCGAGAAGAAGCGTCGGTAAGCGTCTAAGCCGTGATTTCGTCGGTGTTCATCACCCGGCCTGTCCATGGTGGAACCGGAAACAAAACGGAATAAGCAGTAAAGAACGATTTATCAATCTTCTCTCCGAATACTGGAAATCTGCAGGTGTGACCTGATGTCATAATGTCGGGGATTCTATCAAGCTCGCCTGGAGCAACTCGCAGGCAAATTCCTGAAAGAAAATAATGGTGCCGGCCAAACCTTTCTCTTTAGCAAGTTTGAGGATAATCTCCGCGACAATGTCACATGGAGGTTCGAAGATGAGGACAATGAATACCCCATGTATCAAGGAGTTAAATTCTTGCTGATGGACCCTCTAACCGCAGCACTGTATTGTCACCCAGACTCTGCTGGAGTCAACGTTCGGGGAACGCCTAAAACGAACCCGGGGTACTGATTTGGGTGCTATTCGAAAATAAATGGCTACTTAGCGGTGGCCAATTTTAGGTATCACTCACCGAGCCGCGATTCCTCAATCAATCGGTGGCTAAGAAGACCACGTGGCACGAGCTGCCGACCAGAGGCTCGCGGTTATCGCCGATGACCACAAGGCGCCACCAACTTCGCTTTTTTTGACGTTATCAAGAGGGAGATAGATGCGGGTTTTTGGTGATATTCCGGATTTGGAGCCGGGTGACGAATTCGAATCCCGGGAGGCGTTAGCGGAAGCAGGCGTACATCCTCCCACCGTTGCGGGAATCAGTGGTTCTCAACACGAAGGCGCTGATTCAATAGTTTTATCCGGGGGCTATGAGGATGACGAGGACTTCGGCGATGTGATCATCTACACCGGGTCTGGTGGTCAGAAAAACGGAAAACAAGTGGCTGACCAAGCACTGAAAGGTCGAAATCGTGCTCTCGCTCGGAGCAAAATTGAGGGCCTTCCTATCAGGGTAACTCGAGGTTTCAAACACCGGAACGAACTTAGCCCGAAGTCCGGGTATCGGTATTGCGGCCTTTTCTTCGTCGATGACTTTTGGTGTGAGAAAGGAAAGTCAGGTTTCTATGTTTGGCGTTACCGGCTCATTGCCGACGAAAAAAGCGCCACGAGCTATCTCATCGGTGAGCCTCCATCAGAATCTGCCGCCCCAAAAAGAAAGCAGTCTTCAGTAAACAGAATTGTACGGGACTATCAGCGCGCACTTAACGTCAAATCGTGGCACGCATCTCAGTGTCAAATCTGCGGCTTAGCGATTAGTACTTCAGCGGGATTATACGCTGAGGCTGCCCACATTCAGCCGCTAGGTGCACCACACGGTGGGCCTGATATCGAAGAAAACATGCTCTGCCTTTGCCCTAACCATCACGTAATGTTCGATAACGGTGGATTCACGATTGACGACGACTTGAGCCTAATTGGTATCCCAGGAAAACTGAAAGCCGTTGCAAGACATAACATTGGGCGAAGGTTTATTCGGTACCACCGGGAACACTACACCAAAAATGCCTAGCAGGGTACGCCCAGGTTGTCGGCGGCTGGAAACATCCAGGAGTAAATCTCAGGCATCACGCTCCCCCTACCAATCAGATCCGAAAACGGTTGCGCAGGCCCAGGCCCAGCAGGAACAAAAACACAAACGACCAAACCCCTTGGGCGCCCATCGTCAGAAACACACCCGACAAATCGGCAGTTTTCGGATCCCCAAATAACCGTTCGAACGTCTTCTCACGAACTAATCCGGCCCAGGGTAAAAAAGGGATAGTCATCGCCGCGGAAAACCCCCACTTCCAAGTCTCTTCAATCGCCCAAATCGAATAACATTTTGCGAACACGATCCAGGACGCAAGTAATGCAAAAAACGGCACTGCAATGGATTGGCCATACCTGCTGAAAGCGTCGAACAACCAGTCCAGACTATCCGCCGCACTGGCCTTGAAGCCAGGCGTCTGCCACCGACGCGCTCGCATTTCATCCGCATGGCAACGCAGGGCTGTTCGATGATCCTGGTTGTTCTCAGCCAACTCTTTGAGTCGTTGGAGTTTTGCCGACGCATTCGGATCACGATTTTTGCGAAAAAGGCAGCGATCAAAACGATAGCTGAGATTGCTCAGGCCTAGATGTTTACTGAACTCTGTTCCCGTAAAATCCGGGACTGGCCCAAATCGGAGCTGGTCAACGTTCATAGAGCCACGCAAGGTAGCTCCTTTAAAACTGAACTCGCCAACACCTTCGGAATCTATTTCCTGAGCGATGCGAAGCTGCCCGTCTGCGGTAATACCATCAAATTGAAGCTGACCAGCCTCAAGATCATCGAAAACAAGATTTGCATATCCCTTCTTCGGGAAGATCGCATCTCTGAAACTGATGAACCCGTCCAGTACCCGGCAGCCCATCATCAAAAAAGCCTTCAGCTCCTGCATGTTTGTTCGAGCAAAAAGCAGCGAACCATGGTCGGCAATGATCAGCCGCTCTATACATGCTGTCTTTCCCTTCCAAGAGCTCTCGTTGAAATTAACTAGCTTGAGATGCGGTGCATCCCGAAAGTCCATCCGGATTTCTGAAACCCTGAAATTGACACCCCGGAAACTCAGTTTCGTTAGATCCGGAGTAAGGACTTCAAACAAGAAAAGGCCGCCATCGAATTGAGCTTCATCAAAGTTCAGGTCCAGGCTTGCCTCGTCGGTCCTGCCCTCCTCATTTATCGTGGCGCGACTACCAACCGTTATTTCAGTCCGGGTCTGGAAGCGCGCTTTTTTAAAACTCACCGTCGAACCAACTTGAAAGCGAGTGCTATTGAAACTCACTCCGCGCTCGAATTTGGCCCGATCGAAACAGACCGTCCCTTCACCAAATCCGGCGTCGTCAAACTTTGCCTCTCCGACAAATTGGGTGCCGGTGAAATCCACTTTGCCGTGACCAAAGTTCGCATTATTAAATGAGGTGTAAATAACAAACTTCGAACCTTTGAATGCTACAACCCCATTTCCAAAATGAGCGTCTTCGAACGACACGGGACCACCAAATTCGCAGCCTGAAAAATCCACATCGCCGTCGCCAAAATCACAATTGGAGAAGTCTACCCGGCACTCTCGAAAATCCAGGTTAGAAAACCGCAGAACGTTATCCTTGTTGGCTTCTCGAATGACCCCAAGGTCTTGGGTCGAGAACTTTGCAACTCCGGTCCCGGAATGGCTCACCATTACCTGTTGGAAAATCATCCAGCCATCACCGCCCGTAAAGGCGCCCAAGACCAGTTTTTGCAACTCACGCCCCTCAAGGATTTTCTCGTCGCTCATTCGTTTCTCTATTTTCTTATATTCATTGTCGAAATTTCGGCCAGCACTACGCCATCTCCTGCCGACCAGCTCCTTAAACGGTTGCGCGGGCCCAGGGGGCCGATAGGAACAACAGGATTAATGAAACCAAGCCCTGCAGGTTCTTCAAGCCCACCCCGGGGCCGGCATGGTTCTCACCGAGGTCTGATTGACGGACCTCTAGCAAAGATGCTTCTGATTTAAAGCGCGCAAATCTTGTCTGGCACTTACTTGGTGTACAAGTAGCGCTTTATAAGTTTGTCGCCCGCGGCAAAGGCCACCACAAATCCGCGATGGTAAATCTCTGCCCCATAAAATCGAATCATGGCGTTTTCGCTTCTCACTAAACCCTCTGAACGAAGTGCAACAGACAGGCCCCTGATTTCACCCTTCTCTTTTGAAACCATACCCAGAGGGACCGCCAAGATCCATCGATCAGTCCAACGTCTCCGGCCGGAAACCACCTGCGAAA
The DNA here is from genome assembly GCF_019443085.1 of Marinobacter sp. F4218. Classification (GTDB taxonomy): domain Bacteria; phylum Pseudomonadota; class Gammaproteobacteria; order Pseudomonadales; family Oleiphilaceae; genus Marinobacter; species Marinobacter albus. The sequence goes on from NZ_JAHZIL010000003.1 coordinate 1,137,595, forward strand.
ATACGACAGTGTTTGCGATTAGCATATATTTATATAGGATGATTGTATTCACCGGGTAGTAACACGGCAGTTCCCTACCAACAAATAACTCGCCATAAGGAACCGTGGCTATGAAACCCTACCTCTGCATTCTATTTCCTATCTTCCTGACCGCCTGCGCTTCGAACAACACACAACCTGGAGCCACCCCGCCAGAAGAAAGCATTGTTTTCAAGAAGGAGTGCAAGGGCGTACCGTTTGACAGGTACAGGGATCAGACTGTGAACTTGACGTACGATCAGACAGTGGAGAAAAGCAGCGAACTGAACGCTGCCTTGGCAGCAGGCACAGAAGAGCTCAAGAAGATCGACGCATCCGCAGAGATCGGAGCTGGCACAACCAGAAGCACCAAGAACAACGTCACAGGCACAGCCGTCTACAAATCCATTGTGACTGGCGAAGAGGCCAAAGTGAAATCGGCTTTCCAGGATACCTTCTGTACCACTCTTGCCTTCTACGAGCGCCCCGAGTTGACCCAAGCCCAGAGAGACCAGCTCTTTGAGGTTATGGTTAAATCGATCAAACTCCGCCAAGAATGGATTACTGCACCTAGCCCAAAGTGATGCGCGGTTGGGTGGAGCCACTTATCGAATACGATAAGAAACGGACCGATTCAACCGCCGAACTCCATATCGAAATCACCAATCAAAACAATTTTCCAATGGATATTCGTTGGGTTGATCTTAATTTGACGGGCTACTACGAAACTGGAGAAGAAATCCCCTCAAGTGGCATTCCCTTTTCCATCGGCACTTCAACTTGGGGCAAACGTTTACCATTTGGTAGAATAATGCTCACATCCAGCGACAACGTAGAGGTCAGCACCGAAGTTAACGACGAATTCCCCATTCACATTAACGCCCTATCAACTGGATATTTTGTCGTCGATTTTTGCCGTTTTCCGAAGCCGAGCCCATCACGTCACCCGGACATTATCGGCCTTTCGAGCCCAAGCATTACTATGACAAGCATGAGCGAGGCAGAAGCAATCCAATCTGAGAGGAGTAACGCCAAAATTCAGTTGGCAATATCCATCAAAAACCCAACTGATGGACCAAACTTCGTCGAAGAAAAAACCATCTATCTCACGGATCCCGGAAACCTGCCCGAATGCCCTACCCCAACATCACGATTAGAAGAGGACAGGAAGAAACTGGAGGGTATGTACCTCGATGCTTGCCTTAAGAGTCCTCTTTGCGATCCGTACAAACTCATCGAGAGGTTATCAACGGATTAGGTGCGTAGGGTCGACTAGACTTAAGTTTCCGTCCGGAAACTCAAAGTAAACAAGCCAATATCTGCTGGATACGATACGGGAGGAATCCAAGTAGTCCTGTTTCGGGAACAGCAGTTATCTAATTCCAGTTACTGGTTAGCGTACGCTTTTCCGCAGAATGTTTTTAAATCACGTGACTTCTACCACTGGGGCCACTCGGTTCTCGGCCAAATGAACTATCACAGAGGACAACACGGGAAAGGAAGGTTTTCCATTGCTTTTCAAAAGTGACCCCCAGATCAATCCAAATAGAAGGGGGGGTATTTTTGGGGGTACTAATAGAATAAAAATAAAAAAGTTTCCTTATTTTTAAGCACTTAAATCGGAACTTAAGTAGACGCCGTCTCCACCAAACACCCATAGAAAAGCCCCTGATTTCAGGGCCTTTTCCGTTTACGCCCCCATAAAGTCAGCATGCAAACCGCAACCATCACCCCCCGACCAGCTTCAACACCCTCTCCAGCATCGGATCCCTGCCCTCCTCGCGCCCCTTTCGGCCAAGGTAGTGCAGACGGATATGGGGAGGAATTCCCACGTCTTCGTAAACCTGGCCATCGGAGGCCCGGTAGATTTCGTTGGATAAGGTCAGGTGCCAGCCGTTTGGCAAATGGCGCTCCAGGGTGTCAGAAAGGATGCCGTGAGTAGGCTCACCAATCAGGGTGAGGCGGGGGTGCTGAAGCAAAGAGAGTACGAAGATTTCCGCGGCACTGGCCGTCAGCTCGCTGGTCAGCACAAACAGGTTGCCACTGTAGGTTTCCGAGGCAGGGTTAACATAGATGGCCTGTTTGCCGGTAAAACCGTTGCCATGGCGGGCTGACTTGGTGAAAGCGAGCCGTTTTCGATCCATCAGGTAGGCGGCAAACCGCAGGGCAACGCCATCGTAGCCCCCGCCGTTATTGCGGAGATCGACAACCAGATTGGGGAGTTCGCCGACATCGGCGAGTACCGCCTTCATCACGCCGTCAATAGCATTCAGATCAGCTGCGGGTTCGCCGGTCTTACCACTCTGGCCAGCCATGGCACGGATATTCAGATAGCCGATACCATCACTGAGGCGGCCCCACTCCACCAGGCGGTTGCCGCCGTGATTAACTCCGTTGACGAGATAATCCTCATGGATGAGGCCGTGGAGCCATTCTTTCAGATCACCCAGGTAGCTGGTGAGTTCACGGTCATCACTGGCGTCTTCCAGTTCCCGTGTCAGCCGCTGATAAAGTGCGGGGTGGGCGCCGGCATTGTAATGGCCCGAGGGCGTGTGCAATCGGATATGTCCGTCCTTGAGCGGCCTCAGCATGGCAGCCATGGTGGCAAACAGCGTTTCCCGTGAGCTGCCGGAATGAATTTGCCGGCGATAGGTGTGGTATGCCTGGTCCCACGCCACGCCTTTCAGTTCAAACAGCGCGTACTGCTCGTCGAAGGTCCGCCAAAAGATTTCGAAATTGTACTCCGGGTCCGCCGGGTCCTGTTTCGGGGTGTCATCGGCGTGGGCGGGTAAGGCGGCCAGGCGGCGAAAGCCAATGCGCGCCACACCACTCACCCGGTGGGCACTGAACGCCTGACCGGCCGGAGACACTGCCAGATCCTCGTAATGATGTCCGAGTTCTTCAAGAGTGCCCCTGTAAAGCGGTAGGCAGCTGATGGCCGTTTCCTCAAACAAGGTGTACCGATCACCCTCTATGGCCAGTATTTTGCCGTAACCTTGCGAACGCCAGACCCCCTGCAGGTCTGTAAAATGCGGCACAGAACGGGAATGGTTGCGCCCTTGGCGAGGTTTCATAGAGACCTCCAGATTCGTTTTGGCGACGCTTGCGGGCCAGGCCAAGGCGCATCGCATCGAAGGGATCGTGATTCCTAAAGCGTAGCCAATTATGGGCCAGTGGGTGACCTATCCGGCCTAATGACTTCCCGGTTCCGGTCGATAACCTCTGAAAGGCCCGGTCACCATTTGAAACAAAGCTGTTGAATATTGCTTCAGGACATGGCTGCTACTATGGCGACACACCTGAGGCACGTCGGCTTACTTTCGTTTCTCCGGGCTATCCTTAATCGTTATGCCAGCAGGCCCCCGAGCCCGGGGGCTTTGTTTTTGAAAGGATCCAGCCGTATGTCCAGCAAAACGAAACAGGCCCAGAAACTCCTGCTGTTTCGGCTGTCCGGTGCCCGCCTGTTCGGGATCGGCACACTGAAAATTCGCGAAATTCTTCCGTTCATGCGGCTGAGCAAGCTGCCCCACAGCCACCCTGCGGTGATTGGCACGGCCACCTTCCGGGGCTCCGCCGTGCCGGTGATTGATATGGCCGCGGCGGTGGGCAATCCTCCGCTCACTGCGGAGGAGCAGCAGAAAGCGTCGATCATCATCACCGACATTCAGCGTCAGGAGATCGGCTTCCTGGTGCGGGGTGTGCACGAGATCATCGAAGCGGACTGGAAGCATGTGATGCCGCCCCCCAAGGCACTGGGGGACCGGGCGTTCATCACCGGCCTACTGGACGTGGATGGGGACATCATCCAGTTGCTGGATGTCGAGCTGTTGCTGGCCAAGGTGTACCCGGAATCACTGGTGACCCGGGATGTAACGCTCACCGACGTTGAGAGCGAAACCCTGAAGGCCCTGAACATTCTGCTGGTGGACGACTCCCAGGTGGCCCGCAAACAGTTGTCGGACGTTCTGGACAGCAAGGACATTTCCTATCAGGTCACCTCCAACGGTGACGAGGCGCTGCAGATTCTGCTGAAGAACAACGAACTGGGCAGGCCCATCGACATCCTGGTCAGCGACATTGAGATGCCCGGGCTGGACGGCTACGAACTCACGTTCAACGTACGAGACAACCCGGCCCTGAAACCGCCCTACGTGATTCTTCACACCTCACTGAACAGCGAGATGAGCCTGAGTTACGCGAACCAGGTCGGCGCCAATGAGGCGCTGACCAAGTTCGATGCCGAAGAGCTGTTGCAGGCTATGTTGCGGGGCGCCAGGGAATCCGGCTAGAACCCGAACCAGTTTTGCTTGATGGTTTCGTATTCCTCTCTGGAGATCATTCCCTCCTCGGATAACCGGCGCATTTCCGCTACCGCCAGGGGAATGCGTCGCTTGCCTGGCGGTAATTGGGCCTGGCCCCGGGCAATTCCGGCACGAACCCCCTCGATAAAGCTGGTCAGGCGGGCTTCGTCGGACACCATGGCATCCAAACGAAACAGCACCACATCACTGTTTAACGCCACAAATTCGTAGCAGTGCCTGCGCAGGCGCAGGGCCAGCGCCATCAGCCCCAGCGCCACAACTGCCGGCGCCAGGAGCCAAAGTGGCGCAGCCGGCAGAAACGAATAGATGGCCGCTGGCACGGTCAGCAGGCAAATCGCCACGAACCAGAGTTTGTACCGGTTGTCCTTCACTTCCCTCGGCGCTGGGTCAACAAAGGTCAGGTCCAGCACCTGCTCCGGCAACTCCTTCTTACGGCGGTGGGTGGTAATCGACAAATAGTGCTGATTAAACCGCTTGAACAGTGTGCTGGTTTTGGCACGCACGTTGGTCTGGCGGAATTTGCTGTTTACCTGCCACGACTCCCGGGGTGGAAGTTCCCACCCCGGGCGTTGTAACTCAAGATTCGGGGCGGCCCAGTTGTCCAGGTCTATGATGTCGCTCTGGCTTACTGCAACTGTCACGTTTCTTATCCTTCTTATGGTGTCGGGAACTCAAATTTTTCCGGGTCGTTGTACAGGTGGGCACCACTGTCGAGCCACTCGGCAATCAGGCGAAGCTCCGCGTCGGTGAGCATGCCCATGTGGGATTGCCTGATGGCCGCGGTCCCCGTGGTTTCCACCTGGTACAGGTCATCATCGGGGTCGTCATCGAACAGGCTGAAGAAGCGGGCGCTGGCGATCGCGCCGCGCGCACTCATCAACCGCCGTGCAAAGCAGACCCCCGGGTCCGGCAACACGGTCAGGTCACCCTGAACCCCTTCAGGGCAGGCACCATCGACTGTTGGATCCACTTCAACCCACTCGCCGTTCTCCTGCTTCAGATAGTAATCCGGCTCGAACAGCTCGACATAGGATTCAAGCTGGCGGCCATCCCAGGAGGCATTGCCGTTGCCCAGCAACAGGTTGGTGCTGGCACCGCCGCCACCGCCGCCCTCGGCACAGGATTTGTTCTCCGCCGCCCGGTGACAGTTCTGACACGATGTAACGGAATCGGTGTTCGGGTCGACCCGACAGCTGTTCCAGATCGGCTGGATATGTTCCTTATAATTGATGGTGGCCTTGCAGTCGCTGGTCCAGTTGGTCAGGCAGGACACGTCGGTAACCGGCGCAGGCGTGTTCAGGTCGGCGTAGGGAATCTCGAAGGCCAGGGAATCGTCCGGCGGATTGCTCCAGTAGTCCTCGTAGCGAACGGTGTCCGCCCAGGTAGTGGTCAACTGACCCAGCGAGTTCAGCAGGGCCTCGGCCATGGTGTCTTTCCAGTTCGAGGCAATGATCGTAGGATTCGCGTTCGGGAATGGCATGGCATCGCCCGGTGCGCCGGGGTTGGCCGAGGCAAGCTCGATGTCCGTGCGGGCGTGGGGAATGTCCACTTCCGGATCGTGGCAGCCGTAACACTTCAGCAACTGCCCATCCTCCAGCAGCAGCGACTGCGGGTGCTGGGTCAGGTAGTTGTAGTTGTAATCCTCAGCGGCAATCAAATCGACCCGTTTGCCGTATTTGTTCACCACCTCGAACGTAAAGCTGGTGTCGGCCGGTACTTTCACCATCGCGGAACCGTCCGGCTCCACCATCGCGTAGGACAGTACATCGTAGAGCGCCCGGTTACCGGAGCCCACCAGCGGCGTCAGGCCCAGCGGAGGCTGCGGTCCATCAGCGGGGTTGAGAACTGGATCGGTCAGGATGGCCTGCTCAAGCTCCGGCGGGATGTCGCGCTTGCCCAGCACGCGGATAAACCGTTCAGACCGGTCGTCCGGGCGCGTAAGCGAGGGATCGCGACGGGTTTCGATACCGCCGTCGTACAATTCCGCCATGTCGGCCCCGTCCATGTCGTAGACGCTGCGAATGTGGAACAGGGCGGTGTTTTCTTCCAGGTTCAGGGTGTGCTGATCGCCGGTGTAGGGCTGGGCCAGCTCGTTGGCATCGGCGATGACGATGTCGGTATAGAGCGCACGCTTGTGGCCCTGAACCACGGGCAGCCGCGTATTCTGCTGCGGGTCCACCATCCAGATGCCGTACTGGGGATCGCTCAGATTGTCGACGGTCGAGGAGCCTTCACAAACCCCCGTGATTTCCGCCTCCGAGGTCAGGCACTGGGCCCAACTGGCCAGCAGTCGGCCGGACCCGTCGCCATAGGGAGCAACGGCGCTGTACCAGCCCGCGGGCGACACCTGGTTGGGGTAGAAGTTCACCAGCCCCGGCGTCATGGATTCTTCCGCCTCACCAATGACGCTCTCGTCCACGGGCTTGCCCACGGCGAAGAAGTTCTGGCTGTTGACCATGACCACATCGCCACCGTAAACCGGGTTGTAGACGTGGCGCATGATGGTCAACAGGTTGCCATCATCGAGCGGGATCGGATCCATGTAGTGGATGAAGGAGGCGTCGGAGAATTCCTCACTGAGGCTGCCGAAGTAGCGGTGTACGTTGCCGCCACTGGGCGTGATGCGGTACATGCTGAGCACGTCCTCGACGAACACGCGCTCGCCTTCCACCTGGCCGGCCAGCGAGGCGCCGCACTTGTCTTCAACGGTCCATTCCTTGGGTTCTTCGAGGCCGGACGGGAATTTGCTGCCGTTACCCTGACCGTACCCACCGCCATGGGGCTGCTGGTTGAAGTTGGGGTTATCAATGTTTTCCAGGGTGCAGTCCTGGAGCGTTTCATAAAGGCGGCCAAAGCGAATGAAGACGACCTGGCCGTCGTTCATGGTGCTCGGCTCGATGTCGTGGAACTGGCCGAAGGTAATCTGGGCAAGCTCGGTTCCGTCCGGGTTCACCGAATGCAGGAGCGATGCCGGCTCATTGAAGTCTTCCAGATACTCGCGCAGATCCAGCAGTCGCCAGTCACCGCGACCATGCTGCCGCGACGACGAGAAGATAATCTTGCCTTCGTTGGTGTAGGTCGGGTTGGTGTCCTCACCGGCGTTGGCCAGATCGTCCTCCGCCAGGACACGGCGAATCTTGCCGGTCGCGAAGGTGTATTCGTAGATGTTCCAGGTGTTGTGGGAGCCATTGCCCGCAGGACCATGAGCCGCAAAGACCATGCGTTCGCCGTCCGGCGAGACGTCCAGATCCTTGACGTCGTATCCGGTACTACCGAAGTAGTCATCAAGGATGCTGCGTTCGCTGGAACTCAGGGCTATTCGATCACGCACCATCAGCTTCGCCCCCGGCCTGAACGCATAGGGCGCACGTGGATCCAGGGGCGGTCGAATATTGAGTGACGACGTATCCCCCATATCCGGATAATCCCGGACCACGTAAGCAAAGGGCTGGTCAGAGAGGATGTTCTGATCGTTTTCGCTCAGTTCCCCCTCAAAGCAACCGCTCAGCCCGACTGCGGCCAGACCAGCCAGCATGAGGCCGCGGGCCTTCCTTTGAAATGTATGCATGATCCTACTCCCCTGCCTGAACATCCGAGGACAATCAGACTCCGACCGGGAATGGCCGGAGCCCCTTGACCTTTAACCAGGCATAAAATCGAACTTGTAATTGACCGGTGTGGCTGCGACATCCTCCGGTCCGAAGGAAATCATCTGAATCCGGGCCAGAAGCTTGAGTTCCAGCTTCTGATCCTCCAGCTGACTGTCCACCAGATTGATGCTGGAGATGCTGCCATCCGGCTCGATCACGATATGGAACACAAACTTGCCCTTGAGCCCCGGATCGCTTCGCAGCGCCCGGTTATACAAGGCGTAGATAGCGCCCTTGTGCTGTTCGAAAACCCGGCGGATGGATTCCATGTCACGACCACCGTCAACGCTTGAGCGATGGGAACCGCCGCCGCTGCTGCCACTGCCGCCACCTCCGGTGCCACTGCCAATCGGGCTATCAACCGAAGTGGACGAGTGCGCCGCCAGCTGTGTTCCGCTGCCGGAATCGTTCATCACCGAACTGTTCACGCCGCCACTGGTCTTGGTCGCGGAGGTCGCGCCCAGTACCGAGCGGGCGGCCTTGGCCGCAGCACCGGTTTTCACGTTGGTGTTCCGGGCCTGGAGCTTCGCCACGTCCAGAGAACTGCGCAGTGAAGACAGCTCCTTGGAAAAGGCAGCCACACCCATCTTGGAGACCTTTTCCCGGGCCTTCTTCACTTCCTTGGCCGGCGCCGGTTCCGGAGCGGCTTTCTTCTCGACCGTTTCAGTCTTCTCTTCCTGTTTGACCGGCTCCGGCGGGGGTGGCGGCGGTGCTATTTTGCGCTGTTCGATCAGAACCTTGGCCAGGCTGGGTGGCACCCGCTCCTTTTCCTCCCGCTCGATTTCCGGTAGTGGCAGCCAGGGAAAGACCACGGCCAGCAACAGCAGCAACAGCAACAGTCGTTTCAGAATGCGTTTGAAGCGGCTGTCTTCGTCACCACTGGCGTCCCAGGGCAGAGCGAATTCGTAGGGTGTTGTTGTCATTGCAGTCATCGATTCCCTCCGTTAGGCGCCGCTGTTGCTGGAAACGCGGGAAACGGCCATGGAAAGATCCCGATAATCCGCCTTGGCACAGGTCAACATCACCCGCTTCAGGAGTTCGTAGGGAATTTCCTGGTCACCCAGAATGGTTACCGCCCGTCCCAGGGTTTTCTCGCGCTCGGTCAGCTCCGTGCGCTTGGTGGCCTGGAACCGAAGCTCCTCCATCAGCCCGTCAATCAGGCCATTGGACGTGATCACTTCGTTGATGGTGGCAACGGGGCGGCCGTCCACGAGGATGTCCTCCTCGGTGATGGTCACCACGGTGGTCTCCTTGGGGCGCTCTTCCGCAGTGGAATCCGGAAGGACAACATCGTTGACCTTGAGGATTTCATTGCTGCCGGAGTTGAGCAGCAGGAAGAAGACCAGAATGGTGAAGATGTCCATCAGGGACACCAGGTTCAGCTTGGCCGGCTTCATGAATGCCTTGGCGCTGCCCTGGAGGCCGAAGGAAGTCAGTTTTTCATTCATGACTTCCCTCCTTTCTTCGTCGGTGCATCACCCAGGGAGATGTCCGGGAACAGCTCCACATCCACGGCTTCGGCAACCACAACGGTCTTGGCCGAGCGCAGCGTATCCATGGTCGAGACCAGCGACTGATAGGTCACCCCCGGCTCCGACAGCAACAGGGCATCTTTCTTGGCGATGTTCTTCGCCGCCAGCCGGCGCTTGATCTCCTGCAGGACATCTGACAGGGCGCGGAAATCGTGATGCGCCTCCTTGCCATCGTCCGTGGCCTCGACCCGGTCAATGGTCTTCACCAGGTTGCCGCTGGGGTAGTAGACCTCGATCGCGGACTCCCGCACCACCACCTCAAGCTGCCGGTTTTCCTCGGCACTGGCGGTCTGGGAACCGGTCAGATCGGGCAGGTTGAGCTCGAGAATTGAGATGTGGTTGAACACCATGCTCATCAGCAGCACCGGCACCAGAACGATCATGAGATTCATGAACGCGGTGATATCAATGTCTGCTTCTTCAGGTTCTCTGCGTTTTACAAACATAACGAATTACCTGCTGCGATCAGGCGTCGGATTCACGCGTATTAACAGACCGACGGTTGCTGCGAACGATGGTATTCAGGGCCTTAACACCGGCCATCTCGATGCTCTCGACGATTTCCAGCGTCTTGTTCTGGAGCAGGGAATGGATCAGCAGCAACGGGATCGCCGCGATCAGACCGAATGCGGTGGTGTTCATGGCAACAGAGATGGACTGCGACAGCAGGGTGGCCTTGTCCGCCGGGTCGGCGTTGGCCACTGCGGTAAACGCCGCGATCAGACCGATGATGGTGCCCAGCAGGCCCAGCAGGGTGGAGACGTTGGCCAGAATGGACAGGTAGTTGGTGCGCTTGGACAGGCGTGGAATGCTTTCCATCACACCTTCCTGCATGGCGGCGTGGATGTCGTCACGACGCGGCGAAGCGCGCATGGTGTCCAGCGCCACGGCGACCAGACGACCAATGGCAGAGCCGTTGTCCTGGGCCACTTTCTCGGCCTCGTCGAACTTGTTTTCATTCATCAGAGGCAGCAGCTCACCGTAGGCGTGCTTGTTGGAATGGAAGGCACGCTTCAGGAACAGCCAGCGCTCAACGGCAATAGCCAGGCCGACCATCAGCACCAGCGCAATCGGGAACATGAAGGCGCCGCCTTCCTGGAAGAATGAAACAATGCTTGAGTAAAAGTTCATGATGGGTACTCCACACGTCGCTAATCGAATAGATCGGTTTTGGTTGTTGCTTTACTCGGACGTGCCCGCGGGCGCTTCCAGAGAAAGTTCGTCGTAGAACTGCATGGTTCTTGAGTGAATATCCCGGTCCACCACTTCAAACACCTTGCCGGACACAGAGGTGATTGACCGGTAAAGCTGATCGGGCCCTTCCGGTGGTTTCCAGGGAATGAAGTAACTGACCGAGGGCTGCTCCTTGTCACCGACAAAGGTGCTTTCCAGGTCAATCTTGTCCTGCCCCGAGGCGCCTGGCGCCAGGGTCAGTGACGCGAGGGCGGCGATAACGGCGAGGTGCGCTCTGGTTTTCAGCATGGCGATCTCCTAGCCTTTCTCTTCAGTGTTTTCGGCTTCCGGGCTCTTCTCCGCCGCCATGGGCTCCGCGGAAACGGTTTCCTCCGGCTTCTTCGGCGGCGGATTGTCGATAAAGCTGGTCTCGATGCCGGTGCGGCGCCGGATCTCGATCAGCCAGTCGGCCACCTGCGGGTTGTCGCCGTTCGTCAGGAAGTCGTAGGCCTCGAAATGCGGCTGAGCCAACGCCGGCTGGTTCATGTACAGGTCGTACAGGATCGCCAGGTTCAGGTGGGCCTCGGGAAAGTCCTTCCAGAGTTCCAGCGCTGAAACATAGGTGTCGCGGGCGGCTTCAAAATCGCCACTGCGCCGCTGGAACATGGCCAGGGCGAGGTAGGCGTTTACATTCTCCGGATTGACCGCCAGCGCCTTCCGGTAGGATTTCTCCGCCCGCTCCATGCGCTCACCGATTTCCGCCAGTTCACCCAGCTTGAGCCAGGGCCCGGACAGATCCGGATAGTCCCGGGTAATGGCTTCGAACGCCTTTCGGGCATCCCGGTATTGTTCGTCGGCCATCAGGCCGTTTGCGGTACGGAACCGGGTGACGGCCTCGGGCGGCACCGGGGCCGAGGCACTGGTATAGGGGTTCGGGGCCGGCACGTACGCCACCTTCTTGCCCTGCGCATCGTACGCCTGTTTGGGCAGGTAGCGCTGGCTGGCCGCATCGTCCTTCGGCTTCGCCGGCTTGCTCTCCACCACTTTTTTGGCCGGGGCTTCCGGGGCTTCCGGGGCGTTATCCACACCACCGACAGTGCCCAGTCCGGCGCAACCGGAGAGCAGAACCGCGGTCATGAATGCGCCCGCGCGCCAGGGCTTAACGGATACCATCGCCATACGCCACCTGTACTTCCTGTTTGTCGAATCGAGCCGGGTTCAGCTTCGCCATTGCGTCGAAGCTCTTTGCGATCCAGGGGTTGAACATGCCGCCCCAGGACCGTTCGATGTTGGCCTGGTGTACCTCAATCGCGAGGTCTTCGAACGGAATCGCCTGTTCTTCGAGCACCAGTTCGTATTGCATGGCTTCAAGCTGGCTGAGGCCACTCGGTCGCGGGGCGTCCATCAGCTCGCGGGCGAACTGGCCGTAGAGATCGGCAATATTGAACGTGGCCCGGGTGGTCTGCCCGGCCATCTCGTAGCCAACCGCTTTCTGGTACCGGTCCAGGGCGTTCTTGAGCTTCTCGTTCTTGCGGGGAATGCTCTTGTTCAGAGGATGACGGAGCCGGACCCGGTCAAACTCGATGCGCCAGTAGTCGCCGTATTCGTTGTTGGCCCAGGCCGCCAGCCACGCCGACCGGTCACTCTGCCAGTTGGCCGGAGCCTTGTTGTGGCCGTCGATCACCCGGCGCAACCAGTAAAGATGGCGGTTCAGGTCATCCATCCGCTTGTACAGGTAGGCCACGTGGTAGCGCGCTTCCATGCGGGTGTCGAAGGGTTCTTCGTAATCGAAGGCCCACTTCTTGAAGTACGTGAGCGCCTGCTGGTCCTCGCCCGCCTTTTCATACAGCTCGGCGGACAGGAACAGCGCATCCCGGCGCACGTCGGCCTTGGCGTTGCTGCGGTAGATGTCTTCATACTCGCGTGCGGCCTTCAGCCACTGCTCGTCCTGCTCGTAGGCCCAGGCAATCTTCTGGGGCAGGTCCGCGGCCAGCTTGTGGTTGGGGAAGAGCCGGCGCAGCTCGTTCATTTCCGCCAGGGCCGGGTCCCAGTTTTCCAGGGTCATCAGGTGGGTGGCGGCGTCAAACTGAGCGATCACCCGCACGTCGGTTCTTGGCGCCACCACCTTGATGCGCAGGAACTGATCCACGGCACCGGCCAGGTCATCCGCCTCGAGAGCAAGCTCACCCTGCTTGTAGATGGTGACGGCCATGCGCTCGGTGACTTCGGCGAACTGCGGGTCGCTGCCATCGATGTAGCGCAGCTGGCTGCGATAACCGGCTTCGGCTTCCGGGAACCGGCCCAGCTCATACTGGCTGTGGGCGATGACACCCCAGGCCGTGCGGTTCAACTCCCGGTCGACATCCCCTTCGCGGCTGACAATGCTGGTGGCCACTTCCAGGGCGCGTTCATAGCGACCCAGGGCGAACAGTTCCTCGGAGGTCTTGGCGAGTACCGAACCGGAACGCTCGTCATCCCGGTAGGCCTGGACAAACCGCAGCTGGCTGTCGACGCCCTTGCTGCGCCAGGCGGTGACCTTCTCCGCCCCCTTGCCACCGGCATCGATCAGGCGTTCCAGTTCTTTCTGGTAGGCAATGATCGCGGCATAGCCGGCGTCCGGACCATACTTCGGATGTTTGAATTCGTAGGCGCTGCGCTCGTAATGGGTGATGGCAGTCGGGTAATCGCCACCGTCGAAGGCTGCTTCGGCGCGCATGTACACCATTTCCGGGATACGGGGATCGTTCGGGAAGGTCTGCTCGTATTCGCCGTAGAACTCGGCCGCCTTCAGGAAACTGGTGCGCTGTTCCGAGACACTGGCTACCTTGGCGGCAGCGGCCACGGTGCCCTCCGCCAGCTCACGCTTCAGGCGCTGACCGGTGGCGTGGTAATGCCGCGCCAGCTCGTCGATGTAAGTCTTGAGGTTGGAAATAACCTTGGCCTTGATGTCCGCGGACTTGGTTTTCCAGAATTCAGACCGGATACCGTAGTTGCGAACGTAGCTTTCTTTTTCCGGCAGCACCTGCTGGGAAAATTCGCCATCCACATAGGCGCGGATCATGTCAGCGTGCATTTCCGGCGCGCGGTCGGAGTCCGGGTTCTGCATGACGAAGGCCCGGAAGGATGAGGCCGAATCCTCGTACCGTTCCTTCTCAAGGTAATGCTTGCCGAGGCTGGAATAGAGAATCCAGGTGTACTTGGCGCTCTCCGGCCGATTGGCGAACATGCTGTCGATTTTCGAGGCGCCGCCGGCGTAGGCCAGGCCGACACTCATGATACGCAAGGTGTCATCGACCAGGGAGCGGTTGACGTTATCCAGCTTCTCGACCTTGCCGTCTTCCGGTACCAGCCGGTCCAGAACCTGGGAGAAGGCCATCAGGCTGTTGTCATAATCCGACAGCTTGTACTGGGACCAGCCCAACAGGTAATAGGAGTTGTTCAGGAAGGCCGAATCCCCGCCCAGGGCGATTACCGCCTTGTACGCCTGTTCCGCCTGCTCGTACTCCTCATGCCGGAAATGGATATCGCCCTTGCGGAAATAGACCTCGGCCAGTCGCCCGGAGTGCGGATGGTCCTGGATGAACTGCTTCAGTACGGTTCGCGCGTCCTGGTCCCGACCATCCAGGTCGTAGGCCTTGGCGAGCTGATACATGGCCTCGGCGTTCTCCTCGGAATCCGGGTACTTCTGCAGCAGTTCCTGGTAGGCATCGATGGCGTCGGGGAAATAGCCGTTGTCGCCCGGCAGCACACCACGCAACTGGTTGTAGTCTCCTTCCAGCATGTAAACACTGGCAATACGGCGCTCGATCTGTTCCTTGAGCTTCCGGTCCTCAATGGTTTTCAGCAGTTCCCGGTACTCGCGGCGAACGTCTTCATGCATCACCCGCGGCAGGGGAATATCCGCCAACGGCTGATGGTTTTCCTGAATCCGGCCAATGGTGGGGCCGCCATCGAAGTTGGCGCAGCCGCCAATAAACAGGGTCAGCAGCAGAATCCTAGATCGCATGATCGCCTCCTTCCGCCTGTTCTGCGGGGGCCGCAGCGGACTCCGGCGACTGTCCGTCCTCTTCGATGACTTCCAGATCCTTCAGCGAACGGTCCAGGATCCGGACCTTCGCCAGCTGAGCCTCGACCTGGTACTGCTGCAGGCGCTGTTCGTGAATATCCAGTTCGGTCGCCACCAGGGTGCGCATGACGTCTTCAAGACGAGTGATCAGACCTTCCGTGCGCACCATCTGGTCATCGACCTGCGCCATCATCCGGACCACCGCCTGACTGAACTGACCTCCCCCGGAAATGGTGTGGGCACCGCTGAGCGCCTCGAGCATGTTCTCGCTCCGGGTAATATCAAAGGCGAGGTCCTCGAGCTGCCACTTCAGACGTTCCTGCGCATCCGGCGCGAGGCTGTCCATCCGGCCGGCCAACGCCTGATAGCGTTGGCGACTCTCGCTCACCTGGCGAGCAAGCCGGGACAGGCCCTGGCGATGGCTTTCACCGTCAATGCTGCCGGCGCGGGCGGCCAGAATGACGTCGAAATCATCCCGTCGCGCCTGCCAGTTTTCGAGGTTGTTGCGAATCGCATAGAGGTCTCTCAGATCCTTGAGCACGGACTGGAAGCTGTGATCCGACATCAACTCGACCAGGAACGGCGAGAGATGGTTGACGGAGACCGACGGCGCAGCACCGAACCAGTCGCTTTCCCCCAGGACCTGATCAAGGTTCTGGACAAACAGCTCCATCACATCCGCGTGCTCCAGTGACTGCCTGGCCTTCTGGAGCCAGTCCAGGGCGTCCCGGAACTTGTGATCAGCGTCGATAAAGCCTTGGGCCGCCCGACCGTTCAGCCCCATTTGCTCATAGACATGGGGCTGGAGAAGAATCGCTTCCTGGACTTCCGGCAGCGCAATGGAACGAGTGGTCAGCACATCCAGCGGGCCGAGGGCATCGCGGAAAGCGCCTTCGTTAATGGCCATCCAGCTGGCGCCCAGAAGGCCGCGATTGGAATAGGCGCCGGTACTGCTGATCCGGGACAGCTGCAGTGCCGCATTGGCCTGATCGTCCCGGCCGGCGTAGAGGAAGGAAAGCGCCATACGGGCGCGGTCGGCCAGACGGCGAAGCTCCTCACTGCCGTCGTCCAGATCAATGACCTTTTCCAGCGCCGCGATCGCGCGGCCGGAATTCTCCTGGGCGCCATAGGCGATGGCCAGGTTGAAGTAGAAATACGGAGCAAACGGGCTGTCATCGTCAATGCTGTCGGCAACGGCCTCACCGGCGGAGAAGTAGCCCAGCTTCACGTTCACCAGAGCGGCCAGGTAACGGTACTCGGCATCCACCGCTTCCGGCAGTGGGCCCTGGATATTGCTCAGATTGCGGGCGGCAACGCTGGTGTCGCCCCGCAGGTACTGCATCTTGCCCAGGTAGAACCAGGCCCGGTTACGCACTTCCTCGGTCAGGTTGGCCTGGGCAACGCGGGTAAAGATATCCTCGGCCTGGGTATCCAGGCCGTAGGACAGGCTGATACCGCCCTTCAACAGCTCCGGGTAGGTGCCGTGGTTCTGCACACCCCCCTTATCCTCGGCCCAGGCATACTCCACCAGCGCTTCAAAATAATTCTGCTGGTAAAACTCGAACAGGATCGCACCGTATTTAAGATCGTGAACCTCGGACATCGGCCGAGCGGCGCCGGCTGGCAGACACAGGGTCCCCAGGGCCAGCCCGGCCAGGGCGCCTCTGAGCGTTCGATGGGCAGCGCGCGCGAGCATCATGGCTTACCACTCCCGAACGGTAAATTCAGGCTGTTGCCGCGCTTCGGAGTCGGCAATGCTCAGCTCGACATACTTGGGTCCCTGCGCCTTGGTGAAGCGAAGGCTGCTGCCACGCTTGTATTCCCGGCCATTGGGCCCCTGCCCGATAAAGAAGGCCGACAGGGTATGCTCGCCGGCACTGACGTTACCCAGATGCAGGCGATGCATGCCGCCCTTGGCCAGCGCCACGCGCTCCTCTTCGCTGTACAGGTAGGAGGCAATGGTTTCGTTATCCAGCCGCAACTCAACCCCTTCGAGGTGGAAGAACTCCCCCACGTTCAACGACAGGAACACGTGAAAACGGGTGTTCGCCGGGAACAGCAGGTCTTCCTCCAGCACCCGGAGATCCTTGTTCAGGACCACCACGGACTGTTTGAGGTCCTGGATGTCGCGGGACAATTCATTGACTGCACGCTGCGCCCGCTCGCGACTTTTGCGAACCGACATCGGCGTTTCAATGATCTGGTCGAGCGCAGCCGCGGGTGCACCGACTCCAGCACTGTCCTGATTCTGCGGAGCCGTGTCTTCGCTTGCCACAGCGTGGCTACCCGCAGAAAGCATCAGGGAGAGAAGCCCGACCCGCGCCCAGACTGATTTCTTTGTTGCCGGTCCGTTACCAGACCACGGTTTTTGAGACGTCACCATCCTGCTCCTGTGCCAGATCGCCGGCTTGGCGCTGACAATTCACCGTGAACAATCAGGGGACTGACTTTTGAGTTGACCGACTCTGTCCGGGAAGCTCTTTTTTGGTGGCTCTTGGTTGACCGGACGGTCAGTTTTCTTGGGACATGCTTCATTCGTTAAATTCCGTTAAATAAGCTAGCACAGGTTTTCCAAATAAAACTTAATCATTTGCCTTTCGATTAAGTTTCTGTGATTCCCTTCGCGAAACGACGCATGGACTATTGCTGAACGCCCGAACGCTCGTCAGAGTTCCATCACATATCCATTTTTTTTCAATAAAAACAGTTCTTTACATTAGTTCACATTATTTAACAAACTTGTTGGGCATCGGCATCGAACTTATGAACGCGATCACAGACACCATCACAAGCTTGCCGTCTCCGTTCCCCGGTAATCTCTGCCGGAACGTTTTCCTGTCACTGCTTTTGTTGACCGTGCCGATGGCAGATGCCGACGCACAGACGGCCTTTGACGATGAAAGCGCCGTGCTTGAGGTGGTGGATCCGTTTATTGAACTGCACACGGCACCGGGCCGGGGTTATCCGGTGTTCCATGTGATCGAGAAAGGGGAACAGGTTGAATTGCTGAAGCGCAAGACCAACTGGTACAAGGTACGCTCTGCCTCTGGCGAGGAAGGGTGGACCAAGGCCGCCCAGCTCGGGCGCACCCTGCTGCCGACCGGGCTTCCGGCCGACCTGCCCGAGGTGGGGCATGGCGAATACCTGGCCTCCAGCTGGCGCGTGGGCTTCACCACCGGCCTGTTTGAACAGTCCACCAGCTTCAGCCTGGCGGTCGGTTACCGGCCCCTCACCTGGCTGGGCGCGGAACTGGAGGCGGGCAAGATCTACAACCGCTCGGTCACCAGTGACTATTACAGCGCCAACCTGATCATCGAGCCTTTCCACCGCTGGGACCTGACCCCCTATGCCCTGGCCGGGGTTTCCCGCTTTTCGTTCGACGCCCGCCAGAAGGTTCTGTTGAGCGACCTTGGCGATGCGGACGCGTTCAACGTCGGCGGCGGCCTGAGTTATTACATCGGTCGCAATTTTCTTGTTCGTGCCGAGTACCGCGTGTATTCGGTTTCCTCCAATTCAGACAGCACAGGTTTAAGTGAATGGAAAATCGGTCTGAACACCTTCTTCTGAGGTCAGGATTCTCTGACTACGGGACCGGCAAGGCACTGCTACTGGCGTGCTCGCTGGCCATTCCACAATGGGCGACTGCACAGGAAACGGGGGACAGTGAAAAACCGGCGCCGGTGCAAGTGATCGCACCTGAGGTCAAACCCCGCAGTATCCAGGAGGCGGATATCGATGCGGAGTTTTTCGAGATTGGCGCCTTCGCCGGCATGATGACGATCGACAACTTCAGCAGCGAACCGTTGCTGGGTGTCAGTGCGGCATTCCATGCCACCGAGGACTTCTTCCTGCAGTTTAATTACGGGTTTACCGAGGCGGGTCTGACGTCGTTCGAGGAACTCAGTGGCGATAACGTAAGGCTACTGAGCGATTCCGATCGGGACTACAGCTACTACGACTTCCTTGTCGGCTATAACATTTTCCCGGGCGAAGTGTTTTTCAGTGACTCGCTGACCTTCAACTCCGCCTTCTACGTGGTCGGCGGTGTCGGCAATACCGAGTTTGGCGGTGAGAGCAATTTCACCACCACTCTGGGCACCGGGTTCCGGGTGGTCTTGCTGGACTGGCTGACGGTTCACGTGGATTTCCGGGATCACATGTTCACCAGCGATCTCATTCGCGAGTCACAGCTGACCCACAACATCGAGCTGTCTTCCGGCTTTACGCTGTTCTTCTGATGGCGTGGCCCAGGAATGACTGCCGGGCCGTTAACCCTGCCCGGCAGTCATCTCTTCCATCAGGTCGGAGAGATCCTCTTCGATCTCCTCGATCCAGTCCTGCCAATCATCCTGATAGTCCTCGAAACGCGCCTGATCTACTTCTGCCAGCCGGAACCGGGTCTGGGTAACCGCCCGACTGCTCTCGGCGAAAGCCCGAAGGTCCGGTTCATCCAGACGCTCACCCTGCGTGCTCAGGTCCTGCCGGGAAGCCTCCAGCAGCTCACGGTCCCGGGGGCTGGCATCAGGCCTGTCCTTCAATGCCTCTTCGATGGACTCCGTCAGTTCCTCAATGTGCTTCTGGAGTTTTTCACCGTACCCCTCAAGCGCTTCCCGTGAGCGTTTTTCCGCTTCCGCCGACAGCGCTTCCAGCTCCCTGGCCATCTCGTCCAGACGGTCACCCATGCTGTCCGACGACCTGTTAATGCTATCGCTCAGGCGGTCCCTCAGGTCATTAAGCGTTCCAATAACACCGTCGAACATTGAGCGTTCGGTGACCACCCGGTGCGTGCGCTCATAGTCGACTCGCCATTCGTCGTCCCTGCGCTCGAGAAACGTCAGGACTTTGCGACCCGCTTCCTCGCCATCACCGGCGCTGAGAAAGCGTGTTTCCACGGTTGCGCTGGAACCATCGATGACCACCCTGCCCCAGCCAATGGAAACCCCCTGCCAATCCATTCCAAACCCGTCGAATTGCGCGGCATCGGCCAGCGTCGAGAATTCGGCAACGTCATCGGCGTCGTTCTCGACGACCGACTGCCAGAAAGCCTCGGCGACTTCCTGGGGCGTTTCAGGATTACTACAGCCCGCCAGGAGCGCGAGCATTAATGCGGCGGCGAGGCCTCGCAACTGCGAACGGATCATGCCAGGGGTTCCTCTATTTCAAAATCGGGGTAGGCATCATACACCGCCTAGAGCCGGCAGGTCAGGTCCGCCAGCTCTTCATCGAACACCCGGCGGTTTTCGCTGTAATCCACCGGGATGTCCACCAGATGAACCCCGCCTTCGGCCAGCGCCCGCTCCAGGGTTGGACGCAGGTCTTCGGTGCGCGCTATCCGGTGGCCGGTCGCGCCATAGGACTCAGCGTACTTCACGAAATCCGGATTCCGGTAGTCCAGCCCAAAGTCTTCGAAGCCCTCCTGCCTCTGTTTCCACTTGATCATGCCATAGGCGCTGTCGTCGATGACCAGCACCACCAGGTTGAGGTTCAGGCGCACGGCAGTTTCCATTTCCTGACTGTTCATCATGAACCCGCCATCACCGCACACCGCCATCACTTTCAGATGCGGGTACAGCATCGCTGACATCATGGCGCTGGGCAGGCCTGCCCCCATGGAAGCAAGGGCATTGTCCAGCAGCACGGTGTTGTTGTCGTAGGCCGGGTAATTGCGGGCAAACCAGAGTTTGTACATGCCGTTGTCCAGGGCAATGATGCCGTCCTCCGGCATCACCCGGCGTACATCGCTGACGATGCGCTGGGGAATCACCGGGAAACGGTCGTCGTCCGACCGGTCCTTCAGATGCCGGTCCACTGCTGCCTTGACGTCCATGAACCAGGAGAAATCGTGGCTGGCGCAATGGCCGCAGTGCTCCGCCATGTACTCCACGCTGTTGGCTATGTCCCCCACCACCTCGTGTTGAGGGAAGTAAACCGGATCGACGTCGGCACCACTGAAATTCACATGGATGACCTGCTTGCCGCCGGCCTTCATGAAAAACGGAGGTTTCTCGACCACGTCGTGACCCACATTGATAACCAGGTCGGCGTGGTCGATGGCGCAGTGGACAAAATCTCCTGCCGACAGGGCTGCATTGCCCAGATACCGTGGGTGACGCTCGTCAACCACGCCCTTGCCCATCTGGGTGGTGAAAAAAGGAATACCGGTGACGTTGACCAGATGGATCAGGGCCTGGGACACGCGTTTTCGGTTCGCACCCGCACCGATCATGATCAGCGGATGCCGGGCCTTGCGTAGCATGTCGCACGCCATCTCCAGGCTTTTCTCACTGGCGGACGGGCGCCGCGCATCGCTGGGTTCAAAGATATGAGTATCCGGTTCCGGGTGCTCTGACGCTATGTCTTCCGGCAGCTCCAGGTGCACGGCACCGGGACGTTCCTCCGACGCCAGACGGAAGGCTTCACGCACCTTCGCGGGAATCGTGTTGGCGTTACTGATCTGACGCGTGTATTTGGTGAGGGGACGCATCAGGTCGACCACATCCAGAATCTGGAACAGCCCCTGCTTTGAGGATTTAATCGGCTTCTGCCCGGAAATCATCATCATCGGCATACCACCAAGCTGGGCGTAGGCGGCTGCGGTCACCAGATTGGTCGCGCCCGGCCCCAATGTTGACAGGCAAACCCCCACCCGCCCGGTCAAGCGGCCATAGGTCGCGGCCATAAAACCGGCGGCCTGTTCGTGTCGATTCAGCACCAGCTGGATGCTGGACGTGCGCAGGGCCTCCAACAGATCCAGATTCTCTTCGCCCGGCACGGCGAAGATGTACCTCACCCCTTCATTCTCGAGGGCTTTGACGAACAGCTCGGCCCCGGTCTGGGCCCTGGCGGGTAGTTCACTTGCCATGATTGTCCCCTGTGCAGCTGGATGTGTGTCCGAGCATAGCATTCTTCAGCCATGACTCCTCTCCCTGACTAGCTTTACGTTGAGTCAGGGCATCGGATGTCAAAGAAGGGGGAAATCGGCAAACAGATCAGGCTGGTCAGGCGTCAGCTGGAGACCGGCGGTTCTGCCTGCAGGGCTTCGGCTGGCACACGGCCTTCACCCCAACTCCGGTATACACCATCAACCACGCGTTTCAGCTCATCCTCGCCGACATCGGCAGGTTCGCCGCGTTCAAGCGGATCGAAATGGAAAATGTACAGTCGGGACGTGAACTGCTCAAACGGAAGCGAGGATTCGCCAAACCGCTCACCGTTGCCGGAAGTACTTACACGCACGTCGTCACCCCAGTTCTGGCCACTGTCGTTGTTGGGGTTGAAGAAGTACACCCGCATCTCGCCCTCGGGATCCAGCGCCACCCGCAGCACCGTAATCGCGTGCCAGCCGATAAATCGGGCAGCGCTGTCAGTGACGGCCACGCCCGCAGGCTGGGGATGGATCAGCGGCTGGTTGCCGTTATAGTACGGGTGGTAACTGGCATAGAAATGGCGGATAAAGCCCTCCAGATCGTCGAGCTTTCCGGTGGCAACGTCCACGTTGATGGCAAAGCCACGACCGGCAGACCAGCCGTGAAATTCCGGGTTCACCCACTGGTGCGGGTCGCCCTTCCGACCGGCTACAAGCCGGCCCATTTCGGCGTAAATGCGGTCCAGGTGAGGCACGACCACCAGCGACACCGGGTCGAGGTCAAGGGTCACTTCCGAAGCCACACCGCCCACGCTGCGGGCCGACGACACCGGCTTACCCTCAAAATGCATGATGATTTCGTTGTCACGGGCCGCCCAGGCTACCATCTGCAGGAGGTAGTCCGGATCGTTGTAGGCCCACATGGACAGGGCCCGGGCAGACTGGCATGTGGGGTTGTTGCCCTGCCCCACGCCAAGTGGCTGCCCCAGCATACTGAGCACACCCTGAATCAACCAGGCTCCGGGTTGAGGCTGGTATCCATAGGCCAGTTGCAGGCGTTCACGGGCGCACGGACTCAGGGACAGGCGCGCCTGGCGCCAGAGAGCCGGCGCGACCGGCGGCTGGTAGAGGATGCCCCGCTCCAGCATCAGCGCCAGGCCATAAATGCCCTGGGCAGTTTCGGGATACACGCCTTCCTGAATCAGGGTACAGACCAGCTCGCGATAACACAGCAGGCAATCGCGCCCGGTGCTCGACAACCCCAGAGCTTCGCTCAGGAGCGCGTCCTGATCCTCCAGGATAAACCGAACAAAACAGGCGTGATAGGGCGACACCAGCCCCGTGTCGTGCATGGAGCGGGCGAAACCAGTGGCTTCGTTCTGCAGGGCCTGGGCGTCCATGGACTCCAGACGCTGTTCGTAGACCACGGCCCCGGGATCCTCACTGCAGGCTCGGGTGGGCCCGTACAGGCTGGAAATCAGACGGTCGGCGCCACGGCCGGCACCACCGAGGTCCGCTTGGGGATCGGCGCGGCAAAGGGCAATCTGGGTAATCATCCGACGCACGTCGGTGACCTGAATCGGCCGCTGCTGAAGTATCCGCCAGATTTCCTCGATGAGGCTGTCGATGACGTGTTCGTAGCCAATGTGTTCAGCGATATACTGAACCACGGCCTGGCTGATGTTGGCTAACCTGCCCTGCTCACGCTCCGCCTCGCCGGTCATGCCGAACAGCAGGCCGAGATTAATGGCAAGCACCTGGGTCAGGTAGTGATGAGCCTGCTCCGCCGAAACCGACGGATGCAGGTAGAATCCGCGAGCCACCGCCAGAAGGCGGAGCTCACTGAAGGCTTCGATTACCACCGTGTCTGCGTTCTTGCTCTGCAGGGAGTGGGTGGTGAGAGCGGGCAGAAGAATGCCGGGATCGGCCCAATCAGTGCCGATATACACGCCGGCGAGCTCAAGCCGCTCGGCGCGCTCCTCTATGACCCGGCATCCCTCCGGTTGCTGCAGGACCCGTCGGGCAATGTCGAACACGCGCGGAAGCTTGCCGGCCTTGGCAAATGGCCGGCTTTCCTCCAAAACCTGGATTGACTCATCCAGTCGTTGCACCAGCTTGTCGAAATTGACTGCCGGTACTGCGCTGCCCGGTTGGTGATCGTTCAAACGATTATCCTCAGGGCCTGCACCAAACCCGTCTGTTATTAAAGCTTCTCCTGATTATACATAGAAATCGAGTTCTTCCTGATGTTTCAGGAGATCCCGCATGACGTACGGATCGTCGCCGAAGAAATAGATCAGTCCCCAATGCGTACCGAAGGCGGTCCGTTTGGTCACGGTTTCCTCCAGCGGCGGGGTCAGTTCGTGAGACTCGAAATACTCGTGGTTCTCGGTCTCCTCCGGAATCTCAAGCTTGCTGACCACCCGGCGACGCGGATAGACACCGAAGCATCCGGCGTAACCCTTGGCATCCACTACCTCTTTCGGGAAGAAGTTTTTCACTTCCTCGGCGGTAGTCTTGGGATCGAAGGTCAGGATCATGCCCTGATAGGCGTTGAAACCATAGGCACGCTCCAGCAGCTCGAATACCTTGAATCCCGGTGGACGGTAAGCCACCTCGCCAAAGTACATGGTGCTGTCGCTGGTCACGAAGTATTCCGGATGAATAAAGCCGAAATCGATGTCGAAGGTCTTGATCAGCTTTTCGATCTCGCCCCGGATCTGGTCTCGATACTTTTCAAGGTCCGGCGTCGCGGGCACGAACACGGAATAGCCCAGGGTCACGTACTCGGAGATATTGAGGAACGCGATCTTGCCATTATGGATCCAGGCCTCCACCGCGAACTCCCAACCATCAAGGTGGGACTCCATGAGCACGGGAAACTCTTCTTCCGGGATGGTATCGACTTCATCGGGCGTACGGATCACCCGGTGGCCCAGGCACCCGGCCTTGTCGAAGGCTTTCAGGTGAATCGGATCATTCGGGTCACCGTCCAGTTTCAGCAGTGTCTGGTTGACGCGTTTCAGGAAACGGATGACGTCGCCCTTATCGTGCGCCTCCTCGAAGATCCCGACCCGAATACCACCGAGCTGGGCACGACGCTTCATCAATGCCTTGTCGCGCAGCAGCATGGCCTGACCAAACAGGCGCGGCTTGTCCATCAGGACCGAGTTAATAGCCCCTGCCCACTCCACGGTTTCCTCAAACAGCGGAATGGCCACATCCACGCCCATATCTTTGAGGGTCTGGGCGATTTCGACGGATCGGTCGTTGAGGCGTTCGAAGTTCCAGGGCACGTAGGGAATGTCGTGCTCTTTGCAGTAGGCTTCTGCCCAGTCCGGAGCGACCACCACATAACGACGGTCGAATTTGTCTGCGGCTTCTATAGCGTTCAAGCTCCAACCAAGGAGTGCAATGTACCCCTTGTCCGGATTGTACTTATGCTCGCTCATAGGCTCTCTCCTTTGCGTGGGGTGTCTATTAACCCTACGCGTTACTTGAGAAATCGCAAATCTGACTGGCCCCAAAACAAAAAAAGCACTGTAAGTGCGGGTTTTTAAAACCTGCACTTACAGTGCTTCAGAGCCACATATACCGATTTGGAATATCAGCCCAACTTGAGCGTTGAGAGCGTTCTTTCACGCACTTTTGTAAGTAATGCCTCGTCCTCAACCAGCGATTGGCCGTAGGAAGGAACCAGGTGTTTCAGGCGTTCCTGCCATTCAGCGTTCTTGAGGCTTTCCGGGAAACAGCGCTCCAGGACATCAAGCATGGCATTGGCGGCTGTCGAGGCTCCCGGTGACGCGCCCAACAGGGCTGCCAGCGTTCCATCCTTGGCGGCCACGATTTCGGTACCGAACTCGAGTTTCCCGCCACCGCCGTCCAGTTGCTTGATGATCTGTACCCGCTGACCGGCCATCTTCAGCTCCCAGTCTTCCTCGCGGGCATCCGGGAAGAAGTTGCGCAGGGATGCGACCCGGTCGCTGTGGGACTGGAATACCTCACCAATGAGGTAGCGGGTCAGGTCCATGTTGCTCTTGCTCACGGACAGCATCGGCCGCAGGTTAGTGGGCTTGACCGACCCGAACAGATCAAAGATCGACCCCTGCTTCAGGAATCGGGTGGTGAAGCCCGCAAACGGCCCGAACAGCAGGGCCGGCTCGCCATTGATGATCCGCGTGTCCAGATGCGGCACGGACATCGGGGGCGCCCCAATCGGAGCCTTCCCGTAAACCTTGGAATGGTGCTGCTCGACAATCTCAGGCTTGCGACACACCAGCCACTGACCACTGACCGGAAAACCGCCATAGCCCTTCGCCTCTTCAATACCGGACTTCTGCAACATCGGCAAGGCGCCGCCACCAGCACCCAGGAATACAAAGCCCGTCTCCAGCTTGGTGAGCTCGCCAGTCTTCTGGTTCCGGACCCGGACTTTCCAGCGCCCGTTGTCGCGCTGGTCGATGTAGTGCACGGGGCTGCTCAGCATCAGCTCGAAATTGGGCTGGCTTTCGAGGTATTTCACCATGCTGCGGGTCAGCGAGCCGAAATCCACGTCGGCGCCGTGTTTGATCCGGGTGGCGGCCACTCTCTGCATCGGGTCACGATCCTTGACCACCAGCGGCATCCACTCTTCCAGATCCTCCGGGGATTCGGTGTATTCCATTTCCCGGAACAGGTGATGGGCACTCAGACGCTCGAAACGGCGCTTCAGGAAGGCCACGTCCTTTTCGCCCCAGACAAAACTCTGGTGGGGCGTGCGATTGATGAAGGTCTTGGGGTCGGGCAACTTGCCCTGCTCCACCAGGTAGGACCAGAACTGGAGTGACACTTCGAACTGGGCATTGATCTGGAGTGCCCGATCGATGGCTACGTCACCATCCTCGGTCTCCGGCGTGTAATTGAGTTCACAGTATCCGGCGTGGCCGGTACCTGCGTTGTTCCATCCGTCGGTGCTTTCATGGGCAACGTGGTCGAGACGTTCCACCATGACGATGTCCAGGGACGGATCGAGCTGCCTGAGCATCATGCCGAGGGTGGCGCTCATGACGCCACCGCCGACCAGCACTACGTCTGCCTGTCTAACGGCCATTGGTCTATACCCTAGCTAGTATTAAGCCTGTGTACTCCCCCACGATCAGCAGGGGAGCCTGTCGAAAGCCGGTCAAGCGCAAGGTAAAGGGCGCTGCCGTTCGCTTCCGGTCTGAATGTGGGCGCAATTATCCCGATTTTCGCCGAAATAATAAATTGCGATTGTCAATCGATTCGCATTGCGCATGACTCTTAGCCAACATTTGCCACCACATGGGTCAACTACGAACAGTGGTTTGCTTCAGGTCAAAGGTCTAAAATCCCGCCCCATTAACTTTTCCGGGCCCCTGAAACGGCCCTCCAACTGCAATCTGGACGGGGTTCCCCAATGTCTGCCCTAGAAGCTGTTCTGATCGCTCTTGCTGTTCTGGCGCTGCTTGGCGTCATTTTCGAGGAAGTCATTCACATCAACAAAGCCAAGGTGACGCTGTTCTTTGGCACCCTGAGCTGGATTCTTCTGTTTCTTGCCAGCGGAAGTGAGGGCGAAACCGCTGCTATCTCGACCGGCCTGTCTGAAAGCATTGCCGAGATAGCGGGTCTTTGGTTGTTCCTGGTCGCAGCTATGACCTTCGTTGCTTACCTGAACAAGAAAGGGATGATCGAGAACCTGATTTACCTGATCATGCCGAAGCAGGTAAGCGAACGAAAGCTGCTGTTTCTGACCGGACTTTTCTGTTTCATTTTCTCGTCTTTGGCAGACAATATCACCGCTACGTTAGTCTCATGCTCACTGATCCTGTCGCTGGATCTGGACCTGAAAAAACGCCTTCAGTTTGTCACCCTGGTGGTCTTCGCGGTGAATTCCGGAGGCGTCTCACTGATTACCGGCGACGTCACCACGCTGATGATATTCCTCGCGGACAAGGTGGAAATACTGACATTGCTCACCCTTGCCATCCCCGCGTCCATCACCGTATTTGTGCTCGCAGTTTTCCTGTCACGGGGTCTGACCGGTATCGTCACCCTGCGTTCCACGCGCAATGAAATCCGACCGGTCGATGCCGTCATCAGCGGACTGTTTTTGTTAACAATCCTGGGCACAATCAGCGGCAACGCTCTGTTTGGCGTACCGCCGGTACTGACCTTCCTGTTCGGACTTTCGGTCATGTTCCTGGTATCCCGATTCATGAGCGATGATTCCGACCTGGACCCGATCCTCGAATACATTCGTATCATTGAGTTCGAGACGTTGCTGTTCTTCCTTGGCATCCTGCTTCTGGTTGGCATGCTCAAGGAAATCCATGCGCTCGATTCTTTAGTTGCCATTTACGATGTATTGCCGCCGCTGTACGCCAATTACCTGATGGGCATTTTCTCGGCAGTGATCGATAACGTGCCGTTGACCGCGGCCCTGCTCAAAGCCGGCATTACCATGAGCCCGGGCGAGTGGATGGGGCTGACCTACGCGGTCGGCGTCGGAGGTTCACTGCTCCTCATCGGCTCCGCCGCCGGCATCGTGGCAATGAGCAAAATCCCGGGGCTGACCTTTGGTGCCTACATGCGGTATCTTGCCCACCTTCTGGTGGCCTACACGCTGGGCTATGCCGGGGTGTTCATGCTCGGACGTTTCATCAACTGAGGTTTTTCTATGCTAATGGCTGTGGGCGCAATCATTGCCGGACTGATTTTGCTGGTCTGGAGTGCCGATAAATTCGTCGAGGGTGCTGCCGCGACCGCCAAGCACCTGGGCATGCCCTCGCTGCTGATTGGCATGGTGATCATCGGCTTCGGCACCTCCGCCCCGGAACTTGCGGTATCCGCGATGGCAGCGGCCGACGGCAACCCCGGCCTGGCCCTGGGTAACGGCTACGGTTCGAACATCACCAACATCGCCCTGATCGTTGGCCTGACTGCGATCATCGCCCCCATCGCCGTGCACTCCCAGGTGATCCGCAAAGAACTGCCCTTGCTGGTGGTACTGACGCTGATTGCCGGCGCCCAACTGATAGACGGTGAGCTCTCGCGCCTTGATGGCTGGGTACTGCTCGCGGTGTTTGCGGCCGTCATGGGCTGGTCCATTTTCCAGGGCCTGCGCGGGAAGGACGATACTCTCGCTGGCGAGGCGGAGGCGCAAGTGATCGCTCACCCCATGCCTCTGAAAACGGCCATTGTCTGGCTGGTGGTCGGGCTGATTCTGCTGATCGTGAGTTCACGGCTTCTGGTCTGGGGCGCGGTGACCATTGCCCAGGCGCTCGGCGTGAGTGATCTGATTATTGGTCTGACCATCGTCGCCATCGGTACCTCGCTGCCGGAACTGGCCTCGGCCCTCGCCGCCGTCAAGAAGAACGAACACGACCTGATCCTGGGCAACATTCTCGGCTCCGGAATCTTCAACACCCTGGCGGTCGTAGGCCTGGCCGCAGCCATTGAACCATTGAGGGTCGACCCGGAAGTCCTGTATCGGGACTGGACCCTTATGCTGGCCCTGACGGTAGGACTGCTGCTGATGGGCTCTGGCCTCACGGGCTGGCGACGACTCGTGAGTCGCGCGGACGGCGCCGTCCTCCTTATCGTCTACGTGGCCTACACCGGCTACCTGTTTTCCACGGTGGTATCCGCGTCCACGGCGTGACCCCCCCGCAACGGCGGTCAGTTACTCTGCCTCGCCGTTGCCCAGTAACTCTTCAAGCCTGCCCCGCACGTCGGTCATGACCTCCTCGAGATCCGCCTTGGTCTTGCCGGCCGTGTCCAGGGGGGTGCCAACACGAACATCGACCGGCTGACCCAGATTGATCTGCCAGGTCCGCGCCGGCAGCACACGATGAATCCCGCGGATGGCGACGGGTACGATCACGGCTTCGGTATCCAGGGCGAGATGGAAACAGCCTTTCTTGAAGGGCAGCAGTTTGCCGTCTGGCGAACGCGTGCCTTCCGGCGACGCCCATAACACAATGCCGCTTTCCATCATGGCGCGGGCGCGGTTGAGGTCTTCCACGGCACGCTGGCGGTTGGACCGATCCACGGAGGGAAATTCTCCCGCCCGCATGGCGTGACCTAGCAGAGGAATGCTGAACAGTTCTTTCTTCGCCAACATCCTGATGGAGCCGGGGAACGAGACGAAGGTCACCGGAATGTCGTAGTGGCTGGCGTGGGTGCACATGATGATGTAGCGGCGGCCGTCCCCGAAATCCGGCACCGCCCCCCGCACCGCCAGACTCGCCCGCACCAGTCGCAACAGCGCCGCCGACCATTCCCGGCAATACTGATCCACAATCGGTCGGTTCAGTCTGCCAAACAGCGCCCTCAGCAGGATCAGCAGCGAATACAGGGCCGTTAAGCCCACCGAGCCCAGCACCACCCCGGCGCGCCGGAGCAGCGTGGCAGACTCCGTCAGCGGGTTCATTTTCAGTCGAATCATCAGCACACCACCGTTCCAGATATCCCCGGGTCCTTCGCGTCCGCCGCGGATTATAGCGACTCGCGGCGGCTCTGAATAACCACCCCTCGGATTGATCATTAAGTGATCAGGCACTATAAGTAATAAAGATATTCTTTGCTTCAGGTAGCGCCTCAGCGAAGAGTCAACCGTCAAATAACAAGACCGAGGGAGACGGATCATGAAACAGGGAACCAGCATTCAGCGGGGTGCAAATGACCCCGGGCTTATCAACCAGGGGCGACGCCAGATTCTTTTGGGCAGCGCCGGCGCCATGGCCGCCGTTAGCCTGCTGGGATTCGCGCCACTGGCGAAAGCGGAAGAACCCAAGACCCTGCCTGACTACGCCGCCTGGAAGGAACGGAACGCGCTCATCGTCCACAGCACCAACACCATGGAAACCCGACGGGATGCCATTGGCCAGGGTGTCGTCACACCGAGCGACCGGCTGTTCGTCCGCAACAACCTGCCGACCCCTCCCGAGTCCATCGTCGCCGACAGGGACGCCTGGGAGGTCCGGATTGAGGGCGTGAAGAACCCGAAAACGATGACCATCGGCGAGCTCAAGGACATCGGCGTCACAACCACAGCGTCGGTGCTGCAGTGCTCAGGGAATGGCCGCGCCTTCTTTCCACATGGCGCCGGAGGAACCCAGTGGTCGGTTGGTGCGGCCGGCTGCGTGATGTGGACCGGTGTCCCCCTGAAGGATGTAGTGGCAGCCCTTGGTGGCATGGCCGACGGTATGGAATACATCACCAGTACCGGCGGCGAGGAGCTGCCGGATGGGCTGGATCCGAAACAGGTGACAGTGGAGCGTTCGGTGCCGACCCGGGCCCTGGAAAACGCCCTGCTGGCCTGGGAGATGAACGACGAACCTCTGCCCCTGACTCACGGCGGCCCGCTGCGGATGGTGGTGCCGGGATTCTACGGCGTCAATAACGTCAAATACGTCAAACAGGTCGCCTTTACCGAGAACCAGACCGACGTGAAGATCCAGGCCTCCAGCTACCGCATCCGCGATGTTGGCGAGAAGGGATCGCCGGACCAGCCGTCCATGTGGGAGATGAACGTGAAGTCCTGGGTCACTTCCCCCCTCGAAACCGGGACCAGCGGACGCAACATGATTTACGGCGTGGCGCTGGGTGGCACAGTTCCCCTGGACAAAGTCGAGGTCTCGATCGATGGCGGCAAGTCCTGGAAGGCCGCACGTTTTCTCGGGCCGGACCTGGGCCCCTTCGCCTGGCGGCCATTCGTGATGGCCACCGACCTGTCGCCGGGCGAATATCGGATCGTCAGCAAGGCGACCGATGTCGAGGGCAATAGCCAGCCGGAGGGGCGGATCGACAATGAGCGAGGTTATGGCCACAACGGCTGGAGCGACCATGGCGTGACCGTTGCCGTCAGTTAAAGCCAAATGGGGGGCGGTGCGCAGCCTGGGCCGCCCCTGTCGTCGCCTTTCTGGATCGAAGCCATGATCAAGCATTCAGCACTGAGCCTTGCCTGGGTTTTATTGGCCACCAACGCCATCGCGGACGAACTGGTCGAACAGGGCAAGAAAGTCTTTATGGAACTGGCCCAGCCGTCCTGCACCATCTGCCACACTCTCTCGGATGCCGGCTCTGCGGGTGAAATCGGTCCGAACCTCGATGAACTGGCCCCCTCGGAGACCCAGGTCCAGAATGCTGTGAAAGGCGGAGTGGGCCTCATGCCGGCATTCAGTGATTCGCTCTCGGAGGAGCAGATCCGTGCGGTCGCCCACTACGTGGCCTCGGTGGCGGGGAACAGCCCATAAAAAAACGGGGCTTTCGCCCCGTTTCCTGTTACCCGTTTTCCTTGAACACCATGGCAACGGAGTTCAGGCAGTAACGCTGACCGGTCGGCGGCGGACCGTCAGGGAAGACGTGCCCCAGGTGGCTATCGCACCGCGGGCAGCGAATCTCAGTACGCGCCATACCCAGACTGGTATCTTCCAGATACCGGATGTGCTCCGGATCGTAAGGCTGAAAAAAGCTGGGCCAGCCGGTGCCGGAATCGAATTTGGAATCCGAACTGAACAATGGCAGATCACACAGTCGGCAGTGATAGGCTCCGCTCTTCTTGTTGTCCAGCAGGGTGCCGCAGAACGGGTGCTCAGTGCCGTGATCAAGCAGCACCTGGCGCTCTTCCGGCGTCAGGTCGGCTGCCCTCTCATCGATTTGCGCTTTGGTCAGCGGTGTCAGGTCGTAACCCGTAGCAGAAACACTCATCGTTTACCTCTTCAGGCCGTGTTGTTGTCAGAGTCGTTATCGACGAACTCCGGTTTCAGGCGATCGCCGTAGTTGTCCACCAGTTTTTCCATTTTCGGGGCAGCCACCGCCATGATATACGGCTGATAGGGATTGCGCGCCGCAAAATTCTGATGGTAGGCCTCAGCCGGATGGAACGCTTCCAGCGGCTCGAGCGTTGTTACTATGGGCGCCGGATAAACGCCGGCTGCATCCAGTTGTTGGATGTAGGCTTCGGCAATCTGTTTCTGGTCCGGCGTTTCGTAGAATACCGCCGAGCGGTACTGGGTACCCCGGTCGTTACCCTGGCGGTTCAGTTGGGTCGGGTCGTGCGCCACGGAGAAGAATACCTTAAGCAGCGCCCCGAAACTGACTTTCGACGGGTCATAGTGGATATCCACGACTTCGGCGTGGCCGGTTGTTCCGGTGCAGACGGCTTCATAATTGGCGGTTTCGGCGCTGCCTCCGGCATAGCCTGATTCCACTTTGTTGACACCGTCCATGGCGAGAAATACCGCTTCAACGCACCAGAAGCAGCCGCCACCCAGGACAAGACGGGCTTCAGTGTCAGTCTGCGGCAGATCCTGCTCCGGGTCGGGGAAACGGCTTCGGGGCACATTCAGCCCTGGAATATCGCACGATGTCACCATGATGTCCTCGATTCTCAAATGCGGTTGATTGGGGGCGTTCAATGTTCAAGATTGTGGCTGTTACGGTGTAATTTTACCAATGGCTCAGTCGGGGCGTCCGAACATGAACATTGCGTTCGTTTGGTTGCATACCCCGGAGTGCCAACCATACTGACAGGCAGGGTTTGCCACTATGCGATCTGACAATCGCCCGTTCGGCACATCAAGGACAGAAAGATGACGGCAAGGGCTCGCACACCTCAAAATCAGGATGAGT
This sequence comes from Marinobacter sp. F4218, assembly GCF_019443085.1. Taxonomy (GTDB): domain Bacteria; phylum Pseudomonadota; class Gammaproteobacteria; order Pseudomonadales; family Oleiphilaceae; genus Marinobacter; species Marinobacter albus. The sequence continues at coordinate 1,170,855 of NZ_JAHZIL010000003.1, forward strand.
TGCTGGAGTATCGCCTCAGCCTCAGGCTGGGACCGGTCCACGCGCGCCAGAGACTCAACATCGAACGGGAAGCCGAGGCCCTCGTGTTCGGCCGCCGGGGATCCTCCTTCCACCTGGAAAACGTCGCCAACGCGCCTGGCTTCATACGTTTCTGCCTGAAACTGGTCGGTCTCTTCGGTCGCGGACAGGATAACAGCCGACGCATCGACACCGTCTACAACCGTTTTCGCCTGCCTGATCTTCCGGCAGCCTTCGAGGGCTTCCGCATCCTTCATCTGACCGACCTGCATGTGGACATGGACGAGGCCAATCTGAAGGCCGTGATTCGCCAGATTGAGCCCCTGGACTATGATCTCTGCGTACTCACGGGCGACTATCGACGCCTGACCTGGGGCCCGGTGGACGAGGCCCTGGAGGGTATGTTGCAGCTGCGTGATGCCATTCGCGGCAAGGCCTATGCCGTGCTGGGCAATCACGACAGCGTCCGCATGGTGCCTGGCCTTGAGGACATGGGCTATTCACTGTTGATGAACGAAATGCTGCCCATCGAGCACAACGGCGCGCAGATCTATCTTGCTGGCGTGGACGACGCCCATTTCTACAAGGTGCACAACCTGCATCGGGCGGGGGACGACATTCCCCTTAACGGCACCAGCATCCTGCTGAGCCACACCCCGGAAATCTGGCGGGAAGCCGCGCACGCCGGCTACGACGTATTCCTCTGCGGTCACACCCACGGCGGTCAGATCTGCCTGCCGGGCGGCATACCGGTGACACTGGATTCGGACTGCCCGCGCCACCTCGGCCGAGGGTACTGGCAGGCCAATGGCATGCAGGGCTATACGTCTCCGGGCTCGGGCACTTCGGTCGTCAATGTCCGGCTGAACTGTCCCCCGGAGGTGACGGTCCATACCCTCACCCGAGGTCCCCAGTGACCAGCTAAAGGTCAGTGGGGGTGGCGACGGATGCCCAGCCGGTATAGCAGTGGCGAAAACAGTATGTTTGAGGCGGTGAACAGGGCCACGATCAACAACGCGCTCCACCAGCTAACTGGCAGCCAGATCGCCGCCAATGCCATTGGCAGCGCCGATTCCGGAATCTGATCCAGACCCAGGGCCCTTGCGCTCGAGTCCAGCCCGAGCCGGCGCTTGGTGAAGCTGCTGACAAGATCGCCCATCAGCCCCAGCAGACCGAACAGCAGACCAAAGGCAAAACCAAGGCCGGCCCACAGGGAAAACAGGGCGCAACTAAGGGAACCGGAGATCAGGCCGCGCCAGGTTTTGCTGGTACCCAGGATCGGGCGACCGTCCCGCCACCGCCGGCCGCCATCAATTGGTGCCGCCCAGTGCCGCTTGAGGACACGGGCCACAACCACCGGTACGCCATTGGCGAGCACCAGCATCACAAACAACTCCAGTGATATCAGCAAGTACTCGAACTCCTTCTCGGCCTGATCCTCACCAATCCATCAGCGGTGCCGCAGATTCAGGCGATGCCGCCGCGCGTCAGCTTCAATGGATCCATCAACTGCTCCAGTCGCGTGCGACTGAGCCCGCTGCGCTCCTCCGCCACATCGATCACCGGGCGCCCGGTTCGATACGCCTCTTTGGCAATGTCAGCGGCCAGGCTGTAACCAATCTCCGGGTTCAGCGCAGTCACCAGAACCGGGTTGCGCCCCACACCGGCATCCAGGTTCTCGGCATTGACGCTGAAGTCCCGGATAGCCTTGTCAGCCAGCATGTTGGCCGAGTTGCTGAGCAGGTCCAGCATATCCAGCAGATTCCCTGCGACCAGTGGCAGCATCACGTTCAACTGGAAGTTCCCGGACTGACCGGCAATGGCGACAGCGCTGTCGAGCCCCATCACCTGGGCACCGACCATGGCGACCGACTCCGGGATAACCGGGTTCACCTTGCCAGGCATGATGCTGCTGCCGGGCTGCAGGGCCGGCAGGCTGATCTCGGAGAGGCCATGAATCGGACCACTGTTCATCCAGCGCAGGTCGTTGGCGATCTTGGTCAGTACGATGGCAGTGCCCCGCAGCTGGGAAGACAGCGCAACCGGCGCATCGACCGCACTCTGTCCCAGGAACTTGTGGTCCAGGGAGCGGAAACCGTGGCTGGTGTTGGCTTTCAGGAACTTGATGAACTGCTCGGCGAATTCCGGCGCCGCATTGACCCCGGTGCCGACAGCCGTGCCGCCCTGGGGTACCGACAAAAGCTCGTCCGCGGCAGCCTCAACCCGCTTTTCAGTGGCCAGCAACTGCTCCCGCCAGGTCCGAAGCTCCTGCCCCAACGTGACGGGCATGGCATCCATCAGATGCGTACGCCCGGTTTTGACCTGCTCCGAAAACTCTGCCTCGCGTTCGTAAATCATCCCGCGCAGATGAGTCAATGCCGGAATCAGCTTCTGCTTCACCGCCATGACGGCGCTGACATGAATCGCCGTCGGAATCACGTCGTTGGAGCTCTGGCTCATGTTGACGTGATCGTTGGGATGCACTTCCACCCCCTGTTTTCCGGCAATTGCCGCAATCACTTCATTGGCGTTCATGTTGGTACTGGTGCCAGAGCCGGTCTGATAGCGGTCGACCGGAAACTGATCCGAAAACTCACCCTGCACCAGTGCCTCGCAGGCGGAAACGATGGCGTCCCGGAGGTCGTTCTCCAGCAGCCCCAGGCTGGCGTTCGCCTCTGCTGCGGCCCACTTGATGTAAGCAACGGCCGCAATAAAGGCCGGAGGCAGTGGCTGGCCACTGACCGGAAAGTTCTCCACCGCCCGCTGGGTCTGGGCTCCCCAAAGCGCTTCGGCGGGCACATGGACTTCACCAAGGCTGTCCCGTTCGGTTCGATACTCGCTCATATTCCCTCCTGTCTATCCATTTACACACGGGATTGTCAGCGTCTACGGCACTCCGGCTATTTTGTATCAGCCGGAATTCGATCGGAGCCGGACATGATCACAAATGCCCGTCACCTGCTCAAAATTCACAATCAGGGTATGCACCGTGTTGGTGTAGGTGTCGTGAAGGTGAAACTTGAACCGGTGCTGCTTTTCGCCCTGAAGAAAGGCATCGTATTCCCGCACAAGTTCCCTTACGTCTCCGCCCTCGTTCTTTGTCCAGGTTGCATTGAACGGCCCGAGAACAGCACCGCCAGCGAGGCAGATGGTCACTTCATGGTTAGTCAGTCCGGATTCCTGGGCACTCATGGTTGCTCCCCCTGTAGTTGAACAACGGATCATCCTTACATGAGTGTAGTCGTTCCCCGCCCCACCGTTTCAAGTGGTTGAGAGCAGACTCGTCAGCAGTGCGCGCAGCCGGTTCGGCTTGACCGGCTTGTTCAGGATAGGCAGATTCTGGGCACGCATCAGGCGCCGGGTGTCGTCACTGCGGTCGGCGGTAATCACGGCCGCGGGAATGTCGCGCCCCAATTTGCGGCGCACTGCATGGATCGCTTCACAACCGGTCAACTCATCATCGAGGTGATAGTCGGCCAGAATCACCGCGGGCGCGGCGTCCGTTCCAAGCCGCTCCAGGAGCGCCAGCGCACCGGCTTCACCGGGGGCCGCCAACACCGCACAGTTCCACTGTTCCAGTAATAAACGCATGCTCTCAAGCACGGCCGGCTCGTTGTCGATCACCAGGATCCGGGCGCCGTTAAAACCGCTGTCGAAGGCCTGAAGGCTTTGGGGTTGCGCTACCGACTGGCGTTGAAGGGTGTGTTCCACCGGCAGGCTGACCATAAACCGGGAGCCTTTTCCCGGTCGTGACGCCACGTCGATGTCGTAGCCCAGAACCCGAACCATCCGTTCGACGATGGCCAACCCCAGCCCGACGCCCTGACGACCGCCGGTACCCTGCGGCAACAACTGATGGAACTCGGTGAAGATATCCCGCAGTTTACCGGTCTCGATACCAACGCCGGTGTCCCAGATTTCAATCCGGAACTGATCGCCACGGCGGCGGAGTCCCAACAGGACACCACCGCTGCGGGTGTAGCGAAAGGCATTGCTCAACAGGTTACGCACAATGCGAGTAAGCATGCGCTGATCGGTTCTGACCAGCGCCGCCCGGGTATGGACCCGGAAATCCAGGCCAGCGTTGGTGGCGACCGCATCGAACTCCTCGCCCAACCCCTTGAGCAGGGCCCCCAGATCGGTGATCACGAGGTCCGGCTGCATCGCCTGCTGGTCCAGCTTGGATATGTCCAGCAGGTCCGCCAGCAGGTCCTCGGCGCCTTCCAGGGCCCGATGCACCTGGTGCACCATCCGGCTTTCCTGCTGCGGCAGTCGGCTATCCTGCAAAGCGGAGATCATCAACCGGGCGGCATTCAGCGGCTGCAGCAAGTCATGACTGGCCGCGGCCAGGTATTTGTCTTTGCTGCGGTTGGCCTCTCGGGCTGCCTCCATGGCGAGCACCAGTTCGCGTTCGACCTTTTCCCGTTCCTCGATCTGGTACCGCAGGCCCACATTGGCGTTCTGCAGGGCCTCCGTGCGCTCCTCGACCCGCCGTTCAAGATCGAGATTCAGCTGCTCCAGCTTCTGCCGCGCCTGGACCCGTTCGGTAATATCTGCGACGAAGGCCTCGACCACTTCCGGCCCCAGGTCGGGCCGGCGCAACAGGGTCAGCGCCACATGCACCGGGGTCTGATCCGCCCTCCGCAACCGGGTTTCCCTGGCACTGAGACGCCCCTCATCGAGCAGTTCCTGGCGAACGGCATCAAACTCCGCGGAGCTGCAGAACAGCTGTTCCCGCAGCCGGATCACCCGCTGCTTCAGCTCGTCGGCGTTCGGGTACCCGCAGATGCGGGCCATGGCCGGGTTACAGTCGAGGAAACCACCGCGGAGGTTGGCCCGGAAGATGCCGTGCAGGGCGTTCTCAAACAGCCACTTGTATCGGTTTCGCTCCTGCTCCAGCTCGTCGATCCGGTCCTGGAGCGCCGGGTAATAGTTCTTGCGCACGGACTGGCTTCCCAGCCCGAGCAGATCGCCAATTCCGTAGCCACTATCCTGGTCGTCAGAGGGCTTCTTCATAGACAACCTGAACATCCCGCAACGACGATTTGCGGGGATTGGTAAGAATGCAGGGATCCTGCAGGGCGAAGCCCGACAGGTAGGGTATGTCCGAGACCGAGACGCCGAGTTTCGCCAGGCTCGTTTCGAGCCCCACCCGCTTCTTCAGCTCAATGATGCGCTGCATCAGGCGCAGCTTGATTTGCGCCCGGCCCATGCCCCGGGTATCGATATCCATGGCCTCCGCGACCCTGCGGAACCGGTCTTCGGCAGAACTGTAGTTATACGCCACCACGTGCTCCAGCAAGAGCGCGTTGCAGAGACCGTGGGGCAGATCCAGATAGCCGCCGAGACTGTGTGACATGGCATGCACCGCACCGAGAATGGCGTTGGAGAAGGCCAGTCCTGCCTGCATGGAAGCGAGCATGATCTGTTCCCGCAGGAACGGATCGGACGTGTTGCTGATCAGCGGTTCCAGGTTGCGGTTGATCAGGCGAATCGCCTCAAGGGCGTGGGTGTCCGTCAACGGCCCGCTGCCGGTCGACACAAACGCCTCGATCGCATGCACCAGGGCATCAACACCGGTGCAGGCGGTGAGGTAGGTATCCATGGTTTCCGTGACTTCCGGATCAATCAGGGACACATCCGGGACAACCGCCTTGCTGATGATCGAAAACTTGAACCGGCGATCCGGGTCGGAAATGATCGCAAACTGGGACACATCGGCGGAGGTACCGGCGGTGGTCGGAATCAGGATCAGCGGCGGGGACGGGTTCGAGATGGTGTCCACTCCCTCGAACTCCAGGATATTTCGGCCGTGGGTGGCAACAATGCCAATCCCCTTGGCGCAATCCATCGGGCTGCCGCCGCCAATGGCGACAATCACGTCGCACTCACTGGACTTGTAGAGTTCGGCCCCCTCCATCACCTCGGCGACCTTGGGGTTGGGTGACACGCCGGTAAACACAGTGGTGCGGATGCCGGCGTCGGTCAGCAGGGTGACAATTTCCTGGACCCAACCGGCGGCCGCCACCCCGGGATCGGACACCAGCAACACGTGCCTGGCGCCAAAGTTGCTGGCGAAGTTGGCAACGGATTTTCGTGACCCGGCACCAAAAACGATTTCCGGGGAAACGAACTTGCGCAGAGCAGATATGTCGTGACTCATCGGGCGCTCTCGACAGTTTGTTGTTATAGGAATACCCGAGAGTTTAACTCAAGTTATCGGCCCGGACATCGGCATTTCTGCCATGTTTCCGGTAAAAACTGCAGAGCCATTCCATGGCGCCGGCCTGGCTGCTCTGCTGGCGAAAGCCGTGTCCCTCGCCGTCAAACCAGTGCAGCTCCGGCGCTCCGCCCGTCGCCCGGATCGCTCCGACCATGGCGCGGGTCTGTTCGGGCACCACCACCTGGTCCAGTCCGCCCTGGAAGAACACCACCGGAGCGTTGATGCTGGCGGCGCGGTTCAGGGGGGTGCGATCCTGCCAGCGCTCCGGGAAAGCCTCGGGCGGGCCCAGCAACCAGTCCAGGTAACCGGATTCGAACCGGTGGGTCGCGGCCCGCAGCCGCAACGGGTCGGTCACCCCGTACAGGCTCGCACCGCCGGCGAACCGGTCGCTGAGCACCAGCGCCATGAGCGCGGTGTAGCCGCCGGAACTGCGGCCCTGAATGAAGACCCGATCACCGTCTACCAGACCGAGATGCGCCAGATGGTTGGCTGCACGCCCCATATCCTCGACATCGGCCTCCCCCCAGCGACCGGCGAGGGCCATCCGGAAGGCGCGGCCAAACCCGGTACTGCCCCGGTAGTTGATTTCCGCCACCGCAAAACCCCGCTGACACCAGAACTGAATCTGGGGATTGAACACCGGATAAGCGGCCGATGTCGGCCCACCGTGGGCGATCAGGATAAGCGGCGGCAGCTCATCGGCCATCGGCTCGGGGCGGTACAGGAATCCCTGAACGGGCAGTCTCCCACCGCTATCCGCCGGAACGAAGACATTCTGCGGGCGCACCACCGGCCAGGTCTCCCAGGGCACCTCGCCTCCGGCCAAAACCTGGAGCTCTCCGGTCGTTGCGGAAATTTTCAGCACGGCATCCAGCGTGACATCGGATCGGGCAACGCAATAAACGTGGTCGCCAACACTTTGAATGCAGCGAAAATCGGTGAAATGACAGGCTCGCCGCTCCGGAGCTCCCGTTGCCAGCCGCTGCAGCCACAGCTCGGCGACGCCCTGCCGATAACGGACCCGCGCCCAGCCTCCCCCGGGCAAACCGCAATGGTGCCGTTCACCCAGCTGCCAGGGGGCGTTGGCATGATCCAGGGTCGGCGCATCCGTGGGCGACCAGACGCCCACTCTGTCCTGGTTCAGGAACCGGTAGGGCTGCCACCAGCCCTCATGATCCGAGAACAACCATAAATCCTCGCCGTAAAACACCGGCTGTTGAACGCTGGCCTCGACCGGTGGTGCCCAGGCCCGGGTGTTGTAGAGGGAGCCGTCGTCGTTGATCTCCGCGGTCCAGAGTGTCGACTGAATCCAGGGCATGTCCGGCAGTTGCCAGCTGACCCAGGCCAATTTGCGGCCATCCGGTGACAGCGCCGGAGCGCTGTAGAAATCCTGCCCCTGGTGAAGAATCGACAGGTGCCCCGCGTCGTCCATGGCGACCAACTGCTGGCAGGCATTCCCCTCCCGCACCGCCAGCACCCGCGAGCGACCGGTATCGGCCACCAGACCGCCAAAGGCTCCGGATTCAGTCGTCAACAGGACCCGTTGACTGCAGTCATCGAGACCAACGCGCACCACCTGCTGCTGTTCCGATACCGCGTACAGGCAACCGGCACCGGCACACAGGGCGCCGCCACCATAGCCATTGACCCGGCTGCGTACCTGCAGGGAGCCGGCGGGCCTGGTGATGCCTCGGTCCGACAGGCCCACAATCACGGCACCACCGAGGGCCGGATCGAACTCCAGCCAGAAAACGCCCGAGTCGGAGACCGCCAGGTCGCCCCGCTGTGTGAGCGCAGCGGCGGCTTGCCAGGCACTGAGGGGCGGTCGAGTGTTATTCGCACTCGCGAAGGCGTTATCGGATTCGGCGCATTCAGCCCCGAAAGAAAAGCCGTGAATTGTTCGCATTTCGGAAGGTTAACTCCTCGATGCCGGCCGTGGCGTGATCCGCGGCTCTCCTGGCCGCAAGAATCCGATCGTGATGGGATGACTTGCTACAGACCGGGTCGGCGTTGTCGGCGTTTCCGGTCAGCAGGTAGGCCTGGCAGCGGCAACCGCCGAAGTCTTTGCCTTTCTCGTCGCAGGAGCGGCAGGGCTCCGGCATCCAGCTGTCGCCTCGGTAGTGATTGAAACCGGGGCTGTCGTACCAGATGGTTCGCAATTCCGTGTCCCGCACGTTGGGGAATTCGATGGGCAGCAACCGGGCGCTGTGGCACGGCAGTGCGGTGCCATCCGGGGCTACCGTCAGGAACAGGCTGCCCCAGCCGTTCATGCAGGCTTTGGGGCGTTCTTCGTAATAGTCGGGCGTCACGAAGATCAGTTTCATGGCCGACCCATCCGCCTCCAGCCGGCGACGGTAAGCGTTCACTTCCGCCTCAGCCTTCTCCAGCTGGGCCCTGGACGGCATCAGGCCCTCCCGGTTCTCGAACGCCCAGCCGTAATACTGGCAGGTGGCCAGCTCGACATAGTCCGCGCCCAGCCGGTCACACAGATCGATAATGTCGGTCATCTGGTGAATGTTGTGGCGGTGAATCACGAAGTTCAGCACCATCGGGTAACCGGCTTCCTTCACCGCCCGCGCCATCGCCAGCTTCTGGTCGAACGCCTTGCGCGAGCCGGCAACCGCGTTGTTCAGCTCCGGATCGGAGGCCTGGAAACTGACCTGGATATGATCCAGTCCGGCGTCGGCAAATGCCGCCACCTTGGCCTCATTCAGGCCCAGTCCGGAGGTGATCAGATTGGTGTAGTACCCAAGGTGCCGGGCCTCGGCGATCAACTCGGGCAAATCCGGTCGCACCAGCGGTTCACCACCGGAAAAGCCAAGCTGGGCCGCGCCCATGGCGCGCCCCTGACGCAGCACACTGACCCACTGCTCGGTGCTCAGCTCCTGCTCGGTCTGGGCAAAGTCGAGCGGATTGGAACAGTAGGGACACTGAAGCGGACAGCGATAGGTCAACTCCGCCAGCAGCCAGAGTGGCGGGCCCACAGAGGGCGAACCCTGAGCAGTTTTAACGGCCATCATGTCAGTTCTATCCAGTGTTTTTGCTTGGCATCCTGCAGGAATTCGGTGACGTCCTTACCGAGGCTGCCGGCGTCCGGGAACTGTCGTTCCAGTGACGCCACGATCTCGGCCACGCTGCGCTCGCCGTCGACCTCATTGAGGATGGCGCCGGCGCTGCCATTGAGTTTGACCATGCCCTCCGGATACAGCAGCACATAGGACTCCTGGGCCGGCTCCCACTGGAAGCGGAAGCCCCGGCGAAATTTCGGGGTCCGGGCCATCACGTCATCCATCACAGCCCCCGGTGCCATACCTGCTGATCGGTGACGCTGTGGTACGGCGGCGTCTGATGCATGTAAGCCATAGTCAGCGCATCCAACATAGACCATAAGATATCCAGCTTGAATTGAAGTATGTCGAGGGCCCGGGCCTGATCGGCCTGCGACGTGAAATGATCCAGCGTGATCGTGAGCCCGTGTTCCACATCGCGCCGGGCCTCGGACAGACGCTTGCGGAAATAGCTGTAGCCGGTTTCCTCGATCCAGGGATAATGCTGGGGCCAGCTGTCCAGGCGTGACTGGTGGATTTCCGGAGCGAACAGCTCAGTCAGTGAGGAACAGGCCGCTTCCTGCCAGGTCGCGCGCCGGGCAAAATTCAGATAGGCGTCGACGGCAAACCGGACACCGGGCAAGACATGGCGCTGGTCAATGACCTCGTCGCGGGTGAGCCCCACCGCTTCCGCCAGACACAGCCAGGCTTCGATTCCCCCCTCGTCACCGTCGTGGCCGTCGTGATCCAGGATCCGTTGCAGCCACATCCGCCGCACACCGGCATCCGGACAATTGGCCATGATCGCGGCATCTTTCCGGGGAATGTTGATCTGGTAATAGTAGCGGTTGGCGACCCAGCCACGGATCTGTTCCGGTGTGCACTGACCGCCGTACATAGCTTTGTGGTAGGGATGATGGATGTGGTAGAAGCGTCCCTTGTCCCGCAGGGCATGCTCGAAATCCTGGCGGTTCATGGCGGTGGTGGCGATGGCGTTCATGGCTTCCCCGACAGATCGATGTGCATCCCGTCCCAGGCGACTTCGATACCGTGTTGCGCCAGTTCGGCACGCTCAAGCGAGTCTTCGTTCAGGATCGGGTTGGTGTTGTTGATGTGAATGAGAATCTTGCGTCGGGCCGGCATTGTATCCAGCACCTCGATCATCCCGCCCGGACCACTCTGGGCAAGATGCCCCATGGCCTGTCCGGTCTTGGTGCCCACCTCCTGGCGAATCATCTCATCGTCGTGCCACACGGTCCCGTCAACCAGCAGCACATCCGCTTTGTCCATCCAGTCCAGGATGCGCTGGTCCGGCTCGCCCAGGCCGGGGGCATAGAGCACCGTTTTGCCGGTGCGGGTGTCTTCCAGAAAGATCCCGATGTTATCGCCGGGATGCGGCTTATCCCGGCGTGGCGAATAGGGTGGTGCGTTGCTGAGCAAGGGGATGGCCGTCAACCGAATGGACGGGGCGCAAGGAATGGTAAACGTCTCCTGCTCCGAGGCCTTGACCGGTCGCCAGTTCAGGCCACCGTTCCAGTGTTCCAGCATGCGAAACAGCGGAAAGCCACCACTCAGGTCCTCGTGTACCTGCTCGGTGCACCAGACATCCATGGGCAGACCCTCGCGCAGAGACAGCAATCCGGTGGTGTGATCAACCTGACTGTCCATCAGCAGGATGGCTTCAATGCCGGTATCGCGCAGGGCTCGTGCCGGCTGCATGGCCGCAAACGAGGCCAGTTGGGCACGTATGTCCGGGGAGGCATTGAACAGGATCCAGTACTCACCATCTTCACTCACGGCGATGGAGGACTGGGTACGGGCACGAGCGTTAAGCTTGCCGTTGCGGAAGCCGTCGCAGTTGGCGCAATTGCAATTCCACTGGGGGAAGCCACCGCCGGCGGCGGAGCCGAGGACATGAATCTGCATGAACGGAACTCCGGAACGAAAACGGCCAGCGTGTGAGGGCTGGCCGTCGTCTCGTTTCAGCGATTGGCGAAGTACATGGTGACTTCGAAACCGATGCGCAGATCTTCGTAAGCTGGTTTGGTCCACATAATGCTCACCTCTTGTCTTGTCGTCGTTGTTAGGCGTTGATGCTGGATTATCAGTCTAGCCGATAACTCACTTACCATCGTAGCGGCGGCAAACCGGCCCCCATATGCTACTTTGGCACTGTTTTTCGGGGTTCAAAAGGCGCATTTTCCACCGCACCGATGACCAGCCCCGGGCACAAAAAAAGGCCCTGGGAAGGGCCAAAAGAAAGTGACAGAAAACCCAAAACTTCCGCAGAAGCGCTCCTGGCCAGACGCCGGGAGCAGGAAGGTGCACATCCGCTGTGCTGACTCACCCACGGGCCCGTGTGGAAGGGCCCGTTTACCGCAGTGATCGATCAGAAGAAACCCAGCGGATTGGTGTCGTAGCTCACCAGCATGTTCTTGGTCTGCTGGTAGTGCTCAAGCGCCATCTTATGGGTTTCACGGCCGACACCGGACTTCTTGTAGCCGCCGAAGGCGGCGTGGGCCGGATAGGCGTGGTAGCAGTTCATCCAGACCCGACCGGCCTGAATGGCGCGGCCCATCCGATAGGCACGATTGGTATCGCGGGTCCACAAGCCGGCACCCAGTCCGAACTCGGTGTCGTTGGCGATGGCCAGGGCTTCTTCCTCGGTCTTGAAGGTGGTTACACCCACCACCGGCCCGAAGATTTCTTCCTGGAAAACGCGCATCTTGTTGTCGCCCTTGAACAGGGTCGGCTGGATGTAGAAGCCGTTGTTGAACTCCTCGCCCATCTCCTCGCGATCACCCCCGGTCAGCACCACGGCGCCCTCTTCCTTACCAATGGCCAGGTAGGACATGATCTTGTCGAACTGCTCCTTGCTGGCCTGAGCGCCCACCTGCACATCAGTATCCAGGGGGTTACCGCGTTTGATCGACTTGGTACGTTCAACCACTTTCTGCATGAACTCTTCAAACATGTCTTCCTGCACCAGGGCCCGGGACGGACAGGTGCAGACTTCGCCCTGGTTGAAGAACGCCAGCACCAGGCCTTCCACACACTTGTCGATGAACTCGGGCTCGCCCTTCATCACATCGGAAAAGTAGATGTTGGGCGACTTGCCCCCCAGCTCCACGGTGGAGGGAATGATGTTCTCGGCCGCGCACTTGAGGATATGCGAGCCAACCGGGGTGGAGCCGGTGAACGCAATCTTGGCGATGCGCTTGCTGCTGGCAAGGGCCTGACCGGCCTCGATGCCGTAGCCGTTGACGATGTTGAGCACGCCCGGCGGCAGCAGGTCACCGATGATCTCCATCAGCACCAGGATGCTGGCCGGTGTTTGTTCCGCGGGTTTGAGTATGGTGCAGTTACCGGCCGCCAGGCAGGGGCCCAGCTTCCACGCCGCCATCAGCAGCGGGAAGTTCCAGGGAATGATCTGGCCCACCACGCCCAGGGGCTCGTGGAAATGGTATGCCACGGTGTTGGCGTCGATTTCACCCAGATGGCCTTCCTGCGCACGCAGGCAGCCGGCAAAGTAGCGGAAGTGATCGGCCGCCAGGGGAATGTCCGCATTCAGGGTCTCGCGGACCGCCTTGCCGTTGTCCCAGGTTTCCGCGACCGCCAGTTTCTCCACATTCGCCTCGATGCGATCGGCGATCTTCAGGAGAATGTTGGAACGCTCCTGGACAGAGGTTTTACCCCAGGCCGGCGCGGCCTTGTGGGCAGCGTCCAGCGCCACTTCAATGTCTTCGGCGGTGGAACGGGGAATCTCGCAGATCACATCACCGGTCACCGGGGTGATGTTCTCGAAATACTGACCTTTTACCGGGGCAACCCACTCGCCACCGATGTAGTTTTCGTAACGGGATTTGAAAGAAACGACGGAGCCATCCTTTCCTGGTTGTGCGTAGATCATGGTCTCGACCTCTTGTTGTGTTTGTCGCTGGCAACGCGGCCTGTCGCGCTTACTCATTCAATGTAGACCCCAACCGGGATAAGGTGAATGATTCGATGGGGGCGAAAAACTCATCCCTTGGTAGTAGTTGCCGGGATTGATGCCCGACCGGCCCCCTCCATTGCCACCCCAAACCGCCTTCCCACGCGTGCACCGTAAGGGTGCGGACGCCCCGACAAAATGCACATTCCCTCGAGCAAATACCCTGAAAGGGCTTGAAAACAGCAACCTGGGAGATTGGCACAGACACTGCAAAGGCCCCTCTACGCAGCGAGAAGTCGGTTACTGAAACCACAATCAAAGCGCGACAATCTGACAAATGGTCAACTAGGGTTCCGGCCTGCCCTTTCCCAAACGGGAATCGCAGGCGACTGGTCCGAGAGTTGACGGCCTTTTCCAAGGCTACACGGCGGGACAAAAGCCCGGGAGGATCGTTCAGTTACTGACGCCTCTCGTTTTTTTAAACGCCCTAGCCAGGAGGAAAAGGCCATGTTGCAGACAGCAGCCCCCCTCTACGACGATCTGATTCCCGGCGGATCCCACTGGTCCTTCATCATGCGCCGCGGCCACGTGCTGCGCCTGATCGACGAAACCGGCGGTGCCAATGTCGGCATGTTGATGTACAACCCCGAGAACCCGCTCGAGCGGTACAACATGCCGGACACCCTGAAGAACCAGCACACCTTCCTGCTGACCCGGGGCCATGTCCTGTTATCCGACATGGGCCGGGTTTTTGCCTCCATCATTCGTGACGATCTGGGCTGGCACGATACCGTCAGCGGTACCTGCAACGCCGACCTGGTGGCGCAGCGCTGGGGCCGGAAAACCTATCAGGACGCCCACAACCACTACCACCGCAACGGGTTTTCCAGCTTCCTGAACGAACTGGCCAAATACGGTCTGGGCAAGAAGGACCTCACCGCCAACCTGAACTGGTTCAGCAAGGTCAAAACCGACGACGACGGCAACATGGCGTACGTCAGCGATCATTCCCACGCCGGCGCTACCGTGGACCTGCGGTTCGAGATGGACACCATTGTGGTGCTGCACACCTGCCCGCATCCGCTCAACACCGCCGCCGAGTACCCCAGCCATCCCCTGCGTTACCAGCTCTTCAGGGCCGCCCCGGTGACCGATGCCGATCCCTGCAAGATTTCGTCGCCGGAGGCCACCCGCGCCTTCGCCAACACCGCCCTGTATCACCTGATGCAGCCCTGATCGCGAGGAGGCCGGACATGATTAAAGAGAGCGAACTGCATCCCGAGAATGCCAATTCCCGCAAGACCGTACCGGCGGGTGAGTACTTCCTGAAAGTGGTCAAGGCCGGGGAAACCGTCCGCATCCTGGACCTGGAAGGCAACCAGGCTGCCGACACCCTGTTCTACAACGCCCACAACCCGACCGAACGCTACAGTGCGGTGGACACCATCCGCGAGCAGGGCAATGTCTACCTGACCGCGGGCTCGAAGCTGATATCTTCGGAAAACAACGTGATGCTGGAAATCACGGCCGACACCTGCGGCCGTCACGACACCCTCGGCGGCGCCTGTGCCGCCGAAAGCAATACCACCCGCTATGCCCTGGAGAAGAAATGCATGCATGCCTGCCGCGACAGCTGGCTGGTGGCGGTCACCGAGCACGAGGAGCTGGGCATGACCAAGCGGGACATCACCCACAACATCAACTTCTTCATGAACGTGCCGGTCACCGCCGACGGCGGGCTGACCTTTGCCGACGGCATTTCCGACGCCGGCAAATACGTCGAGCTGCGGGCTGAGATGGATGTGCTGGTGATGATTTCCAACTGCCCGCAGTTGAACAACCCCTGCAACGCCTACAACCCGACACCGATCGAGGTGCTGGTATGGAGCTGAACCGACAGGTCGACAAGGTGCTGATTGCCAACCGGGGCGCCATTGCCTGCCGGATCATCCGGACCCTGCGCGAGATGGGCATGACCTCGGTTGCGGTGTACGCCGAGGCCGATGCCGACTCGCTTCATGTGCGTCAGGCCGATGAGGCCTGGCCACTGGGGGAAGGGTCGGCGGTAGCCACCTACCTGGATCAGGACAAACTGTTTGAGGTCCTGGCGGCGAGCGGTGCCGGCGCCATCCATCCGGGTTATGGCTTTCTCAGTGAAAACGCCGAGTTCGCCCGCCGCTGTGAGGCCGGGGGCGTGGTGTTCCTGGGGCCCACCCCCGAACAGATGGAGCAATTCGGCCTGAAACACACCGCCCGTGCCCTGGCCGAAGCGGCTTGTGTGCCGCTGTTGCCCGGTACCGACTTGCTCTCGAACCTGGACGCCGCCCTGGCCGCTGCCGAGCAGATTGGCTACCCGGTGATGCTCAAGAGCACCGCCGGTGGTGGCGGTATCGGCATGTCCCGCTGCTACGGGGCGGACGATCTGCGCAACAGCTTCGAGTCGGTCCAGCGCCTGAGCCAGAACAACTTCAGCAACAGCGGCGTGTTCCTGGAGAAATTCGTCGAACACGCCCGCCACATCGAGGTGCAACTGTTCGGTGATGGCCAGGGCCAGGTCGTCGCCCTGGGCGAGCGCGATTGCTCGGCCCAGCGCCGCAACC
The DNA here is from genome assembly GCF_019443085.1 of Marinobacter sp. F4218. Classification (GTDB taxonomy): domain Bacteria; phylum Pseudomonadota; class Gammaproteobacteria; order Pseudomonadales; family Oleiphilaceae; genus Marinobacter; species Marinobacter albus. The sequence continues at coordinate 1,186,674 of NZ_JAHZIL010000003.1, forward strand.
AGAAGGTGATTGAAGAAGCCCCGGCGCCGGGGCTGACCGATACCGTCCGTGAGCGCATGCACACCACCGCCCGCCAGCTTGGCGAGCGTATCGCCTATCGCAGCGCCGGCACCGTGGAATTCATCTACGATCCGGACACTGCCGAGTTCTACTTCCTCGAAGTGAACACCCGCTTACAGGTGGAACACGGGGTCACGGAACAGGTCTATGGGGTCGATATCGTGCGCTGGATGGTGCAACTGGGTATGGGCACCCTGCCCGACCTGTCGAAACTGGCCAGCAAGCTGACACCGGATGGCCACGCCATACAGGTGCGACTCTACGCCGAGGCCCCCAACAAGGACTTCCAGCCCAGCGCCGGCCTGCTGACCAACGTCCGCTGGCCTGAAGACGACAGCCTGCGGATCGACCACTGGATACAACCGGGTACCGAAGTATCGCCCCTGTTCGACCCGATGCTGGCCAAGGTGATTGTCCATGACCGGGATCGCGAAACCGCCCGCCAGCACCTGATCAGCGCACTGGACGACAGCCAGCTTTACGGCATCGAAACCAACCTCAACTACGTGCGTCAGGTCCTGGACGACCCGCGCTTCATCGAGGGCCGCCTGTTCACCCGCACGCTCAATGAGTTCGATTACCGCCCAACCACCGTCGACGTCGTCAACGGCGGGACCCTGACGACCGTTCAGGATTACCCCGGCCGGATCGGTTACTGGGAAGTCGGCGTGCCACCCTCGGGGCCGTTCGACAGCTACTCGTTCCGCCTCGGCAACCGGTTGCTGGGTAACGATGAGGGCGTCCCCGGTCTGGAAATCACCCTGAAGGGCCCGACCCTGGTCTTTAACCGACCGACCCAGATTGTCCTGACCGGCGCCGAACTCGGCGCCAGCCTGGACGATGAACCGGTTGGTTTCTGGCAGGTCGTCGATGTGCCTGCAGGCGCCACCCTGAAACTGGGTGCCACCACCGCGGACGGCGCCCGGGCCTATGTCCTGTTCCGGGGCGGTCTGACCTGCCCGGAATATCTGACCTCCTGCAGTACCTTCACCCTGGGCCAGTTCGGCGGCCATTGCGGTCGGGCCCTGCGCGCCGGCGATGTACTCACCCTGCCGGACGCCGAACCGGTCGCCGCGGCCACCTTGCCGACGCACCTGAAACCGGCAATCGGCAAGACCTGGCAATTGCACGTGACCTACGGTCCTCACGGCGCGCCGGACTATTTCACCGAGCAGGACATCGATACTTTTTTCGACAGCGACTGGGAGATTCACTACAACTCCAGCCGCACCGGCGTGCGCCTGATCGGACCGAAACCCGAATGGGCCCGCAGCGACGGTGGCGAAGCCGGCATGCACCCGTCCAACATCCACGACAACGCCTACGCGGTGGGCACGGTGGATTTCACCGGGGACATGCCGGTGATCCTGGGCCCGGACGGGCCCAGCCTCGGCGGATTCGTCTGCCCGGTCACGGTCATCAGCGCGGATCTCTGGAAACTGGGTCAGCTCAAGGCCGGCGACAAGGTCCGGTTTGTGCCGGTTAGCCAGGACCAGGCGGTGGACCTGCGCCGTGCCCAGGACGAATCCGTGGCCGGACTCTCCGCAGTCTCCGAAGTCACCCTGGACATTACGCCCACCCGGCCAGAGACGCCGGTTTTGGCGGCACTGAGCACCGACCAGCACGAAACCGGCGTGGTCTATCGCGCCGCTGGCGACAACTACGTGCTGGTGGAATACGGCCCCATGGAACTGGATATCCGCCTGCGCTTCCGGGCCCACGCGCTGATGCTCTGGCTCCGGGACCGCAATCACCCGGCCATTCTGGAGCTGACGCCGGGCATTCGCTCCCTGCAGGTACATTACGACAGCCGCAAGCTGGACCAGCACACATTGCTGGACCTGCTGATCGGCGCCGAAAAGGAACTGGAGCAACAGCCGGAATGGGATGTTCCCGCCCGCATTGTGCACCTGCCCCTGTCCTGGGACGACGAGGCCTGCCACACCGCCATCGCCAAATACATGCAGTCGGTGCGCAAGGACGCCCCCTGGTGCCCCAGCAACCTGGAATTCATCCGGCGCATCAATGGCCTGGAGAGCATCGAACAGGTCAAGAAAACCCTGTTTGAAGCCAGTTACCTGGTGATGGGACTGGGCGACGTCTACCTCGGCGCACCGGTGGCGACGCCACTGGATCCCCGACATCGGCTGGTCACCACCAAGTACAACCCGGCCCGGACCTGGACCGCGGAGAACTCTGTCGGCATCGGCGGCGCCTACCTGTGCATCTACGGGATGGAGGGCCCCGGCGGCTACCAGTTCGTGGGGCGCACCCTGCAGATGTGGAACCGCTATCGCACCACCGAATTCTTCGAAGAGGGCAAGCCATGGCTGCTCCGGTTCTTCGACCAAGTGCGTTTTTACGAAGTCAGCGCCGCCGAGCTTCAACGGATCCGGCGCGACTTTCCCAACGGCGATTATCCGATCCGGGTCGAGGAGACCCGCTTCAACCTCAGGGACTATGAACAGTTCCTCGCAGACAACCACGACGACGTCCGTGACTTCACCAGCCGGCGCCAACAGGCCTTCGATGAGGAACTGCAACGCTGGATCAGGTCCGGCCAGATCAACTTCAGTTCCGAAGCGCCGCTGGAAGACACCGGCGAGGATGACATCGCCAACCTCCCGAAGGGCCAACACGCGGTGGAAAGCCACGTGGCCGGCAACCTGTGGGAGTGCCTGGTGCAGGCCGGCGACACCATCGAAGCCCAGCGGCCCGTGGCGATCATCGAGTCCATGAAAATGGAAATCGAACTGCTGAGCCCCGTTAGCGGTCGCGTGGTCGATGTCCGCCGGGAAGCGGGTCAGGCGGTTTCACCGGGCACCCCGGTGGTGATCGTGGAAGAGGCCAGCGAATGACATGCCGACAACCCCAGCAACCAATGACAACAACCCTGGAACACCAACCCTGGAAAAACGGGCAAGGCCCGAGGAGAGACACCATGAAAAAACGTGACTTCAGCAAGCGTCTTGCGGCCGGTCTGGTAACGGCCTCCCTGTCCCTGGGCGCACTCGCCCAGGAAAAAGAGTCCTTCAGCATCGCCTGGACCATCTACGCCGGCTGGGTGCCCTGGCAGTACGCCGAGGACTACGGAATCATGAAAAAGTGGGCCGACAAGTACGACATCGACGTCGACATCGTGCAGGTCAACGACTACATCGAATCCATCAACCAGTTCACCGCCGGCCAGTTTGACGGCGTGGTGGCCACCAGCATGGACGGGCTCTCCATTCCCGCCGCCTCGGGTGTCGACACCACTGCGCTGATCGTGGGCGACTACTCCAACGGCAACGACGGTCTGGTGTCCAAGGACGCCACGTCCATTGCCGAGCTGGAAGGCGAAACCGTGCACCTGGTGGAGCTGTCCGTATCCCACTACCTGCTGGTCCGGGCCTTGAACACCGTTGGCCTGGAAGAGCGCGACATCAGCGTGGTGAACATTTCCGATGCCGATCTGGTGTCGGCGTTCCAGACCGACGACGTTCGCCACGTGGCGACCTGGAACCCGCTGCTGGCAGAAGTGGAAGCCTACCCCGGTGCGACCAAGCTGTTCGATTCCAGCGAGATCCCGGGCCACATCAAGGACCTGACCCTGGTGAACACCGAGACCCTGGCGGACAACCCGAAGCTGGGCAAAGCGCTGGTCGGTGCCTGGTATGAAACCATGAGCATCCTGTCGTCCGACAGCGAGGAAGGCCAGGAAGCCCGCGCGTTCCTGGGCGAGCTGTCCGGTACCGACCAGGCCGGGTACGAAGCCCAGCTGGCTGGCATGAAGATGTTCTGGGAGCCGAAGATGTCGGTAGACTTCATCAACAGCAAGGAAGCCCACGAGGCGATGGACAGCGTTCGTCAGTTCTCCTTCGAGAAGGGCCTGCTGGGCCAGGGTGCCATGAGCCCCGACTTCGTCGGCATCGAGTTCCCGGACGGTTCGGTCATGGGTGACGAGGGCAACGTGAAGTTGCGCTTCAACGATGACTACATGGAGATGGCGGCGGACGGCGAGCTTTGAGTTGCCGATGCTTGCCTGATTGAAGACCGAAGGGCACGATACTCGTGCCCTTTTTTGTGGCTTTCGGAGGGGGGTGGTGTGGCGAGGTCCTGCCAAAACACGCTCCTTGCGGCACATCCATGTGGCGCTTGAGCTTCGCCATCCATGGCTCCGCACAGTTTTGGCAGGACCTCCCCACACCAACCTGCAGGCTGCACAGATAACTGGAGAAAGACACTACCGATGCGCCGTACCAAGGAAGACGCCGAAAAAACCCGCCAGACAGTGCTGGACGCCGCGCTGACGCTGTTCAGTCGGGACGGGTATTCGCTGACCACGCTAAGCCGAATTGCGAAGGAAGCCGGCTGCAGTCGGGGGCCAATCTACTGGCACTTCCAGACCAAGGACGATCTGTACGAGGCGGTGCTGGCCTACTCCCAGGAACCGCTGGAGGCTCTGGTCGCCGAATGCCGGGCCATGAACGACACCCCGATCGATGGCTTGAATCACTTCATTGAACGCTGGCTGGGCTTGCTCGCGAATGACCGGAAGTACCGGCAGTCGTTCGAGATACTGCTGAACAAGACCGAACTGACGGAGGCCATGAACCGGACCCTGAAACGGGAACGGCAGTTGACCCGATCGATCATTGCCCTGTTTCAGGCTCTGGTGGAGCGGGCCCAGAGGGACGGGCGGATAACATCGGAGGAAGCGCCGGAAGACCTCGGGCTGCTGGGCTACACCTATCTTATGGGCATCACCCAGACCTGGCTGTTCTCCCCCCGGCTGTTCTCACTGAAGCATCAGGCGCCGTTCTTCCAGCGCCAGTTCTGGCGGTTACTGGGGAGCGGGCACTAACCTGCGCCCCATGGCGATCAGGATGCAGCCAAAACCATACATCAACACGCTGTAGACCACGGCCGGGATCGACATTTCGCTGGACTCTAGCAGGGTCAGAGCCACCATCAGCGCAATGGTGCCGTTCTTGATACCCAACTCCACGGCGATCGCCAGGGATTCCCGCTGGGACAGGCCCGCCAGGCGACTGACCCCCAGCCCAATGGCCACACCGATCAGGTTGAGCAGGAAGGCCGCCGGCCCCGCCTGGGAGAGCAGCTCGGGCAACCGCTCCCGGGAACCCCACAGCAGGGCGATGATCAGCAACAGCAGCACAATGCCGCCGAAAATGCTGACAATGCCTTCGGCTTTTTGTGCCGTTGCCGGCGCCCGGGTTCGGATGATCATGCCGATGGAGACCGGAAGCAGGACAATCACGACCAGCATGGCGATGGTCTTGCCCACCGGCAGGGAAATGTTGGCAGCCTCACCGAAGTACATCTGCAACGCGTAGTTGGTGAAAAAGGGCAAGGTCACGATTGTTATCAGGCTGGCCGAAACGGTCAGCAGGATGGACAGGGCAATGTGGCCCCGGGCCAGCAGCACAAAGAGATTGGAGGTGGTGCCACCGGGGCAGGCGGCAATGATCACCAGGCCAACCGCGAGCGCCGGCGCCAGCCCCAGCGTGCCGGCGATCGCGAAGGCCACCAGGGGCATCAGCAGGATCTGGGCAATGGTGCCCACCACAATGCTGCGAGGATTGCGGGTGACCTGGCCAAAATCGCGGAGCGTCAGGGTCAGACCGATGCCAACCATGATGATAAACAGAGAGATTGGCAGACCAATCGAGATCAGCGGACTCGACTCCACGTTGGGAACTCCTCGTTATTGTTGTGTTTTGGAACCGGGCCTGAGCCCGGTAAGCAACGAAATCGCGACTTGATGTTTATCATGCCCAGCGGCGAAAACCCAGCACTCTAGTCGAAAGACGGGGCACAGAATGTAAACGATTTGACAGTCTTTAAGGCGGAATTCTGCTGGGGCGACGACAGTCGCCCCAGTGGATAGTAGAGAGGAAGGATCAGAACATTTTCAGGTAGCGCTCGAGCTCCCAGGAAGACACGTGGTTCTGGTAGCTTTCCCACTCGGCCTGCTTGTACTCGATGAAGCTGTTGAACAGCGTCTCGCCAAACACTTCTTTGGCCAACGGGTCCGCCTCGAAAGCCTCGACCGCTTCTCCCAGGTTGCGCGGCAGGTACTCGATGCCCTGCTCGGCAATATCCGCATCGCTGTAGTTGTACATATTCTCGTGATGAGGCTCGCCCGCATCCAGTCCCTCGCGAATGCCCTCCAGGCCGGCGGCCAGAATCAGGGCGCCGCCCAGGTAGGGGTTGCAGGCGATATCCGCTGCCCGACATTCGATCCGCCCGCCCATGCCCGGAATCCGGATCATGTTGGTGCGGTTGTTGGAGCCGTAGCACATGAACACCGGCGCCCAGGTGGAGCCGGACATGCTGCCCTGGCGTACCAGACGCTTGTAGCTGTTCACGGTCGGGGCAATCACCGCACTGATGGCGGCGCCGTGTTTGAGGACTCCGGCAATGAAGTGGTAGGCGATCTTGCTGATGCCGCAGTTGTGCAGATCGTCGCCCTGGGGCTCAAACAGGTTTTCTCCGGTTTTGAGGTCAGCCAGGGACATGTTGTAGTGCGCCCCGCTTCCGGTCCGGTCGGCGAAGGGCTTGGGCATGAAGCTGGCAAAGGCGCCGTGCTTGCGGGCAATTTCGTTGGCCATCATCCGGAAGAACACCAGGCGGTCGGCCATGGTCAGGCCGTCGGCGTACTTGAAGTCGGTTTCGAACTGGCCGTTGGCGTCCTCGTGGTCGAACGAATAGACGTCCCATCCCAGCTCATTCATGGCATCCACCAGTTCGTCCATGATCGGCAGATTGTCCATCAGGGTGCGCGGGTCGTAACAGGGTTTGCCCAGGTTGTCGCGGTCACTGAGCGGCGCAAAGCCGCCGTCTTCGGTGTCCCGGAACAGGAAGAACTCGGTCTCGATGCCCAGGTTGAACCGATAGCCCATGTCCTCGGCGGCACTCAGCTGACGCCGGAAGACGTTGCGGGAGCAAGCCTCGAACGGTGCGCCATTCAGGTACAGGTTGCCCGGGAACCAGGCCAGTTGGCGATTCCAGGGGCAGACCGCGACGCCACTGGCATCCGGCATGGACGCCACCTCATCGTCGGAGATGTCCTGGGGCACGCCGTCCAGCGCTGCGCCCGTGTAGAGCTCGGAGCCTTCCATCATCTGTCCAAGGTGGGCAATGGGCACAAACTTGCCCTTGGTCACGCCATGGATGTCCACGTAGCTGGCAATGGCGTACTTCACGCCCGCGTCGGCCAGCGACTGTTGCAGGGCTTTGGTGTCGGTCAGGTCAGTCATGGTATTCCTCGTGTGGCTCCGGCATTTCGGGCCGATCAATGGATTTCTGGCACGTTTCTTTCTAAGGATTCCCCATTCAACTTACATGCCACCATGTATGTAAATTAGACCTGAAAGGAGACCAGGGCATCCCACACCAGGGTCCGGGAACTAGGAACAAATGACAGAAAAACAATGGATTATCGAGGATTTCGAAGCAGGTGACCTTGCCCTTTCGAGCGGCGAGACGCTGTTCTCGGCACAACTGCACTACCACCTGATCGGTGAACTGAACGCACCAAAAGACAACCTGATCCTGTTGCCCACGTACTACGGTGGTGCGGCCGCCGGCAATCATCCCTGGGTCGGCGCCGACAGCCCCCTGGATCCGGACCAGTACTGCATCGTCATTCCGTCGCTGCTCGGGGCCGGCGAATCCTCGTCCCCCTCCAATACCTTCGGGGCACAGGGTGGACACCGGTTTCCCCGGGTCAGCCTGTTCGACAACGTACAGCTTCAGAAACGGCTGGTTGACGAGGTATTCGGCGGCGCCCGCCTGGCCCTGGTGATGGGCTGGTCCATGGGCGGCATGCAGGCACTGCAGTGGGGCAGCCTGTTCCCGGACCAGGTCGGGGCGGTCCTCGCCACCTGCTGCACGGCCCGATGCCATCCCCACAACCGCGTCTTCCTGGAAGGCGTGAAAGCGGCCCTGACCTGTGACCGGGACTTCCAGGACGGTCACTACCGGACACCGCCGGTTCGGGGGCTCCGGGCCTTTGCCCGGGTGTATGCCGGCTGGGCGTACTCGCAGGCGTTCTTTCGTCACGAACATTGGCGAGGGGTCGGCTTTGAATCCATTGAGCACCTGCTGCAATGCTGGGAACAGGACCACCTGACCCAGGACGCCAACAACCTGCTCACGGTTCTGGACACCTGGCAACAGGGCAACCTTGCCGACAACCCGGTCTTTGCGGGCAACTACGGGGAGGCGCTGTCGGCCATCACCATGCCCGCCTGCCTGATGCCTTCGGCGACTGACCTCTATTTCACCGAAGAGGACGCCCGGGGCGATGCCCGGAACATGCCCGGAGCGCAGGTGCAGACGTTGCAGACCGACTGGGGCCACATCGCCGGTGGCGCCGGCCGGGAAGCGGCAAGTCACCGCCAGATCCTGTCGGCGGCCGCCGCACTGCTGGCCCGGCGGGAGCGGTAACGGTGCACAGCCACTCTCAGCGCCCCGTATTGGTGCCCTGTTTGGATCGGCCCGTTTTGCGAAGGGCTCCGGATGATGCGGTTCGTGGAGGCTTGGCACGCAGTCTGCAGTGAAAGCAGTGACGGTTTACCAAACCCTTATCCGTGCACAGCAGCCATTCACAGAACACCGCAGACGGTGCGGCCAAGACAACGGACACAATGGGTGACTAGGGTTCCGATCCGGGCAGGGATACATCTCCAGCCGGGGTGGCTGGTCCGAGAGTTACCGACCTCTGGGAGGTTACACGGCGGGACAAAAGCCCGGGAGACAGAATCGCACGCACTTGCTTTATCTGCGATGACCACGCCGTGTTGTGTGACCAGAGGAGAGAACACATGCGATTGATCAACCGCCGCCCCGGGCGGATCTCGGCCACCCTCTTGGGCCTGCTCCCCTTCCTGCTCATCATGCTGGTCTACAGCCTCGCCTCCCAGGAGCGACTGGCAGACAACCCGAACGACAAACTGCTGCCCGGCCTGGAACAGATGAACGCCGCGGTCGACCGTATGGCGTTCCAGGAGGACCGTCGCAGCGGCGATATCCTGATGTGGCAGGACACCACCGCCAGCCTTGCCCGTCTGGGCATGGGGGTTGGCATTGCCGCCCTGCTGGCGCTGTTCGTCGGCCTTCTCAATGGCGTACTGCCGCTGGTTCGGGCCAACCTGGCCCCCTTGGTCTCGGCCCTGTCCATGGTGCCGCCGCTCGCGATCTTGCCGATTCTGTTCATCGTATTCGGCTTGGGTGAACTGTCAAAGGTGATGCTGATCGTCATCGGCACCGCTCCGATCATGATGCGCGATGTCGCCCAGCGGGTGCGCGAGCTGCCCGGCGAACAGCTGATCAAGATCCAGACCCTGGGGGCGAATTCCTGGCAGGTCATCACCCGGATGGCCCTGCCCCAGGTGCTGCCCCGGCTGATCGATGCCGTACGTCTGAGCCTGGGGCCGGCCTGGCTGTTCCTGATTGCCGCCGAGGCCATCGCCTCCACCGAAGGCCTCGGTTACCGGATCTTCCTGGTCCGCCGTTACCTGGCCATGGATGTGATCCTGCCCTACGTCATCTGGATAACCATTCTCGCCATCGTCATCGACCAGTGCCTGCGCCTCGCCAACCGCAGGTTGTTCCCGTGGTACAACGCAGGAGGCCACTGATGAGCTTCATTACCGTCAACAAGCTTTGGAAAGAATACGGTGACCAGGTGGTTCTGGAAAATCTGAACCTGGCCGTCAAACAGGGGGAATTCTGCACGCTGGTCGGCGCCTCCGGTTGCGGCAAGTCCACCTTCCTGAAGATGCTGCTGGGCCAGGAGATTGCCAGCCGTGGCGAACTGCTGCTGGACGGCGAGGCCTTTCCGGGCGAGCCGGACCGCAACCGGGGCATCGTGTTCCAGCGCTACTCGGTGTTTCCGCATCTCACCGTGCGCCAGAATGTGCTGATGGGCCTGGAGCTGGAACAGAAACCCTGGCTCGGCAAACTGTTCGGTGCCGCTCGCCGGGAGGCGCTGGAAAATGTGGACGCCATGCTGGAGTCGGTGGGGCTGACCCCGTCCGCCCACAAATGGCCCCACGAACTGTCCGGCGGCATGCAGCAGCGGCTGGCCATTGCCCAGTCCCTGATCATGCGGCCCCGGGTGCTGCTGCTGGACGAACCCTTTGGCGCCCTCGATCCCGGGATTCGCGGTGACATGCACGACCTGCTGCTGAAGCTCTGGCAGGAGACCGGCACCACCATTTTCATGGTGACCCACGATCTCCAGGAAGGCTTCTACCTCGGTACCCGGCTGCTGGTCTTCGACAAGGTCCGTAACGACCCCCACGACCCGCAGGCATTCGGTGCCACCATCACCTACGACCTGCCCATCGGCCGGACCGACCGCAAGCTGCTGGACGACATCAACCAGTCAGTCGCCGAAACGGCAAGGCATCAGGCGGCCTGAACGCCCGCCCCCTGCCAGAGAACCACCAAGGCCCACTTTCCGTCCGGGAAAGCGGGCTCTCGCCGTGGGTAATTCACGGAAGCCCTAACAAAATACCGGCCGTCGGACGTTAGCCAGAATTACGTTTCTGGAGGGTTGCTGTGAGATCGGACATTCTCTATATTGAAATTACAAAAATAGGTATTGCATTGCGGAACATCAATATATCTCAGTACCGCAATGCGAAACTTGATTGAGTGATCTCGGCGTTTGCCAAACAACTCATCTTCATTTTTGTAGTGTCATCCATCACCCGCGCTTTGCGGAGTGTTGTCGGTTTTCCGCCGGCCGCCACCTTACTCTGCTTCCCTGGCAGACAAGGGGCGCGGCCGGACAAAAACACAGGACAAAGAACGATGCATAAAATCAACAAAAGCCTGCTCGTCGGTGTACTGAGTGCCGCACCACTATTCGCCCACAGTGCAGAAAACGTAGAACTGCCTGGAACTCTTGCCATGACCGCGTATGGGACTGGCTCAGCGGGTTACACCCAGATGGTCTCCATCGGCAACCTGCTAAAAAACGAATATGACACCTCGGTCCGCATTCTCCCGGGCGAAAATGACGTATCCCGGATGACACCGCTACGCATGGGCCGGGTTCCACTCTGCGCCTGCGGTATTGCCAGTTACTATGGATCGGAAGGCGTATTGCTGTTCGCAGACCCCGACTGGGGCCCACAGCCCATTCGCCTGATCAGCACATCCACGGCCAGCTTTGGCCTGGGTGTTGCCGTCGCCGGTGATACCAACGTAAAAACACCAGCGGACCTGAAAGGAAAGCGGGTGGCCTACATCCGTGGTGACGATGCCCTGAATGTCGGAACTGAAGCCTTCCTGGCCTTTGGAGGCCTGACCTGGGATGACGTCGAACGGGTGGAATTTCCGGGTTATGGCCGCGCCTTCGAAGGCATTGTAGCCAACCAAGTCGACGCTGCGTTTACCATGAGTGTGGCTCCGCCAGCGCAACAACTGGCTGCCAGCCCCAGGGGAATCGTATGGCCGGAGCTGGACCCTGCCGATAAAGAGGGCTGGAAGCGACTCCAGAACGTAGCGCCGTATTTCCAGCCCCACAAGGCCACGTCCGCCGCCGGTGAGGCCTATGGCAAAGACAGCCCCTGGATCGGCGCCAGCTATCCATATCCGATTCTCGTCGGTAACAAAAGCCTGGATGACAAAACCGCCAGCAGTCTTATCCGTGTACTCATCGAGGATCATGACAAGTACAAGGACGCCGCCCCCGGTAATGCGGGTTACGCTCTTGAGAATCAGAATATGCAGTGGGTGATTCCCTACCACGATGCAGTCGTCGAGTATTATAAAGAAATCGGGCACTGGACCGATGCCATGCAAGCGCATCAGGATAAGCTGATCAAACGTCAGGAAATCCTGCAGACCACCTGGAAATCGTTCCTGGATTCCAACCCGCCAGAAGACGAAGATGCGTTCCGCAGCAGTTGGATGAAAGTCCGTGCCGAAGCACTTCAGGCAGAGGGTATGGCTCCGGTTTTCCGTTAAAGCCTGCCCCACTGAGCCGGAGTTCCGTTGCCGAGATTGCAGCGGTGCTCCGGCGTTTCCCATTTTTTTCTTTATCGCACCGAAGGCTCTGACCCTATGAGCTCGCCTCAGCAACAGCCCGTCAATGCGGGTGAAATCTCCGGTATCCGCAGGCTGGAGGGATTCTGGCTCTGGGTGCCCCGTGTGGCAACCATGGCGTTGGCACTGCTGGCTATCGATTACCTGTTCAATCTTGGCATGTTCACCATCGTGACATCGGTTGAAAGCCAGTTCTTCTATACGGTGGTGGCGCTGATGCTGCCTCTGGTTTTTCTGCTCTGGCCAGCCGCAGGCAGAGCTTCACGGTCAACAGTGCCCTGGTACGACGTTTTGCTTTTCCTGTTTGCGACCGCGGTGTGCTGCTTTTTCGTGGTTAACGCGGAACGGATTCTGGACAGCGGGTGGGAGTACGACGCACCAGGCTACGCCATTGTGATGAGCTTCTTGATGTGGGGCGTGATCCTTGAAGCAGCGCGACGAGCCGGCGGCTGGCCAATCGGTATCATCGTCGGGATTGCGAGCCTTTATCCGATATTCGCGGATGTGGTGCCGGGGCCGATTCAGGGGTTCCCATCCTCACCCGCCCAAACTGCCATCTACCACGCCATGAGCCGTGAGAGCGTCATGGGGATCCCGTTGCAGGCATTTGCCAATCTGGTCATCGGGTTTTTGCTGTTCGGCGTGGCATTGCAGCAAACCGGTGGCGGCAAGTTCTTTATCAACCTGGCGTTTGCCCTGCTGGGCCATGTCCGGGGTGGCCCGGCCAAGGTTGCGATATTCTCAAGCGGCCTGATGGGATCCATGAGCGGCAGTGTGATCACCAACGTGCTCACCACCGGTGTGTTGTCCATTCCGGCTATGCGAAGAGTAGGTTTCGGGCGCTCATATGCAGCTGGCGTCGAGGCCTGCGCGTCTACCGGTGGTGTTTTGATGCCGCCGGTTATGGGCGCGACCGCTTTTATCATGGCCAGCTTCCTGAATATTCCTTACGGTACGATTGCGCTGGCGGCCGTCGTGCCATCCATCCTGTACTTCCTGGGACTGTTTATCCAGATTGACGCCTACGCGGCACGTCATGACCTCAAAGGTTTGCCGGCAATCGAGCTGCCAACCCTTCGTCAGACTTTGAAGGAAGGCTGGTACTTTATCTTCGTGTTCGTGCTGTTGATCTGGCTACTGTTCTTCCTTCGACGGGAGGCGACCGCACCGTTCTATGCCACGGCCCTGCTGTTGGCAATCAATCAGGTCCTGCCCTACCATCGGTGGCACTGGAAGGAAGTGAAAGACTTCTTCTCCAGTGCCGGCAAGCTGTTCGCAGAGCTCATAGCGATTCTGGCTGGCGTCGGTTTGCTGGTGGGGGCGCTGTCGGTTACCGGAATGTCAGGCACCATCGCCAACGACCTCATCTTCCTGGCCGGCGGCAATACCCTGGTGCTGTTGCTCATGGGAGCGGCGACCAGTTTCATTCTGGGCATTGGCATGACCGTTACGGCGGCCTACATTTTCCTGGCTGTGGCACTGGCCCCGGCGCTGATCAACGGCGGCGGCATGGACCCGTTGGCTGTTCACCTGTTCATCCTGTACTGGGGGATGCTGAGCTTCATTACTCCGCCAGTCGCCCTGGGCGCTTTTGCCGCTGCGTCAGTCGCGGGTGCGCGGGCCATGGAAACCGGATTCCAGGCCATGAAACTGGGCAGCGTGATTTATTTTATTCCATTCCTGTTCGTGCTGAATCCGGCGCTGATCCTTCAGGGGGCCTGGGAAGAAATTCTGGTCGTGCTGACCCAGGCCATCCTGGGTGTCGCGTTGATCGCTGGCGGGATGCAAGGTTACCTGCTGGGTATCGGCAACCTGTCACTTTATCCAAGGCTCCAGTGGCCCATCCGCTTGTCGTTGATCGCTGGCGGGATGCTGTTGGCGATCCCGGGAGGTGGCCCGGTTCCCCTCAGCAACCTGCAACTGACGATGGTCAGCGCGGTCTTGATCACACCAGTGCTGGCACTGGTGTGGTGGTCTAACCGGAACGAGAACAAGGCCATGGTCTAGGGGGTGCTGCATTGAAACCGATGGCGCTTCGAAACAAAAAGAGGGCAGTCCGAAGACTGCCCTCTTTGCAATAAACATCACAGTGATGTGATGGCTGGATCAGTTGCTGGCAACCCGATCCTTCGGCAGCTTGAAGGTCCAGACCATACCGCCCTGGTTGAAGTCCTTCACCACCTTGGCGACTTCGCCACCCCAGAGTGGTACGGCACCGCCCCAGCCAGAAGCTACGGAGACATACTGCTCGCCGTCCATTTCCCAGGTAACCGGCGTGCCCACGACCCCGGAACCGGTGTTGAACTTGTACAGCTCCTCGCCGGTCTTGGCATCAAAGGCTTTCAGGTAGCCTTCGGGCGTACCGGTGAACACCAGGTCTCCCGCGGTAGTCATGACACCACCCCACAGAGGCGCGGTGTTCTCGTAACGCCAGACTTCCTTGCCGGTTTTCGGATCCATCGCCCGCAGCACGCCGATGTAATCGTCATTGGCCGGCTTGATGGTGAATCCGGCGCCCAGGAAGGCAGCACCCTTCTTGTAGGAAACCGGCTCGTTCCAGATGTCCATGGACCACTCGTTGGACGGCACGTAGAAGAGGCCGGTGTTCTGGCTGTAGGCCATGGGCATCCAGTTCTTGCCGCCCAGGAAGGCCGGTTGGGCCACGACCGGATTACCCTTGGTGCCGTTGGTGGCATTGGGGTCACCCGGACGGCCATCTTCTGTAAAGATCGGACGACCGGTCTTGGGGTCGAGCCCCTTGGCCCAGGTGATCTTGTCCACAAACGGGAAGCCGCGGATGAAATCGCCGTTCTCACGGTTCAGGACGTACATGAAGCCGTTACGGTCGGCCGTGGCGGCCGCCTTGACGGTCTTGCCGTTCTCCTTGTAATCGAACGAAATCAGCTCGTTGACGCCATCGTAGTCCCAGCCGTCGTGGGGCGTGGTCTGGAAGTGCCACTTGATGCTGCCATCCTCGGGATCGATGGCCACACGGGAGGATGAGAACAGGTTGTCCCCGGGACGCAGATGCGAGTTCCAGGGTGCCGGGTTACCGGTGCCGAAGAACAGGGAATCGGTATCCGGATCGTAGGTGCCGCCCAGCCAGGTCGCCGCGCCGCCGTTCTTCCACATGTCACCCGGCCAGGTGACGCCGGCCTTGCCGCCGGAAATGCCGTTCTCGATGGCCTTGCCGTCTTTGTAGACGTAACCCATGTGGCCCTCGACAGTCGGGCGGGTCCAGAGCTTTTCGCCGGTGTTGGGGTCGTAGGCTTCCACCTTGCCGACGATACCGAACTCACCACCGGAGACGCCGGTGATCAGCTTGCCCTTGACCACCAGCGGTGCGGCGGTAATGGCGTAACCGGCCTGGTAATCGGCCACTTTCTTGATCCACATCGGCTTGCCGGTGTCCTTGTTCAGGGCCACCAGCTTGGCGTCCAGGGTACCGAAAATCACCTTGTCGTCGTACAGCGCCACACCCCGGTTGACCACGTCACAGCACGGCATGATGCCGTCGGGCAGACGGGCGTCGTACTGCCAGATTTCCTCACCGGTCCTGGCATCAATGGCGTACACCCGGGAATAGGAGGCGGTCACATACATCACGCCATCCTTGATCATCGGCTGGGACTCCTGGCCGCGCATCTTCTCGCTGCCGAATGAGAAGGCCCATACCGGTTGCAGGTACTTGATGTTGCTGGCGTTCAGGTCATCGATGGTGCTGAACCGCTGACCCTGGGTGCCCATGCCATAGCTGACAATGTCTTCAGGGGTGTTGGCATCGTTCATGATGTCTTCGTCGGTAACCGCCTGGGCCCCGTACGACACTGCCAGTGCCAGTGCGCTGGCAGCAATGCGAATCCCGAACTTGTTCGATCTCATGGTTGCGCTCTCCAATTCTCTTGTTTTCGGTTTTTCGGTGAACCGGGAAAGTTTCCCGCCTCTGTACTGATTCTTGGCTTTGAACGAAAAACCAACAATTACTCGCCGGCACTGGTTTTCTCATCACTTGGTAGTACTACTTCCCAAAAGAAAGCCCGCGACGGGGCGCGGGCTTCGATACACGATGTTGTTCCGGGCGGTCACTGGGGACCCTGGAGCTTACCCTCCGCCCTCGCGATCGCCTCCTCACTGAGAAACTCCCGGTAGTACTGGGGCACGCTGAACTGCAGATCGAGGTTGGCGAACACTGTATCCAGCTCGCCGGTCTTCACCAGGTTGCCGATGATTTCCTCCAGGGCGTAACCCAGCTGGCGATGGGTATGCTTGATGGCCATGCCCACATCCCACACCTGCTTGCCGATACCGGGAAAGCCGTTACTGGCAGGCTCGAACGCAGCGTTCTCGGGTTTGGCCAGTTCATGGTCGATCTCCGCCCGCATGCCCATGACGGCACTGACCTCCCCTGCCCGCATCGCTTCGAAGGCGGATGTCACATTGGGGTAATGGCGCACCTTCTCCCGCATGCGCCCCTGCAGACCGGAGGTCAGGTAAAAGTCCGGGAGGGTGTCGATCTCGACACCGATGGGGTGATACTGGAAAACCGCGACCGTCGCCACCGAGTCCAGCTTTTCCGGATCAAAGGCAATCTGCCAGGTTTCCTGCTGGTAGGGTCCGAACAGCACCACCTGCTCATTGATGTACTCACCGGTGGAGTCCTGCATGTAGGCGTATTCCTTGTCATAGGGTACGCGCATCATCACGTCGGCGAGCCGGCGCTTGGCCAGGTAGTGGCCTTTCCAAACGTTGTTGCGCAGGTCGTCACCCAGATTCTCGTCCGGCACGATCCAGTGGACCCTGAATTCCACACCCAGTTCACGGGCAATGCGCTTGCCGATTTCAACGTCGATCCCTCGAGGTTCGCCGTTGACCTGATAGGAATAGGGAGGGAAATTTTCGTAGACGCCGACCTTGAGGTAGCCGGATTCAATGATAATGTCGTAGGTCCGGTCGGCCGGACGGTTGAGCAGAGGGTCCCCGTCGTCCACTTCCCGGGCGAAGGCCAACTGGAAGACCAGAAGCAGGATGATAACGCCAGACAGTGCTTTCATTGTTTTTCCTCAACGCCTTCAGACCGGCACATGGCCGGCCCGGAAACAGACCTTCAGATCACCTGAGCCGACCGTTCACTCAGGCTTGGGCAGAGACTCCACGTAGGTCTTGATGGCCCACATGGCGTTCTGGTCCAGCGTCTTCTTCCAGGACGGCATACCCCGGTCGGTGCCGTTACGCACCCGGGTGATGTAATACTCGTCGTCCCACTCCGTCAGCTCCCGCAGGTCCGGAGTCAGGCCGCCGGACATGGCACGGATACCGTGACAACCGGCGCAGTTACCGGCGTAGGCGCTCTCTCCGATCTCCACCGCCTGGCCGTTCATATCGCCGTGCTGATTGCCTTCGCGGAACGGGTTCTGGGCCAGGACTTCCTCACCCAGCGTCGGAAGGTTTCCGGTGTCAACCTCTTGGGGAGTGACATTGCCATGGGCCACTACCAGTCCGGCCGCTCCGAGCAGGGCCGTCGTGATCAGGGTTTTGAGTGAAAAGGACATTGCCATTGCTGCTACCTCTGTGTTGATTCCCCGTGCACTGGCTGTTGGATTTGTCAGTTGCCAGCTTTCTGACCTTTAGTCTAGGAATCCCGCTCGCCAATCCGAATGCCACTTTGGAGGATTTGGCGTAGTTCCTTGGTAGTAGATGGGAGGTCTGTGGTGAGCTTTCTCATCCTTTAGTACTGCCGGATTGCGACTTTCTGAATATATCCGCCCCCGTCCGGGTTCTCTAAGCTCGTGGGAAAGACAACAAGAATCAGGAGCGCCTATGTACCGCAGGTATTTGCGGAGTTTCGCCGTGGGGGCCTTTATCGCCCTGTCCGCCGCGTCACTGGCCGCGCAGCCCGTTGACGTCTCCATCGGCTACGTCCAGTGGATTCCGGATCAGGGCCCCGTTCTGTCCAACGTGACCCCGGAACCCGACGATGGGGGGCTCAGGGGGGCCGAACTGGCGTTGGAGGACAACAGCACCACTGGCAGGTTTCTGGGCCACACCTACGCCCTGACGAGCCAGGTAACCGACTCGGAAGAGGCTGCAGTCGCGGCGTTCGACAGCCTGCAGCAAAGTGGCATTGAACTGTTTGTGGTGAACGTGCCGGCGAGCACGATCCGGACATTCATGGCCAGGGCCGGCGCACAGACCCTGGTGTTCAACGCCGGTGCCGAAGACGATCCACTGCGGACGGCAGACTGTCCGGCCAACCTCGTTCACACCATCCCCAGCCATGCCATGCTCACCGATGCCCTTGGCCAATGGCTGAACCAGCGGCGCTGGAACAAGCTGTTCCTGATCACCGGCCCGACTGAGGCCGATATTGCCTGGGCCAGCGCGTTCCGCCGGTCCGCCCGGCGTTTTGGTCTGGACATCGTGGAAGACAAGCCATGGACCTTCGACGCCGACCTCCGGCGTACCGCCTCGAAGGAGCTGCCGCTGTTTACCCAGGCGGATGACTATGACGCGGTGGTGGTCGCCGACGTCCGCGGGGATTTTGGCGAATACGTACCATTCAACACCTGGCTTCCGCGCCCGGTGGTGGGCACCCAGGGCATGTCACCCGTGGCCTGGCACCGGGTCGTGGAGAGCTGGGGTGCGGCCCAGTTGCAGAACCGGTTCCGGGACCTGGCCAAGCGCCAGATGAACGGAGCTGACTACGCGGCGTGGGCCGCCGTTCGCTCCATTGGCACCTCCGTCACCGAGCTCGGGACAGCGGACCCCCGAGCCATCCGGGAATTTCTCTTTAGCGACCGGTTCCAGCTCGCCGCCTTCAAGGGCCGGAAGCTGACCTATCGCGACTGGAATGGCCAACTGCGCCAGCCCATCCCGCTGGTTCACCCCCGCGGGCTGGTCGCTCGGGCGC
Organism: Marinobacter sp. F4218; assembly: GCF_019443085.1. Taxonomy (GTDB): domain Bacteria; phylum Pseudomonadota; class Gammaproteobacteria; order Pseudomonadales; family Oleiphilaceae; genus Marinobacter; species Marinobacter albus. The sequence goes on from NZ_JAHZIL010000003.1 coordinate 1,205,710, forward strand.
CGTTCGAGGGTTACCTGCACCCCAATACGGACATGGACACCCTCGGCTTCGACAAACCCGAGAGCAAATGCCGCATCAACAACTGACCTTCATACCGAGTCCCGAGACCAAGGAGCCCCAATGAAAGCACTGCTCAAACACACCGCACTGGCCGCTTTGATCGGTCTGTCGGCACCGTCGCTGGCAAGCCTGGCCTATGTCTCGAACGAAAAAGACGACACCATTTCCATCATTGACACCGAAACCCGGGAGGTGGTGGAGACCATTGATGTCGGGGCACGCCCGCGGGGCATACTGCTCTCAAAGGATCACACCCGGCTGTATATCTGTGCCAGTGACGACGACACCGTACAGGTGCTGGACCTGGCCACGCGCACGATTATCGACACCCTGCCTTCTGGCGAAGACCCGGAGCAGTTCGCACTGCACCCCAACAACAAGCACCTGTACATCTCCAACGAGGACGACGCCATCGTGACCGTGGTGGACGTCAGCAGCAAGGAGGTGCTGGCGCAAATCGACGTGGGCATCGAGCCTGAAGGCATGGCGGTCAGCCCCGACGGCAGATGGGCCGTCAACACCAGCGAAACCACCAGCATGCTGCACTGGATCAATACCGAAACTTTCAGGATCGAGAAAAACATTGTGGTGGGCCAGCGCCCTCGGCACGTGGAATTCAGCAAGGACAGCAAGATCGCCTGGGCCTCCGCCGAAATTGGCGGCACCGTGCACATCATCGATGTCGACAAGCTGGAACAGATCCACGAGATGACCTTCAAGGTGCCCGGGGTCAACCAGGACCGGGTGCAACCGGTGGGTATCGAGCTGACCTCCGATGGCAAATACGCGTTCGTGGCCCTGGGCCCCTCCAATCACGTGGCGGTGGTCGATGCCAAAACCTATGAGGTGCTGGACTACCTGCTGGTCGGCGCCCGGGTCTGGCAACTGGATCTGGATAAAGACGAGAAACACCTCTATACCACTAATGGGGTCTCCGGCGATGTCTCGATCATCGACGTGGACGACTTGAAAGTCATCAAATCCATCAAGGTAGGCCGCTACCCCTGGGGTGTGGTAATCGATCCGACGACATGACCATAGAAGCCCGCAACCTCAGCTTCCGCTACGGCGACGAGCCGGTCCTCAAGGAGGTCAGCTTTGCCCTGACCCCCGGTCACTTCCATGCCCTGCTGGGCCCCAACGGCGCGGGCAAGTCGACGCTGTTTGGTTTGCTGACCCGGCTGCTGGCGCTGCAGCAGGGAGACGTCCTGATGGCCGGGCAGTCCCTGAAACGGCAACCATCGGAGGCCATGCGCAAGATCGGCGTGGTGTTCCAGCAGAATGCCCTGGATCTGGACCTGACAGTACGGCAAAACCTGATGTACCACGGCGCCCTGCACGGCCTGTCCCGAAAGCTGGCCCGTGCCCGTGGTGACCGCGAGCTGGAACGTTTCGGCTTGCTGGACCGGGCGGATGACCCGGTGCGCAAGCTCAACGGCGGCCACCGGCGCCGGGTGGAAATTGCCCGCGCCCTACTCCACCAGCCGTCTCTGCTCCTGCTGGACGAACCCACCGTTGGCCTGGACGTCGCCAGCCGGCGGGCCCTTAATGACCATGTCCGAACGCTGTGCGAGGAAGACGGCCTGACCGTGCTCTGGGCAACCCATCTGATAGAAGAAGTGCGACCGGATGACCACGTGCTGATCCTGCATCAGGGCCAGTTGCTGGCCAATGGTTCCGGCCGTGCGATCTGCGAGGCCGAGGGCGCCCGGGACCTGGCCGAAACCTTCGAAGCACTGACAGGAGCAGCACCATGAGCCCGGCCCAGTACTGGCATTGTTTTGTCGGCATCCAGACCCGGGAATGGCTGCGTTTCTGGCAACAGCGCACCCGCTTTGCCAGTGCCCTGGTGCGTCCGCTGTTGTGGCTGGTAGTCTTTGCCGCCGGCTTCCGGGCGGTGCTGGGTATCTCCATCATTCCGCCCTACGACACCTACATTACCTACGAAACCTACATCGCCCCCGGGCTGTGCGGCATGATCATCCTGTTCAACAGCATGCAGGGGGCACTCTCGATGGTGTACGACCGCGAGCTGGGCAGCATGCGCGTGCTGCTGATGAGCCCCCTGCCCCGGCCCTTCCTGCTGGTGACCAAGCTGCTGGCCATGGGCGTGGTGTCGGTGGGCCAGGTGTATGTGTTCCTGGTCCTGGCCCTGTTGGTGGACGTGGAACCACCACTCTGGGGCTACCTGGCGGTCCTGCCCGCGCTGGTACTGACCAGCCTGATGCTCGGAGCCCTGGGATTGCTGATTGCCACCTGGATCAAGCAGTTGGAGAACTTTGCCGGGGTGATGAACTTCGTCATCTTCCCGATGTTTTTCATGTCTTCGGCGCTGTACCCACTGTGGCGGATGAACGAGGCCAGCCCCTGGCTGTACTGGATCTGCCAGTTCAACCCATTCACCCATGCGGTGGAGGCAATCCGCTTTTCCCTTTACCTGGAATGGAATCCGATGGCCTACGGCATCACCGCTGCGATCACCGTGGTGCTGACCTTGTTGGCGACGGCCGGGTTCCGGCCCCAGCGAACCAGGATTCTTGGGACCAAGCCCGCGTGAACGGAGCAAGTGGGCGATGGGGTAGCCGTTAGGAACCCGCTAAATCCAGATTGCGTAGTTTGCCCAGTAATTCTTTTATCGATCTGGGCTCGCCCACGGCGTCGTCCCATTGCAGTCGTGCCGGCGAGCCAGCCAGGTACCACAGCCGATTGGCCAGGATCTCCGCATCAGCACCGTCGTGGGTCACACAAATCATCGCCATGTCGGGGTGGGCATCCAGAATCCCCACTATCCGTTTTTTCAGTTCCCCCGCCATCACCGGGTCCAGCGAGGCAAACGGCTCATCCAGTAACAGCAGATTCGGCTCGACGGCCAGGCACCTTGCCAGGGCCGCCCGTCTGGCCATGCCCAGGGAAAGCTGGTCAGGAAGGTAGTGACCGTACCCGGTCAGGCCAACCTGGCCCAGCAGGTCGTCGGCCTGCTGACTGCTGGCGCCAACCAGCCGGAGATTGGCGCTCAGGGTCCGCCAGGGCAACAGGCGGTGCTCCTGGAACAGGTAACCCACCCGCACCTTGTCACGTCCGAGGACGGCCTCTTTGGGAACGGATTGATCGATCCCTGAGATCGCATTCAACAGGGTTGTCTTGCCGATACCGGACGGACCCAGCAGACAGATCCGGTCACCGCGCTCTACCGTGGCGAAGATTTCGCCGAGCACCGGCTGACCGAAATCGCGGCCTGCAATCCGGAGTTCAAGCATGGGCCGCCTCCGGCTGGCGCCAACGGCTGGAGCGCCGTTCCAATGGCTGCAGGATGCCCAGCTCGATGAGCTGGACCACAGCGATAAACGCCAGACTGTAAGCGAGGATGGCGGCCACGTCGAAAACCTGAAACGCCATGTGCAACTGGAAACCGACGCCGCTTGAGCGGCCCAGCAACTCCACCACCAGAACAATCTTCCAGATCAGGGCCAGCCCCCCGCGGGTCGCCGCCATCAGGTAGGGGAACAGCTGGGGCACCCAAACCTCCCGGAACCGCTGCCAGCGGGAGAACCGGTACACGGTGGCCATCTGTTCAAGCCTGAAATCCAGACTCCGGGCACCTTCACGCACGGTAACCGCAACGTTGGGGACCTTGTTGATAACCACGGCCATTACCGCAGCCACTTCCACCAGTCCGAACCAGACGTACATCAGGATGATGGTGACCAACGCTGGCAGATTGAGGAGCAGCACCAGCAAGGGGTCGAACAGTGCGTTGGTCAGGGCAGAACGGCCCATGGCGATACCGATCAGGGCGCCCAACGTCATGGCCAGCGCAAACGCCAACACGACCCGCCGCAGGGTGGCGCCTAGATGGTGCCACAGCTCTCCGGAGCCCGCCTCCCGAACAAGGGTGTCGAGCACCTCGGCTGGAGCGGGCAACAGGGGCGACTGGATCAGCCCGGCTACCACGGCCCACAACACCATAATCGCCGGCAAAACCACCCAATAGCTCCAGACCGGAGGCCGGCTGCGGCGCAGGGGTCCGGTCCCGGGCGTCATGGCTGGCCCCGGTAAAACAGGGTGTCCGGCATCAGCGTATTCGACTCCACCCCGGTCAGCACCAGCAGCTCCCGCAGATCGGCGATGCGCTGGTCGGTCAGGGGTTGGGGATTACCGGCGATAAACCCGGCCCGCAGTGCTTCAAACACACCCTTGTCCGCCGTCCGCATCAACGGCCGCAAACGTCGCCAATAAACGGGCTGTTCCGCTAGTTCGGCTTTCGCCTCGGCAACAGACCTCGCGAAGCTTTCAAGCAACTGCGGATTATCCCGGACCCAGGGTTCCGGGAAGACGTAGCCGAGGACGGGCAGGTCGCTGGCCAGTTCCATGTCAGTGAGCAGGTCCGCCATTCCAAACGCCGAACGCCAGCCGCCCTCGCCCTTGAGTCGGGCGGCGAAATGCCAATAGGTGACGATGGCATCGATCTGCCCACGCCTGAGCGCCTGGCTGAGCAACGGTGGCGCAGCGTATTGCACCTCGGCGACCTTGATCAGATTGATACCCTGTTGTGCCGCCACTTTCTGCAACAGGATCCAGCCCTTGCTGTCGGGGCCGCCGGCCACCCCGATGCGCAATCCCTCAAGGTCGCTGACCGTTCTGACCGGCGACTCCTCGGCCACAACAATGTCGCCGATACTGGACGAGAAGGGCACGTACAGGAAGGCGCTGCCCGCCTGATACCGCGACTGCGCCCAGAGCAGATCCGCGACCGCACCGTTGACCGTGCCACTGGTCACGGCGAGGTGCGACGCCGGCAGGTTCGCCACCGGCCTGAGCGCCAGCGTGTACCCGTGCCGGCGATCCAGTTGTCGATCGACAATGTGGTTCAGCTCCCAGTGCGCGGTGCCAAACTGCAGCACGCTCACAGACACCGTTGGCAAGCCGTCGCCCTGATCGGCAACGACCAACGGTTGCCACGACAGGAACAGAATCAGCAGGGTGTCAATCGAGAGCCTGCACAACCCGTATTTTTGTTGGTATCGGTTCATCCCTCCACGATACGAACCCCGTCGCCGGGCAAGAATAGTACTTTGGTGCCTGTTTTTTGGTGCGATGGTCGCATTCACCCGGCGGCCGGTATCGCGTGTAATGAAACCATCACAAAAATAACCAGAGGTCAGGCGAGACCACGCCGTCCCTTACGCACTGGAGGCCGCCATGCTGAACGAGCCCGATGCCGCACTCTCATCCGAAACCCGCTATCATGAGTCGGAAACACACCTCGATAATGACAACAAACAGGTAGATGTAGTTATGGATCCGGCTTACAAGATCCTGATTGCCGACGACCACCCTCTATTTCGCGAAGCCATCAGCAGTGTCATTGCGTCCGGATTCGCAGGCAGTGAGATCGTCGAGACCGATGATCTCGACAGCGCCCTGGCCATCACCCGGGAGAACGATGACCTGGACCTGATCCTGCTGGACCTGAACATGCCGGGCATGCACGGCCTGAACGGCCTGATCACGCTGCGCAACGAAGCGCCCACCATTCCGGTGGTCATCGTCTCGGCGGAGGAAGACAAACAGGTGGTGTTGCAGGCCATTACCTATGGCGCGGTGGGTTTCATCACCAAATCATCGCCCCGGGCCCAGATGACCGAGGCCATCCAGCAGATTCTCAACGGCAATGTGTACCTGCCGTCGGACATCATCCGGACCGGCAAGGAAAGCAGTAGCCGCCGTCACCGCAACGACGACAACCCGATATCACCGGAGCTGCTGAATTCCCTGACGCGACGCCAACTTCTGGTGTTGGAACGCATGTCCAAGGGCGAATCCAACAAGCAGATTGCGTACAACCTCAACATTGCCGAAACCACGGTCAAAGCCCATGTCTCGGCGATACTCCGGAAACTGGGCGTGCACAACCGGGTTCAGGCCATCCTGTCCGCCAGCGATGTGGACTTCAGCCAGTACCTGAAGCGCTGATGAGATGATTGAGGGTGCTGCGGAGCTTGAGCGGCTTCACCGGTTTGTTCATGAGTAGGTGACCCAGCCCGCGAATGTGCTGTTTCAGCTCGTTGGTGTAGTTGGCTGTGATCATGACCACCGGCGCAGGGCGGGCCCGACGCCCGTTGATACTCGCCACCACATCGACCCCCGTCTCCTCATTATCCAGGTGATAATCCGCCAGGATCAGATCCACGGGACTGGTGGCCGGGTCGAGCTGGCGCTCAAGATCCACCAGCGACACCGCCGTGATGACCTGGCAATCCCAATTTTCAAGCAGGGTCTGCATGCCCTCGCAAATTGCATGATCGTTGTCGATCACCCAGATACGGGCGCCGCCCAGACCGGTGTCCGGCACGGCGATAAGGCTGTCATCGCCGGACGGTCGCCGTGGCAGTAGCCGGCCCAGCGGAACCCGGACGCTGAACACCGATCCCCGCCCCTCAACCGACGATACCCGAACCTCATGGCCCAGCATCCGGGAGATTTTATCGACAATCGCCAGCCCGAGCCCCAGCCCCTTATCCGCCTGGGACCCGGATGGACGAATGCGCTTGAACTCCTGGAAGATCTCCGTGAGCTTGTCTTCGGGAATCCCGGGGCCGGTATCCCAGACCTGCAACAGAACATGATCACCACGGCGACGGCAGCCCAGAAGGATGCGCCCGGAGCCGGTGTATCGAATGGCGTTGGTCAGGAAGTTACGCAGAATCCGGGCCAGCAGCTGGGAATCCGACTCCACCACCGCCGATGACGGCACGAAGTCCAGTTCCAGGCCTTCGGCGACCGCCATCTGGCGGAACTCCCGGGCAATGTTATTGAGCAAATCCCGCAGGTCGAAGGCGGTGACATCCGGCTTGATCACACCGGCATCCAGTTTGGAAATGTCCACCAGGGTGCCGAGCAGGTTCTCGACGTCATCAAGCGAGGTGCTGACCGAGCGCACCAGGCTTTCCGCCTTGGGTCCGAAGGACTGCTCCAGCAGCGCACTGGTGAACAGCCGTGCGGCGTTCAGCGGTTGCAGCAGGTCGTGACTGACCGCCGCCAGGAACTTGGTCTTGGACAGGTTCGCCCGCTCCGCCTCCAGTTTGGCATCCCGCAACCGCGCCTCCACCGCCGCGCGCTCGTCTATTTCCTGGCGCAACTGGTTGTTCAGGCCTGTCAACGCCGCCGTCCGTTCCTTGACTCGCCGCTCCAGGTGATCGTAGGCCTGCTCCAGTGCCAAGGCGGTCTTGCGTCGGTCGGTAATATCGCGAATCAGCACGAAAAAGCCGGTAATGACGTTGTCGGCGTCATGATTGGGCACGTAGGAGCGCAGCATGTACCGGACGTCCCCCTGCTCACCGGTTTCCTCGAACTCGAAGGTGATGCTTTTGCCGTCCAGGGCCTGCCGGACCTGTGGCAGCAGGCGCTGGTACAGGTCCGGGGCATGGACCTCGTCCAGCCGCTTGCCTAACGGCGATTCCCCGTTACGGCCGTACCAGGACTCGTAGACCTTGTTGCAGAACTGCACCGTCATATCGGCGCCAACATAGGCTATCAATGCCGGGACATGGTCGGTAACCACTCGAATCCAGCGTTCGCTTTCCTCAAGCGCCTTGATCCGGCGTGCCATTTCGCTGTTCTTGACGTCGGTAATGTCGGAGTAGAGCACCACCAGCCCGCCTTCCCGGGTTGGCCGTTCGGTCATCTGGACCCAGCGGTCGTTGGCCAACAGAAACACCACGCCCTCGGAATCCGGGTGGCTATGTTCCTCCTGGATCAGTCCCGAGGTCAGGGCCTGGGCCTTCACATCGACGATCGAAGTCCCGGCAACGGGCGGCGCCAGGCCGGCCTGGCGCCAATAGCTGCGGAACCGGCTGTTGCTCTGGATGAGCCGATGCTGATGGTCAAACAGCACAAAGCCGTCGGCAATGCTTTCAATGGCATCACTCAGGCGCTGACGGGTGGTTTCCGCCTCCTCCCGTGCCCGATTGAGCGCCTTGTTGCTGCCCTTGAGCTCCTCCATCGCCTGGTTCAGGGCGTCGGTGCGCTCGCGCACCTGTTCCGCCAGCACCACCGAGTGCTCAAACGCGGCGTAGGGCTCGGGTTTGTGGGCCGAGCCCGACTCCACCCGCTCGATCAGGGCATCCCGGATCTTTCGCAGGCGCTCGTTCTCCGCTTCCAGCGCCGCGATGCGGTCGTCCCGGCGCGCGTCGGAGAGGGGCTCAGCGTGGTTCGGAATGGACATCAGGTGCGCCAATGACAACCCCCGTGAAGGTCTGGTTGATGTGCATGCCGTCAAACTGTTCGCCATAGGTGTTGAAGCCGATCACCTTGTGGTGGCGCAGGAATTCCGAGACGGCATCCACCTCTCCGGTCAGCTCTGCCTCCAGGCGACGCAGGAAACAGTCGCAGCCAATGGTCACCAACGGCGGCCCCACCACCCGTTCGGACGCCTCGATCTGGGTACGAACACTGTCCAGCAGCGACTCGGGCTCCATCGCAGTCATCACGATGCCGGTTTCAACGGCACAGTAGAACGTCAGACTCCTGTCGGGGTTTACGCGCTGGACGGATCGCACGAAGTAGTGCCCACCAATCTTCACGCCCATGGGCCGAAGCGCAAACACCTTGCGATCGAGATCATCCACCTCGACGCCAACTGCCCGGGCATAGGCCTCGGCCGCGGGCTCGGCATTCAGCTCAAACACCGTGCGGCTCTCGGCACAGGCGTCGGTTACCACCAGCTTCTGGTTGCGTTCAACCATGTGATGGGTCGAGAACACGCGGAAATCCAGCGGGGTGTTGACCAGCAACACGGTGGCCGCACCGGTGTGGAACTGGCCATCAAAGAACACGTGGGTATTGGCCAGCCGTTCATCGTCGCCGGCAGAACCACCGAACTGCGGTATCGTACCCAGCGCCGCGTTAAGGGTTGCCAGGACCAGTTCTTCCCGAGCGGACAGACCGTCAAGCAACGTGATGGCGAAGGTGTTGCCCTTGATCGGCGCCAGCCGCGCATCCCGGCAGGTGGCCAGAAGTCCGTCGATCACTCCCTGCGCATCCTGCAGCGTGAATTGATCCAACTCCCGAATCAGGGCGCAGTCGATGGCAAAATAGCGACGGTCGAAACCGATAGCGGTAATACAGCCACGGCCATAGCCCTCCGGGGTAATCTCCCCGGCCGAGGTACAGCCACACACGCGAACGTGACGAAACTCGTGCTCAAGGGCAATACCCAGGCGACCGAGATCGTACTCCGCAGAACAGAAGAAAAGCACACAACCCAGGTGCTCGTGTCTGAGCTGGCTGGCGAGGTTGGTGGCTGCCAGCATCGGATCCCGTACGCTGGAACTGGCCACCCGCGCCGCGGGCAGTGTCGTCACTGGTTTCATAAAGGCCGGCTTCGGAAATGAATGAATCCTTTTCGATTCTACGGCATCCGTGAAAGCAGCCAATGCGACTTCAGTGCTTTTAATTGGCGCGCCAAAGTGATCGTAAGCCATTGATTTAAATACCTCCCGAATCAATGCAGGGTGGCGCTACAGGTTTTCTTTCCGGCAAACCGGCACTTTAGTCCTAGTCAGGGGTTGCGATGCCGGGCAGAAGAGCCCCGGCATCGGCATCCGATCGTCGTCACGCTCCGGTTCAGAAAGTGACGACGGCACCCAGTGCAATGGTGTCGATCTCGGCCGCATCAGCGCCGGTTGACTTGGTGGTCTGCTCGAACATGTTGTATTCCGCGACCAGCTTGAAGTTGCTGTTGACGTCATGGAACACCGCCACGGAGGTGTTTTCGGTCTCGAAGTCCGCCTGGTCGGAATCCGTTTCGCCGTAGGACAGCACGAACCGGTTGGCGCCCAGTGTGTACGAGCCCTGAACCAGATAGCCGTCGGCATCCTCTTCCGCCAGCGGCGCGGCCGTGTCACTGATCAGCACCGGCACATCGCCTTCAGACGTGAAGCCGGAGGCGGTCAGGGAGAAACCGGCGATGGCGGCACGGACACCGTAGCCAAGTCCGGTCGAATCGACCGAGGTGGTTGCGTTCTCGGACTTCTGGGAACGACCATTGACCCAACCGGTCAGCGCCACGCCACTCAGGTCGGCACTGTAGGTTACCTCGGCCTCGAGCCGCGGCGCAGACTGTTCGGACTGGGCGCCAGGGGTTGTGTTGGCAGGCTCGAAGATACCTGCCGCGACCTTCAGGCCACCCATATCCGGCGTCCGGTAGGTGATCTGTGCGGAAGGGTTCGGGTAGGGGTAGCCCGTGCGGATGTTCCCGAAGGAAACCCCCGTCGGCGCACCCGGAGAGCCAAAGCCCATCAGGATCTCATCCAGGAAGATGTTGGAGCGGGCGTACAGGCCGAAATCCTTACCGATCAATACCTGACCGAAGGAGCCGTCAACCGTGGCGTAGAGCTGACGAACATCGATCGCGGTGTCGGTGGGCGATTGCAGGCTGTCGTTGATGGTCGACCAGAACGAGGAACGGCCGCCCATGGTCAGATCGCCGATTTCCTTGCTGAAGTTAAAGCCGATGGTGTTGGGCAGGAACCCCATTTTGACGTCGGAGTTGCGGGTATCGGCCAGCTTGTCATCACGATTCACATAGAAGGCGTTGAAGTAGCCGTCCACGGAAAAGGACGTGCCGTCCTGGTTGTAGACTTCAACCGCCGCGTGGGCTCCAGCGCTGGCCCCCATGGTCGCGGCCATCGCAATCGCGAGGCCTGACTTTCTGAAATTGTTGTTGTTCATACTTCCCCCGGTTGTTTTTGGAAATCTGGGATCGGGGTACCGGGATATCCGGCAGCCCCAGGCGTGGTCTGTCGCCTGAATTCCATGGTCGGTTAAGGGAAAGTGCGGGGAAATGCGCCAAGGGAGCAGGTTTCCTGCTCAATTGGGAGGCATCAGAAACAGAACTTTGGGATTACGACCAGCCCGGGAAGCGTTGCAGTTCCTGCAGGCAGTCAGCAAGAAAATCCGCCGGGTCGACCATGATGGCCTCATCCGCCACCACGCCGAACTGAATCTGGCCGGCATAGCTGACGATACTGACGCCCAGACCAATGTCTCCGGCCTGGGGTACCCAGAACATCTGCTCGGTGATCCGGCATCCGGCGATGTATCGGGCCTCGGGCGTACCCGGCACGTTTGAAACCACGGCACTGGCCTTGCGGTAGAACACATCGGCCACCGGCTGCCGCCAGGGTTCGGGAATGGCCGAGGCGGTCGCCGCCAGCCCCCAGGCAATGCCCGGCTGCCAGCTCTTTTTCAGGCGCCGGGTTTCATGCTTGATGCGATACAGGCGCTCGAGCGGGCTTTCACCGTCAACCGGCAGGGGCACGAACACCGTCCCGAAGTAGTTGCCCAGGGTTCCGGGCTCCGGCTGGAGTTCGTCCGGGAGCCGGGCGCGGATGTCCACGGGCACAGCCGCATGCAACACCGCATCCTCCAACGCATCGCCAACCATCCCGAGCCGGGAACGCACGGCGGCGGCGACACAACTGAGCAAGACGTCATTGATGGTGACGTTGGTAGCCTTTGCGACCGACCGGAAAAGGTCCAGTGCCACCGGCCGGGACCAGCGACATTGCCGCCGCCCCAGCAGCGGACGTGTCAGGTTGGAGGGGCTGTCTTCCGGCTCGACCAGAAACTCGCTGACTTCATGAACCAGCCTGAGACTGTTCTGGGCCGCCCGCTCCAGCCACCAGCCCGTCGACTGGCCCTGGCCGGCAGGCCCCGGACCGGCTTCCCCGACCGAACCTTCCCGTGCCATCTCAGTCGAAACCAGCTGTTCCAGCCAGACCCTGGCCGCGTCGGTCCAGCGCGACAGTTCGGCGGTCTCCGCCGCACCGTAGATGGCAGGATGCTGCTGCGGCGAGGGTGGACAGAGCCGTTCGAAGATGCCGAGCAGGGACAGACCGTCCGCGTAGCAGTGGTGCATTCGCAGTAGCAGTGCCGCACCGCCCTCGGCATTGGGCGCCAGCCAGAATTTCCAGCGCGGGCGGTAAAGGGCAAGGGGCTGATTCAGGCGGGCCGAAACCCACTCCTGCAGCTCATCCGGAGTGAAACGGTCGATCACCACATCCAGATGGTGCTTGAGATCAAACACCGGGTCCGGTTCCCACCACCAGGCCGGGGCCCGCTTCACTGGCAGGAACCGGAAGCGTTCCCAGGCCATCCAGTACACTCGCAGAAACTCCCGGAAGCGGGGCGCAGTCAGCCCCTCAACCCGCAGCATGACCGTGATGGTCATCGGGTTTTCGGGTCTTTCCAGGGCCAGCCAGGCTGAATCCGCAGGCAGCAGGAGATGCGATTGCTCGTGACTCAAACCTGAACGTCCCCGGGTGGATGGTGAAGATACGTAAAAACCGAACTCCGCATTGTGCCAGACAACCCGCATGGTCTCCATATAAGGTGCCTGTGCACAGCATTACAAAAAGTTACTTGTGAACAACTGTTCAGATCTATACTCCCAGTAAGCCTTGATGCAATGGTTAGCACGGCCCTTGAACTGTCATCGATTGGCCCTGATTCAGCGTAAATAAAGATGTCAGCGCCAATAACTTTCTGACCGGTTTGGGGTAGAAAAGGGTTACCAGCAGGTTCCAACTTCAACAACAGGCCATTGCAGCGCTGGTTAGGAGAGCCAAAATGAAAGCGAGCCACGTTCGCAAACTGATCAAGCCCATCGAGAATGCCTACTCGGAGATGTTCTCCGGTCGGGTATACCGTGTCGGCAAAGGTGCCGTTTCGGTTCGAAATCACAGCGGCGAGGCGGAGCAGACCGTTGTGGGCGTGCATGGCTTTCTGGAAAACCACTGCTACTTTACCCAGGCCTACGAAGGACCAACCACCGAACTGATCCTGCTCACCTGCAGCAACTACCACATTCCGGTCAACGGTGTGACCCCCGAAACACCGTACTGGGAGGTGCCGATCAAGCATCTGGAAGGCACCATCGAGTACGACGCCTGTATCCTGAACCAGGCACTGTCGAACCTGCCCAGCACCCGGAACATCCGGGTTCATGGCCACTCCCGCGGTGGTGCAGTGATCCTGGAAGCGATGCAACAGTGGCCGGAACTCTACGAGGACGTGGAAGTGGTGCTGGAAGCTCCGGTACTGCCCCAGGCGAAACTCCACGCCCTGGTGACAACGCTGCTGGAGCCGGTCAGTCACGGCATGTGGCCCTGGCTGATTCGCCTGATCAACACCGCCCCGTCCTCGGCTTATGGCCAGACCTTCTTTGGCAAGATGAATCCGCGCAAGAAACAGCTGCTCAGCAAACTGTTCTCGGCCACCAAGGACCACCTGACCATCGTCCGTAACATCGAGAACATCATGGACTGGATGGCACGCACGGATACCAGCGTGTACAACAACATCCGCCACGGCACCTTCCTGATCCCGGCGGTGGACCGCATTCTCGACCGGACCGCCATGCTGGCCAGCGCCCGCCAGAGCCCGACCACCATGCGCATTGTCGAAACCGAGGCACCCAGCCACTTCATCACCCTCGACAGCAAGGAATGGGTACCCGGCTTTGAAACCCTGCCGGCCGCCGCCCAAGGCTAGTGTTCTGCCAGCCAACCTCCGTTAAACTACCGGGTCTCTCAACGGGCCCTGCCCCACAGGTTTAACGGAGCCAATCATCATGTACCGTGAGCGCCTTGTCGCCACCGAGGTCTCGTCCGACAGTGCCCGCCGGCTTAAGCGTTTGCTGCTGGAGTACCACGATTTCCGACAGCACAAGGCCGCGCACCCGCTGCTAGACGACACTTTCCGGGTCGCCGACTGGCAGGCCGAGCGGCTGAAAGCCACTCACCGGGACCTGTATGACCATCCCGGTTACCACACCGGCCTCGAATTCCTGTTAACTGACCTGTATGCGCCGACGGCCATGACGCACCGGGACGACAACATCGACCGGGTCTTTCCGAAAATGGTGAAATGGCTCCCGGACCACCTGCTGGGCACCCTTGCCGGTCTGGTGGAGCTGAACCTGATCACCCAGCGACTCGATCTGGAACTGACCGAGCGGATCCACCGCTATCAGGTCGCGGCGGACGCACTGACGGTGGACGACTATTGTCTGGCGTTTCGCGAAAGCGAACAGCTGGCGTTGCGGGAGCGTCAGATTGGCCTGGTGGCCGAGGTTGGCCTGCAACTGGACCGGTACGTACGTAACCGCACCCTGGGCTGGCTGTTATCCATGACCCGAACACCGGCGGAAATGGCCGGTCTGACCGATCTTCACAGCTTCCTGCACCGGGGGTTCAGTGCCTTTCGAAAGATGGATGACGTCGAACTCCTGATTGACCGGCTGGTCACCCGGGAACGCCAGGTCATGGAAAACATTGTGCGCGGACACCCGGAGCCGTTTCGGCTCCCGGGCGATCTTTGACCCCCTGGGCGGACCGGATCAGGCCTTGATGATCTGATCCAGCTGGGAATGGATTTCCTGCTCGATTCGGGATTTGAAAGGCCGGAGCATCATGCCCAGCTCCAGGTGAATGTGCAGGTCGGCATGACTGAGGTTCAGCTGGCCTTTGACACCGCTGCGCTTGAAGCGGAGCACATCCCCTTCCCATTGATAGTTCACGTCGAACTGCTGTGACAGGTCTTTCGCCAGGATTTCGGCGGCTTCGCGGGCGTGCTCTTTGTCCAGACTGTGCGGACGGTGTACGTCAATGACAGACATATATCAGCTTTCTCTCAAAAAATGACCGTTTTATAGTTTAGGGTGGTATTAAACTTGTCGCCACCCTTGTAGCAACCCCGCCAGCCGTTAGAATACGGGGTTCAGATTCAGACAGGATTTCTCTCATGAGCGAGCAGCAACCGTCGGCCAATCAGGCCCAGACCAGCCAGGGCCCGGATGACGTCACCCATTTCGGCTTTCGCGACGTGCCCAAGAGCCAGAAGGCGAGCCAGGTGGCCGAGGTGTTCCACAGCGTGGCCGGCAAATACGACCTCATGAACGATCTGATGTCCATGGGCATCCACCGCCTGTGGAAACGGTTCACCATTGAACTGTCGGGAGTGCGCCCGGGCCATCAGGTGCTCGACATCGCCGGCGGCACCGGCGACCTCACCATGAAGTTCTCTGACCTGGTCGGGCCGTCGGGCAAGGTGGTCCTGGCCGATATCAACGCCTCCATGCTGCAGGTCGGTCGCGGACGCCTGATTGACCGTGGCTATGCCGGCAATATCGAGTACGTTCAGGCCGACGCCGAACACCTGCCGTTCCCGGACAACAACTTCAATGCCGTTTCAATCGCCTTTGGCCTGCGCAATGTCACCGACAAGGACCAGGCCCTGCGTGACATGACCCGGACCCTCAAGCCCGGCGGCAAGTTGATGGTGCTGGAGTTCTCCAAGCCCACCAACCCTCTGCTCAGCAAGGCCTACGACACCTACTCGTTTACCGCGCTGCCGCTGATGGGACAACTGATCGCCGGCGACAGCGAAAGCTACAAATACCTGGCCGAGTCCATTCGCATGCACCCGGATCAGGACACCCTGAAGGCAATGATGGAAAACGCCGGCCTGGTGAACTGCAAGTACTACAACATGACCGGCGGCATCGTCGCCCTGCACGTGGGAATCAAGCCCTGATGTTCCCGGGTCCGACGCTGCTTGCTGCCGTTACCGCCATCATCGAGGGTGCGCTGAAC
Source organism: Marinobacter sp. F4218 (assembly GCF_019443085.1). GTDB lineage: Bacteria > Pseudomonadota > Gammaproteobacteria > Pseudomonadales > Oleiphilaceae > Marinobacter > Marinobacter albus. The sequence goes on from NZ_JAHZIL010000003.1 coordinate 1,221,426, forward strand.
CACGCCCTCGAGTTGGATCCGGCGGGCCGGCGGGCCCTGATGGAAGCATTGGAGGGCCCGGTACAGATCAGCCTGATCGCGCCGCTGCCGCTCACCTACTCGCTGCATGGCGCCGGTGACCGGGTCCGGGTCAGTAGCCAGCCTGCGGACGGCCCTGCCCTTGAAATCAGCGGCAAACCCGTGGCCTTTGCCGCTCTGGCCACCGGTGATGACCGGGTATTCAGCGACGGCAGGCTGACGGTCGCGGGCGACACCGCCCTCGCCCACCAGCTGCAACGGGCGCTGAATCAGCTTGACCCGGACTGGGAAGCTGCCATGGCCCGCCACATCGGCGACGTGCCCGCCCACTTCCTGGGCCAACGCATCCGCGGCGCCGTAAAGTGGAGCCGCCAGGCCTTCCATTCCCTGAACGCCAACGTCGAAGAGTATGTGCACGAGGAAAGCCGAACCCTTCCCGGGCGCCGGGAACTGGAAGCAACCTTTGAGGACATCGACGACGTCAGCCTCCGGACCGAACGCCTGGAAGCGCGTATAGCCCGTCTGGATAACCAGGCCACACCTGACGAACGGGAGAATCCGTGACCCGCCTACAACGCCTGTTCCGAATTGCCTGGGTATTCTGCCGTTACCGGCTGGACACGTTTTTGCCCCTGGCGGAACTGCCTGCGCCTCTCAAGGTGTTCTTCCTGCTGGCCCCCTGGCACCTGTTCCCGAAACCCAAGCTGAGCCGGGGGGATCGGCTGAGGCTGGCCCTGGAAGAGCTGGGGCCGGTATTCGTCAAGTTTGGCCAGATCCTGTCGACCCGTCGCGACCTGTTACCGGACGATATGGCCGAGTCCCTGAAAAACCTCCAGGACCGGGTACCGCCCTTTTCCAGCCATCTGGCCCGGGAGATCATTGAATCTTCCCTGGGCGCGCCGGTGGCCGAGTTGTTCAAGGAGTTCACACCGGACCCCATGGCCTCGGCATCGGTTGCCCAGGTGCATGCGGCCACCCTGCGCAACGGTCAGCAGGTGGTGGTAAAAGTGTTGCGCCCCGGGATCGAACGGGTCATCCGGCAGGATCTTTCGCTGATGTACCTGATGGCAGGACTGCTGGAAAGGTACTGGTCCGAGGGCAAGCGCCTGCACCCGGTCGAGGTGGTGGCAGACTACGACTCCACCATCCACGACGAGCTGGACCTGCAGCGGGAGGCCGCCAACGCCAGTCAGCTGCGCCGCAATTTCGAGAACTCGTCACTGATCTACATCCCCTTTATCGATTGGGACTACACCCGCAAGTCGGTACTGGTCATGGAGCGCATTCACGGCATTCCCATTGCCGATGTACCCGCCCTGCAGGCCGCCGGCGTCAATATGAAGGTGCTGGCCGAAAAGGGGGTGGAGATCTTCTTCACCCAGGTGTTCCGGGACAGCTTTTTCCACGCCGACATGCATCCGGGCAATATTTTTGTCGATGTCTCCAACCCGGCCGATCCGAAGTACATTGCCATCGATTTCGGTATCGTCGGCACCCTGGCCCCGGACGACCAGAGCTATCTGGCCCGCAACCTGCTGGCGTTCTTCCGCCGGGATTACCGGCAGGTCGCCCAGCTGCACATTCAGTCAGGCTGGGTCCCGCCGGATACCCGGGTGAACGAATTCGAGGCTGCAATCCGTACCGTCTGTGAGCCCATCTTCGAGAAACCGCTGAAGGACATCTCCTTCGGCCACTTCCTATTACGCCTGTTTCAGACCGCCCGCCGTTTCAACATGGAGGTGCAGCCGCAACTGGTACTGCTGCAGAAAACCCTGCTGAACGTCGAAGGCCTCGGGCGCCAGCTGTACCCGGAGCTGGACCTTTGGAGCACAGCCCAGCCATTCCTGGAAAGCTGGATGCGCAGACGCATTGGCCCTTCGGGCCTGTTAAAATCGCTGCAGACCCACCTGCCCTCCTGGCTGGAGCAATCGCCCGAAATGCCGCAGCTGGTGCATGACGCACTCATGCAACTGCGCGAGGCCGGTCCCACCGAGCAACAGAATCAGGCTACACTGGAGCTGCTGCGGGAACAGCAGGTTCGCTCGGATCGTCGCTGGCGGCGTGGGCTGGTGGTCATCATTCTGGTTGCGGCAGCCGTTATCGGCACCCGACCCGAGGCCCAGGCCTGGCTCGAAAACGTGCCCGCCTGGAGCTGGGCACTGCTGGCTGCAGCCGGCGGTCTGGTGCTGCGCGGCAGCCGGTAACCGATTACGAATTCAGGATTCACAGAAATGAAAGACTCATCCGATAACGTCGACAACCCTGACTGGCTGGACGCCATCCGCTGGACCGCCGACGGTCTGGTTCCCGCCATTGCCCAGGATGCCGCTACCGGTGACATCCTGATGATGGCCTGGATGAACCGGGAGTCGCTGCGCCTGACGGCCGAAGAGGGCCACGCAGTGTATTGGTCCCGCTCCCGAGGCACACTCTGGCGTAAAGGTGAAACCTCCGGACACCAACAGGTGGTGAAAGACATCCGCCTGGATTGCGACGAAGATGTGATCCTGCTGAAGGTTGAGCAGAAAGGTGGCATCGCCTGCCACACCGGCCGGCGCAGCTGCTTCTACCGGACCCTGAAAGACGGTCAGTGGGCCAGCGTGGAACCGGTCCTCAAGGACCCCGATGCCATCTATGGCGAACTGAGGAGTACCCAAGGTGAGTGACGTACTGAACCAGCTGGCACAGGTACTGGAAGAGCGCAAACAGGCCGATCCGGACAGCTCCTATGTTGCCAGCCTGCATGCCAAAGGTCTGAACAAGATTCTCGAGAAGGTCGGCGAGGAGTGCACCGAAACCCTGCTGGCCGCCAAGGATGCGGAACACTCGGGCGACACCCGGGATGTGATTTACGAGACCGCCGACCTCTGGTTTCACAGCATGGTCATGTTATCCCGACTGGGCCTTGGCCCGGGCGAAGTGATTGATGAGCTGGCGCGTCGATTTGACCTGTCCGGACTGGAAGAAAAAGCTTCGCGGAACAAATAGCCGGCACCTACCCCGTTGGAGGATTACCGCCCGGCCCGTTGGTTAACGTACACTACAACAAAGCAACAACATTAAAACGAGGATCCCGTGATGGGTATAAGTATCTGGCAACTCCTAATCGTACTCGGCATTGTGATTCTGTTATTCGGAACCAAGAAACTGCGCAACATCGGCAGCGATCTGGGCGGCGCCATTCGTGGCTTCAAGAAGTCCATGAGCGATGAAGACAGCAAGGCCGCCGATCAGGAGTCTCTGCAGGAAAAAAACGACGCGCAGAGCCAACAGGCCGAAACCGAAGAAAAGCCACGGGACAAGTCCCACAGCTGAGAGCTGGCTGAATGTTCGATATTGGCTTTCTTGAGCTGCTGATCTGCGGCGTCATTGCATTGCTGGTGCTCGGCCCCGAGCGCCTCCCTACTGCCGCCCGCGCTGCCGGGCGTTGGATTGGTGGTGCCCGGCGCATGGTGGGCCAGTTCACGTCGGAACTGGACCGCCAGCTCAAGGCCGAAGAGCTCCGGGAAGAACTGCGCAAGGCCGGCGACGTCGGGCTTGATGACGTCCAGAAGACCGTGCGCGGGGCGCTGGATGAAGCCAAGCGCTATGAGCACATGATCCTGCCCGACAGCGCCGACCGCCGTTCACGCCCCGCGCCCGCAACCCGCCGTGTCGCGGGCCAGGACACCGGCGACTCAACGAACAGCAGCCCTGATGCACCCCCGGAGCCCGCTGACCCGGCGCCCGAATCAACGAACAGCACCGAGTCCGCAGGCAAGGGACAGCCCGGCTCAGAGCAAGGCCCGTCGGATAACCGTTCATGACTTCAAAGCCAGACGGCAACCACATTCCCCCGGATCAGCAGGAAATGCCCCTGATTGAGCATTTGCTGGAACTGCGCAACCGTCTGTTGAAGATGGTTCTGGCCGTAGTCATCTGCTTCGCCGCCATCTATCCGTTTGCCAATGAGCTGTACCTGTGGCTGTCCGAGCCAATCCGTTCACTGCTGCCGGTCGGACAGACCATGATCGCCACCGACGTCACGTCGCCCTTCTTTGCGCCCCTGAAGCTGGCCCTCGTACTCTCCGTGTTCGTGGCCATACCGGTGATCCTGTACCAGCTCTGGAGCTTTGTCGCACCCGGCCTCTATACCCATGAAAAACGGCTGGCGTTTCCCCTGCTGTTCACCTCGGTCCTGCTGTTCTACGCCGGTGCCGCCTTTGCCTACTACGTGGTCTTCCCGCTGGTGTTTGGCTTCTTCACCGCCATCGGGCCGGAAGGCATCGTGGAGCTGCCGGACATCAGCAGCTACCTGAATTTCGTGCTGAAAATGTTCTTTGCCTTTGGCGTGGCCTTCGAGATTCCCATTGCCACGGTGCTGCTGATCCTTACCGGTGCCACCACCCCGCAGGATCTGGCAGCCAAACGCCCCTATGTGGTGGTCGCCTGCTTCATCATTGGCATGCTGCTGACACCTCCGGACATCATTTCCCAGACACTGCTGGCCGTGCCCATGTGGATCCTGTTTGAGTTCGGGATCATCTTCGGGCGCCTCGCCAAGCGGGAAACCGCCGAACCGGACGCCGACGAGTCTGCCGGCGAATGAATCTGGCGCTCCTGTTCGAGGAAGACTTTATCGGTGGCGACCGGGTGCGACTGACCGGTCGACGCCTGGCCCACCTCCACTCGGTGATCCGGGTCAGCACTGGCGATCGCATCCCCGTCGGCCGCGTCGACGGCGATATAGGCACCGCTGAGGTACTGCACCTGACCGATACCGAAGCCGAATTGCGCGTGTCGTTCCACCTGCCACCACCTGCCGCTCTGCCACTGACCCTGATACTCGCGATGCCCCGGCCCAAGATGCTCCGCCGGGTACTGCAAACCTGCGCGACGCTGGGTGTCAAGGACATCTGGCTGATCAACAGCTACAAGGTCGAGAAGAGCTTCTGGCAAACGCCTTGGCTGTCTGAGGAAAGTCTGCGGGAAAACCTGACCCTGGGGTTGGAACAGGCCCGGGACACGGTGATGCCGAGGGTCCATATCCGCAAGCTGTTCAAGCCGTTTGTGGAAGATGAGCTGCCGGCCCTGCTGGCGGGCAAGCGAGCCCTGGTGGCCCACCCCGGTACCGACACCCCCTGCCCCACGCACCTGAACCAACCCACTGCCCTGTGTATCGGACCCGAGGGAGGGTTTACCCCGTATGAGGTTGGCAAGCTTGAAGAAGCCGGCTGCGGCGCCGTGCACCTGGGGGCACGTATCCTGCGAGTGGAGACGGCCGTCCCGGTTCTGGTCAGCCGTCTCTTTGACGCCTGCCTCTGAGTCAGGCCGAGCGCGCCGCCCAGAGCTTCTGCAAGGGTGTGATGACCGCGACCAGGACAGCTCCAGCCACCACGCCAAACAATCCGTTCGCCAGGGTCGGGATAAGCGCCTCGGCGAGGCCAACACCACCGAAGCCCTCGGCAAAGTGATGAATGGCATCATAGATCGGGGGCAGGCCGTGGGTAAGAATGCCACCGCCAACCAGGAACATGGCGATGGTGCCGAGAATTGACAGGGTTTTCATCATGTAGGGCGCGAGCCAGAGTATCCCCCGCCCGATCTTCTGTGACACCTCGCTGTCCCTCTGGCTCAGGTACAGGCCACCGTCGTCCAGTTTTACAATGCCGGCAACGAGGCCATAAACACCCACGGTAATCATGATCGCCACCACGGTGAGCACCAGGAACTGCATTCCAATGCTCTGGTCGGTCACGGTGCCCAGGGTAATGGCGATGATCTCCGCCGACAGGATAAAGTCGGTCCGAATGGCGCCCTTGATCTTTTCCTTCTCCAGCGCCTTCATATCGACGTCGGGATTCTTCAGAGCCTCGTGCAGTTCGCTCTTGTGGGCCTCATCCTCCTGCCGGTGCAGGAACTTGTGAACCAGCTTCTCAAAGCCCTCGAAACACAGAAAGGCACCGCCCAGCATGAGCAGCGGGGTGACCAGCCAGGGCACGAAGAAACTGATGGCCAGGGCAGCCGGAACCAGAATCGCCTTGTTCAGCAGTGACCCCTTGGCCACCGCCCACACCACCGGAAGTTCCCGGGCAGGCTTTACCCCGGTGACCTGCTGGGCGTTGAGGGCAAGATCGTCTCCCAGTACGCCTGCGGTTTTCTTGGTGGCGGTTTTCGTCATCAGCGAGACATCGTCGAGAATGGTGGCGATGTCATCGATGAGGGCGAGCAGGCTACTTCCAGCCATGGTCTGGTTTCCTTAATGTGTGAATGGGAGCATCGGCCTTCAGCGGTTCAGACCCATGGCTTCAGCGGCAAGCCGATGCTTGACCGGGCCGAGGCCATCGAGCCATCTCATGCCGGTATTTCTCAACCATCGCAGCGGCAATTCATCCCGCGCGAACAGCTGTTTGAACCCCTCCATTGCCGCCATCATGGCCAGATTCTCGGCCTTTCGGCGGCGCTGGTAACGGGCCAGAACCAGCGGCTCGGCCGGGCTCAGGCCTGCGCCTCGGGCCCGGGACAGTTCATCCAGTAAGGCCCGGACATCCCCATAACCGAGGTTCGCGCCCTGGCCCGCCAACGGGTGTATCGTGTGTGCCGCGTCCCCCACCAGCGCAAAACCGCGCGCAACATAGTCCTTGGCATGGCGCTGGCGCAGCGGGAAGGCAAAGCGGCGGGAGACGGACACCACGGCGCCCATTTCCCGTTCGATGGCCGCCTCCAGTTCGGCGACAAATCGGGCTTCATCCAGCGCCATCAGGCGCCTGGCCTCTTCAGTGTCCTGGGACCAGACAATGGAACAGAAATGCTCGTCGCCCGATTCCGAGAGCAGCGGAAGAAACGCCAGTGGGCCAGTCAGTGAAAACCGCTGCCAGGCCGTAAATCGGTGACTCTGGGCAGTCTGTACGGTGCAGACAATCGCCTGCTGATCGTAATCCCATTCCCGGGTCGGCAGGCCCACCCACTGACGCAGGCGCGAGTTCGCACCATCGGCGGCCACGACCAGTCGGGCACCCAGGCTGTGGCCATCCGCCAGTTCAATGCCTTGTTGGTCGCCATCCTGCCACCAGCCCGTCACTTTGACTCCGTCAATCAGCTCGACCTCACTGACTTCCAGCGCCTCAAACAGGGCCCGGACTATTGCACGGTTTTCCACGATCGTACCTAAGGCCCCTGCCTGCAGCTCGGCGGCGTCAAAGTGAATGCGACCGGTGCCATCCCCATCCCAGACGGTCATTTTCTGGTAGGGGCAATGGCGGCCGGCAACCACCTCCTGCCAGACGCCCAGCTCCTGCAGCAACTGCTGGCTGGCGACGGAGATGGCACTGACCCGTGGTTCAAAATCCGCCACTCCGTCGGCCGGGGGCATTCGACTGACCAGTGGCGCACGATCACTGCCCTCAACCAGACCGACCCGCCAGCCCTGCCGGGACAGCCCCAGAGCAAGGGCGGCCCCGATCATGCCACCGCCTACCACCAGAACATCGAACGTCCCGATCTTACTCATGCCCTGCCGGCTCCCTGCGTGCAACCCCTGGCTTGCTGATGACCGCCCGGCGCCCGCCAAGGCCCATGGCTTTGCGGGCAAACCAGCGTTTTGCCCCGGGCAGCAAATCCAGCCCGACCAGTCCGGCATCGCGGGCCGCCGCTACGGGTGCCGGAGCATCGCCGAATATGCGGATCAGGGAGTCGGAGAACTGCACGGTCTGCTGCCAGTCCTGGCGATGCAGACGTTGATAACGGCCCAGAACCTGAAGATCACCCAGCGACTGCCCCTGCTCGACCGCCTGCCGGAGCTGTTCCACCAGAGTCATCAGCCCCCGCAGTGCCAGGTTGAAACCCTGGCCAGCCACCGGGTGCAGGGCATGGGCAGCGTTGCCGACCAATGCCACGCCCGGCCGAACGGCCTCATCCACGGTGGTCAGTTTCAGCGGGTAGTGACTGCATTCGCCAATACGCGTGAAGCGACCGAGCCGCCAGCCAAACCGCTCCTGCAGACGCTGGCACTTCTGTGGGTCGGATAACGCAAGCACCTCGTCGAGGGCCTCGTCGGTCAAGGTCCAGACCAGCGCCGATTGATGACCGGCCCGGGTTGTCGTGCCGTGGGGAAGAAGGGCCATGGGGCCGGCGTCAGTGAACCGTTCAAACGCTGTGAATCGGTGGCTCTCGCCGGTCGAGACATTCGCGATCAGCGCGTTCTGACCGTAGCTGTGGTTGCGGGTCTGGAATCCGAGTGCCTCCCGCAGTCCGGACCGGCCACCGTCAGCAACAACCAGACACTGGGCGCTCAGGCTCCAGGTTTCGGTTCCGCGTTTCAGGGCGACGCGGACGCCTTCGGTCTCGGGGGTCATATCGACGACCTCCGCCGGCGCCTGCCACTGCACCCCGGTTTCCAGCAGTTCCCGCATCAGGCAGAGACCCATCCAGCGGTTGTCTGCCACGTAACCAAGGGCCTCTTGACCATGGTCCCCGGCGTTCAGACGAGTGGCGCCGAAATGCCCCCGATCCGATACGTGAATCTGGCGGATCGGCGTGGCGTGTTCCGACAATCTTGGCCACAACCCCAGCTCCTCAAAAATCAGCCGCGAGCCCCAGGCCAGCGCGGTCGAGCGGGCGTCATAACTGGGCTGGTAGTGTTCCGGGAGGGCATCCGCCGACAGGGGGAAGGTCTCGACCACCGTGACCCGCAGGGAAGGCACCACGCGGGCGAGGGCCAGCGCCAGCGTGGCTCCTGCCAGGCCGCCACCGGCAATGATCAGATCGGTATCGAAGCGGTTCACGGGGTCAGTCCGCCATCAACGCTTCGATGTCTGGGATGGTCTTGGGCACACCATCGGTCAGTACCCGGCACCCCTCTTTGGTCACGACCACATCGTCCTCGATGCGGATACCGATACCGCGCCACTTTTCATCGACGCTGGTATTGTCGAGGGCAATGTACAGGCCCGGTTCCACGGTCAGCGCCATGCCCGGCTCCAGCAGGCGCCAAGCATCGCCGACCTTGTAGTCGCCGACGTCATGGACATCCAGGCCCAGCCAGTGGCCGGTCCGGTGCATGAAGAAGGGCTTGTAGGCTTCGTTGGCGATGGCGTCCTCCACGGTTCCCGACAGCAGGCCGAGATCAATCAGACCCTGTGTAAGCACCCGCAGCGCCGCCTCGTGGGGGTGGTTCCAATGGTTGCCCGGCCGCACCGCATCAATGGCCGCGTATTGGGCCGACAGCACAACCTCATAGAGCGCCCGCTGCTCAGGGCTGAATTTGCCGCTCACCGGGAAGGTCCGGGTGATATCCGACGCGTAACATTCGTATTCGCAGCCGGCGTCGATCAGGACCAGGTCGCCGTCTTTCAACGGCGCACTGTTCTCGATGTAATGCAGGATGCAGCCATTGGCACCACCACCCACGATCGATGGATAGGCCGTCGACCGGGCACCGTGATCCATGAAGGTGTGGATCAGTTCGGCCTCCAGGTTGTATTCGCTGCCACCCTTGCGCGCGCGCTTCATGGCCCGACAATGGGCCTCGGCGCTGATCTCGCCCGCCTTCGCCATGACCTTGATCTCGTTGGCACTCTTGAACAGACGCAGGTCGTGCAGGAAGTGCTCCAGCGAGACAAATTCTCCGGGGGGGTGAGCGCCGGTCCGCACCTTGCTGCGGATGGTCTTGACCCAGCCCATCACCTTGCTGTCGAACTGCTGATCCTTGCCCAGGGGGTAGTACACCCGACTGCGGCCCTCGATCATGCCGGGCAGGATGTCGTCGATGTCGGAGATCGGGAAAGCGTCGTCGAGACCGAAGCGTTCAATGGCGCCTTCAGGCCCGACCAGGAAACCGTCCCAGAGTTCTTTTTCAGGATTGCGTTCCTTGCAGAACAGCACGGATTCGCCGTGTTCGCGGCCCGGAATCAGTGCCAGCACCGCCTCGGGCTCACCAAAACCACTCAGGTACTGAAAATCGCTGTCCTGACGGAACGGGTGCAGCACGTCACGGTTGCGCACGCGTTCCGGCGCCGCCGGGATAATGGCAATGCTGTCGGGCGCCATGCGCTCCATCAGCTTTCGACGGCGCTCGGCGAATTCCTTAACGGGTATCATGGACGACATAAACTCTCCCGCAGTGTCGACCTTGCTCAGTGCAGGGTCGGGGATTGAGAAGCCGGCTTCTCCGGGGCGTTAAACTCGGTAAAGACCGCCAGTGCCCCCAGCCGGACGTATTCGGTGATTTCCAGTAACTGCTGCTCGCTCTCGTCATCGGCTTCTTCATCGGCCGAAAGCTGACTGATTGCCACCAGGTCTTCGATCAGTTCGCGGATCTCATCGGGCGCCTGCCCGAGCGATTCACCGGCCGACAGCGCCATGCCTTCGAGAAAGCCGCGCACCCAGGCCACCAGGGCCTCCAGACGCTGCTCGATGGCATAGTCATCATCCGGCAATAAAGGATGGAAACTCATGTCGGCCGATTTCAAGAGCGCCAGGGTCTGTTCATACGCCTTATTCATGAACGGCGCCAGATCGCCGGACTCCTCGGCCGCACTTTCGGGCAATCCCATGTGCTCACAGACCATATCCAGCCATTCCGGCTCTTCAATACGGGAGCCGGCGGCCAATCGACCACAAAGAACTCCGTGCAATTCGGAGGGGTGGCTAAACGCCTTGTGGGCAGTAAAAACGTTGGCCCAGCGCTCGAATTCAGCGGCTCGGGCAGCTCCGGTTGTGTCGGTCTCGGACATGAACCAGGACATTCCTGTGTTATTGAATGGAGCTTCTATCCTAGCATTCAGGCGCTTTCAAGACACGACCCGGTTGCTTTTCAGGCAGCAAAACCGGAAAATGTTATAACATATCACTTTCAATCTCGGGACTTGATCATGATTTCAGGCCGATGCCTGCCCCTTCTGGTTGCCCCATTGGTCATCACGGGGGTCACTGTCGCAGCCGATAACCCTGGCTCTCACCAGCACGGTCACGCAGAACTGCAACTGGCCATTTCCGGGCAGAAGGTAGACCTGCACTTCCAGTCGCCGGCTCAGAACCTGCTCGGATTCGAGCACCGAGCCCACACCCCGGACCAGCAGGAAACGATCGATTCGGTGGTCGAATGGCTCAGCGAGACGCCGCTGATTAACACCTCCTCAATCACTTGCATTCTCGAAAGCGTCGCCATTGAATCCGAATTTGCCGGTAACACCAGCAAGCCCGAACACGGCCAGCACGCCGATTTCGAGATCAGCCAGCTGCTGGATTGCCCCGACCTCCAAAGTGCGGAAGCGTTGACCACACCGCTGACCGAACGCTTCCCCGGACTGGAACACCTCGACGTTGCCTGGACCGGGCCGGATGGCCAGGGCGCCGTCGTACTTGAGGGGGACGGCAACCGATTCAGTCTTCGGCCCTGAATCTACTCCTGATAAGGCGACACGGCGTCCGCAACCATGGAGTAGGAGGATGTGCCGAGATCGCTTTCGGTCCGTTCGATAATCAGCGTCCCCTCGATCCAGACCGGATCGTAGAGCGCTTCCAGCTTGAACCCTTCGCGGTATTTCACGTGGATAATCTGGTTGGGCGGTGGTGGAGGCACGTGGATACAGGCGCCGTAGTATGGCACCAGAAAGAACTCCAGAATCCGCATGTCCTGAGTGGTTTTCAGGGGGACTACGAAGCCGGGAATCCGGCCTTGGACATTGCCCATGTCCGACACCACTCGGCCGGTCATGATTTCGTCAGGCAGCAGGGGCGCACCATCGCCCTCGTGCACAACTTCTGGCATATTTTCCAACAGTGCCAGATCTTCAGCCGGCATAAGTTCCAGCCAGTCGATTTCCCGGGGTTCGGCATAGGCCGACAGCGAATGCCCCAGCGTGAGCGTCAGCAAAGCCGACAGGAGCCATGGCACTTGCAGGCCAAAAACAGAATGGGACATCAGCACGGGTTCTCCATTGGATCGAGGAATCTGATTTTCGGCAATCATACACCGGACAAATAGCAATCAACATGACCCCCACGACAGAATCTGCGCCTCACCGCGCCCCGGGCCCCGCCCCTGCGATCGAAACTACTGGCCTGAGCCATTGCTGGGACAGCGAGCACTCACCGATTACCTTTCCGGACCTGACCCTACCTGCCGGTGAGCACCTGTTTCTCCATGGCCCCAGCGGCAGTGGCAAGAGTACGTTCCTGAGCCTGCTGTCCGGGATGCTATCACCCTCGACTGGTGGCATCGGGATCCTTGGCACCCCGATACATCAGCTCAATGCCGGTGACCGGGACCGATTCAGAGCAGACCACATCGGCGTCATTTTCCAGCAGTTCAATCTGGTGCCCTACCTGAGCGCCGAGGCTAACGTCACCTTGCCATGCCGGCTATCGGCGTCAAGGCGTGACGCCACCGACCCGGATCCGACCCGGGAAGCACACCGGTTACTGACAGCGCTCGCGATTCCGAAGGACTGCTGGCCACGCAGCGTCACCCGCCTGAGCATTGGCCAGCAACAACGTATTGCCGCCGCCAGGGCCCTGATCGGCGGCCCGGAAATCATTCTGGCGGACGAGCCCACGTCTGCGCTGGACAGCGACAACCGCGACCGTTTCCTCGATCTCCTGCTTACCCTGGCCGAAGAACGAAACACATCCGTACTGTTTGTCAGCCACGATCGCAGCCTGGCACAGCACTTCACCCACCAGGTCCGACTGACGGAGCCGGAGCTATGAGAGCGCAGCTGGCATTCTCCCTCGCCGCCGCCAGCCTCTGGTATCGACGGCGGGTCCTCGGACTGGTCTGCCTGACCCTGACCCTCAGCGTTACCCTGTTGCTTGGCATCCAGTATTTCCGTACCGAGGTCAAACACTCGTTCACCAGCACCATCAGCGACACCGACCTCATCATTGGCGCCCGGAGTGGCCAGCTGAACCTCCTGCTCTACACGGTGTTCCACATGGGCGATGCCACCAACAACATCCGCTGGTCGACCTTTCAGGAGCTGCGCAAGGACGCTCGCATTGACTGGCTGATACCGATTTCGCTGGGGGACAGCTATCGGGGCTTTCGGGTTGTAGGCACCGACGACGCCTTTCTGGAGCATTTCCGCTTTGGCCAGGGTCAGCCCCTGGAACTGGCCGATGGCCGCTGGTTCGATAAGGTGTTTGACGTCGTCCTCGGCGCCGGTGTCGCCCGCGAACAGGGACACGGTGTGGGTGACAGTATCGTGCTGTCCCACGGCGGCGGCCGCACCAGTTTCTCCAATCATGACGACACGCCCTTTCGCGTTACGGGGGTCCTCGCAAACACCGGCACCCCGGTTGACCGGGCGGTCTATATCAGCTTGGCAGGCATTGAAGCGATGCACGTCGGCTGGGAATCCGGGGTCGCCATTCCCGGCCGGACACTGACGCCCGAACAGGCCGAGGGTCGGGACTTCACCCCGGACGCCATCACCGCCGCCTTCGCCGGCCTCAAGCGCAAGCTTTTGACCTTCCGGGTCCAGCGCGAACTAAATCAGTACGCCGGGGAGCCCCTTTCGGCCATTCTGCCCGGTGTCGCCCTCAGCGAACTGTGGCGTCTCATGAGCCAGTTTGAACGCGCCCTGCTGGGCATCACGGGATTTGTGGTCGTTACCAGCCTGATCGGTCTGATTGCGGTTCTGCTGACCCTGCAGGCCCAACGCACCCACGAAATTTCGATCCTTCGGGCTACCGGCGCGTCTCCCGGCCTGATAGCCGCCCTGTACCTGATCGAATGTGTGGCCTTGGCCCTGGTGGCCTGCCTCCTGGCGGTGGCCCTCGGTGCTGTCGCGGTTTCTGCTCTCAGTCCATGGCTTCAGGAAGCCTACGGCCTGCAAACCCGCCTGCGGCCCCTCAATACCGTTGAATGGAGCCTGCTTGGGGCCGTGCCACTGGCCGCTCTCCTGGTTGCACTGCTGCCCGCGGCCAGCGCCTGGCGCAAGAGTCGTGCCCTGGGACTGGGCGACAGTGGCGAGGAGTGACAGGCGTCACGCGGGCACCGTAATGACAACCCTGTAAATTGACCAACTTAGCGTCCAGACTTATAGTTGATTGCAACCACAACAACCGATGTTGGGCACGTGATGGAACAGTCCGAAGTACAGGCATTAGCGGACAAGCTGGATAAGCTGATCGAGCACTGTGAAAAACTGGAGCGGGATAACGCTACCTTGCGGGACCTGCAGGATGACTGGAACCGTGAGCGGGCCCAGTTGATGCACAAGAATGATCTTGCCAAAAACAAGATCGAAGCCATGATTGGCCGCCTGAGGGCGCTGGAGCACCACTGATGTCTCAGCAATCCACCACCGTAGAGGTGAAGATTCTCGACAAGGAATACCTGGTCGCCTGCCCGGAGGAGGAACGCGAAGCCCTGTTGCGCGCGGCCCGGCATCTGGACGACAAGATGCGTGAAATCCGCTCCAGCGGCAAGGTATTCGGCACCGAGCGTATAGCGGTCATGGCCGCCCTCAACATCACACATGAACTGCTGGAACGGGACACCATGTCTGATGCCACCAGCTCACTTCTGCAGGCCATGGGAAGCAAGCTGGACAACGCCCTGGGCGAGCCCTCCGGCCAGTAGGCATTCTTAACTCTCGGCAAGGGTTACAGAATCGGTGTTGCAATCGGCCCCGGCTGTGCCCGTATAATGAAGTCAACTTCCTGGGCTGTTCGCGATAGTCGGATACGTCCTCGAGCCGATGCGCATTACCCAGGTGGCTACTTCAGGGCATTGTGAGCACGTCCCCGACAGGGGAAAGCCTAATATGTCACAGCGGCCACCGACCTTGAACTTTGGGTTCAAGGGCAACATCCGATAACGGCAGCCCGGGAAGCTTTATTTTGAGCCAGTTTATCGATCCCCAACCTTTCGATTCCCAGTCCGATACGTTTTCGCGCAGCGAACTCCGCAAGCACTTGCGCCAGCAGCGCCGCTCCCTGTCGTACGAACAACAGCAACAGGCATCCGAACACCTCGCCCTGAATCTGCTGAATAACCCCGATCTGCACCGGGCCCGACACATTGCCATCTACTTGCCGAATGACGGCGAGATTGACCCACGACTGTATATGGATCTGGGTCGACGCAAAGGTATCCGGTTCTATCTGCCGGTTCTCCACCCGATTCATCCGGGAAGACTGGCCTTCAGCCCTTACTCCGACGACGTCGAGTTACGCCCCAACCGCTTTGGCATACCGGAGCCTGCATTCAGCGACGGACTCAGGCGCCCGGCCTGGGCATTGGATGCGGTACTGTTTCCGCTGGTGGGATTTGATGAAGACGGGGGACGACTGGGCATGGGGGGAGGATTTTATGACCGGACCTTCGCCTTCTGCCGGCTTCGGCCGAGGCTGGCCCCCAAATTGATCGGGCTTGCCCACGATTTCCAGAGGGTGCGACAGTTACCCACTGAGCCGTGGGACGTACCGCTGCACGGTGTGGTAACCGACCGGAGGTGTTACCGGTTCAGGCGACCTTCAGCGACCTGAAGCGCTCCAACGGTGACACCAGCCTCGATGCGGGGTTGATCTTCGGAAGCGTGAATCGACGTGAACCCGGTGATGACAAGGCCGACAGCAAATATCAGCACAACGGCTTTGATAATGTCAGGCTTGCCGCCCATGGTTTTCGCTTCCTTCAAAGTTGGTTATTAAAATGTTTGAAATCAGGTAGCTATTTCTGTTTCCAAGAATTAATCGAAAGATTAACATGCATCCCGCTTTTTACAATTTTTGACAGGTTACTGTTTTGTAATATTTCCGGAATACAACAACCGGCCCGCCTCTGACCGGTCGGACCGTGGCCTGGGCTACCCGCCCTGACTGTTGCCGGCGCCAAGGAACAGCTGGTACGCCTCGTTGTCGGTCATGTTCTCATACCGGAAACCGACTTTGTCGAGCATCTTCTCGAAGTCTTTTACTTCCCCGTCATCCACTTGGGCTCCCAGCAGAACCCGGCTGTAGGCCGCACCGTGGTTGCGGTAATGGAACATTGAAATATTCCAGCGGGTACCGAGGGACATCAGGAATTTCAGGAGCGCACCCGGACGCTCGGGAAACTCGAACTGGAAGACCTTTTCATTGGTGATGCTCGGCGCATGGCCGCCGACCATGTGGCGGATATGCTGCTTGGCGAGGTCGCTGTCGGTCAGGTCAATCACACCGTAGCCGGACTCCCGGAGGTCCTGCACCAAGTCCTCACGGCCGTGGCCACCGGCCTGAATCTGGATACCAACGAAAATCGTCGCCTCTTCGCGATCGGCGAAACGGTAGTTGAATTCCGTGATACTGCGTTTGTGCAGGGCGTTGATAAACGTCTTGAACGCCCCGGGTTTCTCCGGAATGGTCACGGCG
Source organism: Marinobacter sp. F4218 (assembly GCF_019443085.1). Classification (GTDB taxonomy): domain Bacteria; phylum Pseudomonadota; class Gammaproteobacteria; order Pseudomonadales; family Oleiphilaceae; genus Marinobacter; species Marinobacter albus. The sequence goes on from NZ_JAHZIL010000003.1 coordinate 1,237,782, forward strand.
AGAATCGCTTCTCGCTGCTCACCGATTTCCGTGCGCTCAGACACGTAACGCAGCCGGTCGAAGTTCATGTTGGCACCACTCAGGGTGGCCACCATGTTTTCGCCTTCGATCTGCTCTCGCTGGATGTATTTCTTGATGCCGGCAACACCCAGCGCCCCCGCAGGCTCAGCAATCGACCGGGTATCCTCGAACACATCCTTGATGGCGGCGCAGATTTCGTCTGTGGATACGGTGATCACCTCGTCAACATGATCCTTGCAGATTTCCCAGGGGTATTTGCCAATCTGCTTGACCGCCACGCCGTCGGCAAAAATGCCCACCTCATCCAGAACCACCCGCTTGCCCGCCTTCATGGCAGCCTGCAGGCAGTTGGAGTCTTCGGGCTCGACTCCAATGACCTTGATCTCGGGGCGCAGGTACTTGATGTAGGCCGCCATGCCGGCAATAAGGCCACCGCCGCCAACACAGATGAAGATGGCGTGGATGGGCTGACTGAACTGCCACATGATTTCCATGGCCACGGTGCCCTGCCCCGCGATCACGTCAGGATCGTCAAACGGGGGAATGTAGGTGTAGCCATGCTTCTGGATCAGTTCCTGCGCATGGGCCGCGGCTTCGTCAAAGGCGTCGCCCCTGAGCACCACCCGGGCGCCATGGTCCCGCACCGAGCGCACCTTGATCTCCGGCGTGGTCTGCGGCATGACGATCACCGCCTTGATCCCCAGTTTTTTGGCCGCCAGCGCCACGCCCTGGGCATGGTTGCCGGCCGAGGCACAAATCACACCTTTGGCCTTCTGTTCTTCCGACAGTTGCGCAATCCGGTTGTACGCACCGCGAATCTTGAAAGAAAACACCGGCTGAAGGTCTTCGCGCTTGAGCAGAATGTTATTGCCAAAACGCTTGGACAGACTGCGGGCTTCAGTCAGAGGTGTTTCGATGGCCACGTCATAGACGCGCGCATCGAGAATCTTCTTGATGTAGCGTTGCGGCATAGCGGTTCCGGTCGTTGGTGGTTGGCTGGGAAAAACCAACAGTGTAGAAAGTTTGCACGGCAGCCGTCTATAAGCAGACCGCCCGGAAGCGCTATAATGATGCGAAACTCATCCAGAATTGCACCCGGAGCCCCTCCATGACCCAGGACGAACTCAAAAAAGCCGTGGCAAAAGCCGCCGTCGACTACATCGCACCTCGCCTCGACAGCGACAGCATCATTGGCGTGGGGACTGGAAGCACCGCCAACTTCTTCATCGACATGCTGGCAGATCTGAAAAACGAGTTTGACGGTGCCGTTGCCAGCTCCGAGGCGACTGCCGAACGTCTGAAAAGCCACGGCATTCCGGTGTATGATCTGAACAGTGCCGGCTCGCTGGAATTCTATGTTGACGGCGCCGATGAAGCCAACGAGCGTCTGGAGCTGATCAAAGGCGGGGGCGCTGCGTTAACCCGCGAGAAGATTGTGGCCGCGGTCGCGGAGACCTTTGTCTGCATTGCCGACGAATCGAAGATGGTGGGCGTGCTGGGTGGCTTCCCGTTGCCAGTGGAGGTCATTCCGATGGCGCGCAGCCATGTGGGCCGCGAAATCGTGAAACTGGGTGGTGATCCGGTTTACCGGGAGGGCGTGGTCACCGACAACGGCAACATCATTATTGACGTCCACAACCTCGACATCTCGCGCCCGATCGACGTGGAAGAAAAACTGAACAACATCGTTGGTGTGGTAACCAACGGGCTGTTTGCCCGCCGCCCTGCGGATCTCCTCCTGCTGGGCACAAGCACCGGGGTGAACAGCATTTCCCGCCCGGGTACCTGACCGGCAACGCGCGCGAATTCGAGCTGAAGCTGGCCTCCGGGCCAGCTTTTTTATTGTCCCGATCAACCATAACCAAGCGCTTGCTTGGTAGCCGAAAGTGCGCAACACTGCATCCCATGATTCCAGATCACAGGGAGCCTTACCGTGTCCGATTACTTCGACGACGTCCATGAACAGGCGCGCCTGAGCGCCCGGAAATTCATCAGTGCCCACGTCCTGCCCCATATCGACGACTGGGAAGAAGCCGGCGAATTCCCGCGGGAGCTGTACCGGCTGGCGGGCGACGCGGGCCTACTGGGCATCGGCTTCCCGGAGGAACTCGGCGGCACCGGCGAAGGCGACATTTTCCTGCGCGTGGCCGTTTCGGAAGAGCTTATGCGATCCACCTCCGGCGGCCTAGTGGCCAGCCTCGGCTCTCTCGACATCGGCCTGCCCCCAGTGGCCAAGTGGGCGCGCCCGGAAATCCGGGAACAGATCGTGCCACCGGTCCTGCGGGGCGAAAAAATTGCCGCCCTGGCGGTCACCGAGCCCGGGGGCGGCTCCGACGTCGCTCACCTGAAAACCCGTGCGGTCCGGGACGGCGACCATTACATCGTCAACGGCAGCAAGACCTTCATTACGAGCGGGCTGCGCGCCGATCACTACACGGTGGCGGTGCGCACCGGCGGCGAGGGTCACAGCGGCATCAGCCTGCTGCTGGTCGACCGGGACATGCCAGGCTTTTCGACCGGCAGGAAGCTGCGCAAGATGGGCTGGTGGGCAAGCGACACCGCGGAGCTGTTTTTCGAGGATTGTCGGGTGCCCGCCGACCGCCTGATCGGCGCCGAGAACGCCGGTTTCATCGCCATCATGAGTAATTTCTTGGCAGAACGGCTGAGCCTGTCGATCATGGCGTACATGACCGCCCAACTGGCGTACGAAGCTGCCCTGGAGTATGCCAACCAGCGCGAGGCCTTCGGTCGCAACCTCACCGGCTTTCAGGTTACCCGCCATAAACTGGTGGACATGGCTACCCAGATCGACGTTGCCCGGGAATACACCTACCGCTGTGCCGATCTGATGCAGGCCGGCAAGAACCCGGTGAAAAAGGTCGCCATGGCGAAAAACTTTTCGGTGGATGTGTGCGAAAAGGTCACCCGGGAGGCGGTGCAGATCTTCGGGGGCATGGGCTACATGCGGGAGTCGGTGGTCGAACGTCTGTACCGTGACGGCAAGATCCTGTCCATCGGCGGCGGCACCACCGAGATCATGAAGGAGCTGATCAGCAAACAGCTCAAATTCTAGTTCGCCGGGCAAGACCAACGTTTAGTTTCGAACTGCAGGATACTTCCGTATAATTGCGCCCACTTTTTAGCCGCAGTTAAACACACTATCTAAACGCACCCTGGAAGGATCGACTATGCAATTCTCGAACATTCCCTCAGGCAAGAATCCGCCTGAAGACATCTACGTTGCCATCGAAATCCCGGCCAACAGCTCACCGGTCAAGTACGAACTGGACAAGGACATGGGTGCCCTGCTGGTCGACCGTTTCATGGCGACGCCAATGTTCTACCCGGCCAACTACGGGTTCATCCCGCACACTCTGGCCGACGACGGCGATCCACTGGACGTACTGGTCGTGACCCCGTACCCGGTCCAGGCCGGTTCGGTTATCCGCTGCCGCCCGGTGGGTGTGCTGAACATGGAAGACGAAGCCGGCGGTGACGCCAAGCTGGTGGCGGTACCCCACGACAAACTGACCACCACGTACCATGGCGTCAAGGAAATCGACGACCTGCCCGAGCTGCTGCGCGACCAGATCAAGCACTTCTTCGAGAACTACAAGACGCTCGAACCCGGCAAGTGGGTCAAGGTACAGGGTTGGGATAACGCCGCTGCCGCCAAGAAAGCCATCGAAGAGTCGATCAAGGCCTACAAGGGCTGATCAACCCGCTTTTGACGCACAAAAAACCGGGCAGAAGCCCGGTTTTTTTGTTTTCGTGGCCCCCTTAACTAGCCACGGGAGAGCAGATCCCGCATGTCGCTGATCGCTGCGTTGGCCCGGGACAGATAGGCCGCCATGGTGAGGGAGTGATTGGCCAGCACCCCGAAACCATTGCCGTTGAGCACCACCGGGCTCCACATCGAACCCTGCGCCCCTTCGAGTTCGATAATGACCTGCTTCACGCTGGCCATGGCATTCTTGTCCTGCAGCACCTTGCGAAAATCAACTTCAATGGCGCGGAAGATGTGCAGCAGGGCCCAGGAACTGCCGCGAGCCTCGTAAAACACGTCGTCGATCCGTGTCCAGGGCGTTTTCACATCAATGGAACCGGTTTCCTCGTCCAGCGGATCGTCCTGGTTAACGTTGGCGACCGCATCGGATACCGACGCTTTACCAACGCTTTCCCCGAGAGTCCGGGACAGACTGCCCAGACGGGTCTCCAGGTCAGCCAGCCAGTTGCTCAGGTTATCGGCACGGGCAAAAAACTGGGCATCAGGCTGCTCCGGATCCGACAGGCGGTTGAGATAGCGCTTGAGCCCCCGGATTCCGCGACGGTACTCGGCTTCGGTCGACGGAATCGCCCAGCTGTTGCTGTCAAAATGGAACTGTGGCTCGGCAATGGTGAGGTCCCGATCCTCGGCGGATTGGCTCTGGGACCGGCTAATGTCCTTGCGCATGGCCCGGGACAGATCCCGCAGCTGGACCAGCACGCCGTACTCCCAGTTCGGCGTGTTGTCCAACCACAGGCCCGGCGGAAAAATATCGTTAGAAATGTAGCCACCCGGCTTGTCCAGAAGTGTCTCGGCAATGCGGATCATGGTCACCGTTGTTGCAAACCCGGTGATCGGCTCCCGCTGCATCTCTTTAGCCACCGAACGGGTATGCTCCCTTACCGAGAATTCTTCCGGCTCGCTACTCCAGTACATGCCAAGGACGATGGTCACCAACAGGTACACCACCAACACGATCAGAATGAATTTCCCAATCATACCGCGGCCGCCGGCATAATCCTGAACGTCGTCTTTCTTGTCCCTGAAATACTGTCTGAGTTTGCCTGGCATAGACTCTTATTCCCCTGTCGATTAGTGTTCAGCAGCAAATGGTCGACCAAGATGGTACCCCATGGCCCCGTCAATACCCAGTTTGGTGACCACCGAGTACTCCGCTGACGTTTCCACACCGGTCGCGAACACCTTCACCCCCCGGCTGTGTGCAATGGACACCACGGATTCCAGATAAAAGCGGTTGTCATCGTGAGTGTCTATATCGTGGATGAATGAGTTATCAATACGCAATGCCTGGACGCTCAGATTCCTCAGGTAGCTGAAGGGCACCCCACCCACGCCGAAGCGATCCACCAGCACGGGCACCCCGAGGCGAACCAGGGCCTTGACCAGCAGACCTACCGCGGTCCGGTGGTGGTGGATGGTGTGTTCCGATATGCCAATCCAGAGATTTTCCGCGGGCGAACCGGCCTCCTCCAGCATGGCAAGCATCTCCTTGCGGAAAGACTCACTGGCTACGGACGCACTGCTCAGTGACACCGCCAGCGGTTCGTCCGGGCGTTCGGCCAGCCGCTTCAGAACCCTTTGCATCAACAGCCGGTCAATGTCCGAGATCAGACCAAAGCGCTCGGCCATGGGAATGAAAGCGCCTGCCTTGAGGGGGCCTTCCGGTCCGTCGATGCGGGAAAATACCTGATGGTAGACCGGCTGGGACTGGTGCTCACTGACCATCGGCTGCAACCAGAGTGACAGGTTCTGCTCGCGGATGGCCTGGCTGATAATCACCCGCCAGGTCTCAAGGTTGTGATGCCCCTCCTTTTCCGTTTCCGCAAGGTGGCAACCGGTCTCTTCGTTGGCCTGGGCCAGCCGCAGGGCTTCATCGGCCGCCGCCAGCAACTCGCGTATGCCGCGACCTTCTCCGGTACGTGCCACGCCGGCATGAACGGCGGTTTCCAGTGGCGCCGCAAGGTCAGCGTAGACCCCGTCCAGCTCGGCCACCAGATCCTGGCACCAGATGCCCGCATCCGCCGGCATCGCCCCGGGCACATAGATACAGAATTCGGCACCATTGCGGCGCCCGGCAAACGATCCCATGTGGGCAGCGACAAACCCGTTGACCACCACGGCTGCCCGCAGCAAAAGCCGGTCCGCCTCGCTTCGGCCGTAGGTCTGATTGTAGGCGGAAAAGTCCCAAAGCTGCACCAGAATCAAGGCGCCAGGGGCCGCCTTTTCCTCGGATTCCACCTCAACTTTCAGACGCTGATCAAACGCACTTCGGCTCGCCAGTCCGGTGACCGGGTCCTCGTTATTTACCCGACGCAGATGCTGAATCAGCTTTGCCTGCCCCTCGAAAAGCTGGCCAAGATCGTCGGCCATCTGATTCATGGCAGCCGTGACCTGGTTTACCTCACGGGTGGACTTGACGGTCACCCGCTGACGGAAATCCCGGTTTCCGAGTGCCTGGGCCTGTCGCTCCAGGGCCCGCAGGGGCCGAAGGGTTCGCTTCAGCAGCAGAAACAACGCAAACAGGCCAACGCCGCCGATGATCGCTGTGCTGGCAACAAGACCAATCGTAATTCGCCACAGGTCCGTGTAAGCCCGACCCGGATTACTCACGACCTCCACCTTGCCCAACCGGCTCCAGCCCCGGACGACTTCCGCTTCCGCCACCGTCAGCTCAAGATCCGCAAACGCACGAAACCATGACGGCACCCCACTGTCGGACAACGTCATCGCACGCCCCGCCACCTCGCGCCCCTGATGGTTGAGGTAACGCACGGACAAATAACGCCCGCTGTCGAACACGGCATCGATCAGCGAGGCCGCGGCAACCGGATCCCGGGCATCGATGGCATTGGACAGGGACAATCCGACCGCGGTCGCACCATCCCTCGCGTGTCCGGCCAGTTGCTCTGACACGTAAGTGCGAAAGTAGCCGTAGCTGGTCACGAATCCGACCACCAGAACAAGAACCAGCAGGGAGCCGGTGAACAACAGCAGAATCGTGCGCAGCGTGGCCGCGCCGCACTGGGTTCGATGAATGCAGGTATGCTTCCGTGCCATGGAAGGTTTCTCCGATTGACTGCACGCCAGCCGGTCGGTGGATTGTGACTTGCACCGCAGAGTTGACAAACATTTACATGGAGCAACCTACGCCGACAACACTAAACACTATAGACTCTGGTAAAGAACTGAGGTGGAAAATCGTCCAGATCGGGACGGGCGACCTATAACGAAAAGAGACAGGCCAGAGCACCATGAACGACGAAAGCCAGAAAGAAAAACTCAGGCAGCATTTCGCCCGACGTGTAACAACCCAGGCCCGAGTTGTTCTGGATACCTGGCAGAAAATTCATGAAGACAAAAGTCTTTCCGGCGCCCACCACGGCGAATTTGTCGCCGCCACCGACAAGCTGGTGCGCTACGCACAGCGCTTTGAAATGGCCGGCCACGCCGATGCCGGCAAGAAAATCCTCGGATTACTGGCCGACTGGCCTGCGGACACTCCTCTGGAAGATGCACTGGCGCGACAGATTCAGGATGCCATTGAGGCGCTGTCCCGCAGCACCCTCCGGCGCACCGACCTCGACAACACCGAGGCGCCGCACCAGTTCCGCCGCACCCCGGTGTACATTGCTCTGGCCAATCAGGAAATGGCGGGCCGTCTGATCCGCCAACTGGAATTCTTCGGCTTCCGGGCGTCCGCCTTCAGCTCGGCCGAGGAACTGATTGAGGCCTGCGCCCTGCACAAACCCGAAACCATCCTCATGGATGTAAATTTCGGCGACGCGGTAAATGCCGGCCTCGCCACCATTGAGCAACTGCAGGAACGTCACGACACCCCGATCCCAATCATCTTCATGAGCGACGAGGACGGCTCCATCGAGACCCGCCTGCGGGCTTCCCGGTGTGGCGGCGAGGAATTCTTCTATCCGGCCGTCGACCCGGGACAACTGATAGAAAAAATCGAGACCTACACCCACGGCAACACGGTTGAACCCTACAAGGTACTGGTGCTTGACGATTCCCGGGCCCAGGCCAAGTACATGGAAACGGTGCTGAAAAAGGCCGGCATGACCGCGCACATCATCACCGATCCCATGCAGATCATTCACGCGCTCGAGGAGTTCTCCCCCGAGATCATCATTCTCGACATGTACATGCCCGGCTGCACCGGCATGGAAATCGCGCGGGTGATCCGCCAGCAGGATCGGTTCCACAGTGTGCCCATCATTTACCTGTCCGCCGAAGAGGATGTGAGCAAACAGCTGCACGCCATGAGCCTGGGCGGCGACGACTTCCTGACCAAGCCGATCGACCCCAAGCACCTCGTGGCCACCATCCACAACCGGGGGCGCCGGGCACGCTCGCTATTGGCCCTGATGATTCGAGACAGCCTGACCGGGCTCTACAACCACACTCACACACTGCACCTGCTGGATCAGGAAATTGTCCGGGCACGTCAGAAAGACCAGCCGCTGAGTTTCGCGATGATCGACATCGATTACTTCAAGAAGGTGAACGATACCTTCGGTCACCCGATTGGCGACCGGGTACTGAGAAGCCTCTCGATGTTCCTGAAACAGCGGCTGCGCAAGACCGACCACATCGGACGCTACGGCGGCGAGGAATTCGCCATCATTCTGCCCAACACGCGCCCCAGCGACGCCCGGAATGTCCTGAACGAGATTCGCGAGCGGTTCTGCGAACTGCACCAGCCCGCGGGTGACCGGGAATTCAATGTAACCTTCAGCTGCGGCGTCGCCGCCTGGCAGGGCGAGTCGTCACAGGCCCTCTGTGAACGGGCCGATCGCGCCCTCTACGACTCCAAGAACGCCGGCCGGAACTGCGTCACCACGTCCTCGGAATAGGTCAGCTCCGGCAATCCCACCCCCCGCCGCAAGGCCACCCCGGTTGGGTCGAGCCTGCCGGTTCGCCTTCGTTAGTATGAAACCAACGTCGTATAGCGCTTGCGGCATCTGTTGACGACAATGATTGTCATCAATGGAAAGCTTCCTTTTCGATGCAGAAGCCGTCTTTTTACGACCAATGGCCAACATGGATGATTGTCAAAAAGTGTTGATCTGATTGAAACAAGCACGCACCATTATGAGAACGTGCTGTTATTTTCGGCGATCCTGTAAAAAAGACAAAAAGGCAGACTGAACCATGTCGACAATTCTCGTGCTCCATGGCCCGAACCTGAACATGCTCGGAACGCGCGAGCCTGAGGTCTACGGGTACGAGACACTGGCCGACATTGATGATCGGCTCCGGCAGACAGCGGCGGAAAAGGGGCACCACCTCCTGCACCTACAGTCCAACGCCGAGTACGAGCTGATCGAGCGGGTTCATGAGGCCAGGGCGGAGGGCGTGGATTACCTTATCATCAATCCGGCAGCCTTCACGCACACCAGCATTGCCCTCCGGGATGCCGTGCTGGCATCCGGCATCCCCTTCATCGAGGTGCATCTTTCCAATGTCCATGCGCGGGAACCCTTCCGCCATCATTCTTATTTTTCCGATATCGCCGAAGGCGTTATCTGTGGGCTGGGTAGCCAGGGGTACGACCTCGCTCTCCGGGCGGCCCTGCAACGCATTCACCGATAGACCAGACATAACGGGACTGGATTAACTATGGATATTCGCAAGATCAAGAAACTTATCGAGCTGCTCGAGGAATCCGATGTCGAGGAGCTGGAGATTCATGAAGGTGATGACTCGGTGCGCATTTCCCGGCGCCGCGAACAGGTCGCCGGTACCCAGTACGTGAGTCACTACCCGGCTCCGGCGCCGCAGTCTGCGCCGGCCCAGGAAGCCCACTCTGCACCGGCAAAGGAAGAGTCAGCACCGGCCGCGCCAAGCGGTCATTCCTTGAAGTCCCCGATGGTCGGCACCTTCTACCGTTCGCCGTCTCCGACTGCCAAGGCATTCGTGGAGGTGGGTCAGTCAGTGAAAGCTGGTGACGTTGTCTGCATCGTGGAAGCGATGAAGATGATGAACCAGATCGAAGCCGACAAGAGCGGCACCGTCACTGAAATTCTGGTCGAGAACGGCCAGCCGGTGGAGTTTGATCAGCCTCTGATCGTCATTTCCTGAACTCGGTGATTGCTACTCATGGCCATGTTAGAAAAAGTTCTGATCGCGAACCGGGGTGAAATTGCCCTCCGGATCTTGCGCGCCTGTAAAGAGCTGGGCATCAAAACAGTGGCAGTGCATTCCCAGGTCGACCGCGACCTGATGCACGTACGACTGGCAGACGAATCCGTCTGCATCGGTCCCAATAACGCGCTGGACAGCTACCTTAACATTCCGACCATCATCAGCGCCGCTGAGGTGACGGATTCCGTCGGCATCCACCCCGGCTACGGCTTTCTCGCCGAGAACGCCGACTTCGCCGAGCAAGTCGAGAAAAGTGGTTTTCACTTCATCGGGCCCCGGGCCGAAACCATTCGCCTGATGGGCAACAAGGTTTCGGCCATCAACGCCATGATCAAGGCTGGCGTTCCGACCGTGCCCGGCTCGGATGGCCCGCTGACCGATGACGATGAGCGTACCCTGCGAATTGCCCGCGAGATCGGTTACCCGGTGATGATCAAGGCCGCCTCTGGTGGCGGTGGTCGCGGCATGCAGGTGGTGCATTCCGAAGCGGCACTGCTGAAGGGCGTCCAGATTACCCAGAGTGAAGCCCGGAATTCATTCGGCGACCCGACCGTGTACCTGGAAAAATTCCTGGAGCGACCGCGTCACGTGGAAGTTCAGGTACTCGCAGACATGCATGGCAACTGCATCCATCTGGGCGATCGCGACTGCTCCATGCAGCGGCGGAACCAGAAAGTCATCGAGGAGGCTCCGGCTCCGAACGTGAACCCCGAAGCAAGGGCCCGCACGCTCAAGGCCTGCGTCGATGCCTGCAAGGAAATCGGCTACGTGGGCGCTGGCACCTTCGAGTTCCTGTACCAGGATGGTGAGTTCTACTTCATCGAAATGAACACGCGCGTGCAGGTGGAACACCCGGTGTCCGAAATGGTCACGGGCGTGGACATCGTGCGCGAGCAGCTGCGCATCGCCAGCGGCCTGCCCCTGCAGTACAGCCAGGAGGACATCCGCATCTCCGGTCATGCCATTGAGTGCCGGATCAACGCGGAGGACCCCAAGACCTTCGCGCCCAGCCCGGGCAAGGTGAAGCATTTCCACGCCCCGGGTGGCAACGGCGTCCGTGTCGACTCTCATCTTTACAGTGGTTACACGGTGCCGCCGTTCTACGATTCCCTGGTGGCCAAGCTGATCACCTGGGGCGACGATCGGGAAATCGCCCGCCGGCGCATGAAAAACGCTCTGGACGAGCTGGTGGTCGAGGGCATCAAGACGAATCAACCCCTGCACGCTAAACTGGTACGCGATGGTGGCTTCAAACAGGTAGACTTCACCATTCATTACCTTGAAAAACTGATGCGGGACTAACGTCCTGCATCACCGCTGCAGGAACGCCTATGCCCTGGATACAACTTCAGATCCCGGCTGATCCGGACAACGCGGATCAGCTCGAGGATCTGCTCATGGAAATGGGCGCCGATGCCGTTTCCATGGAAGATGCCGCCGACCAGCCGCTTTACGAACCGGATCCGGGGACAACCCCCTTGTGGAGCCAGACCACCGTTACCGGCCTGTTCCAGTCCGACCGGGACATCGACCAACTGTGCTCGGACGTCCGGGACGCCTGGCATCAGGCGACCCAGCAGACCCTGGCCGACATCGAGGTCACCCTGGTCGAGGACAAGGACTGGGAACGGGCCTGGATGGACGATTTCCACCCTCTGAAATTCGGCGAACGTCTCTGGATCGTACCGAGCTGGCACGACGCGCCGGACCCGGACGCTGCCAATCTGATGCTGGATCCGGGCCTGGCCTTTGGCACCGGCACTCACCCGACCACAGCGCTGTGCCTGGAGTGGCTGGACGGACACGATGTCCGTAACCGGCAGGTGACCGACTATGGCTGCGGTTCGGGAATCCTAGGCCTGGCCGCCCTGCTGCTTGGCGCCGATCATGTGGTCGGTGTCGACACGGATCCGCAGGCACTGGAAGCCAGCCGCGAAAATGCCCGCCGCAACGGCGTCGACGACAGCCGCCTCGACCTCTATCTGCCGGACAATGAGCCGGACACCAAGGCCGACGTGATGCTGGCCAACATCCTGGCACAGCCACTGATTGGCCTGGCACCACACCTCGCCGCCCGGACCAAACCCGGTGGAGACCTGGTGCTGTCGGGCATCCTGTCGCACCAGGCCCGTGAGGTCATGGCCGCCTACGAGCCCTGGTTCGTGATGGACGAACCCGAACAGCGCGAAGAATGGATCCGCCTCACAGGACGACGCCACGGTGGATGACGAACAAGGCCTTAACGACTAAACTCCGCACTCGTAGCCTAGTCGCTTTCAGGAACGACGCATGACCCAGAGCAGCCTGCAGACCCAATGCCCCAAATGCGAGACCCGTTTTCGGGTAACGGACGAACAGCTTGGCATTGCCAAGGGCAAGGTTCGCTGCGGCAACTGCATGGCGGTGTTCAACGCTATCGATCACCAGGTGCTCCCGCGCACCAGTCGGGCCCAAACGCCCCCAAAACCGGCGTCCAGGGCGCCGGACGCGAGTGCAGGTACTACCACTCCGGCCACGGCCAGTTCCTTCGCCTCCGAAGAAGATTTCGTCTTTGCTGACAACCCCGAGGAAGATGCGGCCGAAGGCCCGTATGCGGGCAGCAAGATGACGTTTTCCGATGATGAGCTCAGCGACAGTTTCCGCACTGCAGATGGCCAGAGCAAATCGGACTTTCACGACGCCGACGACGATTCGCCAAACAACGATATCGACGAGAGCTGGGCTGAGGCCATTCTCGAGGATACCGACAAACCGTCACCAGCGTCCCGGAAGGAAGAAGTTCCGAGAAGGCCAGAACCCCGCCCGGAGCCGACGTCCCGGCCCTCCACCCGGTCGCCAGAGCCTTTTTCCAGACCGGCTCCCGAACCGGAGATGGTTCCCGACTTCGACGAACCCCTCAGACCTGCCAAGACGGGGCCGCAAGGCGACGACTTCCACGACGACTTTGGCACCGAGCCTCTGTTCGAGGCAGACAGCCGGAACGAACGGCTCGGCGAACCCATGGCGGCCACCATCCCGTTCGACGACCTTCGTCGGGAACCAGTATCCGTCCGGGGTGGCGGCACCGGCAAGCTCCGCACATTTGTCTGGACCCTGGTCGTGCTCACTCTGATCGGCGTACTGGTTGCCCAGGTTACCTGGTACCAGTTCGACCGACTGGCCGCCATCCCGGAACTGCGGCCGTTCTATGAAAAAGGCTGCGAGCTGGCTGGCTGCGAACTGGAGCCACTGGTCAATGTGGACGCTATCCAGAGCCGCAAACTGGTGGTCCGGACAGACCCGGAAAACCGGAGCCAGCTGGTGGTGGATGCCGTCATCATCAACCGGGCCGCGTTCGAACAACCTTTCCCGGCCATCGCCCTGACTTTTTCCAACCTGAACGGGGACGTGATCGCCCAGAGCATCTTCACCCCGGACGAATACCTGGCCGGAGACGGACAGGATCTCGATATGATGCCCAAGGATACGCCGGTCCGGATCGCTATCGATATCCGTGACCCCGGCAAAGATGCGGTGAACTACAACCTCAATTTCCGCCCCTACTCGCCCTGAAATGGTAAGCGAGCATTTACTCGACAGTGAACGCCGGCGGCCACCAAACAGAACAAAAGTCAACCAGAAAGCACGAAAAATAATCAGTTTTTTCGTGATCAAGCCCCTTCAATCACGCCGCCCCCGACGGTATCATTAGCGCCCTTCGGACACTGAATCGATTACTTATTGAACAATCGATCGGTACCGTCTCTTGCTTCACCCGCTGTGACACGGACTCAGATCATGCTGCCAACGGCAAAAATCGGGCCGTACACCTTGCCCAACCCGCTTATTGTTGCGCCCATGGCCGGCGTAACGGACCGCCCCTTCCGGCTACTGTGCCGCAGGATGGGAGCCGGCCTCGCGGTATCGGAAATGGTCATAGCGGACAGCAAGCTCTGGCATACGCGAAAATCCCGGACCCGCCTGAATCACGAAGGTGAACCGGAACCCCGTTCGGTACAGATTGCGGGCGGTGATCCCGAGATGCTGGCCGACGCCGCCCGACAGAATGCCGAATTCGGCGCCCAGATCATCGACATCAATATGGGGTGTCCGGCCAAGAAGGTGTGCAACAAGGCGGCGGGATCGGCCCTGATGAAGGATGAGGGTCTGGTCCGCGAGATTCTGAACGCGGTGGTGAGCGCCGTCGATATCCCGGTAACGCTGAAAATGCGTACCGGCTGGGATTCGGACAACCGTAACGCAGCAGTCATTGCCCGGATGGCCGAAGACGCCGGTATCCAGGCGCTGGCCATCCACGGTCGTACCCGGGCGGACAAGTACAATGGCGATGCCGAGTACGACACCATCGCCGACGTCAAATCCCGGGCTCAGATCCCGGTGTTCGCCAATGGCGACATCAGCTCGCCAGAGAAGGCTCAGCAGGTACTCAAACACACGGGCGCCGATGGCCTGCTGATCGGTCGGGGTGCCCAGGGACGGCCGTGGATATTCCGGGAAATCCTCCACTACCTGGAGACCGGAAGGCATCTGCCGGAACCGCCGCTGGATGACGTGGAACAGATCCTGATCGAGCACCTGGCCGCCCTACACAGCTTCTACGGCGAAAAGATGGGCGTGCGTATTGCCAGAAAACACGTGGGCTGGTACCTGCAGTCCCACGACCAGAGCAAACAGTTCCGTAAACGCTTCAACGCGATCGACGATGCGCTGGAGCAGACAGACAGTATTCAACAGTACTTTGCAGGCTTACGAAATGGAGAGGTATTCGCAGCATGACCGCTGAGACTTTGGCAAACGAGAATCTAAGCACCCCGGCCAGCGAGGATATTCACCAGCTTCAGACGGTGAATGGCAATGGCAACAGCGTCACCCTGCGTGACAGCGTCGAGGTTGCCCTGAAAAACTACTTTGCGCAGCTTGATGGCGCGCCGGTCACCGAGGTGTACCAGCTGGTACTGTCCGAGGTGGAGGCACCGCTGCTGGAGCAGGTGATGAAATATACCCGCAACAACCAGACCAAGGCCTCGACCATGCTTGGACTGAATCGCGGCACCCTGCGTAAGAAGCTGAAGCAATACGGTCTGCTATAATCCAGACACCCTGACTTGATGAGGGCCTCCCGGAAACCATTCGCGAGGCCCTTATTCGTTCATCTCCAGCGAAGAAAGTGACTCATGGCAAACCAGGCTAACTCCCCCATCCGTCGCGCGCTGATCAGCGTGAGTGACAAGACCGGCATCGTCGACTTTGGCCGGGCCCTCACCGACCGAGGTATCGAACTGCTTTCCACCGGAGGCACCTTCCGTCTCCTGAAGGAAAACAACATTCCGGTCACTGAAGTATCCGACTACACCGGCTTCCCGGAAATGATGGACGGTCGGGTCAAGACCCTGCACCCGAAAATCCATGGCGGCATTTTGGGCCGGCGAGGCACCGACGATGCCATCATGGGCGAGCACGGCATCAATCCGATCGACATGGTGGTGGTCAACCTCTACCCGTTCGAGGAGACCGTCGCCAACCCTGACTGCGACCTGCCCACGGCGATCGAAAATATCGATATTGGTGGCCCGACCATGGTGCGCGCAGCGGCGAAGAACCACAACGACGTCGCCATCGTGGTTAATGCGGCGGACTACGCCCGGGTCCTGAAGGAACTCAACGACAACGACGGTGAGCTCAGCTACCGCACCCGCTTTGATCTGGCCGTAAAGGCGTTCGAGCATACCGCCGGTTACGACGGTGCCATCGCCAACTACCTGGGTGGTCGTACCCCGGACAACGACAATGCCGACTTCCCCCGAACCTTCAATGCCCAGTTCGTGAAGGTCCAGGACATGCGCTATGGTGAAAACCCGCACCAGCGGGCCGCTTTCTACGCCGAGCGCAATCCCAGGGAAGCCTGCGTAGCGACCGCCAAGCAGCTTCAGGGCAAGGAACTCTCCTACAACAACGTGGCCGATACCGATGCCGCCCTCGAGTGTGTGAAGCCGTTTGCGGATCCCGCCTGCGTCATCGTGAAACACGCCAACCCCTGCGGCGTTGCGATTGGTGCAGACATCCACCAGGCCTACGAACTGGCCTTCGCCACGGACCCGACTTCGGCCTTTGGCGGCATCATCGCCTTTAACCGGGAGCTCGACGCGGAGACCGCCAAGGCGATCATCGATCGCCAGTTCGTGGAAGTCATCATTGCCCCGACCATCGCCCCGGAGGCGGTCGAGCTGGTCTCTGCCAAGAAAAACGTGCGCCTGCTGGCCTGCGGCGAGTTTGACAGTGAGCGCGCCCAGACCATGGACTACAAACGGGTTACCGGCGGTCTCCTGGTGCAGGACCGGGATCTGGGCATGGTGGCCATGTCCGACGTCAAGGTGGTCACCGATCGCCAGCCCTCGGAAGAGGAACTCAACGACCTGCTGTTCGCCTGGGAGGTGGCCAAGTACGTCAAATCCAATGCCATTGTGTACGCCAGGGCCGGTCGCACTATTGGCGTTGGCGCTGGCCAGATGAGCCGGGTTTACAGTGCCAAGATTGCCGGCATCAAGGCGGCCGACGAAAACCTGGAAGTGAAAGGCTCGGTGATGGCCTCAGACGCCTTCTTCCCGTTCCGGGACGGCATCGATGCCGCCGCCAAGGCGGGCATCACCGCTGTGATCCAGCCCGGCGGCTCCATGCGCGACCAGGAAGTGATCGATGCGGCCAACGAGCATGGCATCGCCATGGTGTTCACCGGCATGCGCCACTTCCGCCACTGATTCCGGACCAGCTAAAGGATTCTCACTATGAACATTCTTGTGATCGGCAACGGTGGCCGCGAGCATGCCCTGGCCTGGAAAGCGGCCCAATCCCCGGCGACAGACCGCGTGTTTGTCGCGCCGGGCAACGCAGGGACCGCCCGTGAGCCGGGCCTGGAAAACGTCAACATCGACGTTATGGACCTCGACGGGCTCGCCAACTTTGCCGCCGCCAACAACGTCGGTCTGACCATTGTCGGACCGGAGGCACCGCTGGTTGCCGGTATCGTTGACCGTTTCGAAGAACGTGGTCTGCGGGTCTTCGGTCCCAGTGCCGGTGCCGCCCAACTGGAAGGCTCCAAGGCCTTTACCAAGGATTTCCTGGCGCGGCAGAAAATACCCACCGCCGCCTACGCCAACTTCACCGACGTCGATGAAGCCCTGGCCTATGTCCGCGAACAGGGTGCGCCCATCGTGGTCAAAGCTGACGGCCTGGCCGCAGGCAAAGGCGTGATTGTCGCCATGACCCTGTTCGAGGCTGAAGACGCGATCCGCGACATGCTGGCCGGCAATGCCTTCGGCGATGCCGGCAGCCGCGTGGTGGTGGAAGAGTTCCTGGACGGCGAGGAAGCCAGTTTCATTGTCATGGTCGACGGCGAGCACGTACTGCCGATGGCCACCTCCCAGGATCACAAGCGGGTCGGCGATGGCGATACCGGCCCGAACACCGGCGGCATGGGGGCTTACTCCCCGGCCCCGGTGGTTACCCCGGACGTGCACCAGCGCATCATGGACGAAGTGATCTATCCGACCGTGCGTGGCATGGCCGCCGAAGGGCATCCCTACAAGGGCTTTCTCTATGCCGGCCTGATGATCGACGGTGAGGGAGCGCCCAAGGTCATCGAGTTCAATTGCCGCTTTGGCGACCCGGAAACCCAGCCGATCATGCTGCGCATGCAATCTGACCTGGTTGAACTGTGCCAGGCTGCTATCGACGGCAAACTCGATCAGTGCAGCTCGGACTGGGACGAGCGCCCGGCCGTAGGCATTGTGCTGGCAGCGGGTGGCTATCCCGGCAGCTACAAAAAAGGGGATGTCATATCGGGGCTGCCTGAGACAGAAACCGACGGTGAGAAAGTATTCCACGCGGGAACGCGACTCAACGGTGAGCAGGTTCTTACCAACGGCGGCCGCGTGCTCTGCGCCACAGCCCTTGGACAGTCCGTCACCGAAGCGCAGCAGCGCGCCTACAAGGTTGCTGCAAAGATCCAGTGGAAGGGCGTCTACTTCCGCAAGGATATTGGTTATCGGGCCATTGCCCGGGAAAAATAACACCAAAAAGCCCGGTCTCGCCGGGCTTTTTGGTGGTTGATATCCTGGGGACGCATTAGCAAACCAGGATGCGCTCAAGCGCCCCACGAATACTGCCCGGAATCGCAACAGCGTGATTCTTTTCCCGGTCAACGAACACGTGGACGACCTGGCCAAGCGCAGCCGGGTCCACATCGCCGTTCCTGAACAGACCCAGCTCGTAGGTCACCGAGCTGTTGCCGATCCTGATCACCCTGAGCCCGGCCTCCAGTGAGTCCGGATACGCCACCGGTTTTTTGAACTGACAGTTGGAGTTGACCACGTAGCCAACCACCGGTGCATTATTGATATCCAGCCCGCCAACCTCGATCAGGTACCGGTTGATGGTGGTGTCAAAGTAGGAGTAGTAGGTCACGTTGTTCACATGCCCGTAAATATCGTTATCCATCCACCGGGTGGTGATAGGGTAAAAAACACCAAACTCGTCTCGTTCCAAGGATTTCTCCGTTTACCAGTTTTATTGCGTTATGGCCTAATCAAACAGCACAACCTGACGAACGGCCTTACCGGAAGCCAGTTTCTCGAATCCGTCATTAATCTCATCCAGCGTCAGGGTATCACTGAGCAATTTGTCCACCGGCAGCTTGCCCTGGCGAAACAGGGTGACATAACGGGCAAGGTCCCGAACCGGTACACAGCTGCCCACATAACTCCCCTTGAGGGTACGCTCCTCTGCCACCAGGCTGACCTGCTGGATGGACACTTTCTTTTCGGGATGGGCCAGGCCGCCGGTGACGGTGGTTCCACCACGGCGAGTGATCTGGTAGGCGAATTCCAGGGCTTTTTCAGACCCCGCCATTTCAATAGCACAGTCAACACCGCCGTTGGTCAGTGCCTTGATCCTGTCAACACAACCCTCTTCACCGGAGTTAAAGGCGTGGGTGGCACCGAGTTCTTTGGCCAGTGCCAGTTTACTGTCGTCCAGATCTATGGCAATCACCTCACCCGCGCCCGCAACCAGAGCCCCCAGCACACTGTTCAGCCCGACACCGCCAAGGCCGATCACAGCGACAGTCTGGCCCGCACTGATATCTGCCGAGTTAATCGCAGCGCCCACACCCGTCAGCACCGCGCAACCAAACAATGCTGCGTGGTGCAGGGGCAGATCGGCGTCTACCTTGACCAGCGAATCCCGCGACACCACCGAGTGGTCGGCAAAGGCGGATACCCCCAGGTGGTGGTTCACCGGGGTGCCGTCCGCCCGATGCAACCGGTGCTCACCGCTGACCAGGGTTCCGGCGTTGTTGGTTTTTGCCGCCGGCTCACACAGCGCCGGGCGGCCTTCTGCACAGGGTGCACAGTGACCGCAACTGGGTACAAATACCGCAACCACATGGTCGCCTTCCTTCAGATCGCGGACACCGTTGCCCACTGCCTTGACGATACCGGCCGCTTCGTGGCCCAGTGCCATGGGCACAGGCCGCGGACGGTTTCCATCAATAACAGAAAGATCCGAATGGCACAGGCCGGCTGCCTTGATCTGGACCAACACTTCATTGTCACCGGGCGGAGACAGTTCCAGCTCTTCGATCATCAGGGGCTTTGTATCCTGATACGGGCGCTCCGCCCCGATGGCTTGCAAAACTGCGGCTCGAATTTTCATGGCGTATTTCCTCAGTCGGTTTCTGTTCTATGGTCAGGCCAACGACGCAGACGGATCCTTTCGGCCAGCGGATACGGATCCGCGCTCAATGCGCCAGGTGGCGTCCACCAGATCAGCGGAGTGGCTATCGTCGGATTCCGCGATCAGTACCGTCAGGCCCTCTGCGCGCAGGTCGGCAATGACCTCGGACAAACGCCTGGCCAGGACCGGTGCGACGCCTTCAAACGGCTCATCCAGCAGAATCAGTTCCCGGCCCGGAATCAGCGCCCGGCCCAAGGCCACCAGTTTCTGCTGGCCGCCGGACAACTGCAGGGCCTTTCGCTCACCGAAGTCGGCAATTTCAGGCATCAGCGAATAGACCCATTTCAGGCGTTCTTCACCATCCTTGATGTTATTGGCCCACGCCGGCATGAGCATGTTCTCCGACACAGTCAGGTCCGGTATCAACCTGCGGTCCTCCGGCATGTAACTGATGCGCAGATTGGCCCGTCGGTGGGACGGCAGTTTGCTGATGTCCTGGCCCTTGAAGGTAATGGATCCCCGGGTCGCAGGCAAAAGACCCATAATGGTGCGAATCAGCGTGGTCTTGCCGGCGCCGTTATGGCCGATCAGACCTGCCATCTGGCCCTGCGGAATGCTCAGGTTAATGTCCCGCAGAATACTGATACCCTCAATGGAAACGTCGAGATTAGCAATTTCAAGGCTCATTTCAGGCGCCTCCTTCGGTTTTAGCCGTCTTCGGCTTGCCGGTCACCAGTTCCTGGACCTTCTCATCCGCCAGCACTTCGTCCACCGGGCCGTCCTTGATCACAATACCACTGGCAAAGGCCAATACCCGCGTAACGTATCGCTGAACAATTTCCATGTCATGCTCAACGAACAATACCGTCAGGCCCCGCTGGCGAACCGCCTCCATCACCGTGTCCATCAAGGTGTATTTCTCTTCCACGCTGACACCGCTGGTGGGCTCATCAAGCAGCAACATCCGGGGACTCCCCAGCATGGCAATGGCAATGTCCAGCAGCTTGCGTGCCCCCTGAGGCATGGCGGTAACCATTTCATTACGGTACTGGGCGATGTTCATCTGGGCCAGAATTTCTTCAGCCGCTTCCAGCCGATCTTTCGTGTGCACCGGCCGAATCATCTGGAACTGTTGATGGTCAGCAGCCGCCAGGGCGATCGCCAGGTTGTCGATCACCGGAAGCTCCAGAAACAATTGCGGAATCTGGAAGGAACGGGTCAATCCCTTTCTCATCAACTTGCGTGGCCCGAGGCCCTTGATGGGTTTGCCCCCGAACTCAATGGTGCCGCTGGACGGAGGCAGGTAACCGGTCACCATGTTGATGAAGGTGGTCTTCCCGGCGCCGTTCGCCCCAATGACCCCGACAATCTCCCCTTCGGTGATGGTTACATTGATGTCTTCAGCGGCTGTCACCGCACCAAAATACCGGGACAAACCGACGGTTTTGAGAATCTCGGTCATGAGGCCACCCCTTTCTTGCGGGTAAACAGGCTCCAGATGCCTTTGGGCAGGAAGAGAATGATCAGCAGTAGCACGATACCCAGGATCATTTGCCAGGCATTGGGCGCCAGTTCAATGGCATAGGTTCTTACCAGGGTGAAGATCAACGCGGCGATAAAGGGGGCCGCCACATGTCCTGTACCGCCGAGGATAGCGATGAACACGAACTCACCGGAAATGGTCCAGTAGGCCATGGTGGGGTCGACATGGCCAGCGGCCAGCGCAGTCATGGAACCGCCAATGGAGCCGACCGCAGCCGCTATCACATAGTTGATATAGAGCACCTGCTTGCGCGATACCCCCATGTACTCAACCCGCACTTCATTTTCCCGGATTGCCTCGCAGGCCAGGCCGAGACTGGAGCGGAAATAACGATTGAGAAACAGGGCAATGCCCAGCGCTAACCCGAGCGCCAGCAGCAGGGCGGTCCTTGAACTGCTCTCACCTGAACCCGGGGAGAAGCCCAGGATAGTCCAGTCCACAACACCGAAGCCGTCTGTGCTTCCCAGCCCATGGCTTTTGACCAGAAGCCCGTACAGAATCATCGAGAACGCCAGGGACAACATAGCGAAGAATATTTCCCGGTAGCGCGTGACAAGCAGCCCCAGAATCATGGCAACGCCAACCGTCACCGCGACACCAAGAACAATCAACAGCAGAGCATCCGTTATGCCCAGATAACGGCCACCCAGACCCACAGCGTAGCCGCCAAGGCAATAGAACAGCCCCTGACCAAACGACACCAGGCCCGCCCGCATAAGCATTACCACCCCCATCACCACCAGAGCAGTGGAAATAGCCAGGGTGGCGGTAAAAACAAGCCAGTTCGGAACCACCAGTGACGCCAGGGCAATGGCGACGGCGGCACCTATCAGGGATATTTCGCTTTTTTCCAGGATCATCAGATTTTCCTCGCAATCACCTGGCCAAACAGGCCATGGGGTCGGAAGATCAACACTCCAGCCATCACGGCATAAATGATGAACAGTTCCAGTTCGGGCATGGTGTGGATAGACGTCGCTCGCGCAAGACCGACGATGACAGCGCCCACGGCCGCGCCGGTGATGCTTCCCAGGCCGCCGGTTACCACGACTGCAAAGGCCAGTACAATGACCTCAATCCCGAGTCCCGGTACCACGGAGATAATGGGAGCTGTAATACCGCCGGCGAGGGCGCCCAGAGTTGCCCCGATCATGAAGGTGATAGTGAACATGCGGCGCACGTTAACGCCCATGGCTTCGGATACTTCCCGGTCGTGAATGATGGAACGCAGGATCTTGCCGATCTTTGTGCGCTCAAGCCAGAACCACAAGCCCACGCCAATAACCACCGAGACCACCAGCACCAGCAGGTCGTAACGGGATACGGTCAGTACATCAATGTTGATCCGGCCGAGAGCGGCGTATGGTTGGTACGCAAAGTAAGGGGTCGTGCCCCAGATCAGCTTCATTACGTCTTCGAGAATCAACAATACGGCAAACGTAATCAGCAGCATCAGGATCTCATCGCGACCATACATGAGCCTCAGTATGCCTCGCTCAATGGCCAGCCCGGTTAGCGCGCCGATCAATATCGCGGAGGCTGCGATAATGGCAAATGCCATAACCAGATTCTCTCCGCCCCCGGAGTAATACCACCCCAGCGCCGACGCGGCGGCATAGGCCCCCAGGGCGTAGAGGCTTCCGTGGGCCATGTTCAGAATTCTCATAACGCCGTAGATGACGGTCAAACCGGCCGCCACCAGAAACAACCAGGACGCGTAGATGAAACCGTCGATCAATATTGCCCAGACCGTTAGCATCGGTGTGTACTCCTAATATCGGACCACCGGCCGCCTTTCAGCGGCCGGTGGTTGATCAGTGGATCAGTTACAGTCGACTCCCGGGAAGCCTTCCTTGATCCATTGCTGGGCGTTGTAGCCATCCGGAGCAGACACACACTCGCCGGAGTAGGACCGGACATTGCGCAGTTCAGCCTCACCATTCTCAAAATGGTATTCACCGTAGGACATTGGCTGCAGGGCCTGATGACCACCCGCCAGGGCCATGCGCACAGTACCGCTTACGGATTCGAACTCGGCACCTTTGAGTGCTGCGGCCAGTTGCTCAGAACTGGGCACACCCTCGGCGCCAGAACTATCGGCGGCGAACTTCAGAGCCAGGACGGCTTGAGCGGCCTTGGAGGCCGGATAGCTTGGAGGTGTTCCATGCTCAGCAACATAAGTCTGGGTAAACCATTCGCTCAGGTCATTTTCCGGCATGAAGCCGCCGAAGGGCCCGCGACCACCCAGAATCGTGCCATTGGGTGCCTGGCCGTCAAAACGGTGCAAGCCGGATTCACCGGTGGTAAGAATCGCTGTCGCTTGCGACAGCAGGCCACGCACGTTTGCCTGAGCGGTGAAGGACTCCATATCTCCGCCCCACATGGACGAGTGAACAATGTCTGGACGCTCGGTCTGGAGTGCTGAAATCTCAGTACTGTAGCTGCCCTGGAAAAGCTGTGGCGTCTGGTTATTGACGATTTCAGCCTCCGGCATCAGTTGCGCCATGGCCAAGGTAAAATCCTGCCAGGAATCCTGTCCCCAGGCGTAGTTCTGCTGAATACCGGCAATGCGGACAGCGTCCGGACGGGTTTCCGCCAGATACCGTGCCGCCCCCACGTTATCCGCGACTGCGTCGAGACCGGTACGGAACATGTACTGGGGATCTTCAATCTCCTGGAACAGACGGGAGGTACCGCAGTCGAAGGCGATGGTGAACATCTTCATCTCTTCGGCCACCGGCCCGATCGCCAGGCAGTCGCCGGAGGAGATATAACCGATCACTGCATCGACGTCCTGGCGCTGAACCAGATTCCGGTACTCTTCAACCTGCTTGGTAGGACCACCCGCTTCATCGACGACGACAGATTCGAGTGTCAGGCCATTAACGCCTTTGGTGTTATAAGGCGCTGGCAGGCTGCCTTCGTTGATCGCCTTGATCACGATCTCCGCCCCTTGGGCAGCAGGCACCCCAAATGGCCCCGAGGCACCACCAGAAAGGAAGGTCACGAACCCCACTTTGAAGGATTCCTCGGCACTGGCGGTTGCTGCCATACCCATGACACCGACCGATGCCATGGCCACGGACGTTGCGGTACCCAGAAGCGTTTTTTGCCAGATGGGCCGTTGATTGGAATTTTTCATTTTGTTCTCCTTGATTGTTGTTTTCTGTCGTACTTCAGGTTGTGCTTTGTTTTGCCTTCATTGGTTTCAGTAGTGACCAATCACGGTCAGCCACCGGGTTCACCGCGTCGCTTTTTCACCAAAGCGGGGGACGGTTTCAGGGATTCAGCATCGTAGACAACCCAGTTGCCCAACATGACGCGGGCAGGAGGGTATTGATCATTGGCCACGGGCGTTCCGATGGCCTGGGCCTGAACTATCTGGTGGGTATCCGGATCGATGTAGGAAACGTAGCCCTCGGGATCTTTAGGCAGGGGTATTTCCAGCCCTTCCAGCGCCTCGATCATGGCGTCGGTATCGGTCACATCGCCGGCAATACGGATCGCCCGGGCTATGGCCAACATGCCAGCGTAGGCGCCCTGGGCGGAATAGCTCGGGTAACGGCCGGATAACTCGTGAAAGCGGGTAACGAACCGGCGGTTTCGCTCCGTATCCGGCCAGTTCACGTGATGACGTGCAGACAGAATGAGTCCTTGAGGAGGATCATCCTTCAGGCTTACCAGCGTTTCGTAATCTCCGCCGGCATCAAAATTGGCCACACGCATGCGGCTGAACAATTGCGTGGTACGGGCCTGCTCCAGGAAAGCAATAAAATCACCACCCCAGAGAGAGACCACCAGTACATCCGGCGGGGACTCCAACAGTGACTGGATGTAAAGCGAGTAGTCGGGCTCATACAGTTTTGGCCAGTAGGAGCCGGTTTCCTCGTATGTGGTACCGACCTGATTCATGGCTTGCCTGAGATCGCGCCAGGCAACGCGACCATATTCGTAATCAGGTCCCAGGAAGGCGAGTTTCTGCCAGCCGTTCCTCTCTTGCAATTCTGCCAGGTAGCGGGCACCGGCTGCGTGTGAATACCAGGTGTCACTCGACACCCGGAAATAGTAGCGATGACCTTCCTCAAGGGAAGCTCGTGAAGACGCGTGATCGGTGCCCACCATAATGACCTTGCGCTGTTTCGCCATTCGGCTGACGGCCATACCCACTCCGGAACTGACCATGCCGCAAAGAATGTTTGCGTTGTCGTGCTGAATGAAATCTTCGGCCATCCGCACTGCGAAGGATGCTTTGGAGCGGGAATCGTCCACAATCACCCGCAAACGGGGAGCGTCGGGGTCGGAGGATAGCTCTTCAAGAGCGAGCTGGATGGCAACGATGCTGTCACGGCCAAAACTGGCTGAACGGCCCGTCATCGGATACATGCAGGCAACCGTGGCGTCGGCGTGACGTTCTTCTGCTCCCAGCTCGACCCTGCCCACTGGCGGAGCCGAAGGCTGGGCCACTGTATCGGCGAGAGGCGCTCCACTGACCAGCAGCACCATCGCTGCAAACCAGGTGCGCCACGGCCGCGGGTACAGCCAGAAGCAAGGCAACAGGGTCGGCACTGCCTGATACAGGCGGGTGTTCGGTCCCGGCAAGTCAGCCTCCCGAGCCGGTCGTGTCCGGCGTGTGGTTCTGAATTATTTTTGTAAGCCAGTTATCAGGATGGTGAGCAAAACCGGGGCCAATGCACCAAAGAAAGGCTGAGAGCGGGCCTGAGAGGTCCCCCAGTTAGCCGCTGCGCGATACATATACGGAATCATGAGCGGTATCCGCTCATTGGCGGCTAAGGTAATGAGCGGAACCCGCTCGCTAGCCCAACCTCAATCTCTGCAAACGGCGTTTGAACGCGTGCCGGGACAACCCCAAATTCTCGGCGGCTTTTCCTTTGCGACCGCCGGTTTTCTCGAGGGCATCCAGCAACAGCTTGCGCTCGGTCTGCTGCAAATGCTGGTCGAAGGACGCACCAGCCTGATCCTGATCTACCGATGGCGCAGGGTTTGTGGCCAGGAATTCGCCTGGCAGTTGATGGGGGCGGATCAAATGCCCCGGATAGAGAATGGTTAGCCGCTCCACCAGGTTACGCAGCTCCCGTACGTTGCCCGGCCAGCTGTAGGCACTCAGGCAGGCCAGTGTTTCCTGCAGCATGGTGATGGGCCGGCAACCCTCTTCCCGGGCCTGGGATTCAATGAACATTTCCAGCAATTTACTGACATCATCCTCCCGATCCCGCAAGGGTGGAATGGTAAGCTCAATGACGTTCAGCCGGAAATACAGGTCCTCCCTGAAGTGCCCGTTGCGGACCTCCGCTTCCAGCGACCGATTGGTCGCAGCTATCACCCGGACATCCGCGGTAGCATTGGCGCCACCCCCCACGGGTCTATAGTCGCCGTTTTCCAGGAAATGCAGGAACTTGGCCTGCAGGGAGAGCGGTAACTCTCCAATCTCATCCAGAAACAGCGTGCCATTATGCGCCAGAGCCACCAGACCGGGTCGCTTCTGGTGAGCACCCGTATAGGCGCCTTTTTCAGCACCGAAAAGTTCCGCCTCAATTAGCTGCTCAGGCAGAGCCGCGCAGTTGATCTCCACAAAGGCTTCGGTGGCTCGGGGGCTATGTTCGTGAATGGCCCGTGCCACCAGCGCCTTCCCGGTGCCAGACTCGCCCAGTAACAGAATCCGGCCAGCGCTGCTCGCCGATATCCGTTGGACCTTCTGCCAGAGTTCCTGCATGGCGTTGCTGTCGCCCATCAGCCCGGAGGACGAAGCAGCCCTGCTGCGGTGGTAGGCCAACTCATCGCGCATCTGGGTCCGCTCAGCGACTGAATCAACCAGATGAAGCAGTTCATCCAGGGCAAATGGCTTAGTCAGGTAATCTGTGGCGCCGGCTTTTACTGCCTGCACCGCCGCCCGCGTATCACCATGAGCCGAAATCATCACTATCGGCAAATCCGGGTAAAGACGGGCGGTTTCATTCAGAACGTCCATGCCACTCATACCTGGCAGCCGCAAATCCAGCAGCATCAGGTCGGGGAGACCCCGCTCAAGCATTGACAAGGCATCCTCACCGGTATGAGCACAAACGGCGCTATACCCGGCTTCCTGAAGCGCAAAGGTCAAAGACCGTACAAAACTCTTTTCATCATCAACGATCAGAATGTTCAAGCGCATAATGGTTTGCAGGGTCTCGCTTTTTTATTGGTCTGTTGTCAGGTTACCACTCTTGCCGGCAGGTAAGGTGACTAACACCGTTGTTCCCTGGCCGGGCATGCTGCGAATATCCATCTCTCCTCTGTTTAACTCGATAAGCTGACGGCTTATGCTGAGGCCAAGCCCAGTACCGTCGGAGCGTGTTGTGAAGAATGGTTCTGCTACGCGGCTGAGGGTTTCCCCAGACATGCCACTACCGTTATCGGTTATTTCCACGGTCAGACAGTTACCATTGCGATAGGCTCTCAGGTGCACGATCCCACCTGGTTCACAGGCCTGAATTGCATTGGCCACAAGATTGACGAGGCATTGAATGGTCTGGTCCGGACTGGCATGAATGGTAAGGCTTGAATCGCCAGTGGCACTGACGGTCACCTGACGACTGTCCGCCAGCCCGGAAGTAAGTACCCTGGCATGGCGGAAAACTCTGCGAATCTCCACCTGCTGGGCCTCACCCGGTACCGGCCGGCCGTAATCCAGAAGATCCCCGACGACACGATTAAGGCGGTCAATTTCATCCTCAACCGAAATCAGCAACTCCCTGCGCTGTTTATCAGGCTCGCGCCTCTCCAATGCCTGAACCGTCAACTTTATTGTGGCCAACGGGTTACGAACCTCATGAGCAACACCAGTCGCAAACTCACCCAGCACGGCCATTTTTTCAGCTTGAACGGTGCGCTGTATCATCTCCTGCAGCCGGTCTGCCATTGCGTTGAAGGCGTGGGCCAGGACGTCGATTTCGTCGTTGTCATTTTTGGGGGCCTGCAAGCGAAAGTGCAGGTCGCCGGAGGCAAAGGCTTCCGCCCCTTCCGTCAACCGGGCGACCCGGCGGCGCAGGCTCCTGGCAAGCGCCCAGAACAGAATAACGGTTCCCAGTGCCAGCACACCGGCCAGGGCGTAAAGTCCCAGTTGGGCGTTGCGCAACGGGCTCAGAATCTCACCTGCAGAAACCACATAATCAATGCGCCACCCGGGCAACACTTCCGGGCCGGTACGAAGGCCTTTCGGCACCGTTGCCTGGAGGTTACCCGTGGCATCCAGCAGCTCGCCGTCGGGGGTGCGCAAGTACGGCCGCAACACTCCGGCCAGGTTTTCCGTGCGCATCAGTTCCGTCAGGGATGCCAGCCTCACATGCAGGGCAATCGCGCCCTGCACAGCCTGCTCAGCTCCGGCTCGCAGGGGCTGGCGTATGAGCAACCAGGCCGGGCCGCCGCTGCCCGGTAACGATGGCCCTATGATTTCACTGATACCAAAATCAATGACTGGCAGCCCCGCCAGGGTCCAGCCTTCACGGTTCCAATAGGGGCTTCCGGAGGCAGCCTGGCCCGGAACCACTTCCAGCAGGTTATTGCCACTATCAAAAAACAGGATGCCATACAGATCCGGCGAGTCGGCCTCTACCCGCACCAGCTCTCTCACACCTTCGGGAACCGCCTCACTGTAAGCCAGATACAAAGGCATGGAAGGGTGAGTAGACAACGTTTCCAGTTGATAAACGCGATTTTCAATGAAATTGGTCAGCCGGTTAGCGTTACCGGCAACCTGAGCTTCAAGACGCTCGCCTGCGAGCCGTTCATTAACAGAGTCCGAAACTGCTGTATAGAGCGCACTGAGCACTGCGACAGAGCCAATCATCAGGGTGAGGGAAATGAACGAATAACGGCCAACCAGACTGAATCTGGGCTTCATGACAACCTCATGATGATTGTTATTGGCAAACGCTAAATAGAGTAGATGCTTTGAAAGATTTCACAAACACCCACAAGGGTCCTCAACAGGACGCTGTAATCCCTCGACCCCGTCCTTGACCGGGTCTTTTTTTGGGGTAGTGTAAGCGCTTCCGTAAACGGACGTTTAAAACCCTTCCGCAAGGAGCCTGCCCAATGACAGCCCGACCCATTTTTCCCATGATCGCGTTGCTGATCAGCACTCTGTTGCTCAGTGCCTGTTCCCGCCACAGTCTGTACGACAACGCCATCAGTTGGGAGCGCTCCGGAGCCGGGCTTGAGGCGTCCAGTATTCAGGTGGATGACATGACAATCGCTTACCTGAGCAACGCGGAACCGGTGGACGGAGAAACCATCGTACTTATCCACGGCTTTGCCGCCAACAAGGACAACTGGACCCGGCTGGCACGGGAACTGACCGACGAGTTCAACGTATACGCAATCGACCTGCCCGGCCATGGCGACAGCAGCAAGCCACTTGATCTTGGCTATTCCCTGGAGGAACAGACCGAGCGTCTGGCTGAGATTTTGCAGGCGCTGTCCATCGGCAATACGCACATGATGGGGAATTCCATGGGCGGGGCCATTACGGCGCTCTACGCCGCTAGTTACCCAGGCCGCATCAAGACCGCAGTCCTGTTCGATCCGGCCGGCATTTTTGAGTATGAAAGCGAGCTGGTGGACTTGGTCATGGAGGGCGATAACCCGCTGATTCCCTCGAAGCCCGGCGATCTGGAGCGACTGATGGACTTTGCGCTGGAGCAGAAACCCTTCGTTCCCTGGCCGATCCTGGATGTCATGGAAGAAAAGGCGATTGCCAACCGGCCAGTCAACGAGGTGATTTTCGACGCCATCCGAGATAGCGGCTATGAATCGGCGTTTCGTGCCCGCCTCGCACTGATCCGGGATCCGGTGCTGGTGGTCTGGGGCAAGGAAGACCGGGTCATCAATTACCGCAACGGCGAGCTGTTCGTGGCAGCCATTCCCGATGCCCGCCTCCAGCTGCTGGACGATATTGGCCACGCTCCGATGATTGAGGCACCGGAACGCTCCGCCGAACTCTTTCGCTCATTCCTTGAGTCGGCGCATTGAACCGCCAAGATTTCGAATAAATTCAGCAGATTCCACGTTCATCGACTACACCGGGCCGGTAAAACAGGATAGCCTTGCAGGCATTGCCCAGTGTTGGATGAAAGAAATGTCGCATGCCTGAAGCTCTCTGGATTTCGTTCGCCTTTGCACTTGGCCTGCTGGTCAAGGGTGCCGGATTGCCGCCACTGGTGGGCTATCTGGCCGCAGGCTTCCTGCTCAGCGGCCTGTCCGACGTGTCCGGCCTGACCATCGAAGCCACCGACGCACTGACGCACATTGCCCACCTCGGGGTCCTGCTGCTCCTGTTCACCGTTGGCCTGAAACTGAAACTCAGGTCCATTGTCAGCCGGGAAGTGATTGGCGGCAGCCTGCTGCATTTTGGCATCACCTGCGCGGTCTTCACCCCCGGCCTGTACCTGCTGATGGACCTGCAATGGCAAACCGCCTTTATGCTGGCCATTGCCCTGTCGTTTTCCTCCACCGTTCTGGCGGCCAAGGTACTGGAATCCAAACGCGAACTTCGCGCCTTCCACGGCCGCGTTGCCATCGGCATCCTGATCATGCAGGACCTGATTGCCCTGGCGGTGATGAGCCTTGCCGCCGGCCAGACCCCCTCACAGTGGGCCCTGATCGTTTTCGGCCTGCCGCTGCTGCGCCCGCTGCTGTACCGTCTGCTTGACGCCAGCGGACATGACGAACTGCTGATTCTGCTCGGCCTCCTGGTGGCGTTGGTGCTGGGCGGCTATGGCTTTGAATCCGTTGGCCTGAGCGCGGAGCTTGGCGCCCTGGTGTTCGGTGCCATGTTGTCGAACCACCCCCGCTCCCAGGAGCTGTCCAAGTCCCTGTGGAGCGTGAAAGAGATGTTCCTGGTGGGATTCTTCCTGCAGATTGGCATTGGCGGGCTGCCGGACAGCCAGGCCCTCGCCTTTGCGCTGGTTGCGGCACTGGTTCTGCCCCTGAAGGGCATTCTGTTCTTCTTTCTGTTGCTGGCCTTTCGTCTGCGGGCAAGAAGCAGTTTCCTGAGTGCGCTGGCACTGACCAACTACAGCGAGTTCGGCCTGATTGTCGCCAGTGTTGCTCTGCCGGAATGGCTGGTGCCACTGGCTATTTCGGTCGCGATCTCGTTTGTCATTTCCGCGCCGTTGAACCGCTTCGCCCACGTCATCTACGAGCGTTTCGGATCCGGACTGAGCGACTTCGAAACCCAGAAACACCACCCGGACGAACAGCCCCTGTCCCTAGGCAATACCCGGGTCCTGATCATGGGCATGGGGCGAACGGGCACTGCGGCCTATGACTGGGTATCAAGACAGGAACCGGAATTGATGGGCCTGGATTCTGATCCGGCCAAGGCCAGCAAACACCAGAAGGAAGGCCGCAACGTCGTGTTCGCCGACGCCGAGGATGCCTCATTCTGGAACGGCCTGCACATGCCCGAGGTGCACTCGGTCATTCTTGCCCTGGGCGACATCGAGGGCAAACTCATTGCCGCGCGCATGCTGAGAAAGCTGGGCTTCCGGGGGTATATCGTTGCCCACACCATGTACGACGACGAGGCTCACCAGATCCGGGAGGCAGGCGCCAATGAGGCCTACCTGACCATGAACGAGACCGGTGTTGCTCTCGCGAGCCACATCATCAGCCGGGCCAGCGACCATTCCGAATGAGGCGCCAGGGGCCCTACCGTGCACAGGTCCGGAATCCGGTAAACACGTCATTCCGCTGCGGCAGATACGCCTGGCGATAGGTGCCGCGAATCAGGCAGGAAGACGTGGCGCAACTGCCCCCCCGGGTAACCTTGTGATCGCCGAACTGCAGGGTCGACATAAACGGGTACATGTCGATCCGGAAGCCGTCATAGGGGAAGAATTGACTGCTGGTCCACTCCCAGACCCCACCAATCATCTGCCGACAGCCAAAAGGACTGTCTGATTCCGGGTAATCGTAAACCGGATTCTGGCCCAGGCACCGGCCATCCAGGTCTGCCCGGGTTTCATCAGGCTCCCGGTTACCCCAGGGAAAACGCTGGAAGAGCTGGTCGACCCGGTTACCCAGAGCGGCCACTTCCCATTCGAACTCGGTTGGCAACCTGCGGCCGGCCCAGTTACAGAAGGCTTCAGCCTCCCAGAAACTGACGTGGGTGACCGGAGCATCGGGTGTCAGCGGCTGCCAGCGGTCAAACAGGCGCTCCTGCCACTGATGCTCATGCCAGCGCCAGTACAGGGGATGCTTCGGCACCCGCGGCATGAACTCCTGGCTGCCATGCACCAGGGCAACGTCCACCTCGGTCTCGAGCCACTTCCGGCCGCCGAACGACCAGAGTTCCGGCTTCTGGTAGCCACCGTCGTCGACGAACGCCCGGAATTCCGCATTCGATACCGGCTGGCGGGAAATGGCAAACGAATCCAGCTCGATCTCGAATCTCGGTTTCTCGTTATCGAAGGCGAAATCCGTGGTTGCGTAGGCCGCAGAATCCCCGGGCATGCCGATCATCCAGCGACCGGCCGGGATCACCGCGTCACCGGCGACCGGCTGACCCGGGGCCGGACGACGCTTTACCGCGCCCGGCGGTTGCGGGTAACCCACGGTTTGCCGGCACCAGATCAGGGATTCAATGTGCATATTCTGATGAAAAATGGCGTACCGGTTCAGATAGAGTGTCCGGTCGTCCAGCGGCCGGCTCCGGATGCGTTCGGCGACGCGGCCATAGATGGTGTCGAAATAGCCCAGGGTGTCCTGCCGCCCGGGAAACAGGTCTCGGTTCCAACGGTCCCGGTGCTCGACGTGGAACGAATCCCAGAGATCGTCCATGGCCGGATCAAAACTCGGCGTACCATCCAGGAGATTGAACACAAACACCTCATAGAAAAACGCGGCGTGACCCATTTCCCACAGCGGCGGGTTTACACCCGGGTGGTAGGGCACAGCCAGCTTTTCCTCCGGCAGGGAGGTGATAAGCGCCCGGGTCCGTTGCCGGGTGCGCTCAAGCTCAAGCAACAGGTCGTCCCGCGCGGCCTGAGCCGCATCAATCGATTTCATATCGCCCATAGGTCATTTCATCTTCCGGTTTTTACCTCAGCATAACAGATGGATTCCGGGTCGGGTGACCGGCCAACTGTCGACTACTTTTACAGTTTTACGCGGCGCCTCATTTCCGGATCTCGCAACCATTTGAATGAGTGACTGTTAGGAAATCTGGCATGTATCCTGTATGCCGGATTGAACCGCCAGACCTTCTTTCTGGCTCGTGTGACGGGTCACAGGGCCGTGACCGGGCAACTCATCGTGCCGGCTTACAGGTTGTCCCTACACAACTGGCAGTCCCGTTTTCCCAGGCATCACTCTCATGGAGGTTTGCCATGATGGAAAAGCGACCGCTCGTCTGGTTGTCAGCGGCACACACCAATACCACCGTGCGCAGAGCGCTGGGTTCCCGATGGAATCTCATCGATTTCAACCCGGAGAATCCGGTTCCCATTCAACTGTCGCCCCCGGACGGCTCCAAGGTGGGCGTTCTGGATCTCACTCGCATCCCACCCGACGATCTGCCCTGGCTGGATCAATGGCTGGAGGCCCTCAGTCTCAGTTACTGGGTGGGCATTGTGCCCCATCGCCCAATCACCGGTACCCGGACCGCACAGCTGATTACCCGGTACTGCTCCGATTTCCATACGCTGCCGGTCAATCACGAACGGCTTGATACCGTGCTGGGCCACCTCTGGGGCATGGCAACCATTCGCGAACCCGCCGTCGGCCTGCCCCGGGACGATTATCAATCCCTGGTCCTGGAAGGCACCTCGCTGGCCATTCGCCAGGTTCGCGGGTTGCTCCGGCGCTTCTCGGTGACCCCGGAGCCGGTTCTGATTACCGGCGAAAGTGGCACCGGCAAGGACGCCGCCGCCCATTTCATTCACGAACACTCGACGCGGGCTTCCGGGCCTCTGGTAACGGTTAACTGTGCCGCCCTGCCCGATTCGCTGACCCAGAGTGAGCTGTTCGGCTACGAGAAAGGGGCCTTCACCCATGCTCTAAGTGCCCATCCGGGCCGGCTGGAACTGGCGAATGGAGGCTCCCTGATCCTGTCATCCATTGATGAACTCAATCTGGAACAGCAATCCGCCATCCTGCGCTTTCTGCAGGAGGGGCAGATTGAGCGCATTGGTGGCAGCGAACCCATCCCAATTGACAGCCGGATCATAACCACATCCAGCCAGCCGCTGACCGAGCTGGTCGAATCCGGAAAGTTTCGCAGTGACGTCTATTACCGGCTTGGCGGACTGGAGGTAAAACTGCCGACGCTCAAAGACCGTCGCGAGGACATTCCCGCGCTGGCGGAGGCGCTCCTTGAGGCCTCCAATCGTGGCGGCGAACGGAAACGGCTCAGCGAAACGGCTATCCAGCGCCTGGTCAATCACTCGTGGCCCGGAAACTTCAGGGAACTGCAGAATCGACTGCGGCAGGGATTGCTCCTGTGCGACCGAGAGCTGATCGAGCCCGCCGATCTGGGACTCGAACCCGTCGGCCCCGAAACCGACATGCCCGCCACGTCCAACCTGACCCTGGAGGAATTCCGGGCCCGGGCGGACCGTCAGGCCCTGTCCTGCAGCCTTGCCCTGGCCCATCACAACGTCTCCGCCGCAGCGCGCATCCTCAAGATTTCGAGAGTTTCGTTTTACCGGCTTATGGACAAATACAACGCCAGTCCCCAGTCGGGTCATCACCGACAGGGCTCACACCACAAGGGAGATCCACCATGAGAAAACCGCTACTCTTTCCGCTGTTCGCCAGCGCCTGCCTGATGCCCGCAACGGGGATTGCGTAAACGGACTCTGCCGACGACGTCCCGGCATCCCCCGAAGAAGCTGAAGCGAAGAAAGAGCAGGACACCGACATTGCCTCCATCACCTCCGACCGCGGAATCGTCACCCGGCCGGGGCGACTGACCATTGAACCGGCGTTTTCCCACGCCCACAGCAACGCCACCCGGGTCGCCATCGAGGGCTACACCGTGATTCCGGCCCTGCTTGTGGGCCTGATCAATATCTCCGAGATCCAGCGCGACATCTTCGTTGGCGCCCTGACCTTCAAATACGGCTTCACCAGCCGGTTTGAAGCCGATGTCCGGGTGCCCTGGCTGAGCGTCAACGAGGATCTCAGGGAACGCCAGGCCTTTGAAGGAACCCCCGTCGATACGCTCCGGACAGTCCCAGGCCAAGTGCAATGGCAGTCGCCAGCAGGCGTTGGTTAATAGTCATGGCGTCAATTCCTTTGATTTGATGTTGTTGGCTTCCATGGGATCCATTCCCAATCCGACGACTATCGGAGACAGCAGGGTCCAGACCCGCCGGAGGGCCAAAGCGATTCCCGCGCCAGTTTTTCCCTCACCCCCGGAAAAAGATTGATCTAAGATCATTTTTTAGAAAGTCAGCCGCTACCACAGAGAATCTGAAAGCTCGACACCTGTTTCAGGGTTGAAACGGTCTTTCTTCTGTTTTCAGGGACATGGGAAGATTTCATCGCGCAATTCATGCAGATAGGAATTTATCCCGGTGTTAAAAATCTAGAATGCAGGTGTCCAGATTCCGTCACAAATGTGTAGCCTAAATGTCGGCTGGCTCACACACCGGTTATGAAATTCTGGTAATGTCATGCATGTTACCGTTCTGCCACAGCACGGACGCACAGACGGGGCCTGGCTCCGTATCGTTAAGCCATACAGTAAGGAAGGCATATGTCGACAGAGCTTTATCAGATTGTGTTTGCCGGTCAGGTCCTGGACGGATTTGACGAACCCCAGGTGAAGGCCAACCTGAAGGATCTTTTCAACGCCACGGAAGAACGCATTGAGCGTCTGTTCTCACCAACCACCGAGGCACCGGCAATCAAGTCCGACCTGAACCATGAAGAGGCGGTGATTTACCACCAGCGCCTGACCGCGGCCGGCGCCGACGTCCGGATTTCGTCGCAGAACAGAGCCGCCCCGGCCCCGGCAAAACCAGCGCCTGCTGCAAAGGCGCCGGCGGGAACGCCGCCGGTCAGCACCACTTTCGAAGACGCCGGCGACCGCAGACGCGCTCCCCTAGAGTTCACTGGGCGGGGCGGCGAGTACTTCGGCATCTGGATCGTCAACATTTTGCTCACCATCGTGACCCTGGGCATCTATTCCGCCTGGGCAACGGTTCGCAACAACCAGTATTTCTATGGCAACACACGGCTGGACGGCGCCAGCTTCCAGTACCTTGCCAGCCCGATCACCATCCTCAAGGGCCGGCTGATTGCGCTCGCGGTTCTGGTCGCCTATGTGGCCCTGTCAGAACTGTTCGTGGAGGCAGCCATCGCTTTCGCCGTGGCGTTTGTGTTCCTCGTGCCCTGGATCATGATTCGTTCACTGCGCTTCAACGCCATCAACAGCGCCTACCGCAACATCCGGTTCGACTTCCAGGGTACCTACGGCCAGGCCTTTATGGTCGCCTTCGTGTGGCCCCTTCTGAACCTGCTCTGCCTATTGTTGCTGACGCCACTGGTACTCAAGAAAACCCACCAGTTTGTCGCCAACGGCAGCCGCTACGGCACCACCAGCTTTGACCTGGCCGCCACCACCAAGGCGTACTACCTGCTGTTCGGCAAGGCCCTGTTGCTGGCACTCGGTTTCGGTGCCGGCGCCTACCTGAGTGCCCGGGCGGGCATTCCGGTCCTGGCCGCCATCATCGGCGGTGTGGGCTACCTGACGATCTTCGGCTTTTTCATGGCCGGTGTGGCCAACCTGTTCCTGAACTCCACCGAACTGGCCGAACACCGCTTCGAGTCTGAACTGGGGCCAGCACAGATGGTCTGGATCTATCTGAGCAACAGCCTGCTCGTCGTGCTTACCCTCGGCCTGTTCACGCCCTGGGCCAAAGTTCGCATGGCGCGCTACCGCGCCGCCTGCACAACCATGCTGATTTCCGGGGATCTGGACCACTTTGTCGCAGCTGAGCAGAACCGCGCCAGCGCCCTGGGTCAGGAACTGGGAGATGCGTTTGATGTCGAATTCGCCGCCATCTGATCTGGCCATTGAAGGACAGTTCTATTCCGGCGACAACTCCCACCGACAGGACGCCCTGCTGCGTTCTGTCGGTGGCGAGCTGATTCTGGTCACCGCATCCCTCAAACAGCACCTGTCCCTGCAGGATCTGAACATCTCGCCCCGGGTGGGCAACACCCCGCGATACCTCTACCTGCCGGATGACGGCGTTTTCGAAACCACCGATAACGATCGCGTGGATCAGCTCGGCCGGGGCAAGTCATCGGGCCGGATGGCGCGCCTGCTGCATCGCCTGGAAAACCATCTTGGGCTGATCCTGACGGCGGTGGTGGCCACGATTGCGGTCACGGCGTTTGCCTTCGTCTATGGCGTCCCCTGGACGGCCAAAGCCGTCGCCCATGCCCTGCCCGACCGCATTGCCGAACAGGTGGGCGAGTCGACGCTGACTTCCCTGGATGGCACCTGGCTCGAACCCTCCGAACTGTCCGAGGCCCGCCAGCAAGCGCTGCAACGCCACTTCGAGCCTTTTCTGGCGCCGGTCGGCGGGCAGGAATTGAAGGTCCTGTTCCGCTCGGCTCCGGCCATCGGGGCCAATGCCCTGGCACTGCCGGACGGGACCCTGATCTTCACCGATGAGCTGGTCGAACTGGCGGAAACCAACGACGAACTGGTGGCCATCCTCGCTCACGAAATTGGCCACGTAGAGCATCGTCATGGCATGCAGGGCATGGTCCAGTCGTCGCTGACCTTCTGGCTGATCGTGATGATGACCGGCGACCTGTCGGCCTTTTCGGACACCACCGTGATGGTGCCGGCTGTGCTGATGAGCCTGTCCTACTCACGCACGATGGAGCGGCAGGCGGACCAATACGCACTGGAAACCCTGCAACGGCATGATCTGGATCCACGGCACTTTGCCAACATCATGAGTCGACTGGCGGCGCTGGAGGATACCGGTCAGGGCGAAGGGGACGAGGAACGGGAAGCGAACAGTCGCTGGAGCCGGCTTGGCGACCTGTTGTCGAGCCACCCGGTTACCGAGGAGCGCATCCAGCGCTTTCGCGACGCAGCGTCCCGGTGACAGCCGATCAACCATAAAAAAGCCCCGCCATTGGCGGGGCTTTTTCGTGCCTCCCGGGCAAGCCCGGGAGCGACAACCAGACCGTTCGATTAGCCGAACTGGTTCATGGTGTTGTCTTTACCACCGGCCTTCAGGGCCGCTTCGCCCGCGAAGAATTCCTTGTGGTCGTCACCGATGTTGGAACCAGCCATGTCCTGGTGCTTAACGGTGGCGATACCCTGACGGATTTCCTTACGCTGTACACCGGCAACATAGGCCAGCATGCCTTCGTCACCGAAGTAACCCTTGGCCAGGTTGTCGGTAGACAGTGCCGCGGTGTGGTAAGTCGGCAGAGTGATCAGGTGGTGGAAGATACCTGCTTCGCGTGAACCATCACGCTGGAAGTTACGGCACCACTCGTCGGCCAGCTGACCCAGCTCGGTGTTGTCGTACTCTTCGCTCATCAGCTTGGCGCGATCGTAGGCAGATACGTCCTTGCCTTCTTCCTTCCAGGCGTCGAATACCTGCTGACGGAAGTTCAGGGTCCAGTTGAAGGACGGGCTGTTGTTGTAAACCAGCTTGGCGTCGGGTACCACTTCCTTGATGCGGTTAACCATGGCAGCGATCTGGCCAACGTGCGGCTTCTCGGTCTCGATCCACAGCAGATCAGCACCATTCTGCAGGCTGGTGATGCAGTCCAGAACCACGCGGTCTTCGCCAGTGCCAGGCTTGAACTGGAACAGGCCGGAAGCCAGACGCTTCGGGCGAACCAGCTGGCCCTTCTGCTTGATCACAACGTCGCCGTTGTTGATGTCTTCTGCCTTCTCGATCACTTCACCGTCGATGAAGCTGTTGTACTGGTCGCCCAGATCGCCCGGCTCGTTGGTCACGGCGATCTTCTGAGTAAGGCCTGCGCCCAGGGAGTCGGTACGGGCAACGATCACACCGTCGTCCACACCCAGCTCGAGAAACGCCAGACGAACCGCGTTGATCTTGGACAGGAAGTCAGCGTGCGGCACGGTTACCTTGCCGTCCTGGTGACCACACTGCTTCTCGTCGGAAACCTGGTTTTCGATCTGGATGCAGCAGGCACCGGCTTCGATCATCTGCTTGGCCAGCAGGTAAGTTGCTTCGGCGTTACCGAAACCAGCGTCGATATCCGCAATGATGGGCACAACGTGAGTTTCGTGGTTGTCGATCTGCTTGATCAGTTCTTCAGCCTTGGCGTTGTCGCCGGCGTTCTCGGCTTCTTCCAGGGCACGGAAGAGGTGGTTCAGTTCCCAGGCATCGGCCTGACGCAGGAAGGTGTACAGCTCTTCGATCAGACCGGAAACGGCGGTCTTCTCGTGCATGGACTGGTCAGGCAGCGGTCCGAACTCGGAACGCAGGGCAGCAACCATCCAGCCAGACAGGTACAGGTAACGACGCTTGGTGGTACCGAAGTGCTTCTTGATGGACAGCATCTTCTGCTGGCCAATGAAACCGTGCCAGCAGCCCAGGGACTGGGTGTACTGGGAGGTGTCATTGTCATAGTTCGCCATGTCTTCGCGCATGATCTTGGCGGTGTACTTGGCGATGTCCAGGCCAGTCTTGAACTTGTTCTGAGCGCGCATGCGAGCGGCGTGCTTCGGGTTGATGGCGTTCCAGGTCGGGTGCTGCTTCAACAGGGAAGCAATCTGGTCAACGTCTTGTGCGTAGGGCATGGTCTCAATCCTTTCTACGTTGGTTTTCTAAGTAGGTGCGGAGAAGCTTACAGCAACGTCCGAAGCCAACAGCCTGCTTATTTTTTGAGCATGGCGCTGACATTGAGGGTTACTTTAGTGCTTTAAAATTTATAATTGAAATTTATATAATCTATTTTCAGCATTTTTTGCATGAATACTGGTAAGCACCCGGCAGACACCCGCCTGAACCGGACCACGAGCACATTGGCAGGGTATCTAGAGGGTGTTACAGAGAACCACCAGCCGGTCGCCGGACTGAATATCGAGGTATTGCTTGCGCGGGGGGTTAAGCATCAGATGGCGCCCCTTGTCATCGGGACGGGACCGAAACACGCCCAGAGCGATCTCGCCCTCATTGGCGAGAATCTTTTCAAGTAACTGGAAGTCGACGCTGGCCGGTAACGGGTAATTATCGGGATCCCGGAACTGGATTTCGGCACCGCCCACCGTGAACAACTCATCCAGCACCACCCTCAGTTCCCGTCGCAAAGCAACCTGGGCCAACACGTGACTGAGAATCATCGGGCTGATCAGCATTTCACCCTGATGGTCATACAACAGATGCCGGTTATCCGGGTCGCTCAATTCCATGATCAGCTGCGGCCGCTTTGGGCTTTCGGCCAGGATCTCCTCCAGTTGCAGATAGCCGACCATGGCCCGGGCATCGGCCTCCTCACCCGATGC
Organism: Marinobacter sp. F4218; assembly: GCF_019443085.1. Lineage (GTDB taxonomy): Bacteria > Pseudomonadota > Gammaproteobacteria > Pseudomonadales > Oleiphilaceae > Marinobacter > Marinobacter albus. Next base: position 1,278,537 of record NZ_JAHZIL010000003.1, read on the forward strand.
GAGACGGTCACTGCTGAGCAGGATCACGGTGTCGTAGCCTGAAGGCATCAGACGCCGGAGCTCGCCTTCGACCATATAATCCGCCTCAAGATGGTGACAGCGAACCCGGGGAAATTCCCCCACATAACGGAGGATTGCCTGCTCACGCTCCCGGGCAGGGACGACCGAGACCAGGTCCACCTGGAAGTCCAGATTTCCGTAGCTGGCAAACTCGGCCACCAGGCTGGGCACCCGGCGATTCCAGCCCAACACCAGGACACGTTGGTCCCTGACTGTCTCAACCCGACCACTCGGTCGGGCCTCCTTGAGGCTGACAACCGGCAGGGCGGGCAATTTCGGGTTCGGATCGGTTTCCGAATAATCCCGGGCCATCATGATGACCCGGTCCTCGGCGTCGATACGGGTATCCGAGGGGGCGACGAGCCGAACGTCCCAGTCGGTGCCGCGCCGTCGCAGCAACCCGAGGACAATGACGCCCGGCCGAGCCGCCGCCAGCTCACCCAGGGACAGGCCCGCCACCGACTCTCCGCCCCGGACGTAGATTTCGTTATCGGCGCCCGCCGTGAGCAGCTCGTTGTAGATCTCGGACAGACCGGGGTGCAGGATGTTCTGCACCATCAACCGGCTGATGGTGGCGTCCCCGGCAACCACCTCGACAGCACCGGGGTACGCGCGCTCAATAACCGCGTGCTTGCGAACGTCCTGGATTTCCGCGACCACAAACGGAAGGGGGGAGTGAAAATGTCGGGCCTGGGCCGCAATCGACAGCAGTGCCTTCACGGTTTCAACGTCCGACGTCACCAGACTGCCCGCCTCGTGGGTGGCGCTGGGCACAATCACCGCGGCCGCATCCAGACAGGCGACCCGGTGCAGGGCATCGGGCTGGATAGCGGATCCGGAGCGCAGGATGACCTGCCGCGCCCGGCGACCAATGCCCGGCTCACTGCGTAATTCATGCACCTGTTGTGCGGAAGCGTCCTCCGACAACACCACCAGGTTCAGTTTCTGGGTGTCGTGTTTCTCGAGAAACCGCCGCATCCGGCCGGACGAACCGAGTAGCTCGGACAGCAACGGTAAGGTCTGGCTGGTCCAGCCCAGTACCACAACGTGATTTTTCAGGGTGACCGGCGTCAGTCCCCGTTCCAGGTCGGCCATCTTGGCAATCAACCAGCGTGTCAGAATCGCCACCAGGGTACCCATGAACACCACGTAGCCGCTGACCGTAAGCATGGTGGAGACAAACCGCTGCCAGGTCCCGACGTCGTCCCCTAGATAACCGGGGTCGGTGAGCCTGAGAAACGCCCACCAGATTGCCGATCCCACGTTTTCGAACGACGCTCCCAAGGGCACTACGAGCAGCCCGCCAATCAGCGAAATCAGCGCGATGAAAGCCGCCACCACAAGCAGCTGGAACCCGGCGCCCTTCACCAGTTGGCGCTCGACGACGAACTTTATTCGGTCAACAATCCGGAAAGGGAGCATGGGCATCCTGTCTCAAAGCGGTATCGATACCGCCAGCATAGCCGATAATCAACTGATTTCCTGAATATTTCCTGAAATCACCGCCGCCCGACCGAGGCCAGCGCCTTGTCGAGCGACGGGCAGAACCGGCTAACCCCGTCAATGGGCTTTACACCCGCCCGAGCCAGCGCCCTCAATGGCTGGTACTGCAGATCGGCGAGCACCACTTCCGTGCCATCACGCTGACAGGTGCTGATCAGTTTGTTCATCGCCGACAGGCCACCGGCATCCAGGACCGTGACGCCGTCCATGTAGAGAATGAAGCCCCTCGCTTCCTGCGACAGCGACGCCAGCTCCCCGAAAACCCGGTCTGCAGCGGCAAAGAACAACGGCCCGTTGATCTTGAACACCCGCCAGCCTTCGGGCAGACCGGCGCCGCCAATCCGCTTGCTGTTAGTGATATCGGTGACCCGGGTCATTTGCGCCATCTCGCGCATGAACAGTACCGCAGCCAACAGGACACCGGTGGTTATGGCGATGACCATATCCAGGATTACCGTCAGCGAAAAACAGGTCAGAAACACCAGAATATCGCTGCGGGGCGCCGTTTTCAGAAGGTGGACCGCCTTGGGAGCCTCACTCATGTTCCACGCCACAATCACCAGCAGTGCCGCCATGGCCGGCATCGGCAGGTAGGCCAGAACACCGGCCAGGGATATCAGCGCCAGCAGAATCACCAGGGAGTGGACCACGGCGGACACCGGGGACTCTGCCCCGGCGCGGTAGTTTGCTGCCGAGCGGGCGATTGCCGCAGTGGCGGTAATACCACCGAAGAACGGAGTGACCAGGTTGCCGATGCCCTGCCCCATGAGTTCGCTGTTGGCACTGTGGCGCCGGCCCGTCATGCCATCAAGCACCACCGCGCACAACAAGGATTCGATGGCTCCCAGCATCGCTATGGCAAATGCGGATGGCAGCAGCTCCCGGACCATCGACCAGGAGAGGCCAAGCGGCTCCCCCCCGGCATCCGGTCGCTGCCAGGGCCAGGCCAGTTCCGGCAGAACCGGCGGGATACCCGCACCGACCGAGCCGTCCGGCAACAGGAAACTGAACCGGGAACCGATCGTGTCGATGGATGCACCCCCGGCGTTGAGCAAGAGCGCCAGCAGGCTACCAACCACCACCGCCGGAAGGTGCGCCGGGATCGGCGTGTTCAGGCGGGGCCAGAGCAGCATCACCGCCAGCGTGGTGCCGGCAACCAGCGTACTCATGGCATCCAGCGCCGGCAGCGCCTGCGCCAATGCCGACAGCTTGTCCCAGTAGGGTTCCGGCAGGCCGGCCAGTGGCAAACCAAAAAAATCGGGCACCTGAAGGGTGGCAATAACCACGGCAATGCCACCGGTAAATCCGAGGGTCACTGACTCCGGGATGTATTCAATGAACCGACCCAGTCGCATCAGGGCCATGATGATCAGCAGGACCCCCGACATCAGCGTGGCCAGCAACAGGCCACCCAGGCCGTATTGCTGAGCAACGGGATACAGGATCACCACAAAGGCGGCGGTGGGTCCGGAAATGCTGAAGCGACTGCCACCGGTCAGGGCAATGACACAACCCGCGACAATCGCGGTGTAAAGGCCATACTGCGGTGCAACGCCGCTGGCGATCGCCAGGGCCATGGCCAGGGGGATTGCGATGATGCCGACGGTCAGGCCCGCCAGCACATCCCTCAGCAATCTCCGGCCGCTGTACCGTTCGTCCAGGCAGGCCTCGCGAAACGCATGGGCAAAACGAAGGGAGAACAGATGAGCGCGGTGGGACATGAGCGGATCGCCTGGGATAAACCCGGGATTCTACCCTATATTGCGGGTGAGGTTACGAGATCGGCCGGGCTGGGCACAATCCACAACCAAACGCTCGGACTTTTCGTATACTGCTGGCATGAATTTACAAATGCCCACCCTGTTATTGATCGCACTACTCAGCCTTGGTGGTTGCTCGACCATGACGACAACACTGGAACCACCTGACACCCAGTACGACACCCGCATCGTTGAGGCCACGACCGGCCGGGTTCTGGATGTGGCAGCGCTGGCCCGACAGGTATCTGCAGCCGATGTCGTTGTGGTGGGCGAATATCATGGTCATCACGGCTCGCATCTTCTCCAGTCTCGGCTTCAGGCCGCACTTTACCGTCAGCGTCCGGATCAGGTGCTGACCATGGAGCAGTTCGAACTGGACCACCAAGCGGAACTGGACGGCTACCTGAGCGGGCAGATTGGCGAAACCGAGCTGATTGAAGACACCGCCGCCTGGGATAACTACCGGGCGTCTTACCGGCCACTGGTGGAATTTGCGCGAACTCGGGCCATTCCCGTGATCGCCGCCAATGCGCCGGCCGACATCGTGCGCTGTGTCGGGCGCAAAGGGGCGGGCTACCTCGACACCCTGGCCGAGGAACGTCGCAGCCGGTTACCCCGGGATCCCTTTATCGACACGCCCGCCTACCAGGCGAAATTTGTGGCGGCCATTGCCGGCAGCCACGGGGCCGGCGATCCGACCATGAGCAAACGCATGCAGAATACCTACCGGGCCCAGCTCCTGCGGGACAACACCATGGCCGTGAGCATCCTGGAGGCTCGTGAAGCCTTTCCGGACCATCAGATTCTCCATGTCACCGGCACTTTCCACAGCGAAGAACGACTGGGTACTGTCGCGGTGCTGGAGCAGCGCGCACCGGAACTCTCCGTTGCCGTAATCTCCCCCGTGTTCTGGCCCGACAATCAGACGACTCCGGCGGTCGAGGAATACCGCCAACGCGGTGACTTCCTGTATTTTATTCAGCCGCTGCCGGTGGAGTTTCGCGATCCTGAACGCGAACGGGCAGCCATGACCGCCCGCTTCAGCCAGTCGGGCTCAACCCGCTGCGACTGAGCGCCGTCCGGAACACCCTGTGGTCCGAATCACTGAACAGCACAAGACGGATAAGCCGGACGGAATTGAGCGTGGGCGCCAACCGGGCGATTGCCTCGAAGGCGACCACGGCCGCCTTGTCCACCGGATAGCCAAACACGCCCGTGGAGATTGCAGGAAACGCCACCGAGCGCAGTTGGTGCTGTTCTGCAAGCATGAGTGCGTTGCGATAACAATCTCCCAGAAGCTGATCAGACGGCTCGTCCACACCGTACACTGGACCCAGGCAGTGGATAACATACCGGTTTGGCAGCCTGTGCCCGGAGCTGATCACGGCCTGACCAGGCGAGATCGGGGCCAGTGCCTGGCATTCCTCAGCAAGCCCCGGGCCGGCAGCACTGTGAATGGCACCGGCAACGCCACTGCCCGGCAGCAAGCGGGCGTTGGCTGCATTGACCACGGCATCCATGTCCGGCTGCGACGCTATGTTGCCCTGCACAAGTTCAACCTTTACCACGGCCACCCCCCTTTTCGCCTCTGTCACAAGGCGCTAACCTTGACCCTGATTCAAGGATAGCAGCACTCCCCGGCCGCTGGGTCTCGCAACACAAGGAAACCGCCATGAAAGTTCTCGTCGCCCTCATCATCGGCATCAGCATCATCCTGTCCGCATCACTGATTGCCGACGGGCTGACCGATCTGCGCACCGGTGACCGTTACGTCACCGTGAAAGGCGTGGCCGAGCGGGAAGTGGACGCGGACCTGGCCCTATGGCCAATTCGCTTTGTCGCCACCGGCAACACCTTGGCCGAGGCTCAGGACCTTGCCCGAAAGAGCCGGGAAGCCATCATGGCGTTCCTGAAGCTCCAGGCCATCGAGGAAACCAAGGTCGAACTCCAGCGCCTGGATGTCACCGATACCCGGGCCAACCCTTACCAGGGCAACAACGGCGAGCATAAGTTCATCATCAATCAGACATTGATGGTGCGCGCCAACGAGATCGCAAAAATCCAGCGCGCAGCCCAAGGCGTGAGCGAGCTGGTGGATTCCGGGGTGGTGCTGTCGTCAGACTTTGGCCCGGCCGGCCCCACCTACCTGTTCAACGGCCTGAATGACATCAAACCGGACATGATCGCCGAGGCCACAGCCTCAGCACGGGAAGCGGCGGCACAGTTTGCCAAGGACGCCGATGCTGAACTGGGGGGATTGCGCCGGGCCAATCAGGGTGTGTTCCAGATTCTCGCCCGGGATCAGGCCCCGGGCGTCATGGAAGGACAGCAGCCGGTCAAGACGGTTCGGGTGGTTTCCACGGTCGAATACTACCTCCAGTGAGGGTCCGGCCTACTGGGTGGCCACCATCTCATCGGTAACTTGGAATTCCCCCATCAGCCAGCGCAGGATTTCATTGGCCGCCGGATGGTCGAAAGCGTCGTAGGTTCGCAACAGACTTTGGCGCTTTTCATCCCCGATTCGACCCAGCCCCCCATCCTGCAACACCAGCAGGTCGGTGTGGATCTGCTCCGCCAGCTCCCGCCCCAGCATTTCACGGGCTGCGTGACGAAAGGCCTGACCGTACTGGTACTCGGGCCCCAGCCGGTAGGATTCAGCCAGTGTGATGGCCGGAATGGCCGTCAGTGTCGGTTGCAACGCCGGATTGATTCCGTGGCCGGTAAGGTGGGCCGCATTCGCCGCCGGTCTCCCGGTAAAGCCACGCAGATGCAGGTGCTGGGACATCCGATCGCCATCATTTACTGGGTAGTTGTCCCACAACACCGGTTTGCGCCCCAGCAAATTCCCGATCCGCTTCAGATGTCCCGGCGAGATCTCCCTCGAGCAGACCTCCTCCCCGGTCCAGAAAATATTCACAGAATGATCGAGCTTGCGCCCCAGGGTCACCAGGTAATCGGACGGCCGCTCTCCGAAGACCCGGTCCAGCACCGGATCGTCCGAATAGTAGCTGGGGCAGATGCTGATCTGGCCAGCCGAGGTTCGCTCCCGGACCCAGTGCACGATATCGGCCTGGGTCTGGGCCAGATCTGGCGCGCCGGAGCGCATGTCGTCAAACAGGATCGCCAGCTCATCGATGCCGATGCGGTCCAGCCAGCTAAGTTTGGCCGCCAGGGCTTCCCGGGCCTGTTCGTTAAAGTTGTTGAAGATTTCGAACGGGCTCAAGCCGATGCCGAATCGCACTCCTTCGGACCGGCAAAAACGACCGAACTCGGCCAACTCGGCCGCAAGTGCCGGCGGATGCGGTTCCTGCCAGCGACGCCGTAGGAAGGCATCGGCCTTGGGCGCATACAGATAGAACCTGTAGCCGTGGGGAGCCAGTGAGCGTACCAGCTGACGGCGCTCCTGCCAGTTCCACAGGGGGCCGTAAAAGCCTTCAATCACGCCGAGTGGGGTAGTCATGACAGCAACTCCTTGCGTTGTCCCGGAGCCGGAGTCCCGGCCCGGCATCTATTAACACATCGTATAGGCGCCGCAAGCAAATGGTAGTTCCAAACCGTATTGCCGCCCGGCAAAGCAGGCTATTATAGCTTCATCCAACGGGAAGCGATTCATGGCCTCATCACCCAGCCGACTAGCCAGCCTTGATGCCCTGCGCGGCCTCGCCGCTCTGGCCGTGGTGCTGTTTCATTACCTGCCATACTACGACAAGCTCTATGGCCACGGGTTTGAACTGCCCGAGGCCGCCACAGCCACTCTGCTCTTCGGCCGTTATGGAGTCCACCTGTTCTTTATTCTGAGCGGCTTTGTGATCTTCATGACCCTGGAGCGCACCAGCAAAGCCAGCTGGTTCGGGCTGGCCCGCGCCTTCCGTTTGCTGCCTGCACTCTGGGCCGCCATTGTCCTTACCTTTTTGTCCGTGCATTGGCTCGGTCCCGAGAGCCGGGCGGTCCCACTCGAAGTTGCCCTTCTGAACACCACCCTGCTGCACGAATACTTCGGCAAGGCCCACGTCGATGGCGCCTACTGGAGCCTGGTGGTGGAAGTCACCTTCTACAGCTGGATGGCGCTCCTGTTCTTTGGCTTGCGCCGTTGGCAGCACCTCCGGCTCGCGCTGGCCGCCTGGGTGATTGTCTCCTATGCCGGGGCGTTGTGGTGGAAACAGATACCACCGGAGCTGGAGTTTCTCGTCAAGGACCTGTTGTTTGTCAAGTATGCGCCCCTGTTCGTCGCCGGCATGCTGATTTACCGTCGGCACCGCTACGGAGGCGGATCGGCGTTCGACAACACCCTTCTGGCCCTGAGTATCGGCCACGGCCTGGTTGCCTATAAACTGCCTTACAGCCTGTTCGTGCTGGGTTGCTTTGCGGTGTTCGCCCTGGCGGTGGCCGGGCGCATGAACTGGCTGTCGAATCGCCCTATGCTCTGGCTGGGCAGCCTGTCCTACAGCCTCTACCTGGTGCACCAGAACATCGGCTACGGGGTGATCGGCTGGAGCTACGAGGCCGGCCTGCCCGGCTGGCTGGGCGTGATACTGGCACTGACAACTGCTCTGGCCCTGGCCAGCGCCATCCACTATTCGGTGGAAAAGCCGTCACTCGCCAGATTCCGGACGTGGCGACGCAAGGCCGAAGCGGTTTACCTGCCGGTTTCGCCCTCCCGGTTTAACGGCACCGTGCCGCTGTCACCCCGACGCGACCCGGCAGATTCTTGACTAGACTGAAAGACAAATCATCAGGAAACGACAAACCCGGCCCAAGGAGTTTGCCATGGAAATCAAAACCTTCGAGGATCTCATCGACTGGACCCGCCAGCTTCACGCCTACCTGGCCGAGTGCCTGCACGAATCGGCCGCCCTGAATACCAATGAGAGGGCCAGTGCGCTGCTCGATTACGTCAGCAGCCACGAAGCCAAGCTGGAGCAGGCCGTCGCCGAGTTTGAAAAACAGGCGGACGCCAAGGCGATGAAAACCCGACTGTACGACTATGCCAGTCACAAGCCGATCAAATCCCATCGCACTTGCGATACCCACTATGCAGATCTGGATTTTGACGGCATCGAACGGGAAATATTTGATTTCCACGACCAGGTCATGGACCTTTACGACGCTCTGATCGGCAAGGCGGAGATACCCGAGGCCAAAACCTTGCTGGAAGATCTCAAGGCGCTCGAAGAACATGAGGCGATGCGGCTCGCGCGCCAGATAGGCCGGATGGATGATGTTTAGCAGGCCCTACGACCTACGTCGTAGTGACCGGGTTTTTCATTCCGTTTCCTAACGATAATTGTTAACTTGAACTACCGTTAAGAGTTGTCCCTTCCCAAAGGAAGGCGCTCTAAATACAAAAATGATAAGAGGATAGAAGAGCAATGAAGATCCGTTCTGTTCTTTCCGCGGCTGTGCTGGCTGTGGCAACTACCTTTGCCGCCTCACAGGCATTCGCACAGGAAACGTTTACTCTCCGTCTCGCAGAAACCTGGGGCCCAAATTTCCCGATCTTTGGTGACGCCACCAAGAACATGGCGGCCATGGCCGAGAAGATGTCCGATGGCCGCCTGCGCATCCGCATCGATTCCGCCAACAAGCACAAGGCACCGTTCGGTGTGTTCGACATGGTCAAAGCCGGCCAGTACGACATGGGCCACTCCGCCTCTTACTACTGGAAAGGCAAGGTACCGAACACCCTGTTCTTTACCAGCATGCCCTTCGGCATGACGGCACTGGAGCAATACGCCTGGTTCTACTACGGCGACGGCATGGACCTGATGCAGGAAGTGTATGAACCGCACAACCTGATGTCCTTCCCGGGCGGCAACACCGGCATCCAGATGGGCGGCTGGTTCCGCAAGGAAATCAAGTCGGTCGACGACCTTCAGGGCCTGAAGATGCGGATTCCCGGCTTCGCTGGCGAGGTTTTCGCCGAGGTCGGTGTCAGCCCCACCAACATCGCCCCGGGCGAGCTGTACACCGCGCTTGAGCGTAACACCATCGATGCGGCTGAGTGGGTAGGTCCGGCTCTGGATCTGCGTCTGGGTTTCCAGCAGATTGCTGACTACTACTACACCGGCTGGCACGAGCCGGCGACCGAGCTGCAGTTCCTGGTCAACAAGAAGGTCTGGGAAAAACTGCCCGCCGACCTGCAGGAAATCCTGCGCATCTCCATGCGTACCGCGGCCTATGACATGCTGATCGAATCCCAGCACGAAAACGCCAAGGCCTGGGCCAGCATCAAGCAAGAGCATCCGGACGTGCAGATCAAGACTTTCCCGAAGGAAGTTTTCCATGCCATGTATGAGGCCAACCAGAAGCTTCTGAACGAAGCCGCTGCAGGTGATGAACTCGCCAGCAAGATCGTTGAGTCTCAGGAAGACTACCTGGAGATGAGCCGCGCTTACACGGACATTTCCGAGCGCGCTTACCTCAACACAATGGCCGAAGTCGAGTAAGATAACGGCCAGTACTGAGCCGGGATCGCTCTCTGAGGGGTCCCGGTTTTGTCGTTTATAGCAGCTGAAAAAGCGCCAACCCGCTTGGCGGAGGATTATCAATGCGGTGGATTATCAAACTGGACGAGGGCCTGACCCGGTTGTCCAACCTCTGTGGCTGGATCGCCTGTATCGCAATGATACTGATGGCAGCCAACGTATTTTACGACGTGGTTTCCCGCTACGCATTCAACGAAGTATCGATTGGCATGCAGGAAATGGAATGGCATCTATATTCCATCGTCTTTCTATTTGGTATCCCTTACGCATTGCGCACGGACGGTCATGTTCGGGTCGACGTCTTCTACACCAACTGGAACAACACGGCGAAAGCCTGGGTCAATATGGTGGGCGCTGTGATCTTTGTCATCCCGTTTGCCTACCTGATCGGGACCTACGGCTACAGTTTCGCGCTGGATTCCTACAACATGGGTGAAGGCAGCGGCGATCCCGGCGGCCTGCCCCATCGCTATCTCATCAAGTCGATCATCCCCATCACCGCGTTCTTTATCGCAACCAGCGGCATTGGCATGATCACTTACGCTATCCGCGTCCTGTCGGGCGAGAAAAGCTACTCAAGCGAGCACAGCGCAGGAGGTCTGGCATGATCGGTATGATTATGTTCGGCGTCGCGATGCTGATGCTGATGCTGGGTTTTCCGGTGGCGTTCACCTTCGGCGGTGTCGCGCTGTTTTTCGGCATCTACTCCGAAGGCATGGATTTGTTCGCATTCATGCCGTTCCGCATCATGAGTGTGATGCAGAATACCGTGCTGATGGCGGTGCCCCTGTTCATTTTCATGGGGGTTGTCCTGCAGCGCACCCGGCTGGCTGAGCAGCTGCTCACCTCCATGGGGCGCCTCTTTGGCGGCTTGCCCGGCGGGCTTGCCATCTCCACCATTCTGGTGGGCGCCCTGCTTGCCGCGTCCACCGGTGTGGTGGGGGCCAGTGTGGTGGCCATGGGCCTGATCTCTCTGCCGGTCATGCTGGCGCACAAGTATGACAAGCGCCTGAGCACCGGCACCATCTGCGCGTCCGGTACCCTGGGCCAGATCGTGCCTCCGTCAATCATCCTGATCATCCTTGGTGATGTCATCGGTCTGCCCGTGGGCGACCTGTTCAAGGCCGCGGTGTGGCCGGGCGTGGTATTGGTTAGCCTTTATATCATCTACATCCTGATCATGACCCGCCTGAAACCGGAGACCGCACCCGCCATGCCGGCCGACCCGACCCGCTCCCGCAAACAGGAGGTCGTGTCCGCACTGCTGGCGATCGTTCCGCCGCTGACATTGATCATTGTAGTGCTGGGCTCCATCTTCAGCGGTATTGCCACCCCGACCGAGTCCTCCGCGCTTGGCGGCGTCGGCGCCGTTGTTCTGGCCATCATCTATCGGCAGTTCTCGTTCCAGATGATCTGGGACAGCTCCAAGGACACCGTGAAGGTCACCGCCATGGTGTTTGCCATCCTGATCGGTGCGACCGCCTTCTCCATGGTGTTCAGTTACACCGGTGGCGACTACCTGCTGGAGGACTGGCTACATGCCCTGCCGGGCAACGAGTGGGGCTTCATCATTCTGTCGATGCTGGTCATCCTGATCCTGGGCTTCTTCATCGACTTCGTGGAGATTTCCTTCATCATCGTGCCAATCCTGGCGCCGGTAGCCGAAGCCATGGGCATCAACATGCTGTGGTTCGCCATCCTGATCGCCATGAACCTGCAGACCAGCTTCCTGACCCCCCCCTTCGGGTTCTCGCTGTTCTACCTGAAAGGGGTGGCGCCGCCGGAGGTGAAAACCATCGATATATACCGCGGCATCATCCCATTCATCCTGATCCAGATACTGGTACTGGCGATGATTGTGATCTTCCCCGAGTGGTTCGGGATGAGCGCCACTTACTGACCTCCGAAAACCGGGCCCCTGAGCCCGGTTTTTTCTCCCTCTTCGTGAAAAACCGGCCTTCTTTGCGCGGTTCCCCCCGGAATTTCCCCCGAACCTGACAAACTCTGAACGTTTCCTATACTGAGAACAGCACCGGCGATTCTCAGATCGGTAGTCGGGACAAGCCCTTAGGAAAAGTCGTCATCCGTGACAGTGATGTTGAGAGTAGACAGGAAGGGAGAGAAGGACCCATGACTCAGAGCACTGCCCAAAAAACCGAGCGCACAGATCCCGAACACAAGGCACACGTGCTGACCCTGCCACTGGAAGAAACCCAGACCGATCGGCAACCGCACCATTACGAACGCTGGCTCGTCGCCAAACTGATGCGTATGGCAGGCTCACCGCCCCTCCGGTTCCGGTTGTGGAACGGCGATGTGATCGAACCCGAGGGACAGGAGGCCCGGTTTGTCCTGCGTCTGACTGATCCGAAGGCCCTGTACACGCTGGTGGCCAACCCCAATCTCGCGTTCGGCGACCTTTACAGCGCCGGTCGCCTGGAGGTGGAAGGCGAACTGCCGGATCTGATGGAAACCCTGTACCGGTCGGTCCACGCGGCCCGCCAGAAATGGCCAAGATGGCTCGATGCACTCTGGCGCAACCACAATCCGAGATCCACGGGCATCTCGGAAGCCAGGGAAAACATCCACCACCACTACGATCTTGGCAACGAGTTCTACCAGCTGTGGCTGGATCGCGCTGAAATGCAGTACACCTGCGCCTATTATGAGCAACCGGATCTGACCCTGGAACAGGCCCAACTTGCCAAGCTGGAGCACGTCTGTCGCAAGCTGCGGCTGAAGCCCGGCATGACGGTGGTGGAAGCCGGCTGTGGCTGGGGCGGACTGGCCCGCTACATGGCCCGCCATTATGGGGTGAAGGTGCACTCCTACAACATTTCCCGGGAACAGCTTGCCTATGCCCGCGCAGAAGCCCGTCGGCAGGAGCTGGATCACCTGATTGATTACGTGGAGGACGACTACCGGAATATCGAGGGCCAGTACGACGCCTTCGTCTCAATCGGAATGCTGGAACACGTGGGCAAGGAAAATTACCCGGCACTGGCCGAGCTGATCAAGCGCAGCCTCAAGCCAGGCGGGATGGCGCTGCTTCACAGCATCGGCCGGAATCGCCCCATGCTGATGAATGCATGGATCGAGAAACGGATTTTCCCTGGCGCCTATCCACCGAGCATCGGTGAATTCATAGAGATCTGTGAACAGGGTGACTTCTCGGTCCTGGATGTCGAAAACCTCCGTCTGCACTATGCCCAGACCCTGACGCACTGGATGGAGCGGTTCAACGAGAATCAGGACACCGTATCGGAAATGTACGATGAGCACTTTACCCGTGCCTGGCGGATGTACCTGGCCGGCTCCATTGCCGCATTCCGCGCCGGCTCCCTGCAGCTGTTTCAGGTTGTGTTCACCCACGGCACGAATAATGACCTGCCGCAGAACCGGAAGGACCTTTACACCCGTCCCGCAGCGCCGGAGAACGTCTGATGGAATACTACGATCTGATAATTGTCGGTGCCGGGCCGGCCGGCTCGACTCTTGCCCACAGCCTGCAGGACAGCGGCAAGCGTATTCTGGTCATCGACAAACAGGATTTCCCGAGGGACAAGACCTGCGCCGGCTGGGTGACACCGGCGGTGATGGAAACCCTGCACATTGATAAGGAAGACTATCGCCGGGGTCGAACGCTGCAGCCGATTCGGCGCTTTCGCATCGGCATGATGGGGCAGCCCGCCGTGGAGAACGACCACGGCGAGGTGGTCAGCTACGGCATTCGTCGCTGTGAATTTGACGACTACCTGCTCGATCGGGTGACGGTACGGAAAATTCTGTCCACGCCGGTCAAAAGCATTGTCCGCAACGCTGGTAACTGGCAGATCAACAATACCTGGGAAGCCCCCCTGGTAGTTGGAGCCGGTGGCCACTTCTGCCCGGTTGCGCGGTTACTGGGCGAGGGCCCCGGAAGCCACGAGACTGTGGTGGCCGCCAAGGAAGTGGAGTTCGAGATGACACCGGAGCAGGCCCAGGCGTGCCAAGCCCGGGGTGACACGCCGGAGCTCTGGTTCTGTCGGGACCTCAAGGGCTACGCCTGGGTGTTCAGGAAGGGCAACTATCTGAACATCGGACTCGGGCGCGAGGACAATCACAAGCTGACCGAGCATTTGGAAAGTTTTGTTCAGGACATGAAAGACTCAGGGCGCATTCCAGAAGACCTGCCGGGGCGGTTCAAAGGCCATGCCTATTTGTTGTACGCCCACGCCGAGCGGCCACTGGTAGACGATGGCGTCCTGCTGATTGGCGACTCCGCTGGACTGGCATACACCCAGAGTGGCGAGGGTATACGGCCTGCGGTTGAGTCGGCGCTGATGGCGGCCGACGTCATACTTCACGCCGCGGACTACTCCGCATCGTCGCTGCAGGTCTACGGCGATGCCATTGCCGAACGCTTTGGCAACCGCGCCACCGATATGGACCAGGGCTGGCAGGTACCGGACTGGGTCAAGATGCCTTTGGCCAGCACACTGATGCGCTCGCAATGGTTTACGCGGAAGGTGGTCACGGAGAAGTGGTTCCTGCACCAACAGGTACCGCCACTGGACGTGCGCTTCGACGACTCCGCTACCGGCTCAATGACCTCGGCGGTCTAGTCCGCAGGGCGTGGCTCGAGTTCGGAAACCCCACAAAAAGGGCGCCATACCGGCGCCCCTTCTGCAGTTGTGTCGGACTTAGTGGCCGAGGTAACTGCGATACATCCAGACGGTTTTCTCCTGCTGGGATATGTAATCGCTCATCAGGGCGACCGTGCCCTCGTCCTCGGCATCGCCGGCAAGGCTTAGCAGTTTGCGCTGCTTGCCAATCAACTTGGCGAAGCTGTCGACGATGTTTTCCATCGCCTCCCGGCCATCAGACACGTCCTTGCGCTCGGGCACTTCCGACTTCTCGATGTAAGTGCTGTAGGCGTGTGCCGGCCGATGCCCGAGCGTCAGCACGCGCTCTGCAATCTCATCGATCTTGAGCAGAAGGTCGTCATACAGTTCCTCGAATTTCACATGTAACTCGAAAAAGTTGTCACCTTTGATGTTCCAGTGGTAACCGCGCACGTTCATGTAGAAAATCTGGTAGTTGGAGAGCAGGTCGTTCAGTGAACCTGCCAGCTGTTCGGTCTTTTCCGTGTCCAGGCCAATAAAGTTCTTGCCCATCGTGAGCCTCCTTAACGGTGGTTGATTACTATGGTGTCCACTGTAAAAGGGCCATCCGGATACAGGAAGTGGAGTTCGCCAATCCCATCGATAGCCTCACGGTATCACTATCTATTTTACGATTCGCATAGCTGATGATTATCAAAGACCCTGACGTTCGCACTCACCCACTTTACCGTGGCCTTTAGCGTCGCCCATTTCTTCCATGAAAGCCTTTGGGCCGCTAGACGCCCGGCCCACACTCGGTGCAGCCTTCAGCCGGCTCAGGGCCAATACTGAGGTTGCGATTCAGCTGTTTCAAGGCGGTGCGCAGGCCTTCTTCGATCACGGGATGGTAGAACGGCATTTCGAGGATCTCACTGACCGTCAGCCGGCGCTGCACCGACCAGGCCAGTAAATGGGCAATGTGCTCGGCGGCAGGGCCGAACATCTCGGCTCCCATCAACAACCCCGTGCCGTGCTCGCCATAGACCCTCAATAGGCCCACATTCTTGCCGATGACCCGGCTCCTGCCCTGATCCTCGAACGAGACCTCGCCGACCGCGAAGCACCCCCGACACCGCTCATCCACCTGATCAATGGTCAGGCCGATCGAGGCAATCTGGGGATCGGTGAATACCACCGACAGCGGCGTCCGCCGCAGACCGGCCCGAACGTCCGGGTAGGTGGCGGCGTTGTCACCGGCAATGCGTCCCTCATCTGCGGCTTCGTGCAACAACGGCAGGGCATTGTTGGCATCGCCGGCAATGAAGATGTGGCTGTCTCCGCACCGGAGGGTATGGGGATCGAACAGGGGCATGCCCTGGTCGTCCAGTTCGATGTCGGCATTCTGGAGGTCCAACCCATCGACATTGGGGCGCCGGCCCGTTGCAGCCAGCAGGTACTCAAAGGTTTCAGTCACGGCACCCCGGTCCGGGTCGCGGAAGCTTATCCTGACACCCTCGCCGGTGCACTCAACCTTCCGGACATCGGCGTCCGGATCGAGCGGAAACTCCCGGTTGAAGGCTTCCAGCGCGTACTGCCGGATCGATTCGTCCTGGATGGACCCTATGGCACCACCGACCCCGAACATCCTGACCCGGACTCCGAGACGACCTAGTGCCTGACCAAGTTCAAGACCGATGACGCCGGGGCCGAATACGGCCACGGATTCCGGCAGATCCTGCCATTCGAACAGATCGTCGTTGACCACCAACCGGTCCTTGGCCTCTTTCAGAAAACCCGGGATATTCGGCCGGGACCCAGTGGCAATGATTATGCGCCCCGCCCGAACTTCCTGCTCTTCACCATTGCCAACCTCGACCATCAACCGGTGCGGACCGGCGAACCGGGCGTGCCCGAACAGGCGATGGGCGTCAGGAAATTTGTCGACCGAGTCCACTACCGAGGCGACGAAGCGGTCCCGCTCCTGACGGACCCGTTTCATGACCGCCCTGCCATCAATCCGGATACTGCCGGCTGAAACACCAAATAAAGGTGCCTTGGCCATCTGATTGGCATTATCGGCGGCCGCGATCAGCAGCTTGCTCGGCATGCACCCGACCCTCGCGCAGGTGGTTCCGTAACGGTTTGCTTCGATCAGCAGGACCCGATCGGTGACTTTCCGAACTCGCTGGTACGCCACCATGCCGGCGGTACCCACTCCGATGATGGCAACGTCGACTTCTCGCTTTTCCATTCTGACATCTCCTTGCAGCCGCCCATCCAGCGTGGCGGGCAGAGGTGGGTCTATAACCATTCAACAGTATAGAAGTATCGACTGCCCGCGGCTGACCGATTGCGGTTGCGCGCACGAGAAATCACCGATGAATTGGCTTAAGCTGTGGCTTCAAGAACCAGAAGATCAGGGGAACAATGACGTGCAAAGCTATTGGCCGGAATTCCTGACCGTGGCCCTCGTGCACCTGTTGGCAGTCGCCAGCCCGGGGCCGGATTTTGCGGTGATGCTCAGGCAGGCACTCAGCCAGAGCCGGAAAAACGCCCTTCTCACCGCCGTCGGCATCGGCCTGGGCATTCTGTTGCATGTGGCCTACTCGTTGCTGGGCATAGGCCTGATCATTCAACAGTCTGTATGGCTGTTCAACATCCTGAAAGTGGTCGGCGCCCTGTACCTGACCTGGATTGCGGTGCAGTGCCTGCGGTCCCGCGCCAATGGCATCTACGTCGACGCTGGCCCCGGAGCGGCACAGTCGAGGATTGCGGCCCTGCGCCTCGGCTTCCTGACCAACGCGCTGAATCCCAAGGCCACGCTGTTCTTCGTGTCACTATTTTCCGTCGTGATCAATCCGGGCACGCCCATTGCGCTGCAGGCCGGTTACGGTCTCTACATGGCCGCCGCCACGGCGCTGTGGTTTGCTCTGGTGGCCGTGTTTTTTACCCTGCCCCGGGTCCGCCGCGGCTTCAATCGGTTCGGACACTGGCTCGACCGCATGATGGGCGGCGTTCTGCTGCTGTTGGCCGGTCAGCTCCTGCTTTCTACAGTGAGCGGATCAGAGCCTCCGTCTGGTCCCACCCCAGGCACGGATCGGTGATGGAGCAACCGTAAACCAGGTCGTCACCGTCATTTTGTCGGCCGGGCTCCAGGAAACTTTCCAGCATCAGACCCCGTACATGGGCATTGCCGGCTTTGCGCTGGGCCATCACCTGCCGGGCAATGTCCAACTGACGCTCAGCCTGCTTGCAGGCGTTGTCGTGACTGCAATCGACCATGATCGCGGACGACAGCCCGGCATCCGACAGGGACCGGATCGCCGCCGCAATGCTGTCCGCATCGTAATTGGTCACGCCCCGACCGCCGCGCAGCACCAGATGGGTATCGGGATTGCCCGCGGTAGTAATCATTACCGGCGCACCGGTGTTGGAAACCCCCATGTGGTGATGGGGGTGGGCGGCGGACTTCATGGCATTCGCCGCCACCCCGATGCTCCCATCGGTTCCGTTTTTGAAGCCGACCGGCATGGGCAGTCCGCTGACCAGCTCCCGGTGAATCTGGGATTCGGTGGTGCGGGCGCCGATGGCCGTCCAGCTAACCAGATCACCCAGGTAGTCCATTGCAAAGGGGCTGAGCGCCTCGGTCGCCAGCGGCAGGCCCATCTCGGAGAGGTTCAGCAGCAACCGGCGGGAGCGCACCAGCCCGGCATTCAGATCGCCGGATCCGGTCCGCTCGGGATCGTAGAGCAGACCTTTCCAGCCTACGGTGGTTCGTGGTTTCTCGAGGTACGCTCGCATCACAATGAGGAACCGGTCGCTCACCGCATCCGACAGGGCTTTGAGTTTTTCACCGTATTCCAACGCCGCCACTTCATCGTGAATGGAACAAGGCCCCATTACGATCAGGGTCCGGTCATCCTCCCCCCGCAGGACCTTGCGGATCGCCTCGCGCTTGCCGGCAATCTGTCTGGCCAGCGAGAGATCAACCGGAAGATGCTGGCGCAGGGCGGCGGGAGTGGGCAAAGCCACTTCCTGGCGAGGCTCTGGTGCGGCATCGGGCGCGGCCTCGCTCATTGCATCAGTGGCCTCTAGAGCGTCAGTGCTGGGCGGCATGTTCATATCACTGTTCCTGTTTCCCTGTATCAGAATCGAAAAAGCCCCGGCTGGGCTACCAGTCGGGGCTTTTTGAGTCCGGTGGCAGCCTGGGTTTCTGCCGGGCTGCCTTCCTCGTTGTTCGGTCGATGAAGATCTTACGGGCGGCCCGGGCTCTGGCTAAAATAAAAGCCATAACCAAACCACCAAGAAAACACAGTAGCGACTGCCGCTATCGGTTTTTCACCGAAAGCTTGCAGAACATTCAATTGACAGGTCGCGTGTGTCGTCTTCATGCTTTTCAATATATACCCCCGGTTTTCACCTTGGCAACCCCATTGCCCCGACTTTTTGAAGTTCGATGGCAGGGTCAGGAGCAGAAATGACACAACAAACGTCCTCCTACCTCCAATACCGCGCCGGCACCCTGGCTGCGGCGTTGGTGCTGCTTCTGTCCCTTTGCCTGCTTTCGGCGGGCGCCCTGGCGCAATCCGGGGCCCGGGTCTACGAGCTTCATAACCGGCCTGCCGACGATGTCGCCAGCCAGATCCGTGCACTCTATAAAGACTCGGCGCTGACGGTGGTTGCACGGGGACAACAGGTGGTAGTTCGCGGGGAGGCGCAATTGCTCGACGAAATTGGCATGCTGATCGGCACCCTGGATGTGGCCGCCGTGCAGCTGCGTATCACGGTTCGGTCCCGGGAAGACATCGGCGGCAAGCGATCTGGTGCCAGCATCTCGGGCTCGGAGGACCGGGTCAACGTAAACGTCGAGCGCAAGGTTACCAGCACCAACAATGCCCGTCAGCGCAGCCTGGTGGTGCAGGATGGACACTCGGCCCATGTGACCTCGGGCCAGATCAGCACGCTTCCAATCGTTATTCAGGGCGGACGGAATCCCGCAGCCATTCTCGAACAGGTCGAGACCCGGAGCGGTTTCCTGGTGAGCCCACAGGTCATTTCCGACCGCGCCATTGAATTGAATATTGTTTCATTCGAAGAGGACCCGGCGTCGCTGCCCGGGTACGAAACCGAGGCGTTGGTCACCGTTCGCAGGGTAGAACCCGGGCAATGGGTGTCATTGGGCGGCACCTCGACACAGGCGAGCAGCCAGCGGTCCGGCATTACCTACAGTGTCAGCAGCAGTCGGGGAGAAAATCGCAGCTTTGAGGTGAAGGTTGATATCCTGCCCTGAGCGTCAGGCCCGAGAGCGACTCAGCAGGACACTCTTGGCCTCGTTGATCTTGGCGGCAAGGTAATCGTTGCCACCCCGGTCAGGATGCAGTTTCTGGATCAGCCGCCGATGGGCGACGATAATGTCCTCGTCACTGCATCCCGCCTGCACCCCAAGCACCTCACAGGCTTCCTGCTTGGACATATTGCCATGGGATGCCGCTCTGCGATGTTGGCCCTCATCCGCTTCGGCACCGGCACCGGTCCGGAAATTCTGGCGAAACTGGGGAATATACTTCAACGCCGCCGGCAGTTTTCGCAACAGCGGGAGCAGCGCAGCCACAGCCGCGGTCAACACGTGCACGCGCCCCGTCAAAACCATGAATACCAGCAGCGCTCCGCCCGCCACCAGAACAATCTTCCAGATTGCCGATTTCTGCTTCTCGGGCGTCAGGGCGCCCCACTGTTTCAGAATGACAAAGACGGCAGCCGCCAGAGCGAGGCCGAGAATCCACTGCATGCGCTGATCCTTCACTAGAGTCCGTTCGTAATTCTGTCACTTACCTGACCGACAATACCAGCATCCCCTTCACGGTCAGTCCAATGGCGCCAAATTGGCGCAACTGTCTGAATAGGCTACGCAGAAATACTGACAAACCGGTGACAACACCTACCGGACTTTTATAGGATGCTATGTTTTATGACTTACATATAAAGCCCGATTCCCAGGACCCGAACTATGCGTACTGCCTCCCGCTTCGTGATCGTTATCATCTTCCTCGGCGTCGTCCTTGGCGGCATTTTTGGCTACAAGTTTTACCAGTTTGGCCAGATGCAAGAAAAGATGGGGCAGCCGCGTCCGCCCGCACAGATCTCCGCGGTCCAGGCCCAAAAAGAACTCTGGACACCAGCGATCAAGGCCGTTGGCAGTATCGAAGCGGTCAACGGGATTGAGGTTGCCAACGAAGTACCCGGCGTCGTTGAGACCGTCAATTTCGAGTCCGGCGACACCGTCAAAAAAGGTGACGTGCTTATTCGCATCGATTCCGCGATTGATGAAGCGGCACTCCGGACCCGTCGGGCGGAAGCCCAACTCGCCGAACAGGAGTTCAAGCGGGTCTCCAACCTCCTGCCCAAACGCGCCGTCTCCCAGTCCCAGTACGATGAAGCCAAGGCCAACTTCGACGCCGCCCGCGCCCGGGTGAACGAAGCCGAAGCCCAACTGAGCAAAAAGATCATCCGCGCACCGTTTGACGGCCGGCTGGGCATCCGGATGGTCGACCAGGGTGAGTACATTGCCACGGGCACGCCCATTGTCGAGATCAACATGCTGGATCCGATCTACGTCGACTATACCCTGTCGGAAAAGAACCTGCCTAACGTGGCAACCGGCTATCCGGTGCGGGCGACTGTGGCTGCGGTACCGGACCAGATTTTCGAAGGCACGGTCAGCGCGATCAACACCTCCGTCAACCCGGAAACCCGCACCGTACGAATCCGGGCCACCCTCGACAACAAGGAGAACCTGCTTCGGCCCGGCATGTTTGCGGCGGTGATGACCAGCCAGCCCAGGGACAACGAAGTGGTGACAGTGCCCCGCACTGCGGTCTCCTACAACACTTACGGTGACTTTGTCTTTGTCGTGGGCAAAAACGACGAGGGTACCCAGGTTGTCACCCGCCGCACCGTCGACACCGGCGAAACCCGCGACACCCGGGTCGCCATTCTGGCCGGACTCGGCGAAGGCGAGACCGTGGTATCGAAGGGCTTGCTGCGCCTGCGGGCCGGTCAGCCGGTCGAGATTCAGGACGAGTCAGGTGAATCGCAGGAGGCGTCTGAATAATGCGATTTACCGATATTTTTATCCACCGTCCGGTATTGGCCACGGTGGTGAGCCTTCTGATCCTGCTGCTCGGCGCCCGGGCTGCGATGGAGATGGAGATCCGTCAGTACCCCGAGCTCGAAAGCACCACGGTCACCGTGACCACCGCTTATCCGGGCGCCAGCTCTGACCTGATCAAGGGGTTCATCACCACACCGCTTCAGCAGGCCATTGCTGAGGCCAGTGGTATCGATTACCTGACCTCCACCAGCTCCCAGGGAACTTCCACCATCGAAGCCAAGATGGTACTCAACTACGACGCCAATGCCGCACTGGCAGAGATTCAGGCCAAGGTAGCCAGTCAGCGCAACGTGCTGCCGGCAGAGGCCCAGGACCCGGTCATCACCTCCACGACCGGCGATTCCACCGCGTTGATGTACATTGCTTTTTACAGCAGCGAAATCGGTGTGCCCCAGATCTCCGATTACCTCACCCGGGTGGTTCAGCCCAAGCTGCAGGCACTTCCGGGTGTCGGCAAGGCCGAGCTGATTGGCCGCAAATTCGCACTCCGGGTCTGGCTGGATCCGGAGCGGCTGGCGGCAGTCGACATGACTCCCCCGGAAGTCGTTGCCAAGCTGCGTGCCAACAATTACCAGGCGGCTGTGGGCAACACCAAGGGTCAGTACACCGAGATCAGCATGACCAGCGACACCGATGTCGCCGATCCGGATCAGTTCCGCAATCTGGTGGTGAAACAGTCTGGTAGCACCCAGATCCGGCTTCAGGACATCGCCCGGGTGGAGCTGGGTTCGGAGTCCTACAACCAGCTTGCGCTCTACAAGGGCGACCCGGCGACCTACGTGGCCATTGAACTGGCACCGGGCGCCAACCCGCTGACCGTGGCCGGCCTGGTGAAAGACTCCCTCCCGGACATCGAAAGCCAGCTGCCCTCCGGCCTGAATGTCCGGCTGGCCTATGACGCCTCGGACTTCATTGAGGATTCCATCAACGAGGTCATCAAGACCCTGCTCGAAGCGCTGGTCATTGTACTGGTGGTGGTGTTCCTGTGCCTGGGCTCAATCCGGGCGTCCATCGTGCCGTCCGTGGCGGTTCCCCTGTCGCTGGTCGGCGGCGCCTTCATCATGTTGATGTTCGGTTTTTCCCTGAACCTCCTGACCCTCCTGTCCATGGTCCTGGCCATCGGCCTGGTGGTCGACGACGCCATCATCGTGGTCGAAAACGTGCACCGCCATATCGAACGGGGCGAGTCCCGGTTTGACGCCGCCATCAAGGGCGCAAGGGAAATGGCGGTGCCAATCATTGCCATGACCACCACACTGGTGGCCGTGTATGCGCCGATTGGCTTCATGGGCGGCCTGGTCGGCTCGCTGTTCACCGAGTTTGCCTTCACCCTGGCCGGTGCAGTGGTGATTTCCGGTGTCGTGGCGCTCACCCTCTCCCCCATGCTGTCGGGCCTGGTACTGAAGCCCCATGGCAACCCCGGCCGGTTCGAGGCGCTGGTGGAACGCAGCTTCAACGGTCTGTCCAACGGCTACAAGAAGGCTCTCAGCTCGCTGATGGAAACCAAGTCCGTGGTCATCTTCTTTGCGGTTGTGGTGCTGGGTTCCATTTACTTCATGGCCATGATGAGCCAGAACGAGTTGGCGCCGACCGAGGATCAGGGCATCCTGTTCTATCAGGGCCTCGGGCCCGAGACCGCCACCCTCGACTACCTGCAGGAGCACGGCGACGAAATCCAGAACCGGATGTCGAACCTGCCCGGGTACAACGAAGACTTCATGATCATCGGCTTTACCGGGCCGAATGCGGTGTTCGGCGGTTTCAAACTGGCGCCCTGGAGCCAGCGGGAGATTACCCAGTTCGAAGTCCAGCCCCAGCTGGATGCCGAGCTCAAGAAGGTCACCGGGCTGCAGACGGCGGTGTTCCCGCGGCCGTCGTTGCCGGGTTCCGGTGGCGGCCTGCCGTTCCAGTTCGTGATCACCACCGGCAACAGCTATGAGCAGCTGGACCAGGTCGCCGACGACTTGCGGGGCAAGGCCATGGGCAGCGGCAACTTCATGTTCCTGCAGAAATCGATCAACTTTGACCGGCCCATCACCCGGATCAACGTGGACCGGGACCGGGTTGCCGACCTTGGCCTGTCCATGCAGGACGTCGGCCAGGCCCTCTCCAGTATGCTGGGCGGGGGCTATATCAACCGGTTCAGCATGGAAGGCCGCTCCTACCAGGTGATTCCCCAGGTGGACCAGCAATTCCGCCTGGACGCTCAAGCGCTGAACGATTACTACATCCGCGCCGATACCGGTGAACTGGTTCCGCTCGAAAGTGTGGTCAGCTTCAGCCGCACTGTTGAGCCGTCCAACCGGACCCAGTTCAATCAGCAGAACTCGCTGACCCTCCAGGGCGTGGTGATGCCGGGTGTGGCGGCCGGTGCGGCCATGGATTACATGGAAAAGACCGCTGACGAGGTGTTCCCGCAGGGCTTCAGCTACGACTACACTGGCCAGAGCCGGCAGCTTGCGACCCAGGGCAGCGCCCTGGTAGTCACCTTCTTCCTGTCATTGCTGGTGATCTACCTGGTACTGGCTGCGCAATTCGAGAGCTGGCGTGACCCGTTCATTATCCTGGTGTCCGTGCCCATGTCGGTAGCCGGTGCGATGGCGTTTATCGTACTCGGCTTTGCCAGCATGAACATCTACACCCAGGTCGGGCTGATCACCCTGATCGGCGTGGTCTCCAAGAACGGCATCCTGATCGTCGAATTTGCCAATCAGCTGCAGGTGGAACGGGGCCTGGACAAGGTCAAGGCGGTCATCGAGGCGGCGGCCATCCGCCTGCGCCCGATCATCATGACCTCACTGGCGCTGATCTTCGCCATGGTGCCATTGCTGATTGCCATCGGGCCGGGCGCGGAGAGCCGTTTCGCCATCGGCCTGACCATCAGCGCAGGTCTCGGCATCGGCACCCTGTTCACCATCTTCGTGCTGCCGGCGTTCTACATCCTGCTGGCGCGCGATCACAATAAAGCCGGTCACTGACCGGCCCGCAAATCGCCCGGCCACCCAGGGGCAGGCCGGGCACAATTTCCCAAGCCAGCCGATTAGGGTAGTCTGTCACTCCATTTTGCTATTCAACGAAAAAGATCGCCAAACCGTGACTCTGGGAACCCTCTTCTGGCTATTTCTAGCCGCCTTCGCCATCTGGTACTGGTGGCGCGCCAAGGCCATCAAGGACTTCGTGCTCCAGGCGGCCCGCCGCTACTGCAAGAGCATGGACGTCATGCTGTTGGACGATGCCGTCTATCTTCGCGGCATCTGGTTCAAGCGCGACCCCGAGGGGCGGGTGCGGGTCTGGCGCCGATTTCTGTTTGACTTCACCTCCACCGGCGAGGAGCGCTACACCGGCCGCGTGATCATGCTTGGCCAGCGCATTCTGCACATGGAACTGGAACCCCACCGATTCTCCTGATCACCTCCCCCAAATGGGCGATTCCGCGCCCGCGCATTCGCGCGAATAATCGACAACGCATTAATGACCCAAGGCCGCCATGGAAGCGGCCGCTTACAAAAACAACAGGATTCAATCATGCGTATTCGAACTACCGCAGCCATCGCGCTGGGGCTTGTCATGCTGTCAGCCTCGTTCCTTAGCCACGCCAGTTATACCCAGACCCGCTACCCGATTGTTCTGGTTCACGGTGTCACCGGATTCAACACCATCGGTGGTCTGGTCAACTACTTCCACACCATCCCCTGGAACCTGGAACGCAGCGGCGCACGGGTTTATTCCGCCAGCGTTTCCTTCGTCAACAGCAGTGAACAGCGGGGCCAGCAACTGGCCAACTACGTCAACGGCCTCGGTCATTCCAAGGTCAATCTCATGGCCCACAGCCAGGGCGCACCGACGTCCCGGGTCACGGCGTCACTCATTCCCCACAAGATCGCCTCCATCACCTCGATTGATGGCGTCAACAAGGGCTCGAAAGTGGCCGATGTCGTCCGCGGCATCCTCCCGCCGGGCAGTTACGTCGAAGGCGGAGCGCAGACCATCGCCAACGCCCTGGGCGACCTGGTGAACGCTCTGTCCGGCTCGAGCAACCCCCAGGATGGTGTGGCTGCGCTGGAAACCCTGACCACGCGGGGCACCACGGAACTGAACGATGCCCTCGGCTGGAAAGGGGTCAACCGCTCCTCCTGCTCGGGCACCGATGAGAACGTCTGGATCAACGGCAACCGCATCAAGTTCTTTTCCTGGACCGGCCGCGCCGTCTGGACCAACATTCTCGATGTTTCCGATCCGTTCCTGGGCATCACCTCGCTGGCGTTCGGCAGCGAGCCCAACGATGGCCTCGTGGGTGTCTGCTCCACAAAAATGGGCAACGTGATCGGGACCCACTACGTCATGAACCATGTGGATGCCATCAATCACCTGTTCGGCGCCCGTTCCCTCTGGACCAACCCGGTATCCCTTTACCGTTCGCAGGCTAACCGCCTGAAAAATCGCGGTCTGTGAGGTCCAGATGAGACATCGTCAGTTCCTGCAACGTCGATGGCTCGCCCCCATCGCGCTGTCGGCCATCGTGGCCGGCGGTGCGATGTGGCTGTACCCGCCCGGTGAAACCACCCGGGCGGGCACTGGCGACCGCGATGCCCCCGACGCTCAGACCGTCGTCCCTGAACTCAGCCTGCAACCTCAGGCTGGCACCAAGGCCCCCACGGGCACCGGTCCTGACACCTCAGCCGCCGCCCCGATCGCCGCCCGCACACCGGAGACGCTGGGGTCCGCCCCCTTTGCCCGCTCCCTGGAAGGCACCGATATCGACGGTGCCCTGAAGGCCGACGCCAACGGCCGATTGATTGTTGATCTCGGTACCCGGGATTTCTTCGACTATTTCCTGAGTACCGTTGGAGAGGTGTCGCCGGAGATCGCCCTGGAGCGCATCCGGGCACTGGCTTTCGGTCATCTCCCGCACGAGGCCGCCAGGCAGGCCATGGCCCTCCTGGACCAGTATCTCGACTACAAGCAGCAAGCTCTGGCGTTGCAGGCCGCCCCGCTGGATCCGGCGCGCCAGAACGACCCGGCGTACCAACAGCAAATGCTCGAAAAGGCGTTCACGGATCTCCAGCAACTCCGACAGACTGTGTTCAGTCCTGACGCCCACCGGGCCTTCTTTGGCATGGAAGAGGCGTACGGAGAGTACACTCTGGCCACGCTGGATATCGCCCGCCGGACGGACCTGACGGATGGCGCCAAAACGGCGCTGATCGACTGGCATCGCAACCAGCTTCCGGAACCCCTGCTGCAAACCGAACGCCGGCTTCTGGAGACCAACGAGGAGAACCGTCAGCGGATGGAGACCATGAAAACGGCGGATTCCCCCGAGAACGCCGGACAACAGCTGATGGATCTGGGCATGGCTCCGGATGCAGCGGCCGATGTCACGGCCTACCTGCGGGAGCGCGAAGACTTCGATGCCCGGTACCGGCAATACAGTGAAGCCCTGGCCCAGCTGAAGGAATCCGGACTGGCCGACGCCGACGAGGCCGCCCAGCAGGCCCGACTCCTGGACCAGTACTTTCCGGACAACAAAAAACACACCTGGGCTCGACTGAAGATGCTGGGCAGCAATCAGCCATAATGTGCGCCCACTCCCGTCTTCTCCGGATACGGAGCATTACACTGCATAGTGCTCCGTAACGGCAGGTGGGCTTGATGGATACGCAGACAATCAGATTGCAGCAATCGGCCGGTTTTCGGCGCCTGCGATTCAGCCCCGATCTTGAACCCGGTTATCGCCAGCTCAGGGCCGCAGCGGTGCGGGAGCGCGCCCGCCTGGTTTCCGCAGCCGGGCTGCTGATCTTCGGTATCTTTGTGCTGCTGGACCTGGTCATGCTGCCACCGGAACTGGCGAAGACCACCACAGCCATCCGGCTGTGGGTCACCTGCCCCGTCATCACCCTGGTGTGGTGGCTGTCGTATTGCCAACAACCGGGGGACCTCGGTTTCGAGCGTCTGTACGCCCTCGCCTATCTGATTGGCGGCCTGAGTGTGGTGGCCATCATCGCCAACGCTCGACTCCGGGACTTCCCCCTGCCCTACGAGGGAATGCTGCTCATGCTGATGTTCGGTTACTTTGCCATGGGCCTGCCCTTTTTCGCCGCATCCATCGCCTCGGCAATCATTATCGTCACCTATCTGATTGTGGAGTTATCAGTCGGACTGCCGCCGGGCGCGGTCATGGTCAACCTGTTTTTCGTCCTCACGGCGAATACCATCGGGATGATGGGGGCCTGGCTCAGTGAATACCGGCACCGGGCCCACTTCCTCGACCAGCAACTGGTCAATTTTCTGCACCAGAGCGCGGCCGAAGAGAGCGAACGCAAAAGTCATCTCATCACCGTGGCCAGTCACGACCTTCGCCAGCCCCTGAACATCATTGGCCTGACCCTGGAAAACCTGTCGGCAGCGCGGCTGGCCCCGGAGCACCTCAGCCTGGTCCGCCGCCTGCAGGGCACGGTCAGTCACTTTCAGCGCCTGCTGGGCACCGTGCTGGATATTTCACGCATCAACGAGGGGATGATCCAGCCCCAGAACGACGTCATGGACCTGAACGCCCTGCTGGACCAGCTCGTTGACCTCACGGTTGATCATGCAACCCTGCACGACATCCGGCTTTGCCGGGCCACCCCGGAACCGCGGCTTCAGGTCATGGCAGACCCGGAGCTCCTGCTGAGGGCGCTGCAGAACCTGGTGTTCAACGCCATCGACCACAGCGGTGGCAACGAAGTGCGCATTACCGTCGCGCCCCGGGGCGCCATCGTCCGAGTCAGCATCAACGATAACGGCACGGGTCTCGACAAGCAGCTTCAGGACTCGGTTTTCCAGCCGTTTGTCCGTGGTGCTCAGGGTCGGGACAATCCGGCCGGGCTGGGACTTGGGCTCGCCATTGTCAGAGAGCTGACCGGGATGATCGGAGGGTCCTGCGGGGTCACGTCGGAACCCGGCGCTGGCAGCACCTTCTGGATTGATGTCAGGCTGGCCGCGGATGCCCCCGCCCTTGCAGTCTGCGACCCGCCTCACGCTGATACGCCGGTTACAGCCAGCCCATCTGGCGGGCCTGACTGACGCACTCGGTGCGATTGTGGACCCCGAGATGGGCAAAGATTGCCTTCAGATGGGTCTTGACCGTGTGTTCGGTGAGATTGAGGCTCTGGCAGATCCGTTTGTTGGGAAAGCCCTGCGCCAGCAGTGACAGAACTTCCATCTGCCGGGGTGTCAGTGCCTGGACCTGGGCCGCCGGCTGAGGCCGCCCCGGAAAGTACTCGGCCCCCCGGCTGATGGCCCGGAACATACTGACCAGTGCGGTTCGTCCGGCTGATTTCGGCAGGAATCCCCGCGCGCCCGCTGCGCGGGCTGCCCGAACGGTTGTTTCGTCTTCCGAGCTGGAAATGACCACCACCGGAACCGGCGGCTCCCGGGCAATGATTCGCGGTAACAGCATCAGCCCGGTTTCGCCCTGCAGTGAAACGTCCAGCAACACGAGATCGACATCGTTCGGGCCTGCCAGCAGGGCCGCTGCCTGGTCAACGGAATCGGCCAGATCGACCGATGTGGCCAGCGAAGCCTGTGTCATCAAGCCTGCCAGCCCCTGGGAAAACAGGGGGTGGTCATCAACAATTAAAACCCGGCGCAGCGGCGATCCCGGATCGGGGCGGACGCGGTCACCGCCACTGGCTTGGGCGGAAAGGTGGCTCATGATTGACCCCGCATTTTGTGTTTTTTTGTTACTGCGGAGCACCAACTATAAGTCACAATACGCTGCGGCACCGCGGCCTGCTTAACAGTTTTGGCGAAAAGATCCCTTCGCGCCCGGGCCTGCCAACGGCAACTGAAACATGACTGTCACATTTCTGTCGCATTCTTCGGGCAACGCTAACTAACTGTTGTCACGAGGTTTTAGGATGAAACAAAGCCATCTTCCCATGGCGCGGCACCGCATTTGGGTGTGGTTTCTTGCGCTCACCCTGTGGTTACCCCAGGCCCACGCAGAAGACATGGAGATTCACGGGTCCAACACCATCGGAGCCACCCTGGCCCCCATGCTGGTGGAAGGGTTCCTCGCTCGCCAGGGCACCGGCCCGGTGCGTGTCCGCAGCAACGGCAAGGACAACGAAAAAGTACTGACGGGCAAGCACGCCGGCGCCACGGTCCGCGCCCTGGTTGCCGCCCACGGCTCAAGCACCGGGTTCAGGGCGCTCAACAATGGCACGGCCAATATCTGGGCGTCGTCCCGGCCCGCCAAAGCTCAGGAAGTGGCGGAGATGGCCGGGCGGGCAAACCTGAACGACCTCGACAGCGAGCACGTGATTGCCATCGACGGCCTGGCGGTGCTGGTGCACCCGTCCAATCCGGTAAGCCAGCTCAGTATCGAAACCCTGGGCAGGATCTTTGCCGGGGAGATCCGTAACTGGTCCGAGCTGGGGGGCGACAACCAGACCATCCACCTGTACGCCCGGGATGATAGGTCCGGCACCTGGGACACGTTCAGGACGCTGGTGCTGGGCAAGGCCTATACCCTGGCCTCGTCCGCCCGTCGGTACGAATCCAACGACCGGCTCTCTAACGATGTCAGCCGTGATCCGTCGGGCATCGGCTTTGCCGGGCTGGCCTCGGTTCGTGACAGCAAGGTACTCGCGATCTCCGATGGCGACGCGCCGGCGCTCAAACCCAATCAGTTAACGGTCGCCAGCGAGGATTACCCGCTTGCCCGGCGCCTGTTCATGTATACGCCCGGGAAGGCAACGACGCCCCTGGCGGCAAGTTTCATTGACTTCGTATTGGGAGAAGAGGGTCAGGCGATTGTGTCCCGGTCCGGCTTCATTTCCCAGAACCCGATCGCCGTCAAACCGGAACTGGACAACAGCACCCCGCAAACCTTCCGGCGACTGACCGAGAATTATCAGCGGCTGACCGTCAACTTCCGGTTTTCCGAAGGCCGAACCGGGCTGGACAATAAAGCCCGACGGGACCTCAAACGCGTTTCCGATTTTATGAGCCGGAACAACCGCAGCCCCGACGACATAATGCTGATCGGCTTCGCGGACCAGCAGAGCAACGAACTGCGCGCCCAGATGATTTCCGAACTTCGCGCCCTGTCGGTACGCAAGGCGCTCTCGGACCTTGGCGTCGGTGATATCGCCTACACCGGCTACGGACATTACATGCCTGTTGGTATGGCCGGCGGTGACAGCGGCCAGCAACGCAATGGCCGGGTGGAGGTCTGGGTACGTTCCCGCTGAGCGCCCGAAAATACCCGGTAAGTCGGCTAGACTTCAGGTCAAGGGGATGCAGAAACGCGAGCGGAGACCAAACCTATGCTGATCCGGGGCTTTGTCAGCATTCTGATAGTGTGGGCAACCATGCCGGTGTTGTCGGATACCGCCCCGGTCCTGGACGTGGTTACCACTCAGTATCCTCCATTCGAGTATGTCGAGAACGGTACCGTTCGGGGTCAGGACGTCGAGACCGTCCGGACCGTTGTCGAACGAATGGGCTTTGTGCCGAGAATCAGGCTGCTGCCCTGGGCCCGCGCCGAACTGATGGTCCGAAACGGCGACGCCGACCTGCTGTTCTCGCTGACCGCGTCGCCGCAACGCGAGCGCTACTACCTGTTCACCGATCCGATCAGCACTGCCCGGGACGTCTTCTACGCCCGTAAAGGTGCGGATATCTCCTGGACCACCTACAACGACCTGGCCGGCCTGCGCCTGGGCGTATCCGCATCGTACAGTTACAATCAGGAGTTTATGGACTGGCTTGCTAAAGACCTGGCCCGGGTGATGACTATGAGCCAGGAACAGCCCGATCTGGCGGGCCTGCGCATGGTTGCGCTGGACCGGGTGGATCTTTTTATCTGTGAGGAAACCGCCTGCAACTATCTGATTCAAAAATACCGGGCGCGTTATCCGGAACTCTCCCGCGTCACCGCTATCCCCGGAACGGTTGGCGAGGAACGTTATTTCCGGGCGGCGTTTTCCCGGCAAAGACCGGATGCCGAACAACTCCGGTCGGACTTCAACCGGATGCTGAACCAACTCGATTTGGGCAATTCCAACTAAAGTCCCACCCCCGAATTCGGCAATCACCTATCCTGCCTACGGTCACAGGTATGTTTGGGTTTCCTATACTGGCGGTGTCATTTCCAAACCACAGACTGGGCCAATGGACATACAATCCGATCACCGCTACGCGATAAACCTGAACGTTCGAGGCATCCAACCCTCATCCACCCTGCGCATCAATGAGCTGAGCAACCAGCTCAAGGCCGACGGCAAGGACATCATTAAACTGGGACTTGGACAGTCTCCGTTTCCGGTGCCTGACCGTGTGGTTGAGGCGTTGAAGGCGCATGCCCACGAGAAGGACTACCTGCCGGTCAAGGGCCTGAAGGGGTTGCGTGAAAGCATCGCCGGGTACATCAATCGCAGCGAACGCATGCGTTTCACCTGGGAAGACGTGCTCATCGGCCCCGGCTCAAAGGAGCTGTTGTTCCTTCTGCAGCTGGCGTACTACGGTGACCTGCTGATTCCGCGCCCGAGCTGGGTGTCCTACGCACCGCAAGCGCGGATCATCGGCCGGTCGGTGCACTGGCTGCCCACCCACGCCGAAAACAACTGGCAGCTTACCGCCGAGGAACTGGACATCATCTGCCGGGACGATCCCTCCCGGCCGCGCATCCTGATTATGAACTACCCGTCCAACCCGACAGGCTGCACCTACACCGACGATCAGTTGCTGGCGATTGCCAATGTCGCCCGCAAGTACAAACTGATCCTGCTGTCGGACGAGATTTACGGCGAGGTCCACTTCGAGGGCAAGCACAAGTCCATTGCCCGCTACTACCCGGAGGGGACCATCATCAGCACGGGCCTGAGCAAGTGGGCCGGTGCCGGCGGCTGGCGTCTTGGCACGTTCATCTTTCCAACCGAGCTGCGGCCATTGCTGGATGCCATGGCCATCATCGCCAGTGAAACCTTCACCTCCACCAGCGCCCCGATCCAGTACGCGGCGATCTCGGCGTTCAATGGCGGCGACGACATCGATGAATACCTGGTGCAGTCCCGCCGGGTGCTCAAGGTCATCGGCGAGTATGTCCACCGGCGCCTGACCGACATGGGTGCCGTGGCCCAGAAACCCGAAGGGGCGTTCTACCTGTTCCCGGATTTCTCGGCCTTCCGCGACCGGCTTTCGAAACGGGACATCAAGACCAGCCAGGCGTTCTGTACGTCCCTGCTTGAAAACACCGGGGTGGCCATTCTGCCCGCCAGCGACTTCGGCTTCGTACCGGATCATCTGGGCGCTCGCCTCGCGTTTGTCGACTTCGACGGTGCCGAGGCCCTGAAGCTGGCGGGCGGCGACTACGCCGATCACGATCTGGGGGATGGGTTCGTCGAGCAGGCCTGCCCCCGTCTGGTCAAGGCCATGGACAAGATGGAAGCCTGGCTCAGCAGCCTCTGATCGCGACGTGTTAAACTGGCGCCCTCATTCTCCGAGATAGCCATGGGGGCGCCGTGTCCGATACCGTTTCTCTCCAGACGATTACCGACTTTGCCGAACAACTGGCCCGGGAGGCCGGTGAGCTGATCCGGCGGGAGCGGGATGAAAACACCCTGCGGACGGATTACAAGGCGCAATCGGAACTTGTCACCCACGCCGATGTGATGGCCGACAAGTTTATTACCGGTGCGATCCGCGAGCGCTTCCCCGACCACCGCATCTTGTCCGAAGAAACCATGCCGGACCTGAGTCAGGCCGAGCAACTGGATACTCCGTTATGGATCGTGGATCCCATCGATGGCACCGTCAATTATGCCTACGGTCACCCACAGGTTGCAGTCTCCATAGCCTATGCTGAGCAAGGCCGGGTGCGCGCTGGCATTGTCCACGCCCCATTTTCCGACGAAACCTTTCGGGGCACTGAGGGCGAAGGGGCAACCCTCAACGGCAAGGCGATACGGCACAGCGACGCCCAGGCACCGCGGGATGCCCTGTTCGCCACGGGATTCCCGTACACCAAGGACCACCTGGAACCCCTGGTGGCAAGGCTCGACGCCATGATCCGCCAGTGCCGGGACCTGAGGCGAATTGGCTCCGCCGCCCTCGACATCTGTTGGGTTGCCTGTGGCCGCCTCGATATCTACTACGAAAACGTCAGTCCTTGGGACTTTGCTGCCGGGCGCCTGATTGCCCTGGAAGCCGGCGCTACCGCCGGGCACTTCGGGAGCGTACCGGAAGGCTACCCCGCCGACCTCTACGGTCGCGACATTCTGATTTCGGCACCGGCAATCTGGGCACCGGTTCGTGAGATTCTCCGGAAAGCCTCGGGCTACGATTGACCGTTCAGGCCCAAACACCCTCAGCCACCAGGGACCAGCTCTCTTCAAAGTCGGCCGACGGTAGTCGGGCAAAGGAAGACCGAACGAAACGCTGGACCCGGCCTTCAACGAACACCAGCACGAAATCGGCGCCACGGGCGGCGCTGGTACGAGGGCGAAGGCCCTGGCGGATTTCCCCTTCCTTGAGTGCCTGACGCACCTGGGTTTCCAGGCGCTCGAAGAACTGGGACGCCCGCTTGCGCAGGGCCTCGTTCTCACCCATCAGGGCGTCCCCCGTCAGCACACAGCACAGGCCGGAATTGCGCTCAGCAAACACCAGCACCAGATGCACCAACTGCTGCAGGCGCACCCGGACATCCTCCTGCTCCTGCAGGATCACCTGGCAGCGGGAGAACACCGCCTCCTCGGCAAACTCGATGAGAGCCTCGAACATTTTGCGCTTGCTGGGGAAGTGGCGATAGAGGGCGGCCTCGGTGACGCCGACGGATTTGGCGAGGCCCGCAGTGGTAATGCGGGCCCCCGGGTCTGTTTCCAGGAGCTCCACGAGGGCGTGAAGGATCGCCTCACGGCGACTCGGTTTCTGATCGGTCATGACAGGACTGCAGCGCTCTGTTTTGTCGTTATCGGGGCCGGTCATTTGGCGCCAGCCCTCGTTTATTTGTAATGGGGATTGTGCCCCAGATCAGAAAAAGGTGCCATCAATGGGCGACGATGCACTGGCATACAGCTTCTTGGGCATGCGACCGGCCAGGTAGGCTTCACGGCCAGCCTCAATCGCCAGACGCATGGCGTTGGCCATCTTGATCGGATCCTTTGCCTGGGCAATGGCGGTATTCATCAACACACCGTCGCACCCCAGCTCCATGGCAATGGTGGCGTCGGAGGCGGTGCCCACGCCGGCGTCCACCAGCACGGGGACCTTCGCATTTTCGACAATCAGCCGGATGTTATAGCGGTTCTGGATGCCCAGGCCGGAGCCGATGGGAGCGCCCAGGGGCATGATGGCAACACAGCCCATGTCTTCCAGACGTTCCGCCAGCAGCGGGTCGTCGGAACAATAGACCATCACCTTGAAGCCGTCCTTGATCAGCGTCTCCGCCGCGTCCAGGGTTTCGGTCATGTTCGGGTAAAGGGTTTTCTCCTCCCCAAGCACCTCCAGCTTCACGAGGTCGTGTCCGTCCAGGAGCTCCCGGGCCAGCTTGCAGGTGCGGACCGCGTCTTTGGCGGTGTAGCAACCGGCGGTGTTGGGCAGGATCGTGTAGTGTTCCGGAGAAATGACATCCAGAAGGTTGGGCTCGTCGGGGTTTTGCCCCAGATTGGTCCGGCGCACGGCCACAGTCACGATCTCGGCACCGCTGGCCTCGATGGCATGGCCGGTTTCCATCAGGTCTCGGTACTTCCCGGTGCCCACCAGCAAGCGCGATTGGTAAATCCGGCCCGCAATTTCCAGGGGTTTGTCTTCGGGAAGCAGAATCTCGGGAGTCTCGCTCATAACCTTCCTG
This sequence comes from Marinobacter sp. F4218, assembly GCF_019443085.1. Classification (GTDB taxonomy): domain Bacteria; phylum Pseudomonadota; class Gammaproteobacteria; order Pseudomonadales; family Oleiphilaceae; genus Marinobacter; species Marinobacter albus. Next base: position 1,313,936 of record NZ_JAHZIL010000003.1, read on the forward strand.
CGGTTGTTAAATTGTCATGGAATAAACGATCAGCCACCACCAATCGCGTGGACCACCTCCACCCGATCACCCTCACTGAGAACGAATTCCCCGTGCTGGCTCCGAGGGACAATGTCCTCATTAACCTCTACAGCCAGGCGTTTTCCCGCCAGGGCCATACTCTCGACCAGGGTCAGGACGGTAGCGCCGACCGGCAGCTCCATCGCATCGCCATTCACCTCAACTTGCATAGGCCTTCTTACCTCTGTTCCTTACCCTGCCCCGACCCTGGGCGGCGCAACCCGGCCACCGCCAGCAACGTCCAGGCAACCATGAAACACACACCACCGAGGGGTGTGACAGGACCGATCCAGCGAATATCCGTCAGCACCAGCGTATAAAGACTGCCACTGAACAACAGTATGCCCGCAAGGAAAAACCCGGCCGCCACAGACAGCAGCCTGCGGTTCAACCCGGCCACCGACAGTACCGACAACATCACCAGAGCAATGGCGTGGTACATCTGGTAGGTCACGGCGGTCTGAAACACCTCCAGCCCACGTTCACTGACGATACCACGCAGGCCATGGGCGCCAAAGGCACCGGCCATCACCCCAACCAGGGCGCAGCAGGCGCCGACAACCAGAGGCAGGCGCATGACACCCTGGCACCCCGGATCTACGCGCTCAGCAGTCACAGTGGATCTTTTCCCCGGTGTCCAGATTCATCATGGTCAGCAAACCGCCCCAGACACAGCCCGTATCGAGGCCAATAAACTGGTTGCTGCCGGTCTGGCCCTCAAGCGCCGCCCAGTGTCCAAACACCACCCGGACATCGTCCTCCCGGGGGTACTCAAACCAGGGTTTGTAACCGTTCGGAGCGCTGGCCGCCGCTTCCTTGGTGGCCAGTTCCAGCGTGCCATCCTGGGCGATGAACCGCATGCGGGTAAAGTAGTTGGTGATCACCCGCCAGCGGTCCATACCACGGAGATTTTCGTCCCAGCAGTGCGGCTCGTTGCCATACATGTGGGTAAAGTACTCGCCGGCATCGTCACCGCGAATGATAGCCTCCACTTCCCGGGCATAGGCTTCTGCCTGCCCGGCACTCCAGATGTGGGGCACACCGGCATGGACCATGACCAGATTTCGGGTCCTGTCCCGGACGCACAGGTTCTGCTGTCTCAACCAGGCAACCAACCGATCATGATCCGGCGCTTCCAGGATATCCGCCAGGGTGTCTTTCCGGCGCGGCGGGTGACCACCCAATGCGACCGCCAGCAGGTGCAGGTCGTGATTGCCCAGGACCACCACCGCGGAACTGCCCAGACTCTCAATGTAACGCAGGGTTTCCAGCGAGGAGGGTCCACGATTGATCAGGTCTCCTGCGACCCACAAACGGTCCCGGGAAGGTGAAAACGAGACCCGCGCCAGGACATCCCGCAACCGGTCGTAACAGCCCTGAATATCGCCAATGGCGTAGTCAGTCATTACTTACCTCATGGGAATCGCGCCCATCGGCTTTCTCGTCAGCCAACAGGTCTGCTATCAATACGTAATCGGCAAGGCTGAGGTTTTCCGGACGCAGGCCGTCGTTGATCCCCAGACTGTGCAACTGCTCAACGGAAATCATCCCGCCCAGCGCCTTGCGAAGCGTCTTTCGACGCGCATTGAACGCGGTCCGGACCACGGCCTGCAGGGTTCCCAGATCCTTGGCCGGGTGTGGCAGGGTATCATGGGGCACAAGCCGCACGATGGCGGAGTCCACTTTCGGTGCCGGCCGGAACGCGCCCGGCCCCACTTCGAACAACGGCTGAACCTTGCAGAAATACTGGGCCATGATCCCCAGCCGGCCATAATTGTTGTCACCCGGAACCGCCGCCAGACGCTGGACCACTTCCTTCTGCAGCATGAAATGCATGTCCTTTACCACGCCCGACTGCCCAAGCAGATGGAAGATCAAAGGCGTGGAAATGTTGTACGGCAGGTTGCCGATGATGCGCAGTCGGTTACCTCCCTCAACCAGCTGGCTGAAGTCGAACTTCAGCGCATCCGCCTCGTGGATCCGGAATTCCGGGTAATTGAAAAACTTGGTGCGCAGCACCGGAATCAGGTCACGGTCCAGTTCCACCACCTGGAGCCTGGGATTCACCGCGAGGATTTCTTCGGTAATCGCTCCGAGACCCGGCCCGATCTCGACGATGGCATCATCGGGTTTGGGATTGATGGCGCGAACGATCCGCTCGATCACGCCGGGATCGTGCAGGAAATTCTGGCCAAATCGCTTTCTGGCCTGGTGGCCGGGTTTGTTACTCACGAGCGTGTCTCTTGGTTAGCGGCTTTCCGACAGCGGGCCATGTGCGCGCCAACCCGGATAGCCGTTTGCAGGCTACCGGCATCGGCCCGGCCGCTGCCGGCGAGGTCCAGGGCGGTGCCGTGGTCAACGGAGGTGCGAACAATAGGCAACCCCAGGGTAATATTGACTGCGCGGCCGAAGCCTTGGTATTTGAGCACCGGCAGGCCCTGATCATGGTACATGGCCAGCACCGCGTCGGCGTTGTCCAGCCAGTGCGGGGTAAACAGGGTATCGGCCGGAAGGGGGCCGGTCAGATGGATTCCCTCACTCCTGAGCTGCTCCAGAGTCGGCTCGATAATCTCGATCTCCTCCCGGCCGAGATGGCCACCCTCCCCGGCATGGGGATTCAGGCCCGCCACGAGAATGCGGGGGTGCTCAATCCCGAAGAACGCCTTCAGATCAGCGTTGAGAATTCGGGTAACCTGACCCAGTCGCTCCGGCGTGATGGCCGCGGCAACCTCCTTCAGCGGTAAGTGGGTGGTTACCAGCGCCACTCGCAAAGCCTCCGTGGCGAGCATCATGACCACCCGTTCGACGCCACAGAGCTCCTGCAGAAACTCGGTATGGCCGCTGAATGCCATCCCGGCGTCATTGATTACGCCCTTGTGCACCGGGGCGGTCACCATGCCGTCAAAGTCGCCCCGCAGACACCCCTCGGCAGCCGTTCGAAGCGTATCGAGGACATAGGCGCTGTTAGCCGGGTCAAGCACGCCGGCATCGGAACTGGCACAGCCCCCGACCTCGAACACCGACAGATGCCCCGGAGCCGTGACCGGGGTCTGGCCCGGCTGCCAGTCGTGCAGTGTCACCTCACGTCCGAGCAGTTGCGCACGAGCGGCCAGCAGGGCTTTGCTGGCTATCACCACGATGCCGGCCTCCCGGCCTTCCTCTGCCAGTTGCAGGCAAAGTTCCGGGCCAATGCCCGCCGGTTCACCGGCCGTCAGCGCAAGGATCGCCGGAGCACTCATGACTCGCCGTTCGCTTCCGTACCGGTGTCGTCACGGGCGTACTCCCCCTTGAATTCGATAAAGGCCTCGTCCCGGATCTCCCGCAGCCAGTTCTGTAACTCGGTCTCGAACTTGCGACGGTAGATGGCCTGACGGGCTTCGGCATTTTTGACGTCCCCGCTGATATCCTTTTGGCGACGCTCCTCCACCTGCAGGATGTGCCAGCCGAATTGCGAGCGGAACGGTCCCCGGAGTTCACCGAGATTCGCTTCCAGCATGGCCTGCTCGAACGCCGGAACCATCTGACCCCGGCTGACCCAGCCGAGATTGCCGCCATCGGAACCCGAGACCGGGTCATCCGAAAATTCCCGGGCAAGCTCGGCGAAGTCTGCGCCTTCCTGAAGCTGCTGGTAAATGTCGCGGATTCTGGCCTCGGCCTGTGCATCCGTCAATGCCTCCGATGGGCGAATCAGGATGTGCCGTACCCGGTGCTGCTGGATGACCTGTTTCTGTCCGCCACCGCGCTTGTCCATCACCATCACCAGGTGGAAACCGCTGTTGTTTTCAAGCACCGGGGAAGGTTCATCAACGGCAAGTTGCGGCACCACCGGCGCTACCAGGGAGGGTAACTGGCTTTCCGTACGCCACCCCATGTCACCGCCTTCCAGAGCGTTGCTGGCATCGGATTCCGCCACCGCCACTTCCCGGAAATCGCGGCCGTCGACAATCTCCTGCCGCAGGCTTTCCGCCTGCTCGCGGGCCACAGCAACCGACGCCTCGCTGGTCGGATCCTCGACCTCAATGAAGATGTAGGCGAGGCGATATTCGGCGGTATCACCGCCGCGGGCCTCAACGGCCTGCAGGTAATTTTCGACCTCACGGTCGGTCACCCGGACCCGGTTGCCCACCTGCCGCTGCTGAACCCGGCTGGTCAGCATTTCATTACGGATCTGTTCCCGCGCCTGGCGGAAACTGACACCCTCGGACGCCAGCTGCTGCTCGAACTGGGCCATGGTCATGCCATTGCGCTCGGCGATGTTATCCATGGTCTCGTTCAGCTCGTTGTCGCTGATACGCATGCCCATTTTCTCAGCCATCTGAAGCTGGATGGATTCGGTAATCAACTGTTCCAGAACCCGGTCCTCAAGAATGGCCCTGGGCGGCAGGCCGGTACCCTGGGCACTCAGGCGGCCAGTGATGGTATTGATTCGGGCGTCGAGTTCGGTCTGCAGGATGACGTCGTCGTCGACGATCGCAACCACCTGGTCGAGCAATTTGCGCTCCGCCTGCACCGTCAGTGACAGGGTGACGGCTGCCATCAACAGCAAAGTCTTTACAGCGTGGCGAAGGGTCGCCTTCATAAACACCTCTTGGTAGTAAGTGAGCTGCGGGCACGATATCCGGGCTTAGTCATCATCTGGCTCAGGGAGTTCCGAACCGGCGACGTTCCCGCTCATCAAATCCGTAAATGGCCTCGGCGATCCGGGTGGATGAGCCACCACTTCCGCCCAGCCCCTTGAGCTGAACCTGGAACAATATCCGACTCTCAAGCTCGCGGTCATCGGTCAGGTAATTCTGATGCACGGCCTGGACACTCCAGCAACAGTTGTTGTACTCCAGGCCCGCCAGTGATCCCACCGTTCGATCCAGCCGGGAATCATAAACCCAGCGACCGATCAGGCTAACACGATCACTGACCGGGAAAACTGCAGCGACATCCGACTGTTCGATTTCATCCTTGCTGTAAGTATGGCCAAGGCTGGCGAGGTACCGATAGTCCTCGGAGTGAAACACCAACTGACTGCGGCCCTCCTCAGTTTCCCCCGACTCGGGATCCCAGAGCCCGGAGGAGCGGATTTCCAACGAGTCGAGGGGATTCAGGACCACCTCTCCGGCCAGCGGCGAACGACTCCGGGTCCCTGCCCCGGTGCCAAACAGGGTGACCTCCCGATCCTGGAAGTACTGGACCTGGCCGATACTGAACCGGGCCCGCTCCGCCCCGGTGAGCAGGTCATTAAAACGGCTGGTCAGAGCCACGGTCAACTGGTTGGCATCGCCCACCCGGTCACCGCCGGTGAATCGGTCGGGCTGGAACAGCTGGTCAAAACGGAAGGTCTGGATGTCGGTATCGAAATCCGGAATGTCGTTCTGATCCGCATCGGCGTCAGCCCAGGCATAATAGAGCCTCGGCTCGAGCGTCTGGTTGTAAGGCACATCAAAGAGACTGGACTGACGATCGAAATACAACCCGTTGTCCCACTCGGCCACAGGCACGGTCCGGTCGAAGCTGCCGTTACCCAGGGTGTAGTCATCCAGCTCGTAACGGGTGTAATCCACACTGACCGACGGCCGGCTGAACCCCCAGAGTGTTCGCATCGGTACCGCCAGCTCCGGTATCGCCCGCAGTCGCTGGCCATTGGCCCGATCCAGTCCGGTCAGGTTGTCGTTATCCCGGTAAAACACGGTGTACTGACTTTCCAGGCCGGTTTCCAGCCAGCCGTGCTGACGGGTGGTGCCATACAGAACTTCCGGAAGCTGGGCGTAGGGTTTATTGACGTCGGCAATGCGATCGCTGATCGTCTGGTAATCGTTGAGGTAGGTCTCGAAATACTGATGGCGATCCCGGTAACGGAAACCACCGCGGCGCTGCAGGTGGGTCGCCTGGTTAATCTCCAGGCTGCGGTTCAGGTCGCTCAGGTAATCCTCGTCACTGACCACGGAGTAGTCACCGTAGCCGGTCCAACCGCCACCGAACCGGGCCAGCGTGGAGGCGTCCAGAGCCCAACGCTCGCCGCTTTCACCCGGATTTTCCTCCTTGTAGGCGGAGTCATCGCCGATGTACCCCACCTGAAGGACGGTCTGACCCAGCGGGCTGAGGTAACGCCCCTCCACCTCGTTGAACAGGCCCCGGCCATGGATGTACTGGGGCGTCAGCGTGGCATCGTAGTGAGGCGCCAGGTTCAGGTAGTAGGGCACCGAGACAAAGGCACCGCTGCCGGCACTCGAGGAACCGAACTGCGGGTAGAGAAAACCTGTCTTGCGCTGGTCGTCGATCGGGAAGCTTGCCCACGGCCAGTAAAAAACCGGCACATCAAGGACCTCAAGGCGCACGTGCTTGGCGGTGCCAAATCCCTCGACCTGATCCAGGTGAATGTCTGAAGCCACAATCGCCCAGTCATTCTGCCCGGGGCCACAAGTGGTTAACATGCCGTCGCGGATCTCCACCTGATTGTCCGCCAACCGGGTCAGGCTGCCGGCATTGCCCCGCATTTCCGGGCCATGAATCAGGAAAGTCGCGGTGTTGATGTCAAAGCGCCCGGAGTCAACATTGTACTGGGCATTCTCGCCCGTCAGCAGGAAGCCTTTCCCCCGGCTGACCAGTGGTCCCTGTACCGACACCCGGCTTTCGGCCTGGTTGTAGCGCGCCTCGGAACCGCTTACCTCGAACGCGCCCTGCCTGACCCGAACTTGGCCCTCAAGGTACAGGACGCGGTCAATCTCGTAGCGGGCATTCAGGCCGCTGGCCTCCACTGGCGCCTGCTGCCCGTCACCACCGCTGACCACACTGCCAACACCCTGGCCAGAGCCGGATGGCAGATAGCCGCCCTCACAGAACACCGGCAACTGCGCGCGCGCCGATTCCGGCAACTGCGCCCTCGGCCGCCAATCAATCTCCGCTGCCGTCGGAACCGACTCGGCGCTCGCCTGAGCCGAAGCCAATCCGATGAACACGGCCACCGCACACCCGCCTATCCGGAACGCAGGCATCTGCAGATGGCAATCGGAAATCGGCACAGTGACAGGTTCCTGTTGCTGGTGAATGGTTGGACCGGGGTGGATAACAGGCGCCTAGTTTACACGTGCCCTTGAGGGTTGTTAACGGAAACTCCACTGCAAAACCGTTTTACCCTCTTTATACTCCTCTGCTAACTTTCGCTGTCAGCGATCACCCATTTTTTCAGGATAGCCGTCCGTACCATGGATCCCCGTCTGCAGTTGCTGACCAACTGGGTCAGACAGTTCACCGGCCTGGAACAGGCCGTGGCCGAGCCGGTCTCCGGCGATGCCAGCTTTCGCCGGTATTTCCGGGTTTGGCAGACCAGCGACGCCGGCCCGCCGACCCCGCTGATCGTGATGGATGCGCCGCCCGAACACGAGGACTGCGTACCCTTCCTGGCCATTGCCCGTCACTGGCACCGCCACGGCATTAACGTTCCCGACATCCTGCAAGCCGATCTGGAACAGGGTTTCCTGTTGCTGGAAGATTTCGGTGACAACCTGATGTTGGGGCAACTCAATGACACCACGGCGGATTCGCTCTATCGGGGCGCATTGACCGAACTGGTCGGCATCCAGCAGCTGGCAGCACCGGAGGACTATCAGCTACCGGCCTACGACGCAGCCCTGCTGGACCGGGAAATGGCGCTGTTTCCGGACTGGTTGCTGGAACAACACCTTGGCATGGCACTGGGTAACAGTGAACGCGCCTTGCTGGAGACGACCTTCGCCTTCCTCAGGGAAAGCGCCCTGGCGCAACCGGAAGTGACCGTGCATCGGGACTATCACTCCCGAAATCTGCTGGTGCGTCCGGGCACCAACCGCCCCGGCGTGATCGACTTTCAGGATGCGGTCTCCGGGCCGGTCACCTACGATGCGGTATCGCTGCTGAAGGACTGTTACATCAGCTGGCCGGAACAGACACTCTGCGACTGGCTCGAATTCTTCCGTGAACGCAGCGCCGCGGCCGGCCTGCACCGGGCGGACCGGGAAACCTTTCGCCAGTGGTTTGAGCTGATGGGCATGCAGCGGCACCTGAAGGCAGCGGGCATTTTCGCCCGGCTCGCCATTCGGGATGGCAAACACGGCTATCTGGACGACATTCCCCGAACGGTCAACTACCTCATCACGGCCAGCGCCCGACAGCCGGCCCTACGCTGTTTCCACGAGTGGCTGGCTGACGTGGTCATGCCGGAAATTGAAAGTCGGATCGGGACTGCGCCGGGGCAGGAGCGAAAATCCCAGTGAAGGCGATGATCCTGGCCGCCGGCAAGGGCGAACGCATGCGGCCTCTGACCCTGACCACGCCCAAGCCACTGCTGGAAGCTGGCGGCAAGCCCCTGATCGAGCATCATCTCGACCACCTGCGCCGGGCCGGATTTCGCTCGGTGGTGATCAACCACGCCTGGCTGGGCGAGCAGATTGAGGCCACTCTCGGCTCGGGCGACCGTTTTGGCCTGTCGCTGATCTATTCCCGGGAAGGCGAGCCCCTGGAAACCGCGGGCGGAATTGTCCGCGCGCTGCCGATGCTGACCGAGAACGGCTCCGACTGGTTCCTCGTCATCAACGGCGATATCTGGAGTGATTTCGACCTGTCCGGCCTGACGCCACCGGCACAGGCAGATGCCCTGCTGGTACTGACCCGCAATCCGCCTCACCATCCGCACGGCGACTTCCATCTGCAGGCCGATGGCACCGTGACGGAAGACGGAGCCAACAAGCTAACCTTCACCGGCATCAGCCTGCTGCATCGCCGCCTGTTCCAGGGGCTGGACGATCAGTCCGGAAAGCTCGGCCCGGTATTGCGCCAGGCGATGCGTCGGGGACGGGTCCGGGGCGTTGAGCACCCCGGGAAGTGGGTTGATGTTGGCACCCCGGACCGGCTTCGGGAACTGGACCAGACACTGCTGGGCAGGGAGCTCTGACGCCATGGCCGAAAGCACGCGACAGCCGGCGCTACCCAGCCGGGTTGAGGCAGAGTTCGCCAGCCTGCTTCACGAGCTGTCCGCCTGCGGACACCAGACCGCGACACTGCTGGACCGGGCCCAGCTTCCCAACTGGTGCCGCGCGCCGCTGTTCTTCTTCCTCGGGTACATCGCCAAGGCCGAGGGCCGGGTCAGTGAAGCTGACATCCGCTACGCCGAGGCGCTGATCAAGGCGCTCAAACTTTCCCAACGGCAACGCCGCCGAGCCATCAACTGGTTCCAGCAGGGAAAGTCCGCGGAACAGCTACCCTCGTTAAAGGGCCTGTCGCTGCGCCTCACCCATCGGATCTGGCCGGGGCCAGCCCTGACGGTGGCGATCTGCCTGTGCCATGCCACGCAATTGAAAGGGCGCCCGACCAAGCCTCGCCGCTACCGCTGCGAAGATGCAATCGACCAGATCGGACTTCCGGTCATCATCAGCGATGACATTTTTGACAGCTACGCCAGCAAGGTCTGGATCCGTCACGCCGAGAACCTGGCCAGACCGGTCAGTTACGAGCAGGCCTGCGAACTGCTTGGGGTGACCCGCCGGGATTCCCTGGACATCATCAAGCGGGCATACAAGAAAAGAGTTTCCGGCTGCCACCCGGACAAGCTGGCCCAGCAACAGGTCAGCACCGAGGAGGAGGCTCTGGCCAAGGAACGCCTGTTGAGCTATCAGCAGGCGTGGGAGCTGGTCAAGCGGCGCCACAGGCCCCCGCGGTGAGCCCGGCAGCTACCGGGATCTGAGCCAGGCATCGATCCGACCTGCGACGGCCGGCGCATCCTGCGCCGACGGTGGCTGCTGCAGGCTGACGGGTTGGCGCTCATAGGCACCGACGCCAGCCCGGCGCAGGTCCGTCCAGCGCCGCGGGACCTCATCGTCGGAACCACGACGCGAAGCATAGAGTTCCAGAATACCCGGGCCACCGACCGCCAGATCCTCCGTGAGCGTAGCCGCATCCCGGGGGTAGAACGCCGGCGCCACCCAGATCATCCGCCCGGGATTCGGCAGTGACTGCTGTACGGCCACCAGGTGACCGCTGGCACGACCAACCCCCAGCAGAACTGGCCGGTCATAGCCCCGGCTCGCTAGGATGTCGACCGCGGCTTCCAGGCTCTGCTGCACGCGGCGTCGGTACCTCTGCTCCGGCGACTCCCCGTCCGGAGACGCCATCACGTCAATCATCACCGCTGACGCGTCGCCGTCATCGTCTGACGCCGGTTCTCCGTCGTCGGGACTCGCTTCCATCGCTTTTTGCAGCTTCAGGGAGGGCGCCGGCAGCCCAACGGCCAACACCGCCCAACCGCGCTTGATGAGTTGCGCACGCAACCCGCCGACGAGCCCGGAAGCGGCATTGCCCCCCACATCGGCCAGAAGGACCAGCGCACCCTCGGCCGGCGGCTCCCGCTCCGGATAGAACAAGCCCAGCGCCCGATCACCGTCCTCCAGCTCGAGCCAGATCGCTGCACCCGGAAAGCTCTGGCTCAGCTCCATTTCGCCCAGCCCGGTGGTGAACCCGGACCGGTCCGGGGCAGGCGCCGCTGGCGAATCCTCGTCGGCCATGACCAGGGTACCCGCGAGCCATAGCACGATCGGGAGCATAGAAAGCAACTGTTTTAGGACACCACTACCGATTCTAAGCACAGATCCTGACTCTTTGACTGCGAAAAAAACGTTCCGAACTGTTAGACTAGCACTCGTTTTTCACGGGCGGCAGAGACCGCAGGCCACGCCATTATCAGCGTTTTTGCGCGCAAAGTAATTGAGAGAGCCATCATGAACCCATACCTGATTGCCCCATCCATCCTGTCGGCCGACTTTGCCCGCCTGGGGGAAGAAGTCGATAATGTACTGGCCGCCGGTGCGGACGTTGTTCATTTCGACGTGATGGACAATCACTACGTGCCGAACCTGACCATTGGCCCGATGGTCTGTGAAGCCCTGCGCAAGCACGGCGTGACCGCGCCGATTGATGTCCACCTGATGGTGTCGCCGGTGGACGACCTGATCCGCATGTTCATCGATGCCGGAGCCAGCTACATTACCTTCCACCCCGAAGCCAGCAATCACATCGACCGCTCCCTGCAACTGATCCGCGACGGCGGCTGCAAGGCCGGACTGGTCTTCAACCCGGCCACCCCGCTGCACTACATGGACCATGTCATGGACAAGCTCGACATGGTGCTGATGATGTCGGTCAACCCGGGCTTCGGTGGTCAGAAGTTCATTCCGGGCACCCTGGACAAGCTGCGGGAGGCCCGCAGGCGCATCGACGCCAGCAACTTCAACATTCGCCTGGAAATCGACGGTGGCGTGAAAACCGAAAACATCCGGGAGATTGCCGAGGCGGGCGCAGATACGTTTGTCGCCGGCTCCGCCATTTTCAATACCGACGATTACAAGACCACCATCGATGCCATGCGCGAAGAACTTGAGCAGGCGCGCAAGGTGCTTGGCCAATGAGTCTGACGGGACTGTTCAGCCCCCGCTGGCCCGGTGTTGCCCTGTTTGACCTGGACGGCACTCTGGTCGACAGCGCCCCGGACCTCGCAGCCGCCGTGGACCAGATGCTGGAACACCTTGGACGGTCACCGGCGGGCCTTGACCGCGTCCGTGACTGGGTGGGCAACGGCGCCAGCATCCTGGTGCGTCGTGCGTTGGCTGGCCAGAGCGACTGGGAACCGGTTCGACCGAAAGACGACGTCCTGTTCAAGGACGCCCTGGCAATTTTTTATCACGCCTACGGTCAGATCAATGGCCGGCACTCGGTGGTGTACTCAGGGGTAGAAGCCTGCCTTCGGCACCTGAAGCAACACGGCTGCAAGCTCGGCGTGGTGACCAACAAACCGGAGCAGTTTGTCGAACCGCTGCTGAAGCAGATGGGGCTGGGACACTGGTTCGACATCAGCATCGGCGGGGACACCCTGAGTGTTAAGAAACCCAACCCCACACCGTTGCTGCATGCCATGGAAGCCCTTGGCGGCACCCGGGGCACGACGGTAATGGTCGGCGACTCCGCCGCCGACATCGATGCGGCTCTGGCAGCCGGCATGCCCTGCGTGGCGGTCCGTTACGGGTACAATTTTGGCCGGCCGGTTGATGCCCTCGGCGCCGACGCGGTTGTTGATTCACTGGACGAGCTTTTGTAATCTCACAAGGACGTTACGTTGATCATTCCAATTCGGGAGATTCCTGCCGTGCAGGGACTGAATCTGACTGCAACGCGGGGCGTCCTCAGCACCCGCGCGACACGATGGTGGCGATGGCGCACCGGCTGAAAAGGCCCGGCGGCTGACTGGCGTTTAACCGCCCGGCCGCACCCATCTGGCTGGCCCGGTTGTGAATCCGTGCCACCCGAAAGCAGATCAGACTTCAGGAACGAAACATGACACCCGAGCAATTCTCCGAGCTCGCCCAAGCCGGCTTTAACCGTATTCCCGTCTACCGCGAGGTACTCGCGGATCTGGACACACCTCTGAGTACCTATCTGAAACTGGCCAGCGGTCCCTATTCCTACCTCTTCGAGTCCGTCCAGGGCGGCGAGAAATGGGGACGCTACTCCATCATCGGCCTGCCCAGCCATGAAGTAATGAAAGTCTTCGATCACCGGGTCGAGGTGAGCCGCGGCGGCAAACTGGTGGAAACGACCGAGGTCGACGACCCGCTGGCATTCGTGGAGCAGTATCAGGCCCGGTTCAACGCGCCGGACCTGGAAGAGTTGCCACGATTCAACGGCGGCCTTGTGGGCTACTTCGGCTACGACACCGTGCGCTACATCGAGAAGCGCCTGCGTGAGAGCTGCCCGCCCGACAAGATTGGCACACCGGACATTCTGCTGATGGTCTCGGACGAGATCGTCGTCTTCGACAACCTCCGGGGCAAGCTGCACCTGATCGTGCACGTGGATCCAGCGGACGAGGGCGCATACGACAACGCCCAGGCCCGGATTGATGAGCTGGAAAATCAACTGCACCGGAAGACGGCCGACGCGCCTCGTACCCCCGAGCACCTCCGTGGCAAGGCTGTGGACGAAAGCGATTTTGTTTCCGGCTTCAGCCAGGACAAGTTCGAGGCCGCGGTCGGCAAGATCAAGGAATACGTGCTGGACGGCGACGTCATGCAGACCGTTATCTCCCAGCGCATGTCGATCCCCTTCGAGGCGCCGCCGCTGAACCTGTACCGGTCACTGCGAGTGCTCAACCCCTCGCCCTACATGTATTTCCTGGATCTGGACGAATTCCACATCGTCGGCTCCTCGCCGGAAATCCTGGCCCGGGTGGAAGACCAGGAAGTAACCGTGCGTCCGATTGCCGGTACCCGCAAGCGGGGCGCCACCGATGCCGAGGACAAGGCCCTGGAAACCGAGCTGCTGGCCGATCCGAAGGAAATCGCCGAGCACCTCATGCTGATCGACCTTGGCCGCAACGATGCCGGCCGGGTCTCGGAAACCGGCACCGTCCGGCTGACAGACAAGATGATCGTGGAGCGCTATTCCCACGTGATGCACATCGTCTCCAACGTCACCGGGCGCCTGAACCCCGACACCAGTTGCCTGGACGTGCTTCGCGCCACTCTGCCCGCCGGCACCCTCAGCGGCGCGCCCAAGATCCGCGCCATGGAAATCATTGACGAGCTGGAGCCGGTCAAACGCGGCGTCTATGGCGGCGCGGTCGGCTACCTCTCCTTCAACGGCAACATGGACACGGCGATCGCCATCCGGACCGCGGTGATCAAGGACAAGACGCTGCACATCCAGGCTGGCGCCGGTGTGGTGGCGGATTCGGTGCCCCGCCTCGAGTGGAAGGAAACCATGAACAAGGGTCGCGCAATCTTTCGCGCGGTGGCCATGACCTACAACGATTTCGACCACTGAGGCGGAGGAAAGATTATGTTGCTGATGATCGATAACTACGATTCCTTCACCTACAACGTGGTGCAGTATCTGGCAGAACTGGGTGCCGACGTCCAGGTCTATCGGAACGACGAGATCACCGTGGAAGAAATCGAGGCCCTGAAGCCGGAACGGCTGGTGATATCACCGGGCCCGTGCACGCCCAACGAGGCGGGCATTTCCATGGCGGCCATTCGACACTTTGCCGGCAAACTGCCGATCCTTGGCATCTGCCTGGGCCATCAGGCCATCGGTCAGGTCTACGGCGGCGACGTGATCCGCGCCGGGCGCGTGATGCACGGCAAGGTGTCTCCGGTTTACCATCGGGATACGGGTGTTTTCCGGGGCCTGAACAATCCACTCCAGGCCACCCGCTACCACAGCCTGGTCATTGACCAGACCACCCTGCCGGAGTGCCTGGAAGTCACTGCCTGGACCCGCAACGACGACGGTTCGGTGGAAGAAATCATGGGGGTTCGCCACAAGACCCTGCCCATCGAAGGTGTGCAGTTCCATCCCGAGTCTATTATGACCGAACAGGGGCACGAACTGCTGCGCAACTTCCTGCGAAGCTGAATCAGCCAATAACAATCGAGAGGCCGCATAACATGGACATGAAAGAAGCTCTGAACCGGATTGCCTCCAACCTGGACCTGTCCCGGGAAGAGATGAAACAGGTCATGCGCATCGTGATGAATGGCGAGGCCACCGACGCGCAGATCGGGGCTTTCCTCATGGGTCTGCGACTCAAGAGTGAAACCATCGACGAGATCACCGGGGCCACCGAGGTCATGCGCGAGCTGGCCACCGGCGTGACGGTCAAGGCCGAGCCGCTGGTGGACATTGTTGGCACCGGTGGCGACGGCGCCAACCTGTTTAACGTGTCCTCTGCTTCAGCTTTTGTGGTTGCCGCGGCGGGTGGCTACGTGGCCAAGCATGGCAACCGCGGCGTGTCCTCCAAGAGCGGCAGCGCCGACCTGATCGAGAAGGCCGGCATCAACCTCAACATGACACCGGAGCAAGTTGCCCGCTGCATCGAGCAGATCGGTGTCGGTTTCATGTTCGCCCCGGCCCATCACGGCGCGATGAAGCATGCCATCGGTCCGCGCAAGGAGCTCGGTTGCCGCACCATCTTCAACATCCTCGGGCCAATGACCAACCCGGCCGGCGTCAAGCGTCAGTTGCTGGGCGTATTCACCCGGGAGCTATGCCGCCCCGTGGCGGAAGTCCTCCAACGCCTGGGTTCCGAGCACATCATGGTGGTCTGCTCGAAGGATGGCCTGGATGAGATCAGCCTCGCCAGCGCCACCCATGTCGCGGAACTGAAGAATGGCGAGATCACCGAATACGACATCACACCCGAGGATCTGGGCGTGAAGAGCCAGTCCCTCGTCGGCCTGGCCGTGGAATCCTCAGAGGATTCCCTGAAGCTGATCCGCGCCGCCTTCGGGCGTGGCCACGACGAGATGGCGGAAAAGGCCCGCGACCTGATCGCCCTGAATGCAGGAGCGGCCATCTACGTGGCCGGGCTGGCGGACACGCCGAAAGCCGGCGTCGAACTGGCCCTGGACGCCATCGGCTCCGGTCTGGCAGCCGGCAAGATGTCCGAGCTGGCCGACTTTTCCCAGTGCTTCTGAGCGACACCGACAATGACTGACCGACACAACGACCGAACTCCCACCATCCTGCGCAAGATTGTTGAACGGAAATGGGAAGAAATTGCCGAACGCCGGCCCGGCGCACCGCTGGCCGAACTCAAGGCCAGGGCTGGCGACCAGCCACCGGCCCGAGGGTTTGCCGCCGCCATGCGCCAGCGCATCGAACGGCAGCAACCGGCGGTCATTGCCGAAATCAAGAAAGCGTCCCCGAGCAAGGGCATTCTCCGGGATCCGTTCGAGCCGGCCATCATCGCCGAGAGTTACGCAAAAGGTGGGGCCGCCTGCCTGAGCGTGCTGACCGACAGGGACTTTTTCCAGGGCAGCGAAACCTACCTCATCGCCGCCCGAAACGCCTGCAGCCTGCCGGTTATTCGCAAGGATTTCATGGTCGACCCGTATCAGGTCTATGAGAGCCGGGCCATCGGCGCCGACTGCATTCTGCTGATCGCCGCCTGCCTGACCAAAGACCAGATGCAGGAAATGGAAGGCATCGCCCACGAGATCGGGCTGGATGTCCTGGTGGAGGTGCATAACGGCGAGGAGATGGACGACGCGCTGACCCTGACGACCCCTCTGGTCGGCATCAACAACCGCAATCTGCACACCTTCGACGTGTCACTCGACACCACGTTCGACCTGCATCAGCGTATCGGGACAGGCCGACTGACGGTCACCGAAAGCGGCATCATGACCCGGAGTGACGTGGATACCATGACGTCCCGGGGCATTTACGGCTTCCTGGTGGGCGAGTCGTTCATGCGCGCCGATGAGCCCGGCCAGAAGTTACAGGAGCTGTTCTTCCCCGGGGACTAACTCTCTCAAGCTGACTTGCATGCTCCAATCAACTCTCCGGTTCCGCCAGGGCCTCCTGCAGCAATTCCAGCAAGTGCGCCGGCATGCCCTCCGCCAGCTTGAGCGCAGCTTCGTGGGCCCGTGGTGACATCTTGCCCCAGGTCCGACGTACGATTCTCAGCCATTTCTCGCGATCGTAATCCGCTTTCTGCTCGAAGAACTCCGCGAAATACCGCTCTAGGAAAACCATGCAGGCAACATCCTCGAGCAGCTGGGTGTCGGCATCGTGGCGCAGCTCGCGCTTGGTGAGGATGGTTTCCACCTTCTCGCATTCGGACGGATCGTAGCCGCACCCGGCCATGATCTCGGCCGCCCGCTGCCCGTGCATCCGCCCGCAGGCCTGGCGCCACTGGTAATAGGCTTTCCGGCCTTCCGGATAGCCACTCCGGGGCATGGTCCAGCGTTCAATGTGCTGGGCCCGGCAGGCAATCTGCATACGTTCGGAGGGGGCCGCCTCAAGTGCAAACAGCCAGCGGGTCATGTGCAGACTGTAGGCAAACTCCCTCGGCAGTGATTCGCCATCGACGGTTTCCCGGTTCGGATCGGCGCGATTGGCGCGATCAATAGTCTCCAGTGCACAGGTCAATGGTGCTGAGGCGGTCATGCCTAACTCCTGTCAGTCAAAGAGGGCTCAGGGTACCACCGGCCTTACCGGGTCACCATGGTCTGGGCACTTTTGACCAAATCGTCGGTATTGTCCGGCCGCTCCGGTTTCCGAATGCCGGCCGCGCAGCCTGGGCGCTCATAAAGCTCATCGACCCAGCGCTTCAGGTGATCCAGGCCGTCCACGGACACCCCCGACCAATTGTAGGTACGCACCCAGGCCCAGTTGGCGAAATCGGCAATGGTGATCTCGTCGCCGGCCAAATAACGTGACTCCGCCAGGCGACGATCCAGAACCTCGAACAGCCGGCGGCACTCGTGCTGGTAACGGTCGATGGCCGGCTGGATTTTTTCCGGGAAATACCGGTAGAACACGTTGGCCTGCCCCATCATCGGCCCCACGCCCCCCATCTGGAACATCAGCCACTGCAGGGCCCGGGACCGAACCTTGGGGTCACGGGGGTAAAACCGGTCATACTTTTCGGCCAGGTAGATCATAATGGCGCCGGACTCGAACACGACAAAATCGTCGTTGTCCCGGTCCACGATCACCGGAATCCGGCCGTTGGGATTCATCGCCAGAAACTCCGGCGTTTTCTGCTCTCCCTTGGACAGATCGACGGGGATCAGGTTGTACTCGACCCCCAGCTCTTCGAGCAACACAGAAACCTTATGGCCGTTCGGGGTTGGTGCGGTATAGAGATCTATCAAGGCATTCTCCTGCCGGTAATGGGCAACGGTATTTTGTTAAACCTGGGCCGAGGGGCGGGCCTTGATGCGATCATACCAGGCCTGCAGATTGGTCTGCTCCGGCTTGATCCGGATGTTCACGACCCGGGCAAAGGCAACCGTGGTGAAGGCGTTGATATCCGCGGCAGTGAAGCGGTCGCAGCAGATATACTCCTTGCCCTCCAGGTGCTTGTCGAGAAAGTCCATAAACTTCTCAACCTGCTGGCCGCACTCCTCACCCCACTCCTTGATCGGATTCATCCGGTCCTTGAAGTAGCCGCTGGTGTGCTGGAAACACATGCCGGTGGGCATGAAGAAGAACAGCTCGATCCAGCGTAGCCACTGTTCCAGCTGGGCCTTTTCCAGGGGCGTCTCACCGAGCAGGCTCGGGGTGTCCGGGTAGCTTTCCTCGAAGTAGCGGCAGATGGCCATGGTTTCGGCAATGCAGGTACCGTCGTCCAGCTCCATCACCGGCACCTTCCTCATCGGGTTTCGGGCGGTGTATTCCGGCGTCAGGTTCTCGCCCTTCTCAAGATCGATCTGGACGAATTCGGCCTGATCCAGCAGCCCTTTTTCGGCCATGAACATGCGGACCCGGCGGGGATTGGGGGCGGTTTTGGTCTCGAAGATCTTCATTATTGTTGGCTCCGTTCCGAACAGGTGACAGGTTTATACAACTGAAAGACAAACCGAGAGCCTGCCCCGAACAAAGAGTTGCGTCAAGCAACCAACGTTAACGGACCAGCCACGCCTCCAGCTGCCGCAGAATCCAATCGGGCTCGTCGATGACCAGGTCATGGCCGGCGTCATGGTGCACCCTCAGGGTCCACTGCCAGCGTTGCTCAAGCACCGAACTGCACTTCCAGTGGACCAGTCGGTCGCCGAGACTGGCCAATAGCAGGGCATCCGGCAGCGGGCGCTTTCGACCCGGGCGATAGCTGGCAGCGGCAGTCAGTTGTCGGATCGCATTTCGGGTGCTGACCGGTCGCTGTCGCTGTATCCGGTACCACTGCTTGACCAGTTCCAGAGGCACCTGCCGGTTGGAGGTCAACCGCAGGAGATCGCGCTCCCGGTAGAACAGCTCCCGCCGGGTAAGCAGACGCAGCAGGCGCGGCCAAATCCCGGGACGCAGGCGATGCCAGAACGGGCTGAAGCCTGAACTGGTATTGATCAGCACCAGGTTCTGGATTTCCCCCTCCGGTGCATGTTGTGCCCAGTCCAGTGCCACCATTCCCCCCATGGAGAGGGCCAGGATGCTGAAGGGCTTGGGAATATGACGAACCTGTCGACGCACCGCTTCCCGAATACCGGTGATGGTGTCCGGGCTGGATTCGCGAAAATGCACACCGGTGCCGGGTAGGTCCACGGCATGGAAACGCTGATCCGGAAACGCCGCTTGCAGGCGCCGGGGAAAGTCACCCCAGTGGCCCTGTTCCCGGGTCAAACCCCGCAACAGAATCCAGTCCATGTTATTGAGAATCCCGATACCAGTGCATGATGGCTGCCTCTCTAAGCATGGACTCCTCTTCCCGGGCCGGCAACCAGCTTTCGTGGCTGGCTGCCGCGCTCAGCAGAAAGTCCATCCAGGTTAGATGGCTGCGCAAGACCCGCTTGTGTCGGTGGGGCACGAGGGGATTGAAGAAACCGTCCAGCCTGAGCAACTGCCGAGGCCGCTTTCGAATCCAGCGCCAGGACCCCATTTCCAGGGTCAGGGGCAGGAAAACACCCGCGCTGTTACGGTTGACCTGTTTGTAGAAATAGTCCCAGAGATCGCCGTGGGTCAGGTAATGACGGGACTGGGGCTCGAACCGATAATCGTGGTTGGGGTAGGTCTGCTCCCAGATCAGTTTCAACGCCATGACCGACGCAATGCGGCGCATGGGGCGGCGCCGGTAGGCGTAGGGAAACCAGATCTGGTCCTTCCAGCCGAAACCGGAATGGCAGTCCAGGGCGACGCTGAACGGGCGTCCCGGGATCAGTTTGCTGATGACCGCTTCCAGCGCCCGGTTCTCCGGCTCCATACCCTGCTCCGGATCACCGATGTACCAGGGGAGCTTACTCGAAATCCGCTGACCGCCCAGCATGAAGGCACTGCGTTCCTGGGCGACAATTGGCGCATTGCGCATCAGGTCGACGCCATTGGGATTGCTGCGCTGGTTCAGGAACATCCCACCGGGATTGAGGATGGGCAGAATGGTAAGCCGAACAGTCTGGAGCAACTGCCGAAACCGCTCGTCCCAGCGCAATCGCGCCAGCACCGAAGCCAGCCACGCCATGACCACCTGACTGCCAATCCGCTCGAGGCCATGTACGCCACCGACCAGCAGGATGGCGGGCGCGTCGGGCCGCTCACTGCCGAGGTCCACCCGATAGATCGGCAAGGACAGTTCTGCCACGGAGATTCGTTCAACAACATCGGTGGTGACGGTCCGCGGCGCCTCCGCCAGCAGACGTTCCAATTGGACCATTTCCGGCAGGAAGGTTCGCAGCAGTCGGCGCTGACGTCCGTCCCGAGTGGCCTGCTCCGACGGAATGGCAGCGTGAGGTGTCAGTGTCCGCAATTCGGTCATGGCGTGCTCCTCTTAAACGGTTGGAGCCTACTGCCTCAATGCTACAGTTGGTTGACAGGTCCCGGCCGACACCCCGCAAATACGCCGACAAAATAGACGCATTTAGCTAACAGACTTGTAACTCTTCTCAGGATCCTTATCCTAAAAAGGCCAGTTGTTCGAGATCCGACGGTTTGATTGATACCAGCGATACCACAAAGAACAATCCCAATCCGATCTGTAATGGTCGCGACCTCGTAGTTTTGAATCTGTCCCCCACGAACGACCAAATGAATCACCGACCTGAAAAGGAGAAGTGACTATGCGTAAGATTACTTCCGCTATTTTACTGTGCGCTGCCGTCGCGCCGGGGCTCGCCCAGGCGAACGAATGTGGTGAAGTCTCAATTACCGAGATGAACTGGGCGTCCGCCTCTGTTGTGACCAATGTTGCCAAGTTCATCATGGAACAGGGCTACGGCTGTGACGTCAGCGTCGTGCCGTCCGACACCGTTCCAGCCGTTACCTCTGTTGCCGAGAACGGCGAACCCGATATCGTGACCGAGCTGTGGTTGAATTCCGCCGGCGAGGCCTACACGCGCCTGGAAGAAGAAGGCAAGATCGAGCGTCTGGGCAAGGTTCTGACCCCGGGCGGCGTTGAAGGCTGGTGGATTCCGACCTATCTGGTCGAAGCCCATCCCGAGCTGAAGACCATCGAAGGTATTATGGCCAACCCGGAGCTGGTGGAATCCCGGTTCAATAACTGTCCGGACGGCTGGGGCTGCCGGATCGTTAACGACAACCTGATCAAGGCCCTGGATCTGGAAGCGTCCGGTATTGAGGTCTTCAACCATGGCTCTGGTGAAACCCTGGCATCGTCCATGGCCTCTGCAGTCGGCAGCAAAGAGCCCTGGTTCGGCTACTACTGGGGCCCAACCGTGCCACTCGGCAAGTTCGACATGACCCGCGTGGATCTCGGTGAATACGATGAAGCCGCTCACTCGGCCAACCAGAATCAGGACAACGACAATCCGAAGATCTCCGATTTCCCGGCCGCCCCCGTGCTGACCTCCGTCACCACGGCCTTCCGGGATCAGGAGCCTGAAGTAGCCGAGATGCTCAGCGAAATGACCTTCGAAACCGATGTCATGAGCCAGGTGCTGGCCTGGAAGAGCGACAACAACGCCTCCGCAGAAGAGGCCGCCGTCTACTTCCTGAGCAACAACTCAAATACCTGGAAAGACTGGCTCAACGATTCCGCGCGTGAAAAACTCGCGGCGATCCTGAGCAACTAATCAGCTCCCGTTGAGACGGGGCCCCAGTGGCCCCGTCTGCTTACCTCCTCCATAAACCCAACGTCCGTTCACCTGGCGGAAATGCGCGCAGGAACCTGACACATCATGGCTACTTACGACTTTGTTTTTTCATCACTCGGTCTGGATGACTGGTGTTCCGGGGGCAAGAGTGACGCCCCGATGTCCATGGCTCAGCTGCTGTCGAAAACAAAAGGCGAAGAGACCACCGAAACCTCCATCTGGGAGTTGCCGTTCCCTTCGATGGACGCTCTCAACAAAGCATGCCCGGCCTTCCCCCAGTCCCGGGAACTGACCAAGGGACTTGAGGAAGGCTTTCTCTCGATCAAGGACAGCCTCAGCGTCGTCCTTGACCCGATTACCCAGCCCTTGAGCTGGGCACTGGACAGCACGCTTTACGCCATGCTGTCTACCCCCTGGTGGATCGTAATTCCGATCCTGTTGGCGGTGGTATTCGTGGTCAGCAAATCCTGGAAGCTGGTGTCTTTCGTCGCCATCAGTTTCGTTACGCTGGCGTTCATTGATTACTACGAATACGCCATGCAGACCCTCGCCATCATCTTCGTGTGTGCCTTCCTGTGTGTCCTGTTAGGGGTTCCCATAGGCATAGCGATGTCCCGTAGCAACATGATGCAGCGACTGACCATTCCCATCCTGGACATGCTGCAGACCCTGCCGCCGTTCGTGTACCTGATCCCGCTGATCTTCCTGTTCAGCGTGACCGAGTCCAAGCTCTATGGCATTGCCATCATCCTGTACGCGATCGTCCCGGTGATCCGCTTGACCAACCTGGGGATCCGGCTGGTGGACAAGGATGTGATTGAGGCCGCCGACGCTTTCGGGATGACGCCCAAGCAGAAGCTGTTCAAGGTCCAGATTCCGCTGGCGCTGCCCAACATCATGGCGGGCGTCAACCAGACCATCATGATGAGCCTGGCCATGGTCGTCATTGCCTCGCTGGTCTCGGCTCCGGGGCTTGGCGTTCTCGTTCTGAGGGGCATCCGAAATCTGGAACTGGGCGTTGGTCTTGTCGCCGGTCTCGGCATCGTCATCCTGGCCGTTATCCTGGACCGGGTTACCAAGGCTTCTCTGGCACGCATCAATGCCGCCCAAAAGCAGTGAGGACAGAAACGTGGCAAGAGATATCAAGATTTCCATCAAGAATCTGTACAAGATCTTCGGCCCGAATCCAGAAGTCGGACTCGAATACGTCCAGCGTGGCATGGGCAAGGCCGAACTGCTGGAAAAGCAGAATCACGTACTCGGCCTGCGCGACATCAATGTCGATATACGCGATGGCGAGATCACTGTCATCATGGGACTGTCCGGTTCTGGCAAATCCACGCTGATCCGACACCTGAACCGGTTGATTGAGCCGACGGCAGGCCAGATCCTGTTCGACGGTGAAAACGTGCTCAGCTACGACGAAGCCGACCTGCGCAAGCTTCGTCGGGAGCGGATGTCGATGGTGTTCCAGAAATTCGCCCTGCTGCCGCACAAAACAGTGCTGGAGAACGCGGGCATGACCATGGACGTGCGTGGCTACAGCACCTCTGACTTCGAGGGCGAGGCCCGCAAATGGCTGGCCCGGGTGGGACTGGAAGGCAATGAAAACCAGTACCCCCACGAGCTGTCCGGGGGCATGCAGCAGCGGGTGGGCATTGCCCGCGCACTGGTGTCCAACTCCCCCGTCATGCTGATGGACGAAGCCTTCTCGGCGCTCGATCCGCTGATCCGCTCCGACATGCAGGACCTGCTGCTGGAGTTGCAGGAAGAGCTTAAGAAAACCATCGTTTTCATTACCCACGATCTGGACGAGGCCCTGAAGCTGGCCGACCACCTCGTCATACTCAAGGACGGCGAGGTAATCCAGCAGGGCGACCCCCAGGAAATCCTGCTCAACCCGAACGATCCGTACATCATTGATTTCATAAGCGATATCAATCGTGCCCGGGTCCTTCGGGTACGCTCGATCATGACCGAACCGGAACAGGGCAATATCGAGTACGCCGGCGATATCTCCGAAAAGGACAATCTCGAGACGGTACTGTCCCGGTCCCAGGGTGACACGTCGCTGACCTTCCGCGTCGTGCGGGAAGGTGAGCAGGTGGGCACGCTGACCATGAAGGATCTGACCAGGGCACTGGTGCCGACGGCGGCCTCGGCGGAAAGGGACAACAGGGCCAACTAGGGCCTCTTTGGTTACAAAGCTCCAGCTAGGGCGTATTATTCAGGTTAAGTCGTACTGACGGCAGACCATACCACCATGCTGAGAGCGTTACTCCTGAGTTCCCTTGTCTTTCTGGCGGCGTGTTCGCCGTCGGAAGACCCTCCCTCCGTGGTGCCGGAAACCGAATTTTCCGAGGCCGCCGTTTTTCCTGAAGGTCACAAATCCGACCAGTGGCGTACGATAACCATTGCAGCGGACCCGTGGTGCCCGCACAACTGCGAGGCCGGTTCCGAACGCGAAGGCTACATGGTCGAGATCGCAAGGGAGGCGTTCGCGCCTGCGCGGCTCAAGGTCAGGTACGTCAACATGAGCTGGGCCCGGGCACTGGCCCAGGCCAAAGAGGGTTATGTCGACGCTGTTGTTGGGGCTTTCGTCAGCGATGCGCCGAGTTTCGTGTTTCCAGATGAGGCCATCGGCCATGCCAGAACGGTCCTGTTCGCCCACGCCGACAGTGACTGGTCCTACCAGAACATCGATTCCCTGAAACAGCTTAAACTGATCGCCATCAACGGCTACTCCTACTCACCGGAACTCGACGGCTACATCGAGACCAACAAAGGTAACCCTGAGCGAGTGTGGATCATTTCCGGTCCGTCCCCCCTGGACCGGGCCATCGAACTGCTGGGACAGGAACGTACCGATGTGCTGCCCGAGGACTTGCAGGTGATGCAGTGGACCCTGGCACACATGGAGAACCCGCCCGCCCTGCGTCAGGTCGTACAGCTTCAGGAGATGCGGGCCTACATTGCCTTTTCCCCGGCCAATCCCGAGTCGCCAGACCTGGCCGCCCTGCTAAGCGAGGGTGTCCGCAACCTTCGGCAGTCCGGGCGACTCCAGGAGATCCTGGCCCGCTATGGGCTGTCGTGGTCAGACTGAAAGGCCTTGATCGTTTCTCCTTCCGGCGTCGACAACAACAGCTCTCCGTGCTGCCCGATCCGGCCCCGGGACACCCGCCCCATCACGTCAAGAAAACGGTCTTCCTGATTCATCAGCGCCGGCGCACAGGCCATACGTGTGGTCGCCAGTTGGCTGAACGTCAGGCTGCCCTCGCCAGTAAACTCGTAGCGGCCGGTAAAGCGATTGCAGGACGCCCTTCCGGAAACCCGGTTGTCCTCCCGGAACTGCAGGGACATGCGTGAACGGTCAATTATTCCCTTGCCCGTCAGATCATCCACCACCCATTCTGCGCCCTGGAACAGGCGCAGAGGATCGCCGCCACAGCCCTCGAAAACGTCACCGTTGATCGTCAGTCGGGCCTGATAGGGAAACTGGACACCGGACATGGTGTCCTGACACAACTGCGTGGCCACCTTCAGGGTGGCCCGTACGCCGTCGTCTTCACCGATAAATCTCCGACCATCGCGGTCTTCGCTTTTCAAGTCCACAAGGATGCTCATGGTCGCGTCTTGCTCGTGGGGACGGGTCACCTCCAGCATGCCGCCCTGCACCTTGGCACGCCAGAAAGGCTCGTTGCCCAGGGCGATGAATGGCCGCTCCAGCGCTCCGGGCTTCAGGCATTCGGGATAGTTCTGGCCACTGATGGTGAGCATGGCCCGTTCGCCCTTGCTCCAGAACCGGGTGCTGTCGTCCCCCGGAGCCTGATATAACGCGCCAGAGGCAGACTCGGCGGGCTCGAGCTGCAGCCGTTTATCCAAGTAATCGACGCTCAACAGCCGGCTATCCGGGTCGGCGGAGACCTGGATATCGAGTTGGCCACAGGCATAGCTGCCAACCGCCGGGCGTTCCGGCCCCAGGGTTGTGGAACAGGCAGACAACACAAGGCCGGCAACCGCAACGGGCACGGCCAGAATTCGCATGGGGGACATGGTCAGTTTCCTTGGTTACTCAAACCCAGGGCGACAGTGTAAAACCCCGGCGTCCTTTAGGCCATCGAGCCCCGGCATTCAGGCTTCTTATCCGGCCACTTCCTGATTATGCTAGGGGCTCAAACAAGGAGATACATCATGGCTCTCAAGCTCTACCAGTTCGCCATTTCCCACTACTGCGAAAAAATCCGCTGGGCACTGGATTACAAAGGCCTCAATTACGAGACCGCCACCCTGCTTCCCGGCCAGCACATAAAAACCATCCGGAAGCTCACTGGCGGCAAGGACACATCGGTGCCGGTGCTGGACCATGACGGACATATCGTGCAGGGATCAGCCGCGATCATAGACTACCTGGACCAGACCTTCCCGGAGCGGCCGTTGACGCCAGCAGATCCGGAGGTCCGGGCGCAGGCGCTGGCCTGGGAAAAGCGGCTGGATGAAGAAGCCGGCCCGGCGGTTCGCTGTTACTCCTACCACCATTTCCTGCAGCGGCCGAAAGTGGTGGTCCCCATGCTGGCGGCAGGCACCCCCTTCTACAATCGGTTTTTGCTGAGCCTGACCTTCAGCCGGGTCGATGAGATCATGCGCAAGTGGATGAAGATCAACGAGAAAACCTCAGAAAAGTCACGCCTGGTGATGGAAGAGCTGCTGAAGGATCTGACGGACGCCTATGGCACACGCCCCTACCTCGCCGGCGACGCGTTTTCCCGCGCCGACCTGACCGCAGCCGCGATCTTTGCGCCCATGTTCCAGCCTGCCGAATACCCGGTGCCTTGGCCAAAGCCCGGAAAAATCCCCCGGGATATCAAGGCCTGGCTGGATCAGTGGCAGCCCCAGATCGACGTACTGTCCAGGGTTTACGAAAACCACCGGAAACCCGACTGATCACCGTTGGTGTTGTCGTAAATCGCCAGCCGTTGTGTCGGAAACCGACAACGGCCAGCGCCCGCATTCATGCCAGAATAGACGCTGAATAATAACAACGCTGGCTGACTCGCTATGGCTTTGACTGACATGTTGCTCGCGGTGCTCGACGAGAGCGGGCTGCGCCCGCTGTGGGAGGCGGTGTCGCCCTGGCTGGCTCTGGACGAACGGCAGCTGATTTTTGTTTTTGCCACCCCGGTATTTATTGGGGTTGCGCTCTGGGAGTACCTGAAAATCCGGCACAATCCCGCGCTGATGGACGCCCGGGAAGCGGTGAGGAACTTTGCCCTGGGTGCGGGCTACCAAACCACGGAGCTGCTGTTCGCCGGGATTATCGCCTTTCCCGCCTATGCCCTGTGTTACCACTATCGTGTCTTCGAACTGGAGCTGACCTGGCTGACCGGGGTCCTCACCTTTCTGGGAGTCGATTTCTGCTTTTACTGGATGCACCGCGCCAGCCACCGCATGCGCTGGTTCTGGGCCGCCCACGTGGTCCATCACTCCTCGGAGCGAATGAACTTTTCCACCGCCATGCGCCAGAACGCCACCAACATCTTCAACGGCATGTGGGTGTTTTACCTGCCCATGGCCCTCCTGGGTTTCAATCCGGTCTGGATCGGGATTGCCTATGCTTTGTCCCTGGTCTATCAGTTCTTCATCCACACCACCCTGGTGGGTCGTCTGCCCGGCTGGATCGAGCTGGTCTTCAACACACCCAGCCATCATCGGGTGCACCACGGCCGCAATCCGGGCTACATCGACCGCAACTACGGCGGCACCCTGATCATCTGGGATCGGCTGTTCGGCTCCTTTGTGGATGAGGATGCCAAGGACCCACCCGCCTACGGCATCACCCGTCCGGTAACGTCCAATAACCTGTTCGTACTCTGGACCCACGAATACGTGGACCTGTTCCGCGACATGGCACGGCCAGGCAGCTTATTGTCTCGACTCAAACACCTTTGGAATCCGCCGGAGTGGGAACGTCCGGCATCGTCAGACGCAGGGACCCCACATGCAAGAACACCCGTTAACACTGACCAGTCGGGATGACCACCTGATCACCGGCACCGTTTTCCGGCCCGAGCATCCAGCCTCGGTCCTGGTGATCGCCCACGGCATGGCCGAACACGCCGGCCGCTATACGGATTTCGCCCGCTGGCTGGGCGCCCGGCAGGTGGCCGTGGTGACCTACGACCACCGCGGGCACGGTCCAGCCTGTCCTGAGTCCCGGCGCGGCCACTACGGCGACCGCGATGGCTGGGACAAGGTCACCGACGACCTATATCGGGTGCTGCGGCATACCCGTGAGCTCTTTCCCGGCCTGCCGCTTACACTTCTGGGCCACAGCATGGGGTCCTTTATTGCCCAGAGCTGCGCGCAACAACACGGCGAGGCCCTGGATGCCCTGATCCTGAGCGCCACCAACCGCATCCATCGGCCGCACCTGCTGGTTTCCGCCCTGGTAATTGCGCTGATCCGCAAGGCATTCGGCGCCCGCCATCGCAGCCCAAGCATTGCCAGGATGACCTTTGGCAAGTTCAACCGCCAGTTCCGCCCCAACCGCACAAGCAGCGACTGGCTCAGTCGTGACGCCGCCCAGGTCGACGCCTACGTTGCCGACCCACTGTGCGGTTTCGAGTGCACTGCCGGCCTCTGGTCCGACTTCATCCGGGGCATGCTGGCGATTTCACCGGCGAACTGGCGCAAGGACCTCCCGGTGCACCTCTTTGCCGGCACCGACGACCCGGTCGGGGAAATGGGCAAGGGCATCACCCGTCACTTCCAGGCCATCCGCAATGAGGGCATTCACCGGGTAACCCTCCGCCTGTTCGATCGCGGCCGCCATGAGATGCTGAATGAAATCAATGCAGAAGAGGTCCGCGACTACATTCTGTCCTTGTGTCGCCCGGTGCCTGACCGGCATGATAAGGCGTCAGCCGGAGACACCCTGCCGGAACCCATTTGATCCACCTCACGACCGGGGAGTTGGCGAGTGCCAGGCCAGAACCAACGATTTGCCGTCATCGCCGGGCTGGCCCTGTGGCTGGCCCTGTGCGGCACAGCCCGGGGCGCGGACGTGCGCCTGGCGGTTGCCGCGAACTTCACCGATACCGGCAATGAACTGATTGCGGCATTCGCCGAAGCCACTGGCCGGCAGGCATCCGCTAGTTACGGTTCCACCGGCAAGCTTTATGCCCAGATCCGCCACGGTGCACCGTTCGACGTTTTCATGGCGGCCGATCGCCGCCGCCCGGAACTGCTTGAGGACAACGGCCTCGGTGTGAAGGGAACCCGGTTTACCTATGCCC
Source organism: Marinobacter sp. F4218 (assembly GCF_019443085.1). Classification (GTDB taxonomy): domain Bacteria; phylum Pseudomonadota; class Gammaproteobacteria; order Pseudomonadales; family Oleiphilaceae; genus Marinobacter; species Marinobacter albus. Next base: position 1,342,848 of record NZ_JAHZIL010000003.1, read on the forward strand.
GGGGCCAACTGGTGTTGTGGAGCCCTCAATCCGGCCTGCTTGAGGCGCCGGAAACCTGGCTGGCATCGAAAGACTTTACCCGCCTGGCCATCGCCAATCCCAAAACCGCGCCCTACGGGATGGCAGCCAGGGAAGTGCTGATCAGGCTCGACCTCTGGGCGCCCTTGCAACAACGCCTGGTTCGTGGCGACTCCATTGCCCAGACTTTCCAGTTTGTTGCCACCGCCAACGCCCAGGCGGGCTTCGTCGCGCTCTCCCAGATCCGCGCATGGAACGAAAATGAAGGTTCGCTGTGGCGGATCCCGTCGGCCTACTATTCCCCCATCAATCAACAGGCTATCCTTCTGACCCGCGGCGAGCGGAATCCCGCTGCACGTCAGTGGCTCGAATTCCTCCGCAGCGAGACAGCCCGGAGCATCATCGAACGCTATGGCTATGACACCCGCAACTGAGCAGTAACCCGGTCAACAACATGGACACATATTGGGAGCCTGTGTGGCTCACACTGAAACTGGCCAGCCTGACCACCCTGCTTCTCCTGGTGGCCGGGACCCCCATTGCCTGGTGGCTGGCCCGAAGCCGTCACTGGGCGAGACAGCCGGTTGCCGCCATTGTCGCGCTGCCTCTGGTGTTGCCCCCCACGGTCCTCGGGTTTTACCTGCTGATCCTGATGGGACCGGAGGGCATCGTAGGCAAGCTGACCGGGGAGCTTGGGCTGGGGCTCCTGCCTTTCACCTTCGAGGGTCTGGTTGTTGCGTCCATGATCTATTCCCTGCCATTTACCGTGCAGCCGCTCCAGAACGCCTTCCAGGCGGTCAACCAGCAACTGCTGGATGTTGCCGGAACACTCCGGGCTTCACCCATGGACCGCTTTTTCTCGGTGGCGCTTCCCCTGGCCAGGCCGGGATTCCTGACGGCCGGCGTGCTCACGTTTGCCCACACCATCGGCGAGTTCGGCGTGGTGCTGATGATTGGCGGTAATATTCCGGGGGAGACCAAGGTACTCTCTGTCGCCATCTACGATCATGTCGAAGCCCTGGAATACACCCAGGCCCATTGGCTCGCCGCTGGCATGGTTGCCTTCTCCTTCGTGGTTCTGGTGGCGTTGTATTCCCTGAACGGGCGGTTGCAGCCGGGAGTGGTGAAATGACGTCTGGCAAAGGCATTCAGGTGCAATTGCAGTGCCGGCTGGAAGGCTTCGAGCTGGAAGTCGACCTGGACCTGCCCGGGACCGGCCTTACCGCACTTTTTGGACACTCGGGGTGCGGCAAAACCACGCTTTTGCGCTGTATTGCGGGCCTACAGCCCGCCGACGGCAGCGTGATTGTCAACGGTGATCAATGGCAAAGCCGGACTGGCTTGCGCCCGGTTCACCAACGCCCGCTGGCTTACGTATTCCAGGATACGTCCCTGTTCCCACACCTCAACGTACGTCGCAACCTTGGATACGGTTACCGGCGCATACCCGCGGCGCAGCGACGGATCAGCTTTGAGGAGGCGACCGAGTGGCTGGGGCTGTCACACCTGCTGGACCGGATGCCGGAGGGCCTGTCCGGCGGCGAACGCCAGCGGGTGGCCATTGCCCGCGCGCTTCTGACCAGCCCTGAGCTGCTGCTGATGGACGAACCTCTGTCGGCGCTGGACCGACCCAGCAAACAGGACATCATGCCCTACCTCGAAGCCCTGAGGGACAAACTGGCCATCCCCATCCTCTACGTTTCCCATTCCACCGCCGAAGTGGCGCGGCTTGCGGACCACATCGTGATGATGGACCGGGGCCGGATCATTGCCCAGGGCCCTTTGCAGGAAACACTGGCGCGAACCGACCAGCCGTTTGGCCTGGAACAGGACGCCGGGGTCATTATCGATGCCCACATCGGGGCCCGGGACGAGCAATGGCACCTGTGCCGCGCCGACTTCCCGGGTGGACGCCTGTGGCTCCGGGCCGAAGACAACCTGGTTATTGGCCAGGCCATTCGGCTTCAGGTGTTGGCGCGGGATATCAGCCTGGCGCTTGCCGAACAGACCGAGCAGAGCATCCAGAATCTCGTTCCGGCGGTCATTGACGAGGTTGCCTCGGAATTGACTCCGGGCACCACCATGATTCGGCTTCTGGCCGGTCAAACACCTTTCCTGGCCCGCCTGACCAGCCGGGCCGTGCACACCCTCAAACTTGAAACCGGTCAGAGCGTCTGGATGCAGGTCAAGTCCGTGGCCATCGTCGACTGACGCGCCGGACCGGGACAATTATGGGGGCGGTGAGCTGTTCGATCAGTTGGTGCAAGGGAGGGGAAGCTGACGCGGTGCGGGAGCTTGTCAGCTACCACTCGGGAGGTCGGTCGCTGGCCGGGCAACCCAGAACGGAACCCGGCCTTACAGGGCATGCACTCGCCGATCAGCGGGTACCGTAAACCACCATGGTTTTGCCCTTGACCCGCACCAGTCCCTGATCTTCCAGGGTCTTCAGGACCCGGCCCACCATTTCCCGGGAACACCCCACGATGCGACCAATCTCCTGACGGGTGATCTTGATCTGCATGCCGTCCGGATGGGTCATGGCGTCCGGTTCCTTACACAGGTCCAGCAGCGTGCGCGCCACCCGACCGGTCACATCCAGGAACGCCAGATCGCCGACCTTACGCGTGGTCTGACGCAGGCGTGACGCCATCTGTTCGCCAATGAAGTACAGCACCCGGGGATCCTGCTGGGCGATTTCCCGGAACTTGGTGTAGGAGATCTCCGCCACTTCGCACTCGGTCTTGGCCTTCACCCAGGCACTGCGCGAATCCATGTTGTCGAACAGACCCATTTCGCCAAAAAAGTCACCGGCATTGAGGTAGGCCATGATCATTTCCCGGCCGTCATCGTCCTCGATGATGACTGTCACGGAACCCTTGACGATGTAAAACAGGGAGTCGCTCTTGTCACCCGCATAGATAATCGTGCTCTTGGCTGGGTAACGGCGGCGGTGGCACTGCGAAAGGAAATAGTCGAGATGTTTGGTTTTCTGCTCAACCGGCTTGACGATAGTGGCCATAATGCGAGTCGTGCCTCCTCAAAAACTGGCGGGTCCCGATGTTTGTTATGCACCCGGCTTTCCCTGCGGGTTCGTTCATTTTTATTCAAAAACAGCGCAACTTATAACAAGAAGGCCTGATTTGGGCAACCGGAAACCGTCCACAAGTTGTATTCGGTCAATTTCTACCCGGCTGCCCCGAACCTGGGACTATGCTAGCATCCGGCCAACTATACCAACTTTGACTGCCGGGCCGACCGGCACACCAGCCTGATGGAACGGAGAGTACCCGCAATGAAAGCAAGCGTTGACTGGACCGGAAATGCCAGCTTCAAAGTCACCAGTGGCAGCGGCCACAGTGTTCAGCTGGATGGTCCGCCTGATCATGGCGGCGAAAACCTCGGCCCGCGCCCGATGGAAATGCTGCTGATGGGCCTCGGAGGGTGCTCGTCCTTTGACGTCATGAGCATTCTGCAGAAAAGCCGGCAGGATGTGACGGCCTGTCACGCCGAGCTCGACGCCGAGCGCGCTGACGCCGTCCCCGCTGTCTTCACGAAGATCCACCTGCACTTCGTCGTCACCGGGCACGGCCTGAAGGAAAACCTGGTAAAACGCGCCGTCAGCCTGTCCGCTGAAAAGTACTGTTCCGCTTCGATCATGCTCGAGCAGGCCGGTGTTGAAATCACTCACAGTCATGAAATCCGCGAGGCCGAATAACCCGGTTCGGGAATCCCCCTGACCGGCTGCCAGAGGACCGGCCGCGGGCATTGCGCACCGGTCCGGATGCATCGGCAATCACGGATGCTAAAATGATGCACCAAGACTATTCAACGTCACTCGCGGTGTGCATAATACGCACCCTCTCCGCCGGTCTGCGCAAAAGGTATACAACCGGGTCAGTAGTCGGTGGCGGCCTCGGCAGAACGCACTAAAGCATTTCTGCAGTCATTCATCTCCATTCTACGGAGGGGCTGAGCATGGAAACCAAACTCCAGCTGCACGGTTTCAACAACCTGACCAAATCCTTGAGCTTTAACATCTACGATATCTGTTATGCGCAGACCGAAGAACAGCGCGCGGCGTACATAGATTACATCGACGAGATGTACAACGCTGAACGGCTGACCCAGATCCTGACCGACGTCGTCAAGATCATCGGCGCCAATGTGCTCAACATAGCCCGTCAGGACTATGAGCCCCATGGCGCCTCGGTTACCATGCTGATTGCCGAGCACGAGCTGACCAACGGGGAAGAACCGGATAACGAAGAATCGCCCGGTCCGCTGCCGGACGCCATTGTCGCCCACCTGGACAAGAGCCACGTGACGGTGCACACCTACCCGGAGAGTCACCCCCACGATGGCGTGAGCACCTTTCGGGCCGACATCGACGTGTCCACCTGCGGCCTGATTTCCCCGCTCAAGGTGCTGAACTACCTGATCCACAGCTTCGACTCTGACGTGGTCACCGTGGATTACCGGGTTCGCGGCTTTACCCGCGACGTTGATGGCACCAAGCACTACATCGACCATGACATCAACTCGATCCAGAATTATCTGACGGAAGACACCCAGAACGCCTACCAGATGATTGATGTCAACGTGTACCAGGAAAACCTGTTCCACACCAAGATGATGCTCAAGAACTTCAAGCTCGATAACTACGTGTTCGGCGTTAACGCCAGCGATCTTGAGCCAGGAGAAGCGCAATCCATCGAAGACCGGCTGCGCCGGGAAATGCTGGAGATCTTTTACTCCCGGAACGTGGAATAACGCGCCTCATACCGGGCCGGGCGCGCCCTCAAGGGCGCGCGGTCCAATCGTCAAAATTTCTGAACAAACCTTCCAAGATTCTCCGATTTCATCTTTGCCCCCGACGCAGTTCAATACCTCCATACCATTCGGATCACCCTCGGAGGGATTGAACATGAAAAACGTACTTGTCATCACCGCAAGCATCTTCGGCCAGGACGGTCAGTCCTCCCAGCTGGTAGAGCATACTCTGCAACAGCTGAAACAGACCCATGGCGAGATCCGCACCACCCATCGCGATCTGGCCCAAGAGCCGGTTCCGCATCTGGATGCCTCCCGGTTCGGCGCATTCCTGACCGGACAGGACGACCGCAGCGACAACCAGCAGCGGGTGGTCAATTATTCAGATTCACTGATCAATGAGCTCAACCAGGCCGACGTGGTGGTCATGGGGGTGCCCATGTACAACTTCGGCATTCCGTCCGTCCTGAAGGCCTATTTTGATCACATTGCCCGTGCCGGCGTTACCTTCCGCTACACTGAGAATGGCCCGGTTGGTCTGCTTGAGGATCGCCCGGTTTATATCCTGGCAGCCCGCGGTGGCATCTATGCCGGCACGCCGAATGACTCGCAGACGCCTTACCTGCGTTCGTTCCTCGGTTTTCTTGGCCTGAAGGATCTGCACTTTGTTTACGCTGAAGGTCTGAACATGGGTGATGACCAGAAAAAGACGGCCCTGAACCAGGCCAGTCGGGCTATCGAGACCCTGACCGCCTGAACCGGCAACTATTCCATAATCGGAGGAGGTCAGTCATGACTGAACGCACTCTCAGGCAGATCATACCGGGCGCCGAGACATCCGATGGCGCCGGGGTTCGGATCAAGCGCTCACTGGGCCAACAGCCCTCGTTGCGTCTGGATCCCTTCCTGATGCTGGACGAATTCGGATCTGCGGAGGCCGCGGATTACATTGCCGGGTTTCCGTCGCACCCGCACCGCGGCTTCGAAACGGTGACCTACATGATCGAGGGTCACATGCTGCACGAGGACCATCTGGGCAACCGAGGCGATTTGCGCAATGGCGGCGTGCAATGGATGACCGCCGGGCGCGGCATCATCCACTCGGAAATGCCTCAGCAGGAGGAAGGCGTGATGCGCGGCTTCCAGCTCTGGCTGAACCTGCCGGCGTCGGAAAAGATGATCGAAGCCGGCTACCGTGACATCCAGCCCGAGGACATTCCCGACATTGACTTTGACGGTGGCCGACTGAAACTCATTGCCGGAACGATGGAGATTGGAGGTGCCACCCGGCACGGTGCCGTGACAGGGCGAAGCACCCAGCCGGTCTACGCGGACATTCACCTGGATAGCAACGCCCGTGTAACCCTGCCGGTGCCGGCAACCCACAACGGCCTGCTGTACCTTTACGACGGCGAGGCCAGCCTGGGCAGTGAGAGCCTGCAACGCAACGCAGCCAGTGTGCTCGGGGACGGTGACCGGATTTCCATCGCCGGGGGCACACACGGCGCCAGGCTGCTGCTGATTGCCGGTAAGCCCATCGGTGAGCCGGTAGTGCAGTATGGCCCGTTTGTGATGAACACGCGCGAGGAGATCGAACAGGCGCTGCAGGACTTCCGGGACGGCCGACTGACGGCCTGACGAGCCTCAGGCGAAGGGCTTACGGGCCATCAGGCGCTGAACCATGGGTCGCACCAGCAGATCCATGGCCAGCGCCATTTTTGTTCCCGGTATCACCAGGGTGTCGTGACGGGACAGGCTGCTGTTGGCGATGACCTGCAGCAGGTACGGAAAATCCACCTCGGACGGATCCCGGAACCGGATCACCAGCATGCTTTCGTCCTCGGTCGGCACATCCCGCACGACAAAGGGATTGGAGGTGTCCACCAGCGGAATCCGCTGGAAGTTGATGTGGGTCTGGGAAAACTGCGGCACGATGTCGTGAACGTAGTCGTCCATCCGGTTGATGATGGTCTCCACCACCGCTTCCTGGCTATAGCCCCGCTTGTTGGTGTCCCGGCGAATCTTCTGGATCCACTCCAGGTTCACAATCGGCACCACGCCAATCAACAGGTCCACGTACTGGGCGATGTTGTAGGCATCGCTGACCACGCCTCCGTGCAACCCCTCGTAGAACAACAGATCGGTGTCGGCGGGCAGCGGCCCCCAGGGAGTGAACGTGCCCGGCTTGTGACCGGCGGCCATCAGCTCCCGGTCTTCATCGTGCACATACTGACGATACCGGCCATTGCCGGTGTGGGCGTAGTCATAAAACAGGGCTTCGAGTTTGTCGATGTGATTGGCCGCCAGCGCGAAGTGGTTGCGCTCGCCAAACTGGCCCTTGGCGGCGAGCCGGGCCATCTGCTCCCGGTTATACCGGTGAAAGCTGTCGCCACTGACCATCGCCGCACTCAGTCCCTCGCTGGCAAACATGCGATTGAAGATCTGGCCGGTTGTGGTGGTTCCGGCACCGGAAGAACCGGTAACAGCAATAATCGGGTGGCGCTTGGACATACAGATTGGGTCCGGAAATCAGATGAGACTGTCGAGCAGACGGGGTTTCTCGACGACGAAGCCCTGAGCGTAATCGACGCCCAGCTGTGCCAGCATATCCAGAATGTCACGGGATTCAACCTGGGAGGCAATAACTTCCCGCTTCATGTAATGCGCCATTTCAACCATCGACTGCACCATCGCCCGATCGGTCTCACTCGAGTTGAGCTGGCCGGTAAAGGTGCTGTCGATCTTGATCAGGTCCACCGGCAGCGAGCGCATGAACTGGAACGAACTCGGGCCACTGCCGAAATTGCCCAGGCAGAAGCGGCACCCCAGCTCCTTCATCTCCAGCATGAAATCCGCCACCGCCTCGACATCGTTGATGGCTGACGCCTCGGTGAGCTCGAACCAGAGCCGCTCGATGGGCGCGTCCTTCTGGCTCAGTTTCTCGTAAATGAACTCCAGCAACGACTGGTCATTGAGGGAGTAGCCGGACAGGTTGATGCAAATCCCTCCCATGTGCCGGGGATCCGGGGCTTTCGCCTGCAACCAGTCCAGCATGTGCCCGACCACCCAGCGATCCACCGCCTGCATGCGGTCATACCGTTCCGCCATGCGCACGAAATCGCGGCCGGTAATCAGGGTGCCGGCATCGTCGTACATGCTGATCAGTACTTCGTACTGGGGCGACATCGACGCCTGGGCATGCAGGGGTATGATCTTCTGGCAGCGCAACAGCATACGCTCCTCGTTGAGATCACTCAGACCCGCCACCTTGGCGGCGATCTGCTCCTGACGGGCCTGATCGCCGGCATCCAGCGAATATTCCGCAACCTTGCCGTGCCCTCCTTGCTTGGCTGCCGCCAGCGCCTGCTCCGACGCCCTCAGCCAGCGCTCGGCGCTGGCCAGTGCAGGCAACTCCGGAACCACACCCGCACTCGCCGACAAACGGTAGGTACGGCCATCAAAGCTGAACTCTGCGGCTTCGATCGAGCTGACCAGGTCACGAGCCATCTGCAAGGCGTTTTCAGCGGGCACCAGAAGGGCGAACTCATTGCCCGCCAGGCGTGCCAGGGGCATACCATCTTCCACGGCCCGCCCCAGGAGATCCGCCACCATTTTCAGGGTCGCGTCGCCCGCCTGATAGCCGGCGGTATCATTGAGCAAACGGAACCGGCGCAGGTCCAGCCGGACCAGCGTCCGCTCGTCTTCCCGCCGGGCCAGTTGCTGATCCAGCATGCGCTCGAACTCGCGGCGCCCCAGCAACCCCGTCAGCTCGTCGTGGGTGGAAGCCCAGGACAGCTGGTCGTAGACCTTGCGCACCATCCGGTCGATGCTTTCATCCACCAGGGGCCGCTCATACTGATTGTCCGGAACGATAATGCCCTTGCGCATCTGGCGGGCCAGCGCGTCCAGTTCCAACTCGACCACGCGCATGCCCTGGTGATTCACAAACACGAAGCGACTGAATCCCCGGGCAATCCACACCAGACGAATGTATTGGGGCTCGTCGGGCTTTTCCTGATCCCGGAGCCAGTCACCGGTGCGTAACTGCTGAGCCCGGTTGACCCAGCGCTGCAGGCTGCGCTGCTCACGCTCTGACAATACCTTTGTGTCTTTCTTATCGGGCTGTACCGGTGGCACCTCCACCAGGTCGGGGACTTTGTCGGGGCTGCGCACCAGAAACTGCTTCAATTCATCCCGAATCTGGGACGACGGCATGTGGTTGCTGGAGATTGACGCCAGCCCGTCCTGGATCACCCGCAACAGCTCCGGGAGGTTGATGGTGCTGCGGGGGTCGACGGCAAAGGCCAGCAGCGAATCGATAACCGACAGATAGTCCTGCCAGAGCTGGCTGTCCGGCCCCTGACGGATCCAGGTCAGTGAAAGCAGGTCGCGCCAGCCGCCGTCCAGTAGGCTGAGGACGGCCTTGGGGACCTTGCGACCGGCCAGTTTCTCGTTCAGCACATCGGCAACGGCCTGTTTTGACTCGGCCACCTTCTGCGCGCCTTCGGCGGCCGCCGTCACCCGTTCGACATTGCGCCTATAGACCAGGTTCTGGCGATCAATGAGGGCATCGAGCTCCTGCATGGTCTGCTCGAACACCCCCGTATCCTGTTCGAAATCCGTGGCGATACGCTGGATCAGCTCATCCACCCTGCGCTGCACGACCGGATTGATCCGGCCACCTTTCACACCGAGTTGTGCCAACCGGTTCATCACGCCCCGGACCGGGCTGTCCTGGTCGTCGAAAAACGCGGGATCCCGCATCACCACCTTGAGTACCGGCACTTCCAGCTGGCGCATGCGTTCCTGGGCGTACTCGCTCAGTTTCGGGCTCTCGACCACCGACCGGAAAAACCGGTCGACCACATCCAGTGTGCCCTGCTGCTCCTCATCAAGCCTGTTGTCGCCACTGGCCCGCACCTTTTCCACCACCCGTTCCTTGAGTGTCACCGTGTCGGCATCGGGAGCGGCGGCCTGCACCTGCAACTGCTGCAGCTCCCGGTGCAGCTCCCCGGTCGAAAGTGGCCGGGCATTCGGCGGAAAGGCCACTGGTTCGGCATCGCCCTGGGCAACCCGGCTGGCGCTCAGGGTATTAAGCAGATTGCGGACTGTGGCAAAGGCGGTCTGCGCCGCCTGGGCGTAGCCGCGGAACTCGCCGCCGGCGCGGGAGGCCTTGGGGCGGATGGAGCCGGGTGTCGGTTTCTTCGGCCGGGACTGCTCCGGGACCTGCACCTTCTGCTTCTGCTCCGGTTTCGGCGCCGGGGCCTCGGCGGGCTTGGACTCCGGCCGGGTGGCGGCTTGGTCGCTCAGGTACTTGCTCAGGTCGAGGTCCGGCAACACACCCTGTCGGATCAGGATATTGTTGAGCTCCTCATACAGGGGTCCCAGTTGCTGCAACACGATTTGCTCAAACACCTTCAGGCAGACCTTCTCCACCTCCCGGGTCGCTTTCAGCTGACTCAGCCCGGCGTGGAACGACTCACAGACCAGCGAGGGCCCGAGCGGATTGTGATGGCCAGTGGCATTGGCAATGCCCAGCTTGTCCAGGCGCAGCTTGAGTTGAAGCAGGTCGCCGCGATACTGGGTGTCGGCCTTGGTCACCATCACCCGGATGGTCAGCCAGTCTTCGAACTCACCCTTGTCCACCACGGATAGCTCGGAACCGGGAAAGCCCTTCGGCGCAGGCTTCAAGGGCGACTCCAGGGTCCGGGCCATCTGGTGCCAAATCACTCGCTGCCGGGCCTGCAGTTGCCCGGAGGCATCCATGAACTCGTTAGCCTGCTGGTCATTCGTAGCTTTCTGGGCCGCCTCCTTGAGTCCGGCCACCATTTGCACGAAACAGTTGTCCATTAGCGGTTCAATGAACTGGATGACCGCCTTGGCCGACTGGTGCAGGACATATTGGACGCGATCACTGGGGGCTCTGAGCGAGGCTCGGTCCTGGTTGCGGGAGCTGCCGCACTGCTGCAGCATGGCATCGACGGCGGCGGGGTTCGAGCGGGTGAAGTTGACGCCCATGGCACCATCGATTCGCCGGACGATACTGACGTGCAGCTCGTGTCGGCGAAGACCGTCGAGACCCCGGAAACGCACGACCAATTCCGGCGGGTTGCCGGACATCAACGCCCGATCAAGCTTGCGGGAGGTATCGCCCGAATAGCGAACGAACAGCCCTTCCGGGCAAAAATCCGCTATCTGACAGGGCCAGGTTTCGCCATTCCCCAGATCAATTTGGGCCGCCAGCTTGATGGGTTTACGGGGACTACTACGACGTTCTCTCGGATCCATGAACTACCTGATCATTCGCAATGGCCATCACTCGCCGGCGCTCGCCGCCACCGAATCAGGCCTTCATCCCTGGACTCAGTGGCAAATGCCACCTGCAACTATGGGAACCATGTCTGTAATATATCGGCTTGGTCCCCCGCAGGTAACCCATGCCACTATAATATCCTGACCCATGAAACAGCTTAGTCAGATATATCTTCTTTTGCTACTGGTGACCGGCGTTACCGGTTGTACGACCATTGGCTACTACAGCCAGGCGGTGAGCGGTCACCTGTCCCTGATGATGAACGGGGATTCGGTGGACGGGCTCATTGCCCGCGGCACCACACCCGATGACCTGAAACAGAAACTGACCACCAGCCAGCAGGCCCGGCGGTTTGCCCGCGATGCCCTTAGCTTGCCGGTGGGCGACGCTTTCACCGACTACGTTGCCCTGGACCGTCCATGGGTGGTGGTTAATCTGGTGGCGGTGCCCGAGTTCTCCCTGGAGCCCCACCGCTGGTGTTATCCGGTGCTTGGATGCCAGGCCTACCGGGGCTATTTCGAGCTCGACGACGCGGTGGCAGAACAGGCCGACTTCAGGGAAACCGGCTACGATACCTTCATCGGCGGGGTGACGGCCTATTCGACCCTGGGCTGGTTCGACGACCCGCTGCATTCCGGCTTTACCCGTATGTCCGACGACCGGATGGTCGCCCTGATGTTCCACGAACTGGCACACCGGGTCGTTTACATCGGTGACGACACCGCCTTTAACGAAAGCTTTGCGACTGCCGTCGAACTCGAGGGTCTGAAGCTGTGGTCTGATCGTCAGGGCAATCCCGACTCGTTCCAGCGGGCATTCGAGCGCTTGCAGCAGCGCAACCAGACCCTGGCGCTGGTGGAAACGACCACCACACGACTGGAGTCACTTTACCAACAGCGGGACCGTCTTCCGGTGGAGACCCTGCGCGAACAAAAAGCCGAGTTGCTGGCACAGCTGCTTCAGGACTATCTGGAATTATCCAGTCAATGGACCCAGCCCGGTCCGTTCGGCGAAAACCCGACCAGCCTGAACAACGCCAACCTCGCGCTGTTCAGGCAATACAATCAGCATGTCCCGGGGTTTCGTCAGTTGCTCAGAGACCAGAACCATGACTTCGAGGCGTTCTATCGGGCGGTGGAAGCGCTGTCCAAGCGCCCGGAAACCGAGCGCTCACGTCGACTGTCCGCGCTGTCAGAGCGGTTTGTAGAAGACTTTTGAGTTGCGCTGGGTGTTGTAGGAGGCCAGCTTGGGTCCCGGCAGGGATTGCACGGTGGATGTCTGAAAACCCCGCTCCCGAAACCAGTGCTCGGTTTGGGTAGTCAGCACGAACAGTTTACGGAGGCCCTGCGTCCTCGCCAGTTTTTCAACCATGGCCAGAATCTCATCACCCCGGCCCGCCCGGCGGTAGGATGGATCCACGGCAAAACAGGACAGCTCTCCGCTCTCTTCCTCAGGGTAGCTGTACAGGGCGGCGCAACCGACGATCGTGCCGTCCCGTTCAGCCACCACAAACCGGTCGATCTCGGTCTCCAGCATTTCCCGGGACCGGCGGACCAGAATGCCCTGCTCCTCCAGCGGCTGAATCAGCTCCAGGATACCGCCGATATCCTCAACCCGGGCCTGCCGGATCTGCTCGTAGTTGTCTCCGCTGACCAGGGTTCCTGAGCCATCCCGGGTGAACATTTCCTCCAGCAGTGCGCCGTCATCAACATAGCTGATGATATGGGCCCGGCGAACACCTTTGACACAGGCATCACAGGCCGCCCGCAACAGCGACGCATCATGACCGGTCACGGCGCCGGCGGCGAGGCGTTCCGATGCCTGCCGTGCCGAAAGTTCGCGGATCAGGGAACCGTCTTCCTCGAGCAGGCCCTGATCGTCGATGAAGACGATCAGCTTTTCGGCCTGCAATGCGGCCGCGACCTGACTGCCCACATCTTCGTAGGACAGGTTGAAAACATCGCCGGTGGGGGAATAGCCCAGCGGCAGCAGCAGCACGATGTTCCCCAGTTCCAGAAGTTTTTCAATGCCCGCCACGTCGATCCGCCTGACTTTGCCGGTATGGCCGAAATCAATACCGTCGAGCACGCCAACCGGTCGGGCTGCAACGTAGTTGCCACTGCTGACCCGGATCCGGGCGTTGTGCATGGGCGAATTCACCAACCCCATGGACAGCTGGCTCTCCAGATAGGCCCGGAGGCCGCCGATGGCCTCCATCACCATGGGCAAGTGCTGCTCAGGCGTAATCCGCAGCCCCCGTGCGAAGGTCGACTCCACGCCAGCGCCGTCAAGTCGGGCCTGGATCTGGGGACGGGCGCCGAAGGCCACCACCAGTTTCACACCCAGACTGCTCAGCAATACGATGTCATGGATGATGTTGATGAAATTGCCGTGCTCAATGGCATCACCCGGAATGGTCAACACCACCGTCCGACCCCGGTGGGCATTGATGTAGGGCGATGAGTGGCGGAACCCGTGCAGCCAGTCGTTCGATTTCAACCCGCTCTCCAAATCAGTCGTTACAGGCAGTCTAAAGACAGAATTGTCTGATCAGCCCCTTCAGGATCCGGACTGTCGGCTCCAGCTGGGACAGTTCCAGAAACTCATCGGGCTGGTGAGCCTGGTCGATGGATCCCGGCCCCAAAACCAGCGTCTCCAGCGCCAGCTTCTGCAGCCAGGGTGCCTCGGTTGCGAACGCCACGGCATGGGCAGTGTGTCCGGTCAGTTTTTCACAGGCCTTCACCAAGGCCGCATCGGCCGGTGTTTCAAAGGGAGGCACGCCGTCGAACAGGGGCTCGAAAACCATCCCCAGCTCGCGGCGTTCGGCAACCGGCTGAACCCGGTTCAGGATCGCCTGCCTCAGGGCCTCCATGTCCATGCCCGGCAAGGGCCGGAGGTCAAAGTGCAGCTCACACTGGGCACAGATACGGTTGGGATTATCTCCTCCGTGGATGCACCCCAGGTTCAGCGTTGGCACCTGAACTTCAAAGTTCGGGTTGTGGTACTGCTGCTGCCATTGGCTGCGCAGGGCCAGTAACTCGGTCAGGGCCTCATGCATGCCTTCGAGGGCATTGCGGCCCAGAGCCGGGTTCGAGGAATGGCCGGACTGGCCTTCGAACTTCAGGCGCTCCATCATGATGCCCTTGTGCATGCGCACCGGTTTCAGGCTGGTGGGCTCACCAATCACCGCATAGCGGGCCTTGGGCTTGCCAGCCTCGGCAAGCGCCCGGGCGCCGTTCATGGAACTCTCCTCGTCGGCGGTCGCCAGAATGATCAGCGGCTCCTTCAAGGTCATTCCGGCGTACTCCCGGGCGGCCTCAATGGCCAGTGCGAAAAACCCCTTCATGTCACAGGTGCCCAGGCCGTACCAGCGGTCGTCCCGTTCGGTCAGGGTAAAGGGGTCACTCTGCCAGCGCTTGTCATCGTACGGCACAGTGTCGGTGTGGCCGGAGAGTACGAGGCCACCCGGCCCGCTCCCGAGGGTCGCGATCAGATTGAACTTGCCCGGCATACCCGGCACTTCCAGGATCTCGACGGCAAAGCCGAGCGGCTCCAGCCACTCGGCCAGTGTCCGGACCACCGGCTCGTTACTGTGATCCCAGTTGGCGGAAGCGCTGCTGATGGACGGCAGGGATATGAGGCGCGCCAGCATGTCCTTAATGCCGGGCACCGACGCGGTATTGACTGCAGACTGAGACATAGGTGTTCCTCAGACCCGTTTAAGGGTCGTTACTTGCGGCCGCGGCGCCAGACCTCGAGGTCCGTGATAGCGCGAACCAGCATCGGGTAGGCCACTTCTCCTCCGGCGACCACCCGGGCAACTTCCAGCTCACGGTCGCTGACACTGACCAGACGCCCCTCCACCACGTTGTTGTTGGAAAGCGTCACCCGGACCCTGCGATCAATCCACTGCCCGGCGGTCTTGATGGAGCCAGCATACCACCCTTCCACATCGGGATTCTCTTCCGAGGCGGCCGCCCCGGCTCCCTCGTCAGCCGGCGCCTCGGCAATCAAGGGCGCTTCACGGAGAAACACATCCGGTACCCTGGCGCCATTGTAGGCCACCTGCCAGTCGGTGCCGTCATCCCCGCCATTGGCCGGGTAGACCGGAATGCCCATGGTCTCAGCCGCCGGATCCAGCGTTGCCGTCAACTCGCCGCCTTCAAGCAACCACTGGCGGTACAGCGCCAGCAACTGATCACTGGCGACCAATCCCCGGGCTTGCAGGCCCTCGCGGAACGCCGCCAGCACCCGACCGGCCCATTCCGGCGGCTCAAGGCCGGCTTCACGGGCGCAATAGGCCGCGACCCGTCGCATCAGGCCACCGTCGCGAAGCGTGACCGTCATCGGCTCGGCGCTGCTCTCTGGCAGACTTTCGAGATCAAGAAGGTTGATCCGGGCACCGGGCCAGTCCAGCTCCACACTGCCGGTACCCGCCGTATTCAACTCTATAGACAGCCCTCTGGCGCGCTGCTGGAGCAGGAACTCGCCCCCCAGACCGGTAATGCCCATGCGCATGAGATCCCCGCTGCCCAGTCGCTGACGGGGATCCGGCGCACAGGACAGGACGAACAGGGCCGGCTCACCGGCGCTGTTCTCACCCTCGGCGGTTACCCAGTTGCGGAACATGGTCGCCTCAAGCACGAGACCGATCCCTTCGGCCTGCAACGACCAGCTCCCGGATAACGACGCGGGATCCGCCAGCGCCATGAGGAGATCGACCGGTGAGCCCGCATCCAGCTCCACCCGACCGATCTCCAGGGCACGGGTCAGGCGGAAGTCCTGCCAGCTGCTGCCGGAAAGCACCAGGCGCCCGTCCACCCCCGAGCTCATGGTTCCCCGCTCAAGCACCCCGTAGGATTCCAGTGCGGTTCGCATCTCAGCCAGGCGCTGATCTGCCAACCACCAGACCGCGCCCTTGAAGGCCACAAAACCAACCAGGCCCACAAGGACCAGCAACGTGAACAGGCGCTTCATCCCAAGACTCCTAAGGCAATGGCATCAGTTGCGGGAAATCAGGGTACCGACACCCTCGTCGGTGAAGATTTCCAGCAGACACGCGTGGGCAACACGGCCGTCGATGATGTGTGAGGTTCGAACGCCGTTCTCGACCGCGTTCAGGGCGCAGCGGATTTTTGGCAACATGCCACCATGAATGGTGCCGTCTTCAATCAGGTCATTGACCTGTTGAGCGGTCAGGCCGGTCAACACCTTGTCTTCCTTGCTCTTCAGTCCGGACACGTTAGTCAGGAGGATCAGCTTCTCCGCCTTCATCGCCTCGGCAACCTTGCCGGCAACCAGGTCGGCATTGATGTTGTAGGAGGCACCGTCCGGGCCAACCCCGATCGGCGCGATCACCGGGATCACGTTACTGCGGGTGAGCATGTCGATGACATCGACGTTGACGCTGGCGACCTCGCCCACGTGCCCGATATCAATGATTTCCGGACGTTCCAGTTCGGGAGAACGGTCGACCACCTCCAGTTTCCGGGCGCGGATCAGGTTGGCGTCCTTTCCGGTCAGACCCACGGCAGTGCCTCCCTGGGCGTTGATCAGCGACACAATTTCCTTGTTGACCTGGCCACCGAGGACCATCTCCACGACATCCATGGTTTCAGCATCGGTGACCCGCATGCCATTCACGAAGCGGGACTTGATATTCAGGCGCTCCAGCAGTTCACCAATCTGGGGCCCGCCGCCGTGGACAACGATGGGGTTGATTCCGACCAGCTTCATCAGCACCACATCCCGGGCAAAGCTGCTTTTCAGTTCCTCATTCTCCATGGCGTTACCGCCGTACTTGATCACCACGGTTTTTCCGGTAAACCGTTGAATATACGGCAGGCCCCGACTCAGAACCGACGCCACTTGCATTGCTGTATCACGATCCAACGCCATCTTGTTGCCTATTGATCCTTAGTTAAACGTTGTCTGGGCAGCGTTCAGAAATCCGCTGTGACGTCCGGGGCCGCCTTGTGCAGCTGCTCCCGGAAAATCCCCTTGATCCGCTCCAGACCCTGTTCGGTTTCCGCTTCAAATCGCAGAACCAGTACCGGTGTCGTGTTGGAGGCCCGGCACAACCCCCAGCCGTCGGCGTAATCGACACGGATACCGTCTATGGTACTGATGTTTCCGTCGCCGAAGTCGCCTTCCTGACCAAGACGTTCAATGATCGCGAATTTGCTGCTTTCGGTCACCTCGACATTCAGCTCCGGCGTGCTGATATCTTCCGGGAAATCCTCGAACACCTCATCGCTGTGCCGGTCTTCAATGCCCAAGATCTCCAGTAAGCGGGCCGCCGAGTACAGACCGTCATCGAAACCGTACCAGCGTTCACCGAAGAAGATGTGACCGCTCATCTCTCCGGCCAGCAGGGCACCGGTCTCCTTCATCTTGGCCTTCATCAGGGAATGGCCGGTTTTCCACATGATCGGACGACCACCCGCCTCCGAGATCACACCGGCGAGGCGCCGGCTGCACTTGACGTCGTAAAGCACATCGGCCCCGGGGTTGCGGGACACCACGTCCCGGGCGAACAGCATGAGCAGGCGGTCCGGCCAGATGATCTTGCCGGAGTTGGTGACCACGCCGAGACGGTCGCCGTCGCCGTCGAAAGCCAGGCCAATGTCCGCCCCTTCCTGCTTCACCCGGGCAATCAGGTCCGCCAGGTTGGCCGGTTTGCCCGGATCAGGATGATGATTCGGGAAATCACCGTCCACCTCACAATAGAGCGGGGTCACCTCACACCCCAGCTCCTCTACCAGCATCGGCGCCAACTCACCGGCGATGCCGTTGCCGGCATCCACCACCACCTTGAGCGGAGCAGCCACGGCGATGTCACCGACGATCCGGTCGAGATAGGCCCGGCGGACGTCCTCAGTGGACTGGCCACCCTGACCACTGGCGAAATTCCCCGTCCGGATACGCTGATACAGTTTCTGAATCGCTTCACCCGACAGGGTTTCGCCACCGAGCATGATCTTCAGGCCATTGTAATTGGCGGGATTGTGGCTGCCGGTAACCATTACGCCGGAGCCGGTCTGGAGCTCGTGGGTGGCGAAGTAGAGCACCGGAGTCGGCACCGCCCCGACGTGGATCACGTCGCAGCCGCTTGCCATGATCCCGCGTGCCAGGGCATCCGCAAGCTCGGTACTGGAATGGCGGCCATCGTAACCGACGCAGATGGCATTGATTCCGCGCTCGCTGGCTTCCGAACCGATGGCCCGGCCGATCACCTGAACACCGTCGGCCGTCAGGGTGTCACCGACAATGCCCCGGATGTCGTAAGCCCGGAAAATATCCGGTGAAAGCTCCAAGGCCGGCCCCGCAGTTTCTTCCACCTCCGGCGCATTGGAGCCAAACACGGTGTCGTCGCCACTGCCAAAACCGAGAACATCTTCGTCCCCATCCAACATGTCGATATCCGGCATGTCCTTGTCCTGAAATAACGGCTCGTCCGCCGGTGCCTTCGCCGGTTTCTGGCCGGCTGTCTTCTTCGGCCGGGCCGCTTCCACCGCTTTGACAATGCGCCGGTCGACGAGCTGAGACAACCGGAACAGGACCTCGCCGGTGGACGCCACCATGTCCCACTTGAAGGCAGGCAACTTAACCCGTTCGCCCCCGAACACCTTGTGCGCCCACTGGATCAGGGCAGCAATGTCCTGCCGGAGCCCGCGTTGGGCGCCGCCGAGCAGAAGCCAGACCAGAATAGCCGCAACCAGTACAGGCCCCCCCACCAGCGCGGCCACCATCACCAGGTCCACCGGCGCAGTCGCGCCCCTCGCCGGTGTGTAGGCCACCGACCAGTCCGGATTGTTCAGCGACCGGGTTTCCGCTGGGCCCGAGGCACTGCCCTGACTGACCACAGTCCGAGCCGCACCGCCCACACTCTGGGTGAGTGCCAGCTGACCGCCGAGGTCTGAATTGACGACCGTCAGCAGAGGTTGCAGTCGGGTAGCCTCAAAAATCACCAGCAGGCTGCCGACCACCGCGTTATTGGCCAGATTTCGGACCGGCGTGGCCATCTGGAGCAACCAGCGGTTGTCGCGGGGAAAGGCATCCGGATGAAGCGGCTTGCCGGTTTCCGCCCGTCGGGCCAGTTCCAGTCCGGCGAACCCCAGCAAGCCTTCGTTGCTGGCGGTCCGGGGTATGTCACCGTAGGGGAACAGATGCACGGCCTGAATACCGGGCAGGGCCGCGGCCAGGCTCGCTTCGGCTTCAGCATTGCCACCGGGTCCGGTCAACGCGGCAAGAACATCCGGCCGGGTGGCGAGACCATTGACACTGGCCTGCATCAGTTCCAGATACTGGTTCAGCCGCAGCGCCGCCGCATCGGCTTCCACGGCTTTCTGGGCTGCGAACCGTTCCGTTGCCGCAGGCTGAACGGCGAAGAAGTGGATCAGGGCCGCCGCAACAACGCCGGCGAGGATGACAACCAGAGCCTGGGTCGTCGCAACAGAATCGAGGCGCTTGAGCCCTGACCCGCCCAACGCCTTTTTCCTGCCAGTTTTCGCGGCCTTCTTTTTCGTTGGCTTTTCATCACCGGACGCGTCGGACGTCTTCTTCTTACCCAGCTTCATAGTCCATCCTGCAGTTGTATTTTTTCATCCTGGACAAGGATTTTTTGCAAAGTATAGCCGTCGTCTCGGCCAGAGCCGGCTCAGTGGGTGCCCGTTGAACCAAAACCGCCTTCGCCACGGTCGCTGCTATCAAACTCGGAGACCACTTCGAGGTCAGCCTGCACAACCGGCACCAGCACCAGCTGGGCGATGCGTTCTCCGACCTCCACGGTGAAGGTGGTTTGCCCTCGATTCCAGCAGGACACCATCAGTTCGCCCTGATAATCCGAGTCGATGAGCCCGACCAGGTTTCCAAGGACGATGCCGTGTTTATGGCCCAGGCCGCTGCGCGGAAGAATCATGGCCGCCAGACCAGGATCGCCAATGTGAATGGACAGTCCGGTCCGGATCAGTTGCGTCTGGCCCGGCTCCAGGGTCAGTGGCTCGTCCAGGCAGGCCCGGAGATCCAGACCGGCAGAGCCATCGGTGGCGTATTCCGGAAACGCAATCTGTTGTCCGATGCGGTCATCAAGGACCCGCACCTGCAGTTTTTTTCTGGTCATGAATCATCCTTTATCGCATAGGCGGGCCGCGAACATCGGTCAGTCCGCCGCCCTGTTGAGATGCTCACCGATCAACGCCACCAGGCGATCGGCGATCTGTTGCTTGCTTTCCGGCCCGATCGATGTCTGGCCTTCCGGCCAGAATACGGTGACCGCATTATTTTCGCTGTTGAAACCCAGTCCCGGGACCGACACGTCATTGGCCACGATCATTCGGAGCTTCTTACGCTGCATTTTATCTCGCGCGTACCGGGCCACATCGGTCGTTTCCGCGGCAAAACCAACGGCGAAAGGCGCGTCCGTCCGCGCGGCAATCGTCGCCAGCGTGTCGGGGTTGCGCACCAGGGGCAACACCATCTGGTCACTGGACTTCTTGATCTTGTCGCCGGCACAGGTTTCCGGGCGATAGTCAGCCACCGCCGCACTGGCGATAAACACGTCGCAACCCTCATCAACGGCGGCAGAGGATTCACGCAACATGTCCTCGGCCGTGACCACGTTGCGAACCTGAATACCCGGCGGTACCGGAATTGTCACCGGCCCGCTGACCAGCACCACCGCAGCGCCGGCATCCCGGGCCGCTGCAGCCAGGGCGTAGCCCATCCGGCCAGAACTGTGATTGCTGATGTAACGCACCGGGTCGATCGGCTCGCGGGTCGGGCCGGCGGTGATCACCACCCGCTTTCCCGCCAGTGGACCATCGCGCCCGTCGCTGTTTATGAGTCCGGCCAGCACCAGGGGCTCCAGCATTCTGCCCGGGCCGGTATCACCACAGGCCTGCTCGCCCTGATCCGGCCCCCACAGAGTGATCTGAGGGTCCTCCTGCAGCAGCCGGATGTTCCGCCGGGTGCGGTGATTGCCCCACATCGCCTGATTCATCGCCGGGGCCACGGCAATCGGCGCCTCGGTGGCACAGCACAGGGTTGTGAGAAGATCATCGGCCATGCCCTGGGCAAGGCGGGCAATGAAATCGGCGGAGGCCGGCGCAATGACCACCTGATCGGCCCATTTCGCCAGCTCAATGTGCCCCATACCCGCTTCGGCCTCCGGATCCAGCAAGGAGGTGCGCACCGGCTCGCCGCTGAGCGCCTGGAACGTCAGTGGCGTCACAAAGGCCTCCGCGCCCCGGGTCATCACCACCCGCACGCTATGACCGGCCTTTTTCAACAGACGAACCAGTTCTGCACTTTTATAAGCGGCAATGCCACCGGTGATGCCGAGCAGAATTCGTTTGGCAGCCATACGGGCTCCGTATCCTCGTAAAAATAAAGGCTTATAAGATAGCACGCTCTGCCATTACAGGCAGCCTGCTTACCCATCCTGACGTTTACCGATTGTTACTTTTTCAAGTAACCTTTGTAACCCTGAGACTTACATCCCGGCGCCGGACGCGCCCGCCACGACACCACCCGATCTGCAAGGAAGCAACCATGCCCAATCCCGCCTGGCCCATGGACGAACGTCCCCGGGAACGCCTGCTCACTCACGGCGCTCCATCACTTTCCGATGCCGAGTTACTGGCGATCTTTCTCCGCACCGGCACAGCCGGCACCCCGGTGATGACGATGGCCCGCGCCCTGATCTCCGAGTTCGGCAGTCTGCGCGGCTTGATCACAGCCTCACGTACTCAGTTCTGCGGTGTGAAAGGGCTTGGAACCGCCAAGTACGCACAGGTCCAGGCCGCCATGGAAATGGCAAGGCGCGTGATGGACGAACCGCTACGCCAGGGCGACCCGCTGCGCTCACCGGAAGACACCCGGCGTTTTCTGACCAGCCGTCTTGCCACTTACCCTCACGAAGTGTTTGCGGGCCTGTTCCTTGATAACCGGCACCGGATCATCCAGTACCGGGAATTGTTTCGCGGTACCATCGACGGTGCCGCCGTCTATCCGCGCGAGGTGGTCCGCCAAGCACTGGACGATAACGCGGCCGCGGTGATCTTCGCCCACAATCACCCGTCCGGGGTGGCCGAACCCAGCCAGGCCGACATCGCGCTGACCCGAAGACTCAAGGAAGCGCTTGATTTGGTCGATATCAGGGTTCTTGACCATATGGTTGTTGGCCACGGTGAGGTAATATCGCTCGCTGAACGGGGATTGATGTGACTGCCGGAACGTGGCCTCCGGAAAACTGGCCAATTTCCCAACAATTTTTTGCGTTGGGGGGCGAGTTCTGGTATAAAAGCGTCCCTTTCTGGCGGCGTCTGGCGAGCAGCCTTCAGTTTAGAGGCTCGAACAGGGGCGCAAGCGCTCCTCAGCAACCAGAGACGCATTAAAAACGAATTCGTATTATTGAGACCATTGCTCAGGTCG
Source organism: Marinobacter sp. F4218 (assembly GCF_019443085.1). Lineage (GTDB taxonomy): Bacteria > Pseudomonadota > Gammaproteobacteria > Pseudomonadales > Oleiphilaceae > Marinobacter > Marinobacter albus. The sequence goes on from NZ_JAHZIL010000003.1 coordinate 1,365,382, forward strand.
GAGGCAAGTATGTCCAGAGTTTGTCAGGTTACCGGTAAGCGTCCGGTATCCGGTAACAACGTTTCCCACGCGATGAACCACACTCGTCGTCGTTTTCTGCCGAATCTGCAGAACCACCGTTTCTGGGTTGAGTCCGAGAAGCGTTTCGTGAAGCTGCGCGTTTCCACCAAGGGTATGCGCATCATCGACAAAAAAGGCATTGACGCTGTGCTGGCAGACCTTCGTGCCCGCGGCGAGAAATTTTAAGGAGCCGCATCATGCGCGAGAAAATCAAGCTGGTATCATCCGCAGGCACTGGTCACTTCTACACGACCAAAAAGAACAAGCGTAACACTCCGGAAAAAATCGAGATCAAAAAGTACGATCCGGTTGTCCGCAAGCACGTTGCGTACAAGGAAGCCAAGATCAAGTAATCATTGATCCGGCATCCAGAAAAACCCGGCCAGGCGCCGGGTTTTTTTGTGCCTGACTACCCGGCGAGTTAAAAGGTTTCCAGATAGCCCTTGGGCAAGGCCACGTCCATGGCGATCGGCAAATGATCCGAGACCGGGTAACTGACCACCTCGGAGCGGCGGATCTCCAGCGACGGACTCACCAGAATGTGATCAAGCGCCTTCTCCGGTCGCCAGCTTGGGAAGCTGTGCGCCGAATCCGGCAACGGCACCAGGTCCGTATCCTTCAACGGCGTCTGAGTCAGCAGTTCTTCCGCGTGATTGTTCATATCCCCCATCAAGACCACGTGGCGGTAGTCGGCAATCTGCTCGCGAATGTAGCCAAGCTGGCGCTGCTGCGCGGTCTTGCTGAGGGACAGGTGCATGAGCACCAGCACCAGGGGATCCTCCGCGGAACCGTAACGGGCGATGATTGCGCCCCGTCCGGGGATGAGCCCGGGCAACTTGTGCTCGGTGACGTCCAGGGGCCGGAAGCGACTCAACAGACCGTTACTGTGCTGGGCAATCTGCCCCAGATTACGGTTCAGTTGCTGATACCAATACGGGATGCCTGAGGCTTCCGCCAAGTACTGAACCTGGTTGATATAGTTACTGCGCAGACTACCGCCATCGCATTCCTGCAGCGCGACGACGTCGTAATTACTGATCAGGTGGGCAATCCGGTCCAGAGTCTGGATCCGCTTGCGATGCGGGAGGATGTGCTGCCAACTTCGGGTCAGGTAATGTTGATAGGACGACGTGTTGATGCCCACCTGTATATTGAAGGTCAGCAACCGGATATGGCGGTGGGCTTCAAACTCGGGCACATGGTCAACTCCTGAGCAACTGCCGCGAGGCTTATGGACCGCCTTGTTATTCCCGTTCAGTTGCTTGCGGATTCGCTTGTACATTACCCCAGCCCCACTATGCATCTGGAAAGCCCGCAACCCGGAAGCCGCGGGCACGCCGGATTATTCCGCGCCAGCTTCACGCTCCCGGGCCACCAGATAGTCGACCACTTCCAGTGCCGCTTCATGGCTGCCAGCCATGGACGCACTCACCTTGTACTTACCATTTACCAGCATAGTCGGAACACCGGTGATTCGCGCGCCGCGGATCTTGGCCTGAGCCTGTTGCATTCGGGCATTCACGCCGAAACTCTCGTAGTTCTTGAGGAACGCTTGCGCGTCCACACCGTATCCGGCCACAAAGTCCGCCAGCGCCTCCGGGGTATTCAACGGACGCCGTTCGCCGGCCAGGGCATCGAACAGGGCATCGTGAACCTTGTCGAGTTCACCCATGGCCTCGAGGGCATAGTAAGCGCGGGCGTGGGGCTCCCAGGAACGCCCCAGGGCGGCCGGCAGCATTTCGAAGTCCACGTCAGCGGGCAGATCCTGTTCCCAGGCTTCGACCACCGGCTTGAAGTTGTAGCAGTGGGGGCATCCATACCAGAACACCTCGGCCACCTCGATCTTGCCATCACTGTCTGTGCGCACCGGTGTGTCCAACTTCTGATAGTGCGTTCCTTCCTCCCAGGTTTCTGCACTGACAGGTGCACCGAAAGCAAACACTGCAGCCAGGAAAGCCGCCGTTCCGAGTGTTCTTATCATTAGGCATCTCCGATCTTAGGGATTCGTAAGTGTGAGGAATTATGACCCAGGCAACCTGAAAAGTTCCACAGGCGAGTGAAAACCGCAGGTTACAGAGCCGTAAGCAACAAAAAACCCCGCATCAGGCGGGGTTTTCCGGTTTCAGGCCAGGCGACGGTCAGGCAATCAGTGCAGGCCGGACACGTAGTTGGCCACGGCCTCGATCTCTGCGTCGGTCAGCCTTGCGGCCACGTCCATCATGATCGCAGCGTTGGAACCGGTCGCCCGATCGCCGCTGCGGTAGGCCTTCAGTTGCTTGGTCACGTACTCGGCGTTCTGGCCGCCCAGGCGCGGATAGCCGCCGGGCTCATTGCCCTTGCCCTGCGGGCTGTGACAACCGGCACAGGCCGGAACGCCCGAGGCCATATTACCGCCGCGGTACAGGGCGGCGCCCTGTTCGATCAGATCCGGATTGGCCTGGCTGACAATCATCTCCTGACTGTCAAAGTAAGCCGCCAGATCCTGCAGCTCCTGATCCGACTTGCCGTCCAGCAATCCGGTCATTTCTGCGATAACGCGATCACCCGACTGGATGGCAACCAGCTGGTCGTGCAAGTAGTTTTCGCCCAACCCTGACAGCTTCGGGTACGCCCCCATAATGGGTTTCTGGCCACCCTGGCCGTGACAACTGGCACATACCGCCGCGCTCTGTTCGCCCGCTTGAGGATCTCCTGCCCCGTGAGCCATCGCTGTGAGGCTAACACCGAGAACAACTCCTGCGATCAGTTTTTTCATGCTCGCTCCGCTTCTCTCATCTTAAAGGTATTCTTCGTTGTGCAGCCGGCAGGCACTGATCAGTCAGGCTCAAAACCGGGGCTGACAGCGGTCGCGCTCAGCGCGCCGCCCGGAATTGGTGTAGCATTATACATTAATCCCTGATAACTGAAATCCAAAGGAAAGCCGACCGCTGTGGACCCTGATCTGACTCAAAAATCCCTATCTTTTAACAGTGCCCGCTTCTTGATCAGCGCCTCCCGGCTGGATGAGTGTCCGCCGGACTTCGGCGCTGAAGTGGCCTTTGCCGGGCGCTCCAATGCCGGCAAGTCCAGCGCACTCAATGCCATCACCGCCAACGGCAAACTGGCCCGCACCAGTAAAACCCCGGGCCGCACCCGCCTGATCAATTTTTTCACCCTGAACAGGGAAGGCTGCCGCCTGGTCGATCTCCCCGGCTACGGCTATGCCAAAGTCTCACGGGACATGAAGGACGATTGGCAAAAGCACCTCGGCCATTACCTGAACGATCGGCGCTGCCTGCGCGGCCTGGTTCTGGTGATGGACATCCGCCACCCGCTCACGGACTTCGATCAAATGATGGTGGAATGGTGTGAACATAACAACCTTCCGCTGATGATTCTTGCCACCAAGGCCGACAAGCTGAAATTCGGGCAGGCGAAAACCGCCATGATCGGCATCGCGAACAAGCTCAAGGCGTTTTCCTGCGTACAGCACCTGATCATGTTCTCGGCAACATCGAAACGGGGCGTAGATGACTGCCGTGAGGCACTGATCGACTGGCTGGAAGCACCGGAGGCGGACGAAGAACCCTGAGCCAAAAAGAAAAAACCGGTCTGCCAAACGACAGACCGGTAAAACGTCAGGGTTTGCGACGTGCTAAAACCTGAGAACTCACTCAGGAGACGCAAGAAATGTCCGGATTTCCCACGTCACAATCTGTGACGGGGATTTCGCGCAAAAGTTCCAATCCCGATTATTTTTTAACCAGACTTTCGATTTCTACTTACACCTCATACCGGAACGCCCTCGAGCCTGCGCTCGGGCAGGGACGGTCGATAGTTCTCGCGCAACGCCATCACCCGATCACGATAGGCCGGCGTGAGGTAGGGAATCTCGAGGGTCAGCACCTGATAGATTCCCTGCTTGAGTTCCGTCAGGGTCAGGGCGGCATAGGTTTCCTCGGCGTGGGCAGTTTTCAGGAACGCCATCCAGTTGGTGATTACCAGCCAGACATTCAGTGACATCGCCGCCCGCAGATTGTCGGGCTGCTCCTCGATGATACCGGCCTCCGACAACTTCTCGAAAATCCGGCTGATGGCACTCAGGCAGCGGTTGGTGAACTCCCGATAGTCCTTACGCAACCGGGAATCGCTGTCCAGGAGATACTCCAGATCCCGATGGAAGAACCGATAACTCCAGAGACCATCAAAAACCGACTCCAGGTAGAACGTCATATCATCCAGGGTCATGGCCCGGTCTTCCGGAATATCCAGGTAGTAATCCACCAGCTTCTCGTACTCGAGGAAGATCTCGTAAATGATGTCCGACTTGTTGCGGAAGTGGTAATACAGATTGCCCGGAGAGATCGCCAGGTGCGCCGCTATATGGTTGGTGGTGACGTTGCGTTCGCCCCGCTCGTTGAACAGCTCGAGGCTGGAAAGCAGTATCTTGTCTCTGGTTTTCATAAACATGTCGGCGGTTGTTGTTATATCGCTCACGGATGGCCTGATAGGCCATCGCCCCCTGCTTGACTCCCTAGAGTATATACTCTAATAATACCCCCAAGCGCAAATTGAGCATTTTTTCGCCACCACACAACAACAGACGGCCGCGCGATCGCAGCGGCGTCATTATTGGGGAGTACGCCATGGGAGCCACTGTCGTCCAGCTTACTGAAAGCAAGAAGCAGATCCAGCACACCCATCGGGTTTTCGAGGATCAGAAAAAAGCGTTCCGCAACAACCCCATGCCCTCACAGACCGAGCGCCAGGAAAACCTCAAACGCCTGAAGCGAGCCTTGCTGACCAACCAGGATCGCCTGCTGGAAGCCATTGACCGAGACTTCAGCTGCCGCTCGCGGGACGAATCCCTGATCGCCGAGGTGATGCCCTCGATCCAGGGCATCAACTACACCCTGAAAAACCTGAGTGGCTGGATGAAGCCCTCGAAACGCCATGTGTCGGTGCTGTTCCAGCCGGCCAGCAACAAGGTTCACTACCAGCCCAAGGGCGTGGTCGGTGTCATCGTGCCCTGGAACTACCCGTTGTACCTGGCCGTTGGCCCCCTGGTCGCCTCCCTTGCCGCCGGCAACCGGACCATGATCAAGATGTCCGAGTTCACTCCCCATACCGCGGCCCTGTTCAAGGAGATCATCGAGGCGTCGTTCCCGGAGGATCTGATCTCGGTGATTACCGGTGAAGCCGATGTCGCCGCCGATTTCTCGTCCCGGCCCTTCGACCATCTGCTGTTCACCGGCTCTACCTCCGTCGGCAAGCTGGTGATGCGGGCGGCGGCCGAGAACCTCACGCCGGTGACCCTGGAGCTGGGCGGCAAATCACCGGCCATTGTCTCTCCGGACGTTCCCATGGAGGATGCCGCCCAGCGCATTGCCTTCGGCAAGGCGTTCAATGCGGGTCAGACCTGCGTGGCACCGGACTATGTCCTGTGTCCCGCCGACCGGGTACAGGCCTTTGTGGACGAATTCCGCACCCGGTTTTCGGAAATGTACCCGAGCCTGCGGGATAACGACGATTTCACCGCCATCATCAATGAGCGCCAGTACGACCGCCTGCAGGGCTACCTTGAGGATGCCCGCGCCAAGGGCGCCGAGGTTATCGAGATCAATCCGGCCCGGGAAAACCTTGGTGACGGCACCCGGAAAATCCCCTTGACGCTGATCCTCAATACCACGCCGGACATGAAAGTGATGCAGGACGAGATCTTTGGTCCGTTACTGCCAATCGTGAGCTACAACGGCTTGGACGAGGCCCTGCATTACGTCAATGATCGCCCGCGGCCCCTGGCCCTGTATTTCTTTGGCTACGACAAGGATGAGCAGACGCACGTGGTGGAAAACACCCACTCCGGTGGCATGTGCATCAATGATGCGCTCATGCACGTCGCCCAGGATGATCTGCCGTTCGGCGGCATCGGTGACTCGGGCATGGGCCATTACCACGGCAAGGAAGGTTTCCTGACCTTCTCCCACCACCGGGCCATCTTCTCCAAACAGAAATTCAACAGCGGCAAATTTGTGTACGCACCGCACGGCACTGCCGGCCACAAGATGGTATACAAGTTCTTTATCCGCTAACGCCCAACGTGGGAGTCCGTTCAGGGCTCCCACCCGCTCCAAAAATAATAAGAGAACAGGATCCATGAACGATCAGCCGCAAGCCCGATCGCCCGCCCACGACCTTGCCCATCTCGACCGCCGAAGCTTCCTTAAAACCGGCGTGGGCGGCACCCTGTTACTTGGCACCGCGAGTGTCGCGGCAGGTCTTGGCGGATGCGCCACGGCGCCCGCCGGTTCTCAGGACGACGTCGGCGCCCGCACCGGCGCAGGCTACCAATTCCGGTTTCTGACCCGGGACGACATCCAGCTGTTCGAAGCCCTGTTGCCTGCCATGATCGGGCCTGCCCTGACGGAAGAGCCGCGGGCCCGCCGCGTCGCCATGACCTCAACCATCGAACGCATTGACGCGGGGATTTACAAATTCGGGCCCGCCAACCAGCGTGAGTTGCGCCGCCTGTTTGACCTGCTCAATTTCGGTGTTACCCGCGTCACCGCGGCCCGGGTCTGGTCAAGTTGGCCCAATGTAACCACCGCCGAGGCCGATGCATTTCTTGAACGCTGGCGTACCAGCGGCATTGGCCTGTTCAATAACGGCTACATCGCCCTGACCAAGATCAGCAATGTCGCCTTCTACGGCCACCAGGATCACTGGCATCTATCCGGCTACCCTGGACCGCCCCAGTGGGCCGTCGACGCCCTGCCCCATATCAAAAACGCCTGATTCACCACCGAATTACGGAGCCAACCATGTCGTTAACCGATCGCATTGCCCGGGGCCTTGAGGCCGGCTGGAACGTCACCGATGGCGCCACTCTGGTTAAAAACCAGACCCACGAAGCCGATGTGGTGGTGGTCGGGACCGGTGCCGGTGGCGGCACCACCGCCGAGATCCTGGCCAAGAGTGGGCTGTCGGTGATTCTGGTGGAAGAGGGCCGGCTGTATTACCGGAAAGACTTCAAGATGGACGAACTCACCTCCTACGCCAACCTGTATCAGGAGGGCATGAGTCGGGTGACCCGCGACGGTGCCATTGCCATCCTTCAGGGCCGCTGTGTCGGAGGTTCCACCACCGTCAACTGGACCTCCAGCTTTCGCACTCCGGAGCAGACCCTGACCTACTGGTCCCGCCAATTCGGCCTGGATCATTTGACTCCGGACGCCATGGCCCCCTGGTTTGACGGTCGTGAAGAACGGCACTCCATGGCCCCCTGGCACATGGACCCCAACGTCAACAACGACATCCTGCGGCAGGGCTGTGAGAAACTGGGCTACCAGTGGCAGATTATCCCAAGAAACGTGAAGGGCTGCTGGAACCTGGGCTATTGCGGGGTCGGCTGCCCCACCAACGCCAAGCAGGGAGCGCTGATGACCACCGTGCCCGGTGCGCTGGATCACCAGGCCCGACTGTTCCACGGCCTTCGGGCCGATCGGCTGGTGATGAATCAGGACCGCATCGACCACCTGCAGGCCTCGGCCATGAATGCCGACAGCGTTACCCCGTCAGGCGTAACGGTGACCCTGAAAGCCCGCCATTTTGTCGTGGCCGCCAGCGCCATTGGCTCACCGGGGTTGTTGCTGCGCTCCGATGTTCCCGACCCCCATGATCGGGTTGGCAAGCGCTCGTTCCTGCACCCCGTCAACGCCACCATGGCCCAGATGCCCGAGAAGGTTGACCCATTCTATGGGGCTCCGCAGTCCATCTATTCCGACGAATTCAATTTCAAACACGGGGTGGATGGCCCCGCCGGCTTCAAGCTGGAAGTGCCACCGTTGCACCCTGCGTTGTCCGCCGGCGTCATTCCCGGCCACGGGCGGCCCCAGATCGATGCCATGGCTGACCTGACCCGGACCCAATCGGTCATCGCCCTGGTCCGGGACGGATTTCATCCGGAGAGTCCCGGCGGCACGGTGTCGCTCCGGGACGACGGCAGCCCGGTTCTGGACTATCCGATTTCCGATTATCTATGGAAAGGGCTGCGGCAGGCTTACCTGACCATGGCCGAAATCCAGTTTGCCGCTGGCGCCAAGCGGGTCCGGCCCGTGCACCTGGATTCTGACTGGTACAGCAGCTGGGCTGACGCCAAGGCCGCCATCGAGACCATTGCCATGGCACCGCACCGGACCAGACTCTTCACCGCTCACCAGATGGGCGGCTGCGGCATGGGCGCAAAACCGCAGGAGTCGGTGGTCAACGGCTTCGGCGAGCACCACCATGTGAGCAACCTCAGCGTGCACGATGCCTCGATCTTTCCGACCAGCATCGGTGCCAATCCGCAATTGTCGGTCTATGCCCTGGCCGCCAGGAACAGTACCCGGCTGGCAGGTAAACTCGCGGGGTAACCGCCAGCCGTTTTGGGATGGTCGGCAAACTGGTATTCTAGGCACTTCTGAAAAAGGAGCTGTGCATGCCGAAAGTTATCTACCCGGGCACCTTCGACCCCATCACCAATGGCCACACCGATCTGATAGAGCGTGCCGGCCGCATGTTCGATGAGATTGTTGTAGCGGTTGCCTACAACCCCAAGAAACAACCGCTTCTGAACCTGGAAGAACGTTGCGAACTGGTGCGTCAGGCAACTGACCACCTTCCGAATGTCAGTGTCACGGGTTTCAGCAACCTGTTGGCCGATTTTGTCCGTGAGCAGGGCGCCACGGTAATCCTGCGGGGGCTGCGTGCGGTTTCTGACTTCGAGTATGAATTTCAGCTGGCGGACATGAACCGTCGTCTGGCACCGGAAGTGGAAAGTGTGTTCCTGACCCCGGCCAACCATCTGTCCTACATCTCTTCGACCCTCATTCGGGAAATTGCCTCCCTGGGCGGTGATGTCTCGGAATTCGTCGATCCCGCCGTCGAGGCGGCCATGAAAAAGAAGTTTGAATCAGCCTGAGGTAACACAGATGGCCCTGATCATTACCGACGAATGCATCAATTGCGACGTCTGTGAGCCGGAATGCCCGAACGAGGCGATCTCGCCGGGAGACGAAATCTACGTCATCGATCCGAACAAGTGCACGGAGTGCGTCGGCCACTTCGATGAACCCCAGTGCCAGCTGGTGTGCCCGGTGGACTGTATTCCCCTGGATCCGGCCCATCGGGAATCCGAGGCGCAACTGATGGACAAGTACCGGAAGCTCACCGGGAACTGAAACGAAAAAAGCCCCGCAAGGGGCTTTTTTTCAGGCGCCACCGATGGCTCAGAGCAGCGGCGGCAGCGGAATTTCCCTGCCGTTCACGTCCACCATCAGGTCCTTCATGACCGCCTGCATAACCAACTGGTCGCCATCCTCGATCAGCAGACCCTGCTTGATCAACGGCGCAAGCTGCAGACGCACCTCCGGGTATTTCTCCACCAGCACCGTCGGCACGTTCAGACTCATGTCACCAGTCAGTCTTTGCATCACCATCAGCATCCCCGCCCGTTCGTCGGCGCTCAGCTCAGGGTGACCAATCATGGCGTGGCCGGTCACCGTGCCTTCAGGCGTCGACAGACTCAGTTCGGGGAAGCCCAGCGAGAAGCCGGACGCCGCCAGATCCCGCAATGCCTGGTTTACCTGCTCCATGGCCGCCATCTGCCGCTCCGGCTCCGGTCCACCGTTCGGGCCCGCCGCCACGACCATGGCCTGCAGGTCGGACATCCCGCCGGTCAGGGAGCTCCAGCTCGCCACATCCAGGTCTTTGAGGGCAAACTCGATGCGATGAGGACCGTAGCCCCGATCGGCTCGTACGATCTCTTCCAGCTCGATCGTGACCGTCGAATCGATCCGGGTCTCGTCGGCATTCGCCTCGGTGGCAGACGTCAGGCTGAAATCCCGGAAGTTAACGGGCGCCTCGGTCTTCGGGGTCACCACCATGGATCCGATATCCAATTCGCCGGCCCCGGTCCAGACATCACCAACCAGATGCTCCATGCTCTGCTCCAGATGGATGTCGGCAATTCGGATGTCGACTTCCGGGCCGGACAGACTCACGGCCGGCCACACCATCAGCGCCTCAGCCCGGGACCCGGCCTCGCTGATTTCAACGCGGGCCAGGCCACCGCTGGTGTTCAGCGACTCGCCGGTGACCTCATTGGTCATGGTCATCGTGGGCGCTTCCAACTCCACCGTTGCGGTTCCCCAGAGACGGGTTTCAAGCGTCAGGCGCGGTTCGGTATCCGGGAACCAGTCCGTGCCCTCTGGCGACCAACCACCCACCGGCTGGAAGTCCAGCAGGCTGCCGGTGACCCCATGACTCACGCTGGCCTTGTAATCGAGATGGTGGGATTCCCCAGTATCCGGGTTCTGGAGCACCAACGATCCGGTCAGCTCCGAGCCCAGCACACCGCGACGGTAGTTTCCGGTTTCCATCCGCACAAACGGCTGGGAGCGATTGACTTCCTCGGTCGCCTGCTGCCACTGCTGCTCGGTGACAAACCCGACGATCCAGGGCATGGCCCCGGCCACGACCAGCACCGAAGCGCCGGCAATCATCCATTTTTTCTGCAAGAAATCTCTCCGTCTCAGGGTTTGCTGGTCAGCCGCTCAAGCAACACCAGTTGCGACGCCAGTCGCTCCTCGCCCTCGGCAGGCTGATTCTGAATATAGCTGCCATCCGATTGCAGCACCCAGGACTGGCAATTATCCGCCAGGTACGTGTCGAGGTCCTCGCGGACGCGCGCCACCAGCGCCGGGTCTTCAATGGGGAAAGCGGTTTCCACCCGGCTGAGCAGGTTTCGCTCCATGCCATCGGCACTGGAACAGTAGACATCAGGCCGCCGGTTATTGCCAAAATAATACACCCGGGTATGCTCCAGGAATCGACCCACGATGGATCGCACCCGAATGTTTTCGGACAGCCCCGGTACCTCGGGCCGGAGGCAGCAGATGCCGCGGATGATCAGATCAATCTTCACGCCTGCCTGGGACGCCCGGTACAGTGCCTTGATCATCTCCGGTTCGGTCAGCGCGTTGAACTTGATGATAATCCGCCCCTTGTCACCAAAGCTCGCCTCGCGATCGATCAGGCTGAGCAGGCGGGTATGCAGGGTAAACGGCGCGTGAAACAGCTTCTTGATCTTCAGGGCCTTGCCCATGCCGGTTAACTGCTGGAACAGTTTGTTGACGTCATCGCCGATGGACTCATCGCAGGTCATGAAGCTGTAGTCGGTATACAGGCGGGCATTGCCAGCGTGGTAGTTACCGGTACCCAAGTGTACGTAACGGCGTAACCGGCCCTCCTCACGACGGACGATAAGAATCATCTTGGCATGGGTTTTGTAACCGACCACGCCATACACCACGATCACTCCAGCCTCCTGAAGACGACTGGCCAGCTCGAGGTTTTCCGCTTCGCTGAAACGGGCCCGCAATTCGATAACGGCAGTCACCTCCTTGCCACGCCGGGCCGCATCGGCCAGCGCCTCGACAATCTCGGAATCGGCGCCGGTGCGATACAGGGTCTGGCGAATCGCCAGTACCTGGGGATCCTTGGCCGCCTGGCGCAACAGGTCCACCACCGGACTGAAGTTCTCAAAGGGGTGGAGCAGCAGAATCGGCTGCTTGCGGATACTGTCGAACATCGAGTCCTTGCTGCGGATCAGCTTCGGAATCGAGGGGGAGAACCCGGAGTAGGTCAGGTCGGGCCGATCCACCAGACCACTGACGGCCATCAGTCGGGTCAGGTTCACCGGTCCGTGCACCTGATAGAGATCGCGTTCCGTCAGCCCGAACTCGGTCAGCAGGAACTGCATCAGCTCCTCGGGACAGTTATCCGCCACCTCCAACCGGACCCCGTCACCAAACCTGCGACTGAGCAACTCACCCCGCAGGGCCGACGCCAGGTCTTCCAGGTCGTCTTCCAGCTCCAGGTCGGCGTTGCGGGTCAGGCGGAACTGGTAACAGCCCTTCACCTCCATACCCGGGAACAGCTCGTCGGCGTGGGCGTGAATCATCGACGACAGGAACACCAGATTCTCACCTCCGTTACACACGTCGTCGGGCAAACGCACGAGGCGCGGCAAAGACCTTGGCGCCGGCACAATGGCCATGCCGGTCTCACGGCCAAAAGCGTCCTTGCCATCAAGCTCGACAATGAAGTTGAGGCTCTTGTTGACCAGGCGCGGGAACGGATGGGACGGATCCAGTCCGATCGGACTGACCACCGGAAGGATTTCCTCCTCGAAGTAGTTACGCACCCATTCGGCCTGAGCCGGTGTCCACTCCCGGCGGCGGACGAAATGGATATTCTCGCGTTCCATTTCCGGGATCAGGACGTTATTCAGGATGTCGTACTGTTCGTGGATATGGTCGTGGGCCACCCGGCTGATTTCCGACAGCACCTGCTCGGGCATCATGCCGTCCATACCCACGGTCTCCCGGCCATATTTCATCTGCTGGCGCAGACCGGCAACACGGATCTCGAAGAACTCGTCCATGTTGCTGCTGAAAATACAGCAGAAGATCAGACGGTTGATCAGAGGGTGGGTGGTGTCCAGAGCCTGCTTGAGAACCCGGTAATTGAACTGCAGCTGGCTGATTTCCCGGTTGAAGTAATTCTCGCTGGCATCCAGGTTGATGCCGTCGTCGACCGCAGGCACATCCATAGCTTCGGGCGCGCCCTGGCCACTGTCCGACTTGGGTTGCTTCGCCGTTTCCGTCGTCATAATCCCTCAATTCCAGTTGGATGCACCACCGGCCTCGCGCCGGCCATGCTGTCGTATCGTTTGCCGATTCAGCGTCGCTGCTCGCGCATCAGCCGCGCCGCGCGTACGGCGAAATAGGTCAGAATGCCATCGGCGCCGGCCCGGCGCATTGCCATCAGGCTCTCCATCATCACGGCATCACCATCAAGCCAGCCGTTCTCTGCCGCCGCCATGTGCATGGCGTATTCGCCACTGACCTGATAGACGAACGTGGGCACCTGCAGCTCGGACTTCACCCGGTGCACGATATCGAGGTAGGGCATACCGGGCTTGATCATCACCATGTCGGCCCCTTCTGCCAGGTCCATGGCCACTTCGTGTATTGCCTCGTCGGCATTGGCAGGATCCATCTGGTAAGTCGACTTGTTGCCCTTGCCAAGATTGCCCGCAGAGCCGACCGCATCCCGGAACGGCCCGTAATAACTCGAGGCATACTTGGCAGAATAGGCCAGAATCCGGGTATTAACATGCCCGGCGGCTTCCAGCGCCTCCCGGATGGCGGCGACACGGCCGTCCATCATGTCCGAGGGAGCGACCACATCTGCGCCGGCGTCGGCGTGGGAAAGCGCTTGGTTAACCAGCGCCTCCACGGTGACGTCGTTCATTACGTACCCGTCATTGTCGATGATTCCGTCCTGCCCGTGGGTGGTGAACGGATCCAGTGCCACATCGGTTATCACACCCAGTTCCGGGAAGGCCTGTTTCAGGGCGCGAACCGCGCGCTGGGCCAGGCCGTCCGAATCCCAGGCGCCAGAGCCGGACAGATTCTTTTTTTCGGCGGCCACCACCGGGAACAGAGCGATTGCCGGGATGCCCAGTTCCACCAACTCCGCTGCCTGCTCCACCAACAGGTCCACGCTCAACCGCTCAACGCCGGGCATTGACGGCACCGACTCCCGCTGGCCCTCGCCTTCAAGGACAAACACAGGGTAAATCAGGTTGTCGGGAGCCAACTGGTTCTCCCTCACGAGGCGCCGGGAAAAATCACTCGCGCGGTTGCGACGTAAGCGGGTGGCGGGAAACGCACGGGGGGTGGGACTCGGCACGAATAACCTCCTGATTGATGACGGGAACTCAATGGCTGACGACAACGCCGGAATGACGCTCTGCGCCCATCATACACGGCCTCGGCCAGCAGTTGCAGACTCCCGCATCAGGATAGGAACGACGCGTGACAATCGGGTTACCGAATCGAATCCAGCGCCTGGGCTCGAATGCGCTCCCGTTCATCGAAGCGCTGGTTTCGCAGGCGATCAAGGGCGACCTGCAACTCGGGGCCTGCCAACCCGGATGCCATCAGCCTCTCCCGCTCCGTCGAGTAGGCCTGCCAGCGCCGGGTCCAGTCCGCCTGTTCCTGCTCCAGCGTCTCCAGCCGTGCCGCGGTTTCGGCACCAAATGCCTCTTGCCGCCACGCCCGAAGGGCCACCGGATCGTCCGCCAGCTCCTGGCGCGCCCGTTCGTAGTCGGCAAAGCGTCGGGTATCTCTCCGCGCCCGGCGCAGGGACTCCGGTAACGATGCCTCGGCGTCTTCCAGAGCCGCCTGCCTTTGCTGAGGGGTCAGTTCCGGATCCCGGGCTATGCGAAGTTTTTCGACCTGGAAACGATCTATCGCTTCATCCTGGGCAAAAAACGCCTCCGCCGTCGCACTGTCCAGCCAGGTCCGTCGCAGGGCATGGATTTCTGCCATCCGCCGCTGCATTTCCAGGGCATCCAATCCGTCCCCGTAGCCGGCTTCAAGGTCGGAAACCGCCAGCTTGTAGTCAAGGTAGGCGCCCAGGGTTTCCAGGGCCTGGCTTCGAGCCGGCTCTTCCAGAACCGACAGGGTTTGTTCGATTCGGGCAACCAGCTGCGAAAGGGACTCCTCCCCGAGCGCAGACAGGTAGTATTCGAACATCTGCCGCAGAGCCAACGTCGGGATAAGCCCACCGAAGGCATCCACCCGCGCCCATCCGCCCGGAACGGAGGTGCCGGCCAGGGAGGCGGGCATTTGCTCCGGCACCGGCACATCCCGGGGCCGACCCACCAGTTGCGAGGGGGGCGTGGATTCTTGCACCGACGGCGCCTTACCCGGGATCAATGATGAGGGTTCCTGCGGTGTTATGACGCCCTGGGTTTCCCCGCCCATCGTCCCGGGCCATAGCCAAACGATTGCGGTCAGACCGATCAGGACCAGCGGTACGAGAACCGGAGGGCGGGCGAAGGCATTCATGGTCAGGGCTGTCCGTGTTCCCGGGAATTGGCTACCGCACCGGATTAACTCCGGACACGATGGGATTGCACGAGCATAAACCAGGTCGACCAGGCGTACCGAGAACGACGTCAAAAACAGGACCGGGAAGGATTATCCCGGCCTGTCCTGACAAGGAATCACAGGGAGCGGTTATTGAAACCCACGTCCACCTTGCGGGGGGAATCAGATCGGAAGTACGTATCAACCTCCTGAATTTTCCCTCCCTGGCTCAGGTAGGCTTCGATGTCTGCCTGCAACTGGGCACGAACCCGCGCACGGCCTGCAATGGTATGGCTGTCGTCACTGTCGCCGCCCCAGTTTCCGGACGACTCCAGATTGCTTTCGTCGAATTCACTCATGATATTTTCTCCATCAACGAAAACAGATGGTCGAGTGCCGGCAGCCCACTCAGGGCGACTACACTCAGTCTCGACGAACTGCCAACGGGGGCATCGTCTTGGCGTCTTTATAATCCGGTTTTTGTGACTGCGCTATTTCTGAACAATGCCTTTTTTGTAACTTTTTGTAACCAAAAATAACACGCTGATTTTATGTGACAAAATGGACCAATATCAGAACCCTGACAGATTGACTAAAAGAATGAATAATGATTCACTACTTGTAGGGAGCCGGTATGGCTTATCGTGAAACGGAGAAAATGCGCCAACGCAAGGCCGAGGCACGGCAGCGCATCATCGACTGCACTTATGAATGCGTCGCCAGGGGCGGTTTCCGGAGTGCCCGGATCACCCGGATCGCAGGCCTCGCCGGCGTAGCAACCGGCACTATTTATCGGCACTTTGACTCCAGGGAAGACCTGTTCGCAGAAGTATTCCGCCTGGCGACCCAGCGTGAAGTGGACAAGGTCGCCGAGGCATTGGCAACCAGCGACGAGGCCGATGTGCGTCTGGAAAAGGCATTGCGGCAGTTCGCCGAACGGGCGCTGAGAGGGCCGACGATGGCGTGGTCACTGATTGCCGAGCCAGTGGACCCCAAGGTTGAAGAGGAACGGCTGAAATACCGGAAGGCTTACGCAAGCCTATTCGAAACAGCGATCCGAGACGGCATCGAAGAAGGATGCATTCCGGACCAGGACGCCTGCCAGAGCAGTACCTGCCTTGTGGGCGCAATCGCGGAGAGTCTTGTCGGCCCGCTGTCTCCAACCCAGGCCGGAACGAAGCCCGCGGCTACAACTGACAACAACGATATGCTGGTCAACACCATTATTCGCTTCTGCATGCAGGGGTTGACCGGCACCAGGAGATAGCCATGAACGCACGGCAGCCCCATCCCGAGAGTCAGACCGGCAATACCGAAGACCGGTATCTGGCCAGCACCCACGACGTGGTGAACCAACCGCCAGCACTTGAGGACTACAACCTCTTCGAGCAGGACATGGCCCTGCAGGAAGCGGCCACTCGGGAAGGGGCCAGCTGGGCCGAGGATGACCTGAAACGGTTTGGCGCTCTGGCGGGTGCCGCGAACACTATCGATCTTGGGTTCCGTGCCAACAACAACAAGCCGGTGTTCAACACCCATGATCGGTTCGGGCATCGCATCGACGAGGTGGATTTCCATCCGGCCTATCATGAGCTGATGGCTATCGCCATGGAGCATGGCCTGCACAGCAGCCCCTGGACCCATCCGGGCACGGGAGCGCACGTTGCCCGGGCCGCCAAGTACTACATGCATTCCCAGGTGGAAGCGGCCCACTGTTGCCCGATCACAATGACGTTCGCTGCCATACCCTCAATCCGGAAACAGCCGAACCTTGCCCGGGACTGGGAACAGAGGATCCTCGCCAACAGCTACGACCCCCGCAACCTTCCCGACGGCCAGAAAGCCTCGGTGACCATCGGTATGGCGATGACCGAGAAACAGGGCGGCAGTGACGTTCGCGCCAATAGCACCAAAGCCTACCCGGTAGGTCTTGAGGGTCCGGGCCAGGCCTACGAACTGGTCGGCCACAAATGGTTTGTCTCGGCCCCGATGTGCGACGCTTTCCTGGTGCTGGCGCAGTCCCGCGGCGGCCTGTCCTGCTTTCTCATGCCCCGCTGGCGGCCGGATGGCAGCAAGAACCCGTGGCAGATTCAACGCCTCAAGAACAAGATGGGCAATGTGGCCAACGCCTCCAGCGAGGCCGAGTTGCGAGGCGCCCTGGGCTGGATGGTCGGCGAAGAGGGCCGGGGCGTACCCACGATCATCGAGATGGTGGCCATGACCCGCTTTGACTGCATGATCGGCAGTTCCGCCGGCATGCGCCAGGCCGTGGCCCAGGCCACTCACCACTGCCGCCATCGCAGCGCTTTCGGCAATCGCCTGATCGATCAGCCCCTGATGCAGAATGTACTGGCCGATCTGGCCCTCGAAAGCGAAGCGGCGCTGGCCTACACCATGCGCATTGGCCGGGCGCTGGACAGTCAAGGTCAGGAACACGAACGCCTGCTGGCTCGCCTGGCGACCCCGGTGGGCAAATACTGGATCTGCAAGCGGTCTCCGAATCACGCCTACGAAGCCATGGAGTGCATTGGTGGCAGCGGCGTGATGGAGGACTGCATCATGCCCCGGCTGTTCCGGGAGTCTCCGGTCAATGCGATCTGGGAAGGCAGTGGCAATATCCAGTGCCTGGACACCCTGCGCGCCCTGCAGAAAGAACCGGACACGCTGGACGCCTTCTTCCGCGAAGCGGCCCTGGCGCGGGGAGCCGACGCCCGTTTTGACCGGTTCCTGGCCCAGTTGCAGAACGACTTTGCCGACATCAGCGACTTCCAGTACCGGGCCCGCAATCTGGTCGATCGCATGGCCCTGGCGCTGCAGGCCGCCCTGCTGTTGCAGCATTCGGACCCGGCGGTCGCCGATGCCTTTTGCGCCACCCGCCTGGAAGCCGGCGGCGGGCTCAACTACGGCAACCTGCCCTCAGGGACGGACGCCGCCGCCATTATCAAACGTGCAACACCTGTAGTAGGCTAGTCCGATCCCATTCTGAGCACGGATCACTATGTCTGAAGCCCTCCGAAAACTGCTGAGCCAGCCTGGCCCGCAACCGGTGATCACGCCCCACGTGGGCGTCCTCACCCTGCACTTCCAGCTGTACGGCTGCGAAGATCTCAAGGCCAAACGCAAGGTATTTACAGCCCTGCGCGCGGTCTGGGGCAGAGAGCCGGATCTGGCGGTGTCCGAAACCGCGGACCAGGACGCTCTGGACTGTGCAACCTGGACCATTGCGGCACTCGGCACCTCGTCCCAGCAGATTACCCAGCGCCTCGACCAGGTTGAAAAAGCCATCGAGGAACGGGTGGATGCTGCCATACTGGATATCCACCGGGAAATTCTCTGACCTGCCGCGCGCACTGGAACGGGGCCTTGTGGCGTAACGTCTTCTCACGCCGTATACTACGCCCCCTCAGGGATGCCAGTGCGCCTGCCTGCTACAGGCGGCGAGTTACCAACGCCGGATCAACACTTCGGCAATATCCGTCGGGCATCCGGAACCGGCCCTGCGGATGACCACTGATTACGTGTGGTACCTATGACCGGAAAGAAAAAATCCGCCCAGGCCTCGGTTGAGGCCATGTATCGCGTGTTCACGGTGCCCGAGGCCCCGGAATCCACGCTGAGCCGGATCGACCAGAACATCTCCAGAAATCTTGCAGGCTTCCTGCAGGAGCATATCGTTGCGGTTGAACGGGACCTATCGGAAGTAGAGAAGAATTTCTCCGACTACGCGATCCCCGAAAAACCCGTGTTCGTATCCGAGCAGGCCCAGTTCCTGCTCGATAAACTGGTGGCCAATTCCGTTCATACCGCCTCCCCGGCCTTCATTGGCCACATGACCTCAGCGCTGCCGTATTTCATGCTGCCGCTGTCCAAGATCATGATTGCGCTGAACCAGAATCTGGTGAAAACCGAGACTTCCAAGGCGTTCACACCCATGGAACGTCAGGTCCTCGGCATGATTCACCGCCTGGTGTACGAAGAGGACGGCGCTTTCTATCGCAAGTGGATGCACAACCCCCGCTATGCCCTGGGCGCCATGTGCTCCGGCGGCACCATTGCCAACCTGACAGCACTCTGGGTGGCCCGCAACCGTGCCTTCCCGGCCGAAGGCAACTTCCGTGGTCTGCATCAGGAAGGTCTGTTCCGGGCCCTGAAATACTACGGCTATGAAGGAGCGGCAATCGTGGTATCCCGCCGGGGCCACTACTCACTGCGCAAGGCCGCCGATGTGCTGGGCCTGGGCCGGGAGTCGCTGGTGCCGGTGGATACAGACGATGAAAACCGCATCCAGACCGACGCTCTGCGCGACAAATGCCTGGAACTTCAGCGCCAGAAGATCAAGGTCATGGCCATCTGTGGGGTAGCAGGCACCACCGAGACCGGCAACGTCGATCCGCTCGACGGAATGGCGGACATCGCCCGGGAATTCGGCGCCCATTTCCATGTGGATGCGGCCTGGGGAGGCCCAACCCTGTTCTCACGAACCCACAAGCACTTGCTCCGGGGCATTGAGAAGGCCGACTCAGTCACCTTCGATGCCCACAAACAGCTTTACGTGCCCATGGGCGTCGGTCTGGTGGTCTTCAAGGACCCGAGCCTGGCCAGCGCCGTAGAACACCATGCCCAGTACATCATCCGGAAGGGTTCCCGGGACCTGGGCAGCACCACCCTGGAGGGTTCACGCCCAGGCATGTCGATGCTGATCCATTCCGGCCTGAAGATCCTGGCGCGGGAAGGCTACGAGATTCTGATCGATCAGGGCATCGACAAGGCCAAGACGTTTGCCGGGATGATAGAGGACGAACCGGACTTTGAACTGGTCACCCGACCGGAGCTGAACATCCTCACCTACCGCTACTGCCCGGAAAATGTCCAGAAGGCCCTGGCAATGGCGGACCCACTGCAGGCGGAGAAGCTCAACACCTGCCTTAACCGCATCACCAAGTTTATCCAGAAAACCCAGCGGGAGCGGGGCAAGGCGTTTGTCTCACGAACCCGACTGGAACCATCACGCTACTATCACTTCCCGTGCATCGTGTTCCGGGTGGTGCTGGCGAACCCGCTGACCACGCGGGAGATTCTGACGGATATTCTGGCTGAACAGCGGGAACTGTCGACGGATGAGGGGATTCAGGACGAGATGAGCATTCTGCATCAGATGGCCGATGCAGTGCTGAAACAGGGCCAACTTGGTGCCAGACAGGCCTGAGGCCTCACTGGCGCGGAAACCGCAAAGAAGTCGGGTAACTGACCACAACACGCTGTGAACACATCCCTGTGCGCTCGGCTCCGTCATCCATGGCTCCGCACGGTTGTGGTCGGTTATCCGCCTCCCTCACTGAGGATCAAGGCTGACTTCAGTAAAGCGCCTCTTCGTCATCCAGCACTTCGTGAATGATCTCCAGGAACATGTGATCCGCATCGCTCCAGCTCTCAGGGATCCGGATCGTGGTATTGGCGCTGATCTCCCGGGCAATGATCTCGTTCGCATTCGGCTCATTGCGATGCTTGCGGGCAATCTCCATGGACTTGACGGCGATGGTCGGCTCACTCAGCACTTTCTTGATGAACACTCGCAGCTCATCAATGGTCTTGGCCTGCCGGCTCTCTACAGATGAACTCATACTTCACTCCACGGACAAATATGGATGCCAGAGGGGCGTGCTCGCCCCTTACCTTCAAATAGTATGACCAAACTGACGGGCTGCAACCAGCCCGGTCGATCAGATCAGCAACCCGCGCAGGGTGAAGAACAGGATCGCCGCCATGATGGCCGAGGCCGGCACGGTGATGATCCAGGCCGCCGCAATCTTCATCAGATGTGAACGCTTGACCATTTCTTCCCGATAGATCTTTTTCAGACGCTTGCGCTCGGATTTCACCAGCGGTACCTGCTTATTCTTCTTGGCCTGCTTCAGCAGCTTTTCCATTTCCTCGACCGAGGCATTGCGGAAATCATCCAGGAAGGGTTTCAGGCGCTCCTGCTCCTCCGGATCATGATGTTCCATGATCTTGTGCAGCTGGGTCGCGTAGTTGGACTTCAGATACTCGCGCAGGAAACCGACGCCGAATACCCCGCCAAGCGCGATGTGGGTGGAACTGACCGGCAGACCGAGCTGAGAAGCCAGAATCACCGTCAGTGCCGCCGACAGGGCGACACAGAACGCGCGGGTCTTGTCCAGTTCGGTGATTTCGCTGCCCACGGTCTTGATCAGGCGCGGACCGAACAGCATCAGGCCGACGGCGATACCCAGCGCGCCGACCAGCATCACCCACAGCGGGATACTGGCTGCCGTTACCACCCCACCCGAGGCCAGGGCATCGTTGATCGCCGCCAGCGGGCCAATCGCGTTGGCAACGTCGTTAGCACCGTGCGCAAAGCTCAGCAGGGCAGCGGCAAAGATCAGGGGCCAGGTAAACAGTGAGCTTACGCCCACGGCGCTGTTTTCCATGGTGGCCGCCCGGCGATTCACCATGGTGCGGACCAGCACATAGGCCAGGGCTGCCGCCACCAGACCAATCAGTGACGCCTCCAGGAAGTCGACCTTCACGACCTTCTTGACGCCCTTGATCATCAGGTAGGTCCCGAAGGCCCACGCCATAATGGCCACCAGCAGGGGCACAAAGGTGCGCGCCGCAGGAACGACATCCTTGCGATACAGCACCGTTTTCTTGATCGCGAACAGGAACAGCGCGGCCAGCGCGCCCCCGAGAACCGGTGAGATGACCCAGCTGGCGGCGATCTTGCTCATTACCGCCCAATCTGCGATGCCCCAGCCGCCGGCGGCAATGCCTGCACCCAGGACGCCGCCAACAATGGAGTGCGTGGTCGAGACCGGCGCCCCCATCCAGGTCGCCAGATTGAGCCACAGCGCCCCGGCCAGGAGCGCAGCGGTCATCAGCCAGACGAAGGCCTGACTGTCAGCCAGGGACGTCGGGTCGATGATGCCGCCCTTGATGGTCGACACCACTTCGCCACCGGCAATCAGGGCGCCGCTGGCCTCGAAGATGGCGGCGATAACGATTGCACCCCCAAGGGTCAGCGCCCCGGAGCCAACTGCAGGCCCCACGTTATTGGCAACGTCGTTGGCGCCGATGTTGATTGCCATGTAGCCACCGATAACGGCAGCCGCCATTAACAGCATGCTGTTAGGCATTCCCTGGCTGAAAGAACCAACGGTCAGCCATATGCCGAGTAGAAACAGCAGGCTGAATCCGACCCTGTATCGTTCCGTGGAAGGGCTGGTGAGAAGAGTATCCAGAAATCCGGTTGAACGGGCCATAACAGATTGGGTCTCGTTTGGTCTGAATGGGGAAACTGCGACAGTTACGCGCCGCAACTATAAATTTTTTGACATCAAATTGAAATAAACGGGGGTATAGCTCACCCAGATCACACAATGAGTAGCCAAAGGATGCATTCTTTACGGGAACTGCCCCATAATTCCGGGAAAAAGCGTCAAAACTATAATAACTCCAGTTAAGGCTCACATGACCGACCAAACTTCATCCGGCCAACGGGCCGTCGGCGAGCGCGAGGACGCCCAGGTATCGCGACTGATCACCTGGTTGTCGGTAATGGCCATTGCGTTCCTGATCGGTATCGGCGCCAAGGCGTGGTATGCGGGCCACAACACCCACGCTTGGGTACTCTGGTCGTTTGTGCTGGTGGTCGCCGCCAACATGGCCTGGTTTGCCCACACCGGCGACCGCACCGCCCAGAAAGGTGGCCTGCTCCTGGTTGTCGGCCTGTTGTTTACCTACCTGATTGCCTCGGGTGGCGAGAGCAATACCGGCCCGCTGTGGTTCTATGTGTTCCCACCGTTGCTGTTCTATCTGACCAACCTCAAGACCGGAACCGCTGTGCTGCTGTTCTGTTACCTGGTTGCGGTCATTGTCTTCCAGTTCCCCGGAATGCCCCTGGTTTCAACTGAATACAGTACCGACTTTAAGATCCGGTTCTTTGCCACCCTGACCTTCGAATCCATTCTCTGCTTCGTGCTCGAGGCCAGCCGCCTGAAAGCCCGCAACGAACTGGTGGCACTGGCAGAAACCCATGAGCATGCTGCCAAGACCGACGAACTCACCGGTCTGTCCAACCGCCGGGACATGCAGAACCGGCTGGGCGCTGAATTTTCCCGGTACCGGCGCTCCGGTCATCATTTCTCGATTGCGTTGATCGACCTGGACCTGTTCAAGGCCATCAACGATCGCTTTGGCCACGACGCCGGCGACGCGGTGTTGAGGGAATTTTCCACTCTGATGAAAGCCATCATTCGCCAGACCGACGTGGCGGCGCGCTGGGGTGGCGAGGAGTTTCTGCTGCTGTTGCCCGACACCTCGCTGCTCCAGGCGCTGACCCTGGCTGAGCGACTTCGCTCGGAAGTGGCCAGCACCCGGTTCCAGTTCCGCGGTGCCGACCTGCCGGTCACCATCAGCGCCGGCGTCTGTTCCATCGCCAAGGCCGGCTCAATCGACGAGTTGCTCAAGCAGGTAGATGTGCATCTCTACAATGCCAAGGAAGCCGGCCGGAACCGCATAGCGCCCAGGGTTCGCAGCCGGGATGCGAGCACTGCCGGAACGGCCTGATCTTGAGCGGTAAACCTGCTGCGATTATGATCGGACGCCTACTCCGCCCCGTAAACCCCGGGGAAATACCGAACTGACAGGAAAAGAAATGACAAGCATGCGAATTCTGGTGGGCAGCGTCTACGGCGGTGCCTTGTTGACCGCGCGGGCAATCAAAGAGAGCCTGGAGACCGAGGGGCATCGGGTAACGGTGCTGGAGCACCCGGTTCTGGAGGACATCACCGGAAACGAGGACGCCCTGCTGGTGTGCACATCGACCACCGGCCAGGGCGAGGTGCCCGCCAACCTGCTGCCATTTTATGTCGATCTTCGCGACCGGCTGCCCCAGCAACCGGGTCGCCCCTTCGGGGTCATTGTCCTGGGCGACAGCTCCTACGGAGATACCTTCTGCGGCGCCGGCGACCTTATGGAAGAAGCCCTCAGCGAGACCGCTGCCCGCAAAGTCGGCGACACCTTGCGCATTGATGCCCTGGAAACCATGGAGCCTGAGGCCGAAGCGCTGCCGTGGGTGAGGCAGTGGCTCACCCAGCTATGAACCCCGGCTGGCGAGAGCATCACAATTGCAGTCGCTGACGCTTGAGCCGTTTCCGGTGAACGGCCATACTCGCGCTTACAACGAGACTGAATGCGACACTTCGTGACATTTATTGACTGGCCAAGACTACTTGCGACGCTGCTTCTGCTGCTTGCGTTCGCCTCGCCGTCCCACGGGGCGGAGGGTTACTATGTGCCCCATGCCAGTTATCTGACTGTCCCGGCCGGCACGGATGCCCTGCCTGAAAATCTGCTCGAATCCGAAAACTGGCAGTCACTTCGGGGCCGGAGCCCGAACTTCGGCTACATCGAAGACACGCTCTGGCTGAGATTTCCGGTCCCGGACCAGCAATCCCTGAATCTCCTGGAAATCAGCTACGCCCACCTGGATCGGGTCCGGTTTTTTCTGGTCGAGGACGGCAAGATCGTTCGCAGCGTGACCACCGGCGATGCCTTCCCGTTCAAGCAGCGTCCGATCCTTCACCGGCACTTTCTGTTTCCGTTCGAGCGTTCCGGTGAGGGCCGCTACGACATCCTGCTCGAAGTCCAGACCAGCGGAGCTATGCAGGTTCCCCTGACACTCTGGAATGACAAGTCATTCTTCGAGAGCTCGTTTATCGAGGATCAGGTACACGCGGTCTACTACGGTATCCTGATTACCGCCATCTTCCTGAACCTCTTTGTTTTCCTGGCTCTACGGGAGCGGGTCTACCTGCTGTATGTGCTCTCGACCCTGGGCTACCTCCTGCTGATCGGCACCCTGAATGGCATGACCTTTCAGGCGCTCTGGCCCACCAGCCCGGAGATCCAGAACCGGGCGATGCTGCTGAGCATCCCGATGGCACTGATCTTCACGCTCTGGTTCTCGCGCTCGTTCCTGAACCTTGACCGGGCCAGCCCGGCCCTGGAACGCACGGTTATCCTCGCCATTGCCATAAACTCAGCGGCGGCGCTGGCCACCTTCATATTGGACTACAGCACGTCAATCCGCCTGGTGGTTGCACTCTCCATACCCAGCAGCCTGTTGCTGACTCTGCTCGGCCCCCAGCAGTGGCTTCGGGGTAACCGTCAGGCGGCCTACTACACCCTGGCGTGGGGCGCATTAACCCTCGGCAGTGCCATTACCGCGGCCAACAAGTACGGATTCCTGCCCAACAGTTTTCTCACGGTCTATGCCATGCAGATCGGTTCTGCGCTGCAGGCCGTGTTACTGGCCATGGCCATGGCCGTCCGGATGCTCCAGGAGCGCCAGGACAAGGTGGAAGCGCGGGAAGCCGAGTTGCGTGCAATGACCGCCCGCCGGTCCGCCGAGCTCAAACTGATGGACCACGCCCTTCACAACCCGCTCACCGGGTTGCCCAATCGCAGCGGCTTTGAGATGACCCTGAACGATCTGATGATGCGCAGTCCGGAAAAGCGGTTCGGCATCGTCGTCATTCATCTGAACAACCTGGATTCGGTCACCAAGACCCTGGGCCACCGCAACAGCGACCAGATTCTTGAACTGGCCTCGAAGCACTACAACGCCGTTTTACGCGACCTGCCCGGGGCCATTGCCGTCGAACAGACCGACGAACGCAGCTATTTCCTGGCCTCCCTGGACCCACAGACCTTCGCGTTTGTGGTCGATGCGGACGTCGCCGAAGCCGCGGCACGGTCCGTCGTCAACGCCCTGGAGGATATCCGCTACCCGGTTGATTACCTGGGGATGCAGGTGCCCATGGATGCCCGCCTGGGCGTGGCGATCTTTCCGGACCACGGAATGGATGCCAATACCCTGATTCGTCGTGCGGTCATCGCCGAAGGCACTGAGCGGGCGCTGGAGCGGGGCATGGCCTATTACAAGCCGTCCCGGGACTCCTTCAGCGCCGACCGGCTGACCATCGTCTCCGAATTGCGCCAGGCCCTGATCGACAACCGACTGGCGCTGTATCTGCAGCCCAAGGTGTCACTGGCAACCGGTGCGGTGGTAGGCCTGGAGGCCCTGATCCGCTGGCCCGAAAAACAGAGCCAGATTCGTCCGGATGAAATCGTGGTGCTGGCAGAGCAGACCGGCCTGATCAAGCCCCTGACCCGCTGGGTTCTGGAGCAGGCCCTCACCATGCGCAGCCGGCTGCTCGAGCACGGCTGGCCCCTGGACCTGTCGGTCAACATCTCCCCCAACAACCTTCGGGAGCCCGATTTCCCACTGCACGTGCAGCGGCTGATGAGCAGCTTTCAGCAGCACCGGGACAGCATCACATTCGAGGTCACGGAAACGTCCATGATGCAGGACCCCGCCAACTCCCTGACCGCCCTGAAACTGCTCAATGACAGCGGCATTCCGGTGTCCATAGACGACTTTGGCTCCGGGTACTCGTCACTGTCCTACATCAAGCAACTGCCGGCCAGTGAGATCAAGATTGACCGTTCGCTGATCTCGGACCTGGTCACCCGGGCCGAAGACCGGGTCATCGTCCAGACCACCATCGATATGTGCCACAGCCTGGGGTACAAGGTGGTCGCCGAAGGCGTGGAGGACGAGACCACCGCGGGACTCCTGCGGGGCATGGGCTGCGACATGATCCAGGGCTTCCTGCTCACACCACCCCTGCCGTTCGATGACATGCTGGACTGGCTGAGCCACTCGGACAGCCAGCAACAGAAACTGGGCTAGCGCCGACTCAGCGTTGGCGAATCAACGCTTCCTGGGTCGTTGATGCCACCAGCACCCCTTCCCGGTTGAAGAAATTGCCGCGGTTAAATCCGCGTCCGGCACACGCACTCGGGCTGTCCTTGTCGTAAAGCAGCCATTCGTCCATGCGGAAATCCCGGTGAAACCAGATCGCATGATCAAGGCTTGCCACCTGCAGGTTCTTGCTCATGAACGTCACGCCGTGGGGATTGAGTGACGTTCCGAGAAACTGGAAATCCGAGGCGTAGGTCAGCAGGCACCGGTGCAGCACCGGATCGTCCGGCAGGTGCCCCTGGGCCCGGAACCAACTCTGTTTGTGGGGCGGGCGCTTTTCCGGCTTGAACGGGTTAACCGGATCCACCGGGCGGATTTCGATCGGCCGGTCGCGGGTCAGCGAATCCCGCATTTTCTCCGGAGCGTGAGGGGCAATCAGCTTGCCCCACTCATGTTCGGACTTCAGCGTGTCCGGATCCGGTGCCTCGGGCATATCAAGCTGGTGCTCAAAGCCCTGCTCGGCGACCTGGAACGACATGGAGCCGGTCAGGATCTCCTTTCCACCCTGACGGGCGATTACCCGGCGAACGGAAAAGCTGCCTCCATCCCGGACCCGCTGCACTTCGTAATCGATTGGCATGCTGTGGTTGCCGGGGCGCAGGAAGTAGGCGTGCAGGGAATGGCACAGGCGGTTCTCGACGGTGCGGCTGGCAGCCATCAGCGCCTGACCGAGCACCTGTCCGCCGAAGACATTGGGGAAGCCGAGATCCTCGCTGTCACCCTGAAAGTGGTCGTCGCCGATGGGAGAAAGATCCAGCAGATCCACCAGCCTTTTAGTTACTTCAAGCATGCCTGCTCCTGTTAATTCGTTAGCACACGAAGAAGTTTTCTACCCCAAGCCGGCGCATTTCGCAATGAAAAGCATGGCCGCCGGGGACAAAATCGTGGCCCCCAGAGGCTCTGGGGGCCGGATGGAACGGCTGGGCATCAACCGTGGATGGGCGGCGTTTCCTTGGACAGCGCCTGCTTTTCCACTGCAAATCGTCCCGTTACGGCGAAACCGAGAATCTCACCCTCGGGGCTCCGGAACAGGGCCTTGACGTCGGAACCGTCCCGTTCCACGTGCCACTCCCCTGCGGCATCCGGTGACGGTGGACAGACCGCGGTAGGACAACACGGAGTCTTGATCATGACCGGCATGGTGCCGTAACGCACCTCCGTGCGTTCCCCGGCCAGGGTTTTCGCCAGTGCCCGGGCGCACGCCATCAGCGGCAGGACGTACAGCAGGACATGCCCGTCGACCTCGGCACAATCTCCCAGGGCGTAGACATCCGGAGCGGAGGTCTCCAGGGCCCGGTTGACGATTATGCCGCGGCCGGCCTCGATTCCCGCCGCGTGGGCCAGTTCGGTCCGGGGGCGCAGACCGACGGCGGAGATCACTATGTCGGCATTCAATGCCTCACCGTTGGCAAGCGTGAGCTTTACCCCCTGGCCGTCACGGTCAATGCGATCCACCACGGTTTCCAGATGGAATCGGACCCCCAGATTTTCCAGCTCCTGCTGCACCGCATCGGCGGCCGGCTCCGGCAGCAGGCCCGGCATCACAACATCGGACGGCGCAATCACGTCCACGTCGTAACCGCCGTTACGCAAATCATTGGCAAACTCACAGCCAATCAGCCCGGCGCCCATGATGGCGACCCGCTTACCACCTGACAGAGCCTTGCGAAATGCCCGGTAGTCCATCAGGTCGTTGATGGAAAATACGTGCTCCAGGCCATCCCCATCAATCGAGAGCCGAATAACGTCTGCGCCCCAGGCCAGCACCAGTTTGCTGTACGCCAGCCGTTCGTCGCCAAGCACCAGCTCATGGGCCTGGGTGTCAATCCCGGTCACGGTTGTGAAGGTGCGCAGCTGGAGGTTCAGTTGCTCTGCCATGGGCTCAGGCGCCGCCTGAGCCAGGCCATCCGCATCCTTGTCCTTGGTAAACCCGGTGGACAGCATGGGCTTGGAATAACTCACGCCGTCATCCGCCGTCACCATGACGATGGGCGTTTCCTTGTCCAGCTTGCGCATCTCGCGAGCCAGCGAGTAACCCGACAGCCCGGTGCCGACGATAACGATGGGGGCCTGTTCAGTCATAACTTTGCTCCGAGGGGGTCAGCCAATCTCGATCATTTCAAAGTCTTCCTTACCGACGCCACAATCCGGACAGACCCAGTCTTCCGGCACGTCTTCCCACTTGGTGCCCGGCTCGATACCGTCTTCCGGCCAGCCTTCGGCTTCGTCGTAGATCAGACCGCACACCACACACTGCCACTTTTTCATGCTCACTCTCCTGATTCCGTTGGGCGCAATACTAATTGTCCTACAATCGCGCGCGCAACTGTTTTGTCTTGGCGACAGAGCCCGAACCGGGCAGATCGGGCCGCTGAACACGTCAGGCAGCCATCATACCCATCCCCTCGTCCCGGACCAATGCCAGTGCCGACGGATAGCCCCGGAGATTTCTGCCAATAGCCATAAATACAGATCCCGGGGCACGGCACTGCCCCTCCCTTCCACCTGCCCTCTCCGGTATAATCGGCCGTTTTACGACAGGACCGACCGTTATGACCGATACCGTCGCCGAAATGAACCAGGTTATGGAAGAAGCCGACTGCCTGGTCAACGAACAGCAGGTACAAGCCGCCATTCGCAACCTGGCTGACGACATCACCGACCGCCTTCGGGACAGCAATCCGCTGCTTTTCTGCGTCATGAACGGCGGTCTCATTCTGACCGGCCAACTGCTGACCCAGTTGAAGTTTCCGGTGCAAGCCGAGTACCTGCATGCTACCCGCTACCGGCAGGAAACCACTGGTGGCATCCTTGAATGGAAGCTGCGCCCGGACGCGGACATGAACGGCCGTACCATCCTGATCGTTGACGACATCCTTGATGAAGGTACGACCCTGTGTGCCATAGCGGACTACTGCCGGGCCCACGGTGCCAAGGAGGTCCTGACCGCGGTTCTCGTCGACAAACAGCACGATCGCAAGGCCCAGCCCGGCCTGAAGGCCGACTTCACCGGCCTCGAAGTGGAAGACCGCTTCCTGTTCGGGTTCGGGATGGATTACAAGGGCTACTGGCGCAACGCGCCCGGAATTTATGCCGTCAAAGGACTTTGACACTATCACTACCCAACCTGCCGGACGCGCCGACGAGTGCTGCCTGACCATTCCGCCGACCGACTGGTACAGCTCGCTTGCCGCCGCAGGGCTTCGAAATCCGGACGTTCACGGTCCCGCCCGCTACTGGTTGCAGGTGGAGGGTTCGTTCACCCGGGCGCTGCAACACCAGTGCCTGCACTCCTTCCATGTCGAGGTCCAGGGGGAAGGGTTTGCCGTGCCAACGCTGGAAGAAGCCCGTCATCTCAACATCCCGGCGCGACAGCGCGCCTGGATTCGCGAGGTCCGGCTGTGTGGTGATGGGGTACCCTGGGTCCTGGCTCGCACCATCATTCCGCTTGCCTGCCTGGAGGGTCGCGGCCGACGTCTTCGCCATCTCGGCAACCGGCCCCTTGGCGCCTACCTGTTCAGCAGCCCGGACTGGCAGCGCGGCCCCCTGGAAACCGGTCTTTGCAATCGGTCCCTGGACGGCCAGCCGGAAGTCGCGCGGCGATCGCTGTTTCATCACAATGACCGGGCCCTGCTGGTGGGCGAATACTTTCTCCCCGGCCTGTATCGCTGACGCCAGCCTTTAATCCGTCACCTCCGGCTGGCTATAATCCCTGCATCCCGTTCACCGCGCCACCAAACGGATCTGCCCTATGCTGCTCAACGCCATGCCCGATCACGTCCAGAACCGGCTTGCCGACTACGCCCGCCTACTGCGCATCGATCGCCCCATCGGCAGCCTGCTATTGCTCTGGCCGACCTACTGGGCACTCTGGCTCGCCGG
Source organism: Marinobacter sp. F4218 (assembly GCF_019443085.1). GTDB lineage: Bacteria > Pseudomonadota > Gammaproteobacteria > Pseudomonadales > Oleiphilaceae > Marinobacter > Marinobacter albus. The sequence goes on from NZ_JAHZIL010000003.1 coordinate 1,396,135, forward strand.
TGAGGGCAGCCCGGACATTGGCAACATCATTGTGTTCACACTGGGCGTGTTCTTCATGCGCGCGGCCGGCTGTGCCATCAATGACTTTGCTGACCGCGACTGGGACCGCCACGTCAAGCGCACCCAGGACCGGCCACTGACGGCCGGACGGATCAAGGCCTGGGAGGCCGTTGCACTCTTTGCCGGCCTGTGCCTGGCCTCCTTTCTGATGGTGGTGCTGTTCACCAACACCCTGACGTTCTACCTGTCGTTTGGCGGGGCCCTGCTGGCGTTCATCTACCCCTTCATGAAACGCTACACACACCTGCCCCAGCTGTTCCTGGGGGCAGCATTTTCCTGGGCCATTCCCATGGCCTGGGCGGCACAGGCAGACGCACTCAGCCAGATCACCTGGCTGCTGTTTACCGCCAACGTGCTCTGGACGGTGGCGTACGACACCTTCTACGCGATGGTCGACCGTGACGATGACCTCAAAGTGGGCATCAAGTCCACCGCCATCCTGTTCGGGGATGCCGACCGCGCCATCATTGCGATGCTTCAGACCATGGTGGTCGTCGTCCTGTTGATGGTGGGTCAACGGGCTGAACTGGGGGCTTTCTATTATCTGGGCCTGGCGGGCATGGCCGGTCTGTTTGTCTACCAGCAGTACCTGGCCCGGCAACGGTCCCGGGAAGGCTGTTTCAAGGCGTTCCTGAATAATAACTGGGCCGGGTTTGCCGTGTTTGCGGGGCTGGTGATCGATCTGATGATTGCCTGAACCTGTCATATACTTGTAATACTTGAGCGTTGTAATGAGTCAGCAACAAATCAAGGTCTGACACAGGTTTAGCTTATGTCTGGAAAAACCGTCCTGATCGTCGATGACGAGGCGCCCATCCGGGAAATGATTGCCGTGGCCCTCGAAATGGCGGATTACGACTACCTAGAGGCAGCGGATGCCCGGGAAGCCCATGCCCTGATTGTCGACAAACAACCGGATCTGGTCCTGCTCGACTGGATGCTCCCGGGAACCAGCGGCGTCGAACTCGCGCGTCGCCTGAAAAAAGAGGAATCGACCGCCGACATCCCCATCATCATGCTCACCGCCAAGGTGGAAGAGGACAACAAGATCCAGGGGCTTGAGGTGGGAGCGGATGACTACATTACCAAGCCCTTCAGCCCAAGAGAGCTGGTGGCACGACTCAAGGCGGTTCTTCGGCGAGCCACGCCTCCCGGGGTCGACACCCCGATCGAAGTCGAGGGACTCACGCTGGACCCGATTGGCCACCGAGTCACCACAAACGATGGCGCGCTGAACATGGGGCCGACGGAATACCGGCTGCTCCAGTTCTTCATGACGCATCAGGAACGGGTTTATACTCGATCCCAACTCCTGGATCAGGTCTGGGGTGGTAACGTTTACGTAGAAGAGCGTACCGTTGATGTCCACATTCGCCGGCTGCGTAAGGCACTGGGTGACAGGTATGACCACCTGATCCAGACGGTTCGGGGAACGGGGTACCGGTTCTCAACCAGGGCCGCCTGACCGGCGCCGGCGGCAGGGCATCAACTCCGCACACGACACAAGGCAGCGTTTGATGCAGCACAACTGGTCGCGGTACCTCCGCTATATCATTGGCGGCCTCATTGGCTCGACAGTGGTCGGCCTGTATTTTGGTGAGCCACTCTACGGACTGACCGTTGGCCTGATCGTTTACCTGTGGTGGACCCTGGTTCAGGCCCGACGCCTGTACCAGTGGCTCGCCAATCCCAGCGCCTCAGATGACGCGCCCCAGAGCGTTGGCCTGTGGGGCGACATTTTCGACAACCTTCACAAACTGCACCAGAGTCACCTGAGAGCCCGGGACCGGCTCAGGGCCCAGATCAATCGGGTCCAGGAATCGACCAACGCCATGCGTGACGGGGTCATCATGACCGACCACCAGGGTGCGATGGAGTGGTGGAACGGTTCTGCCGAGTACCTGCTGGGATTCCGGCGCAACACCGACCAGGGCCAGTACATTCACAACCTGATTCGGACCCCGGCCTTCAAAAGCTATTTCGATTCCCGTGACTACCGGGAGCCGCTGGAAATCCACTCGCCCGCCAGACCCCACATTCACCTGCAAATCCAGATCAGCCTGTTCGGCGACGACGATCGCCTGATTGTCGCCAAGGACGTGACCCGTCTCTACCAGCTGGAACAGATGCGCCGGGACTTTGTCGGTAACGTATCCCACGAGATGCGGACACCACTGACGGTGATCAGCGGCTACCTGGAAACCCTGGTGGACAATGCCGACGACCTGCCACCGAAATGGCGACGGGCGATCAACACCATGGCGGCACAGTCATCCCGGATGGAAGCCCTGATCACCGACCTGATACTGCTGTCCAAGATTGAAACCGGGGAGCAGACGGTAAACGACAGTCTCACCGACGTGGAAGGGCTGCTGGGCCAGATCTGTCACGATGCCCGGGCGCTGAGTGGCGAGAAACAGCATGAGATCAGCGTAACGGTCGCCGACCATCGGCTGCTACGGGGCGATGAAAGCCAGTTGCGCAGCGCGTTTTCCAACCTCATCTTCAATGCGGTGAAATACACCCCTCCCCACGGCCACATCACCGTCACCTGGACCACCAACCGGGAAGGAGCCCACCTGAGCGTCCGGGATACCGGCATTGGCATCGACCCGATCCACATTCCCCGCCTGACCGAGCGCTTCTACCGGGCCGACCCCAGTCGTCACAAGGATACCGGCGGTACCGGCCTGGGTCTGGCCATCGTCAAGCATGTCCTGATCAATCACGACGGCAACCTGGAAATCCGCAGCCACCTTGGCGAGGGCAGCGAATTCATCTGTCACTTCCCCCGGGAGCGGCTGGTCGAGCGAGTGCCGGAAAGTACGGAATAGCCCTCTCCGGTTAACGGTTGCGGGCGATAAAGCGCGACAGGTCCTCAAGTTTCTTCGGGTCCTCATCCACAAAGCGGATCGTAACGCTGACGAAATCCGTGTCCTGACGCTTGTCGACCGCCTGCAACTGGTTAACGAAACCGTTCAGGCGGGCCATCTGCCCCTCACCGATCTCGATATCAATCACGGCCTGATCGAGAATGCCCGGAAACTCCTGGTCCCGCTTGGCCAGATCCCTCACGAAGCTGGCATCGTCCGCCACCAGCGCTTTCAGCATTGGCATCTGTACTACCTTCCGTTAACCGCGACCCAGATGTTATCGCCTCACTATGGAACATCGGCCCGGCCCGGACCGGAAACCCTGCCGCTACAAAAAGACGACAAACAGACGTACTAATGCGACACACTGGAACCCGGAGGTTAAACAATTGTCACTACCAAGGGCCCAAGTCGGTATTTCTGTCCTTCCAAAACGCGCTACCATGGGCCTCAGAATTTTCACACCATTGTTACCATGCCGAGGTTTTGTGTGCTGAACACATTCGTAAGGAATCTGCCCAGCCGGGGCGCCCTGAGCCGCCTGTCAATCGCCGGCCTCCTGGCCACCCTCGCCCTGCCAGCGCTGAGCGAGGAACCCACATCAACCGCCAACACCGAGGCCTTCAGTGAGTGCAAGGCGCGCCTGCAGGACCGCGCCATGGCTGCCGGAGTCAGCCGCGAGACAGCCAGCACTGTAATGGCCAGTGTCGAGCACCTGGATCGGGTCATTGAACTGGACCGGCGCCAGCCAGAATTCACCACCACCTTCGCCGACTACCTGAACCGACGCGTCAACGAGGATCGCATCGGCAAAGGTCGCGAAATGCTGGAAGAACATGCCGATCTCCTGGAGCGTGTATCCGCGGAAACCGGCGTACCTGCACCTTACCTCGTCGCCTTCTGGGGCCTGGAAACCAACTTCGGCAGCTATTTCGGCAAGATGTCGGTACCCAGTTCACTCACCACACTGGCCTGCGATGCCAGACGCAGCAGTTTCTTTACCCAGCAGTTGATAGCCGCCCTGCGCATTATTGATGAGGGGGCGATCGCCGCCGAGCAGATGGAGGGCTCCTGGGCGGGCGCCATGGGGCACGTGCAGTTCATGCCCACGGTGTTCCTGAAACACGCCGTGGACGCCGACGGTGACGGCCGCCGCGATCTGTGGAACAGCTTGCCGGATGCCATGATGTCCGCTGGAAAGTTTCTGGAGTCCATGGGCTGGGACCCGGACTACCGCTGGGGCCGGGAAGTCATTCTGCCGGACAACTTCGACTACGCGCTGGCGGACGGCCGCAAGCTTCCGCTCTCCAAATGGCGGGAACTGGGCATCACCGACGCCTTTGGCAACGCCCTGGCCGACGAACCGATCAAAGCCTCGCTGGTGGTGCCGGCCGGCCATGAGGGGCCGGCATTCCTGGCGTACCACAACTTCCGCGTAATCATGGGCTGGAACCGGTCCGAATTCTACGCCATCGCGGTTGGCCATCTGGCCGACCGGGTCGCCGGAGCCGGCGGGCTGCAGAATCCGCCACCGGAAGATGTGCCATCGCTGTCACGGACATCCATTCTTGAGTTGCAGGAAACCCTCAATCAACGCGGCTACGACAGCGGCAAGCCGGATGGCATCATGGGGCCGGGAACCCGCTCCGCCATCCGTCAATTCCAGGCATCCTCAGGGCTGGTTGCCGATGGCTATCCGGGCGAAACTGTGTTGGAGAAACTGGGGGTCAGCGTAGAGCGATAACCCGACATGGATTCCATCACCCAAGTGGCACTGGGCGCATCAATAGCCGGTGCCGTTGCAGGCAAGACCCTGGGCCGGACCGCCCTGGTCGTGGGCGCCATGCTCGGCACCCTGCCGGATTTGGACGTGGTTATTGACTATGGCTCCGCCGTCAGCAATTTCACTCAGCACCGGGGGTTCAGTCATTCGGTGTTCGTGCTGGCGCCCCTCGCAGTGCTACTGGCGTGGTTGCTCTGGCGCTGGCGACCCGAGCAGAGTTTCCAGCGCTGGCTGACGCTCACCGGGCTGGTGCTGATCACCCATCCGCTGCTGGACTGCTTTACCACCTACGGGACCCAGCTGTTCTGGCCCCTTGGCCCACCGGTGGCGCTAAGCAGTATCTTCATCATCGATCCGCTCTACACCCTGCCCCTTCTGGTGGGCTGTCTCGCCTTCCTGATCCGGCCACCGGCCCGTTCGGCGGTGGTCGCCGGGCTGGTGCTGTCCAGCCTGTACCTCGGCTGGACACTGACGGCACAGCAGGTCATTACAGAGCGAATCCGGCCTGCACTGGCCCGCGCCGGACTGCATGACCCGACACTGCTGATCCAGCCCATGCCCTTCAACACCGTGTTATGGCGGGCCACAGCCCTTACCGAGCGCCAGCATGTGGAAATCGTGACCGGCTTTTTCGATGGCGATGCGCCACTGAAACTTCAATATTTTGCGCGGGAACCGGAGCTTGCCCGGGCGGTTGCAGATTTCCCCGAGGCGCAGCGTCTGGAGTGGTTCACCCGGGGCCTGCTCGACTACAACCGCGACGGTGACCGGATAACCGCCACCGATATCCGGCTCGGAATACCCGGCGCCCACCCGTTTACCTTCGTGCTGGCCCGTCAGGGTGCCGACGGCGTTCAGCCCGTACGCAGCGTCCGCACCCCAAGACCGGAGCTTGATCCGAAGGCGCTGGGGATACTCTGGGCACGACTCACCGGCGAGACACCCGTGCTCTGCCTGGCCGACCTGGCGACACCAGCGCCCGAGCAAACCTGTTAGTGTTAGCCATGGTACGACTGGATCAATTTATTGCCGCCAGCACACCGCTATCACGAAAGGATGCCAAGCGCGCCATCGGCGCCGGGCGCGTACGGGTCAACGGCGTGCCGTGCAAACTGGCCAACACCAAGCTGCGTGCCGATGTGACCGTCACCCTGGATGGACAGGCCTGCGCCGTTCCCGGGGAGCGGTACCTGATGCTGAATAAGCCTGCGGGCGTCGTGAGCGCCACCCGGGACAGCGAACACCCGATCGCTCTGGATCTGCTGCCGGCTGAGCTTGCCGTTGGCCTTCACATCGCCGGTCGCCTTGATGCCGACACCACCGGGCTGTTGTTGCTGACCACGGATGGCCAGTGGTCCCACCGGATTACCTCACCCAGGGTGGAATGCCCGAAGACCTACCTGGTCTCCCTGAGCGATGACCTCTCTGAATCCGCAATCCAGCTCCTGGAGGAGGGCGTAGCCCTGCGCAACGACCCGCAACCCACGCGACCGGCGCGGGTACGGGTCAGGCAACCACGGTTGATTGAGCTGACCATTTCCGAGGGCCGGTACCATCAGGTCAAACGCATGCTGGCCGCCGTCGGCAACCACGTGGACGCTCTTCATCGCCTGCGCATCGGTGCCATCAGGCTGGATCCGGGGCTGGAACCGGGTCAGTTCCGGATGTTGACGCCGGAGGAAGTCGACAGCGTGGGCCAGGTTTCAGTCAGGTCCGCTCGAAGCGCTGGGCCTTAAGGTTCTTTCGGACCGCGCCTGCCTCGAACACCTCACCATTCATGGCGAGATAGACACCGGGGGGTAACAGCTGCACCGCGGCCCAGGCGAACCCGATATTGAACAGCGCGTCGGATCGCCGCATACGGGCCGGTTGCATGGCGCCAGTGAGGACAATGGTCTTGTCCTTCAGGGCGGCCAGGACCGCCGCAGTATCGGCCATGGTGTCCGTACCATGGGTTACCAGAATCCGATCACAGTCACTCTCGGTTGCCGCCTGGAGAACGGCCGCTCGATCGGTGTCGTTCATCTCCAGACTGTCCTTGCGCATCAACTCGCGCAAACGGTAGCCCTCATGAATGTTCGATTCCGACAGCAGCTCCGGGAGCAGGGAATCACCCACTTCAAATGCGCTATTGGCGTCGAAATACACCTTGTCGATGGTGCCACCCGTGGTAAAGATCTGGATCATGACCGGTCGTTTCCCTTCGGTGTCAGTTCGTCGCACTGACCGTGTTGGTTTTGGCGGCCGCGTACGCCGCGTTTTTCTGCTGTTCGTATCGCCGGGCTGCCTTGGCGACCTGCCCCGGTGCCCCGGTGTCCAGCCAGCGCTTGATGCGACCGGCATCCCCCATGGGGGATCGGGTACCCAGAGAATCCAGCAGCACGGTCACCACCTGCTTGCCATTCATCTCGGAGATCATCACCAGACACCGACCTGCCTCACTCAGGTAGCCGGTTTTGCTCAGCTCCACGCCCCAGCTTTGCCGGTGCACCAGGGCGTTGGTATTGCCAAAGGACAGGCTGTAGCGGGGGTTGCGGAAATGCGCGCGGTGGTAACCGGTGGTCGAATACTCGCGAATCTCCGGGTGCTTTGCAGCGGCCTTCACGAGTTGCACGAGGTCAGCGGCGGTCGAGATATTGTCGGCGGACAGACCGGTCGGATCAACGAAACGGGTTCCGTCCATGCCCAATTCCCTGGCCTTGGCGTTCATTGCCTCAATAAAGGCGTCGAAGCCGCCGGGATGACTCCGGGCCAGGGTGTAGGCCGCAAAGTTCTCTGACGACATCAGGGCGATGCGCAACGCCTCGCCCCGGCGAAGCTCGGAGTCAACACGGATCCTGGTGTAAGCGTTGGCCGCCGCCGGTGTGTGGCGCTCGGTGAAGGTGAGCCACTCGTCTAGCGGTTCGCCGGAATCCAGCACCACCAGTGCCGTCATCACCTTGGTGAGTGAGGCGATTGGCACGGGCCGATCGGCGTGTTTGCCAAAAACCAGCGAGTCTTCGTCGATCACGGCGACCGCAGCATTGACGGAAGCAAGGTTAGGGCCCGATGCCTGAGCTTCCTGACTGGTCGATTCCGACGACTGATGCGCCGCGATTGAAGCCGGCAGACAAATCAGGAGAAAAAACACCATCGGGGCAAAGCCGCGCACTCTCATTCAAACCAATCCTGTCTTAAACACATGTTTGTTCCTGCACCTCGGGGGCGGTCTCCGCCGGGCTACAGCCGTCAATGACACCACTATAACAGGCAACGAGGAACACGATCAGGTCACAATTTTAAGTCACTCGTTTTAAACAGGAAATGCAAAATACCTTAAAATGTATTAAAATTGCCGAAAATTCATAGCGTTACAATATTTTTCAAAATGTAATTAGACTGTAACAAGATGGCGAATCCGCCGCGGTGGCGACAGGGACTTCGATTGCATGGACTCAAGCGCAGGACACACTGAGGACAAGGACGCGAGGGTGCAACAGCCCCGTCGCACCCGCCTCTTTCTTCGGCGCTGGTCTCCGTTTCTGCTGTTGATTCTCGCGTTTGGCTACGGCCTGCTGGCCACCACCATTCTGAATACCGGCCTCCTGAAACCTGAAGCCACGTCTTCCAGGCCTCCGCCGATAGCCGTGGAATCTCCCCAGACGCATTATCTGACAAAATCCCTGACCGAGGTCCTCGACCAGCAACGCTGGCTAGACGATAACTGGCAGCCGATTCCGGAGAATCGCTCCGGCCTGGGTTACTTCTCTGTACCCGTCACCTTCAGGGTGACCCTCAATAACCCCGGTGATCAGCCCCTGCGCAAGTGGGCCGTGGTTTCGGCGCCATCCCTGGATTACATCCAGCCGGCGGTTATCGGCGAAGACGGCTCGGCCTCGTTACTGCCAGCCATGGGCGACCTGTATCCGTTCGACCACCGAACGATTGCGCTCCCACAATGGGTCTGGCCGATAACCCTGCCACCAGGCTCCTCCATTCTGCTGTTCGAAGTCCGTAATGCCGGTCCAACCATGCTGCCGCTGTCGATACTGGAACCGGATACCGTCATCAGCGAAAGTGCCGGCACCCTGGCCTGGAAGGCATCGATCACCGGCCTGCTGGTCTTTGCCCTGCTGTTCAACCTCAGCATCGTGGTCAAGATGAAACGCCCGGGGCTCGCCTGGCTCAGCGTCCTGATGTTCAGCCTGGTCTACAGCCAGCTGGTGATGGAAGGTTTCGGGCTCTGGTACCTTTGGCCCAACCTGCCGGAAATGAACCGACTCCTGAACATCACTCTGCCCCTGTGCCTGATTGCGCTGTGCCAGTTTACCCCGCACTTTATGCCGGTGCCCCGGAACGCCGTCCGGATTCTTTTTGGCATCAGTGTCCTGGCCTTCGTGCACCTGCTGGCAATCCCCCTGGGCCTGCCGCTGCTTGGTCAGGGCTCGTTCCTGCTGCTCGCCATGGCCGGGGGCACCATGATTCTCGGACTGGTTCTCAGGCAGTTCCGCAGTCACGTCTATGCCCGCTACTACGCCCTCTCCATTCTGGCCATCCTGGCCGGCTCGCTGATTTCCTCCCTGCGCACCATTGGCTGGGTGCCCATCAACAGCCTGACGGATTCGGCCTTCTTCCTCGGGGCGGCGGCCGGGTCACTGATCCTGACCAGCGCTGTCGGCCGGCAGATGTTCGAAGAACGCAAACGGCGCATGAAGTCGGATATCCGGGCCCAACAGGAACAACGGCTGAGAACCCTGGTGGAGCAGGACTATGATCGTCTGCTCAAGACCCACCGGATCACCGGCAAACCCAACCGGGCCATGCTGGAGGAAAGCCTTGATGCGCTGGACAGCCGGAAACAGCCCTACACCCTTGGCCTGATCCGGCTGGAGCGGTTCAACGAGATCGAGCAGGCTCTGGGTTACCGAACTACCGAAGAACTGCTTAAAAGCTACCTCAGGCACCTCAACAGTTTCCTGAAACAGCTCCTCGGCGACCGCCTGGTGATGATCAATGGTTACGCCATCGCCAGTATAGACACCGCCACCCATGCCTTTGCCCTGCATCGCGATGAGGCATCCGGAGCGACAGGAGAGATACTCGGGGAACTCACCAACTGGCTCGAAGAGAATTTCCGGGAAGGTCGGTTTGCATTTTCCTGGAGCGCCTCCGTGGGCATTGCTCACGCTCCCGAACACGGTGACGACGTCGCCAGTGCCCTGTCGTCTGCCGGCTTTGCCGCTCTGGACCGACGTCAGACCCTGACCGTTTATGACCCGGCCATCGCCGAATGGCAGTACCGGCAACAGGTGTTAATGCTGGATGTGGAAGGAGCCCTGCGAAACGGTGAGATGTGGCTGGAATACCAGCCCAAGGTGTGTATCCGGGACAAACGCACCGAGTCACTGGAAGCTCTGATCCGATGGCAGCATCCGGAGTTTGGCCCGGTGCCTCCCGCGCACTGGGTTCCCCTGGCAGAACAGGTTGGCATGATTCACCCGGTAACGCTCTGGGTGATGGACCGGGCCTGCCAGGACCATGGCCAGCTGAAAGATCGCCACGGAGAACACGTTAGCGTCGCCGTCAACGTGTCAGCGAAGGACTTGTCGCATCCGGATTTCCATGAGGAGGTCATCGCCATTACCCGGCACCATGGCACCCGACCAGAGAACCTGATTCTGGAAATCACCGAAACGGCCATGATGGTGGACGCCACGGCTGCCCGAACAATGATCCGGACCCTGAGTCAGGCCGGTTTCCGGATCGCTCTGGACGACTTCGGCACCGGCCACTCCTCCCTCGGCACGCTGGCCACCTTTGACCTGGACGAACTGAAGATCGACCGGAGTTTCCTCAAGGACATCCTCCAGCATCCCACCCGCCAGCGCATTTTCCGGGCGGCTCTGGAACTGGGCGATGCACTGGATCTGGATGTGGTGGTCGAAGGCGTAGAGGACGAGTCGATTGCCATCTGGCTGCAACAGTTCCCTGGCCTGTATGGCCAGGGTTACTACTGGGCCCGGCCCGAACGGCTCGCCCCCCAGCCCCGGACCCTCACGGCAGATCGGTCACCGCCCCTTTCGAGGCCGAACTGACGGTGCGGGCGTATTTGGCTAACACGCCCCGCTCAAAGCGGGGTGCCGGTTCCCGCCAGTTCTGGCGGCGCCGCTCCAGCTCCTGGTCGGTCACATCCAGCTCGATCCGGTTGCCGACCGCATCAATGGTGACTGTGTCGCCGTCCTCAACCAACGCAATCGGCCCACCCTCGGCAGCTTCCGGGGTAATATGCCCCACCACAAAACCGTGGCTACCTCCAGAGAAGCGACCATCGGTGATCAGCGCAACATCGCTGCCCAGCCCTTTGCCCATGATCGCAGAGGTTGGGCTGAGCATCTCCCGCATGCCCGGCCCACCTTTGGGCCCTTCGTAGCGGATAACCAGGACGTCGCCGGCCACGACCGTGCCGTCGAGAATCCGTTCCTGGGCTTCCTCCTCGGAGTGAAACACCCGGGCCCGCCCGGTAAAGTGGGTGCCTTCCTTGCCGGTGATCTTGGCCACCGCACCGGTCGGGGCAAGATTCCCGTAGAGAATGCGCAGGTGACTGTCGGCTTTAATCGGACTGTCGAAGGCGTGGATGATGTCCTGACCTTCCGGGTACGGCGCCACATCGGCAAGATTTTCCGCCAGGGTCTGCCCGGTCACAGTCATGCAGTTGCCATGCAACAGCCCACGCTCCAGCAGCATTTTCATCAGCGGCTGGATACCGCCGATCGCCACCAGTTCCGACATCATGTAATGGCCGCTGGGACGCAGATCCGCCAGCACGGGCACCCGCTTGCCGATCTCGACGAAATCCTCCAGATCGAGCTCTACGCCCACGGTGCTGGCCATCGCCAACAGATGCAGAACGGCATTGGTCGACCCACCCAGAGCGATGACCACGGTGATCGCGTTTTCGAAGGCCTCCCGGGTCATGATGTCCGAGGGCTTGATCTCCCGCTCCAGAAGATTGAGGACGGCTGCGCCGGCGGCACGGCAGTCCTCGGCCTTGGTCTCAGACACTGCATTCTGTGCCGAGCTTCCCGGCAGGCTCATGCCCATGGCTTCGATCGCCGAGGCCATGGTGTTGGCAGTGTACATGCCGCCGCAGGAACCCGGCCCGGGTATGGCAGTTTCCTCAATCTGCTTGACCTCGATGAGATCCAGGTCACCACGGGCGTGCGCCCCAACCGCCTCAAACACGGAGATGATGTCGGTGTGGTTCTCCCCCGGCATGATGGTTCCACCGTAGACAAACACCGACGGGCGATTGAGCCGGGCCAGCCCCATCAAGCAACCGGGCATGTTCTTGTCGCAGCCGCCGATGGCCACCAATCCGTCAAAGCCTTCACAGCCGGCCACCGTTTCAATGGAATCGGCAATGACCTCCCGGGACACCAGCGAATACTTCATGCCTTCGGTGCCATTCGCAATGCCATCAGAAACGGTAATAGTGTTGAAAATCAGTGACTTGCCGCCCGCCTCATCGGCCCCGACGGCGGACTCTTCAGCCAGGCGGTTGATGTGCATGTTGCAGGGGGTGAGATTGCTCCAGGTGGATGCGATACCCACCTGGGGTTTCCTGAAGTCATCATCACCGAAGCCAACCGCCCGTAACATCGCCCGGCTGGCGGACTTGCCGATGCCGTCGACCACAGGCGATGAATAACGGCGCCGTTTATCCTGAGCCATCGCTGTCTCTCCTGTTGCGCTTTTTAGTAGTGTCTTCAGGCTGGCAGAATCGGCGCCGGCGGGCAACGATATTCAGCATTATCCCGTGGCGACCCGGCAGCAATGGTCCGGCGATACGATGCACCGCTTCCGCCACGCTGGACAAGATGCTGTTCCGACTGACTTGCATCAAGGGATAAGGAGTGGGTGCCTTTTACAATCAGTGCTACCAATGGAGAAATGGAGGCGTGCCATGCCCTCGCCAACCACAACCGGGTCGGACGCAGCCGACACCCCGGCGTCCCAGTCCTACAATATCTGGCGCCAGGGTTATGGCGTCATCCAGCATACTGATGTCACCTGTGCCCACGCCTGCAGCCTCGCCAATCGCCTGGTCGAGGCCGGGTTGCAACCCGACACCGAAACCGTCTTTCGCAAACTGGCGGCGCTGGACAGGCTGGCCAGCGCCGGACTCTGGCTGGTGGTTCACATGACTTACGCCAACCGGGTCGACGCCGGTGGCCAACCTCTTGCGCCGCAGGATTTCAAGGTCAGCCCGGAAGGCCACACCGGCGGCGCACTGAACATGGTACCGGCCTACGCCGCCTACCTGGCGCTCAACAATCTGACCGGCCGGACCCGCAGCTGGCTGATGGGTCAGGGCCACTGTGCGGCCGCCGTGGATGCTCTCAACGTGCTGACCGGCAACCTGCACCCGGAACAGGCGGAACGCTATCGGAAGCCGGATGGGCTGTCACGGCTGGCCGCCGATTTCTACAGCTACCGGCAAAAACCGGACGGCAGCATGAGCGCGCCTCTTGGAAGCCACATCAACCCCCACACCGCCGGCGGCATTCTGGAAGGCGGATACCTTGGTTTTGCCGAACTTCAGTACGGCCACATGCCCTTACCCGGCGAGACTCTGGTGACGTTTCTCTCCGACGGCGCCGCCGAGGAGCAGCGCGGCAGTGACTGGATCCCTCGCTGGTGGCGGGCCGATGACTGTGGGCTCGTGCTGCCAGTGATGATCGCCAACGGTCGACGCATCGAGCAGCGGACCGAACTCGGGACCCGGGCGGGTCTGGAGCGTTTCGAGTCGCATCTGGCAGAACGGAGCTTCGATCCCTACCGCTTCGACGGCCGCGATCCGGCAGCGTTCGTGTGTGCCCTGTTCGAGATGGAACAATCCCTCCGGTACCAGGCTGACAGCGCGTTCCGGGGGGAAAGCGGCTACCCGGTGCGCATTCCCTACGGCATCGCCGAAACCACGAAGGGCTTCGGCTTTTACGGGGCCGGCAGCAACGCGGCCCACAACCTGCCGTTGCCCGGCAACCCCCGCATGGATGCCCGGGCCCGTGAGCTGTTTCTGGAACATACCAGCAAACTGTGGGTTGATCCGACCGATCTGAGCCGGAGTACCGCGTTGCTTAATGAGCACTCCCTGCAGGGGCGCGCCCTTGAACGAGACCACCCGCTGGCCCGGCGTAACCCGCCGGAGCCGACCCTGCCACGTCTTCCCTGGAGCAACAGCCTGACTTCACCGATGAGCGCCGTGGACACTTTTTTCCGGGCACTGGTTGCGGAAAACCTCCATCTGCGTGCCCGCGTCGGCAACCCGGATGAAATGGCCAGCAACCGGCTTGGTGGTGTATTGGCGGACCTGAAACACCGGGTAACGCAGCCGGAAAACGATCAGGAGTCGGTGCAGGGCCAGATTATCACCGCCCTCAACGAGGAAGCGGTGGTGTCCGCGTGCCTTGCGAACAAGGCCGGCCTGAACCTGGTCGCCAGTTACGAGGCCTTCTGCGTCAAGATGCTCGGCGCCATCCGTCAGGAACTGATCTTTGCCCGGCACCAGAGGGAGGTCGGGCGTCCGGCCCGCTGGCTGGGATTTCCGGTTATCGCCACCTCCCACACCTGGGAGAACGGCAAGAACGAACAGTCGCACCAGGACACAACCTTCTGCGAAGCACTGCTCGGTGAAATGAACGACGTTTCCCGGGTTCTGTTTCCCGCTGACTACAACAGCACCCTGGCTGCCTTGCCGGGGGTTTACACCGACCGGGGACGAATCAGCTGCATGGTCATTCCGAAGCGGGAGCGCCCCTGCGTGTTCGACGCGGGCGAAGCCGAGACACTGGCACGGCACGGCGCACTGGTGGTCGATGAAGACACCTCCGAGGGCGAACCCATCCTTCTGATTGCCAATGGCGCCTACCAGTTATCCGAGGCGATTCGGACCAGTGAACGGCTGCGGGAGACCGGCACACCCTTCCGCCTCGTCTATCTCCAGGAGCCGGGCCGCTTCCGTCAGCCCAGGGATACCCTGGAAGCCGAAACCTGCCTGTCCGAATTTGAGCGCGAACGGCTGTTCCCGCGCCGCATCCATCGCAGGGTCGCACTCACCCACATGCGTCCGGAGGTTTTTCGCGGACACCTGCACAGCCTGTTTCCTGATCCGGTTCGCTCCCGGGTCCTGGGTTATATCAACCGCGGGGGCACCCTGAACGAGGCCGGCATGCTGTTCGCCAATCACTGTTCCTGGGCGCACGCGCTGGCCGCCTGCGCACTGGCGATGGACCAGCCGCCCGGAGAGTGGCTTTCTGCTGCGGAACTGGCAGCGGTCGAGGGGCGGGGGGATCCTTCGGTGATCACCCGGGGCCTGCCCACCTGACGGCCTTCCGGACGCCAAAACCGGGCACAAAAAAGGGAGGCTGCTGCCTCCCTTAATTCTGAACAATGCCGGCGGCGGTCATCCGCTGACGAAGACCGGACCGACGCCGAAGTTCCAGATGATGACGGAACCGACCCGGGTCGCAACCAGAATGACCAGGGCGACGGTGAGCAGAGCGCCGCCGTAGAATACGGCACGGTCTTTCTCGATCCCCATGACAATGGGCAGCCCGTCATACATCAACCAAGCCCCATAGCAGGCGGCAATCAGGAAAACCACGGCATTGAACCAGGGCACCGGATACAAGAGCGCGAATCCGGCCAGGAACAGCGGCGTGCAAGAATAGGCCGCCAGGGCAATGCCATTGGACGGCACGTGCTCCTCCCGGGCGCCATAGGTCTTGGCCATCCAGTTAACCGCATAACCGAGCGCGAAAACCCCCACCAGCATTGCCAGGTATGTGAGTACACTCAGTTGCAGGGCACTGATTTCCGTCAGTTTGATCAACCGATCATTACCGACCGTCCAGCCAAAATAAGCCGTCGAAATGTACGCGCAGATCGGACCGATGGCGGCCAGAATGACAACGTAGGCGACGTAGAGCCGACGAGGCGTTTCGTGTTCTTTTCGAATGGAAGCCCACTCATCATCCGGGTGGGTGAAGAGACCGAAGGCATGAGACAGGAGCATGGATGACCCCCTTTTATTAGTCGTTGTAAGTACAGTCAAGTACGGGCGTCTGATCGGGTCGGATCAGCGACCGTTCCTGCCCTTAACTATAGTCAAGAACGACAAATGGGGAAGGCCATCTGGTGAAAATTTGTTCCGCTTCGCACTCCGGTGCCTGCGGCCGCCCGCCGGGGCTCACCAGGCAGCCGCAAATGCTCAGGCCTGGCGAGGATCGGTCTCGGCGACCCAGGGCTTGGTCCGGTGACTGTCCCGGAATGACAGCAGGCTCTCGACGCCGGTCCAGTCCACCAGATCGCGAAACTCCAGCCAGTCAACGAGGCAGTACAGGCAGATAGCCGGGTAGTTCCAGGCCTCGAACTGACCGTCATCGACCATGGCTGCCAGGGTGCGCAGCGTGGTCATGATGCGTTCACGCTGGAGGTTGTAGAACATCAGGTCCTGGCTGGTGTCGATGCCGGACTTTTCCGAAAGCAGCAGGGTGACTGCCGAGTCATTGGCACCATCAATCATGGTCAGCTGGTTTTGCTGGTCCCACGTCAGGGGATCGCGGCCCTGCTTGGCGCTGACGTAGCGGGCAATGATCCGTGAGTCATAAATTTCCTGGCCGTCGTCTTCCAGTACCGGAATTTTCAGGGTTGGGTTGTTCTTCCGCAGCTCATCCCGGCCTTCACCATAGATATTAAGGTTAACGAATTCATACGGTTCTTCATCCAGCAGGATGCGAATGCGCCGAACGTAGGGTGAAGTGGTCGATCCGATCAGTTTCATGATTTCTCCGAGTGTGTCACGGCTCAGGATCCCAGCAGGGATTCCGGGTCTGTGTATGAATGCCCAGTGGCTTCTGCCACCTCCCTGTACGTCACCTTGCCATCGGCTATATTCAGTCCGGCCATCAGGTGCGGGTCTTCCTTCATTGCCCGAATCGGCCCCTTGTTGGCCAGGGCCGCCACGAAGGGCAGCGTTACGTTGTTCAGAGCCAGCGTCGAGGTGCGCGCCACGGCGCCGGGCATATTGGCCACGCAGTAATGTACCACACCATCAACAATATACGTGGGGTCATCGTGGGTGGTCGGTTTTGAGGTTTCCGCACACCCGCCCTGATCAATGGCGACGTCCACCAGCACACTGCCCTCGGGCATCCGGCGGATCATATCCCGGGTAATCAGTTTGGGCGCGGACGCTCCGGGTATGAGAACGCTGCCGACCACCAGGTCAGACTCCACCATCGCCTGATCGAGGGTATGGACGGTGGAAAACAGTGTTGTGATCCGGTTGCCGTACAGGTGATCAAGATTGCGCAGGACATCCATGTTGCGATCCAGGACGGTCACCTGGGCCCCCATGCCGATGGCCATGGCAACAGCATTCTGTCCGACGACGCCACCTCCGACCACGGTCACCCGGGCGGGGCTGACACCGGGCACTCCGCCCAGAAGCACTCCGCGACCACCAACCGATTTCTCCAGACAGTGGGCGCCGGCCTGGATCGACATACGTCCAGCCACTTCAGACATGGGCGCCAGCAACGGCAGACGACCACTACGGTCAGTCACCGTCTCATAGGCAATGCAGATGGCACCGGACGCCACCAGATCGTCGGTCTGGGCCTGATCCGGCGCCAGGTGCAGATAGGTAAACAGGGTATGCTCCCGGTTCAGCAGGGCTCGCTCTTCCGGCTGAGGCTCCTTGACCTTGACGATGAGTGTCGCCGCCCCGAAAACCGCCTTGGCATCCGCCAGAATCTGGGCGCCCGCACTCTGGTAATCCTCATCGGTAAACCCAATGGCCGCCCCCGCCTGGGTCTCGACGAACACGTCGTGGCCGTGGCCACAGAGTTCATGGACCGCAGCCGGCGTCATCCCCACCCGGTATTCGTTATTCTTGATTTCCTTGGGCACGCCAATCTTCATCGATCATCTCCTCGGTTCCGCGAAGGTTACGCCAATTCGTGTGTCTGTGTCTGAAGTGTAGTAAAAAGGTGATTGTCCGACGGAAGCAATAGCGTGTATTACAAGGAGCAGTCCCATCATGACTACATTGCAAACAGCCACATCAGTCGTAGCACTTTCATTCTCCCTTGCAACCTCGCAGGTGATGGCAGAAATGCAGACCCAAACCGTGGAATACCAGATCGACGATCAAACGTTCACCGGCTACATGGCCTGGGACGACGAGCTGGAGGGCAAACGGCCCGGCGTACTTGTGGTTCATGAGTGGTGGGGCCACAACGAGTTTGCCCGTGAGCAGGCAGAGAAGCTTGCCGCCTCCGGCTACACGGCGTTCGCCCTCGACATGTACGGCAGCGGCAAGCTCGCCGAACACCCGGATACCGCCCAGAAGTTCATGCAGGAAGCGACCCGGGACATTGACCAGGTCAAGGCCCGCTTCATGAAGGCCAAGTCACTACTGGAAAACCACGAGAGCGTGGACAGCACCCGCATTGCGGCTCAGGGCTACTGCTTCGGGGGAGCCGTCGTACTGAACATGGCACGGCTGGGCGTCGACCTCAGCGGCGTGGTGAGTTTCCACGGTGCCCTTGGCAGCCCGATCAAGGCCCAGCCTGGAATGGTCAAAGCGCGGGTTCAGGTGTACACCGGCGGAGCGGATGACATGGTTCCATCCGAGCAGGTCGCCGGCCTGGTTCAGGAAATGCAGGATGCCGGTGTGGATCTGACCCTGGTTAGCTTCCCGGGCGTCCTGCACTCATTCACCAATCCGGGGGCAGACAGGTTTGCTGAAAACTTTGGCTTGCCGGTGGGGTACGACGAGGAAGCGGCTTCGCGCTCCTGGCAGGGCACCATGCGTTTCTATGAGGAAATTTTCGCCCGCTAGTTTGCCGGTCCGGCCGCGAATCTGTTCACTACAGGCCGGACTCGATGGTGCCTCGAACTCCATCCATCAGGGATTCGACCGACTGGCCTTCGGTGGCAACCGGTGGATGGATCAAGATCTCGATTTCGCCCGGCGAAAAGGCGGCCTGGCCCTTGGGCAGCCGATCATGGGAACCACGAATGGTGATGGGCAGGATGGGCAACTGGCCGTCTTTGGCAATGACGAATCCGCCTTTCTTGAAGGGCAGCAGTTTGCCGTCCCATGACCGGGTGCCTTCGGGGAAAATCAGGATTCCGGTGCCTTCCGGTAACTGCCCCACCCCGCGCTTGATACTCTCCAGGGCGTCACTGCCACGGGAGCGGTCGATAAACAGGTTGCGCGAGGTCTCCAGGGCCAGCCCGAACAGGGGCACCTTGCGCAGCTCCTTCTTGATGACCCAGCGATACTGCAGCCCCAGCGCCAGAACCAGTGCCGGCGGATCAAAATAGGAGGCGTGATTGCTCAGAATCACGTAGCGCTGCCGGGGCTGGATGTGCTCCCTGCCCCTGACGATCAGACGAATGCCACAGAGCTTGAGAATGGCCCAGGCGTACACCTGCGTGCCATGAAAAGCGGCATCGCCGCGTTTGCCCAGCAGGGCTGCTACCACAATGGGCAGAAACAGGATTAAGGTCAGCAGGGAGGCCCAGAAAAGAATCCAGATGGCCTTGAGGGTATTGAGCATGAACGGGTCCTGAACGTCTCGACAACCATTTAAACGAGCAACAGGGGCATAAAGATTACACGCCGGGGAGAAAATCACAAAGCGAGCAAGCGGATCAGGCATGAAAAAAGGCAGCCGAAGCTGCCTTTTTCACGTTTGTCGCTTAATCCCTCAGGGATTAAAGAGCAACAACGTTCTCCGCCTGCGGACCTTTCTGGCCCTGGGTAACGGTGAACTCAACCTGCTGGCCTTCTGCCAGGGTCTTGAAACCGCTGCCCTGAATTGCGCTGTAGTGAACGAATACGTCCGGGCCGCCTTCACGAGTGATAAAGCCAAAGCCTTTAGCTTCGTTGAAGAACTTAACAGTACCGGTAGTAGTAGACATACTTAAACTTCCTGAAATCAATCATTTAATCTGCCGCCTCGCACCTTCTTGATGCAGGCTGGCGTTTACGGAAATACAGAACTCGCGGAATCAAAAACAGGACGGTCACTACTAACTGCGGAGGTACGTCTCATTCATGAAATGCTTAACTGAATCTTTCCTACCCACAGAACTCTACTCCTGAATTTCAGGATTGCCAAGTGGATTTTCAATAATTTAAGTAGGTAGTGTTACCCACCCATAGGCGCCGAAACCGGACCTAGCCACGAACCAATCCAAAGGTATAAATCCCGAGTGCCGTCATCATCAATGACCCCACAACGTGAGCGAGGATACCGGTGACCGCCATGGCCCATTTGCCTTCCTGGATAGCAGCGAACATTTCCAGCGAGAACGTGGAGAAGGTGGTCAGCGCACCGCACAGCCCGGTAATGGCAAACAGGCGCCACTCCGGTGCCAGCGTGCTACCGTGACTGAAGTAACCGATCAGCAGACCGATGAGCCAGCCACCACTCAGGTTGGCCACCAGTGTCCCGTACGGCACTGCATGGTAGGTGCTGTTCAACCAAAGGCCCAGAACCCACCTCAGATTGGCGCCAATGACGGCTCCGGCGCTTACTGCCAATACTGAAAGCCACATCGGGTTTGACTCCCCTCCTCTGCTGACTTGGCCCGTACCTTATTCGGCACGCATTCTTCGAGTATGCCGTTAAAGCGCAATCAAGTTAAGGCCTTATAACCGGGCACAAAAAAGGGGCGCCCGCCGGCACCCCTTGTTTAGTCGGAAACGGTTGGCCCCATCAGGCCGGGTTATGATCGATTACCGTATCCTTGTTGCTGGCAAACTCGTCAAACGGAAAGTCGTCGACCGTGAGCATTTCCAGCACGACGGCTTCATACTGCCGCATGAAGTCTGCCTCCTCTTTGGTGTAAACCCCCGCTTCCAGGGCCGCCTCGAAGCGCTCCTCCGGATGCAAGGCGGTCATGGGCAGCTCGCCCTTGGCGTAGGCCTTGGTCACCTTCCGGTACAGCTGCTCGGCCTTGTCGTAGTCCTTCAGCAAACCATTGTATCGCGCCAGCGGGTTCTCTACCGTGCCTTCGCCATCGGTGGTCCAGACGCCGGAAATCAGCTTGTTACGGATGGGCGTGTCGGTGGAAATGGCCCTGGCCAGCTTGCGGGACAGGTCATCATGAGGCGCATCCCAGCGACGGCCCAGAGGCATGGTGATGCCCCGGAGCGCCATAGCCACGACCCGGTTCGGCAGATTCTGGAGGAACTCGTCAAGGGCGTTTTCAGTACGGTAAAGCAATAGGCCCAGGCTGTATTCCATCACTTCTTTCTCACCTTCCACCGGCTGGCCTTCGTGCCAGTTCTTCAACACCATGGAGGCCAGGTAGAGGTTGGACAACATATCGCCCAGGCGAGCGGAGATCAGCTCGCGCATTTTCAGCTCACTGCCCAGCGTCGTCATGGCGGCGTCCGCACACAGACCGAATGCGGCACTGAAGCGAGCTACCGCCTGCGCGTACCGGCGGCTGGCGCTGTCGAACGGTACATCGGCACGGCCAAGACCCAGCGCCTGGGTGAAGGCTCGGGCGGCGTTACCAAAAATCAGGCCAGCGTGCCCGAAGAAAGCCTTATCAAAGGCCTGGATGTCATCATTGTCCTTGGCCGCCAGCTCCTTCAAAACGTAGGGATGGCAGCGGATCGCGCCCTGACCGAAGATCATCAGGCTGCGGGTCATGATGTTGGCGCCCTCCACGGTGATGGACACTGCAGCACCGCTGAAGCCTATTCCCAGGTAGTTGCGGGGGCCGAGGGTCACGGTCTTGCCGCCGTGGACGTCCATGGCGTCAGTGAGCACGCCGCGCTGGAATTCGGTCAGGTGGTATTTGAGAATGGCCGAGGGTACGGCCGGCTTCTCGCCGCGGTCGATCATGTTGGCGGTGTGGTTCACGGCCGACTGGGCAATGTAGGTCTTGCCCACGATTCGGGCCAGCGGCTCCTGCACACCTTCCATATCCGCGACCGGGGTATTGAACTGGCGACGGACTCGGGTAAAGCCACCGGCCGTACCGGCCGCATAGGCCGCAGCCCCGGCTGCGCCGGAAGGCAGGGTGATGCAGCGGCCGACCGACAGACATTCAACCAGCATACGCCAGCCCTGGCCGGCCATCTCCTGACCACCGATGATGTAGTCCAGCGGAATGAACACGTTCTTGCCCTTGATCGGCCCGTTCAGGAACGGCGTGCCAATCGGACAATGGCGACGACCGATTTCCATACCCTTGGTGTCACGGGGGATCAGGGCGCAGGTGATGCCGTAGTCTTTCTCGTCCCCCAGCAGGCCGTCGGGGTCGAACATACGGAAGGCCAGGCCGACCACGGTGGCAATCGGCGCCAGCGTGATCCAGCGCTTCTCGAAGTTGAGCTCAATGCCCACCACTTCCTTACCATCAATCTTGCGCTTGCAGACGATGCCGGTATCCGGGAGCGAGGTGGCGTCTGAGCCGGCCCGTGGACCGGTCAGGCCGAAACAGGGAATTTCGCGGCCGTCGGCCAGACGGGGCAGGTAATGCTTCTTCTGTTCCTCGGTACCGTATTTGACCAGCAGCTCGCCCGGACCGAGGGAATTGGGCACCCCGACCGAGACCATCAGCATCTCGTTGGCGGCCAGTTTCTGCAGCACCGCGGTCTGGGCCTTGGCGGAAAACTCGAGACCACCGTATTCCTTCGGGATGATCATACCGAAGAAACCTTCTTTCTTCAGGAAATCCCAGAGTTCCTTGGGCAGGTCTGCGCGCTCGACGGCGAGATCCCAGGCGTTGCACATGGCGATGGCCTGGGTGCACTGGTTGTCCACAAACGCCTGCTCTTCCTCAGTCAGGCCGGTGTAGCGGTTGATCAGCAGGTTGTGCCAGTCCGGCTGGCCGGTGAACAGCTCGCCGTCCCAGCCGACGGTGCCGGCCTCAAGGGCAACCTTTTCCGTATCGGAAACCTTGGGCGCCACCTTCTTGAAGGTGGCGAAAATCTTCGGTGTCAGCCAGCTCTGACGGAAACCGGGCAAGCCCGCGGCGGCGGTGACACCGGCACCGACAAACAGAATCAGGGCGAGCCATCCGGAGGCAAAGATCAGGGACACAAGACCGACCACTGCCATCACGCCAATCGCCGGCATGGCACCGGATTCACGACGCATCACGATCAAGAGACCGGCCAGCGCCACAACAAACAGAAGAAAAGTCATCATAGGTTCTCTCAGTCATCCATGGTTCGGGAAATTATTAGACTAAAGTAGGTACGCCCACATTACCGCATCAGATGAAAGCATAACAGCGGTCGCCACGGAGTCAGTAATGCCGGTCACATACGGACTTACGCGGTTACGATAACCCGGATCCCTTCGAGCGCGAGACTGGCCCGCCCAATGGCGTCCCTCGCCGCATCCAGCTGATTCCGGAAAAAATCGATTTCTTCGTTGCGGATGGCCGGATTCACGACCTGGAGAGCCTCCAATCGGCGGATTTCGGGGCCAAAGCTGGCATCGACCCGAGCCAGTGCCTGCTCTTTTAACGGCTCCAGGTGAGGTTCCGACAGGCGTTCAACATGATCCACCATGGTTTCCACCTGGGGTCGTATCTGGGGCACGATTGCCTGAGCGGTCTTGCGCCGGATGTTGGAGCACAATTCGTTCAGCCGGTCATGGGGCAATGCCGCCGACAACTCCTTGCCATTCACGTCCACCAGCAGGCGCAACGGGGATACTGGCAGGTAACGGGTCAACTGCAGCGACTCCGGCGCCGGACAGTGCACGGTGAACAGCGCTTCCATCAGCAGTGTCCCCGGTGGCAGCGCCTTGACCGAGAGGCTGGCCAGGGCCGCCTTGCCCAGGCCGGAACTGGTTACGGAGTCCATCACCCCGGTCACCATCGGATGTTCCCAGCTCATGAAGGACAGGTCCTCGCGCTCCAGGGCCTGCTGCCGACTCCAGGTCACGGTAACGCCGTCTTCCGGTAACTCTGCCACATGGCCGGCATGATAGTGCTCGCCGGGACGCAACACATCCGAGTGATCGCTGTGGTCTTCCACATCCACACCCAGAATATCAAAGGCCTCGATCATGTAATCCCGCACCTGGGCAGAACCTTCCTCAGCCTCGATACCGTCAATCAACCGATCAGCCACGTCGCGGCGGCAGGAATTGAGTTCAATCAGGGCATCGCGGCCATTCTGAAGCAGGGTCCTGAGGCGTGCGGCCTCTTCGGCGGAGTGGGCAACCAGGTTGTCGACGACCCCGGTGTCACCCTCGATGGCCCGCTGCCACTGATCCTGTACCTTGTCCTGAACGGCAACCCCCACTGCACAGCTCTCGGCGAAGGCATTCAGGCCATCCTGGAACCACCGGTACTGCACTTCCTGGGCGGTTCCCTGCAGGTAGGGGATGTGAATATCGATGGTCTCGGTCTGGCCAATACGATCCAGGCGCCCGATTCTCTGCTCCAGCAGATCCGGATTGGCCGGCAGGTCAAACAGCACCAGGTGATGGGAAAACTGGAAGTTGCGGCCCTCACTGCCAATCTCTGAACAGATCAGCGCCTGGGCGCCCTGCTCGCTGTCGGCAAAATAGGCGGCTGCCCGGTCCCGCTCCACCAGACTGAGGTGTTCGTGAAAGGCCGCGCTGCGAATACCGGCCCGCAACTGCAAGTAATGCTCGAGCGCCATGGCGGTTTGCGCCTGGGCGCAGATGACCACGACCTTGGCCGGGCGCAAGCTGGCCAGCTTCTTCTCAAGCCAGGCAACACGTGGATCATCTGCCAGCCACTGCTCTTCCGCCACCGATTGTTCCGGCGAAAGCCCGGCCAGCCCCCAGGCATGGCCCTCGTATATGGCCGGACAGGGCAACGCATCCGGCATCGGCCGTCGTTCAGGAAAGCCCTGAATGGCGGCCCGGGTGTTACGGAATAGCACCCGACCGGTGCCATGGCGATCCAGTAACGCATCAATAATGGCCTGATGCGGGTCCTCCCCCGTCAGCAGCTCATCCAGTTCATCACCGAGCCAGGCCTTGAGGGCCTTGCGATCATCGCTACTGATGCCGGCATCGTTGCTCTCCAGCCGTCGCACCACCTCGTTGATCGCTTCGTACTGCTGCTCCTCCTTGCGGAAGGTTTCCAGGTCGTGAAAACGCGCAGGATCCAGAAGCCTCAGGCGGGCGAAATGGCTGGCCACTCCAACCTGTTCCGGTGTCGCCGTCAGCAGGAGCAGCCCCCGACTTGCTGCCGACAATTCCTCAACAACCCGATATTCAGTGCTGACCGCTTCGGGGCTCCAGGCCAGATGGTGGGCTTCATCCACCACCATCAAATCCCAGCCCGCTGCCAGGGCATCCTGCTGCGCCTGTTCGCTGCTGGCCAGGAAATCCAGGCTACAGAGCACCAACTGTTCGGTTTCAAATGGATTGACCGCGTCGTCGTCCCCAAAGATGTGGTTCACCAGCGAATCCACATCATTCTCTTCCTCTTTCAGGGCGTCGTAGCGCCCCTGGTCAATGATGGAAAACCGCAGATTGAAGCGACGAAGCATCTCCACCAGCCACTGGTGAATCAGGGAATCCGGCACCACAATCAGGGCACGCCGGGCCCGACCCGTGTGCAGCTGGTAATGCAGGATCAGGCCCGCCTCAATGGTTTTGCCAAGGCCCACCTCATCGGCCAGCAGAACCCGGGGCGCGTGCCGCTTGGCAACCTCATGGGCGATGTAGATCTGATGTGGCAAATGCTGGGTGCGCGCACCGATCAAGCCACCGACCGGGGACGCCCGTAACCGGTCCAGGTGCTGCAGGGTGGCCACCCGCAGACGAAAAGCACCATTGCGGTCAAACTGACCCGCGAACAGGCGCTGGTGCGGGGCAGAAAAGTTCACTGAGCCGCTGAGTTTGACTTCGGAAATCTGGTGAATGTCCTCGCCATCGTCGGCGTGGTACATCAGCACACCACCCTTGTCCTCCACCGCACGGACCACGTAGTGCGCTCCGTCAAAGGTCTGGATCTCCTCACCCAACTGGTAAATGATCCGGGAAAGCGGCGCATTGTCTATGGCGTAGGTGCGCTCTTCATCGGCCGCGGGAAAGCCCAGCGTAACGCGACGACCGGAGATGTCCGTGACAATGCCCAGGCCCAGTGCGGTATCGCTGTGGCTGACCCAGCGCTGACCAATGACAAATTCCGATTTATCCAAGTAACCTCCAGACAGAATTAATTTCGGGTGGCGCCGTTCTCACGCACCCAATAAGCCGTGGCACCGCAGACCGCCGCGGGCACAACCACAAGATTGAGAACAGGGACCATGGCTGCCAGCGCAACCGGCAAGCCAAATCCGAATGCCGAAAGCCGGGTGTCACCCAACAAACCACGCAGGGATTTGAAACTGACCTTGTGGTTGTCCGCGGGGTAATCGACATACTGCAGGGCCATCATCCAGCTGTTGAACAGGAACCAGAGCACGGCCGCCACCAGGTTGACCACCGGAATCAGGCCAATCACGAACAGGCCGATGGCCCGGGGCAGGTAATAGAGAATCTTCTGAACCTCGCGCCAGAGTGCCCGGGGGATATCCTTGATAATCGCACTCCAGCTATCTTCCGTGCTCACTTCCTGACCGGTGAGGTGTTTTTCGGTCAATTCCGACAGGTAACCGTAGAAGGGCGAGCCAATGAGGTTGGCCACAATCACGAAACCGTAGGCGAGCATCAGCAGGATCACCGCGCCATAGAGAATCCAGAACAGCCAGTCCAGCGCCTGCAGCCAGGCCCAATCCGGCAACCAGCCCATGGCTGCGGCAATCAGCCCGGCGAACAGCTCGGCAAGGAAATAGAAAAGAAGCCCGAACAACAGAATGTTGATGACCAGGGGGATTACCACGAACAACCGCAGGCCGGGTTGCCGAATCAGACGGAAGCCCTCCCCAAGGTAGCCCAGTCCACGAAAAAAGTTACCCTTGAGCATTCCGGCCGGCCCTCCGTTTCAATGACATTGACGGGGCGCAAAGCATATCATGTTGGAATCATTCCCACAGCCCGAGGCCTCCTAGGGAAATTCCCCCATGGCACTACTGAAAAACTGCGTTTTGCGCTTCCTGCACTGTCGTCCGCTTTGGCGCATTGCCCTGTTGATTTCCGTGCTGGCCATTGTATTCCTGGCAACCACCAGTACCCCCTACCCGGTGCCGTCCTCACCAAACGACAAGCTCAACCACCTGATTGCCTTCCTGGAGCTGACCCTCCTCACCCGGCTGTCCTGGCCCGAAGTCAGAGCGTTGTGGTATCTCCCGCTGTTGCTCGCCTTCGGCTTTGCCATTGAAGCCATCCAGGCCACCCTTCCCTACCGGGACTTCTCGATGGCCGACCTGGCTGCCGACGGCGCGGGCATTGTCATCGGAATGATGCCCTGGCCGGGACTCCGCAGCCTGCGGAAGGCAGAGATTTGAGAAATTCGCCCAACTTCATGTGAGAGATTTCCTACAAGGGCGTGAGATCTTGCAGCTATGTTGCGTACGTAACATTGTGCAACTCAAACTGGATGGCCGCTAACACACTGTTACGGAATAGAAACCCCGTTGAGACGGGGAAAATCCGCACCCATCGACGGAATCCGTTCACACGATTGTAAAGCGCCAGTTGCTATAGTGTTTACATCAAGGATGACAGGGAAAAGGACGACGCACCGGACGCACCCCGGCATGGAATGCAGGGAGAGGCAAGGACACAGGGACGCCTCGCTTAAAGGATAATTATTCGGAACGCCGGCTAGGATGCCGGCACCAAGGAGCGGCTCAGGGACTCGCAACAAGGCTGTTGCCCCATGCGCAAGGACGCGCCGACCTGTTTCGACAAGGGCAACCCCAGTGGTTGCCCTTTTCTTTTATGCAGTCAGCAGTTACATATCCGCCGCGACGTAGATCCGCACCCGGTTGAACTCCTCGAATTCGTGGAGGTCAGGCCAGGTTCTTGCCTCAATGACCGTCTGCAGGTCGTAAACCGGATCACCCAATTCCCGAACTCGCGAATCCGCCAGCAGCACCCTTGATGCCGACTCACGGAACACTTTCAGCAGTGGCCGATTTTCCGGATCGTAGAGGACGTCCGCCGCCGTGACGACGTCAATGCCCGCCGGGCGTACATCCCAGTCGTCACACAAAGTTAACGATACGCCGTTCAGGGCCGCATTGGCCGACACGGCATCCAGTGCGGCAGGGTCTATGTCGCAGGCAATGACCTCCCGGGCACCCGCCAGGGCGGCGGCAACGGCGACCACCCCCGAGCCTGAGCCAAAATCCAGTACTCGCTTGTTCATCACCCAACGGGGGTTGGCCAGAATCCAGCTCGCCAGGACCTGACCGCTGGCCCAGCAGAATGACCAGTAGGCTGGCTCCGCCACCACCGACTGGGCTTCGTCGTGGCTCAGTGGCCCCTCAAGCACGGACGGGTCAAACAGATGGAGGGCAATTTGCGGGCAGCCGGCCGGCCGTGAAACCGCGACCCGGCCCCGACTCAGGGTACTGCGCAGATTCTGGTCTAGACGGTTGGTCGACATCAGATCTCCTCAATGGACCGGTTTCCGGAAGGCAGACATTGTAGCGGCCTCACCCCGCCAAAACAGCGCCCGACGCGCAGAAAAACGTCAATTCGGCTATACTGCCGCCTTACTTTTACTGACCGGTTATTCGCTGAAATGGCAACCAGACCCGACACCGACGACTACTTGGCACTGTTCCTCAACGACGTCCCGCTGATGGATGTACGGGCGCCTGTGGAATTCGACAAAGGGAGCTTCCCGAGCGCAGAGAACGCCCCGCTGATGAATGATGACGAGCGGCACCGGGTGGGTATCTGTTACAAGGAACAAGGCCAGGATCGGGCCATCGAACTGGGGCACCAGCTGGTTTCAGGCGACATCAAGGCCCGGCGGATCGAGGCCTGGAAGCGGTTCGTCGCACAACACCCCAACGGCTACCTGTTCTGTTTCCGTGGCGGTCTTCGCTCCCGCCTTACCCAGCAATGGATCAGGGAGTCCGGCATCGACTACCCGCTGGTCAAGGGGGGGTACAAGGCGCTCCGGCGTTTCCTGATCGACAGTCTCGAGGACCGGATCAAGAACAGCGAGTTCCGGATTCTCAGCGGCCGGACCGGTACCGGTAAAACCCGGGTTCTGCAGCAGTTGCCCAATCCGGTGGATCTGGAAGGGTTAGCCAACCACCGGGGTTCCAGCTTTGGCCGTCAGGTCAGCCCCCAGCCATCACAGATCGATTTCGAGAACCGGCTGGCGGTTGCCATGCTGAAGGCCCATCACCACAAGGGCGGGCCGGTGTATCTGGAGGATGAAAGCCGACTGGTCGGGCGGTGTGCCCTGCCGGAAAGTCTCCGGGAACGCATGGCCTCGGCCCCACTGATGGTGCTGGAGCAGCCGCTGGCGCAACGCATTGCAATTATCCGGGAAGACTATGTTGAAGGCATGTGTGCCGACTATACGCGGCGGGATGGTGAGGAAGCCGGCTGGCTCAATTTCCGGGATTATCTGTTGAGCGCCCTCGACCGCATCCGTAAACGTCTGGGCGGGGAACGCCACAAGCAGTTGAGAAGTCTGATGGAAGCGGCGCTGGAACGTCAGGAACGCCAAGAGGACCTCAGTGGCCACGATGCCTGGATCCAGGCGTTGCTGGAGGACTATTACGATCCGATGTACGACTATCAGCTCGGTCAGAAAGAGGGCAGGATCCTTGTCCGAGGGGGCCCCGATGTGATCCGGGACTGGACCAAACAGACCACGACTGCGTAGATCACCTCTGATGAGGTGCGCCTGAATCATTCGCGCGACTCTTTTGTCTGCTATAACCATCGCGTACAAACCGATGTTCACCCTCGGGTTAGAAACACCACACTGATCAAACAACTAACGAGCAAGGAGTCCCTCTAATGGAAGATCTTTTTGGAGCTGAAGGGAACGCTTCAGAACTTCTGGACCAGGCTATTTCGCTGACCATGGCCTACGCCCCGAAAGTCTTGTTGGCCATCATCACATTGATCGTTGGCCTTTGGCTGATCAATCGCCTTGTCGGGGTTCTCGACGCCAAGCTTGGCAAGAAAGACCCCACCCTGAACAAGTTCCTGTGCGGCCTGATTGGCGTTGTACTCAAGATCCTGCTGCTCATTTCCGTCGCTTCCATGGTGGGCATTGCCACCACATCCTTCATAGCGATCATTGGTGCCGCAGGCCTGGCCATCGGTTTTGCCCTGCAGGGCAGCCTGTCCAACTTCGCGGGTGGCGTACTGATCCTGATCTTCAAACCGTTCAAGGTTGGCGACACCATCGAAGCGCAGGGCTTCCTCGGTGCAGTGGATGAAATCAGCATCCTCTATACCATCGTCAACACGTTCGACAACCGTCGAATCGTGATCCCCAACGGCAGCCTGTCCAATGCCACGCTGGTCAACGTCAGCATCTACGACAAGCGCCGTTGCGACATGACCTTCGGTATCGGTTACGGCGACGACATCGATAAGGCCAAGGCAATCCTGAAACGGTTGATGGAAGAGGACGAACGCAGCCTGGTGGATCCCGCGCCACGCATCTGCGTCGCCGGTCTGGGGGACAGTTCCGTCAACCTGATGTTCCGGGTATGGGTGCCCACCGACGACCTGTGGCCCTACTACTGGGAGATGCAGGAGAAGGTGAAGAAAGCCTTTGACGCCGAGGGCATCACGATTCCGTTCCCGCAGCGTGATGTGCATCTGTATCAAACCGAGTGATCGGCGCGAACGGTTTCGCATTGATACAACCGGTTACTCGCAAACTGCGTAACGTCGACTAAGCTGACGGTTAAAGGCGGGGCCAACGGACCTCGCCGGCCGTCGGAGCCAAGCACACCAACAACGAGCGGCTCCGGAACGCTGTCATTACTGGTAGGAGGTTGTCACTATGCCGGTACAGCAGTTGAAAGAGTTTCTCGACGAGGCCGCTGTGGAATACATGTGCCTCTCACACCCGCCTGCCTTCACCGCCCAGGAACTGGCCCACCACGTAAAGATTGCCGGCGACCGGGTCGTCAAAACCGTAATCATCGAACTGGACGGCAAAATGGCGATGCTGGTCATGCCGGCGACCTGGCGTATCCGCTGGGACAGGCTTTCCCGGATTCTTGACACCGACTTTATTGACCTCGCCGATGAACAGGAATTTCAGGACCGTTTCCCGGACTGTGAGGTGGGCGCCATGCCCCCGTTTGGCAACCTGTTCGGTATGTCCGTCTACTGCAGCGAGGTGCTGACCGAACAGCCAGAACTGGCCTTCGCAGCCGGCAGCCACACCGAATCGGTGCACATGAAGACGGCCGATTTCCTGACCCTGGTGCAGCCCATGGTGCTGAATCAGGGGTTCACCAAGCCGGGCGCGCAAAAACCCGCCTGGCTGGCGAAAGGGCGACGTCAGCCAGACGACGCCAAAGCGAGGGTTTCCGGCGCGGCCGGTTACTGAATTGGTACGGCTTCACTTGACCCGGGTCGCTTGTCTGATCTGCGCCATCGCGTAAACTGTGGGCATCAGACAGGAACCCGATATGACACAAGCATTTGATATTGTTGTGATCGGCGCCGGCATGGTTGGTGCCGCCCTCGCCACGGGCCTGGGCCAGGATGGCTTCAAGGTGGCCGTGGTTGACCGTTCGCCCGCACCAGCCTTCGATCCGGACTCGGCTCCGGACATCCGCGTGTCCGCCCTCAGCGCCGGTAGCGAGCGGTACCTGCAAGGCCTGGGGGCCTGGCACCCGATTCTGGCGATGCGCGCCACTCCGTATCAGCGTCTCTCGGTCTGGGACGAAACCCGCCACCCGCTATCGCACCTGCTCCCCCGGACACTGACCGAAGTGGAGTTCGATGCCGCGAGCCTGAAAACGTCCCATCTGGGCCACATTGCTGAAAACTCGGTGACGCAACAGGCGCTCTGGCAGACCGCCGACGCCGAGCCTAGCGTTCGCGTGCTCGCCGGATACGGCGTCGCCACGCTGGAACCGCAGCCCGACTCGATCACCGTCACCCTGGACGATGGCCGCACCCTGAACGCGCAACTGGTAATCGGTGCCGATGGGGCGCAATCCAGAGTCCGCGACATGGCCGGAATCGGCGTCAACCGCAACCAGTACGATCAGCAAGCCATGGTTATTTCGGTGCGGTACCAGGGACCGGTGGAAGACATTACCTGGCAGGGATTCTATCCCACCGGTCCGCGGGCATTCCTGCCTCTGCACGGCGCCGGGGCCGCCCATCCGGGCGAAAGCTGGGCGTCGCTGGTGTGGTATGACGCCCCCGACGAACTGGCCCGACTCAAGGGTCTGTCCGACGAAGCGCTGATGCAGGAAATCCAGCAAGCCTTTCCGTCCGAGTTACCCCAGCTCACGCACATCGAGGCACGAGCCAGCTTCCCCATCGCCCGCCAGCATGCCAAGCACTATTTTTCAGGTCGCGTGGTTCTGGCCGGCGACTCGGCCCACACCATCAACCCGCTCGCCGGACAGGGTGTCAATCTGGGGTTTCAGGATGCCCAATGCCTGCAAGCCATGCTCAAGGAAGCCAGACGCGCCAACGTCGATCTGGCCGATCCCCAGTGGCTGAGCCAGTACGAACATCAGCGTCGCCCAGCCAACCGGCGCATGATGATGACCATGGACCTGTTCTATCATCTGTTCAGTAACCGCACGCCGCCGCTGCACCTGTTGCGTAATCTCGGACTGGGCGCCGCCCGGGCTTTGCCCTTCGCCCGAAACCAGGTGGCCCGCTACGCCATGGGCATTGATGACCAGTTGCCCGCGGTTCTCTCACGGCTAACCGACCGGATTCCCGGACTCAGGCAGTTGTAACAGGGCCCGGACACAACAACACTTTTCGACCACGAACCAGGAGCCACCATGTCAGAAACCATATTCACCAAGATCATTAACCGGGAAATCCCCGCGGACATCGTCTACGAAGACGAGGTCAGCCTGGCGTTTCGCGACATCAATCCCCAGGCACCGGTGCACCTGCTGGTCATTCCGAAAAAAGAGATTGCCAGCATCAACGAGATTGAGGAAGGCGACCGGGAGCTGGTCGGGCATCTGTATTGGGTGGCAAGCAAGCTGGCGAAGGAAATGGGCTTTGCCGAGGATGGCTATCGCACCGTGATGAACTGCGGAGAAAATGCGGGGCAGACGGTGTTTCACATCCATCTGCACCTGCTGGCCGGCAAGCCTTTCGGCTGGCCGCCGTACACCGACCGGATGAAACAGGCCTGAGCATTCAGGCCTGTCGGAGTGGGGTCTAGCGCCCCACCACGCGTTCGGCTTCTTCAACGGGTGTGTGGCGCACATCCTCACCCTTCACCATGAAGATCACGTTCTCGGCAATGTTGCAGGCGTGATCACCGACCCGCTCCAGGGCGCGCAGAACCCACATCACGGACATGCACCGTGAAATGTTCCGGGTATCTTCCATCATGAAGGTGAGCAGGGTTCGGGCGGCTGCCTGATACTCCTCATCCACCCGTTTGTCTTCCTTCATGATGCGCAGCGCCTGCTCGGAATCCAGCCGGGCAAAGGCGTCGAGGGCATCGTGCAGCATGCTCAACACGTGGGTACCGATGTGTCGCACCTCCACGTAGCCTCTCGGCGCCTGGCCCTCTTCCGCCAGCTTGATGGCCAGCTTGGCAATTTTCTTGGCCTCATCGCCCACCCGCTCCAGGTCGGCAACCATTTTTATCACGGAAATCACCAGACGCAGATCCCGCGCAGTCGGCTGACGACGGGCGATGATCAGTGTCGCTTCCTCGTCGATATCCATTTCCATCTGGTCGACGCGCTTGTCCTTGGCCCGGGTTTCCTCCGCCAGGTGACCATCACCGTCCATGAGCGCCTGGATCGCGTTTTCTACCTGGGCCTCAACCATCCCGCCCATTTTCAGGAACTCGGTCTTGAGATCCATCAGTTCATCATTGAACTTGTGGGAAATATGATCCCCGTAAACATCGTCCTTCTTTGTAGGCATACTCTGCTTCTCCAATGTTCCCCGGCAACGGAATCAGCCGAAACGACCGGTAATGTAGGATTCGGTCAATTCGTGTTCCGGCGAGGTGAATACTTTGTTGGTTTCGTTGACTTCCACCAGGTGCCCGAGGTGGAAGTAAGCCGTGCGGTGGGATACCCGAGCCGCCTGCTGCATCGAGTGGGTCACGATCACGATGGTATAGCTCTCGGACAGCTCGGCAATCAGCTCTTCCACCTTGGCGGTGGCGATCGGGTCCAGCGCTGAACAGGGCTCATCCATCAGCACCACTTCCGGGCTCACGGCAATGGCGCGGGCGATGCACAGGCGCTGCTGCTGGCCACCGGACATGCCGGTGGCTGTGGCGTCCAGGCGATCTTTCACCTCTTCCCACAAGCCGGCCTTGCGAAGGCTGTTCTCGACGATCTCATCCAGATCGGACTTGCGGTTGGCGAGGCCGTGGATGCGCGGACCGTAGGCCACGTTGTCGTAGATCGACTTCGGGAACGGGTTGGGCTTCTGGAACACCATACCCACCCGGGCACGCAGCTCCACCACGTCCCGCTTGGAGTCGTAGATGTCCTGGTCGTCCAGCTGCAGGGAGCCCTTCACCCGGCAGATGTCGATGCTGTCGTTCATCCGGTTCAGGCAGCGCAGAAACGTGGACTTGCCGCAGCCGGAGGGACCGATGAAGGCAATCACCTCGTTTCGGGCAATGTCCAGACTGATCTTCTTGATCGCCCGGCTCTCGCCGTAGAACACCTCGACGTCACGGAGCTTGAACTTGGCGTCGTCGGAATACGGTTTGCCGACAGTCTTGCCTTCCTCGATAACGGTATCGGTCGGTTTACTCTCCGGAACCGGCACGGTCGCCTCATCCTGCGGGGACGCTTCACTGGTAATGCTTGAATTCATGGTATTCATCTTGATTCTCCTTACCACCGGCGCTCGAGGCGTTTACGCATCCAGATGGCCAATGCATTCATACTGATCAGGAAGGCCAGCAGCACCATAATGGCGGCTGACGCACGTTCGATAAAGGCCAGCTCGGGGCTGCCCGCCCACAGGAAGACCTGTACCGGCAGCACGGTCGCCGAATCAAAGAAGCCATCCGGCACATCGACGATGAACGCCACCATACCGATCAGCAGCAGCGGCGCAGTCTCACCCAGGGCCTGGGCCATACCGATGATCGAACCGGTCAGCATGCCCGGCATGGCCAGGGGCAGCACATGGTGCAGCACCACCTGCATCTTGGACGCGCCAATACCCTCGGCCGCTTCCCGGATCGACGGCGGCACACTCTTGATGGCGGCCCGGCTGGAAATGATGATGGTCGGCAGGGTCATCAGGGTCAGTACCAGACCACCGACGACCGGCACCGAGCGCGGCATGCCGAACAGGTTGATGAAAACCGCCAGGCCCAGCAGACCGAAGATAATCGACGGCACCGCTGCCAGGTTGTTGATGTTCACTTCAATGAAATCGGTGAACTTGTTCTGGGGCGCAAACTCCTCCAGATAGATCGCAGCCGCCACGCCAATCGGGAACGACAGGATCAGGGTGACGAACATCGTCAACAGCGAGCCAACAATGGCACCGAGGATCCCCGCTTTCGAGGGATCCCGGGAATCGCCACCGCTAAAGAACACATCGTTGAACGAAGTTTCAATCACGCCCCGTTCAAGCAATTCATCCACCCAGGCTTTCTGCTGTTCATCCAGCTTGATCGAGTATCCGGCATCGCCGGCATGCTTCACGTACACATCCACATCGGTGTGGGACAGGAAGGTCATCGTCCGGGTGGTGTTCAGCCAGTCCGGGTTTTCCTTCAGGGCGTCACGCAAAGTGACCGACGCATAGGGATTGATCAGGCCACGGATCTCGTCACGATCTTCCTCGGTGGCCCCCGGGATTTCCCGAATCAGGGCCTGGACCAACGGCTCGACAAAGTCCGCCATCTTGAGCTGGCGTTTGTCGGTGGGATCGTCCAGATACATCATCTCCCCGTCCAGATTCACCTCCATGGTGATGGACGTCTTCATGAACCCGGTGTAGCCCTTACCGATGATATCGGCAAACAGGATCACCAACGCTGACAGCGCGATGGCAATGGCCAGGATCCCGTAGGCCCGGAAGCGGCGCTCCTTGCGATACCGGCGTTTGAGCGACTGGCGGACAAGCTCCGCCTGTGAAGGTTGATCAGTCATACTGTTCCCGATATTTACGCACAATTTTCAGGGCAATTACGTTGAGCAACAGGGTGGACAGGAAGAGCATGGCGCCCAGGGCAAAGGCTGCCAGGGTCTTGGCGCTGTCAAACTCCTGATCCCCGGTCAACAGGGTCACGATCTGCACGGTAACGGTGGTGACCGTCTCCAGCGGGTTGGCGGTCAGATTCGCCGCCAGGCCGGCCGCCATGACCACAATCATGGTTTCGCCGATCGCGCGGGAGACCGCCAGCAGAACGCCGCCCATGATGCCCGGCAACGCAGCCGGGAAGATGACCTTCTTCATGGTCTCCGACTGGGTGGCCCCAAGGGCGAGCGAGCCATCGCGAAGTGACTGCGGAACCGCGTTGATCACGTCGTCCGAAAGGGAGGACACAAACGGAATGATCATGATGCCCATGACACCGCCGGCGGCCAGGGCACTTTGCGACGAGGCATTAATGCCCAGTGAGTCAGCCACATCGCTGATGAACGGCGCCACGGTCAGCGCCGCAAAGAAGCCGTAAACCACGGTCGGGATCCCGGCCAGCATTTCCAGCAATGGCTTTACCACCCCACGCACTTTCCGGTTGGCGTACTCCGACAGATAGATGGCGGAGAGCAGCCCGACCGGCACCGCCACGATCATGGCAATGGCCGAGATCAGCAGGGTACCGGTGAACAGCGGGATCATACCGAAGGCGCCCTCGGCAGCGACCTGATCCGCGCGCAGTGCTGTCTGGGGACTCCACTGGGAACCGAAGATAAATTCGGTAAACGGCACCTTCCCAAAGAATCGGACGGTCTCGAAAGCGACCGAGAAGATAATGCCGACGGTGGTCAGGATGGCGAGGGCGGCACAGGCGAAGAACAGCCATTTCAGAATGGACTCGACCTGTGACCGGGCATTCAGCCGGGGCCGTATCCGCAACCAGCCGAGAAAGCCCGCAAGGACGGCCACGGCGACCACCAGCACAGACATCAACATTCGACTCTGGGCCCGAAGGGCCTGCAGACGCTCGGCCGCTTCGGCGATAGGCGCTTCAACGAATCCCACCGGTAACGCACCGCTGGCCACATTACTGATTTTACTGAGCAACAGGCTGGCCTGTCCTTCAGTGTTGGGTACGAGCTCCGGAGGCAATCCCCCGACCACGATGAGCTGGATAACCTTGCCCTGGAAGGCAGCCCAAAGCCCCAGCACGAGGAGCGCCGGGATGCCGCTCCACAGAGCCGCTCGGGCGCCGTAGTAGAATGGCAGGGACTTGAGGTGACGGATGCCCCCCAGCGGCATGGCCAGGGACCGGGACCGTGCATACCCAAAGCCGTAAGCCAATACGGCGAGCACTAGGGTGAGCAAAAACAAATTAGCCGGTTGCATGAATAATCCTGTCTACGACTTCAAGTAGGCGCCCAGTTTACAGATTCAAACATTCCATGGCACCGGATGGGACTCCTGAACGTGCGAAAGGGTGCGGGCCCAGTGAGGGCCCGCACCCTTGTTTGTCCCGATTCCTTCGGGTTACTTCAGCTCTTCCAGAGCCAGGTTCGGCATGTTCTCAGCCTTGTCCATCAGGTTCATCAGCTGCTCGCGCGGCGGCACGATCAGACCAACGTTCTTCAGGTAGCCGTTCTGGCCCATGGCTGCGTTGCTGGTGAACTCGTCCACGTACTCCTGGATCCCGGGAATCACGCCAACGTGTGCCTTCTTCACATAGAAGAACAGGGAACGTGCCACCGGGTACTGATCCGCGGCGATGCCTTCGGCGGTCGGAACCATGCCATTCAGGGTTGCGGCCTGCAGGCGATCCGAGTTTTCTTCCAGGAAGCTGTAACCGAACACACCGTACATATCCTTGTCACCGATCAGCTTCTGAACGATAAGGTTGTCGTTCTCGCCCGCTTCGATGAAGGCGCCGTCTTCACGCACGCTTTCGCAGATTGCACCGTGCTCGTCTTCGCCCAGGCTTGCCGCTTCCGGCAGCTCGTCACAACCGGCGGCCAGGGCCAGCTCGTTGAAGGAATCACGGGTGCCGGAGGTCGGCGGTGGCCCCATTACGAGGATCGGCTTGTTCGGCAGGCTGGAATCAACATCGCTCCAGTTCTTGTTCGGGTTGGCTACCCATTCGCCATCGACGGGCACCTTGGAACCCAGCGCCAGGAACAGCTGCTTGAGAGTGATGTCCAGGTTCTCAGCGTCCTTGGAACTGGCAATCACAATGCCGTCAGAACCGATACGGAATTCTGTGATGTCGGTTACGCCATTCTTCTGACACAGCTCGTATTCAGAGGCCTTCATCCGACGGGAAGCATTGGTGATGTCCGGGTGCTGGGTGCCGATTCCCTGACAGAACAGCTTCATACCACCGCCGGAACCCGTGGATTCGAGCTTCGGGGTGTTGTAATCGGTTTTGGTGCCGAAGCGTTCGGCCACCACGGTTGCAAACGGGTAAACGGTGGAGGAGCCCACGATGCTGATGGTATCGCGGGCCATGGCCGGTACAGACATGGCGGCGACGGAGCCGGCCAGTGCAACAGTTGCGAGTGCTTTGTTCAGTTTAATCACGTTGAGTCTCCATTAATCGGTTGGACTTTATGTGGATCTGTTTTACCGATGAGTGCAGAGTAATCGGACTCTGTGACAACTTTGTTACAGCTTCTGAAATATAGCCGTCATAGGGTAAATCTGCTTGCAGCAACGCCAAAGCCCGTTAACATGCGGGATAAAACAATTCCAGACTTTCGAACAAGGCAGGCTCCATGACGGCACTAGACGATGATAAACCGACCCCCCGGGGCGAGCTGACGCTCCAGGTCGTTCCCCTTCCCTCCGACACCAACCCCAATGGCGATGTTTTCGCCGGCTGGCTGGTCAAGCAGATGGACATAGCGGCCGCCACCATGGCCGGACGGATTTCACTGGGACGCAATGCCACGGTCGCCATGGATCGGATGGAATTTCTGTCACCCCTGCGCGTCGGCTCCCAGGTCGGCTGTTACTGCGAGCTGGTGGACATTGGCCGCAGTTCCATGAAGATCAGTGTCGAGGTATGGACGCTGGACCGGACCGCGAAAAACCCGCGCAAGGTGACCGAAGGCCTGTTCGTGTACGTGGCCATTGATGAACACGGGCGTATCCGGGAGGTTCCCGAACAAACCCGGTGAACTCAGGCGGTGCAGCGCCGGAATCCACAGACCGGCTGCTTACGAACCGGTCGAAGACGGACGCGCCCGGGCCAGGGACCACAAACCAAACACCGGCCCGGGCACCAGCAACAGCACGACCCAGACGCCAAGCTGGGCCCACAGGCCACTGGTCAGCCAGATGGCCGGCAAGGTCAAGCCAAATCCGACCGCGTTCATAACCGCAAGAGACGACCCCACGGATTCCCGCGGTGCCGTGGCAGCGGCCAGTGCAGAAAACTGCGGCGAATCGGCAATCACCGCAACCCCCCATATAAACAGAAGTGTCATCAGAACTGCCGGCGACAGCCCGCTCAGCCACGGGTACAGCAAGCAGACACCCCCGGACAGCATGAGAGCACGCCAGGCTACCCATTCACTGCCTTTGGTGCGGCTGAGTCTACCACCACCAATACAACCGGCCGCGCCAATTCCGATCACAGCAAACGCAAACCAGGGAATCAGACTAGCGCCCACCCCCATTCGGGCCAGTTCGCGACCAATCAACAAGGGCGTGAGTGTCCAGAATGCGTAGAGTTCCCACATATGGCCAAAATAGCCACCGGCGACCGCCCGGAATCTGGGTATGCGCAGCGCCGCCAGGCCCTGGCTCAGAGGCAATGCGCCACTGCTTTTGGGCAGGTGCGGCCCGTCACCCAGCATAAACACCATGGTGCCCCCCACTAGAGCCAGCAAAGATGCCGCCAAAAGCGGCCACTCCCAGGGCATTCCGAAGGTGGCACCCCGCATCAGATGCGGCAGGGCCGTGCCCAGGGTGAGCATGCCTACCAGCCAGGCCAGCGCCGCACCGGCGTATTTCGGGGTCCAGGCAATCACCATTTTCATGCCCAGGGGGTAGATGCCAGCCAGACACAGGCCGGTAGCGAATCGAAGGAGGAAATCAAGCGGCGGCATACCTGCGGCGAAAATAAACCCGCCGTTGACCAGCGCGCCCAGCAAGCTCGACAACGCAAATATCCGGCTGGCGCCGAACCGGTCAGCCAGGCCAGTCACTGCGATGGTCAGGGTACCGGCGATGAAACCCGCCTGAACCGCCAGTGTCAGCCGGCCCAAGTCGGTTTCCGTCAGCCCCAACTCCGC
This sequence comes from Marinobacter sp. F4218, assembly GCF_019443085.1. Lineage (GTDB taxonomy): Bacteria > Pseudomonadota > Gammaproteobacteria > Pseudomonadales > Oleiphilaceae > Marinobacter > Marinobacter albus. The sequence continues at coordinate 1,436,384 of NZ_JAHZIL010000003.1, forward strand.
CGATAGCGACAGCCAGACGCCATTGATACTGAACCAGAGCGACGTGCCGAAGAGCTGAGCCAGCACAATGACAGGCAAGGGGTAACGTCTTAGCAGGTCGATCATTGTTGTTATCTTTTAAACGAGCGATGGGGCAAGCCTAGCCTCGGGAGACCTGCTTCGACCATGCTACTTTGGTGTCTGGTAAACCGTTGGCAAGGCTCGCGGAATCTGCAATGGTAATATCGTTGCACGGAATCCCTCCAACCACCAGCGACCCAAGCCCGGGATGGGGATGCATGTATGAATCGCCACATTCTCACAACTGCCCTGTTCGCCCTGACCCTGACTGCGCCACCCGTGGTTGCTGACATTGGCCTGTCGCCGTTCGCAGGGTTTCGCATGAGCAGTTCGGTGAATATCCAGACCGCCGGTGCCAGCACCGAGGATCAGATCGACTTCCGGGATTCCGTAAGCCAGGGTCTGGCGCTCAATTTTGATCTGGCGGAACCCGGCAAACAGGGTGAACTGTATTTCAGCCGGCAGAGCACCTCGGCCAGGCTGGACAACGGCCTGTTCGCCTCAGGCGTCGCGTCAATCGACCTGACAATTTACCAGCTCCAGTTCGGTGGGCTTTATTTCCCGGCTGGCAAAAGCCACGGCGGATTTGTCTCCGGCGTGCTGGGCGTTACCCGCCTCGAACCGGAAGATTCCGGGTACGAAACCCACCACCGGGCAGCGCTGTCCCTCGGTGGTGGGTACCAGTTTTTCCTGACCGAACAGCTTCGCCTGAGGCTGGATCTTCGCGGTATTTACACCGCACTAAACTCGGGGGGCTCAGCGTTCTGCTCCGGCGGATGCGAGCTCAGGTTCGACAGTAGCGGCTACTTGCAGGTGGAAGCTGGCGCCGGGTTGGTCATTCGTTTCTGACGCCGACTCCTGCCCACGACCGGCACTAACCGCGTCATCTGTTCAGCCTATCGCCACCCTGCTACTATCGCGCCCACGTTTCTGACCCATTGAATTTAACGGAATCTACGCAATGGACTTTTTCCAGGCCCTTTTCCTTGGCCTTCTTCAGGGGCTGACCGAGTTCCTGCCCATTTCCAGCTCCGCCCACCTGATTCTGACCCCGGCCTTCTTTGGCTGGACCGATCAGGGTGTGGGGTTTGATCTGTCTGTGCATCTGGGCACCCTGCTGGCCGTGGTGCTCTACTTCCGGCACGATGTCTTCAGCATTGCCCGGGACGGCCTATTTTCCATGGCCCGGCGCAGGATTGTCGGCCAGGGCGCGTTGGCCCTGTATCTGGTGATCGGCACGATTCCGGCGGGACTGGCAGGGCTGGCCTTGCTGGATCTGATCGACAACGAGCTGCGGGCGGTGGAAGTGATCTTCGCGACCACCCTGGCATTCGGCATCTTGCTCGGCATCGCCGACTGGCTCCCGAAACGCCAGCGTACCCTGGACCAACTGAACTGGAAGGATGCGGCGCTGGTCGGCATTGCCCAGGCCATGGCGCTGGTACCGGGCACGTCCCGCTCCGGCGTCACCATCACCGCCGGCCTGTTCCTGGGCATGACCCGCGAAACCGCCTCCCGGTTTTCCTTCCTGCTGGCCATTCCCATCATCGTGCTGGCCTCTGCGGTAAAATTGCTGGAGGTGGCGACATCCGATGTCATCGTCGATTGGAGCGGTTTCCTGCTGGGCGGCATCACCTCGTTTATCATGGCCATCACCGCCATCCATTTCTTCCTGAAATGGCTGAACACCGTGGGCATGTGGCCCTATGTGGTCTATCGGATTGTTCTGGCCGGTGTGATCTACGCAGTTCTGATGTAATCGGGCCGGCACAGGGTTTGAGGCAGCGGAGACTAGCAAGCGTCCAACGGCGCATACGCGAGTACCAGCCACTTGGCACCGTCGTCGAAGTTCACCTGCACCCGGGTATGGTGGCCGGTCCCCTCAGAGTTCATCACGATGCCCTCGCCAAACTTGGGATGCCGCACCCGCTGCCCGAGACTGAACCCGGATTGCTGAGCCGAGTCCTGGCTGAACATGCTCTCGTTAGGCCGGGCGACCATCGCCGGACGCGTCACCGTATTGCGTAACCGCACTTCCTGCAGGCAGTCACCGGGAATTTCCCGGACAAACCGCGACAGGGCGTTAAACTTCTCCTGGCCATACAAACGGCGGGATTCGGCGTAAGTAAGCACAAGCTTCTTCATTGCCCGGGTGATGCCCACGTAGGCCAACCGGCGCTCTTCTTCCATCCGGCCCGGCTCCTCCAGCGACATGCCGTGTGGAAACAAGCCCTCTTCCACGCCGGCCAGGAAGACCAGGGGGAATTCCAGCCCCTTGGCGGAGTGCAGGGTCATCAGCTGCACGCTGTCCTCGTGGGCCTCGGCCTGGGACTCGCCGGCATCCAGCGCGGCCTGGGCGATGAATTCGGCCAACGGGTCGACACCCTCTTCCACCTCGAAATCGGACAGCGCGTTCACCAGTTCCTCGAGGTTCTCGACCCGGGCCTGGCCTTTCTCGCCTTTCTCACTGGCGTGGTAATCCTTCAGACCACTGGCTTCGATGGTCTGTTTCATCAGGCCATGGAGCGAGGCGTCGCCCACCATCTCCGATAGCCCCTCGATGATGGCAATGAACGACTGCAGGCCGGTCTTGGCCCGGCCCTTTACCTGACCGGCTTCCAGCAGACGCTCGGCCGACTCCCAGAGCGAGATACTCTGCTCGGTGGCGTATTCCCGCAGCTCCGCCAGGCTCTTGGCGCCGATACCCCGGGGCGGCACGTTCACCACCCGCTCAAACGCGGCGTCGTCCCGGCGGTACTGGACCAGCCTCAGGTACGCCAGGGCGTTGCGGATCTCCTGCCGGTCATAGAACCGCAATCCTCCGTAGACCCGATACGGAATACCCTGGCGCATCAGCGCTTCCTCGAGCACCCGCGACTGGGCGTTGGATCGGTAAAGAATCGCGGACTCACTGCGCAGGTTGCCGTCCTGAACCCAGGCCGAGATGCTGTCGGCGATGTAGTTCGCCTCGTCCTGTTCGTTGAACGCGGCGTACAGGCTGATGGGCTCACCGTCCGGCCCGTCGGTCCAGAGTTCCTTGCCCAGACGCCCCTGGTTATTGGCAATAACAGCGTTGGCCGCCTTCAGGATCATCTGGGTGGAGCGATAATTCTGTTCCAACCGCACCAGCCGGGCATTGGGAAAGTCCCGCTGGTACTGCTGTATGTTCTCGATCTTGGCGCCGCGCCAGCCGTAAATAGACTGATCGTCATCACCCACAACGGTCAACGGCACGCGATTGCTGGCCAGTACCTGCAGCCAGGCGTACTGGATCGTGTTGGTGTCCTGAAACTCGTCCACCAGAATGTGCTGGAACCGCTGCTGATAATGAGCCAGCAGCTCGGGCCGGTGTAGCCAGAGTTCGTGGGAACGCAGCAGCAATTCGCCGAAATCCACCAGCCCACCCTGCTGACAGAGCTTCTCGTACTGGCGATAGATCTTCAGCATGATCGAGGTGAAATGGTCACCCGGGTTTTCCTGGATGTGGTCGGCGCGAAGTCCCTCGTCTTTCTGACTGTTGATAAACCACTGGGCCTGCTTGGGCGGCCACTTGCTCTCGTCAATCTGATTTTCCCGCATCACCCGCTTGATCAGCCGAAGCTGGTCGTCGCTGTCCAGCACCTGAAAATTCTCCGGCAGGCCGGCATCCTGCCAGTGCGAGCGCAACAGGCGGTGGGCAATACCGTGAAAGGTGCCGAACCACAGCCCGCGGGCCGGAATGTTCATCATCTGCTCGATCCGGTAACGCATTTCCTTGGCGGCCTTGTTGGTGAAGGTTACCGCCAGGATACCCGTAGGTGGCACCCGGTCGACCGTCATCAACCACGCAATCCGATGCACCAGCACCCGCGTCTTGCCACTGCCGGCACCCGCCAGCACCAGCAGGTGATCGTTCTGGGCGGTGACGGCCTCGCGCTGGGCATCGTTGAGAGGATCGATAATGTGGGAGACATCCATAGGGAATCGTTCGCTACTGGTTAAATAAACAGGAGTGGAAGTATAACAGGAGAAAAAAGGGATTTCCGCGCGGAAGGGATATCGGAAAAGCCGTCAGCAAAAGTTAGAAAAAGCGCGGAGGATGATCCCCTTCAGGACTGTGCGTGTCCTGAAGGGGATCGCCCCCCGTGTGACACCCCTAAAATCGAGGGCTGTCGGTTTCCGGTTTCTCTTAAAAGCCTCTGGGCACCGTCTGGGCCTCAACAAACTCAAACAGGCCTTCCAGACCGCCCTCGCGGCCGATGCCGGAGGCTTTCATGCCGCCAAACGGCGCTTCGGGCGTGGGCCCGGTGCCGGTGTTCCAGCCGCAATGACCGAATCGCAAGCCAGCAGCAACACGTTGGGCCCGCTCAGCATCGCCGGTAAAGACGTAGGATGCCAGGCCGAATTCGGTGTCATTCCCGGCCTCGATGACTTCCTCTTCAGTCCGGAACAGCGCCATCGGCACCAGCGGGCCAAAGGTTTCCTCCCGGTAGCAGCACATGTCCCGGTCGACGTCGGTGATCACGGTGGGCGGGAAGAACAGGTTGTCACCGAGGTCCTCCGGCTTTTTGCCGGCCACGAGTCCGGCACCTTTTTCCAGCGCGTCCTCGAGGTGACGTTTGACCTTATCGAACCCGGCCTGATTGATCAGCGGACCGAGATCCACGTCGCCGTTGATGCCGTCACCCACCGTCATTCTGTTCACTCGTTCGGCAAGCTTCTGGCCGAAGACATCGGCGACTTTCTCATGCACGAAAATCCGGTTGGCACAGACACAGGTCTGGCCGCCACCCCGGAATTTGTTGGCAATAAGGTTATCCGCCGCGGCGTCCAGATCGGCATCGTCAAAGACAATGAAGGGCGCGTTGCCGCCCAGTTCCAGGGCCAGCTTCTTGACCTGCTCGGCCGTATCGAGGATCAGCTTTCGGCCCACTTCGGTGGAACCGGTGAAACTCAGCATGGGTACATCCGGGCTTTCGCACAGCACCTTGCCGATCACGCTGGCCTTACCCATCACCAGGTTGACCATGCCGTCGGGCATGTCCGTGTGCTTGTCCATCAGGCTGAACAGGGCAATCATGGTCAGCGGTGTTTCACTGGCCGGTTTGATAACCGACGGGCAGCCGGCAGCCAATGCGGCCGACAGCTTCTTGGCGATCATGCCGATCGGAAAGTTCCAGGGCGTAATGAGACCGGCAACGCCGATCGGCCGATAGTGGACGGTCCAGGTGCAGTCCTTCGGCTTCTCCGGAATCGTGTGCGCATCCAGCGCCTGGATGTGCTTGGAGCAGTAATCGAAGAAACCGGCGGCGTAATCGACCTCGCCCTGGGCCTCCTGGAGCGGCTTGCCGTGTTCCATGCAGAGGATACGACCGACCTCCTCCTTGTTGGCCTTGAGCGCGTCGCGAATATCTTCCAGCCACTTCCTGCGGGTCTCAATGGAGTAGGGACTGGTGAGCCGAAGCGCGGATTTACCGGCGGCAACCGCCGCCTTTACCTCATCCTCGGTCATTGAGGGCGCCTGGGCGATCACCTTGCCCGTTGCCGGGTTGTAGACGTCGAAGGTTTTACCCTGTGCATTGTCAGTCCAGCGACCGCCAATGTAGCCAGTCATCTTTTCCAGCAGTGGTGACTCGATCATCACGGCTCCTCTATCTCTTAGTGTCGATATGCCCCCGGAGGGACACGGTTGCGTCGGTTGGATATGTCTTCCATAGTGGATGCTGATCCACTGGCTGTAAAGTCGACAGCCAGGCTTTTGATCACCCTCCGACTGTGCCTATACTCGGAGAATCGGAAACCACGGAGGTCGGATAATGAAAGCGTTTTTCCATCCAGCTCAGGACCAGCATCTTCCCAGGACCTACTTTACCCGTGGGCAGATGCGACAGCCGCAAGAGGTCCCGGACCGTACCGGTCAGATGCTGGAAGGCCTGAGAGAGATGGGTGTACCGGTTTTGCAGCCCTCCGACCAGGGCGCAGCGGCCATAGCGAAGGTTCATGATCTGGGCTACCTCCGCTTTCTGGAGTCGGCTCACCGGCGCTGGGTGAAGATGGATGACTGGGGCGACGAGGTGATTTCCAATATCTTCGTGCGCTCACCCAACCACCTGACCGGGATCCTGGCCGAGGCTGCCCGTTATCAGGCCGATGGCAGCTGTCCGATTGGTGAAAATACCTGGCACGCCGCCTACTGGTCCGCGCAAAGCGCCCTTGGTGCGGCGGATGCCCTGATCGCCGGTGATCGCACGTCCTACGCGGTGTGCCGGCCACCCGGCCACCACGCCCGGAAAGACGCCGCTGGCGGTTTCTGTTACCTGAATAACGCCGCCATCGCCGCTGAACACATGAAGAGCCGGTTTCCGCGCATTGCGATCCTGGATACCGACATGCATCACGGCCAGGGCATCCAGGAGATTTTCTACGACCGCAGTGACGTGCTGTACGTTTCGATCCACGGCGACCCGACCAACTTCTACCCGGTGGTCACCGGTTTCGAGAATGAGCGGGGCGAAGGCGAAGGCTTTGGCTACAACATCAACATGCCGATGCCCCATGGTGCCTCGGAAGACGATTTCTTCGAGAAACTGGACGAATCAATGGCGGCCATCAAGCTGTACCAGCCCGATGCGCTGATCCTGGCCCTGGGTTTCGACATCTACAAGAACGATCCCCAGGCCAAGGTTTCGGTGACGTCGGAAGGATTCTGCCGGCTCAGCTCCCACATTAGCCAACTCGGCTTGCCAACGCTGGTGGTCCAGGAGGGCGGGTATGATCTGGACACCCTGAGCGAGAACGTCCAGCAGTTTTTCAAAGGTCTGGCCGGCTGACCGATCAGGAAGCGGGCGCGTATACCTTGATGTTGTCGTGCCCTTCTGCCTTGAGATGACCGGCGTGCATCCGGCTCATCGACCCACGATCGCAATACAGCAGATACTGCCGGTCCCCCGGCAGTTCGCCAATCTGCTGATTCAGTTCGTAGAACGGGATCTGCACCACCTCGTTGTTGGTCAGCCTCAGCGGTGACTGTTCACCCTCGCTGGGGTGACGGACATCGATAATCACATCATCCACCCCCGGCGTCTGAACCAGCTCCACCTCCTCGGGGGTGCGGGTCGTTTCCAGCAAACGGCTGATCGCGGTTTCCTCGCGGGCTTCCACCGCGCCGGCCAGCACCGACGGGTCCATCTCGGCCTCGTCCGCTTCGACCCGATGCAATTTCGCGCGCGTGGCTGGTTTCTGGGAGATCACGCCACAGTACTCGGGCATGTTACGGGCATAGGATTCGGTACCGATCTCCCGGGCAATGTTGATGATGGTTTCCTTGTCCATGGAAATGAGCGGGCGCAAAACCACTTCGTCACTGGCCCGATCCACTACATTAAGGTTGCTCAGGGTCTGGCTGGACACCTGTGCCACCGCGTCGCCGGTGACCAGGCCCACGGCGTTGTTTTTCTTGGCGATTTCCGCGCCGGCCCTGAGCATCTGGCGCTTCAGCACCACACCCCAGTGACGGTGGTTGACCGAGCGCATGATTTCGGCGACGACGCCATCGAAAGGCACCGAAATAAACTTGGCGTTATGGGAAGCGCCGTAGCGATCCCACAGGTAATGCACCACCTGGCGAACGCCAACCTCGTGCGCGGTTCCGCCAAGATTGAAGAACAGGAAATGATTCCGGAGCCCGCGGCGCATCATAAGGTAGGCCGCCACCGACGAATCGTACCCTCCGGAAATCAGCGTCATCACGTTCTCGACGCTGCCCAACGGGTAGCCGCCCAGCCCGCGATGTTTGCGGTGGGCAATGTGAAACTGGTCGTCCCGGACTTCAATTCGCACCTCAACATCGGGGAACTTGAGGTTCACGCCGGTGGCACTGGAAGCCTGCATCAGGGCCGCTCCCACGGTGCGCTCGAGATCAATCGACCGGAAGCCATGTTCGCCATGGCGGCGGGCGCGAACGGCGAAGGTTTTATCGGCCAGTCGGGCCGCAAAGGCGTCCACGGCTTTCTCCGCAACGTCATCCAGACCGGTAAACGGAAATACACCGATTTCCTGGATGGTGGAAATACCGGGAATGCGCAGCAACTCCTCGACAACAGCCCCAGAGAGCCCACGGCCTTCCGGAACGGCCACATCCACCCGGTCCCAGCTACCTTCCACGACAATGTCGTGATCCAGCCTGGCCAGCAGCTTACGGATATTCTGCCGCAGATGGCGCATTTGCTGGCGGCGGACGGGTTTGCTCTTGATGGCGACTTCGGGAGCCGGACGAATAAGTAGTTTCATAATCGGAGTATTGTCGAGTGGCGTAGAACGCGGAAAGCACTTAGTCTACCTTTTTAGGGCCATGCCTCAAAATCAGGCATAGCCGAAACACCGGCCCGGGTGCCGTCACCGGCCCTCGTTGCCGGAACCATTCAGGAGTTTTTTCGTTCATGCAAGAACCCACCATCAATGCCCTGGTGTCACCGGAGGGCAGTCTCGAAATCCTCTCCAACCATGAGGTAAGCCGACTCAAGGACCGAAGCCAGGGCGGCCTGTACCGGCTTTTTCGCCAATGTGCCCTGGCGGTCCTCAACACCGGTGTCGAGACCGACGACTGTAAAGCGCTGATGGAGTGCCATGCCGATTTCGATGTCCGGCTGGTACCGCAACCCCGGGGACTGAAACTGGAACTGATCAACGCACCCGCACACGCGTTCGTGGACGGGGAGATGCTGCGCGGCATCCGGGAGCACCTGTTCTCCGTGCTGCGGGATATTATCTACTCCCATTCCATTCCCCAGAGCGCCGCTGGCTTTCGTCGTGACGATCCGGAAGATCTCACCAACCTGGTGTTCCACGTGCTGCGCAATGCCCGGGTGCTTGAGCCCGGTCGGCAGCCGGATCTGGTGGTGTGCTGGGGCGGCCATTCCATCAGCCAGGACGAATACCAGTACAGCAAGGAAGTCGGGCACCAGCTTGGCCTGCGTTCCCTGAGCATCATCACCGGCTGCGGCCCCGGCGCCATGAAGGGCCCGATGAAAGGTGCAACCATCGCCCATGCCAAACAGCGAGTGAAAAACGGGCGCTATATCGGGATCACCGAACCAGGCATCATCGGTGCCGAGGCGCCAAACCCGATCGTCAACGAACTGGTCATCATGCCGGATATCGAAAAGCGGCTGGAAGCCTTTATTCGCTGTGGTCATGGCGTCATCGTGTTTCCCGGCGGCGTTGGGACTGCGGAGGAGATACTCTACCTGCTGGGCATTCTGCTGCACCCGGACAACGCTGACCTGCCCTTCCCTGTGGTCTTTACCGGGGAAAAGGAAAATGCCGAGTATTTCGAGATGATCGACAAGTTCATCCGAAACGCCCTGGGGGACGAGGCGGCGAGCAAGTACGAAATCATCATCGACGACCCGGTCCGAGTGGCACAGACCATGAAGAAGGGGATGAAGGAAGTGGAAACGTTCCGCCGGGCGATGCAGGACGCTTACTACTTCAACTGGATGCTGAAAATTGATCCGGTGTTCCAGCTTCCGTTCCATCCGAACCACGACAACATGCGGGCGCTGGAACTGCATCGTGACCAGCCGGTGCACCTGCTTGCGGCCAATCTGCGCAAGGCGTTCAGTGGTATAGTCGCGGGAAATGTAAAGGAGGATGGCATTCGCCAGGTGCAGTCGAAGGGACCGTTTGAGATCGCCGGAGACCCGACGCTAATCAAACCGTTGGAAGCGATGCTGGCACAGTTCGTCGCCCAGAACCGGATGAAGTTGCCCGGCTCGTCGGCTTACCGGCCCAGCTATCGCATCGTCAGCGGGGCGGCCTGAGCCGCCTCACTGACGAACCAAAACGAATCGCTTATTTGCCGCCGTCAGCCGGCAGGCTGGCAAAATAGGCTGCCAGATTGGCGATATCGGTATCGCTCAGCGCCGCGGCCTGGCCCTGCATGATGGCCGCCTGGCCGCCAGTGCGCTGCTTGTTTTTGTAGGCCTTGATCGCGGAGACCAGGTATTGCTCGTTCTGACCCGCCAGATTCGGATAGGTCGGGATCTGGGCCAGGCCGTTCTGGCCATGGCACGCGGCGCAAACAGCCGCTTTTGCCTTACCCGCTTCGACGTCGGCAGCAGAAGCGACGGTCGGAATGGCGGTGCTGAACGCAAGAATTCCCGCAACGGCGTAGTGTTTCAGTGTCATTGTCTTTACCCTCTTATCATCGTTTTTGGTGTTTGCCTACTGGCAGTCCGCACCGGACTGTAAACTGTCTGACTTTATATACCAAAGAGCCTGCCGTAGCCAAATGCCTTATATCAATGGCTTTGTTCGACATTGGTCCTCTTTTCATAACCGCGCTTTGACAAGACAGTACGGAGAGTGACGTGGCCCAGATTATTTTTAACGATCGGAGACCCCCTCAATGTCCATAGAGGTTCAGGAAATTGAATGCCTGGAGGGCCACATCGGCCTGCTTACCCTGAATGCCCCGGGCACGCTCAACGCGCTTACGGAGCCCATGATCGATGAACTGCAGATCACTCTGGACCGCTGGGCCGTGGATGACCGCATCTGTCTTGTTGTGCTTCAGGGCAAGGGCGAACGGGCCTTCTGTGCCGGCGGCAATATTCGCGACCTCTACAGCGCCATCAAGGACGAGGCGGAACACGACACCGCCGCTCGCTTCTTCACCCGGGAGTACCGGCTGGACTACAGCCTCCACCGTTTCCCCAAGCCCGTGGTCGGTATCGCCCACGGGGTCGTGATGGGCGGCGGCCTGGGGCTGCTCACGGCTTGCCGTTACCGCATGGCAACGCCGGACGTTACCGTCGCGATGCCGGAAATCTCCATCGGGCTGTTTCCGGATGTGGGCGCCAGCTGGTTCCTGAACCGTCTGCCCGGACGAATTGGCCTGTTCATGGGTCTGACCGGAGCCCGGCTGAACATCACCGACACCATTCGCATCGGCCTGGCCGACATGGTGTTACTGCCGGAGGACCGGGAGCCCCTGCTCGGGCAGCTGCAGGACCAGCGATGGACAGGCGAGCCGGCGGCGGACGACAACCGCCTGTTCCGGCTGCTCAACCAGATGCACGCCCCCGACTATCGCTCCCTTGAGCGCAGTAACCTCGAACAGCACGAACAGGACATCGCCCGGCTCAGTGCCGGGGATGAGCTGCCAGAAATTGTCGATCAACTGCTCTCCGCCGAGATCGACAGCGAATGGTGGAATGCCTGCATGAGCAACCTCAGGGGCGGCTGCCCGGTATCGGCGTGGCTGGTCTGGACCCAGCTGCAAAAGGCCCAGCAGATGTCACTCAAGGATGTGTTCCGCATGGAGCTGGCCATGGCCATGGAGTGTACCCGCCGTCCGGACCTGCCGGAGGGCGTCCGGGCCCGGCTGGTGGACAAGGACCAGAGACCGACCTGGTCGTTCAACAGTGTCGCTGAGGTGCCAGCGGACGTGGTTCAGGCCCACTTCCAGCCCGAATGGGATGATGAAAGCGATCCCATGCAGCTCGGCTGAGCCCTAGAGCTCGGCGCCGGCCTGGACCAGCAGCATCTCCAGATCGCGGTTGTTGTTGGCCCGGGCCATGTCCAGTGCGGTGCGCCCATCGGCGGTGCGATAATTCACGTCAGCACCGGCGGCCAGCAGCATCTCCGCCGTCAGCAGATCGCCACCACCGACAATCTTCATCAGCAGCGATTCGCCGCCCTGACTGACATTCACGTTGGCACCGGCGGCCAGCAGCACCTTGACCACCGACAGGTGACCCTGTTCGGCAGCCCGGATAACCGGCGAGTAGCCGTCGGCATCCCGGGCATTCACCCGCGCACCCGCCGACAACAGCAATTGGACCAGACGGCGACTGCCTTGAGCCGATGCCACCATCAGCGGTGTCTCACCATCGGCGTTGGCCAGGTCCGGAGACGCGCCTTCAGACAACAGGAACCAGGCCACACGGTCCTCGCCGGCGGCCACCGCGGCCATCAGTGGAGAGCCCTTTTCGGTCAGGGTGTTGAGCGATTCCCCTGCCTCCGAAAGCGCCATCACCCGATCCAGGTCTCCCTGCCCTGCCGCCTCAATCATGGGCGTAGCTGCCCCGGTGGCGGTTTCGTGCTCCAGGTTGGACGGTTCTGAACGGGACGCGCACCCGGACAACCAGGGCAGTAGCACAATCAGGACAAACAACAGATAACGGGAGGAGCCGGTTCCCTTGGCCATAACAGACGATCTCGATCAGATGATGTTTGGCCTATTCTGGGCAGCGGGGAATGAGAATTAAATCGAGCGAGTCACAACTCTGGCCCCTTTTGCAGAAGTTGACGGATCAGCGCGCGCAGCCGATCCTCTCCCTCGCGCTGCCCGAGACACAGACCATCCGCCTGCAGAGCCGGCCAGTCCCGCTGCTGCATGACGGCGCCGACCCAGAGCGCGAGATCCTCCTGTGTCCGTAACCAGGCTCCGACGTGGCGAACCATGCTCGTTTTCCGGAGCACCGGCAGACTGAGCAGGAACCCGCGATGGCCATGACCAAAGCTGTGCAGATCCCGCCGGTCCTGGTCGTCGAGCCGTTCGGTTGCCGGCAGACCCGCGCCTATGTCGGCCAGCAGGCCAGGTTCCAGGGCCGGCCAGGCCAGCGGCAACAGCGCCAGCCAATGGTCCGCCTGGCGTTCGCTGAGCTGACTCACCAGGCGTTCTCCCGCCTTGCTGATACCAGATAGCATCTGCAGGGGGTATTCGCCGCTGGTGGCCTCCTGATTCAGGCCCAGGCGCACCACCCTCAATGCACAGGAGCGCCAGAAGGCAAGCAGTTCCGGACTGCCGCCGAAGCTGGTACCCAGCGTGTCCAGACCCTCTTGGCTGGCAGCCTCCCTCGCCTTTGCCACCAGCAGGCGACCGATGCCATGTCGCCTGACCGAATCCGATACGGCAATCCGGACCACGCGCAAGCAACCCTGGGATGCGGCTTCCGGAAAACCGCTGTGACTGGCCAGCGACTGCGGCAGCAGGTGTCCCCGGATGCGGCGTTGCCCCAGGGTCACCTGCTCGGCCAAATCCGGTGACAAGCCGCCCTCCACGGCCCCCCAGAGTATGCCAACGGTGATGTTACCTGTCCGCGCCCGCCAGCTCCTGGCCGACGGCGCGTCCATCCACTGCCTGAGGTCCGCAGGCGTTGTTCGGTAGTGGGCGTCCACCAGCAGGCCGAACGCGTCCGACAACTCGGAATCGGTTGCGTCAACGGGATCAAAAGGCTCGATGGTCACGTCACCGGGACTGACGCGTTCGGAGACCGGTTCCCGGTTCTCCGCGGCCAGAAGGAACAGTCGCGACACCAGGGGTTCGAGGGGATCGCTGGCGGACCAGCGAACCGGCGCAGCCAGCGTGATCGATTGCCAATGCGGTGTCTCGCGATTCAGGATCTGCCGGAAGCGGATGGCGAAGCCCCGTCCGGCGCCCTCATAGCCGTGAACGGTAGAGGAGAAACCGACTCTGGGCCAGCCCAACAGCACCTGCTTGAGCAACGGGGCCGGGATCGCCGCCGCCTCGTCCACCAGCACCACTTCAGCCTCGGGTCGCTCCGCCAGAAGCTCCCGGATCGCGACGAACCGCAGGCAACCGCCCGCGCGGGTCTGCAGGGAGGATTCCGAGGCCTTGAGGAGGTCATCGCCCAGCGCTTCCCGGGCGTGACGAAACAGGGCCTCAACGTTGTCGCGGGAGGGGGCCGACACCAGAACCTGTCGCCGGCCTCGCTGCAGCAACTCGGCCGCCGCCAATCCCAGCGCCGCAGACTTACCCCGGCCACGATCCGCGGTAACGACAACGGGGCGGCGCCGTCGGCCCAGACCGAACTGCACCAACCGTTCGATCAGTTCCTGCTGATCGCCGGTGGTCTGGACGACGAATCCGGCGTCCCGCTCCGCAAGATCCGGCAACGACGTGGGCACGGTGCTGCCGAGGTCGATGCGGATGAGCGACGGTTCGGTCGCGAGGATGTTCGCCATGCGGGCTGCAAAAGGATGCCGGGGCAACTGGTCCAGGCCGGTCCTGGCGTAATCCGGATCCTCAAAATCTGACCACTGCTCCATTGGCGGCATCAGCCAGAACAGCAGGCCGCCCGCCTGCAGGGTCCCTGACAGTGCGGCAAAGCTGTCGGGCGGGTTACCCTGCCAGCCATCCCAGACCACCACCGACAGTTCCCGGCCCAGCCACTGCCGGGCGTGCCTCGGTGCCAGGGATGCCAGGGTTCCACTCGGGCTCTCTGCCTCGGGTCCGGTCCAGACACCGGGCTCCAGAGCCAGCGCCGGCAACAATGCCTTCAACCAGCGGAGAGCCTTTGAACGTTCGCCTTCGAGCAGCACCAGGCGCCGCTCCCCTCGCTGCTGAAGCCGGCGCTGGAGCCGCCGCCAGGCATCAGGCTCCCCTCCCCCGAGCAGACCCGGTGGCATTAACTGAGATCTACCGAATGGCGTTTGAGGTCGTTCAGGTCACACATCTCCAGCGTCGCCTGGTGGGTTGCCCGCAAGCGAACCCTCGGGGCCGACCCCGCAGCCAGAGCTTCTTGCCAGCGCGCCGCACACAGGCACCAGCTGTCGCCGGCTTTCAGGCCCGGGAATCCGAAATCCGGCCTCGGGGTGCTCAGATCGTTGCCGCGACTTTTCGAGAATTCGAGAAACTCGTCGGTGACCACCGTGCACACGGTGTGGAAGCCGAGGTCATCGGGACCGGTATTGCAGCAACCATCGCGGTAAAACCCGGTTTTTGGATCGGTACCACAAGTCTCCAGGTGTTCGCCCAGTACGTTTACGGGGTCCGATATCTGCATAGGTTCATCCTCTTACTCCGGAGCTGAGCCGCCATTGAGTTGGTCAAATGGCTCTGAATTTCTGGTTTCGATTATGCGGGACCGGTACCCGCACTGCCAGTTGGCCAGTACAATACGCGCTATGCCAACCAAACCCCAACAGTCTCCCCCCCTCGATCTGCCGGATTTTCTTACCGATGAGCAGCGGGCCATCATCACCGCCGGTTACGAACACTCGGTGATCACCGCCGTGGCCGGCAGTGGCAAGACCTCCACCCTGGCCTGGCGGATCCGCTACCTGCTGCTACAGGGGCACGACCCCGATCGTATGCTGGTGCTGATGTTCAACCGCAGCGCCCGGGTGGATTTCGAGCGCAAGCTTCAGGAGGTCTGCCACCAGAGCGGGCTGGCACTGCCGGAAATTCGGACCTATCACGCCATGGGCCTGCGGCTGTACAAACGGTTCGTGCGGGAAGGCTACCTGCCGGGATTTTCCGACAAAATCCTGACCGAGCAGGAGATCAGCTTTCAGGCCTGGCAGCTGACCCGGCGGTTGGCGCCGGAGGATCTGGCGGACGAGATCCGGCGCAACAAAAAGGATTTCGTGGAGACGGCCACCGGCTTCATCGATCTGGTCAAGACCACCCTGTCGCCAGCGGAGATCGTCTTCGAGGAACTGGGTTACACCGACAAACACCGCTACCTGATCGACCTGTTCCACAGCTTTGAACAGTGGCGCAAGGGCCAGGGCCGGATCAGTTACGCCGACATGCTCTACGAGCCAGTGATGGCGATTCACCAGAACCAGCCCCTGCAGCGGCTGGTGGGCAACAAGATGGATCTGATCCTGGTGGACGAGTACCAGGACACCAACGAGATCCAGCACCTGCTGCTGAGGTACGTGGCCGGCGACCGGGCCCGGGTAACCGTGGTGGGCGATCCGGACCAGACCATCTACGAATTCCGGGGCGCCAAGCCCGAGTTCATCCTCAAACGCTTCAGCGACGAGTTCGAGAGCCCGCTGGAGCAGACCCTCAGCTACACCTTCCGCTATGGCCATCGGGTTGCTCTGCTGGCCAATCACCTGATCTGCCACAACACCGGGCGCAAGGACGTGCTGTGCCATTCGCACCCGTCGACACCGGCCACGGAGGTCGTCCTGCATCGGGTCGATAATGACAGCGACACCATCGTCCAGATTTTGCAGCAAGGCTCCGGAACAGCACTGGCCGGCACAGCCATCCTGTTCCGGGTCTGGAGCCAGAGCGTGCCGATCGAACTAAAACTGCTGGCCCGGCAAATCCCCTATCGCATCGATGCCGGCAAGGGTGCGCTGTTCAGCCGCGAAGTCCAGGCGATCGTCTCGCTGCTGATGGTGGTTACAGGCCGCTTGGCCAACCTGCCGGACGAAGACAGGCTGGAAGTGGCGCGCCAGCTGCTGCGCTTTCCTCATGTGGGTATGAAGGAGCCGGAACTGGAGCAACTGGCCCGTTTCCTGGCGGGCTTCTCCGGCGACTGGCACGAGCGGCTGCTGGCGATGGATTTTGACGCCCTGTCGCCCATGGCCGGCCGTAAACTGCGCAAATTGGGCGAAGTCCTGGGCCAGCTGCGCGGTTACAAGGGCCCGGTCGCCGGGCTGATCAGCGTGTACGCCGAGCACACCGACCTGCATGAGGGCATCCGGAGCCTGGCCCTGACCCACGAGAGTGCCGAGGAACGCATCGACACCATCCAGGGCTTCCGGCAGTACCTGAAAAGCCTGGATGTCGACGCCCACGGCGCCGTTGACCACCTGAAAACCCTCAAGCAGCAGGCAGGGGAAAAACGGCAGGGCGGCGTGCTGCTGTCGACCATCCATCGCACCAAGGGGCTCGAGTGGCCCCGGGTGATCATCCCCGGCCTGCAGGAAAAATATCTCCCCTACAGCCCCCGGCCCCATGATGATGCCCGCGCCTTTCTCGAGAGCGAACGGCGCCTGTTGTACGTGGCCATGACCCGCACCCGCCAGCAACTCCATCTGATCAGTCGCCCGGCCAGTTCCCAGCCGCACCTGGACGGTGACCAGGGGCCCAGCCGTTTTGTCGGTGAATGCAGTTTCAACCTGTCCAGCGAACTGGGCACCTGGCTGGACGAGCGCATCGAGGAACCGGGGCAGTCGCTGGCACTGGAGGCGCCCATTACGCCGGTCGGCCGGCGCTACGCCGAACGCGAAGGCATTGTGCTGGAAGGGACCATGGCCACCGTGTCCGATACCACAGAGGCACTCTGGCACCACAAGCGCCTGAGTCACGCCATTTTCGGCGCGGGACAGGTCGTGGCCGAAGACGAGGGCTCCTTCGAGGTCCGGTTCGACAATGGCGACACCCTGAACTTCAGCAAAAAGAGCGCGCACCTGTATTTCACCCCTCTGGCCCAAAACGACTGAAACCAAACCGATTCCCGGCGCGTAACATTGCTGTAAACGTCGTTCGTGTCTATATTTTTATTGCCCAGCCCCTCGGCCGATAGACACCGGGTATTCCCGCAGTTTCCCGTTGACGCACTCTCAAAAACGAATGATGAACAGGAGGTTCCGCATGAATTTTTTGCGTTCGTGCGCGATGGCTGCCATCGCATCTACCCTGGTATTCCCGGCGGTTGCCGCCGAACGGAAGGACACCGTCTACATCAATCCTTTCGCGGCGTACCAGTATTTCGACGACAAACGCGACCTGAGTGAAGCCGATACCTATGGCGGTGGCCTGGAGTACCGATTTACGGACCGCTGGGCGGTGGAGCCTGTGTACTCCCGCGCCAATGTGGATCGCAAAGGCGCCCCCGGCGAATCCGATTTTGATGAAATTCGCATGGACATCATCTACTATTTTGCCAATCCGACCGAGGCCGTGAACCCTTACGTGTCTTTCGGTGGCGGTCACGCCGATTTCGGTGAGGATGCCAGCGCCCCTCTGACGTCTGGCAGCAATCACGACGAAACCCGGGTTAACGTGGGTACCGGTATTCGCTACAACTTCACCGATTCCTTCTCCCTGCGAGCCGACCTGCGCGAGTTCCACGGTATTGACGAGAGTACCTTTGACACCCAGGTGTCCCTGGGTCTGAGCTTCGCGTTCTATCGCTCGGTCGCAGCACCTGCGGATTCCGACAACGACGGTGTTCCCGACGAGTCAGACGAGTGCCCGGGCACCCCGGCCGGCGCCACCGTCGACAGCACAGGGTGTGAGCCGGACGGCGACCGGGATGGCGTCGCCGACGCACGGGATGCCTGCCCGGACTCCACACTCGGTGCCGAAGTGGATAGCCGAGGTTGCGAGCCGGACAGCGACAACGATGGCGTCATTGACGGTGTCGATCAGTGTCCGAGCACAACTCCGGGTGCCACCGTCGACGAGCGGGGCTGCGAAGGGGTCACCGAAGTCATCCAGACCTTTGAAGTGGACGTCCAGTTCGCCAACAACAGTTCGGTGATCAATAAGGCCTACGATGAGGACCTCCGACGCGTCGCGGACTTCCTCGAGGAAAACCCAAGAACCTTTGTGGAGGTTGCCGGCCATACCGACAGCGTTGGCGATGCGGACTACAACCAGTTCCTGTCCCAGCGTCGGGCCGAGGCCGTGGCCGCGCGCCTGGTCGACTCCCTCGGTGTCGATCCGAGTCGGGTGAAAGCTTCCGGGTATGGGGAGGAGAGGCCGATTGCCCGCAACGATACCGCCGAGGGCCGCGCCGCCAACCGTCGGGTTGAGGCGCTGATTCAGGTCGAACGGTGAAATCGTCGGTACTGGCCGACTGATGCAGTCAAGGCGCCCACATGGGCGCCTTTTTTCTCGGAGGCCCCATGATCAGAGCCGTTTCCGCGTTGGCTCTCCTGTTGTGCAACCTCAACCACCCGCTTGCCGGGGTGTTCCGGTGTGACACCGCCAACGGAGTGATGTATACGGATGAGCCCTGCGAGGGCAACGGGGAAGCGATCACCATTCCGGACAACCGCATCGGCGGCCGTCTGGACAGCAACCTGCCCCCGCCCGCGCCCGACGCTCCGAGGGCTGAGGAGGCAGACGGGAGCGACGACGAAACGACCCGCGAAGCACCAACAGCCTGCCGCTTCATCAATTCCACCGACCTGAGGCGCCATATCGTCCGGGAGGAAATTGTTCGGGGCATGACCCGGGACCACGTGCGCCGGGCCTTTGGCAACCCACCGGAAACCTACACCAGCCCGCAGGAAGTCTGGATCTATCAAACCCGCTATTACGGGGCGCTCTATGAACTGACCTATGTGTACTTCAAGGACGGCTGCGTACAACGGGTGGAGTACCGGAAACCCTGACCGCATCCAGCAACAGGTTGCGCGGGGTCAGTGTCCGGTCGCAGAAGGCTCCGAGCCTGACCCGGTAACCCTGTTCTTCCAGGAAAATCGCATAATCCAGCACCATCCAGAGTTCCAGCGGTCGCCGGAACAGGTGCCGTACCAGTTCGTGACGCCGAACCTGACTGTACCGCCGGTCGCCAACACGGGACCAGTGTTCAAAATCGGTCGTGGCCGGTAACACCAGGCCTTTCTTCCGGGCCGCCCACTGGCAGAAAGCCTCAAACCCCTCCTGGATCAGACGGGACGGATGCGAAGGCACCGGCAGATACTCATCACAGCTCCTGAGCTGACGCTGGAGCGCGTCGAAGCCCAGGCGCCACTGGCTCACCTTCCGGGTCTGCTCCTGAACCCGGGCCGGCGCGGTCACGGTTTCCTGCACGGCCAGACGAATCTCGTTCCGGGACAACTGCAGGGCAGCATCATGGCGCCTGGCACGAGCGGACAACAGGCGATAAGGGCTGGCGTCCGTCAGGTGGTAGCAGCAGGGGGAAAAACTCAGGCGGGGCAGGCGAACCTCACTGGCCCGCCGGATCAGTTGCCGGTGCAGGTCACCACACGCGTGTAGGGCGACCCCGTGAGCATCGGTCGGAAAGACAAAATCCGGCGCCATCACGTCCTGACACTGCACCGCAACCGCATCATCGAACTGTGCGGCCAACCGGTTGCCGTCGCGCACCAGTTCCGCGTTCCATTCATAGCCCCGGACCGGTTCCGGACAGACCGCCGCCAGGGTTCGCGACAGATGGCCCTTGCCACAACACCAGTCCATGACCGGTTCGCGAAGGGGTTCGAGCGCCGCCGCGAACGCCCCGGACTGCAGTCGCTTTCGCCCGGGCATGTCGACTGCCCTCACCTCCGGCAGGGTTGCCCGGTGCACCCTCCCGCCCGGCGGCGAGAGGTCCGGCAGGCTGACAAGATCCGGGTAGGCGGCCAATGATGGCAAAGCGTCACACAGCAGGCCCGCCAGCCTCGCGGGATCGTCATCCAGCACCCGGCACCGCTCGTCGTCGAGCCCAGCGACCCGGGCCGCCAGTTCGGGATGCTGCAAGGTCCACTCGGGAACCGGCTCCGTGAAGGGCGCCTGCTGCCAAAGGGGGCGGTGGCGGACAAGCCAGTCATTCAGGGCTTGCCAACGGCTGTAAAAAGATTCGGCGGGGTCGTGTAAACTCGCGGCCGGAGGTATCGTCATGCAACTGGCCTTTGTACTCGTTGAACCCAAGGTTCCTGAAAATGTCGGCGCTGCCGCTCGTGCCCTTTGTACCATGGGGTTCGGCGAGCTGTGGCTGGTCAATTCCGATCTGCATACCCGGCCTGAAGCGCACTGGCTCGCCCATGGCAGCGATCACATCCTCGATAACGCGCGCATTTTCCCTGATCTGGCCTCGGTTAGAAACTCCGTAGACCTGCTGATGGGCACCTCGGCCAAACCGCGACACCATCGACAGGACTGGCTCGCGCCCTCAGACCTGCGCGATGTTGTGCTGGCAGGCAAAGGCGAATCAGTGGCCAACGCGGCGCTGGTCTTCGGCCGCGAAGACCGCGGGCTGGCCAATGAGGAACTGGCTCTGTGCGATCTGCTGACCGGCATTCCCATGAAAGTTTCCTACCCTTCCCTGAACCTCGCCCAGTCCGTGATGCTGTATGCATGGGAGCTGTCCGGGCTGTCCACAGCCGCCGCCGACCCTGTGAATTCAGACCCCGGGCGCCTCGGCGCCCTCCGCAGCCGGCTCGAACAACTGTTGCCAACCCTGGATGCCCCTGCCGGGGGCAAGCTGTCCCAGTGGGTTTTCCAACGGCTGCCGCTGCTGCAGGAGCGCGACATCGGGTTCGTTCATACCCTGTGTGGCAACATCGAACGACGCCTGAAACGGGACTGACGTTGCGGCTGGCTATTCGCTGAAGCGGCCGGGCCGGAAGGCGTCCAGGCACACCGCCGGGGGCTCGCCGTCCACCAACTGGGCAATCACGTCGGCACTGCCGGCGGACAGGGTCCAGCCGAAGGTGCCGTGTCCGGTATTGAGGAACAGGTTATCCCTCGGGCCCCGACCAATGATGGCAGGGCCGTCAGGCGTCATCGGGCGAAAGCCGGTCCAGGTTTCCGCCGCCTCCAGTTCGGCACAACCGGGAAAGCGGGAGGTGACCGACTTTCGGATCGTCGCCAGGCGCGCCTCGGGAATATCGCGATTGAAGTCAGCAAGTTCCACGAAACCGGTCGCCCGCAGACGATTGCCCAGACGAGTGGAAACCACCTTGTAGTTGTCGTCATGAACCGTTGACACCGGAGCCCGGTCGGGATCGCTTAATGGCACCGTGATGCTGTACCCCTTGACCGGGTATAATGGCAGGGTCAGGCCCAGGGGGCGGATCAGGTGATCGGACCAGCAACCGGCACTGATCACAAAGGCGTCGGCGTGGACGAGCTCCCGCTCGCCCCCCGCGGTCGTGATGGCAATGGCCTCCACGTTGTGGTCGTCGCCAACCAGGTTTTCCGCCTCCACCCGATAGCGGAACCGGACGCCCTTGGCTTCACAGGCCTTCGCCAGGGCCTGTGAGAACAGATGGCAATCGCCAGTGCCATCGTTGTCATAGCTCAACGCGCCGTAAAGCGGTCCCGGGCCGACCATCCCCGGTTCGGCCTCGCGCACCTGTTCCGGCGTCAGCAGACGCGACGGGATTCCCAGTTCATTCAACAGCGTGTGAACGTTACGGTAGCCGGCGAGGGCTTCCGGAGTGCTGGCAAGGTGCAGCAGACCCCGGTGGTCGCCGTCAAAAGCCAGGTCGAGCTCCTTTTCCAGGGCCAGAAACCGCTCGCGACTGTGCATAGCCAGGCGCAGCATGGCGCGGCGGTTCAGTCCGAACAGGCCCGGCGACCAGGCATAGCGCAGGGTGGCAAACAGGAATCTGACGGCCTCGACGGAAGGCGGCATCCGCATTTTCAACGGGCCGTCCTGTTTCAGCAGCCAGGGTACGGCCTTGAACACCATGCCAGGGTCTGCCCAGGGATATACCGCCCCGTACGAACGCTGGGCGGCGTTGCCCTTGCTAGTCTCGTTGCCCGCCACCTCGTGCCGTTCCAGCACCGTTACCTGATGACCGCGGCGATTCAGTTCGTACGCCGTGGTTACCCCCACAACGCCCCCGCCCACTACAACTATGCGCATCTGCGCCTCCCTGTGTCGGTTTACTTCACGCCCTTGCTGGCCAGCAGTCGACGGTACTCATCCAGTACTTCCCTGTCCTCGCTCGGGTAGTCCGGAGCCAGCCGCTGCAACTGTTCCGCCAGGATAGCCGCGACAATCGTCCGGGCCTGGGGCTTCCGATCGCCCGGCACCACAAACCAGGGCGCCTCCCGGGAATGGGTCTGGGCCATGGCTTCTTCAGCAAAGGCCTCATACTGATCGCGTTTTTCCCAGCCATCAATATCGGACCGGTCGAATTTCCAACGCTTGCGGGGTTTGTCCAGTCGCTGCAGCAGCCGACGGCGATGCTCGTCTTCCGACAGGTTCAGCCAGATTTTGACGACCGTGGTGCCCTCCTCCACCAGATTCGATTCGAAGTTCCGGATGGCGTGGTACCGGTTATGCCAGTTATAACTTTCGGGGGCATGAACCGGCCAGATCCGTTCACTGATTACCGCCTCATGATGACTTCGGTTAAAGGCAACCATCTCGCCAAACCCGGGCAGGAATGGCACCACGCGCCACAGGAAATCATGGCGGGTTTCCGCCCCTTGAGGACGACTGAACGACCAGGCATGAAAGCCTGCCGGGTCTGCGTAGGTGGCAAGTGTACGGATCAGGCTGTCCTTACCACTGGTGTCCGGACCGTGAATCACCACCAGCAGTGCCCGGTTCCGGTTGGCCCACAGCCGGCGCTGGTATTCCCCGATCTCCTCCAGGCTGGATTCCAGTGCCAGTAGCGTGTCGTCATCCTCCAGCAGATACGGGTAGTCATGGAACCGGGGTCTGTCAGGGTCGTAAAACCAGCTCTTTGCAAACTTGGAAACACGCATGCCGGGAACTCCCTATCGCTGTAATGGGCGTCAACAATCGTACAAGCTGGTAAACTTGGGCCAACCAAATTCTCAGGATAGCAGTCTCACCGAGACTGCGATGGAGTTGAACGCACGGCAATGAGCAAAAAACGTCGCGAGATTCCCGTTTTCGATCATCCCATTATCGAAACCCACTGCCATCTGGACTACCTCAAGGACCGCCCTCTGGAGGAGACCCTGGATCAGAGCCAGCGTGTCAACATCGAGAAGGTGATCACCATTGCCGTGTCCCCGGACAATCTGGCCCGGGTCCGCGAGCTCAGCCAGGTGGCACCGTGGGTCTACGGCACCCAGGGGATCCATCCCCACGACGCGGAAAGCTATTCCGACGCCGCCGAGGCGGAGATTCGGGCCCACGCCAGCGACAACAAAATTGTCGCGGTGGGCGAGATCGGGCTGGATTACTTCTACGACAACGCTGACCGGGACGTGCAGCGGGAGGTTTTCCGCCGCCAGCTTCAGATCGCCTGCGACCATGACCAGCCGGTGGTCATCCACAGCCGCGAGGCGGACGACGACACCATCGCGATTCTCCGGGAGTTCGAGGACACCCTGACCCGCCGGGGCGTGATTCATAGTTTCACCTCGGGACCGGGACTGGCCAGATACGCACTGGACCAGGGCTGGTGCCTGGGTTTCAACGGCATCACCACGTTTAACAAGGCGGAAAACGTACGCGACATCGTGCGGATGGCGCCCATTGAACAGATCCTGCTGGAAACTGACGCCCCCTTTCTCACACCGGTGCCCTATCGCGGTCGCGAAAATGCCCCGTTCTACCTGCCGTTCGTGGCGGAAAAGATTGCCGAGGTGAAGGGGCTGGCGCTGGACGAGGTCTTGCGCAAAACCTACCAGAATAGCCTGCGGACGTTCTTCCCCGGTTAATGATCAAGCGCATTCCCATTTCGGCCCTGAAGGTCGGCATGTACATCGCCGACCTCAACAACGACTGGATTCCTCACAACAGCCAGCGCAAGCGGGGCGTCATCAAGAAAGAGGAAACCATCGAGAAAATCCGCCAGATGGGGGTCGCGTTCGTCTACATCGATGCCTCGAAAGGACTGGACACCCAGGATGCCGAAACCGCCGCCGAGGTGGATCGGCGCAATGAGGCCGCTCTGCAGAGCGCGGGGGAACAATCCCCCGGGCTCCGACCGCAGGTGCCTGTGGCCGAAGAGCTGGTCATCGCCCAGAAGATTCACCGCCAGGCCCAGGGGCTGGTGGGCAACTTCATGAACAACGTGAAGATCGGCGGCGCCATCGACATTGCCCCGATCCACAAACTCGCCGACGAGTTGCAGTACTCGGTACTGCGCAACGCCAATGCGCTCAGCTGTCTCGGACGCATTCGGGAAAAGGACAACTACCTGCTGGAGCACTCCGTCAATCTGAGTGTCCTGATGTCGCTGTTCGGCAACTACCGGTCGTTACCCGCCGATACGCTGCACCAGACCGTCGTTGGCGCCCTGCTCCACGATCTGGGCAAGATCCTGACACCGGATGAAATCCTGAACAAACCCGGGCGCCTGTCCGCGGAAGAGTTCGAGGTCATGAAGCTGCACGCCCGACATTCCCGGGATATCCTGGCAACCACGGAAGGTATCGGCGAACTGTCCGTAATTACCGCCGCCCAGCACCACGAACGTCTGGACGGTACCGGCTATCCGGACGGCCTCAGGGGCGAGGAAATATCGATCTATGGCCGGATGGTCGCGATCACGGACGTCTATGATGCCATCACCTCCGACCGGGTCTATCACAAGGGCATGACCCCAACCCAGGGCCTGAAGAAGCTGCTGGAATGGAGTGGCGACCACCTGGATCCTTCCCTGGTCATGGAGTTTATCCGCTGCATCGGCCTGTACCCGGTTGGGGCCCTGGTGCTTCTGGCCAGCGGCCGTCTGGGCGTGGTGGTGGAAGCCAATGAACACGATCAGCGCCTGCCGGTGGTGCGAGTGATGTACCACACCAGGTTCCGGATTCCGATTACCGTAGACACCATTGATCTGGCCAAACCCGGCACCCAGGACCATATCCTCCAGTCCGTGGATCCGGATGATTACCGGATTGATGTCCGCAAGTTCCTGATCTGAGTCGGTAGAGCCCACCCTCTCGTCTGCTAAGCTTCCAGAATCCTCCCATTGGAAAGCACGACACCTCGATGACCGCATCCATATTCGAGATTCTCGGCGGACTGGCGCTTTTCCTGCTGGCCATGGAGATGATGACGGATGGCCTGAAACAGGCCGCAGGGCATCAGCTGCGCCACCTGCTCGGGACCTGGACCAAGACGCCGCTGAAGGGGTTTGCCACCGGCGTACTGATTACCGGTCTGGTTCAATCGTCCAGCGCTGTCACCGTTGCCACCATCGGTTTCGTCAACGCCGGCCTGCTCAACCTTGGGCAGTCGCTGGGGGTGGTCTTCGGCGCCAACGTTGGCACCACGATAACCGGCTGGCTGGTCAGTCTGGTGGGCTTTGGTATCAACATCGAAGCCTTCGCCATGCCGTTGCTCGCCATTGGCATGGCACTTCGGCTGCTGGGAACAGCGCACCGCATCAAGGCCGTGGGCCAGGCCCTCGCCGGCTTTGCGCTGTTTTTCCTGGCGCTGTCGCTGCTGAAAGAGTCCCTCGGGGGGCTGACCAACGGCTTCCATGGCGCAGACATCTCTGGCCAGGGCTACGGACTGCCGGTGTTCGTGCTGATCGGCTTTCTGACCACACTACTGACGCAATCGTCGAGCGCTGCCCTTGCCATCATTCTGAGCGCTGCCGCGGGCCAGCTTCTGATGCTTGAGCACGCTGCGGCGGCGGTTATTGGCGCAAATCTCGGCACCACGTCCACCGCTGCCATTGCAGCCCTCGGTGCCACAGCCAGTGCGCGGCGGCTTGCGCTCGGACACGTCATCTTCAATCTGGTTACCGCCGGCATCGCGGTGATCATCCTGCCTGCGATGCTGTGGCTGGTTGTCGCCCTGGCCCGGTGGTTCGAGCACGATGCTCATCCGGCGGTTCTGCTGGCGCTGTTTCACACGCTGTTCAACGTTCTGGGCGCCCTCATCATGCTGCCGTTCGCGGCGCGATTAGCCCGATTTCTGGGCCGCCTGTTCCGGAGCAAAGAGGAGGACAATGCCAAACCCCGTTATCTGGATGACACCCTGATATCGACGCCGGAGCTGGCGATGGGTGCTGTTGACCAGGAAATGAGGCGGCTGATCGAACTGACCCGCGGCCTGCTTCGGGTCTGCATCGACCGGGAGGCATTAAAACCCGCGCAGATCCAACCGAAATCCGAGGCCGTGCTCAGCCTGAACACGGCCATCAACGAGTACATTTCCAGACTCCGCGCCGAAAAGCTGCATCCCAGCAACGTCGACGCCCTCACCCGTAGCATCCGGACCTGCCGCTACCTGGCGGAGGCGACCACACTGGCGCCAAGGCTGCTGCATCTGCGCGATGCCTGCGACCAACCGGAGTTCGCGCCCCTGCAACCGGTACTGGAGCGGTATCTGGAAGAACTCCGGGGTTTGATTGCAGCGGATGAACCATCGCCCGGCCGAGTCAACGAAGCGGAGCAGACCTACCACGAGCTGAAATCGGCCCTGCTGGAAATGATCGTCCGGCGGGAACTGGCCACCAGCCTCGGGGAGCAGTCACTGGACAACCTCAGCACGGTACGCCGGTTATCCGATCAATGGAGCAAGTCCCTGAATTGGGCACCGACGACGGAAACCGTAACAAGCTCGGATCAGAAACTGTCCGGAACAAAACGGCAGTAACGGTTTTTACCCCTCTGCTTGGCACGATACATGGCCTGATCCGCCTGGCGAAGTAACTGGTCGCCATCAAGATCAGGGTACTGGGGGAACAAGGTGTAGCCGATACTGGCGGACACCTCCACACGGTGGCCGGACACCCAGACCGGTTCAGATACTGCGCTCAGTATCCGGGACAGCAAGCCTTCAAGGTTGCCTTCGTCACTCATGTTGATGACAAGCGCAGCGAACTCGTCGCCCCCCAGGCGTGCCAGTGTATCTTCCTCGCGCAAGGCCAGACGCATCCGTTCGGCGACCTGCACCAACAACCTGTCACCGGCCTGGTGGCCAAAGGCGTCATTGATGGGCTTGAACTCGTCCAGATCAATGTAGACGACCGCCAACCGGTAGTCCTGCCGCCGGGCCTGGGCCATGGCCTGTTGCAGCCGGTCGGCAAACAGCACACGGTTCGGCAGGCCGGTCAGGGCATCGTAATGGGCCAGGGTCAGCAACTTTTGCTCCTGCTCTTTCAGGCGCGTAACGTCACTGAAAATACCGACAAAATGGGTGATATTTCCATTTTCGTCGCGAACGGAACTGATCGTCACCGCCAGTGCCATGGGTTCACCGTCTCCCCGCTTAGCGGTGAACTCACCGTGCCAGAACCCCTGGGCTCGGGCACTCTGGAACACGCTGCTGCCTTCATCGATGGGCAGTGGCGGCGACGCGCCTATGGCGTAACTGCGCGGGCTTCGGGTGATCGAAACGAAGGCATCGTTCACGTCCACCACCATGCCGTGGCGATCGGTGATGAAAATGGCTTCCCGGGCGTAATCAAAGACACTGGCCGCAAGCCGCTGTTTTTGCTCTGCCTGTTTACGCCCGGTAATGTCGTACAGCGAGCATAGCAGCAAGGGTTTCCTCTCAACCGAGTCGTGGGCGGGGGCGATGGTCATATCGACCCAGACACGGGTCCCGTCGGCCCGCTGAAATACCCATTCGCCCTGGCTCACCTCGCCTTCGCTGACCCGGGTGACAAGCACCTTCATTTTCTGGCGGGATAATGTGCCATCCGGCTGCAGTTCGGGAGAGAAGCTGGCGATGTCCTTGCCCAGCAGCGATTGTCGGGAAGC
This sequence comes from Marinobacter sp. F4218, assembly GCF_019443085.1. Taxonomy (GTDB): domain Bacteria; phylum Pseudomonadota; class Gammaproteobacteria; order Pseudomonadales; family Oleiphilaceae; genus Marinobacter; species Marinobacter albus. The sequence goes on from NZ_JAHZIL010000003.1 coordinate 1,464,525, forward strand.
ATACCCGAACAACTCCACCGCGGACCGGTTGGTATCCACAAACAGCCCGTCCTGGATCATCAGCATGGGTTGAGGCCAACTTACGATGAGCCGACGCAGCCGTCCCTGCTCGACAGACAGCTGGCGCGTCCGTTTGGCCAGCCAGAGTGTGCTGGTAACCAGCAGCATCACCAGGATCAGGACCGTGAACACCCAGATCCGGTACTGGTGCAGGGCATCGATCCAGGTGAGTTCGGGCACCTGATCGTAGGGCGCAATGCGAAGCTCACGGGCCAGATATTCCACTGACTGGTAATCCGCCGGTGGCGAGAAACCTGCAATACCCGCCGCTCGGGCAACCGGGGCATTCTCCTCCAGGGCAAAGAGGGCGGAGGCGGTCCGGCGGATAATCCGGCTGTCAACATGGGGGAGCGCGACCAGGGGCCATTCCGGATACAGGCGGGTGGATACCCGGAACGGAAATCCCGTGAGCTGCTGCTCGTTCACCACCTGCAACTGGTCCATCAGGGCTGGCTGGCTTACGGTCAGTTCTTCCAGCAGTCCGGAGCGGACAAAGCCGACATCGGCATCGCCCGCCAGGACCGCACGAATCACCCGGTCGTGACTATCGACCAGCTTGATCCGGTTTTCGCGACGGACATCCAGCCCGACCTCCATCAGCTCCAGCACCTGGGCCTGGTACCCACCCAGGAAGTGCTCACCCGGCGTGGCAATACTTTTGCCCCGGATATCCGTCAGGCTATTGATATCCGTGCGGCGGGCACTGGTGATGATGACACCGCCGAGGCTCGTCGTGGACGTACCCTGCCAGGTTCGCATCACGGTGGCGAGCACGCCTGTCAGGCTGCGCTCACTGCGAATCATCAGAAAATGACTCGGATTGGTTACGATGAAATCCAGCCGGTTGGACGCCAGTGCACGATTTATCTGGCGCTGGTTCAGCAGTTTCAGCTCAACGGGTTTTCCGATAGCCTCCGACAGGTATCCGGTCAGAGGTTCATACCGGTCTCTCAGAATGGCCTCGGGCCGCGAGGCAAACACACCGAATGTCAGCGTCGGGCCGGTCGCCCAGGCTGCTGGTGGCAGCAGAACCGCGACCTGCAGAAGCATAAGTGACACACCCAGAATCAGAGCCCTCAAATGACACTCCGGGGCAGGAAGGATGGATCACAAAGTCGTCGCGAATCGGGCATCCGGCTGATCATGCCCTCGCTCGTCATGATATGACCCAGGCTACGCGCAATATATTCAATCCGACCGGTCGACGCCATATACCGCTGGTTCGCGGCCAGGTCAGGCAGCATCACGGTCGCGAGCGCCTGTCTGATTGCCGCCGGTGAGGTGTTCTGACGACTGGCGACGCGGTAAACCGAATCGTGCAGGTTGCGGACCAGGTGCCGCAGCCCGGCAAAATGCGCGTTCAGAAGATCCCGGACCGCCCTGGGGTTGTTCTCGGCTGTTTCGCGGTTCACCACCAGCACATCGAAAATGGTCTCTGGCAGATCGCCACTGTCAAACAACCGGACGCCACCCTGACGTTGGAGAATCGAGGCAACAGGTTCATAGCACACGGAAGCATCCACTTGTCCTCGCCGCCAGGCATCGACATGCTCATTGACCGGAAGATCGACCTGAACGATATCGTCACGGCTCAGCCCTGCCCGTTCCAGGATCTTGATCAACAGGATCCCGGAGACACCGGCAAGTTCGGCTGCAACCCGTTTCCCCTTGAGTTCAGGCAGTTCCCTGATGGACGGCTGCACGATCAGCGCATCGGCACCGGCGGAAACATCCGTCACTCCGACAACCACCGGATCACCGCCCTGGTCCTTCACCCTAAGCATCTCATCCAGGGTAAGGGCGGCGCCATCAAGCGCTCCGGAGAGCAGGCCGGCCATAGAATCCGCCGCAGCCTCACCCTTGAACAGGGTTACCGACTCGGACAGCCAGCCAAACTCCTCGGCCAGATACAGGGGTTCATAGCCAATCCATGGATGAATACCCATTCGGAGCGGCTGCGATCGGCCACATCCGGAAATGCCCGTTGCCGCCATGACGGCGGCAACGGAAAATCCTAGAAAGTGGCGACGGTGCATGGGTCATTCCACGGAGAAGAAGTTAACTTCTTTTAATCTTACTGTGTGGGAGTTACGGGTAAAACCCTTACCGGTCCTGCAGAGCGCCAAATTAGCCCAGGGACAGGAAAATACCCATCAGGACCGGTGACAGAAACGACAACAGGAAGCCCGACGCAATCGCCACGGGCACACACGCCAGGCCGCCGCTGCTGCGTATCACAGGCAGGGTAAAATCCATCGCCGTGGCACCGCCGTAACCGATGGCCATGGCCGGACGGGTCGAAATCAGCAGGGGAATGATGGCCAGCGCAATGATCTCCCGCAGCACGTCATTCAGGAAGGCGACCCCGCCCCAGGCTGGTCCCAACGCCTCTCCGACCACAATCCCGGACAGTGAGTACCAGCCAAACCCGGAAGCCAGTGCCAGCACATCATGCCAGGGCAATGCCAGCACCGGGATCAGCAGGGCGCCTGCCACCAGAGAACTGAGGGTCAGTGCAAGGGCAATGCCCAGGCCCTGACGGTTCATCAGCAACTTTCGCAGTGAGAGGCCAGCATTCCGGAGCTGTAGCCCGATCAGGAATAACAGTAGCATCAGAGACCAGGTGGCGACGTCCTCGATCAACGGCAACCTGGGCAACAGGAAGAATCCGGCCAGCAGTCCGACTGTCACCGCCAACAAAGGCTTGAGCCCCGCCATGAAGAGTCGACGGTACCCGGGGCCCTCGCCTTCGGTGCCATGGACCGGTGTCATTGGCTGCCAGCGATGAAACAGCCAGAGCCCGGCCATGTTAGCTACGAACAGGACAACCACCAGCACCAATACCTGAACCGCCATGCCGCCCAACTGAGTGGCAAGACCCTCCATCTGTCCTAAACCCACGCCCAGCAGACCCAGGATAAAATAAACCAGCGTCTCCACCAGGTAGTGAATCACTGTCATCGCACGACGGCTCGTCAATGGCAGGGCAAACCCCAGGAACAGGGGAGCAAGAATCAGCAATGCACCGGTCAGCATGGTGTCCTCAAGCAGGGTAAAGAAGGGATTTTCAGTCAGGCAATGGGTTCGAACTGGTCGGGATCCAGTGTCGTCCGGGCAGCGCCGGCACCCTGGTCAGTGCGTATATTACGGGCCAGGCGCTGGGCAGTCACCGACCACACCACATAATCCGACGGGCACGGCTCATAGCCGTTTCCCATCAAGGCCCCGGCGGTACTGCGCAGGACCGACTCGGCCCGCGCCAAGGTCCGCCAGGGGCCCTGGCAATGCTGACGCTCCGGCTGCCCACGGTCGGGGCCGGTCAGGGCAACCAGGGCCCAGGCCCCTTCACCGACCGGCTTGATAAACAGTTCGAGACGGTGTTCGCGCCGAACCATCACCAGTGCCTTCAGGGGGCTACGACCGTGGAAATAGTGCAGTTTCATACGGAAATAACGGTGAAGTCAGTGCAGGACATGGCCAGACCGATCCTGAACCAGTACCCACGGGGCAATCACCACCGCCCACAGCTCGGTGTTGTTGTCGTACCAGGCTTGGGCCAGGTCCGGAGGGATATCCCCCACCTTGCCATCGGACATCCATTGCTGGAACCGGGATTTGTTGTCGGCTGCCAGCTCGGTCGCCACCTCCAGCAGGTCGAGTTCCGGCGCAACCCGAACCACCTGCCCCCGGGCAAAATAGGTTTGCAGGTCGTGCCAGTGAATGCGGGAAGTTTCCAGATTCAGCTTGGCTTTCAGCTCATTCTGGGAGGGTTCAGACGACATGACAGGGGCCTCGGTGATGCCAGGGATTCATTCCCACAGGGTAACCGAATCGCCGGCCGCGACACCAGTGCGAGCCGCCAGATGAAGTCAATCGGGGTGGGTATCCGGGGCCAGGCTGTCCCATATCTCGCGAATCCGGTCCGACAATGCCATTGGATCGAAAGGCTTGGGAATCACTGCGGCAGCGCCCTGGGAGAGATAACCACTGACCTCATCGGGCTGCACCTTTGCGGTCATGAAAACGGCGGGGGTCCGGGCAAATCCCGGCTGCTGGCGGATCGCGTTCAGGGTGGTCGGACCATCCATGCCGGGCATCATCACATCCAGCACAATCAGTTGTGGCTGGAACGCCGCAATGGTCGCCAGTGCGCTTTGGCCGGAGGCACAGGTTTTCAGGGTAAACCCACCAACGGCTTCGAGCGCCAGTTCCGCCACCGCGCGGATGTCTTCCTCGTCCTCAACCAGCATGATTTTCTCAAGCTCGATACCTGCACCCGCCATCTCATCCTCCTGCATAGTCCTGTCCCTCGTCGTCCCCTGTTGACTGCCAGTCTTCCAGTCCGAGTTGTCGCAGCAGCTTGCTGCGTTCTTTGGCCGGCGCCGCTTCACTGGTCACCAGCGCCTGATTCAGTGCCATCAGATCGTCATCTTCAACGACCAGAGCATCCATAAATCAGCTGACCGTCCCGACCGTTTCCGGTTCGTCACCACTGACTGTGACGCCGTTGCGACCGCTCTGCTTGCGCCGGTAAAGGGCCTGATCCGCAGCTTCCAGGGCGTCATCACTGGTCCGGAAATCTCCGAGCGGCGCCATCCCGACGCTCAGAGTCACGGAAAATTCCCGGCCACCGCCACTGAATACGATCCCGGACATGTGGTCGCACACGGACTGAAGGACTCGTTGAGCGTCTTCGACAGAACAGTCCGGCAGCGCGACCACGAATTCCTCGCCGCCGTATCGGCCAATCATGTCCGACTTCCTGAGCCTGTGCCGCAGCAGGTTTGCCAGCCCCTTGATGACCAGGTCACCGGTTCGGTGCCCATACCGGTCATTGACCTGTTTGAAGTGATCGAGGTCGAGCATTGCGACGACAGACGTCTGCCCCAGGCGCGTGCACCGGGCATGCTCCTTGTGGATTTCCGATTTGGCCAACGAATGCTTGAGCAGCCCGGTCAGACTGTCCCTTGAGGCCAATTTGTCCCGTTGCCTCGCGCGGTAACAGCGCACTGCAACGGCTCGCAGCAGGAACCTATCGGATACCGGCTTGGTAAGAAAATCATCACCGCCCTGGGACAGGGCCTCAACCTGGAATTCCCGGTCTTCCTCGGAGGAAAGATAAATGATCGGGAGACCCAGCCATTCCGGATCGAATCGAAGCATCCGGGCCAGGTTGAGGCCACTGAACTGCCCCATTTGCACATCCATCAGCATGATGTCGGGCCTGAACTCCGACAGGACACTCAGAATCTGGGCCGGATTGTTCACCCGTCGGACTTCCATCCCGCCGTTCTCCAGTACCAGTCCATAATGTTCCAGCAATTCAGGGTCATCATCCACGATCATGACTCGGCCGGACCGGCCCTCATCGCGTTCTGTAATGAGCCGTTCCATGTAGTCCGCCAGCACCGGGATATCCACTGGCTCACAGACAAAGCCGTCGACACCGCGCTCTGCCAGCGCATACCGCCCGGTAAAGGAATCCTCGGCGCCAATACAGATGATCGGGGGTTTGACCGCCAACGCATCGAGGATCCCACTCTCGCGGATCACAAGTTCATCCCTGACGACCAGGGCGGAAACGCCCGCCGCCCCGTTTGCCAGCGCGCTCTCGATCGAGGAAAAGACGTTGACCAGGAAACCGTAGTGCTCCAGTCCGCAGGTCAGGTCACGGGCCGAATCCGGCTCCGGGTCCACGATAAGCACGACCGAATCTTCTGTTTTATTGCCGAAGATAAGCGGGGAGGAAGGGTCATGGGGCTTGGGCGCCCCCTGCTCCTGGGACACAAGGCTTGCCAGATTCGCAACCCGGGATACGAAGGCCTCATTGACGACCTCACGGACCTGCGCCGTTGTCAGGCCCCGCTCCGGCAGACCATCATCGGTATCGGCCAGCGGCTTTACCAGCCTTTCCAGCGATCGGGCTTCCTCACCAAGGGCTGCAAATCCAAAGGTGCCCGCGGACCCGGATAGTCGATGGAGGGAATGGTAGACCGAAGTGATGTCACTGGCGCAATAATCACCTGCACGAAAGCGTTCCACGGCTCCCTGCAGGAGACCAATCTCTGTCGTTGCTTTTTCCTTGAACCGCAGCTTCAGAAGTTCCAGCTTCCTTGCAACTTCAGATTTTTTCTCTTCAGACATGGCTCTTCAGTGTAATCTGCTCCACTATTCGAATGTGCCAGACTCCGAGAGACATCAAAGCAGTAATTCCAGCAAAGTACCAGAAGGAAGTCGGTTTGCGCTCATTTTCACTGGGCACCCGTATTGCCCTGATTATTCTCGTCGGAACCATTGCGACTGTCGGGTCCGTGCTGCTGATTGCCTACAGTGCCCTGGTTGATGATTTTGAGACCATCCTGACCGAACAGCAGCTGTATGAAACCCGCCGGATTTCAGCAGAAGTTGACCAGCGGTTGCAGTTGAAACTGGATGTTCTGGCGGAATCCGCCAGTATGCTGAGCCATGGCGACCGGTTGCACAGCCTTGAGGACATTGGCGAACAACTTGAGAGACAGCGACTGCTGCAGTCCCTGTTCCCGGACGGCATCCTGGTGTTCGATGACAAGGCCACGGCCATTGCAGAGACGATCTCTGTGCCCGGCCGAATCGGAACGAATTATGCCGACCGGCAACATATCAAAGAGGCTATAGAAACCCGGCAACCGGTCATCAGCCGGCCCATCATGGGCCGCACAACCGGCGTCCCGCTGATTTCCTTCGTCGCCCCCATTGAAACCGACGACGGCGACCTTCTCGGGTTCCTTGGCGGCACCATCAATCTGGGCGAAACCAGCATCATTCCTGCGGAAATGCTGAGCGAAATTTCCAACGACGACGCCAGATTCAAGGTCATCGATACCAACAACTTTCTCTACATTGAAGGTGGACCGACACCCGAAAAAGGTATCCAGTCCTTGCCGCCCCCCGGCACAAACCCTCTGATCGATGCCGCGTTGTCCGGCATCAGCTTTGGCCAGACCCAGGGGCCAGATGGCGAGGTCCTGATATACGCCACCAGTCATCTGCAGAAACTTGGCTGGCAGTTTGTTCGTGCGGTCCCCTTCGACTGGGCCACAGCACCGGCGGAGGCCTCGTTCGGCCGATTTTTGGGGATCAGCCTGGGCATCGCGATGATGATTGCTGTGGTCAGCTATCTGCTCAGCCGGTCAGCCACCACCCCTCTGGATCGCATGACCCGCAAGATCGAGAACATGGTCCGGAATACGTCGGAGGCAGCCCGGCTGGACCCCGTCGGCCCGGGTGAAGTCCGGAACCTCGCCCTGGCGTTCAATCGCCTGATGGATGAACGGGATTCCATTGCTCAGATGAAGGAGCACTTTGTCTCCAACGTGAGCCACGAACTGCGCACGCCCCTGACCTCGATTAATGGTGCGCTGCGACTGATCCAGTCGGGTGCCGCCGGAGACCTGCCTGAACGGGCCCAACAGATGAACACGTTGGCGCTTCGAAACGGTGAGCGACTGCAACTTCTGATTTCGGATTTGCTGGACTTCAGCAAACTGTCTGCGGGCCAGATGGCCGTCACCCTGGGGCAGGAACCGTTAACCCCGATTATCGAAGCAGCAGTGTCGGGCAATCAGGCCATGGCAAACGACCACCAGGTGACTCTGACAGCCGAGTGCGACCCCGGACATACCGTCGTCGCCGATCCTCACCGCTTACGCCAGATCCTCGACAACTTCGTCAGCAATGCCATCAAGTTCTCACCCGCCCGTGGCAATGTGAAAATCCGGGTTCAACCGGGCGGCGACCAGTCACTGCGCATCGTTGTTCAGGACAATGGTGACGGCGTGCCGGAGAGTTTCGTAGAACGCCTGTTCGAGCGTTTTTCCCAGGCGGAAGCCGGAAGCACCAGATCAAACACCGGCACCGGGCTTGGGCTGGCCATCTGCCGGGAACTGATCGCACTGATGCACGGCCGAATCGGGTACTACTACGATCAGGGGGCCAGTTTCTGGATAGAGCTCCCCACTGCCGCACAAAAGGCCTGAAAACACCATGAAAGCGCCGGAATTCACATCCAACGAACTGGGGCGACAGGCCGCCCTGGTCCGTTCCGGGTTACTGGACACCAGCCCCGAGGAACGGTTTGATCGCCTCACTCGCATGGCCCGCAGGATCTTCGGTGTTCCCATTGCGCTGGTCACCCTGGTTGACCGTAACCGGCAATGGTTCAAATCCTGCCAGGGCCTGGACGTTCCCCAGACGCCTCGTGACATTTCGTTCTGTGGCCACGCGATCCTGCATTCGGACCTTCTGGTCATTGAAGATGCCCTCAACGACGAGCGTTTCCACGACAATCCGCTGGTCACCAAGGTCCCTCATATTCGCTTCTACGCGGGCGCGCCCCTGCACAGCGCCGACGGCTTCCGCTTGGGTACGCTGTGCATCATCGATCAAGCTCCACGCCGCCTTTCCGGAGACGACCGCATCCTGCTTCGGGAGCTTGCCGATTGTGTCGAGCGGGAAATCAATCTGCAGGCTGCCTCGGAGTTCTACCAGAATCTCAAGCAGAGCGAGCGGCGGGCCCGGGCGGTGATTGATGGCACCCGGGTCGGAACCTGGGAATGGAACATCCAGACGGGCGAAACTGTCTTTAATGAACGCTGGGCTCAAATCTGCGGATATCGGCTCGAGGAACTGGAACCGGTCAGCATCCAGACCTGGCTCAACCTTGCCCATCCCGAGGACTTACGGGAATCAGAGCGACTGTTGATGGCCCATTTCGCTGGCGACCTCGACGAATACGACTGCCGCTGCCGGATGCAGCACAAGAATGGGCACTGGGTGTGGGTTCATGATCGGGGCCGGGTCTTCGAATGGACCGAAGATGGCCAACCCTTGCGAATGTACGGCACCCATGCAGATGTCTCCGCGGAGATGGCCAATCTGCAGAAGATGCAGCAGCAGAACACCGCCCTGAGCATTCTGAACGACCTTGCACTGGACCCGGAAACGGACGACGACGCACGCATCCGCAAGGCGTTGCGTCTCGGAGCCGAGTACCTGGACATGCCCCTTGCCATTGTCAGCGAGATCACCAGCAGCGTTTACACCGTTCTGTGGTTCAATGCGCCGGAGGACGCCGGGCTTGAGGAAGGGCTCAGTTTTTCGCTTCCCGATACCTACTGCTCGATCATGGTGGAGCAGGACGACAGCCTGGCTATTGAGCACATGGCACGCTCGCCTTACCGGGATCATCCCTGTTACGAGCTGTTCGGTCTCGAAAGCTACGTCGCCGCGCCCATCTACCTCCATGACCGACTGTTCGGCACGCTCAACTTTTCCTCGCCGGAGCCTCGAGAACAGGGATTCTCCGAAACGGAAGTCACGTTTGTCACCCTGCTGGCACGCTGGGTGGCCGGCGTCCTCGAACGGCGTATCAGCGTTCAGACCCTGACCAAACTGGTAGAGCAGACGCCGGGCATGCTTTACCAGTACCGGCTGTGGCCAGACGGCTCGTCGGCGTTTCCGTTTTCAGGACCGGGCATACGGGAAATCTACGGCGTCGAGAGTGAGGAGGTTTCTGACGATGCATCGCCGGTCTTCTCCCGCATACACCCGGACGATCTTGCAACCGTTGGCGCCAGTATCACCGCATCGGCCCAGCAGCTTTCCGTGTGGCAGCAGCAATACCGTACGCGCCGTGGCGACGGTGAGTGGCGCTGGGTCGAGGGCCGTGCAACTCCGGAACTCCTGGCAGACAAGAGCATTATGTGGCACGGCTACATTGCTGATATTGATGACAAAAAACGAATCCAGCTCGCCCTGCAAGAGAGTGAGGACGAACTGCGGCGACTGTTCGAGTTATCGCCCATCGGCATTGCCCTGAACGACTTCCATCAGGTCAGTTTCCTGGATGTGAATCAGGCCTTGCTTGAGCCCACGGGCTACACCCGGGAAGAGTTCATGGTGCTCGATTTCCAGCAACTGTTGCCCGAGGGCGAATTCACCGGATTACGCGGTCGCGCCTTATCGGAACTTGAGGAATCCGGCCGTTTCGGTCCTTTTGAACAGGACATCGTGCGCAAGGATAACTCCACCTATCCCGCGGTTATCCAGGGCCTCCTGATTACCAACGCATCGGGTCGTACGCTGGTCTGGTCGCTGATTGAGGACATATCCGAACGCAAGAAGGTGGAACAGATGAAGAACGAGTTCATTTCCACCGTCAGCCATGAGTTGCGGACACCGCTGACGTCCATTGCCGGCTCCCTGGGTCTCATTGCCGGTGGCGCATTGGGAGCGTTGCCGGAACAGGTGGATCGAATGATCGCCATCGCGGCCCGTAACAGCGACCAGCTGAAGCAACTGATTGACGATCTGCTGGACATGGAAAAACTGGTCTCCGGCAAAATGAAAATTCGCCTGCAACGTCAAACCGTCAGTCCCCTGATTGAGGACTGCATTGATCGCATGCGCACCTATGCCGTTGACCGGGTCATCACCGTCCGCTTTGACGACCATCATCCGGACCAGGAACTCCCCGTTGACAGCCACCGCCTTGACCAGGCCCTGGCCAATCTGCTGTCCAACGCCATCAAGTTTTCCCCGGCACACAGCGAAGTGATCGTGGGAACCCGATTGGACCGGGGGGAGTTCCGCATTCAGGTTTCGGACCAGGGGCCGGGCATACCGAACAATTTCCGGCACCGGATTTTCCAGAAATTTGCCCAGGCCGACAGTTCGAACACCCGAGGCAGGGGCGGCACCGGTCTCGGCCTGGCGATCACACGGGAGATCATGACCCAGATGGGCGGCGGGGTTGGTTTCGAGTCGACCGAGGGTCGGGGCGCAAGCTTCTGGCTCGAGATCCCGACCAGCTAACGGACAGTGAGACGAACGCCATGCCTTCAAAAAATCGGGACAAACTGTTTCATTCGCTGATCTGGGCTTCCCGGCTTAGTGTCCTGTTGTTGATGGTCGCCGTGGCCGTGTCGCTCGATGCTTCCTGGACCAGCCGTCATAAAACCGATGTACGCCACCAGTGGCAGGCGCGGCTTGATGATCTCAGCCTCAAACTTCAGGGCACCATCCTGCAGAACATCCAGACCGTCTGGGGGCTGGCGGCCAACGTGTCCGTGCAGCCCGACATTGACGAAGAGCGTTTTCGCGAACTGGCCGCGGTGATCTTCAGCCTGGCACCGGAACTGAGGAATATCGGCCTCGCTCCCGAATTCGTCATTCGCAATATCTACCCGATGGAGGGAAATGAGGCCGCACTGGGACTCAATCTGACACACCAGAGCATGCCGCCGGACCAGATCAAATTGATGCTCGATTCCCGCCGGGCGGTTTTCAGTGGCCCCATCAACCTGGTTCAGGGCGGCCAGGGGCTGGCGGGCCGCATTCCCATTTTCGACAGTCAGACCGGTGAGTTCTGGGGGGTCGTCTCGGTCATCCTGGACCTGAAGCGACTCTATCGGGCCGCCGGTGTGGTCCCGTTTGACGACGACCTCAAGTTCGGACTGTCGACGTCCGATGACCCCGATAACCGCGACGCTTTCTTCCTGGGGACAGGCTCCAACCGGTGGGAAAGCCCGGTAACGACCAGTCTGAACATGCCCGGCACCCGTTGGACCCTCTTCGCCGAACCGGTCCGCGGCTGGCCCAGTCATCCCGAAGCGCCCTGGCTCGTGCGTGGTTTGCTGGCCCTGACGGTTCTGGTGGTGACCGCCGGCACTTTCTGGCTCACCAACCTGTTGCTGAAAGACCGGAAAATGCAGCGCCGGTTCAAGGGGCTGTTTGAGCTCGCGCCGATTGGCATAGCGCTCTACAGTGCCCATCGCGGGGTGCTGCTTCAGGCCAACCAGGCTTTCAAACGCAGCTTTGGCATCGCAGCGCAATCGCTGACCTTTTTCGACAGCCCCCTCGATCACCACGGCAGGCCTCAGGCTGCCAGACCGGGCATTCGGGACACCCTGAAAAAGAAAGTCCGATTCAGTGGACTGGAGGGCTTTTTCCCCAATGCGGAACAGCAGTTGGTGCCGATGATGCTCCATGGGCTCCGGCTCGATGCCCGCGACAGTGAATCCGTCATCTGGCTCATAACCGAAGACATCTCGGAACAGAAAAAAGTGGATCGCCTGAAGAGCGAGTTTATTTCCACCGTCAGTCATGAACTGCGAACCCCGCTTACCTCCATCTCGGGCTCATTGGGATTGCTTGCCAACAACGCCGCGGGCGAACTCCCGGAACGGGCCTCCAAGCTGGCGCAGATCGCTTACCGCAACAGCCGGCAACTGGCGATGCTGATCAACGATTTGCTGGACATCGAGAAACTTGCGGCCGGAAAAATGACCTTCAAATTCAGCGATCACCGGCTGCCAGAGCTCGTTCAGGAATGCGCTGAAAACATCGACCCACTGGCCCAGGAACGCCGGATAAAACTGGTCGTCGATACCATCGCCCCGGTGGGAGTCCGCGTCGACCGGCAAAGGTTTGACCAGGCCTTTACCAACCTGCTTTCCAACGCCATCAAGTTTTCTCCCGACGGCGCCAAAGTCAAAGTCTTTACCGAAAACTACCGTGACCGGATCCGGCTGTGCGTAAGGGACCATGGAGAAGGGGTGGCCCCGGGATTCCGGGAACAGATTTTCCAGAAGTTCTCCCAGGCGGATGCGTCAGACCGGAGAGCCAAGGGCGGCACCGGGCTCGGGCTCGCCATCACGCGGGAACTGATGGCCCATATGGATGGCACGGTTGACTACCATTCGACACCGGGAGCCGGTGCCCTGTTCTGGCTGGAATTACCGGTTATTTCGCAGGCAGTCAGGCAGGAAGCGCACTGAGGCCCGACGGAACATTCCGCCGGGCCCCACACTGTCACGCGGGTTTACGCGGACTTGAGCATTTCCCGCACCACGTAGTGCAGGATGCCTCCGTGCTTGAAGTAGACCGCCTCGTTGGCCGTATCGATACGCGACTTCAGCTTGCAGGTGTCGGTAGAGCCGTCTTTGTAGGTCACGGTCATCGTCAGGGTCTGCCCGGGCTCGATGTCGCCAGACAGACCCTCGATGCTGATCGTTTCCTCACCCGTGAGCTTCAGGCTCTTGCGGTCCGTGCCTTCCGGAAACTGCAGCGGCATCACGCCCATACCGATGAGGTTGGACCGGTGAATCCGCTCATAGGATTCCGCCACCACCGCCCGGACACCGAGCAAGCGGGTTCCCTTGGCCGCCCAGTCGCGACTGGACCCGGTGCCGTATTCCTTGCCGGCGATGACCACCAGCGGCGTACCCTCTTCCTGGTATTTCATGGCCGCATCGTAGATGGGCATTTGCTCGCCCGAAGGCACATGCCGGGTGAAGCCACCCTCTACGCCGTCGAGCATTTCATTGCGGATGCGGACGTTGGCAAAGGTGCCACGCATCATGACTTCGTGGTTGCCGCGGCGTGAGCCGTAGGAGTTGAAGTCTTTCGGATCGACACCCTGCGCCTGCAGATACTTGCCGGCCGGTGTATCCGGCTTGAAGGAGCCGGCGGGCGAAATGTGATCGGTGGTCACCGAATCCCCCATCAGCGCCAGGATGTTGGCGTCCCGGATGTCCTCGATGGCTTCCGGCTCTTCCCCCATGCCTTCAAAGAACGGTGGATGCTGGATGTAGGTGGACTTGTCGGACCACTCGTACACCTTGCTCTCGGGCACCTTGAGGGCCTTCCAGGTGGCGTCGCCATCGAATACTTCGGCGTATTCCTTGCGGAACATGTCGGTTTTTACCTTTTCGACAGCCTCCGCGATTTCCTGCTGGCTCGGCCACAGGTCCTTCAGGAAAACCGGGTTACCGTCCTTGTCGACGCCAAGAGGGTCTTTAACCAGATCCAGACGGACGTTACCGGCCAGCGCGTACGCTACGACCAGGGGCGGCGATGCTAACCAGTTGGTCTTCACCTGGGGATGCACCCGCCCCTCAAAGTTACGGTTACCGGAGAGCACGGATGCCACGGTCAGATCACCATCGTTGACTGCTTTCTCAACGGCATCCGGCAACGGACCCGAGTTACCGATGCAGGTGGTGCAGCCATAGCCGACCAGGTTGAAGCCCAGTTCGTCGAGATCGTCCTGGAACCCGCCAACTCTCAGGTAGTCGGTCACCACCTTGGAGCCCGGCGCCAGCGAAGTCTTTACCCAGGGTTTGGTTTTCAGGCCTTTCTGGACGGCTTTTTGGGCGATCAGGCCAGCGGCCATCATCACGCTCGGATTCGAGGTGTTGGTACACGAGGTAATCGCCGCAATCACCACCGCCCCGGGATGCAGGCGGAAGGATTCGCCATTCATCTCGACATCCTGACTGGCGTGGTGTTCATAACTGTCCTCCACGCCCACAGCGGTTTGCCCCCCTTCCGATTCCAGATTGCTCTCCCGGGAGTCTGCCGGCCCCTCGGCGGTCTCCATCAGCAACTCGAACGACGCCTTCATGTTCTTCAGGGCCACCCGGTCCTGGGGACGCTTCGGACCTGCCAGGCTGGCCTCGACTTCGCCCATGTCCAGTTCCAGGGTGTCGGTATAGATCGGCTCATGGCCCGGCTCCCGCCAGAGGCCTTGGGCCTTGGCATAGGCCTCCACCAGCTCGAGCTGATCGTCCTCGCGGCCGGTCAGGCGCATGTACTTGATGGTCTGCTCATCGACCGGGAAGAAGCCGCAGGTCGCCCCGTACTCGGGGGCCATATTGGCAATGGTGGCCCGATCCGCCACCGGCATGTCCTTGAGACCGTCGCCGTAGAATTCCACGAACTTGCCCACGACCCCTTTCTTGCGCAGCATTTCCGTCACCGTCAGCACCAGATCGGTGGCGGTAATGCCTTCCCGAAGCTTGCCGGTAACCTTGAAGCCGACCACTTCGGGAATCAGCATGGACACCGGCTGGCCCAGCATCGCGGCTTCGGCCTCGATACCACCAACGCCCCAGCCCAGAATACCCAGACCATTGATCATGGTGGTATGGGAATCCGTGCCAACCAGGGTGTCCGGGTACGCAAAGGTCTTGCCGTCCTGGTCTTTCGACCACACGGTCTTGCCCAGGTACTCGAGGTTGACCTGGTGACAGATCCCCGTGCCCGGCGGCACCACCCGGAAGTTGTCAAAGGCCTGTTGGCCCCAGCGCAGGAACTCGTAACGCTCCTCGTTGCGCTCCATCTCGATCGCGACGTTGTCCTTGAACGACGACGGATCGCCAAAATGATCCACCATCACCGAGTGGTCGATCACCAGATCCACCGGTGACAGCGGATTAATCAGGGCGGGGTCCTTGCCCGCAGCCTTCACGGCCTCGCGCATGGCAGCGAGGTCAACCACCCCCGGCACACCGGTAAAGTCCTGCATCAGCACACGGGCCGGACGAAACTGGATCTCAGTCTCGGAACGGCGGTCCTTCAGCCATTGCACCATGGCGTCGATGTGGCTGCGATCGACCGTGGTATCGTCCTCGTTGCGGAGCAGGTTCTCCATCAGGACCTTAAGGGAAAACGGCAGCCGGTTGAGATCACCCAGGGTGTCCGCCGCCTTTGGCAAGCTGTAGTAGTGGTAGGTCTTGCCACCCGCATCCAGGCTGGACAAGGTATTCAGGCTGTCTTTGCTGGGACTGTCGTTCGACATGTGGTGCCTCCTTTTCGTCGTTATCCGAACATACCGGAAGGCTGATTGAGCATGGCAAACCCCGCTATACGGGCGCCAAGGAGCCATGCGCAAGCCCTTGCATCAGTGTGCGCGCGACATTGGTTCATACACAATACGGGACAGACTGGTGCAAGGACTCGGAGATGTGAAGTCACCTATAACTATTGCACCGATTGACCAGAGTTCAACTGCGCCCGGTGAATGTTCGGCATTCGTCCAGTGAATGTCCGACCAAGGTCGATGACTACATCTGCCGTTCTCCGTAGAGCTGGGCATAAAGTCCTTCGCGCTGGATCAGCTCGTCGTGATGGCCTTCCTCGATAATCCGGCCATCTTCAAACACGCAAGCACGATCGGCCCGTTTCACCGCACTCAGGCGGTGGGCGATGATCAGGGTGGTGCGTTGGCGCAGGAAGGCTTCCAGGTCCCGGTGCAACTGGAACTCGGTCTCGGCATCCAGGGCCGACGTGGCTTCGTCGAGGATGACCACCGACGGGTCCGACAGGATCATCCGGGCGATCGCCAATCGTTGCCGCTGGCCGCCTGACAGGCGAACGCCCTGGCGCCCGATCATGGTATTGAGCTGGTCGGGCATCATCGCAACGGTTTTATCCAGTTGGGCGATGCGCAGGGCCTCCCAGAGCTCGGACTCGGGCTTGTCACGCCCCAACGTAAGGTTCTGGCGCACGGTGTCATTGAACAGTGCCGGGTGCTGCAGCACGGTGGCTACGTGCTCCCGCAGGCAGGGCAGCCCGATGCGCTGGACCGGCACGCCGTCGATCAGGACCTCCCCCCGCTGGGGCGTATACATACCGAGGATGACCTGAACCAGTGTGGATTTGCCACCGCCGCTGGCCCCCACCACCGCCACTTTTTCGCCCGGTTTCAGGTCGAGGTTTATGCCCCTCAATACGGGCTCGCCGTCGTAGCTGAAATGAACATCCCTGAGGGTCAGCCCCACTGTGTGGCGACCCCGGAACGGGTTTTCCAGCGCCGGATAACGAGGCTCCTCTTCCAGTTCCAGAAGACGGTTGATGCGGCTCAGGGCCGCGTTGGCGGCGAACCAGGCATACTGCATGTTCAGCATCTCCTGCACCGGGGTCAGCATGAACCAGAGGTAGCCAAATATGGCGAACATCATGCCGATGCTCAGATCGCTGAATAACACCGTCACCATGGCCGCGCCCCGGAACACATCAACCCCGAACTGGAACAGCGCGAAGCTGGCCCGGGAAGCCGCATCGCTGCGCCACTCGAACTGGATGGCATGGTCCCGAACCGTGCGGGCCCGATCGATCAGCTGGCGCAGGTAGTGTTTTTCCCGGTTCGCCGCCCGGAGCTGGTGGATGGCATCCAGGGTTTCGGTGAGATCGCCCTGGAACGCCTCATACGCCGCGTTCTCCCGGCGCTTGAGTTCCTTGACCCGCTTGCCAATCAGGATGGTGGCAAAGATCACCAGCGGGTTGAACAACAGAATGAGCAGGGCCAACTGCCAATGCACCCACAACAGGACCAGCGCCGTCCCGGTTACCGTCAGGCTTGCCACCAGGAAGCGACTGATGGTGGTCCCCAGAAACTGGTCCATGGTGTCCAGGTCGGTAATGAAATGACTGCTGATTCCACCGGACCCCCGGGTTTCGTATTCAGACATGGCCACCCGCTGCAAACGACCGAGTAACCGGGACCGGATCCGGAAGACCACGTCCTTCGACACCTTGGAGAATTCCCGGGACTGCAAGACATTGAAGGAAAGCGCCGCCAACCTCAGAGCAAACGCCGCCAGCACCATCAGGCCAATGTAGACCACGGGCTGCTGCCAGGCTTCCGGCAGCAATCGGTTCATCACCGGCAGCACCGGCCCCGCTTCCTCCAGCAACACCTCGTCCACCAGCACCGGCAACAGCAGGGGCACCGGCACACTCATCACCGTCGCCATGATCGCCAGCAGGTTCGCCTTGACCAGGCGCGGCTTATGCTTGAGCGCCAGCGCGAAGACATCACGCCATTGGTAATGGCGCTGCGCGCTGTCGATATCGATGGAACGGCTGGTGCGTGGTTGCTGGTCCAAGACTCCTCCGGTTTGACTGCCTGCCCTGACCCATACGTCGGGGTTCTGACAATAGTCTACCTGTTAACCGGTTTGCTGCGATTGCCAATAACATCTGTCATCATTGGCCCTCGATCTCTTCTGACGGACCAGGACAAAGGCCAACCGTGAAACACGATTGCGATTACCACCCGGGCTCCCCCGCCAAATGGCACTGCGGCGAGTGCCAGATGCATTACTGCAGTCGCTGCATGCCGGATGCCGACACCCGTAACCGCCGGGCCCTCTGCCCCCAGTGCAGCAAGGCCATGCGGTACCTGGGCGCTGCCACCGAAGTGGTGCCGTTCTGGAACCGCGTCGGTGCGTTTTTCCGTTACCCGTTCCATAGCGATCCGCTGATCGTCATCGCCGTTTGCACCCTGGTTCCGGTGGTCGCTCCGGCCAACCTGATTGGCATCCTGATCTGGCTGGTGCTCGCCTTCGCCCTGTTCAAGTATACCTACGCGGTGATCAACCATACTGCCGAAGGCCACCTGAAACCGCCCCCGGTTTCCGTCGCATTCACCGGCAGCGGCTTCGACATTGTCATCCTGCAATTGCTGGTGTTTGTCCTGATGGGCGGACTGGTGGCGGCGGCGGGCATGGTGGGGGGGCCGCTCCTGATGATGCTCGCCCTCGCCTTCGTGGTGCTCGCCATGCCCGCGAGCATCATGGTACTGGCCATGGAACGCTCGGTGGGCGCGGCCGTCAATCCGATGAACCTGGCGATGCTCATTTCCCGGATCGGCAGCCCCTATTTCCTGCTCTACGGCTACCTGATCCTCCTGACCCTGGCCTCGGGCGCTGCCCAGGATTTCGCCGTCAATCATTTTCCGTTCTGGGTCTCCCAGCCCTTGGCCGGTTTCCTGAACAGTACCTTCACCCTCATCCTGTTCCACATGCTCGGTTACCTGTTGTTCCAGTACCAGGAGGAGCTGGGATTCGCCTCCGACCTGCAGGACGGGCCCACAGGCCAGGACAACCGTGAGCGTGATCGCAGCGCGCGTTTCGACGCCGACATCGACATGAACCTGAAGGACGGCAACTACGACCGGGTGCAGTCCATGCTCAAAGAAGCGCTCAAACGCGACCGCGACAACGCCCTTCGTATCAGCCAGCTGTACCAGCTGCTGACCGCCCGCAACGACCTGACCGAGCTCTATCGCTACCACCCGCGAATCCTTGGCTGGCTGGCCGACCGCAACGACGGCGATGGCATGGCAGCCATGCTGGCATCCCTGCAAACCGCCGAGCCCCAGTTCCGCCTGGAGGATCCGGAGTTGGCCGTACGTTGCGCCCGAGCCCTCTACCATCGCGGCCAGTTCAGGCCAGCGCTGAAACTGCTACAGGACTTCCACAAGCGCTTCCCGGACAGCGACCAGCTGGCGCCGGCCTACCTGCTGGTGGCACAGACACTCGCAAACGGGCTGAATCAGTGGGAGAAAGCGACCGCGTTCCTGACGTTCATTCAGAAACGCTGTTTGAACCATCCGCTGCACGAACAGATGGCGACTTACCTGGAACAGGCGGCAAAGCGCGAGCCCCTGAAAGGACCGAAGGCAACCTTCGCAGTAAACGACTAGGCCTGAAGCAACTGCCGGTAATGCCGGGCCTTGGGCGCCATCTGGCGTTTCTCGAACTCTTCTACCAGAAGCCGGCAGGCCTCTGCGGTAAGCACCTCTTCTCCGGTGCTGCGCAGGCGCTCGAACGCCTTCTCGGCAGCCTTCAGGTCCTGTTGTTTGAGACTGGTGAACAGCACCCGGTTGTGATCCTCGGCGCTCAGCGGCTGGTGGCATTCGCCTTTACCCAGGTAGTCCTGCCAGACCTCGATCATCTGTTCCGGCTGCCGTCGCGCCATCGCATCGTTCATCAGCTCGCGGGTGCGGTCCCGATATTCCGGCAGATCGGGACGAAGCTTCGCCAACCGGTACAGATGCTCCAGCAGTATCGGACGGTCCGGATAATGCTCACGCAGCGCCTCGAACTGCCGGCGCGCCAGATCGAACTCCATACGCCCGAGACTGGCCATGGCCTGGGCATAACCATTGGTGAAACGGGCATCCTGCTCCTCCGCCTCAGGCTCGAAGAACTCATCCCGAACCTGCAACCAGCTGCGCCCCAGCATCCAGACCAGCCCCGCGCCGGCAATCAGGCCACCGGCGTGGGCCATGTAGGCGATGCCAGTGGCCCCGGCAAACCAGTAGTCGTAGATTTCCTTGCCCAGCCAGACCGGCAGCATGGCCAGGGCCGGCGCCCGAAAATAGTTGAAATAGACTCCGAGAAAGTAGAAAAACCGGATTTTCTGCAGGCCGTAGATGGCCACATACATCCCCATCAGCCCCGAGATGGAACCGGAAGCGCCCACCAGGGGCACCGGGCTGCCCGAGGAGAAGGCAGTGAAGACCAGCCCGGACAGGGCACCACAAAGCAGGTAGGCGACCAGGTAGCGGGCCGGTCCCAGGGCTTTTTCGACGGTGAATCCGAGCAGGAACAGGAACACCAGGTTGCCGATAATGTGCCCCCATCCACCGTGCAGGAACTGATAGGTGATCAACGTGTACAGGGACAGCTCAGACGGGACCAGCCCGAGTTCAAAGGAGCTCAGCCGTTGGATGAATCGGTCCTCGATCGGCGTCCGTTGCTCGTTCCAGCGGGCCCGGTCGCCGGCGGACCAGATAACCGACTGATTTTCCTGAAGGTACTGGTAGAACTCCCGGTCCATCAGCAGGTTCACCGCCAGCCAGAACTGCTCGTTGTCGTCCCGCAGTTCCTGGAATTGCTGGAGTTCATACACCCGGTCCTGGGCGCCTTCAAATCGGATCTGGCGCTGGAGGTAATCCTCATACACCGGTGCCTCGAGTGACTGAAGCTCGGACTCCAGGTATTGAGACACGGCCTGCTCGAGCTTCTGGCTATCGCCGCCCTGGTAAAACAGGAAAACCAGCAGGCAGGTCAGCATCAACCCAAGGGTGACCCAGGGCGGGCGTTTCCAGTTAACGGCGTTCTCGGCGGGAATAATCAGCATGGGCGGTCACAATTCATCACAATCTGTCCCTGAAAACCTGTTTTTTACCACAGTAAGGCCTTCTTTTCGCGCTCAAATAGTATCCGGCGTCAAGGCAAAGCCGATGCAAGCCCGGAAATGTGTCCGGTTCGATGGTTTCTCGCTGCCCCTGTCACGGAAGGGTCACAGAAATGCCATTTAATCAGGCCATCAGGGAGCGGACATGCCTTATCGACCATTCGCCAATTGCCGTTATTCCCGCCCCAGACAATATTGAGTGGGAATAACAAGAAAAACCGGATACTGGAATCAAGGATACTGCCAATGACCGTACTCGTTTTGGACAACCCGGATCTCATTGCCAAGTTCGCCCTGGCGTCCGGATTCGCCCCGGCCGCGCTGGCCACCGAAGCCAAACGCCCTCACCGTCTGAAATTTCATTTCGGCTTCAACAAGCACGCGCTGGATGCTGCCGATGACGCCATGCTCCAGCAACACGCCGCCTATCTCAGGCAGCACCCCGATGTCAGGGTTCGGATTCACGGTCACTCCGACAATTTTGGCGGTGAGGATTACAACCAGTTTCTGTCCCGCCTCAGGGCCAACGCCGTAGCCCGCCTGCTGGTACAGGCAGGGGTGCAGGAGTCCCAACTTGTTCTGACCGGATGGGGTTCC
The DNA here is from genome assembly GCF_019443085.1 of Marinobacter sp. F4218. Lineage (GTDB taxonomy): Bacteria > Pseudomonadota > Gammaproteobacteria > Pseudomonadales > Oleiphilaceae > Marinobacter > Marinobacter albus. Next base: position 1,485,990 of record NZ_JAHZIL010000003.1, read on the forward strand.
AGCCGGCCGCTGGCCACACCGGAGGATCACGCTGCAAACCGTCGGGTCGAACTGGAATACCTGACCCAGGAACTGCCCCACGCCATGCAGGGCTGAGCACAACATCGCCACAAAAAAGGGGCCAGATGGCCCCTTTTTACTGCGACCGGTTCTAGCCGGCGTACACCTGCCAGACATTCCAGACCAGCAGAATGGCGGTCGCAAGAATCGCCAGCCAGGTCATGATAATGCCGATCATGCGAGCCCAGTGGGGCTTGCCCCGGCCATTGATCATGCCCCAGGCGTGTAATACCCGCCCCACCACCAGGGTCATCCCACTCCAGTACACCAGACCCGACGGGACACCGTTGAGTTCAGCGACCGCCAGCATCAACAGGCCAATGGGAGCGTATTCCACCAGGTTCGCATGGGCCCGGACCGCCGCCTCGAAGTCCCGGTCATCAGTGATTCCCATGCCCTTACTGTACTTGAGGCGAAACTTCACCACCTGGCCCGACAACACCAGCAATAGAATGCCGATAACCGCGGCAAACACTCCAGTTACGGGTATGATCATGCTCAGCCCTTCTTGATCTTGCTGACGATAGCAAGCAGAAGCACCGCACCAACGGTCGCCGTGACCAGTTCACCGACCGCGCCCTGCGCCATGAGGCCGAGCAGGCGAAAGAGAAACCCGCCGATGAACGAGCCGACAATACCGATACCGATATTGGCCAGCACACCAAAGCCACGGCCTTTCATGATCAGTCCGGCCAGCCAGCCGGCGACACCACCGATTATCAGAAACAGAATCAGATTCATTGCTTGCATCTCCCTGAGGGTCATCCAACAACGTGTTCAGACCCGCCAAGACTGCCCTGTTTCTGCAGGTGCTTCAAGAACTTCCCGTAGAACCCGGTGGCTCCTCTACAACTCGGCGATGGCCTCGGCCATCTGGCTGTAACAGCGGACCATCAGCTCGGGGATGTCCTCAGTGGTCATACCCGCGGTTTCGATCGGCGGCAAAATACGGACGGGAACCGGTTCCCGTCGACCGCTCCAGCCCAGGGTCTTGTCCTCATACTGGCGGGCACACACCATGGTGATCGGGGCGCCGGAGGCAACGGCGGCATGAAAGGCACCTTTCTTGAACTTCTGCAGTCCGCGACCGCGGCTGCGGGTACCCTCGGGAAAGACCCAGAGGCTCTTGCGCTCACGCGTGATGGCTTCACTGGTGGCCCGCATGGTGGCGATGGCCTTGTGGGAGCGGGCACGATTCAGAATCACGTTACCCCCGAGCCAGAACACCTGGCCGAAGAAGGGAATCCAGACCAGCGACGATTTGCCGACCGTCACGGTCCGCGGCGGCAGCAGGTCACCGACCACGAACAGATCATCGTTGTGCTGATGATTGGCAATCACCACCGTCGGGCGATCGGTCGGCATGTTTTCAAGGCCCTCAAGGGGGCGTTCCATGCCCAACAGGGCACGCCCCACCCGCGCTACTGCCAGGGCCAGCAGACGGTTGTTGTCCGGATTGAACGGTCGGGCAAGGTAAAGCACCAGCGCAAACAGGCAGATAACCGGTACGCTCGCCCACGCCAGCAGTTTTCTCAGTGCACCCATGTAACACAACTCTGTCGCCGAATTTTGGCGCACAAGTGTACGCCAACCTCAGGTTCCGGCAACAGTACCAATTTGTTCCATATCATTGCCGTTGCCGGACCTGCCTGCGCGGGCCTCCACCACGTAACGAAGGGGGCCACCGGCATCCATGCTGTCAAACGGGTAACAGGTCACCAGGAGCAGGGAATCTTCGGACAGCAGCCGGGTATCGATCTGCTCAGACCGGCTGTCGACGATGCGTGTAGCCAGCACCCGGTAGGTCCGCCAATCGCCATCCCGATCCTGCAGCCGCAATTCACTGCCCGTCTTCAAGTACTGTAGCTGGTCGAAATGGGTATCGCGATGTCCCGCGATGACCTTCGGGCCCCGGCCGTCGTCACTGCCCAGCACCTGTCCCGGCCCGAACGCCAGGCTCTCACCGTGCCCGCCCGCCAGCACAATCATTGACTGGTCCAGTTCGGGCACGGTCAGACGGGCCACCGGCCAGGTGTCAGCCCAGGGCCAGGGCCGGGTGTCGGTTTGTCTGGCCTGGCTCTCGGCCCAGGCCAGTTCCAGCAATTCCTGGGCAACCACCGCTTTCAGCGGAATCCAGAGCCCGAACACCAGCAGTGTGGCTGACGAGGTGGCCAGTAAAAGAAAGAAGCGACTCATACGGATTGCCTCCGTTGCAACAGGCCAATGGCCGCCGCAAACATCAGGCCGGTCAGGCCCAGGGCGGTCAGCAATGGGGCCACCGTGGCCGTCTGCGGGTAGCGCAACATACCGGCCTTGCTGCCCGCCGGCAGCAAGGTGGGAAGATGGTCCGTCCCCTGCGGCGCACCGGACGGCCGGACGGGGGTATCATCGACGGCGACAAAACTGGTGTAGGGCGACATCAGACCGTGCTCCACGGCGAGGCGGGTCACACGGGATTTGTCCGGCTGTGTTCCCTCCAGTCGTGCCGTATCGAGCAGGCTGTCGATTTTCTGCCTCGCCCAGTGGCGGGCCACACCGGTGCCCTCGGCCGCCTGCTGCAGGTCCAGCGAGCGCTCCCATTTCTGCCCCCCCGGCAGCTTGCCAGACACCTTCAGGACCCCCTCCGGCGCGCTGCCCTGCACCACCTGTATCAGCGGCTCCCCCTGAAACAGGTCCCCCGGGCGAGCCGGAAAGCTCTCGACCTGACCGGTCTGGGCTGGCCATTCGACCCGGACGTCGGTCAGTACCGGCGCCTCCATGGCGTTGAACAGCGTTTCAAGCGGGCCGCCGACATCCGACGGATCCTGGATGGCGGTGTACAAGCCACGGCCCCAGCGGGCCGCTTCACGCATGAAATGCAGGTTGGGCGCCGAACCAATGCCCACGGTGAACAGGCGCTGGCGCCCCAGTTGCTGGCGAATCTGGTTGAACAGCGCCGCTTCGTTGCCTACCGCGCCATCCGTGATGAACACGACCTGACGCACCCGTTCCGCTGGGTCCTCGGCCCCACCGCCGTCGGTTGGCGTAGCCAGCGCCAACTCGAGCGCAGGGGCCATTTCGGTGCCGCCATCCGCATTCAGCGCGTCGACATAGCGACGGGCACGGGCCAGGTTGTTACCGATCGCTGGTACCGGCTGCATGAACAGGGCGTGAGTCTGGTTGTTGAACTGGATGATGTTGAACCGGTCTTCGGGCTTCAGGGTGTCGAGACCGCGCTGGAGCGCAGATCGAGCCTGGCGAATGGACTCGCCAGCCATGGAGCCGGAGGTGTCGATCACGAACACCAGCTCCCGAGGCAAGACCCGGGCGTTGCCACTGCCGGGCACAATCATGGTCAGCAGGTAGTCTTCTTCCTGCCAGCGCTGATGAAACACAGCAGCCGTGGGCTCCTGCCCCGCCAGCGGGCGCCAGCGCACCACAAAATCCCGGTTCATCAACAGTCGCCCTTGCTCTGGCTGTACCTGCACGGTCTGGCCATCGAGACGGGTTTCGAGCCGGTGCGTGGGGCTGATCACCCGGGCCAGCGGGAGCCCCGCGTCGATCGTCATCCGGACCGACGCCCGGTGGCTGCCGGCGTCCACGTCGCTGGCCCGAACGGTGTACGGGCTGATGGCATCGGCGTCCGGCACCTCGGTCGTGGGCACGGCCCAGCCTCCCTGCCACTGCCCGGACTGCTCTGCCAGGTGCTGACCCGGCATGTAACGGGGCGTGAGTGTGGTTGGCAGGCGCAACTCGAACTCACCTGCCCGGTAATCCACCGGCTGCTGGTAGCGGAGCTCCACCGCGATGGTTTCGCCCGGCGGGATATTTGCCACGCGTGCGGTGAACAGGTTCGGGCGCTGCTGTTCGACATTGGCGGCATGACGCCCCGAGGCCTTGGCCTTTTCATAGGTTTTGCGGGCCTCGGCCTTCGGCTGCACCTTGCCAACAATGGTGCGCTCCCCGACCTTCATGGTCAGGCCATAGACGCTGGCGTTTTCCGGCAAAGGGAACACAAACACGCCTTCGCGCCATTCGCCACTGGTATTCCGGAAACGCCGGGTCAGTTGGCTGTCCGCAATCAGACCGCTAACCCGGATCTCAAACTCGCTGTCGAGGATGATCGCCGGCTCCTGCCAGCGCCCCCCTGCATCCACAAAATGCAGCAGGCCCGCGTTCTCCAATTCCATCTGGTTGGCCTCCGCATAGAGCGGATGCACGAACAGCATCAGCAGAACCGCCAGCCAGAGGCTGACGCCTTCGGCCCAGCGCCGCGCCCGGCGGAACTGGCCGTCCGTGAGCCTGGGTGCTAGTTTGAGTAAACCGGTAGAAAGCATCATGTCGGGATCCTTTTTGCTGCATGATTGGTCGAGATGCAGTCATTTCAGCAATCCCATGAGTGCCTGAGGTGGCAAATCCGGGCATTCCGGCCGCAAAAAATGATCAATTGTGGCAACCTCGGCGACAACCTTGCTCTCGCCGGTTGCCGTGTTTAAATAGAAGCTCACTGGTTAGCCGAACTGTCCTTACCATGAAGAAACACATTGTTCTGATCGAAGACGAACCCGCCATTCGCGATAACTACCGCGTCGCCTTCGAGCGCCGTGGCTATCGGGTATCCGCCTTTGGTGACCGGCCAGCCGCCTGGCAGGTGCTGCGGCAGGAACTGCCCGACCTCGCCATCATCGATGTCGGCCTCGGCGATGAGCCGGAGGGGGGCTTCGCCCTGTGCCAGGACCTGCGGGGCCTGTCCCAGACCCTGCCCATCATCTTTCTGACGGCTCGGGACAGCGACATAGATTCGGTGCATGGATTACGGCTTGGTGCCGACGATTACGTCACCAAGGACATGAGCATGGAACACCTGCTGGCGCGCGTCACCGCTCTCCTGCGCCGCGCCGAGGCGTGGGCGGAAGCGCTGCAAAAGCCGGATGAGGTTCTGGAGCGCGGACGCCTCGCCCTTAATGTGGACCGGATGACCGTGGCCTGGGACGGACGCCCCCTGGACCTGACCGTTACGGAGTTCTGGATGCTGCATTCCCTGGTCCAGCATCCCGGGCACGTTCGCAGCCGCGATCAGTTGATGGAGGCGGCCAGCACCGTTCTCGACGACAACACGGTGACCTCCCATATCAAGCGGATTCGCCGCAAATTCACACAGCTGGATGGCGAGTTCGACGGGATTCAGACCGCCTATGGCATGGGGTACCGCTGGAACGCGCATGAGGCCTGAAACTTGACCCTGAAACGTCAGCTCCTGATTGCCAGCCTGCTCATGCTGCTGATTCCCTGGGCGGGCCTGCAGTTTGTGCTGGAGCTGGACGACGCCCTGCGCCAACAGGCTCGAGAGCAGCTTCGCATGCAGGCCAAGCGATTGGCCGAAACCACGGGCGACGCACTGGTGGGCAAGACGCCGGTCACGCCTGAGCAGCCGGCCATTTACGTCGAGGCACTGGACCGCTCCCTGAACCTTGACGGGTACCCGGACGACTGGCCCGGCTACGAAGAAGGTGAACAGGTTCAGTCGTGGCAGGAAGCCAACACCGGGGCCGACAAGGCCTCGGGGCAACCCGGGCTTCAATGGCAAGCCGCCTCCGACGGCCGCCACCTCTACCTCCTGATTCGCATCACCAATCGCCAGCCGACGCTGTATGACCCCGGCAACACCGACGCCCCCCACGATCGCCTGTTACTCTGGCTGCAACCGCCGGACGACACCGTGGGTATAACCGCTGAGGACCGGTCCTGGCTTATCAGGGCAACAGCACCCGGCACCTTCTACGCCCTCGACGGGTCCGACAACGACACCCCCGACTACCGCGTGACCGGCAGTTGGCAGACCACACGTTCGGGCTGGCAGCTTGAGTTCCAGATGCCCGAACCGCCCAACGGCAGCCGGCTCGGCTTTGCCGCCCGGTGGGCAGACGATAACCCGGCTGCCGGTGTCAGCACGCCGGTTAAGCCCATGCCTGTGCTTGTCCGCCCGGATCATGGCCTGGAGCGGAAACTGGAGCCCCGCTTGAATCCGGGCCAGAGCGTGCGGGTCATAGAACCGGCTGGCTGGGTGATGGCACAGCAAGAGGTCACGCCCGGTCAGGCCCCACCGGAATTCGACCAATTGAGCCCACTCCAGGTTACCGAACAGATCAGCCTCAATGCCCTGCGGGCGCTGATCCGGTTTTACCAGCCAGAGCCGGCGGATGCGGTCAACGGTGGCAATCGCCTGGCACCCGGCACCCTGCCATCGGAAGGGCTGGTCCAGCACGATGACGGCAGCATCTGGCTATTGACCACCGAACCGGTCTTCGGCGGCCGAACCCTGATCCTCGAACAATCCCTGGACCAGTTGTTGACGCTCTCGGGCTCCACCCTGGGTTCGGTGATCGCCCGCAGCACCCTGATCATTGTCGGCCTGACCCTGGTCCTGCTGGGCTACGCCAGCTGGCTGTCCTGGCGCATCACACGCTTACAGCGGGCAGTCAGTGCCAGCGTGGATGAGGACGGCCGGATTACCGGCTCCCTGCCTGCTTCCAGATCCGACGATGAACTCGGGCAGCTCCAGCGCCACTTCAGCCAGATGGTGGATCGCCTGCACGGGTATAACCGCTATCTGGAAAGTTTTTCCCGGCGCCTGTCCCATGAGCTGAAAACGCCGGTTGCCGTGGTCCGTTCGTCACTGGAAAACCTCAGCCACAGCGAATCCGAAAGCGAGCGCCAGCAATACCTGGAACGGGCCTCAGCCGCGACCGACCGGCTGCGTCAAATCCTCAATGGCATGAGCGAGGCGGCCCGACTGGAGCAAAGCTTTGACCACGCTGACAAGGAACGCTTTGATCTCGCCGAAGTGGCGTCCCAGGCGACCGCTGCCTATCAGACACTGGATCCACATCACCGGATCCGGTACGTCGGCCCCGAGCACGGTTGCGCCATGATCGGTTCCCCCGAACTCATGGTCCAGTTGCTCGACAAGCTGGCGGACAACGCCCGGGACTTCACCCCCGAGGGCGGACTGATTCAGGTGGAACTCGAAAGCCATGCCGATGGCCTCTGGCTGTCGGTGTTCAACGAGGGATCGGCTCTGCCCGGCGACACCGGAACCGACATTTTCGGTCCCTTTGTGTCCCTGCGTGCAGGGCAGGAAGAGGGCCACCTGGGCCAAGGCCTGCTGATAGTCCGACTCATTGCCGACTTTCACGGGGCGAGCGTGGAAGCCGCCAATGGCGTCCAAAGTGGAATTGACGGGGTCCGATTCCGCGTTATCATCCCGTCAGCCAATTCTTGACCACAGGACCTTGCCGTGAGCGCACGACTGGACTGCCTCGACATCCATCCCCTACGGGATGATCTGTACAACGAACTGCACTCACGTCCCTTCCAGGTACTGCCTACCCCGGCCCGGGTTACCCAGATGGCGGTACTGACTTCCCCGGAGCAGCGCCGGCAACAGTTTCTGCACCTGCAGCAACTGCACCGTCAGTTGGGTTATCCGGTGCCAGAGCACGAGGTAGGCTGTTTCGAACAGACCTTTGGCAATCTCCGGGTTCGTCGGGAAATGCACATGGAGTTCGCAACCTACACCTTCACCAACCTGGCCAGCGGCGACGAATCCCCCTTTCTCGAAACCGGCATCTCATTGCTGCCAGAGGGCTGGCTCGAGCAGCTGACCGGCACCATTGTCGCAGCGTTCCATCTGGAAATCCGCCCGGCCACTGAAGACGCCCATGGGGACCTGGCCTACGTGCGACAACATTTCGAGGGAATGCGGCTGGTTGGCAGCAGCCCACAGGAGGGCGCAGCAAGGGTCTGGGGCACCTTCAAGCTGCACAGCGATGGCTTCGGGCGGTTCATGGTTATGAATCACCATATGTCGGACAGTCAGCTCGGCCGACTGACCCAGCGGCTGATGGAAATCGAGACCTACCGGCTGATGTCATTACTGGCGCTGCCGGTGGCGCGGGAAATCACCCCCGCACTGAACGATATGGACCAGCAGATGGCGACCATCACCCAAGCGCTGGCTGACAAACAGGACGTGGACGAACAGGAACTGCTGGCGCAACTGACCAACATCGCCTCCCGCATTGAAGCGTTCCGGGCACACTCCACCTTCCGGTTCTCAGCGACCCGCGCCTACCACCGCCTGGTGCTCACGAGGCTGGAGGAATTGCGGGAAGACGAGCTCTCGGGCCACCTCACCATCACCGAATTCATGACCCGCCGGCTGACCCCGGCGGTCAAGACCTGCGAAGCGGTCAGCGAACGGCTGGAGGATCTGTCACGGCGGGTCGACCGGGCTTCCGACATGATGCGCACCCGGGTTGAACTGGCGATCCAGAGCCAGAACCAGCAGTTGCTCAGTTCCATGGATCGCCGTTCCAAGATCCAGCTGATGATGCAGCACACCGTGGAAGGCTTTTCCGTGGTGGCGATTTCCTACTACCTGGTCGGGCTCCTCAAGCTGGGACTTGAGGCCCTGTACGACGCCGGTTTCGATTTCAACAAGTCACTGGTACTCGGCATTGCCATACCGGCCACTCTGCTGCTGGTGTTCTTTGGCGTGCGCACCATACATAACCGGTTCATCAAACTCGCCAAACGGCAGTAGCCCTAGCCCTGGTCCGAGAGGTCGTCACCGGCAAACTGGCGATAGAACTGCTGGGCAGTCCGGCCATTACGTACGCCTTTGCCTGTGGCAAACCGGATGGCCTGCCGGTGCAGGGCGTCCCGGTCGGCCACCTCCGGGAACAGCGCGTCCACCGCCTGCAGGTAGACGTCCTGGGAGAACGGATAGAACGATAGCTGGAGGCCAAAACGGTCGGCCAGGGAGACCTGTTCTTCAATGGCCTCGGCCGGATGCAGTTCGCCGTCCCGGATCTCGCTCTTGAGGTTGTCGGACATGAACTCCGGCATCAGGTGTCGGCGGTTGGAGGTGGCGTAGACCCGGACATTTTCCGGCGGCAGTTCCAGCGAGCCTTCGAGAACACTCTTGAGTGCCTTGTATCCGGATTCACCCACGTCGAACGACAGGTCGTCGCAGAAGATCACGAACCGGAAGCTGAGGTCGCAGATGTCATCGACGATTTCCGGCAGGTTCACCAGGTCATCCTTGTCCACCTCAATCATCCGCAGCCCGCGATCGCTGTAGCGGTTCAGCAGGGCCTTGATCAGGGAGGATTTCCCCGTCCCGCGGGCCCCCCAGAGCAAGGCGTTGTTGGAGGGTTCGCCGGCCAGAAACCGCTCGGTGTTCCGGGCCAGTGCCTGCTGCTGGCGATCAATGCCTGTCAGGTCCTGCCACTGCACCGGATCGAGCCGGCGAATGGCCCGCAAACCGGACCGGTGGCGGCGCCAGAGCGCGGCGGATATGGTTCTCCAATCAACGGTTTCGGTCACCGACATAACCCTTCTGTCCTATTCCGTCCGGTGGCCGGCTGTGAAACACTGGCCACCGGATTCGTTCAGTAAAAAGGAGACTTTACCTCAAATGGCCGTGAAATCCGTCGCTCTGGTGGCACACGACAACAAGAAAAAGGAGCTGGTCGACTGGGTTGCCGAGAACCGCACCCGCTTTGCCCCCCTGGCCCTTTACGCAACCGGTACGACAGGCCGCCTGTTGCGCGAGAACCTGCAGCGGGACGATATCCAGTGTCTGCTGAGCGGCCCCCTGGGCGGTGACCAGCAGATTGGCGCCAAGATCGCCGAAGGTGAAATTGATCTACTGGTGTTTTTCTGGGACCCACTGGAACCCCAACCCCACGACCCGGACATCAAGGCCCTGCTGCGGATAGCGGCCCTCTGGAACATTCCGGTGGCGTGCAATCGCGCAACCGCCGAGTTCATCCTGACGTCCGCCTACATGACCGACGACCAGCACCACCCGAAAAAGCCGGACTTTTCCGATTACACCGGGCGAAAGGTCAGCGACTGATCGGCCAGCACCCGCGCATCTTGAATTCGGCGGCATTGGGCTCCATTTGAAGAGGCAGACCGTTTAGGAGAAACCTCATGACCGATGTCCGCCAGATCACGTGTCCCCACTGCCTGAGAACCAACCGCGTACCCGCCGCCCGTCTGGCGGACAATCCGAACTGCGGAGCCTGCAAGCGCCCCCTGCTGGCGGGTGAGGTCGCAACCCTGAACGACGCCACCCTGACAAAGGTCGTGGCGCAGTCTGACCTGCCGGTGCTGGTGGATTTCTGGGCCAGCTGGTGTGGCCCGTGCAAGGCCATGGCGCCGGAATTCCAGCAAGCTGCCAGGCAATGGGCCGGCAAGGTCGCGTTTGCCAAGCTGAATACCGAGGAAGCGCCACAGGCCTCGGGTCAGTTCGGCATTCGCAGCATTCCGACGCTGATTCTCTTCCGCGGCGGGCAGGAAATTGCCCGGAAAAGCGGCGCCATGTCCGCATCCCAGCTTTCATCCTGGCTGAAGCAGTTTGTAACCTGACGTTCACGCTCGTTGGGCAAAGCCGGTTGCACCGACTAGACTGAATCCCTATCAGGGACTGACTATCACCGGCAACGCAATGAGCGACTGGTTCGCCCCCCGTTCAAACATTATTTTTATCTGGCTGGGGCTTACCATTCTCTCCGCCTTGGGTCTGTGCGTTCCCCGCTCTACGCTCAGCGCCGAGGAACTCGCCTCTGAAGACACGGTTTCCGTTGGCATCGTCGCCGACAACAAGCCCTACTCGTTTTTCGAAGGCCGCACCACGTCCGGTTTTTCACCGGATATCCTGAAAGAGATCGAGGCCAACAGCGGCATCAAGTTTGAGTATCGGGCCGGCAACTGGCCCGAGCTCTACGAGGCCTTCCTGGACGGCCGGCTTGATGTCATCGATGCCATTTCCTACCGGGAGGATCAGACCGACCGGATCCTGTTCACCGAGCCCTACCATATCCGCCAGACCTTCCTCATGCAGGACGGAACCCACCCGATTGGAGACGTCGAGTCCCTTGCCGACCTGAAGGATCTCACCGTGGGTGTTGTGGAAGACGTCTATTACCGGGACCTGCTCGTTGAAAACGGCATTGACGTCAGGACCTACGATTCCATCCCCAGCCTGGTCCGTGCCCTGGCGTTCCAATGGGTGGACGTCATCATGGGGCCACGACTGAGCCTCAAGTACCAGGCCAACATTGCAGGCCTGTACTTTCTGAGCATTGCCGGTCCGGCACCGCTGGGCCCCAAGGCCCAGGAAGACCTTCGCATCGGCGTGAGAAAAGACAACCCGGAACTGTTCCGGCGCATACAACTGGGGCTCAAGGCCATCCCGGAATCCAGGAAAATGGAACTGCTGCAACGATGGCGGGAGTTCGGCGGCACCAGCATCAACGAAACCCTGAACTTCAAACTGACCGACGAGGAGCGCCTGTTCATCTCCAGGCTGGGGCCGGTCCGGGTTGGCCTGATGCCGGATTATGCCCCCTTCAGTTTCAAGGCGGGCGGCAAACTGCAGGGGCTGTCCGTCGATGTTCTCAATCGTCTGGCAGATCTCACCGGGCTGCAAGTGATCCCCGTCAGCGGCGCCTGGTCGGAACTCGTCCCCATGCTACGGGATGGCACCATCGACGTATTGGGAAACATGTCCCTGACCGAAGAACGACAGACGTTTGCCCGGTTTACCGAACCCTACTACCTCATTCCCAACGTGGTCTTCACTCGTGATGGCGGCCTTGAATACAACGGTTTGGAAAGCCTGTCAGGCTACACCGTTGGCATCAGTTCGGACATCTACTACGAGACAGAAGTGGTTCAGGCACTGGGCGACAGCGCCAAGGTGTTTGATTCCCAGGAAGCCATGTTCCAGTCCCTGGAACACGACCGTGTGGATGTCGTGCTCGCCGCTCTGCCCAATGGCAACTTCTGGATTCAGGAACTGCGGATACCCGGTGTCCGGATTGCCGGTGAACTGGTGTTTGAAGACCACCCCGGAGAGGATCTGCGCTTCGGGGTGCGCGCCTCCCTGGCGCCGCTGGCAGAGATTCTCGATCAGGCACTGGCGGCCATCAGCCCGACGGAAATGAGGACCATCGAAGATCGTTGGCTGGGTGCGTCGGCTGCCGAGGAATCCCTCGGCCCGGCCAAGCTAAGCCTCTCTCCCGATGAGCAGGCATGGCTGGACGAACGCGACCGAAACGTCTCCTACTGTATCGACAACGACTGGATGCCATTGGAAGGGCTGGATTCATCCGGCGAACACGAGGGCCTGTCGGCGGAAACCTTTCGGCTTTTCAGTGAAAGGGGCAACATTCAGTTTCAGCTCGTAAAAACAGATTCCTGGCCCGAAAGCCTGGAAGCTGTCAGAGAGCGGCGCTGCGACATGCTGGCACTGGCGATGAAAACCCCGGAGCGGGCCCAATACCTGAACTTCACCACACCCTATCTGCAAGTTCCCAATATCATCCTGGGCCGGATCGAAGCGCCGTTCATCGAGAACGTGGGCGACCTTCGCAACAAGCGGGTCGGCGTGGTCAAAGACTATGCCTTCTCCGAACTCCTGAAATACCGGTACCCGGGGATGCAACTGGTCGAGGTGGAGAACGAGACCAAGGGCATGAAACTGTTGCAGGATAATGAACTTGCCGGATACGTCACGACCCTCGCAACCGCCAGCTACCACATGCAGGAGCTTGGCCTGGCGGACCTCAAGGTCATCGGCCGGATCCCGGCCGACTGGTCGCTGTCCGTTGCCTCCCGCAGTGACGAACCGGTTCTGCATGACATCATGCAGAAACTCGTCGACAGCCTGACCCCGGAGGAACGAAGCGGGCTGGAAAGCTACTGGCGCAATATCAAAATCGAGCAGTCGGTGGATTACCGGCTGGTGTGGCAGCTGGTGGGCATAGCCATCATCGGCGCTGCCCTGCTGTTTTACTGGAACCGCAAACTCAATCGGCTGAACCGCCAACTGGCGAGCGCCAATGACGCCCTTGCACGCCTGAGCGTGACAGACGATCTGACCCAGCTTGGCAACCGCAGTTACTTTGACCGGGAGTTCCGGAAAAGCTTCCAGTGGTGTCAGCGTAACCGGGACGGATTCGCGGTGGCCATGGTCGATGCAGACCTGTTCAAGTCCATCAACGACACCTTTGGCCATGACGCCGGCGACCACTGCCTCAAGACCCTGGCGGAGATGATGAAGCGCCATTTCCGGCGAGAGACGGACCGTCTGTCACGCTTTGGCGGCGAAGAGTTTGTTATCTTCACCACCTATCAGGACCGCAGGGAAATCATCGAACGGCTGGACCGGTTCCGGAACGCCATCGCCGATTCCCCAACGGTCTTTTCCGGCCAGGAGATTCACCTCACCGTCAGTATCGGGCTCGCCACCGGCATACCGGAACCAAGCGATTCCCCGGCTGCGTTCCTGCGGCTTGCCGACCAGGCACTCTACTGCGCCAAAGAGAACGGGCGGAACCGGCTCGAGGTTCGAGCCATCAAACAGTGAGAGCTGCTAGACTTCCAGAATAACGACAAGGAGCACCCCATGGCACGCATCTATGAAGACAATTCCCTTTCCATCGGTAACACGCCGCTGATCCAGCTGAACCGGGTAAACGACGGGGCCACTATCTGGGCCAAGATTGAAGGCCGAAACCCGGCCTATTCCGTGAAATGCCGTATTGGTTCGGCCATGATCTGGGATGCGGAAAAGCGGGGCACCCTCAAGCCCGGCATGACCATTGTGGAACCGACCAGCGGCAACACCGGCATTGCCCTGGCGTTCGTGGCGGCAGCGCGCGGCTACAAGCTGGTACTCACCATGCCTTCGTCCATGAGTCTGGAACGGCGCAAGGTGCTCAAGGCGCTGGGCGCAGAACTGGTCCTGACCGAGCCCGCCAAGGGTATGCCCGGCGCCATTGCCAAAGCCGAGGAGATTTTCGCCTCCGATCCCGATAGCCATTTCCTGCCGCAACAGTTCCAGAATCCGGCCAACCCGCGCATTCATGAAGACACCACAGGCCCCGAGATCTGGCACGACACCGATGGCGAGGTCGACATCTTTGTCTCCGGCGTTGGCACCGGCGGCACCCTCACCGGTGTGTCCCGCTATATCAAGGAAACCCGTGGCAAGCAGATCACCACCGTGGCGGTCGAGCCCACGGATTCGCCGGTGATCACCCAGACCCTCAGTGGCGAAGAGCCAAAGCCCTCACCCCACAAAATCCAGGGCATCGGGGCCGGCTTCGTACCCAAGAACCTGGATCTGGACATGGTGGACCAGGTTGAAACGGTGTCCAACGAAGAGGCCATGGAGATGGCCCATCGGCTGATGCAGGAAGAAGGCATCCTGTGCGGCATTTCCTGTGGCGCAGCGGTGGTCGCGGCGGTACGCGTCAGCAAGCAGCCGGAGCACAAGGGCAAGAATATCGTCGTGGTGCTGCCGGATTCGGCGGAACGTTACCTGTCATCGGCCCTGTTTGCCGACCAGTTCGGGGATCTGGAGAACAAGCAGTAACGAAGAGCTTAGCGGGGACGCGGCCACCGGCCGCGCCCACGGTTCCTTAAGGCACTGATATTTTAAAGTTGCCTCACTTCCACCCCATCAGCGACGAAATAACTATTCAGCCAGCCCCATGCAGTTGGCATAAAACGTTGTGGTAGCCGGCCAATCAGAGAAGATGCCAATCACGCCCACGTCCCTCGCGAGCGCGTCGATCACCGTAAGCACGTCACCGTCGTTGTTGATGGCATCCGTGACGCTCTGGTAGTACCAGCCACCGCCGCTGGCCAATGGACCACTCCGCTCCACCGTCCAGGCAATCAAATCCAGCCCGGCCAGACGGGCATTCTCGGCATACCCGGATGGCACGATCTCCTGGTGCCCATTCAGCGCCAGCAACTTCCAGAGCGCGGGCGCCAGAATGTTCACGCCCTGGGCTTTCAAACTCTCCATATAGGCCAGAGAGGTGTTGCCATCCGTGGGTTTGGCCTGATCGAGAAACACCGCCTGCTCACCAAAGCGCGGGGTTTCGTTAATCCAGAACAGTACGTCATCCAGATTGAACGACTGCGGCCAGACATCCCCGGGAGACACCCCGGCCTTGCGGTAGTCTTCGATCATCTGGCGGGCGTAATCCTGCTGGCTGTAGTCGCCCTCGAAGGGCATCTCGACCACCGGTGATTTAAGCTCCGGCGTGAATTTCACACCAAGGGCCTGAAACAGGTCGATGCTCTCGCGATGGGTCATCAGGGTGCCACGGGCGGTGTACAGATCGGTCCGCCAGTCTGCGGTGCCACGCACATACTCTTCCGGGGTGGTTGCCATAGGATTGAAGGCATCCATCTTGCCCTTCAGGGTTTTGAACTCGGCCAGGGTGATGTCGCTGGTCCGACACTCCGCCCGGGCCGGTATGCCCGTGGCAGGGTCTGCTGGCACAAAGGGCTGGGTACACCTGGCATTCAATTCGGGAATGGTGACGATGTCGGTGGTGGTATGCAGGTCATTCTGGGCGTGCCGGCACACCAGCTCCCGGTCCTTGGTGAATGCGACATCACACTCGACAATACCGGCCCCCATCTTGGCGGCAGCAACGTAGGATTCCAGGGTGTGTTCCGGAAACTGGAGCGGCGCGCCCCGGTGGCCAATCGAGAAATCGGTTCGCTTCAGGTGCTTGGTTTGGCAGGCTTGCAGACGCTCTTTCAGCGGGCCTTCATCCATGTCGTCGACCAGCCAGAACGGGCGCGGCCCGATCTCGATGGTGTCATGACCTTTGGCACCATGCTCCAAGGCTCCCTGCCAGTCGACCTGTCCGGGCGGCAACCGGTTCTGCCCCGCCTGGGTGTTCGGCGCAGCCTGCGTGCAAGCCAGGGGCAGTGAGCAAAGCGCGATGCCCAGCAATGTGCGTAATATCATAAACAGCTCCTTGTGAAATGAATGATACTGCCAATTCAGTGTTCACAAGGAGCGTTACGATGGCGTGAACGTTAGTTGACCACTGTGTGGGCGTTTTATGTCAGCCGGCGGCAGCCGCCTCATACTCCCGAACCATCGTGTACAGCTGGTCCTTCAGGCTCAGACGCTGCTTCTTCTGGTTTTCCAGGTAGTCGTCCGAGGTGTTTTCAGCGCCCGACTCAATCCGGTGAATCTCATGGTCCAGCTCATGATACTCATCGAACAGCCGGGCAAAGTGGCCACTGTTGGCTTTAAGCAGGTGTATCGCTTCTCTGGACTCGGGCAATTCGTGCAAAAGATCGTGTTTTTCCAAAGGCATCGCCAGCACTCTCCATGGCTGAGTTAGGGATTATTCCCCGTCAGTTTAGAGTGCGGCTGCCCTATGCTTCTTGATCCCGATCAACGGCCTGATCCGGATCCGGATCCGGCGATAATGCCGCAATTGCAAAGCCCAGGCCCGCAGCGGCCAAGCTCACACTTCTGTAGCTCACCCTTGAGATACCACGATGCGACACCCGAACCAGCCGGCTCCAGGGACGGGCAACCGGAACGCGCTCCAGAAGGCCGAAGGTTTCGTCAGCTATCGCAAGGTGCACGCGCTCGAGCTTCAACGCGCTGTGACTCGCCCCCTGCGCGAGCAGGTCCCCCATCCCGAGCCACCAGCGGCGCTGGTGCGGATCAATCTGGATACTCATACCAACCACTCCTGCAGTTGAGTTGCCACATCCGGGTGATGGGCCAGACCAATGTGGTCAATCCCCGGAAACGTCGCCATGCCCGCCAGCTGCCAGCCCGGTTGTTCCAGACCCTGCGCACTGGCTTCATGCACCAGGGCATCGCCGAACAACGCATTCACGGGGTGAGTTCTGGAGCGGGACAACAAACCACAGACCACATAATGCCGGGCGCCGGGCAGCAATGGCGCCTCACCCGCACCCTGTTCCAGAATGTCGCCCCGGGAAAGATTACGAATGCCCGAGCTACGCAAATCAATCACCTCACCAATCACCTTCAGGTAGTCGCGGGGCATGTCATTAAGCATCCCCGCCACCGAACGCGCGCCCCTGGCCAACCAGGATCCATCATGAGGCGATCCGATGTACACGCAATCGCTGAGCGCCTTCAACCACCGGTGCCCGGCTGCTTGCCCCGACTGGCAGGCGCTGCGAATCACCAGCCCCCCCATACTGTGCCCAAGCAGGATCAGGCGGGTGACGGGCACGGGCCAGGAAGTAACAACCTGTTCCAACAGCTGTGCCAGATCCCGGCCATTGCGGTAGATGGGCCGACCAGTGTTGTAACGCAGCACAAGATCGGTAACACCCCCGCGAATGGCCGACGAGAGCGATGCACCGTAGCTGTCACCCGAGGCACCCGGCATGCGCCAGACCGTTTCCAGCTCCATCAGGCCATGTATGGAAAGGCACAGGGTTCCGGAAGGCTCGTCAATGCAGGGATATGCCGGGTCCAGCTCGGAATTCTGGTGCAGCAACGCCAGAGAGACCGCCAGCGGATTTCGGCGTGACTCCAGCCAGTCACCGAGGAAACCACTCGCAATAGCAGAGGTCTGGCGTTGCCACCGAGGCATCGGTGCAGACGGCATGAAACAGCTTCCTTCTGTGAAATTTCGACCCAGTCTACACCCATTGCCGCTCAGACACGCGCTTGCCCTGATCGTTCAGATTGTAGAAGCCGGAAATGCTCTCTCCATGTACTTCAGACGGGCGCGAAGCTTCTGGCACAGTTAAGCCTGTTTGGCGGCCCGCTTCTCGGCCTGACTGAGGTCCATAGTCAGTGCCCCTGCTCAACCCCCTCGATGCCGATTTCGTCGAAGTATCTCTTCCCTCCGAACATCAACATCTGTAGCTTTAGCCTTTACGTAGAATAATAAAAGTCGTCTATATCGGGCCTTACCATGATTCATTCGGCGCTCGACGCACCCGGACTCGCAGAATCACCTTTGTTTCGTTTCCACTCGGGTTGAACCTGCTCAAAGCCCTTGCGAACCTGAGGCAAAGAGGATTGAATCTTTGTTTTACTGCTGCAGGACTATCCTTATAAATGGATGCTTTGTCTGAAGCCTTTCGACTGATTATCACGCTGGATGCAGATCTCTTCGAAATCCTTTTGCTGTCCATCCGGGTCAGCCTGATTGCCTTGGCCATATCCGCCATCATCGGTTTGCCCCTCGGGAGCTGGCTGGCGATCTCCAAATTTCCGGGGCGGAAATTCTGCATCCTTTTGCTCAATGCTCTGATGGGCATGCCCCCGGTGGTTGTGGGGCTGATCGTGTACCTGCTGCTGTCTCGGTCCGGGCCACTGGGTTGGCTGGGGCTTCTGTACACACCCTCTGCCATGATCATCGCGCAGGCAGTCCTGATCACCCCGATTATTGCGGCCCTGTCGAATCAGGTGATTGAGAATCTCCATCAGGAATACCGCGATACTTTTTACTCCATGGGCATCACCGGACGCCGGGCTGTGGTGGCCTATCTGGTGGACGCACGCTATGCCCTGACCACCTGCATTCTGGCGGGCTTCGGTCGCGCCATCGCCGAGGTTGGTGCTGTCATCATCGTCGGCGGCAATATTGATCATCTGACCCGTGTCATGACCACCGCCATCGCGCTGGAAACCTCCAAGGGCAACCTGACCCTCGCCTTGGGCCTGGGAGCGGTGCTGCTGTCGCTGTCATTGCTGGTCAACGCGCTGGTGATAGGCGTCCGTGAATACGCTGCGAAACGCCAATATGCCTAATCCACTATTGCCCATAAGTATCCGCGATCTGCGCCTGACCAGAAGCGATCGGCCCGTGCTGGGAGGGGTGAACCTGAAGATTGATGACCCTGGTATCACTGTGATTATGGGCCCGAACGGCGCAGGCAAAACCCTGCTCTTGCGCTGTCTGCATGGCCTGATCACTCCGGATCAGGGATTCATCAAACTGGGTTCTCTGGCAGTCGCGGACAGTCGCGATGAGCAGGCCATGGTCTTTCAGCACCCGGTACTGCTGCGCCGAACCGTGCTGCAGAATCTGGCCTTTGCGGCCCCCGAGATTGCCAAGACCGCGCCCGAGCGTTTGATTCAGGCCCTGGAGTCGGTCAACCTGGCTAACCGCGCCGACCAACCCGCCCGGATGCTGTCAGGTGGGGAACAGCAACGACTGTCCCTGGCCCGAGCGCTGTTGAGTGAGCCCGCATTGTTGCTCCTGGATGAGGCGACGGCTAACCTTGATCCGGCATCGGTTTTGTTAATCGAATCCCTGGTCAAAGCCCAAAGCCTCCAGGGAACCAAGGTGATCCTGGTCAGTCATGATCAAAGTCAGGCTAGACGTCTGGCCGATGAAATCGTATTTATGTCTAATGGGAAGGTAGCGGAGCAGAGTCCGGCGGATCAATTCTTTACCACGCCCCAGACCCCTGCGGCCAAAGCTTATCTGGCCGGTGAAATCCTGTTTTAGAGGGCTGCCATGAAACATCTCATCACCTGCATTGCTTTAATGTTAAGCGCTCAAACTCTGGCGGATACGATCATCGTTCAATCCACCACTTCAACTCAGAACAGTGGTCTGTATGACTACCTGTTACCGATACAGGAAAAGGACACCGGTGTTGAGGTTCATGTCGTCGCAGTGGGCACGGGACAGGCGATCAAAAACGCCATGCATTGTGACGGGGACGTTCTCCTGGTTCACGCCAAGCCCGCGGAAGAAAAATTCGTCACCGAAGGTTATGGCGATTACCGCCGCGACCTGATGTACAACGACTTCGTCATCATCGGGCCTGAAACTGATCCGGCCAATGTAGGAGGAGCTCAGAACGTTATTGAGGCTCTGGAGCGGATCAAGCAATCAGGGGCTAAGTTTGCGTCACGCGGGGATGATTCGGGGACACACAAGAAAGAACGATCTCTGTGGCAGGCGGCCGGTATCGACCCTGATACCGGATCCGGTCAATGGTACCTTGAAACCGGCAGCGGCATGGGCGCAACCCTCAACACGGGCGTGACCCTGAGCGCCTATGTGTTGACCGACAGAGCCACCTGGATCACATTTGCCAACAAACAGGATGCCACCATTCTCTACGAGGGAGACGCCTCCCTGTTTAACCAGTACGGTATTATTCCCGTCAACGCGGACAAGTGTCCCAGCGTGAATCAAGAGGCGGCGAAGACCTTTGCACAGTGGTTGGTGTCCGAAACCGGACAAGCCGCCATTGGCGCCTATCAGGTTGATGGTAAACAGTTATTTTTTCCGAATGCCAACTAGGTTGACCGGATATGATCGGGTTGGCCAAGCGTAATCCGACACCGGCATCATATGTCGCGTAACACCCCGAATGGCTCGAACAATGATGACGATTGAAAAGCTTCTTCCCAACCCCACCGACCCCCGGCTATCGCGCACTGTTGAAGGCGTTGACGAGACCGGTCAAGCCAAATCGATCAGTGTGATCGAAGAGCGTCCCCTGACCATCTATCTGAACAGCCAGGAGATCGTCACGGCAATGACCATCGGCGATCACCCGGAGTACCTGGCGCTCGGTTTTCTCCTGAACCAGGGGATGCTGAAAGAGACCGACCGGGTCACGAAGATCGATTTTGACGAAGAGCTGGAAGTCGCTGTGGTTCGCACCGCGGGTGTCACAGACGTGGAAGACAAGCTGGAAAAGAAAACCCGGACCTCAGGCTGCGCCGTGGGCACTGTGTTTGGAGACATGATGGCGGGACTTGAAGGGCTGTCCTTACCGGACACACCGGTTCATACCAGCACCTTCTACGACCTCTCCTACCAGATTAATCACACGCCCAGCCTGTACATGGAAACCGGCGCCATTCACGGCACGGCCCTGTGTCAGGGGCTTCAGGTCCTGGCCTATATGGAGGATGTCGGACGTCACAATGCGGTCGACAAGATCGCTGGCTGGATGCACTTGAACGACATCCAGGCGGCCGATAAAGTTCTTTACACTACAGGCCGCCTGACCTCCGAGATGGTGATCAAGACCGCCCTGATGGGCATTCCTACCCTCATCAGCCGGTCCGGCTTCACTGCCTGGGGCGTCGATATTGCCCGGCAGGTCGGGTTGACGCTGATTGGCCGGATGCGCGGCAAGAAATTCACCTGCCTCAGTGGCCAGCACCGTCTGGTCTACGATCAGGACTTGTCGCAGGTTCCCGATGAGGACAAGAAAATGCGCCGTAAAGGTGCTCAGCGTGATTGACGGAGGCGGAGCATGACTGAGTGCGCAGTCATTCTGGCCGGTGGCCAGGCAAACCGCATGGGCGGCGGTGACAAGGGACGATTGTTGCTGGGCGATCGGTCGTTGATCCAGCGTGTCATTGATCGAATCACGCCGCAGGTCGACGCCGTGGTGTTGAACGCCAATGGGGATCTGAGTCGTTTCGACGATTTGGGGTTGCCCGTGGTGGCCGACTCTGTCACCGGCTACGCGGGCCCGCTGGCGGGTGTGCTGGCAGGAATGGATTGGGCGGCGGAACAGGGCCACGATTGGCTGATCAGTGTCGCCGCCGATACCCCATCCTTCCCTCTAGACCTGGCCCGGCGTTTGTCCGAATACGATACTCCGGTGGTATTGGCGGCGACGCCGGACCCGGAGCGCGGCCGAGTGCCCCAACCGACCTTTGGCCGCTGGCGGGTTGCATTGCGTCACGATTTGAGAGATGCCCTGAACGACGGCGTGCGCAAGATTCGTCAGTGGACACAAACCCAGGGCGAGACCCTGGTGATTTTCGGTGAGGATGACTTTTTCAACATCAACACGCCAGAAGATCTGGCCTGGGCGGAGCAGCATCTGAAGTGAATGTCATTGGTATTGTCGGCTGGAAAAACTGCGGAAAAACCACCCTGGCCAGCGCACTGATCCGTGAGCTTTCCAGCCGAGGTTTAACGGTCAATTCGATCAAACATGCCCACCATAAAGTGGATGTCGACCAGCCCGGCACCGACAGCTACCGGCATCGCGAGGCCGGCGCCCGGGAGGTCATCCTGGCGGGTGGACAACGCTTCGCCATCATGCACGAGCTTCGGGACGCCAACGAGCCGACCATGGATGAGTTGCTGGCCCGTCTGGGCCCCTGCGACTGGGTCGTGGTTGAGGGGTTCAAGTCCCATAAACACCCCAAGATCGAAGTGCACAGGCAGGAGTGTTCCCGTGCGCCGCTTCATCTGGAAGACGCCAGCATTATTGCAGTGGCAACGGATTATCCTTCGGAGTTTTCGGGCCCCGGCTTTGATTTGAACGATGTATCCGGGATAGCCGACTTTATTCTGAGCCCAAGAGGGCCGTAAACGGGAGAATCATGAACGAGCTTCGTAACGACTGTTTTGCCCTGCCCCCCGGGGTAAACTGGACACCCGTAGACGAGGCACTGGAGCGCTTGCGTTCACGTTTGCATCCCGTGGTGGGCGTGGAGCGCGCTGTTCCGCTGTCACAGGTGAGTGGGAGGATACTGGCGAGCGATGTCTATGCGCCTCGCGCCCATCCCCCCAGCAGCAATTCTGCGGTCGACGGCTATGCGTTTGCAGGACCTTTAACCCGGGTACCCTGCGCCCTGCCCCTGGTGGATGGCCGCAGTGCCGCCGGTGAACCTTACATGGGGCAGGTGCCCGAAGGCCACGCGATCCGGATCCTGACCGGCGCGGTGATGCCGGCTGGCACTGATACGGTGGTTCTGGAAGAGGACTGCGAGGTCGTCGATGACCAGCTGCATTTGAATGGTACGTTAAAAGCAGGCGCCAATCGGCGAAAAGCGGGTGAGGACATCAAAGCGCAGGATCGCATCCTCAAGGCGGCAACCCGCCTGACGCCGACCCAGGTTTCAGTCCTCGCCAGCGTGGGTGTGGCGTCGGTGGATGTGTATCAGCGACTGCGCGTTGGCGTCCTGTCCACGGGCGATGAAGTGAAGCCAGTCGGTTCAGCGGTCACCGACTGGCAGATTTACGACGCGAACCGCCCGATGCTGAGTGCCCTGGTGGCACAGCTTGGCTACGAGTTGGTCGACCTGGGCCATGTACTGGACCGGGCTACGGACGTCAAAGCAGCGTTAGAGCGTGGCGCCGAGCAATGCGACCTGATCCTGACCAGCGGCGGGATATCTGCCGGGGACGAGGATCATGTGTCGAAAACGCTGAAAGCCCACGGTGACATCAGCAACTGGCGCATCGCGATCAAGCCCGGGCGGCCGCTGGCGCTGGCCATGTTCCGTGGCACGCCTGTGGTGGGGTTGCCGGGCAATCCGGTGGCCGCCTGGGTCTGCGCGCTGCGTTTCGGCGCGCCCGCGATGGCGCTGCTGGCAGGGGGGGAGTGGTTCGAACCTCAGGGCTATCTCGTGCCCGCCAGTTTTACCAAGAACAAAAAGCCGGGGCGCAGCGAGATGTTGCGCGCTCGGGTCCGTAACGGTCAGGTTGAGGTGTTCGGCTCTGAAGGCTCGGGCCGGGTTACGGGGCTGGCCTGGTCTGAGGGTCTGGTGGAACTGGATGAGACTGCGCAGCAAATCGAGCCCGGGACCCCCGTGCAGTTCATCCCCTACGGCAGCTTCGGGTTGTAATCACTCGACGCTGCCGTGCACGGCAAAGGCCTCCAGTGAGGCATCTTGTGGAGCCCGGGAGCGGTAGGTTTCCTCAACTCCCAGCTCGGTCAGCGTGCGGCTGACCATCAGCAGGGTGTTGTCTTCGAAGTCCTCACACATGCTACGCATCTGCTCAATTTCTTCGCAGGCGACGGGGTAAGCCGCGTCGATATCCGGCGCACCGTAGCGCTCAACGAAAGTTTGCGCGAGGGTCCTGCACAACTGCTCCAGTTCCGCTTCAGTAATGTCACAGACCCCAACAAAACTGGCGCGGCCACCCGACTCTACACTGTACCAGCCGTTGCTGAAGGCCTGACGGGCCTTGCCCGTCAGATCCGCTTCGCGCCAGTTCGAAAACTCGAATCCGCCTGAGATCGCCCATTCGCCGCTGGGGGCCGGCACCTCGTAGACATTTTCATCGGATACATCCAGACGCAGGGTTCTGGCCAGTTTCATAGGTGCTCCGCGAATTCAATCAAACTCACTGTCTCGGTCATGACGTCCTGACGCAATAGCATCCGGCCCTTTTCATCCAGACCAACAAAGACTCCGGGTTTTGGCTGGTCGATCATTTTACCCAGAGTGTCACAACGTGGTCGCCACTCGCTATGTACGCGTTCGAACCCACTGTCCATGAAGTAGGTCAACCACAGCAAGGTGTGCTTGGACCAGCTTTCCAGCAGCCCCATGGGGGTGATCTCGACACAACCCTCCTCGTGCAGACAGGTTTGATTCGGGTTTTTGCCTGGCTCGTTGCTCAAATGCATGAAGGGTACATTGATGCCGATGACCAGCCAGTTAGGTTGCGCTTTGGGATCAGACACATCTGCGGCAAAGCGAACAACACCGCAGAGGGCGCCATTGACCTTGATACGATCGGGCCATTGAAAGTGCACAGGCACTTCGGGCGGGGCCAGTGCCCCCAGACTCTCGGCCAGACCTATCTGGGCCACGTAAACGGCTTGAATCGCCTCTTCCAGGCTCGTTTCCGGTGCCAGCACCAGAGCTGCCCGCAAGGTGTCGACCGCGTCGGAGTAAAAAATCGTCCCGGAATCGACCCCGGCGATGGCTCGGCTGACGGCCTTGTCAAAGGGATCCGTGTGCTTGGGCACCACTTCGCCCGAGAGTAGCGGCGGGAACTGGGGTGACTCGATCATCGCATAGCCCGGGCGTAGACATCAGAAGCAACAATTTCATCGGCAATACGCTGGAAAGCCTTTGCCTGCGGGCTATCCGGCTTTGACACCACAATCGGAACGCCGCCGTCCGAGCCCACACGGATATCCAGATCGAGCGGGATCTCGCCCAGAAACGGCGCGCCAAGCTTTTGTGCTTCAGCCCTGGCGCCGCCGGATCCGAACGGGTGGTGTTCTTTCCCGCAACCGTCACAGACGAAGGATGCCATGTTTTCGATCAGACCAAACAGCGGCACCTCCATCCGGTTGAACATATCGATGCCTTTGCGCGCATCCATCAAAGCGATGTCCTGGGGTGTCGAGACCACAACGGCGCCGGCCACAAAGAATTTCTGACTCAGGGTCATCTGGACGTCACCCGTTCCCGGGGGAAGATCCACCAGCAGCACATCCAGCCTGCCCCAATCCACCTGATTCATCATCTGTTGCAGGGCGCCCATCAGCATGGGTCCGCGCCAGACGATGGCTTCGTCGTCCGGGGCCATCAGCCCCAGGGACATCAGGGTCACGCCATGATTGCGCAGGGGCAATATGGTATGCCCGTCAGGACTGGACGGACGACCTGAAACACCCAGCATACGGGGCTGGCTGGGCCCGTAGACATCCGCATCTAACAGACCCACCTTGAGACCTTTCGAGGCCAGCGCAACCGCCAGATTGGACGCCACTGTCGACTTGCCCACACCACCCTTACCCGAGGCGATGGCGATGATGCGATCAATCCCCTTAGGATTTTTGTCCTGGGGCCGGGGCGCGTCGGTGCCGATCAGATTGGCTTGTCCCGCGTCAACGTATTGAACCATGTTGTGTCCTGTTTTGTTTTTAACTGTCCAGGTAGTCGTCCCTGGTGCGAACCCGAGGACGCTCGCCCCCTGCCATGGGTGAGTTATCCGTGTGGTACTGGGCTTTCACTCGACAGTCGTCGCACATCTTTATGAGCTGGACATTGTCAGCGTTAGTGTACATCCAGTGCTGGTTTTCCAGTTTTTCAACGATCCGGTTAATGGTGCTGGCGACACCAAAGGGCGTTCCACAACTGATGCATTCGAACGGTTCTTCGCCATGCAATGCCCGGGCACTCAACGCATCCTTCGACACATCCAACTGGGGTTTCAGAGTGATGGCCGTTTCCGGACAGGTGCTATCACAGACGCCACATTGAACGCAGGCGTTTTCCGTGAACTGGACTTCCGGCCTGTCAGGGTGGTCGCCAAGGGCACCGGTCGGACACAGTGATACACAAGCCAGACAGAGTGTGCATTTATCAGAATCGATTTCTATCGCACCGTAGGGGGCGCCCACGGGCAGAGGAATCGGCGCTTCGATCCTGTCCGCCATCGCGGCAACGGTGACCCGGGTGATGTCACGGCGACCGCCAACCAGCAAAACCGGCTCACTGACCCGTCCGGCGTTATCACCAGCGGCGCAGAGTTCGATGGCTTCGATAACCCGGACCCGGCTGGGTGAATTATGGGTGCCTTTGAGCATGGCCTGCGCCAACTCAACTTCCGCCGTAACCGCCCGGCGGTCTATCTCGTTATCTGCCAGGATCAGAACTTCTGCATAACCCGCCCCGAACGCGGCCATGATTTCCGCATGACCGATCCGGTCTACATGTTCCAGTCCCAGCGGGATCAGATCATCAGCCAGCCCATCGTCATATCGAGCCAGATAGACAATGGCCTCCGCACCAGCGCTCAACGTGTGAAAAACCAGACGCGGAGCTTCGCTGGTATGCTCGCGGTAGACCCGGGCCATGACTTCCAGGTACTGGGTGATGGCCTCGAAGGGGGTTTCATTCATGGTCACGGCCGACGTCGGACAGACCGCCGCACAGGATCCGCAGCCGGCGCAAATATCCGAATCGATTTGTATGTGGTCGCCAGCGGAAAAAATAGCTTCGGTCGGACAGACGTCCAGACAACGCGTACAGCCCGTCTGGTTCGCCCGGGAATGCGCACACAGTGATTCTTCCAGCCTGAAAAACACGGTCTTCTCAAACTCACCGACCCGATCCCTGGCGGTCAAGGCGATACGTTCCAACTCTTCGGTTTTCGCCGGGTCAGCCCAGAAATAGCCGTTGCGCTTTTCATGACTGGGAAACGCGGGGCCAATACCGCGCAGGTCAATAAAGATGTCGCACTCACTGCGGGCAGTGGCTTTGATCTCGCCAAAACCGAGGGCGCCACGACCCGCGGGATTCAGCGTTTGCAGTTGGACAAACTCCAGTTTGAAGTTGCCCAGCGCGCCTTGGGCCGCCGTCAATTGACCTCTGGCCACGTCGTAGCCAGCGGAGGGTAGCTGTATCGGCCCCGAATCATTGACGATGCACGTAACCCCCAGCTCGTCCTGCACCAGTTCAGCCATCCTGATGGCCTGCTCGGTAGGACCGACAATGCAACACACCCCGCTGGACTGAATGGTTTTCACCGGCGCCATAGGAGCCGGTAACTGTGCGGCGGCAATCAAGGCTGCCTGTTTGGCGTGTATGCGCTTCGGGCTTGCGTTCGGTGCGCTCCAGCCCGCGCGATCCCTGATATCGATGGAACTCAGCGGAGCGGAGTGCTGAATTTCACTGTATATGTCCTCGCTCAAACGCTCGAACAAGGCGGCTTGTTGGCCGCAGGCAATGAGCACTTCGCTACTGCCGCCCAGATGCTCTGCAGCAGTTTTCATATCGTTGCCGCACAGTTGATCCACAACGATCACCTGCTCAGCTGCCGCTGCCGTTTGCAGTGCCTTGTGATCAAGCGACTGTGATTTATCGCAGGTGCATAACAGTAGGGTCTTGTGTGCCGTCATCAGGAATTTGACTCTTTTCGTTGTTGTTATACGTATACGTGATCATGCCTCCGTTAGAGCATGGCACAGCCCTTTCTTTTTAGACAACTGGATAATTGTTTGGGCTCTGCTAGCTTTTAAAAAAAAGAGATGTAGTCATGAGCAGTCGCACAGAGCATTGGAAACGCGAGATACAAGTGGGTGCCGTCGTCCGCCGTTCCCCTGGAGTGACCCAGTGGGCGCGTGATATCTGGAAGCCAGTGGCCGTCATACCGGGCGCACCGGAGGCGTTCTGGAAAGAGCTGGTTCGCGAGGGCGAGGTGGTCGATTTTCACGCAGGCACCGTTCCCATGGAACTGTTTCGCGCCGATGTGGAAGGTTACCTTGTGTCCCTTAACATGACCGTTCCCTCCGTCTGGATCATCATGGATAAAGACCAGACCAGTCGCTCTCCCTCAGGGTGGGTGGTCAGCACCATTACCGCCAGTGCCCACGAGGCGTTGGATGCCCTGGACAGTGGCGAAAGCATTGTCGAAGCCGTTCCGATCCCCGAGTCGCTGGCGGCCTGGATCAAAGAGTTTATCGACATGCATTACATCGAGGAGCCGTTCAAAAAACGCCGTCGCGATGAGGTCCGTGTTGACGCTGTCGAGGAGGGCAAAGGCGATCCACGTATCCGTCAGCAGAGCGACGTCTACCGTGCTCCCTCCCACCTCAAAAAACCCAGGGTGCACTGATGAGTGAGTCACGCCTGCAGCGCTGGTCGCGTCAGAAAGCCGAAGCTCGCAAAGAGGCGGAGCTCGCCCCTCCCTCGCCAGCCGAATCCGAACCATCACCCGAAGCGCAAGAACTCGTCATCAATGAGACCTTGCCCGAGCATGAGATCCTGGAGAAGTACAACCTGCCCGCCCCGGATACCATCGTGCTGGGCACCGACATTACCGGGTTCATGCGAAAAGAAATTCCCGAATTCCTCCGTCGTAAGGCCCTGCGCGCGCTGTGGAAATCAAACCCCGTTCTGGCAGTGCTGGACGGACTCAATGACTACGACGAAGATTTCTCGGACGCCGCCACTGCAGGCAACGTCGTGCAGACCCTGTACAAAGTTGGGCAGGGCTTAATTGATAAAACCGCAAGGGTGGATGAGCAAGTCGAGATCCCGGTTAAGGAACAGGCCAACGCTTCGGAAACGATTTCCTCTGCGGAGGACGCCGAAGAAATCGTCGACCATTCAGAATCCGAAATGCGTGCAGAACCCCTTACCGCTAGCCGCCACTCTGAACCTGTGGCTCCCGAGCCTGAGCTGGAAACGACACCTCGCTATCGTCCCAGGATGCGTTTTGACCATTAGCGGCTGAAGCCGAAGTTGCTCCCGCGCTAAATCGGGTCTATAGAATAGTGATGGAAATTTAAACAACAACAAGAGAGATAAAACTTGGCCAACGCTGTAGAAGTTCCATGCCCCCGTTCGATCAACGACGAAGATCGTGCGCGAGCCCAAATGTATCAGTTGCTGGGCGTCTTGCTGGGGGGGCCACCTTCCAAAGAGCTGCTCACCGGATTGGCATCGCTAAAGGGTGATGACACTCCGCTGGGGGCTGCCTCAAAGAATCTCGCAGCTCTTGCCGAACGCACTACTCCTTATGACGCCGAACGCGAGTACAACAACCTTTTCGTGGGCGTCGGCCGTGGTGAACTGCTGCCTTACGCCAGTTACTACCTCACCGGTTTTCTGAATGAGAAGCCCCTCGCGAAATTGCGTAGCGATCTGATGGTCAGGGGCATCAAATCGAGGGATGACGTTAAAGAGCCCGAAGATCACATCAGCACGCTGTGCGAAATCATGGCGGGCATCATCACGGGCGAGTTCGAGTGCGACAGCGATTTGCCTTCACAGAAAGCCTTTTTTGACGCCCACCTGGCAAAGTGGGCGGCGTTATTTTTTACCGATTTGGAAGAAGCGCAAAGCGCAGTCTTCTTCGCTCCTGTGGGCTCGTTGGGTCGGGCTTTCATGACCGTAGAAGCTGATGCTTTTGCAATTCAGTAACCGGGATCTGCCCGATCCCTTAACTCAGGTGGAGGTGTCCGATGGACAACCCCAAACATGAAAACAGCCGTCGCCGTTTCTTGCAGCTGGCAGCAACCGCAGCACCAGCTGCCGTTGCCATGGCAGTTGCACCGAACGCCGCAGCCGAGGTCGCTAACGACGCCCCGAAAAGCCGCGGTCTGCGTGACACTGAGCACACAAGGAAATACTTCGAATCGGCTCGCTTTTGAGGAAGCGTGCGTCGTTCAGGATTGCGTGATGCTCCTGAATGATCACACCTCCGGAAAAACGAGAACAAAAAACAGAGGTAACTGACATGTTAAGGAAGAAAACCAACGGGGTAGCGAAAGGCTCCCGTGCGGGATCTTTACTTTCATCCCTCGCCGCAAAAACTCTGGACCGACGTGGGTTTCTGGCGGCCTCCGGTGTCACCGTGGGTGGTCTGGCGGCTCTATCGCTGACGTCCACGCGGGTTCGGGCCGAAACGCCGTCGGCGGAAGGCGGGGAAGTCGTTCTCAAGAAATCAGTATGTACGCATTGCTCCGTCGGCTGCACGGTCGAGGCCGAAGTGCAAAATGGCGTCTGGACCGGCCAGGAGCCGGGATGGGACAGCCCATTCAATCTCGGCGCTCACTGTGCGAAAGGAGCCTCTGTGCGCGAGCATGCGCACGGCGAACGTCGCCTCAAGACCCCTATGAAAATGGTCGATGGCCAATGGCAGAAGATCTCCTGGGAAACCGCCATCAACGAGATCGGCGACAAGATGCTGCAGATCCGCGAAGAGAGCGGTCCCGACTCCGTCTACTGGCTCGGCAGCGCCAAGTTCAACAACGAACAGGCGTACCTCTTCCGTAAATTTGCTGCCTACTGGGGCACCAACAACGTCGATCACCAGGCCCGGATCTGTCACTCAACCACGGTCGCGGGCGTAGCCAACACCTGGGGCTACGGGGCGATGACGAACTCGTACAACGACATCCACAAATCCCAGGCGATTTTCCTGATCGGGGGTAACCCCGCCGAAGCGCACCCGGTGTCGTTGCTTCACATTCTGAAAGCCAAGGAAGAAAACAACGCGCCGCTCATTGTTTGCGATCCGCGTTTCACGCGCACCGCCGCCCATGCCGATGAGTTTGTACGCTTCCGGCCGGGTTCAGACGTGGCTTTGGTCTGGGGCATTCTCTGGCACATCTTTGAGAACGGCTGGGAAGACAAGGAGTTTCTCCGCACCCGGGTGTGGGGAATGGACGAGATCCGAAACGAGGTGAAACGCTGGAACCCTGAAGAAGTCGAGCGGGTTACCGGTGCACCGGGAGCCCAGCTTGAGCGCGTTGCCCGTACTCTGGCGAATAACCGCCCGGGCACCGTCATCTGGTGCATGGGTGGTACCCAGCACACCAACGGAAACAACAACACACGCGCCTACTGCATTCTGCAACTGGCACTGGGCAACATGGGCGTTTCTGGCGGCGGCACCAACATCTTCCGTGGTCACGATAACGTTCAGGGTGCCACCGATCTGGGCGTCCTGGCCGACACCCTGCCCGGCTATTATGGCCTGGCCGCCGGCTCCTGGGCTCATTGGGCGCGCGTCTGGGAGGAGGACCTGGACTGGCTGAAAGGTCGGTTTGCCGTGTGGGACAAAAACGGCAAATCCAGAGCCATGATGAACGAGAAAGGCATTCCGGTTTCCCGTTGGATCGATGGTGTTCTGGAGGCCAAGGAAAACTTGGAGCAGCCCGACAATACCCGGGCCATGGTTCTGTGGGGCCACGCGCCCAACTCCCAGACCCGTATGCTCGAAATGAAGGAAGCCATGGAGAAGCTGGACCTGTTGGTCGTCGTGGATCCCTTCCCCACCGTGTCGGCAGTTTTGCACGATCGCAAAGACGGCGCTTACCTGCTGCCAACGACCACCCAGTTCGAGACCTACGGTTCCGTTACTGCTTCGAACCGCTCGCTCCAGTGGCGTGAAAAGGTGATTGAGCCACTGTTCGACTCCAAGGTCGACCACGAAATCATGAAGCTGTTCTCGGACAAGTTCGGTTTCACCGATCGTATGTTCCGCAACATTGCCATTGAGGGCGACGAGCCGTCGATCGAGGACATTACCCGCGAATTCAATCGCGGTATGTGGACCATCGGTTACACCGGTCAATCACCCGAGCGTCTCAAGAAACACATGCAGTACCAGCACCACTTCGACAAGACCACTCTGCGAGCGAACGGAGGCCCCTGCGATGGTGACGTCTATGGGCTGCCGTGGCCTTCCTGGGGTACAGCGGAGATGAATCATCCCGGAACACCCAACCTGTACGACATGTCGTTGCCGGTCTCCAAGGGCGGCCTCACCTTCCGGGCCCGGTTCGGTGTCGAACGCGACGGCGAGAACCTGCTTGCAGAAGGCGTCTACTCCAAGAATTCCGAGATTAAGGACGGCTACCCGGAATTCACCATGCAGATGCTGATGGATCTGGGCTGGGACGGCGACCTCACGGATGAAGAGCGCGCCAGCATTGAAACAGTTGCCGGTCCCGAGACCAACTGGAAGACCGATCTGTCAGGCGGTATCCAGCGGGTGGCCATCAAGCACGAGTGCGCACCCTTTGGTAACGCCAAAGCGCGGGCCGTGGTCTGGAACTTCCCGGATCCCGTGCCGATTCACCGTGAACCGCTTTACACCACGCGCCGGGATCTGGTCAAAGATTACCCTACCTACGAGGACAAGACCTTCTGGCGGGTTCCGACCTTGTACGAGTCCATTCAGAAGAATGACTTCAGCAAGGAGTTCCCCATCATTCTCACCTCCGGCCGCCTGGTCGAATATGAGGGTGGCGGTGACGAGACACGCTCGAACCCCTGGCTGGCGGAATTGCAGCAGGAAATGTTCATCGAGGTGAATCCCCGCGATGCGAACAACCTGAACATTCGTGACGGCAACGACGTCTGGGTTTCCGGTCCGGAAGGCGGACGCATCAAGGTCAAGGCGATGGTGACCGAACGGGTTGGCGAAGGCGTCGCCTTCATGCCGTTCCACTTCGGCGGAGAACTGGAGGGCAAGTCTCTGAGGGACAAATACCCCGAAGGGGCCGACCCGATTGTCTTGGGTGAATCCACCAATGTTGTTCAAACATACGGGTATGACTCGGTCACGCAGATGCAAGAGACCAAGGCCACCCTGTGTTCGATTATGCCGGCATGATGAGAGGTGTAGATCATGGCACTTGAAGGACAAGCACGCGCAAAATTCCTTTGCGACGCCGAACGCTGCATCGAATGCAATGCCTGCGTAACGGCCTGTAAGAATGAGAATGAAGTCCCCTGGGGCATCAACCGCCGACGCGTGGTGACCATCGAAGATGGTAAGCCTGGCGAGCGCTCGATCTCGGTAGCCTGCATGCACTGTTCTGACGCGCCTTGTATGGCCGTCTGTCCGGTGGACTGCTTCTACCAGACCGAGGACGGCATAGTGTTGCACTCCAAGGATCTGTGTATCGGCTGTGGGTATTGCTTCTACGCTTGCCCCTTCGGCGCACCTCAGTTCCCACAGGCGGGCAACTTTGGCAGCCGGGGCAAGATGGACAAATGCACGTTCTGTGCTGGCGGTCCTGAAGAAGACAACTCGACAGCGGAGTTCTCAAAGTACGGACGCAACCGCATTGCGGAGGGAAAATTGCCACTTTGTGCGGAAATGTGCTCAACCAAAGCCCTGTTGGCCGGTGATGGCAACGAGGTGGCGGATATCTATCGCCAGCGCGTGGTGAACCGTGGTTTTGGTTCCGGCGCCTGGGGATGGGGCACAGCCTACGAGAAGAAGGGTGCATAAACCGGCCTGAGTGTTCCGGGGCCCGTCGGGCCCCGGTATTCAGAAAGGCAACGAATGCTTCTTTTCGATTCCGCTGGAGTGCTCTCATGAAATCAAAACTATTTAGTGCCGCCGTCCTTGCGCTGGCGACACTGCTGTTTAATCCTGCCTGGGCGCAAGATGGTTCGACCGTTGATCGAACTGCCACGGGGGGAGCTCAAACCCTCGAAGACATCATGCGCCGTCAGGAACAGTTGGAGATCGATGAGTCCTTTCGATCTGAAAACCTCGGTAATCCCGAAAATGCGGCGCCGGCCAGTGGCCAACTGGGCACGCTGGGAGGGCGCTCTGATGCCGATGTCTGGCGCTCTATCCGCTACAACAAGATTGATCCCACCGTTCAGTCACCCGGACCGGCCAATGGCGTAATGATTCAGGACGAAGGCATGCCCTGGTACAAGCTGCGCGAGGGACCGGTGATCACCTACGGCGGCGGTGCAATCCTTGGCTTCGTGGCATTGCTGGTGGTGTTTTACTTCGTTCGCGGCAAAATCATGATTGATGGCGGTCCTGCCGGCACCACGATCGAGCGATTCAAGGCCGTAGAACGATTTGGCCATTGGTTGCTGGCCGGCTCGTTTATCGTTTTGGGTATAACCGGGCTGGTCACGTTGATGGGGCGCAGTTTTCTGATCCCGGTGATCGGGATCGACGCCTTTGCGCCGATCGCTGCCGGCTCCAAGTGGCTTCACAACAATGTTTCGTGGGCCTTCATGCTGGGGCTGGTAATGACGTTCTGCATGTGGGTGGCGCACAACATCCCAAACAAGCTGGACTGGCAATGGCTTAAAGCGGGCGGCGGCATCTTTACCAAGAGCCACCCTTCAGCCAGGAAGTTCAACGCAGGTCAGAAAATAATTTTCTGGACCGTGATGGTGCTGGGCTTTTCGGTCTCTCTGTCCGGCCTGTCCCTGCTGTTCCCGTTTCAATTGCCGATGTTTGCCGATACCTTTGGGGTTATCAACAGCGTCCTGGGCACCAGTTTCCCGACCGACCTGGCACCCCACGAAGAAATGCAATACGCCAACATTTGGCATTCGATTGTGGCCTTCGTGATGATGCTGGCCATCATTGCCCACATCTACATCGGCTCGGTCGGTATGGAAGGGGCATTCGATGCCATGGGCAACGGTCATGTTGACGTAGAGTGGGCGCGCCAGCACCACGATCTCTGGGTGGCTGAGGTCGAGGCCAAAGAAGGCAAAGGAGAGTCATCATGAAGGTCATGATTTCCGCATTTGTCGCAGCCTTGGTGATTGCCTCGCTCGCCCCGGTCGTTCTTGACCAGTTCGGCTGGTCCTCAGCCGAACAAGCCAGCAGTGAGAGCGTACGCCTTGAATGATCAGACCGGGGTACACCAAATCGACGCCGTCGGTTTAGTGTGCCCGCTCCCTATTTTACGGTTTAAAAAACGCACCCAGGGTTTACCCAGCGGGACCGAAGTCGAATTTCTGGCCGACGACCCCAGTGGCCGTCGGGATTTGCAGGCGCTGTGCGAAATAACCGGTCACCGGATTGAATGGATCCGGGAGGAGAACGCCGGCGTTCTCCGTTATCGCATCTGTCTGGCATAGCGGGCATTCGAGAAGGTTATTAGCCCTCCGCCAAAAACTTCGGTTTTACGTTCAAGGGCTGAATGTATTGGTTTGGTCAATCTGTGGAAATAGCCCCAAACGCAGTTACCCCCGCTTAGGCGTCCACGCCCACACCATCTCGATTTCGATGGGCTCCTTGCCCTCACTGTCGCGAATGGTGACCGGGACGGAAACGTCGCCTTTTTCTTCCGAACGCATTCGCTCGCGCTGCTCTTCCGTCAGGTGGGCTTCAACGGTCATGTCACCCTTGGCACGACGGGTATATTCCGCTTTGGCAGTCTTGATCACCGGCACCTTGTCGTCCGGCACGTTCAGGCCAACCAGAAAGCCGGTTGCCGACTCAGCCAGCACCAGGGAGGCAACCGCATGCACGCCACCGATGTGGTTCTGAACACGGCGCTTGTTGGCCAGACTGATGACACACCGCGCCTGATCCAGTGATTCAATACGGATGCCGGTGGTACCGGTAAACGGCACGACCTTTCCGAAGAACAGGGTCAGGGCTCTGGAACGGGCAAAATCAGGCAGTCGGTTGATTTTATTTACGATTCCAGACAACTTGTTGGTGCTGGCCATGGGCAACTCTCCGCTTATCGAATTTTTCGGCTCGGGACAATACCCCATTCGTCGAAGGAAAGGAACGTTTGGTCAATGACGACGGGCCCTGTGCTGGCTATACTCGGCCCAATCCCTCTCAGGACCCAACGAATACCAACAAGGAGAGCAAGATGAGCGATCTGAAAACCCAGTTCGATGAAGCCGTAAAATACATCCAGAACGCCGAGGGCGATTTTCAGCCGTCCAACGAGATGAAGCTGGAGTTCTATGCGCTTTACAAACAGGCCACTGAGGGCGATGTTTCCGGCAAGCGCCCGGGCATGATGGACTTTGTTGGCCGCGCCAAGTACGACGCCTGGGACAAGCTCAAGGGCACTTCCAGCGACGAGGCCATGCAAAAGTACATCGACAAGCTCAACGCCCTGAAATAAGCATTCCTCCCTGTGGACTCCGGTCAGGTTGATCGGGGTCACTCTTCCCCTAGAAAGTTTTGCGACGTTCAAACGTTTGTCATAAGATGCGCCCAACATAACAAGAAGAACCCTATCGGAAGAGTTATTCATGGATATCACCCAAGCGCTGGAACAATCCCAGCCCGGCCTTGTTGGTCGTGTAAAAAACGCCATTCGCACCCAGCACCTGAACCAGCGTGCCGAACAGAATTACCTGCACTGGATTACCCGCTTCGTGTTGTTCCACGATATGAAAGACCCGGAAACCCTCGCCGGCGAGGATCGCCAACTGTTCCTCAGCTATCTGAGCGACCGCGTCGAGATTTCACGTGCACGGCTGAACCAGGCCAGCCAGGCCCTGACGTTTTTCTATGAGGATGTTCTTGGAAAAGCCAGCATGGGCGAAACTGCTGCAGCCTGAGTGCCGCAGCAGTGGTTTAACGCCCAGTCATGTTGACGTTCAGGGCGTCGTAATTGCGGTTTTCAGGCGGACGGATAACGTAGTTGTTGCTGTGCGTCTGCCCGGGAATGGACTTGGGATTACTGAAGCGGAATTCCACCGGAATTTCGGAGCGCCCCAGGTCCGTTCGGCTATCCCGAGGCTGTAAAGCCAGCGGGTCCAGGTAAAAATCGTCGTCTGTAGCAGGCTTGACCGGCACACCGACCGCCGGCGCAGACAACCCACCCTCGATCACCGTATTGGCGAGAACGTCTTCTTCTATCGAGCGCAGTGGAATGTTGTGAATCGTAGAACGTTCTTCGTATTCAAAGGCATCGTCTTCGCCAGGGGCCTCGCTCTGGGCGGAAACCAGTGCCGGCAGCGCAAATAACACAACACTGCCCGCGCCCCTCACCGAGCGACCGACCAAACGTCCGACTATCCCAATCCCCGAAAACATATCCATGACCACAAACCTGTGCTGACTCATTCATCCATGCCAAACGCACATGACAATTTTTGATCAGTCTATCGTCAAAAAAGACGGTTTGCGCAGTTGGTCGACGATTCTGTGACGCTTTTCACTAACACGGGAACACAAAACATAGCAGCATGGGCTCGGTGCATTGTCAGGACAGCCTCATTCCCCTTTTCAAGTTTGCTTAAGCAAGAAATACGTCTAAACTCCGGTTTGGTAAGCAATTCTCGCGCTTAGGTACGCTCTTTCAACTCGGTCACAGGATGCGCATATTGAAAGTCCGCCAGCAACTCTGGATCTCAGTCCTCGTTTGGCTGTTAATTCCCGTGGCGGCAAACGCAGCATCCAGTGATGACACACTCTGGGATACCCCTCTCGAGGAACTGGGTCAGATCCGGGTGGTTTCGATCGCATCCGGGACCGCAACTCCGCTGGACAAAGCTGCAGCCATTACCTCGGTCATTAGCGCCGACGATATAGCTGCAATTGGGGCAACGGACCTGGATCAGGTTTTGGAGACCGTTCCCGGTCTTCATGTTAACCATTCTGACCAGGGCTTCACGCCCAAGTATATTTTCCGCGGCATTACCTCCAGCTTCAATCCCCAAGCTCTGCTGTTGATCAACGGTGTTCCTGTCACCTCAATGATGTTCGGTAATCGAGGTAATGCATGGAGCGGCATGCCGGTTAAGGCCATCAAGCGGATAGAGGTAATTCGCGGCCCCGGATCAGCCCTCTACGGTGCGGATGCCTACGCCGGTGTCATCAACATCATCACCAAGAGCGCGCAGGATATAGATGGTGTGGTGGCCGGCGCGCGTACAGGAAGCTTCGACACCCACGCTGCGTGGATTGAGGGCTCCACCGCATGGAATGGCACCGATATCAGTCTGGTGCTCGAACAGCAAAGCACCGATGGCTGGCGCAAAACTATCGATCGTGATGCCCAAACCAACTTCGACGAAGCATTCGGTACGTCTGCCTCCCTGGCTCCTGGACCGGTAAATATGGCCGCAGACCATTTCGACGCTCGAATTGATTTCAGCGGTGATCGCTGGCAGTTGAGGGCCGGCTTGCAAGATCGAAGGAATCTTGCCACGGGTCCTGGCCTGGCACAGGCACTCGACCCTGAAGGGCGTTACGAGTCCCAGCGGATCAACCTGGATTACAGCTATCATTGGCTGGAAATAATCGATGGATTGGATATTGAGTCGCGAATCAGCTACTACAACCTTACCCAAGAACCTGAAAACGACATCGCTCTGTACCCGCCCGGGGCTTTTGGTGGTGCGTTTCCTGATGGGTTTCTTGGTAGCCCGGGGTACAAAGAGCGGCAAGCACGGCTCGATCTGAGCTCTATCTACAGTCGCTTTGACAACCACCGCATTCTGTCGGGCGTTGGCGCCTTTTGGGCAGATTTATACGACGTCAGCGAGCGTAAAAACTTCAATGCCGACTTCAGCCCGAAGGGGCAAGTGGAAGACGTTTCCGACGATCCGGATCAGGTCTGGATGCCGGAAGAAGATAGAAAGAATTACTACATGTTCGTACAGGATGAATGGCAATTTGCCCAAAACTGGCAACTGGTAAGCGGGCTTCGCTACGACTATTACGCCGACTTTGGGGACACGGTTAACCCGCGAGCAGCATTGGTCTGGGCCACCACAAACAATCTGACTACCAAGTTTCTTTATGGCCGTGCGTTCCGAGCGCCCTCCTTGAATGAACTCTATGTTGACAACAACCCGGTCACGGCGGGTAATGATGAACTTGACCCGGAAACGATTGACACTCTGGAACTGGCTCTTTCCTACCAGGCCAGTTCACGCCTCTTTTACGGATTTAATGTTTTTTACTACGAAATTGATGACCTGATAACTGCGGAGCCCACGTCGGGACCAGTTTCCAGCCAGTATCAAAATTCAGGGAAGCGAAAAGGTCATGGCGGAGAACTGGAGGTGACGTATCAGGCGCTCGACAATCTCAATCTGACAGCAAACTACGCTTACCAATCCGCCGAGGATGATGAAAATAAGGAATCAGTCGGGCAGGCGCCCAATCATCAGGTCTATGCCCGCGTTGAATGGCAGGTTGCGCAGACGTGGGCCCTGAACACTCAAGCCAACTGGGTTGGGGAACAAAAGCGGGCAGCTACCGACTCAAGGGAGCCGGTAGCGGACTACACGACGGTTGACTTTACTGCCCGCACCAACGGCCTGTGGCGTGGGTTTGATATTGCAGTTTCGGTCAGAAACGCATTCAATGCCGACGTTCGCGATCCTAGCCCCTATTCGGACCCGAGACCGGCGATTCCCGGTGACTTCCCCATGCCGGGGAGATCTGCCTACGTCGAAGCGCAATACCAGTTCTAGGCACTCCAATTCCGCTTGGCGGGCCCTTCATAAACGATGTTACTGCATCGCACAGGAAAGAAACTTCCCTCAGGCCTATCTCGCGCATCTTGATAGCATGGTGCCAAGCCCGTGACAAAAGCCGGACTCCCGAAAATCTGGTACTCCTGACAACTCAGGCCGATGTCAGCGGCGAGGCCCGCATGCACCGCCGCAACGTTCATTGAGTAGCCATACTTTTCATATAGATAGCTGTGCACATTAAGTGCGATCTGCAAGTAGCGGCCGCCATCCAATTCAAACTCCCTGGCTTTGTCCAACATGAATGGGATTCGCTCGTCGGTCCTGGACAGCGGACGACCATAACCATAGATAGTCCGACCCGCCGACTTCTCGTTTTCAACGAACTCGCCGAGATCACCGCCAGCGTCAAGATGCTTACCG
This sequence comes from Marinobacter sp. F4218, assembly GCF_019443085.1. Classification (GTDB taxonomy): domain Bacteria; phylum Pseudomonadota; class Gammaproteobacteria; order Pseudomonadales; family Oleiphilaceae; genus Marinobacter; species Marinobacter albus. The sequence goes on from NZ_JAHZIL010000003.1 coordinate 1,525,717, forward strand.
GCTCGATAGAAAAAATCGAGCGCCCGCACTTCAGGACGGCGACCATATATCGACGCTTCCGAAATGCTCAGTCCGGCCATTAACGACAGTGATGCTGTTGCGCGAACGGTCCCTGCCAATGCCGTTACGTGGTTAGGCCATATCGAAGCGTCCGGATAACTGGTGGAAACCCAGAATGAACTCAGCAATTTCGCAACATTTTCACCCGGATCGCGCCCTAAAATGGCGTATAGATATAGATGAATCCAGTCGTAATCGCCGAGCTCCTTATGCAAATCCTTGCCATGCACAATAACCCGGTCGGAAAGGTAGGCTTTGCCCTTGCGGGTTACCCAACGTTTCTCGGTATCCAAAAGCCGTTTGTGACTCATTTTCGGGTCGCCTCCGGAGAATCCGTGTTGGAGCCGCTCTCATCAAGCTCGATCGCGGGGCCGTAGTAAGGGAACTTTTTCCAGCCCATCTGTTTCTGCTCCAGGGCGTGTGCTGCCGCCCCCGGCAGCCGGAGCATCAGGTACAACATGCTGCCCTGATCCGGATCCATACCGAGATCCACCAGCGCGGCTGCCGCAAGCCCGCTCATTGCCAGAGGGTAGCCGACGTGCTGCTCCAGGGCCTGCCGATTGGCTTTCAGCCAGGCGAGTGCACCGTTGGCTGGCGCTAATCCGACGAGCAGGTCCAGCGATTGGAGAATGGGCGTGGGAGTTACGTCGCCATTCGGATCGAAGCCGGGTGCATGTTCCATGGGCAGCCAGATGTCTGCCCGTTCGTCGTCACTAGGGTTCAGTAGCCGGGCGCACCATCGATCAAAATCAAAACGGCATTCTTGCCATAACCCGATACACACCGAGAGTTCCTGTGAACCACCGTACTGGCCGGCGCCAACTGCAAGTGCCGCCATCAAGGCGGAGCTGTGATTGGTCCCAGCCACTCCTGCATTCATTGCCGCCCGGACGCTGGCCTCCCGGGGCCCCGGGTTCGCGATAACCAAGGCGAGCTTCTCGAGTAACTCCGGCTCTCCCGTGCCCGGTCGCTCGCCCTTGAACATAAGCAAGAGGTACTCGAACCAACCGGCCTTCCGGACGACTTCGCCGTAGACATCGTACCCACGGCAGTAGCAGGCCCTTGCCGCAAAAGGGTTTTCAGCTTCCGGCTCTTCCAGCCAGATGTTGGAGTGGTACTGATACTCTGTAGCCATTGGGTTGTCCTGTTTATTCAGTTCCGGTGAGTACCTTCATTCTCGCGCCCATGGGCGGCACCTCCTCGGCATCAATCAGCACGTCGAGCAGGCAAGGGCCAGGACGCGCAAAAATGGCCCCGAGATCGAGCGCATAGAGCTCTTCCATGCTATTGATTCTATACGATTTAACGCCTAATGCTTCAGCTAGCTTTGCATAATTCACACGGGGCAGAGTATTGGCGATCAGTTCTGCGCCGCCGAGGGCCTGGCCATGGCGAACCATTCCCAATGAGGCATCGTTAAGCACCACCATCAGGAGGTTCTGATTTTCCTGTGCCGCGGTCGTCAGCTCCTGCCCGGACATCAGGTAGCTGCCATCACCGGTGACGCACAACACCGGAGCACCCTTCGCGGCCATGGCGACGCCAACCGATGCCCCGATGGCCCACCCCATCGGCGCAAATCCAATGCCGATGTGGAACAGATTCTTTTCCGGAGCCAGTGCCTCGGGCCGTCGCACGTTCCAGTGGTGTATTCCCCACAGGAAACTGTTGCCGCTATCAAACAGGGCGCGGGTCGTTTCCGGGCAGGCCCGGCTGAAATACGTCATCAGTGCCTGCGGTTTGACTGGCCCGGAACTGGCGTAACACCCCTCGCGAAATCGCTCGTCAATGATCGCTGCCAGCCCATCGCTGGTGGTTAAGCGTGCCGAACTCGCCGCGCTGGCGTCGTGTCCCAGCGCGTCCAGAAGCCGATCAAAAATCAATCGGGGTTCGCCAAGAATGGCGAGGCGCGCCATGGTGGCTCGTGTCAGATGGCCGGGATTTCTGGAGATATGGATCAATCGTCCCGACAGGATGCCGTCCGGATCCCAACCTGCCGTCGACACCTCGTCCAGCGCCGCACCCACCACAATGATCCTGTCGGCATTTTCAGGTTTCAGGGCGTCCGACGCACTGCGATGTCCGGCAAAGCCGAAGACACCCCGGTACAGGGGGTGAAAACTGTCAATCACACCCTTTGCCCGCGGGGTCGTCACCAGCTGCCAGCCTTTGATTTCCGCAAGCTTTGTCAGCTGAGATATCGCGGAGATGGCACCCTCCCCCAGGACGATCGTCGCCCGGCGTATGCCCTCAAGATGACCGATCAGGCTTTGCATGGTTTCAGGCGCTGGCAGCACTTCGTTCGCCAAAAAGGCATTCAGGGAAGTGTAAGCCGCTTCATCTGAAACACAGTGGCGCATGACGTCCAGAGGAATGGATAGATGCACCGGGCCCGGCTGATGGCCCATGGCATGGCCTATGGCGTGAAGCAGTTTCGGAACTAGCTGTTCCGGGTGCGACACCAGCGTGTTGTAGCGGGTGCAACTGGAGAACATATCAATGGTGTTGACGCTGGTGCAGGAGGATTCCTGCAGGGCACCCTGGCCGAAACGGTTCAGCGAGGTCTGAGCAGATATGACCAGCATTGGCGTGTTATCGGCGTAGGCGGTGGCCACACCGGTGAGAAGATTGGTTGCGCCCGGACCCGCCGTGGCACAACACACTCCGAGTCGACCGGATTCCCGGGCGTAACCGTCAGCCATGAAGGCGGCGCCGGTTTCATGGCGCGCGGTTACAATGCGGATTCCACCGCGACGCTCACTTCGGGCGAGGGCATTGTAAAAAGGCTCGATGCTGCCACCCGGCACCCCGAAAACGTACTCAACACCCAGACGTTCCAGGTAACGCAGAATTAGATCACCACACTCAAGCATTGGATACTCATCACAGGTGGCTGGCGCATACGGTGAAAGCAGCGCCTGTCCGGTTTACTGATCCAGGGGAACTGGCTTCGCTATCCCGTATCCCTGGGCGTAATCGAGCCCGAGCTGGCGCAGGCATTCTTTTACCTCGTCCGTCTCGACAAACTCGGCAATGGTTTTCAAGCCGGCCGCGTGTCCAATCCGGTTGCAGGCATCAACGATGCCCATGTCGATCGGGTCCGCGGTCATGTTGCGAATGAAGCCGCCATCCACTTTCAGGTAATCAATGGGTAGGGCTTTGAGGTAGGAGAAGGAACTCATGCCCGAACCAAAATCGTCCAGGGCGAATTGGAATCCGTCGTGGCGAGCCCGCTCAATGAAGCCGATGGTGTCGTTCAGATTCGCAATCGCTGACGTTTCGGTGATCTCAAAACACACGCGATTTGGCAGAATTGAATACTCCTCGACCTTGTTGCGGATGAAACTGAAAAGCTCGCCATCGCTTAACGATCCGCCAGACAGGTTAATGAAGAAGGTGCCAGTCGGTTCGCGACCCAAGCCGGTGCGGTCGAGATAGCCGAACGCCAGTTCGATGACTCGTCGATCGATTCTTGGCATCAAGCCAAAGCGCTCAGCGGCCGGAATGAACGCTCCGGGCGGAACAACCTCGTTGCCCTGTCGCAAGCGGACAAGGAATTCGGTACGGAATCCATCGTTACTCGCTTCCTGCAACGAGATCATTTCCTGGTGACACAGGAAGAAATCGTCGGTCTGCAAAGCGCCCTGCAGCCGACTGGTCCATTGCATATCCCGCTGGCGCTGCTGCATGTCCTTGTCGCTGGATTCGTAGACCTGGACGTTGTTTCGCCCCCGATCCTTGGCCGCGTAGCAGGCCAGATCTGCGTGACTGAGCAATTCGCTTGCCGTCTTGTAACGACTGCCGATGATAACCATGCCCACGCTCAAGGAGACCGCAAACGGCTTACCCTCCCAGACAAACCGGTATTCCCGGACTTCCTCGCACAGGGACTCGGCAACCTTGCGAGCATCGATGGCGTCACAACCGCGAAGCAGTACCCCGAACTCATCCCCCCCCAGGCGTGCCAGGGTATCGTTCGCACGCAAATTCTGGCCAAGCAGTTTCGCTAACTGTTTCAACAACTCATCGCCGGCCCTGTGGCCACAGGTATCATTGATGATCTTGAACTGATCAAGGTCCAGGTACAGCAGGACGCAGTCGCGGGCAGATTTCCGGGAATCATGGAGAGCCTCGTCCAGCTGGCGCTCGAATTCACGGCGATTAACCAGATCTGTAAGGCTGTCATGGTAGGCCATATGCTGGAGTGTCGATTCGGCCTCCTTCTTGGCAAGGCGGACGGTCACTTCCCGCATTTCGCGATGGATCGCCGGTATTAACCGGGCAAGATTGTTCTTCATTATGTAATCTTGCGCACCGGCCTTCATGGCCTTCACCGCAACGTCTTCACCGATAAGGCCAGAAACGATGATCACCGGCAGGTCGGCGGCAAACTGACGTGCCAGCTCAAGCACACGAAATGACGTAAACCCCGGCAGACTGTGGTCTGTAATCACAAGGTCCCATTCCGACGTCGTGAGCGCAGCCTCCATCGCGCTCTCCGTGTCCACCATCTGGTAATCCGGCTCAATCCCACCCTTCTTCAGAGTTCGCAGAAGGAGGAAGGCATCATCCTCCGAATCCTCGACCAGCAACACTCGCAGGCGATCATTGAATTCACTCACCATCGCCACCTTTTTGGAACGATCGGGTTACTCCCATCACGGGAACTCTGTTAACGGTTAACCAGTATCGAGCCAGCAAACTCATCTGTTCGCTGAACTTACTGTAGTCGATCTGCTTTGTTACGAAGCTGTTGGCCCCTAACCGGTAGGCTTCGCGAAGTTCCTGGGGCTCATCCGACGAGGTGACCATGACCACCGGAATCCAGTCGGTCTTGGGCGAGGACCGAATTCGACGTAGCACTTCCAGGCCACTCACCTTGGGCAGTTTGAAGTCGAGCAATACAACGCCTATCGATTCGACTTGCTCGGAGCGCTCACGGGTTTCGGTTCCGAAAAGGAAATCTAGCGCTTCCTGTCCGTCTTCGAGCATGATTATGGGGTTGTATCTACTCGCATTCCTGAGCGCGCGCATCGTGAGAACCTGATCATCCGGGTTGTCCTCCACGACCAGAATCGAATAGTCATCCATACCCATACACGCTCCATTTCCATTGGAATATCAAAGGCATCGCTATACACAATGCCTTACTTTTGTATTGACGAAGGGAACCTTACATAGAAGCAGGCGCCCTTGTCGACTGAGGAGTCAGCGTAAATTTCACCGAAGTGTCGCCGCACAACCCGGTCAACCGTGGCCAGCCCCAGCCCCGTCCCTACGAACTCCGAGGGGGTGTGCAAGCGATTAAACGCGACAAACAGCTTGTCCACGTATTTCATGTCGAACCCGACACCATTGTCCCGAATTGCAACGGTAATACTGTCAGAAGCTTCACAAGCCGTCACAGCTATGCGGCGCTCGCCGTTCTTGGACGTGTACTTCCAGGCATTCTCGAGCAGATTCTGAAAAGCAACGCGGATCATTCTACCATCGCCCACTACCCGAATACCCGGTTGTATCCGGACATACGTCGGGAGGGGGTCAGTGGTTTCCCTCAGCTCTTCCACAATTTCCTCAAGCATGGCGCTGAGATCGAGCTGTTTGATCTCCATCGCCTGACGGCTGACCCGGGAGAGTACCAGAAGCCCGTCAATCAGCCCCCCCATTCTTACGGTGGCCGTTCGTATCCTGGACAGGTAATCCCGTCCAGTCTCGTTTAGCTGGTCCCCACAGTCCTCTTCGAGGGCCTGACCGAAACCCTCAATCGCCCGCAGCGGCTGCCGAAGGTCATGGGAGACCGAAAAACTGAAGGCTTCCAGTTCCCTGTTGGCAAGACTCAGCTCCGAGGTGCGATCAGCCACGGTCCGCTCCAGTTCGTCACGACTCTGAAGTATCTTCAGGTTCTGCTGCTGGACGGTTCCAATCATCTCGTTGAAGGCACTGCCCAGCCGTCCGAGTTCGTCTTTTCCATAGACCGGCACCCGGATGGAATAATCGTGGTCCCGGGCAATCCGCTCGGCGGCATCCGAGAGCTGAAAGATCGGCTCAGATACCAGTCGCTGCAAACGCAACGCGACCCAGGCCAAAATCATCTGGATCACAATCCCGATGCTGAAAGTCACCAGGATGAAAGCCCTGATATGCTCACGCAACACCTCCAGCCGGGACATCAGATAGAATTGACCGACGATGTCACCGTCGAGCATTACCGGCTCCAGAAGACGATAATAGTCGCCAACAAAACCAACCTCTGGCGGAACGGAAAGGGCCGGGCAGCTGGCATCATCCGACTCGTCCAATGCGCTCACCACTCGCCCCGCAACGTTATACACGCACACCTGTTCGATGGTTCCGATCTGGCGCAGGCTCGAAATTATGGTGCTGAGTTGCTGATCATCCTCGAACAGAAGCGCAGCCGCGGACTGCTCCGCCAGAATGTCCGCGATGACGTGCAGTTCCGACTCGAGCTGCTCCTGATAGTTCTCGTTTTCAACCACCACAAGACTGGTACAAACGAGCAGGATACCCAGCGTACTGATCGACAGCGTGAGCAAGAGCAGTTTGGTTTTAAGTGGCCAGTACTGCCAGCGCCAGCGGTCCATCATCGGATGACCCTCACGGCAAGTTCCAGCAATCGGGAATTGACATGGAGGCCCGCGCTCTGGGCAGCCTTCAGGTTAATCTCGAACCGGATAACATTGCCTTCCTTCACGTATCCGATGATCCCGCCATCCTCCACAAAGTCGGGAATCTCACTGATCGTTAGCATTTGACGGTCATGTGCATAACCGATGATGGCCGGCAAATCCCTGGATCTGGCACTGCCGACAAACAGGACCTGACAGTCGTCACTGTCGGAAAGCGATTCCGGATAACCCAATGCCAGAGGCCGCCCCTGCGAGACACGGCCATCCAGTTGCTGCAGCACGTCACCAAAGGGGTCCTGCCCCAGAACACAGATCTTCAGGTCAGGCACATCCGACAGTGGATCTGCCCAAGTGATGAAGCGTGTGAAATTATAGAGGAAGGCTGCTTTGACCTCGTACTCCGAGCGCACGGAAGCACTGGAGGCTCCGACGACGGCGCACAAAAGCGATGCGACAAGGAATTTCAAAAACACCTAAGGGCAACCCCCGGCTATCCATTTCATCGAACCCTTACCCTGAAGGCCGCACGTCGTGTGCAACCGATAAGCTAGCCCGGAGTGTTTAGATTGATCACGATCCAGATTTGGCGTATCGGAGGCTCTTGCATGACACCCTGGCAAACACCCCCGATATTCCCCGAAAGGTTAGCACCGGTTTCCGTCTCGTCAATAAACCGATCCCAATTAACCCCTTACGGATGAGACGCTTGTGGCAGTATCTCCATCGATTTGCGATTCTATAACAACATGTCCCCTTGCTTCTCTGGTAAATCGCTCACTTTATGAAAACAAATCTGATCACCCGCGAAGGTTTCGACAAGCTGCAGGAAGAGCTGGATTTTCTCTGGCGCAAAGAGCGGCCCGAGGTGACCCGGAAAGTGACCTGGGCGGCGAGCCTCGGTGACCGCTCGGAAAATGCCGACTACCAGTACAACAAGCGGCGCCTGCGCGAGATAGACCGCAGGGTCAGGCACATCAGGAAACGGCTTGAAAGTGTTCGAATCGTGGATTATTCCGAGCTTCAGGAGGGCCGCGTGTTTTTTGGCGCCTGGGTCAGGCTGGTCGACGATGAGACCTCCCTGACTTTCCGAATTGTCGGCCCGGATGAAATCTATGAGCGAAAGGACTATGTCTCGATCGATGCTCCGATTGCCCGTGCATGCCTTAAAAAAGAAGCGGATGATGAAGTAATTGTCCGCACACCGGTAGGCGAGAAAACCTGGTACGTCGATCAGATCTGGTATGAAACGGACAAGGCCTGAACCAAAAAAAACCCCGTAAAAACGGGGTTAAGGCTAGCGCTGTGCTGGAGGGAGAAGCAAGCTATGGTTGAGACTTGCCTCAACATCTTCATCTTCCATTCTGCACAGCCGGGATTACAGCAGAGTGGCCAGCGAATTACCTTTTGGACAGGGCAGGGGCGCACCGGCCTGGACAAAATTAGGTTGCACACTCTAGGGCCTGGCGCTAGTTTTCAGGCAAAGAATTCCACCACGATTTCCAGTCACGGAGCTTGCAAATGAACACTCAGAAATTGCTGAACTTTGCCCTTGAAGGCATCGATACTCTTGGTTATCGCCTTGATCAGATGGGCATTACCGGCAAGGTCAACCGCCACAACATTGCGGCCTATCTGATGGCGGAACAGAAGTATCTGGAAGGTGAATGGGACAGCATCCAGGCCAGAGTGGGTCGCCGCCGGTCCCAATTCGAACACATCACCCATACTCTGGAAACACGTGCCGACGCGCTGATTGCCCCGGTGCGCGAACGGGTCAACCGGTTCCGTACCGGCCAGTGAATTCAGACGTCGCTGGTCTTGGGTGGGTTGTGGGAGCCCTCCTCGCCTGAACTGGAAGGCAACTCAGCCTGGGTGGCCTTGATGCGTTTGCTCACACCCGAGAAGGCCGGCATATGAATTGATACGGTCAGCCCGGGCGGGGTGCTGCCCGGGTAAGTGTCGCTCAGCACAATGTGCCCCTGGTGGATTTCGGCCACCGCACTCACCAGACTAAGTCCCAGCCCATTACCCGGCAAAGACCGACTCTTGCCAACCCGGTAGAAGCGCTGGAACACCTGATCTTTTTCTTCGTCGGGAATACCGATCCCACTGTCCCGCACCTCGAAGATGGCATCTGCCCCGTCCCTTCGGACAGCGACTCCAATTTTTCCATGTTCCGGTGTGTACTTGATTGCGTTGTCGATCAGGTTACTGATCATCTGGAACAGCAGGTCCCGGTCGCCCTCAATGAATACGTCCTTGTTCAGTCGCTGCTCGAACGTCTGTTCCTTGTCTTCGGCCAGCGCTTCATACAATTCGCAGGCGTCGGTCACCAGTTCATCGAGGGAAACGGGCTTCATGTCGGCAGTGTTGCCACGGGTTTCCAGGCGGGCGATGCGCAACAGGGCATTGAAGGTTGCCAGCAACTGATCCGCCTCTGCCACGGCACGACCGGCCTGCTCGCGGGCCTCGTCGTTATCCACTGACATCAGCGTGCTTTCCAGCTGGTTTCTGAGTCGGGTCAGGGGCGTTCTCAAATCGTGGGCAATACTGTCGGACACGTGCCGGATACCTTCCATCAGATACACAATGCGATCGAGCATCTGGTTCAGGTTCTCTGCCAACTGATCGAAATCGTCGTCGGTTCCTCGGGTGGGAATCCGTAGCGACAGATGGCCGTTCATGATCCGCCGTGAGGTGTTGTTGATTATTTCGATGCGCCGGGTGGTGCTTCGGCTCATCAGGAAACCACCAAGCAGGGCAAGTGCCAGGGTAATCCCCATCCCCCAGTTGATGGCGGTTTCAATTACCCGCTTGAGGTTGGTCAGCTCGTCGACATCGCGGCCCACCAACAGACGCAAGCCGCCCTGAACCTCGAAAATCCGGGCACGGGCCAGGCGTTTCGGGCCATTCCAGCCAACCGCCTCGTCCAGCGTGAAGTTGATCCAGCCGCTGTCGGAGCGGGAGCCTTGAGGCCAGGATTCGATGTTACCGGCGAGTTTAAGAAAATCGTCGGTCGTGAGGAGATAGATGGACTTGGCGTTGGGGTCGCGTGAGACCCGCTCGCGAATGATGGTAATCAGGCCGTTCACACCCCGGCCGCGATACTGCTCGGCCAGACCGGCGATTTCCGCTTCGATGGTTTCGTCAGTCTGGGCAGTCATGAAGCCCGCAGTACGCCAGTAGATAAAGGCCAGTAACAAAAATACCGAGGTGGCAAAAACCACCATGTACAGCAGAGCGAGCTGGAAGGACGAAGTTCTTAGTTGACTAAGCAGTTTCACGCAACATGTACCCTGCACCCCGGATGGTCTGCAGTAAGGGTGTATCGAATTCCTTGTCGATCTTCGCCCGCAGGCGGCTGATGTGCACGTCAATCACGTTGGTCTGGGGATCAAAATGATAGTCCCATACCTTTTCGAGCAGCATCGTGCGGGTGACCACCTGGCCGGCATTGCGCATCAGGTATTCAAGCAGGCGAAACTCTCGGGGCTGGACATCAATGCTTTGGCCGGCTCGCTTCACGGTACGCGCCAGCAGGTCCATTTCCAGATCCGCCACGCGCAGTACCGTTTCGGTTTCGGCCGTCTGTCGGTTACGGCGAACCAGTGATTCGATCCGGGCCAGCAATTCCGTGAACGAGAAAGGCTTGGTGAGATAGTCATCGCCACCGCCACGCAGGCCCTCTACCCGGTCGTCGACATCACCCAGCGCACTGAGGATCAGCACTGGCACCTGGTTACCCGTGGCCCGAACCGTTTTGATGATGGACAGTCCGTCCATCCCCGGGAGCATACGATCCACGATCATGATGTCGTAGTCCTCGCTGGCGGCCATGAGCATTCCGTCTTTTCCGTCCGCGGCATGGTCCACGACGAAGTCTGACTCTCTCAGTCCTTTTACCAGATAGTTTGCTACATCCTGATCGTCTTCGATTACCAGTGCTTTCACCGGTTTTCCTCCCGATAGCGGATTACATTAATTACCGACAAGGGTACGAAGAAGTCAGGGGACGGGCCAGTTACGATCTTGTAAGAGGGTGTCGCCTATGGCGACGGTCGAGCACCGCTCGAAAACCACCCAAGACTGCTACCGGTCTCTCCCGAGGGCCGGTATTCCGCGCTTACCCAGCCTTCATAACCCATACTGTCGATCGCTTCGAAAACATTCGAAAAGTTAATCTCTCCTGTCCCCGGCTCATGTCGACCGGGATTATCGGCAAACTGAATGTGACCGACCCATGGTAACAGGCATTCCATGGATCGGATCAGATCTCCTTCCATGATCTGCATGTGGTATAGGTCGTACTGCAAGCGAACGTTATCGGCATCGACTTCCTCGATCAAGGCGAGCACCTTGCCTGAGGTATCCAGGATAAAACCGGGCATATCAACCCGAGAGTTGATTGCCTCCAGGCACAACGTGATATCTTCAGCAGCAAGCTTTTCCGCAGCATAAGCCACGTTATCGACCAATGTCTGCCAGGCCACATCCTCCGACACCGAATCGGGCCGCAGTCCAGCCAGACAGTTCAGTCGCCGGCAGCCCAGAGCCCTGGCGTACTCGATGCCCTGATCCACACCAGCCCGGAATTCCTCCAACCGATCCGGCAAGCAGGCGATGCCCCGCTCACCGGCATCCCAATTCCCCGGCGGCAGGTTAAACAACACCTGGGTCAGGTTATTGTCACTCAGGGCCCGGGCCAGCAGATCCTTGGGATAAGCATAAGGGAACAGGTATTCGACACCAGCAAAGCCGGCCGCGCGGGCACGGGCAAATCGCTCGGTAAAATCCACCTCGGTAAACAGCATCGACAGGTTGGCGGCAAAACGTGGCATGTCTTACTCCTTCAGGCTGCGGCCAAGGGAACCCAGAAGCGAACCGTTCAGGTGTTCCAGTTCCAGCAGCAAACCACTGTGATCGACATCACTGTGGCCGTTGGCGACCAGTGACAGATATTCGTTGTGGACCTGCTGGGACAGCGGCAGGGTGAGCCCCTCTGTACGGGCTTCGTCCAGAATCATGCGCATGTCCTTGAGCTGAATGCGCGCAGGCGCGCCCGGTGAGAAGTTCCGATCCAGCATTCTCTGCCCGTGCAATTCCAGAATCCGGCTGCCGGCAAAGCCTCCCATCAGCGCCTCCCGGACGGCCGCCGGATCAGCGCCGCCCTTGGCGGCCAGCAGCAGCGCTTCGGACACAGCACCGATGGTGATACCCACGATGGCCTGGTTGGCCAATTTGGCCAACTGGCCAGCCCCAACCGGCCCGATTCTGGTGCAGGTTCCCAGTGTTGAGAAGATCGGCTCTGCGCGGGTCAGGTCATCCTCGGAACCGCCGGCCATGATGCTCAACCGGGCTTCCGCTGCCCCCACCGTGCCTCCGGACACCGGCGCATCAACGTAGCCAGCCCCCCGTTCTGCAGCCAGCTCGGCATGGCGACGGGCTACGGAAGGCTGAACCGAGCTCATATCAATCAACAGTGAGTCCTGCTTGAGCGCGTTCAGGGTACCCTGTCCTACCAGCACCTGATCGACGACGTCGCTGTTCTCCAGCATGGTAACCACCACATCCGCATCGCGCACCGCTTCTGACGGTGAGTCGGCAATTTCGGCCTCACCGGAAAACGGTTCGCATTTGCTGGCAGTGCGATTCCAGAGAGTCATCGGGAATCCGGCATCCAGCAGGTTGCGCGTCATGGGTGCACCCATCAGGCCAATCCCGAGAAATGCGATGTGCGGTCGTGCTGAGATCATACCCGTAAATTCCATGCAGTGGTCTGAAGAGTGGTGCCATCGATTATACAAACAAAAACGCCACCAACCGGAACGGTGGTGGCGTTTCGAGAGATCCTCGCTGGAAGCCTTGGACTCAGGCCACTTCGGCCATCTGGTTCCGGATCTTCTTCATCGCGTTCTTTTCAAGCTGGCGAATCCGCTCGGCAGAGACGCCGTAACGGGCTGCCAATTCATGCAGCGTGGACTTGCTGTCGGAAAGCCAGCGCTCACGCAGGATATCCTGACTGCGATCATCCAGACCGTCCAACGCCTCCATCAGACGACCGTTGGAATCCTCGGTCCAGTCGGCGTTTTCAAGCTGGGTCGCCGGATCGCTGCGACGATCTTCAAGGTAATAGGCCGGTGCCTGGTACGCGTTATCCTCGTCGTCGTCCATCGGTCCATCAAAGGCGGTGTCTTGGGAGGCCAGCCGGCCTTCCATTTCACGGACAACACGCGGCTCAACGCCAAGATCGGCGGCCACCGCTTTCAGCTCATCGTGATTCAGCCAGGCAAGCTTCTTCTTCTGACTACGGAGATTGAAGAACAGCTTTCGCTGGGCCTTGGTGGTGGCCACTTTCACGATGCGCCAGTTACGCAGAATAAACTCGTGGATCTCTGCCTTGATCCAGTGCACCGCAAAGGATACCAACCGGACCCCGTATTCCGGGTTGAAGCGCTTCACCGCCTTCATCAGGCCAACGTTGCCTTCCTGAATAAGATCAGCCTGAGCCAAGCCGTAGCCGGAATAGCTTCTGGCGATGTGAATCACGAATCGCAGGTGAGACAGAACCAGTTGACGCGCGGCATCGACATCACCGTCGTAATGGAGCTTTTCGGCCAGCTCCCGCTCTTGATCCGCCGTGAGAACCGGAATGCGACCCGCAGCCTGAATATAAGACTCGAGATTGGCACCCGGAACCAGTCTGTCAATCAACTGTAAACTCGTACCCATGCTTTAACCTCCGAACCTGACAGCCGTTTAATATAGCAACTTAAAATTAGACTGCCAAGAACCTGAAAAGTTCCCGAATTCCTCAGTAAAACGTTTAAAATCAACCATCTGAAAAATTCACCGTGGCTTTCTCTGACCCCGAAACTACGCCAGGGCCACCTGCACTTTCAATACGGTTTTCCCGCAATCCGGATCATCCTCCGGCAATTTCGCCAGGCTCAATGTCGTCCAGATGCCGCTTTACTGCGACCCAGGCGCCTAGCCAGCCTAGCAGCATCGCAACAATAATCAACGTCAAGGCACCATCAACACTCAATCCATTCAGGGAGAACTCACTGCGATAGAGGCCGGCGAGACGTTCAATCGGCCCACTCAACCACCAGAGCGACAGTTGCAGAAGCACCCACGCCACGACGCCACCACCCAATCCAAACCAGGCACCGGTGTAAAGAAATGGCCGACGCACAAAGGCATCCGTTCCGCCCACCAGCTTGGCAACCAGAATCTCGTCGCGCCGATTTTCGATCGCTAATCGGACCGTATTACCGATTACCAACACCACGGCCGCAGCCAACAACAGAGAAAGCGCCCAGACCGCTCGGGCCAGCAAATCGGTCATGGCGTTCAGTCGCTGCAGCCAGCCGAGGTCCACCTGCACGCGCTCAATGCCCTCCATACCCTGGACAAAGCGCACCAGCCCCTCCACGCCGGCCTCTGAACGGGCACTTTCCTCCGGCGTGATGAGCAAGGTGTGGGGCAGCGGGTTATCTTCAAGGTAATCCAGTGCGTCCTCCAGCCCCGATGACGCCCGAAATTCGGTCAGCGCATCTTCCCGATTGACCAGCTCCACCTCGGCGACCCGCCCGTCGACCCCGATTTCCTCACGCAATTCGCGGGCATCTTCCAGGGGTACCTCCAGCTGCAGGTAAGCGGTCAGGCGGGCACTGCTTTCCCACCCCGCACTGACACCCTCAAGACTGGTGAGCAACAATAACAGAGCGACCGGTAGAGCCAACGCCACACCCATCACGGTCCACGTCATGAGACTCGCCACCGGCGTTTGCCACAGGCGCGCGGCACTGTCGCGTGCCACCTTGCGATGGTGGGTCAGGTAACTTTCCGCCTGCTGCCGCCAGGCTGCCCGGGAGGTCTTGGCACCCCTTGTTGCGTCGGCTTTTCGCCGTGGGTCAGTGGCCACTTGCACCTCCGACCAGCGGCGTACCGCCGGCGACCAACCGACCGTGATCAAGGGTCAGGGTACGGCGACCCATTTCATTAATCAGGGCAATATCGTGGGTCGCAATCAATACGGTGACACCAACCTGACTGAACTGACCGAACAGATTCATGATGTCGGCCGACAGTTCCGGGTCCAGGTTACCGGTGGGCTCGTCCGCCAGCAGTACCGGCGGTTTGTTGACCACGGCCCGGGCAATCCCGACACGCTGCTGCTCACCGCCGGAGAGCTGCATGGGGTTCATTTTTTCCTTGCTCAGCAACCCAACCTTATCGAGCGCTGCCCGCACCCGGCGACCGGCCTCACGGGGCGATGCCCCCATAACTTCCAGGGGCATTGCGACGTTGTCGTAGACGGTACGGTCAAACAGTAACTGGTGGTTCTGAAACACCACGCCAATATGACGACGGATGTAGGGAATCTGGCGGCGCGGCAGGCGGTTCAGAAGCTGCCCGCCAACGATCAGTTCTCCGGCGCTGGGCCGCTCCATTACCATGATCAGCTTCAGCAGGGTGCTTTTCCCGGCGCCCGAATGGCCAGTAAGAAACGCCAGCTCACCCCGATCAAGGCCGAAATTGACCTGGCGCAGGGCCGTGTGATCACTGTCGTATCGTTTGGTGACCTGACGAAACTCGATCATGGCTGGCTACTGCTCCGGTAAAGCCGGTGTTTAGTCAAAAAGTGCATCCACGAAGGTTTCCGCATCGAAGCTGCGCAGATCATCCACCTGCTCACCAACGCCGATGAACCGGATGGGCAACTGCAACTGACGGGCAATGGCGAAAACGATACCGCCTTTGGCGGTGCCGTCCAGCTTCGTCAAAGTGATCCCGCTCACGCCCACAGCCTGCTGGAACACCTGGGCCTGACTCAGGGCGTTCTGCCCGGTCCCGGCATCCAGCACCAACATCACCTCGTGAGGCGCGGTGTCATCCAGCTTTTTCATCACCCGGACCACCTTCTCCAGCTCGTTCATGAGGTTGTCCTTGTTCTGCAACCGGCCGGCGGTATCGGCGATCACCACGTCGACCTCCCGGGACTTGGCGGACTGGATGGCATCGAAAATGACCGAGGCACTGTCCGCGCCCGAGTGCTGAGCCACGACCGGAACGTCGTTGCGCTCACCCCAGACCTGCAACTGCTCGACGGCCGCGGCACGGAAAGTGTCGCCAGCCGCCAGCATGACCGACTTGCCTTCGTTCTGGAACTTTTTGGTGAGCTTCCCGATGGTGGTGGTTTTGCCGACACCATTCACACCTACCATCAGGATCACGTACGGCCGCTTGCCGGTATCGATCTCCAGAGGTTTGGTGACATCTTTCAGCAGACCATGCAACTCGCCCCTCAGGGCCTTGCGCAGGGCTTCACCATCCTTGAGCTGATTGCGCTCAAGTTTGTCGGTAAGAGATTCGATGATCTCCGACGTCGCCGTTACGCCCACGTCCGCCATGAGCAGGGTGGTCTCGATCTCCTCCAGCAGGTCCTCATCGATTTTCTTGGTCAATGAGAACAGGTCGGACATGCCGCCGGTCAGGCTTGCTCGTGTCTTGCCCAGTCCCTGCTTGATGCGCTCGACAACGCTGAGCTGCGGCTCCGGCTCGGGTGCGGGCTCAACTTTTTCCGCAGGCGACGGTTCCGCCGCAACCTCTTGGGCTTCAGGAACTTCCCTCTCAGCCGGCTTGGCCGGTGCTGGACCCTCGGCCACCTCTGGCTTGCGCTGGGGCACCGGTTTCGGACGCGGCGCACGACTGCGGTTGCCGGCAATCTCCAGAACAAATACGAGCACAAGAAGGGCCAGGAGGCCGATTGAAATCCACTCTGCCGTCATAAAGTCATACCATCAGTCTGAATGGGCGGGACAAATAAAGCCGACATTCTAGCAGACTGTCCCGTTGAAGTGAGGGCCATCGGAATTATCCCACCCGGCAGCGTTTCAGCTAAGATGCTGTCCGGAAACACTGAATCCGAACTGCTTCTGGAGTTGAGACCATGGCGCGCAGAAAACCCGTTAGCCGGGGCCCCTTGAACAAGCCTTCCCGCGAAGCAGACCGTACCGGGGCCGGCGTAGGCGAGCTGCGCATCATCGGTGGTGACTGGCGCAGCCGGAAACTGCGGTTTCCCGACGCCGGTGGCGTGCGACCAACGCCCGCCCGTACCCGTGAAACCCTGTTTAACTGGCTGTCGTTCCAGCTTGCCGGGGCCGACTGCCTTGACCTTTTTGCCGGTTCCGGCGCACTGGGACTGGAGGCTCTGTCCCGCGGCGCCGGCAGCGCGACCCTGGTCGACCACACCCCGGCCCTTGCCCGGGCCCTTCGTGACAACCTTCGCCTGCTCAAATCGGATAAAGGAGAGGTGGTCTGTGCCAGCGTGGACACCTACCTCACTCATCGCGACCGCCCGCCATTCGACGTCATTTTCATGGACCCGCCATTCCGGCAGGGTTGGCTGGAGCGAATTCTTCCACTGCTGGATGAGCAGGGTTGGCTAAAACCGCGCGGCTGGATTTACATCGAACACGAAAGTGACATTGCCACACCGGCGGTGCCCGCCCACTGGCACCTTCATCGCGAGAAAACCGCAGGTCAGGTCACCTACTGCCTGTTCCGGGTGCAGCCCGCCGAGCCGGAGACTACTGCCTAAACGCCGCAGCATGAGCCCTCCAGCCACAAAAAACCCCGCCGAAGCGGGGTTTTCAATCAGGCGGCAGGCCTGAGGGAGTAGGCGCGAAGGTGCTCGGCAAACTCCTCCAGGTAACGGATGCCGCTGGCTTCCGCTTCCCTGCACCATTTCATCAGCGCATTCAGTTTTTCCTGGGGCTTGAGCCCTCGCTGACGCCATAGCGCCTGAAGTTCATGACTCTTTTCATACAGCTGGCGAAGCATGGCGTTACGCTCCAGCACAGACTCCAGGGTCTCCTTCTCCTTCGGATGGATCAGGGAGACCTCCCGGGACAGCAGCTGTTTCAGCTTGCGATACCGGGGCCGGATCTCATCGTCCATCAGTGCCTTCTGCTGCCGCAGAGCCGGTTCCATCACCCGCTTGCGATACTGCCGCATGATGTCAAACCGGTTATTGGCGATGGCCTGCACCGTTTCCACATCCACATCCTGCTTGCCCGGCACGTGGTGGGCAATCGGACGATAACCCTTGGGCTTGGCCAGACCGAACAGCTGGAACAGGCGGATATAGCCCCAGCCGATATCGAATTCGTACCAGCGCCTGGAAAGCTTGGAGGAGTTGGGGTAGGTGTGGTGGTTGTTGTGCAGCTCCTCGCCGCCAATCAGGATGCCCAGCGGTGAAATATTACGGGCATTGTCGGCGCATTCGAAATTACGGTAACCGAACCAGTGGCCGATACCATTAACCACACCGGCAGCCCAGACCGGAATCCACATCATCTGAAGCGCCCAGATCCAGATGCCGTTAACACCGAACAGCGCCAGATCAAGCCCGGCCATCAACATGACACCCAACATCTTGTAACGGCTGTAGACGTTGCGCTCGATCCAGTCTTCCGGAGTGCGCTGGCCGTAACGCTCCAGGGTTTCCGGAGTAGCGGCGGTGGCGTAGAGCTCGGCACCTTCGAACAAGACCTTCCTGATCCCAAGAACTACAGGACTGTGGGGATCTTCCTCGGTTTCGCACTTGGCGTGGTGTTTGCGGTGGATGGCCGTCCACTCCTTGGTGTTCTGGGCGGTGGTCATCCAGAGCCAGAACCGGAAGAAGTGCTTGAGCACCGGATGCAGGTCCAGCGAATTGTGGGCCGAATGGCGATGCAAATAAAGCGTAACACTAACGATGGTGATATGGGTCATGCCCAGGGCAACAAGAATCAGCTGCATCACCGACAGGTCAAGAAGACCGTTAAACCACATATAAATTCCTCAATTCAATTCAGCGGCTTGCACCACCTCGAAAGGCACGACGAAAGGGATTATTCGACTTTCGACTGAAATAACAAACCATCCCTGTCACTTTAGCGTACGCCTGTTCGCTGCCACAACAGCATTTGGCTGCAAATTTGTTACTAATTACACTTAGTCTGTTTATTGCCCCACGGCCAGCATGCTGACCAACGATCGTTTTCCGCCCGGAGTACCGCCGAGTGCCTGAATTACCCGAAGTTGAAACCACGCGACGTGGCATTGCCCCCCATTGCGAGGGCCAGACCATTACCCGGGTTACCGTTCGCAATCCCAGCTTGCGCTGGCCGGTACCCGACGATCTGGTCCAACGGCTGGAAGGCCAGATCATCCGCACTGTCGACCGACGGGCGAAGTATCTGTTCCTGAACCTGGACGGCGGCACCGTGATCGTGCACCTGGGCATGTCCGGCAGCCTGCGCGTGATTACGGAGGACACCCCACCCCTGGCCCACGACCACGTTGAACTGGGTTTAGCTTCGGGAGTAACTCTGCGGTTCAATGACCCACGGCGCTTCGGATGCTGGCTTTGGGCCGATGCGGCGGAGCACCATCCGCTGATTGCCAGCCTGGGGCCTGAACCGTTGTCACCCGAGTTCAACGGGCCGCTGCTGTACCGCCTCTCCCGAGGCAAACAGACACCCGTCAAGGCCTTTATCATGGACAGTCATGTGGTCGTGGGGGTGGGCAACATCTACGCCAACGAGGCCCTGTACAAGGCCGGCATCCACCCCAAAAGAAAGGCCGGGCGCATCAGCCTGGACCGTTACCACCGACTTGCCGACGCGATCCGCGAAACCCTCAGTGCCGCCATTCTCATGGGCGGAACCACCTTGCGGGATTTTGTGAATAGCGACGGCAAACCCGGCTATTTTGCCCAGTCCCTGCTGGTGTATGGCCGCCCCGATGAGCCCTGTCGGGAGTGCCTCAGACCGCTAAAAGAAATTCGCATGAACAACCGCTCCACCGTCTACTGCCCTCGCTGTCAGCGGTAAAACTCGGCACAAACGCACAATTTGCAACGAAAAACCGTTTGAAAATACGTAAATATGATTCATAGTTAACAGAGAAATCATGTCCCTCGTTTACACTGGGCAAGTATATTGAGCGCTCAAACCGGCGCGGCCGGAACCCCAAGGGCCGATTAGTTCAGGAGACAGTACAATGACCCGCAAGATTTCCCGCACATTGATGGCCACGCTGGCCGCCTGCCTGATGGCATTCTCTTCCGTTGGGCACGCTCGCGCCGTGGACGAAACCCCCTCGGCCCTGGCCATGACCGGTGATGCCATTTTCGCCCGCCCGGTTCTGTTTGCCACCACCATTATTGGCAGTGCCGTGTACCTGGTATCCCTGCCGTTTTCACTGTTGGGCGGCAACGCCGGTGAAGCGGGCGAAGTGCTGGTCATGGGCCCGGCCAAAGCGACGTTTGTACGTTGCCTGGGCTGCTCCCGAACTGGCCGCAAACCGGAATCGGTCGAACAGACCAGCAACTGATCCGCCCCGGATCCGTACTATCCCGGCTTGCCAAGGCCGGGCTTCTCCGGCAGCCTGAAGTAAATTCTTCAGGCTGTTTTGGTTATGGTGGATTGGTCTTCCCTCGACACTGTGTTCCTCGATATGGACGGGACACTGCTTGATCTGCACTTTGACAACTACTTCTGGCTGGAACACCTGCCCAGGCGTTACGCCGAGCAAAACGACCTTGCACCTCAGGCTGCGAAAGATCATCTGATCCCCATGATCATGGCCGAACGCGGCTCCCTGAACTGGTACTGCACCGACTACTGGAGCGACCGGCTCGCATTGGATATTACCGGTCTCAAGGCCGAGGTCGGCGACCGCATTGGCTATCGCCCGCACGTCGTTGATTTCCTTGACGCCCTGGAGGCGTCCGGCCTGCACTCGGTGATTGTCACCAATTGTCACCCGGATCCACTTCGACTGAAACTCGAACGCACCGGACTGGATGGCCGCGTCGACGCTATCGTATCCAGCCATCATTTGGGCAAGGCAAAGGAACACCCGGAATTCTGGCACGACCTGCAACAGCGGGTGCCCTACCGGGCCAGCTCAACCCTCATGGTGGACGACAGTTTCCCGGTTCTGGAGAGCGCCCGCAGAGCCGGCATTGCCCAGTGCCTTGCCGTTTTGGCGCCAGACAGCCAGCGGGAGGCAAACGCACATCATCCGGAGATTCCAGGCATATATCACTTTGATGAACTGCTTCCGGCGCTGCGTGAGCGCCAATCTGTGCCATCCGGCCAGTGAGCGGGTTATAATCACAGTATACGCTCATCAGGTGAGGAGACATGACGGCATCCACCGCTGACGAACAACGTGTAAGACTCGACAAATGGCTCTGGGCGGCACGCTTTTACAAAACCCGCACCCTGGCCAAAGAAGCCATCGAAGGCGGTAAGGTTCACTACAACAGCCAACGGTGCAAACCCGGCAAGGTAGTGGAAACCGGTGCCCGAGTGACCCTGCGGCTGGGTTGGCAGGAAAAGGTGGTGATCATTGATGACATCAGCGATCGTCGCCGGGCTGCGCCCGAAGCCCAGAAGCTATACCACGAGACCGAAGACAGCGTAAAAAAACGCGAAGATCTGGCCTGGCAACGGAAAACGATGCAGGCCGCGCAGTTACCACCAGCGCGTCGACCGTCCAAGAAGGACCGTCGAGACATCCAGCGCTTCCGTGAGCAAAACAACATCTGAGTCCTTTCAGAATGCCCCGCGACCGTCACGGGGTGCGCGATTGAATCGAATTCAGCAGTCAGCATTATTTCAGGAGATACACCATGGCATCCCGTGACCAATTCCAGCGCTTTATCTTCGAGGACAGCCAAGTCCGGGGCGCCTGGGTACAGCTGGATGAAAGCTACCGGGAGATCGGCAGCCAGGCACCCTACCCCGAATCGATCCGGGATTTGCTCGGTGAGGCGCTCGTTGCGAGTGTCCTGATGAGCAGCACCCTGAAGTTTGAAGGCACCCTGTCACTTCAGGCACAGGGGGAAGGACCTCTTCGAACCCTGATGGCAGAGTGCAGTCACGACCGCCACATCCGGGGCTTGGCACGGTTCGATGAACACGCCATGAGCGAGGAAGACTTTCACAACCTGCTGGGCGAGGGACGGATGGCCATCACCATCACTCCCAACAGGGGCAACCGTTATCAGGGCGTGGTTCCCCGGGAGGAGGGCAGCCTGGCCGGCTGCCTTGAGGAATACTTCGAACGCTCTGAACAGATTTCCACCAGTCTGATCCTGTTTGCCGACGAAAACCGTGCAGCCGGGCTCTTGCTCCAGCGCCTTCCCGGCGCCACCGACGGTGATAATGACCTCTGGGATCGCGTGAACCACCTGGCACGCACGGTTGAAGAGTCAGAACTCCTGGAACTGGACAGCGAAACCGTGCTCCACCGCCTGTTCCACGAGGAAACCGTACGCCTGTTTGATCCGGAAACCGTTGCGTTCCGCTGCAGCTGCTCGCGGGAGCGTACCCTGGGTGCCCTGGAGGCGATTGGCAAGGATGAGTGCTACAGTATCCTCGACGAGCAAGGCCAGATCGATATGGACTGCCAGTTCTGCCACGCTCACTATCGCTTCGATAGAAATGATATTGACCATCTTTTCACCGGTCATACGCTACACTAGAAGCTTTCCAGATGGCCCGAAAGCCAGTCATGACGGGTCGTTAAGGTTATCGTTTTTTATAGGCGTCTCTGGCATAATAGCGCGCCTGAATTGACCCGATTGTTCAGATTTCCGCCAAGTTAATGGGGGGCGGCCCGAGCAATCACGAAGACATTCCCAAGGGCGAGGTCGAAGTGAGCAACACTTATAATGATCTGAGTACAGCACGACTGGTCGAGCTGGCACTGGCACGTAACGAAGGCCAATTGGCTTCCAACGGCTCACTGGTTGTGAAAACCGGCGAGCGGACTGGCCGGTCTCCCATGGACCGATATATCGTCGAAGAACCGAGTACCGCCGACGATATTCACTGGGGACCAATCAACCGCCCATTCGACGCCGACAAGTTCGACGCCCTCTGGGATCGTGTTGAAGCCTACATCGCCGAAAAAGACCAGTTCGTTTCCAACGTCCACGTCGGCTCAGATCCAGAGCACTATCTGCCAGTCAAGATGACCACCGAGACCGCCTGGCAGAACCTCTTTGGCCGTAACCTGTTCATCCGCCCGGACAGCTACAATCCGTCTGACAAACAGGAATGGCAGATTCTGAACGCCGCCAACTTTGAGTGCGATCCGGAGCGTGACGGCACCAACAGCAACGGCTGCGTGATGATCAACTTCGCCAAACGCAAGGTCCTGCTGGCCGGCATGCATTACGCGGGCGAAATGAAGAAAGCGATGTTCTCCGTGCAGAACTTCCTGTTGCCCGAGAAAGACGTGCTGCCCATGCACTGCTCGGCCAATGTCGGTGAAGACGGCCAGACCTGCCTGTTTTTCGGTCTCTCCGGCACCGGAAAGACCACCCTCTCCGCGGATCCGCACCGCTTCCTGATCGGTGACGATGAGCATGGCTGGGGCCCGGGCACAGTCTTCAACATTGAAGGCGGCTGCTACGCCAAGTGCATTGATCTTTCCCGGAAGAACGAGCCGATCATCTGGGACGCCATCCGGTTCGGTGCGATCGTTGAGAATGTAGCCATCGACCCGGAGACCCGCGAGCCGGATTACACCGACGTCTCCCTCACGGAGAACTCCCGCTGCGCCTACCCGCTCGAACACGTCGAGAAGCGCGTGCTCGAAAACCGGGCCGGTGAGCCGTCACACATTGTCTTCCTGACCTGCGACATGACCGGCGTACTGCCTCCCGTGTCCATTTTGTCCAAGGAAGCAGCGGCCTACCACTTCCTGAGCGGTTACACCGCTCTGGTGGGCTCCACCGAGATGGGCTCGTCCTCCAAGCTGAAGTCCACGTTCTCCACCTGCTTCGGCGCCCCGTTCTTCCCGCGTCCGGCCGGCGTCTACGCAGAGCTTCTGATGAAGCGGATGGACGAATTCGGCAGCAAGGTGTTCCTGGTCAACACCGGCTGGACCGGCGGACCTTACGGCGAAGGCAGCCGATTCAGCATCCCGACTACGCGGGCGATCATTGCCGCGATCCAGAACGGCGATCTCGATGACGCAGAAACCGAGCATCTGCCGGCGCTGAACCTGGACGTTCCCAAGCACGTACCGGGCGTAGATTCCGCGTTGTTGAACCCGCGCAATACCTGGGTAAGCCCGGACTATTACGACGGCAAGGCGGAAGAGCTGATTGCCCAGTTCGTCGACAACTTCAAGAAGTTCGACGTTTCTGACGCGATTGTTGAGGCTGGCCCGAAGCTCTGAGGCCGAGTCTGATTCCGAAAAGCGCCCGGCGAGAGCCCGGCGCTTTTTTCATGGCCAGCGAACATCCGACGCGGCGAGCACAATCAGTGAACAGCTGGCGATACCCTTGGGCTGCAGGTTTATGGCACAGTGGAACATTGCCGGACAGCTTCTTCATTATTTCAAAACACGGTGATGCTATGAAAGAAACCCTTCGACAGCTTTGCTCGCCAATACTCAAGCCGCTGGAGTCAGGGGATGTTGGTCCCAATTACAAAGCCTCTCACCGAACCATCCTCAACGTGGTGGGCGCGCTGTTCCTGACGCTCTCGACGGTTTCAGCGGCCGCACTGGTCTTTACAGGGCAGCTTGGCGCGCTTGTTCCGGTCCTGGTCTTTCTGGGCATTGGCGGTCTCTCGTTAATCGTTGGAACTCTGGGGACGGATGCCGCGGTTTCCCGAATGTGGGGCAACCGCTAAAGCCCGGCACCTTTGGTGCCTTGTCTGGAACCGGAAACCCTCCGATCTGTCTAATATTTGGGTGTGGAATAAAAGGTTATTCTGAATGCACGTTTTGATGTCGTGTCTCGGATAAGGAGACGGGCATGGAACATTCGCGCAGACCGGAACCTGAAGAGACGGCAAAGGCCTACGAGGAGAGGCTCGTGCCTGCTCTGTTCCAGGATGTCGCGAAGCACCTGGCGGAGGCAGCTAAAGTCCACACGGGACAGGATGTTCTCGACGTGGCCTGCGGTACAGGCATCCTCGCCCGAGCAATTACAAGGCAGTACGAAAACCTGGGCTCGGTCACTGGCCTGGATCTCAACCCCGGCATGCTCGCCGTGGCGCAACGCAAAGCGCCGGGCATCGACTGGCAGAAGGGTGATGCAGAGGCGCTTCCCTTCAAAGACCGGTCTTTTGATGTTGTCGTCAGCCAATTCGGGCTGATGCTGTTCCCTTCCCCTACGCTTGCTTTGCAGGAAATGTATCGGGTTCTACGGCCCAAGGGCCGATTGGTAGTCGCAGTGTTTGACTCGATCAACCGCGTACCGGCGTACGAGGCAATGTCGACGGTATTTGGTCGTATGGTCGACCCTGCGGTCGGTGAAGCACTCCGTGGTCCCTTTGCGCTGGGCGACACCCGACGACTCTCGGCATTGTTCGCCAGTGCGGGTATCAGTGCACCCGACATCAGAACGCTGGAAACCACCGCTCGCTTTCCCGGGGTCCGGGAAATGGCGCTCGCCGACATCAAGGGCTGGTTTCCGTTTGCCGATATCCATCTGGATGAACCCACCATCAATGCCGTCGTTGAGGAGGCTGAAGCCGCCCTTGAACCCTTTTGCACCGATAGCGGCATGGTTGAGTTCCAGGTACCTGTCCACGTTCTCAGCGCCCAGAAATTCTGATCGGTGGCAACGCTGGCGCCAGTCAAGCCCCCTCAGGCGTAGAACATCAATGGCACAAAGGCCACCACCAGCAGCGAGATCCCCATTGCGATGAGCGGCATGATAATGCGCTCGTGACGCTGATAGAAGGTTCCGGATTCCTGCTGCGCTGCCATGACTTCCGCCTCACCCACAACCTGCCGGGTGAGCAGGTGGTTCAGGGCCACTGGCGGGCTCAGATACCCGAGTTCAAAGGCAACGAGGGTAACCATCCAGAAATGGACGGGGTGGATCCCACTGCTATAGGCAATGGTGGCCACGGTGGCTGTCACCAGAATCACAGCACCAAAAGCATCCATGATCATACCGAGAATGACCAGTATCACCACCATCAGGAGCATGGCCGACCAGGCACTGTCGAATGCCTGGGGGAAGCTCTGCATGATGTGGGATCGCTCGATGACGCCGCCAATGCTGACTGAAAGGCCCAGTAGCAGGAGCAACGCCCCGATTTCGGCAGTGGTATCGTTAGTGGCCCCACGGAGGCTTCGTTCAAGGCCCTGATGGTTGAGTTCGCCGGAAGCCTTGCCGTGGGAGCTCTTGAGGCTGACGTGCTCATAAACCAGAATGGCCAGCATGATGACCGGTAGCAGACGTGGCGCGGAGAATTCATCCATGCTCACGTCCAGCGCGAAACGGTACATCAGGACGACCGCGGCAATCACCAATACGTAGGGAACCAGTGGCCTGAGCTCCCGGATCATGGCCGGGAACGCCACCGACGACGGCGCCAGATCAAAACGGCTCTGCCGGTTCACCGCCAGCGCCACCAGCGTGAACATGGTGGCGGTCAGGACAAACACCCAGATACCCCAGCCAAACAGTTCGTCGGTGGTTACTTCCCGGTTCAGGTAGGCAATCACTACCACCAGCAGGCACGGGCGCAGAACCACGCCCAGGGATCCCGACATGGCTGTGGCCGCCAGAGCCAACTGACGGCGCGCACCGGCTGCCCGCAGCTCACTGTAGATCACGGCACCGGCTGCAATCACGAAAATGCCGGAAGCGCCGGTGTACGCGGTTGGAATGGCGGCCACCAACACCGCCACAACCGCCAGCATTTCCGGCGGCATGCGCCAGGGCCGGAACACATTGAACACCAGGGTCGCCAGGCGTGTCTGCTTGAGCATCATGCCCACCCAAACATACAGCCCGACGTTCAGGAACATGTCCGCTAGTTCCATCATTTTTCCCAGGTATATGCCAATACCCGAGGCATGACCAATCAGCGCAAAGTAGGTACCGGAAATCAGGCACATTACGGTGTACAGCGGCACCGCCAGGAACGCCTTGTTCAAACTGCCGCCGTCAGGGAGGTCCTCCGGCACCCGGATCAGCCGGTACAGGCTCGCCAGGGTCAGACAGGCGAACCCCGTTATCCAGAAGTTGTGCAGCAATAATTCCTCGGACGACACCGAGGTCTCTGCCCCCAGCGTCGACTGGCGGAAAATGACGCTGGAACCGAGCAACATCGCATTGGCTATGGTTTGCAGGGTGTGGGAAACGGTGTAGTCGAGGCGGGTTTCCATGGCGCGCATGGCAATGTGATGACGGGTCAGTGTGGCGGTGACCGCACACAGCATCACGAGAATCACCAGTATGTAGCGCTGGGAAGACAGCCCAAAGGCAATCAAATCGGCAATAAACAGTTCTGCCGCCCGGTAAGCTTTTACCCCGGGCGTCAGCTGCCCTTGCAGGCTCTCATAACTGGCGTGGGCAGCCCGGCAGTCGGCCAGGGCGCGCTCGATGGCCAGCCGGACATCCGCGGGATCCTTCTCCTCAGCAGCGCCCAGCAGAGCGGCCATGGGATCATCGTCGGCCGGTGTCTCCGCCAGTTCGGCTGCAACCGCGGCATCGACGTCGCGATTGGGATTGCAGGTGGGCGACACCGGGTCCATGCGCAACTTGTAGTAACCACTCCAGAGCTGTTCACCACCCCGCAGCATCTGGTTATGGATGTCACTGCTCGTGGAGAAGATAACAACCGCCAACAGCAACAGGCAGGCGGGAAGGGAGGAGAACCACTCCAGCCTGCTACGATGAAAACCTACCTTGGATACAGCGACATTCTGGGACATGGGATTCTTACAGCAGATCGTCCAGGTTCATGGTTTCCACCTCTTCCCGCTGGTCATCCCAGAAGGTACCAAGCTGACCCAGTGGCGTTCGGTGACCGGTATTCTCGACCCACATCCGGTCGGAAATGGCGACGATCATGTTGGTGGCCATGGCATCGACAAAGCGCCAGTCAGCATCGGCGGGCGTTTCTTCCAGCGACCGGGCATGCTCCCGGATTACGCTCTTGACCATGTCCTGATCGCCCTTGTTAATGGCAGCGATGGCATGGAACACGTGCGGCAGACGAACGCCGGCGGCCTCGCCCTGCTCGTCAGCAATGGCAAGACGCTCAAAAGCATCTTCGCCCTGGGGCTGTGCGCCGGGAATCATGGCCCAGACAGTTGCCCTCAGTGCCATGGGCGCCCCCCACCATTTATCGTTCTCAAGACAACTGGTGGCCCGGGCCACGATCGAACCGACATTTGCAGGCACGCCGATTGATGAAGTGGACTGGATCTGTGCGTTCAACGCCTGCAGGCCCGAAAGCAGGCCCGCCATGTAGATAAATTCGTCCTTGTCATCCTCAAAGTCCGGACACTCACCGGTTCCGGGCTCGCCGTAGTAGGCGTTATGGTGCTTCCAGCTTTTGAAATAGCGCTCGGAAGCCAGGACATAGGCTCGCTTCTGACGGATCAGGGCGTCTTCGGCTTCGTTGGCGTTCATTGCATGCATCGCCGCCAGTCCATCCAACTCAAATTCCCGGGCCTTTTCCTCGGCACAGCCACCGGCGGAGAGGTAGAGCATCACGGCCAGTTGATCCGGTTCCGAGGTGACCCGGCCAAAGGACATCAAAAGGGGCGCGGTGGCCTCGCTCATGGCGCACCCCATGGCCAGATCGCTGCTCTCCATCAGGTAAGGCACCGTGTGATCCCGGGAGAAGCCCTGCATCACGTCGCCGGTGGTCTTGTAAATCATATTGTTGACCACACCACAGCCACTTAACAGGGCACTCGCCATCAGCGCAGTCGCCAGTGCCTTCAGCCGGGGCCATGCGGTGGGTTGGTTCAGGGAGGGATTCGGGGACTGTGTCATAGCTACTTCACCTTCAGCTTTTTATTCTCGGGCTATCCGGGCTCGTCGCGCCACCATTCAGCCTTGCTTTATCACCGACCGACATTTGTTACAGTCTGTAACCAGATCCGCATTATGGCCTACAAGATCCCGTTTTTATGAGACCGACGCCGCAAATGACGCCAATGACCACACTTATCTGCTCCCCGGTGGTTTGCACAATGAGCGCCAAGCCACTATAGATGGAAGCAACCGCAAGGCGATGGGCCTGCGGCCAGCACTCATACAAAAAAACAGAAATAAAAAAAGGAGTACCCGATGCGCAAACCCGAACTCGCTGCTGCAATCGCTGATCGAACCGGCCTCACTCGCGAGAAGGCCGCCGAGGTCATTACCGCCTTTACCGACCAGGTATCAGCGGCTGCTTCCCGAGGCGAAGATGTCACCCTGATCGGATTTGGCACCTTCAACATCCGCGCCCGGGAAGCGAGGGATGGCAGAAACCCGCAAACAGGCGCCACCATCCGGATCCCCGCAAGCAAAACGGTTGGCTTTAAAGCCGGCAAGGCTCTCAAGGAACAGATTGGCTGAGCCAAACGGGCCCGCATTCAGCGGGCCCGTCATTAACTGCGCAGCGATATCAGGAAGCACACTCCGAACGCGTAGCATCCACCCGGCAGCGGATCGCCTTCATCAGCTTGATTGCCCGTTCGTCAAACACCCCATCATCCAGCAGCGACAGACGCACCTTGCGTAGCATCTTGTCGTACTCAGCGGTGTCTTCCTGAGGCAGATTCATCCACACATCCCTGGGAATTTCCGCTTCGGCCTGGGCGATGATTTCGTACGCCTCGTCAATACGCTTGATCGATTCGTTCCGCACCATCTGGGCCGCCTCGTCGGGAAAACGATCGCGGTGAATAATGACCTGGAAGTTCATGTAACCAATGGCGTATTTCACCACGGCGCCGTCAGGTTCAACGCCTTTGTAGAGTTCCAGCGGTGTGTAGGCAACAGCCGGCGCGTACGCCAGATCGACACTGCCATTGTTGAACTTGCCCGCAAAATTGGCGGAATTGGAGCCCACCACTGACGCTCCCACGTGCCGAACCATGCGCACGGAGGCCTGGTCATAATCCAGGGTCGCAATGCGCTTGCCCTGCAGTTTTTCCACCGAATCAATACTGCGGTCTCGGGTATGCAGGTAAATGGCGCCACCCGGGAAAACCCCTGCCACTTCGTAGGGACCGTCGATCAGGAACGGCCGGGCCTTGGCCTGACTGAGGGTGTTGTACAGAAGACGCATCTCCTGTTCTCCGGGGACCGCGCCCATTGCTTCCAGGCTGCCGGTGAATTTGTTGAACTCGCGGGCGCGGGTACCGGTCAGCAGGACCGCATCGCATTGCCCCGCTTTGAAATCTTCAGCCGCAACCTTTTCATCGGTGTAGGCACGCAGATTCAGCTTGATCCCCTGTTTCAGGGCAACGGGCTGGAAGGTTTTGGTGATGGCGAACAGGGGGCCATTGGCGCCCACCGGATCGAAAACGCAGAAACTGCGTTCCAGCGGCTCATTCTGCGCCTGGCTCAGGGAGGGGAACAGAAGACTGGCACAGAGGGTGGCAGCCATGGCCACCCGTTTCGGGAAAGTTGCTGATTTCACGGGATGACTCCTGATTTATTATTGTCGGATCCTGATACGTCCATGTGTATCGATTGACCCGCTTTCCTTGGCCGACGTTAGGCCGTCACCTATTAGAATACGTTGGCACAGGTGCCTGTCATCAAGGGCTTTTCAGCAATACGGGGGGATTCTGTGATGGTGTCGACAGAGGTTCCGCCACCTCTGCCGCATTTTGACCACAACCGGTAATCAGTTGGCCGGCTGCTGCCAGGCCACTTTGCCTGCGGCCAGGGTGAGACGAACAACGCCCGGCAATTCACGCCCGGCGATCGGAGCATGGCGCCCGACCGAGACCAGCGTGGTGTGATCCGGCGTCCAGCGTTGCTTCGGATCAAACAGGCACAGGTCGGCCATTTCGCCCTCCGCCACCCGCGCCTGTCGGCCCAGTACCGAGGCCGGCCCTGCTGTCAGCGCACGCACCAGCTCGGACAGACTCAGTTCGTTGCGCTCCACCAGTTCAAGCCCCAGTGACAGCACGCTTTCCACTGTGGAAAGGCCCGGTTCAGTGGCCGCCAGGG
This sequence comes from Marinobacter sp. F4218, assembly GCF_019443085.1. Taxonomy (GTDB): domain Bacteria; phylum Pseudomonadota; class Gammaproteobacteria; order Pseudomonadales; family Oleiphilaceae; genus Marinobacter; species Marinobacter albus. Next base: position 1,556,431 of record NZ_JAHZIL010000003.1, read on the forward strand.
GAGCTTGCTTGGCGGCGGAGTCATGAGGCTGGTGCTGACTGACAATGGCATCGATGACCCCTTCGCGAATGCCGGCAATCAGGGCCTTGCGGTCCCGTTCGCTACGCAGCGGCGGACGTACATGGAAGCGGCTGTCAAAGCCGGCCAGGGCCTCTTCCGTGAATAACAGCTGGTGCATGGCGACATCAGCAGTGACCGCAATGCCCCGGCGGCGGGCCTCGGCCAGCATTTCGACACTGCGGGCGCACGAGAGCTGGCTCAGGTGCAGGCGCGCACCGGTTTCCTCTGCCAGCAGGATCATCTCCATGACCGCCGTGGTTTCCGCCACTTCCGGTATCCCCAGCAGGCCCAGGCGGGAGGTCACCAGGCCGTCGTGGGCATAGCCGTCCGCGGCCAGGGCCTGGTTCTCTGGACTGAACATGACCGTCAGTCCAAAGGTCTGGGCATAGGCCATGCACCGGCGCAGGATGCGGGAATTGCGCACCCCTCTGGCGCCGTTGCCAACGGCAACGCAACCGGCGGCAGCCAGTCCGGCCATATCACTGAGCAGTTCGCCTTCCAGGCCCCGGGTGACGGCGCCAACCGGCAGGACATGAATGGGGGAACGACTGGCCGCCACATCCCGGATCAGATGGGTGACGGCGCCGGAATCATTGACCGGCGAGGTTTCCGGTGAGGCACAGACGGTGGTGAATCCGCCGTGAGCGGCGGCACGGGTTTCCGAGGCGATGTTGCCCTTTTGCCCATTACCCGGCTCGCGAAGGTTGCAGTGCAGATCGATAAAGCCGGGCGCGATGACCCAGCCGTCGGCATTCAGGGTTTCATCGGCGCTGACCTGGCTCGCGGCCTCACCAAGGCCGGCAATTCTGCCGTCCCGGATCAGCAGCGCGGTGTTGGCCATCTCACCGCCCTGGCCATCCAGGAGACGGCCACCCACGATCTTCAGACTGGCGCCGCTGGTTGCTTCCGTTATGCTCATGCCTGCGCCCCCTTGCTCTGTTTCTGTTGACGCTCGGCAACCTGCCCGCCCATGGCCATGGACATCACCGCCATCCGGACGGCAATGCCGTTGGTTACCTGATTGAGAATCACCGACTGGGGGCCGTCCGCCACCGCCGACTCAATTTCAACGCCACGGTTGATCGGACCCGGGTGCATCACGATGCAATCGGGCTGGGCCAGTGACAGCTTGTCCTGGTTCAGCCCGTACAGGCGGTAGAACTCGCGTTCACTGGGCAGCAACGCGCCCTCCATGCGCTCTTTCTGCAGCCGCAACATGATGACCACATCCAGATCCTTCATGCCCCTTGCCATGTCATACTCCACGGTACAGCCGAGACTCTCCACATCCTTCGGCAGCAGGGTACCCGGCGCAATCACCCGGACCTCGTCGACCCCAAGCACATTCAGCGCCCGAATCTGCGAGCGAGCCACCCGCGAGTGCAGGACATCCCCCACGATAGCCACTTTCAGCCCCTCAAAGCGGCCCTTGTGCTGACGAATGGTGAGCATATCCAGCATCGCCTGGGTCGGGTGCGCGTGACGGCCGTCCCCGGCGTTGATGATGGCCACGCCCGGGGTCACGCTCTCGGCGATGAAATGGGGAGCGCCGCTCTGGGAATGGCGTACCACGAACATGTCACTGGCCATGGCTTCCAGGTTCAGCAAGGTATCGGAGAGCGATTCGCCCTTGGAGGTGGCGGACGTGCTGATGTCCAGGTTGAGCACGTCAGCCGACAGCCGCTTGGCCGCCAGCTCAAAGGTGCTCCGGGTTCGGGTGCTGGATTCGAAGAACAGGTTGACCACCGTCCGCCCCCGCAACAAGGGCACCTTCTTGATGGTGCGCTCCCCCACTTCGATGAACGAATCGGCTGTATCCAGAATGTCCGTGAGCAACGCTCGGTCGAGTCCGTCCAAAGTCAGAAAATGCCGCAACTGACCGTCCCGGGTCAGCTGCAAGTGGTTCGGGGAAGGGTCGTTTGCGGTCATGGGTCGCCTGTTTGCCGTTCTGCGGTGTTTTTATTGCCGAATCAGTGCCCGGTTTCCTGAAACTCGATGTGCAGGGGCTCAGGGCCGCGCAGCTTGACCCGCTGGTGCGATTCCAGGGCCAGGCTCCGGCCAGTCACATCGGGCTGGATAGGCAGTTCCCGGGCACCGAGATCAATAAGAGTGGCCAATATGATACTGGCTGGACGGCCATAATCGAAAATTTCATTCATCGCGGCCCGAATGGTCCGCCCGCTCATGATGACATCGTCAATCAGGATGATGTCCCGACCTTCGGTATCGAAGGGCAGACTGGACGGCTTCACCTTCGGGTTCAATCCGATGCGGCTGAAATCGTCTCGGTAGAAGGAGATGTCCAGCTCGCCGAACGGTTCCTCCAGCCCCAGACGCTTGCTGAGGACATCCGCGAGCCAGACCCCGCCGGTACGAATACCGATCAAAGCCGGCTTCTCCACGCCACGGTCTTCCAGCACCCGGCGCAGGCCAGCTTCCAGTTCGTTCAGCAACTGATCCATATCAAGCAGTGCGGTCATTACTTCCTCGCTGTCTTAAGAGCCGGTATCGGTCACTCGCCGGCGCGCTCGTCCTGTAGACCAAACCAGGTTTCCAGAATCAGGACCGCGGCCCGGTCATCGACTCCATGGCGACCAAAATCCCGGCTGCCTCCGGCGGCCATCACATCGCCCTTGGCTTCGAAGCTGGTGAGACGCTCGTCCACCATTTCCACCGGTACATGGTAGCGCCCGTGCAGGCGGTTGCCGAACTTCCGGGCCCGGGCACACATTTCGTTCTCGGAATCGTCCATATTCAACGGCAGTCCCACCACAACCAGATCCGGGCGCCACTCCTGCAACAGTGCCTCCAACTGGCTCCAGTCGGGAATGCCGTCCCGGGCAGGTATCATGGCCACCGGTTGTCCGGTGCCCAGAATCTCCTGACCGGATGCCACACCGATTCGTCGAGTTCCGTAATCAAAGGCCAGGACCCGTCGGTTGCCCTTCTCAGGCATGACCAATGGACTCGCTTAGCTGGTTCAGATCAACGCCAATTTTCTTGAGCACCGCCTTGTAGCGATCCTCCCAGGGCGTTCGGAACAGAATGTCGGAGGACGCAGGACAGGTCAGCCAGGAGTTGCTTCCCAGCTCCTGCTCGAGCTGACCCTCGCTCCAGCCGGAGTAACCCAGCGCCACGAGGAACTCCTCAGGTCCTTCACTTTTACCAATACCGGCCAGAATGTCCCGGGACGTGGTGAGCAGCACGTCGTCGGTCACCTGAGCGGTATTCTGCCAACTGGTTCCCGGCGGGTGCAGGACAAACCCTCGTTCGGGCTCGACAGGACCTCCGCTGAAGACCGGAAGATCCAGTTCACCGCCATGCATATCGAGCTGCTCCAGGATTTCCCCGAGGTGGATATCCAGGGGTTGGTTGATCATCAATCCGAGTGCGCCCTCGTCGGAGTGTTCGCACAGATAGATGACCCCACCATGAAACCGTGGGTCCGCCAGATAGGGGGACGCCACCAGGAAATGATGTCGCAAGCTGTGGGGAGAGTGCTTTGATGCTGTCATCCGGATGTCAGCCCCCGCCGCTGGAAAGACCAGGTTCGTATGATTTCCAATTCGTCCACATTTTCCCGCATCTCGTCCGGGAACGGTGCAAACGGTGCCGCCATTCGGACGATACGGATGGCGGCGTCATCGAGTACCGTACTGCCGGAAGACTGCAGAACGGCCACTTCCTTGATTGTGCCATCTTTCTTGAGGGAAACCAGCATTCGCAGCGTGCCATAAATACCGGAACGCCGTGCTTCGGTCGGATAATTGATGTTGCCGACCCGCGTGACCTTGCTGACCCAGTTCTGCACGTACCAGGCATTTGTGGATTTCAGCGTGGACGCGGCGGTCACCCGCATCACCCGGGGCTTCCGGGCGTAGGCCTGCTGTTGGGCATCAAAGCGCGCCTCCAGACTGGCGATTTCCAGGCTGCGCTCCATCAGGCTTTTCTTGTTGCGGACCGGGGCCGGCTTTTCCACCGGTTCCGTGCGCTCCTTGGGTTTCTGGACTTTCTCGCGGGCGCTGCTTTGGGTCTGCACCACCTGCTTTTCCTGGCGGGGCTGGGGCGCGGTCTGGGACGGAGGCTCGGGCTGTACCTGGGCAACCTTGGGCTGACTGACCTCTGCCGGCTGCGGGGTCGTCATTTCCCGGGCCTGCTCTTCACTGCCGCTGCCCTTCTGATTGGTTTGAGCCAGGAAATCGGCCTCTTCAGGCGCTTCTTCGTCTTCAAACTGCGACAGGGTGATTTCCATGGTCTGAGCCGAGGAACGCGGCGACTCCGGTGCGAAGGTTATACCCAGCACGACCATGGCGTGGAACGCCAGTGCCATAAAGAGGGTAAAGGAAAACCGGTCGAAGTCGCTTACCTGAACTGCCATTCCTGATCCTGGTTAAATCGTTGGCCCCGAGGCGGGCATTAGGCCCGCTTGCGCCCATCCAGACGGCGGGCGACTGCCTCCATCAGCTTACCGGCAATATCGATCCCGAACGCGGTATCGAGTTCCCGGATGCACGTGGGGCTGGTTACGTTAATTTCCGTGAGATAGTCACCAATGACGTCCAGACCGACAAACATTAGCCCTTTTTCCTTGATCACCGGTGCAACCCGTTTACAGATCTCCCGATCACGGGGCGTCAGTTCACGGCCTTCGCCCCGGCCACCTGCTGCCAGGTTGCCGCGATTTTCGCCCTGGGAAGGAATACGCGCAAGGGAATAGGGCACGGGCTCACCTTCAATCAGAAGGATGCGCTTATCGCCGTCCGCGATTTCCGGGATGTATTTCTGGGCCATGGCCTGATGCTGGCCATAGTTGGTGAGCGTCTCGATAATTACGCCCAGGTTGAAGTCATTTTCCTTGATGCGAAAAATGGAATGCCCGCCCATGCCATCGACGGGCTTCATGATGACATCGCCATGCCGGGCGTAGAATTCCCGAAACCGGGTGGCCGACCGACTGACCAGCAACGGCGGCGTGAGATCCTCGAACTGGGCGGCAAACAGCTTCTCGTTGCAGTCCCTCAGGGTGGCCGCTGGATTGACCACCAGTGCGCCCTGCTGCTCGGCCGCCTCGAGAATGTAGGTCGCCATCAGAAATTCCCGGTCCACCGGCGGATCCTTGCGCATCAGAATCACGTCCAGCTCACCCAGGGCCCGGTCCTGGCTTGGGCCGAAGCTGTACCAGTTCTCCGGGTCCATGTGCACCGTCAGGTCCCGGGTGTGAGCCATGGCCTTGCCGCCATCCAGATACATGTCCGGCAGCTCCATGTACTCGATCTCCCAGCCGCGTTTCTGCGCCGCCAGCAACATCGCCAGGGAACTGTCTTTCTTGAAATGGATATCCTCAATCGGATCCATCACGATCCCGAGTCGGACTGTCATAGTGTCTCTTGAGCTCCAAGGGTTAAAAACACGAACCGGTCAGCAGAGTGAGCCGGATGATAAGTGCTATGCTGAGACATTGAATGGTATTGTACCCGAGCCCCGAATGCATCCGCAGAAATCCTCAGCCGATTACGTGAAGTTGCAGGCACAAGTACATTTGGTCACAAAGTAATACTTTTTATCCAGCCATTGATACTCTATAAATAAGCGGGGTTTATAGAACAACCTTAACGTTTGTGTTAAAAATCCCCGTTTGAAAATAATGACAGTCGCTGAGCGCAAGGCAGTTGGACAATGGATGACAACTTCGAGAATCTGAAGATCATGGTGATCGACGATAGTAAAACCATTCGTCGCACCGCAGAAACCCTTCTGAAAAAGGTCGGCTGTGAGGTCATCACCGCAACTGACGGCTTTGACGCTCTGGCCAAGATTGCCGATTCCCAGCCGGACATCATTTTTGTCGATATCATGATGCCCCGATTGGATGGCTACCAGACCTGCGCACTCATCAAGAACAATTCCTCTTTTAAGAAGACGCCGGTTATTATGCTCTCCAGCAAGGACGGCCTGTTCGACAAGGCGAAGGGCCGTATTGTCGGCTCCGACCAGTACCTGACCAAACCGTTCAGCAAGGATGAGCTGCTTAACACTATCCGCCAGTATGTCCCCCAGGCGGAACAGTAAACCTGCTGAAACCCAGAACCATCGAGGAACCCATGGCTCGCATTCTCATTGTTGACGACTCCCCCACCGAGGTGAAGAAGATCTCCACCATTCTGGAAAAGCACCAGCACGAAGTTCTGACCGCCGACAACGGCGCAGACGGTGTTGCCAAAGCCCGAGCCGAAACGCCGGACCTGGTGCTGATGGATGTAGTCATGCCTGGCCTGAACGGGTTCCAGGCAACCCGCCAGCTGACCCGCGCTCCGGAGACCGCTTCCATTCCCGTGGTGATTGTCACCACCAAGGATCAGGAAACTGACCGTGTCTGGGGTACCCGTCAGGGCGCCAAAGGTTATCTGGTCAAGCCGGTTAACGAAGACGATCTGATCAAAACAATCAACAGTCTGATTGCCTGATCCCCAACCGTGGAGTAAGCATGTCCGCCCAGACCGCCCCCTATGCCGTTCTGACGGATATCGCCCAGCGCAGCCGGTCCATGGCGGCTGGCTTGCCGGAGCAGCAGCAAGCCGTTGAGCTGTGGAACGGCATTGGATTTGTTCTGGCCGGTGAGCGTTATGTGGCGCCCATGGGCGAAGTCACAGAAATTCTCCATGTCCCCCGGTTTACCCACATTCCGGGGGTTCGTCCCTTTCTTCTCGGTGCCGCCAACGTCCGTGGTCGCCTCCTCCCCCTGGTTGATCTCGCCAGCTTCTTCGACATCCCCCGCTCGTCGCGCAGTCTGCGTGAACGACGCGTGCTCGTGGTCGAAGAGGGAGACATTTTCAGCGGATTGGTGGTCGATAACGTGCTGGGCATGCAGTACTTCGCATCAGACAGTTTCAAGGACTCACCGGAAGGTGTACCTGAAAACGTTCGACCGTTTGTCACAGGCGGCTACGAACGCAACGAGGAAGTCTGGAAAGTCTTTTCTGCCGTCGACCTGCTCGATGACGAACGCTTTCTTGACGTCGCACAGTGGTAAGGGTGTGGAACTGGCAGGAACATCACCCTGACCGCCTGATACCCGCAAAAACAAACTTGCCAATCTTTATGAAGAGGCCGGGAGCCAGAAAATGAAAAACAGAGCCGGAAGACTCAGTATGGGACAGGGAGGCAACAAGCTCGTTGCCGGTCTGATCGCCGCACTGATTGCACTCACCGTCCTGCTCGTTGTGGTCCTGTTTATTATTAACAAAGACAGCCAGAACGATCAGGAGTACATCGCCAACACCGCCGAGCTGAGGGTTCTCTCGCAGGCCATTGCGAAGAACGCCACCGAGGCTGCCGGCGGTACTGCCGAGGCTTTCAACCAGCTACGGCGGTCACGGGATGAGTTCCAGCAGCTCTGGAGCAACGTCACTGAGGGCAACCCCGAAACCGGCCTCCCGCCCAGCGAACTGGCTCAGCAGAGCGGCGTTCAGGAAAACTGGAATACCGTGCGTGAAAACGCCGACAGCATCCTCTCCACCCAGGACGCCGTACTGGGCCTGCACGAAGTGGCACGGACCCTGAACGAAACCATTCCGCAGTTGCAGGTGGAATACGATGACATCGTACAAATCCTGCTGGATAACGGCGCTCCGGCCGAGCAGATCGCCCTGGCACAGCGCCAGTCGCTGCTCGCGGAACGGATTGTCCGCTCGGTCAACAACGTACTGTCCGGTGACGAAGATGCGGTGATCGCCGCCGACCGGTTCGGTCGCGACGCCAGCCTGTTCGGCCGGGTACTCGAAGGCCAGCTCAATGGCAACCAGGCCATGGGCATTTCAAAGGTCAACGATGAAGACGCCATTTACGGTCTCGAAGCCGTTGCCGAACTGTTCGAGTTCGTTTCCCAGAACGTAGACGCCATCCTTGAAGCCTCTCCCGACCTCTTCAAAGTGCGTACTGCGGCCAGCGATATCTTCCAGAACTCCGAGCTTCTGCTGTCAGAACTGTCCATACTGGCAGATGGCTTCCGGAACCAGTCCGGCTCCCGCCTGATCAGCCCGACCCTGGCCTTTATCTTCCTGGCGGCCATGGTTGCCATCGTGGTCTTCATCGGTCTGGCCCTGTACCGGGAAGCGCAGCAGCGCCTGTCCACGACCCAGGAGCAGAACGAGCAGAACCAGAATGCGATCCTGCGACTGCTGGACGAACTCGCCGACCTGGCGGATGGTGACTTGACCACCGAGGCCACGGTTACCGAGGACTTCACCGGCGCCATCGCCGACTCTATCAACTACGCGATCGACCAGATGCGCGGACTGGTTCAGTCGATTCGTGGCACCGCGGTTCGAGTATCTTCGGCGGCCCAGGAAACGCAGGCCACGGCCATGCACCTGGCCGACGCCTCCGAGCACCAGGCCCAGGAAATTGCCGGCGCCTCTGCCGCTGTTAACGAGATGGCGGTGTCCATCGACCAGGTATCCTCTAACGCCGCAGAATCCTCGGCGGTTGCGGAGCGGTCGGTTGCGATCGCGAAGAAAGGCGCGGAAGTGGTACAGAACACCATCCGCGGCATGGACAACATCCGGGAGCAGATTCAGGAAACCTCCAAACGGATCAAGCGTCTGGGTGAATCTTCCCAGGAAATCGGTGACATCGTATCCCTGATCAACGACATCGCCGACCAGACCAACATCCTGTCCCTGAACGCCGCAATCCAGGCCTCCATGGCCGGTGACGCGGGTCGAGGCTTCGCGGTGGTCGCGGACGAGGTTCAGCGCCTCGCGGAACGTTCCTCTGCGGCAACCAAGCAGATTGAAGCGCTGGTTAAGACGATCCAGTCCGATACCAACGAAGCGGTTATCTCCATGGAACACACCACCGCTGAGGTGGTACGGGGTGCCCGTCTGGCCCAGGACGCGGGTATCGCGCTCGAGGAAATCGAGAACGTATCCATGAGTCTGGCGGAACTGATCCAGAACATCTCCAACGCGGCACGACAGCAGTCGTCGTCTGCGGCACACATCTCGAACACCATGAACGTCATCCAGGAAATCACCTCCCAGACCTCGTCCGGTACCAACGCCACGGCGAAGTCTATCGGTAACCTGGCAGAAATGGCGTCTGAGCTGCGCTCCTCCGTTGCCGGCTTTACCCTGCCGGAAGAAGACGCAGCAGAGCAGGAAGAAGAGGAAGACACCGACGTTCCGGTGGTGGGCTGATTTTCCGGCCCGGGCAGTTGACGGTTTATGGCACAGATGCATAACAACCTGTCACCCGCCGAAGGTATCTGGTCGCTGCGCCGACTCCCCGATATGGACGAGGTGCAGTTCAACCAGTGGCAGACTCTGCTGGAACATCGTACCGGCATAACCCTGTCGGCTGAGCGTCGCTCGTTCCTGGAAACCAATCTCGGGATCCGGATGCGGGAAATCGGCTGCAGCAGCTATCAGGCCTACTACGAGAAAATCGTATCTGGGCCTGACGCCATCAGGGAGTGGTCAACACTGGTGGATCGACTCACGGTCCAGGAAACCCGGTTTTTCCGGGACCCGGATGCGTTTCGCCTGGTGGCCGATTATGTGCTGACACGACCGAGGGAGCTGTTGAAAAAACGCCCCCTGGAAGCCTGGAGCGTCGGGTGTTCAAGTGGTGAAGAGCCCTACACCCTCGCCATGGTGCTGAATGAATGCATGACCCAGCTGGAATTGCAGCCGCTGTTCGGCATCACCGGCTCCGACATCAGCAAGCCCGCGATCGAAAAGGCCCATGTCGGCCAGTTCAATCCCCGCAAACTGATGGGAATGGACGAAGAGATGAAGTCCCGGTATTTCCGCCCGGCCGAGCGGAATACCGTAGAAATAGTGAAAAACATCCGGGACAGGGTGTGCTTTACCAGACTGAACGTACTGGATCTCGATAAGGCACCCATGCACGGGATGAACATTATCTTCTGCCAGAATCTGCTGATCTATTTCCGCCGCTGGCGCCGGCGGGAAATTGTCAAGCGACTTGCAGAGCGGCTGGCGCCCGGGGGGTTGCTGGTGCTGGGCCAGGGAGAGCTGACCGATTGGCAGCCTCCAGGCCTGCAGAGGGTACCCTCGGAACATGTGCTGGCGTGGATCAAACGCCAGACCGACGAAGAATAACCGGAGTGGTTATGGGCAATCACCATGACAGCATCGCCCTCGACTGGGTTCGGGGCGAGATACAGGACACGTTGACCCAGGGTCAGCATGCACTGGAAGCGTATGTCGAAAACCGTGACGACACCGCGCGCCTGCGCTTCTGCCTGAATTACCTCCATCAGGTGCATGGCACCCTGCAGATGGTTGAGCTTTACGGCGCGGCTTTGCTGACCGAAGAGATGGAAAAGCTCACCCAGGCGGTGCTCAACGACACTATTGCCAACGTCGACGAGGCTGTCGAAGTCCTGATGCAGGCCATCCTGCAACTGCCCCAGTATCTGGAACACCTGGCCACCAGCCAGGACGATTTTCCGATGGTGCTGCTACCCCTGCTGAACGATCTGCGGGCGGCCCGTGGTGAAGCCCTCCTGTCCGACACGTCCCTGTTCAAGCCGGATCTGAGCCGTTCCCAGCTTCAGGTCAGTGACAAGACCTCCCAGCGCCTGCAGGACCCCAAGGTTCTGGGCCATATCCGGAAACTCCGCCAGATGTACCAGTTTGCCCTCGCCGGGATCGTGCGTGAGGAAAATCTGGACGCCCACTTTGATTACATGCAGAAAGTCATTCTGCGTCTCACCCGGCTGTGCCAGAAAACACCGCGGGGTGAACTCTGGAAAGCCGCCAGTGCATTTGTCGAAACGCTCCAGGCGCACATAAACCCGGTCAACGCAGCGGTCAAATCCCTGCTGCGTGAACTGGATAGCGAGATTCGACGGCTGACCGACGAACACGCCGACATCCTTCAGCAACCGGCACCGGAAGCCCTCTTTAAGCATCTGCTCTATTACGTCGCCCGGGCCCGTGATCTCGATACGCCACAGGTCCAGGCCCTGAGAAGCGAATACCAGCTGGACCAGGCACTGCCGTCCGAGGACGATGTTGACGCCGCCCGTACCCGGGTCTCCGGCCCCGGCCGCGAGGCCATTCATTCGGTGGTTAGCGCCCTCAACGAGGAGCTGGCCAAACTGAAGGATCAGCTCGACCTGTTCGTTCGGGCCGAACTCCGCCAGAACGGCGAGCTGGAAGAATTGCTACCCGGCATGCGCCAGGTCGCCAACACCCTGGCGGTGCTGGGCCTGGGAATCCCGCGCAAAGTCGTGACCGAGCAAATCGAACTGGTTGAGAAGCTGAGCAAACAGAGCGATCTGGTCGACGACGGCACCATGATGGATATCGCCGGCGCTTTGCTGTACGTGGAAGCCAGCCTGGCCGGATTCGACAGCGACCGCCAGCATGAGAGCAGCGCCGAGGGCGACGACAGCAAACCGGTCAACCTGGGCTCCCGGGAGCTGGGAGAAGCCAGCAGCGCACTCTTGAGGGAGTCCAGAAACACCCTCGAACAGGTCAAAACAGCCATTGTGAATTTCATTGCGTCACAGTGGGATACCCGCGAAATCGAACACGTGCCGGGTCTGCTCCACAGCATTCGTGGCGGTCTCGGCCTGATTCCCCTGGATCGCGTTGCCGACATGCTGGCTTCCGCCGAACGTTACATCACTGACGTCCTGTTGGGTGGCAAACAGGTTCCGGACTGGAAACAACTCGACACCCTGGCCGATGCGGTCACCAGTATCGAGTACTATCTTGAGCGCCTGGCCGAGGGCATCGGTGAAAACGAATCCGTGCTGAAGGTCGCCGAAGAAAGTCTGGCTTCCCTCGGCTTCCCGGTTGGCGCCGAGCCCACCTGGACCGAGGCCGGGGCAGACATACCGGTCATGGAACCGCCCACCGAGGAGGTTACCCCGGCCGCGGTGGAAACCGACAAGGCGACCGACGACGAACTGCTGGATGATGAAATCCTGTCGATCTTCGTCGAGGAAGCCGAGGAAGTCCTGGAAACCATCCACGACTTCTATCCGCAACTGCGCCAGAATCACGACGACCGCGAGGCCCTGACCGAAGTACGGCGCGCCTTCCATACCCTCAAGGGTAGTGGCCGTATGGTGGGTGCCACCAGCCTGGGCGAGCTGGCATGGTCGGTGGAGAACCTGCTGAACCGGGTGATTGACCAGACCATCAAGCCCAACGATGACCTATTCTCGCTTATCGATGAGGTCAACACCCGCATTCCGTCGCTGATTCGAGAATTCCGGGACGGCCACTCCGGTGGCGACGTCAGTGCGCTGATTGAGCGCGCCGAAGCCATGGCGACCACCCGCCGCTCCGACGGTGACGAAGCGCCCGCTGAGCCCCAGTCGGACGTCGAGGCCCCGGAAGAAGACACCGCCTCTTCCGAAGCCTCCGAGCCCGCCGTTCAGGAACAGGCACAGACCGGGTCGGCCCAGGACGACGACCTGATCGACGATGAAATCCTCGAGATCTTCATCGAGGAAGCGGGCGAAGTGCTCGAAACCATTCGGGAATACCTCCCGATGTTGCTGCGCCAGCACGACGACCGGAGTGCCCTGTCCGAAGTGCGCCGTGCCTTCCACACTCTGAAAGGCAGTGGCCGGATGGTGGGCGCACTGATCGTCGGAGAACTGGCGTGGTCGGTAGAGAATATGCTGAACCGGGTTATCGACGGCAGCATTTTCATGAACGACGACATCGCCAATCTGCTGGACGATGTGACCGGCGCGTTGCCGGCCCTGGTCGAGGACTTCGAGAAACGACGCGACCCGAGCCTGGACACCTCAACTCTGGAAGCGCGCGCCAACGCCCTCGCCAATGGCGAGATCCCCAACGCCAGCAGCATGCCCTCTGCCGATAGCGACTCATTTGCTAAGCCCGATTCCAGCGAGAGTGGCGACACCGCCGAGGTGTTCGCCGAGGACAGCGGCGTCGATCCGGTTCTTCTCGATATCTTTGAGAGTGAAACCGAAACGCACCTGCAAACCCTGAACGATTATCTCGCGGCAGCCGGTGACAAGACCGCCATCTCCTACACCGATGACCTGTCCCGGGCTCTGCACACCCTCAAGGGGAGCGCCCACACCGCCGGTATAGCGCCGATCGCTGCGGTCATTACCCCGCTTGAACGCTTCGTCAAGGAATCCCGGGGCCAGAACAAGCGCGCCGATCGCGAAATACTGTCGTGCATCGAAGACGCCTGTAATTTCCTGACCCAGGGGCTGGCCCAGATCCGGAAAAATCCGCAGGCATCGCTGCCGGGTACGGATGAGTTCCTTGAGAAGCTCGACCGGATCTCCCAGCAGACTCTGCGCGGCCACCGGGAAACCACCGGCGATGAGCAGCCTGCCCCGGAAGCGCCACCACAACTGGTCCAGCTGTTCCTGAATGAAGGTCTGGATATCGTCCTAGACGCCGACCGCATTCTGGATCAATGGGCCAGCAATCCGGAACAGACCGAGTCCCTCGACAAACTCCGCGATGAACTGGCACAGCTCAACGAAGGTGCCGCGGACGCTGGTCTGTCCGACGTGTCGTCACTGTCCGGAGCCCTTAAGGACGCCTACCGTTCGGCCGCAGCCAGCGAGAGCGCACCCGACCAACACTTCTTCGATACCGTACGTGACGCCCACGAGCAGCTGATCAACATGATGGACCAGGTTGCCGCCGGGCTGGCGACCGAATCCAGTGACGATATCCTGAGCCGACTCGAAGCGCTGGGCCAGCACCCGACCGAGGCTGCCGAACCGAACGCATTCGACCAGGAATTTACCGAGGACCTCGAAGCCATCGATCTTAGCTTTGACATGGACGGGATCGAAACGGGCGAGCCCGAGGCCACAAAGGAAGACGAGACACCAGAGCCGCCAGCATTGCCGGAAACCGATGAATCCGACGATGACATGGACCAGGAGCTTGCCGAGATTTTCCTCGAGGAAGCCCGCGACCTGATCGACAGCACCGCCGATGCGCTTCAGAACTGGAGCGAAAACACGCACAACCTCGATATTCTGCGTTTGTTGCAGCGGGACCTTCACACCCTGAAAGGGGGGGCACGCCTCGCCGATATTCCGTCGATCGGTGATCTTTCCCACGAACTGGAGACGCTGTTTGAAGGCCTCACGGAACAGCGTCTGTCGATCAGCGATGAGCTGTCCGACCTGCTGTTCCGTTCCCACGATCGCCTCGCCGGCATGGTCGAGGCCCTCGAGGCCCAGGAAACACCGCGTCCGGCACCGGATCTGATCGGTGAGATCCAGGCTTACATGAACGGTGCAACCGGCATCCGCCCGGTCACCGATGTCAGCCCAGCCGGGGAACCCGAAGCCCCGGACGAGCCGGAGGAAGACGCCCTGCCCATTCCGGAACTGGACGAGGCGGCTGAACCGGCACCGGCTGAGGACGAACCACAGGAAGACCACGTCACCGACCTCTCCCATCTCGATCCCGAGCTGGTTGGCATCTTCCTGGAAGAAGCTTATGACCTGATCAACTCTACCGGCAGCGCGCTCCACACTTGGAGCGAGGATCCGTCCGACCGGGCGGTGGCCGCGGAACTGCAGCGAGATGTACACACCCTCAAGGGCGGTGCGCGCATGGCCGGCGTCGAAGCCATCGGTGACCTGACTCACGTTCTCGAGGATTTGTTCGAGAAGGTGGCGGAAGGTCAGCTGGACGCCAGCGAGGACATGAACAATCTGCTGTTCGCGTGCCATGACCGTCTGGCCCAGATGGTTGAACAGGTAGCAACCCAGAAGCCCTGCCCGCCCGCCAGGGACCTGGTGGCGGAGGTTCAGGCCATCCTGCGCGGCAAGCCCCTGACCGGGAAACCGGTTCAGGATGAGCCGGAACAGGACGTTGCCCGGGCCACGGTTGAAGCCAGCCCCGGTCTGGCCGACGCCCTGGCCGGTGCCAGTGATGATGACCTGATCGGCATTTTCCTCGATGAAGGACTCGAGATTTACGCCGCCGTCAGCGAGTGTCTGGCCCAGTGGCGCGACGAGCCCGACGAGTTGACCGGCGTCACCCAGCTCCAACAGGAGCTCCATACCCTCAAGGGTGGAGCCCGACTGTCTGATGTCGATCCGATCGCCGATCTGGCCGAAGCCTGGTCGGACGCACTGGACCCATTGATTGCTGGCGCCAGTAACCAGCAGACGCTACTGGCGCTGAGCACCAAGGCCCTGGGCTCATTGAAGGCGATGCTCGCCAGCCTGGAAGAGGGCAACAAGCCGGAAGGCGACACAGAACTGGTCGATGCCCTGAAAACGGCCCACGACTCGGCCGCAACCGACGCGCAACCGTCGGAGCCTGCGCCGGCAGCCGATCAGGTAGACCCGGAAGTTCTTGAGATTTTCCTCGAGGAAGCCGGCGAAATTATGGATCAGCTGGAGCAGCTGCTTGATGACTGGCGCAAGGAGCCGACCAATCACGGCTTCAATCAGGAGGCACAGCGCGCCCTGCACACCCTGAAAGGCGGCGCACGCCTGTCGCAACTGACGCAGCTGGGAGACAAGGCGCACGCTTTCGAGACCCGGCTGATTGACCTGGGTGGCAACGCCCCGGACAAGACCCAGTGGCAGAGCATCACCGAAGACCACGACGCCATCATCGCCATGGTGGCCGACATCCGGAAGCGCTACGAATCCGGTGACGCGATGTCGGAGCCGACCCAGGCCCCGTCACCGCAGCCGGAAGCACAACCGGAAGCCAGGACTGAAGAGCCGACGGAACCCGCAGCCCCGGCCCCTGTGGCAGAAAAACCGGCTGCGCCTGAACCCAAGCCGGCCAAGCCGCCCGCCAAGTCAGCTGCCAAGAGCCGGACCAAGGCCAAAGACAACCAGCGCGCGGCCCAGGAAACCATCCGGGTCTCGGCACCGCTGCTGGACGAACTGGTTAACCTCGCCGGGGAAACCAGTATCACCCGTGGCCGGCTGGAGACCCAGACCAGTGATTTCGGCCATACCCTGGACGAAATGGCTGCAACCATCGAGCGTCTGCGTGAACAGTTGCGACGGATGGATATCGAAACCGAGGCGCAAATCCTGTTCAGTGCCGAGAAGGAACACGGTCCGGACTACGGGGAAGACTTTGACCCGCTGGAAATGGACCGGTACTCCTCGATCCAGCAGCTGTCGCGGGCCTTGACCGAGTCCTCCTCTGACCTTGCAGACCTGCGGGAAACCCTGTCTGACCGGGTACGGGATACGGAGACGCTGCTTGTTCAGCAATCCCGGATCAACACGGAACTTCAAGAAGGTCTGATGAAGACCCGGATGATTCCGTTTTCCTCCATGGTCCCCCGCCTGCGTCGGATTGTTCGCCAGATCAGCGGCGAACTCGGCAAGAAAGTGGACTTTGATGTCCGCAACGCCGAAGGCGAGATGGATCGCAACATCCTTGAGCGGATGATCGCGCCGCTGGAGCACATGCTCCGGAACGCACTCGACCACGGCATTGAAGCACCGGCGGACCGGAACGCTGCGGGCAAGCCTGAAACCGGGGAAGTCGTGCTGTCCCTGACCCGAGAGGGCGGTGACGTGGTTCTGCGGATGATGGACGATGGTAAAGGCATCCCCTCCAACGTCATTCGCGACAAGGCCATCCGTCAGGGCATGATGCGGGAGAATGAGGATCTGACCGAACGGGAGATCCTGCAGTTCATCCTTCAGCCCGGATTCTCTACCGCCCAACAGGTGACACAGATTTCCGGACGTGGCGTGGGCATGGACGTGGTCGCCAGCGAGATCAAACAGCTTGGCGGCAGTCTGGACATTGATTCGGCGCTCGGACGCGGCTCGACCTTCACGGTGCGCCTGCCGTTTACCGTATCCGTAAACAGGGCCCTGATGGTGTCCACCGGCGAGGACTTCTACGCCATCCCGCTCAACACCATCGAGGGTATTGTCCGGGTCAGCACCTACGAACTCGAAGAGTATTACAAGCCGGATGCGCCGTTGTACGAATACGCCGGCCAGGAATACCGCCTGCAGTACCTTGGCAGCCTGCTGAACAGCGACCACCAGCCGAAACTCCAGGGTCAGGCTCTGCCCTTGCCAGTCATTCTGGTGCGTGGCGCGGAGCAGCCCATGGCGCTTCAGGTCGACAACCTGATGGGTAGCCGGGAAATCGTGGTTAAATCCCTCGGCCCGCAATTCGGTTCCGTACGCGGCGTCTCCGGTGCGACCATCCTGGGTGACGGTAACGTGGTCGTGATTCTCGACCTGCCGGCGATGATCCGCTCCGACATCCTGTCCGAGCGTCAGCGGCTGGCCAGCCTGGAGAAAGCCCGGGAAGCAGCCCGGTACGAGGAGCAGATCACCACGGTTATGGTGGTGGACGACTCGGTTACGGTACGGAAGGTTACCTCGCGACTGCTTGAACGCAACGGCATGGAGGTCATTCTGGCGAAAGACGGCCTGGATGCGGTCGCCCAGCTACAGGACCACAAACCGGACGTAATCCTGCTGGATATCGAGATGCCGCGGATGGATGGTTTCGAGGTGGCAAGTTTCGTGCGGCACGACGACAACCTGTCGGAAACGCCCATCTGCATGATCACGTCGCGGACCGGTGAGAAACACCGGGAACGGGCCATGGCCATCGGTGTGAACGAGTATCTCGGCAAGCCTTTCCAGGAAACCGAGCTTCTTGAAACCATCGAACGGCTAACCGGTAACCGGTGATGGCCGGCCAATGTGGCCGGCCCAGCGTCGGGATTGTCTCGGATGTTGTGCTCCAGCGTCACCGGCTGCAGGCTGCAACGGCAAAGGTCGGTCTCGACGTCTGCTTTTCCGGGGATCCCGAGCGCCTTCTCGGCTACCCGGACTTTCCGGATGCCGGGCTCTGGCTGGTCACCCTGGCAGATGAAGCCGATCATCCAATGCTGTTCGACCACCTGTTTGAAAACACCGAATCTCCGGTTCTGTTCGGCCTTGATCAGGCACCCAAACCGGGGGGAACGGACTATTTCCGCTGGGAACGTCGATTGCTGGGCAAGCTGGAGCAGCAGCTTGGCAGCCTTGAGGAGCTCGATTCCGAAGCCAGCATCCAGGAACTTGAGGAACAGCGCCCTGCAAGCCCGCCAACCACGACGCTCCCCCACTGGATTCCACCCGCTACGCCGGGCTCCGTAGCCGAAGAGGTCTGGATTCTCGGTGCCTCGCTCGGGGGGCCGGCGGCCGTCAAGACGTTTCTCGATCACCTGCCCCCGGGGCTGCCGGTCGGCTTTATCTATGCCCAGCACATTGATGGCAATTTCACCGACGTGCTGACCCGGGTGCTCGGCCGTCACGCCCACTACCAGCTCCGACGCGCGGAAGAGGGCCTCCGGGTCAATAACGGCGACGTAGTACTGCTGCCAGTCGAGCACGAATGGAAAGTCAGTGAGACCGGGACACTGACCGAACTCAATACGCCCTGGCCCGGGCCTTACGGCCCTTCCATCGACCAGGTCCTGCTCAACGTCGCCGACCATTACGGCCGGCGCTGCCATGCTATCCTGTTCTCCGGCATGGGCAACGATGGCGCAATTGCCGCCCCCATACTGAAGGCCTATGGCAGTCGAATCTGGGTTCAGGAAAGCAGCAGCTGCGGGAACAGTTCCATGCCAGACTCCGTCGCGGCAACCGGTTGCTCCACCCTGTGTGGAACCCCGGAAGAACTGGCCCGGGAACTGGTCAAAACCATTGAAAAATCCTGCTTGCTCAAGAGCCGGCAGAAACGGGACTCCGCCTGAGGACACATGCAATGAAAGACAAAAGCCAGACTCTCTCCTGCGTTATGATTCCCATGAGCGAGCGGCAACTGTTGCTGCCGAACGTCACCATTGCCGAAGTGGTGGATTTTGCCAGCTCCGAGGCCGGGGCCAACACCCCCGACTGGCTGGTCGGCTATCTGGACTGGCGTGGACTGACACTCCCGGTGATTTCCTACGACGCCGCCAACGGCGGCAGCCTCAGTGTGCCCGGTGATAACCGGGGTCGCATCGTGGTGTTGAACACCATTGGTGAACACCACGAGCAGGTGCCCTTCATGGCACTGGTTACCCAGGGTATTCCGAGCCAGACCCGACTGACCGAAGATCAGATCAGCCAGAAAGACGGAGAGGCCGGCCCGGCCGATATCATGCAAGTTGAGGTGGACGGCGAAAGCGCCTGGATTCCCAATCTGGAATATCTGGAATCGCTGGCGAACCAGTCCCACAGCTAAACCCACGGCGGGGCCGTGGCAGGGATTTATGCAAATGTTATAATGTTGCAAATTTCCCAGGATTCCCGCCATGCCTGCCCGCGCTCTGCCCTATCGCCCGCACAATCACGACGCCTGTGTCACCCAGGCCCTCGCCGACGCCCGGGACATCTGCCAGCAACGCAGTGCGCGCCTGACGCCCACCCGGGAGCGAGTGCTTGAACTGATCTGGCAATCCCATAAACCTCTGGGTGCCTATGACGTGCTGGCACAGCTCGCCGAGGACGGCCACAATGCTGCACCACCAACGGTCTATCGGGCGCTGGATTTCCTGCAACAGAACGGATTGGTTCATCGTATTGCCTCGCTCAACGCCTTCATTGGCTGCGCTCACGCCGGTGAGCACCATACTGGCATGTTCCTTATCTGCCGGGCCTGCGGCAATGTGCTTGAGCTGACGGCTCCGTCTGTCTCGGGGGCCGTGCAGGCAGCGGCAGACGCGGAATCCTTCGAACTGGATGACATCACCCTCGAAATTGCCGGGCTCTGCCCACGGTGCCAGAAGGACTCCGGCCATGAATGAACTGTTGGTCACTCTGGACGATCTCACCGTGGCGTTTGACGATCGTCCCGTGGTGGATCACGTCAATCTGAAGGTTCATCGGGGCGACATCCTCACTATCATCGGACCGAACGGTGCGGGTAAAACCACCCTGATCAAAGCCGTGCTGGGCCTGCAAAAGCCCACCCGTGGCGTTGTCAGCCTGGCCCGCAAGCTGGTGATCGGCTATGTTCCCCAGCACCTGACCCTGGAATCAACCCTGCCTCTGAGCGTCAAGCGTTTCATGATGCTTACCGGACGCTCGGAGCCCGACTGTCAGGCGGCCTTGTCGAAAACCGGTGTCGGACACCTGTTCAATGCCTCGGTACACCACCTGTCCGGAGGCGAAAAACAGCGACTGCTGCTGGCCCGGGCCCTGGTGAGGAAACCGGACCTGCTGGTGCTCGACGAACCCGCCCAGGGAGTCGACATCAATGGCCAGGCCTCGCTGTACGAACTGATCCGCCAGCTCCGGGACGAACTCAACTGCGGGGTGATCATGATCTCCCACGACCTTCATCTGGTGATGGCAGCAACCGACCAGGTCATATGCCTGAACCAGCATATCTGCTGCAGTGGGCACCCGGCCGACATTTCCCACGATCCGGCCTTCATCGAGACCTTTGGTACCCAGGTCGCCGAGTCCCTCGCGGTCTACCACCACCGCCATAACCACAGCCACGATCTCCACGGCGATGTGGTCGAAGACACCTCAGTCGCTTCACCTTCCGGCCATCAGGAGTGCTCCGGCCATGCCCATCATTGATGCTGTTCTCGATGACTTCTTCTGGCGGGCGATGATCGGTGGCCTGGGAGTGGCGTTGGTAGCCGGCCCGCTGGGCTGTTTTGTGGTCTGGCGGCGGATGGCCTATTTCGGGGACACCCTCGCCCACTCGGCGCTGCTGGGTATCGCCCTGAGCTTCCTGATCAGTGTGCCATTGCACGTTGGCGTGGTACTGACCTGCGTCGTGCTGGCCGTGGCTCTGGTGCTGTTCTCCCGGACCCGAGCCCTGGCCACGGACACCCTTCTGGGCATACTCGCCCACAGCGCCCTCGCCATTGGCCTGGTCACACTCAGTTTCATGCCCGATGTACGGGTCGACCTGACCGGTCTGCTGTTCGGTGACCTGCTGGCCATGAGCCGTAACGATCTGATCTGGATCTACGGCGGTGCCGCGGTGATCCTGACTCTGCTGGCGACCTTGTGGAATGGCTTGCTGATGAGCACGATTCACCAGGAGCTGGCGCTGGTGGAAGGCCTGCCGGTAGAACGGCTGCGGCTGGTACTGGTGCTGATGTTTTCACTGGTGATCGCCGTCGCCATGAAAATTGTCGGGGTTCTGCTGATTACCGCCCTGCTGATCATTCCTGCGGCAACAGCCAGGCGCCTGGCCCACAACCCGGAACATATGGTGGGTCTGGCGATGGTGTTCGGCTTTATTGCGGTGAGCGGCGGCCTGAGCCTGTCATGGTACCTGGACACACCGGCCGGGCCGTCGGCGGTGGTCACCGCCTTCCTGACCTTTCTGCTGGTCTACGGAGGCGCCGGCAAGGCCCGGGCATGAGGGGCATGAGGATTTCCCTGAAGCGACTGCCTGGTCTAAAGTGAGGGGACACCACTTAATGAGCATGGCGCTAAACCGTCATCACTCGGGAAGGCCTGCATGGACAGCTCAAAACCCCGTTCGCCCGGGCAGACCGGCCTCTGGCCCGGCCTGTGGGTTCCCCTGGTCATACTGATCGTCGGACTGACGGCGACGGCGACCATGGCCCACTTCGAATCCAGCCGGGCCAGCGAACTGGCCGAGGCTCATTACCAGGCCCAACACCAGGCACTGGTCAATCTGTTGCTGGCCCGGGTGCCAACACGGGCGTCTGAAAATGCCTCAACCCAGGAATGGCTGCATTCCGTTTTCGATGAGGCGTTGCCACCAAGCCTGGGGGTTCGGGTCGATACCCTCTCACGCCACACCAAGCGGCCATTGCTCCAGATCCGCACGCAGGGCTCGATCGATCCCACGCGAGCCCTGCGGACCGAGGTGAACTACGGCGACTTCAGCTGGATGCTGACGACGGTGCCTTCCCGGTCCCTGCTGGAACAATCGGCCAACAGCGCCCACAGGAACGTCTGGCTCGCCGGCGGGACGCTAACCCTCGTGGCGACGCTCCTGGCCCTGTTCCAGTGCCGAAGGCTCCATGGGCAGTCCCTGCAGATCGTTGATCTGGAACGCAGGGGAACCGGGGCCGATCAGCACATCACCAACCTTCAGGTGGAAAAATCCATACTGCGTCAGGCCCTGAATGACAGCGAACAGCGCAGCCGGGATCTGATCGCCCTGTCCGGCGCCATCATCAGCGAACTGGACGAAATGGGCCTTATCGGTTTCATTTCCCCTCAGGTTGCAGAACTGCTGGCACGGGCCCCCGCCGACCTGATCGGAGAGCCGTTCGAACGGCTGATCGAGCCCGACTCACGGGAGAACTTCCGGCGGGCCCTTACGGCCGCGCGAGCGGACCACTCCATCGAACGCATTGATTTACCATTGCTGCACCGCGACGAAGAGACCGTACTCAATGTCGCCATCCGAATTCTGGCACTCCAGGATCCGGTGCACGGACTGAGCGGGTACCGGCTCGGTGCCTTTGCCCAGAACGGGCACTAGGTAAGTGATTTATGGGTGCCGTCACACAGCGGCGGTGTTCCCGTCTGCTTACAACCACAGAACCAGACCCATTCCTTTTTCTCGGCGGTGTACTTTACCGGCTTGAACCCCGTGCCCTTGTGGGATCCGTCGCAGAACGGCTGAGTCTGACTCCGGCCACAGGCGCACCACAGGTAATTCTTGCCCGCCTCGACCAGGACAGAATACGGCGTTGTCCTCGCCACACGGGCTTTGGCATCACTCATAGAACCTCCCGGAAAACAATTCGGCATAAAAGTACCCGCAGTATAGACAATTCCTCATGCCCGACTTGCCTCATGCGCCAAGAATCCGTACATTTACATCCGCTTTTCTGCATATATGGAAAATCAGATATTGATTGCCACCAACGCTGACTACCACCCCGTTCGCGTGTTCAAGGCGCTGGGCGACGAGAACCGACTGACCATCCTGCTGTTGATCCGGCAGCAGACCGAGCTGTGCGTGTGCGAACTCACCGCCGCCCTGAATCTGTCCCAGCCCCGGGTCAGTCGCCATCTGGCGTACCTCCGGGAGCACAACCTGTTGCAGGATGAGCGCCGGGGGCAGTGGGTGTACTATCGACTGCATCCGGAGCTGCCCGAATGGGTCCAGTCAATACTCGGCAGGTCCTCCGAGGCCTGCGCGGGCCTGCTGGCGCCCATCAGCCAGCGGCTGGATGCCCTGCCCGACCGCCCCGTCAGTGTGGACTGCAGCTGATGGGAACCTTCGAACGCTACCTCAGCCTGTGGGTGGCCCTCGCCATCGCACTCGGAATGACCACCGGCACCCTGCTACCGGGGGTGTACCACACCATCGCCAACCTGACGTACGCCCACGTGAACCTTGTGGTGGCGGTGTTCATCTGGGCCATGATCTATCCGATGATGGTTCAGGTGGATTTCACCGCCATCCGGAATGTCCGCCGCGAACCCCGGGGACTGATCCTGACCCTGTTCATCAACTGGCTGATCAAGCCGTTCACCATGGCGGCTTTGGGCTGGCTATTCTTCAAATTGCTGTTTGCGGACCTGGTGGACCCGACCACGGCCACGGAATACATCGCCGGCATGATTCTCCTCGGGGTCGCCCCCTGCACCGCAATGGTCTTCGTCTGGAGCCAGCTTACCCGGGGCAATTCCGCCTACACCCTGGTTCAGGTGTCGGTAAACGACCTCATCATGGTGTTTGCCTTTGCGCCGATTGCCGCCTTCCTGCTGGGCCTTTCCACCATTACGGTGCCCTGGGAAACCCTGTTGCTCTCGGTGGTGCTCTACGTGGTTGCGCCGCTCGTGGCCGGGGTCCTGACCCGGCGCTACCTGCTGCGCCAGGGCCAGTCGCGTCTGGACGCCTGGCTGCAACACAGCAAGCCAACCACCATCATGGGCCTGCTGGCGACCGTGGCCCTGCTGTTTGGCCTACAAGCAGACCGGATCCTGGACAACCCGTTCGCCATTGCCCTGATCGCCGTCCCGCTGTTGATCCAGAGCTACGGCATCTTTTTCATCGCCTACTTTATGGCCCGGAGAATGAGACTGCCCCACGACATCGCCGCCCCGGCGAGCCTGATCGGCACGTCAAACTTCTTCGAGTTGGCCGTTGCCGTCGCCATCAGCCTGTTCGGACTCACCTCCGGGGCAGCCCTGGCTACGGTCGTCGGTGTTCTGGTGGAAGTCCCGGTGATGCTGTCGCTGGTCGCGTTCGCCAACCGGACCCGACGCTGGTTTCCGGCCGTCGGCTCTCCTGACACCCTTTCGACAACCCCGGAAAACGAGGGGAGGTACCCGCAATGAGCACGATCAAAGTAGGCATCAATGGCTTCGGCCGCATCGGCAGGCTCGCGCTGCGCGTGGCCTGGGAATGGCCCGACGTCGAATTCGTGGCGGTCAATGACCCCGGCGCAGACGCCGCCACCCTGGCACACCTGCTGAACTTCGACAGCGTTCATGGCCGCTGGAACCAGGAGGCCGGCTTCGATGGCACCGCTCTGGTCATCAACGGCCACCGCATCCGGGTGACCCACAACCGGACCATCGGCGAAACCGACTGGTCCGGTTGCGACGTGGTCATCGAGGCCAGTGGCCATATGCGAAAGGTGGACGTGCTCCAGGCCTACCTGGACCAGGGCGTGAAACGGGTGGTGGTCACCGCCCCGGTCAAGGAAGCCGGTGCCCGGAACCTGGTGATGGGCGTAAACGACCATTTGTTCGACCCCGCTACGGACCGGATTGTCACGGCGGCCTCCTGCACCACCAACTGCCTGGCACCGGTGGTGAAAGTGATTCACGAGAAGCTGGGCATCCGCCACGGATCAATCACCACCATCCACAGCCTGACCAACACGCAGACCATCCTCGACGCCCCGCACAAGGACCTGCGCCGGGCCCGGGCCTGCGGCAGCTCTCTGATCCCGACCACCACCGGTTCCGCCACCGCCATCATCGAGATCTTCCCGGAGCTGAAGGGCCGGCTCGACGGTCACGCCGTGCGGGTCCCGCTGACCAACGCCTCACTCACTGACTGTGTCTTTGAAGTGGACACCCCCACCGACCGAGAGACGGTCAACCAGCTTCTGAAAGAGGCTGCCGAGGGGGAGCTGGAGGGCATTCTGGGCTACGAGGAACGCCCGCTGGTCTCGATTGACTATAAGACCGATCCCCGATCCGCCATCATCGATGCCCTGTCCACAATGGTGGTCAACGGCACCCAGGTGAAGCTCTACGCCTGGTACGACAACGAGTGGGGCTACGCCAATCGCACCGCCGAACTGATGCGCAAGGTTGGCGCTTCCTGATATGACGGCAGCCATCCGCCAGTACCTGGTCATCACCGGCAACTACTGGGCCTTCACCCTGACCGACGGTGCCCTGAGAATGCTGGTGGTGCTGCATTTTCATCAGCTTGGCTATGCGCCCCTGGACATTGCGCTGCTCTTCGTCTTCTACGAGTTCTTCGGCGTCGTGACCAATCTTGTCGGCGGTTACCTCGGAGCCCGGATGGGGCTGAACCGCACCATGAATCTGGGCCTGCTGTTGCAGATCGTGGCGCTGGCCATGCTGGCCGTACCCGCGGCAGCGCTGACGGTGCCCTGGGTCATGGCGGCCCAGGCGCTGTCGGGAATCGCCAAGGACCTGAACAAGATGTCGGCCAAGAGTGGCATCAAGCTGCTTGTGCCGGATACCGAACAGGGCAAGCTCTACAAATGGGTCGCGGTGCTGACCGGCTCCAAGAATACCCTGAAGGGCGTGGGCTTTTTCCTGGGCGGCGTTCTGCTCATGACGGCTGGCTTCAAGGGCGCCGTCATCACCATGGCCGCCGCCCTGACTCTGATCTGGCTGTCCAGCCTGTTCCTGCTGAAGCGGGAACTCGGCAAGAGCAAGGCCAAACCCAAGTTCACCGATATGCTGTCCAAGAGCCGGCCGATCAATATCCTTTCAGCAGCCCGCCTGTTCCTGTTCGGCGCCCGGGATGTCTGGTTCGTCGTCGCCCTGCCCGTATACCTCCACACCGTGTTTGGCTGGGATTTCTGGCAAGTGGGTGGCTTCATGGCCTGCTGGATCATCGGCTACGGCGTTATCCAGACCCAGGCCCCCAGGATCACCGGCGACCTGTCGGGCAAGACACCGGCGATACTCTGGGCCTGGGCGCTTGCCGTTGTGCCAGCGGCCATCGCGATCGGCCTGGCGACCCCAATCCCGCCACAACTGACCGTGGTTATCGGGTTGTTGCTGTTCGGCGGGCTGTTTGCCGTCAATTCCTCGCTGCACAGCTACCTGATTGTCAGCTACGCACGCTCGGACGGCGTATCTCTGGACGTGGGTTTCTACTACATGTCCAACGCCGCGGGACGCCTGCTCGGCACCCTGCTTTCCGGCTGGATCTACCAGACCTTTGGCCTGGAGGCGTGTCTGTGGACGTCCTCCGCCATGGTGGCCGTTGCCGCCCTGTTTGCGACCGGTCTGCCAGAGCGTAATTCAACTCCCGCCTGAACGTCAGAGCGGGCGAATGACGTCCGCAAGTTTTCCGCTTTCGGTCAGTTCCAGGAACTCATCGCCCAGCCGGTCGCTTTCGGCAATGGCCTTGCGCCAGGAGCGCTCCCGGCCATCATCGTCGTTAAGGTATTTCTCGAAATCTTTCCGGTCCGGCAGCTTGCGGTCCGGCAGGGACTCAAGGTAATCCTTGGAGGGGGCCACGAGTACAACATCCTGTAAGCGGGTGGCGTCGCCCCGGCGCCAGGGCAGGGTCTTGTCGAACCAGCCGGGTACCACCTTATCGGTGAAATGCGGATAGAGAATGACTCCGGGCTGTTCGTACGGCAGGTCCAGGTGATAGTCCAACAGCCCTCCGTCACGGTACACCCCTTCCGGCGCGCCCGGGATGTTACGGACACCGGCCATCACCATGGGAATGGAAGCGGAGGCCAGAAGCGCCGACAGCAGATTATCGCGGGTCAGCGCCACCTCGTGACTGGGGAAGTCGACCAGTTTCGCCACCGGCGCTTTCAGGCGGGCATCGTGAATGATGCCCCGTTCCATGAACCGGCCCAGATGGCGACGGCTTACCATGTTGGCGCTGATGGCGTTCATCAGACCGAGGCTGAGGCGCCCCCGGGTATCGTGCTCCAGCATGCCGCGGCTGCGAACCACCACCACGTTGAGCCGATACCAGGGGTGGTTGAGAATGTAATCTTCACGTCCGCCCAACAGCTCTTCCAGGAACAGTACGCTCTTGCGACTGACTTCGGCAGGGCTGACCCCCTTGGCAAATCGCTGCGACGTGTATAGCTCGGCCAGCCTCGCAAGCTGTTCCTTCGGTTTATCCGACGAAGCCACCGCCGCAAACCGCCAACTGCCAATGGACGAGCCAATCAGCGAGCGCTCCTGTGGAGCCCGGGGTAGCCAGTCCCCGAAGATGGCCTTGTCCAGGCCACTGATCCCCAGGGCCTTTGGCCCACCTGCAGCGCCGGGCACGACGTGGACATCGGCTGGCGTCAGAGGCCGGGCTTTCAGCCGCTCCAACGCACGGCGACCTGCGCGGATGGTCAGTGCCGGTGCCCGGGTATGAATTGCGGTCATGACGAACTCCCTGTTTTGAATCGGCGGAGTTTAACCAAGCGGAAGAAGCCCGGCCAACTGAAGAAAACTTATAGAGGTCATAAATTGCAGTATGGGCTTCACTATCAGGCGGCTCATGCTAGACTTTCGTCAGTCCGGCATCGGAAGCGGACCGATTTTCCTTGGCAGCAGGAGTTTGCTGTGAATGTTTTTGCCCCACCCGATTCTCTAGCCACCAACCCGACCCTTGCTGTCCTCGGGTTCAAGCGGCAGCTGGTTTTTCACCTTCATTTCTGGGCCTTTGTGGCGGTTGCTCCACTGATCCTGGTGCAATGGAACCAGGACCACCAGCTGCTATCCGGGCTGCTGATACTGTTCTGTGCCAACGCGCTGCTGGTGATCGCCTTCCTGCATTACCGCAACACCTACTTCCTGAAGGGGCGCATGTTCCCGCTACTGGCTGTGGTCTGCGCCGCGTACTCCACCAGCATAAACGGGCACGCCGGGCTCTACTGGGCATACCCGGCGGCCACTGCCCTGTTTTTCCTGCTGCCCCTGAGGGAGGCGACCGTGAGCAACGTCGTTTTCGTGACCGTTATGGCCGTTGTTTCTTTCCTCAAGTTTCCGGAAGCCGACTTCTGGCGCATCACCTTCTCGCTGGGGCTGACCTGCGTGTTTGCCATGGTGTTTGCCTGGCTGGTAGGCAAACTCCAGCAGGAACTGACCCGGTTGGCCACCACCGATCCGCTGACCGGGTGTCTGAACCGGTCTCAGCTTGCGGACATTCTGAACCATCAGATTCAGATGCGGGAGCGCTATGAGCGGGTATCCAGCCTGATCCTGTTCGATCTGGATTATTTCAAGGTTATCAATGATCAATGGGGCCATCTGGCAGGCGACCGGGTTCTGAAAGAGATGGCGATGCGCATTCGCAAGCGCCTTCGGGAGAGCGATCAGCTGTTCCGGATAGGCGGTGAGGAATTCATGATCGTGCTGCCGGAAACCCGACAGAAAGATGCGGACACCCTGGCCCACCAACTGTTAACCGGTATCGGCTCAACCCCGTTCCTTGATGACATCAAAATAACGGCAAGCGCCAGTGTGGCGGAAGTGTGTCAAGGGGAGACCTGGTCGGTCTGGCTGAATCGGGCGGATCAAGCTCTGTACGAAGCAAAGTCCCGGGGTCGCAATCAGGTGGTCAATGCCCGGAGAGCAACACCAGCGGGGGTAATTGACGCCCCCGAACTCGTGGACCCGGCTGTCGGCAACTAGTACTCCGGATTCCCGGACCCGATCCGCTTTCGGAAATCCCGGTACGCGCTGAACACATCCCAAGGACATTCAAAGTGGGGGTAATGCCCGGTATTTCGCAGGCTCACGACGTCCGGGTTGGCGATCAACTCACGATAACGCCGGGCCATGGCGGCACCGGAAACCGGGTCCGCCGTCCCGGAAATCAACCGCATCGGCTGAGTCGCCTTCTGCAGCGCCCCGACCCAACGATTGCGATGGCAGCGCCGTTCCTCCATAAACTGGATCAGGTGGTGCAGGATCCCCCGGCCGTTGTTGTAGGTCAGCAGTTGCCAGAAGTCTTCCATGTCCTGTTGGTCCGGCGGGTTCTGGCTGCCGAAAAGGCGACGGAAATTCCGTTCGAACGTGCGGCGGGTCAAGCCGCGGCTGATCAGCCCGCCCAGGGGGCTCCGCAAGAGCTTCTGAATCAGCAGCGGATTGTGAACTTCGGGAAACAGGGCGCCGTTCAGGAAACAGACACTGGCAATATCGAACGGCAGCACACCCTCCTGCTCCCTGGCCAGTAACTCCTGCACCACACTGCAGCCATAGTCGTGGGCAATCAGGTGTATGGCCGGCAAGCCCAGCCCAGCTACCCAGCCCTGCATGAGGTCGGCCTGATCTTCGATACTGTAGGGGTAAGGCACCGGTTTATCGGAAAAACCAAACCCCAGCATGTCCAACGCCAGCACACTGTACTGCGGCGTCAGCATTGGCCAGACGCGGCTCCAGTCCCAACTGGCAGTCGGGAAGCCGTGAATCAGAACCAGAGGTTCGCCCTGCCCGGCCATGCGACTGAAAATGGCATGGCCTTCGTAGCTGAACCATTTGCCTCCCTGCTGCCAACCCTCAAGGGTGCCGGACTCGCGACCGGCAGACACGGCGTTTCGAGCATCGGCTATCACCTGTTCCATCCTTTATCCTCGGCGACTCTCCCAACCCCTGACTGTAAAACAATCCAGCCGTGCCTGCCATAGCCCTCCGGCAGTCAAGATGCGGCACCAGCGTCAAAGTGGTCTTTTCCCGGGTCCGGGTCGTAAAGCGTAGAGATGACGGGCAAATTGCCTTAAGCTTTGGCCCTTGTAAGACACAGCAGACCGGAATTGACTATGACCAAACTCCTTGACGACCTTGCGGGCCACTACAGCGCCATTATTAATGGACTGGGCGAAGATACCGGCCGCGAAGGTCTGCAGGACACTCCGATGCGAGCTGCCAAAGCGATGCAGTTCCTCACCCAGGGATACCAGCAAAGCCTCGACGACCTGGTTAATAATGCCGTGTTCGAATCTGCCATGGATGAGATGGTGGTGGTTCAGGACATCGAGCTGTACAGCATGTGCGAGCATCACATGCTGCCGTTCATCGGTAAATGCCACATCGCCTATCTGCCCCAGGGGCGGGTGTTGGGCCTGTCCAAGTTCGCTCGCATCGTGGACATGTACGCCCGCCGCCTGCAGATTCAGGAGAACCTGACTCGCCAGATTGCCGAGGCCATCGAGAGCGTCACCAACGCCAAGGGCGTTGCCGTGGTCATCGAAGCCCAGCACATGTGCATGATGATGCGCGGTGTGGAAAAGCAGAACTCTCGGATGAAGACCTCAATGATGCTGGGACAGTTCCGCAAGTCCCAGGCAACCCGCACGGAGTTCCTCAATCTGATTGGCCATAACCGCTGATCCACCCCGGATAACGGAGACGCTATGACAGACGTAATCGGGAATCACCAGGCCCGGGTTCGCATCAAGGATTTGTTGCTGCGTGCCTACATCGGCATCAAGGATGAGGAGATCAACAACCAGCAGGATGTGTTGATCAACGTGAGTCTGACCTACGACGCCAACGACGCCATTAATGAAAATGAAATCTCGGCGGCGCTGAACTACCGGACCATCACCAAACAGATTATCCACCACGTCGACGGCAACCGGTTTGCCCTGCTCGAGCGCCTTACCCACGAGGTGCTCAGTATCGTGATGGAACATGAAGCCGTGCAGTGGGCGCAGGTGGAAATCGACAAACCCCACGCGTTACGCTACGCCGAATCCGTGTCTGTCTGCCTCGAGGCACATCGATAAACCAATCAGGTGTTTTTGTCCATGCCCAGCAACTCCCCGGAACAACTTCGAGCCATTCTGGAAAGTGTTCGTTCCATCGCACTTGTCGGCGCCAGTGAAAAAACCAACCGCCCCTCCCACGAGGTCATGGAGTTCCTGCAGCAACAGGGCTACCGGGTAATTCCGGTCAACCCCCGGCTGGCCGGCAAGCAACTGCTTGGAGAGACCGTCTACCCGGACCTGGCGTCGCTGCCGGAACCCGTGGACATGGTGGAGTTGTTCCTGGCCCCTGAACGCACAGACGCGGTGATTGATGCGGCCATCGAACTCCGGATTCCCGTTATCTGGCTGCAGATCGGCGTCATTAATGAAGCCGGCGTCGCCCGGGCAGAAGCCGCGCGCCTGACCACTGTGATGGACCGGTGCCCCAAGCAGGAAATCCCACGCCTGGGCATTCCCCCGGTACACGCCTGAACCACAACGAAAAATGTGACCCCGCTCACATTCGGGCGTATCGACAGTGACCCGGACGCCCCATCTCTACCCGATCCGGATCGAACGCCCGAAACGCCCGGGACTTCCGCAATACAGAGAGTCAGACTGCCGGTCGCCCTGGTTGTGGCCACTCACCCCGGCCGAAAGCTCAAACCCCGGGTCGAAATCCTGCTTGATGCCTCGAAAAATCCAGTGACTCCCCGTATTGTGGACCTTGCCGGAACACTTGAAGACGGTGCCGTAATGCCGGGAATCGCGAACCCCCTGCCCGACGGGGCCTTTGGCATCTCGCTTGGAAGCCGGATACACCAGATGATGGCCGGCTCTCAAAAAAATGATTCATAATCACGAGCTCCCAGTCGATACTCGGACGGGGAACAGGACACTCACGGAGTAAACAGTGGAAAAACCGGTACCAGCCACCAACATTGTCGTGCGAGGCCTGCTCAGTCCCGCATTTCCGGTGGTCATTTTCCTGGTTTTTCTGGGGCTGGCAGCAGCACTCTATTTCGGCCTGGTCCAGCAGGGCACCCGGCAGATCGAGGCGAACCTCGCCAATGAAGCCCGGGCCATGGCCAACAACCTGGAACGCGAATTCATCATTCACGCCGAAGCCATTCAACGCATGGCCCAGCGTCTGGAGGTGTCGCCCGACACCACCGAAGCGAGCTGGCGCAAAGACGCACGCCATTACCTCGAGGATTTCGGTGTCTATCAGGCCATCGAATGGATCGACCGCGATTTCATCATCCGCTGGCTGGAACCGTTTACCGGTAACGAGGACGTCATCGGCTTCAACGTCGCTTTCTCGGAAGAACGCCTCCAAGCCCTCGAGACCGCCCGGGATTCCGGCGAGTTCGACATCTCGGGCGTCATTGATCTGCGCCAGGGTGGCAAGGGCCTGGTGATCTATGCGCCGGTGGGCACCGGGGATGAAAACAATGGCTTTATCGCCGGCGTGTTCCGTATGGAAACCCTCGCACGGCAGTTGCTCACCGTGCGGGTCAAGGAATCCTTCAGCATCGACATCCTGAGCAAAGGCGAGATGAGCTACCAGCTCAATGATTCCGGCACCGCCAGCACGGGGTTCTCTCACTCCGAGCCGGTCCAGCTGCCAACACTGGACTGGTCCTTCATCCTGCACCCGACCAGTGAGTGGGTCCAGAGCCAACGCAGCACCTGGCCCGAAGTCACCCTGGCGTCACTGATTCTGATGGGTCTGCTGACCAGTCTGACCACCCTGCTGGCGCAGCTCATCCTCAAGCGCAACCAGGCACTGCTGAAAACCCGCCGTGAGCTGGACCGGGAAATCGACCAGAGAAAAACCATTCAGCAGGATCTGGCCCGGCTTGAGTCCACCGATACGCTGACCGGCCTGGCCAACCGGCGTTTCTTCATGGAAGACCTGGCCCACACCCTGAACATCGCCGACCGCCAGATGCGTCAGGTCGCCCTGGTGATGCTGGATCTCGACCGCTTCCAGATGCTGAACGACTCGCTGGGGCACCAGTTTGGTGACGAACTGCTGATCAAGGTGTCGGAGCGACTGAATCGCCTGAGCAACGAGCGCATTCTGGTGGCCTATTCCGGTGGGGACGAGTTCATGCTGTGCCAGCAGCAGGTGGAGGACATCGACGACATCATCCACCTGCTGGGTCAGGTCAAACAGTGTTTCGATGAGCCCTTCGAGGTGCAGGGAGAGGCGCACGGGGTAACGGCCACCATGGGTGTTGCCGTGTACCCACAGAGTGGCCTGGACGCAGACACCCTGTTGCGCAATGCGGATGTGGCCCTGTACCGGGCGAAGGAGCAGGGCCGGAATACCTATCAGTTCTACACCGAAGGCATGCAGGACCGGGAAGTGATGCGCCTGGAACTGGACAAGGATCTGAGCCAGGCCCTGGCCCACAACGAATTTGTCCTCCACTACCAGCCCCAACTGGATCTGGATAATGTCGAAATCAAGAGCGTCGAGGCGCTGATCCGCTGGCAACACCCCCGTCGGGGATTGCTGCCGCCGGTGGATTTCATTCCCCTTGCCGAGGAAAGCGGCCGCATCACTGATATTGGCCGCTGGGTCGTCATGGCGGCCTGCCAGCAGCTGGCCAACTGGCAAGGCACGGCCTGTGAACACCTCCGGATCGCCGTGAATCTGTCCGGCCGGGAGCTGGACGACGAGCAACTCGTGGACCATATTCGGGAAGCCCTGAAGGCCGAGAATGTGCCCGCCGATCGCCTCGAGGTAGAACTGACCGAAGAGATCTTTATCCAGAACATCGAACGCAACCTGACCCAGCTGTCTCGGCTGCACCAGTTGGGTGTGCACCTGGCCATCGACGATTTCGGCGTGGGCTATTCGTCGCTGGGGTATCTGAGGGATTTCCCGGTGGACCTGCTCAAGATCGACCGCTCCTTCATCACCGAGGTCACCGAACGCCACGACGATGCCGTCATCACCCGGGCCGTCATCAATCTTGCCCACAACCTGGGCATCCAGGTGGTTGCCGAGGGCGTGGAAACGGAGGAACAGCTGGCCTTCCTGAAGAACCATCGCTGTAATCTCGCCCAGGGCTACCTGATCAGCCGGCCGATTCCCGCCGCCGAGCTCGAACGGGCCATGGCCCAAGGCCTCCTGCTGACCCGAACCACCGTGGATTCCGAATTGTAAAAGCGGTCCGCCATCCCCACCATACTCATTACATTCCATGGGCGAGTTGCTATGACTTCGAAATACCTCACTCCTGAACAGGACGGCGTGATCCGGCGGTGGGAGCGCTGGAATCGTAACTATTTTATCGTGGCGTTTTTGGCGCTGACCGTCGTGCTGGTCTTCAGCAGCCAACTCGGCCTGTCCAGTGGCGACAGCTGGGGCCCTCTGGGTTTGCTTATCGCCTTGATTGTCACGCCCATCATTGTGCTCCAGCTCAAACTGGCCTGCCCCGCCTGTGGCCACAAGATTGGCTGGCAGGCCAAGCTGATGGCGCCGGACCAGTGCAAGACTTGCGGTACTTTTCTGCGTGCGAAAGAGTCAGTGCGAAGTTAAGAGAAGGCCGGGGCGCGGCGGGGCAAACGACAACCGCAACGACTGGTTAGCTGCCGTTCCTGCCATGCTCCCGTAGTGACCGCATTCGGCCCAAATACTCGGTGATTGCTGCCCTCGTGGTGACTTCTCTGGCAGATCCCGGTGGACGGGACATGTACACCAGTTGCGCCATCAACGAAAAATCACAGAGTGCGGGCGTTGCCCCCAGAAGGAACGCTTTTCCGTTCAGCAACCCCTCGACGGTATCCAACTCCCGCAGCAAATCTTCCTTTATCATGGCGGGTGGTTTTCTTCCGGTTCCCTGTCCTTTTATCTGCGCATGGAGACGACGTTTATAGAGCGGAAGCACAAGCTTTCCAACGGGTCCGCGGAAAGCTTTCGAGAGCATCGGTGCCCCTTCCGGATCCATCCACTGGTAATAGAGGCCGATGAAGTAGAGGGCTTCATCCGCCCAATCGTCAAGGACGTGGCAAAGTGCAGCCTCGGCCGAATCAGGCGGGATAATGCGTCGCTCCGGAAAAAGGCGATCAAGTTCATGAGCAATGTTGGTGGAATCTGCCAGGAAACAACCGTCAATATCGATCGCCGGAACCTTGCCAATGCCGCCGCGCCGATAAACCTCCAATGTCCCTTTCCCAAGAACATTGATCCGTTTATATCGGATGCCCTTGTAATCCAGAATTGCCCGGACCTTTAGACAGAAGGGTGAGGGGCCCCAATCATAGAGTGTGATCTGCATCCGTCGCTCCCACTAAGGGCAATAGGCGACAGCGGAGCACTGCGCCGTTGGCGTCCCGTTGATCGCGCTGTTAACTTCTCAAAGGCTGGTTTTACCCAGATTGTTTGACCACCAATGTGGTGAAGGGCCACCTTTCCACTTCACCTTTTTACTCAAAGCAAGCACATCTCTCGCCGAGTAATTTGGGTTGCCGTCCAGAAGAGCATCTGCCACTTCCGCCCGCAAGCGATTCAAAAAAGCCTGATCAAGACGCAACATATCAACCGTGTTTTTCGACTGCTCATGCCGATACATGGCCACGGCATAGGGAAGGTACTGAATATCGAGTTTCAGATGCGCGACTGTCTTCTTTATCTGGAGAACGGTGTATTGATCTGACCCACCATACCGCTTCCTGAGTTCTGGCCCCAATATCTGGACGTAACCCCGCAACGCTCTTTTCAGTTGAAATTTACGTATGAGCTCAATCATAGAATTTAACCCTTGCGTTCAGCGGCGGGTCAAACGTCTGAATAGAACGCTTTGTTAGGCAGTACTCTGCATAGCACTTCAAGATCATTCTTCACGATAAATACGTGCACCAATTAAGGCTGCGATTGGTGCTTCCAATATTCCCCAAAGGATTGAGATAACGGCGAACTTCATGGACACAAGGCTATTCGCCCAGAGGGACGCCAGAAAGAGCACGTACGCGATGGCCCAGAAAGTCGCGGCCGCGATTAGAGCCGTTCGAGGGCCCGGCCCGAAACGCGGTCGGATGGCGGCGTAGATCCAGATGAGAATAACGCCGTAAAGAACGGTGATCATGGCCCCAACCGCTAACTCACCAGCTGAAGGATCGCCGAGACCAAACTTTTCTCGCTGGGAGGCGAATTCGCTGAACAAGATAATGCCATTCAGGATGTATTCCCCGACAACAATGACGAGACCCGCGACGAGCCCCCCAAGCAGCACGCGACTGCCGTTTATTCTTCCCATGAGATCCCTCACTTGCCTAACGCTTGCAGCATGCGCGCCCAAGGAATGGATCCGAAGGCGCAATGCAGTGGGCGTCGCCGTACCTGCACTTGTTAGGAGATTGGTCCACTAGAGCCCTCCGGAGGTGGTGTGCCAGTCATGCCGGCACAGTCTTTGCCATCAATTGTTTCAATAGTTGCCCACATATACGGCTCCCCTGATTGTGGGTACGTAAAGTAATCAGTTGGCACGCCGTTGATGATGAAATGGCCTATATGCTTTATATCTTCAGCTTTAACTGAATCAGGGTCACCTATATCTTCTCCGTACTCTAAACGGAGATAATCTGCGATCCATTCTTCATCCGTCTCGTCCATGTTGACTCCTCGCAGGTATTAGGCGGCACTCCACTTTCTGGCAAAAAATTGACCGCTTCGTTATTACGGACAATCGCTCTCACCATTCGCCACCAACCAATCTATAAAACAAGAGCTTAGCTGAGCGCACCTCCCTCTGCCATGTAATCATCTGATATCCACGATTTGCTCGCGCATCCTTGCCTCTCGCCCGCCTTTCCCCGAAAAAAACCTTTGACCTGTGAGTTACTCACAGGTTTTAGGCTATGCTCTGTTATACATCGGAAGCAGTCCGAGTTTGGCGTATCCAAACACTCGTTCAACCTTGAACCAGGGGTCTGAGCTATGAAAGTCAAACAGTTAGCGGAAGCGGCGGCGGTCAATCCGGACACCGTCCGTTTCTATACCCGGGAAGGGCTGCTGAACCCCAGCCGCAATCCGGAGAACAATTACCAGCAGTTCGATACCGACGATCTGCGCCGGCTGCGCTTTGCCCGCAAGGCCCGGCAGCTGGGTTTTTCGTTGCCGGAGATCCGGGCCATTCTCGATCAGGCCGACGATCATCATTCGCCCTGCCCGATGGTGCGCGAGGTCTTTGAGCAACGGCTGGCCGAGGTTGAGCGTGAGATCACCGAACTCCAGCAGCTGCGCGAGCGCATGAAAGGCGCGCTCACGGCCTGGCGGGATATGCCGGATGGCACACCGGACGGCCACACCATCTGCCGCCTGATTGAACATTGGGACGATGCGTCCACAGTTAACGGACATGAGGAGTAAAGACAGATGACTGAGACAACGGCACTGCAAACCGCCTTGTCCATTTCCGGAGCGTCGTGCCAGGGCTGTGCCAAGAAGATTCGAGCCGCCCTGGAACCACTGACAGGCGATCCGGACCTGGTCGAGGTGAACCTGGACCAACAGACCGTCGCGCTCCCTGACGACATCGATCTTGACGACGCGGCCCGTCGGGTGACCGAGGCGGGGTACCCGGCCGAGCCGATTTCCGGGGAGACCGAGTCCAGCTGCTGCAGCGGACAACGGGAACCTGCGCCGGAACCTCAGGCCACGGATGAAGCCGCAAACCAGGTGGATGACTCCCGCGCCGACACAGGTGCGGCAACCGATGAGGCCGGTGAGATTGCCCTGTCGGTTTCCGGCGCCACCTGCGCCTCCTGTGTGAACACCATCGAAAAAGCACTGAAATCGGTGCCGGGCATCACCCATGCCCACATGAACCTCGCCGACAACACGGCAACCGCCACCGGTCAGGCCGATCCCCAGGCGCTGGTCCGGGCGGTGGAGAGCGCCGGTTACGGTGCCAGCGTGATCGAGAACGAAGACGAGGCGGATGCACGCAAGCAGGAGCAAGACAGGAAGACCTACCGCAGCCTGTTGATCAAGATGGCGGTGAGCCTGTCGCTGGGCGTGGGCCTGATGGTCTGGGGGATGGGATTCGGCTCCATGATGGTCACCGAAGCCAACCAGGGTATCTGGCTGGCACTGGGTGCCCTCACCCTGGTGGTGATCGCGGCCACGGGCGGTCATTTCTACACCGGCGCCTGGAAGGCCTTCCGGCACCATAACGCCAACATGGATACCCTGATTGCGCTGGGTACCGGTACGGCGTGGCTGTATTCCATTGTCGTTGCCAGCGTACCGGGTGCCCTGCCGGAAATGGCGCGGCACGTCTACTTTGAGGCGTCCGCCATGATCATCGGCCTGATCAATCTGGGTCAGGCCCTGGAGCTGCGAGCCAAGGGCAAGACCTCGGAGGCGGTGCGGCGGCTGCTGGACCTGCGCGCCAAGACCGCAAGGGTGATTCGCGATGGCGAGGAACGGGACATTCCGGTGGAAGACGTCCGGAAAGGCGATCGTATCCGGGTGCGCCCGGGCGAGAAACTTCCGGTGGATGGCGAAATTATCGAGGGTTCCACCCGCATTGATGAAAGCATGCTGACGGGCGAACCCATGCCGGTGAGCAAGGGCGAGGGCGACGAAGTCTCTGCCGGCACCCTGAATACCCGTGGGTCCATCATCTACGAGGCAACCCGGGTGGGCAGCGAAACCGCGCTGGCGCAGATCATCCAGCTGGTCAAGAAAGCCCAGGGCTCAAAGCCCGCCATAGGCCGGCTCGCGGACAAGATTTCCTCGGTATTCGTGCCCACGGTGATGCTGATTGCCGTGGTCGCCGCTTTGGTCTGGTACAACGTGGGTCCCGAACCCGCCGTGGTTCACATGATAGTCGCCGCCACCACGGTGCTGATCATTGCCTGTCCCTGTGCCCTGGGCCTGGCCACACCGATGTCAGTCATGGTCGGCGTTGGCAAGGCCGCGGAATACGGTGCGCTGATTCGCCAGGGTGATGCGTTGCAGACCGCCGGAAAACTGGACCTGGTCATCCTGGATAAGACCGGCACCATCACCGAGGGCCATCCGGCCGTCACCCGGGTGTATGCCACCGATGGCGATGAACAGCGCCTGTTGGCAATTGCAGCCGGGCTTGAGCAGCACTCCGAGCACCCACTGGCCGAAGCAGTGGTATCCCGTGCCAAGGACGACAATATTACGGTTGAGGCGGTAAACAACTTCGAAGCCCTCAACGGCAAGGGCGTCCGGGGTGATTACAACGGCCAGGCGGTTCGCCTGGGCAACCGCCGCTGGCTGGAAAGCGAAGGCCTGAATGTATCGGGGCTGGACGAGATTGCCCGTGACATCACCGATCAGGCCGGCACCCCGCTGTTCGTCTCCGTGGGTGACTCGGTGCTGGGCGTTATTGGCGTGGCCGATGCCATCAAGCCCGACTCCGAGGCCGCGATAGCGCGCCTGCACGATGCCGGCATCCGGGTCATGATGGTCACCGGCGACATTGATGCCACTGCCAAGGCAATTGCCGCCAGGGCTGGCATAGACGACTACCGCGCAGAGGTACTGCCGGAAGACAAGGCTGAGGTGGTCAGCGCCATGCGCGGCAAGGGTTACACCGTGGCCATGGTCGGTGACGGCATCAACGATGCCCCGGCCCTGGCGGCCGCCGACGTCGGCTTTGCCATCGGCACCGGCACCGATGTTGCCATCGAAAGTGCGGCCATTACCCTGATGCGGGGCTCCCTGCACGGTGTGCCGGATGCCATCCAGATCTCCCGGGCGACCGTAAAGAACATTCACCAAAACCTGTTCGGTGCCTTCATCTACAACAGTCTCGGCATTCCGATCGCCGCCGGCCTGCTTTACCCGGCCTGGGGCATCCTGATGAGCCCGATCCTGGCGGGCGCGGCCATGTCGCTGTCCTCGGTTACCGTGGTCTCCAACGCCAACCGTCTGCGTTTCTTCAAAGCCGGCCCGGATGTCCGGCGGGAATCGCCGATTACTGATCATGATCAACGAGAGGTGCGGAACTGATGACTACTCTATTGGTCAACGCTGGAGGTTTAGTACTTATGGCCGCCATCGTTTGGTGGTTCTGGCTGTCCCCCACAACCGGCGACGCGTCCGAACACGACCACAGCCATCACTAGACATAAATTGAGCGAGGATGAGTTGATGAAAAAACAGGCTCTTGGATTTGCCCTGACGGCGGCACTGGGTTTCAGCACCCCGCTGCTGGCCGCCGGTGCGGCACAGAACATTCACGTCTACAAGTCGCCCACCTGTGGCTGCTGCAAGGATTGGGTCAATCATCTGGAAGCCAACGGCTTCGAGGTAGAGGTCACGGAGACCCAGAACCTGAACCCGGTCAAAATCGACGCTGGACTAACGCCCGCTCTCGCCAGCTGCCACACCGCCTTCGTGGGTGACTACGTCATCGAGGGGCACGTGCCGGCTGACGACATCCATCGCCTGATTGCCGAGGCACCGCAGGCCAAGGGCCTGAGCGTACCGGGCATGCCGATGGGTTCTCCGGGCATGGAAATGGGGGACCGCAAGGACCACTACCAGGTCCTCATGTTCAACGACAAGGGCCAGACCCGGGTCTTCTCGGAATACAACTAAGGGAAGGAAAACCGGGGCCAGTGGTATGGCCCCGGTGATTCGACTCTATCAGTAGAGGTAAGGCGCCAGCGCCAGTTCCAACCGGGCCTGGGCGGCGTAAAGGTTGGAAGCCGGAACGACCGGTTTTTCCGGTGGAACGGCGGTCGGCCAGGCGGTCTGCAGTTCATCCAGTGCCTTGCCGGCGTCACGCCAGGCTTCCTTGTTCTGCTTCTTGAGTACCTTCTGGTGGCTGTTCAGGTAGTCCCGGGCAGCCAACACAAAGCCCCGGCCATCCTGGTACTCGTGTACCGCCACAAAGCGGTCGCCATCCAGCGCTTCTTCATACTCCAGCGCCGCCTGCTTGGTCAGTGACAGGACCACCTTGGAGACGCTGGCCGCGTCGAGGCCTTTGCTGCCATCTGCGGCATTCACGGCCTGCTCGGTGGCAACCCAGGCAGCCTGGAACTCCTTGTTGATATCGCCCCAGTTCTCAACGCTTCCTGCTTTTTCGGCCAGTTTTTGCAGGCGTTCGCCCAGTTCGTTCTGACCACGATGCTCAAGACCTTCCTCAACCATCGGGTAGACCTCAACCCAGGGGTGGGTCAGGTGCGGACGGCCCTCGGCCGCTTCACCAGATTTAATCAGCTCGCGCGCGGCCAGCATGTGGCCCTGCATCATCTGGAGCATGGCAACGTAGGCGCCGTCGGAGTCAACGGCGGACACGGCACTGCCACTTTCACCACCTTCGCCACCTTCTCCGCCTTCGCCGCCTTCACCACCGGCAGCAAAGTAACTGAATGCGGCACCGGCTTCGCCGCCATGGCTTTCGCCACCTTCTCCACCGTGGCCCTCGCCACCTTCACCACCGTGGCCCTCGCCACCTTCACCACCGTGGTGTTCTCCGCGTTCTCCACCGTGGTTCTCACCACCTTCTCCACCGTGGCTCTCGCCGCCTTCACCACCATGATGTTCGCCGCGCTCACCGCCATGATGCTCACCGCTTTCGCCGCCGTGATGTTCACCACCCTCGCCGCCGTGCGAGCCGGATGTCATCATCTCGTCGTGATGGTCTCTTTGCTGCTCATCGGCCACGGCGCCGGAACTGGCCAGCAAGGTTGCCATGCCGATCCCGGTCCAGAGTTTGAGGTTTTGGTTTTTCATTAGGATCTCCTTAACAAGGCC
Source organism: Marinobacter sp. F4218 (assembly GCF_019443085.1). Lineage (GTDB taxonomy): Bacteria > Pseudomonadota > Gammaproteobacteria > Pseudomonadales > Oleiphilaceae > Marinobacter > Marinobacter albus. The sequence goes on from NZ_JAHZIL010000003.1 coordinate 1,598,117, forward strand.
GCCGCCCGGGACACACCGAGAGCGGGAAGATTGATGGCTGATTCATGGTGGTGCATGATGATTCAATTAGAGCGCTGATTGCAAATTATTCGTATTACCAATTGGAGACACCATGATTCTGTGTATCGGAGAGATACTGGCCCCCGAACAACTGGAGCGCGTGCGCTCTGCTCTGGACAGCGGCAGTTTCGAAGACGGTCGGAAGACGGCCGGCTGGCACGCCCGCCTGGTCAAGAACAACGAACAGATGCAAGTGGCGGACGAGGCTGCCCAGGCCCTACGGACCGAGGTGGAGATGGCCCTGACGGGGCATCCAGTGTTCCAGATGGCGGTACGCCCGGCAAAAATGACGCCCATCCTGTTCAGTCGCTATCGGGACGGCATGACCTATGGCAATCATGTCGATGATCCGGTGATGGGTCGGGGCCCCGGCCGGCTGCGCACCGACATCTCCTTCACCCTGTTTCTGGATGACCCCGACAGCTACGACGGCGGCGAACTGGTCACCGACACCACCGCCGGCGAACAGTCCTACAAGCTGCCCGCAGGCTCCGTGGTGATCTACCCTTCCTCCACCCTGCACCGCGTCGATCCGGTCACCCGGGGCCAGCGCCGTGTTGCTATCGGCTGGATCCAGAGCACCATTCGTGATCCGGCCCAGCGGGAAGTCCTGTTCGATCTGGACACCGCCCGACGCCAGCTTTTCGACCGCGAGGGCAAAACCGCCGAATTCGACCTGCTCACCAAGTCGCTGGCCAATCTCCAGCGGTTCTGGGCTGAGGTCTAGTTTGGGAAGTCCGCTATCTGACGCATGAGCCCATAACCGTTATACTCCGCCCAACATTCATTTTTACCAGCCAGGTTCATTCATGCTCAATGCCGACGCTCTCAGCCAGTTGCGCCAGCTGAAATCCGACATCGAAGAAAATAAGGTGGTCTATCCGGGCACCGTCAAAGCCACCAACGGTCGATTCGGGTTTGTCGCCCTGGACGAAGGACGGGATGTATTCCTGCCCCCCGAAGAGATGCAGAAAGTCCTGCCCGGCGACCGGGTGAACGTGACCGAACAGGAAGTCGAAAAAGGCAAGACCCAGGGTGTGGTGGAGGAACTGCTGGAATCCCGGCTGACTACCTTTGTCGGCCGATACCTGGTGAAGGGCAAGGGCCATTTCGTGGTGCCGGAAACACCGGGGATCAACCGCTGGATTTTCATTCCGCCGAAAGAGCGTATGAACGCCGAGCCGGACGATTACATCTACTGCAAGATCCACAAGCATCCGATCAAGGACGGCAAGGGCCAGGCGCGGATACTGAGGGTGATCGGGAAGGCCGGCGAACCGGGCATCGAACGTTCTCTGACCCTGGCAACCTTCGATCTGACGGACGCCTGGCCGGAAAAGGTTCAGGCCCAGGCTGACAGCCTGAATGAAGAGGCCATTGAGGCGCGGGAAGCTGACCGCCAGGATCGCACCACGCAACCCTATGTCACCATCGACAGCCCGGGCACCCAGGACATGGACGATGCCTTGCTGGCCGAACCCAATGCCACCGGCTGGACCCTGTCCATCGCCATTGCGGACCCGACCTCACTCATCGAACCCGGCAGCCCGGCGGAGCAGGAAGCCTTCAAACGCGCCACCGCCATCTATTTTCCGGGTGAGCCGCTGCCCATGCTCCCGGACAGCCTCAGCACCCGTCTGTGCTCGCTGATGCCCGAGGTTAAGCGCCTGGCACTGGTTTGTGATCTTCAGGTCAACAACGACGGCAGCCTGGGTGACTACAGTTTCCATCAGGCGGTTATCCGGTCCCAGCGCAAACTGAGCTACGATCTGGTGTCCAATCTGATCGAAGGCCGCGAAGACGAGGACATCAAGGCGCTGCCCGACGCCGTGGCCAACAGCCTGGATCAGCTGCATCAGGTAGCGACTGCCCTGCGTAAATGGCGCAGCGAGCATGCCCTGCTCAGCGGCGACCGGCCCGAGTTCCGTCTGCGTCTGGATGAAAACAAGCGCATCCGCCAGATCGAACCGTCGGTCCAGAACGAGGCCCATCGCCTGGTCGAGGAATGCATGGTGGCCGCCAACCGCTGCGCGGCGGATTTCCTGACCCGTCAGGCCTCTGGCCTGTTCATCCAGCATCCGGGGCTGCGGGACGACCGGATCGACAATATCCGCGCCCTGCTGGAAAGCCATGCCCCGCACCTGTCCGACGTGGACGCCAACAGCGCGGACGGGTTCCGCCAGTTGATGAAACACACCGAGCAGCTCGAAGCCGAGGTGCCGGTCAAGGCGATCATCTCCCGCCAGCTCGCCCGCGCCGAGCTTGGCTTCAAGGCCGGCCCTCACCAGGGTATGGGCCTGGACGCCTACACTACCTTCACCTCGCCACTCCGGAAGTTTTCGGATTTCTACGTGCATCGTCTGATCAAGTCTGCGCTCTGGGATACCCCGATGACAGCGCTTACCGAGGACCAGCTGGAGAGCCTGCAGCAGGCCCAGATCCGTGCCCGCCAGGCGGCCAACAGCCTGGAAGCCTGGCTGAAAAGCGACTTCGCCAGGACCCTCGGCGACGAGACCCTGAACGGCATCATCAGCCGCACGGTTCCGGCCGGTTTCTTCGTTCGCCTGGACGCCAACGGCCTGGAGGGCTTTGTCAGCTGCAAGGACCTGGATGGCAAATACGGCTTCGACCCGGTGACCCTGCGCCTCATTCACAACAAGAACGGTCGCATCTTCCAGATCGAGCAGTCGGTAAAAGTCCGTTTTGCGGGGGTGGACGAAGAGCGCCGCCAGATCAACTTCGAGCTGGTGGAGGCCGAGGAAATCCAGGCCACCGGCAAACCCGCCAGCACCGGTTGAAAAACCGTCAGGGCAGGCGCATCGTAATCACAGGAGAACATTCCTTGATGGAGGTGCGCCATGCCCATCACGCCTGACGAATTTCTGAAGAAGTACGGTTTCGACACGGACGAAGAAGAACGGGACCACAGCCTGCGGCACAACGCCATGGAGCACGCCAGGCACCTGCGCCGACCCCACGCCGGCACGCCCCACGACTGGGAGGAATGGGAACGCTACAAGCGCGAGCACCCGGACGAAGTGGAGGAGGACGACGACACCAGGGAATGAGCCGCCCTTCCGCTGGCGTTAGCCCAGCATCCGCTCCAGGCGCTCGTCCTTGGCCCGCCACTGATCGGCCAGCCAGTCCTTTACGTTCTTGCGATGTTCCGCGTCCGTTGAATAGTCCCGCCCCTTGAGGTGCTCCGGGATCTCGACGGTGTGAATCTCCACCTTGATTTCCTTCACCCGCCCGCAGATGAAGTCCCAGAACGTCGGTGCGCCACCGGGGTAGGCGATGGTGACATCGACCAGGGTCTGGATGGAATCACCCATGGCATCCAGCACAAACGCCACGCCACCGGCCTTCGGTGTGAGCAAATGGGTGTAGGGAGATTTCTGCTTGTCGTGCTTGGCCTGGGTGAAACGGGTGCCTTCGACAAAGTTCATGACGCTCACCGGCGTGTAGCGGAATTTCTCGCAGGCAATCCGAGTGGCCTTGAGGTCCTCGCCACGCTTTTCCGGATGCTTAATCAGATACTCCCGGGTGTAGCGTTTCATGAACGGGAAATCCAGCCCCCACCAGGCCAGACCGATCACCGGCACCCAGATCAGCTGTTGCTTCAGGAAAAACTTCAGGAACGGCGCCCGGCGATTGAACACCCGCTGCATCGCCAGGATATCCACCCAGCTCTGATGGTTACTGAGCACCAGATACCAGCTTTCCCGTTTCAGGTGCTCGGCCCCTTTCACGTCCCACTTGGTGCCGTGAGTCAGTTTCATCCAGCCGACATTGCAGGCCACCCAGGCCTCGGCAATGGCAATGATCACCCGGGTGCAGAACACCCGAAAGCCCTTGTTCGGAACAGCCAGCTTAAGGAGCGCCGGAATGTACAGCAGAATGCACCAGAACAGGGTGTTGATGCCGAGCAGGATGGAATTGAGTACGCCGATTACGGGAGCGGGGAGGAAGCTGAGCATGCGATTCCTGTTGTGATTGTTTTACCGAAATGGGAGGCAATGATAGCAACCGCCGAACCACTTGGGCAGTGGCCGAAAGTGACCTCTTTGCCAACCCGGTTGGACGGTTCTGCCATAGCCGGATTCCGCCCCATGGCTTATTGTTGCCCCAACTTCCCGTTCGTCATAAATACCGGGCCTGAAATCTATGGACACGCCAATGCCTAACCTTCTCAAATCCGTCGCCGACCGGGCATCGGGACTGAGCCGAAAGACCGCGCTTTACGCTGGCAATGCCTTCGACCGGGTCTTTCGCGCGGCCAGTCTCGTTCAGGCCGGACAGACCCCGTTCGAGACCCTGTACAGCGACGGTCTGGTCAGCCTGCGCTATTACCCGCCGCTGGCCGAAGATTTCATCGAACTGGACGACACCGTGATTCCGGTCGAACGCCAGACCTACCGCACGCCGATCGTCATCATCCCGCCGCTGGCGGTGAACATGCTCATCTACGACCTGTTCCCACAGCGCAGCCTGGTCCGCTTCCTGCGCGCCAAAGGCTTCGAGGTCTATCTCATCGACTGGGGCGTACCGACCCGGGCCCACAGCCATTACAACCTGCACACCTACGTGGCTGAACTGCTGCCGGCCTATCTGAACCGGGTTCGTGAACACAGTGGCGAGCAGGAGCTGTCCCTGCACGGCTGGAGCCTCGGCGGCATGTTCACCCTGTTCTACTCCGCCCTGAGCAACGACCAGCACGTGCGTAACGCCATCGTGCTCGGGTCTCCCATCGACAGCCACGCCTCCGGCATCCTCGGGCTGCTCAACCAGCGCATGGCCGACGTCGCCGAGTTCGTCCGCAACCGGACCGGCTTCCGGATCCACAACGTCAAACCCCACTGGTTCCACACCCCCGGCTGGGCCAACACCATTGGCTTCAAACTGACCAACCCCATCGCCAGTGTGATGAGCTATTGGGAACTGGTGGTACGCCTGGGCGACCGGGAATTTGTCACCAACCATGCCACCACTTCGGCATTCCTGGACCGGATGGTCGCCTACCCCGGTGGCATCATCCAGGACACCGTGGTGCGCGTCTGGATCGACAACCAGCTGTCAAAAGGTGACATCCAGATCGGCGACGACATCGCCCGGCTGGAGAATGTGAACGCCAACTTACTCGCCATCGCCGGCAGTGAGGACACCATGGTAACTCCCGGTGCCGCCGAACGGGTGATGGACCACGTCAGCTCCAAAGACAAAACCTTTCGGGTGGTTCCCGGCGGTCATATGGGGATTCTGGCGGGCAGCAAGGCGCCCAAGGAAAGCTGGCTGGAACTGGCCGAGTGGCTGGCCGAGCGGTCCGGCGGGCGCCTGCATCACAGCTAGAGGGTTTTCAGAGTCTCGGGCAATTCAGACAGCGAACTTATGACAGCCGAGGGCTCAATTCCCCAATCCTCAAACACCTTCGCTGCATCCCGTTTAACCCAAACGGCCAGCAACCCTGCAGCCCGGGCCCCGATCACGTCCCATGCATTGCTGGACACCAGGCAAAGAGGCTCGTCCCAGGCCCCGGTCGCCCGACGCGCGTAGGTATAGACGGCCGGATCCGGCTTGAACGTCTTCAGGTCATCCACCGACACCAGCCCCTCGAACTGCTCCAGCAGGCCATTGTGACCCAGCACTTTCTCCAGCGCCGGGTAACTGCCGTTGGAAAACGCGAACAGCGGATACTGTCCCTTCAGGGCTTGCAGGGCCGGCAAGGAGTCGTCGAACGCGGGCAGTGATAAATAGGCCGTGAGCAATTCGTTCTCACGCTGCTCCGACAACGCCAGCTTGTGCGTGGCCATGGCAAACCTCAACGCCTGCCGGGTGCACACACCGAAATCCTCGTAGACCTTCATCAACCCTTTGCGGAAGGAAAACTCCAGCTGTTTCTCCCGCCACAGCGCAGCCACCGCCTCGGCTTCCTCGCCGGCATCCTGTTTCAGCAAATCCGACATTCCCATGGGATCGACCAGGGTGCCGTACACATCGAAGGCCAGTCGCATCGTCATCTGAAAATCCCCCTTTCCAGTTGTGCCCGATGGGTTGGGAGCGGGCCAACCCAAATTTGAACAATCACTCAACTCTAGCAGACCACAAGGCGGTCTGCCGAAGGCATGGGCATAGGGACCGGGTTTCGCGTGCACGGCGTAATTGGTGGGCTGCCGTTCCCGCACAGAGAAGTCTGGGGTAGACTGCCATTCATGAACCCCATTGATACATTCAACCTCGACATCCGCGCCCTCGGCACCTTCGTCGCCGTGCTCGACGAGGGCAGCGTGTCCCGCGCTGCGGTCAAGCTCGGGGTCAGTCAGTCCGCCGTCAGCCATACCCTCGACCGTTTGCGACAGGCTCTGGGCGATCCGCTGTTCGTCAAATCCGGGCGCGGCATTACCCCGACCCGCTACGCCCTGCAGGCCGGACCACACATCCGTCAGATCCTGGACGACCTGCATTCGCTGGCATCCGGCCCACCGTTTACCCCGGAAACGGCGGAGTTCACCTTCACCATCGCCGCCAACGATTACCAGCGAGACCTCCTGCTGCCCCCATTGGCCACGATTCTGCGCCGGGAAGCGCCAGGGATCCGGCTGCAAGTCATTCCGTCCGGCATTCCCAGTGCCGGCATGCTGCGTAAGGATGTCTGCGACCTGATCATCTCCCCGCACGCGCCGGAAGCGACCGATATCATGCAGCGCGGCCTGATGGCGGACCGCATGGTGGTGTTCTACGACCCGAACCAGCGGGACGCGCCGCGGGACCTGCCCGACTACCTGAAAGCCGACCACATCGCCCTGCTGTTCGCCACTGGCGAGAAACCCGGCCTGGAAACCTCACTCACCGCCCGGGGGCTGACCCGGCGCACCGTGGTGACCGTCTCCAATTTCTCCGGACTGCCGGAGTTCCTGCGCGGCACCGATATGCTGGCCACGGCACCCGAGCTGATGAGCAAACACTTACTCCGGGAATTTGCCTGGACGCCCCTGCCCTTTGACTTCAAGCCCTTCACACTGCTGATGCTGTGGCACCGCCGGAACCAGAACGACCCCGCCCACCGCTGGTTGAGAAATCACGTAAACGGCGTGGCGGCGACCCTGAACGGTCTTAACCCATAATCAATCGATATTGTTCATATATCGTATGAAGCCTGCGGCCGTTATCTTTCCAAGCCCACACCTCTAGACTCCTAGCTTACAGTCCGTCGGCAAGGTAAGACAGGGCTTTCCGAAACCCGCTCAAGCACATCCCTGCGACGCTTGAGCTCCGCCATCCATGGCTCCGCACGGTTTCGGAAAGCCCTGCCTCACCTCGCCTGCTCTAACTTCAGGATTCCCATGCTTACTTTAACCAGTGTCTGGACAACCATTCTGCTCGCCGCCGCCGTGGCGCTCGGGCCGCTCGCCACCGACATGTACCTGCCGGCGCTGCCGCAGATCGGGAGCGACTTTGGTACCGGAACCGATCAGGTCCAGCTGACACTGAGCCTCTACATGGTTGGCTTTGCCCTGGCCCAGCTTATCTGCGGCCCCCTGGCCGACCGCTTCGGCCGCAAGCCGATCATGATCGGGGGCTTCGTGCTATTCGCTATCGCCAGCATTGGCTGTGCTCTTGCCACGAACATCGAAACCCTGATGCTGTGCCGGTTCCTGCAAGCCCTGGGCGGTTCGGCAGGCCCAGTTCTGGGCCGCGCCGCGATCCGGGACATTTATACACCCCGTGAAGCCGCCAGGATCCTCGCCATTCTTGCCAGTATCATGGCGCTGGCACCGGCCATTGCTCCCACCATCGGCGGCTTCCTCGTCGCCGGCCTCGGCTGGTCGTCCATTTTCCTGGTCCTCGGAGGCTATGCCCTGGTGATGGCTGTCGTAGTGGCATTTGGCATACCCGAACCCATGCGCCCGGAATATCGCCAGCCGCTCAAACTCTGCAGCCTGCTGCGCAACTATCGAAGCATTGGCACCGACATCAGCTTTCTTGGCTACACCCTGACCAACGCCCTGATTTTCTCGGGCCTGTTCGCGTTTCTGTCGGGTTCGTCGTTCGTGCTGATCGACTTCCTGGGTGTGGCACCCGAACACTTCGGGCTGTTCTTCGCGTGCATGGTGGCCGGCTTCATCACCGGCAACCTGTCCGCCGTTCGCCTGGGCAGCAAACTGCTGCCAGACCAGATTCTGGTACGAGGACTGGTCATCGCGGTTGCCGGTGGCGGTTTGATGGCAGGGCTTGCCCTGGCCGGGGTTTACAATGTTTGGGCGGTCATTCTGCCCCAGACCCTGTTCATGCTCGGCACCGGCATGGTGCTGCCCCAGACCATGGCCGGCGCGATGGCCAACTTCCCGCGCATGGCTGGCTCGGCATCCGCCCTGTTCGGCTTTGCCCAGATGGCCGTTGCGGCCGGAGCCGGCATACTGGTGGGCCACCTCCACGACGGCACGTCACTCGTGATGGCCGTGGTCATTGCGGTCTGCGCCTGTGCTGCCCTGGCCAGCTACCTGCTGCTGGTCCAGCGCCATCCGGCAGCGGATTTCGAACCCCAGGGTGCCTCCGCGCCATAATCGCCGGCCAGAGAACCGATCGGGTGCAAGATAGTCCAAACTGGACTACAAAGAGTAAATTGAATAACTCTGATTCCCACGCACCCGATAGCTAAGGAAAGGTCATGAGCAAGGTAAATCTCGACGGCAACCCCATTGAACTGAGCGGCAGCTTCCCGAAACCGGGGGACAACGCGCCGCCCTTCACCCTCACCAACAGCGGCCTGGAAGAGGTCAAACTGGACCAGTGGGCCGGCAAGCGCAAGATTCTCAACATCGTCCCCAGCGTAGACACCGGCGTGTGCGCCGCTTCCACCCGCAAGTTCAACGAAAAGGCCGGAAGCCTCGAAAACACGGTCGTCCTGGTCGTCTCAGCGGACCTGCCATTCGCCGCCGCCCGTTTCTGCGGCGCCGAAGGCCTGAAGAACGTGATCACGCTGTCGACTTTCCGCAATTACAGCTTCCAGCAGGACTACGGCGTCGCCATCCAGGACGGTCCGTTGGCAGGGCTGTGTGCCCGTGCGGTGGTCGTGCTGGATGAGGACAACAAGGTCATGTACAGCCAACTGGTCGATGAGATCAAGGATGAGCCGGATTACGAGTCCGCGTTAAAGGCACTCTGACACGCCCGAACGGGTCGGGCTGACGGCGTATCCTGCGGCGTCAGCCCCGACCAGCACGTCGCCACCGAAACCTGGCCCCAAACCTGTTAAGATCCGTTCCCCATTTCGAACCAAGGCCGCACCCTCATCCCGTGAGCAAACCACCCGAGACCGCCAGCCTGCCCCGTCAGCTCTACACCATGACCTGGCCGATGCTGTTTGGCGTGCTCTCCCTGATGACCTTTCAACTGGCCGACAGCGCCTTTATCGGCCAACTGGGCCGGGATCCCCTTGCAGCCCTGGGCTTCACCCTGCCCATGCAGCAGCTCATCATCGGGCTGCAGGTGGGGCTCGGCATCGCCACCACGGCGATCATTTCCAGAACCCTGGGCCAGGGCGACGAACTCCGTGCCTTTCGCCTTGGAGGGCTGGTAATCACGGTCGGCGGCAGCCTGGTGTTCGTGCTGTGCCTGGGCCTGTGGTTCCTGCAGGAGTGGATCATGACCGCGCTCGGTGCCGAGGAGTCACTGCTGCCCATGATCCGCAGCTACTGGGTGCCCTGGCTGATTGCCGCCTGGGCCGGCGCCACCCTGTACTTCGGCTACAGCGTCTGTCGCTCCCACGGCGACACCAAACTGCCGGGCTACATGATGGTCGCCACCAGCCTGCTCAACATCGCGCTGGATCCGCTGTACATCTTTGTCTTCGACTGGGGCCTGCCCGGTGCGGCCTGGGCAACGGTCACCTCCTTTACCATGGGCTGCCTGGTGATCTACCCCAAACTTCTTAAACGACACTGGGCCCGATTCGATCTCGGCCAGCTTGCCCTGGGCCAGGCGCTGAAACAGCTCAACGGCATTATGGCGCCGGCCATGGTCAGCCAGTTGATGCCGCCGGCCTCGGCCATGCTGGCTACCGCGATGGTGGCGGGTTTTGGGTCGGCTGCGGTAGCGGCCTGGGGGCTGGGAACGCGGCTGGAGTTTTTCTCGATCGTGGTGGTGCTGGCGCTGACCATGTCGATGCCACCGATGATCGGCCGGTTGCTGGGCGCTGGGGATATTGAGCAGATCCGGAAGCTGGTGCGCATCGCGGTAAGGTTCGTGGTCGCCTGGCAGCTGGCCATCGGCGTGACCTGGCTGGCCGCCTCAGGGCTGGTGTCGGAGCTGTTCACCCGCGATGCCCAGGTTCAGGACACCCTGGCCGGTTACCTGCTTCGAGTGCCGCTCAGTTACAGCGGCCTGGGTGTGTGCATGCTGATGGTTTCGGTATGCAACGCGCTGGGCCTGGCCATGCGCGCGCTGTTGGTGTCGACCCTGCGGCTGTTCCTCTGCTTTCTGCCGCTGCTCTGGCTCGGCAGCCAGCTCAACGGCATCTTCGGGCTGATGAGTGGCGCCCTGGTAGGCAATCTGTTTGCCGGCGTCATGGCCTACAGTTTTTACCGCGCGGGCATGACCAAGCTGCGCACGGCCCCGGTGTCAGCCAAAACGTGACCGGAAGCTTTCAGGCATTGGCGACACTTCCTTGCGCTGGTAGTTGAAGAACACAAAACCGTACTTGGCCAACGCAACGGGCTGGCCGCTTTCGGCCTTGGTAACCCGGAACACGAAATCGCCACCGTACTTGTTGAAATCCATCAGTCCGACTTCAAAACGGAGCATTTCCGGGAAGAAGGATTCCGACTGATACATCGTGGCCAGATCGGTCACGATGATGCCGATCCCGTCGTGGCCAGCTTCCTGGATACCGTAGTTCACCAGGAACTGGGCCCGCGCCTCCGACAGCATGGATATCAGCGCGTCGTTGCCCAGATGGTTGGCGCCATTGATGTCGGTGATGCGCACCGGCATGTTGGTTTCGAAGTAGAAGACGTCATCCGGGAAAGCAAGTTTGATGCGGGCCACGTTGGGTACCTGTCTGGCTGGGGATTCGTATGACAGGGCGCATAATACGCGTTTGGCCTGCACTGTTCATCTTGTGGTGAATTCAGTTATCTTGCTTATTTATGCCTTTTCGCCCAGCCCCCGGGAAGTGGTGACTGGGCGCACCCATACAGCTAATAACAGGAAAACTATGGATATTCGCCCTGCGGCCACTCTGGTTCTGACTCGAGATACGGAAGACGGTGTTGAAGTGCTGCTGCTTCAGCGCACCTGGGATGCGGTGTTTCTTCCCGGCTATTTCGTATTTCCGGGCGGAGCGGTGGATCAGGGGGAATACCGGGCCCGGGCGCACGCGGTCGGTCCTGAGGATACCGAAATCAGTCAGATCATGAGTCTGGATGAAGGGGGCGCGGACTACATGCTCGCCGCCGTGCGGGAATGTTTCGAGGAAGCCGGCATTCTGGTGGCCGTCGATGAGAACGGCCAGACCATAGGCGCGGATCACCCCGCACACGGGGACCGCGATGCGGTGTTCCGGGGCGAACTGGGCCTGGCGGACCTGTGCCAGCGTCACGGGCTGACGATTCCTCTGGACCGGCTGGCGTACCTGAGCCACTGGACCACGCCGCCGGGGCCACCCCGGCGCTTCGATACCCGGTTCTTCGTGGCCGCGGCACCTGAAGGCCAGGTGGCCAGCCACGACGGCACGGAAACCATCGAGCACCTGTGGATCAGCCCCGAACAGGCGCTGGAAGATCATCGCAGTGGGCGTCGCCTGCTGGGGCTGCCAACGCTGCGGACCATGCGCGTGTTGAGCGATTTCCAGACCACCGGGGCGCTGATGCGCTACGCCCATGCCAATCCGCCCGAGACCTACCCCAGCAAACCATGGCCGGCAACGAAGAAAGGCAAGCCGGTTATGCTGGAGCCGGGGGCACCCGCCTACGACGAGGCCACCCGGCTCGACCCCGAGGGCGAAGGCAGTACCCGCGCCGAAATCGTTCCGGGCGAGCCGGTCGAGATCGCCGCCGGCGTGGTTCGGCTGACCGCGCCCAACCCAGGCATGATGACTGGGCCGGGTACCAACACCTACCTGCTGGGCCACGAACGCTTTACCGTGCTGGACCCCGGTCCGGATGATGCCGTGCACATCGAACGGATTCTGGAACTGACCGGTGGCGTGATTGACCAGGTGGTGGTGACCCATACCCACCCGGATCATTCACCGGCAACGGCGCCTCTCAAGGCAAAAACCGGATGTCGCGTGTTCGGTCTGCCGGCACCCGAAGGCCCCTCCCAGGACCGCACGTTCGCGCCGGATGACGAGCCCGAACACGGCGACCTGATCGTGACCGAGGCCGGGCTTCTGAAGACCCTGCACACGCCGGGCCACGCCTCCAACCACATATGTTACCTGCTCGAAGGCCCCGACCTGCTGTTCTCCGGCGACCACATCATGCAGGGCTCAACGGTGGTGATCAATCCACCGGACGGCGACATGAAAGCATACCTGGACGCCCTCTACGACCTGCTCGGGGAATCGATCGGGGTGATTGCCCCGGCGCACGGCTTTCTGATGGGCTACCCCGAGGCCGTGATTGATTTCCTGATCACCCATCGGCTGGCCCGGGAGCACAAGGTCGCCACGGCGCTGAAACAGCACGGCCCCGTCACGCTGAAGGATCTGACAACCCAGGCCTATGACGACGTCCCGGCGGCCATCCATGGTCTGGCTGCGCGCTCGGCCCTTGCCCACTTGCTGAAACTGGAAATTGACGGTCGAGCCCGACAAAAAGAAGAACTCTGGCACGCCACCGGCAAAACCTGAACGGTGGCGGTAACAAAATCACAACCAGAACTCGCAAAATCTCCATATTGTTAACCAGCTTTAACGGGTATAACGGGGCTAGCTGTATAAGCTAGCACCTGGGCAACGTTTGCACAGGAACCCGAAAAAGACCGGCATTTCATGAAGGTGGCATTAAACCTTTGTCACAGCTGTATTCATGACCGCCAGGGGGCCTCTATCCTTGAGCGCATTCTGACGACCCGTGAGGAACTATGCTGTTGCACTGGCATTACACACTGACACCACTCCGACTGTTCGCCTGCACGGTGGCGCTGGGCCTGCCATGCCTCGCTGTGGCCGAAACCTCCAGTACCAACGCCGAAAAGAACGAGGAAACCCGGGTCGCGGTGCTGGCCGAGGACGAGAATGTCGAGGACGTTGAGCGCTCACAGCCGCGTCGCAAGGACACCGACCCGACCGCATCTGCCACCAACAGCACACAGCCGGCAACGGACACCGAGTCTTCCGACGCAAAAACCGGGGCCAAGAAGGTTGCGCCAAACATTGACCTGAAAGAGGTCGCGTCGCCCCACGAACCGGAATTGAAGGCCGATTCAGCGGCTCCGGCTGAGTCGGAAGTCGCAACCACGCCGGCCGAGGACAGTGAGATCCGACCCGGCGAGGAAACCTCAGGCATGGTGCCGATGGAACCTGCCATTCAGCCAGCCAAGAGCTTTACCCTGCTGGACACCGAGATCCTGCCCGGCACCTCCACCCGTCTGGCCTGGTCGCCCGGCATCCAGATTGCCGGTCTGTCCCAGCCCACGCCGGTGCTGGTGGTGAATGGCGCCAATGCCGGTCCCACCCTGTGCCTGACCGGTGCCATCCATGGTGACGAGCTGAACGGTATCGAGATCATCCGGCGCACCATGTACGACCTGGATCCGGAAAAGCTGTCCGGCCGCGTGGTGGGCATTCCGATCGTCAACCTGCCTGGCTTCCAGCAGGGCAGCCGCTACTTGCCCGACCGTCGTGACCTCAACCGGCATTTTCCGGGCAGCCCCGACGGAAGCCTTGCCGATCGCATTGCCCACTCGCTCTTCGAGAACATCATTCGCCGCTGCAACATGCTGGTGGATATCCATACCGGGTCACTCAAGCGCACCAACCTGCCGCAACTGCGGGCCGACATGAACAATCCGGACGTCGCCACCTTTACCCAGGGCTTTGACCGCATGGCGGTGGTCCACAGCTCCGGGTCACCGGGCATGCTGCGCAGCGCGGCGGTGGAAGCCGGTATTACCACGGTCACGCTGGAGGCGGGCGAGTCACATCGCATCCAGGAACACCAGATTGAAGCCGGGGTGAACAGCCTCACCAGTCTGATGGAACGTCAGGGCATGATTTCCCGCATGTTCGTCTGGGGCGACCCGGAGCCGGTCTACTACGATTCCGACTGGATCCGTGCCCAGCATGGCGGAATCCTGTTCAGTGAAGTGGATCTGGGCGCCCGCGTATCCGAAGGCGAAATTCTCGGGTACGTGGCCGATCCGATCACCAACGCCCAGTACCCGATCCGCTCCAGCAGTAATGGTCGGATCATCGGTATGGCGGTGGATCAGGTTGTGATGGCGGGCTTTGCCGCCTACCACATTGGTACGGAGGCAGAAGTTCCGGGAGAGTAGTATCCTGTGCGTTTTTCCTGACCAAACCCGAGCAACGGGAGTAAGAGTGTCTTCAGAAAACGCCGGACTGCTATCCCGAATGCCTGGCCTGGCTTACGTCGGGCTGGTCCTTACCCCCCTGTTCTGGGCCGGCAATGCCGTGGTCGCCCGCGGCACCGTTGACGACATTCCGCCGCTGTCCATGTCGTTCTGGCGCTGGGTCATTGCGCTGGTCATTCTGCTGCCCTTTGGCCTGCCTGGCGTCTGGCGCCACCGGCAGATCATCCGGCAACGTCTGGGCTCGATGCTGGCGCTCGCCACCTTCAGCGTCGGTGCCTTCAATTCCCTGCTTTACTTTGCCGCCACGAGCACCACCGCCACCAACATTGCCCTGATCAACGCCACCATTCCGATCTTTGTCGCGCTGATGTCCTGGATCCTGCTCGGGGACCGGACCCGGCCGCTGCAGGCCCTGGGCATTGCACTCGCGGTCCTCGGTATTCTGACGGTTGTGGCCCAGGGCGACATCGCGGTACTGACCGGGCTCCGGGCCCAGCCGGGCGATCTGATCATGGTGGCCGCGGTGTTCAGTTGGGGGTTATTTTCAGTGCTTCTGCGCCGCCAGGCGGTGCCCCTTCCGGCGCTCACCTTCCTGACCACGCAGATCCTGCTGGGCACACTGGTGATCCTGCCCTTCTATCTGACCGATCTGGTGTACTTTTCCGGCGGCTTCAAACTCTCCGGAGATACCCTGCTTCCGTTACTTTACTTTGCCATCTTCCCCGGCATCCTCGCTTATGGCTTCTGGAACCACGGCGTACACGCCATAGGTCCCTCGAAAGCCGCAATTTTCATGTACCTGACTCCCGTCTTCGCGTCTGTCCTGGCTGGCATTTTCCTGAAGGAATCGCTCGGACTATTCCATGTTGTCGGCGGACTGCTTATTCTGGCAGGTCTGGTTCTGGCAACCCGGGCCGGTCGACAGGCAGCGGCCTATCGCGAGTCGGGCTGAGACAAGGAGACCATCATGTTTGGTAAACCGAACCCACAACTGTTCGTTTCTGTTCTGCTGCTGCTCGTTGGCCTGGGGCTGACCACCACGGCACACGCCGAACCCTGTGACCCCGAGAAATCGGGCTGGGAATCCGCCAGCTTGTATCGTGCGGAGGCCGTGGTCTTTCACGACGGCCAGTGGTTTCAGGCCCGGCAGATCAGCGAGGGCAAGGAGCCCGGTATCAGCTTCGACTGGAAGGAACTGGATGAGGTCCCGGACTGTGACGCCGAACAGATGGCGAAGCAGGAGCCGGTTGAGGAGAGCTCCAACCCTCCGGCCGGTAACCCGGCGCCCGGCGACGGCAGCAACCCGTCAATATGCCAGACACCCGAGCAGTGGCGGTTTGCCTGGGACTACACCGAGGGCAACCTGGTTACTCACGGCGGCATGGTGTGGGAGGCGTCCCGGAAGACCAGCGGCGACATGCCCGGCATGAACGAACCTCCGCGCTGGCGCAAGGTCGAGGATCACTGCTCGCTGAAACGGAAACTGGACCTGGAAACCCAGTAACTCAGGGGCGCGTGCCCAAGGCGTTTTCAATCCGGTCCAGCACTTCGGTCAGTACCGACCTCGGGCATCCAATGTTCAGCCGCATGAATCCGGAGCCCGGGTCGCCGAAAGTCAGCCCCGGGTTCATGCCCACTCCGGCCTCCTGGACAAAGAAACGCTTGAGCTCGGCATCGGTCATGCCCAGCTCGCGGCAATCCAGCCACATCAGGTAGGTGGCTTCCGGGGCCGAGACCCGAATGCCGGACAGACGGCCGTTGACCGCCTCCTCAACGTAATCCCGGTTAGCCTGCAAATATTCCCGAAGGTCGTCCAGCCAGGCGCCACCGTCACGGTAGCCCGCCTCAAAGCCGGCCACGCTGAACGGGTTGCACTGGGTCATGTGCAGGGTCTGGAACACGCCTTTAAGGGCGGCGCGACGTTCCGCATCGGGGATAACCAGCGCTGACAGGCCCAGTCCCGGCATGTTGAAACTCTTGCTTGGCGCCACGGCCGTGACCAGCGCGTCGTCCTGCTCCGCCAACGTCGCCAGCACTGAATGTCGGGGCCCGTCGTCAAAGGTCAGGTCACAGTGGATTTCATCGGACAGCACCACCAGATCGTGCTTTCTGGCGATGGCCAGTACCGCCCGCAACTCTTCCTCGCTCCAGACCCGGCCAACCGGATTGTGGGGCGAACACAGCATCAACACCTGGGCATCCGGCCGGGCCGCGCACTGCTCCAGATGATCCAGATCCATCCGGTAGCGACCCGGGCCGGCACCCGGTCCCTCCTCAAGCACCAGCGGATTCTCGATCACGGTTCGGCCGCTCTGGCGAACCGAACTGAAGAATGGCGGATACACCGGAGGCTGGATAATCACGCCCTGACCCGGTTCGGCGTAGGCCATGCAGGCGGCGTGGAGCGAGGGCACCACGCCGGGCGCCATCAGAATCCAGTCGCGCTGGATGTCCCAGCCGTGACGGGCGCGAAACCAGTGGATCATGGCTTCGTAGAGGCTGTCCGGGAACAGGGTGTAGCCGTAAACCGGGTGCCGGGCCCGCTCGACCAGGGCCCTGGTAACAGCCTCGGGGGCGGCAAAGTCCATGTCCGCCACCCAGACCGGAATCACATCCTCACGGCCAAACACGGCCTTCCGGGCATCGAACTTCACCGAGCAGGTGTGGTCACGGGCAACGGGCTGATCAAACGGACTGGTCACAACATACTCCCTGACAGGCGGTCATCGCTTACTGTAATGGCCCGTATTGTGGGGCCAGGGTCCGGCCACCGCAACCGGGGCCCGGACGGCAGGGGCCTCCTGCTTTGGTCGAACACCGGCGAATAGTGCTTGCCCAGTCAGTGTGATACTTGCGAACCTAACCGTTTCTGTCTTGGACCACTGTCACTCCTGTCGGAGCCTTCAATGATTGCCCAGATTCTTTCCACGATGTTGCCGGTCTTTGTTATCGCCGGCTGTGGGGCTCTCTATGGCCGTTATCGCACCCCCGATATTCAGGGCCTGAACATTCTCAACATGGAACTGTTTGTGCCCATGCTGGTGTTCGCGGTGCTGGCCGACCAACAGGCTCCGCTGCAGGAATACGCCCGCCTCGCCCTCGCGGCAACCGTAGTGGTGCTGGGCTCCGGCATCGTCCTCTACCCGGTGGCGAAAGTGCTGAAGCTGAACCTGAAGACCTTCCTGCCGCCAATGATGTTCAACAACTCCGGCAACATGGGTATTCCATTGCTGGTTCTGGCCTTCGGCGATGCCGCTCTGCCCGCGGCGGTGGTCCTGTTCATTGTCGAAATGCTGCTGCATTTCTCGGTCGGCTTGTACATGCTCGACCCTCACACCTCCATTGTTCAGCGACTGAAGCTCCCCATTGTGTTTGCCAGCATCGCCGGCCTGGCGGTCAATCTCGGCGGCGTGCCCCTGCCGGCATGGTTGCTGGAAACCCTGAACATGCTGGGCGGGGTGTGCATTCCGCTGATGCTGTTTGCCCTTGGCGTGCGGATGCTGGATGTCGATTTCAGCGACTGGAAACTGGGCATGCTCGGTGCCATCGCCTGCCCCGCCAGCGGCCTGATCCTGGCCTGGCCGATGATTCAGATCCTCGATCTGCCCGGACTGCAGGTGGCATCGCTCTGGGTTTTCGCCGCCTTGCCACCGGCGGTGCTGAACTATATGGTCGCGGAGCAATACCGGCAGGAACCGCACAAGGTGGCGTCGCTGGTGCTGCTCGGCAACCTCGGCAGCCTTGTGGTCATGCCGATCGTCCTGGGACTGGTGTTCGCCGAAGGTTATATCTAGGGAAAGAAAGCCATGGCCGAGAGCGCTGCGGTTATCCGGGCGTCACGCCCGAATTTTCTGATTCTTGCCCCGCTGTGCGCGGGCCTGGGGATCGCCGTTGCCTGGCGTCAGGGTGAACCGGAAAGCCTGGTCGACACCCTGCTGGTGTTGCTGGGCGCTGTACTTGCCCATGCGGCGGTCAATCTGTTTAACGAGTACGAGGACTTTCTGTCCGGCCTGGATCGGATCACCCGGCGAACGCCCTTTTCCGGAGGCAGTGGCGCCCTGCCCCGGCACCCCTCGGCGGCGAATAAGGTCTTGGCCGCTGCCCTGGCAACCCTGGGTCTGGTCATCACAATTGGGCTGTATTTCCTGTGGCTGCGCGGGATGTCCATGTTGCTGGTGGGAGTGGTCGGAGTCCTGCTGATCCTCACCTACACCCGTTGGCTCACGCGCTCGCCGTTGCTGTGCCTGCTGGCACCAGGACTGGGTTTCGGGCCGGTCATGGTGTTGGGGGCCCTCATCGCCCTCGGCGCCCGGATCGACGCCACGGGCATTCTGGTTTCACTGATCAGCCTGTTCCTGGCGAGCGAACTGCTGCTGATCAACCAGATTCCCGACGCCGAGGCCGACCGTACCGTTGGCCGCCGACACCTGGTTGTTACCCGGGGCCGCGCTGCGGCCGCCCGGCTTGTGCCCGTCCTGCTGGTCGCGAATTACCTCGCCATCGTGCTCGGTTTGCTCACCGGCTGGCTGCCACCGATCACCGGCTTTGCCCTGCTAACCGCCCCGTTGGCTTTCTGGGTCAGCCGACACCTGGCCCATGCCCTGGACCAGCCGGACCGTCTCAACGCCGTTCTCGGCGCCAACGTCGCCACGCTGCTGGCGACCCTGGCGCTTCTGGTAATCGGACTCTGGCCCTGACCCGGCCATACAGCCTCCAGCCAGTAACCACCCGACGTCGGTTCCGGTTTTGCCACTTCCCGCCATTTCGGTCGTAAATGTTCACAGTGCGTGTCGCTGCCAGCTTGCAACTGGTCGAACTTTGACCGAAGGTTAAGAACAAATCTGGTTGATTTTATTCGTGAAATGGAGGTCTTCCCATGAGTGTTCTGTTACTGCTGATCAGCGCCCTGGTCCTGATCTACCTAGGCATTGGCGGTACCACCGCCGCCGCCATCATGACCATCGCGACGGTGGTTGGACTGTTTCAGGACCATTGGCACATTATCAGCATACTCTGCGGTGGCGCGCTGCTGGCTCTTGCCTTGATTCTGGTGCTGCCCGGCGACCTGCGCCTCAACAAACTCAGTCGCCCGCTCCTGGGCTGGGTGCGCAACCGTTTGCCATCGCTTTCGGACACCGAAGCGGAAGCCCTGAAATCCGGCTCCGTCGACTGGGATGGCGAGCTGTTTTCCGGCAAACCCCAGTGGAACAAACTACTCGATGCCCAACCGGCCCACCTCAGCAGCGAGGAGCAGGCGTTCCTGGACGGGCCTGTGGAAAAACTCTGCGCAATGCTGGACGACTGGAAAATCACCCATGAACAGTATGACCTGCCGGACAAGGTCTGGAAGTTCATCCGGGAAAAGGGCTTTTTCGGACTGGTGATTCCCAAGGAAGATGGCGGCCTCGGGTTTTCCAACACCGCACACTCCGAGATCGTGATGAAGATCTCCACCCGCAGCGTCTCGGCGGCGGTCACGGTGATGGTGCCCAACTCCCTCGGTCCGGGCGAGTTGCTGATGCACTACGGCACCGACGAGCAGAAACACCACTACCTGCCCCGCCTCGCCGACGGCGAGGACATTCCCTGCTTTGCCCTGACCTCGCCGGTGGCCGGTTCGGACGCGGGCGCCATCCCGGACAAGGGCATCGTCTGCAAGGGCGAATGGAACGGCAAGGAAGTGCTGGGTCTGAAGGTTACCTGGAACAAGCGCTACATCACCCTGGCGCCGGTGGCGACGCTGATCGGCCTGGCCATCAAGGTCTATGACCCGGACAAACTGCTGGGCGGCGACGAAGAGGTGGGCGTGACCTGCGTGCTGGTGCCCCGGGAGACCGAGGGTGTAAATGCCGGTGCCCGGCACCTGCCGATGAACACGGTGTTCATGAACGGCCCGACCTGGGGCACCGACGTGTTCATTCCCATGGACCAGGTGATCGGCGGCCAGGACATGCTGGGCAAGGGCTGGACCATGCTGCTGGAATGCCTGTCCATCGGCCGTTCCATCTCCCTGCCGGCCCTGGGCACCGGTGCTGGCAAAGTTGCCAGCCTGGCGACCGGCTCCTACGCCTACACCCGGGAGCAGTTCGGCCGCTCCATCAGCCAGTTCGAAGGCGTGCAGGAAGCACTGGAGCCCATTGCCGGCTACACCTACATGATGGATGCCGCGCGCCTGCTGACCTCTGGCATGCTGGACCGGGGCGTGCGGCCATCGGTGCCGTCGGCCGTGCTGAAGTACCGCAACACCGACCTGATGCGGGAAGTCATCAACCACGCCATGGATGTGGTTGCCGGCCGCGGGGTGATTACCGGGCCGCGCAACTTCCTGGCCCGGGCCTACCAGGCCGTGCCCATCGGCATCACCGTGGAAGGCGCCAACATCCTGACCCGCAGCCTGATGATCTTTGGTCAGGGTTCGATCCGCTGCCATCCGTTCATCGTTGAGGAAATCGAAGCCGCCGGGATGGAGGACCAGGAGCAGGCCGTCAGGAAATTCGACGGTATCTTCTATCGGCACCTCGCCCACACCACCCGCAATGCCCTGCGTGCGCTGATGCTTGGGCTGTCACGGGGATGGCTGGAATCGGTGCCCCGGCAGGGCGACATCAAGTCCAGTTACCGACAACTGGCCCGGTTCTCGGCCGCGTTTGCGTTGATGACGGACGTCACCCTGCTGACGGTCGGCGGAGGTCTCAAGGCCCGACAGAGGCTGTCTGGCCGCATGGCCGACTGCCTGACCCATCTGTACTACGCCACGGCCGTCATCAAGCAATGGCATGAAGAGGGCTACCCCGACGACCAGCGACCGCTGGTGGAATGGTGCCTGCAAACCTGCCTGCGGGACCTGCAGGCGTCCATGCGCGAAGCCATCATCAACTTCCCGGTGACCGCCCTGCGCTGGCCCCTGCGCCTCCTGGTGTTCCCGCTGGGCGCGACCGGCCTGAACGGCCCGGATGACAAGCTGGGAGCCCAGGTTGCCGAATCCATCGTCAAGGACACCCCGGTTCGGCAGCGGATCAGCCGGGGCACGTTCGTGACCATGGATCCGGACGACCCTCTCGGACGCGTACTGAATGCTTACAAGCTCGCCCACGAAACCGTCGACATGCGCAGCAGGCTGCATCAGGCCATCCGTAACCGGGACGAGGACGAACTGGACGGCATTGCCCTGCTGATGGGCCATCAGCGCAAGGAGTTGGTGGACTGGGCCTGTGCCCAGGGCGTGGTGAAGGAAGAGGAGTGCGATCAGCTGCTGGAAGCCCTGACCGCGCTGTACGACGTTATCCGCGTGGATGCCTTCGACGGCGAGGGGCTGAAGGCCCTGTCCCGGTGCGCCAAGGGTAAGCGCAAGGTGGTGGAACGCGCGCCGAAAGACGAAGAGTAACAGCGAGGAATCACGGACCGGAAAGCGGTCCGTGATTCATTCCAGATTATTGATTTATCCCCCTCCTTTATTCCCCGCCTAATGCTTTCGTCTATCTGACCCAACTTGACAAGATCGTCGTCCGGCATCTTTACTGAAATGCGTATACGGCATATCGAAATGCCGATTTATGACAATGAAAGGTAATAAAAACAACAACCGCCAGTGCCTGAATCACAGTCCACTGGCCTGACGGGGGTGCTTTCAGTGACCGATTACGCCCGGAAACCGGCCACTATTCTGGAAACCCATGGCCTCACCAAAGACTTCAAGGGCTTCACAGCCGTCAAGGACATCAATCTCAGCGTCCAGACAGGGTCGATCCATGCCCTGATAGGCCCGAATGGGGCAGGCAAAACCACCTTCTTCAACCTCCTGACCAAATTTCTGAAGCCGACATCCGGCCAGATCATTTATGACGGCAGGGACATCACCCATGCCCGGCCAGCGGGCATTGCCCAGCGCGGATTAATCCGGTCATTTCAGATCTCTGCCGTGTTTCCCCATCTGTCGGCCCGGGAGAACGTCCGCATTGCCCTGCAACGGAAACTGAACGTGTCCTATCACTTCTGGCGCCCGCTGCGAATTCTTGACCAGTTGAACGAGAAGGCGCAGGCGACGCTGGAGCAGGTTGGCCTTGGCAAGTTTGCCGACGTCAAAGCGGTGGAACTGCCCTACGGGCAAAAGCGGGCACTGGAAATAGCCACCACTATTGCCCTGGAACCAAGGTTAATGCTTCTGGATGAGCCCACCCAGGGCATGAGTTCGGAAGATGTGGGCACGGTGACTGACCTGATCAAGCGTGTGGTCGAGGGCAGAACAATTGTGATGGTGGAGCACAACCTGAATGTGGTTGCAACGCTCGCCGACCGGATCACTGTGCTGAACCGGGGCGAAATCCTCGCGGAGGGCAACTATGACGAGGTCTCCAACAACCCTGAAGTGATGGAAGCCTACATGGGAACCACCGATGCAGCCTGAGCAGAAGCCGGAACTACTGCGGATTGAGAACCTGCACGCCTGGTATGGCGAGTCGCACATACTCCATGGCCTGAACCTGACCCTGCACGAGGGTGAAGTCATTACGCTGCTGGGCCGGAATGGCTCCGGCCGGACAACAACCCTGAAAGCCATACTCGGGCTGGTCAGCAAACGTACCGGTTCCATAAAGGTCCACGGTACCGAAATCATCCATATGCCCACACACCGGATTGCCCATGTGGGCAAACTGGGGTACTGCCCGGAAGAACGGGGAATTTTTGCGTCTCTCAACGTCGATGAAAATCTGGAGCTGCCACCGGTCATCGCCAAAGGCGGACTGTCGGTGGATGAAATCTACTCCATGTTTCCGAACCTGAAAGAGCGTCGCAAAAGCCAGGGGTCCAAGCTCTCCGGCGGTGAACAGCAGATGCTGGCGATTGCCCGGATCCTGCGCACCGGAGCCAACCTTTTACTCCTGGACGAGATAACCGAAGGACTTGCCCCGGTGATCCTGAAAGCCCTGGACGATGTCATCCGGAAACTGAGGGAAAAGGGCTTCACGATCATTCTGGTGGAACAGAATTTTCGCTTTGCCGCGCCTCTGGCGGATCGGCACTACGTGATCGAACACGGTCAGGTCGTTGAACAGATTGATGCGGCCGATCTCGAGGCCAAAAAGGAGCAGTTGAACAGACACCTGAGTGTCTGAGCCTGTGGGCCTGGACCGCCTTTATGGGTCCGACCCGGAATCTAATAACAAAAGGAAACCCACTATGTTCAAGCACTGGAAACAAGGACTGGTCGCCGCTGTGGCTGCAGCGACCCTCGCAATGCCTTTATCCGCAGCCGCGGAATTGTCGGACGGCAAGATCAAAATCGGGGTACTCAGTGACATGTCCGGGGTCTACAAGTCCCTGGAAGGTCCGGGTGCCGTAATCGCTGCCAAAATGGCCATCGAAGACTTTGGTGGCTCGGTAATGGGCAAACCCATCGAAGTCATCTCTGCTGATCACCAGAACAAACCGGATATTGGCGCCAGTACGGCCCGGGAATGGATCGACGCCGAAGAGGTGGACATGATCACGGCCCTGGACAACTCTTCGGTGGCGCTCTCGGTGCAGGGCCTCGCCAAGGACAAGAAAATCATCACCATGAACACCGGGGCTGGCACCACCGCACTGACCGAAGAGCAGTGCTCGCCCTATGGCATTCACTACGTCTACGACACCCATGCCCTGCCGGTGGGTACAGCCACCGCCATGGTCAAGAACGGCGGCGAGAAATGGTTCTTTATCACCGCGGACTATGCCTTCGGCCACTCACTCCGGGATAACACCGGTGCCGTGGTGGAGAGCCTGGGCGGCGAAGTGGTCGGCAACGTCAACGCACCGCTTTCCACCAACGACTTCTCCTCCTACCTGCTGCAGGCACAATCGTCCGGCGCCGATGTTATTGGCCTGGCCAACGCGGGTCAGGACACCGTGAACGCCATCAAACAGGCCAACCAGTTCCGGATTGTCCAGAGTGGCCAGAAGCTGGCTGGCATGCTGGTGTTCATCACCGATGTGCACAGCATGGGGCTGGATATTGCCCAGGGTCTGCAATTCACCACCGCCTTTGTCTGGAACCAGAATGAAGAAACCAAAGCGTGGTCAGAGCGCTTCCACGAGCGCCACGGTGCGATGCCAACGATGGTGCATGCCGGCGTGTATTCGGCGGTGAGCCATTACCTGCAGGCCGTCAAGGACACCGGAACCGACGATTCCGACACGGTCCGCGCCAAGCTCGGCGAGATGACCCTTAACGACATGTTCGTGAAGGGCGGAAAAATCGCCCCGAACGGTTCCATGCTGCACGACATGTACCTGGTGGAAGTGAAAAAGCCGTCGGAATCGAACAGCGAGTGGGATCTGCTCGATGTGGTCTCCAAGATTCCTGCAGACCAGGCCTTCATCTCAATGGCTGACACCAAGTGTTCGCTGGTTAACTAACACGGTTTGACCATCACTTAAGGGGAGATAGCCAACGTGTCGATGCAGGTCATTCTGGCCCAGGCGCTGCTTGGGCTTAATGTCGGTGTGTTCTACGCCATGTTGAGCCTCGGGCTTGCGGTGATATTCGGACTGCTGAACATCATCAACTTTGCCCACGGCGCCATGTACATGCTCGGTGCCTTCATCGCATTGATTGGCTACTCGTTTCTGGAGCAGTGGCTCGGGATCAGCGTCCAGATCGGTTTCTGGGCGTCACTGATTCTGGTGCCCCTGCTGGTCGGACTGCTGGGGGTTCTCATTGAGCGCCTCCTGCTCCGACGCCTGTACGATCTCGATCATATCTACGGGTTGCTGCTGACCTTCGGCATCACGCTGATTCTGCAGGGCCTGTTTTCCAACTATTTCAACGTCTCCGGCACGCCCTACCCGGGCCAGCCGGAGAGCTTGAGCGGCGTGGTCAATCTCGGTTTCATGTACTTCCCCACCTACCGCTTGTTCGCCATCATTTTTTCTCTGGTTGTGTGTTTTGCCACCTGGTTCTTCATTGAACACACGAAACTCGGCTCGCGGCTGCGGGCCGGTGTCGAGAACCCGGACCTGACCCAGGCGTTTGGCCTCAATGTGCCGCTGATGATCACCCTGACCTTTGCCTTCGGCGCCGGCCTCGCCGGCCTGGCCGGCGTGCTGGCAGCACCGATTTACTCGGTCAGCCCGCTGATGGGGGCCGACCTGATCATCGTGGTGTTCGCCGTCGTGGTGATCGGTGGCATGGGTTCCATCATGGGTGCCATTCTCTCCGGCCTTGCACTCGGCCTGATTGAGGGGCTGACCAAGGTTATCTATCCACCCGCCGCCAGCACCGTGATTTTTTTCCTGATGGTCCTGGTGTTGCTGTTCCGCCCCGCGGGACTGTTCGGTAAGGAAAAGTGAGCCGCTCATGACCAACCGTATCCTGTTCATACTGATGCTCGTTGCCGGCCTGACTGCACCGCTCTACGCCTATCCGGTGTTTGTGATGGACCTGCTTTGCTTCGCGCTGTTCGCCTGCGCTTTCAATCTGTTGCTGGGTTATGCCGGACTCCTGTCCTTTGGTCATGCCGCCTTCTTCGGCGGTGCGGCCTACATCACCGGGTATGTCACCAAGGAGTGGGGGTTTTCGCCATTGCTGGGTATCCTGGCGGGGACCGGGTTTACCCTGGTGCTCGGCGGCATCTTCGGCTTTCTGGCGATTCGCCGGCAAGGCATCTATTTCGCCATGGTCACCCTGGCACTGGCACAGATCATCTATTTCATGGCGTTGCAGTTGCCCTTTACCGGTGGCGAGAATGGACTGCAAGGCATTCCTCGGGGCGAGCTCTTCGGGTTTATCGACCTCAACAACTCGCTCGCCATGTACTATTTCGTGTTCGCCATTTTCCTGATCGGATTCGGCATCATCCACCGCACCATCCATTCGCCTTTTGGTGAAGTGCTGCAGGCCATCCGGGAGAACGAATCCCGCGCCCTCTCGCTGGGGTATGACGTCGACCACTTCAAGCTGCTGGCCTTCGTCATCTCCGCCACCCTGGCGGGGCTGGCCGGCGCCACCAAGGCGATCATTTTCCAGTTTGCCGCGCTCACCAGCGCCCACTGGCAAACCTCCGGCGAGGTGATACTCATGACCCTGGTCGGCGGCCTGGGAACGGTTTTTGGCCCGGTACTTGGTGCCATCACCGTGGGCGCCCTCAGCCACGAGCTGTCAGCCTTCGGCTCCTGGGTCCAGGTGATCCTGGGCACTATATTCGTGGTCTGTGTCATGACATTCCGACGTGGCATCATCGGTGAGATCCAGCGACTGGCCAGCCGTAAACAGAGTTAAAGGTTACGTACTATGCGAGTCATTTCTGCCCAGGAGGTGGCCGGCGCTCTGGCGTGGCCGGCACTGATCGAACGCCTCGCCCGTACTTTCCGCCAGGGCGTGGAAGCGCCACCACGACACCATCACGCCATGCACCGGCCGGACGGCGAGGCTACCATGCTGCTGATGCCAGCCTGGGAACCGGCGGGGTATATCGGCATGAAAATGGTCAACGTATTCCCGCAGAATGCGAACGCAGGCCTGCCGGCCATCTCGGGTCTCTATGTTTTGTGCGAAGGCCTGCACGGCACCCCCCTGGCCTGCCTTGATGGCAGCGCGCTGACCAGCCGACGTACCGCAGCCGCCTCGGCCCTGGCTGCCCGGGAGCTGGCTCGGAAAGACGCATCATCCTTGTTGGTGGTAGGAACAGGGAAACTGGCACCCATGCTGATTGAAGCCCATGCCACCGTGCGCCCCATCCGCAAGGTACGGATCTGGGGCCGTAATCCGGACAAGGCTGCCGCGCTGGCTGAACGTTTCAGCGACCGTTTTGACTGTGAAGCGGTGAAGGACCTGGAAACCTCCGTTCCGGCAGCAGACATCATCAGCTGCGCGACCCTGTCGAGCGAACCTTTGGTCAGAGGGGAGTGGCTGCAACCCGGGAGTCATCTGGATCTGGTCGGTGCGTTCCGGCCGACCATGCGGGAAACCGATAGTGCGTGCCTGACACGCAGCAAGGTGTTCGTGGATACTTACGCCGGTGCCATGGGCGAGGCGGGAGACCTGCTTCAGGCCATTGATGAAGGCGCATTCCGTGAGACCGATGTGAGCGCCGACCTGGCGGAATTGCTACGCGGCGACAAGCCGGGACGTACGGATGACCAGGCCATTACCCTGTTCAAATCCGTGGGCGCCTCGCTGGAAGACCTTGCCGCCGCTATTGAGGTATGGGAAGCCCTCGAAACTACCTGACAGCGTCCCATCCTGGACGTTACTGGTCGAGAATATCGATAATTTCCCGGGTGTCCTTGATGATTGTGTAGACCCGATCCTCGATTTCCACGCGCTGGCGATGTCCATCGATGTCGTAGATGTTGCCGTAGCTAAGCAAATCCCGATCAAAGCGATCCCCTTCGTGGTAGTTGAGCTTCTTCTGCCAACCCGGCGGCAGGGGCTGCCCCCGCTCCACCTTTTTCTGCAGACCTGGGGGCAGCTGGTCACCCATTGCCGGCAATGCACCGATCGTCAGCCCCAACAGGGCACACATCAAAATGGACTTCATCATCTACCAACTCCTTACATCTGGCGTTTCCGATAAGTTAACACGGCATGGAACTCTATGACGTTAACGCTGGTTCATGGCCAAAGGTTCCGGATCACTCGTTTTACTCGCCCCGTAGCCCACCACGAATCGCTTCGTCCACCAGCCACCGCCTGAGCAGTTGAAGCCCCCGTTCACCGCGCCGACTGGTTTTCCAAGCAAAGTAGAAGCGGTCCCCGGTCATCACCGGATGACAGGGCAGGCGCACGAAATCCTCCGAATCTTTTCGGGTACTGAGCATGTAGTCATTGGTCAGCACGATGCCCTGATGGAACCGTGCCGCCTCCAGCGCCAGCAGCATGTGGCTGAAATGCTGGATGCTCGCGGCTGCCGGAATCCGCTGATCGACGGCCCGATACCAGGCGTCCCAGTCTCCCGCCGCCTTCTCGAAAATGCTGTGGGTCGACAACAGTGGAAACTGCGATACCTCCTCTACCGACATCGGCAGATCATCGGCATCCGGCCCTTCCCGACCCAGCTCCCGACGGATTTTCTGCCAGTAATCCTGACTGCACACCGGGAACAGACGCTCCACATACAGCAGTTCGTAACTGTAGGCCGGCGAGCCCTTGTGGATGGTGATAAAGCAGTCCGCCACCCGGTCCGACAGCACCGGGCTCTCGATGCTCATCTCCAGGGCCAGTTCCACCTGGGGATGCAGCCGCTGCAGGTCCGGCAGTCGGGGCACCAGCCAGCGAACAGCAAAGGAACTGAACACCGACAACCGCAGCCGCGATTCCTCGTGGCCCAGCAGCTGCTCACTGGCCCGCTCGATCTGCAGCAGCGCCGAACTGATGCCGTCCAGGTACTGACGGCCCTCGTCCGTCAGCGTGAGGGTTCGGCCACTGCGCCAGAACAGCTTTTCTCCCAGATAGGTTTCCAGCTGTTTGATCTGGTGACTGACCGCACTCTGGCTCACCGCCAACTCGTCCGCAGCAAGCGAAAAGCTATTGAGTCGGGCGACGGTCTCGAAGACCGGCAGGGATTTCAGGGGTGGCAGTTTCATTATCTATTTTTCTAATAGCTAAGGAATAAACATCATTTTATCGGATATTAACACGTCATTAGAATGCCTCCTACATGCTGAGGGTGGCGCTCGGGGCACGAACGCCAAACACAGGAAATAAGGAGGTCAAATTATGTCAGGCAAAACCGTCAACAGTGCCATTCTTCTGCTGGTGATCGGCAACGCCATGGCGTTGATCTCCGATGTCTTCATCAAGCTGCTGGAGCCGGGGGCACCGGTGTTCCAGTTTGCCTTTCTGCGCTGTGTGATCACGCTGCTGTTCCTGCTGCCGCTGGCCGGTCAACTGGACCGCAAGCGCCTGTTCGCCGGCTTCCGGGTTCACGCCTTCCGGGCGCACATCCACCTGGCCGGCATTCTGTGCATGGTCATTGCACTGGGAAATCTGCCGCTGGCAACCGCCAATGCGGTCTTCTACGCCGCCCCGATTCTTGTGATGGTGCTGTCCGTCTTCCTGTTCCGGGAGCGGTTGACCCCGCTGAGCGTGACTGCCGTGTTCAGTGGCTTTGCCGGCATTGTGGTTATCCTTCGGCCGGTGGAATTCAACTGGGCGGCGGTGGCTGCCCTGGGCTCAGCCTTTGCGCTGGCCATCAACGCGGTGATGGTCCGCCAACTGCCCAAGAAGCAGTCCACCGTGCACAAGCTGTTTCTGAACTACCTGCTGATCCTGCCCGCGGCCGGCGCTCTGGCCTGGTGGGAAGGTGCAGCCTGGGATTCCGGGATACTGATCAGCGCCCTCGGATCGTCCCTGTTCATACTGGCCTACAACATCACCGTATTGCTGGCCTACCAGCAGGTGGATGCCAACCAGGTCACCAGCGCCGAATACACCGGCCTGATCTGGGCTGTCGGCATTGGCTGGGTCGGTTTTGGCGAAGTGCCGGATGTCTGGTTCCTGGCCGGCAGCCTGATGATCGTGGTGCCGCTGGTCCTGATCGGACTGCGGCACCGTCGCAGGGAGCCGGCCAGGGGCTTCAACGGTGGGAAGGTTCAATTAGCTCACGAGTATTGTGAATGATTCGGGCCATCCGGTATTCCGGGGGAACATGATCATCGAAGCCGATATGAACCCGGTATTCCCGGTGATAGTGGCGCCGGTCGTGCCGGCGGTCCCTGTGGTGATCCCGATAGGAGTGGCGGTGCCTGTCCCGGTGATGATGGCCGCGATCATAGCGACTGTAATGATCGCGGTCCCGCTTGTGGTACTTGCGCTTGTGTTTATCTTTGTACCGGCGATCCCGGTCGTGGTGGTCGCGGCGATAGTGCGCCTTGAGAAATTCCTTCTTCTGATGCCCGGGAGGCATTGCCTTACCCCGATCCAGCTGTTTCTGGATCCCCGACGGATGCCCCCCGTCCCGGTACCCTTCCGCCATGGCCGGTGCGGCAGTCACTAGCAGGGCGGCAACACAGCTTCCAATCAGTAATCTTTTCATCACGATTCTCCTGTCCTTCAGGAAACGGGTTGGGCAGGGAGAACCTCCCCCTGCGCCTCCTGAATCCAGACTATCGAACCGGGCGCAAAAGTCAGCCGCTGACGGCCGGCTTTGCAAGAACTTTACGGAAGCTGCGCTGGACTTTACGTTCCCGGGCGGTCAGGTGTCGCATCCTGCGGCAGAACGCACGTGGGACTCGATTGCAAAGGTGTGGGGGCAGGAGTCCCCGAGGCTGCGCAGGGACTCCGCGAGACGCAGCAGGTATTCGGAATTCGGTCCGCTCGGGCCGGTCGCGCCTGCAATCTGTCGGGCAATCTCGGCATCCGGGGCATGGCCCAGAAAGGCCTCGTTGTCTTCCGTGGCGATGTACACCAGGCCTTCGGCGTGGCTGCCATTTTCAAAGGTCAGGGTGGTGGCGAAGCGCAGGTACCCGTTCTTCTCCCGCACGTCCAGGTGTTCGAACACCGAGGGGGAAACCCGGTACGCCATGCCCTTGCAGGCGGCGTTTGGGCTCTTAATCAGCGTAACAACCCGGCCTGGCGCTTCCGGGGTGCCCCGATGATCATGGGACCCCTGCCAGAACCGGCGTTCCCAGCCATGAATGGTCGCCGGACGTCGTTCAAGGAACGGAAAGTCCACCTTGTAGATGAGCGAGCCGTAACCGAACAGCCAAATGGACGACACGCCCTCAAAGTTCTGGCGGATTCGGTTGTGTTCAATGGTGTTGGCCGACATACAACTCACTGGGGCAGGAAAGCAGAATCGCCCGATTACTCTAGGTGGTGGCGATGAAACCCGCAATACCCGTCAAGACAATCTCCGCCGCCATCGCCGACAGGATCAGGCCGCTGATCTTGGACAGAATGTTCAGGCCGGTCTTACCCAGAGCCCGCTCCAGATAGCCGGACAACCGCAGCAGCACCGCCAGAATCAGCAGTCCCGACACCAGCCCCAGCAGGCCGCCGGTTACCTCCGGCACGGTCTTTAGTTCCGCGCCGTAAACCAGTATGGCACCGATGGTCGCCGGGCCGATCATCACCGGAATGGCCAGGGGAACCACCGCAATGTCATCACGGTCCTCTTCGGGCAGCCCGGTGGCATGGTTGCGGGTACCGCTGGTGACCAGGCTGATGGCGGTCAGGAACAGCAGGGTGCCGGCGCCGATCCGGAAGGAGTTGAGCGTGATGCCCACGGCGCTGAACAACAGGGGACCGGCAAAGAACAGCACCAGGCCCAGCACAAACGCGGAAATGCAGGCCCGACGGATAATGGATGCCTTTTCGGCTGCCGGCAGGCCCCGGGTGAGCGCAAGAAACATGGTGACCACAAAGAACGGCGCCAGCAGGAACAGAAAACGGATCGTGCTGCTGATAAAGGTGGAGAAAAAAGTTTCAAGCATTCCTAGCATTCCGACGGTTGGTGAAAGCCGGCAAGTCTAGTCGCCTCAGGCATTTTTTGCCGTAAGGAAGTGAACGTATCCCGGTCCTTGTTAGCGGTCCGAACGGACGAAGACCCAGTTGGTGCCCACGTTATCGCACACGATGATGTCGCGGTTGACCGCATCACAAAGGAAGAGGTTGTCCGGCAGCTCCTCGTGGTAGCGGGCCTTTACCGCCAGGCTCTGCTTGTCCTGTTTCAGCAGCTGGAAGGTCTGTTCCATGCGCCCGGCGAAATTAACGCCGCCGCCTTCCAGAGTCTGGAAGGCGTTGTAGAAGGCGGTAAAACTCATGGTATTGGCCCCCAATCCGATCTCCACCATCTTGGGGATGTACCGGTCGTAGGCATCCGAAAGGTAACGCCGGACCGCCGTCTCGTTGGCAAGATCACCCTCATAGGCATTCAGACCCAGACGGTTGTCACGTGCCAGAACCCCCGGCGCCAACTCGCTGTTCGGCCGGTTCAGGGCCAGATCGAAATTCCGGTCCGGACACGTGATCCGCTCTCCCTCCAGGCGACAGTCCGACAGGCGCCCCCTGCGTGCCGGTCTTGGGTCCCGGGACTCAGGTACCGGTTCAGCAGGCCGGGCCGCGACCGGGGATTCCAATCGGTCTGACGCCCCCTCTGCATCGGGCATCTGAATGCCGAGCCGTCGGGCCGGGCCCCGAAGCAGCAACGCCTGAACCTCCGGGTCGTTGCGCCTGAAATCGGCCTGAGAGGGCAAATTTTGCCCCGCCCCTTCAGCAATCACCTGGCAATAGAGTCGCTCCAGGTCCGTCCTGGCGCTCTGCTGGCAGTTCTCGTCCGCAACCAGGGACTGGCTGGCCAGGCCAAGTACCAAGGCAAGCCACAGTGCGCGACTACGGCTCATCGCGCTGCCCCAGAACGACCCGGGCCATGAGATCCTCAATTCGCCGGATGGTCGCTTCATCACCTTTCTTGCCGGTCAGCACCACCTGGGATCCGATGGTGGCGACATACAGCAGCAGGGAGAGATCCCGCACGTGCTGGGGATCACTGCTCATGCGGCCGAACAGGGTGCAGTTCTGATTGATGCGGGCCGCATCCACCTGGGTGACCAACTCCGCCGCGTACTCGTTGCGCCGGGCAAAATCGCGCACCGCCAGTTCCACCTGAAGTCGACGGATGTTGCGCGAGGCATCGGTCAGCAGCAGCTCGAGAATCTGCCGCAATTCGGTTTCGACATCGCCCCCTTTCGGCTTCCAGTACTGCAATTCGTGCAGTCGCCGGTCCCGCCAGCGGTCGAGAAAACTCAACACCAGATCCTCATGGTCGCGGAAGTGCCAGTAAAAACTGCCCCGCGTCACGCCGAGCTTCTTGGCCAGAGTCAGCACCCGTAACTGACTGAAGCCTCCGGCGGCTATTTCGCCAGCCGCGGCATCGAGCCAGTTGTCGCGGGTGAGCTGACTTTTTTCCGACGCGCTTCGGCCACGGCGTTTTGGAGTCTCGGCTTCGTTCATTCCGGAATCGGATCCTGCTCTGATCAGTCTGGTCGGCGTTAAATCTGCATTCTACATCAACGGGAACGGCAACACTGAAACCGTTGACCGGACGCAAAACATACATTAGTGTACGGACAACAATACACCACTGTATGGACTTTTCAAGCATCCGTTCCGTACACCGTTTTCCAACCAGTTGATGCCAGTATCAGGGAGCTGCCATATGAGTACTGCCCATTACGATCTACACGGCCACACCGCCGTTATCCGCCTAGACAACCCACCCGTTAACGGCCTCGGCCTGGACCTGCGCAAAGGCATTGTTGACGGCATCCTGAAAGCCGAAGCGGACGACGCCGTGAAGGCGGTGGTCCTGATCGGCTCCGACCGGGCTTTCTCTGGCGGCGCCGACATCAGCGAGTTCGGCTCCTCCAAAGCAACGGCCGAACCCAACCTGAACACCGTGATCAACTATGTAGAAAGTAGCCGCAAGCCGGTCACCGCGGCCATCAGCGGGGCCTGCATGGGCGGTGGTCTGGAACTGGCGCTGGGTTGTCACTACCGCATCGCCAAGCCGGACGCCCAGATCGCCCTGCCGGAAGTCAAACTTGGCCTGCTGCCCGGCGCCGGTGGCACCCAGCGCCTGCCCCGGGTGATCGGCGCAGAGCACGCTCTCAATATGATCGTCTCCGGCAGCACGGTCCCGGCCAGCCAGTTCAAGGGCAGCGCCCTGTTTGATGAAATCGTCGAGGGTGAACTGCTGGACGCGGCCATTGCCTATGCCAGCAAGGTGGTCAGCGAAAATCTGCCGCTGAAGAAGGTACGCGACCTGAGAGCCAGGCACGCCAACCCCGAAGGCTTCTTCATGTTCACCCGCAACACCGTGGGTGCCATGGCCAGGAATTACCCGGCGCCGCTGAAGTGTGTCGATGCCGTACACGCGGCCGTGACCAAGCCCTTCGACAAGGGCATGGAAGTCGAGCGCGAGGCGTTCGTGAACCTGATGCAGACCCCCGAATCCCGCGCCCTGCGCCACGCGTTCTTCTCCGAGCGCCTGACCAGCAAGATTGCCGACGTGCCCTCCGACACCCCGGTGCGCGACATCCAGTCCGTGGGCGTGATCGGTGGTGGCACCATGGGCACCGGCATCAGCATTAACTTCCTGAACGCCGGTATCCCGGTCACCCTGGTGGAAATGAAGCAGGAAGGCCTGGACCGAGGTGTGGCCGCCATTCAGAAGGTCTATGAAGGCCGGGTGAAAAAAGGCCGCATGAGCGAAGATGACGCCAAGGCGAAAATGGAACTGCTCACGCCGTCGCTCAGCTATGACGATCTGAGCAACGTCGATCTGGTGATCGAAGCGGTGTTCGAGGAAATGGGTGTGAAGCAGTCGGTGTTCGAGAAGCTGGACGAAGTCTGCAAGCCCGGCGCCATTCTCGCGTCCAACACCTCCACCCTGGATCTGGACAAGATCGCGAGCTTCACCAAGCGCCCGGAAGACGTCATCGGCCTGCACTTCTTTAGCCCCGCCAACATCATGAAGCTGCTGGAAGTGGTGCGTGGCGAGAAAACCGCCAAGGACGTGCTGGCCACCGCCATGAAACTGGCGAAAGCCATCCGCAAGACCGCCGTGGTCTCCGGTGTCTGTGACGGTTTTATCGGCAACCGCATGATCAACCAGTACCAGCGCGAAGCCCTGCTGATGCTCGAAGAAGGTGCCAGCGTGCAGCAGATCGACAAGGCCATCGAGAAGTTCGGCTTTGCCATGGGTCCCCTGCGCATGGCCGACCTGGCCGGCGGCGACATCGGCTGGGCCATTCGCAAGCGCCAGTACCAGGAAAACCCGGACATGGTGAAGATGGTCGTCGCCGACCGTCTGTGTGAGATGGGGCGCTATGGCCAGAAGACCGGTGCCGGTTTCTATCGTTACGAACCGGGCAACCGCAACGCCCTGCACGATCCGGAAGTGGACAAGGTGGTGGATGAGGTCCGAGCCGAGCTGGGCATCACCCCACGCAAGATCAGCAACCAGGAAATCGTCGAACGCTGCGTGTACGCGCTGGTGAACGAAGGCGCCCAGATTCTGGATGAAGGCATCGCCCAGCGCGCCTCCGACATCGACATGGTCTACCTGACCGGTTACGGCTTCCCGGTGTTCCGCGGCGGCCCCATGCATTACGCCGAGGAAGTCGGGCTGCCCAACGTGGTTCGCGCGATGCAGGCCTTCACCGAAGACCGCCATACCCAGCCTGGTTTCTGGGAGCCTGCGGCTTTGCTGGCCAAGCGCGCCGAGGAAGGCAAGGGTTTCGATAGCAAATAACCGGTCCACGAATTTATTCGGAGAATTATTATGTCCAATGATGTTGTCATCGTATCCACCGCCCGTACGCCTCTGGCCAAATCCTGGCGCGGCGGTCTGAACATGACCCACGGCGCCACCCTGGCCGGCCACGCGATCCAGCACGCGGTCGAGCGCTCCAAGGTCGACCCGAACGAAATCGAAGACGTGCTGATGGGCTGCGCCCTGCCCGAAGGCTCCACCGGCAACGACGTCGCCCGCATGGGCGCGATCCGCGCCGGCCTGCCAGTATCCGTCGCAGGCGCCACCATCAACCGTTTCTGCTCATCCGGCCTGCAGGCCATCGCCATGGCTGCCCAGCACATCGCGGTCGACAAGGTGCCGGTGATGGTGGCCGGTGGCGTGGAATCCATCTCCACCGTGCAGGCCAACGTAAACCAGAACTACTTCATGGAACCCTGGCTGGCGCAGAACAAGCCGGAGCTTTACTGGTCCATGCTCGATACCGCCGAAACCGTCGCCAAGCGCTACGGCATCAAGAAAGAGGACATGGACGAGTACGGCGTTCGCAGCCAGCAGCTGGCCACCCAGGCCCGCGAAGACGGCAAGTTCGATGACGAAATCGTGCCCATCACCACCACCATGGGCGTGGCGGACAAGGCCACCGGCCAGCTCAGCAGCCAGGAAGTCACCGTCAGCCAGGATGAGGGCATCCGCCCGGGTACCAACCTTGAAGGCGTGAGCAAGATTCGCTCCGCGATGGAAGGCGGCGTGGTCACCGCCGGCAACGCCAGCCAGTTCTCCGACGGCGCTTCCGCCTGCGTGCTGATGGACGGCAAAGTCGCCGAACAACGCGGCGCTACCCCGCTGGGCATCTTCCGCGGTTTCGCGGTCGCTGGCTGTGAGCCGGACGAAATGGGCATCGGCCCGGTGTTCGCCGTGCCCAAGCTGCTCAAACGCGCCGGCCTGAGCGTTGACGACATCGGCCTGTGGGAACTGAACGAAGCCTTCGCCGTGCAGGTGCTCTACTGCCAGCGCAAGCTCGGCATCCCGATGGACCGCCTGAACGTCAACGGCGGCGCCATTGCCGTCGGCCACCCCTACGGCACCACCGGCTCACGTCTGGTCGGCCACGCCCTGATCGAAGGCAAGCGCCGTGGTGTGAAATACGTGGTGGTCACCATGTGTGTCGGTACTGGCATGGGTGCGGCCGGCCTGTTTGAGGTGGCCTGACCCCCTCGCCCCCGGCGTTCTCCTTCTAGCCCCGGCGCTCAAGTGCCTTGTCGCCGGGGCCTTTTTACCTCACGAATACAGCAGAGGTGGTCTATGGATCTCAATTACACCCCGGAGCAGGATGCCTTCCGAAGCGAAGTGCGCCAGTTCCTGCAAGACAACCTGCCGGACGACATCCGCGAACGCGTCCAGAAACGCCTGCGCCCGGACAAGGCCATGACCCAGCGCTGGCAGAAAATCCTGTTCGACAAGGGCTGGGGCGCCTCCACCTGGCCAGAAGAATTCGGCGGCCCGGGCTGGAGCCCGATCGAACAGCTGATCTTCGAGGAAGAGTGCGCCATGGCCGGGGCACCACGCCAGCTCGACTTCGGCCTGCGCATGGTCGCCCCGGTGATCATGAGCTTCGGCAACGACGAGCAGAAACAACGCTTCCTGCCGGGCATTCTCAGCGGCGAGGACTGGTGGTGTCAGGGCTACTCCGAGCCGGGCTCCGGTTCCGACCTGGCGTCCCTGCGCACCTCCGCCAAGCGCGAGGGCGACCACTACGTCGTCAACGGCCAGAAAACCTGGACCACCCTGGGCCAGCACGCCGACTGGATCTTCTGCCTGGTGCGCACCGCCACCGAGGGCAAGCCCCAGCAGGGCATCTCCTTCCTGCTGATCGACATGAACAGCCCCGGCATTGAGGTGCGCCCCATCATCATGCTGGATGGCGAGCACGAGATTAACGAAGTCTATTTCGATAACGTGAAAGTTCCGGTCGAAAACCTGGTCGGCGAAGAGAACCAGGGCTGGACCTACGCCAAGTTCCTGCTGGGCCATGAGCGCACCGGCCTGGCCAACGTCGGCCAGTGGAAAGCCACCATGAAGCGGCTGAAAGAAGTCGCCCGGGAAGAGCGGGACGGCCAGCGGCCACTGATTGAAAACACCCGTTTCCGGGATCGACTGGCGCAACTGGACGCCGAGCTGCGCGCCCTGGAACTGACCGTGTTGCGGGTACTGACCGACAAGCGCGGCCCGGGACCCCAGGCCTCGATCCTGAAAATCCGCGGTACCGAAATCGGCCAGCAACTGTTCGAGATGCTGATGGAAGCCACCGGCCACGACGCCATCGCCCACGTTCCGGACGCGCTGGAGCTCGACTACACTGGCCCGCGCGTCGGCTCCATCGATGCCACGCCGGCGGCCGGCGATTACTTCAACATGCGCAAACTATCGATTTTTGGCGGATCGAACGAGATCCAGCGCAACATCATCGCCCAACTCGTGCTTGGTCTTTAAAGCGCCTGCAGCTCTTAAGATTTGGAGAGACGTTTATGAATTTTGAACTCACCGAAGAACAGCAGATGCTGAACGACTCGCTGCGCCGCTTCGTGACCAACGAATACGGGTTCGAGAAGCGCGGGCACGTGATCAATTCCGGCAAGGGCACCGACCCGGCCACCTGGGCCGCCCTGGCCGAGATGGGACTACTGGCGTTCACCTTCCCGGAAGACTATGACGGGCTCGGGGGCAACGCCGTCGACACCTTGGTGGTGATGGAAAACTTTGGCCGCAGCCTGGTGGTTGAGCCTTACCTGGCCACAGTTGTGCTGGCCGGCGGCCTGATCCGCGATCACGGCAGCGAGGCCCAGAAGGCCGACATCCTGCCCGCGATCGGCAGTGGCGAGCGGCTGATGGCCTTTGCCCACAGCGAACCCGGTGCCCGGTACAACCTGAGCCGCGTGCAGACGACTGCGCGGAAAGACGGCGAAAGCTACCTGATCAGCGGCCATAAAACGGCCGTGCTCCACGGCGCCCAGGCCCGGCAACTGATCGTCTCGGCCCGCACCAGCGGCGCGGTGGGCGACAAGCAGGGGCTGTCCCTGTTCCTGGTGGATGCCGCCGCCGAGGGTATCGAGATCCACGATTTTGCCACCCACGACGGCCACCGTACCGCCGACATCCGATTCAACAATGTGGCGGTCAGCGCCCACAGCCTGATTGGCACCCTTGATGAGGCCTTCCCGGCCATCGAAAAGGCCGTGGACCTTGGCATCGCCGCGCTGTGTGGGGAGGCGGTGGGCGCCATGGAAGCCATGAACACCGCCACCCTGGATTACATCAAGACCCGCAAGCAGTTCGGCGTGGCGATCGGCAAGTTCCAGGTGTTGCAGCACCGCATGGCAGATATGTTCATCCAGGCCGAACAGGCCAGGTCCATGGCCATTCTGGCTGCCAGCGAGGCCGACTCCGACGATCGCGAACGTCGTCGCGAAGCCCTGTCCATGGCCAAGACCCTGGTGGGCCAGGCGGCCCGGTATGTCGGCCAGCAAGGTGTGCAGCTGCATGGTGGCATGGGCGTGACCGACGAGATGTTCGCCGCGCACCTGTTCAAGCGCCTGACCCTGATCAACCTGCTGTTCGGCGATGCCGAGCACCATCTGGCCCAGGTCAGCGACGGCCTGCTCGCCGCCAGCGCCTGATCCCGGAAACACCGTACAAAGGAAGCAATAATGAGCGTAAAACAGTTACTGGATCTGACCGGCAAGGTCGCCTTCATCACCGGTGGCTCCCGCGGCCTAGGCCTGCAGATGGCCGAAGCCCTGGGTGAACTGGGCGCCAGCATCGCCATCAGCGCCCGCAAGCAGCATGAGCTGGACGCCGCCAGGGAGCACCTGGAAGGAATGGGCATAAAGGTGGTCACCGTTCCCGCCGACCTTGGCAATCTTGAGGGTATCCCCGGCGTGGTCGATCAGGTCATCGACCAGCTGGGTGACATCGACATTCTGGTGAATAACGCCGGTGCCACCTGGGGCGCGCCGGCCGAGGACTACCCGGCCGAGGGCTGGATGAAAGTGATGAACCTGAACGTCAACGCCAGCTTCTTCCTGACCCAGACGGTCGGCAAGCGCTGCATGATCCCGCGCAAGACCGGCAAGGTCATCAACATTGCCTCCATCGCCGGGCTTTCCGGCAACCCGGAGGGCATGCAGACCATCGCCTACAACACCAGCAAGGGTGCCATGGTGAACTTCACCCGCGCCCTGGCGGCAGAATGGGGCCGGTACAACATCAACGTGAACGCCCTGTGCCCCGGTTTCTTCCCCTCGAAGATGTCCCAGGGGCTGCTGGATGCCCAGGGGGACACCATGCTGGAGCGGATTCCCCTGAACCGTTTTGGCGGCGAGGAAGACCTCAAGGGCGCGGCGGTCCTGATGGCCTCCGAAGCCGGACGCCACATCACCGGGCAGTGCCTGGCGGTGGACGGGGGTACGCTGGTCAGTTAGGTTCCGAATCGGAGCAGTGTCTATGCTGATGGGGTGAGGTACTTACCTGGACCTGGCCGTCAGGATTGCACATGAAATCAGGGGCCGTTGATGCACTGTTTTGCTCCAGCCGGACGGCTATGCTACTGGCGGTGCTCGCTATTGCGCCCGCGGTGATGGCCCAATGCCCCGCCCCGATTGCGCCGGAGGACCGGTTGCGGCGGGCAGCCAGTGTCACCCTGACTGGCGCGGGCGTGATCACCGCCTGGGGCGTTGCCCACTGGGATTATTTCAGTACCCGTCCCAGTGCCTCCACAGAGGGCTGGTTCGGCCAGGACAGCCCCGAAGGCGGAGCCGACAAACTTGGTCATCTGTTCACTACCTACGCCACGGCTCAGGGCGTCGCCAGCCTGTACGAGCACTGGTGTTTCACTCCGGAGAACGCCGCCCGTTACGGCGCCCTGTCCTCCTTTGCCATCTTCGGGTACATGGAATTGGGCGACGCCTTCAGCGACTTCGGCTTCTCATACGAGGACCTCGTCGCCAACGCCTTCGGCGCCCTGGCAGGTTACTATCGCTATCGTTATCCGAGCCTGGCACGAAAGGTCGATCTGCGCTGGGAGTTTGGCTTCCAGCCCAACCAGATCGACGTCACCACCGATTACGATAACTCAAAATATCTGGTGGCCCTCAAACTGAATGGCTTCGATACCTTCAAGCAGGGTTTTCTTCGCCACATTGAGTTGCACACCGGCTACTACACCCGGGGCTATTCAGCCCCGGATGAGCCCGATGAGCGCACGCTCTACGTAGGCATCGGCCTGAACCTGACGGACCTGTTCCGGCGCCGCGGGTACAACAAAAGCGCCACTTTTCTCAACTACTACCAGCCGCCCGGCACCTACCTTTCCGCTGAAGAAACACTGGGCGACTGAACGAGCGGGATCAGGCAAGCGCCACGCCCTGCCTGTCCAGCTCCGACTGCGTTTGCTCACAGCGATACTGCGCAGCATCGAACCGGCGGGTCTGATTCCGGAACTGCCAGGTGAAGCCCGGCCAGAGCGTGGTGTTCTTGCCGTTCTCGTTGACATACCAGCTCTTGCAGCCAGTCTGCCAGACGGAATCACCCAGTTTGGCGTGCACCGAGGCGTTGTACTGGCTGAACGCCTCCTCTTTGACCTCAACGCTGCGCCAGCCATGCCGGTCCATCTGTTTCACGGCGTCCAGGATGTACTGGATCTGGGATTCGATCATGTACACCATCGAGCTGTGGCCCAGCCCGGTATTGGGCCCCATCAGCATAAAAAAGTTCGGAAAACCGGTGATCGCACTGCCCTTGTAGGCCTCAGCGCCCTCCTTCCAGGCCTCCAGCAGATCCTGGCCGTTGCGGCCATGGACCATGCCGGCGGGAATCGGATCCTGGGCCTTGAACCCGGTACCGTAGATGATGCAGTCGACTTCCCGCTCGCTGCC
This sequence comes from Marinobacter sp. F4218, assembly GCF_019443085.1. GTDB lineage: Bacteria > Pseudomonadota > Gammaproteobacteria > Pseudomonadales > Oleiphilaceae > Marinobacter > Marinobacter albus. The sequence goes on from NZ_JAHZIL010000003.1 coordinate 1,639,875, forward strand.
CTCGCCGTCCACAATTACATTGCCGCGCACTTCCCGAATGCCATCGGTCAGCACATTTACGTGGTCCTGGACCAGCGCCGGGTAATAGTTGTTGGAGATGAGCACCCGCTTGCAGCCAAAGTGAAAGTCCGGCGTGACCTTCCGGCGCAGCTCCCTGTCCTTGATCTGGTTACGGATGTGCCGGCGGGCCTGCAGTTCCCCCAGTTTGAGGATGCGCGGGTTGCCCACAAAGCCCAGCACCCGGGCTTCCAGCATCCAGTAGATGCTCTTTCGTAAGGCGTTGAGGGTTTGCGGGAACCGGCGGAACATCGTTTTCTCCAGAGGGCGGATCTCCCGGTCCGGCTTGGGCATGATCCACGGCGGCGTGCGCTGGTACAGATCCAGCCGGGCCGCTTCCTTCGCCACTTCCGGCACGAACTGGATGGCGGAGGCACCGGTACCGATCACCGCCACGCGCTTGCCCCGGAGGTCGTAACCGTGATCCCAGTCCTGGGAGTGAAAGCTCTTGCCGGTGAAGGTTTCAATGCCCTTGATGCCCGGATAGGCCGGCGTGCTCAGTCCGCCCATCCCGGAAACCACGATATCAGCCTTGAAGCGCTCAAAAGTCGGCAGGGTCTTGTCGCTTCGGTCCAGCGAGTCTCCCGGCTTCAGTCCCTTGTCCTGCATGTAGGCCCAGAGTCGGGGACTGTCGCAGGTTTCCACGGTCCATTGGGCATGTTTTTCATCGTAGCGGGCACCGGCAACGTGGGTGTTCAGGCGAATGTGGTCCATCAGGCCGTACTTTTCGGCACACCCGCGCAGGTACTCCTTGATTTCCTGCTGGCGGGCGAACATCCGGCTCCAGTTCGGGTTCTGCTCGAAGGAAAAGGAGTACAGGGCCGACTGCACGTCACAGGCACAACCGGGGTAATGGTTTTCGTGCCAGGTACCGCCGACGTCGTCGCTCTGTTCGAGAATGACAAAATCGTCGTAGCCGGCTTCCTTGAGTTTGATGCCCACTCCCAACCCGGAGAACCCGGTTCCAATGATGGCGATCTTCGTTGTCTGGCTCATGGCAACCTCGTGTTCCTGTGGCCTGTGCGGCCTTGTCTGTTGTTGTCGATCGCGTCATGGTGACGATCGGTAGACACACGTATACACAGAAAGGTAGACAGTCGTATACTCCGATTCGATCAAAACCCGCGAGTTGGCCCGGACTGACAAACCACTGTCCTGTTCGTCATACCTTTTGGGGAGGGGCAATTGGAGAAGACATTCCGAAACCCGCTCAAGCACGTCCATGTGGCGCTTGAGCTCCGCCATCCTTGGCTCCGCACAGTTTCAGAATGCCTTCTCCAATTACCCTCAAACGAAGGCAGGACACCATGAGTGTTTTAACAGGCGGCAAACTGAAGCTCGTGCAGGCCGCGCTTAGGCTGATCACCCAGAGCCGGAGCCTGACATCGCTGGGCCTGCGGGAGCTGGCGCGGGAAGCGGGGTTGAACCCGAACACCTTTTACCGGCATTTCCGGAACCTGGACGAGTTCGGGCTGAACGTGCTCGGCTACATCGCCGAGGATATGAAGGCCGGGGTGCGTGAATTGCGGCGCACGGCGGATACGTCCGAGCAGGCCGCCCACGACACCGTCAGTTTCGTGTACCACTATTTCCTGGCCAACCCGGCCGCGACCACCGTGGCGGTGCGGGAGTTGCATGGTCCTTCCCCTGTCCTGCGGCGGGCCCTGGAAGCCCAGTTGGACGCCAGCGCGCGTGAGATGGCCGAGGACATCATTGACCGGGACCTGGTCAAGGCGGTTGCCCCGGACACCATTCATGAAATCTCCCACATGACCATCCGCTACATCCTGTTCCGGGCTATGGATTACATTGATCAGCCGGCCCAGCGGGAGCGCATTCAAATCGAGACCGAGCGCTTCATCAACCGGCAGTTTCGCGGTGCGATGGTGGACTCCCTGTCGCCCGAGCGGCTGGCGCAACTGGTTGCGAGCAACAACTGACGTTTCTGTAATCACCCCATTTCGTTGTAAACGGGCAGGTTTCTCAGGTTGAACTAGTCTGTATATCAGATACTTGGTTCAGCCGGAGGGCACACGCATTATGAAACTGGGCATCCCGAAAGAGATTTTCACCGACGAGCGGCGGGTGGCGGTGACCCCGCCGTCGGCTCACAAGCTGATCGATCTGGGTTACGAGGTCATTGTCGAGGCCGGTGCCGGCGAGGCCGCTCACTACCGGGACGCAGCCTACGAGGCTGTGGGGGCCAGCATTGCGGTGGATACCCGCTCGCTGTGGCAGGAGGCTGATTTCATCCTGAAGGTTCGGGCTCCGATTGAAAACCCCTCCCTGGGAGCCCACGAAGTCGACCTGATGAAAGAAGGCGCTTTTCTCGCCAGCTACATCTGGCCGGCCCAGAACCCCAAGCTGCTGGAGAAGTTGGCGGCACGAAACATTACCGCGTTTGCCATCGACAGCCTGCCGCGAATCAGCCGGGCGCAGAAGATGGATGCCCTGAGCGCTATGGCCAACATCGCCGGCTATCGGGCGGTGATCGAGGCGGCCAATCATTTCGGGCGGTTCTTCACCGGGCAGGTCACCGCCGCGGGCAAGGTGCCGCCGGCCAAGGTTATGGTGATCGGCGCCGGTGTTGCCGGGCTGGCGGCCGTGGGTGCCGCCAACAGCCTGGGCGCGGTGGTCCGTGCCTTTGACACCCGGCTGGAAGTGAAGGAACAGATCGAGAGCATGGGCGCCGAATTCCTGGAGCTGGACTTCGGCGAAGAAGAGGGCAGCGGTGCTGGCGGCTACGCCAAGCAGATGAGCGACGAGTTCATCAAGGCGGAGATGGCACTGTTCGCGGAACAGGCCAAAGAGGTGGACATCATCATCACCACCGCCCTGATCCCGGGCAAGCCGGCACCCAGGCTGATCACGGCAGACATGGTCAAATCCATGAAGCCCGGCAGTGTCATTGTCGACCTCGCTTCCGAACGCGGTGGCAACTGCGAGCTGACCGAGCCGGGGCAGGTCGTGGAACAGCACGGCGTGACCGTGATCGGCTACACCGACCTGCCAAGCCGGATGGCCAAAGTAGCCAGTGACCTGTATGCCACCAACCTGTTTCACCTGCTGACCGAGCTGACCCCCGAGAAAAACGGCGAACCCCAGGTCAACATGGAAGACGACGTCATCCGCGGCCTGACCGTGGTGCATGGCGGGGATGTGACCTGGCCCCCCCCCCAACCCGAGGCTCCGGTCAGTCCGAAACCCGCACCCGGAACCGAGGAACCCTCGGCGGAACAGAAGGAAGCGGCGCGCAAGGAATCGGCCCGACGCAGCCTGATCGGCAAGGGCGTCTTGCTTCTGGTGACGGTAGCGGCCCTCTACGGGGTCGGCGCCCACGCCCCGGAAAGCTTCCTCCGTCATTTCACGGTGTTCGTACTGGCCTGCTTCATCGGCTGGCAGGTCATCTGGAACGTCACCCCGTCGCTGCACACCCCGCTGATGAGCGTCACTAACGCCATCAGCGGCATCATCGTGATCGGGGCCATGCTGCATCTGGCCCAGGCCGAGAGTGTCGCGGTCGGGATCATGGCGTTTGTCGCGGTGCTGATCGCCAGCATCAACGTGGGGGGCGGCTTCCGGGTCACCCACCGTATGCTCAAAATGTTCCGCAAGTAGGAGTCGACCACCATGAGTACAGGACTCGTCAGTGTGGCCTATGTGGTGGCCAGCGTGTTGTTCATCCTCAGCCTCGGTGGCCTGAGCCATCAGGAATCGGCCCGGCGCGGAAATCTCTATGGCGTCGCCGGGATCCTTATTGCCCTGATTGCCACGGTGGCCAATGTCAGCGGCGGCGGTCTGATCGCCATTGTGATTGCGGTCCTGGTTGGCGCCAGCGTGGGCATCGCCATTGCCAACAAGGTGGAAATGACCCAGATGCCACAGCTGGTGGCCCTGCTGCACAGTTTCGTGGGCCTGGCGGCGGTCTTCGTCGGCTTTGCCGGCTACATTGAACCGCTTAAGGTCACCGTGGGCACCGAACACACCATCAAGCTGGTGGAGATCTTTGTCGGCATATTCATCGGTGCCATCACCTTCACCGGGTCACTGGTGGCCTGCGGCAAGCTTGACGGTCGCATCGACAGCAAGGCCCTGACCCTGCCCGGCCGGCACCTGATGAACCTGGCAGCGGTGGTTGTCTCGGTGCTGCTGGGGGCTTGGTTCCTGGGCACCGAGAGTCTGGCCCTGGGGCTGATCGCCCTGGTACTGATGACCCTGATCGCCTGTGTCCTGGGCATTCACCTGATCATGGCCATCGGCGGGGCCGACATGCCGGTGGTGGTGTCCATGCTCAACAGCTACTCCGGCTGGGCAGCGGCGTCCATCGGCTTCATGCTGGGCAACGACCTGCTGATCGTGACCGGTGCCCTGGTCGGCAGCAGCGGTGCCATCCTGAGTTACATCATGTGCAAGGCCATGAACCGGTCGTTCATCAGCGTCATCCTCGGCGGCTTTGGCCAGACCAGCAGCAGCTCGGCCGCAGCCGACTCCGACCAGTCGGTGCACGAAACCACCGTTGACGAGGTGTGCGAGGAGCTGCGCAATGCCGAGTCCGTGATCATCGTTCCAGGCTACGGCATGGCGGTGGCCCAGGCCCAGAGCGGCGTCAGCGACATGACCAAACTGCTCCGGGAACGGGGCGTCAACGTCCGCTTTGGCATTCACCCGGTGGCGGGTCGCCTGCCCGGCCACATGAACGTCCTGCTGGCCGAGGCCCATGTGCCTTATGACATCGTTCTGGAGATGGACGAAATCAACGACGATTTCCCGGACACCGACGTGGTGCTGGTTATCGGTGCCAACGACACGGTAAACCCGGCCGCGGCGGAGGACCCGGGTAGCCCGATTGCCGGCATGCCGGTGCTGGAGGTCTGGAAATCCCATCAGGTGGTGATCCTGAAACGGGGCATGGCCACCGGTTACTCCGGGGTGGAAAACCCGCTGTTCTTCAAGGACAACGCGCGGATGCTGTTTGGCGACGCCAAGGACAGCATCGACAAACTGGTGAGTGGCCTGCGAGGCTAGGCGGAAGGTGCGGCCTGGTGTCCGAAAATGCCGGAGACCAGGCCCGACAGATGCTTACTCGGTGGTGTTGTAGACGTACGATGAGACAGTGCCGTCGGCATTGAATCGCACCACCAGATCGGTGGTTTCGGCATCACCGAACGCCGACCAGCGATACTTGCCGTAAGTCCAGGTCCGCTTGCCGTCCTCGACGCCGGTGCGCCAGGGCTCTCCGAACAACGCCTCGATGTCGGAGCGGGTAGTCTCTCCGATGGTGATTTCGTCGACGTTGTGGGTCGCGAAATCCTGGCCGACCGTGGCACACCCGGCCAGGGTCAGTATGGCCACCAGGGCGGTCATCTTAAGAACGGCTGAGTTGAACATCCTTTAACTCCCTTCCAATGAACGATAGGTCCCATGATAGTGGATCTGCCGGTGAACGCGATTACGGATCAGACAGGTGCACAACCGGCAGGCATAAAAAAGCCCCGGATCAACCGGGGCTGAAGGGGTACACAATCTCAGTACAGCTTGGCCAGTGATTTCCTGGCGAACGGCTCTACCTCGCCAATCCGTCCTTCCTTGACTTTCACCAGCCACTCCGGGTCCTGCAGCAGGGCACGGCCCACGGCAATCAGTTCAAACTCTCGGTTGTTCATGCGCTCAACCAGTTCGTCGATGCCGGCCTGTTCCACCGCCTCCTTCTTGCTGGCAAAGGTGCCGCTGATGAAGTCCTCAGTCAGTCCGACACTGCCGACGGACATAGTCGGCTTGCCGGACAGTTTCTGGGTCCAGCCGGCCAGGTTCAGGTTGGAACCCTCGAACTCCGGCTCCCAGAAACGGCGGGTGGAGGCATGGAAGATGTCGACTCCGGCCTCGACCAGCGGTGCCAGAAAGGCCTCGAGTTCTTCCGGGCTGTGGACCAGCTTCGCCTCGTAATCCTGCTGCTTCCACTGGGAGAAACGCAGCATGATCGGGAAATCCGGGCCGACGCGATGACGCACCGCTTCAACGATCTCGACCACGAACCGCAGACGATTTTCCATGCTGCCGCCGTATTCGTCGTCCCGCTGGTTGGTGCCTTCCCAGAGGAACTGGTCCAGCAGGTAACCGTGGGCACCGTGAATCTCCACGCCGTCAAAACCAAGCCCCTTGGCATCCTGGGCGGCATCCGCAAACGCCTTGATCACATCGTCGATGTCATCCTTGGTCATGGCCTTGCCGTTGGGCTTGCCAGGGGCAAACAGCCCAGATGGGCTGTAACCCGGGACCGAGGGATCCGGTTCGGTTCCTTCCTTGCGCACGGCGCCCACGTGCCAGAGCTGCGGGAAAATGGCACCGCCCGCTTCATGCACGGCATCCACAACCTGCTTCCAGCCGCCCAGGGCATCGTCGCCATGAAACGCCGGGACATTCGGGTAGCCATTGGCGCCAGCGTGGTTCACGGTGGTGCCTTCGGTAATCAGCAGGCCAACGCCATTTTCCGCGCGGCGACGGTAATAACTGACCACGTCCTCGTTGGGGACATTGCCCGGCGAGAAGTTACGGGTCATGGGCGCCATGGCCACGCGGTTGCGCAGCTTCAGGTTGTGAAGCTCAAACGGTTCGAAAAGGGGGCCAAGATTCATGGTCATGGAAGAACACTCCTCGCTTAAAGAAGCTGACTGGCGATGAGGTAAGGAAAAGCGTAGCGACCTCATCAATTTGGTTTCGTAAAGCAACCCTATTCAATCTGGTTTTAAAATGCAACCCTATTCGGTACACTCCCTGACATGGCCAGAAAACGTTTTGATGATTCCAACTGCTCCGTCGCCCGCGCCCTCAATGAAGTGGGTGACTGGTGGTCACTGCTGATTGTGCTGCACGCCATGTACGGCACCCGGCGCTTTGTCGACTTCCAGCAGGAACTGGGCATTGCCAAGAACATCCTGTGTGACCGTCTCGCCCGGCTGGTGGACAATCGTGTCCTGAGCAAGGTCGATGTTGGCGAGCACGGCTCACGCTTTGAATACCGACTTACCGAAAAGGGCCGGGACCTGTTCCCCGTGGTGATTGCCCTGCGTCAGTGGGGCGACAAATGGAACCCTGCGCCCGATGAGCCGCCGCTGGATCTCCGGGACCGGGCCAAGGGCCGCCCCATCCACCCGGTGGAAGTCCAGGACGCTGACGGCCAGCCACTAACGGTCCGGGACGTATTCGTGCCCGAGGAGTCCCTGCCTGTCAGCCGAAGCGGAAGCAGAAAAAACTCCGCCTGACCATTGGCACAAGCCCCACACCTGCGCTCTTTTTGAGTTACATCAAAGCACTGAATGAAGCGGGCCGGTTCGCCGGCGAATCTTGCGCCAAATCAACTTTCCAATCTCCTCGGTCATTAACCTGAACCCATCACACTTTCAGGTTAAGGAGATCGAAATGTCCCGTACGTTCAAGCTCAGTGTTCTGGCCAGCGCGATTCTGGCCGCGGCCCCCCTTGCCAATGCCTACGAGGCCGGCGATTTTATCGGCCGTGCCGGGGTCGCAACGGTGGATCCGGATTCGTCCAGCAACAGCCTGAGAACCGACCTGCCGGGTCTCGAGGTTATTCCGGGCGCCAAGGTCAAGGTCGAATCCGATACCCAGCTGGGGCTCACTTTCACGTACATGCTCGGCGACCACTTCGGTTTGGGTCTTCTCGCCTCGACCCCGTTCAACCACGACATCAAGGGTGATGGCATCCTGGGCGGTACCGGCAAACTCGGAGAAACCAAGCACCTGCCACCGACACTGACGTTCCAGTTCTTCCCGATGCCGAGCAGCAGCAAGTTCCAGCCGTACGTTGGCGCCGGGGTGAACTACACGAATTTCTTTGAAGAGAAGACAACGCAAACGCTGACAGATACCGTGGATGCCGTCGCCCAGGCTACCCTGGGAACGCCTGCGGGAACCGTGGACCGCACCGACCTCACGCTGGACGACAGTTTTGGGCTGGCGGCCGAGGTGGGTCTGGACTACATGCTGACGGATAATATCGGCCTGAACGCAGCCGTGTGGTGGGTCGACATCGATACCGACGCTGACATCGGGGTGTACGCCGCCGACGGCAGCAAAATCACCACAGGGAAACTCGATGTGGAAATCGACCCCTGGGTCTACATGGTCGGTGTTTCCTACAAATTCTGATCCCCGTGTCTTCCGTTTGCCTCCATGGTCTGTGGGCTGGCGGAAGGTGCGCTTCCTGTGCGGGGCCTTCGGGCCCTGCTTTTTTATCTCGCAAACGCAAAAAGGCGGAGCAACTGCTCCGCCTTTTCAGGGGTATAAACCGGCTTCAGGCACTCTGACGCTGACCCGACCGCCCTCGCTGGCCACCGCCATTCTGGCTACGGCTGCCACTGCGTCCGTCCGGCTTGGCACCGGCACTGCGGGGCTTACCCCCAGGCCGGCCATTACGGCCGCGAGCCTTGCTCGGGTCAGCCTTGGCTTTCGGCTTCAGGGGCAGATTGTTGTTCGGCTCGAACCCTTCCACCGACTTGCGCGGCAACTGCTTCTTGATCAGTTTTTCAATGCCCGCGAGCAACTTGCCCTCATCGGCACTGACCAGTGACAGGGCATGGCCGCTCTCTCCGGCGCGGCCGGTACGGCCGATGCGGTGCACGTAGTCTTCCGGTACATTCGGCAGTTCGAAGTTCACCACCTGCGGCAGCTGCTTGATGTCCAGTCCGCGGGCGGCGATGTCGGTCGCCACCAGCACCCGGATGTCACCCTGCTTGAACTCACTGAGCGCGCGGGTACGGGCGCCCTGGGATTTATTGCCGTGAATCGCGGCGGCGGTGATTCCGTCCCGCTCCAGTTTCTGGGTCAGGCGATTGGCACCGTGCTTGGTGCGGGTAAAGACCAGCACCTGCTCCCAGTCGTTGTCACGAACCAGTTTGCTCAGCAGCGCCGTTTTCTGGCTCTGGTCCACCGGATAAACCGACTGTTTCACCTTCTCGGCGGTGGTGTTTCGGGCCGCCACTTCGACTTGAACCGGGTTGTCCAGCAGCCCCTGGGCCAGGGTACGAATCTCGTTGGAGAAAGTCGCGGAGAACAGCAGGTTCTGGCGCTTGGCCGGCAACAGCGCAAGAATCTTGCGGATATCGCGAATGAAGCCCATGTCCAGCATCCGGTCGGCTTCGTCCAGCACCAGGATCTCGACCTCGTCAAAGCGCACCGCATTCTGCTGGTACAGGTCCATCAGTCGTCCCGGTGTCGCCACCAGCACGTCCAGGCCCTTGCGCAGCTTCATCATCTGCGGATTGATTTTCACCCCGCCGAAGACCACAGCCGCCTTGGTTGGAATGTACTTGCTGTACAGGTTCACACTGTCGTGCACCTGCGCCGCCAGCTCCCGGGTCGGCGCCAGGATCAGGGCACGAGGGCCCTTGCCGGTGCGCGGCTTTTCACCCAGACGCTGCAATAGCGGCAGGGTGAAGCCGGCGGTTTTGCCGGTGCCGGTCTGGGCCGCCGCCATCACGTCCTTGCCGGACAGGACCGCGGGAATGGCCTGGGCCTGGATGGGCGAAGGGGTATCGTAACCCTGATCGGACGTGGCACGGACCAGCTGCTCGGACAAACCGAGTGAAGAAAAACTCATATAGGATCAACTCTTGATTGTTCTGCCTCCACGAACACCGGTTCTGGGCGAATGCGGGCAGATGCCATGACAATTCATGGAATAAAAGACGACTACGGTCACGCGCCGTTTACGGGGTGACGTCCTCTGACAGGTCGTATGGATGGTTCGCAAGTCGGCGTACGGCCGGAAAAAGCGGAATCCCTAGAGGCAGGATGCGGGCACAGTAACAGAGGCCCGGCGAGTTCGCCATAGGTATTTGTTAACGGTCGGCCGGGAACTCAGGGGCCGGCGGACCGTCACAGACACCTCTCATTCCCGACCGGAGTTTTCATGACCAGTATAAGCGTGGGCCCCATGAGCCTGTCCATCGGCCATCTTTCGGTGCTTGTCGCCCTGCTCCTGGCCCTGCTGGTGGGCGGCCTTATGGGACGGCGGTACGGCGTGCCGGTGGCAGGTCCGGTTGCCGATATCTTCCTCGGCGCCATGATCGCTGCCCGACTCGGCTTTGTGGGTGAGTACTTCGAACACTACCGGAATGACCTGCTCGGGATCATCGATATCCGGGATGGCGGATTTGATGCGGTCTGGGGCGTGATCGGGGCCCTGGCGATGACGCTCTACCTGCTCTGGCGCCGACAGGCGCTTCGCCGAGCCCTGACAGTTGCCGTAGCGACGGGCGCCCTGTTCTGGGCCGGCACCACTGCCACCATTGCCCTGATCGAGCAACAGGCCCGGGGGATACCGGAGGTGGCGCTTACCGCTCTGGATGGGGAGCCCAGCCCACTCCCGGATCTGGCGAAGGGCAAACCCATGGTGGTCAACCTGTGGGCGACCTGGTGCCCGCCCTGCATCCGGGAAATGCCGGTTCTTCAGCAGGCACAGGAGCGCGATTCCGATGTGGTTTACGTATTTGCCAACCAGCGCGAGCATCCCGGCACCATCCGGGAGTTCCTGGCCGATCAGCAGCTGGAGGTAAACAACGTCTATCTGGACAAAGCTGGCCAGCTGGCCCGCGCCTCAGGTAGCCACGGATTGCCCACTACCCTGTTCTACAACGCCGACGGCCAACTGGTGGATTCGCACATGGGGCAACTTTCTCACGCCACCCTCGCTCGGAGCCTGGACAAATTCGGGCAACGGTCAAATCAATCCGATGGCGATCAGCAGGACGGCAATACCACATCGGAAGAGGTTCAATAAACGCTCGCGACACCTTCCGGACGGCTCTTGAAACGCTTGTGCAGCCACAGGTACTGGTCCGGCTGTTCCCGAATGGTGTCCTCGATGAAGCCATTCCAGATCTCCGCATCCTTCTGGGTATCATCACCAAATTCTTCCTGAATTGGCGAAAACTCCACCCGGTAACTGCCATCGGGCATGCGCAGGTGACTGACGCAGATGATCGACGCTCCGGACTGCCGTGCGATATAGCTGGGCGAGGTGATGCAGCCGGCGTTGACGCCGAAAAAGGGTACGAACACTTCCGATTTCTTGCCGAAGTCCTGGTCACAGGCGAACCAGACCTGGCCGCCCTCTTTCAGGAACGACAACATTGGCCGCAGCTCGCGCTTGGTAAAGGGTTGAATGTTGAAATGCCGCCGGCGGCCACGTTCGATCATCCGGTCGATGACCGGGTTGTTGTTGGGGCGGTACATGTAGCCCGGCTTGTCGAGCTGGCAGGCAATCAGCGGCAACGCGAAGTCAAAAATGCTGTAGTGGCCGCCAATGAGCAGCACCCCGTTGCCCCGTTGCTTGGCCTCCTCAAGATGCTCGATACCGAGAACCGAGGCACTCTCACAGTACGGTGCCATATCCCGCCACCAGGCATGGGTGCTTTCCAGAAATCCCCGGGCCGACGCGACAAACGTGTCCTCGACCAGCTGGCCACGCTCGACATCGTCCAGTTCCGGCATGCAGGCAGAGAGGTTTGCGTCGGCTACCCTGGCCCGGGATTTGAGTTTATGAGCCAGGAATCGACCCAACGACTTGCCGAAGCGCTGCTTGGCAGACATGGGAAGAAACGAAAACAACCAGAGAACGAATACCAGAAACCAGGATCCCCAGAACGCCGGATGCCAGAGGGGGCGCCTGGCCGCCTTGCTGCGAGAGGCCATACTACAGTCACCTACAACAGAGAGAATGACCGGCCGAGAACTACCGAAAGACCAAACCGGATGACAGGTGTGCAGCCTGACACACCCATACATCGTTTGGTACGGGTTTTCCGTAACCGTACTTTTCACAGCGATTGAAGCGGTTCCGAGTCAGCGCGTTGCCGCCTCGGCGAAGCTGGCCAGTGCCCTGGAGATATTTGCCAGCACCTCGTCACAGCCTTCAATGCCATGCCGGGCCTTGAGATAGGCGGGATCGTTGTAGCCGAGCCAGACCTGCCCGTCTTCATCCTCCCAGATCACCGCCTTCTGTGGCAGGTCCGCGGCCACACTTTGTGCGCACCGCATCAGCGGCGTACCCACTTTCGGGTTGCCAAAGATGACCAGCTGGGTCGGCCTCAGGTAGGAGCCGGCGGCTTCCGCGCCGGCCGCATGGTCGACCCGGTTCATCACCGTCATGCCCTTTTCCTCCAGCGCTGCCACCAGCTTGTCTGCCGTGGCCGGCACACTGTAGCTGCTCTTGACCGCTATCAGACCATCGGCGGCATGAACCAGGCCCGAGGTGGCAAGGGTGAACAGGGCAATGGCAAACAACCTGAGCGTCTTCATATCGAGCGTCCTTTCAATGGAGGGCACAACCAATACTAGACCACTACAACAGGCCATGGGCCCTGGCGCTCTGCTCCAGCCTCTCCTGTTCCTGTCGAAGCATCTGACTGACGGCCTTCAGCTCCCTGAGCCCGGTGGACACCCTGTCGGATCTGACGAAAAAATCAAGGTTCATGCATCCAACTCGTTGATTAAGTAGTATCACTGGAGATAAGTACGTATTTTTACGTAGAAGTCACAAAGAAAGAGAGTCGTCGTCATGGTTCGATGGAAGTTCTCGTTCAGCACCCTCATTCTCCCGCTGCTGTTGGCCGGCTGCAGCGATAGCAGCAGTAACGCGACCAGCCCGACCGCGGCAGCGGAGCTCAAGCCACCCACCGAATCCGGCGTTCTGAAGGTCGCCACCCGAAACGGTTCGACCACCTATTACCTGGACCGGCATGAGAATCCGGTGGGACCGGAATACGCGCTGATCAGCGATTACGCCAAGGCCCGCGGCTGGGAAGTGGAATGGACCATGCTGGATTCGACCAGCGAAGTCCTGGATTCACTCAACGCCGGAACGACCCATCTTGCCGCTGCCGGCCTGACACACCTGCCATCCCGGGACGAACGCTTCAGCCGCGGCCCGGCCCATACCGAAATTACCGAACAGCTGGTGTGCCACCGTGATGCCCGCCCTCTGCCCCGGCAGCCCGAGAATCTCCCCGGTACGGAGATCGTAGTCACCGCGGATTCCAGTTATGTTGAAACCCTGACCAGGCTGAAAAGCCAGTACGCAGGCCTGGAGTTCACCGAAGACGCCAACCGAACCACCGAGGTCATTCTGTCGGCTGTCGCCGATCGGGACATCGGCTGTACCGTGGCCGATTCCAACATCGTTCAGGTTATGCGCCGTCACTTCCCCCACCTGGAAGTGGCCATGAACCTGACCACCGGCCAGAATCTCGGCTGGTACCTGCCAACGGGATCGGATGATCTGGCGTCGGATGCCAGGGAATGGATGAACAGCGTCGAGGGCGACGAGGCCATTGGCCGCATGGAAGACCTCTACTACGCCTACATCGGCGATTTCGATTTCGTGGATCTCCGCGCCCTGAACCGGCGCATTGAGGACCGCCTTCCCGAATTCATCGACGAATTCCGGGAGGCTGAAGCCAAGACCGGCATGCCCGCGGATCTGCTGGCAGCACTGTCGTACCAGGAGTCCCATTGGGATCCGGACGCCAAATCCCCTACCGGTGTCCGTGGCATCATGATGTTGACCCAGCGCACCGCGGAATCCCTTGGCGTGAACAATCGCCTTGACCCTTACGCGGCCATCGACGGCGGCGCGCGCTACCTGGCGGACCGGCATCGCCGTCTGCCCGAGACGATCCCCGAACCGGACCGCACCTTCCTAGCCCTGGCCAGCTACAATATCGGTCGCGGGCACCTGCTCGATGCCCGGCAGTTGGCCCGGTCACTGAACAAGAATCCCGACTCCTGGCAGGATATGTCGGAGGTTTTGCCGCTGAAAGCGGACAAGCGCTACTACCCCAGCACACGCTATGGCTATGCCCGCGGCTACGAGCCAGTGCACTACGTGCAGCGCATTCGCAATTACCGGGACGTTATTCAGGCAGCGTTCAATTAACGGCACAAACGTCCACCCAGTTTTCACAAGGGAGCGCGATCGGCAACGGTCGCCAGCTACTATGCTCAAACGGATTCTGTCCTGTGTTTTTCTGCTCGCCCTCGCAACCGCCGGCCAGGTTCATGCCGCCGATCCATCCCTGAAAGTGGGCATCACCGAGGTGCCACCGTTCGTCATGCAAACCGAGGACGGTCGGTGGGAAGGCATCAGCATTGACCTCTGGCGAACCGTGGCGGCGGGAATGGAGCGGGAATTCGAGTGGGTGCCCATGGCCTTCAGTGACTTACTGAGCGCCACCGAAAATGGCGAGATCGACGTCGCCGTTGGCGCCCTGACCATGACCGCCGACCGCGAGGCGCGCTTCGACTTCAGTCACCCGTTCTACCAGACCGGGCTGTCGATCGCAGTCCCGCCGCAACCGGAGCAAAGCCTGTTTGCCAGCCTGAAGGCGCTGATCAGCTGGCAGTTCGTCAGTGTGATCCTGGCCCTCGGCGCCCTGCTGCTGGCCGTGGGCTTTGTGCTCTGGCTGGTGGAACGGCGGCGTAACCCGGAGCAGTTCGGCGGTACCGCCGCCCAGGGCATTGGCTCGAGTTTCTGGTGGGCCGCGGTAACCATGACCACGGTGGGCTATGGTGACAAGGCGCCGGTGTCCTTTGCCGGCCGGCTGATCGCCCTGGTCTGGATGTTTGCCGGTTTGATCATGGTGGCCAGTTTCACCGCAGCCATCACCTCGTCGCTGACCGTCAGTAACCTGCGCACCGGCATCCAGGGTGCCGATGACCTGCCCGGCAAGGTCGTTGCCACCATTAACAACACGGCCAGTCAGCGCTATCTGGAGGGGCAGCGGATCCGTTACCAGACGTATCCGGACCTGACCTCCGCCATGGTGTCAGTGGCCGAGGGCGACACCGATGCCATCGTCTACGATCGCGCACTGCTGCAGTACCGGAACCAGCAACTCGGGCCGCAGCGACTGACGATTCTGCCCGGGATTTTCGCCGAGCAGCTCTATGCGCTGGCACTGCCCGAAGGTCGCCCCCTCAGGGCAAAGGTCTCCCAGCAGATTCTGCGCATGACCGAGTCCGAGGACTGGCGTAGCGTCCAGTCCAGCTACCTCGGCTCTGAGTAAAACCCGGGGCGGGCGTCGTCGGCTCGGCGTCCGGACCGGTCAGGATCCGAACAATGCAGACCGCAACGGTTTCAGGAACCCGCCCGATTCCCCGACGCTGGCATGGGTCCGCTTGCCGTCGAACTCCAGGACACCGTCCTCGATGGGCTCGAATCGGAGGATCTTCACGTCCTCCAGATAGTTTTGGGAGGCCTTCCACGGGCCGTGGGTGCCCTGGCGGGGCAGTTTGTCTGCGGCTCGCTTCACGTAACCGGCGTTGAGCGAACCGAGGATGGTGTCCTCACCCCGGCTGTTCTCGGTATCGCGGGCCATCACCACCCGGTAGCCCCGCTTGTCCATCAGGTTCATCAGCCGACACAGGTACTCGGCGGCAATGTCCACTTTCAGGGTCCAGGAGATGTTGGTGTAGCCAAAGATCAGGCCGGCGTTGGGCATGCCCTCGACCATCACATTCTTGTAGATGACCTTGTCCTTCATCACCACCGCCTGGCCATCCACCGTCGGCTTGATGCCGCCCAGCATCTGGATCTCCAGGCCGGTGGCCGGAACGATGATATCCGCCTCCAGTTCCTCGCCGGATTTCAGGCGAATTCCGGTTTCGGTGAAGCGGTCGATGTGATCCGTGGCGATGCTGGCTTTGCCGGTCTTCAGGGCGGTGAACAGATCGCCGTCTTTCACGACACACAGGCGCTGGTCCCAGGGATCGTAATCGGGGGTGAAATGCCGCATGTCGGCTTCACCATTCAGCTGACGCTTGATGATCCCCAGGAACATCCGGCGCATGAGCCTGGGACTCTTGCGGGATCGCAGGTACAGGAAGCGGGAGATCGCCACATTGCGGGCCCGGGTCAGCTTGTAGGCCAACGAATCCGGCAGAATTTTCTGCAGGCCCAGGGCCAGCTTATCGGTGGACGGCAGGGGCATGAGATAGGTCGGGGACCGCTGGAGCATGGTCACGTGGCCGGCCTGCTCCGCCAGCGTCGGCACCAGCGTAATGGCTGTGGCACCACTGCCAATGACCACGATCTTCTTGCCAGCGTAGTCCAGGTCTTCGGGCCAGTACTGGGGATGCACCATCTGGCCCTTGAACTCGTCTTCACCCGGGAAATCGGGCTTGTAGCCGTGGTCATAGTTGTAATAGCCGGTACAGCCGATCAGGAAATTCGCGGTGTAGGTCCCGGTCTCGCCGGTGGCTTCGGTTTCGGCGGTGACCCGCCAGCATTTGTCGACACTGGACCAGTCCGCGGCTTTCACCGCCAGGCCGTACCGGATGTGGCGTTCGACATCGTGTTCCTGTGCGGTTTCCTGCACGTATTGCTTGATCGACGCGCCATCCGCCAGCACCTTGCCACCCACCCAGGGCCGGAAGTTGTAGCCGAAGGTGAACATGTCGGAATCGGACCGGATACCGGGGTAACGGAACAGGTCCCAGGTTCCTCCCAGGGACTGGCGGCGCTCGAGAATGGCAAAGGACTTGCCCGGGCACTCCCGACTGAGGTGGCAGGCCATTCCGATTCCGGATACACCGGCGCCAATAATCAGGACATCAAAATGTTGCTCATTCATAAGCGGCCTATCGACTCCCTCGTTGTTGTTCCGATCACGCATCTGGAATCAAGATAGCCCAGGCGGGCGAAGGTGGGAACTGGCCGGACCAGTCTTACGGGGCCGTTGTTTGAGTCAGTTCACATATAACCGTGGCCGAATGCTCGGCCCAGACCCGGTAGGCATCCGCGCCGGGGTGAAAACCATCGGCTGCCATGTAGCCGGGTTCGGGGGGAAAGCCCACCGACAGGAACCGGGTGCCGGCCCGGTGGCGGCAGAAATCTTCCAGCAACCCGTTGAGTTGCCGGGCGCGCAGACCCAGGTACCAGCGCAGGGGCTGGGGCAGCGCCGGAAACAGGTGCATGGGCGGAATGGCCGTGAACAGGGTATGGCTCACGAAAAAACGTTCGGCCAGCTGACCGGACAACTCGTCCAGGTGTTTCAGCCATTGCCGATCACGTGTCCGGCCGGTGACGTCGTTCACGCCGATGGACACCAGCGCCACATCAAAACGGGCTTCCGGCTCCTGGGCCAGCGCCCGGACCACATCCCCGGATGTCCGACCGGTCTCCGCCAGCAATCGCCACTGCAGCCGGAATCGCCGCCCGAGCTGCGCCGCCAGCCGACCCGCCAGTGCCTCACTCTGGCTGGGCACCCCGACTCCCGCCGCCGCGGAATCACCGACAATCAGCAGCCGGAGTTCGGGGCCGGCGCCGATCACGCCGTCCCGCTCTCCTTCCGGCTCTGGCAGACGCGGCGTCACCCGGCGAACATAATGGCCCTGCCCGATCAGGATCGGGCCGAGGGCCAGCGTCGACAGCGGATAGAGCATGGCAGCCAACTCAGCCGTGATGGCCAATCGGGCCGAAACGACGGTCATTTCCCATGATGCGATCCTCTTCTTCCGGGGGGGGACTGGATGATAGTCCGTGAACAACGGGATTTCCTGACTTTAGCCGACATGCCCGGGATTAAAAAGCGCCGGGCTGAGCGGTCGGGATCCGAATGTCGGATTTGAGCCATATTCCGCCCTGTGCCACAGTCAGGGGCCATTCACCCGGGAACACCCAGCCTATGAAAACCGTCTTCTCTCCCCTGCACAGCCGTCGCGCCGTCAAAACCGAACTGGATGGCGGGATTCTGATTGCGCCCCACGAAAAGCCGTCCCGGGCAGAAACCATCTTGGCCCGGGTCAAAGCGCAGGCCCTCGGAGAGGTTCTGGAACCGGAGGAATTCGGGCTGGATCCGGTCAAGCGGGTGCACAGCGAGGACTATGTTGCCTTCCTGGAGAGTTGCTGGGCGGACTGGATCGCCGCGGACAAACCCGGGGAAGCCATCCCGGCGGTCTGGTGCGGGCGTGGCATGCGGGCCAGGGTTCCAAAGGACATTGATGGCCGCCTCGGCTACTACAGCTTTGCGGCCGAAACCTCCATTTCCGACGGTACCTGGGAGGCAGCCCGGGCCTCGGCAAACGTCGCACTCACGGCACAGAAACTGGTGGCCGGAGGGGAGCGGGCCGCGTTCGCCCTGTGCCGGCCTCCGGGGCATCATGCCCACGCCGATCTTTTCGGTGGGTACTGTTTCTTCAACAACGCCGCCATCGTCGCCCAGGCGTTCCGGGATCAGGGCGCCGAGCAGGTGGCCATCCTTGACGTCGACTTTCATCATGGCAACGGCACCCAGGCCATTTTCTACGATCGCAGCGATGTGCTTACCATCAGTCTGCACGGTGACCCGGACCTGGTGTTTCCGCACTTTCTGGGCTTCGAGGATGAAACCGGCGAAGGCGAGGGCGAGGGCTTCAATCTCAACCTGGTGTACCCGCCCGGCACCCCCTATGCCATCTGGAGCCAGGGCCTGGAAACGGCCTGCGAGCGGATCGCCGGGTTCCGGCCGGATGCGCTGGTCGTCGCTCTCGGCGTCGACACCTTCGAGGACGACCCGATCTCTTTCTTCAAGCTGAGATCGGAGGACTACCTGAGTCTGGGCCGGCGACTCGGAGCCCTGGGCCTGCCGACAGTGTTCACCATGGAGGGCGGTTATGACGTGGAAGCCATTGGCGTCAATGCCGTTAATGTCATGCAGGGATTCGACGCAGCCTGAAGGCCGGATCTCAGCCTTTGAATCCCTTGCCGAGCAGGTAGACTTCCCGGGAACGGGCACGGGACGAATCCGGCTTGCGCACTACGACCTTGTCGAAGACCGCCCGGACTGATTTCAGGTACTCGTCGTAACCTTCGCCCTGAAACACCTTGGCCAGGAAGCTGCCCTTGGGCTTGAGCACCTGGCACGCCATATCCAGCGCCAGTTCCACCAGGTACATGGACGAGGCCTGGTCCGCCACCGTCACGCCACTGATGTTCGGGGCCATGTCGGAAATCACTACATCCACCGGGGTATCGCCCAGGGTCGCCATGATCTGATCGAATACCTCGTTCTCGGTAAAGTCACCCTGAATGAATTCCACCCCGGCGACCGGATCCATGGGCAGGATGTCGGAGGCGATGACCCGGCCCTTGTGGCCCACCAGTTTGGCCGCAACCTGGGACCAGCCGCCCGGGGCCGAGCCCAGATCCATCACCACCATGTTGGGATGAATCAGGCGGTCCTTCTTGTTGATCTCCAGAAGTTTGTAGCTGGCCCGGGAGCGATAGCCGTCCACCTGCGCCTGTTTCACGAAGGGGTCGTTCACGTGCTCTTCGAGCCAGCGGTTGCTGCTTTTGGATCGGGCCATAGGAACTCATCAGTAGGGAAGAAACCAGTGACCTATTGTACGTGGCGCGCCAACGCCCGGCAAAATCCTGACAACGGCGTCCGGCGCACGTACAATCGGTGCACCTTGAGCCGGGCCGGCTCGGGACGATCTCACGGGCACTAGCGGGCGACCATCGTGAACTTGAACGACATCAGGAAACTGCACCAGAAAAAATACCGCCAGGCCTTCGGGCATTACCTGGTCGAGGGTGAGCATCTGGTGCTGGAGCTGCAAAAGGCCGCCAGCAGCCAACCCGCGCTTGAGGCAGCCGAGCTCTACGTTACCGACGCCTACGCACACTGGCAGAGCCCGTTCAGGACGCATCTGGTCAGCGAACGTCAAATGGCACAACTGGCCGACACCCGGACCCCGCAAGGAATTCTGGCGGTGGTCCCCATGCCCACGCCGGACCCCGGCCGGGTCTCACCGGCGCCGGGGGAAAAAGCAATCTACCTGTACGAAGTCCAGGATCCGGGCAACCTCGGCACCATTTTGCGGACCCTGGCCTGGTTTGGTGGCTTTCGCTGCCTGCTCAGCCCCGGCAGCGTCGACCCCTACAACCCGAAAGTGGTGCGCGCGAGCATGGGTGCCCTGTTCCATGTTCCCATCGCCACCGACGTTGCCCTGGCCGAACTGGGCAATCATTATGCCCGCATTGCCTGCCTGGACCTGAATGGCTCAGCGCTGACGTCAACGGCGTTCCGCCAGCACGACTGCTACCTGTTCGGTAACGAGGCCCGGGGAGTGCCCCGGGAAGCTCTCGATCAACTGAAGGCCGCGCCCTACACTATCCAGGGACGCGGAGACATTGAGTCCCTGAATCTCGCCACCTCGGTCAACATCTGTGCCTACGAGCTGGTCCGGGGATAAACGCGCGGCCGGCCCTGAACGTTTTCGGCATTGATTGTGGTGGATATCGTCATTGCCTGTAGCTTGCTAATTGGCGAGGATTGGGCCCTGATGCCCCAATCCGGATGACACTTATGGATGCCTATCTCCAGCCCAGCGCCTTCTTTGACTATGACCAGCCCGAGCTCAAAGCCTGGATAGCCGCCCAGTTGGAAGGCGTACCCGAGCATCCGGTGGAACAGATCAAGGCGCTGTACCTCGCGGTGCGGGACGGCGTCAGCTACAACCCCTACGTGTTCCGTACCGACCCGGAAACCTTCAGTGCCAGCCACGCGCTGACCAGCGGCGAAAGCTACTGCATTCCGAAAGCAGTCCTGTTGGGCGCGGCCGCCCGCGCCATCGGCATTCCCAGCCGGCTTGGCCTGGCGGATGTCCGCAACCACCTGTCCAGCCCAAAGCTGATCGAGTGGCTGCAGTCTGACATCTTCCGGATGCACGGTTTTATTGAACTGCACCTGAACGGGCGCTGGGTGAAAGCCACTCCGGCGTTCAACCGGCAGCTGTGCGAACTGATGAACGTGGAACCGCTGGAATTCGACGGCCTGCACGACTCCGTCTTCCAGGAATTTACCGACTCAGGCGAGGCTCACATGGAGTACGTGAACGATCACGGCGTTTTCGACGACGTTCCCCACAACTTTATCGTATCCGGCATCCAGGATGCATACCCACACCTGTTCGGTCAGGACAGCCTCTCGGCGGCGCGTACCAGCCTGGAAGCGGATCTCGGCCGGTAACCATGGTCCGGAACCGGGATTCCGAACAAGCAAGTGCCAAGGCGCCAACAAAAAAGGCACCGGATCGCTCCGGTGCCTTTCACTCTCATCATCAGGACGCTTTACAGGCAGCCTTACGCGGCCTCGTCCTCATCGTCTTCCACGGAGTTACGGATCAGGAAGTCGAACGCGCTCAGCGCCGCTTTTGAACCCTCTCCCATGGAGATCACGATCTGCTTGTAGGGCACGGTGGTGGCATCGCCAGCCGCGAACACACCCGGAATGGAGGTCTCGTTGCGGTCGTTCACGATGATCTCTCCATGCTGGCTCAGCTCGATATCGCCTTTCAGCCACTCGGTGTTCGGCACCAGCCCGATCTGGACGAACACCCCTTCCAGGGCCACGTGGTGCTCTTCACCGGTGGTGCGATCCTTGTAGTTCAGGCCGCTCACCCTGCCATTCTCACCGGTGATTTCGGTGGTCTGGCCGGAGGTGATGATTTCCACGTTCTTCATGCTGCGAAGTTTCTTCTGCAGGACGTCGTCGGCGCGCATCTCGGCTCCAAACTCGATCAGCGTAACGTGACCGACGATACCGGCGAGGTCGATGGCCGCTTCCACACCGGAGTTACCGCCGCCAATGACCGCAACGCGCTTGCCCTTGAACAGCGGGCCGTCGCAGTGCGGGCAGTAGGCCACGCCCTTGTTCCGGTATTCTTCCTCGCCCGGAACGCCCAGCTGGCGCCAGCGGGCACCGGTGGACAGCACCAGTGTGCGGGCTTTCAGGGATGCCCCGTTGGCCAGACGGATCTCATGGGGCAGGCCCCGCCTGGCCGCCGGAATCAGTTTCTCGGCCTGCTGCATGTTCATGATGTCGACGTCGTATTCCTTGACGTGCTGCTCCATGGCGGCAACCAGTTTAGGGCCCTCGGTGTAGGGCACGGAAATCAGGTTCTCGATACCCATGGTATCCGCAACCTGACCGCCAAAGCGCTCGGCGGCGATACCGGTGGAGATGCCCTTGCGCGAAGCGTAGATGGCCGCAGACGAACCGGCCGGGCCACCGCCGATCACCAGCACCTCGAAGGTGTCCTTCTGGTTGATCTTCTCGGCTTCTTTCTCGTCGGACCTGGTGTCCAGCCGGGCAACGATCTCTTCCAGGGTCATCCGGCCCTGCCCCCACGCCTCACCGTTCAGGTAAACGCTGGGAACCGCCATGACCTCGCGCTGTTCGACTTCGTCCTGGAACAGGGCACCATCGATGGCCGTGTGCTTGATGTTCGGGTTCAGCACACTCATCAGGTTAAGGGCCTGGACCACATCCGGGCAGTTCTGGCAGGACAGGGAAAAATAGGTCTCGAATTCGAACGAACCGTCCAGTTCCCGGACCTGCTCGATCACTTCCTGGGAGGCCTTGGACGGATGACCACCGACCTGCAGCAGTGCCAATACCAGGGAGGTGAACTCGTGCCCCATGGGAATGCCCGCAAACCGGACGCCAATGTCCGAGCCGGCACGGTTGATGGCGAACGACGGACGACGGACGTCGTCAGCGTCTTCGGTCCGGAGGCTGATCTTGTCGGACATGGGCTCGATTTCCTCGAGCAACTGCTTCAGCTCCTGGGACTTTGCGCCGTCATCGTAGGCTGCCACCAGCTCAATCGGCTGCTGCAGTTTCTCCATGTAGGCTTTCAATTGCTCCTTGATACCGGCATCCAACATGTACGCTTTCCTCTTCGGTTAAGGTGAAACCAAGTCACTGAATTTCAAACGGACTGTAAATTTGATGTAGGGAACGATAAGGGCTGGAGGGTCAAGCCTCAAATTGATTGGCCCAAACTAAGTGATAGGTGTTTGCTATATCGCCGGAGCTTACCATTAAATATACCCTGATATCGCTCACCCGGCGTGCTGCCAGATCCGCAGGCGGAGCTGCTTCTCCAGCTCCACCAATACAAACAGCAATGCCCCAGCCAGAAGAATCAGCAGCCACCCTGACATCGGCACCGGTTCCGTCACGAACACAGCCTGCATCACCGGCACATAGGTAATGCCCAGTTGCCCGAGCGCAACCAGGACAATGGCCAGCCAGACGGTCCAGGTGGCGCTGAGTTTCTGCCAGGTCAGCGCCACCGTCTCCATGTTGCGGATGAACAGCAGATGAAAGGCCTCCATAACCACCAGGGAATTCATCGCCATGGTCTGCGCCAGTGCCACCGAATGTCCCTGCCCGATGGCGTATCGGTGAACGCCGAACACCCCCAGGAGGATCAGAACGGTCACCACAACAATATGCCAGACCAGAGTCCGGGACAGCAGTGGCTGTGACCGGTCCCGCGGCGGTCGTTGCATGGTATCTCCCGCGCTGCGCTCGAAGGCCAGGACTATGCCCAGGGTCACCGTGGTGACGGTATTCACCCAGAGAATCTGTATCGGCGTGATGGGCAGGGCCAGACCGGCCAGCAAGGCCAGAATGATGACCGAGGCCTCTCCGGCACTGGTCGGCAGGGTCCAGCTGATGACCTTGCGGATGTTGTCGTGGATTGTTCGCCCTTCCCGAACCGCAGCCGCAATTGAGGCAAAGTTATCATCCGCCAGCACCACTTCCGAGGCCTCCTTGGCGGCCTCACTCCCTTTGCCTCCCATAGCGATGCCAATGTCCGCCCGTTTCAGGGCCGGCGCGTCATTCACGCCGTCGCCGGTCATGGCCACGGTCTGCCCAAGGGCCTGCAGCGCGTTCACCAGCCGCAGCTTGTGTTGCGGGCTGGTGCGGGCAAAGACATCGGTTTCGGCAACCTCCAACGCCAGTTGCGCGTCGCTCAGCCGATCCAGATCACCACCGGTCAGAAGGCGGTCGGGTTTTTTCAGCCCGACCTGGCGGGCAACTGCCATTGCGGTCGCGGCATGGTCACCGGTGATCATCTTTACCCGTATGCCGGCAGTGTGGCATTCGGCGACCGCCGCGATCGCCTCGGCACGAGGCGGGTCGATCAGACCCACCAGACCCAGGAACACGAGACCATCGTCGAGGTCTTGCCGTTCCAGCACCACGTGACTTGCTTCAACCGCACAGGCCGCAAGCGCCAGAACCCTCTGGCCCTGCTCGGCCACTGAGGCGACCTGGGCCTGCCACCAGGGCAGGTCCAGCGGCTCATTCGTGTTCCCTCCGGAGCGCTGAAACCGACACAGGGCCATTACGGTCTCGGGGGCCCCCTTGACCAGAATGAAGGCGTGGTTCTCGTGATTGTGGTGGAGCGTGGCCATGAAACGGTGCCGGGTGTCGAAGGGAATCAGATCCGTCCGGGACCAATGCCGACGCAGCTCCGCGGGTTCCAGACCGGCCCGGGCCGAAAACGACAGCAGCGCGCCTTCCATCGGATCGCCTTCCACCAGCCACCGCCCGTCCTGGTTTTTCAGTTCCGCGTCGTTACACAACCCGGCAACCCGCGCCAATTCCGCCAGAAGGCCACAACGGCCGGCATCGATGACCCGCCCCTGCTCCAGGACGGCACCGTCGGGGCCATAGCCGTCACCCTCAACAGCAAAACGACGTCCGGCCGTGATCACCGTGATCACGCTCATTTCATTGCGGGTCAGCGTGCCGGTCTTGTCGGAACAGATTACCGACACGGCACCCAGGGTCTCGATCGCCGGCAAACGCCGGACAATGGCGTTGCGGGCCGCCATCGCCTGGACACCCACGGCGAGGGTGATGGTCAGAACCGCCGGCAGGCCCTCGGGAATAGCAGCGACGGACAGGCCCACAACCGCCATCAGCAGATCGGCAAAGTCATAATCCTGCCACCAGTGCCCGTAGATCAGGAGCCCGGCCGCCACGGCCAGGATGAACAGGGTCAGCCACCGGGCGAACTCCTGCATCTGCGCCACCAGCGGTGTCGTCAGTTGTTCGACACCCGCCAGCAACTCTCCGATGCGTCCGATTTCCGTCCGGTCCGCGGTCCCTATCACCACGCCCATGGCCTGGCCGGCGGTCACGGTCGTTCCGCTGAACGCCATGGAACTGCGATCCCCAAGGGCGGCGCCACTGGCGACCGGCTCCGTCTGCTTCTCCACCGGCACCGACTCGCCGGTGAGCATGGCCTCCTGGATAAACAGGTCGTGGGTTTTGAGCAGTCGGAGATCCGCCGGCACCTTGTCACCGGCCTCCAGCAACACGATATCGCCGGGCACCAGCTGGTCTCCATTGACGGTCTGGCGATGACCCGCCCGGATCACCGCCGCCCGCATGGCCAGCATGCCCTGTATCCCCTGCATCGCTTTTTCCGCCCGACCCTCCTGAAGATCGCCAATCACTGCATTGGCCAGCACCACGGCCAGAATAACGCCGGTATCCAGCAGGTGACCCAGTGCCAAGGTAGTCAGCGCGGCGCCGAGCAATACATAGATCAGGACGTTGTGAAACTGCCTGAGGAATCGGGAAATCCGGCCGGGCCTCGGCGGCTCCGGCAGTCGGTTGGCGCCATGGCGCTGCAGACGCCGGACGACCTCCTCTGCCGACAGGCCGGACCGGGTCGCTCCGAACGCGGTCAGAACCTCTTGCCGGGGCAGCGCATGCCAGGATTCGGACGGGGGCACATCAACCTCCTTGATTGCCATGTACCGCCAACATTCACTTTAGGACGAATAGAGCATGTTGGTATTGATGCGACTCAACTATCATAGGGCGAGACGCTAGGCTCCATTGGCCTTTTTACCCTGCGACCAGACAAGGCAGCACATGTTTCTAGACCGTTTTCATACCATTCAGAATGGCCGCATCCACATCACTGCGCTGCAAGCCAGCCGGTTTGCCAAGGAAATAGCCGGGGACTTCAATCCGATACACGATCCCGATGCCCGACGTTTCTGCGTGCCCGGTGATCTCCTGTTCGCGGTCGTACTGTCCCGGTTCGGGCTTTCCACCAACATGACGTTCCAGTTCCGCAGCCTGCTGGGCGATAACGTCCCGCTGGAATTCCGGGAGCCCGCCGAGGGCACCATCGAGGTCTGCGACGAGAACGGCAAAGTCTACCTTGAGGTCACCCGAAGCGGCGCCAATACCCGGGACGACAGCGTCATCGAGGATTTCACCCGCTGCTACGTGGCGGCCTCCGGAAAAAACTTCCCCCACACGCTGCAGCCGCTGATGGAATCGACGGGCGTGATGTTCAACCCGGATCGCCCGATGGTCATGTACGAGAGCATGAGCCTCGCCCTCGATACACCGGATGCCGCCGAGCCGGAACTGGAACTGCACAACGCGGAGCTGGAAGCCAACGGCAAGCGCGGGAACGTCACCCTGGAATACCGGCTGCTGTCTGATGGCAAGCCGGTCGGTGATGTCGCCAAACGCCTGGTCGTGGGCGGCCTGCGGCCCTATTCGCCGGACGCCATGGCCGGGGTCCTCGAGGAATTCTACCGGCTCAAGGCCCGGGGCGCCGACTACGGCAGCAACGTGTGACTGAAACCAGCGAATCAATAATCCAGGACAACAGCGGAGGCGCGCACAATGGCGATTCAGGTAGGTGAACGGGTACCGAACATCGAACTGCAGGTAATGGGCAGCAACGGCCCGGAAAAGATCAGCACCGGCGAACTCTTTGCCGGGAAGAAGGTGGTCGTATTCGCCGTCCCCGGCGCCTTCACACCCACCTGCTCAGCCGCCCATCTGCCGGGGTTTGTCGTCAACGCCGACCAGATCAAGGCCAAGGGTGTGGACAGCATAGTCTGCACCTCGGTGAACGATGCCTTCGTGATGGATGCCTGGGGCAAGGCCAGCAACGCCGAGGAAATCGTGATGCTCGCCGATGGCCTGGCCGAGTTCGCCACCGCCGTGGGTCTGACCCAGGACCGGACCGCCACCAAGATGGGCATTCGTAGCCAGCGCTACGCGATGATTGTGGACGACGGCGTCGTCACTTGGCTTGAGGTGGATGAAAAAGGCCTGGAGAAAACCAGCGCCGAAGCCATCCTCGCCGCCCTTTAAGCCCCTCCAAACGCAACGAACCCCGGCCGGACCGGGGTTCGTTTGCAGTATCGGGCCCGCAACGCAGGCCCGTGCCCTTTCGTTTCGCCTGAGAAGGGAAACTTAGATCTTGCCAACCAGGTCCAGGGACGGTGCAAGAGTCTCTTCGCCTTCTTTCCACTTGGCCGGGCATACTTCGCCGGGGTGGTTACGAACGTACTGGGCCGCTTTTACCTTGCGCATCAGGTCGTCAGCATCACGGCCAATGCCTTCGGCAGTGATTTCCATCGCCTGGATAACGCCATCCGGATCGATCAGGAAAGTGGCACGATCCGCCAGGCCCTGACCTTCACGCATCACACCGAAGTTGTTGGTGAGGGTGCCAGTCTGGTCGCCAACCATGTAGTAGTTGATCTTACCGATGGTCTCGGACGCGTCGTGCCACGCCTTGTGGGTGAAGTGCGTGTCGGTAGACACGGAGAACACTTCAACGCCCAGCTTCTGCAGTTCTTCGTACTTGTCAGCTACGTCGCCCAGCTCGGTCGGGCAAACGAACGTGAAGTCGGCCGGGTAGAAGAAAAAGACGGCCCACTTGCCCTTAACGTCGGCTTCGCTGATTTCAACGAACTCGCCCTGTTTGAATGCGGTTGCGTTGAACGGTTTGATCTCGCTGTTAATGATGCCCATTAAAGCTAACTCCTTGTTGATGGATTCACGGATAAATGAATTAACGGCGCCCAAGTTAATGATTTTGGGTGCCCGGATAAAATTGATAATTCCCAAACCAAAGATAGGCATTGCCTATTTTGGCCGGAGGCCCGGCCAAGCCCCCATACACGGCCCTTTATGGTGACGGAATTGCCAACTTCAATCTTTCACAATGTGAGGAATGGACTATTATTATGGCTCTGCGAGGAGGACGGGGCTCATGCAACGGTGTCTTCTGCTACTCATCTGCCTGACGGTCACCGCCTGCGGCGGTGGCTCTGGAAGCGGCTCCGGCGGCCCAGTCGGTCTCTCCGAGCGCCCTGCCAACTCAGAATGCCTCGCCTTTGATGCCACCGCCGAGGTTCAGCTCACCCCCATTGCGGCCTCCCTCTCGTTCAACTCGCCGCTGCTGATGTTGCCCCACCCCAGCCAGCCCGGAATTTTCTACGTGGTTGAGCAGGGCGGCCTTATCTATCGCCTGGACCTGAACACGGAGACCCGGAGCCAACTGGTCAACCTGGCCACGGACTACTCGCTGAGCGAATGCAACGAATGCGGGCTGCTCGGCATGGCGTTCGATCCGGAGTTTGGCTCCAACGGCTTCGTGTACCTGTCGTTCACCGAAAACACCAACGGCATGACCTCGTTCGTCGCCCGCTTCGAATCGACCGATGAGGGCCAGAGCCTGCGCCGCGATGGCAGCGGCAACCTGGTTCGCAGCAATCTGGTGCAGCAGCGGCAACCCTTCAGCAACCACAACGGCGGCCACATCGCCTTCGGCCCCGATAACCTGCTTTACGTCGGGCTTGGTGATGGCGGCGACGCCAACGATCCGGGCAACCGGGCTCAGAGCCTGTCCACCCGGCTGGGCAAGATGCTCCGGTTCAACCCCGACGGCACCCCCGCCAGCAACGAGGTGTCCGGGTCGGTACCGGAAATCTACGCCTACGGCCTGCGCAACCCCTGGCGCTGGAGTTTTGATCGGGACACCGGCGAGCTGTGGGCCGGGGATGTGGGCCAGCGCCAGTTTGAGGAAATCAACCGGATCAGTCTCGGCGGCAACTATGGCTGGCGCTGCTACGAAGGTTACGAACGCACCAGCAACAGCTGCGGGGCGTCTCCCTCCGGACCGTTTATCGAACCTGTGCATGCCTATGGCCGGTCGGACGGGATTTCCGTCACCGGCGGTTACGTCTACCGCGGTAACAACATGCCCGCCCTCCGCGGCGCCTACCTGTTCTCCGATTTCGGTTCGGGTACCCTGTGGGCACTCGAGCGACAGCCAGACGACAGCTACCAGCGCCGCACCCTGCTGGAAACCGGCCGCAACGTGGCCTCCTTCGCACAGGACAGGGACGGCGAACTGTACCTTGTGACTTTCTCCGGCCTGTTCCGGATTGACCCGGTGAACGTCGACGTCGAGTTGCCGCAGACACTTTCCGAAACCGGCTGCGTGCAGGCCGACGCCCCCTGGCAACCCGCGGACGGGCTGATCCCCTACCGGCCGATCGAACCCTTCTGGTCCGATGGCGCCGACAAGATCCGCTACATGGCCCTGCCGGATGGCACCCGGATCACGCTCGACGAGAGCGGGGATTTTCAGTTTCCCCGGGGCTCGGTACTGGTGAAGAACTTCACCCTGGCCCAGCGTCTGATTGAAACCCGGCTGTACCTGCACAACGCCGACGGCAGCTGGTCGGGTTACAGCTACCAGTGGAACGAGGCCGGTACCGACGCCGAGCTGGTCAACGGCGGCCGGGATGTGGACGTGGGTGGCCAGATCTGGCACTACCCGTCTGCGGGCGAATGCACCCAGTGCCATACCGCAGCCGCCGGGTTCACGCTCGGGCTGGAAACGGCCCAGCTCAACAGCAGTTTCACCTATCCGCAGACCGGCCGTACCGCCAACCAACTGGATACCCTGGCCGGCATTGGCGTCTTGTCTGCGCCGCCGACGCCCGCCCAACGCAGCCGGCGCCTGAGCCGAAGCACCGACGACACCGCCGCCATCGACGCCCGGGCGCGCAGCTACCTGCACAGCAATTGCAGCCACTGCCATCGCCCCGGCGGCACCACCCAGAGCTCCATGGATCTGCGCATTACCACGCCGCTCAATGCCACCGGGGTCTGCGGCGAGCCCCCCAGCAACGGCAACCTGGGCCGGGACGGCGCGCGGCTGGTGGCCCCCGGCGATGCCGCCAACTCACTCCTGCACCTGAGAATGGTGGCGGACGACGCCAACCGCATGCCGCCGATCAGCACCCTGCAGGTGGATACCCGGGGCGCACAACTGGTGGCGGACTGGATCAACCAGTTGCCCGGCTGCAACTGACCGTGTTGCCGGGATTGGGCATAAAAAAAGCAGGTTGATCCGGCGGACCAACCTGCTTTGTGTGCCACATTCCGTCGGGCTTAGCCGGCGAGCTCAACCTTGTGGAAGTCGAGAATATTCTCTTCCGGCGACGTCCGGATGGCCGCCACCTCCGACCGCTTCTTCGCCAGAATATAGGCGAAACAGCCAAAGTACAGGGCAATCACCAGGGCACCGACCCACTGGATGCGCAGGAAATCGAGCTGGAACAGCATGGTCAGGCCGATCATCGCCAGGAAATTGAACACCACGTAGTTGGCCCGGCCCAGCCGCTGGGCGGTCAGGTTCAGGTTGTCGGTGTACAGCCGGATCAGGGAATCCAGGGAGTTCACCACCATCAACACGCCAACGGTGATCATCGCGAGGTTGGTGAAGGCTGCCACCTGCAGGCCCTGATCGTGGTAATGGAACAGCACCGAGAACCACACCCCGATGGCGATGGACGGAACCGCCAGCATGGCGATCAGCAACTGCCAGGTCTTGATACCACTGACGAAACGGGCGGTGAACTGACCAATCATGATGCTCCAGGAGAACCACCACAGCAGGTAGAACTCGTGGTAATCATTGATCGGGAGCACGAACTGGTGAAGGTTGGTGAAATACTCCCCCAGGAGGCCAACGACGCCGAGGAACTCGCCCGGCGAGCCATCCCCCATCAGGAACGCGCGCGCCCACATTCCGGCAATCAGGGCAATAAACAGGACACTGGAGCCGATGCTCAGGATCCGCACGTACTTGATCTTGGAGCTGGAATAGACCGCCAGCCCGATGGCCGCAAACACGATGGCGTAGAACGTCGGCACCACCGATTCGCCGTCCCCCACCTGCGGCAGGTACCAGGGCAGGTTCACCAGCAACAGGTACGCGGTAAAGGCACAGGTGCCGATGATCACCACGTTGTTGACCACTTTGACCAGGGGAATCTCGAAAAACTGCACGCGCGGTTCAATGATCGCGAAGTAGAAGCAGGTCAGGAAATAGAAGCCCCAGATCAGGAAGGCCCAGAAGCCAAACTCGATGGCCAGCGGATTGGCGAAGCCGTACTCCGGGCTGGCGGACAGGTCCCCGTAGCCGCCGAACTCGGTCAGCGGGAACATGATCAGCCCCACGTCCAGTCCCGAGGTGAACAGGATGGCGATGAAGGTCAGGGTGCGTACCGGCGTCACGCCGATGCACTGCACGTCCCACCATTTGTACAGGATCAGCGCAATGGCCGCGAAGGTGAAGATCAGGCCTGTGGATAACCAGAGTGTCATGAGGTCCTCCGGCGGTTTTCATTCATTATAGTGAACAGCATGGGTGTTCCTCCTCTACTTTGAAGCTGTTGCTCGTTCGAATCGGACACAAACCCCCGCGTTGCTTTTTGACGGGCCAGGACTTGCCTATCTGGCGCCCAGGAAACGGCTGGCACAGCCGTCGCGCTGATAGGGAAATCCTGATGGTTTGCAAAACCCCGGAGGCATTGCACCTCCGGGTGGAAACGGTGTGGCAGCGCTAGCCCAGCACCCGCTTGGCCGTTCCCGGTCGCTGTCGCTCCTGCCATTGCCCGTCCATGAGCACAGGAGCGTCAGAAGGTTTCAGGGGCTCCCTGCCCCGAATCAGATCGGCTGCCCGTTCGGCCACCATGATGGTGGGCGCGTTCAGGTTGCCGTTGGGTATGGTCGGGAAGATGGACGAATCCACCACCCGGAGATGCCGGATGCCCCGAACCCGGGTCTGGGGGTCAACCACCGCCAGCTCGTCCGTCCCCATCTTGCAAGTGCAGGACGGGTGATAGGCGCTTTCCACCGCCTGCCGGACGAAGGCATCGATCTGTTCGTCGGTCTGGACCTCGGCGCCGGGCTGGATTTCCGGCCCCCGATACTCGTCCATGGCGGGCTGGTTGATAATCTCCCGCGTCAGCCGGACACAGTCCCGGAAGCCTTCCCGGTCCGCTTCGTGCTGCAGGTAATTGAAGCGGATCTGCGGCGCCTGGGTGGGATCGGCGGATTGGACATGCACCGTGCCCCGGCTTTTCGGCTTGTTATGCCCGATGTGCAGCTGGAAACCGTCGCCGGCAAAGGCTTCCTTGCCGTCATAGCGCATGGCCGCCGGCAGGAAGTGGTATTGCAGGTCGGGCCACTCGACCCCGGCCTTGGATCGGATAAAGCCACAGGACTCAAAGTGGTTGGTCGCGCCCAGACCGTCTTTCTTCAAAATCCAGCGCAGGCCGATCTTCAGCTTGTTCCACCAGTCCAGCTTGCCGTTCAGGGACACCGGCTTGTTGCAGCGGAACTGGAAGTAGAATTCCAGGTGGTCCTGCAGGTTCTCGCCCACGCCCGGCAACTCGTGCTTTACCTCAATGCCGGCCTGCTCGAGCACCTCGCGCCGGCCGATACCGGAAAGCTGCAGCAGGTGTGGCGAGCCGATGGATCCCGCAGACAGGATGACCTCCTCGACGGCTTTGGCCTCGTGCACCTTGCCACCCTGCTCGTAACGCACGCCGGTGGCGGCTTTGCCGTCCAGCAGCACTTTGTGCACCAGGGCATGAGTCACCACGGTCAGGTTCGGGCGCTCCATGGCCGGGCGCAGGTAGGCATTGGCGGTGGACCAGCGGCGGCCGTTTTTCACCGTCATGTGCATGGCGCCGAAACCTTCCTGCTGGGCGCCGTTGTAGTCCTCGGTGGGGAAATAGCCGGCATCCACACCCGCGTCCACAAAGGCCTTGTACAGCGGGTTCTGCATGTTGTTGCCGTTGTTCACCCCGAGCGGACCCTGGTCGCCACGGTAGTCGTCAGCACCAAAGGCCCAGGTTTCGGCCTTCTTGAAGTAGGGCAGCACCCGGCGGTAGTTCCAGCCCTCGGCCCCTTCGGCTTCCCACTCGTCGAAATCCCGGGCGTGACCCCGAACGTAGACCATGCCGTTGATGGAGGAGGAGCCGCCCAGCACCTTGCCCCGGGGGCAGTGCATGCGGCGGTTGTCCAGATAGGGCTCCGGCTCTGTTTCGAACTGCCAGGCGTACTTCTTGGTGTTCATCGGAATCGACAGCGCGGTCGGCATCTGGATGAAGATGCTCTTGTCGCTGCCGCCGGTTTCCAGCAGCAGCACGCGGTGTCGGGCGTCCTCGGTGAGACGGTTCGCCAGCACGCAACCGGCGGAACCCGCCCCGACAATGATGTAGTCGTATCGGTTTTCTTTCATAGAGTCGCTCCGGGTTGGGTCACTGGCTTAAAACGGCGCATCCAGGTCTTCCATTCCGATGTACACCGACTTGAGCTGGGTGTAGTAGTCGAGGGTGACCTTGCCGTTTTCGCGACCAATGCCGGAGAGTTTGTAGCCGCCCACCGGCATTTCCGCGGGCGAGGCGCCGTAGCTGTTGATCCAGCAGATCCCGGCCTGGATCTGGTGAATCACCCGGTGCGCGCGGCGGATATCGCGGGTGAACAGGCCGGCGGCCAGGCCGGTGTCGGTGCTGTTGGCCCGGGCAATCACCTCGTCCTCGTCGGAGAAGGTAAGCACCGACATCACCGGCCCGAAGATCTCCTCCCGCACGATGGTCATGTCATCGGTGCAGTCGGTGAAGATGGTGGGCTCGACGAAATAGCCACCCTTCGAGTCTTCCGGCTCGAAGGCGCGACCGCCGTGAGTCAGTGTCGCCCCTTCCGACAGGCCTTTGGCGATGTAGTCGAGCACCAGGTCCCGGTGTTTCTCCGAGATCAGGGCACCGAAGTTGGTGTCCGGATCCATCGGATCGCCCGGCTTGATGTTCTTGCGGGTGCGTTCCAGCAGGCGGTCCATAAAGCGCTCGTAGATTGCTTCGTGGACAAACACCCGGGTGCCGTTGGTGCAGATCTCGCCCTGGGTGTAAAAGTTGCCCACCATGGCCGCTGAGATAGCGTTTTCCAGGTCGGCATCGTCAAAGATGATCAGAGGGGATTTGCCACCCAGCTCCATGGTGACGTCTTTCAGCGTGGAGGAGGCGGCAGCCATGACCTTCTTGCCGGTACCGACCTCACCCGTGAACGACACCTTGGCGATGGCGGGCTCGTGGGTCAGCCAGGCACCCACGTCCGCCGCGCCCTGGACAACGTTGAACACGCCCGCCGGCACGCCGGCCTCGACAAAAATTTCCGCCAGCTTGATCGCGCCCATGGGCGTCTCTTCGGAGGGCTTGAAGATCATCGCGTTACCGCAGGCCAGCGCCGGCGCCGATTTCCAGCAGGCGATCTGGATCGGGTAGTTCCAGGCGCCGATGCCGGCACAGATCCCCAGCGGTTCGCGACGGGTGTAGTAAAAGTCCCCGCCCAGGTCCTGCTGATTGCCTTCGATGGACGGGGCCAGCCCGGCGAAGAATTCCACGGCGTCAGCACCCGTGGCCACATCCACCGCTTCCGCCTCCTGCCAGGGCTTGCCCGTGTCCCGCACCTCACAGGCGGCCAGTTCGTCGTTGCGCTCACGCAGCAGCGCCACGGCCTTCAGCAGAATGCGACTGCGCTCGATGGCGGGCATCGCCGACCACTCGGCAAAACCGGCCCGGGCACTTTCAATGGCTGCCTGCTGCACTGCCTTATCGGCCACTTCAACCTCGTAAATCACCTCACCGGTGGCCGGGTTCACGACCGGGAAGACCTCACCGGTGCTGTTGGCCAGGAAGCGACCGTGGACAAAGTTCTGAAAGCGGGGTACCGAATTGGACATAATCTGTGAAACCTCAAAAAGATGAATTCGTTGTCTCGGCCTGCGACAGGGCCTCATACACGAAGCGCTTGCACAGCGTTTCGCCGGCCTCAAAGCTCTCCTGCGGGTCCAGGCTCAGGGCACTGCGCAGCCAGAAGCCGTCGATCATGGCCGCGGTCTGCCGAGCGGCGGCAGTCGCGGCCCTGGGCCCGAGCACCTGGGCAAAGGAGTAACGCAGATTGCTGTACAACCGTGCGTTGTTGATCTGCTGCAGCCGCTTCAGACCCGGTTCGTGCATGGATCGGGCCCAGAAGCTGAGCCAGGTTTTCGCGGCCAGTGCCGAACGCTGGAACTCGGAAAAATTCGACTCGATGATGCAGTTCAGGCGCTGCTCCGGCGAACCGTCGGTTTTTGCCATGCGTTCCCGGAGTTCCTTGCCGAGCTGGTCCAGCAGGTACCGCAACGCCGCTTCAATCAGACCCTGCTTGCCACCGAAATAGTGGCTGATGATGCCGGAGGACATCCCCGCCCGTTTGCTGATGCTGACAATGGTCGTGTTCTGCATCCCCAGCTCGGCGATGGAATGCATGGTGGCCTCGATCAGCTGCTGCTTGCGTGTGTCTTTGACTCCAACTTTTGGCATGACAGGTTCGCTACCGTTTCCGCATCTTTTTTATTAATTGAACGTTCAATTAAAATAAAGGCTACCGAAAAGATGACACGCTTGCAACGTTGCTCAAGAAACAGTCAGGGACTCGCCGGATAGAACGTCAACTCTTCCGCCGGTAGTGGGGATCGGTCCAGCACTGGGGCAGGGATTCGCCGGACGGGAAGCTCAACTCGGATTTATCATAGAATTCAGGATCCTGGGCTTCCTCACCGTAATGCAAGCTGCCTTTGATGCGGTGTTCATGGGGATCGAATAACCCCCGGGTATCCAGCACCTCAATCAGGTGTCCGGTGGATTTCTCTGCCACAAACATATCGACCTCCTGCGTCTGTCGTTTCGGGGTTGCTGTCAGCTACCGGGTGGGTCGTCCGTAAAAGCACTCAGGTGGAAGGCAATGGCCTCGTCCACTTCTTCCATGCCGCAGATCCTCGGCTGTGCCGCGCTGCCGCCGGCGAGCACGCTGAGTACCGATCGTACCCCGTGCGCCAGGGACTCGGTGTTGTAACCACCTTCCAGCACAAACGCGAGGCGGCCGTCGCAGACCCGATCCGCCAGGGCCTGGACAACTTCCGTCATGGCGGCGAAGCCGTCGTAGGAGACGTTCAGGGCCAGGTCAAACCAATGGGCATCGAAACCTGCCGACACCAGGATGATGTCCGGCTTGAAGTACTCGGCCGCCGGCACCAGGATCTCGTTCAGGGCCTTGAGATAGGCCAGGTCACCGGAACCGCCGGGAATCGGGACGTTTACAGTCGTCCCCTCGCCCAGTCCGGCACCCACTTCATGAAGACCGCCACTACCCGGGTAGAACGGGGCGGACCGGTGAATGTCGAAGAACAGCACGTCCGGGTCGGCCCAGAAGATGTCCTGGGTGCCATTGCCGTGATGGGCATCCCAGTCGACAATCAGCACCCGCTGGCAACCCAGCTCGGCCTGGGCATGGGCGGCAGCCACCGCGACATTATTGAACAGGCAAAAACCCCGGGCCCGCACAGGTTCGGCGTGATGGCCGGGGGGGCGCACCAGCGCGAACGCACTACGGGTGGTACCGGAAACCACCGCCTCAACGGCGGCAACGGCGGTACCCGCGGCCACTTCAGCGGCCTCAATGCTGCCGGGTGACACCGCGGTGGTATCCACATCCAGCCAGGCGTTTTTATTGCGCAGGGAAAAAACATAGTCCAGATAGGACGTGGTGTGGACCCGGGCGAGCTGCTCGCGGCTGGCCGCCTTGCCCTGGCCAAACCGGACCCCGTCCACCGGCTCGCGCTCAAGCAGGTCAATGATCGCGCGGATGCGACCAGGGTGCTCGGGGTATTTCCATTGAACATTCAGCCCCGACAGAATGTTTCGCACGCGTTTATCCAGGCGTCCGGGAAGAAACGCCGCATTCACATCCGGTGAGTGATTGAGCACTCTCTCATCGTAGAATACGGTAACCCCTTTTGGCTCTGCCACAGCAGACTCCGAAATTCCGGTTCATGGGCTCTTGCTCAAGAGCGGATCTACTGGAAAGCATAGCCCCAAAACGAAGGAGGCGACAGCGCTCGTGCCTGTTTTGGGCAGTCCGCCGTCAGTTTCCTGGCCAACCTTCCGACA
This sequence comes from Marinobacter sp. F4218, assembly GCF_019443085.1. Taxonomy (GTDB): domain Bacteria; phylum Pseudomonadota; class Gammaproteobacteria; order Pseudomonadales; family Oleiphilaceae; genus Marinobacter; species Marinobacter albus. Next base: position 1,676,908 of record NZ_JAHZIL010000003.1, read on the forward strand.
ACAGGCGCGTCTCCTGTTCCCGGGCAACCACCGCGCCCGAGATCATCCGGTCCAGAATCGGATCCAGCACCGAGCCGCCAGGACGAGCGGCAGCGATTGCCTGACTCGTTGCATGGTGCTCCTCCTTCAATAATAAGAACGGGCCGCTGGGCGGCCCGATCGGATGCTTTGGGTCGGAGAATTACAGCAGGCCACCCTCGGTGGCATTCTGGACGGACCCCTGAACGCTGTTCTGGACTTCCGATCTCACGCTCTGGGAAACCGAACTGTCCACTTCCTGACGGGTCCGGGCGTTCACCTCTGCTTTTTGACTGGCGTTCAGGCGGCCTTCGGTGCGATCGCGCATTTCACCCGCGTTTTCGCCAGCGGACCTGGCAGTCTCCGAATCCACCTGTGCATTGGCGCCTGCACTTGCGCCTCCGCTGGCGTTGGCGCCACCGGCCTGGGCATTCATCTGGGCATCGGCCTGAACACTGGCGCTGGCCGAACCACCGGTTTCCGCGGCGAATGCAGAGACCGCCATGACTGAGCAAATTGCGAGAGTCAATGTGCGCTTCATCATTGTCTACTCCAGAATTTCCGTTGAATTAACCCCGTTAACGAATGAGCCCGGGAATTATTCCCCTACCACGGAATTTTTTTTCTGGGGTTCCACGAGAAAGCTTTTACAGTGCGGTGGTATTTTTCAGCGATGACCGGAAGATGACCGATCAGTGCGCCTCCGGCGGCGTCCAGATCGGCACATCCTCCTTCTTGGGCTCGTCCCAGTCCTTCTGCATGGCACTGCTCAGCGCCTCCTCCAGTTTCATGAACAGTTCCCCGTAGCGCGGACTGAAGCTGATGCCCTCCTCAATCTCCTGCCAGGCCTCGAACAGCTCATCTTCGTGGGCGTTCTCGTTCTCGACGAATGCCCAGGTCATCTGCTTGGCACGGAGCGGATGAACGCCCATCGCCGTCAGGGCATGGCCGCCCATCTCCAGCGCGGAATGATAGGTTTCACTCACCACGTCGTCGGCACCGGCCCTCCGCAGTCGGTAACTGTGGCCACGGTCGAATGCCCGTGCCAGCACCCAGACGCCGGGATAGAATTTCTTCACGTGCTCAACGATTCGAACCGTCCGGTCCCGGTCGTCAATGGCCACCACCAGTAACCGCGCCTCTTCAATCCCCGCGGTTTCCAGCAACTCCGGCCGACTGGCATCGCCGAAGAAGCTCTTGATGTTGATCCGGCGAACGTTCTCGATCTGCTCGATCTCATGGTCCAACACCACGATGGGAATGTTATTGGCCCGGAGCAGCCGGCAGACAATCTGTCCAAACCGGCCTATGCCGGCGACGATGACCGGTGCCCGGTCGTCGATCGAGTCCGCCTCCCGCTCGTCGTTTTTTGAGCGCCGATACCGGGGCAGAACCACCCGGTCATAGACGATGAACAACACCGGGGTAAGAAACATCGACAGCGCCACCACCAGTGACAGGATCTGTGAGGTTTCCACCGGAATTACGGAGTTCTGGACGCTGTAGTTGAGCAGCACAAAGCCGAACTCGCCCGCTTGTGCCAGACCCAGCGTAAACAGCCAGCCATTGCTGCCATGGATCCCGAACAGCAGCGCCAGGACAAGCAGGATCAGCGCCTTTACGACGATCACGGCAACACCCAGGGACACAATGGTGCCCCACTCCGCCGCCAGCACCTCGAAATTGATGCCCGCGCCCACCGTGATGAAGAACAGCCCCAGCAGCAGGCCCTTGAAGGGTTCGATGTTGGCTTCCAGCTCATGGCGAAATTCGCTGTTCGCCAGTACCACGCCGGCCAGGAACGCGCCCAGGGCCGGGGACAGGCTCACCAGGCTCATCAGCGCGGCAATGCCGATCACCAGCATCAGGGCCGTGGCGGTGAATACCTCCCGCAACCCCGACTGCACCACATAACGGAACATCGGCCGGCTCAGGTAGAAGCCGCCGACAATCACCACCGCGACCGCTCCGATCACCACCAGGGCATGGGCCCAGGCCGGCAGGTGGGCCACCAGGCTCAGTCCCGTGTCATGGCCGGCGTCCGTGCCGGATCCGGCCATCAGCTCCGGGAGCGCCAGCAACGGGATCAGGGCCAGCATCGGGATCACCGCGATGTCCTGGAACAGCAGCACGGAAAACGCGCTGCGTCCGCCTTCGGTCTTGCCCAGCCCCTTCTCGTTCAGTGTCTGCAACACAATCGCCGTGGACGACAGCGCAAAGATCAGGCCTACGGTCAGTGCCGTCTGCCACTGCAACCCCAGCCACCAGGCGACTGCCGTGCCGGCGGCTGCGGTCAGCACCACCTGCAGCCCGCCCAGGCCCACCAGCCGGACCCGCATGGCCCAGAGCGCCTTGGGATCCAGCTCCATGCCCACCAGGAACAGCATCATCACCACGCCAAATTCCGCGAAATGCTGGATGGTTGTGGCTTCCTGACCTACCAGCCCGGTGATAGGGCCTATCACAACGCCCGCAACCAGATATCCCAGAACCGACCCCAGCCCCAGCCGCTTGGCCAAAGGAACCGCAATCACCGCCGCCGCCAGGTAGATAAACGCCTGAATGAAATACCCTGTCATTCCATGGTTTCCCCGTGTGACACCGGCCGGAACCGATCTGAATTGAATTTACTTGCGCGCAAGGGACAAACGCCGAGGTTTACGAAAACTGATAGACCACTGATATCCCGGACTTATAAAGTGTAGTCACCCTCAAATTACCGAGCATACCCCAACGCTCTCCGGAAAGGACCCCAGACCATGACCACCCTGTACATCGCCAACAAAAACTACTCTTCCTGGTCACTTCGTGCCTGGCTGTTGATGCGGGAGCTCGGCATCCCGTTCGAGGAACACATGCTGCCGTTTGGCGACCAGCAGGCCTGGGCTGCCTTCCGGGCCGAGGGCGGCAGCGGTAAGGTGCCCACCTTGCAGGACGGCGATGTCAGAGTCTGGGACTCGCTTGCCATCGCCGAGCATCTGGCCGATGACTACCCGGAAGTCTGGCCCTCCGATCCGATTGCCCGGGCCTGGGCCCGGAGCACCTGTGCCGAAATGCACTCCGGGTTTCAGGCCTTACGGGACCTCTGTTCCATGAACATCGGCGTGAGCGTGCGCGTGACCGAGGTGCCGCCGGAACTGGCGCGGGATGTCGAGCGCATCGCCACCATCTGGCACGACGGCCTGACCCGGTTCGGCGGGCCCTTCCTGGCCGGCGACCGGTTCTCGGCGGTGGACGCATTCTTCGCTCCCGTGGTGTTCCGCTTCGAAACCTATGGCCTGGAACGGACGCCGGCCATGACCGAGTACATCCGGCACATGCTGGCGTTACCCGGCATGCAGACCTGGGCCGACCAGGCCCTGCTGGAACCCTGGATTGATCAGGAGCACGAAGGCGACTGTGAGATGCTTGGCACGGTGGTGGAGGACAGGCGGACCCTGAAGACACCTTGATATGTAGCCGAAACTTCCATAAAGAAACACCAGGTCGACTTTCGAGAGGAATAGCAGGCGATTCCGGACTATTTATTCGACAAATGTCAGACAATCGCCTAATTTTTAACCGATGCTCTCTTAGCAAAGGAGGCTAAGACCATGAAACCTGTCATTCCTCTTACTCTTGCAGTCTCCCTCTTTGCAGTATCGGGCACTACCCTCGCAGGCAGCGACAGCGGCCTGTACCTCGGCGCTTCCGTCGGTCAGGCTCAGTTGGATTTCGACGAGGAGCTCCCGGATCCAGGCGACGTTAATGTAAGCATCGACTTCGATGACGAAGATACCGCTTACAAGATTTTTGGTGGCTACAACTTCGGCCTTATACCTCTGGTGGATCTCGCGGTAGAGGGTGCATACGTTGATTTTGGTAAATTCAAGGGCAACGTCGGTGCCATCAGCGATTCCAACTTTGAAGTTGACGGCTGGACCGGTGCGGGACTGGCCGGCATCAAGCTTGGGCCGGTAGGCATTTTCGGCAAGGCCGGGTTTATCAGTTGGGACGGCGATCTCGACAATTTCGGTGACGACGACGGTACCGATCCGCTCTACGGAATCGGGGCACGGTTTACCCTGTTCTCGCTCCAGGTACGAGCCGAGTACGAGCGCTACGATCTCGATAACTTCGACATCGACTACTACTCCGTCGGCGCAGCTTTCACCTTCTGACCCTTACCCTCCGGGCAGTACTCCAGGTACTGGCGGTCCCGGTTTCTCCCAGACTCCCCGAATACCCCCTCAAAGACAGCAACAACTGATCCGCCAGTCACTCATAGACGTCGTGCAGAGTCAGGGTTTTGAAATCCGGCGTAACCCCCAAACCTGGCCGGTCGCTCAGGGTCATCCGCCCGGCGGACACCTCGGGCGCGCCGTCCGCCAGCTGCACCGTGTTGTAGTTGTGCAGATCGGTGGTGTTCAGCAGGACTCTGGACGGTGTGCTGGCCGCCAGATGGGCATACGCCGCGGTGGCAATGCCGCTGCCCCAGGCGTCCTCAATGGTCATGGCAATGCCGGCATCCACGCAGACGTCGCGAATCACCCGCGCCGGTGTCAGTCCGCCAAACTTGCTCACTTTCAGTGCCATGGCATCCATCGCGTCATCCCGGATGGCGCGCTGGACATCGGCCAGGCAGTTCAGGCTTTCATCCAGCTTCACCGGGTGCCGGCACCGGCGTCGCACCGACAGGCATTCCTCGTAACCGCGGCAGGGCTGTTCCAGATAGAGGTCCAGATCCTCCACCGCCCGTGAGAAACGCAGGGCCTGGTCTCGTCGCCAGGCGCCGTTCATGTCACCGACCCAGATTTCATCCGGCTGCTTCTTTCTGGCCAGGGTCTGCATCAGCTCAATGTCCTCGTCAACACGGTGGCCAAGCTTGATCTGGATGTGCCGGAAGCCCTCCGAACGGTATCGCCCCAGGGACGCTTCCATTTCCGCCGGTTCCGCCAGGGGCACGATCCGGTGCAGAGGCATCGACGGGGTAATCAGGCCGCCCAAAAGGGTGTAGACGGGCAGTCGCGCCGACTTGCCCAACAGGTCCCAGCAGGCAATATCTATGGCCGCCTTGGCCACCGCATGGCCCGTCAGCGCCTGGTCCATGCTTTCATGGATACAGTTGATGTGGCGGGGGTCGCCACCGATCACACTGGGTGCCAGCACCGACAGACAGGAGGGCAGGCCCTCTGCGAAGGCAGCCATGTAGTTCGGCCCACAGGGGCAGACCTCACCATAGCCCGCCAGCCCCGAGTTGGTGGTCAGCACCACGACCGTGCTGGTGAATATCTGGTGCGACCGCCCGCCCGCAAAAGCATACGCCTTGCCCGTGTAAGGCAAGTCGGCGGTGTAGACCGCAATGCTCTCGATTCGCATGACACGCCTCCCTTCCCTGGCTGTTCCTGCATCCTCTGAGCATAGTCCGCCCGTGCCCGCGGCGCCGCTATTTACCGGTGATTGACGGGATTGGAGTAGCCATCGCCTTTCACGCCCAGGCGGTCGAGGTAAGCGTGCAGCTCGGCCTCGCTCATATCGACGTATTCCAGCACCCGGCCGTAGAGCATGGCCGTTGGCACATTGCGCCCCTGCAGCTCGCGCTGGGTTTCGTGGATCACGTAGAGAATCAGGCGTTCGGTGCGGGTCAGTCCGTCACGAACGTCGGGGATGGTATCGAGAACGGTCTGCCATTGTTCAGGTGTCATAGACGATACCCTACCCGGGGGGGCATTATAGATAAACACCCGCACAGAGAGTCTCGTTTATGCCAACCATCGGATGGGTATTCGTCATCCTCGCCCTGGCCCTGATTGTCGGTGGCCTGATGATCCTGCGCAATTCCGCCAACAGCATGCACATCTCCGACGAGAAGATGGACAAAATACGCAAACGGAAGGCAGAGCTGGAAGCCAGGGAAAAAGCGGAGGACGACTGGAAATAGCAGGCAGTTTTCGCCTGCACCAACCTAGCTGGCCTTCCAGTCGTGATACCAGTGCGTGAATTCATTTGCAGCCAGGGGCGGGCAGATATGAAACCCCTGGAAGTCCCGGCAGCCAGCTGATTGCAGCGTGGTCAGTATTCCGGCGTTCTCAATCCCCTCGGCAACCACCTGAAAGCCCAGCGTTAACCCCATCGACACGATGCCGTTTACCACGGCCAGCTGAACCGCATCACTGGCGTTCGATTTACTGAATTTCTGGTCCATCTTGAGGGTATCCGGCGCCAGTTCCACCAGGTGGTTGAGGTTGGACTCTTCCCTGCCAAAGTGATCAAGCGCCAGTTTGAAACCCACCGACCGGAGCTTTTTGAATAGCTGCAAAATGTCCGTGTCGTCGCCCTTGAACAGATCGCACGCCGAGATCTCAATCTGCAGTGAGCTTGGGGGCAGCCCGTTTTCGGCAGCCGACCGCATCAATCGGCGCACCAACTGAGCCTGCCGGCATTGCATGGGAGAGACATTAATGGACAGCGTAATCGGCGGCATGCCCTCATCCCCCCACACCCTCAACTGGTGGCAGGCCTCGTTGATTATCCAGTCTCCGAGCTTTTCCATCAGGCCGCATTGCTCGGCAACCGGGAGAAAATCTTTCGGCCCGAAGCTGCTGCCCGGCCAGCGGATAAGCGCCTCGACACCGGTCAGTTGCCCGTTCTGAAGATCGACCACAGGCTGGTAATGGAGCTCGAACTCGCCTCTCGAAAACGCGCCCTTGAAGCGATGCTCGATTCGCCGGACCTGCTGCTCGTGTTGATTGGCCTGCTTCTCACAAAACTGAATCTGCCCGGGACCCGCAAGCTTGGCCAGATACATGGCCTGGTCAGCTGCACGGGTCAATTGATCGGGGGTTTTGCCATCCTCGGGGTAAAGCGCAATGCCAATGCTCGGTGTGGTGTGCAGTACCAGGCCGTCCACCCGGTAAGGCCGGGACAGGACTTTAACCAGGTGCCGGGCAACCTTCGCCGCATCGGAAGGAGACTGGAGATGGGACAGCGCAGCCAGGAATTCATCGCCGCCGATACGGCCTACGGAATCCTCTTCGCGTACCCCCTCCCTGAGCCTGCGGGCGACTTCGGCAAGCACGGCGTCACCTATCGCATGCCCGTGTTCATCGTTGATCGGTTTGAAGCGATCCATGTCGATGAACAGCACCGCCATGTGCGAGTGCGCCCGCTCTGCGCCAGCAATCAGTCGCTCCTCAAACTCGTAGATCAGCGTGCGGTTGGGGAGATCCGTCAGATCGTCATGCTGCGCCTTCTCAACGGCCAGCCTGCGTGAACGCCCGGAGCTCAATCGCAGCTGGACCCGGGCGATCAGCTCCGCGACGGAGAAAGGTTTGACCAGATAATCGTCAGCACCGGAGCTCAGGCCTCTCACCCGAGCGTTCTCATCAGCTTGGGCAGACAGCAGGATGACCGGCAATCGAGTCGTGGTCTCGGATGCCCGAATCGCCTCAAGGAGCTCAAATCCGTTCATTTTAGGAAGCATGAGATCACTGATGAGAAGGTCAGGCGGGTCTGTTCGGATCGCCTCCAACGCCTGCTCACCGTTCGCCAGGGTTTCTACCTGACAGTAGGGGGAGAGGATATCGTAAAGGTACCGACGCATATCGGCGGTATCGTCGACGACAAGCACACGGGCGCTCGTCGCCTCGCCATCGTATTCCCGCGATTTTGAAGCCGGCGTTACGTCAATTCCTAACCACTGCATAGCTTCAGCGATGTAGGCCTGGCCGGCCAGGCTTGCGTCATAGGGCAGTGCGCCGGTCACCTGATCTTCGGGCAGATGGGCTTTTCCCCGCGGAACGCTGACGGTAAATCGGGACCCCCGATCCGGCGTGCTGTCCGCGGTAATGGTACCGGTATGCAGGTTCACCAACTCCCTGACCAGCGCAAGGCCAATTCCGCTGCCCCCGTAGGTTCTGCTGGCAACGTTTGGTGCCCGGTGGAACCGCTCGAAAATTTTGGGCAGCTCATTCTCGGCAATGCCGATACCGGTATCCTCCACCGTCAACTCAATATGGTCCGCCTGCCAAACCAATCGAAGCGTCACACGGCCACGAAGTGTGAACTTGAAGGCATTGGACAGCAGATTGAGAACAATCTTCTCCCACATGCCGATATCCACGTACGCCGGTTCCGGCGCGTCAGGGCAGTCAATGTCAAACTCGACACCGGCCATCTCGAACGCAGATTCGAACATGCTTGCGATCTCGCGGGTAACTCTGGGAAGGTCGACGGGGGCGTAGCTGGGCTGGGCGCGGCCAGCTTCGATCTGGGCAAAGTCCAGTAACGAATTCACCAGCTTCATCAACCGAAGGGCATTTCGATGCACAATTTCAAGGCGACGACGATCCCCCTTGTTCAGACTGCGCCCCCGGGCTTTGAGCGTTTCCGACACGGGCCCGAGCAGTAACGTCAGGGGCGTGCGCAATTCGTGGCTGATGTGCGTGAAGAAGGTGGTTTTTACGCGATCCAGCTCCTCCAGCGCCTCAGTCTGAAGACGCACACGCTCATAGGAAAGCGCGTGGGACAATTCTTTCTCAACGGTGTAGCGCAGCATGTCGAAGAAATTCCGGTACGCCGTGTCCAATCGTCGGCGGGCGCTGACGCCAGCAATCAGTACCGCGTTCGGGACATCGCCCTCGGCCACCGTTATCGGCATCAGAATGGCCTCCTGCACCGGCTCATCATAGGGTGAGCCAGCAATCAGCGCCCGCTTGTGCAGGTCGGTTAATTCCATGCTGTCGCCTGAAACCAGAACCTCATCGACGGGCCAGATTGAAAGGTTGTTGCGAAGATCGATGGCCGGAACCCGCACGTCACTGCTGGCGGCTTCCAACCCGGTTTCAGCCCGCAGGTAGGCCTCACGACCGGAGGGGTCGATGAGGTAAAACAGGGCAAACGGCACTTCAAGCTTGTGACCTTTCAGCGCATTGATGGCCTTGTTGATCGCGCTTTCCAGGGTGGTAGCGTCGAAAAACAGATCCGTAACCGATTGCACCACCCGCAAACGCCGCTCACCCAGGACCTGCTGGGTAAGCTCCGTCACCGGATGAAAAACACCGGCCACGGTGCCGTCGTCGTCGAAAATCGGGCTGAAATTCGAGGTGAAGAAAGCCTCTTCCAGATAGCCGGCCCGGTCCAGAAACACGCGCCGGTTGACGAGGCGCGAAGGCTCGCCACTGGTGGCCATTTCAAACGCGTCATCCACAAGGTGCCAGATTGAGTCCCACATCTCGCGGAAGTCCTGCCCCATGGACTCTGGATGCTTGTCGCCGCAGAAGGCCCGGTAACTGTCGTTATAAATCTGAACGCGGTGAGGCCCCCAGACCACGTTGATCGGAAAGCTGGTATTGAGGCAAAGATTCACCACCGACCGCATAATGTGCGGCCAGTTTTCTCTGGGGCCGAGCGGGGTCCTGGACCAATCCATGGACCGCACCAGCTCACCCATCTCACCGCCGCCCAGTAGCCATTCACCGCCGGGCGGTTGCGAGCGGTCAGCAGAGTCGTTTTCCATAAAAACCCACAGGCGCAGCCTATTCCCTGAGCATAACACCTTACCTGACAGCCGCATTGCGCGCGCTGGACAGGACCTCTTAAAGGTATAGCACAGGAAACGACCACCCCCCTCGCCAATCGTCAGCACCTCGCCACCCACTCCAGGGGTCGCCGGGGCGCGTTTGCCGGAAGATTGCACTCAGAATCAGCCTGTTAGAAATCTGTACACATTTTTCTACATGAAATCTGTTCAGTCTGGACGACCCTGGACGATAGGATTAAATATTGATCAATGCTTACAACAACAATTAGACTCCACGACCGAAAAGATGGTTGGTTGATCGTGATCCTATCGAGAACGTTGCGCTTCAGTTTAGCGGTGATGTGTTTATTGGCCTGGAACGCCGTTCAGGCGGAAACACGACCCATTGTCGTGGCCGGGGCCGCACCCATCCAGAGCCACTTCGATTACTGGGAGGACCCCGAGGGCCAAGCCGATCTCGAGCAGGTCGTCGGTTTGCCCGACACCCAATGGCAGGCCAAGCCCTCCGGCAGCGCCACCTTTGGCATGACGCCCTCCACCTACTGGCTTCGGTTTGCCGTCACTAACCAGACCCCAGACACGCTGAACCTGATTGCCGAGCTCGCGTACTCGCAACTGGACGACGTGATCTTTCACGTATTCTCGGGTACCGAAAAGGTCCACGAATTCAGAACCGGCGATACCCGCCCATTTTATCCGAGGGAAGTTGAACACCCCAACATGTTGCTGCGGTTCGCGCTGGCCCCGGAGCAGACAAAGACCCTGTATGTCCGGGCCGAAACCGCAGGCCCGATGATTCTGCCGCTGCGGATCTGGCGAGAAAACCAGTTCTTTGGCGCCGCCTCCAACGAGCAGAAGCTGCATTTCTTCTATTACGGCTGCCTCACCGTCATCATCCTGATCAACCTGGCGGTGTTCCTGACCCTGCGGGAGCGCCTGTATCTGTATTACGCGCTGGCCATTTCCGGCTACCTGCTGTTTTTTGCGTCCAGCAAGGGCTACAGCTTCCAGCTGCTGTATCCCGACGTCCCGTGGCTGCATGCCCGGGCCTTGCTGGCCTCGATGCCGATCCTGGCCCTGTTCTCGGTGCTGTTCTGCCGCACCTTCCTGAAGATCCGGTCCCACAGCCCCCGCCTTGATCTGGCCATGCGGGCGATGATCTGCTTTGAAATCGTCAACTTCGCCTGTGCCATGGTGCTGGACTACAACAGCGCCATGAAGCTCTCTGCCATCTCGGCACTGGTCTTCTTCTCGCTGCTGTTCGTGGCCGGTCCCATTACCTGGGCCGCGGGCGTTCGGGCCGGCGCCTTCTTTACCCTCGCCTGGACCCCGCTGACCGTGGGCGTGCTGGCCACCGCTGGCCGGGCGCTGGGGTTTTTCCCGGTCAACTTCATGACCGAGTACGCCATGCAGATCGGGTCCGGCCTCGAGGCCTTCATTCTGACCCTGGCACTGGCGGATCGCCTGTACCGTGAACGGGAAGAGAAGATCAAAGCCCAGGCGGACAGCCTGCGAAAAGAAATTGCCCGCAACGAGGCCCGGAACAAACTGAACGAGGCCATGACCCATGACCCGGTTACGGGCCTGCCGAACCGGAACCGGTTCGAATGGATGGTCAACCAGCAACTGGAGCGGGACCCGAGCGGCCAGTACATGGTCGGCGTGGCGCGGATTACCCGGCTGGATGAAATCAACCGAACCCTGGGCCTGAGTCGCAGCGAACGCTTACTCCGGCGTCTGGCCGGGCAAATGACCATGCTGGCGGGTCAGCTGCCGGTTGTGCTCGGCACCCAGGATGATCAGGGCCGGGAGGAATGCGTCTACCAGTTGTCCGGCGACTGCTTCGGGATCCTGGTCAACGCCGACAAGGCGACGGACAACTTTGCGGGGCTGAACGAGGCGCTCGGGCTGCTGTCCGAGCCTATCCTGCAGGACAATCTGGCCATTGAGCTGCACCCGAAATTCGGGGCCGCCAGTTTCCCGGCCCAGGGCGAAAACGCGGCCCAGCTTATCCGGAATGCCCACGTTGGCATGGAGATCGCACCCCGGGGTCCGTTCGCCACCGGCCTGTATTCCCCGGCTTTTGACATCTACAGCGAAAGCCGGCTGACCCTGATGTCGGACCTCCGGGAGGCACTCCAGAACAATCAGACCGAGCTCTACTACCAACCCAAGGTGTGCCTGAACAGTGGTGAGATCGTCGGTCTGGAAGCCCTGATTCGCTGGCATCATCCCGAGCGGGGGTGGGTCTGCCCGTCGGATTTTGTGCCGCTTGCCGAAGAAACCGGGGTTATCAGGCAACTGACCCACTGGGCAATCGGCGAAGGCATCCGGGACCTGGCCGGCCTGCTCAGGGAGCACCCCTCCCTGACACTGTCGATCAACATCTCGACCCGGGACCTGGCATCGCGGGAGCTGGGCGAGCGGCTCTCTTCCGTGCTGGCCCAACACACTGTTGATGCCGAACGCCTCACCCTGGAACTCACCGAAACCGCGGCCATGGAAGACCCGGAAAAAGGCTTGCGGGCACTCAAGGCCCTGGCCGATACCGGGCTCCGGGTCTCCATCGATGACTTCGGCAGCGGCTATTCGTCGCTGTCGTACCTGAAACGGCTGCCCGCGTCGGAAATCAAACTGGACCGCTCACTGATCACCGACATCTGTGCCAGCGAAAGCTCCCGGGTGATTGTCGAAACGGCGATCAATATGGTGCACGGTCTGGGTTACAGGGTGATTGCGGAAGGCGTCGAAAACGAGGAAACCGCGCACCTGCTGCGGGAGATGGGCTGCGACAAACTGCAGGGCTTCTGGCTCTGCCATCCCCTGCCGGTAAAGGAGCTCAAGAACTGGCTGGCGGAGCACAACGAAGCCCCGGTCAGAACCAGGGCTTATTCCAGAATACTGACCAATTGAGGCTGCCCATTTTTCACTCTTGAGCCGCCAACGCTGGCCAGGCCAATTCGCTGCAGTGCCTGAGTACCTGAGTACCGGACGCGACGCCGATTCCGCCCAACCAGACTGCCGTAGACACAGCCCACCCCCCCGTTTATTCTTTTACCGGGCTTCCAGTAGTGACCACCATGACCAGTCAACCCTCCTTCACCCTCCGGGCCATTCTCCTACTCCTGCTTTTCTGGCTGTCCGCGACCGTGTTTGCCAATACGCCGATCACAGTGGGAGAGAACGAGCGGGGAGACCAGAAAACCGGCCACGCCCGGGTGTTGCACGACAGCCGGGGCGATCTAGACCTTGAGCAGGTGCTGTTGGCCCTGGAAGCGGGTGAATTCGGCCCACTGGCGAGTGCGGGCTCCACCGGCCTGAAAACCGGGGCCTACTGGAGCCACTTCCAGCTCCGGAACCCCTTGCCCCGGGCCCTGACACTGCATCTGGAATACGTGGACCACCAGCTCATCCAGCTGGACGCGTTCAGTCGGCCCCTCGGGGACGGCGACTTCACAGGGGTGGCCAGCCTCTCCATGGAACGGCCGTTCTCCCACCGTTTGGTTGAACACAACCGGTTTGTCGTCCCCGTCACCCTGGCGGGCAATGAAACCCGGGAAGTACTGATTCGCTTCGGCTCCAGAGAAAGCGGGTACGCCTTTCCCAGCATGCGCATCTGGTCACCGGAACAGCTTGAGGCCCAGCAGTTGCGGGAGACCACCCTGGTCGGTTTCCTGTTCGGCGGTTTCTTCCTGATGGCCATATTTGCCCTGATCGCCGGGGTGGTCAGCGGAAAGGTGCTGTTCTTTGTTTACTCGCTCTACGCCCTTTCGAAAATCAGCTGCTGGGCTACGATTCTTGGCTACACCCACCAGTTTTTCCTGCGCGATCAGTTCCACTGGAGCCTGATGTCGAGCAGCGGCGCACTGACCATCCTGCTGGGGCTGACGTTTGCCCGGATGTTCCTGCAAACCCGCCAGTACACCCGCCGCCTCGACTACGTCATTCTGTTCATGACCGCCAACGCCGGCCTGCTTCTGGTTGCCGCGGTGTTCCAGATCAAAATCCTTGCCCTGGTCACCATTACCCTGGCGCTGCTGCTGTATCCGGTGGTTATCGTGGCCGGCCTGGTCCGTTGGCGCCAGGGCCAGACCGAAGCCGCCTTCTTTTCCCTGGCCTGGAGTTTCCTGGTCATGGGGCTGTTTATGCAGGCGTTCCGGGACCTCGGGCTGGTGGAGCACACCCTGTTCAATTATTACTGGCCGCCCGTAGCCTCCTTCTCGGAAATGCTCACCATCATGTTTGCCATGGGGTTTCAGATGCGCCGGGTATACCAGGACAAGAAAAGCACCGAGCGCCAGTACCGGGAGCACCTGGAGCTTTCAAAATCCAGGCTGGAAGCGGAGGTGCGGGTTCGTACCCGGGAACTGGAACAGGCCAAACGGGCAGCCGAGCTGGAAGCCCGTACCGATCCCCTGACCGGCATCCTCAACCGCCGGAGCTTCCTGCACGATGCATCGCTCCGGCTCAAGCTGGCGCAGCGGAAACAAAAGGCCTCCTGCCTGTTCATGATTGATCTCGACCATTTCAAGCGCATCAACGACACATGCGGCCACAGCACTGGCGACGCGGTCTTGTGCCAGTTCACCGACACCATCCGCCAGAGCATCCGGGCAACCGACGTGTTTGGGCGACTGGGTGGCGAAGAGTTCGCGCTCCTCGTGGAAGAACCGAGGGACTCTGCCCATGCCCTCGCAGAGCGCCTGCGCAACGACATTGCCGGTATCGAGATCCTCACGGGTGACAAGCCCCTGATGCTCACCGCCAGCATCGGTCTGGCCTTCACCGAGGGCGAGGCCACCATCGAGGACCTTCTCATGCTGGCGGATGGGGCGATGTACCAGGCCAAGATGGACGGCCGGAACCGGGTGGTTGGCACTCAAGGTTACATAAGAATTGATGATTGTTTGCGTTAACGTCGATAAATCAATGAACTCAGTGAAAAAACAGAGCCGCCAGATAAATAAAAATGGTTTTAATGAAAAACCAGAAGATGAGCACGAAGATCAGGCTGATAAAAGTGAACTTGTCCTCCAGGGACAGCCAGAGCAAAAACGCGACCAAAACACTGGCCCACACTGCAACCATGTAAGCCAACACGACCGTTTTATCTTTCATGAACAGAGAATCCATGCCGTTTACCGTCCAGCATAGTTCTTCGCGTTCCCCTTCGCGAAACCACTGATTATTCCACCCAACCCCTTACTCGAGGCGTCAGCCTGTTTTACAGGTTCGGAGTTTGTGCCGGTACCCGCCCCACCCAAAAACCCCTTAACCCCATGATATTGATAGCTTATACCATCCCCGGCTGAGCATTTGCTTATACAGCGGTGCGGTGGCCGGACAGCCACCGTAACTATCTAAAAAGGAAAGATTTTCTAGGGAGCTTTTATGCACAGGATGACTGCACTGATAGCCGGGACCGTTCTGGCTGCGTCCAACGTGGTAACCGCCGCGCCGATCAATTTCACCGGCGAAATCGATTACCACAATGATGTGATCTACACCTACTTCACCCTCAATACCGACGCCAACGATGTGCGTGTGTGGACCGATTCCTTTCAGTCCGGCACCAACTTCGACCCCATCACCGCACTATGGCAGGCGGACGGCACGCTGATCGACGAGAATGACGACAACGACAGCATTAATCCAGCGACCCAAACCAGATTTGATTCCGGTTTCTCTTTGGCCAGCCTGAGCGCGGGAGACTACATCTTTACCGTTGCCACCTACGCCAACTTTGCCAACGGCGGCATGCTGAGCAATGGTTTCAGCTACGATGGCGAAACCCCGATTGCCCTGGAATCCTGGGATCAGCCGGCCAACGACATCGACATGGGGCCTTTCTGGAGCGTCTGGCTGGATGGCGTCTCGAGCGCCAGCAACCCCAATGACCCGAGCGATCCGTCCAATCCGGTGCCCGAACCGGGCACGCTGGCACTGATAAGCCTGGGCCTGCTCGGCCTGAGCGTGAGAAAAACACGCAAAGTGTGAACCAGTCCCCCCGGCAATCCCCGGGGGCTTACACGCCCCACCTGGAAAACCTGCCTCGCGGTGAAGTGATCAATTGCCTATGTATCAGCAGGTTAACACTTCCGGTGAATCATACTGGACAATCTTAAAACCGCCGATTTAGAACAAAAAAATCTGACGATAAGCCAGAAGCTACCAAATCAACTAAGGCACCACAGCAATCCCTGCTATGTTTCCTTCGGGTATTGATTTTGGGAGTAATACCTGGTGCACAGTAAAAACAATTAAAACCATGGGACTGTCATTGCACTGATTCCACCAGAAAGCCGCGTTAGATCAGGGATGACGTCTCTAACCAACAGGGATTGCAACATGGCTATAACTCGCGCTTGGCGCCCACTGGCGGTGGTCGCCCTGTCTGCATCACTTGCGACTCACGCATTGGCAGACGAACAACACGTTTCGGACGGCAGTAAAGCCGACAACAAGAACCTACTACACGATTCGCCACTGCCGGATGGCCACATTCCGGCCAATGTAAACTACGGTTTCGAAGTCATCGGCCGCGATACGCTCGCTGGCATTTCCAACGGTCTTTATACAGACGTCTGGGCACATGACGGCTACGCCTATATCGGCACCTTCCAGGAGCCCGACTGCACCCGTGCCGGTGTCTTCATTTCAGACATCCGTGACCCGGCCAATCCAGTCACGGTCGGCATGATCAAATCCCCGCCGGATACCCGGATCAATGACGTCAAGGTGACCCAGGTTGGTGACCGGGATGTGCTGATCCACTCCCTGGAACCTTGCGGCCTCATCAATGGCAACGGCACGAGACAACGAGGCCAGTCCGGGATCGCCCTCTGGGATGTCACCAATCCGGCGCAACCCCACCCACTGAAACAGAACTTTCTCGATTTTCCGGTTCACAACGTTTTTCCGTGGACCACAGCAAGCGGCAACACCTACCTGCTGATCGTCGATGACGTCGCCCTCGACGACCTCAAAATCGCCGATATCACCAAGCCTCAATCGCCCGAGCTGATCACCACCACGGGGATTGAGACCTGGCTTGCCACCAACCCGGAGATCACCAACGACGGCCAGCTGTTTATGGGTAGCTTCGGCGCCCCGTTGCTTCACGACATCTGGGTCAACGACATGGACCCGGGGCCAGGTGAAAATTGGCAGGCGGTGCTCTCCTACTGGGACGCCGGATTTGTCACGCTCGACATCAATGATCCCTATAACCCGGTGTTTCTGGGTGATTCCACCTATCCAGATCCGGACCCTGTAAACGGTACCTCCCCGCCGGAAGGCAACGCCCACGCAGCTGTCTTTGCTGGCCCCAACTTTGACAAGATCTTTGCGGGCGACGAGGACTTCGATTCCCTGTTCACTGCAATCACCGCCGATGGTGAGTCCTACCGGGCCAGTCAGGGCAGCGATGTGCCCCAGATCGGACCGGGCGCGGATATTACGGAGCTGACGGAACAAACCGCGTTTGTCGGCCTGGCCTGCGGTGACACCCTGACACCAGCCGCCGAAGTGGGCGCAAGCATTGCCCTGATCGAACGCGGGGCCTGTGCCTTTACCCTGAAAGCCCAGACCATTGAGGCCGCCGGCTACAGCGCGGGCATCGTCTTCAACTCGGCAGCACCTGGCAACTGCGAAGCGTCGGTTTCGATGCTGGTGGAGGCGAACATCCCGATGCTGTTCGTGCCGCGTTCCTCGGGCTTTGCGATCCTCGGCATCGATGGCTACGACCCGAATCTCTGCCCCGATGGGGAGGGCTCCAACCCGGCACTGCCTGCTCCCGCGTCACTGGGATTGGTGGCTACGCTGGGCGCCGTCTTTGATGGCTGGGGCTATTTCCACACCCTGAACAACACTTCAACCCAGGTCAGGGTCCCACTCGGTATGGACGGCGAGACCGTCACCGTGGATTACCTCGGTGAGATGGGCTACTACGCTCCGGCCGAAGCCACGGATCCGGCACTGGCCTCAGGCGCCGGCGACCTGACCATGCACAACCTGGAGATCGATCCGGCAAATCCGGACCGCACCTTCATCAGCTGGTATTCTCTGGGCATGCGAGCTGTGGAGTGGCGCCCTGGCCACCTGCATGACAACAGCAAGGGCGAAGGCGTCGTGTCCTGGAACATGCACGAAGTCGGGCGCTTTATTGCGGGCGAGGAATACGGCGAAGCCGCCGGCTCCAATTTCTGGGGTGTTCATGTCACGGAAGTGGACGGTGAGCAGTACATCCTGGGCACTGACCGCAACACCGGGCTGTGGATCTTCCAGTGGACCTGTGAAGATGCCACCGACGTGCTTTACTGCAACGGACCGGCAACGCCCTAATCCATAGACCACTCCCGGGCGGTGCAACGCCGCCCGGGATTATCGAGGCGAAGCCTCCAGCATCCGCAGAGTTTTCTCATCGACATCCAGTTGCCTCATCCCGTCGGGCACCCCGTTTTGCTCAAGCCACTTCAGCTGCGCCCTGAGTGCTTCGGCCTCCATGGCAGGCTTTGAACCCCTGAGGTTGGGAGGCAGGTTTTGCACCTGAAAATGGTGCATAAGCTCGTGCAGGAGGTAACTGTTGTCCAGGAGACTGTCGGAATCAAAGCTGGTATTCAGGTAAATCACCACCGATCGGGCATCATAGGCCCCTCGAATACTGGGCAGAAGGTCATGGGAGAAGCCCGGGAAGCTCAGCTCTGCCAGCTCAATCTGGGTTTTGAACTCGATGTCCGGCAGCTCGGTTTCCGAAAACCGGGTTTGCCCGATGATCCAGTCGCTCAACGTGTCGGCCAAAGCGGATAACTCAGGCGCCCGAGCATTGTGAGGCTCGGCCTTGGCACCGGCTACCGGTACCAGAATCACCACCAACCACAGTAAAAACACCCAAACGGTGATCGCCGATTGGCTGGCCGCATCAGACTGCACCGGTGCGTTAGCCCTGCCCAGTAACATGAGGAATCCCTTCCACAAGGTGTTGTCGTGGATGGTGGTCTGTCCTGAAAGGCTAGCACATGACTGGCGGTACAGGGTGACAGCCCGACAATGCGAGGCGCCTCTTCTCCGCAAGCCGCTCTGACCAATCCCCCTAATCAGGAGGCATGGGTGCCCGGGTCACAGCAGCCAACCCCCTGCTGCATTGGCGGGCAGACAACCGTGCCGTACGAGCAGAAAACACAGCAGTCACCTTCCTTCGGCTTCAGCAATGCCTTGCAGGCCTCGCACTCGTAGAAGTACTGGCACGCGTCTGTCGGCATCACTTCCATTTTCTGATGACCACACTCGGGACAGGTAAGGGTGGATTCCAGAATCACCTCGGCCATGTTTGTCTCCTTGGGGCAGCCTGTGCGACCGCTTTGAGTGTCCGAAGAACAATCAGATTTATTGCACCATACCACGGCGGCAGGTACCAAGGCCGACACCCCTCGAGTGCCTCTAGGTGGGCAGCCCAGCCAGCAAGCCCCCTTTTTGCAATAACGCCATTTCGGCCCGACTGGCAAAGCAGGCGATCTCCCTCTGGCCCAGAGTCGGCCGGATACGACGGGCATCGCTCAAGGCATCGACTGCCCGTGGGATGTTGCCGTCGTGAATGTGGGCAATGGCGAGCACTACTCTGGGCAGGAAAATCCGGTCATCACAACGACAGGCATCACTGGCGGTCCGAATCGCGTTGTCGATCTGGCCGAAATTGAGCATTCCCCTGGCAAGCAACGCGCCCCAGGCCGAGCGCCGATTATCACGCGGGCTGATCTTCATGCCCCGGAGCATAAAATCGATGCCCTGAACATCGCCCTGGCGAATCATGGCAGCCCCCAGTGCGGCCGTCGCCTGGGCATTACTCGGATCCAGTTCCACGGCGCGACGTAACATGCCGACGCCCCGTTGCAGGTCCCCCATATCGGCAAACGCACAGCCGGCATAGCCCAGGACATCGGTGTCCTGGCCGTCCAGAGCCACGGCTTTTTCAGCTGCCTGGGCGGCCTCAATGAGCCATTCGTGCCCACGGATGAGCCCCACCAGATGACCAATGGCGATAATCAGAGCCAGATAGGCGTGGGCAAACGCGAGTTCCGGATCCCGCTGGATCGCTTGTCGCAGGAGGTTGGCAGCTTCGGTGAAACTTTCCTCACTCCAGCCTTTTTGGCCAAGAATGGCGTGCCCCTGGCGATACAGGGCCCAGGCACCCAGATCCACCGTGCGTCGCTTTCGGAGCTGGCTCAATTCAGCCCGATTGAGTTCGGGCTCAATTCGGCTCACGATCTCGCGCACCACCTCCTCTTCCAGCGCGTTCAGGCTTTCGGCCGGAATCAGTTTCCGGTCCGACCAGAGCATGCTGCCGCTCGCCGCGTCCAGGAGCTGGACCCCGACCCGCAGATTGTCCCCCATGGCCCACACCGAGCCTTCAATGACGTAGTCCACCCCCAGCTCTCTTGCGATGTGCTGAATGCTCACTTCCCGCGGGTGGTACTGGGACGCAGTATTGCGAGACAGCACAAGAAAACCGGGAATGCGGGCCAGGTGAATACTGATGTCTTCACTGAGCACTTCCGCAATCCAGGCGGTCTGGTCAATGCCCACGCCGTGAGAGAACGGAAGCACCGCCAGCACGGGCTGCTCTTTCTCCCGTTCATTGCGGGACGAAAACAGGCAGGCGGCGGCCAGCTCCTGATGCGCCTCGGCAGCGCTCTGCTGCATGGCATCTGACTCAGAGTCCGGGGCAAGGGGATCGGGGGCATCAATGTCGGCCACAAAGCGATAGCCCCGACGATTGAAGGTGGCAATGAAGCCCTGTGTCTGCCCGTTATCCCCCAGGGCCTGGCGGGCAGCTTTGACGGCACTGCTCAGAGCGGATTCGCTGACAACCTTGCCCGTCCAAAGCTGGTCCAGCAGCTCCGTCCGGCTGACGATACGGTCGCGGTGAGTCACCAGATAGGTCAGCAAATCGAAGACAAGCGGCTCCAGGGGCTGGGCTACGCCGGCACGACGCAGCTGGAGCTGATGGGTGTCCAACTGAAAATCAGAAAAACTGAAAATCATGGATCGAGTCCGCTATGACTAGCTGTTTATAAAATTAGCAGACAACACCCCGAGATTCTCCACATATTCCCCACACTCACCCCAAGTATGGTCCGGGGCAACCCCGTAGACTGATCTCAAGTTGTTTCACACGCCGCCCATCACGGGAGGCTTTCAACCAGAGCAAGGAGAACGACCATGCCATTAGTCACCATCAACCTGATCGAGAACGTATTCGACAAGACACAGAAGCAGGAGATGATCGCGAAAGTCACCGACGCCATGGTGGGTATTGAGGGCGAAGCCATGCGAGGTCTGACCTGGGTAGTCATCAAAGAAGTCAGCGAGGGGGAATGGGGAATCGGAGGAAAACCCCTCAGCAGTGACGATGTCCACCAAATCCAGGCGGCAGCGGGTTAAGATCGAGTAAGAACGAGAGGGGCCGGTCACTCGACCGGCCCCTGTCAGCCGAGACGGGAAACACCCTCAATCTCTGCCACGGTTTTCGCATCCGCGCGCTCGATAATTTTCACCAGAGTTGACTGGATCATTTCATCCTCCCGGGCATCCCTGTCACTGGCAAACGTTTGCTTCTCGGGCTCGGCGTTTTCTTCCGAAATGAATGAAATAACGACTTCCGTTGCCGTATCCGGCGTTTTGCCGAAGTACTCCAGCGAGATCAGCGGATACCCGTGAAAGCCTTTCTTAACCTGCTTTGCGATGCGTTTTTTTGCTTTATCCACATTCATAACTGGGGCCTGATGGTCGCCAAAATGGTAAGGAAGGAGCGCTCGGCATCCGCGATAGCTTGCCCGACATCTGCTGCTCCATGAGCGCGCTGAAGTCAAAGTTAGCGGCTTTCCGCACCGGCGGATACTCCCAAAACGATAAATAAAGTGTCCAGCGGCGCAACCCAACAGCCCCGAAATAACGCACAGGCTGCATGGCCGCACTGTTATGGCACCACACAGGCCGGTTGTGTTGAAAATAACCAGCATCTTCGGACTGGCCACACGTCCTTGTTTTCAGGACACTATTTGTACAATTCATGAACAAAACCCGCACCCGAAGGCCGAAGCCCGGTACAAAACCTGCAAGTACTGCTGTCAGAGTCCTCAGATTCAGGACCAACGGAAATACTCAGACAGGAGTGCACCACCATGCTGCTCGCCACCGATCTGGACGGAACTTTTCTCGCCGGTGATCCGGACCATCGCCTCAGGCTTTACCAGTTGATCGCGGCCCACCCGGAAATCCAGCTGGTCTTCGTGACCGGTCGGGGGCTGGAATCGGTATTGCCCCTGCTCTCCGACCCGACCATTCCGGAACCCGATTACATCATCTGCGACGTGGGCTGCACCGTGGTCCACGGCGGCTCCCAACAGGCAATACAGCCGTTGCAGGGGAAAATCGACGAACTCTGGCCCGGAGAACAATTGGTCGAGGCGGCCCTGACGTCCTTCGAGGGCCTGCAGCGCCAGGAGGTCCCCCAGGAAAGGCGTGTGTCCTACTTCTGCGACAGCGCCGCGGCAAGCGACGGCCTTCGGGCCCACGTGGAAACCCTGTCCTGCGATGTCCTGTTCTCCGGGGGCAAGTACCTGGACATTCTGCCCCGGGGCGTCAACAAGGGCAGCACCCTGAGCCGGCTGGTTGAGCACCTGGGGGCCGATCCGGAATCGGTTCTGGTCGCCGGCGATACCCTGAACGATCTGTCGATGTACCAGCAGAGTTTCAAAGGTGTGTGTGTCGGGTCTTCCGAGGGCGGCCTGCTGGAGGCCACCGAACACCAGGCGCGGGTGTTTCACGCAGATGCGAACGGCTGTGGCGGGATTCTGGAGGCTTTCGAACATTTCGGCTTTCTGGGTCATGCCGGCATAGACGCCGAGATCCCGGACACCATGCGCTCGGGTAAGTCGGACCTGGTGATCGTTTACCATCGCCTGCCCTATGAAGAGGTGGTGGAGAATGGCGAACTGATCCGGCGCCGGCCGCGCTCGCCGAACGGCATCATCCCCACCCTGCTGAGTTTCTTTGCCGGCGGCAAGGCAGGGTCCTGGGTCGCCTGGTCCATTGACGATCCCGACCTTGGCCCGTTCCAGACCCACACCGAGGTGGACACCGGGCGCTACGAAAAGCTCGTGGCCGCCCGGGTGCCGTTAAGCGCTGAAGATGTCGACATCTTCTACAAACGGTTTTCAAAAGAGGCGTTCTGGCCGACCCTGCACACCTTCTGGGAGCGGGCCACCTTCCGGGATGACCACTGGCAGGTCTTCCTCAAGGTCAACAAGCTCTTTGCCGAACGCACCGCCGAGGAAGCCGCGGAAAACGCCGTGGTCTGGATTCACGATTACAACCTGTGGATGGTCCCCGCCTTCCTGCGGGAACTGCGCCCGGACGTGACCATCGCCTTTTTCCACCACACCTACTTCCCGTCCGCCGATGTGTTCAACGTGCTGCCCTGGCGGCGGGAAATCATCGGCAGCCTGCTGCAGTGCGACCACATCGGGTTCCATATTCCGAGGCAGGCCGAGAACTTCGTCGATGTGGCGCGGGGCGTCACGCCACTGGAGGTCACGGCGAAGGCAGGCTGCGCGCCACGCTTCCTGACCTACGGCTGTGCCGTGGGCCTGGACGAGATGAGCGTCGAGATTACCGTGAACGACCGCAAGATTGGTCTCGGGGCCCACCCGGTCGGGCTCGACCTGAGCCGTGTTCGCAACGCTCTGGCCGATGACGACGTCAAAGCCCGCATGGAAAGCCTCCGTGAGGAACTGACCGATATCCGGCTGATCCTGTCCGTGGAACGACTCGATTTCACCAAGGGCATTCTGGAAAAGCTGCACGCCTACGAGCGGATGCT
Source organism: Marinobacter sp. F4218 (assembly GCF_019443085.1). Taxonomy (GTDB): domain Bacteria; phylum Pseudomonadota; class Gammaproteobacteria; order Pseudomonadales; family Oleiphilaceae; genus Marinobacter; species Marinobacter albus. Next base: position 1,700,325 of record NZ_JAHZIL010000003.1, read on the forward strand.
CACCGAGAATCCGGAACTGGAAACCAAAGTCACCCTGATGATGGTGTGCGTACCCGCGGCCAAGGGGATGACCATCTACGAGGAACTGCTCTCGCAGATCGAACAGACCGTGGGCCGCATCAATGGCCAGTTTGCCCAGGTGGGCTGGACCCCGGTGCAGTTCTTCTTCCGGGCACTGCCCTTCGAGGAACTGGTGGCCTATTACACCATGGCGGATGTGATGTGGATTACGCCGCTGCGGGATGGTCTGAACCTGGTCGCCAAGGAATACATCGCCACCCAGGGCCTCACCAAGGGCTGCGGCGTGCTGGTGCTCTCCGAGTTTGCCGGGGCCGCAGCCGAGCTCCGGGGCGCCATTCTGGCCAACCCCCACCACCCCCAGGACCTGGCGGACACCTGCTACTACGCCCTGGCCATGAGTCCGGGCGAGGCCAGGAACCGGTTGAGCGAGGCCTTCGAAGCGGTCTGCCGCTATGATATCGAATACTGGGGTCAGGAATTCATCGACGCGGTGGAACAGCGGCGCATCAGCAAGCTAAAGAAAGTCGTACCGCTGGGCCAGAGCGCGGCTTGATCGGTACTAATCCCCGGCAGTGATGACCCAGGAGTCCAACCATGCTGCTCAAAAATGCAGTGCAGCTGATCTGTTACCCGAACCGGATTGGCAAGGATCTGAAAGATCTCCACACCGTGGTGGAGAAATACCTGCCGGAGGCAATCGGAGGGCTGCACATTCTGCCGTTTTTCCCGTCCAACGCGGACGGCGGTTTCTCGCCGCTGACGCACAAGGAGGTGGACCCGGCCTTCGGCACCTGGGACGACATCGAGGCGTTCACGCAGAAATACGACCTGTGCGTGGACCTGACCGTGAACCATATTTCCGACGAATCCCCGGAGTTCCGGGACTTCATTGCCAAGGGTTTCGATTCCGAGTACGCGGACCTGTTCGTGCACGTGGACAAGTTCGGCGAGATCTCCCCGGACGACATGGCCAAGATCCACATCCGCAAAGAGAAGGAACCGTTCCGGGAAGTTACCCTCGCGGATGGCACCAGGACCCGGGTGTGGTGCACCTTCACGGAACAGCAGATTGATCTCAATTACGAGTCCGACCTGGCCTACAACCTCATGGAAAGCTACATCGGCTTTCTGACCTCCAAAGGCGTAAACCTGCTCAGGCTGGACGCCTTCGGCTACACCACCAAGCGCATCGGCACCAGCTGCTTTCTGGTGGAGCCCGAGGTGTACCGGATCCTGGACTGGATCAACGAGGTGGCCCTGAAACACGGCGCCGAGTGCCTGCCGGAGGTGCACGACCACACGAGTTACCAGTACGCCATCAGCCGGCGCAACATGCACCCCTATGGATTTGCCCTGCCGCCCCTCCTGCTCTACTCGCTGCTGGATGCCAACAGCGTGTACCTGAAGAACTGGCTGCGCATGTGCCCGCGCAACATGGTGACGGTGCTGGATACCCACGACGGCATCTGCATACCGGATGTGGAGGGGGTGTTGCCGGACGAGAAAATCAGGGTCCTGATCGACAACATCGACGCCCGCAGTGCCGACCCGATCCTGCGCCGCTCGGCTGCCAACATCCATAGCGTGGGGGCCATCTACCAGCTCACCTGCACCTTCTACGACGCCCTGATGCAGAACGACGACGCCTACATTGCTGCCCGGGCGATCCAGTTCTTCACCCCCGGCATCCCGCAGGTCTATTACGTGGGGTTGCTGGCCGGCTGCAACGATCAGGAACTGATGGAGAAGACCGGCGAGCTGCGGGACATCAACCGGCACTATTACAGCCTCGAGGAAGTGGACCAGGACATGCAGAAGCCAGTAGTACAGCGCCTGCTGAGCCTGATGAAGTTCCGCAGCAATTACCCGGCCTTCGATGGCCACTTTGAGCTGAACTACTCCAACGACTCCAGCGTCGCCATGGCGTGGCGCCACGGCGACTATTACTGCCGCCTGTTCGTCGATCTGAACTTCAAGACCGTGAAGATCGAATACCGTGATGTGGAAAGCGGGGAGACGAAGCATCTCGTTTGCTAGGGACCAGCTCCGTTTCACCTGCCCCGTGCAGGCTCACACGCGCGCCTTGTTGCGTCGAACATTCCTGCCCGTTGATTGAAGCACAGGAAAAAGCGTTGAGTTGATCACCCCCTTGTCTGTGTCACTCACTGCGTTAGGCTGTGTGTAAATTGACCAGCGAGGTGAGTCACGATCATGGAACACGTATCCGAAGACACCAACGGGACACCACCGACCCTTCCTCCGCTAGACCCCGAGCGCGTTGCCCTGATCGAGAACGAGGGTTTAACCCTCAAACAACTCGAACCACTGGGCGTTGAGATATACGGCGCAGATGTCCGCTCGGAGCTTCCGAAACCTGTCATCGAGGCTTTGGAAGTGGAAATGGCGAACCGGGGCTTCATCGTCTTCAAACACCAGACCGATCTCTCACCCGATGAACTGATCAACGCCAGCAAATGGTGGGGGGCGCACGAAATCCATTCCACTCACGGCGTCCATCCCGCGACGCCTGACAGGAACCGGCACATCTTTCGCTGCTCCAACGACAGCCGCTATGGAATCCTCGGGGTGGGCCCCCAGTGGCACAACGATGGCAGCTTCGAGGCGGCGACCTTCTCACATTCCGCCTATTACATGGCCCGGGCGCCGGAGCGCGGGGGCGGCACCCACTTCGCTCACCAGGGCGCAGCCTTTGATGCCCTGCCCGCGGACAAGCAGGCGTTCTGGCAGCGCCTGGTATCGGTCAATTCTGCGTCAAGCGTGACCCATCCCGTGGTCCACACCCACCCGGTTTCCGGAAAAAAAAGCGTGTGGCTTCACCTGGGTATGACCGGGGCCGTTCTCGAGCGGCTGCCGGAGGATGGGCTCTCGATCGAGGAGCTGCAGAAGGAACCGGCAACCGCCGACAAATTCCGGCTGCTGAACGACGCCGAAATGAAGGAGCTGTTCAACGACTACAACGATCTGATGAACGACTCGTTCGAGAAGGGGTACGGGATACGCTACCACTACGACAACGGCGATCTGCTCTTCATCGACAACTGGGCCGTCGCCCACCGGGCATCGCCCGAAGCCCATATGCCAGCCGGCGAGCAGGGCCTGCGGATCATGGATCGTGTCACGATTAAATCCAAACGGGAATTAGCACCTCACTTCGGCTTGCCAACCTACATCAACATGTCAGGCCCCCATCCATTCAATAAGGATGGCGTTTGGCAAGCCGGTGGCGTGGGGTTTCGCTGGAAAGACGATATCCGCCTGCAAAACTGACCGGGAACCAGCTCACCCCGGGCTCAATCATTCAACCGTAATCGTGATCTGCTCGGACATGACGGGCGGATTGTGCGGCACATGCACATGGTTACCCAGCAACAGTTGCAAGGTATGCTCGCCGGGCGGCAGCGTGAGCTCGGTTTCCGTTTGCCCGCCGCCGAAATGCCGGACCTGATCGGTGGCGGGAAGTGGCTGGCTCAAATCCGTCGGTACGTCGGTATCGATCAGCAGGTGGTGATGTCCCGTCCCCTCTTTCTCCACCCCCGCAGGCGCAACCTCCATATTCCGCAAACCAAACACGACCTTGAAGGTACCCTCAACCGTTGCACCATCGTCTGGCTGGACGAAATACGCTTCGGCATTTTCCGGGGCTTGTGATCTCATTTCCTCAGCGAACGCGTGTACTGGCGCGAGCACCAAAGTTGAAAACAAAACGATTGCGATCCTTTTCATTTCACGTCCTCCTTTGCATTCGTCAAAGCTGAGTATAGTGGGCAAAGTGAGGTGCCGCCGGCGAACGCCGATCGTTAACCAAGAGTTCCGTGACGGCCGACGTAGGAAGATTGACGTCGTTAGACCACAAGCTTGATTCCGGAACCCGCCGAGGCTTAACTGAAAGTGTCCCAGCTTTTTTTCTGCGAGGTGAGGAAGCTAGATTCCGGACTGTCGAACGCGGGTTACAGGGACTTTGAAAAGCAGTGGTGCAGTACTTGTTACTTGAATCCAGGAAGGGAGGCAAGTTATGGAAATGCCCACGTTCGACGCGCTCAAGGATCTGGCCCAACGCGATCCGGAAGGCTTTGAGAGATTACGCGCGGCAGCGATCGAAGACTGTATTCGCCGCAGTTCGGAGTGCAATCAACGGCGGCTACGGGGCCTGCAGTTTGTGATCGAGGCCCGGCGCCGGATGGCCGGCAGCCCCATGAAGGCCTTGTTGGATATTCACGCGATGATGTACGACTCGTTACTCGGCCTGCAACAGGCCCTGCTGGTCCAGCAGCGCCCGTGTGCGCCAACGACACCGACAAGCGCGCGAGTCCTGCGCTTTCGATCGCATCGGTCATAAGCCTGCAAAGACGTTGATCCGTGAGATGGGTGCAGTCGATATACGGGAAATAGAGATGAAGCAGGGAAACAAGATTACGAGCGTATTGGCCTGGACATTCATCTGAGCGGCGCCCGACCAGGGCGTCCAGCGGCCATGGAAATCGCCTTCATGCCCGGGGCATCAAGGTTGGCGCCATCGCGAATCATGAACTGTCTGCGCTCTTCCTCGGACAGCTGAAAAAACTCCGGTTTCATCCTGGAAAAGAATAGTCTGACTATCGGATTGTTGTTTTTATGGGAAACCTGCCATGCAGTGTGTATTTCTTCCTGGAAAATAATGTCAGTAAATCCCTGGAATCAACCGATAGCGCACACGTTGCGCATAGTCGCGATAACCCGGCAACTCGTCCTGTAGAGTCTGGTCTTCCAGCACCGTTCTGATCACCGCAATGACCAGCGCCACCGCCGCCGGAATCAGTGTCCACAGTGAGTTCAAGGCCAGCACGATGCCTGCCAGTGCCACAATGTTTCCGGCATAGCCCGGATGTCGCACAATCCTGTAAGGGCCGCTGTCACACACCACATGCCCTCGCTCCACCTGAATGCGCACAACGCTTGAGAAAAACCGGTTCTCTATCAACGCCCACGTAGCGAAAGCGTATCCGAGCGCGGTCAGGAGGAAGCCGAGCACAATGAGCCCCAACGGAATTACCGGTGACCAGCCAAAGCGATGATCCAGCCCGGCGACAATAACCAGCGGAAAACTCAGGCTCAGGGCCATCAACGGCGCAAGTACTTTGTCCCAGGCTTTTGCGCTCTGGGCCTTCTCCATATTTTGTCGTTCGGCCATCAATCCCGGATGCCGCCTTTCCGCCCAAATGTGGCCCCCGAGGCCGACCACAAATATCAGTAGGGAATAGGCCCACCCCTGCCACCAACCAAGATCCCCTCCGCACACCAGAAGGACAAGTGGTATTAAAAGATACAACACCACCAGCCTGGCCCACTGATGAGGGGACGCTGCCTGGGCTACCTGTGAATCATCTGCAACCGACGACATAACATGACCCCAAAATCACGTAATTTTTGGTGTAGGCGCAAGCCCGAATAATGGGAATAGATTCTGGTCACTGACCATCATCGTTATCTGTCGGAAATATCGAGCGCCATTGTCTGACCGATCCACGGCCAAAGGCGTCTCCCACAAAAAACTCCGGCGCAGTGCCGGGAGGCTCGCTCAGAGATGCGCCATAATGGCTTGTCACCCATGAATCATTGTAGCCGGCAAACATAAGGAGCGTCGGGAATACCTGAAAGTGGCTGGTTCGGTCATAACCGGTCGCTTGAGCCACCTTTAACCTTTCCAGAGGTCCCGCCACGTTGGAGAAGACCATCATGGGCACAATACCCTCGAAACGGTTCGCTCTCGGCCTGCAGTGTGTGGCCAATGTCCCGTCATCGACGATGTTTTGCCCATGATCACTGGTATAGACGATGACGTACTTCCTGAATTCGCCGCTTTCGGATAACAAGTCCCTGAACCAATCATCGACGCTCCAACGCAGTCCGTTCATGTATGAATTCAGGGATTTTTCCTGATCGTTCATTGGCTCCCCTGGTTCAAGCACCGGGGTGAAGAGAGTGGACGCCAGGGGGTAACTCCGGAAGTACGGGAAGTGGATGCCATACTTATTCAGCATGATAAAGGTCTTGCCGGGTTGCTTGAGCAGCGCGATTAACGTGTCACGGGCAACGCCGTCACTCTCAAAGGCGGTTTCCTGGCGAAGCCTTAGCAGATCGTCGATGAAGCTGGCTTCGTGGTCATTCATGAAGTTCTGGTAGTTCGCCCACGTCTCGGCACTCTGCGCATCCAGGTACACATTTGAATAGCCTGCCCGACGGGTGAATTGCCAGATCGTCGGTGTCTTCAAGCTCATTTGATCCCGGTCCGGGATCGCCTCTTTTCTAGCGCCCGTCCTGAGGATGAGGTTGGAATAATCACTGCAGTTTGACGCGGAAGCAGCCAAACCGAAATTCACCAGCCCCCCTTCCACCGAGCTGAGATAGGGGGTCGTATCCTTGCTGTATCCATTGATGCCCAGAATGTCTGCACGGATACTTTCATCGACAATCAGAACAATTTTCTCGACCTGCGATTCGAAAGAACCGGAGTAGCTGACCCCGGATCGCTCACCACTGAAAAGCTCGCTTTGGCCCGCAAATACAAGCAGTGCCGGCACCCTGAAAAAAGAGGGATATCGATCAAAAATGCCATCGCTACGTAGCAGAGCGATAAAGACAAGCAGTACGGTGATGACTGGAACGGCGTAGAACTTCCCCGGAATATTCAGTTTGAAAAGACCAGGCAGACGTTCGACGAAAAGAATAAGCGGTACAAGGACGATGAAGAGCGGCAGTACGGCCAGGCCAATATTCTCAACCACGGCCCCGGCCCACCATTGAAAGTAACTTGCGATCAGGTCTGCCTGCTGGAAATCGATAGGCGCGTTTGAGACAAGGAAGGAGCCAATATTGGAAAGAAAGAAAAAGATAAAAAACGGCAGGGTGATTTTTCGGAAAAGACTGCGGTCACTGAAAAAGACCAGGAACACTCCTGCCAGACTCCACAGGAACACCATCACCGACAGGAGGAGCTCGGTTATCTGGCCTTGACTCCACAGGAACTGAAACGGGTAGAAAAAGTCGTAGAACATCCCGAATTCTACGAGCAAAAGAAGTGAAACCGCCGCGAGGCTGATGGTCTTTCTCAGGCTGAGTTTTGACATGGATTCCCCGCCACCAGAAGTAACCGATACCAACAACTGGGCACAATGACAGCGCAACAAAAGCGGATGCGGCCAGGGCAGGCGCAGGCTTTAATCACACAGGCAGAGTTACTGACACCCGAAGGCCTTTCCCATTCGGACCCGCCCCTAGACGGATGTCACCGCCCATACCCCGAATCAGGGTGCGGGCGATGGCCAGGCCCAGGCCTGCGCCGCCGGTTTCCCGACTGCGTGACTGTTCCAGCCGGTAGAATGGTTCGAAAACCCGTTCCCGTTCGGCTTCAGGAATACCCGGCCCCTGGTCGACGATGGTGACAACCGCCTCCGAGTCCGTCGTTTCCAGTGTAACCTCCGCCTGCTCGCCATAATTTACCGCGTTCTCAATCAGATTACGCAGGGCACGTTTGACGGCTTCGGGCTGCCCCTGGAGCACACATCTCGGGCTGTCTTCGCAGTGGACCGCCAGGCCCATTTCCTGAAGATCACCGCAAAGACTGTCCAGAAGGGTGGCCAGATCATAGCGGCGATGCTGTTCGGTGGTGCTGCCCCGGATGAAATCGAGCGTGGCTTCGGCAAGATGCTGCATCTCGCTGAGCGAATCGAGAAGGCGGTCCCTGTCCTCGCCTTCGGGCATCATTTCCACCCGCAGCCGCATGGAGGTGATGGGGGTTCTGAGGTCATGGGCCAGGGCCGCCAGCAGTCTTGCCCGGTCCTCCTGGGCCCGGCCAACCTGATCCTGCATCTGGTTAAAGGCCCGGGTTACCTCACGGACGTCCTCCGGTCCCTTTTCAGGAATCCGGACTTTTTCACCCCGCCCGAAAGCGTGCGCCGCCCTGCTCAACTCGTTCATTGGCCGAAGGATTCGACGGACCGCCAGCAACAGGGTCAGCGTGAGCAGCACAGCGGTAATGCCAACGCTGGTGAGCGTGGCCTTCAACCACAACCAGGAGGGCGCCGGTGGCCGGGCACGGGCGTTGAACCATTGGCCGGAAGACAAGGCCAGGGAAACCCCCAGGACCGGTGGGCATTCGTGACGTTCATCGCGATGGTCGTCATCGTCACGGTGTTCCTCATACTCGTGATGCTCATCATCCTCATTGTCGTGGCGTTCACGGTCCCGATGGGCATCGCGACCGGGCAGACAGTCGTCTTCGTCAGCCTCCATGGCCGTTCGCACCCGGTCCACCGACAGACCCAGTTCGTCGGCCAGCCGGCGCGTCATACCGGGGGCCCGATCCTCGGGAAGATATGGCGCAGAATCGATGGACAGCCGCAGGGTTGGGCTGGAGAGTGCCCGCAGGATACGCTCCTGCCGATCCGGGTCTGTGGTATCAGCCAGGGTGTAGCCATCGGCCACCCTCTGGAGGACGTGCTCCAGGCTGGCACTGCGCAGGGCACCCTGGCGCTCGCCAGCAAGGATAACGATGGTGATAATCTGGGCCACCAGCAGCACCAGAATCAGCAACAGCGCCAGCTGCCCGCCGGCGCGCCGGGGCCACAGTCTCATTTTTCAGCCCCTTCGACCGCAGCGATCCACTGGTAGCCCCCACCCCAGATGGTCTTGATCAGCCTGGGGCTACGGGCATCCGGATCGATCTTGCGACGCAGGCGGCTGACATGGTTATCAATGCTCCGGTCGAAGGCATCGGCCTCTCTGCCGAGCGTAAGGTCCATCAGCTGATCCCGGGATAACACGCGGCCGGCGTGCTCCAGGAAGGCGAGCAAAAGTTTGTATTCAGCCGTACTCAGCGAAACTTCGACACCTTCCGGATCAACCAGTTGATGGCGGTCGACGTCCAGCTTCCAGCCTTCGAACGTCAGGCACTGCCCAGCCATAGGGCTGCGTTGGGGTGGCAGCGCCGTGGTCCGGCGCAGAACCGCCTTGATGCGAGCCAGCAGTTCCCGGGGGTTGAAGGGCTTGGTGAGGTAATCGTCGGCCCCCATTTCCAGACCGACAATGCGATCGGTTTCCTCGCTCATGGCGGTCAGCAGAATCACCGGCAACTCGGTGTGCTCACGAAGGTAACGGCAGAGGGTAAGGCCATCATCGCCGGGCATCATGATGTCCAGTACAACCAGGTCGACGGAATGCTGTTTTAGTTGGCGCTTCATGGCATCGCCCCCATCCGCCAGCAGCACGCGCAGGCCATGCTCCTGAAGATAGCGACCGACCAGATCGCGAATGTCTCGATGGTCATCAACCACCAGGATTGCGGGAGTGTCGCTCACTCGTTACTCCGTTGAATTACCGTCTGCCCTGATTATAGGGGAGTCGACTTCCCGCTTGGGCGCGATCTTGTCAAAAACCGTCGCAATTCGCGGTCTTGCGACAAGTTGCGACAAAGTCGGCGCATCACCGAGACAATTCTGCGACGTTTCCTTGGTGCAATAACTCCCGACCAACGATGACATTCCGTCATGGGTTTTACCAACCAGGGAGTTCGACCATGAAGAAAACCACCACCATTGCTGCCCTCTCCGTCGCCGCGCTGCTCAGCGCCTCGCCACTGCTTGTGTCTGCCGATGACGACTACAGGAGAGGTGACTGTGGTGATCGTTACGAGAATCGCCACCACAGTAAAGCCATGGGGTCAGATCTCAAGCAGTACAGCACCGAAGAAATGCGCATCATGGCCTATGGTCAGGCGCTTAAACGCTTCGGCCCAGGCGTGGATGTGTCCGTTGAGGAAACTTCCGATGGCACCTACCGGGTACAGCTTCGGGATGCCGAGCAGAATCTGATCCGGGAGCAGGAGTTCAACCAGTACGGTGCCTCGGTTCGCGGCGCACGCCGGGACTGATTGCCATCAGCCAGCGCGGGGCACTTCAGGTACCCCGCCACCCTCTGATCAAGGAGAATCCCGATGACATTGATGGACGCTGACAACCGTTATGGTGCCGTTTCCCGGGCTGTGCACTGGATAATGGCGGTTCTGCTGCTGGTTATGCTCGCCAGTGAGGTCTGGTTTGAAGCTTTGGAACACATCCTCTCCGAAGCCTCTCTTATGGGCTGGCACCAGAGCCTGGGCCTGACTATCTTCGGGCTGGTGATCTTTCGTGGCCTGTGGCGATGGCTGAACCGCTCGCGTCTGTCACCACCCGCGCACTGGGCCACCATCGCGAAACTGGGGCACCTCGTGCTTTATGCCCTGATGATTCTGATGCCGCTTTCAGGCCTCGCCACGTCTCTTGGCGAAGGCGATCCCGTCACTTTTTTCGGCTGGACAGTCTTTGGCTACGGCCCGGAAGTGGAGTGGCTGGAAGACAGCGGAGAAGATGTACATGAGGTACTGGCGAACCTGCTTTGGCTCATGATCGGCGTACACGTGGCGGCTGCCCTGGCGCACCAGTACATGCTGGGAGACCGCACCATGAAACGCATGGCCTGACTACCCATAATCGCTTGATAAAAACCTGCCGTCGGGCTTAGGCCACCGGCAGCGATTCGTCGCTGCCCCAGTCCGCCCAGGAACCATCGTACAGTGACAGCTGGTCATATCCCGCCACCTCGGCCGCCAGAAGAATGATGCAGGCGGTGACTCCGGAACCACAGGAAAAGACCAGTTGGTGCCCGTTGCCAGGATGAAGGTTCGGAGCAAGGTTTTTAAACGTTTCCGCCAGCTCACTGGCCGGTTTAAAACGGTAACCTTCCAGCACCTCGGTAAACGGAAGGTTGAGGGAGTTAGGGATATGGCCACCACGCACACCCGGGCGGGGTTCCGGCGCCTGTGCCAGGAACCGCGCCCGGGATCGCGCATCAATAACGGCCACTTGCTCGTCTTCCAGATGCTGTAAAACGTAGGCGGAATCCCGAACCCGGCCGGGATCAAGATTGCCCACCATGCTGCCGGAGGAAGCCGCTTCTCTAACCGGCGCCGACACGGTATCGCGGCCTTCCGCTAACCACTGTGGCAGGCCACCATCCAGCACGAAAACCTGCTCAAGACCCATCGACCGCAGAATCCACCAGGCCCGGGGAGCCGAATAGATTCCCTGGTTGTCGTAGAGCACCACCAGGCTGTTGGGCGTAATGCCCAAGCTGCGAACTTCCTGCGTGAACTGTTCCTCCGTGGGGAAGGCATGGAGCTGGGAAGATCCGGTATCGCAAAGGGTTCCCTCAAGATCAATCTGGTAGCTACCCGGTATCCACACCGGGTGATCGTATACGATGGGCTCCTTACCAATAACGGTGGCCATACTCGCGTCGATCAGAACCAACCGCTCGTTATCGAGGTTTTCCTGCAGCCAGTCAGTGGTTACGAGAGGGGACGCCATGGTGTGCTCCTGACAAAAATGAAAATTGGAGTCTGGTTCTGAAGCGCGCCGGAACGCCGGATCTTCCCGATTATCCTCAGGAGGTCGCGGCAATCACCGAAATTTCCACCAGCAACTCCGGAGACGCCATCTGAGCCTGCACGCAGGCCCTGGCCGGCGCCGTACCTTCAGGCACCCAGTTATCCCAGACCTCGTTCAGGGCCTGAAAATCAGCCATGTCCGCCAGGTAGATCGTTGCCGACAGGATTTTGTCTCGGCCGGAACCGGCAACTTCCAGCAACTCGTCCACCTTTTCCAGCATCCCGGTTACCTGGGTACGAATGTCGCCGTTCCTGTCCTTGGCAACCTGGCCGCAAAGGTAAGCGGTGCCATTGTGTTTTACGATCTTGCTCATTCGGCTGTTCGTGGAAATGCGCTCAATGCTCATGGTGACGGCCTGATTGGGGAAAGTAGTGACTATATAACCAGTAACTGGGGCGTGGATAAAGCCGCTTATTACGCGAAAACGAAGCCGTGCGTCTCACGCGTCCGCCTTCCATGACTGGTTAGGGCCGTTGAGCTCTTTGGCATAAACATTCGTCGTTTTCGCAAGCTCAAAACCGATCGAAGGGTAAAACTCATGCGACTCCAAACGACGCACATTCGAGCGAACGAGAATTCGTGAGAGACCCAAATTTTGAGACCACCCCTCAACAGCGTCTACCAGCGACTGTCCTATGCCCAACCGCCTATAACTTGAGCGCACGACCAAGCCAGTAATTTCGGCGATAAATCCCTGACCCAGCGATATGCGCCTTTCTACAGCAGCCCACCCAAGAACCGAATCATCAGAAACGGCCACGAATAACTGATGATTTGAGGATTTCATTATTTCTTTGAGCCACTCAAGAGTTTCGAGCTCGCTGGCTGGGTGCCCCCATTCCAGAACTAACTCGTGTATCCCTTTTAGGTGTTCAGTGTTTGCAGCCTTAATCGAAACTTCCATATTCACCCAAGAGACCTAACGTTCGGCATAACGGGTAGCAAAAAGTGACGCGACAAAGAAGCGACACGTTTTACTGTCCGCGTAGATGACATTGTTGTGTATTTTCACTTCCTCGTTATCAGGCTATTGATCGACAACGACAGTCCGTTAAAACTAAGCCATACCGGTTTGCCGTCTTTCGTTGCTTCAATATGCAAGTGTGGCTCAAGTGTATTTCCTGAATTGCCGATTTCAGCCAAAGGCTGTCCAATAGTCGCAGCATCCCCCGGCACTACCTTAATACTTCCTCGCCTCAGGTGAGCCATTAATATATTCCCCATGAGACACTTCAACACTATGTAATTGCCTTCCGGATGCTTTATATCGGGGTTTCCGGGAGGATTGTCCGGCAAGCTGTCGCGAACCTCCAAGATACTTCCCTGGCATGGGCTATAGAGTTTCTCGCCAAAGATTTGGTAGGCACTCAACGCACGCGGGGCCAAATCGTCTGTCTGTTTACCGAGCGAGTTCAGCTTAACGATGTCGATGGCCTGCTTGGTGTCGGCCAGCGCGTGAAAAGGGTTCGTAACAATACTGTCGCCACCTTGTAGGACATAATAGGTGCCTGATTTGAGTGGGAATGTTACGTCAAGCGTTTTCCCAGAAGGATAATACGACGCAATGGCCAAGGTATTCAGTACCGAAAAAAGAAGAAAAATCAATACAGAGGCGATAGAGATACGGTCACCGCGCGTTCTAGAATAAGGCCTACTGCGCTTCATTCGGAAGTAAGAGAAAACGGCGGCTAGGGCGAATAGCCCTAAAAAAACGTACCGCAAGTAATAACTCGTGTAGACCCAAGGACCCGTTATAAAAGCGAAGGCAATGATGCTGCCGCAAGCCAATACCCACGCTGCCCAATTCGGCCAACTGCGATACTGAAGACGAAGCAGCCAAATTAGTGTGATCCCGGACAGAAGTACTGGGTAAATCCCGAATACGATGGGAAGACTTTCACTCATGGCACTGACTCAGAAATGCATAACGCCAGTGGGGATGGGCGCCAACGGAGCGCAGTGACGTACGGCCCCGTTGACCACCTTGTTAGGGAAGTGCATAGAGAATCTGGAAACTCATGATAAACATGCACACCACACCAACTGCATATGCCACCGTACGCCACGGCTGGATCCCGCCAAGATAAAACAATGTATGCAGATAACGCGCTGCGGTGAAAACCATGAACAGCCAAGGGGCCATCCCCGAAGTAGCCTCAACCCAGATGTAAGCAACTCCCAGCGCGAGAAAAACAGGAATATTTTCGAGATCGTTTAGCCAGGCTCGGGCAGCTCTTTGAACTTGAGGTAACTCCTCTTCGGCGGGCTCGCGCCCGACGAAAGCTGCATCCTCAGGGATTTTGAATGTGAGCTTCCCGATTCGATGGAATCCCTGATATGCGGAGATCGCGAACATCTTGAAAAACAGAAGCACTGAAGCTATCGCGTACCAATATTCTACCTGATCCATGGTGTTTCCTTATCCCCTAACGCTGCCAGCGTGCGCGCCTTTGCAGTATAGGCAAAGCCGCAACGAAAAGTCGGCGCCGTGCCTGGCCTTTTTAGGTTTTACCCGCTTATGTCACCTGGTTTTACTTGGCTTGAATATCGAATAGTTACCGTTGGCCTTTGCCACCAACCTGTCACCACATAAGATCTCCGACTCAAGGTTAGCCACAGATTTGCCTTTATTTACAACCTTTGTCACACAAGTAAGACGGCCATCATGGACAGGAGAATAATAGTTGATTTTGATTTCGATCGTTGCACACAACTCACCTTCTGAAAGCATTGGATACAATGCCGCGCCCATACCAGTATCCGCTAGCGAATATAAGACCCCCCCATGCACTACCTTGTGTGGATTCAGAAGTTTTTTTGAGACAGGAATTGAGCACTCGCTTTTCCCAAGCTCTAAAAAGTTAACCTCCATGCCAATTAAATCTGCAAAGGGATGTTCCATTTATTGTTCCTTGTTGATGGCATAAAAACCTAACGCCGAACGTCAAGCGTCGCCTGCGTGCTCTTGTTGGCCATCCGCTTTGAATCCTTCGTGGAAAGTGACAGTGCCTTGGGGAATATTCCCGTCGAAAGACATTGCAAGAAAGACTTCCGGTGGGACTCCCTCATGGACAAGTTCTGGAACGTTATCGAATCCGAACTTCCTGTAGTACTCCGGATACCCTACGAGACAACAGCCGCGAGCATGCATCTCCCTCAGTTGTGCCAATCCTTGGCGGATCAGGGCCTTGCCAATGCCCTGACGTTGGTATTCCGGCGAGACCGAAACAGGTCCAAGTCCGTACCAGCCCGGTGTGCCGTCGGAAATGGTCACGGGCGAGAACGCAATGTGACCAATTACTCGGCCATCCATCTCTGCGACCAGCGATACCGTGAGGGCATTGTCGGCGCGCAGCGCCTCAATTATAAATTGCTCCGTGTGGTTGCTGATCTCCAGCGTACTGAAGGCAGCGATCGTCACTTCGCTAATTGCGCTGACGTCGACGCTTGTTTCATTCCTGACAGTGAAATCGGGTTTCAAGGGGCATTTTCCTTTGGCCAACGCCTATGCGAAGCGGCGGCTGAAAGCCGCCCGTCTTACGCTATTGGTTATGCTGATCTTTGCGGTCGAAGCACGGACTTTATTGATTCAAAATCGCCATTTGCGTATGCCATTAGCTCGGCTTCAACCTCACTGAAACTCACGTTTCTTACCCACTTAGAACTACAACCCTGCACTAGCTCCATTGCTTTCGCGAACTGCTCCCTCGAAAAAACAAACGATCCAATAAACGTTTTCTGCTCTCGAATCATGCGTGTGAAATCAACACTTAAAGATTGCGAAGCAAAGCCAAGGAAAACGCTTTGTCCATTTTTCTTCGTTCGATTAATACACTCAGTGCGAGCTACCTCTGTGCCAACAGTGTCGAACACGATGTCGAATTCGCGGCCGAAGGTCCGAGCTACCTCGCAAGCGCCAAGTGACGAAGCAGCTTCTAAGCGATTGGGAGATAGATCTGAGACAAATACTGATCCGTAGCCCTGATCCCGAGCCATTGCTGTTAAACCTAAACCCAGTGAGCCAGCTCCTACAATCAGTACTGAGTCGGTTGGCTTTGGTTGAGCGCGCTCCCACGCGTTCACGGCGTTTGCGAACGGCTCGATGAACGACGCTTGCTCCCAGTTTAATGAGGCGGGTAGATGAACGAGAGCACTCTCTGGAACCGATACCTGTTCAGCAAAGCCCCCAGGTCTTTGAACACCAATCAGATTCCAGTCGTTACAAAGTTGGGGCTGGCCTTGGTTGCAGTAGAGGCAGTCCCCACAACCTGATAGTGGAAAAACCGCTGTTCGTTGACCTGCGGTTGTTACGCCGCACAGCCCATGCCCCATTATGTTTGGAAGAGGCCGAAGCCCTGGATTCTGAAGTGCCGCTACTTCGCTACCACCAAGCCCTGTGACCTCTACATCGATGATCACCTCGCCTTGACTTGGCTGTGGTGGAGCGACGTTTTCGAGACCAAATTTTTGCGGGCCCTTAAGCAAGAGAGCTCTCATTTAGGTTACACCTCCCTGTATAACGCCCGCAGCATACGCGGCTTTGGAATGGAGGCGAAGCCGCAATGGAAAAGGCGTAGCCGTGCCTGCGATTGTTAGGCTCTTTGTGAGACAACATCCCGAATTAGCTCTCTGTACTTATGGTTAAAATAGGCACCAACTTGAAGAACTGTAATTAGGTAGCTCGAATCCTCTTTCAATGCCTCGTGGCCC
Source organism: Marinobacter sp. F4218 (assembly GCF_019443085.1). Lineage (GTDB taxonomy): Bacteria > Pseudomonadota > Gammaproteobacteria > Pseudomonadales > Oleiphilaceae > Marinobacter > Marinobacter albus. The sequence goes on from NZ_JAHZIL010000003.1 coordinate 1,716,536, forward strand.
ATCACCTTCATGGACGTTGGATGTATCAGCTTCGAGCTCAATTTATAAATGAAACTGTAATCATCCAAATACCCATATTTTTCCGCCAAGTTCCTGATCTGAAATGCGCCATTTGATGTAAAAGGACTCTCAGCAAGCACTTGGTCCTCAAATTCTTGCAGCTCATTCAACTCTTTGGGGTCGAATCCCTTCTTTCGCATTAGCGCGATGAATCCATCCTTCACATCTTTCGCGTCCTTGTGCGCCTGCCCAAGCCATTTACTTAACGCTTTTGGATTCGAGTGAACATGACTCGAAATCAAATAAAGCTCAAACAAGTTCCTCACTGAGAGGCTAGCCAAAGTAAGATCATCAGAGCTCTGGAGAAGCCTCCCAAGTTCCCGATGAGTTTCCTTGAATAAGCAACTAAGAGCATGATTGGTCGCATCAAACTCTGCATTACCCATCGTGCCTACCGCCAGTTCCAGCTCTTTAGCAGTCTGACGTAGATTTTCTGATAGCTCGTCTTTCATCGGCACTGAGATCTCTTCGTTGCCTAACGCCTTGGGTAAGCTGCCGGTACGGAGCGCAGCGTAGTGCCGCTCAGCTTCACCCACTGGTTAGCGTAGATATCACCGAAGCCTATCCGCTGCATACCAAACTGAATCTCCTGGACGCCTTACCTCGCTCACCTTCCACGCGTTGTTCGATGTATTTCCTCTCATGGTGTTCACCATCTGTGAAATCGAACCATACTCTTTATTCCGCCAAACGATTCTTTCATTTTCGATTTCTCCAACCAATGTCTCGTTAAAATACTTGGTCCTTATTTGGGTTCCGTTCGGCAAAAATATCTTGTCCCAATAAACTCCGCGCTTTTCCTCGAACACAAAATCTTCACGAGTTCGCTCGAGGAAGTCGCCTATGACGCTCTGGATGGTCGAATTGGCTGCTGCTGGATAGCGATCTAGCAGCTCTTTATAGAGAGCAACTTCAATTGGCACATAAACATGTTCGTTCATCGAATAGCCTCCTTTATCAGACAAAGGAAACTATAGAGTACTGTGTAGTACTCCGCAAGCACCTTGGAGCACTTTGGAGCAATACGCTAACGCGGAGCACAGCGGTGGCCCGTCAGGGACGTCCGGCGGCCGCAGGCCGCGTACTGATGCGAATTGTTAGAGATTTTGTTCAAGATACTCATCCGTTGCGCGTACCAACTCCCTTAGGAATCTAATCACCTTCTCCAGTTCGTCTTTCTTAATCAGATGAGCAGCTGGCGATCCGTTATTGATTGGCTTCGAGCGGTGAACGGCATCTCCACGCTTTGAAATCCACTGGTTCAGAGATTTTCGAGCTTTTTCCGGGGTTACGTTCGCCCAAGACCATGCTGAAGTAACGTCTAACCCAAGATAGTCCTGGAATATCTTTTTGGTCTTATCTGAGGTTGGATTGTGAAACTGCTTGAGCTCTTGTTGGAGCTTTTTCTGAATAAACTCGCCAACGTAGCTACCCGAGACGACACTGAGACGTTTATCCATGGCCTCGGTAATACGGTCTTCGACGTATGTTTCCCACGCCGTCAGAGCCATCACCAAGCCAGCTCGCTTTAGCACCTCAGCACTTGCCGGGGGCGGATTGCAGTTGATTGCATCGAAATGAGCAAGGAGCTCTTCTGCGTCTTTTATTCCATGCTCGAACGAGCTCTTTGCTTGTGACATATTCCCTTCTCTAACGCTGATCGTACCGGTAGTCTTTTTGGAGCGACGCGGAAAAAAGGTCATCCGCGTGCCGCGTATTGTTAGATGAAATCAGACTGCCGACGATTTCGATAGCTGTTAATGACATCATCCAGCTTTCCGCCTCCAACTTCTTGGGCATATCTGTAGGCCGATTGCCAGAATCGTCGTTCGCGGGCCGGTACAGTCCGACCTCGAGCTTCGAGCCGGAAGAAGCCTTTATCGTCACCATTTCGGTACTTAAAGAAATAGTGATCACGGCCATGATCCTTTTTAAGCCTTTTAATTTCAGGGCTGGCGAGAACCTCTAGATTGGCGTGAGCGCGGTCTCGAAAAATGGTTGGCTCCAATTCTGCCAACAAGAACAGAATATCCTCGATGTAGAAATTTATGTCGCTACCACGTAGTCGATACATAGCATCCACATGGCCATCGCCCAAGATCATCGCATCCCGCCACTCATCTCGGGACTCCTCATGGAACTCTTTATCGTCGCATTCAATTCCAACCCGGTATCCAGTTTCACCTTGAACCAGAAAATCCAAAATGAACCGTCCACAGATGGTGTCGACTTCCTTTTGAGGAACAAGCTCAACCGAAGGCGCGGCGTATCTCTCGTAATGACGCACAAAAAGATCTTCGATGGGGCTGTCATATGGAGGATTATAAATTACGGGCATAATGTCTCATCTAACGCTGGGCGCAGCGGCCGATTTGTGTAGAGCAGCGAAACAAGTCGGCCCGACTGACGCCCTTGGTTAGATTTTGAATATTCTGAAAGTTTGAATTTAATGGTTAATATTTTCCGAATAGAATGTGTCGGGATCTAGAACCCAGAAATCAGTGCTTTCGTAACCAAGTAAAGGGCGCCCTTGGATGTAAACTTTTCCACTGGCTTTATCAGGCCAAAAAACACCGAGAGGCAGTGCATTCATGTGCTGGTATACCTTGACGACCTGAGGCGCACCTCCAATGCTATCCGCTTGGGTGCTGCTCCTTAACATATCTCTAACTACCTCAAATGGCTCCATATCAAAAGAACTACCCTCGGTCTGATTACCCACGAGCCGGCCTTTTTTTCTCATTACGTCTACTAATTTGGCATTAGCTTCTTTTGCTTTATCGCCACCAAAGATCATCGGATCCATGCCGCCGACCCAGCGCTTCACCGGTCTGGCAATAAACTTTTTTTGTACTGCATCATATTTGATGGCCCAAATATCGAATCTCTTATGAATCCATGAGTACCCACCAAAGATAAATGATACATCTGGGTTCATCATGGCTGGTATATCACTAAGAATCGAGGAAGCCATGCTATTCAACACCTTAACGCTGTGCGTCTTTAACTCTCGGACATCCATGGCACGAGTTTTCGAACGGTTGTATGACGCGATCGCTAAGGAAATTTGATGCATCAAAGGGTAAGCCATGTCAGTCTCACCAGCGAAAGCAATCGCACAGTCAGACCTAGCCAAAGTGATGACTTTCGGTGAGTAGTCGAGGTTCCTTCCGCCGGACAACCTGCTGTCAGATACAAACAATAGCTCTTCACACTTATTTATTTTTCTTATCCACGCTGCACAAATAGTCATCTAATATCTCGATTCGAAACCATATCTAACGCTTGCAGCATGCGCGCCCATCGAATGGAGCCGAAGGCGCAATAAAGTGGGCATCGCCGTGCCTGCACTTGTTAGCCGAGCCTCTCATTACGGTGCGGTGTTCGACAAATCGATGATAGTTGGCAGCTTGATAACACCCGCTTGAACTACCGCAAAGGTGACTGCGACAAACGTAAGCCAAAACATCTTACGTTGAAGTTTTACGGCTTCCGTATGACGCTGCTCCGTCTCCTCGTGCTTTTCTAGCGTTTCTATTGCCTTCCCTTCCACGACATATTCAGTGTTAACTTTCCGCAGCTCACCGGACTGGACAAGCGACTCTAGATATAGTCGTACTTTCTCTCTCTGAACCTCACGTGACGGGTGCAAAAACATCCGCATTGAATAAATTTTCGACATCAGAGATAACAGATCAATGCCTTTGTGTGTTCTAACCAACTGATCTTCCACCATGAAGGCCAACAGATCCATCCGTCGCTTCGTAACCAATCGTTTCTTGTTAAAGAAGTATTGAAAAGACGCATCAATATGACGATATAGACGAATCTTCAGGTATATGATTCTAGTGAAATAGTGCCATGCAAAATCATAAATGCTAGAAAACGTAACTTCGGATAGGCCGTAGTAGTGGGTAATACTCAATTGGCCGTGCAATAACTCAGACAGAGATAGATCGAGGTCCTCACTGTATGACCGTCCGTCCCATTTCAATCCCGAAAGCTTATTCCCATCGAAGGCCGTTGCTAAGAAATACGGTTCATAGTTCCTGTCCATAGCCACAACGTAGCAGTTCACCGCTTCACCACGTTTTCCAGAACGCGGTATCCGTGACTCACACGACCGAGCGATGAGACGAGGCAAGAGACGCTTGAGTAGCCAGATTTTCATTTCAAACTTGCACTCCATGGACGGAACTTAACGCCTAACGCCCTGTATAAGCCGCCAGTTTGGAGCGGCAGCGGAAAATTGGCCGGCTTGATTCACCGGTTAGGATTCGCATCGCTCAATAATCTGGTCGAAAGTGAGCGGAAACTTTTCCTCATTCTCAGGATACTGGTCCATAAAAAAGAACCTTCTTCTCAGCAATTCAAAGCCAAAATCTCCTTCATCCAGACTTTCGTTGACCTGCTGCCTGGCCCATTCTCTACCTTTTTCTTTTACGTCCGCACTTTTCATTAAACGGCTAACAAGGTAATCCGCTCTTTTCTTCTTACCCGAGCCCTTGCAGAATTTCTTGTAGTACGAACAAAATGCACGGGCAAAAATGCCAGCCGCGCTCGTGAAATGGAATTTTTTAGTTTCTCCACTTTTACTATTAAGCGCTTCCATCGCTTTGTCACCATCCAGCGATTCAAAAAATTCACTGTAAAATGCGTTGAAAGCCTCTTCTAAATCGCCGGAATTTTCTTGCTGATCGGGACCAATCAAGATCGAGAAAGGCGCACCATCCGGTTTGCTTGCTGACTTTATCAAATGAATCCCTTGGCACACTGCAAGAGTTATGACCAGATTGAGCCCGCACAGTCTGTTGATCTCAATGAGGTGAGACCTTATTTCATTCCACGAAATTCTTGTATTGTTTGATAGTTCAAACCCGCTCTCATCTCCGTGGCATTCAAAGTGAATAATGGGGGAGTTGTTGTTCTTTACGTCTTCCTTAATCTCCTCCAAAACTTGGAGAAATTCCTCTTTATTCTTGGGCTCCCTGAGCTCTGCGCTTAGGTTTTCATCTTGGGCCCACAGATACATCAATTTATTTTCGAACAAGTGCTTACCGGTCTTCTTGTCCGAGCCACGGAGAGATTCAACTACCCAAATTTTGTTGAAGAGTACACTAGTCTCCATCCCAAAATCCTAACAGCGTATTCAACGAACCCGTACGTATAACACGCATTCGTATAATTCCTGTTTCAGCCGCCTGTCTGATTTCATAAACCGCCATTAAACCAGTACGTTACCAGAACCTACAACGGCTACCGCCGGAGTTATACGCCCCTTCCAGATCCCGATTCTCGTTAGATCAGGGCGTATAACTCCAAACCCTCAAATCCACTACCTTAACCGTATCAGAGAGTTACAGGTTTTGCGCGAGAGTTCGCCGGAGTTATACGAACGCGTTCGAATAACTCCGGCCGTTCGGGCGGCCTTACCACTCCAACTGCGCCCCGGTCTGGTACTCGATCACCCGGGTCTCGAAGAAGTTCTTTTCCTTCCTCAGAGTGGCCTGTTCGTCCAGCCAGGGTGATACATTCCTCGCGCCCGGGAACGGCTCGTCCAGGCCCACGGTGCGGGCGCGGCGGTTGGCCACGAAGCGGAACTGTTCGCTGTGGTACTCGGCAGAGTAGCCGAGGATCGGGTCGCGCAGGATGTAGTTGGCGTAGTTGGTTTCGGCGGCTTCGGATTCGTCCCACATCTCGCGCACGGCTTTCGGGTCGAAGCGGATGTTTTCCTCCTCCACGATCTGGTTCACCACCTTCAGGCCGAAGGAGAAGTGCATGGCTTCATCCCGCAGGATGTACTGCAGCTGTTCACCGGTACCGCGCATGAGGCCGCGGCGCTGCAGGGCGAAGATGGGGCTAAAGCCGTTGTAGAACCAGGTGCCTTCGAACACCGCCGCGAAGAACAGGTAGGACATGATGAATTCCTGCAGGTCATCCTTGTTGCGCAGGTTCATGTCCGGGCGCATGGCGGCATTCAGCCGGCGGTTGGCGATCTGGATCTTGCCGTTGATTGCTGGCACCACCCGGTAGCGGTTATAGATCTCGCTCTGGTCCAGGTTCAGGGTTTCGATGCAGTGCTGGTAGGCCCATGTGTGCATGGCCTCCTCGTACACCTGGCGGGCCTGGTAGATCTGGAGTTCCGGCGCGCTCATCTTCTCCATTACTGCCAGGCCGATGTTGCGCATGGCCAGGATGTCGGAGGTGGTGAGGTAGGCCAGCACGTTCTCGTACACGTGCTTTTCCGGCGCTGTGAGCCGGTGGTGGTAGTCGTGGACGTCCTGGGCCATGTTCACGTCCAGCGGGGTCCAGTGGTTCTTGTTGGCGTTCATGAAGTATTCCCAGGCCCAGGGATACTTGAACGGGGCGAGCTGGTTGATGTCCGTCTCGCCGTTGACCACGCGCTTGTCGTCCGCGTTGACCGGCGCCGGTGCGTTGGGGTTGGCGCCGGCATGAGCGGCCGGCGTGCTGGTGGTTGCTGGTTCGTCGTCCCAGTCGAGCATGGTCTGTGCCTCTTAAATTGAAAGTAAGTGGTTACTGACAAGCTTCGCAGTCAGGGTCGTCGATGCTGCATACCTGGGGCTGGGGTGCCATAGAAGGCGCTGATACGGGCGCGGTTTTCTCGGCCCCGGTGGCACCCAGCGAGCGCAGGTAATAGGTGGTTTTCAGGCCCCGCTCCCACGCCAACTGGTACAGGGCATCCAGCTTCTTGCCGCTGGGTTCGGCCATGTACAGGTTCAGGCTCTGGGCCTGGTCCAGCCATTTCTGGCGGCGGGCGGCGGCTTCCACCAGCCAGCGGGCGTCAATCTCGAACGCGGTGGCGTAGCGGGCCTTGAGTTCGGCCGGGATGCGGTCGATCTGCTGCACCGAGCCGTCGAAGTATTTCAGGTCGTTGACCATCACGTTGTCCCACAGGCCCTCGACCTTGAGGTCGCGGACCAGCGACGGATTCACCACCGTGAACTCGCCCGAGAGGTTCGATTTCACGAACAGGTTCTGGTACGCCGGCTCGATGGACTGGGACACGCCCACGATGTTGGAGATGGTCGCCGTGGGCGCGATGGCCATCACGTTGCTGTTGCGCATGCCGTGTTGGGCGATCAGCTCGCGCACCGGGGTCCAGTCCAGGCGGGCGCTGGTATCCACGGACAGGTCCCCTTCCCGGCGGGCCTGTTTCAGCAGGCTGATGGAATCGATGGGCAGAATGCCCTGCTGCCACAGTGAACCTTCGTAGCTCTCATAGGCACCTCGCTCACCCGCCAGCGTGGCGGAGGCACGGATGGCGAAGTAGCTGAGCTGCTCCATGGCGACGTCGGCAAAGGCCACCGCTTCCGGGCTGGTATAGGGCAGGCCCAGCTGGTAGAGCGCGTCCTGAAAGCCCATCAGGCCCAGGCCCACCGGCCGATGCTTGAGGTTGGAGTTCTTCGCCTGGGGCACCGCGTAGTAGTTGATGTCGATGACGTTATCGAGCATACGCACGGCGGTGGTCACCGTGCGCTCCAGCCGCTGCACGTCCAGCTCTCCGTTCTCGATGTGGGCGGCCAGGTTCACCGAGCCCAGGTTGCACACGGCAATCTCGTCCGCACTGGTGTTCAGGGTGATCTCGGTACACAGGTTGGAGCTGTGCACCACGCCCTTATGCTGCTGGGGCGAGCGCAGGTTGCAGGGGTCCTTGAAGGTGATCCAGGGGTGGCCGGTCTCGAACAGCACGGTCAGCATCTTGCGCCAGAGCTGCTTGGCGGGAAGTGTCTTGAACAGCCTGATTTCGCCCTGCTCCGCCAGCGCCTCGTAATGCTCGTAGCGCTCCCGGAACTCGTTACCGTAGAGGTCGTGCAGGTCCGGCACGTCGCTGGGAGAGAACAGGGTCCAGTCCCGGTCCTCGCGCATGCGCTCAATCAGCAGGTCCGGTACCCAGTTGGCGGTGTTCATGTCGTGGGTGCGGCGGCGTTCGTCACCGGTGTTCTTGCGCAGTTCCAGGAATTCCTCGATGTCCAGGTGCCAGCTTTCCAGATAGGCGCACACCGCGCCCTTGCGTTTGCCCCCCTGGTTCACGGCCACGGCGGTGTCGTTGACCACTTTCAGGAACGGCACCACACCCTGGCTCTGGCCGTTGGTGCCCTTGATGTGGGCGCCGAGGGAGCGCACCGGAGTCCAGTCGTTGCCCAGGCCACCGGCCCATTTCGAGAGCATGGCGTTGTCGCGAATAGCCCCGTAGATATCTTCGAGGTCATCTCCCACGGTGGTCAGGTAGCAGGAGGACAGCTGGGAATGCCGGGTGCCGCTGTTGAACAGCGTGGGCGTGCTGGCCATGTAATCGAACGAGGACAAAAGATTGTAGAACTCGATGGCGCGGGTGTTCGGGTCATCCTCGCGCAGCGCCAGGCCCATGGCCACGCGCATGAAGAACACTTGCGGCAGTTCCAGGCGGGCCTTGTTCCAGTGCAGGAAGTAACGGTCGTACAGGGTCTGCAGGCCAAGGAAGCCGAACTGCCGGTCCCGCTCCGGTTTCAGGGCGGTGCCCAGGCGCTCCAGATCAAAGGCCGCCAGCGCTTCGTCCAGCAGCTCGTAGCGGATGCCGGCGGCGATGAAGGCTCTCAGGGCCTGTGGATAAATTTCCGCCAGTGGCAGCTCTGTGGACAAGTTCAGGGCCGAGGCGTTCTCCAGCCGTAGCTGCTCCAGCAACAGCCGGGCGGTGACGGCGCTGTAGTCCGGCTCCTGTTCGATGCGCCCGCGGGCGGTCATCACCAGCGCCGACAGCACATCTTCCTCGGCAATGCCGTCGTACAGGTTGGTCAGGGCGTCCTCTACCAGGGAGTCGCCATCGATGCCGTCCAGGCCGGTAGCCGCCTGCTCCACCTGCAGTTTCATGCGGCCCAGGTCCAGCGGGGCGATCTCGCCACCGGCTTTTTTCACGGTCAGGTGCGGGTGGGCTTCCATCGGGTGATGGTGGGCACGCTGCCGGGCGTGGTCTTCCCGGTAGAGCACGTAGGCGCGGGCGACTTTCTGTTCCTCGGCCCGCATCAGCGCCAGCTCCACCTGGTCCTGGATGTCTTCGATGTGAACCTTGCCGCCGGCTTTCAGGCGCCGGCCGATGGCCTGGATAACCTGCTCGGTGACCCGGTGCACGGCGTCGTTGATGCGGGCCGAGCCGGCGGCCTTGTCGCCTTCCACCGCCAGAAATGCCTTGGTCACGGCGACGGTTATCTTGGACGGATTGAAACCCACGAGGGTGCCGTTGCGTTTGATGACCTGCAGGGATTCGGTTTCAGTTGGGGCGGACGGCTGGGGTGCAGCCAGGGCAGAGGTGGACATGTCTGTACTCCTGAATACGCGTTGGGTTCCTTTCACCTTCGCGTACGCAGGGGCGCACCTTGCCCGGGGGACGGGCAGGCACTACCGATCTGCTCACCTTAAGACGCGAAGGTGCAGTTGTATCCCTGGCAGGTCTTCGGACTCAGGAGCATGAATCGTTCGATTCGGCCTCGCGTGGCGACTTCCCGGCTTGCGCCAGTGTCTTCATGCCACGCTCGTTCTCCAATACCGCTGCGCGTCAGTTCCGGATTCTCACCGGATTCCCGATACCGAGATGCTCAAAAAAACAACATCTGGTAGTTAACCAAGGATGAAAACACTATATACACGATATTCAGACGGAACAAGGCGGGGCAACAAAAAAGGCCCCCGAAGGGGCCAAACACGTGACAGACTCTGTACTGAACGTCAGTGGCTGATCATCCAGGGCCGCATGGAGGGGAACATTTTCTTCCCGTCGGCGGTGTAGAACAGCATCGACTTGCCAGGCTTCGGGGAACCACAACCGCAACTGCGGCTGTGTTCCTGGTCGTGGGCCCGGCGGTCAGCGGTGGAAAACACCGGCTCATGCCGGGATTTTTCGTTCCGGTCCTGGGCCGCCCGGTTGGCCGGGTCCATGGCCGCAATGTGCGGTGGCAACACAATCACTCGGGGCGACAACACCTTGCAGGTGGGGCATTCCGCCGGCTTGGCGGCGTCGTCCATGGTGGCAAGTGTGTTGAACAGGCCGTGCTCGCGGCACTTGTAGTCATACACGGGCATGGCGGTTACTCCTTATCTTTCGACAGGGGTACGTCCATGCCGCCACTGACTTTCTTCTGGGGGCCATCGGCCGACGGGTTGATGTCGAAGTCGAAGATGCCGGTTGGCAGCCAGAGCGTGGCGCAGGCGTTCGGGATATCCACCACGCCGCTGATGTGGCCTTCCACCGGCGCACAGCCGAGGATCGCGTAGGCCTGGGCCTTGGTGTAACCGAACTTGGTCATGTACTCGATGGCGTTCAGGCAGGCCTGGCGGTAGGCCACGTGCACGTCGAGGTAATGCTGGCCGCCGTCTTCGTCCACCGAGATGCCTTCGAAGATCACGTAGTCGTCGTAGCGGGGCTTGATAGGGCTGGGCTTGAACACCGGGTTCTTGATGCCGTATTTCTTGACGCCGTCCTTGATCAGGTTCACCCGCAGGTGGATCCAGCCGGCCATCTCGATGGCGCCACAGAAGGTGATCTCACCGTCGCCCTGGCTGAAGTGCAGGTCGCCCACGGAGAGGCCCCCGCCGTCCACGTACACCGGGAAGTACACCTTGGAACCCCGGGACAGATCCTTGATGTCGCAGTTACCGCCGTGCTCACGGGGCGGTACGGTCCGGGCGGCTTCCGCGCCGGCGGCCTTGGCCTGTTCGCCGCGCATCTGGCCCATGTGGGCGGTCTCGCCGTTGGGCAGGGTGGCCAGCTCGGGCACCCGCTCCGGGTCGGTGGCCACCAGGCCGGCTTCCCGCTTGTTCCAGGTTTCCAGCAGTTCCTTGGAGGGCAGGCAGCCGATCAGGCCCGGGTGAATCAGGCCCGCGAATTCCACATTCGGAATGTGGCGGGATTTGGTGAACATGCCGTTGAAGTCCCAGATGGATTTCTGGGCCTCCGGGAAGTGTTCGGTCAGGAAGCCACCGCCGTTCTGCTTGGAGAAGAAGCCGTTGAAGCCCCACTGGCTCTCTTCGAAGGTGCCGATATCGAGAATGTCCACTTCCAGCAGGTCGCCGGGCTCCGCGCCCTCAACCCCGATCGGGCCAGACAGGAAGTGCACCTGGCTGAGGTCCACATCTCGCACGTCGTCGGCGCTGTCGTCGTTCTTGATCTGGCCGCCGGTCCAGTCGTAGCACTCGACGATGAAATCGTCGCCGGGTTTGACGGTGGCCACCAGCGGAATGTCCGGGTGCCAGCGGTTGTGGATTTTGTCGTTCTCATAGGCCGACTTGTTCAGATCAATCTTGATTATGGTTTCAGCCATAACGGGCGCTCCTTGGTCTTGGCTTACACGTTTAGGTAACGGCTTTACTATCCGAAATCCGGTGCCGGGGAGGTATTCGCGAAATGCCCCCGGTACCTACGTCATTCGACGTATTGGTGAACCGTGACGGCCCTGCCCTCCAGCGAAGCCTCGAACCGGTGACAGTGCGGATAGGTCAGCAACGCCCGGGCCAGCGCCGGCTCCAGACGCTGGCGAAATACTCGCAGCAACTCCCGGGCGCCATAGCGGGCGTCGTAGCCGCGGCAGAGTTCGGTGCGCAGTTCCGGCGACAGGCTCAGCTCCGCGTGTTTTTTCGACAGGCGGCGATTGAGGCCCGCCAGCTCGATGTCCAGCAGGGCCTCCAGCCAGTTCTCGGTCAGAGGATTGAAGGTGAGGATCTGGTCGATCCGATTGAGGAATTCCGGGTCAAAGTGGCGGCGCAGGGCAGCATCGCGAATACCCTCGCCGTTGCCGGGCGATAACCCGAGCCAGCGCCGCCAGCCCCGCCGGTAACGCTGTTCGTACGCCTCGGCCTCCAGGGCCCCGGCGTTGCTGGTCATGAAAATCAGGGTGTTGCGGAAATCAATCTCGCGGTTACCGGAGGGAAACACCAGCCGGCCGGTGTCCAGCACGTTGAGCAGGGTGCGGACCACTTCCTTGCTGGCCTTTTCAATCTCATCGAACAACACAATGCCGGGTTTGCTGAACGAGCCCTGCACCTTGTCCAGGTCGAACAGGCTGTGGCCTTCCTTGCTGCCCACATACCCCGGCGGTGCACCGGTGAGCGCGGCGGCGTAATGCTCCTGGGCCAGAGTGTTCATGTCGATGCGACACAAACCATCGCGGCTGCCGTGAATGGCCTCGGCGATCAGGCGCACGGTTTCGGTCTTGCCGACGCCGGTGGGCCCCAGGAACAGGTGCACCGCCAGCGGCCGGTTGTCCTCGCCGATGTCGGCCTTCACCCGCACCAGCATGGCTTCCATGGCGGTGAGGGCGTGGTCCTGGCCGACGATGTTGTCCCGAAGGCGGGCCATCACGGCCACTGGCTCGAAGCGGAACCGGGAAACACGGACCGGGCCTGAAGCGGCCCGGTTCTTTGCAATGGACTCCCGGTTGGCTTCCAGCCGTTCGTTGATAAACGGCATCAGTGCCTCCCGGGCTCAGGCCCCTGCGGATTTTTCCTTGCCGTCGAACGGCAGCTCCCCGACCGGGCACTCGGCGGTACCGACGGTCTTGCGGGTCATCGCCTCCACGTTTTCCTGCGCCTTCTGGGCATCCATCACCCAGGTGCGGTAGAACTCGAACGGGCAGTCGGCCACGCCCTTGTCACCGTCACCGGAGGCATGCACGCCGGTGTAGCCCCGGTGCAGCAGCTTGAACAGGTGGTTCTGGGACTGGTCGTTGGTACGGGCGTCGCGGATCTGGCTCACCGAGAGCTGGGCGTACTGAACACCCATGTCCTCCTCGCCGCACTCACCGAGGGTGCGGCCGTCAAAGCCGATGAGTGCCGAGTGGCCGAAGTAGGAATACACGCCGTCAAAACCGGAGGCGTTGGCCACGGCCACGTAGCAGTTGTTGGCCCAGGCCATGCTCTTGGCCATCATGATCTGCTGTTCCTTGGCCGGGTACATGTAGCCCTGGCAGCGCACGATCAGCTCCGCGCCCTTCATGGCGCAGTCGCGCCAGATTTCCGGGTAGTTGCCGTCGTCGCAGATGATCAGGCTGATCTTCATGCCCTTGGGGCCCTCGGTGACGTAGGTGGTGTCGCCGGGATACCAGCCCTCGATGGGGCACCAGGGAATGCACTTTCGGTATTTCTGGACGATCTCGCCCTCGTTGTTGATCAGCACCAGGGTATTGTAGGGCGCCTTTTTCGGGTGTTCCTCGTGGCGCTCGCCGGTCAGGGAGAACACCCCCCAGGTGTTGGCCTCGCGACAGGCGGCGGAAAAGATGGCGGTCTCGTCGCCGGGAACCGTGGCGGCGGTTTCCATCATCTCGTCGTTGTCGTACATGATGCCCATGGTGCTGTATTCCGGGAACACCACCAGGTCCATGCCCGGCAGGCCCACCTTCATGCCCTTGATCATGTCCGCGATCTGGCGGGCGTTGGCTAGCACATCGTCCCTGGTGTGCAGCCGGGGCATCTTGTAGTTCACCACCGCCACGCCGACGGTGTCGTTGCTGCTGGAAATATCACCGTGTCTCATTACTCTACTCCTCGTTACACCGCCAGATAGCTGGCAATCTTGTCCTGGTCCGCTTCCGCCCGGCTCTCTTCGTGCACGATGGCGCCCTTCTCGATCACCAGAATCCGGTCGGCCGCATCCATCACGAAGCTCAATACCTGCTCCGACACCACAATCGACAGGCCCCGCTCATCGCGGATGCGCCGCAGGGTCTGGGCGATGTCCTTGATGATGTTGGGCTGGATGCCCTCGGTGGGTTCGTCGAGCAGCAGCACCTTGGGGCGGGTAGCCAGAGCGCGTGCGATGGCCAGCTGTTGCTGCTGGCCGCCGGACAGGTTGCCTCCCCGGCGGTTCTGCATTTCCTTGAGCACCGGGAACAGCTCGTACAGGTCCTCCGGCACCTTCTTCTCGCCCACCGCGGCCAGACCGGTCTCGATGTTTTCCCGCACTGTCAGGGTGGGAAAGATCATCCGCCCCTGGGGTACGAAACCGATACCGGCGCGCACCCGCTGGAAGCTCTTCAGGCTGGACAGATCGGTACCGTCCAGGCTGACTTCGCCGCCCCTGGTGGGCGTCATCCCCACCAGGGATTTCATCAGCGTGGTCTTGCCCATACCGTTGCGGCCGACCACGGCCACGATTTCATTCTTTGCCACATCGAGGTTCAGGTCGTCGATGATGGTGCTTTGGCCATAGGCCACCGAATAATGTTTTACGCTCAGCATGATCAGTGCCCCAGGTAGACTTCGATGACTTTCGGGTCCGATTTCACGTGCTCGATGGACCCTTCCGAGAGAACCTTGCCCTGATGCATGACGGTGACCCGGTCGGCGATGTCGCCGACAAACTGCATGTCATGCTCGATCACCAGCACCGTGTGGTCCTTGGTGATCACCTTGAGCAGCTCGGCGGTTTTCTTGCGCTCGGCCACGGACATGCCGGCCACCGGCTCATCCAGCATCAGCAGGTCCGGCTTCTGGATCAGCAGCATGCCAATCTCCAGCCACTGCTTCTGGCCGTGGCTGAGGGACGCCGCCGGCTCGTTCAGGGCATCGGTAAGAAAGATGGTCGCTGCCACCTCTTCCACCGCCTCGATCACCGCCGGATCGCGCTTGAACGCCAGCGCCCCGCCGACGCTGTGGCCCTTTGGAAATGACAGCTCCAGGTTCTCGAACACGGTCAGGTCCTCGAACACCGAGGGGGTCTGGAATTTCCGACCCACGCCGGAATGGACAATCTGGTGCTCCTTGAGCCTGGTGAGCTCCTTGCCGGCAAACTTGATGGACCCGGAGGTAGCCTTCGTCTTGCCGCAGATCAGGTCCAGCACCGTGGTCTTGCCGGCACCGTTGGGGCCGATGATGACCCGGATTTCCTTGGGATCGAGGTAGAACGAGAGGTCATCCACTGCCTTGAAGCCGTCGAAGGACACGGTGAGACCTTCCACCGCCAGCAGGAAATCACTGTTCTTGGATTTGGCTGCGTTCATCAGGATTTCTCCGGGCTGTAGTGTTCAATCATCGGGTCGTATTCGCGCGCTTCCTTCGCCTCAACCGCGGGCTTGCGCGCCTCGGGGGTCGGCTCGGGCTCGGATACCGGCTGGGCCTCGGCCTTGGGCTTGCGCTTGAACAGGCGCTCTTCAAGCGGCATCACGTAGCTCTGGTAGAGCCCGGCCAGACCGTTCGGGAACGCCAGCACCACACCGATGAACAGGGCACCCATGGCGAACGGCCAGAGTTCCGGGAAGGATTCCGAGAAGCCACTCTTGGCAGCGTTCACCAGCAGCGCGCCGTAGACCGCACCGAGGATCGACAACCGGCCGCCGAGGGCGCAGAAGATCACCATCTCGATGGAGGCGACGATGCCGATGAACGACGGCGACATGAAGCCGACGATCAGGGTGAACAAGGCGCCACCGATGCCGGCAAAGGCCGCCGCCAGGCAGAACACGAAGATCTTGAAGGCGGCGACGTCGTAGCCGGAGAAACGCACCCGGTTTTCCTGGGCGTTCATGGCCACCAGGATGCGGCCGAGCTTGCGGTTCTGGACGAACCGGGCCACAAACAGGCACAGGAAGAGCATCGCCACGCAGACGAAGTACAGGGTGGTCCGGGCGGCATCGGTCCGGATGTCCCAGCCCATCAGGGTCTGCAGGTCGGTGATGCCGTTCACGCCACCGGTGTAGCCCTGCTGGCCGATGATCAGGATGGTCAGGATGGCCGCAATGGCCTGGGTGATGATGGCGAAGTACACGCCGCCCACCCGCCGGGTGAACATGGCGAAGCCAATGACGAAGGCCAGCAGCATGGGCACCCCGATCACCGCCAGCAGGGTGAAGGAGAAGCTGTGGAACGGTTCCCAGAACCACGGCAGCTCGGTGAGCTGGTTCCAGTCCATGAAGTCCGGAATACCCGGGGTGGACTGGATGGCCGTGGCCTCCGGCGTGGAGGCCTCCAGCTTCAGGAACATCGCCATGCAGTAGCCGCCGAGGCCGAAAAACACGCCCTGGCCCAGGCTGAGGATGCCGGCCTTGCCCCAGCACATCACCAGGCCGATGGCCACGAAGGCGTAGGTCAGGTACTTGCCCACCATGTTCAGGCGGAAGGGGTCTAGCGCCAGCGGCAGAATGACCACCAGCAGCGCGGCCAGCGCGAGGTAATACAGCCCCTCGCGGGAGGTAAACCAGTTCACTATCGATGGTGTTTTAGACGGTGTTTTCATGACGAGCTCCTAGCGACGAACCTTGAGGGCCATCAGGCCTTCGGGGCGCAACATGAGAATGCCCACGACCACCAGCAGGGTGAGAACCTTGGCCATGGAACCACTCAGGAAGAACTCCATGGTGGACTGGGCCTGGGAAATGCCGAAGGCGGAGACAATGGTGCCGATCAGGCTCTGGGCACCGCCAAACACCACCACCAGGAAGGTGTCGACGATGTAGGCCTGGCCGGAGGACGGGCCGGTGGAGCCGATCATGGTGAACGCGGCCCCGGCGATACCGGCGATGCCACACCCGAGGGCAAAGGTGGCGCGGTCGATGCCGGCGCTGTTGATGCCCACCGCTTCCGCCATGGGGCGGTTCTGGACCACGGCCCGGACTTTCTTGCCGTAGCCGGAGCGGTACATCAGGAGGTAGACGCCGACGGCAATCGAGAGCGCGATGATCATCACGAACAGGCCGTTGATGGGGAGTTCCACCAGGTCGGTCACCTGGAACGCCCCCATCATCCACTCGGGAAGTTCCACGCCCACTTCACGGGCACCGAAGATCGAGCGGTAGGCCTGCTGCATGATCAGGCTCAGGCCCCAGGTGGCCAGCAGCGTGTCGAGCGGTCGGTGGTAGAGTCGCCGTATCATGAGCCACTCGACGAGCGCTCCCAATGCGGCACAGATCAGGAAGGCCAGAATCATGGCCACAAAGAAATACCCGCCAAACAGGCTGGGCAGGTAGCTCTGGAAGAAACCCGAGGTCAGGTAGGTGGTGTAGGCGCCGAGGATCATGAACTCCCCGTGGGCCATGTTGATGACACCCATCTGACCGAAGATGATGGCCAGGCCCATTGCCATCAGTACGAACACTGAAAACAGGGAGAGCCCGGCAAACCCCTGCATGGCAAATATCGACATCAATTCACTGCTGGTGTAGCCATCGAACATGACCCTTTCTCCCCTTCAAACCAACATGCTTTACGTTCTGGAGGTAATGGCTGCCGGCGCGCGCAGGCGCCGGCAATCCATGCTTACTGGTAACCCTCCGGGAACGGGTCCGGCTCCATCAGCTCTTCGGTCTCGTAGACAACCTGGTACTGGCCGTCAGTCTGGGCGCGGCCGATGCGGGTCTTGGACCACAGGTGGTGGTTCTCGTGGATGCGCACGTAACCTTCCGGCGCTTTCTTGAACTCGATGCCGGCGAAGACTTCGCGGATCTTGTCGATGTCGAAAGAGCCGGCTTTTTCAACCGCGGCCTTCCACAGCCACGGGCCAAGGTAAGCGGCCTGGGTGACGTCGCCGATGACCATGTCATCGCCGTAGGTTTCCTTGAAGGCCGCTACAAACTCCTGGTTGTTGGGGTTGTCGAGGCTCTGGAAGTACTTCATGGAGGCGTAGATGCCTTCCACGTTCTCACCACCGATGCCGCGGATTTCGTCCTCGGTCACGGAGATGGTCAGCAGCAGGGGCTTTTCTTCGGTGAAATCAACACCGGCGGCCTTCATCTGCTTGTAGAAGGCGACGTTGGAGCCGCCCACGACCGAGGCAAAGATCACATCCGGCTTCTTCAGCTTGATCTTGTTGATCACGGAGTTGAACTGGGTGTGGCCCAGCGGGTAGTACTCCTCACCCACGACCTTCAGGCCCAGCTTGTCGATGTGCTTGCGGGCGATCTTGTTGGAGGTGCGCGGCCAGATGTAGTCGGAGCCGAGCAGGTAAAAGCTCTTGGCGCCCTTCTCCTTCACCGCCCAGTCGATACCCGCCAGGATCTGCTGGGTGGCTTCCTGGCCGGTGTAGATGACGTTCGGGGACTGCTCAAGGCCTTCGTAAAAGGTGGGGTAGTAGAGCATGCCGTTGTACTGCTCGATCACCGGCAGGATGGCCTTCCGGGAAGCGGAGGTCCAGGCGCCGAAAATGGCGGCGACATCGTCCTGGCGCAGCAGTTTGCGGGACTTCTCGGCAAACGTCGGCCAGTCACTGGCACCGTCTTCCTGAACGTACTTGATCTCACGGCCGAGCACGCCGCCGGAGGCGTTGATCTGTTCAATGGCCAGTTTTTCCGCCTGCACCGAGCCGATCTCACTGATCGCCATGGTGCCGGTGATGGAGTGCAGGATGCCGACCGTGACGGTGTCATCGGTCACCGCCAGCCCTGTGGTGTTGACCTCGGCGGTGCTTGGCCCTGCCGCTTGCGCGGAGGTGGCCAGCATGACCGACGCCGCCAGTGTCATCAGGCTCTTGCGAAACCCTAGTCCCTTGCCTATCGACCGCCCACTGGCGGTTATCTCTGTCGTACCCATGGTGATTCCTCGCAGTGTTTGAAAGCCGGAACCGCGCTTCCTTGCGAAAGCACAGCGCCCACGTCAAACATTCTGCTCAGCCCCCTCCCGGGTGCCCATTCGGCAATCACCCCAGCGCACTACGTCATTTGACGCATTCCGGTCCCCGGCCCAAACGGCTAAAACGCAGGTACACGAATTAGATGTCACCGCATCTCTCTGCGCGCCGAACTATGGCACGGAACTTGTTGAAGCTTTCAGGTCCGGTGCGCGGAACCCCAAAACCGCACCATAACCGGGCACTTACCCAGGTTACACAGGCAAGGCAGCGATGGCCGCACGACAGAATATTTTCCGGGTTCGGCGCAGGTACAATCAGTGGGTCGCCAACCAGACGCTGGAAGACTACGCCCTGAGGTTTACCGCCAAGAGCGCCCGGCGCTGGTCGGCTGCCCGGGTCAGCAACACCGCCCTGGGTGCGATCTCGTTCCTGGCCATGGAAGCCATCGGCGGCTCCATCACCCTGCACTACGGTTTTGACAACGCGGTCGCTGCGATCCTGGTGGTCAGCCTGGTGATCTTCCTGACCGCCATCCCGATCAGTTACTACGCTGCCCGCTACGGCGTGGACATTGACCTGCTGACCCGGGGCGCGGGCTTCGGCTACATCGGCTCCACCATCACCTCGCTGATCTACGCCTCGTTCACCTTCATCTTCTTCGCCATCGAGGCGGCCATCATGGCCATGGCCCTGGAGATGCTGTTCGGCATTCCGCTGGTGCTGGGCTACCTGATCTGTGCGGTGGCGATCATCCCGCTGGTGACCCACGGCATCACCACTATCAGCCGGTTCCAGGTCTGGACCCAGCCGGTGTGGATCCTGCTGCAGCTGGCGCCGTTCGTGTTCATCATCTACGCCGATGCCTCGTCCATCAGCGACTGGACAAAATTCGAGGGCCTGGGAGAGGCCGCCGGCCAGGGCCTGAACGTGGTGATGTTCGGCGCGGCCGCCGCCGTGGTGTTCTCGCTGATTGCCCAGATTGGCGAGCAGGTGGATTTCCTGCGGTTCATTCCGGAACCCCGGAACCGGGAGGAGAAACGCCGGTGGTGGGTGGCTGTGATGTCCGGTGGGCCGGGCTGGATCGTGATCGGCATGCTCAAGATCCTGGCCGGCTCCTTCCTGGCGGTACTGGCCCTGAACCAGGGCATATCGGCCACGGAGGCGGCGGATCCGACCCAGATGTACGTGGTCGCCTTCAACTACATCACCCACTCGCCGGAGATCTCCCTGGCGATGGCGGGAATCTTCGTAATCCTGTGCCAGCTCAAGATCAACGTCACCAACGCCTACGCCGGCTCCATCGCCTGGTCCAACTTCTTCTCCCGGCTCACCCACAGCCACCCGGGCCGGGTGGTATGGCTGTTCTTCAACGTCGCCATTGCCCTGCTGGTCATGGAGCTGGGGGTCTACCGGGCACTGGAGGAAACCCTCGGCTTCTATGGCATCATCGCCATCGCTTGGGTCGGCGCGCTGGTGGCGGACCTGGTGATCAACAAGCCGCTGGGGCTCAGCCCCAAACACATCGAGTTCAAGCGCGCGCACCTGTACGACATCAACCCAGTGGGCGTCGGTGCCATGATCACCGCCTCGGTGGTGGGCATTACCTGCCACACCGGCGTCCTCGGCGACTACGCCGAAGCCCTGTCTCACTTCATTGCCATGGCGGTGGCGCTGATTACAGCGCCGTTGATCGCCTGGAAGACCGGCGGCCGGTTTTACACTGCGCGCCCGTTCACGCCCCTCGCCACCGACCACCAGCTGGTGCAATGCACCATTTGTGAACACAGATTCGAACCGGAGGATGTCACCAGCTGCCCGGCCTATGCCGGCACCATCTGTTCGCTGTGCTGCTCGCTCGATGCCCGCTGCGGCGACGCCTGCAAACCCGGCGCCGGTTACCAGGAACAGCTCCAGCAATTTCTCGGCAAGCTGATGCCCGGTGCGCTCCTGAGCCGGCTCCACTCCCGCCTCGGTCACTTCCTGAGCCTGCTGTTTCTGATCAATGGCCTGTCCGGCCTGCTGCTATCGCTGATCTACTTCAAGACGCCGGTGGCCTCGGCACCCGAAGCCCTGCTGCTGTCCGTCACCCTGTGGAAGGTATTTTTCATCCTGGTGATTGTCACCGGGGTGATCTGCTGGCTGTTTGTGCTGGCCCACGAAAGCCGGGTGGTGGCGGAGGAAGAGTCCGGTCGTCAGACCCGGCTGCTGATGGAGGAAATTGTCGCTCACGAGCGCACCGATCAGGCCCTGCAGCAGGCCAAAGAGCAAGCGGAGGCAGCAAATGGCGCGAAAAGCCGCTATCTGACCGGCATCAGTCACGAACTCCGCTCACCACTGAATGCCATTCTCGGTTACGCCCAGTTGTTGGAGAACGATGACTCAGTCCCACCCCACCGGAAGGAGGCCCTGGGGGTGATTCGCCGCAGCGGTGAATACCTGGCCGATCTGATCGAGGGGCTGCTGGACATCTCCAAGATCGAGGCCGGGCGGCTGGACCTGCACCGGGACCAGGTGCGAATCGGGCTGCTGATGGAACAGCTGGTCACCATGTTCCAGCTGCAGGCCGAGGAGAAGGGCCTGGCGTTCGATTACCACTGCCCCTACCCGCTGCCGGAAATGGTGACCACGGACGAGAAACGCCTGCGCCAGATCCTGATCAACCTGCTGTCGAACGCGATCAAGTACACCGACAGGGGCGAGGTATCCCTGACCCTGCGCTACCGGAGCCAGGTGGCGGAGTTCACCATCCGGGACACCGGTGAAGGCATAGCCCAGGAGAACATTGAACGCATCTTCCGGCCGTTCGAGCGTATCCGTACCCCGGGCCAGAGCCGCAGTGGCACCGGGCTTGGCCTGACCATTACCCGCCTGCTCACCGAGATCATGGGCGGCGATATCTCGGTGGCCAGTGAACCCGGCCAGGGCAGCACCTTCAAGGTCAGCCTGATGCTCTCCAGCCTGCACAGCTCCAGTCCCCGATCGGTCAGCGCCCCGGCTCGTCGCATCTATGGCTATCACGGCACCCGGCGCAAGGTCCTGCTGGTGGACGACGATATCTCCCACCGCCAGGTCATCCGCGCCATGCTGTCGCCGCTGGGTTTCGAGATTATCGACATCGGCAATGCCCTCAGGGTCGAGGAAACCGTGGCCGCCGAACGCCCGGACCTGGTGCTTCTGGACGTCTCCATGCCGGGCCGTACCGGCTGGGAGGTCCTCCAGCAGCTGCGGGCGGACAAACACGCCATGCCGGTGGTGATGGTGTCCGCCGATGCCAACGAGGGCCATCATGCCGCGGACTCACCGCGCCTGCACGACGGCTACATCATCAAGCCGGTGCGTCTGAACCTGTTACTGGACACCATCGCCCGGGTGCTGGACCTGGAGTGGCGGTTCGAGAAGAGTGCCGAACCGCTGGCCGCCATCCCGGTGTCGGACACCGGTGACCTGCCCTTGCCCGCCATGGCACATCGCCAGGTTCTGGCGGACCTGGCCCGAATCGGGCACCGCAAGGGGCTGCTGGAGGCGCTGCATGGCCTCAAGCATCGGGGCGAGGCCGAAGAACGCTTTACCGACGAACTGACCCAACTCACCAATGATTTTCAGTTTGAAAAAATTCTGGAATTACTCGAGGTAGCCGAACATGAAGCTTCATGAGGACCGGAAAACCGTCGTGATGGTCGTGGATGACGCGGTCGACTCCATTCGCATGATCAACGATGCCCTCGAGGAAGCGGGCATGACCGTATTGGTGGCGCTGGAAGGCAATCAGGCCCTCACCATCAGCCAGAACATCACACCGGATGTGGTGCTGATGGATGCGCTCATGCCGCACATGGACGGTTTTGAAACCTGCCGGCGGCTGAAGGAGAACCCGGCGTTCACCGACATTCCCATCATCTTCATGACCGGCCTGAGTGACACCGAACACGTGGTCATGGGTCTGAACGCCGGCGGGGTGGACTATGTCACCAAGCCCATCAACACCACGGAACTGCTGGCGCGCATGGACGTGCACCTGACCAATGCCCGGATGACCCGCAGCGCCCGCAATGCCCTCGACACGGCCGGCCAGAACCTGTTTGCGGTGGACCGGGAAGGCAACCTGCTCTGGGGCACGCCGCAGGTCTGCCGGTGCCTGCCCGACAGCAGTCATCCGGAGTTCCCGGATGTCCGGGCACGGCTGGAAGAGTGGCTCAGCCACAATCTGGAGCCGGGGCATGTCATGCCGTTGCGGGCCCTGGATACCCCCCGGTCGGTGGAGTACCTGGCGCTGGTGGACGGCCGCGAGTACCTGCTCCGGCTGAAGACACCGCAGAACCAGAACAGCGCCGCTGCGGCCCTGCGGGAGCGATTCCAGCTGACCCTGCGGGAATCGGACGTGCTACTGTGGATTGCCAATGGCAAGACCAACCGGGAAATCGGGCAGATTCTGGACATGAGCCCACGCACGGTAAACAAGCACCTGGAACAGGTCTTCCGGAAGCTGGGTGTGGAAAACCGGACCGCCGCAGCCGCCAGCGCCATCCGCCTGCTGGCAACCCAGTAGGCGCGTTCGGGCACTTTTAAGCACTCGGGCTGTCTCCCCGGTAACCCACGCGAATTCCGCAGAGGAGACCCATGTGCGTCTGACGGCACTGAAATCACTGATTCCCGCACTGGCCCTGGCCACCAGCCCCTGGCTGGCCCCCGCTGCACAGGCGGAAGGCACTGACTTACCTGCCTTCTCCGAGATCGAAACCCTGGGGGGCAACTCCGGCTGGGAGCCCCTGGAATTCCCCAAGATTGACCGGCATTCCCGCTACGAACTGGTGACCGACGAGGGCATACAGGTGGTCCGGGCCCGGACGGCCGGTGGGGCCTCCGGGATGATCACCCGGCTGGAACTGCGGCCAGGGGATTCGCTGGTTCTGCGCTGGCGCTGGAAGGTATCGAACGTATTTGAGCAGGGCAATGCCCGTAAAAAGTCCGGCGACGACTACCCGGCACGGATCTACGTGGCGTTCAAATTCCAGCCCGAGAAAGCCGGTTTTTTTGAACGGGCCAAGCGCAAGGCCGTCGAGGTACTGTTTGGTGAAAGCCTGCCGGGCAACGCCCTCAACTACATCTGGGCCAATACCCTGCCCGAGGGCGAGTTTGTCCCCAACCCCTACACCGACAAGACCATGATGGTGGCGGTAAATTCGGGGAGCGAACGGGCGGGTGCATGGGTCACGGTAGAACGGGATATCGTCGCGGATTACCACCGAGCGTTCGGGGAGGCGCCCCCACCCGTGGTCGGCATTGCCATCATGTCGGATTCGGACAACACCGGGGAAACGGCCACGGCCTGGTACGGCGACATCGGGCTGTCGACCGAATGAGGTCGACGGCCCAAGCTAGCGGTACTGTTCCGGAAAGCCGGGAATGATGTACGCCGGCATGACGGTCCGCACCCCGGGTACTTCGCCTTTCTCGGCCAGTCGCAGATAGGCGTCGTCGAACTCCTCCCTCAGGATCGCCGCGCGTGGGCGGGCGAGGGAAAACAGCCAGGCCACGTTGCGACTGCGCACTTCCGTTTCGCCAATCTTCTCATCAGCGGGCCCATCCAGGATTTCCAGCACCGGCTCCCGGTAGTCGAGCAGATAGTCTCCCCGGTTACGCTTGAGCATATCGATGGCTGAGCGGTGGTTGGGGGCTTCGGTGATGCGAATGTCCTCGACGTCATTCAGCCAGTTGATCAGCCCCGCGTAGGTGTAACCGCCGATCACGATCACGGTCTTGCCCCGGAGCTGGTTGAAATTCTCCAGTGGACGCATCTTGTTCTGACTGTACCAGGCACTCAGCTGGATCGGCATCGGGCTGGCCCAGCTTTCCAGCACTTCGCCATCGAGGGTGGGGATATCCGTCGGCCCCGGCCAGAGGTCGATCAAGCCGTTACGCAGGTATAGGTAGACCCGGCTTACCGGCAGGTAAATGAACTCCGGGGTGTAACCGGCTTCGATGGCGACCTTCCGGGTGATCTCCATCATCGCCCCGTCCGCCTCACCGGCTTCATTCCGGTACGAGAGCGGCGGAAACTCCACGTAGGCGATGCGCAGGGTTTTCGATGCGGCCTCTTCGCCCGAGGCAATCGATGGCCAGGCCAGGACAGACACCAGGAGCCACAGGGCGAAGGTGGCGAAGCCAGCGGGATTCGATGCGGGGCGACGGATACAGCAGCTGTTCATGGCTTCCAGTTCATGTGATCGCTTTTAGCAGAGCTTATCAGACCGGAAAAATTGTGCACGGACAGCTGCCTCAAAATAACAAAGGGCCCTCAGATGTGGTTGACCACCATGTACAGGCCGACACCACCCATCACCAGGGTATAGGGAAAAGCCATGATCACCATGCGCCCGTACGACAGGCGAACCAGGGGCGCAATGGCCGAGGTCAGCAGGAACAGGAACGCAGCCTGGCCATTGGGGGTGGCGACACTGGGCAGGTTGGTGCCGGTGTTGATGGCGATGGCCAGGTCCTGGAAATGCTCGTAGCTGATGCTGCCGGCATCCAGCGCCTGTTTTACTTCGCTGATGTACACGGTGGCCACGAAGACGTTGTCGCTGATCATGGAGAGCACACCGTTGGCAATGAAGAACATGCCAGGCTGTTGACCCTCGGGCAGGGACAGGACGTAATCGATGATCGGCTTGAACAGGTGCTGCTCGTGGATCACCGCCACCACGGCGAAAAACACCACCAGCAGGGAGGTAAATGGCAGGGATTCCTGGAACGCCTTACCGATCTGGTGTTCATCGGTGATGCCGGTGAACGAGGTGATCAGGATGATCACCAACAGGCCGATCAGGCCAACCTCGGCCAGGTGAAAGGCGAGACCGACCACCAGAATGCCGGCGGCGATGGCCTGCACCCAGAGCGCGGCCTGATCGGCCTTGGTGCGCTTGGCCCGTTCGTTCTCGGCAAATTCTTCCAGCACCTGACGGACCGGCCTGGGCAAACGCCCGCCGTAACCAAACCAGCGCAGCTTCTCCAGGGCCCAACAGGTAAACAGGCCGGCCGCGAGCACCGGCAGGCTGACCGGCGCCATGTGCAGGAAGAAACCGGCGAAATCCCAATCCACCACCTTGGCAATCAACAGGTTCTGGGGCTCACCCACCATGGTGGCAACCCCGCCCAGGGCGGTACCGATGGCACCGTGCATCAACAGGCTGCGCAGGAAGGCCCGGAAGTTTTCCAGATCCTCCCGGTGCAGTTCGACCACCTCCTCGTCACTGCCGGCGTTGTGGTCTTTGTGGTGATAGCCCTTCCCGGACGCCACCTTGTGGTAGACCGAGTAGAAACCCACGGCCACGCTGATGATCACCGCGGTGACGGTCAGGGCATCCAGAAATGCGGACAGCACGGCAGCGGCGCTGCAGAACAGCAGGGACAACGCCGACTTGGAGCGCACCCCCACCAGGATCTGGGTAAAGGTCACCAGCAGCAACTCTTTCATGAAGTAGATGCCGGCCACCATGAACATCAACAGCAGAATCACCGGGAAGTTGGTGAGCACTTCGAGGTACACCGCGTCCGGCGTGGTCAGGCCGATGAGCAACGATTCCACCGCCAGCAGGCCGCCCGGCAACAGCGGGTAGCATTTCAGCGCCATGGCGAGGGTGAAAATGAACTCTGCGATCAGGAGCCAGCCGGCGGTCCCCGGCCCCAACAGATACATCACGATAGGGTTGGCGATCAGGAACAGCAGGATGACCTGTTTGTACCAGACTGGCGCCTTGCCAAGGAAATTGTGGGTAAAGCCGGAGATGACGGTTGTGGGCATTGCGGGTTTCTTCTAAAAAAACGGGTTACTGGAAGGGTGCGGCAGAAAGCCCGCATCTTCCTTGATATTTGTGTACCGGGGTATGGTCCGAAGGTACGCTTTGCGACCACTTTTGGTCCTGGCAACAAGAACGCACGGAGGGGTCAGCCACCCGCAAGACATTCGTACCATTACAGGAATACAGTGAAAACGCTGGCCGCATTTTAACCGATTTCTAGCGCCATGCGGGCACCGGGGTCAAAAAATAAAACAGAACCGCCTAACGATGCTTCCACTCCGGGGTTCGTTTTTCCAGGAACGCATCCAGCGCTTTCAACGCGTCCGACAGCTCCGACATCAGGGCGTTGTTCAGCGCATTGTGCACTTTCGGGCGATTCAGCCTGATCAACGCAACCGCACCGTCCCTCTCTAGCAATATGTTGTTGTATGTCATGACATCTCCGGATCACCAAATCAAAATAAAACCCAAAATACCTTTGTAAAAGGTATCCCAGGAGTCTTAGCCAACCCAATTATAAAGCAATATGTTGACATATAATTTTCAAGAGGCGTATGTTGAATGACACCGTAGTGGTCCGTATTGGACCGATCGCCAATGACCAGCAAAAACCGACAACAACAGGTGAATTACATGGAAACTGGCCTGACCCACCAACCCGACCGCCGCTCCGCCATGATTCAAAGCGGAGCCTGGAACGACAAACTCATTACCGACTACCTGGACCAGGCGGTCACCCATACCCCGGACCGGGAAGCCATTGTCGGATATCAAGTTACCGGGGACACCCGAACCGCTCTCACCTACCGGGAACTGAATGACACTGTCACCCGCATGGCCGCCGGTCTGGCCGGCCTGGGCATCGGGAAGGGTGATGTGGTGGCCTGCCAACTGCCCAACTGGTGGCAAACCACCGCCCTGCACCTCGCTTGCATGCGCATCGGCGCCATCCTGAATCCGCTGATGCCCATCTTCCGCGAGCGCGAACTGCGGTTCATGCTCAAGCACGGGGAGGCCCGCCTGCTGGTCATTCCGAAGCTGTTCCGCAACTTCGACTACGAAGCCATGGTCGATGGCATCCGGGCCGAACTGCCTGACCTGGAAACCCTGCTGGTGATCGGCGGCGAGGGCGATCGCAGCTTCGAGCAACGCCTGCTCGACACCGCCTGGGAAGAACAGCAGGACACCGACGCATTGTTCCGGGAGCGCCAGCTCAGTGCCGACGATGTCATCCAGATCCTCTACACCTCCGGCACCACCGGCGAGCCCAAGGGGGTGATGCACACCTCCAACACCCTGTTCTCCAATGTCCGTCCCTACGCGGACCGGCTGCACCTGGGTTCGGACGACAAGGTCCTGATGGCCTCACCTCTCGCGCACCAGACCGGCTTCATGTACGGCATCATGATGCCCATCTACCTGGGTACCACCGCCATCCTCCAGGACATCTGGGACGCCGAGTACGTGTGCAAAGTGATTGCCGCCGAGCAGCCGGCCTTCACCATGGCGGCCACGCCCTTCCTGGCGGACCTGGTGAAAGCGGCCCCCAGGCACGAGGGCGAACTGGATTCCCTGCGCATCTTCGTATCGGCAGGTGCCCCGATCCCCAGCGCGGTGGTGGAACAGGCCGGCAAGGTGTTGAAGGCAAAGATCGTTTCGGCCTGGGGCATGACCGAGAACGGCGCGGTCACCATGACCTGCCCGGAAGATCGCCCCGAGCGGGCAAGCCAGTCCGACGGCAAGGCCCTGCCCTGGATGGAAGTGAAAATCACCGACTTCCAGGGTAATGGCCTGCCCGCCGGCGAAGAAGGTAACCTGCTGGTCCGCTGCGCGAGCCTGTTTGTCGGCTATCTCAAGCGTCCGGAACTCTACGGCGTCGATGAGGACGGCTGGTTCAGCACCGGCGACCTGGCGCGCATGGACCAGGACGGTTACATCCGTATCACCGGTCGCACCAAGGACGTGGTGATACGCGGCGGCGAAAACATTCCCGTGGTTGAAGTGGAAAACCTGCTCTACAAATTCCCCGGCCTCGTCGATGTCGCCCTGGTGGGCTGCCCGGACGACCGGCTCGGAGAGCGGGTGTGCGCCTACGTAACCCTCGACGACAACGCCACGGGCGTCACCCTGGACGAGGTCAACGGGTACCTGCTCGAACAGAAACTGTCCAGGAATTACCTGCCCGAATTCCTTGAGGTCATCGACGCCATGCCTCGCACCGCGTCTGGAAAGATCCAGAAATTCAAGCTGCGTGAACAGGCCAGAGCGGTTCACCCGGAGCCGGCCAGGCGCAGCTAACCCGTTTACCGACACACACAGGAGCACACCATCATGAGAGGCCTCAACGGAAAAACAGTCATCGTCACCGGTGGCGGCGGCGGCATTGGCCGCGCCGTATGCCTGCGCTTTGCCGAGGAAGGCAGCCTGGTGGCCGTTCTGGACCGGGACGAGGGGGCGGCTCAGGCCACCGTCGATCGGATCACCGAAGCCGGCGGAAAGGGCCGGGCCTACACCGCGGACATCACCGATTACGCCGCCATCACCGAAACCGTCGCAGCCATCGAGAATGACCTGGGCGTGCCCACCGTTCTGGTCAACAACGCCGGTTTCGACCGCTTCCTGCCCTTCCTCAAGACAGACCCCAAACTCTGGGATCAGTTGATTGCGGTGAACCTGACCGGTGCTCTGAACATGCACCACGTGGTGCTGCCCCGGATGGTGGCGGCCGGTGGCGGCAAGGTCGTCAACGTGGCCTCGGACGCCGCCCGGGTCGGCTCCTCCGGCGAATCCGTCTACGCCGCCTGCAAGGCCGGCCTGGTGGGCTTCAGCAAAACCGTTGCCCGGGAACTGGCCACCAAGAACGTGTGCCTGAACGTGGTCTGCCCCGGCCCCACCGATACCGCCCTGCTCAAGGGCGTCGCCGAAAGCGCCCCGAATCCGGAAAAACTGCTGGAAGCCTTTCGCAACGCGGTACCCATGAAGCGGCTGGCGCAGCCGGAGGACTACCCGGGGGTGATTGCCCTGCTTGCCAGTGATGACGCCAACTTTATTACCGGCCAGGTCATCAGTGTATCCGGTGGCCTGACCATGGCCGGCTGAACGGCCTTTTTCACAAATACGGAGAACCGACCATGACCTACGAAGACATCCTGTACGACGAAACCGACGGCATCGCGACCATCACCATCAACCGCCCGGAACGCTATAACGCCTTCCGCGGACAGACATGCATGGAACTGATCGACGCCTTCAATCGCGCTGGCTGGAACAAGGACATCGGGGTGATCGTCTTTACCGGCGCCGGCGAGAAGGCCTTCTGTACCGGCGGCGATCAGGGTGCTCACGAAGGCCAGTACGATGGCCGCGGACTGATCGGCCTGCCGGTGGAGGAACTGCAACGCCTGATCCGGGAAGTGCCCAAGCCGGTCATCGCCCGGGTGAACGGCTTCGCCATCGGCGGCGGCCATGTCCTGCATGTGATCTGCGACCTGAGCATCGCCTCGGAAACCGCCATCTTCGGCCAGGTCGGCCCCAAGGTGGGCTCGGTTGATCCGGGGTTCGGTACCGCCTACCTGGCACGGGTGGTGGGCGAAAAGCGGGCCCGGGAAATCTGGTACCTGTGCCGCAAGTATTCCGCCCAGCAGGCGCTGGAATGGGGGCTGGTGAATGCGGTGGTCCCGCCGGAGCAGCTGGATGAGGAAGTCCGCCAATGGTGCGACGAGATCCTCGAAAAGAGCCCCACGGCCCTGAGCATCGCCAAGCGGTCCTTCAACGCCGACAGCGACAACATCGCCGGCATCGGCGCCCTCGGCATGCAGGCCCTGAGCCTTTACTACGACACCGACGAGTCCAAAGAGGGCGTGAGCGCCTTCAAGGAAAAGCGAAAGCCCGAGTTCCGCAAGTACTACAAGTAGGCCGAAGGCCCGGAGACCACCATGAATTTCGCATTCAACGAAGAACAGATGGCGATCCGCGAAGTGGTCGCCCGCTTCAGCACCGAGGTGCTGGCGCCGGGCTACCGCAAGCGGGATCAGGCGGGTGTCATCGAACGGGATGTCATCCGCCAGCTTGGCGAGATGGGCCTTCTGGGCGGTGAGCTGTCCGAAGAGTTCGGGGGCAGCGGCATGGATTGTGTCACCAGCGGCCTGATCATCGAGGAGATCTCGAAAGGGGATTTCAACGTGGGCTACATCCCCCTGCTGGCGTCCCTGAATGGCCAGATCATCGCCAGCCACGCGACCCCGGCCCTGGCAACAGAGTGGCTGTACGGCATAACCGCTGGCCAGAAGGTGGCCTGCATCGCCCTGACCGAACCCCATGGTGGCTCGGACGCCGCCAACCTGCGCCTGAAGGCCGAGAAGAAAGGCGACGCCTACCTGCTCAACGGCGAGAAAACCTCCATTTCCATGGCCGACCAGGCCGATGTGGCGGTGGTGTTTGCCCGCACGGGCACGGTGGAGCAGCGGGCCTCTGGCATCAGTGCTTTCCTGGTCCCGATGGACAGCCCGGGCATCACCACTACCCGGTTCGAGGACAATGGCCAGCGTGCCATCGGCCGCGGCTCCATCTTCTTCGACAACGTGGAAGTGCCCGCCAGCAACATGATGGGTGTCGAGGGTAAAGGCTTCAAACAGGTGATGCAGGGGTTCGACTACAGCCGGGCGCTGATCGGCCTGCAGTGCCTGGCCGTGGCCCAGCAGTCGTTGGATGAGACCTGGCAGTGGCTGACCGAACGCACGGCCTTCGGTCAGAACCTGTCCGCGTTCCAGGGCCTGACGCATCCGCTGGCGGAATACCAGACCTACGTTCAGGCGGCGCGCCTGCAGTGCTACCATGCGCTCTGGCTCAAGGACAACAACCTGCCCCACAATGCCGAGGCAGCCATGAACAAGTGGTGGGGGCCGAAGCTGGCATTTGATGTGGTCAAGCAGTGCCTGCTGGCCCATGGCCACACCGGCTGGGGCGAGGATCTGCCGTTTGCCCAGCGGCTTCGGGACGTTCTGGGCCTGCAAATAGGTGACGGCACCGCGCAGATCATGAAGAATATCATTGCTCGCGAGTACCTACCCAAGTAATGCGCCCCCTGACCGACGCGATTCGGGGCGCCGATGCATACCTTCCTGGGCATCCGGCCGGGAAGGGACAGACAGGAGCTCAGATGATCGTCAACGAATCCGGCGGTATTCCGAACCGGCTGTTTTTCCGCCTGTTCCAGACCGGAAACATCCTCCAGCGGCAGGTTCAGAATGAAATGGGGATCAGCGCGGTGCAGTGGGCGGTGCTGGGGGCGCTGTCACGGGAAGGGTTTGAAGACGGAACGTCCTTCAACCAGCTCAAGGAGTACCTGCACGTCAGCCGGCAGAACCTCGACGGCGTACTGAAACGCATGGAGCGGGATGGTCATGTGGTGCGAATTACCGATCCCCAGGACCGGCGCGCCCGACTGGTGGTGCTTACCGAATCCGGTCGGGAATTCTGGAACAAGCTGCAGGACACCATCACCGAGTTCTACCAGCAAGCCCTGCAGGGATTGAGCTTCGATGACGGAGTGAGTCTGCTGCACCTTCTGAAAAAACTGCAACGGGACCTGAGCGGGATTTCGCTTGGCGATAAGCCCGGCCAATGAATATGGCCGGGCCAACAACCCAGACTAGCCGGCAGCGCTGACGGTAACGCCAGACGACGACCTTTCAACAGCTTCGGCCAGCATCTCGGCGGTAATCGCCGACAGGGTCCAGCCCAGGTGACCGTGACCGGTGTTGTAGAACACGGTCGGCAGGCGACCCGGACCCACGCGCGGCATCATGTTGGGCAGCATGGGGCGCAGTCCGGCCCAGGGCACAACGCGGCGGGTGCTGACCCCCGGGAAACATTCCTCGACCCAGCGGGTCAGCGGCTTGATCCGGTCATCCCGGATATTCCGGTTGAAGCCGTTGAATTCCGCCGTCCCCGCAACGCGGAAGCGGTCATCGCCGAGCCGGCTGGTCACCAGCTTGGTGGCGTCGTCCAGCAGGCTGACTGTCGGCGCAGCCTTCTGGGAAGCCTCGTCATCCAGCTGGACGGTGATGGAATAGCCTTTTACCGGGTAGATATTCACCCGGTCGCCCAGCTTCGCCGCCAGTGCCCGACTGCCGGTGCCCGCGCAGATCACCACTCCGTCAAAGGTGTCGCGATTCTGCTGTTCGCCGTCGTAGGCAGTCACCCAGGCGTTGTTCTGATCTGCACTGAGTTCGGTTACGGTGTGCCCGTAGCAGGTCTTGACGCCGAGGCGCAGGATCGCCTCGGCCAGGCCATTGGTGAACTTGTGGATATCACCGGTTGAATCGCTTTCGGTGAAGAAGCCACCGTAATAGGTTCCGGCCAGGGTGGGCTCGATCGACTTCATTTCCTCCGGGGTGACGGCCCGGCGCTCGAGACCGCCGGCAGCCAGCAGCTTGGAGACGTTGGCAGCGTGATCAAAACCGTCCTTGTCACGATAGATGTGCAGGATGCCCTGCTTCTTCAGGTCAAAATCAATGCCCTCGTCCTGCGCCCACTGGAACAGGTGTTCCCGGGCGGCAATGGCCATGCGCGCAGTTTCGGTGGTGTTCTGCTCATACTGGGGAATGGCGGCGATAAACTCCGCGAACCAGCTCAGCTTGTGCCAGGACGGCTTGGGGTTGACCAGCAGGGGGGCATCACTTCGGAGCATCCACTTCATGCCCTTCATGATGGTCTGCCAGTTGTTCCAGACCTCGGCGTTGGAGGCTGACAACTGGCCACCATTGGCGAAGGAGGTTTCCATCGCGGCATAGCGGTGCTTTTCGTAAACGGTGACATCAAGGCCGCGCTTGGCCAGGGTATAGGCGGTCGTGATACCGGTGATACCACCGCCAATTACTGCAATTCGCTTCATACAACCATCTCCAGGAGGCGTCCAGGGTTTCCTTCCTACCCACAGTGGTAGAAAGCACCCCTTCCGTCACGGAACCTGAGAGATTCACGCGCCGATTCAACGGAATCGGCGGCTTGCTCCTTCGGTGTGCCGACTGACGCAGTCGTCGACAGCTCTTCGGAAAGTTTTCAAGTTAGCGGTCCTTTTGCCTGAGAGTTTCCGGGGCAGTTGCTCCTTCGGCGCCGGTCGCACAGCAGTGCAACACAGTCTCTCCCGCTAACAAGTCTGGCTATGAGCCAGTCTGCTTTGCAAAATAGCAAAAAACGCGGTTCTACAAAACCTTTAGCTGCGACAACCCGATTTGGCACCGGACAGCGGTGAAGCTATTCGACCGTCACGCTCTTGGCCAGGTTGCGCGGCTGATCCACGTCCGTACCCTTGAGGACGGCGACGTGGTAAGACAGCAACTGCAGCGGAACCGTGTAAACAATCGGGGCGGTGATTTCATGCACCGACGGCAACTGCATGACGTGGATATGTTCTTCCGGTCTGACGTCAGCCGACTGGTCAGCAAACACAAAGAGTTCACCGCCGCGGGCCCGGACTTCTTCCAGGTTGGACTTGAGCTTCTCCACGAGGTCGTTGTTGGGGGCCACGGTCACGACCGGCATTTCACTGTCCACCAAGGCCAACGGTCCGTGCTTCAGCTCGCCCGCCGGGTAGGCTTCCGCGTGGATGTAGGAGATTTCCTTGAGCTTGAGAGCACCTTCCAGAGCAACCGGGAACTGCGATCCCCGCCCGAGGAACAGGCTGTGGTTCTTGTCCATGAACGCCTTGGACATCTCGGCAATGTCCCCATCCAGGGCCAGCACCTGATCGACCTGACCCGGGAGCTGGTGAATCGCTTTCACGATGTCGGCTTCCCGCTGCTCATCCAGGCCATTATGGCGGGCCAGGGCCAGGGTGAAGATCAGCAACGCCGTGAGCTGGGTAGTGAAGGCCTTGGTGGAAGCCACACCAATCTCCGGGCCCGCCTGGGTCATGATCACCAGATCGGATTCCCGGACCAGGGAACTGCCGGGAACGTTGCAAATGGCGAGCGCGGCCCGGAAACCGGCCTGTTTGGCCTGGCGAAGAGCTGCCAGGGTATCGGCCGTTTCTCCGGACTGGGAAATGCACAGGAACAGGGTGTCCCGCTGGATCACGTGCTTGCGATACCGGAACTCGGACGCCACCTCAACGGAGCACGCCACACCGGCCAGCTCCTCAATCCAGTACCGGGCGACCATACCGGCGTGGTAGCTGGTGCCACAGGCGATGATTTGAACGTGGTTCACGTCCTCCAGCAGGTTGGCCGCCTCGGTGCCAAGGGCCTGTTCCAGGACACGGCTGTCGGTAATCCGGCCTTCCATGGTGGCCTTGATCACTTTTGGCTGCTCGTATATTTCCTTGAGCATGAAGTGGCGGTATTCGCCCTTGTCGGCGGAATCGGCACCGTGTTCGAAGCGGGTGACCTTGCGCTCCACCGGGGTCCCTTCACGGTCGTGGATGACCACCTTGTCCTTGTGGATGTCGGCGATATCGCCTTCTTCCAGGAACATGAACCGGTCCGTTACAGGCAGCAGAGCCAGCTGGTCGGAGGCAATGAAGTTCTCGCCAATACCGACACCGATTACCAGGGGACTGCCTTCCCGGCACACCACCAGGTGGTCCGGCTCGTCCGAATGCACAACGGCGAGGGCATAGGCCCCCCGCAGGCGGGCAATCGCAGCCTTGACCGAGGCGTACAGGTTGTCCATCTCCCGATAGTACTTCTCGATCAGGTGGGCAACCACTTCGGTATCGGTCTGGGAGGAGAACTCAAAGCCTTCGCTCTTCAGCTCCTCACGCAGATCCTGATAATTCTCGATGATGCCGTTGTGTACGATGGCCAGGCGTTCACCGGACATGTGCGGGTGGGCATTGATCTGCGAAGGTTCTCCGTGGGTTGCCCAGCGGGTGTGGGCAATGCCCAGGTGCCCGGTTAGCGGGTTTGTGTTGATGGCATCGCTCAGGGACGCAACCTTGCCCACTTCCCGTGCCCTCTGCACCACGGTTCCGCCATCGATCACCGCCATTCCGGCGGAGTCGTAGCCCCGGTACTCCAGACGACGCAGTCCCTCCAGAAGAATGCCCTGAACGTCCCGTTCCGAAACCGCACCTACAATCCCACACATGCTGCTTTCACCTGTCCTGTAAGCTAATCAATCGGTTTTCTTCGGCCGTTCCCAGCCGGAAATATTACGCTGGCGACCACGGGCCACTGCAAGTTCATTGTCGGCCACGTCCCTGGTGATGGTCGAGCCGGCACCAATGGTGGCATCCGCGGCAACAGTGACCGGAGCGACGAGGGAGCTGTTAGAGCCAACAAACACGCCGTCGCCGATCACCGTCTGGAACTTGTTAACTCCATCATAGTTGCAGGTGATGGTGCCTGCACCCACATTCACATTACGGCCCAGGGCGGCATCGCCAACGTAGCTCAGGTGGTTGATTTTACTGCCCTCACCTACGATGGCCTTCTTGGTTTCTACAAAGTTACCAACCTTGGTGTCGGCGGCGAGGTCGGTGCCGGGACGCAGCCGGGCAAACGGTCCGATCTGGGCGTTGGCGCCAATGCTGGCACCTTCAATGACGCTGTGGGCCTTGATCTGGGTGCCATCGGCAATGCGGGCATCCCGGATCACACACCCGGGACCGATGGTGACCTGACTGCCAAGCTCCACTTTGCCCTCAAACACGACGTTCACATCAATCAGAATGTCGTTGCCGATGGTCAGTTCACCCCGGACATCAATCCGGGCCGGATCGGCCAGGGTCGCTCCCTCGGCCATCAGCCGCTCGGCTTCCCGGCGCTGGTACCAACGTTCGAGCTCCGACAACTGAAGCCGGTTGTTAACACCCTGAACCTCGAAAGGATCCCGCGGCTGGGACACCGAGATCGCTAGATCGTTTTGCACCGCCATGGCAATGATATCAGTGAGGTAGTACTCGCCCTGGGCATTGGCATTCGACAACGCCGGCAGCCAGGCTTTCAGATGCTTCGCAGAGACCGCAAGAATCCCTGTATTCACCTCGCGGATCGCCTGCTGGGCCTCGCTGGCATCCTTCTGCTCTACGATCGACGTGACGTTGCCGGAGGCATCCCGGACAATCCGCCCGTAACCATTTGGATCCTCAAGGGTGACGGTCAGCAGGCCCAGGGTTTCGTCGTCCAGTCCTGCAACCATGGCCTCCAGGGTATCCCGGCGAGTCAGCGGTACATCCCCATAAAGCACCAACACCCGCGCGTCGTCCGGCAGATCCGGCAACACCTGGGCGACGGCATGGCCGGTGCCCAGCTGTTCGCTCTGGACCACCCAGTTTACGGTCGCTTCAGCGGTAACTGAACGGACCTGGTCCGCGCCATGTCCAATTACGGCGTGAATCTTTTCCGCACCGAGCTGTTTGGCAGTCCCGATCACGTGGTGGAGCATCGGCCTACCTGCCACAGCGTGCAGGACTTTCGGCAACGCGGATTTCATTCTCGAACCCTGACCGGCGGCCAGAATCACAACGTGTAACGGGCTCATGGACAAATCAGACCCCCGGAGTCTCTGGATTTTGTGTCATTAAACGAAAAAAGCCGCAACCCGGATGGCCGGAGTTCCAACGGTAGGCGTTGGATTTCCAGCCGCTCAGGATGCGGCGTTGGTGTTCGGCAAACCCGAAACGAAAATGCTTAACGCATTTTGTTACGCAGCTGCTGGATGGTACGAAGCTGCGCAGCAGCCTCGGCCAGTTCTGCAGCGGCACGGGAGTACTCGAATTCACCGGTCTTGTTGGCAAGTGCTTTCTCGGCTTCTTTCTGTGCCTCGAGAGCAGCGGCTTCGTCCACATCCTTGGCACGGACCGCGGTATCAGCCAGCAAAGTTACCAGATTGGGCTGGACCTCCAGATATCCGCCGGACACGTAAAGAATTTCTTCCTCACCGCCCTGCTTGATGATCCGAATGGGGCCCGGTTTCAGCTCGGTCAGCAGCGGGGTGTGACCCGGGGCAATGCCCAGGTCACCTTCAGAACCCGCCGCGATCAGCATTTCAACCAATCCGGAATAGATCTTTGTTTCGGCACTTACCACATCACAATGCACGGTTATACCCATGTCAGTTGCCTCTCTGATCGATCCGGAAACAAGTGCAACGGCTCAGTTTACTTCTCGGCCTTGCTCTTCATTTCCTTCGCTTTCTCGACCGCTTCCTCAATGGTACCAACCATGTAGAACGCCTGCTCAGGCATATCGTCATAGTCGCCGTTGAGGATGCCCTTAAAGCTGCTGATAGTCTCCTTCAGAGACACGTACTTGCCGGGAGAACCGGTAAATACTTCAGCAACGTGGAACGGCTGGGACAGAAAACGCTCGATCTTACGGGCACGGGATACAACCAGCTTGTCTTCTTCCGACAGCTCATCCATGCCCAGGATGGCGATGATGTCTTTCAGTTCCTTGTAGCGCTGCAGGTTGGTCTGCACGCCACGGGCAACTTCGTAATGCTCGTTACCAATAACCAGTGGATCCAGCTGACGCGAGGTGGAATCGAGTGGATCGATCGCCGGGTAGATACCCTTGGAGGCGATATCACGGCTCAGTACCACGGTCGCATCAAGGTGCGAGAAGGTGGTTGCTGGTGACGGGTCGGTCAAGTCATCCGCCGGTACGTAGACCGCCTGGATCGACGTGATGGAACCGGTCTTGGTCGACGTGATCCGTTCCTGCAGCTCACCCATCTCTTGGGCCAGAGTCGGCTGGTAGCCTACCGCAGACGGCATACGACCCAGCAGTGCCGATACCTCGGTACCCGCCAGGGTGTAACGGTAGATGTTGTCGACGAACAGCAGGACGTCACGACCTTCGTCACGGAACTTCTCGGCCATGGTCAGGCCGGTCAGCGCCACACGAAGACGGTTTCCGGGAGGCTCGTTCATCTGGCCGTAGACCATCGCTACTTTATCAAGGACGTTGGAGTCCTTCATTTCGTAGTAGAAGTCGTTACCTTCACGAGTCCGCTCACCAACACCCGCGAATACGGAGAGACCGGAGTGCTCTTTCGCGATGTTGTTGATCAGCTCCATCATGTTTACGGTCTTGCCGACACCGGCGCCACCGAACAGGCCAACCTTACCACCCTTGGCGAACGGGCAGATCAGGTCGATAACCTTGATGCCGGTTTCCAGCAGGTCGGCAGACGCTGCCTGATCGGCATAGCCCGGTGCCTTACGGTGAATCGCCCAACGCTCGTCTTCGCCGATCTCGCCGGCTTCGTCGATGGGGCGGCCCAGTACGTCCATGATACGGCCGAGGGTCTTGGTACCAACCGGTACCGAGATTGCCTTGCCAGTGTTTTCTGCTTTCAGGCCACGCTTAAGGCCTTCGGTGCTGCCCATGGCGATGGTACGAACAATTCCGTCACCCAGCTGCTGCTGGACTTCCAGAGTTGTTTCGCCACCTTCAAGCAGCAGTGCGTCATATACGTTGGGTACGGAGTCACGTGGGAATTCCACGTCGATAACCGCGCCAATGATCTGAACGATTTGTCCGCTACTCATGCTCGGTTCCTCGTTATCTTAAGTAGTCAATAAAACCAGTTGGATTGTTTACGGGATCAGACCGAAGCCGCGCCGCTCACAATCTCCGAAATCTCTTGGGTGATGGCTGCCTGACGCGCCTTGTTATAGGCCAACTGAAGCTCGTCCATAATGTCTCCGGCGTTATCAGTTGCGCTCTTCATGGCGATCATCCGGGCTGCCTGTTCACATGCCAGATTCTCTACCACACCCTGGTATACCTGGGATTCAATAAATCGTGGCAGAAGGCCATCGAGGATCTGCCTGGCATCGGGCTCGTAGAGATAATCCCACTGGTTTTTGATCTCTTCTTCGTCATCGCTCTCAGGCAGGGGCAGAAGCTGCTCCACCTTCGGGCTTTGGGTCATGGTGTTAACGAATTCGTTGCTCACTACATAAAGGCGATCAATCTTGCCTTCAGAGTACGAATCGAGCATGACCTTGACGTTGCCGATGAGTTTTTCAGAGCTCGGGCTGTCCCCCAGATGGGTCAGCGCCGCAACGACGTTACCGCCGTAGCTCCGGAAAAAGGAGGCGCCTTTCTGCCCGATGGCGCACAGTTCAACTTCGACTCCTTTTTCTTTCCACGCTCGCATTTCACGGACAAGCGCTTTAAATAAGTTGCCGTTCAGACCACCGCAGAGGCCACGATCAGTGGACACCACGATATAGCCAACGCGCTTAACTTCACGGTCGACCATAAACGGATGCTTGTACTGAGCGTTCGCCTTGGCAATGTGCCCGATCATCTGACGCATCTTTTCGGCGTACGGGCGAGTTGCCTGCATGCGCTCCTGAGCCTTACGCATCTTACTCGCCGCAACCATTTCCATGGCGCTGGTGATTTTCTGCGTGCTCTTGATGCTTGAAATCTGGTTACGTATTTCTTTGCCGACGGCCATAACTCACTGCCTTCTCAAGTTAGACACTCGTTGCTACGAAAATCGGCCCGCGACAAAGGTCGCAGGCCCGTTTTCTTACCAGCTCTGAGTGGTCTTGAATTTCTCAAGTGCAGCTTTCAGGCCGGAAGCGATTTCGTCGTTGAAATCACCTTTCTCGTTGATCTTGGCGAGCAGGTCTTTCTGTTCGGCGCGCATCCAGTCGAGCAATTGCGCTTCGAACTTAACAACCTTGTCGACATCAACGTCGTCCAGGAAGCCTTCGTTGGCTGCAAACAGAACCGTACCCATTTCAGCCACTGACATCGGGCTGTACTGGTTCTGCTTCATGAGTTCCGTTACACGCTGACCGTGTTCCAGCTGCTTGCGGGTTGCTTCGTCAAGGTCGGAAGCAAACTGTGCAAACGCCGCCAATTCACGGTACTGAGCCAGTGCCAGACGGATGTTACCGCCAAGCTTCTTCATGATCTTGGTCTGGGCTGAACCACCTACCCGGGATACTGAGACGCCGGCGTTCATCGCCGGACGGATGCCGGAGTTGAACAGGTTGGTTTCCAGGAAGATCTGGCCATCGGTAATGGAGATCACGTTGGTCGGTACGAACGCAGACACGTCGCCGGCCTGGGTTTCGATGATCGGCAGCGCGGTCAGGGAACCGGTCTTGCCTTTCACTTCACCACCTGTGAACTTCTCAACGTAATCCGCGTTCACCCGGGACGCACGCTCCAGGAGACGTGAGTGCAGGTAGAATACGTCACCCGGATAGGCTTCACGGCCCGGCGGACGACGCAGCAGCAGGGAGATTTGGCGATAAGCGACAGCCTGCTTGGACAAATCATCGTAGATGATCAGCGCGTCTTCACCACGGTCACGGAAGTACTCACCCATGGAGGTACCGGCGTACGGCGCCAGGAACTGGGTAGCGGCCGGATCGGCAGCGCCGGCGGCAACCACGATGGTGTGATCCATGGCGCCATGCTCTTCCAGCTTGCGCACAACGGCGGCAATAGAAGACTGCTTCTGGCCGACAGCGACATAGATACACTTGATGCCGCTGCCTTTCTGGTTGATGATCGCGTCGATGGCGACCGCGGTCTTACCGATCTGGCGGTCACCGATGATCAGCTCACGCTGGCCGCGACCGATCGGTACCATGGTGTCAATCGCTTTCAGACCCGTCTGAACCGGCTCATCAACGGACTGACGCTCGATGACGCCCGGCGCAACCTTCTCGATCGGAGATGTCAGGCTCGTGCCCAGGTCGCCCTTGCCGTCGATTGGGTTACCCAGTGAGTCCACCACGCGGCCGATCAGCTCCGGACCGACCGGAACTTCCAGGATACGACCGGTACAACGAACCTTCTGGCCTTCTGCCAGGTCTTCGTAGTCACCCAGAACAACCGCACCTACGGAATCACGCTCCAGGTTCAGAGCCATACCGAAGATGCCGTTGGCAAATTCAATCATCTCGCCGTACATAACGTCGGCAAGACCGTGGATCAGTACGATGCCGTCAGAAACCGACAGGATCGTACCCTCGTTTTTTGCTTCGGAAGAGATGTCGAGCTTCTCGATTCTCTTCTTGATGATGTCACTGATCTCGGATGGATTCAGTTGCTGCATGCCAATATCCTCAAACCTTGTGCTGAAATCAGGAGCCCAGAGCGTCGGCCAGCTTGGTCAGCTTTCCGCGTACAGAAGCGTCAATGACCAGATCGCCGGTGCGGATAACTGCACCGCCAATCAGAGACTTGTCCAATGACGCTGCGAGTGACACTGTCCGCTCGAGTTTCGTCGAGAGTGCCTGGGCGAGCTTCTGTTGCTGTTCGTCCGTAAGCTCGAAAGCTGCGGTAACTTCGATATCAACAGTGCGCTCCAGATCAGCCCGGTACGTGTTGAAGAGCGCTGAAATCTCGGGAAGAAGAGTCAGCCGACGGTTTTCTGCCAGTACGGCGAAAAAGTTACGAACCTGTTCGGTGACGCCTTCTTCGGCGACCTCCAGAATCAGCTCGGCCTTCTTCTGCTCTTCCAGACCCGGATTCGCGAGAAGCTGTCGAATGCTTTTGTTCGCGGTGACCTGTCCGGCAATCGTCAGTACCTGGGACCACTCAGCCAGTTGCTCGTGCTCCTGGGCGGCCTTGAATGCTGCTTTTGCGTAAGGACGGGCCAGCGTTCTCAGTTCTGCCATGATGAACCTCGTCGTTTAAAGTTCTGCCGCCAGTTTTTCCAACATTTCGTTGTGCTTGGAGGCATCGACAGAGGTTTCCAGGATCTTCTCAGCACCAGCGACGGCAATAGCGGCGATTTCCGCACGCAGCGCGTCACGAGCCTGATTACGTTCCTGTTCAATTTCGGCCCTGGCCTGCTCAATCAGCTTTTCACCTTCCTTGCGAGCATCGTCTTTCGATGCTTCGACAATTTGGGCGGCGCGCTTGTTGGCCTGTTCGATAAGGCCGGCGGCTTGCTGCTTGGCTTCACGCAGTTCCTGAGCTGACTTTTCCTGAGCCAGTTCCAGATCGCGCGCCGCGCGGTCTGAGGCAGCCAGTCCGTCAGCGATCTTCTTTTGACGCTCCTGCAGTGCGGCCATGATAGGCGGCCACACGTATTTCATGCAGAAGACGACAAAGATAAAGAACGCGATGGCTTGACCAATCATCGTCAAATTAATGTTCACGTCTTCACCTCTCGCCTGTGTTGTTAAGAATCATCTGACCGGGTATCCCCGGCTGGCGACTCGATTAACCGGCGATCTGGCCGACGAACGGGTTGGCGAAGGTGAAGAACAGTGCGATACCAACACCGATCATGGTTACGGCGTCCAGCAGACCAGCAACGATGAACATCTTAACCTGCAGCATCGGGGTCATTTCCGGCTGACGCGCAGCGCCTTCCAGGAACTTGCCACCGAGGATACCAAAGCCAATCGCAGTACCCAGGGCACCCAGGCCAATCAGCAGTGCAACGGCAATCGCGGTCATTCCAACTACAGTTTCCATGATAACTCCCAGTTTTCAGTTAGGTTTTCAGTTTAACGGTTAGGGTTTAAAACTACGGCTTAATGGTGTCCGATCAGTGACTGTCTTCGTGAGCCATGCTCAAGTACACGATCGTCAACATCATAAAGATGAATGCCTGCAGGGTGATGACCAGGATGTGGAAAATCGCCCAGGGTACAGACAGCGTCCACTGAGCCCACAGGGGCAGCAGCGCGATCAGGATGAAGATCAGCTCGCCGGCGTACAGGTTACCGAACAGACGCAATGCCAGTGAGATCGGCTTGGCGATCAGGCTCACGCCTTCAAGCAGGAAGTTCACCGGCACCAGCAGGATCTTCAGGACCAGGTTGTCAGACGAGAACGGATGCAGGGTCAGCTCGCCCAGGAAACCGCCTACGCCCTTGACCTTCAGGCTGTAGAAAATGATCAGGAAGAAAACGGACAGGGACATGCCCAACGTCACGTTGACATCGGTGGTCGGTACGACCTTCATGTAATCGGCACCGGCCAGATGGAACAGCTGCGGCAGGAAGTCCACCGGTACCAGGTCCATCAAGTTCATGAGGAAGATCCAGCAGAAGATGGTCAGCGCCAGCGGGGCGATGACCTTGTTCTTGCCGTGGAAGGTTTCCTTGACGCTGTTATCAACGAACTCGACCATCACCTCGACGAAGTTCTGAAGCCCGCCCGGCTGATCGGAGGTCGCGCGCTTGGCCGCCATGCGGAACAGAAACAGGAACAGGACGCCGAGACCGACAGCCCAGCCCAGAGAGTCCACATGGACCGCCCAGAATCCCATATCGGACGCTTCCTGCGCCGTATGGGCCAGTGTCCAGGTGGTGTCTTCGATTACGGTTCCGTCGGCACGCTCATAGCCTGCCGGCAGCTTACCGTAGGTGAGGTTCTGGAGGTGATGCTGGATATATTCGGATGCACTTCCTGCCATAACGGTTTCCCAAGTCCAGTTAGCTTTGCTGCGTATTGCTGCCCGCCAGAAGCGGTGTCAACCAGTTGGTGACCAGCATGATCGCAAATGTTAAAAAAAGTGCCGCTATATCAAGCGGCTGAATCCATTTGAACACCATCGTGAAAAAGATGGCGCACAGGATGAGCTTGCCGGCCTCACCCTGGTAAAAAGAACTCATGATCTTCTTGGCAGACCGCGCGCCGGAGTAGCGGAATGCCTTAAGCGCAAAATAACCGTGGGGCAGAAGAAAAATGAGACCGCCCAATAGCGCTGAATAACCGGAAACCTGGCCCCGAAACAGTAAAAACGCCAGGCTGACGCAGACCAGTACCACACTTTCTATGACAAACCATCGTGCGATAGGCGGGCGGCGGATACCGCTCGGAGTCGTCTGCGTCATGTTCTTCCCGGGAGTACGGTGCCTTTACCCGATGCAGTTTAAAAATTAGACAAATACACCGATACGAGCGCCGCAGATTATATGTGTTCAATGTGCACGAATCAACAAAACCGGATTCCGCAAAAGCCGTTAAGAAAGGGCACAACGACTGACGTTGCGCGGGATTGGACACAAATAGGCGAGTCAGCGTACTGGCAACACTACATGTTGTGTAACGCAGGGATCACAAACTTTCGTAGGCGTCCGAAAGAATAAGATAAACGAGCCAAATTACTTGATATGGCCGAGGATACCGTCGAGTTCGTCCAGGGAACTGTACTCGATCACGAGTTTGCCCTTGCCGCGCTGGCCGTGGGCAATGGACACCCGGGCCCCAAGGCGTTCCGCCAGGTCGTCCTGCAGAGCCCGGATGTTCGGGTCCACCGCAGTGTGACCGGAGGCTTTCTGCCCCGGCTT
The DNA here is from genome assembly GCF_019443085.1 of Marinobacter sp. F4218. GTDB lineage: Bacteria > Pseudomonadota > Gammaproteobacteria > Pseudomonadales > Oleiphilaceae > Marinobacter > Marinobacter albus. The sequence continues at coordinate 1,761,174 of NZ_JAHZIL010000003.1, forward strand.
CTCCTGCTGGACCCGGCGAACCAGGGCCTCGGTCTGGCGCACGGACAGGGACTTGGCCACCACCTGCTTGGCCACCAGCATCTGTTGTTCTGGCGGCAGGGTCAGCATGGCCCGACCATGGCCCATCTCCAGGTCACCGTGCTCCAGCATCAGGCGCACGTCTTCGGTCAGGCCGATGAGGCGCAGCAGGTTGGTGATGGTGGTACGGGATTTACCCACGGCCTCGGCGACCTGAGCCTGGGTCAGGCCGAATTCGTCCTGAAGCCGCTGGAGGGCGAAGGCCTCTTCGATAGGATTGAGGTTTTCACGCTGGATGTTCTCGATGAGCGCCATGGCAATGGCGGCTTCATCGGGGACGTCACGGATGATGGCGGGAATGCCGTCGAGTTCGGCCATTTGGGTCGCGCGCCAGCGGCGTTCGCCGGCAATCAGCTCGTAACGGCCCTCAGCAATGGGGCGAACCACCACCGGCTGCATGACGCCCTGTTGGCGAATCGAATCCGCCAGTTCCTGCAGCGCTGCGGGGTCCATATCCCTGCGCGGCTGGTATCGGCCACGCTGGATCAGGTCGATCGGAATCTCGCGCAGTTCGCCGTCGTGGCCCTTCAGCTCCTGATCAAGGTTAACCTTGGAGCCCGCCAGCAGGGCGCCCAGTCCGCGCTCGCCCAATCCTCGTTTCTTCGCCGCCATGGTGTCAGTCATTCTTCCCGTTGAAATTCGTTGTGCGTTATTGAGTGACAGGGCGGTATGTTACACCGCAACCGGCGCGGATGTCTTTTTAGAGCCATGGCGACGAACCATCTCGCCGGCCAGGGCCAGGTAGGCCACCGCGCCCTTGGAGGCACGGTCATATTTCAGCGCAGGCATGCCATAGCTCGGCGCTTCCGCCAGCCGGACGTTCCGCGGAATGACGGCCCGGTAGACCTTGTCGTCGAAGTACTCGCTGAGCTGAGCGGAAACATCCAGCGTCAGACTGTTACGGGGATCGTACATGGTGCGAAGGATGCCTTCGACCTGTAGCTCCGGATTGACCGTTTCCTGGATCTGTTCGACCGTGTTCATCAGCGCCGCCAGACCCTCCAGCGCATAGTACTCGCACTGCATGGGAATCAGCACGGAATCCGCCGCCGACAGGGCGTTGACCGTGAGCAGGCTCAGGGAAGGCGGGCAGTCGATGAGAATGTATTCGTAGTTATCGCGAACCGTGTTGAGTGCCAGGCGCAGGCGATGCTCCCGGCCAATCTCGTTCATCAGCTCCACTTCCGCCGCGGTCAGGTCGCCGTTGGCGGGCAGGATATCGAAACCGGAGGCTTCGGCCAGAAAGATCACCTCGGCAGCAGACGCTCGCTTGGTCAGCAGGTCGTAACCGGAAAGGTCCAGGGCATTTTTATCGACACCACTGCCCATGGTGGCGTTGCCTTGGGGATCCATGTCCACGAGCAGGACCCGGCGCTTGGTGGCGGCGAGGGACGCAGCAAGGTTCACGCAGGTGGTGGTTTTACCCACACCGCCTTTCTGATTGGTCACTGCAATCACGCGCGCCATGTCTCGCCTCCTGTTCGCGGGTTACTGGGAATGTTGTGCCCGGGCGATCACCAGCAGGTGTCGTTCACCATCGGCGCCGGGAACTGCCAGGGACTGGTGGGATTTTACCCGCCAGCCGGCCGGAAGGGCAGCCACCTCATCATCCGGAAACTGGCCTTTCATGGCAAGGAACTCGCCCTCATTTGCCAGCAAATCGCCACACCACGCCACCAGGTTGTCGAGCGCGGTGAAGGCCCGACTGCTGATCTGGCTGAACGGCTGTTCCGGCGCGCACGCTTCGGCCCGGCCGTGGATCACCTCGACGTTGGACAGGCCCAGCTCCAGCACGCACTGATTGAGGAAACGGGTTTTCTTGCCATTACTGTCGAGCAGGGTGAACCGACGTTCGGGCAGGGCAATGGCCAGCGGGATCCCGGGCAGGCCGCCACCGGCGCCAACATCCAGCAGATGGCCGGTGGTGACCCAGGGCAGGATGCTCAGGCTGTCCAGCAACTGCCGCGACACCATCTCCCGTTCATCGCGGACAGCGGTCAGATTGTAAGCCCGGTTCCATTTGTTGAGCAGGGCCAGGAAGTTCAGCAGTTGTTGTTGCTGGGCATCGCTCAGGGACAGATCCATCGCTGCCAGCCCATCCCGGAGCTGGCGCTGCCAGAGTTCGTTGGTCATAGGATCGGATCAGGCACTCTGTTTACGCAACAGATCGCGTTTCTTCAGGTGCACCAGGATCTGGCTGACCGCCGCAGGAGTAACCCCCTGGACCCGGGACGCCTGAGCCACGGTCTCCGGACGGACGGTCTTGAGTTTCTGCTTGATCTCGTTGGACAGGCCGCCGATGACGTCGTAATCCAGGTCCACCGGCAGGGCCGTGTTCTCGTTGCGCCGCAGACGCTCGATCTCGTCGGCCTGACGCGAAATGTAACCCTCGTACTTGATCTCGATCTCGACCTGAGCGGCGACGGTCTCGTCGTCGGCGCGCTCGACCCCAATCTCGGCAATATGGCTGTAGTCGATCTCGGGGCGACGCAGCAGCTCGGCCAGTGACTGGTCCCGGTTCATCGGCTGCTTGAGGAAATCGTTGGCGCGCTCGCCGGCGTCGGTGTTCGGATGAATGCGGGTCGATTCCAGACGGCTGCGCTCGCGGCCAATCGCCTCGCGCTTGTCGTTGAATTTCTGCCAGCGATCCTCGTCCACCAGACCGAGATTGCGGCCGGTCTCGGTCAGGCGCAGGTCGGCGTTGTCCTCACGCAGGATCAGGCGGTACTCCGCCCGACTGGTGAACATGCGATACGGCTCGCTGGTGCCCATGGTGATCAGGTCATCCACAAGGACTCCCAGATAGGCCTCGTCCCGACGGGGATACCATTCTTCTTTCTCCTGGGCCCGCAAGGCGGCGTTGATACCTGCCAACAGACCCTGGGCACCCGCTTCCTCGTAGCCGGTGGTGCCGTTGATCTGACCGGCAAAGTACAGGCCCTGGATGAACTTGGTTTCCAGGGTATGGCGCAGGTCCTGCGGATTCAGGAAGTCATACTCGATGGCGTAGCCCGGCCGGGTGATGTGGGCATTCTCAAACCCCGGGATCGACCGCACGGCCTCGAGCTGGATATCGAATGGCAGACTGGTGGAGATGCCATTCGGGTAGAGCTCGTTGGTGGTCAGGCCCTCGGGCTCAACAAAGATCTGGTGCGAGTCCTTGTCGGCAAAGCGATTGACCTTGTCCTCAATGGACGGGCAATAGCGTGGGCCCACGCCCTCGATGTTGCCGGCGAACATCGGTGAGCGATCAAAACCGCTGCGGATAATGTCATGGGTCCGCTCGGTGGTGCGGGTGACGTAGCAACAGATCTGTTCCGGGTGCTGGTCCCGGCTGCCGGTAAAGGACATCACCGGCGCGGGGTTATCCCCCCACTGTTGCTCCATCACCGAGAAATCCACGGTGCGGGCATCAATGCGCGGTGGAGTACCGGTTTTCAGGCGGCCGACATTAAACGGCAGTTCGCGCAGACGTTGGGCCAGCGCGTTCGCCGGCGCATCGCCGGCACGGCCACCGGAGTGAGCCTGCATGCCAATGTGGATAACTCCGCCCAGGAAGGTGCCCGTGGTCAGGACGACGGTTCTGGCGTTGAAGCGGATGCCGGTCTGGGTGACCACGCCGGTGACCTGTTCGTTTTCCACAATCAGATCGTCCGCGGCCTGCTGGAACAGAGTCAGGTTGGGCTGATTTTCCAGTTCGTGGCGAATCGCCGCCTTGTACAGCACCCGGTCGGCCTGGGCCCGGGTCGCGCGCACGGCTGGCCCCTTGCGGCTGTTGAGCACCCGGAACTGGATTCCGGCCAGATCCGTCGCTTTCGCCATGGCTCCGCCGAGCGCGTCGATTTCCTTCACCAGATGGCTCTTGCCTATGCCGCCGATGGCCGGATTGCATGACATCTGGCCCAGAGTTTCAATGTTGTGGGTCAGCAGCAGGGTTTGGGAACCCATGCGCGCCGCAGCCAACGCGGCTTCTGTGCCGGCGTGGCCACCACCAATGACAATGACATCGAAACGGGTCGGAAAATCCACAGCTCACCTCGGAAATCGGGGGATAAAAACAGGCCGGCGAGTATAACGCCTGATCCATGAAATTGCAGTCGAAATGTGCAAATTTTAACCAGAGATCGGGCAGGTTGAAAGCCGATGCCACGCCAGCAGGGGTAAAACCCGGAGGATGAACCTGAAAATAGTGTAGTGGAAAACCGAAATCCTTAGTTTTTCAAACGTTTGTAAGTCGAATTTCAAAAAAGTTTTCAAGACAGTTATCCACACCCGAAACATCCGGCCAGAAGAGGCAAAACCACTTATAACTAAATGTTTTTATTAATTTAAATAAAATATTTCCAGAGCTTATCCGAAGGTTGTCCAATAAATTATCCACAGATTTGGCGGCATCGCGACGCCGCAGGCAGGCCATCACAAGGCACAGGCAGTGAGTGGCTGCCAACCATCCTGTTTTAGTGCATGACAACTCCGGGAACATCCGGATACGCACCGGTTCTGTGCAGCCTTGATCGTCCCGACGCTGATTGCAGGCCCTGCACCGCCCGTGTTTGCTGGAACCACGGGCTTTGGCACGGATTTCGCCAGTCGTTACTGTCCTAATGATATGAATCCATGGCCAGGACGGCTCCAACAACAGCAAGGCCCGAGGTTGCTGACCATGAGCAGCGTAGTCCGGCTTTCCCGCCGTAGCCATGCCCGGACCGGGTTGAACCCGGAATCCAGCGTTATCCACAGTCACCAGTTTCAGTCCGTGTACCAGCCGATCCTGAGTCCGACCCATCAGAAACTGGTCGGTTACGAAGCGCTGGTTCGGGTGAGCCGGCGGCACCAGCCGGTGTCGCCCGTGAGCCTGTTCAAACGGGCGCAGGAACTTGGTCAGACTGCGGAACTGGACAAGCACCTGCTGCACCTCCACCTGGCCAACTATTCTGCCCAAGCCAGTCCGGTCTGGCTGTTCCTGAACATCAACCCCGACACCTGCGTGCATCCCGAAGCGTCACTGGAGCGTCTGGCCGCCCAATGCAAACGCAACGGCATTCATCCCGAGAAAGTGGTGCTGGAGCTGGTGGAAACCGCCTCGGATGACCCCGATGCACTGATGGAATTTATCCACAACGCCAGGACCCTGGGTTTTCAGATTGCCATCGATGATTTTGGTATGGGCGATTCCAACTTCGAACGCCTGTGGCGAATCAACCCGCTGATCGTCAAGCTCGACCGCAGCCTGCTGGTCAACGCGGAGAACAACAACCGCGCCCGTCTCCTGTTGGAGAGTCTGGTGCGGATGATCCGGGAAAGTGGCAGCCTGGTGTTGCTTGAAGGCATCGAGAATGGCGCTCAGGCCCGGATCGCCCTGGCCACCGAAGCCGACCTGCTGCAGGGTTTCCTGTTTGCCCGACCGGCGGTCATTGCCGACACTTCTTTGGAAAAGTCGGAATCCCGACTGCGTTCCGTGGTGACCGACTCCAGCGAGTGGACGCTGCAGGATCACCGGGATCAGGAAAATTACCTGCGCCTGCTGCGTTTCGAGATCATGGATGCCTGCCACAGCCTGGCGCGCGGCAACGATTTCTGCCACTCGTGTCATCGCCTGCTGGAACTGGACGGGGTCAAACGCTGCTTCCTGCTAGACGGCAACGGCGTGCAGCAGGGCAACCTTGCCCACGCCAGCCAGGACCTCAATCGGGGCAAATTCAACCCCCTGTATCATTCCGCCGGCGCGAGCTGGAGCCATCGGGAGTATTTTCGAAACGCCCTGGAACGGCCCCAGAACATCAACAGCTCCCGGCCCTACGTTGCCCTACCGGACGCCAAACGCACCATCACCTTGTCCACAAGCCTTCCGACTCCATCCGGTGTCCAGGTACTTTGCGTCGACGTGCACCCGGACGAGGTCTTTCACGGCCAGATGACCTTCCCCTCCACACTCTGACCGAGGCTCAGAACTCGTCCGCACGTTTCCGCGGAGCCGCCGCCATGCCGGAGCCCCCGGCCGCACCGGTGGCCTGGCGTTCCAGCTCCTTTGCCACCGCGTTGGTGGACTTGGCGAAGCGCGCCAGCAGGTTGTACAGCACCGGGATGATGAACAGCGTCAGGGTGGTGGCAAACACCAGCCCGCCCAGAATCACTATGCCAATGGCAGCGCGGCTCTCGGCGCCTGCGCCGGTGGCAATCACCAGTGGCACCGCACCGAACACGGTGGAGATGGTGGTCATCAACACCGGCCGGAGCCGCAGACTCGCGCCTTCAAGAATCGCGTCCCTCACCTCGTGGCCCCGGTCGCGTAACTGATTGGCAAACTCGACGATCAGGATACCGTTCTTGGCCATTAGCCCCAGCAGCATGATGATCCCGATCTGGCTGTAAATATTCAGGCTGATACCGGCCCACCACAGTGCCAGCAAAGCCCCGGTGACCGCCAGCGGTACCGGTAGCATGATGATCAGGGGATGGATCCAACTTTCAAACTGCGCCGCCAGGACCAGAAAGACGATCACGAACGCGAGCCCGAAAGTCAGGTAAATGGCCGCGGAGGATTCCTCGAATTCCCGGGACAGCCCCTTGTAACTGACTCGGGCCTCCGGCGGCAGGTTATCCACAGCGAGGTTGTTCAGATACGTCAGGGCCGAGCCCAGATCGTATCCGTCCGCCAGCGAGGCGCTGATGACCACTGCCGGAAGCCGATCGATGCGGCGCAGGTCCGGGTTGGCCCCGGTTTCCCTCACCGATACCAGGGCCTGCAGGGGAATCAGGCTTCCGCCGTCCCGGGGGCGCAGGAATATCTGGCCCAGATCCGCCGGCGTTGCCCGGTCAGCGTCCGCCGCCTGCACGATGACGTCGTACTCCCGCCCCCGGTCGAGATAGGTGGTGACCTGACGGGAAGCCAGCATGGTCTGCAGGGTCAGGCCGACATCCTGGACCGTGATATCCAGATCCGCCGCCCGTTCCCGATCAATGGATACCCGCAGTTCCGGGCGGGTCAGCTCGAAGTCGGTTTCCACGTTCAGCAGGTTGGCGTTGTCCTTTGCCCGTTCCACCAGCTCATCGCTCCAGGCCTGCACCGATTCGTAATCCGGGCCGGCGATGACGAACTCCACCGGCTGGTTGAAGCCGCGCTGGCCCAGCCCCGGGGGATTCACTGCCACGGTCCGGATCCCGGAGATCCGGCTCAGCTTGCCCCGCAACTCACTGGTGATCTGCTGCTGTTTGGTGTCCCGTTCCTCCCAGGGCACCAGACCCATGATCATGAAGGCGTTGTCTTCCTCATTCCGGAACCCGACGATGGACAAGAGGCGGTCGGCCACACCGGATTCCAAATATGGCAGCAGCTGCTCCTCGGCCTGACGGACGTAATGATCCGTGTACTCCACCGTCGACCCCCGGGGTGCGCTGGTGGGCATGATGATGATGCCGCGATCCTCGGTCGGTGCCAGTTCCTGGGGCAGTTTCGGGTAGACAACCGCGGCGGCGATCAGGCCCACGATCCCGAGCCCAAGCAGCAGCCCGGGCTGATTCAGGGAAAACCGCAACAACCGCCGGTACCCGTTCGTCAGGCCGTCGAGAAATTTCTCACTGGCGGCCCAGAGCCGATGCCCCTCGGCCGACTCCGGGCTGTGGCGAAGCCATTTTGAGCACAGCATGGGCGCCAGGGTGAGGGCCACCAGGCTGGAGACCACCACTGCGGCTGCGAGGGTGAACCCGAACTCGGCGAACAGGCGACCGATGTTGCCGCCCATGAACGAGATGGGCACGAACACTGCCACCAGGGTCAACGTGGTCGCGATCACCGCAAACGCGACCTGTTTCGCGCCCCGGTAGGACGCCAGCAGCGGCGGTTCACCGTCGTCGATCCGGCGCTGGATGTTCTCCAGCATGACAATGGCGTCATCCACCACCAGGCCGATAGCGAGAATGACGGCCAACAGGGTCAGCACGTTGATGGAGAAGCCCAGAAAGCCCAGCCCGATAAACGCGCCGATCACCGCCACCGGGATGGTCACGGCCGGAATCAGGGTCGCGCGCCAGGAACGAAGGAACAGGAAGATCACCAGAATCACCAGGGACACGGCAATTGCCAGGGTAGTCACCACTTCCTTGATCGAGGCCCGGATAAAGATCGATTCGTCATAGCTTTCGGCGATGGTCACTTCCGGTGGCAGGGTTTCCCGGATTTTTTCCAGTTCGGCCTGGACCGCATCGGAGACCGCCACGGTGTTGGCCTTGGACTGGCGGATGATGCCCATTCCGATGGCGGTCTGGCCATTGGCGCGTAATCGGCTGACGTCCGACTCCACACCCATCTCCACATTCGCGACTTCGCCTAGGCGCAGCAGGTCGTTACCGTCGCGACGAATGACCAGCCGTCGGAACTCGTCGACGGTGGATAACCGGCCCTCGGCCCGAACGGTGAAATTGCGGGTGGAAGAATCCACCGAACCGGCGGGCAGTTCCACGTTGTTGCTGCGCAGGGCCTGTTCCACCTCGGACACGGTAATGTTCCGGGCCGCCAGGCGCTCCCGGTCCAACCACACCCGGATGGCGTAGCGGCGCTCGCCCCCGATGGAAACATCGGCCACGCCATCAAGCACGGACAGCCGGTCAGCCAGTACCCGATCGGCGAAATCACTCAGTTCGGCGCTGTCCCAGACATCGCTGCGCAGGGTCACCCACATCATCGGGCGGGCGTCGGAGTCGGCCTTGCGAACCACCGGGGACTCGGCTTCGTCCGGCAGCTGGTCGGCGACCCGGGACACAGCGTCCCGAACATCGTTGGCGGCGATATCCACATCCCGGGCTGTGGAAAACTCGATGCTGGTTCGGGATTCGCCCTGCTCGGTCGACGACTCGATCGAACGGATACCCTCAATGCCGCTGATCGCGCCTTCGATTACCTGAGTGATCTGGGTGTCCACCACTTCGGCTGCGGCACCGGTGTAGTCGGTGGAAATGGAGACCACCGGCGGATCTATGTCCGGGTACTCCCGGACCGGCAGACCCAGCAACGCGGCCAGACCAAACACCACGATCAGAAGACTGAGAACCGTCGCGAATACCGGTCGCTTGATGGAGACGTCGGAGAGGATCACGGTCAGGACTCCAGGGACTGGCTGAAGCGGTTGTCCGGAATGGCATTTTCGCCATCCACCACTTCGATGCGGTCACCGCTACTGATCCGGTCCTGGCCGGTAACGATAACCGCATCCTCCAGGGTCAGCCCGTCGGCCACTTCTACCCTGCCCGGCATCCGCGACCCCAGGGTCACGGAGATCCGCCGGGCGATGCCATCCTCGGCAACAAACACGTACTGTTCATCACCCCGGATCATCACCGCCTGTTCCGGGATCACCAGCGCCTGGCGCTCCCTCAAGGTCAGGGTCGCCGACATGAACTGGCCCGGGCGCAACATCCCGTCCGGATTATTGATCAGAGCCCGCACCGGCAGGGTCCTGCTGAGTTCGTTGATGCGGGTACCCAGCTCGGCGAGTTCGCCGGAAAACCGGACATCGGGAAAGGCGGGTGACACCCCGGTTACCGGCTGGCCGAGTCCGAGCTGCCCCAGGAACCGCTCCGGAATGGAAAAGTTCAGTTCCATGCGGTCGGTGGAATCCAGGGTGGTTAACGGGGTTCCGGCAGTGACATAGGCCCCGATGGCAATGTCGCTGAGCCCGACCACACCGTCAAACGGCGCCAAGATCCGGTGGTTTTCCAATCGCACCCGGGCTGCGGCAAGCTGGGCCTCGGCGACGTTCACGGCGGTCCGCAATTCGTCCACCTGAGCCTGGGAAATGCTGTTGTTCGAACGCAGCCGCTGGGCCCGCTCCAACTGTCGGCGGCTGTCCGCCAACTGGGATTCAATTACCTGAATATCGGCCCGGGCCTGACGGTCGTCCAGTCGCAGGAGTAGATCCCCCTCACTCACCCGGGCGCCCGGCTGAAGGTTCAAGGCAACCACCCGGCCGCTGACCTCGGGGGTTAACGCCACCGCGTTCACGGCCCGGAGATTGCCCACGGATTTGACCACATCCCGAACGGTATCCTGCTCCGGCGACCGGGTATTGACGACGCTGGCCGGACGCTCACGGCCGGCCTGTGCCTTGGTGTCACCCTCCAGATTCTGGTAACCCACCGCAGCACCTGCCGCCACTACCACCAACATCAGTGCAACCAGCCATTGCTTCCACATAAGAACTTCCAGCGTCTGTCAATCGTGAGGTGAGTCTACTGCCTCTGGATCACCAGGACGATTTCCCCGACCTCAATCCCCCACTTGCTCATGGTGGTCTGATTGATCAGGGTGTCCGGCGTTACCAGATACATCCAGTCGTCCATGCGCACATCCAGGGTGCCATCACCGTAGGCCACCTGCAGGACATAGTTCATGTGGATGGCGTTGCCCTGCCATTCCATCAGTCCGGGCTCGACCACATCCCCTGCGGTGGCGCGATAGCCCTGTTCGACGGGCGTCAGCGTCCAGACCCGGGTCTGGACCTCGCCGTCGTCAAAACGGAAAACCTCATCCAGGGTGCCGGTGCCATCCTCATCCCAGGAGGCGGTGATATCGGCGTCAAAGGTGCGAATCACCTCGCCGGAATAATCCTTGACGACGCCTCGGGCCAACAGGTTACCGGCGAAGAATTGGTCCGGAATCAGTGCCGGGCCGCGATCACTGTAATCCTCCAGCGAGGGACCTGCGCAACCGGCGAGGAGCCACACCCCGAACAATACCCAGAGAACCCGGACCAGACCAGTGACAGCAACGCTAACAAGGGGGATTTGCATGACTTTTACACTCGCACAACGAAACGTGGATGGAACATCTGTTCCGGAACATACGCCACTTACGTGGACTCCGATCAGCCTGTCTCAACGCCTTGCGGCTGTTTCGTCATTTCAGCCAATTGTCTTTCCTGACAGACGCACCAGTGCTTTTCGTCAATGGCAGGGCACGGGGAATACCGTAATACTGAAAGCAACGGAGGCCGGACGAACCTCCCAACCCTGTCACCAAGAGAACACGAGGAACCGTTATGCCGGTTTACAAGGCGCCGTTGCGCGACATGAAATTTCTGCTCAATGAGGTGTTTGATTATCCCGGACACTACGAGGCCCTTGCCAGCGGAGGCAACGCCACGCCGGACATCGTTGACGCCATTCTCACCGAATGCGGCCGGTTCTGCGAGGAAGTGCTGAGCCCCCTGTACCAGTCCGGGGATGATGAGGGCTGCAAGCTGGAGGACGGAATCGTCACCACGCCGCGCGGTTACAAAGAGGCCTACGTTCAGTACGCTATGGGCGGCTGGCAGGGACTGTCCGCGCCCGAGGAATTCGGGGGGCAGGGACTGCCGGCGTCCATGGGCCTGCTCAAACAGGAGATGATGGGCACCGCGAACTGGTCATTTTCCATGTACCCGGGTCTGTCCCTGGGTGCCATGAACACCATTTTCCTGCACGGCAGCGCGACACAGAAGCACACCTACCTGACGCCGCTGACTGAAGGCCGCTGGGGCGGCACCATGTGCCTCACCGAGCCCCAGTGTGGGACCGATCTTGGCCAGGTGAAAACCAGGGCCGAGCCCCAGGCCGATGGCAGCTACCGGCTGACCGGTACCAAGATTTTCATCTCCTCGGGCGACCATGACCTGACCGAGAACATTGTCCACATCGTGCTGGCCCGCCTGCCGGACGCGCCCAAGGGCACCCGGGGGATCAGCCTGTTCATCGTACCCAAGTTCCTGCCGACGGAGGAAGGCGGTGTTGGCGAGCGTAATGCCGTAACCTGCGGCAGCCTGGAAAAGAAAATGGGCATCAAGGCCTCTGCCACCTGCGTGATGAACTTCGACGGCGCCACCGGATTCCTGATCGGGCCGGAAAACGAAGGCCTGAACTGCATGTTCACCTTCATGAACACCGCCCGCATCGGCACCGCCATCCAGGGCGTGGGGCCCGCGGAACTGTCCTACCAGTGGGCGCTCGCCTACGCTCGGGAACGGCGGTCGATGCGGGCGCTGTCCGGCAAGAAGGAACCGGACCAGATCGCCGATGCCCTGATCTACCACGCCGACGTGCGTCGGATGTTGCTGACCCAGAAAGCCATCGCCGAAGGCGGACGGGCCATGCTCTATTACGCCGCCCGACTGGCGGACCACATGGTGGAGGGCCACACCGCGGGCGACCAGAAGAAAGCCGAAAAGTACGACGACAAACTCGGCTTCCTGACGCCAATCCTGAAAGGCTTCCTGACGGAACTGGGTTGTGAGGCCGCCAACCTCGGTATGCAGGTGTTTGGCGGCCACGGCTACATCCGCGAGCACGGTATGGAACAGATTGTCCGGGACACCCGGATTGCCACCCTGTATGAGGGCACCACTGGCATCCAGGCCCTGGATCTTCTGGGGCGCAAGGTGCTGTTGATGACCCAGGGCGGTGCGGTACGGGATTTTACCCTGAAGATTGCCAACTTCGCCCGCAAGCACCTCACCGACAAACGCCTGCGGCCCTACGCGGTGGAACTGCTGAAGCTGAGCGCCCAATGGAACCTGCTGACGGTCCGGGTCATGCTTGCGGCGCGCAAGGACCGGGACGTGGTGAGTGCGGCGGCAAACGACTTCCTGATGTACAGCGGCTACGTCACCATGGCGTACATCTGGGCCCGGCAAGCGGCCGTGGCCGCAGACCGGGTGCGCAAGGGTGGTGAGGAATCCGAGGCCTTCTACAGGGCCAAGCTGGTCACCGCCGAGTTCTACTACGAGCGGCTGCTGCCGCGGGCGCAGGCCCATGCCACCAGCATGCTGAGCCCCACCGAAAACCTGATGCAACTGGATGCCGAGGACATGGCGTTCATCGGGTAAACGATCAGGCCGAAACGTAAGTCCCGGGTAATCCAGGGATTTTTTCCCTTGAATTGCCCTGGAGCCATCCCAATCTCTTCGATGGCTTTGTTAACCGGACACTTTTCGGCCAATGAGGTAAGCAAAACCCATCGAGCGTAAAAGAAGGAGGTTCGAATATGGAGACTCGTTCTGACGACTTTTATCCCACCCGACTCGAACGCCCCACCCCGGTCTTTGACCGGCTGGAACCGGTTGTCCACAGCACCGGCCAGGTCCGCAGGGAAGGTCCGCTCAGCGAGACCGATCTGGCGCAGTACGAACGCGACGGCTTCCTGGTGTTCAACAACTTCCTGGATCCGGCCACCGTCCGAAACTTTCGCGAGGATCTGCGCGCCTACGAAGACGATGAGGCCATTCTCCGGTCCGAGGGCACGATCACCGAACCCGGCAAGCAGGCAATCCGTTCCATATTCGGCATCCATGAACTGTCGGAACGTTTCGACCGGCTGACCCGGGACCCGAACATTCTTGCCATGGTGCGGCAGTTACTGGGCAGCGATGCGTATGTGCACCAGTCCCGGATCAACTTCAAACCCGGTTTTCACGGCAAGGGTTTCGACTGGCACTCCGACTTTGAAACCTGGCACGCCGAGGACGGCATGCCGCGCATGCGGGCCGTGAGTTTTTCCATCGCGCTGACCGACAATACCCCGTTCAACGGCCCGTTGATGCTGGTGCCGGGTTCGCACCAAACCTTCGTGCCCTGCGTTGGTCGCACCCCGGAGGACAATTACCAGTCGTCCCTCAAAAAACAGGAACTTGGGGTACCCAGTGACCAGGACCTGGCCCGGATTGTCGACCAGCACGGCATCAAGGCCCCGACCGGCCCCGCGGGTTCACTGATCGTTTTCGAGTGCAACACCCTGCACGCGTCCAACGCCAACATGTCGCCCTGGCCCCGCAGCAATCTGTTTTTTGTTTACAACAGTGTGGAAAACCAGCTGGTACAGCCATTCTGCGGCAACAAACCGCGGCCCGGATTTCTCGGCAACCGCGAGGCCACCGGCGCCCTCCAGCCCCACACCCGCGACAATCTGCAACGGACCGGATAAACCCCGTCCCGGGGCAGCCGATCCGGGAATCACAGGCCGTATTTGGTCTGTATGGCCTCGAACATGCCGGATTCCCGGATGGTTTTAAGGCCCGCGTTCAGGCTGTCCACCACCTCGTCTGAGGTGTCCAGATTCAACGCCAGGAACAGTTCCGTATCGTTGAACGAAAACACCGGCACCAAGCCCTCAACGTTCTGCTGGGACGCCAGGTAGGGACCACCAAGGCGATCGGCGAGCCAGAGATCGATCTGGCCCAGCTCCAGGCGTTTGGGGTTCAGGTCATCGCTGTCCAGGGCCGAGACCTCGTAGCCCCGTTTGATCAGATATTCCGATTTGACGTCGTTGCGGTAGCCGCCGAAGACCTTGTTGCGGGCATCGTCGAGGCTGTCCATCTGGAACTTCGATCCTGCCGGTGCAAAGATGGTCCACAGGTTCTGGGTCAGCGGGCCAACCCACCTGAACTGTGGAGCCCGTTCCTCGGTGTAGGTGGTGCAGAAAATGCCGTGATTCGGTTTGTTCAGCGCCCGGTTATAGCCGTAATCCCAGTTACGCAGTTTGATGCGATATTCCAGATCGGTCTGTTTCAGGGCGGCGGTCACCAATTCGGTGCATAAGCCGTCAATGTCTTCGGCGTTGTGCTCGAACGCCCGGCCGGAGGCACTCATGTTGTAAGGGGGGAAATTTTCGGTGTACAGGTACAGGCGTTCAGCCGCCTGTGCGGACGACCCCGCCAGGACCAGGCCAACCAACGCAGAACCCAAGACTTTCTTTACCACGGCTTATCACTCCCAATTGGAAACTACACGGATGTGCCGCGGTCAGGACGCAAGATTCGCGCCCTGACCGATGATTTGTATCGGAAAAAACGTTTTATTTGGTAACAGGCCGGATCTAAAGCGGCAACCGTAGCGGTACCGGGTTACTTGCCGATGCAGAAACTGGAGAAGATCTTCCCCAGCAGCTCGTCCGGGCTCAGATGCCCGGTGATTTCCCCCAGGGCATCCTGGGCCGCCCGCAGGTCTTCCGCGAGCAGCTCGCCGGCACCATAGCCTTCCAGCTGACCCTGGCCCTGGAACAGGGAATCCCGGGCTCGCTCCAGGGCATCCAGATGCCGGCGCCGGGCCAGAAATCCGCCTTCGGTGGTGCTGGCAAAGCCCATGCACTGTTTCAGGTGGTCGCGGAGCACCTCCACGCCCTCGGACGACTTTGCCGCAAGCCGGATCACCGGCGCGGTCTGGCCCTCGCCCTCCTCGATCCCGACCGGTTCATCGGACAGATCCACCTTGTTGCGGATCACTGAGACCGGCGCATTGGCAGGCAGCCGGTCGATGAAGTCCGGCCAGATCTCGTGGGGTTCGGTTTCGGTCGTGGTGGTGGCATCGACCATGAGCAGGATACGGTCGGCCTGGCCGATTTCATCCCAGGCCCGGGCAATGCCGATCTGCTCCACCTCGTCGGGACTGTCCCGCAAACCGGCGGTGTCGATGATGTGGAGGGGCATGCCGTCAATGTGGATATGTTCCCGCAGTACGTCCCGGGTGGTGCCCTCGATGGCGGTGACGATGGCTGCCTCGCGGCCGGCCAGGGCATTGAGAAGGCTGGATTTTCCGGCATTGGGGCGGCCGGCGATAACCACCTTCATGCCATCCCGAAGGATCGTACCCTGCTGCGCCTCGGCCAGGATGGTATCCAGCCGGTCCAGCAGGTCCTGCAGATCGCCGGCGACCTTGCCGTCGGCCAGAAAATCGATCTCCTCCTCGGGGAAGTCAATGGCCGCCTCAACGTAGATGCGCAGATGGGTGACGGCATCCACCAGCTGGTCAATGCGCCGGGAGAAAACACCCTGCATGGACCGGACCGCACAGCGGGCCGCCTGTTCCGAGCTACTCTCGATCAGATCCGCGATGGCCTCGGCCTGGGCCAGATCCAGCTTGTCGTTCAGGAACGCGCGTTCGGAGAATTCCCCCGGTCGCGCAAGACGGGCTCCGCGGCTGCAGACTTCCCGAAGCAGCAGGTCCAGGATCACGGTGCCGCCATGGCCCTGAAGCTCGAATACGTCTTCGCCGGTGAACGAATGGGGGTTCGGGAAGAACAACCCGATTCCCTCATCGATCAGGCCACCGTCCTGGTCGAGGAACGGGCCGTAATGAGCGTAACGGGGTTTCGGTGCAAAGCCGAGCATGTGCCGGGCAATGCTCGCAGCCGCCGGGCCCGAAACCCGCACGATGCCAACACCGGCCTGGCCGGGGGCGGTGGCGATGGCGGCAATGGTGTCTGAAGTCTGGCTCATCTGGATTCCTCGGGGCACAACCAACAGAGGCTCCGTGAAGGAGCCTCTGTCTGGGTCAGTTCAGGCGCACCGGTCAGTGCTTCTTGGCTGCCGTCTCTGCTTCAATCTTGCGGGTAATGTACCACTGCTGACTGATCGACAGAATGTTGTTCACCAGCCAGTACAGAACCAGACCGGCCGGGAACCACAGGAAGAACACAGTGAAGATCAGTGGCATCATCTTCATGATCTTGGCCTGCATCGGATCCGGCGGTGTCGGGTTCAGGTGCATTTGCAGGAACATGCTGGCGCCCATCAGGATCGGCAGGATGAAGTAGGGATCCATCTGGGACAGATCCTGAATCCAGAGCATGAACGGCGCATGACGCAACTGAACGCTCTCAAACAGGACCCAGTACAGCGAGATGAACACTGGCATCTGCACCAGGATCGGCAGGCAGCCGCCCAGCGGATTGATTTTTTCCCGCTTGTACAGGGCCATCATTTCCTGGGACATACGCTGACGGTCGTCGCCGTACAGTTCCTTCAGACGGGTGAGCTGAGGCGCAACCGCGCGCATCTTGGCCATCGACTTGTAACTGGTTGCGGACAGGTGGAAGAACACCGCCTTGACCAGCACCGTCAGCAGGATGATGGACACACCCCAGTTGCCGACGAGGCTATGGAACCATTCCATGATGACGAAAAGCGGCAGGGAGATGAAGAACAGCCAGCCGAAATCGACGGTCCGATCCAGGTTCGGTGCCACATTTTCCAGGCGATCGATAATTTTCGGACCGACGTAGGCACGGGCGCCGACTTCCACGGTTTCCCCCGGGGCGACGGTGGTGGCCGGGTAGACGAACCCCATGACGTACAGAGGACCGCGGCGGGTGGTCTGGAACTGGGCCGGCTGGTCGCGTTCAGGCACCCAGGCCGCCAGGAAGTAATGCTGGAGGAAGGCCAGCCAGCCGTTGGTTACCGACTGGTTGATCGGCGTTTCAGACAGGTCGCCGAAATCAAACTTCTCGTACGGATCCTCGGGGGAGCTCATCACCATGCCGAGGAACGCCTTGATGCCCATGCTGGTCTGCGCGGTCGGGTCCGGAGCCTGGTCACGCACGATCTTGCCGGTGAAGTTGGCTTTCCAGGGCTCGCCGGATTCGTTGTTGATCAGGTAACGGACACCGATTTCATAGCTGTCGCGCTCGAACTGATAGCGCTTGGTGATCTTCACCCCGGAGCCCGTGGTGAACGTCAGATCCACGGTAAGCTGGTCCTGGCCTTCATCCAGCTGGTAGCTGTCGGCAGTTGTGTCGTAGACCGGGGCGGTACCATTGGCTCGGCTGTCCGGACCGTCCTGACCGATCAGGCCGCTTTCCATGACGTAAGTGCGGGACTCGGTGTTGGTCAGGAGGGTCAGCGGTTCCCGGCTGTTCAGGGACTTGTCGTAATGAGTCAGGGAGCTCTGGACGAGATTACCGCTGACCCGATCAATGGTGAGGTCCAGGACATCGGTCTTCACGGTCACGAACTGGTCATCGACGGCGACGCTGGTGTCGGCGGAGGACGTGATCTGCTGTCCGGAATCCGGTGTGGTGAACTCTTCACCCGCCTGTCCGGATTGCGCCTTTTCCGGAAGCACCATGGAGTCGGTTCCGGTATTGGCCTGGGGGGTACTGGTTTCCGCGACCTGCTCGGTGGCCGGCTGCTGGTGATAATCCTCATTCCAGGAAAGCACCATCAGATAACTGACAATAGCCAGGCCGGCAAATAATACGATGCGTTGAATATCCATAGAGTTACTGTCTGGTCTGGGTTGTGGTTTGAGAATGGTCAGCCTGCCGGCCGGGTGCTGTTTGGGTGGTCGCGGATTCTGCCAGGCCGGGAACCGGATCATAACCGCCTTCAGCCCAGGGATGACACCTCAATAAGCGCCGGACCGCGAGGAAAAATCCTTTTCCCGCGCCATGGTGACTAATGGCTTCGACAGCGTATTGCGAGCAGGTGGGGGTGTGGCGGCAATGACTCGCCATCAGAGGGCTGATTGCATACTGGTACAAGCGAATGGGCAAGAGCAGGAGTTTGCGCATTAACCCGTTCCTCTACCGGCAGGCCTTGATGAGTTCGCCCGGGATGGCTGGGATTGCTGATGTTTACGCTTCAGACGTTGCCAAAGCTCAGTCAGCGATGCCCGGATGGCATGGTTGTCGAGACTCGCCAGCCCCTGGCGCCCGAGTACCACGATGTCCAGATCCGGATAATCGGTCTGATGCCTGAAAGTTTCCCTGACCTGACGTTTTATCCGATTTCTCTGAACCGCAAGCTTCAGGTTTTTCTTGGAAAAAATCAAACCGATCCTGGCGTGACCGAGATTGTTCGGTGTTGCCAGGATCAGAAAATTCCGGTGCGGAACTTTCAGCTGTACGTCATCGAAGACTTTGCCGTAATCGGCCGGGCGCAGAAGCCGGTGCGATTTCGGGAAACTCAAAGCCTTCATGAGGCGAGCTGGTTACGCGGACAGACGTGCGCGGCCTTTGGCACGACGACGGGACAGTACCTTGCGGCCGTTGGCGGTGGCCATACGGGCACGGAAACCGTGAACGCGCTTACGCTTCAGGACGCTTGGTTGAAACGTTCTTTTCATGGTGATGATCTCACAATTCGTAAGTTGGGAATTCGTAATTGGCTGGAAAATGTACAGCCAAAACAGGAGCGGCATTCTATGCAAATGCCGGAGGAAATTCAATGGTTATTGCTAGGAGCTTGTGCGGATTCGTCGCCCGATCCCTGGTGGCGAGCCAGTAATTATATCTATAGGTCTTTTTAGAATTCTTTTTAAAGATTACTTATTACTGTTATTACTGAGGCTGTTTTCTGTGGATAATCCAAGAAAGGCTCTTTAAAGCAGGGAGTTATGGCATTGATAAGGGTTGTGACAAATACCAATGAGCCCTGTGGACGGGAACACTATGAATTGTGAATAAGTCGCCTGGGGAATTCGGAAGCCAGTTATCCACCGATTCGACCGGGGTTTCGCACAGGGTTAAGCGCAGGGTGTACACACAGGGGTGTGGGTAAGTTCAAAAGAAAAAAAATCTGTACACAAGCCTGTAGGTAAGTCTGTAACTTGCGGAAAAATAAATCATTTAATTTCCACAGGCTGTTCATGAAACCGGTTTTACCCTTTCACTGGTGGGACCGTCGGGTTAGAATCCGGAGTCACCTCTTTGGATTGGATGTCTCCTCATTCTGATCTGAGACATTTCTGGGTTATCGGGAGCAGGCTGTCGTGCCGAACAGTATGTGGCATCAATGTCTTGAAGTACTCCGGGATGAGTTTCCCGCACAACAGTTCAACACCTGGCTCAGGCCCCTTCAGTCCGATCATCGCGAAGGGCAGTTGATGCTGTTCGCACCTAACCGGTTCGTGATGGACTGGGTGAACGAGAAGTATTTGAGACGTATAGAAGAGGTGCTTAAAGACCTGAATGGAGGTCAAGCGCCCCGTGTAAACATGAAGGTCGGGTCTGCGCCCCGAGAAAGCGAACCCGTAACACGTTCGGAAGTGCCGGTAAGGGTTAATGGCGCGGTCCAGGAAGAAGCCGGCAGTCGGGTTACGGAGGAGGAGCAAGGGGTTGCGGTCAGTGTTGGCAACAACTCCGCGGTGCGTCCAAAATCCGCGAACGAGCGTCGGCCGGTGCAGGTCGAAGGCGATATCAAACATCAGAGCTTTCTGAACGAAGGGTTCACCTTTGAAACCTTTGTGGAAGGTAAATCCAACCAGTTGGCTCGGGCGGCGTCCATGCAGGTCGCGGAAAACCCGGGTGGTGCCTACAACCCGCTGTTTTTGTATGGCGGTGTGGGTCTGGGCAAGACTCACCTGATGCACGCGATCGGCAACGAGATCGTGCGCCGGAACCCCAGGGCCAAGGTGGCTTACCTGCGGTCGGAACGGTTCGTGGCGGACATGGTAAAGGCGCTCCAGCTGAATGCGATCAACGAGTTCAAACGGTACTATCGGTCGGTAGATGCGTTGTTGATCGACGATATCCAGTTCTTCGCCCGGAAGGAGCGTTCACAGGAAGAATTTTTCCACACCTTCAACGCGCTGCTTGAGGGCGGGCAGCAGGTGATCGTCACCTGTGACCGGTTCCCGAAAGAAATTGTCGATATGGAGGAGCGGCTCAAGTCGCGGTTTGGCTGGGGCCTGACGGTGATGGTGGAACCACCCGAGCTGGAGACGCGGGTAGCAATCCTGATGAAAAAGGCCGAGCAGGTGAACGTCAAACTCAGCAGTGAGGCGGCGTTTTTTATTGCCCAGAAAATCCGCTCGAACGTCCGTGAGCTTGAAGGCGCGTTGCGTCTGGTGATAGCGAATGCTCACTTCACCGGCTCTGAGATTACCCCGCCGTTTATCCGGGAAAGTCTGAAAGATCTGCTGGCGCTGCACGAGAAACAGGTAAGCATCGATAATATCCAGCGCACGGTTGCGGAGTACTACAAGATCAAGGTGGCGGATCTGTTGTCCAAGCGCCGGACCCGGACGGTGACCCGCCCCCGCCAGGTGGCGATGGCGCTGTCCAAGGAACTGACCAATCACAGTCTGCCGGAGATAGGCGACGCGTTTGGTGGCCGGGACCACACCACCGTGCTGCACGCGTGCAAGAAGATCGTGGAACTGCAGGAGACCGATCCGGGTATCCGCGAGGATTATCAGAACTTTATGAGATTGCTAACCACCTGATACCGGGCGGTAGCGCATAACATTCACCCTTCCAACCTAAAAGAATGCTGAGTGCCATGAAACTGACGATCAGCCGTGAATCCCTGCTTACCCCACTGCAAAGCATTGCCGGCGTGGTGGAAAAGAAACAGACCATGCCCGTGCTGTCCAACGTGTTGCTGGTGGCGGAAGACAATACCCTGACCCTGACCGGGACCAATATGGAGGTTGAACTGGTGGGCCGGGTGACACCGGTGCACGTCGATCAGCCGGGGAAGATTACCGTGCCCGCGCGAAAGCTGTCGGATATCTGTCGGGCGCTGGGTGAAGAAGCCCCCATAGAAATGGCGCTCGAAGGTGACCGATTGCACCTGCGCTGCGGCAAGAGTCATTTTACTCTGTCGACGTTGCCGGCGGAGCATTTTCCGAACGTGGAAGACGAAGCGGAGAGTTTCCGGCTGGAATTGCCGCAAAAGGAACTGGGTCGGATGCTGGACGCAACCGCGTTTGCCATGGCCCAGCAGGACGTCCGTTACTATCTGAACGGGTTGTTGCTGGAAGTCGACCAGGGCCATGTCCGTACCGTGGCGACCGACGGCCACCGCCTGGCCATGGCCCATCTGGAACTTCCGACCGGCTGCCCCGATCCACGTCAGGTAATTGTGCCGCGCAAAGGCGTGCTGGAACTGGCCCGGTTGCTGGATGACGTGGAAACCCCGGTGACCCTGGTGATCGGCGACAACCACCTGCGTGCAACAGTCGGTGCCTACACCTTTACCTCCAAGCTGATCGAGGGCAAGTTCCCGGACTATAACCGCGTTATTCCTCGGGGCGGCGACAAGATCGTTATTGCGGACCGGGCCACCCTGAAAAACACGTTGCAGCGGGCGGGCATTCTTTCTCACGAGAACATTCGGGGCGTGCGATTGAACCTGGCGTCGAACGAGCTTCAGGTGTTTGCCAACAATCCGGATCAGGAACAGGCCGAAGACGCGCTGCCGGTGGACTATCAGGGCGAATCCCTCCAGATCGGGTTTAATGTAGGCTATCTGGTGGATGTCATGAACGCACTGGATGACGATCAGGTGAAGATCACCCTGTCGAACCCGAACAGCAGTGCCTTGATTGAATCCCAGACCGATAATCGCTGCTTGTATGTGGTTATGCCAATGAGGCTATAGGAGGAAAAACATGGGCACCGTTACGAACGGAATCAAAGGCGCATTCAGAATCGGACAGACCCTGTCCGTGTTGGGGCGCACAGGTGTCAACTGGGTTCGGGGTGACCGGCCCCCGACCCCCCGGTTGCTGCGGCAAACCTTTGAATCGCTTGGCGCAACCTACATCAAACTGGGCCAGTTCATCGCCAGTTCCCCCACGTTTTTCCCGAAAGAGTACGTGGAAGAGTTCCAGTATTGCTTGGATAAAACCCCGAACCTGCCTTTCGGTGTGATCAAAAAAATTATTCGCGACGAATTGGGCCGGCCGCTGGATCAGGTGTACTCGGACATTGATCCGGTTGCTCTGGCGTCAGCCTCGATCGCCCAGGTGCATGCGGCACGTCTGGTTACCGGCGAGGACGTGGTGATCAAGGTGCAGAAACCGGGGGTGGAAAACATCCTGCTGACCGACCTGAATTTCCTGTATCTGTCGGCCCGGATTCTGGAAACCCTGGCTCCCAAATTGTCCTGGACTTCCCTCTCCGGCATCGTGGAGGAAATCCAGCGCACCATGATGGAGGAATGCGACTTCATCAAGGAAGCGAATAACCTGAAGGTGTTCCGGAATTTCCTGCACGATTCCCACAACGACGATGCAACCGTACCGCTGGTGTACGAGCATTGCAGCACCCGGCGGATCCTGACGATGGAGCGTTTCCACGGTGTCCCGCTGACGGATCTGGAGAGCATTCGCGGGTATGCCCGTGACCCGGAGCGGACGTTGATCACGGCCATGAACACCTGGTTTGCCAGTCTCACCCAGTGTGAGTTCTTCCATGCCGATGTGCACGCGGGCAATTTGATGGTGCTCAAGGACGGTCGGATCGGTTTTATCGATTTCGGGATTGTCGGTCGGATTAAACCGGATACGTGGCAGGCCGTGAGTGATTTCATTTCGGCCGTGATGGTGGGCAATTTCGAAGGCATGGCGGATGCCATGATTCGCATCGGGGTTACCCACCAGACCGTTCAGGTTGATCAACTGGCGGGTGATCTTCGTCGGTTGTATCAACAGATGGACAAGATGGTGCCGGACGAAATCCCCTACGAGGCGGACCAGGCAGAAGACGACGTCAATCACATTCTTATGGACATGGTGAAGATTGGTGAAAGCCACGGCCTTCATTTTCCGCGGGAATTTGCCTTGCTGCTGAAACAGTTCCTGTACTTTGACCGCTACGTGCACATCCTTGCGCCGGAAATGGACGTGTTCATGGACGAGCGCCTGAATATGCTTCACTGAGTGATGCCTCGCCTTCCGGGGCGTGCTTTTGTACACTAGGGCAGCGTTGCACCAAGGGTAACGCTGCCTTTTTTGTGGGCGCTTGAAAATATCCCCCACCCTTCCTTTCGAGTTCCCGTTTCTATGGCGCTAGTGAAACTCCAGACCCAGCACTTCCGTAATCTGTCGTCTGCGCCGGTAAGCTTCTCTCCTTCCTTTAACCTGCTGTACGGTGAAAATGGCAGCGGCAAGACCAGTGTGCTCGAGGCCATCGCGTATCTGGGCCTGGGACGGTCGTTTCGGGTCAGTCGGCACCAGGCAGTGGTCAGCCATGGCGAACAGCGGTTCACGGTGTTTGGGGGGCTCGACCGAGGCCTGGATGGCGAACCCGGGCGTGACCGCAGTGGCATCGCCCATCGGGTCGGCATCGCCCGGGATGTAGGGCAGAAAGAGACGACCTTGCGCGTGGATGGGGAAAGTGTGAGAAGTCTTTCGTCGCTGGCCATGCACCTGCCTGTGTCGGTGATAGATCCCGGCGTCTTCGACATCGTGGCGGGTGGTCCGGGCAAGCGTCGGCAATTTCTGGACTGGGCAGTGTTCCACGTGGAACCTTCGTTCGCCGGGATTTGGCAACAGTGCCAGAGGGTCACATCACAGCGGAATCAAACGCTCAGAAATGGTAGACTAGACGAAGCACTGCTGCGGGTCTGGGATACTCAGTATACTGGCCTGAGCGAGCGGATCAGCGAAGCTCGGCAAACGACCTTTGACCGGTTCAAAACAGCCTTTGAAACGTTGGTCCGGGAAGTGGACGTGGGTTGGACACAGGGGCTGAAACTGGAGTTTTATCCCGGCTGGGATACCAGCCAGTCCTTGGTGGATATCCTGGCGAACCACCGGGAGCAGGAGCGGCGAATGGGGCACACCTTGTATGGCCCCAATCGCGCAGACATCCGCTTAAAATTTCAAGGCCGGCCCGTATCGGAAACGTTTTCCAGAGGCCAGCAGAAGACCCTTGTTATCTTGATGAAGATTGCCCAGGGCATGGTGCTGAGTGGACTGGGCAAGCAGGTGACCTTTTTGCTCGACGATATCAATGCCGAGCTGGATGTGGGGCATCGGGCCATGCTGGCCAGAAAATTACAGGCATTGCGTTGCCAGGTCTTTATAACCTCCATCGAACACCCGGAACCCGGAGTGTTGTGGCCGGCGGGCGATGCACCAGAGTACAGAATGTTCCACGTGGAACATGGCAAATTGACGGAAGAATAAAACCGGCCAGGGCCGGACCTGCGTTCGCTAAGTTTGGCGCCCAGGTCTCCTACACCGGTACACCCCTTCAGGAGTCTCTAATGAGCGAATCGAACTACAATTCCTCCAGTATCAAGGTCTTGAAAGGACTGGATGCGGTACGGAAACGGCCTGGCATGTACATCGGGGATACCGACGACGGCACAGGTTTGCATCACATGGTTTTTGAATTGGTGGACAACTCCATCGATGAGGCTCTGGCAGGCTACTGCTCCGAAATCGGTGTGATCATTCACCCGGATGAATCCGTTACCGTGAAGGATAACGGCCGGGGGATTCCGGTGGATATCCATGAAGAGGAAGGGGTCTCCGCCGCCGAAGTTATCATGACCGTGCTGCACGCCGGCGGTAAGTTCGATGACAACTCCTACAAGGTCTCAGGTGGTCTCCACGGTGTTGGTGTGTCGGTGGTAAACGCCCTCTCCTCCTCTCTTACCCTGACCATTCGCCGCGACAACAAGGTTTACGAACAAACCTACACCCACGGCGTGCCCAATGCGCCGTTGGCCGCGGTCGGTGAAACCGATGCCTCCGGCACCAAGGTTCATTTCATTCCGTCCTCGGAAACCTTCACTCACATTGAGTTCCATTACGACATCCTGGCCAAGCGCCTGCGCGAACTGGCGTTCCTGAACAGTGGTGTGCGCATCCGGCTGACCGACGAACGCAGCGGCAAGGAAGAGGTGTTCGAGTTCGAAGGCGGCCTGCGGGCCTTCGTCGAGCATTTGAACAGCAACAAGACGCCGATCAACCGGGTCTTTCACTTCACCCGTGAGCGTGAAGATGGCATCGTCGTTGAGGTTTCCATGCAGTGGAACGATGCTTTCCAGGAGAACATCTTCTGCTTCACCAACAACATTCCCCAGAGGGATGGTGGTACCCACCTTGCCGGCTTCCGGGCGGCCCTGACCCGCTCCCTGAACAATTACATTGAGCACGAAGGCCTGGGTAAGAAAGCCAAGGTCAGCACCTCCGGTGACGACGCCCGGGAAGGTTTGACCGCGATCATCAGTGTGAAGGTGCCGGATCCGAAGTTCTCCTCCCAGACCAAGGACAAGCTGGTTTCCTCGGAAGTGAAAACTGCGGTGGAACAGGAGTTGTACCAGAGCTTTGCCGACTACCTTCAGGAGCAGCCCAACGAGGCCAAGCTGATCGTCAACAAGATGATCGAGGCGGCCCGGGCCCGCGAGGCGGCCCGCAAGGCACGGGACATGACCCGTCGGAAAGGCGCCCTGGATATCGCCGGCCTGCCCGGCAAACTGGCGGACTGCCAGGAGAAAGATCCGGCCCTGTCCGAACTGTTCATTGTGGAGGGTGACTCGGCCGGCGGCAGTGCCAAGCAGGGCCGTGATCGCAAGACCCAGGCCATCCTGCCGCTGAAGGGTAAGATCCTGAACGTCGAGAAGGCGCGATTCGACAAGATGCTGTCGTCTGCGGAGGTGGGGACCCTGATCACCGCCCTCGGTTGCGGGATCGGCCGGGAGGAATTCAACCCGGACAAGCTTCGTTATCATTCCATCATCATCATGACGGACGCGGACGTTGACGGTTCCCACATCCGGACCCTGCTGCTGACGTTCCTGTTCCGCCAGATGCGGGAAATCATCGAGCGTGGCCACGTCTTCATCGCCATGCCGCCGCTGTACAAGGTCAAGCGCGGCAAGCAGGAGCAGTACCTGAAGGATGAGAAGGCCAAGGAAGCTTACCTGACCCAGACCGCTCTGGAAGGGGCCCAGCTGTTCGTCAATCCGGACGCGCCGGCTATCAAGGAGTCGGCCCTGGAGACCATGGTCAAGGATTACCAGGCGGTGATGGCGATGATTGATCGTCTGTCGCGGGCCTATCCGGCCAAGGTTCTGGAGCAGATGCTCGATAACGTCACCCTCAAGTCCGAGCACCTGAAGGACGAGGCCGCGGTAGCCCGCTGGGTAGCGCGCCTGGGCGAGGGTCTGACCCTTGATACCCGTACCGGCACCAAGTACACCTTCTCGGTTACCAAGGACCCGGAGCGGGATCTGTTCCTGCCCAAGGTCACCATCTATGTCCACGGAATGCCCCATGAGCACGTGTTCAATCACGAGTTCTTCGATTCTTCCTCCTACGCCGCCATCGCCCGCATGGGCGAAACCCTCGAGGGCCTGATCGAAGACGGTGCCTACATCCAGCGCGGCGAGCGCAAGCAGGCAGTGCTGTCCTTTGAAGGCGCGCTGGCGTGGCTGATGAAGGAAGCGCAGCGTGGCCTGAACATCCAGCGCTACAAGGGATTGGGCGAGATGAACCCTGAACAGCTATGGGAGACCACCATGGATCCGGAAACCCGCCGGATGATGAAGGTGACCATCGAGGACGCCTTTGCCGCGGACCAGATCTTCACCACGCTGATGGGTGACGACGTCGAGCCACGTCGGGTCTTTATCCAGACCAACGCGCTGGAAGTGACCAACCTGGACGTGTAACTCCCCGGCTGAACCAGCCATAAAAAAAGCGGCGCAGGACATTCATCCTCGCCGCTTTTTTTTTGCTCGGCCCTTGGTGTATTGAAAGTCCGATTCCGGGGGCGGTCAGCCCCCGGTTTGCTTGCCCGAGTTCCGCTTCTGCTTTTCTTTTTCCGCCAGATGAGGCGCCATGACTTCTTCCAGGGTATAGCCGGTCAACCGCCGGATGGTTCGCCAGAGGTAGTAGAAGATCAGCATCATCATAATCATCGACGGGATCGCGATCATCGGGTAGCTCACGAGCGTCATCCGGCCGAGTTCCTCGTTGAACGCTTCGGTCCCGGAGGGGCTGGTCACAATCCAGCGGGCAATCACATAGTTCATGATCGAGGAGAACAGGAAGGTACCGGCAAAAAAGTAGCTGGCCTTGAGCAGGCGCGCCTCGAACTCGTCAACCCTGCCCTTTTCCTCCAGTGACTCGTGGATCTTGTGCACATCCAGCACGTTGGGGTTGTAGAGCAGGGTTCGCACCAGCGGGTACCTGGTGCGGGTCGAGATCAGCACCGCCAGGCCAATGACCGCCGGCACCGCCGCCTCCTTGATCGCGAGCCAGCCCGCATCGAGTTCCAGCAGGCCGATGCCCCCGGTCAGGCCCACGCTGATCAGACCGAGCACCGCAATGAAGTTCTTCTTGCGGTAACGGACCAGCTCGAACAAGCCCCAGCCGAGGGGAAATGCCAGCCCGATAATCAGGGCGTTGACACTGCCAAGGTGCTCGTCGCCGCTGAATTTCATCAGGATTACGGAGGGAATCACAATGCTGACCAGCAAGTCGACCCACGGACGGGGCTTGTGGTCAGGGTGCGTCGGGGTAGTCGGAGAAGTCATAAATCAGCCTGGTTGATGAACTGCCGCAGGTCCGAACGTGCTGCTTGGAACGGGGTATGCCGGCAGTATACGACAATTCGGAGGGCTTCCGAAGGCATAAAAAAACCGGACCCAGGGGGTCCGGTTTTTATCAGGTCTGCTGGGCAGGGCCCGGCTCAGGCGCCTACTTCTTTCAGGCTTTCCTCAACAATCGCCAGACCTTCTTCCAGCACCGCATCTTCGATGGTGACCGGCATCAGGAAACGCAGGGTGTTGCCATACATACCGCAGCTCAGCAGGATCAGCCCTTTTTCCTTGGCCTTTTTGGTGACCGCCGCCGCCAGTTCGGGTTTGGGGATCCGGCTGTCCTTGCTTTCCACCAGCTCGAATGCCGCCATCGGGCCGAGGTTTCGGACGTTGTCCACATGCTCGAATTGCTCCTGCCACTGGCTAAACCGTTGCTGGAGTTTGTCGCCAAGACGCTGGGCCTTGCCCAGGATGTCTTCTTCCTCGAACACCTCGAACACAGCCAGGGCCGCGGCGCAGGCCGTCGGGCTACCGGTGTAGGTGCCGCCCAGGGAGTTGGGGCCGGACGCGTCCATATGCTTGTCAGTGCCGACAATGGCCGAGACCGGCATGCCGTCGGCCATGCTCTTCGCCATGGTCATCATGTCTGGCTCGACGCCACTATGTTCGATGGCAAACATCTTCCCGGTTCTGCCAAAGCCGCTCTGGACCTCGTCCACGATCATAAGGATCCCGTTCTCGTCGCAGATCTTGCGGATTTCCTTCAGGAAGCTGGCGGGTGCGGCGTAGAAACCGCCCTCGCCCAGGACCGGCTCGATGACGATGGCGGCGGTGTCCTTGCCCGGGGAATCGGCTTTCATGGCCATCTTCAGGCCACGGAGCGCTTCATCCTCGCTGACGCCGTGATACGGAACCGGATAGGGCGCACGAAACACCGTACCTGGCATCGGACCGAAATCCGTCTGGTAGGGCGCCGCCTTGCCGTTCATGGCCATGGTGTAGAAGGTCCGGCCATGGTAACCGCCGTCAAAACAGATCACGTTGGTACGGCCGGTGGCGGCGCGGGCGATCTTGATCGCGTTTTCCAGAGCCTCGGCACCGGAATTGGCGAGCATCACCTTGGCGTGACCACGCACCGGCACCACACCGCTGAGCTTCTCTGCCAGCTTGACGTAACCCTCATAGGGCATGACCGTCTGGCAGGTGTGCATCAGCTTGTCCAGCTGTGCCTTCACGGCTTCCACCACCTTTGGGTGGCGATGGCCGATGTTGAGTACACCGATGCCACCGGCAAAATCGATCATCCGCTTGCCATCCGCATCCCAGAGTTCTGCGTTGGTTGCGTGATCGGCAAACTGTTCATTGGGACTTGCTGCGCCCGCTGCAACATAGCGTTCTTTGAGTGCCTGCAATTCTTTATTGCTCACTTTGCCTTCTCCCTGAGTTCAGGTTCGAATCGTTCATTAAACAGTGTAAGGAGTACGGGCTGGAACCACAAACCGACCAACGTGGAGGTTGCTCAGGCTGAGGTCGCCTCGTCCCGGAATTGCAGCTTCGCCAGGCGCCGGTAGAGGTCGTTTGTCTGCATCAGCTCCTCGTGGCTGCCGACGGCCAGCAGCCGGCCCTGGTCGAGAACCGCAATCCGGTCGGCATCCCTTACCGTGGCCAGCCGGTGGGCTATCACCAGCGTGGTGCGACCTGCCGTTAACGCCGGCATGGCCCTTTGGATCAGGTGCTCACTCTCTGCATCCAGGGCGCTGGTGGCCTCATCCAGTAGCAGTATAGGCGCATTGGCCAGAAGCGCACGGGCAATCGCCAGCCGCTGCTTCTGGCCCCCTGACAACCCCAGACCCGCGTCCCCAAGCCGGGTGTCAT
This sequence comes from Marinobacter sp. F4218, assembly GCF_019443085.1. GTDB lineage: Bacteria > Pseudomonadota > Gammaproteobacteria > Pseudomonadales > Oleiphilaceae > Marinobacter > Marinobacter albus. The sequence continues at coordinate 1,791,152 of NZ_JAHZIL010000003.1, forward strand.
ACCCGAGGGGGAGGGCCCTAATGAATTCGTGGGCGTGGGCCACCCGGGCGGCCTGCATCACGTCTTCGAGACTGGCGTCGGGGCGTGCGTAGCGAATGTTGTCGGCCACTGTGCCATGGAACAGCGCGGGGTTTTGGGGAACCAGCGCAAAGCACCGGCGCAGGTCCGCCAACGACCAGGTACTGGTATCCACACCATCAATCAGAATGCGGCCCTGGTCGGGTTGGTAGAAGTGCAGCAAAAGGTCGAACAGGGTGGATTTGCCGGCGCCGGAGGGGCCCACCAACGCCAGGGTTTCCCCGGCTTCGACGGTCAATGAGAAATCCACCAGTGCCGGCAGTGCCTGACGCCCGGGATAATGCATGGTCAGTTCTTCGATTGCGATGGCGCCGTTCACCCGGTCGGGCAGGCTGCCGCCGCCTGTTGCTCGGCCGGCGAAGGCGGGCTCGGTTCTGAGCAGTTCGAATAGGCGTGCGGCGGAGCCGGCCGCACGCTGCAGTTCGCCGATCACCTCGCTGATGGCCCCGGCGGCAACACCGACCAGCAGGCTGTAGAACACGAATGCGGCCAGCTCGCCCGGCGAAATCCGGCCGTGAATCACGTCCAGGCCCCCGATCCAGAGCACGACGCCAACGGCACCCATCACCAGCGAGATCGCCAAGGTGGTCAGCCAGGCCCGCTGGCGGATGCGTTCCCGGGCAATGGCGAAGGCCTTCTCCGAGACCTCGGCGAAAAACCGCCGGTCGTGGGGCTGATGGTTAAAGGCCTGCACGGTCTTTATCTGGGTCAGGTTCTCACCCACATAGCTGCCCACATCGGCGACCCGATCCTGACTCAGGCGCGCCAGCTGTCGTACCCGCCGGCCGAAAAACAGGATTGGGGCAATCACCAGGGGAAAACCCAGCAGGATAATGCTGGCCAGTTTGGCGTTGGTAACAAACAGCAGGATCAGGCCCCCTGCGAGCATCAGCGCGTTGCGCAGGGCGATGGAGACGGTGGAGCCAATCACCGATTGCAGCACCGTGGTGTCGGCGGTGAACCGGGACTGGATTTCCAGGGCCCGGTTCTGTTCGAAAAATCCCGGGTGCAGGTCGATGAGGTGGTTAAAGACCTTCTTGCGGATGTCTGCCACCACCCGTTCCCCGATCCAGGACACCAGGTAGAAGCGGGCGAACGAGCCGAAGGCGAGCCCGAGCACCAGCACAAAAAACAGGCCAATGGCGCGGGCCAGCATGGCCGGCGATTCGGTCGCCAGCCCCTGGTCCACCAGGATTCGCAGCCCCTGCCCCAGACCCAGCGTGATACCAGCCGTGAGCACCAGAGCCACCAGGGCTCCGGCCACGGCCTTGCGATACGGGCCGATGAATTCGATTACCAGCTTCAGGGCCTGGCGATGACGGGTGTTGATGATCTGCCTCCTGGGTTCAACGTACATTCCGCCTCAACGAACCGGGCGGGTATTGCGGTACACTCTACTGCCGACGTTCATCATACGGCCCCTGCCGTTGCTTTGCCCTGTCAGACAAGGAATTTTCTGTGCGCGCCTACGCCGACAACGATTATCCCGCCCATCACAAACCGGACTGGAAAGTCATCGCCGGACTCTGGCCCTACCTCGCGGAGTTTCGCGGACGGGTGATCCTGGCCTTGGCACTGCTGGTGCTCGCCAAGGTCGCAACGGTGGCGACACCGGTGGCACTCAAGTACATCGTGGATTATCTCGACCAGGACCGCGGTGCTGAGCTGCTGCTGTGGATACCGGTATTACTGGTGGTCGCCTATGGTTTGCTGCGATTTGGCGCCACCCTGTTCAGCGAGCTCCGGGACGCGGTGTTTGCCCGCGTTGCCGAACGCGCCATGCGCCGGGTATCGCTGCGGGTCTTCCGGCACCTGCATAACCGGGAGCTGGCGTTCCACCTCGATCGAAAGACCGGCGGGCTGGCTCGGGACATTGAACGGGGCACCAACGGCATCAGCTTCCTGCTGCGCTTCACACTGTTCAACATCGTCCCTACCCTGCTGGAGATCCTGATGGTCGCCGGCATTCTGCTGGTGGTGTTCAACGTCGGCTACGTCGTTGCCATCCTGGTATCGGTCGTGGTGTACGTGCTCTTTTCCATCCGGGTGACCGAATGGCGGACCCACTTTGTGCGCGAAGCCAATGCCCGGGACAACCAGTCCAACTCACGGGCGGTGGACAGTCTGCTCAACTACGAGACCGTCAAGTATTTCAACAACGAAGCCTTCGAGGCGGAGCTGTACGACCGCGACCTGCAGGACTGGGAGCAGGCGCGCCTGAAAAACCGTCTGTCACTGGCGGTGCTGAATGCCGGTCAGGCCCTGATCATCGGGGTGGCGCTGATTGTGATCATGGCCATGGCGGTACGCGAGGTGGCCAGCGGGGCTATCACGCTGGGCGATTTCACCATGATCAACGCCTATCTGCTCCAGCTGTTTATTCCCCTCAATGCACTCGGTTTCGTCTATCGCGAGATCCGCCAGGCCCTGGTCAATGTCGAGCGCCTGTTTGGTCTGCTTGGGGACAAGCCCGGCATCGAGGATGCGCCGGATGCAAAGCCCCTGGCGGTTACCGACGGGGAGGTGGTGTTCGATCACGTCCATTTTGCCTACCGGCCGGATCGGCCCATCCTGAACGACGTGAATTTCCGCATCCCCGCCGGCCACACCGTTGCGGTTGTCGGCGCCAGTGGCGCGGGCAAGTCCACCCTGGCGCGGTTGTTTTTCCGGTTCTTTGATGTGGATGCCGGCGCCATCCGCATTGACGGCCAGGATATCCGCACCGTCACCCAGGATAGCCTGCGCGCCGCGATTGGCGTGGTGCCCCAGGATACCGTTCTGTTCAACGACACCCTTTACCGTAACCTGGCCTATGGCCGGCCCGGCGCCACCGAAGCGGAGGTACATCAGGCCGCCCGCATGGCCCACCTGGAAAACTTTATCCACAGCCTCCCGGAAGGTTACGAGACCCGGGTTGGTGAACGCGGCCTGAAACTGTCCGGGGGCGAAAAACAACGGGTCGCCATTGCCCGGGTCATCCTGAAGAATCCACCACTGTTGATTCTGGACGAAGCGACCTCATCGCTGGATTCGCTCTCGGAACAGGCCATTCTCGGGGCGTTGCGAGACGTCAGCCGGCAGCGGACAACCCTGGTGATTGCCCACCGCTTGTCCACCATCCGGGACGCCGATACCATCCTGGTGATGGATGGTGGCCGGATCGTCGAAAGCGGTCACCACAACGACCTGCTGGTGCGCCGGGGGCACTACGCCCGGCTCTGGGAGCAACAGCACCAGAGTGAGGTCGAGGCCGGCCCGGACGACCCCGGTACTACTGCTCGATAAGTCCCTGGGCCAGGCCTGAGGCCCGCACCACCTGCTGTTTTACGCTGTCTCGGAAGACCCCGGCGTCGCCGGTGATCAGGCTGAACCAGTTGCGGGCCCGGGTAATGCCGGTGTAGATCAACTCACGGGTCATCACCGGGCTGATCCGGTCCGGCAGCACCAGGCAGGTGTGGTTGAACTCCGACCCCTGGGATTTGTGAACGGTCATGGCGTACACGGTTTCCAGCTGTTGCAGCCGGCTGGGCGAGATCCAGCGGATGTCGTCAGTGCCGTCGGCGGCGGGAAAGGCGACTCGCAGGGTATGCGCCGGTCGCCCTTCGTCGTCCTGATCCCAGGGCACCGACAGGGTTATGCCGATGTCCCCGTTCATCAGGCCCAGGTTGTAGTCGTTGCCGGTCACCAGCACCGGTCGGCCCGAATACCAGCCTTCGGCCCTCGGAATCAGCTTGTGGGCCAGCAGCTGGCGTGCCACCAGGTCGTTGATGCCCTCCACGCCCCAGGGGCCCTTGCGCAACGCACAGAGCACCTGGAAGTCCGAGAACGCCCTGAGCGTCTGCCGCGCCAGTTCATCCCAGGCGTCCCGTCCGCTTGCTTCGGTGAGGCTGTGATTGTTCAGCAACGACAGGTAGTGGCCATACCCCACCGGCGGCGGCAGTAGCTGTGAGTTCACCCGGCGCCCCTCCCCCCGGTTGCGGAAGGCGCCAGGGCTGCCCGAGATGGCATGGTCGGCGATTCGGGCCAGGGTTTCGTCCGTGGCCGGTCTCCGGGTGTCGCCGTTGAGCCAGATCACGTCGTCGAACCCCCTGTCGCGACACGCCGCGAGCATGGCCCCATCCAGGGCGTTGGTGTTGACCGCCTCTGCCAGTTTGCCAATGCCACTGCCGTCACCGAACCGGTAACTGGTGCGCAGCATGGCCACCGCCTGGTCCAGCCGTTGACCCACGGGATCCAGCAGCTCGTCCGGCAGGGTACCGCCGACGACCGAGGCCAGCCAGCCGGCGGTATCCGGTGTGTAATGGGCCGCCGTTGCACGCTGGCAGAGTTCACCCAGCACCGCGCCGGCGTCCACCGACGCCAGCTGGTCCTTGTCGCCGAGCAGGATCAACTGGGCAGTCGACGGCAGGGCCTCGAACACCGAAGCCATCAGATCAACGTCCACCATCGACGCCTCGTCGATCACCAGGATATCCACCAGCAGCGGGTTGTCCCGGTTGTGGCGGAACCGGCGGGTATCGGGCCGGCTGCCGAGCAATCGGTGCAAGGTGGTCACCCGGGTCGGAATATCGTCAAGTGTGACCTGACCGGGAAGCCGGTCCAGCGGCAGTCGGCTGGTGGCGTCGCCGATGGATTGGTTCAGGCGGGCGGCGGCTTTTCCGGTCGGGGCGGCCAGCCGGATCCGGTATTTCCGTCCGTTGCGTTGAGCAGACTGGCTGGCGACGGCCTGCAGGGCCGCAAGCAGGTTGACCACCGTGGTCGTCTTGCCGGTGCCGGGCCCACCGGTGATCACGGCAAACCGGTTTCGGGCGGCCAGCGCACAGGCGAGCTTCTGGAAGTCCACCCCGGGCCGACTGCCAAACAGGACTTCCAGGGCCTCTGCCAGGGTGGCTGCGGCTTCGGAATCGGGATCGGCCAGCGGTGACGTCAGCGCCAGCCGGGCGTGGATACCGTCGGCAATCTGCCGCTCGTACTGCCAGAGCCGGCGCAGGTACAGGCGAGTGCCGTTCAGCACCAAGGGGGTAGTCAGTGAGCCATCACTTACCGCGGAAGACTCTGCCAACGCCTCCAGGCAATCATTCAGGCTGGTTCGGCTGAGGACCTCACCCGGCGCCGGAGGCGCGGCGGTGGTCGCGTCCTCGTCGGTGCCGACCGGGTCCGCCTCGTCCGGCGGCAGCGCCAGGGTGGCGTCGGCATCCTGCAACAGGTTGGCGAGATCCACGCAGACGTGGCCCCGACCTACCTGGTGGGACACCAGCGCGGCGAGCAGGAGCACCAGCGGCGGGGCCGGTTCGCCCTGCTCTTCCGACAGGGTCCGGATCAGCCGGGCAAAGCCGACGTCCAGTGGCCGTAGCCAGTCCCGTTGCTGCCATTGGTCGAGCAAATGGTCCATGGTCTCGGCGCGGGAGAACAGGTGCCGGGTATCAATGGCGGATGCGGTCGGCTGCCGGGGTTCGGTATCCAGGTCCAGCGCGAACTGCTGGTCGGAATGGCGGGTTCTGCTCATGCGGCGGCCTCCCCGGTTCCGTGCTGACCGTCGAACAGCGCGTCCAGCCGCTCAATCAGGTCTCTGGGTGGTTTGTCCGTGAACGTACCGACACTGGCCGCCCGGTAGCCTCGAAGGAACAGGTAGACGGCGCCACCGACGTGGCGATCGTAATCGTAGTCCGGCAGCCTTGCCTTCAACAGCCGGTGTAGTGCCAACAGGTAGAGCACATACTGAAGGTCGTAGCGCTTGTCCAGGATCGCTTCGCCCATGGCCTGGTCGGTGTAGGCCTGGTCGTCCTCGCCCAGGGTATTGGATTTGTAGTCCAGCACGTAATACTGCCCATGGTGCTCGAACACCAGGTCGATAAAGCCCTTGAGCATGCCGTTGAACCGGCCGGGTTCGGCCTGGGGCCGGTCGGCCCCGTTCAGGGTGCGTTCCTTCACCAGGCAGTCCAGGGTCCGGATGCTGACGTTTCGGCTTTCGAACCAGAATTCCAGCTCCGCTCGCAGTTGGGTCAGGTCGGCAAGACTCGCTCGCTCGGACGATCCCCGCTGCAGCGGCAAAGGTTGCCGAATCAGGCCCAGCAGCCAGCGCTCGAGCGGTGTCACCCAGTCGCTCCAGCCGCGCGTAACGCAGCGTCGGGTCAGGTAGTCCCGCAACAGCGACGGGTTATCCACAATGCTCAGAAACCCCTGCTGGCTGCACCACTCCAGCACGTCATGCAGGAAGGTCCCGGGGCCGGCTCCCCGGGGAAACTGGTGATGATCCCCCGCGGCCCCGGTTTCCGGGACGGTTTCGTCCCGGGCCTGGGCGCTTTCTTCCAGAAGGTTTTGGGTCTCGGCGTCTTCGACCTCGCCGGTAAAGACAATGCCGGTTCCGGTCATCCCGGTGTACTCAATGGAGGAGTAACTGGCTATCCACCAGTCTTCCCTCGCCTCCCGGCCGGAAACCAGGGCAGGACCCAGGGCTTCCGGTTCGGGCTGGTGGTAGCAGGTATCGGTCGATTCCGGCATCGGGGTCACGGTAATGGCCGCCTCGCCCCGAGCCAGCGGCTCCAGGCATCCGGCCACCGCCGGCTGGCCACCGCTGTCGCCGCCGGCCTGGCCCGTCACCAGATAGCCCAGTCCGCTCCGGGACCATTGATCGATGGCGGCCACTCCGACCCAGGTGGAAAACCGGGCCCGGGTCAGGGCCACGTACAATTTGCGGATATCCTCGCCCAGCCGCTCCCGGTCAGCCTGGGCGATGTCGGCCGGAGTCGGGTCGAAAACCGTGACCAGCTGGCCACCGGCATCGTGGTAGCGCACCCAGGCCTGGTTGTCGCTCTGGGCCCGGAACGAGGTACCGAAGGGCAGGAACACCAGTGGGTACTCCAGACCCTTGGATTTGTGCACGGTAATGACCTGCACCAGTCCGGCGTCGCTTTCCAGGCGCAGGGTGCGATGCTCGTCCTCGTCGTCCGCGGCCCGCAGGATCTGGGTGAAGTGGTGGACCACGGCGTGTTCGCCGTCCAGTTGCAGGCTGTCCTGCTGCAGCAGCTCGGCAATGTGGAGGATGTCGGTCAGACGCCGCTCGCCATCCGGCCGCTGCAACAAACGCCCGGGCACGTCGAAATCCATCAGGAAGCTGCGCAGCATCGGCAGCACCCCCTGGTTCTGCCACTGCTGCTGATAGCCCATGAAGCGTTCGATTTCCCGCTCCAGCGCGATCTCATCGGTCAGCAGCCGGTTCAGGGACTGCCAGGATTGGGCCAGCGTCGGGGTTGCCAGGGCCGCCCGGGCCAGGCCGAGCTGGCGTGGTTCGGCAAAGGCCCGGAGCCAGCACAGCACTTCGGCCGCCTCGGGCGAGGTCAGTACCGAGTCCCGGTCAGACAGGTAGACACTCTTGATCCGCCGTTCGCCCAGGGCCTGACGCACGGCGCTGGCCTCTGTGCGGTTGTTGACCAGGATGGCGATGTCGCCGGGCGTGACCGGCTGCACATCCGCCGGATCGCCGGTCAGGGCAAAGCCGGCCCGGCCCTGTTGGCCCAGGGTCAGCAACTGGGCGATTTCACTGGCGCAGGTCTCGGCCAGATCGGCCGTCGCCGCCCCCTTGGCGAGGCTCCGCGCTTTGCCGCCGGCCGTGTCGTCGCTGTCCAGGGTCCAGAACGTCAGGCTGGGTCGGACCTCGCCGTCAACCGCCCAGAGCCGCTTGGTGCCGTTGGCGTCCACGCCCTGGAATGGCAACGGTGAGGTATCACCCTGGCCAAACAGGAAGGCGCCGTCGCGGCTGGTCTGGTCGGCGTACCCGAAAATCCGGTTTACGGCCCTGACCATCGGCTCGGCCGAGCGGAAATTGCGGCCCAGGGTATAGGTACGCTCACGGGCGCCTTGGCGAGCTTCCAGATAGGTGTAGATATCGGCCCCCCGGAAGCCGTAGATGGCCTGCTTGGGATCCCCGATCATCAACAGGCAGGTGTGCGGATCGTTCTCCGCGACCCGATATATGCGATTGAAGATGCGGTACTGGACCGGATCCGTATCCTGGAATTCGTCGATCAGGGCCACCGGGAACTGCCGGCGAATGGTGGCGGCGAGCTGGTCGCCCCGGGGGCCGTGCAGGGCGTCGCCGAGCCGGGTCAGCAGATCGTCGAAGCCCATTTCCGAGCGTTGCTGTTTCTCGGCTTCCAGGCGCTGGGCAATCCAGCCGGTGGCGTGTCTGAGAATGTCGGCTTCGGCGCTGTGCAGGTTCTGGCTGAAGGCGATCAGCTCGGCGATGGCGTCGAAGGCCGGGTGCTCGGGCGCCGGCTGGTCGCCCTTGAGTTTGGCGGGCAGCACTGCCGGTGTCTGGTTCTGGAAGCCCGCCTTGTCCAGGCCGTCCGGATAGAGGGCATCGGAGGCCTGCCAGGCCAGCAGGGTGTCCCAGGCCGCGACCATGGGTTTCTTGCTGCCGCCGTGCAGGCGTTTGCTCTGGTGCAGGGTGTCCAGAAGCGCCAGCACTTCATCCTTCCAGTGTGCCCAGGGGTAGGCTTTCAGTTCCCGGGCCCGGTCAAGGCGCCGGCGCTGGATCGCCTCAATGGCGCCGGTGACGTCGCCGTCCGGTGTTCCCAGGCTGTTGGCGTCGGGGATCAGGTTGCGCACGGCCTGGCGCAGGTCGGCCGGAGTGCTCCAGTGACCCAGCGCTTCCTCCATGAGATGGCTCGGGAGGGGGTAGATAAACGTGCGCCAGTAATCCCGGACCACGTCGTCGAGCAGATCGCTCTGGTCGGTTTCCAGGGTCAGCTTGAACAGGCTGCCACTGTCGAAGGCGTGCTCGCTGAGCATGCGGTTGCACCAGGCGTGAATGGTGGACACCGCCGCCTCGTCCATCCACTCGGCGGCCAGCAGCAGCTTCTTGCGGCACTCCGGCCAGCTGGCCGGCTCCGGATAGCTGTGATCCCGCAACTGGTAAATCAGGGCGGTTTCCGGTGAGGCTGCCGCACTGTCCCCCGAGCCCGAAAACACCTCGGCGGCCTGGGTCAGCCGGGTCCGGATACGGTCCCGCAGTTCCTTGGTGGCGGCATCGGTGAAGGTCACCACCAGCAGGTTGGGTGGCAACATGCCCTGGGCCAGCGGGCTGCCTTCCGGTTGCTGGTGACCCAGTACCAGACGCACGTACAGGATGGCAATGGTGAAGGTCTTGCCGGTCCCGGCGCTGGCTTCAATCAGGGTGCTGCCGTTCAGGGGCAGGGCTAGCGGATCCAGGTTCGGATTGCGATTGGTCATCTCGTTACTCCTGCCAGGGCCTCGATGGCGGCCGCCGCGGTGGTGTCCTGTTCGGCTTCCCAGAGGGGGACATACAGCGCGTGCAGCAGTGCTTCGAATTCGTCGCTGGCGAACAGGTCGGCCGGGGATTCAAAGGCGCCCCGCAGGTAGCCGGTGTCCCGGTCGAGGGCATTAGCGTAGGCCTGCCCGGCATCGGCGATGGCCCGGTCGTGATCACCCCGGTATTTCTTGCTCTGGTAGAAACTGTAGATCCACGCGAAGCCGGCGTCGCATTGCAGGGGCAGGACGCGGGTGGTGGCCTCCATCCAGCGGGCCAGGATGGTATCCAGGTGACCCCGCGCCACATCCGGCGGCAGCGGCGAGAAGTGGAATTGCCTGCCCTCCTCCTTGGCCAGGACCAGGGTTTTGAAGGACTGCCCGGTGAGCTGGCCGGCCAGGTGCCGGATCCAGTCCGGCAGCAGGTTGGCGTAGCGTACCCGTCGACCACCGGCCGAGCCCGACAGCAGGCTCGACCGGGCAATAACCAGGCGGCACAGGTCGCCCCGGTCATTGGCGCGTAGCCCGTCGACCAGATCCACCAGCTCAACGGCCCCGGTGTCGTTGCTGTACCGGTAGTCAAGGACCCGGGGCTCCGCCAGGGCCTCGGGCCAGTCGGCCAGGGTGGCCCGGTAGCGTTCGAACAGGTCCGGCAGCCGGCCCGACAGCTCCGAACGCAACCGGTGTTCGGTGACGCCCATGCCGAGATCGCCGCGCCGGGCCATCCGGTCCAGCGTGTGCTCGAGTCGGTCGTACAGTTCGTCCTCCGAGGCGGCCTTCAGCACGCTTTCCTGGATCAGTTCGTTGTCCAGGCGCCAGCGATCCAGGCCGCTCAGATCGAAGTTCTCGTTGTCCGTGTCGGCCTCTTCCACCGCCTCGAACCGAACCTGGAGCCGGCGCTGATAAAAGGTGTCGACGGGTTTTTTCAGGAACTGCGCCAGGTCATTGAGGCTGATGGGTTCCTCCGGTGCCTGGTAAGGCAGCGGCGCTTGTGTCGCCGACGGCGCCTCCTCGGTGTGGGCGCTGCGCCACTCACGTTCGTAGGTGAACAGACTGCGTGTCCGGAGAACCTCCGCAACCGGCTTCGGAGGACTGTCGGCCCCGTTGTGTTGGCCATTGGTCGGCGGGAAGTAGGCCCGGCTGAACGGCTGCAGCGGGTGCTCCGTGGTCAGGGCCCGGGTGACCGGGGTCCGGTCGCTGTCGGGTAACTGCCAGAGGTCGTCGAGGTGATCCCGAAGCTGCCCGACCAGCACCGATGGCGGCCGCTCGGAGTCATCGCGGATGCTGCGGCCGACCCAGCTGATATAGAGCTGCTCCCGGGCCGACAGCAGGGCCTCGAGGAACAGGTAGCGGTCGTCCTCCCGGCGGGACCGGTCACCCGGACGGTAGTCCTCCGCCATCAAATCGAAGTCCACCGGCGGCCGCGACCGGGGGTAATCGCCGTCGTTCATGCCCAGCAGGCACACCCGGCGAAAGGGAATCGCGCGCATGGGCATCAGGGTGGCAAAGTTCACCTTGCCGGCGAGGAACCGCTGATTCAGGCCGCCCTCATCCAGGCCCTGCAGCAGCACGTCCTTGACGATGTTCAGGGGTAGGCACTGGTGATCAAGACCTGCGGCAAGGGCGTCGTCCAGCCACTGCTCCAGCTGTCGGCGGAACCGGTTCAGCAGCAACAGATCGGTGCCTTCCAGCTGTTCGAAAAACTGCCCCAGCATCTGGGAGAACAGGGTCTCCCATCCCGTCGGTGAGCGCGGCTCCTGCAGTTCCTGCCAGAGCGTCTCGAGCTGGTGCACAAACTCGTTCAGCCGACCGGCCAGGCTCGCCTGCAGGCCGCCAATCTCGCCATAGGGCTGGACCCCTGCCCAGGGCTCCTCGTCACCCATGCCGTAGCCCAGCAACATCGACCGCAGTCCCGCCTGCCAGGTGTTGCGGTCCAGATTCCCGGGCAAGGCCAGACTTTCCCGGTGCTGGCCGTGCAGGCCCCAGCGGATATTGGCGCCCTCAACCCAGCGCCGGGCGAGGGGAATCTCTTCCTCGGTGATGCCGAAGCGGTCACGGATGCCGGGTACTTCCAGCAGGCTCACGATTTCACTCACGGCGAACCGGCTGCGTGGCAACGACATCAGGGTTTCCAGGGCAATCAGCACCGGCTCGTGATGGCGTTGGCCCTGGTCCGAGATGGTGTAGGGAATGTGGCGTTTGCGACCGGCCTGGTAGTGCCCGAACACGGCCTGGATGTGAGGGGCGTAGACATTGATGTCCGGCACCATGACGATGATGTCCCGAGGACGCAGGCCCGGATCGGCGTTGAAGGCCGCCAGCAGCTGGTCGTGCAGGATTTCCACTTCCCGCTGGGGGCTGTGGGCGTCGTGGAAGACCAGGCTGTGGTCCTGTGTCAGGTTCACCTCGCGCTGCTCGTTGCGGATGTCCTGCAGCGGGGTCAGGTTGTAGATGTCGTTCTGGAGTTGGTGCAGCAGACGGGGGCTGGCCGCCTCGCCATGTTCGGAAAAGATGTCGATCTTCTGGTCCGGGGTCCGGAACCGGTCACGGTACTCGTCCGGATTGTCGAATTCGTCCAGCAGCCGGATGTAGTCCCGGCCCTGCTTGCCCCAGGCCGCCAGCAGCGGATTGGCGTGCTGGTGCAGCTGGTCCGGATCGCCGATCTGCGACAGCGCCGGGTGGGCGACCCCGCGCTTGCGTTCGGCCTTGAGCAGCTCCCGGTCACTGATGATGTCGGCCCAGTAGAACTGACAGGGGTTGTGCACGCACAGCACCACCTGACTGAACCGGCTGAGCACGGACAGGGCCTCGAGCGCCTGGCGCGGCAGGGAGGAGACTCCGAACACCACGATGCGTTTGGGCAGCCGGGCCGGGTTGGCCGGGGACGTCGCGGACTGCCCCAGTGCCATGAACCGGGTGTGGATCTGGGAGCGGCTGGTGTGGGCGTCGGCACCGATGTCCTCGACCAGGCGCCGCCACAGCACGGGCTGCCAGCGTCGTTCCTCGTCCAGCGGCTTCTCCTCGTTGCGGGCGGTGATCACCACATCCCGGCCCTGCTCCCAGGCACTGAGCCAGTCCGCCCGGAACACCTGATACTGGTCGAACAGGTCGGCCACCTTCTCGGCCAGCTGGAAATCCCGCAGGTCCGGATCGGAGCCCTCGAGAAATCGGGCCAGGGGGGTGAACACCGAGTCCTCACCGACGAGTTCCGGCAACAGCCGGTACAGGCGCCAGACCAGCCGGCGCTTGTCGAACGGCGACTGCTCCGGAACATCCCCCGCCGGCAACACCGCCCGGTAGGCCTGCCAGATAAACCGGGCGGGAAACAGGAAATCCATGCCGGCGGCAATACCAAGCCCACCGATGTCGCCGTCCTCCGAGCGCTTCTCGGCCAGTGCCAGTTTCAGCCACTGGGCAATGCCGTTGCTCTGGACCAGAAAGGTCTCGCTTTCCAGGGGGGGCAGCGGCGTCTGCTGGCACAGGAACACCACGGCCCGTCGCAGGTCTTCCAGGTGATTGGCGTGGATGGCGTGAAAGCCGGGTTCGATGGCGGCGTGCTCGGCCATGGGGATCCTTGTCGGGTGATCAGTTCAATCCTGATGCCACAGGTTACCGCATGTGGCGCGAGATTCAGACTGCCATTTCGGGTGGCCAAATTTTAACCAAAAAGGCATCCGTCCCCCCGCAAAGGGCGTAAGCTGTAACAGGGGTTATTGAGGAGGGTTCCTCTCATGAAAACCAGATTGTTCTGCACCCGGCCCGTTCGGCCGCTTGTGATTGTGCTTGCCGCCCTGGCTGTCGTGACGTCGGTATCGCTGCGGGCCGAGGACAAGGATACTGCCATTCGCAACGCCATCCTTCTGCAGATCGAGGCCTTTGCCAACGACGATGACGAGGCCGCCTGGACCATTGCGTCCGAGGGCATCAAACGGCGTTTCGGTTCGTCCGATGTGTTCCTGAGCATGGTCCGGGAAGCCTACCCGGCCGTCCATCGCGCCAGCACCATCGAGTTTGCGGAACGGGTTCCCCACGGTCCGTTCGAGATTCAGGTTGTCCGGTTGCAAGGCCCCGAGGGCAAGCGCTGGGATGCCTATTACCGGATGGTACTGATCGAGGGCGAATGGAAAGTGGCCGGCGTTCGGGTACAGCCTGCCGAAATGGGGATTTGAGCGATCGCGCCGGTCGTCGTAGAGTTGGGGGCCGGTTAACCCTCAGCGTCAAGGTCGCCCAGATCCCCTATGAGCACACAGCCCCAGGACTCACGGCCCCAGACCGCGGATCTTGAGAACCCCCTGTACTACCTGGAAAACATGGAAACCGTCCTGCGCTGGGTCACCACCCACCACCGTGACCTGTTGCTGACGACCGAATACGCCCGCCTGATTGGCTTTTTCGACCTGTCCCGGTCCGCACGGGCACTGCTCACCCGGATGGTGATGCGCGCCGGTGAGCTGTTTCGAGCCGACAAACTGCGGTACCCAGAGCTGACCGTACCCGAAGCCGAGGCCCTGGCAGAACTGGCCGACCGGTGCTGGCTGGAGAGCGAGCCGAGGCTGGGCCTGGATGACCTGTTCCGGCTCTATACCCTGGCGGAACTGAGGCCGGTCTTTGCCGACGAGCTGGCGCGCCTGGGACTGCCGAAAACCCTGCCCAAGGCCCGGCTGCGCGAGGCGGTGCAACCGGACTTTGCCGGCGTCCTGCCGGTGGCGGAGTGGCTGGGCCACGACCGGGCACCGGTGGTCCGGGTTCGGCACATGGCCCTGTTCGACCGCACGCGACTGATGTTCTTTGGCAACCTGCGCCAGAGCTGGTCCGATTTCGTGCTGGTGGAACTCGGGCACCAACGCTACGAACAGGTGTCCCTGGCGCCGGACTCCCGGGCGTTCCACCGGCGCGAGGATGTGGACTGCTACCTGGCGATGCACGACTGCCGACAACGGCTGGACGAGGGCGTTCCGGCCGACGCAGTCTGGGCCGATGTGCCCGCTGCGTCGGACAATCCCTGGCTGACCAGCCGCCGGGACCGGTTGCTGTTGGAGCTGGGCCGACAGGCCGAACGCCAGGGTGACCGGGATCTCGCCCTCGAGGCGCTCGCCTCCAGCGGCCATCGTGAAGCCCGGCTGAAACGGTTGCGGCTGCTCGAACGCATGAAGCGCTTCGACGAAGCCTGGGACCTGGCCCGGGACTGGCAGACCGGGGAATTGAGCGACGCCGAGGCCCAGGGCCTGGGCCGAATCCTGAAGCGGCTAGCGTCCCGGATGGGAGCGACAATTCCCCGGGTCACCCCGGCACCACCGATACAGGAGTTCACCCGCACCCTGGTACCGCCGTCGTCCGGCTCGGTGGAAATGGCGGCGCGGGACGACCTGAGCCGGGAGGACGCGCCGGCGTTCTACGTGGAGAACACCCTGATCAACGGACTATTCGGCCTTTTGTGCTGGCAAACCATCTTCCAGGCCATCCCCGGGGCGTTTTTCCATCCGTTTCATGTCGGCCCGGCGGACCTCACCCGGGAGGATTTCGTCGCCCGCCGCCAGTCGTCGTTCGACCGATGCTTTGCACTGCTGGAAGACGGTGGCTATCGCCGGGTCATCCGGGACAACTTTGCGGATAAGCAGGGGGTTGCCAACCCGTTCGTGATCTGGCCGGTACTGACCGAGGAACTGCTGACCCTGGCCCTGGACTGCATTCCCGCCCGGGATCTTCGCGTGTTGTTCGAGCGCCTGCTGCTGAACATCCGGGAACACCGCAGCGGGTTCCCGGACCTGATCCAGTTTTTTCCCGATGCACCGGATGCCGGCCGTCGTTACCGGATGATTGAGGTCAAAGGCCCGGGGGATCGGTTACAGGACCACCAGCTTCGGTGGCTGGCATTTTTCGCCAGTAACGACATTGCAGCCAGCGTCTGTTACGTGCGCTGGCAATCCGATGGAGAGTGCGGGTGAAGGTTGCGGTTCGTACCCTGTGTGAGTTTGCCGCCCGCCACGGTGACCTGGACTTTCGCTACACCCCGGCACCCAGTTCCGACGAGGGCATTGCCGGTCACCAGGCGATCCAGGCCCGACGTGGGTATGGCTATAAAAGCGAATACTTACTTACCGGGGAGTGTCTGGGGTTACAGCTTTCCGGGCGAGCCGACGGCTATCATCCGCATCGCGGCCGGCTGGAAGAGATCAAGACCCACCGGGGCGATCTGTCCCGCATCCGGGAACACCAGCGGGGACTGCACCGGGCCCAGTTACGGGCCTACGGTGCGTTGCTCTGTCGTCAGGAGAATCTGAAGAAACTGGAACTGACCCTGGTGTATTACGACACCGGCAAGGACAAGGAGACGCCGGTGACTGAAACCGCCACAGCGGTGCAACTCTGGCAGGAACTGGAAGCCCTGTGTGCTCAGTTCCGGGCCTGGGCGGAGCAGGAGGAGCATCATCGGGAACTGCGGGACGCACGCCTCTCCGGCCTGCGGTTTCCGTTTCCGGATTTCCGGCCGCGCCAGCGCCGGTTGGCCGAAACCGTCTATAAGAATGCCATGAACGCCGGCACACTGTTGCTGGAAGCGCCCACCGGCCTGGGCAAAACCCTGGGGACCCTGTTTCCGTCACTGATGGCGATGGCAAGTGCAGGCCAGGATCGGCTGTACTACCTCACCTGTCGCAACACCGCCCGGCAGCTGGCGGTCGATGCCATCGAGCGCCTGCGGGTGGCTCAGGAAAACCCGGGACACTGGCCGTTGCGGACCCTCGAACTGGTGTCCAAGGACGACGCCTGTGAGCATCCGGACAAGGCCTGCCACGGTGATTCCTGCCCTCTCGCGAAGGGGTTCTTCGATCGCCTGCCGGACGCCCGGGCGGAAGCGGTTCAGACCGGCGCCACCCTGACCCGGGAGGCGTTGGCGCGAATCGCTGCCGGGCATGGCATCTGTCCCTACTTCCTGGCGCAGGAGATGGCACGCTGGAGCGATGTGGTGGTGGGCGACGTTAACCGGATGTTCGACCAGTCTGCCCTGCTCCATGGCCTGATCCGCCAGAACCAGTGGCAGGCGGCCGTGCTGCTGGATGAGGCCCACAATCTGGTGGACCGGGCCCGGGGTATGTACTCGGTGCGCCTGGACCAGCAGCGCCTGCTGCGGATTCGGAAAACCGCGCCAAGGGTCCTGAAACCGCACCTGGACCGGACGGCCAGGGCCTGGCAAGGCGTTATCCGGGACCATGGGGAGGGAGGCGACACGCCGGTGTTCCTCGACAGCCTGCCGTTGGCGCTGGCCGGCAGTCTGCTCGGGCTGGTCTCGGCATTGACCGACTTTCTGGCCGACAACCCGCCGGACCTGGCGCTGCAGGAACTGCTGTTCGAATCGGTGGCGTTCATGAAACTGGCGGATTCTTTTGGCGATCATTCCCTGTGCGAGTTCCGGCGCACCGGCCGGGGCCGGGCCAGCGTGACCATTCAGAACCTGGTGCCGGCGGATTTCCTGCGCGAGCGGTTTGCGGCCGCCCGTTCGGTACTGCTGTTTTCGGCGACCCTCAGCCCCGGGGTCTATTACCGGGACCTGTTGGGCCTGCCCGAGGACAGTCGGTTTACCTCGCTGCCCAGCCCGTTCACCGCTAATCAACTACAGGTGCATTTTACCCCGCGGATCAGTACCCGACAGGCGCACCGGCACGCCTCGGCCCAACCCATTGCCGAACTCATTGCCCAGCAGTTCCGGCAGCGACCGGGTCACTATCTGGCGTTCTTCAGCAGTTTCAAATACCTGAACGAGGTAAGCGAGGTGCTTGCCCGGGAGGCACCGGAGGTGCCGCAACGGTCTCAGAAGCCGGGCATGAGCCCACAACAACGCGTTGAGTTTCTGGCGGAGTTCCGGGAAGGCACTGGCAGCGTCGCGTTTGCGGTTCTGGGAGGGGTATTCAGCGAAGGCATTGATTTGCCCGGGAACCAGTTGATCGGGGCTTTTGTCGCCACCCTAGGCCTGCCCCCGTTTGATGCCTGGCATGAGATTCTCAAGGACCGACTGGAGGAGCGCTTTGGTGCCGGCTACGACTACACCTACCTGATCCCCGGGTTGCAGAAAGTGGCCCAGGCGGCGGGCCGGGTGATCCGTACACCGGAGGACGAGGGTGTGATCTGGCTGATCGACGACCGGTTCCTCAAGCCACCGGTGCGGAATCTGCTCCCCGGCTGGTGGTTTGAGGCGCCGAGCGTTCCTTCAACGACCGGTTGATGGTCACCAGCTGTGCCGGCCCTTCGGGGGCGTCAATCGCGGCCAGCGCCTGATCGAGCGCGGCGGCGGCGATTGCTTCGTGGTTCTGCGGCATGGAATTGACCGGCACCGGCAGGAAGTCCAGCAGACGGTCATCGCCGAAGGTGGCGAGTTTCAAGTTCCCGGGCAAGCCGCCGGGCTGTTCCAGCAGCACATCCAGCACCCCCTGCAACAGCGTGTAGGAGGCCGTGACCAGGGCATCCGGCAACCCGGTCTCGGTCAGCAGCGCCCGCATCAGGGTGGCGCCGGTCTCGCGATCGTAGCGGGCACCACTTTGCACCAGCACGTGACAGCCGGCCCGGCGTGCCGCCGCCTCGAATCCGGCCCGGCGCTCCCGGGTCATGGCGATTTCCGGCACCGCATCCAGCCAGGCCACGGTGCCTGTGTCGTCGCCCAGAACCGACCGGGTCAGGGTGTCCGCCGCGCTCTGGTTGTCACTGACCACACAGCGGATGACGCCCGGCGACTGGGCCCGGTCAACCGCCACCACCGGCAGGCCATTGGCTTGCAGTTCCGGATAGAAGGGATCGTCCGCGCCAAGCGCGCTTGCCACGATCAGGGCATCACAGCGTCGCGCCTTCAGGGCCCGGGCCAGGGATTTTTCCGTTGCCGGGTCGTCATCGGAACCGGCGATCAGCAGCTGGTAGCCGTGGCTCCGGGCGCGCTGTTCCAGCAGCTTGGCCAGCCGGGCGTAACTGGTGTTCTCCAGGTCCGGCAGAATAAAACCGAGGGTTTTGCTGGCGCCACCGCGCAGGGCCGCCGCCTGGGCATCCACCTGGAAATGGTGGGCGCGGGCAATGGCCAGGACCTTGTCAATGGTGTCCGGTTTGATGCGCCGGGCCACGCCCTGACCGTTCATGACATAGCTGGCGGTGGTTCTCGACACCCCGGCCAGCCGGGCAAGTTCAGCGAGTGTCATGGGTTGCTTCCCTGTTCAAGGATTGCTTGATTTCTGAGCATATCTGATCCATCATCGATTTTAAGCATGCTGACACGATTCAGCAACTATAAACCACGGAACACCACAACAACAAAGCGAGGCAAACACCCATGCTGACGCTGACCGCCAACGACATACGACTCGGGGCTACCGCCAGTGACTGGCAGGATGCCCTGACCCAGGCTGGCCGGGACCTGGAAACGGCCGGCCGAACCTCTTCCGCTTACCTGGCTGGCATGAACGCCCGTGAACAGCAGTCGTCCACCGTGCTGGGCAACGGCATCGCCATTCCCCACGGCACGCCGGAAAGTCGGGAGGCGGTCCTGGAGACCGGCATCCGGATTCTTCAGTTCCCCGACGGGGTCACCTGGCACGACGGCGCCCGGGTGCATGTCCTGGTGGCAATCGCGGCCCAGTCCGACGAGCATCTGGATATCCTTCGTCATCTGACCCGGGTGTTGGATAAGCCGGGGCTGGCGGAAAAGCTGGCGCAAGCCGGGAATGCCGGTGAACTGGTGGCGCTGCTCTCCAAACCGCCGGTGGTGGCCAAGTGCGACGGCGATACCCTGTGCCTGGGTATCGAGGCCACGACGGCGCAGGAGCTGGCGCTGGCGGCGGCGGCCCGGCTCCAGCGATTGCGCTGTATCGACGCCGATTTTCTGACCGAGATCATAACCCAGCCGCCGGTGGCCCTGGGGCGGGGCTTCTGGTTGGTCCATCATACTCTGGGGGCCCACCGTCCGGCGCTGTCGCTGGCGACGCCAAAAAAACCGGGGCCGGAGCTCCAGGGCGTATTCTGTCTGGCCGGTCCGGGTGACGAGTGCCACGAACTTCTGGAGCGCATGGATAACTTCCTGGCGGGCGATGGCGGCATTGATGGCCTGGGCATTGATGCCCTGCTGGCACGACTTTCCGGCGAAGCGTCGGATGCGGTCACCGCCAACGTCACCCTGCTGAACACCCACGGCCTGCATGCGCGGCCGGCAAAACAGCTGGTTCAGGAGGCCCGTCGTCACAACGCCAGTATCCGGGTGCGTCTGCGGGAAGGCGATGGCAGTGCCGTCTCGGCCACCAGCCTGACCCGGGTCATTGGCTTGGGGGCCCGCCGTGGCCAGACCCTGGTGCTGTCGGCCACCGGCGATGAAGCGCAACAGGCGGTGACGGCATTGACCCGGGCCATCTCCGAAGGCCTTGGTGAACAGGTTTCGCCCCTGCGTGAGGGTGCCCCGAACCCGGCCGAGGCCGGTGCAACCGACCCTGAGCCGCTGGTGGACGACGAACCTCTCAAGGCTGTTGCGGCATCGCCAGGACTTGCCCTGGCTCCGGCGTTCGTGATGCGTCAGCCCCGACTGACGTACCTGGAAACCGCTGCGGATGCCGAAGCCGAGATTCAGCGCCTGAACCGTGCCATCGACGAATCGGATGGCCAGCTCCGGACCCTGATCCGTCAGGCGGAAGGGGGCGAGGCGGCACCCATACTGTCTGTGCACGTGGAAATGCTGCAGGACGAGGACCTGTACCAGGCCACCCTGGAAGCGATCAACGAGGGCGCCTCGGCCGAAGCCGGCTGGTGGCGGGCCATCGACACTGCAGCGAAGGGCCAGGAGGCCCTGGCCGATCGGCTGCTGGCCGAGCGCGCGGCGGACCTGCGGGATGTTGGGCGCCGGGTGCTGGCCAATCTCTGCGGTGTGGCCATGCCGACGCCGCCGGACACCCCCTATGTGCTGGTGGCCGAAGATCTCGGTCCGTCCGATGTCGCCCGGCTGGATACTTCCCGGGTCCGGGGGCTGGTGACGGCCCGTGGTGGTGCCACCTCCCACAGCGCGATTCTGGCCCGGGCGCTGGGTCTGCCCGCCGTGGTGGGTGCCGGCGAGGCGGTGCTGGCGATCGCCGAGGGCGCCGAACTGGTGGTGGACGGCGAGCGTGGCTGCCTAGTGCCGAATCCGGGCAGTGAACGCCGGGAACGGGTCCTCCGGCGCATCGATCAGTTGGAATCCCTTCAGGCCGCCGCCTACGACCACCGTCATCGGCCGGCCACGACCCGGGACGGGCACTCCATCGAAGTGTGCGCCAACCTGGGTAATACGGCCCATACCCCGGATGCCGTGGAACGAGGTGCCGATGGCATCGGCCTGTTGCGGACCGAGTTCATTTTCATGGCGCATCCGGAGGCGCCGGATCTCGACACCCAGGTCCGGGAGTACCGGCACGCCTTCGATGCCCTGAACGGTCTGCCCCTGGTGGCCCGCACCCTGGACGTGGGTGGCGACAAGCCGTTGGACTACTGGCCCCTGCCCCAGGAGGACAACCCGTTTCTGGGCCTGCGGGGTATCCGGTTATCGCTGACCCGGCCGGAAATCCTGGAAACTCAGGTCCGGGCCCTGTTGACGGCTGCCGGGGACCGGCCGCTGCGCATCATGTTTCCCATGGTGAAGGATCTGGAAGAGTTCCGGGCCGCCCGGGAGATTGTGAAGCGGGTGCAGGCGGAAGTGGCTGCCGCGGATGTGCAGGTGGGCGTGATGATTGAAGTGCCGTCCTGCGCCCTGCTGGCCGGAACCCTGGCGCCGGAAGTGGACTTCTTCTCCATCGGCACCAACGACCTGACCCAATACACCCTGGCCATTGACCGCGGGCATGGCCAGCTCTCCGCCGAATCCGATGCCCTGCATCCGGCGGTGCTGCGATTGATCCAGATGACGGTGGAGGCCGCCCACGCCCACCAGCGCTGGGTCGGCGTCTGTGGCGAGTTGGCCTCGGATCCCCAGGCGATTCCGGTTCTGGTTGGTCTGGCAGTGGATGAACTGTCGGTGACCAGCCGCCGGGTACCCCTGGTCAAGGCCTGTATTCGCGAGCTCACCCTGGACGAGGCCCGGGCCCAGGCAGAACTGGCATTGACCAAGGCCTCTGCTGCCGAGGTTCGCGATGCCCTGGAGTCGTTCTGATGGCCCGGATAATGACCATTACCCTGAACCCTGCACTCGATCTGAACGCGGACCTTCAGACCCTGACGCCCGGCCAGGTGAACCGGACCACCGCCACCAGCCTGGATGCCGCCGGCAAGGGGCTCAATGTGGCCCGCGTGCTGGCACGCCTGGGCCACCGGGTTACTGTGACCGGATTGCTGGGTGAGGACAATGCTGCGCCGTTTGAGCGGCTGTTTGCGGATGCCGGACTGGACGACAGTTTCGTCCGGATTCCGGGCGAGAATCGCATCAACATCAAGATCGCCGAACAGGGTGGCCGGGTCACCGACCTCAACGGAGCCGGGTTCCAGATACCCGCCGATGCCCTGAAGTGCCTGGAGTTCCGGCTGGCGCCCCTGATCCCGGAGCATGATGTCATTGTGATTGGCGGAAGCCTTCCGGCCAACATGCCTCCGTCGGCGGTGGCGGAGCTGGTCACCATGGTCCGGCAGGCGGGCAAGCCGGTTTGGCTCGATACCAGCGGGGAGGCTCTTGTCCATGGTCTGGCGGCGACGCCTGACGCCATCAAGCCCAACCTCGAGGAACTGTCGGCCTGGGCCGGTTGCGCGCTGACGTCCCGCCGTGAGGTCGCTGACGTGGCGGCCCGGCTTCAGGCTCAGGGCATAACGCAGGTGATTGTCTCCCTGGGCCCGGACGGGGTGCTCTGGTTCGGGCCCGAGGGCCGTTACCGCTCCCTGCCGCCGCCGGTCTCCGTACTGAGCACCGTCTGCGCCGGCGACACCCTGCTGGCCGGCATGCTTCACGGCCAGTTGCTGCCTGGAGAGCAGCGCAACCCGACCCAGCGCCTGCAGTTTGCCACCGCCCTGTCCGCCGAGTGCGTGCGCCATGCAGGTGTGGGCGATCCGGCGGCGCCTGATTTCACCACCTTGCTCGACAACACCCGGGTGTACCCCTGGCCCGGGGATAACAACCATGGGGAGATGCCGTTATGAACCTGATTATTGTGACTTCCTGCCCTCAGGGGTTCGCCACCTGTTTCCTGGCGGCCCGGACCCTGGAACGGGCCGCCCACCAGCGCG
Source organism: Marinobacter sp. F4218 (assembly GCF_019443085.1). GTDB lineage: Bacteria > Pseudomonadota > Gammaproteobacteria > Pseudomonadales > Oleiphilaceae > Marinobacter > Marinobacter albus. The sequence continues at coordinate 1,813,697 of NZ_JAHZIL010000003.1, forward strand.
GCTGGCAGGTCACCACCGATGTCCGGGGTCCCGGTGGCCAGTCGCCGAATCCCCCCGGGGACTCGGCGATTGCCGCGGCCGATCTGGTGATCGCCGCGCTGGGCGTCCCGGTTGGGCTGGACGCCTATGCCGGGAAACCCCTGTACCAGATTCCCGTTACCGCGGCCTTGCCGGATCCGGCCGCCGTGCTTGATGCCGCCGAACAGCAGGCCAGCCCGTGGTCGCCGGATGACGCGCCCGTGGTATCCGGAACTGATGGCGGCAGCGACGGCCCCGCCCCTGGAGTCCGAAACATTGTCGCGGTGACCGCCTGCCCGACCGGCGTGGCCCACACGTTCATGGCAGCAGAGGCACTGACGGCCGCGGCCGAAGCGGCCGGTCATTGTATCCGGGTGGAAACCCAGGGCTCCGTGGGGGCCCAGGACCCGCTGACCGAGCAGGAGATTGCCGCGGCCGATGTGGTTATCCTGGCCTGTGACATTGAGGTGGACCCTGGCCGTTTTGCCGGCAAGCGGGTCTGGCGGACCTCAACCGGAGCAGCCCTGAAAAAGCCGGCGGACACGGTGCGTCAGGCCCTGGCCGATGCGACGCTCCTGGACGTTGGCCAGCAAAAGGCGGCCAGCGCCGGTGGTGAGAACCGGGGTCCGTACAAGCACTTGCTGACCGGGGTGTCGTTCATGTTGCCCATGGTGGTGGCCGGTGGTCTCCTGATTGCCCTGTCGTTTGTTTTTGGCATCGAGGCGTTTCAGGAGCAGGGCACACTGGCGGCGGCCCTGATGCAGATTGGCGGCGGTACCGCCTTCAAGCTGATGATTCCGTTACTGGCCGGGTACATTGCCTGGTCCATTGCCGACCGCCCCGGTCTGGCGCCCGGAATGATCGGAGGGTTCCTGGCCGGGGAACTGGGGGCCGGCTTTCTTGGCGGGATTGTGGCCGGTTTCCTGGCCGGTTACGTCGCGCGTTTCATCAGCCAGAAATTGCCATTACCCGAAAGTGTGGAGTCGCTGAAGCCGATCCTGATCATTCCCCTGTTCGCCAGCCTGGTGACCGGCCTGGGCATGATTTACGTGATCGGAGAACCCATGGCCGCAATCATGGGGGCGTTGACCGGGTTCCTGGAGAGCATGGGTACCACCAACGCCATCCTGCTGGGCGGGATCCTCGGTGCCATGATGTGTTTCGACCTGGGTGGGCCGGTGAACAAGGCTGCCTACACCTTCGGGGTTGGCTTGCTGTCCGAAGGCAGCGGTGGCTCGGCGCCCATGGCGGCGATCATGGCGGCAGGCATGGTGCCGGCGATCGGTATGGGGGTGGCGTCCTTCGTTGCCCGCCGGAAGTTTGCCGAGGCCGAGCGTCAGGCCGGCCGCGCCTCGTTCGTGCTGGGCCTGTGTTTTATTTCGGAGGGCGCCATTCCGTTCATGGCCAAGGACCCCTTACGGGTGATTCCGGTGTGCATGGTGGGCGGTGCAATCACCGGCGCGCTGTCCATGCTGTTTTCGGTCAAGCTGATGGCGCCACATGGCGGCCTGTTTGTGCTGGCGATTCCCCACGCGGTCAGCGCCGTGCTGCCCTACCTCATCGCGATTGCGGTCGGATCACTGGTGATTGGTTTTGGCTACGCCCTGGTCAAGGTGGGCAAGGCCGAGGTGGTGCCGGCGGTCACCTGAGGTGGCCCCGGGTAACCGGTAATGGCAAATGGCCCTCGACAGAGGGCCTTTTGCGTTACCCGAAGTGGAAGAACGCCAGCTTGTTGCCGTCCGGATCCTTCACGTAGGCCCCGTAAAACTGATCGGGAATCCGCTGCCCCGGCTCACCGTCGCAGCTGGCTCCGAGTTCAATGGCCTTGCGGTAATGGGCATCCACGGCCTCTTTGGAACCGGGATTGATCGCCACCATGTTGCCGTTGCCGGGGTGATTGGGCTCTTTGTTGAAGGGCTCGCACACCGCCAGCATGGGGGTGCCCATGCTCTTGCCGATGAAGGCAATCCGGCCCATGTCCAGCAGGACTCTGGCGTCCAGGTCGGCGAGCAGGTCCGAGTAGAATGCCTTCGCCTTGTTCATATCACTGACACCGATGGTGACGTATCCGATCATAGTGCTTGCTCCGTTTGAGGTTGGGGTTCTGGCATAAATACGGGCAGTTTCCTGCCGGGATCAATGGGTGTGGTTCATTTGTCTTCGGCACCGCTGACCACCACCCGGTTCCGTCCGGCCCGCTTGGCCTGGTACAGCGACTGGTCGCACATCGCCAGCAGGTCGCGCACGGACGGAACGTTGGTCGACCAGCTGACCACACCGGCACTGAGGGTAACACTGAAGGACTCCCCCTCGTCACTGACGAACGCCAGGGATTCCATGCCGGTCCGGAGGGCTTCCGCCACATGCCGGGCATCGCCCAGGGTGGTGTTGGGCATCAGCACGATGAATTCCTCGCCTCCGGTCCGGGCCACGATGTCGGCCTTCCGGGTGCGGGATTCGATCAGTTGGGCAATTGTCTGAAGCACGCTGTCGCCCATGGGATGGCCCCAGGAATCGTTGATGGCCTTGAAGAAATCGATATCCAGGGAGACAAGCGAGAAAGTGTGGCCGTAGCGCTCGGTCTCGGCGGCCAGTTCTTCCAGTTTCCGGAGCATGTACCGGCGGTTGTACAGGCCGGTGAGTTCGTCGGTAATGGATAGCTGTTCCAGTTCCAGCTCCAGAAGTTTGCGGTCGTCGATGTCCGTGATCACGCCGTGCCAGGTAATGCTGCCATCGATATCCCGCTCCGGTCGCGACACCCCTCGAAGCCAGCGTATCCGGTCACCTTGCACGATACGGAAGTCGCACACCCACTGACACAGGGTTTGGGCGGACTCGCCGATGGATGCCTGAAGCCGTGGCAGATCGTCCGGGTGGATCGGGTCGAACATCAGGTTGGGATTGGCCCTGGCGTCTTCCGCGGAAACGCCATAGAAGTCCTCGGTCTTCTGGCTCAGGTACGGGAAGTGAAAACTGCCATCCGGTTCCATCACGAAGGTGTAAATGACGCCCGGCAGCGATTCGGCCAGTTTCTGGAGCTGGTGTTGACTGACCTTCTCATCGGTCACATCCAGATGGGTACCCATCAGCCATCGGCCACCGAGATCGTCGTGGTCGGTAAGCAGGGTGCCCCGGGTATGGATGTACCGCCATTCGCCGCTCCGGTGCATCATCCGGACCACACACTCGTACAGCGGATCCTCGCCATTAAGATACCGGGCCAAGGCCTGGTGGGCGGCCTGAACATCGTCGGCATGACACAGCCGTTCCCAGGTCTGGAAGGAGACCGGTGACAGCTCGTCGAGGGTGTAACCCAGCATGGAAGCCCAGCGGTCGTTGAAGATGATCTCCCCAGTGTCCAGATTGAACTCCCAGGTACCTGCTCCGGTGCCTTCCAGGATGGCTTTCAATCGGGTTTCCGCGGATAGCTGCATGGGTTCCTCTACCTCATGGGTGCTTGCCTAGCTAGTTAAGCACATGCGGCGGCCCCCGTGAATCAGCTTTGGCCCCGCCCATCCCTCTGCCGGGGACCGGCCTGTTCCGGAACCTCGGTCATGACAAACCGGTCTGTTGGGACTATTTTGAAAACATTGCACTGGAGTCCAACGTTCCGGACCAACTGGTCCGGGTCTCCTGGGTTCACCAGAAGGGAATTGCGGTGACCGACAACACAGTTCTACGTCTCAAGAGCATCGCCATCCTGACCATGGTCATTGCAGGTGTAACTGGCTGTGCCCTGCCCGCCATGTCCGAACGCACGGAAAGCGCAGCACTCCCGATCCAGCAGACCGAAGATACCCGGCTGGGGCGGGCCATTGCCCCGGCGCTGGCAGAGCACGGCGACAAAAGCGGGATCGTGACCCTGGCGGATCCCTACGATGCCTTCGCCGCCCGCGTCCTGCTGGCGGAAGGGGCCGATGCCTCGCTGGACGTGCAGTACTACATCTGGCGTTATGACATCAGCGGCCGGTTGTTGCTCAATGCCTTGTACCGGGCCGCCCAGCGGGGTGTCCGGGTCCGGCTGTTGCTCGACGACAACGGCATTGCCGACCTGGATCAGCCCCTGTCTGCATTGGATGGCCACCCGAACATTGAAGTGCGTTTGTTCAATCCTTTCCCCACGCGCAGTGCCAAATGGCTGGGTTACCTGAGCGATTTCTCGCGCCTGAATCACCGAATGCACAACAAATCCTTCACGGCGGATAACCAGGCCGCCATCATCGGCGGTCGAAACGTCGCGGATGAGTATTTCGGAGCCGGGTACGGGGCGCTGTTTGCCGACCTGGACATTCTCGCCATTGGCCCCGTGGTTGATGATCTCTCTGCGGATTTTGACAGGTATTGGTCCAGTGCGTCGGCGTACCCGGCCGAGTTGCTGTTGCCGGACGTGGAAATGGAGGAACTCACGAAGCTCATTGAGTCGGCCCAGGCGCTGGAGCAGAGCCCGGAGGCGACTGCATACGTGCGCTCGGTGGCGGACTCGGGTTTCATGTCCAGGCTCTTCGAAGGCAATCTGCGCTTTACCTGGGCGCCGGTGACCATGGTGAGTGATGATCCCGCCAAGGCCCTGGGCGATAGCGATGATGACAAGCTGATGAGCCGGCAGCTGGTCCAGGCGCTGGGCGAGCCCACTTCTTCCTTTACCCTGGTATCACCCTACTTCATACCCGGGAAAGCGGGGTTGGCGTTGTTTCGTGACCTCGAAAGCAAGGGGGTCGAGGTACGGGTACTGACCAATTCCCTCGAAGCCAACGACGTGGCCCTGGTTCATGCGGGCTATGCGAAGTACCGGAAACCCCTGTTGGAAGCGGGGGTCGAACTGTTCGAGATGCGTAAGCTGGATGAAGGCAAATCCCTGGAACGGGGCCTGCAGTCGGGCCTGTCGGGAAGCTCCTCTTCCAGCCTTCATGCCAAGACTTTTGCCGTGGATGGCGACACCCTGTTTGTTGGCTCTTTCAATTTCGATCCGCGCTCCACCCACCTCAATACCGAATTGGGATTCATCATCGAAAGCCGAGAGCTGGCGGGCATGCTGGATACCCTGTTTGACGAACAGGTCGCGTCAGTTGCCTACGAGGTGGTGCTGGATGATGACGGCGATCTTCAGTGGATCGAGCGTAATGGCGATGAGGTCGTCCGCCACAGTCATGATCCGGAGGCCGGGGCGTTCAAACGGGGGATGGTGTTTGTGTTTTCTTTGTTGCCTATCGAGGGGCTTCTGTAACGAAGTAAAGGCAAAACGGGAAAATGGTCGGCGTGGCAGGATTCGAACCTGCGACCCCTTCGTCCCGAACGAAGTGCGCTACCAAGCTGCGCCACACGCCGATCAACGGCCGGTATTATACGGATTCACTCTGGTTTTACCAGCCCTCGGCCGACAAAAGCGCATCCGTAAAAGCGCTGAGATTATCGTAGATCGTGACCCGCGCGCCGGGTATGGGTCGGGCGTCCAGGTGCCGCTCCGTCTCCTTTCCGTTGCCGCTACGTACCAGCACAGGTTGGCAGCCCCCGGCGAAACCGGCCTCCAGGTCCTTCCGGCTGTCCCCCACCATAATGGCACCCTGGAGCGACGTCAGGTGGAAATGGGAACGGATCTGCTCCAGTAGGCCAGTCAGGGGCTTGCGACAGTCACAGTGATCGTCCGGGTGGTGGGGGCAGTAAGCGATGAAATCAATGCAGCCCCCGGCCGCCTCGACCATCCGCTCGAGCTTCTCGTGCATGGCATCCAGCTCGTCGGTGTCGTAGTAGCCCCGGGCGATGCCGGACTGGTTGGTGGCAATGGCGACCCGGTGGCCGGCGCTGCAAAGCCGTGCCACCGCGTCAATGCTGCCGGGAATGGGGTGCCATTCATCTGCAGAGCAGATGTAGTTGCCATCGTACTCATTGATGACCCCGTCCCGGTCGAGGATGATCAGCATCGTTTCCCGTTCGCCCCTGCCTCTCTTAACTCACTGTCAGCCGGCGGTCGGCAGCAGCGAAATGTCTGCGACCCGGAGGAACAGGTTGCGCAGCCGGTTCAGCAGAGCCAGACGGTTGTTGCGGATGGCCTCGTCCTCGGCCATCACCATGACCTCGTCGAAGAAGTTATCCACCGGCTCCCGCAAGCTGGCCAGCGAACTCAGAGCGCTGGCATAGTCGCCCTGCTCGAACAGCGGCAGCACTTTCCGGGCCTGCTGATCGACCCGGTCTGCCAGCGTCTGTTCGGCGGGGTCCTGCAGCAAAGCGGTATCCACGGTTTCACCGATCTGATCGCCGCCCTGTTTGGTCAGGATGTTGGACACCCGCTTGTTGGCGCCGGCCAGGGCCCGGGCCTCGGGCAGCTGGCGGAAGGCCTCGACCGCCTTGACGCGCTGGTCGAAGTCGAGCGGACGGGTCGGACGGCGGGCATGCACGGCCAGGTAGACTTCGGCACCGATGCCCTGCTCATCGTAGTGGGCCCGGAAGCGCTCGAGCATGTAATCCACCACAGTGCTGGCGGTGTTCTGCTCGGTCAGCACCGTGAAGTTCTCCTCGGCCCACTGGCAGCAGGTCTGCAGGTCCAGCGGCAGCTCCCGTTCAACGATGATGCGCAGCACGCCCAGGGACGCGCGGCGCAGCGCAAACGGATCCCGGGTACCGGATGGCGGCTGGTTGATGCCGAACAGGCCGACCAGGGAGTCGATCCGGTCAGCAATGGCGACCGCACAGCCGGTCAGGGTGGTTGGCAGGTCATCACCGGCAAAGCGGGGCATGTACTGTTCGTTCAACGCCTTGGCAACGTCCGCGGCTTCGCCGTCGTTCGCCGCGTAGTACTGGCCCATGATGCCCTGCAGGTCGGTGAACTCCAGCACCATCTCGGTGACCAGATCGGTCTTGGCCAGCATGGCGGCACGTTCGGCCAGGGCCGGATCGCTGCCGATGGCATCCGCAATTTTCTTTGCGAGGGCGGCCACCCGGACCGACTTGTCATAGATGCTGCCCAGCTTTTCCTGGAACACGATGGGCTTGAGCTGGTCGATACGGTCTTCCAGCCGGGTCTTGCGATCGGTTTCGTAGAAAAACGCGGCATCCGACAGGCGTGGACGAATCACTTTCTCGTTCCCGGAGATAACCTGGGACGGGTCCTTGCTATCGATGTTTGCCACGGTGATGAACAGCGGCAGCATCTCGCCGTCGGCGGCCACCACGTGGAAGTATTTCTGATGTTCCTTCATGGAGGAAATCAGTGCTTCCGCAGGAACCTCCAGGAAGCGTTCCTCGAAGCGCCCCATCAATGGTACTGGCCATTCGTTCAGGGCGGTGACTTCGTCGAGCAAGTCGTCGTCAATCACGGCCTTGCCGCCGGCCTCGCGCTCGGCCAGCTCGGCCACGCCGGCCCGGATCAGCTCCCGGCGCTCGGCGAAATCGGCAATGACAAAGCCTTCCTGCTTGAGCACCACCTCGTAATCGCCGGGGGTCGGCACGATCAGGGCTTTCGGGCAGTGGAAGCGATGTCCGCGGGTCTTGTTGCCGGGCGCCAGGCCCATGATCGGCGCATCAATGACTTTGTTGCCGAACAGCATGACGACCCAGTGCACCGGGCGGACAAACTCGGTCCGGTGTGCGCCCCAGCGCATGCGCTTGGGGATGGGCAGCGCCGCCAGTGACTGTTCGACCAGTTCCGGCATCAGTTCGACGGTGGGTTTGCCCTTTTCGACGGTCCGGTAAACCACCCACGCGCCCTTGTCGGTTTCCAGGGTGTCGAGCTGGTCCGGGGTGACGCCCAGCGAAGTGGCAAAGCCCGTCAGTGCGCGGGTCGGGTTGCCGGCATCATCGAAGGCGGCTTTCACCGCCGGGCCGCGTTTCTCGACGGGCTTGTCCGGTTGGGCGTCGGACAGATCCCGAACCCGGACCGCCAGACGACGGGGCGCGGCAAAGGCTTCAACCTTGCCGAACTCGATGCCGGCGTCTTCCAGGCCCCGGGCAATGCCCTGGGTGAACGCATCAGACAGCGGCTTGAGCGCTTTCGGGGGCAGTTCTTCGGTGCCCAGTTCGACCAGAAAATCCTGTGTTGCCATGGTTATGCGTTCCCCTGTTCCTGCTGTGCCTTCTTCGCTTTTTTGCCTTTCTTGCCGTTGGCCTTGTCATCGGCGGCGTCCGCCGCGGCCAGTACTTCCTCACGCAGGGCCTCGGGCGCCAGCGGGAAGCGGAGTTTGCGGCGGCTGTCGAAGTAGGCCTGGGCCACGGCCCTTGCCAGGGTACGTACCCGCAGGATGAATCGCTGGCGCTCGGTCACCGAGATGGCGTGGCGGGCGTCCAGCAGGTTAAACGTATGGGAGGCCTTGAGCACTTGCTCGTAGGCCGGCAGGGCGAGGCCAGCGTCGATTAGCCGGGAGCTCTCGCGCTCATGAACATCGAAGCTGTGGAACAGGAAGTCGGTGTCCGCGTGCTCAAAGTTGTAGGTGGACATCTCTACTTCCTGCTGATGGAAGACGTCGCCGTAGGTGACCACGCCGTCCGGACCTTCGGTCCAGATCAGGTCGTAGACACTGTCCACGCCCTGCAGGTACATGGCGATCCGCTCAAGACCGTAGGTGAGCTCGCCGGTTACCGGATAGCATTCGATACCGCCGACCTGCTGGAAGTAGGTGAACTGGGTCACTTCCATGCCATTTAGCCAGATCTCCCAGCCCAGGCCCCAGGCGCCCAGAGTCGGGGATTCCCAGTTGTCTTCCACAAACCGGATGTCGTGGACCAGCGGGTCCAGGCCCAGGGCCTTCAGCGACTCGAGGTAGAGTTCCTGGATGTTGTCCGGGGACGGCTTCAGCACCACCTGAAACTGGTAGTAATGCTGGAGGCGGTTCGGGTTTTCGCCGTAGCGGCCATCAGTGGGGCGACGACTGGGCTGGACGTACGCGGCATTCCAGGTTTCCGGCCCGATGGCTCGCAGGAAGGTCGCCGGGTGAAACGTACCGGCACCCACTTCCATGTCCAGTGGCTGGAGTACCACGCAGCCGTGCTGCGCCCAGAAATTCTGCAGAGCCAGGATCAGGCCCTGAAAGGTCCTGATGTCCGGAGCGGTATTTTTCGTTGCCTTGTCTGTCACGACGTTTGCCTACTGATCGGTCTGAGTGTGGCGCCCCGATTCCGCCGGGGCACTCTGAAAAAAGGCGCATTATACGCTTGCCAAAGCGGTATTTCTAAGAGGAGTTCACTGCGTTGATTTTGAACTAGAAGAACGTCAGCCCCACCTGGAACAGTTTTTCCACATCCCGGATCCGGGATTTGTCCACCAGGAACAGGATCACGTGGTCATCGGGCTGGACCCGGAGGTGATCGTGGGCGATCAGGACTTCGTTGTGCCGCACGATGGCACCAATGGTGGTCCCCTCCGGCAGGTTGATTTCATCCAGTCGCTTGCCGACCACCTTGGAGGAGCGGTGGTCGCCGTGGGCGATGGCTTCAATGGCCTCCGCAGCGCCCCGGCGCAGGGAGTGAACGTTCACCACGTCGCCCCGGCGCACGTGTGTCAGCAGGCTGCCGATGGTGGTTTGCTGGGGCGAGATGGCCACGTCGATGTCGCCACCCTGGATCAGGTCCACGTAGTCCGGGTTGTTGATCAGCGTGAGCACCTTGCGCGCGCCAAGCCGCTTGGCCAGCAGTGAGGCCATGATGTTGGCCTCGTCGTCGTTGGTGACGGCGCAGAACACGTCGGTGTTCTCGATGTTCTCTTCCAGCAGGATGTCCTTGTTGGCAGCGTTGCCCTCCAGCACCACTGTCTTGCGCAGGTTTTCCGACAGCATCACGCAGCGCTCGTGGTTCCGCTCAAGGAGCTTGACCTGGTACCGGTTCTCCAGCGTGTGCGCCAGGCGCTGGCCGATGTTGCCGCCGCCACAGATGAAAATGCGCTTGTAGTTCTTGACCAGGGGCTGCAATTCGCTCATGACCGACCGGATGTGGTCGGACGCGGCGATGAAGAACACTTCGTCGCCATCCTCGATCACCGTGTCGCCCTGGGGCATGATCGCCCGGTCCTTCCGGAAGATGGCTGCCACCCGGGTGTCGATGCGGGGCATGTGGGTGCGCAGGTACGACAACTCATGGCCGACCAGCGGTCCACCCTTCATGGCCCGGATCGCCACGAGCCGGGTCAGGCCCTTGGAGAACTCGAGCACCTGCAGAGCGCCTGGGTTTTCGATCAGGCGGGTGATGTGCTTGGTAACCAGGTGTTCCGGGCTGATGAGGACGTCAATGGGGAAGCCGCGCAGACTGTCGAGGTCTTTCTTCCGGTCCCTCTGGTAGAACAGATCCGATTTTGCGAGGTAGGCGTTGGCCCGAACCCGGCAGATGGTGGTCGGGGTCTTGTACAGAAGCTTGGCGACCTGGCACGCCACCATGTTGGTTTCGTCGCTGCTGGTGACGGCAATCAGCATGTCGGCGTCTTCCGCCCCGGCCTGCCGGAGCGACGTCGGATACGACGCCTCGCCCTGGACCGTCCGGATGTCGAGCCGGTCCTGCAACTCGCGTAGCCGGGCACCGTCACTGTCGATAATGGTGATGTCGTTGGCTTCGTTCGCCAGGTTTTCGGCCAGTGTGCCACCCACCTGGCCGGCACCGAGGATCATGATCTTCATGCTTCGGGTTTCTCCAGTACGGCGTAGAAGAAGCCGTCATGGCTGTTCGGATCGGGGAGCAGCTGCCGCCCCGCGCCCATATCCCGTCCCCATGAAACCTCCGGTTCCACGAGCACGGCGGTGTCCTGCTGTTTACGGAATCGCTGGATTATACGGTGGTTTTCCTGGGGGAACACCGAACAGGTCGCATACACCAGCCGCCCGCCGGGTTTGAGGATAGACCACATGGCCTCCAGCAGGCCAAGTTGAATTCCGGCCAGGGGCACGATATCTGTTTCCCGACGCAGCAGCTTAATGTCTGGGTGGCGCCGGATGACGCCGCTGGCACTGCAGGGCACGTCGAGCAGAATCCGGTCGAAAGCGTTGCCATCCCACCACTGGTCAATGTCCGCGGCGTCGGCCTGGATCAGCGTGGCCTCAAGATCCAGCCGGTCGAGGTTCTCCTGCACCCGTGGCAGGCGTGCGGCCGATTCGTCGATCGCCACCACTTCGGCCAGATCGCCGCAGGCTTCCAGAATGGCGCAGGTCTTGCCGCCGGGCGCGGCGCAGGCATCCAGCACCCGCTGGCCCGGGGCCAGATCCAGCAGCGTCGTACACAGCTGGGCGGCTTCGTCCTGGACGCTGACGGCGCCATCGGCAAACCAGGGCAGGTGCTCCACGGGTACCGGCTGATCCAGCTGGATACCGCAGGGCGCATACCGGGTGGGTGCAGCTTGAATACCCGCCTCGGCCAGCAGGGCCAGGTAGCGCTCGCGGGTGAAGCGGAGGGCGTTGACCCGCAGCGTCATGGGGGCCTGGGCGTTGTTGGCATCGAGAATCCGTTGCCAGTCATCCGGCCAGTTGTGGCGCAGTTTCTCCACCATCCAGGCCGGATGGCTGAACCGGTCCGCGTCGTTGGCCGGCGCCGGGGCCCCGTCCCTTTCGGCGGCCCGCAGCACCCCATTGACCAGACCGGTGAGGTGCGGCTTGTCCAGTGCCCGGGAGGCTTCCACGGTCTCATTGAGAATCGCGTAGGTGGCGTGCTGGCTGAACCGGAGTTGAAACAGCGCCACCAGCATCAGGTGGTGAACGATGCGATCGGGGCTACGCAGCGGTTTTTTCAGCCGGCCCCGGAGTTCGCCGTCGAGCCGGTGAAACCATCGGCAGGTGCCATAGCACAGCGCCTGGAGGACCGGGCGTTCGTTGATGGGAAGCCGGGCCAGTGCCGGCGGCAGACACTGGGAAAGGGACTGACCGTTTTCCACCGCGAGCAGTACATCGGCGGCAACGGCTCTCACGGGCTGGCTGTGCCCCCCCATGTCAGTGCAGCTCCTGACCGGGAAGCAGCAACTGTTTGCCACCGTTGATCAGGTCGCTCGAACTCTGGGCCCTGGAGCCCGGCAATTGTAGGCGAGTGATGCGCAGGGTACCGGTGCCGCAGGCCACGTCAATGCCGTCCCGTTCCCGGCGAAGGACGGTGCCTGCGGGCTTCCGGCTATCATCGGGGAGGACTGTGGCCGAGTGGATGCGGAGTCGTTGCTGGTCCAGATCGGTGTAGGTGCCAGGCCAGGGACTGAACGCTCGAATCAGGCGCTCGATGCTCGCCGCGTCGCTCGACCAGTCGATGTGGCCCTCGTCTTTGGTCAGCTTTCGGGCGTAACAGGCGAAATCATCATTCTGGGCTTCGGCTTTCAGTTCGCCTTTTTCCAGCAGCCGCAGGGCTTCCACAATGGCATTGCCGCCGAGCGCCGCCAGACGGTCATGGAGGCTGCCGCCGGTGTCATCGGCTTCGATCACGGTCATGGATTTCAGCAGCATGGCGCCGGTGTCGAGGCCCTCATCCATCTGCATGATGGTGATGCCGGTCTCGGTGTCACCGGCGGCAATCGCCCGGTGAATCGGTGCGGCGCCGCGCCAGCGCGGCAGCAGCGAGGCGTGAATGTTCAGGCAGCCGTGCCGGGGAATGTCGAGCACGGCTTTGGGCAGGATCAGGCCATAGGCCGCAACGATCATCACGTCCGGTTTCAGGTCTGCCAGTTCCTGCTGGGCAGTTTCCGTTTTCAGACTTTCCGGCTGGAACACCGGAATACCGGCGTCGAGGGCCACCTGTTTGACCGGGCTAGGGCTCAGCTTGCGCCCGCGGCCGGCGGGCCGGTCCGGCTGGGAGTAGACGCCGACCACGGTATGGTGGGTGTTCAGCAGGGCTGTCAGAGCGGTGGCTGCAAAGTCGGGGGTGCCAGCAAAAACAAGTCGCACGGGGCTGAAGTCTCTGTTCCGTTGAATACGAAAAGACCGGGTCGCGACCCGGTCCGAAGTCTGTTTACCTGTCCTGGCGGCGTTCCACGCTTGCCCGGTCAGGCGCTCTTCTTGTGCAGCTTTTCCAGCTTCTTGCGAATCCGGTTACGCTTCAGGGCGCTGAGATAATCGACAAACAGCTTGCCGTTGAGGTGATCCATCTCGTGCTGGATACACACTGCAAGCAATCCGCGGGCTTCGAGCTCGTAGGGCTGGCCGTCGCGGTCAATGGCCCGGATCATGCAGTGTTCGATGCGGCTGACGTCTTCGTAGAAGCCCGGTACCGACAGGCAGCCTTCCTGCATGTCCTCCAGCTCGCCATCAAGCACCTCGACCTCGGGATTGATGAACACCCGCGGCTCGCTCTTGTCCTCCGACAAGTCCATCACGATGATCTGCTTGTGAACATTCACCTGAGTGGCCGCCAGACCAATGCCGGGCGCATCGTACATGGTCTCGAACATGTCGTCGATTAGCTTGCGGATATCGTCCGTAACCTCGTCCACCGGCTTGGCGATGGTGCGCAGACGGGGATCCGGGTATTCGAGAATATCTAGTATCATGACGCTCGTTTATTGACCTGTATATCTGAGTGCAGTGTTAACGTTTGTATCCCTTGTAAATTTCTGCAAGCGAGTGAAACTGATCGCCAAAATGCGACAGCGTACTGCGCAAAAAATCACCCTTTACCTAAGATGATCGGGACGGAACCGTAGGATTCAACGGCTGCCAGCAGCGTTAACGCGATTTCTCTATTATCCAACAATTCGTCGATTGAGTACAAACTGATCAGTTAATAGTTAAAATCTCTCGCCGGAAGGATAGAATTTACTGGAAGAACAAAAGATAACATCACAAATTCCGGGACTTCTTCTATAGTATCAGGAATAACAACGTAATAAGCTGCGGATAACTGGCTGCATCCAAAAAGAATGCAAAGACTCAAGGCACGCGATCAAGGACTTACACAATGAGGAAACTGCTGTACGCTCTGGCAGCATTTACGCTGCTGTTCACCTCCTGGGCCCAGGCTGCACCGGAGCTGCGGTCGGATCATCCCGAGCGTTACACTGTCGTAAAGGGTGACACCCTCTGGGATATATCGGGGCGTTTTCTGAATAACCCGTGGTACTGGCCTGAAATCTGGCACGTGAACCCTCAGGTTGCGAATCCTCATCTGATCTACCCTGGCGATCGCCTTGCTCTGGTCTACATCGACGGCCAGCCCCGCGTGACCAAGGTGGCTTCCAGCGATGTCGTCAAGCTGTCGCCAAAGGTTCGCTCCGAGCCAATTGATACGCCGATTCCTGCCATTCCGCTGGACGCCATCAGCAGCTTCCTGACCGACACACGCATCGTGACACCCGAAGAACTGAACGGTGCACCTTACGTGCTGGAAGGTGAAGACGGCCGAATCATCACCGGCGCCGGTGATCGCATCTACGCGCGTGGCGACAAGCCCGCGGATAAAGTGGGGATCTTCCGCCGCACCAAGGAATTTATTGACCCGGAAACCGGCGAGTTTCTCGGTCTGGAGGCCCGCAGCATTGGTGCCGGCAATGTCACGGCGGAAAACGGCGATGTGCTGACTCTGCGGCTGACGAAGTCCAATCAGGAGATCCGTATTGGTGATCGTCTGCTCACCAACGTCAATCGCCCGATTTCCACCAGTTTCGTGCCCAGTGCGCCCGACCAGCAGGTTGAAGGCGTGATGATCGCCGTCGATGGCGGTGTCAGCCAGATTGGCCAGTTTGACGTGGTGACCATCAACCGGGGCGAGCGTGATGGCCTGAAGCCGGGCAACGTCATGGCTGTGCTCAAGAGCGGCAACATGGTTCGCGATCCGATCACCGGGGAAACCATCGAATTGCCGTCTGAGCGTGCCGGCCTGATGATGGTTTTCAGGTCCTATGAAAAGATGAGCTATGGCCTGGTCTTGCAGGCCACCCGCGCCCTGTCGGTGGGCGACCAGGTAACCAACCCCTGATGCACTAAGCGTCGGGTTCTGATGATGGCCGGGCCAGGAAGGTCCGGCTTTTTTCGTTTTCAAGGATGATATTGTGACCGACCTACCCGTTCCCGATGCCCGGAATCCGGGCCCCGTTCCTGATGACACCGCCCGCTGGCTGGCACTGGCGAACCTGCCCGGCCTGGGGCTGCGACGCCGGCGCAAGCTGGCCTCTGCCTATCCCCGGTTGACCGATCTGCTCTGGCTGAATCCGGCCACGCTCAGGGCCTGCGGCCTCCCGGCCGAGACCCGGGAAGCTATCCGCGCCTGGCAACAGGGTGATTCCGATCATCCGGTGGTGGCGGGCGTCCGGCAGATTCAGCGGGACTGCGAGCGCCTGGCGATCACGATCATCACCTGCGAGAACCCCGGCTTTCCCGAGGCCCTGCGCCACATTCACGATGCGCCGCTGGTCCTCTATGCCCGGGGCGACACCACCCTGCTGGACCGGGACCAGATCGGTATCATCGGCAGTCGACACGCCAGTCGCGCGGGCCTGGATCATGCCCGCAAGTTCGCCGCGGAACTCAGTGCCCGACACCTGCTGGTGACCAGTGGCCTGGCCCTCGGCGTTGACGGCGCCGCTCACGCCGGCGCCCTGGACAGCGACTTTCCGACTCTGGCTGTCATTGGCAGTGGACTCGACCGGATCTATCCGAGCCAGCATCGACGGCTCGGGCAACGGGTCATCGAGCGGGGCCTGATGGTGTCGGAGTATCCGCCGGGAACGCCGGCCAGGGCCGCCCACTTCCCCCAGCGCAACCGCATCATCAGTGGCCTCAGCCGGGGTGTTCTGGTGGTGGAAGCCGGGCTGAAAAGCGGTTCGCTGATCACCGCCCGGCTGGCGCTGGAACAGGGCCGGGAGGTTTTTGCCATTCCGGGCTCGGTGCACAGCCCGGTCTCCCGTGGCTGTCATCACCTGATCAAGCAGGGTGCGCGCCTGGTGGAGACGGTGGACGACGTTCTTGAGGAACTCGGCACCTGGTGGTCCTTCTCGGAGCCTGTCTGTCCAGGTGCATCGTCAGGTTCAGAGCCGGACGTCCGGCGCCCGGAACTCGCTGGTCTGGAGCATCGGGAAATCGCGGTATACGAGGCTTTAGGGTATGATCCGCAGTCAACAGATGCACTGAGTTCAGTGACCGGCCTGCCCGCGGACCAGCTCATGCAGGCCCTGCTGCTTCTGGAGCTGCAGGGCCTGGCGGGTTCGGCCCCGGGGGGCTTCCAGCGACTCGCCTGAACCCGGTGTGAGAGTCCACCCGACAGTAGCCCAAGACACCAACATGACAGCTCCCTCCCCCCTCAGCGACTGGCAGCTTCACTGCGCCCGCAGAACCCTTCTCGGCGGCGGCGTCATCGCCTACCCAACGGAAGCGGTCTGGGGCCTGGGCTGCGACCCCTGGGACATCCAGGCGGTTGAGCGTATTCTTGAGCTGAAGAACCGGCCCATGGAGAAGGGTATGATCCTCGTGGCCAGCTCCCTGGACCAGATCCGTTTCCTGCTCGACCCCCTGCCCATCGGCTTGCAACGCGAGGCCGAGCGGCATTGGCCGGGGCCTGTGACCTGCCTGTTGCCCGACGTGGAACAGCAGATTCCGGAGTGGGTGCGGGGACGTCACAGTGCCATCGCAGTCCGGGTCAGCAGCCATCCGGTGGTTCGTGCCCTGTGCGACGCTGCCGGTATGCCCCTGGTTTCGACATCGTGCAACCCGGCAGGGCGTCAACCAGCGCGTTATTCCTGGCAGGTGCGCCGGTACTTCGGCCAGCAGCTCGACTGGCTTGTGCCGGGGGCGTTGGGCGGGCGTCGCAACCCGAGCCGCATTATTGATATTGTCAGTGGTCAGCAGCTTCGTTAGGAGAGTTCATGTCTCAGCAACCCGACATCAAGGCCGTGAAAGACTACCTTCTGGGCCTTCAGGAGCGCATTTGCGCCCATCTCGAAGCCCTGGAAGATGGTGCCGTTTTCGCGCGCGACGCCTGGGACCGGCCCGAGGGCGGCGGCGGTGTCAGCCGGGTCATCGCCGATGGCGCCGTATTTGAAAAGGGCGGCGTGAATTTTTCCCACGTCATGGGCGAGACCATGCCCGCATCGGCTACCGCCCATCGGCCCCACCTGGCGGGTGCACCCTGGCAGGCTATGGGCGTGTCGTTGGTGATGCATCCCAACAATCCGTACGTGCCCACCTCCCACGCCAACGTCCGTTTCTTCATCGCCACCCCCAAAGACGCCGAGCCGGTGTACTGGTTTGGCGGAGGTTACGACCTGACCCCCTACTATGGCTTCGAGGAAGACTGTGTGCACTGGCACCGAACTGCCAAAGCCGCCTGCGATCCGTTTGGCGACGGTCTCTACGACCACTTCAAGCACTGGTGTGACGATTACTTCTATCTGAAACACCGGGACGAGCCGCGCGGCGTTGGCGGGCTGTTTTTCGATGATCACAACACCGGTGATTTCGATCAGGATTTCGGTCTGATGCAATCGGTGGGCAACAGCTATATTGATGCCTATGAGCCGATCGTCCGGCGGCGTCGGTCGCACCCCTTTGGCGACCGTGAGCGGGATTTCCAGCTTTATCGGCGCGGTCGCTATGTCGAGTTCAACCTGGTGTACGACCGTGGCACGCTGTTCGGGCTGCAATCCGGCGGACGGACCGAGTCCATCCTGATGTCGCTGCCGCCCCTGGTGCGCTGGGATTACAGCCGCGTGCCGGAACCTGGCACCGAGGAAGCCCGACTGACCGAGTTCTTCCTGACTGGACGAGACTGGCTGGAGACGCAGAATGCACAATGACCTGTACGCCGTGGTTGGCAACCCGATCAGTCACAGCAAATCGCCGAGAATCCACAGCCTGTTTGCCAGCCAAACCGGTGAGGCGGTGGAATACACGGCGCTCCAGGCGCCGCTGGCGGATTTTGCCGGCTCCGTCCACGACTTCTTCGCCCGAGGGGGCAAAGGCCTGAACGTCACCATCCCGTTCAAGGAAGAGGCCTGGCGGCTGGCGGATTGCCGAACGGAACGGGCGGAGAAGGCCGGGGCGGCCAATACCCTGTATCGGGACGAGAGAGGCAAGCTGACAGCTGACAATACCGATGGCCAGGGTCTGGTGCAGGATTTGACCCGGAACCATGGTGTCACTCTGGCGAAGGCACGCATCCTCCTGTTGGGCGCTGGCGGTGCAGTGCGAGGTGTGATCGGCCCGCTGCTGGCCCAGCATCCGGCGTCGCTGACCATCGCCAACCGTACGGTTGCCCGTGCGGAAGGGCTGGTGCAACTGTTTACGCCAGACGCCCACGGAACCGAGTTGAGCGCCTGTGGTTTCGATCAGCCCTACGAGCCCTACGACCTCGTAATCAACGGCACCAGTGCCAGCCTGCAGGGCGATCTGCCGCCGCTTTCGGCAAATGTGATCGGCGCCGACACCGTGATCTACGACATGATGTACTCTCTGCAGACAACGACCTTCAACCAGTGGGCGCTGGACCAGGGCGCCCGCCACGTGTTCGACGGCCTGGGCATGCTTGTGGAGCAGGCAGCGGAGTCCTTCCGGGTATGGCGGGGAGTCCGTCCAGATACCGCACCGGTCATTGAAGAATTGCGTAACGACTGAGCCGGTGGCCGGGGTTTGGGCTATGCTCAGGGTCAAATTTACTAAGGGTTTTCCATGGATATTCTTACCCTCGTCGGGCTTGTCGCAGGTGTTCTGATTGTGGGCATGGCCATGCTGGCCAATGCCTCGCTGCTGACTTTCCTGAACCTGCCCGGCCTTGCCATCGTTCTGGGCGGCACCTTTGCCGTGACCCTGATCAAGTTCCGCATGCCCTCGGTCATGAGCGCCTTCCGGCTGGCCTTCAGCGCCGCATTCATCGATCGGGTTGACCGTCCGACGGAGTTGATCCGGGAGGTTGGCGCGCTCGCCATGGTGGTGCGTAAGGAGGGTATCCTGGGCCTGGAAAACCACGAGACCGACAACGGCTTCCTCCGCAAGGCCATCAACCTGTGTGTCGATGGCCATCCCCCGGAACTGGTGGAAGAAGCCCTGGCCCAGGAAGCCCGGCAGTCCGTTGAGCGTTACGAAGTGGCCGAGCGGGTCTTCCGGGGTATTGGCGAATCGGCTCCGGCCATCGGCATGCTGGGCACCCTGGTGGGGCTGGTGCAGATGCTGAACACCCTGGACGACCCTTCCTCCATCGGTCCGGCCATGGCCATTGCTCTGTTGACCACTCTCTACGGCGCGTTCCTCGCCCAGTTGATCGCCCTGCCCCTGGCGGACAAGCTGCAGCTCAAGGCGGAAGATGAAAGCCGCAATCAGATGCTGATCATCACCTCGATCAAGAACATCATGCGCGGCGAGAATCCCCGGGTCATGACCGAGTTGTTATCGTCCTTCGTCCACCCGGATCAGCGTACTGGCCTGGTGCCGGAGCGGGAGGCCTGAGGCCTTGGGAGTTGTTCAGCACAAAAACCGCACCCGCCCGAAGACCTCGACGCCGGCCTGGATCGTCACCTTTGCCGATCTGGCGACGCTGCTGCTGACCTTCTTCATCCTGTTGCTGTCGTTTGCTGAAATGGACGTGGACAAGTACCGCGCCATGGCAAACTCCATGGCCGTGGCCCTGGGATCCAGCAACGTCGTGGGTCAGGATGTCGGGGGCTCTCCGATCACCCTGATCCAATCGGACACTGTGTCGCTGCCCGAACCTGCCGAGAGGCAGGCCCGGCAACCGGAGTTCATCGACGAACGCGACGACTCGGTGGAAGAGACCAGGATACCCGGTGGTGTTATCGACCTGGCCAGTCGTCTGATCCGCGAGCTGGAATCGGAGGTGGCCTCGGAAGCGTTGAGCGTGAACTACGACGACCAGCAGGTGGTTATCCGGTTTTCCGAGGAGGCGACCTTCCGTTCGGGCGAGGCCGATATCAAGCCGGAGATGATTCCGATCATCGAACGGGTGGTGAATGTGCTGGCCGAATGCACGGGCAATGTCTTTGTGTCCGGCTATACCGACGACCGGCCCATTTCCAGCAGTCGGTTCCGGTCCAATTGGGATCTGTCGGCGGCCCGGGCCGTCTCGGTGGTGCATGAGCTGGTGCTGAACCGTCAGGTGCCGGCGAAACGGGTGGTGGCAGCCGGCCGGGCCGAAACCAACGCACTGGTGCCCAACAATTCCCCGGAAAACCGGGCCCTGAACCGCAGGGTGGAGATTGCCATCCGCGACCCCGAGTGCCAGGAATCGGCAGCGACAGGCGAGCTACCGGTGGAAATTCTGCCCTAGTGATTGGCCCTAGTGATTGTGGGTGCCGGCCGTCACTGATCCAGCCAGTTCTGGAACCACTGTTCACGCAGCTCGAGGGTTTTCGAATACCAGTGGTGGTCCCGGAAGATCGCATTGTCCATGTGCGCCGGGGCGGTCGGCATGTGGGGCTGCATGGACACGCCCATATCGGTGTGCAGCCCGATTCGTTTCTGGGCGGATTTCCGGGTCGGCCCATAGCTGATCAGGTTTGCCTGTGCGGCCATTCGCTCGGTTTGGGTGGCAAAGCCGATAAAAGCCCGGGCCTGCTCGGCCTGACCGGTCCCCCGGGGAATGGCCCAACTGTTGAAGCCGATCAACTGTCCATCCCAGATCACGGAAATGGGCAGGCCCTCCATCACCCTGGCGTGGAAAAACCGGCCGTTGTAGCCCGTTGCCATGGTTGCTTGGCCACTGGCCAGCAGCTCCGCCGGCTCCTCGCCACTTCGCCACCAGAGGATGGAGTCCCGGATACTGTCCAGACGTCGGGATGCGAGTTCCAGCCCCCGGTGAGTGCTCAGCAGGTCGTAGAGTTGCTCCCGGGGCACGGACAGCGATAGCAGCGCCCACTCAAAGAGCCCCACCGGTGATCGGCGCAGGGCCCGTTTTCCCGGAAAGGCCTTCAGGTCGAAGAAGTCCTCGACGCTGTCCGGTTTTTCCCC
The DNA here is from genome assembly GCF_019443085.1 of Marinobacter sp. F4218. Lineage (GTDB taxonomy): Bacteria > Pseudomonadota > Gammaproteobacteria > Pseudomonadales > Oleiphilaceae > Marinobacter > Marinobacter albus. The sequence goes on from NZ_JAHZIL010000003.1 coordinate 1,834,543, forward strand.
GGGAAAGGCCCGGTCGTTGTAGGCAATGACCGTTGAAAATACGATCTGGGTGATGAAGCAGGGCTGGATCGCCCCCTCCATAAAATCCTCCTGCGGCGGCGTGCCATCGGGCGCAGGCGCTATGATTCCGGGGTCGATCGGCTCCAGCAGGCCACGGTCACAGGCCACGCTGGCGTCGGACTGGATCATGTCGATCACATCCCACTGCACGTCTCCAGCCGCCAGATGGTTTTCCAGATCCTTGACGCCGCCGTCGTAAGGCACTGTCCTGATCGCAATACCGGTCGCCGCGGTGAAGGGCTCGAAATAGGCCCGCCTCTGACTCTCCTCATAGGCCCCGCCCCAGGTCGCCACGGTGAGTACCTCGGCTTCCTGCTCCCCGGTCGGGTTGGATCCGGCAAACCCCGGACTCAGCAGCCACGCTGCCAGTACCAGATACACTCGCCCCTCAGGCCGCTTCATTTTCCTCCTCCCGCAGCTCGTGGACGATCTCCAGGTAGGCACGGATCACCGCTTCCTCGGGCACCACCCCCAGCAGTTTTCCATCCTCGGAGACCAGCGGCACCGCCTCGCCCAGAAAGCCCCGTAACAGTTCCATGGACTGCCAGACCGAGGTGTGCTCGTCGAACAGGGTATACGCCCTGATTGCCAGCTGATCAATGGGGGTTCCCTCGGGGCTGTCGAGAATGCCCTGTAACCGCACGATGCCCCGAAGAACGCCTTTTTCGTCGACGATCATTGCCTCGGCGCGGTGCTCGTCAACCAGCCGCTTACGCACGGCCTCGACGGTGTGGCTGCCGCGGGCGGTGGTATAGATGGTGGACAGGTAATCCCGGATCAGGCGGGATCCCAGAATGGCCTTGTCCCGTCCCAGGGATAGATCGAACCCCCGGTCGCGGAGGTCAAGGTCAAACAGGGACCGGCCGATTGCCCGGTAGGAAATGACATTGGCGAAGACCACCGACACCATGGCGGCAATGGTCAGATCGTAGTTACGGGTCAGCTCAAAAACAATCAGGATGGTGGTCAGTGGGGCGCCAATGACTGAGCTGGCCAGCGCCATCATTCCGCAGATAGCGTAGACCACCAGGCCGGAGTAAGGCACAGGTACCAGGTGCGGCAGGACCATACCGTACAGGGCGCCGAAAAGGATGCCGATCAACAGGGCGGGACTGAAAACACCCCCGACAAAGCCGAACCCGACGCAGAGCGCTGTCAGGGCAAGCTTGGCGGTCACGATAAGAGCCAGCTCACCGATTCCGAAGGCGTCCCGGATGGTGGCAAAGCGCAGGGTTTCCTGTCCGATCCCGAGGATCTCCGGTAACCACAACGCCACGATACCCACCACCAGTCCGGCGACCGCCGGTCGCGCCCAGGGCAGTGCTATGCAGCGCCGGCCGGCGTGGGTACTGTATTTCAGCAGCACCACGAATAACCACGCAAGACCGGCGCACAGTACGCCTTCCAGCGCAAACAGCAGGAATTCGTAACTGTGTTCAACACGGGTGAAATCCACCAGGAACAGGACCGGGCGGTCGAAAATCACGTTGGCGATGATGTAGCCGGTGGCCGCTGCCACCGTAACCGGGGCAAAGGCCCGCAACGAGTAGTGCCGCAGGATGACCTCGTGGGCAAAGACCAGTCCGGCGATCGGGGCGTTGAACGCGGTGGAGATCGCCGCCGCCACGCCACAGGCGATGGCAATCGACCGTTGGTGCCTGAGATTGAGGCGCAAGCGGCCGGCGAGATTGCCGAACAGGGCGCCCAGGTAGACCAGCGGCCCGTACTGGCCGACCGACGCCCCGCTGCCCAGGGAGATCAGTGCCGCCAGTGTGGAGGCGAGGCCGCTGCCCAGGCCCGGCGTGGGCCCGGGGGTCTGGGCCGCGAGGATGGCGTCGGGCGGCGCAAGGCCGCGCCTTTCCCGAATCAGAAACTGCACCACCAGACCGACCAGAAGCCCGCCCAGGGCCGGCACCAGCAGCGTTGCGGCCGCCACCAGTCCGGGTTGGTTGTCGGCCTGCACCCGGGCGTAGGGTGAAATCAGCAGACGATCATTGAGATAGTGGACCGCCTCGACAAAGCCGATGGCCGCAAGCGAGCCAGCCGTACCCACGGCAATGGCCATCACTGTCACCACACCGATCTGGTACGCCATCTGTTGAACGCCGACCCTGTTCATACAGCAAGTAAAGTCCGGTTTCGCGATACCCTCAACGGTTTGCCCGAAACCTGTGCCCCCGCCTTTCCCCCTGACCCAGGTACTGGTGCCGTTTTTGGACGGCTCGATGTCGTATTGGAATCACTTCGGGTGCCGAATCAGAGCCACATTGAAATGAAGTTCGGCGCGCTCGGTCAGGGTGCGCGGGTTGGGATTGAGGACGGGCTTGAGGAAAGGGGAGAGACTGATGGCACAATTACCCAAACGCGCGAAAGTGGTGATCATTGGCCAGGGCGGTATTGTCGGCTCCTCGGTAGCCCACCACCTCATTGAACAGGGTTGGGAGGACATCGTTGGGCTGGAGAAGTCGGCCATTCCCACCGACATCGGCTCGACGTCACACGCTTCGGATTTCTGCTTCACCACCTCCCACGACAAGCTGAACATCTACACCACGAAATACAGCCAGGCCTTCTACGAGCAACGCGGCAACTATGTGAAATGCGGTGGCATGGAGGTGGCGCGGGTGGATGACGACGAACGGATGGACGAGTTGCGCCGCAAGGTCGGCTCGGGTAAGGCCTTTGGCACCAACGTCAGTCTGATCTCCCCGAGCCAGGCCAAGGAACTGTTTCCGCTGCTGGAGGAAAGCCAGATCCAGGGCGCCATGTGGGATCCGGATGCCGGCCTGGTGGTGCCGCGCTCCCAGAAAGTGGCCGGCGACCTGGTGGAAGAGGCGGTGGCAACCGGCAAGCTGCAGGCCTTTCCCTACACACCGGCCACACGCATCGACGTGCAGGATGGCCGGGTGCGCGGTGTCGAGACCGACAAGGGCTACATCGAAACCGAGTATGTAGTACTTGCCATGGGGATCTGGGGACCGCTGATGGCCTACACCGCGAAGGCGGCACTGCCGCTGATGCCGCTGGAGCACCCGCTGTTGTTCTTCGGCCCCTACGAGGCGTTGACCGGCACCGGCAAGCAGATTGTCTATCCCCTGTTCCGTGACCAGGGCAATTCCGCTTACGTCCGCGACACCGGTGACCCGACCACCACCGAGGGTGGCCGCATCGAATGGGGATACTACGAGGCCGAGAACCCCAGGCTGGTCTACCCCGGCGCCATTGCCGAACCTGGTGAAGCCCGGATGTCCCCTTCCATGCGGGACCTGTCACTGGATCAGGTCATGGATGCCTACGAGAAAGCCATCGAAATGACGCCGATTCTTGGAGAACTGGGCTGGGAAGAGAAACACTCGTTCAATGGCCTGCTGTCGGTGACGCCCGATGGCGGCTCGCTGATGGGGGAGTCGCCGGAGGTGCGAAACCTGTGGTTCTGCGAAGCGGTCTGGGTCAAGGACGGTCCGGGGGCCGGCAAACTGCTGGCGGACTGGATGACCACCGGTATGCCGGAGATGGACCCGCACAGTGTCGACATTGCCCGGCATTACCCGTTACAGAAAACCCCTGCTTACGTTTACAGCCGCTGCTACGAAACCGCCAAGAAGATATACACGCCGGCGGTTCATCCGCGCGAACCCTATCTGACCGGCCGGAAGATGCGCACCGGTCCGTTCTATCCCAGGGAGGTGGAACTCGGAGGCTACTTCATGGAGGCGGCGGGTTGGGAGCGCGCACACGGCTACGCTGCCAACGAGGCAACGCTTCTGAACAAGTTCCGCGACCAGGTTCCAGTGCGGGAGAACGAGTGGGATGCGCGGCATTTCTGGGATGTGTCGAACGCCGAACAGCTGGAGATGAGCGAATCGGTGGGCATGGTCAACCTGTCCCATTTTGCCATCTTCGACGTGTCCGGTGCAGATGCCGAAGCGTTGCTGGAATTCCTGTCCGTGGCCAAGGTGGGCGGCAATACCCCCCATGGCAAGGGTGTGTACACGCACTTCCTGGATGCCCGGGGCGGCGTTCGGTCCGACCTGACCATCATCCGGCGGAGCGACGACGACTACCGGGTGGTCTGCGGCGGCGATACCGGGTATCGGGACTACTGCTGGATGACGCGGATGGCCAGGAAACACGGCTTTGACAATGTCCGCATCGACGACCGTACCGATGACCTGGCCACCCTTGGCCTCTGGGGGCCCAAAGCCCGGGCGACGCTCGCCGCATTGGTCAGTAACCCGGACGAGCTGTCCCATGAGCGCTTCCCCTTTGCCACCGCCCGGGAGCTGGAAGTCCAGGGGGTGCCGGTCTGGGCGTTCCGGATATCCTACGTCGGGGAGCTGGGCTGGGAACTTTATTTCCCGTTCAGTTATGGCCTGAGGATCTGGGACCTGCTGTACGACGCGGGCGTGACCCCGGTGGGGATCGAAACCTACGCCAACTCCCGTCGGCTGGAGAAGAGTCTGCGCCTGCAGAACGTCGACCTGGAAGTGGAGTACAACCTCTATGAGGCCGGGCTGGCCCGGCCCAAGGTCAAGGATGCGGATTTCCTCGGCAAGGAGGCCTACGTACAGCAGCGTAAACTGTCCCGGCAAGTGGCCTACCTCTGCACCATGACCATGACCGAACATCGCGACTCGGCGGGGGTATTGCGTTATCCGGTGGGCCAGTGGCCCATTCTGGATCCGCAGACCGGTGAGGTGCTGGTGGACCAGTGTGGCCGGCGCTCCTACAGCACCAGCATTGTCTGGGGACCGTCGCTGGGCAAGAACATCCTGCTGGGTTATTTGCCCGACGAATACGCCCAGGAAGGTCGGGAATTGACGCTGGAATACTTCCAGGAACAGTATCCAATTCGGGTGGAGGCGGTGGGGTATCGTGCCCTGCTTGATCCGGACAATGAGCGGGTGCAAGCCTGATCCGGGAACGTCGTGGTAACGGAACCTTATCAACGTTGCCTGATCAAAAAATGGAAACTATTGTTAGGGGGCAAGCGGTCCCGTTCGCATGACCGGCCCAGGCCGCAACCAGGCCCTCCAACCTATGGAGGAGGTACCGTGCCCACGAACGAAGGTTCTCGTGTCTCCCAGACGCCCTATCGGGTGGGCTTTCTGCTGATCGACAACTTCACGTTGATCGCGCTGGCCACGGCCGTCGAACCCCTGCGCGTGGCAAACACCCTCTCCGGCACCGAACTCTATTCCTGGACGCTGCTGACCGCCGATGGCGGTATGGTGCGTGCCAGCGACGGCATGGTCGTGATGCCCGATGCCGGGATTCGGGACGATGACCAGTTTGATCTGGTTATCGTCGTGGCCGGCGTGGACGTCATCCACAGTTTTTCTCCGGTCCAGGTACGCTGGCTGCGACAGCAGGCGCGCCGTCATGTCCTGCTGGCGGCGGTTTGCACCGGGGCCTATGTCCTGGCCAGTGCCGGGCTGCTCGATGGCTACGCCTGCAGCGCGCACTGGGAATGCCTGGAGGCGATACAGGAACGCTTTCCCCGGGTCCAAACCAACAACCGGCTGTTTACCGTTCAAGAGGAGCGAATGACCTGCACCGGCGGCACCGTCCCCATGCACATGATGCTCAGTTTTCTCGCACGCCGCCACGGCCGCGAACTCAGCAACGCGGTATCGCATATGTTCGTTTGTGACCGGTTGCGCGAGGAATCCGAGCGGCAGCCGTTACCGTTGCTGCCGAGGCTCGCCAGCTCGCAACCCCGGCTTGCGGAAGTCGCACAACTGATGGAGGCTAACATCGAGGAGCCGCTGGACCTCGGGGAACTGGCGGCCCTGGCCGGTACCTCCCGGCGTCAGCTTGAGCGGCTCTTTCTGAAACACCTGGGTTGCACGCCCTCGCGGTATTATCTGCGGGTGCGACTCGAGCGGGCCCGTCGACTCCTGAAACAGACGTCCTTTTCAATCGTCGAAATCGCCTCCATGTGTGGGTTTGTCTCGGCCACCCATTTCAGCCGCTGCTATCGCAAAACCATGGGACGGGCACCCCGGCAGGAGCGGACGGTCGTCTGGCCACCGGGCACAGCCACCGATGGTCTGACCGACGCCAGTCCGGCCCCGGCGTCCTCCTCGCGGGAGGCGCTACGGCGCGCCAGTACCGAACCCAACTACGGTATGCTTACAAAGAACGTCCTCTCACGTTAGCCCGACCACCAGGCCATTCTCATCCAGCCCGATATCCAGGGCAGCGGGCCGGCGAGGCAGTCCCGGCATGGTCATGATGTCACCGCACACCGCCACCACGAACCCGGCCCCGGCTGCCAGTCGCACCTCCCGGACCGGCAGGGTGTGACCGGACGGTGCCCCCAGCAAGGTGGGATCGGCGGAAAAACTGTACTGGGTCTTGGCAATACAGACCGGCAGGTGGCCGTAGCCCATGGCTTCATACTCCCGCAGCTGGCGCTTGGCCGCTGCGGTGTATTCGACCCGGCCGGCATGATAGATGCTCTCGGCAATGGTCTCGATCTTGTCAGCCAGAGGCAGGCTGTCCTCATACAGAAGCCGGACCCCCGGTTCGTCGGCACTGAGCTGGTCGAGCACCGCCTGCGCCAGCTCCGTGGCACCATCGCCGCCGGAGGCCCAGTGGTCCCCGGACACGGCGCGCACGCCCAGGTGCTGGCAGATGGTCTTGATGAGTGCGGTTTCCTCCTCGGTATCCCCGGGGAACCGGTTGATGCAGACGACCGGGGTCAGACCGAACAGCTGCAGGTTCCGGATGTGCCGCTCCAGATTGACGGAGCCGGCGCGCAGCGCAGCCAGACCCGGCGCTGACAGTCGGCTGCGGCTGGCACCACCTTGCATCTTCAGGGCCCGGATGGTGCACACCAGGACCGCGGCGTCGGGCCGCAGGCCCGAATGCCGGCATTTGATGTCGATGAATTTTTCGGCGCCCAGGTCCGCCCCGAACCCCGCCTCGGTCACCACGACGTCGTTTAGCGCCAGCGCTGCCCGGGTGGCAGTGACCGAGTTGCAGCCATGGGCAATGTTGGCAAAGGGCCCGCCGTGGATAAACACCGGGTTGTGCTCCAGGCTCTGGACCAGGTTCGGTTGCAGGGCATCCTTCAAGAGTACCGAAAGCGCCCCCTCCATGCCGAGATCACCGACCGTGACCGGGCTGTCATCGGCGCGCCGACCGATAATCATATTGCTCAGTCGCCGGCGCAAATCCGCGCGCCCTTCGGCCAGACAGAGAATGGCCATGATCTCGGAGGATACGGTGATGTCGAACCCGGTTTCCCGGGGCACGCCGTGGGCTTTACCGCCGAGTCCACAGACCAGGTTCCGGAGCGAGCGGTCGGTCAGGTCCAGGACCCGGCGCCAGCTGACCAGTCGTGGGTCCAGCCTTGCTTCGTTGCCCCAGTGGATATGGTTGTCGATCAGCGAGGCCAGCAGGTTATGGGCGGTAGTGATGGCGTGGAAGTCGCCATTGAAATGCAGGTTGATATCCTCCATGGGAATGACCTGGGCCCAGCCACCGCCGGCTGCACCGCCCTTCATGCCAAAGCAGGGCCCCAGAGAGGGTTCGCGCAGGCACACCGACGAGCTCAGGCCGAGACGGTTCAAACCGTCGTTGAGGCCGACGCTGGTGGTCGTCTTGCCCTCGCCTGCCGGGGTCGGGGTCATCGCGGTGACCAGGACCAGCTTGCCGCGGGGCGCCTTGTCGGAGGTGTCGACATAGGCCATGTCCAGCTTGGCCTTGTAGTGGCCAAAAGGCACCAGACTCTCCGCCGGCAGCCCAAAACGCTGTTGTGCCAACAGCAGGATCGACAGGGGCTGAACCGACCGGGCAATTTCGATGTCCGGGGGCGGTGTCAGCGGGCGGGTGTCCAGCACCGGGGTTTCGGAGGTTTGCTCACTGTACCGGGAAGCCATTGGCCTGTCTCCTCGGGTCCTCAAGGGGCCGTCTGTGTTCTTGAATCCACTGCGCCGACTGGCGCAGCCCCCCGAAGGGAAACAGGTGTATCCCTTTGAGCAGGGTCTCGGGGTTGTCCAGACAATACCGAACCAGGGATTGCACCATCTCGTCCGGGCTCCAGGCCCGGAGCAGCCTGGCGCTGCCCGGACGCCGCAGCAGCATGCGACTCGAGGCGCCAACGCCGCATTGGGCGGCATAGCTCAGCAGGGTCTTCATGCGTGTCGGGCCCGCCAGCCCAATGTAGACCGGGACCTGTTCCAGCAATGCGCCCAGGCCCTGCAGCCAGTCGATGACGATCTGGGCATCGAAGGTAAACTGGGTGACCACCCACAGGCGGGTGCCGGTGGTTCGGGCGTATTCCTGCTTGATGTGCAGGGCCCGGGTCAGTGCCGCCCGGTCTGCCCGCGGATGGCCCTCAGGGTGGGCAGCCACCCCAAGGCCATGGAAACGGAACCGGGACAGTACGTGGGATTCGAGCACCGCCAGGGTGTCCGGAAATGGGCCGGCAACGGAATCCCGATCGCCGGCAATGAGCAGCAAGCGGTCGACGCCGCTTTCCTGCAACTGCGCCAACCAGTCGTCGAGTTGCCCCTGGCTTTCCATCATCCGGGCCGGCAGGTGGGGCACGGCCTGCATACCTTGCTCGAGCAGACGTCGACAGGCCGCGAGGGTGTCATCAAACTGCCCGCCCGGGAGAAAGGGCACGTACACCGGGGTCCCGGCCGGCAACAGCTGGGGCAGGTCCTCGGCCGCAAAAATCTGCCGTGGCGTTGCTTCAATCGACGCGGAGCGCACCAGGCCCTGAAGGCACTCGTCGGCATCAGCGCCGCGGTCTCTCGAGGCCCTTCCGGCCTCGGATTGGTTTGCCAGAGTCATAACGCATCATCCTGTGGTAACCGGCAGCTGCCGTTCATCCGGAAAGCCCGGCTGTCAGTCGGCAAAGTCAATGCCTTTGGCGCGTGCGCGTTCTCTGGCATTCGGATTGACCGAGGGACGGAAGGGCACGTCCACCACTTCGGCCTCGACGTCTGTCGACCCGTCCATGGCGGCGTACTCCACCGGCAGGTGCACGGTGAGTCGCGTACCGACGGCCTGCAGGGCGAGGGGTACGTAGGCCAGGGCGATGTTGGTTTCCAGCTCCGGCGAGTACCAGGGTGAGGTGACGTACCCCTGGGGTTTGCCTCCGTCAGGCCCGCTGATCAGCCAGAAGTCGTTGGCATAATCGGTGACCGCGCCGCCTCCGAACCGGAGACCCACCAGCGTGTGCGTGAAGGGCGAATGTCCGGCCTCCAGCTGGGCGCGCACTTCCTCCAACCGTTGCTTGCCGATGTAATCCGCGTCTTTATTGCGGGGCACCTGATAGGCCAGATTGCACTGGAAGGGCAAGGTCTCGGCATCGAGATCCTGACCCCAGGAAAGAATGCCGGCGGCAATCCGTCGATGGTGGGCGGGGGCGATTACCCGCAAATTGTGGGCTTCGCCCGCGGCAAGCACGGCGTACCAGATGTCCTCGGCGTAGGTGGTGGACTCCGGGAGATAGATTTCGTAACCCTTCTCGCCGGTGAAACCGGTCTGGGAAACGATCACATCGTGCCCGGCCAGGCGGCCTGCCATCAGGCCATAATAGGGAATGTCGCGGACCGCCTCGCCAAACAGGTCGGCCATCAATGCTTCGGATTTCGGGCCCTGAATCTGCAGCGGGGAGACATCAATCTCGGCAATGCTGACGTTGAAACCCATGCCGACGTTAACGCCGCGCAACCAGAGTTCCAGGTCGCTGTCGGACAGGGAGAACCAGAACTCGTCCTCTGCCACCCGCAACAGGACCGGGTCGTTGAGAATGCCTCCCTCCTCGTTGCAGAGGATGACGTACTTGCCCCGCATTGGTTTGATTTTGGTGGCGTCGCGGGTAATCACATAATTGACAAAGCGTTCGGCGTCCGGACCCTTGACCTGGATCTGGCGTTCGACCGCCACATTCCAGAGGGTGACGTCATTGACCAGGGATTCGTACTCGAGCATGGCGCCGCCCTGCTCGGGCCGAACATAGCCCCGGGGATGGTACATCCGGTTGTAAACGGTGGCGCGCCAGCAGCCCGCCTCATAGGCGAGATGCCAGTACGGGGATTTGCGGACCCGGGTGGAAATCAGCATTTCCACCGGCGTCGGGCCGGACTGGCGCAGATTGATCGGTACCTTGCGGTTGCTCTGGTCGACCGAGTCCGGCTGGCGTGCGGCCCCGGCTCGCAGTTGTGGATTATCCTGGCGTGCGTGTTCGATTTTGACGGCCATGTCTGTGTCCCCCTTTGGCGGGTGTTGCTGATAGCCTCAATGTGACGGGGTTTGGCGTCGGCAGGTGGAACCATTACGACATGGAAGCGACCAAAAGCGTCAACGCCTTATAGCCGGGACGAAGAATCTCATGCGCAATTCATATAACTGTCCCAGTTTCAGATCCTTATACTGGGGCGCCCGGGGCTGGCTCACGGTAACCCCGAACTCAGTCACCCCAAGCATCCGAAATTGAGAGAGCGAATATGAGCGGACCTGACAAGCCCAAAGTGATTGGTGAGGAGTGGAGCGACGAGCGCGTAAAGAGCTTTCTCGCCATTGAACCCTACGATACGGCGAAAAACCCTGACTTCAATGCTCTGCTGAAAGCCTATCAGGCCATGCGTGCCGGGGACTTCGAACGCTTTATCGGCTTCTTTGTGGAAGCCGGACGGGATTTGAACGCAGTGAATGAAAACGGCGAAACCATTCTGGACATCATCTCCGAGCATCGTCGGAGCGTGGATTACGCGCGGGCCCTGGAACAGGCTGGAGCAAAACGAACCGCCGCGGCCGGGAACTGAGTCCCGGCGCGGCTGGTCCGACCGCGTAGCTTACTGCACGTCCACTTCGATGGCTTTGGGTTCCTTCGGTTCGGCCTTCTGCAGGGTCAGGCTCAGTAATCCATCCTTGAAACTGGCTTTGACACTGTTCTCATCGACATTGTCGGGCAAGGTAAACCGGCGCAGGAAGCTACCGTAGAACCGCTCGACACGGTGGTGCTTCTTGTCCCCGGATTCCTCCTCGTGTTTCCGTTCGCCTTCAATGGTCAGCACGCCATCCTGTACCGTCACCTTGACGTCATCCTTGGACATGCCCGGTAACTCGGCGTCAATGGTGAACGCCTCCGGGGTCTCCTTGATGTCGACGGCGGGCGACCAGTCGCTCCGGCTGAACATATCTTTGCTTTCACGCTCGTTGGTGCGGGCCAGGCCGAACATTCGATTGTACCGGTTCATCAGGTCTTCAAATTCACTGACCGGATTCCAGCGAGTTACGTTGCTCATGGGAACACCCTCCTCATTCACGAAAACGAATCTGCAAATTACCTCTCAGCTTCGCTCGCGGAACTGTCTAACACCGGTGGCGTTAGCCAGGTGGTAATCCGTGAACATCTGCTACTACCGAATGTAGGCGCGATCTAAGGGTTTTCAAGGGAGGAGTTGATCGAATTTTGACCGGCATCAAGCCGCCTTCAATGTCTGCCAAAAGACCGGTGCAGGAACGGCCGGAAACGGCTCATGGGCGCGCCCGCCGTTTTCAGGTCCGGCCGGGTCCCGAGCCGGAATCCCGGCAGTTCACCGGATAGAAAGGGCTGCACCAGGGCAGGATCGCCGCTGATGACGTGGACAACCACATCCCGACTGGCGTTATCGCCGGTAATCAATGGCGCTGGCTGGTGATCGCCGAGCAGGATCATCAGCGTTTTCTGCCCCACATTCCTCGCCGCGAAGCCGCTCGCCACGGCGAGCGTGTAGTCAATTGCCCGGGCATACTGGGTGCGCACCCGGTCCGGATCCCGCCACAGCGATACGGGAGGCTCGCCGGTGTCCCGCCAGCGTTCGAACGCCCGCCCGTTGCCGATGGCGTCCCAGTCCTCAAGCACCGGAAGCACCGGGACCCAGGGCGCGTGGCTGCTGATCAGCGCCAGTTCGGCAAACAGCGGCCCGGGGGCCTGCTCGCGCAGCTGCTGGAACCGGTGCCAGGTGTACTGGTCCGGCATGGTTACCCAGTTAAATGGCGGGCCCTGGTAATCCAGATCGTCATGGGCGTAGATTTGACCGTACCGGAGCAGTCGGCCCTCGGGCCAGGCCTGGGTGATTGCGGGCATTACCGCGAGGGTCTGGTGACCGGTGCCGTGGAAGTCGTCGATCAGGGTCGGGAGCCCGCTGCTCAGGAAGGTCTCGTAAGTGAGCTGGTTGTGAATCCAATGGCCACTGAGCACGGAGAGGTGACCAAGCCAGGATTGCCCGCCCTGGATTGGCGACTGCAGCCGGCCTGTGGCAACGGTAAGCCCGGCGGCGGCCAGTTCCCGGGACATGGCTTCCAGCCGTTGTCCGACCACCGACCGGTACCGGCTGTCGGTCAGGGTGCTGACGCCGTAGGATTCCAGAAAGCCGAGAATCACGTCCCGGTTGGCCAGCATGGGCAGTGGCGTCGGGGCTTCTTCGGTGGTGGGCTGGTCGCGAAGCTGTTCCGAGAAAGCTGCGAAGGCCTGATGGGTCTCGGTAACAAGCTCGGCCTGATGGGCGATCAACGCCAGCGTCGGGCTCCCGATCAGGGGCGTGGCGACCCCGGTCAGAGCCAGAGTAGCGGCCAACAGCAGTGGCTTGAGCGGGCTTTCCGGGACCTGTTGACGGAGGCGTTCCAGACTCATAGAGAACAACCGGCCCACGGCAGCAAGCAGCCCTATCAGGAGTGCAAGCGCCAGTCCGGCGGTTACCGGCCCCAGGTTGGTATCCAGCAGGTTCCAGGCGGCGTCCAGCAGGCCAACTTCCAGGTACAGATTCAGTCCCCGACCCAGACTCTGGCGAACCAGGACATCAACCAGAACCAGCAGGGCCAGGAGGCTATAGACGAGCGTCAGGACGTTGCCAAGGCCCGGCCACCGGCGCGGTCCCAGGCACAGCAAGCCCCACAGCGCCAGGGCCTCAACCGACAGCCAGGGCATTGATCCGGGCAGGGCCAATGCCGGAACCAGCAGGAGCGTGTTCAGGATCAGGAACCAGAACAGTGTCCGCAGCCGTGCCCGGGTAACACCGGAGCCAGTGGTCATGGCGTTCTCCAGAGAATCGCGTAGCGTCGATACGTCGCCGGAGGGCCTTCAGACCAATGATTCAGACGTCGTTGAGGTATTCATCCTTGAGCTTCACGTAGTTCGCCGCCGTGTACTTGAAGAACCCCTGTTCCTTTTCGGTCAGCGCCCGCGCTTTCTTGCACGGCGAGCCAACGTACAGGTGGCCGGATTCCAGGGTTTTGCCGGGAGGCACCAGACAACCGGCGGCGACGATGACCTCGTCTTCAACGACGGCGCCGTCCATGATGATGCAGCCCATACCCACGAGCACCCGGCTGCCCACTGTGCAGCCATGCAGCAGCGCCTTGTGGCCAATGGTGACGTCGTCCCCGATGGTGAGCGGGTATCCGCCGGGGTTGTAGTCACTGGCGTGGGTGATGTGCAGCACGGAGCCGTCCTGTATGCTGCAGCGGTCGCCGATGCGAATTCGGTGCATGTCGCCGCGCACCACCGTCATCGGCCAGATCGAACAGTCGTCGCCGGTCTGCACGTCACCGATGACCACGGCACTGGGGTCAACCCAGCTGCGTTCACCAAATTGTGGTGCTTTGCCCTTGTGTGAGCGTACATTCGTCATTACATATACCTTTACGCGAATTACCCGGAGGATCGGAGTGTCTGTGGGAATGGCCCTGCCCCGAACCGGAATATAAAGACGCTACCTGACAAATTAAGAGCTGAGAAGGGGACCTATGAATAACCCGCTACTGACGAACGATCTGCTCCCGAAGTTCGACCATGTCCGCACCGAACACATGGAAACCGCCATTGACCAGATTCTCAGCGAAAATCGCGTGAAGATCGCGACATTGGCGCAGCAGGACGATCCCACCTGGGAGACCCTCGCCCAGCCCATGCAGGCGATGGAAGACTATCTCAGCAATGCCTGGTCGGTGATCTCCCACCTCAACGGGGTGATGAACAACGACGACCTGCGCAAGGTCTACAAGAACTGCCTGGAGAAGCTGACCGAGTACAGCACCGAAGTCAGTCAGAACGCCGCTCTGTGCGAGGCCTACAAGAAACTGGCCGCGCGGGATGATTTCAAGGACTTGAGCGAGGCCCAGCGTAAGTCCGTGGATAACACCCTGCGGGATTTCCACCTTGGTGGTGTGGACCTGCCCGAGGAACAGAAGCAGCGCTACGCCGCCCTGTCCCGGGAGCTGGCGGAAATGTCCAATCGCTTCAGCGATAACGTGCTGGACGCCACCCAGCATTGGTACAAGCACATCACCGACGTCGACGAGCTGGCGGGTGTGCCGGAGACCGCCATCGAGGGTGCCAGGCAGGCGGCCCGACAGAAAGAGCTGGATGGCTATGTGATCACCCTCGATTTCCCGAGCTTCTACCCGGTCATGACCTATTGCGACAACCGCGACCTGCGCCGGGAAGTGTACGAGGCCTTTGTCACCCGAGCCTCCGATCAGGGCCCGGATGCCGGTACCTGGGATAACACGCCGCTGATGGCTGAGATTCTCAAGCGTCGCCATGCCCTCGCCCAGCTGTTGGGCTTCAACAACTACGCCGAGCGTTCCCTGGCCACCAAGATGGCACGCAGCACTGACGAAGTACTCGAGTTCCTGAACCAGCTGGCGGACAAGTCCAAGCCGGTGGCGGAGAAGGAATTTGCCGAACTCAAGGCGTTTGCCAGGGACGAATACGGCATTGAGGATCTGCAGGCCTGGGATGTCGGCTACTACAGCGAAAAGCTCCGTCAGCAGCGTTACGACATCTCGCCCGAGACCCTGCGGCCCTGGTTCCCAGTGGACAAAGTCGTGCCCGGCCTGTTCCGGGTTGCTGAGAAACTGTTCGACGTCCAGATCGAGGCCAAGCCGGAAGTAGAGACCTGGCACGAGGATGCCACCGCCTACTGCATCAGCCGAAACGGCGAGCCCCTGGCCTGGTTCTACCTCGACCTGTTCGCCCGTCAGGGCAAGCGCGGTGGCGCCTGGATGGCCGACTGCCGGGTCCGCTGGCGTAACCTGCGCGGCACGCTCCAGCTGCCGGTGGCTTTCCTGACCTGTAACTTCACGCCCCCGGTGAACGGCAAGCCGTCGCTGCTGACCCACGACGAAGTCACGACCCTGTTCCACGAATTCGGTCACGGCCTGCACCACATGCTGACCCAGGTGGACGTTCTGGACGTGTCCGGCATCAACGGGGTGGCCTGGGACGCGGTCGAGCTGCCCAGTCAGTTCCTTGAGAACTGGTGCTGGAACCCGGAGTCCCTGGCGCTGATTGCCTCTCATCACGAGACCGGCGAGCCGCTGCCCGAGGATCTGCTGCAGAAGTTGCTGGCGGCGAAGAATTTCCAGTCCGGCATGGGTATGGTGCGCCAGCTCGAGTTCTCGCTGTTCGATTTTCGCCTGCACGCGGAATTCAGCGACGAGGCGCCCACCAATCCGCTGGACATGCACCGCAAGGTCCGGGACGAAATCGCTGTGGTGGAGGCGCCGGCGTTCAACCGGTTCCCGAACTCCTTCTCGCACATTTTTTCGGGTGGTTACGCGGCCGGCTATTACAGCTACAAGTGGGCGGAAGTACTGGCCGCCGATGCCTTCTCACTGTTCGAGGAGAAAGGCATCTTTGATCCGGAAACCGGTAAGGCATTCCTGCAGAACATCCTGGAAAAGGGCGGCTCCCAGGAGCCAATGGAGCTGTTCAAGGCCTTCCGTGGCCGCGAGCCGCAAGTGGACGCCCTGTTGAAACAATCCGGCATCACTGACGAAGCCGCCTGAGCCAATGTGTTCCGGCGGTCGTATTGACAGCCGGAGTACCCAATTGCGGAGTTGAGTTATGGCGAGTCCGAAACGCTTTATCGCCGGCGCTGTCTGTCCCCGCTGTGCGGAGATGGACAAGATCATGATGTTTACCACCGATGACGAGGACCAGGTGCGCGAATGCGTGGCCTGCGGGTTTACCGACGCGGTGTCCGACACCGAGCAGTCGGCCAATCCCGAGCTGGAGACGCGGGTGAACAAGCGCAGTAACGAGGACGATCACACCGTTAAGCAGGTGGTGTTCTTCAAGGCTGGTCAGGACGACTGAGTTTTGTTCGCCTGGCCTGATGGTTCTGGGGGCTGCGAGGGAGCAGGGGAATGTTTTCCCTTGGAAATGGAACTCGCTGCGCTCAGACATCCTTTTCTGGCGGTAAAAAATCCCCCTACCCCCTCACGTCAGAACTCTTCAGAGCGTTGCAGCTCTATGGCCTTTTGGATCCTGGCAGAAAAGTACCCCCGCGACCCCGCAGCCCGCCAAATCAGCAGGCTAGGTCCCGAAGGCCAGCTCCGATAGCTAGAGGACCATAGCCGCCAACCACCCAAAGCCAAGCAACGGCAGGTTATAGTGCAGGAAGGTCGGTACCACCGTATCCCAGATGTGGTTGTGCTGGCCGTCGACGTTCAGGCCGGCCGTGGGGCCGAGGGTGGAATCCGAGGCCGGGGAACCGGCATCACCCAGAGCGCCGGCAGTGCCCACCAGGGCTACGATGGCCAGCGGGCTGAAGCCCATCTGCAGGGCCAGCGGCACGTATAGCGCGGCGATGATCGGGATGGTGGAGAAGGACGAACCAATGCCCATGGTGATCAGCAGGCCGACGACCAGCATCAGCAGGGCCGCCAGCGGCTTGTTCTCGCCGATGGTGGCGACCGAACTCTGAACCAGGGTGGCAATCTCGCCGGTTTCCCGCATTACCTCGGCAAAGCCGGAGGCGGCAATCATGATGAAACCGATCATGGCCAGCATTTTCATGCCTTCGGTGAACAGGTCATCCGCTTCTTTCCACTTCACCACGCCGGACAGGTTGAACAGTACGAAGCCGGCCAGGGCGCCGAGGATCATTGACCCCAGCCAGAGCTGCACCACGAATGCGGTAACGATCGCAATCAACGCCATGATCAGGGTCCGGGGGCTGTACTGCACGTCTACCCGCTCGGTGCGGGCGATGGCGTCCATGTTGTAACGGCGTTCGCCACGGTAACTGAAGAACACCGCAACCAGAAGGCCGCAGAGCATGCCCAGGGCAGGCAGGGCCATGGCCGACATGACATTGAGGCCGGCGGCATCGACGCCGTTCTCGGCCACGTTCGCCAGCAGGATTTCGTTCAGGTAGATACCGCCGAAGCCGATTGGCAGGAACATGTATGGCGTGATCAGGCCAAAGGTCAGTACACAGGCCACCAGACGCCGGTCCATATTCAGCTTTGCCATCACGTACAGCAACGGCGGGACGACCAGCGGGATGAACGCGATGTGGATCGGCAGGATGTTCTGGGAGGAGATGGCAATGGCCAGCAGCAGGCCGATGATCAGGAACCGGACGCCGGTAACCGCAGCGCCGTCCTCCTGGCGGCCCACCAATGCCAGCGCCCTGTCCGCCAGGGCATGGGCCAGGCCGGATTTGCCGATGGCGACGGCGAAGGCACCGAGGGTGGCGTACGACAGGGCCACGGTGGCGCCGCCACCCAGACCGTTATTGAAGGCCTCGATGGTGGCTTCCAGAGACAGGCCCGCGATCAGGCCACCGGAAATGGCTCCGATGATCAGGGCGACGACAACGTGAATGCGGCACAAACTCAGGACGAGCATGATGGCAACCGCGGCAACAACGGCATTCATGGCAGACTCCGGGTAGGAATAGCTGGATTATCCGGCCCCTCGTGAGGGCCGGGTTCACGAAAAGCGCGCTAATGTGCAGGAATTGACCGCGACAGTCAAAGCGGGATGGTTGCGCAGGGGCTGGTGATCAGTCGTCGCCGACGCGGGAAAAGCGGGGCACCTGTTCTCCGGCCAGTTCCACGGTTTCCCGAAACATGGACAGAGGCCGGACCCAGAGGCTGTGGTCGCCATACAGGCATCGGTACACCACCATCCACTCCTCAGTCTCACTGTGGCGGGCCAGATCGATGACCTGGTAATCCTTGCCCTTGTAGTGGCGGTAACGGCCCGGTCGAATCGGGTGTTTGTTTTCGGTCATGTACGGTCTCTTTGCGAGCAAGTCAGTGTCTACCCATGTATAGGGGACGTCCCGGCTTGAACAGTTTACACTTGGGCATTGTATTGCCAGGTGCCCGGAATCTCTATTCAGGGACCCCGAAGTGTAGTTCAAGTTGCCTGGCCCGGAAACCGGAACCCGCTATGAGCCACCCTGCGATCAAAGCGGTCTTGTCGTACCTGTTGCTGGTCCTGTTGTCAGGTGCGGGGCAGGTATCCGCTGCCACTTCAGACTATCTCTGGCTGGAGGACCGGGATGACCAGCTGAGCGCCAGGGAGGTCATGGCCCTGGAACCCGATCAGTGGCGGGCTTTCGACCCCAACCAGGTGCTCAATCTCGGCTTCAGCGACGGTGCCTTCTGGCTCAAGGTGACTGTACCGCCCCAACCGAAGAACCGGGTGCTGGAAATCCGCTATCCGTTGCTGGACGTGGTCGACATCTTCTGGGTTCGGGACGGCGACATCATCCGGCGCTATGAGAGCGGGGATTCACGGCCGTTTTCAAGCCGCCCCCTGTACCATCGCAATTTCGTGTTCCTGGTGCCGTCGAATACCGACACGGTCACCGCCTTTGTCCGGGTGAAAACCCAGGGGGCGGTCCAGATCCCGATTGAGGTGGTGCCCTCGGCCGACTTCCTGGCCGGCGAGCAGCTGACCTACGGCTGGCAGGCGATGTTCCTTGGCATCATTGTGGCCCTGGCGCTGTATAACCTCTTTCTGTTCCTCATCGTTCGTCAGACCACCTATCTCTGGTATGTCCTGACCGTGGTGTCGTCCGGGCTGGTCCACCTGAACTTTCACGGTTTGTTGTTCCAGTGGTGGTGGCCGGACCTGCCCATTCTGAACCGGTACTTCACGGTTCCCATCATTGGACTGGCCATGATGGCCGCAATCATGTTCAGCATCCAGTTCCTGGCGGTAGCCCGGTACAGTCGATTTTGCTACCACTTCCTGATGGCGCTGATGATCGGATCGGGGCTCAGCGTGGTCTATGGCTTGTTCGGCCCCTACCAGTCCGGCATTGCCCTGGTGGCCGTGCTGGCGGCGATCGCCACGCCGGCGGCCTGGGTGATTGGTATCTACATCTGGTGTCGGGGTCAGAAACTGGCGGGCTTCTACGTGCTGGCCTGGACGCCCTTGCTGCTGGGGCACCTGATTCTCGCGGTCAGCAAACTTGGCTATCTGCCGCGGACCTTCCTGACCGAGTTCGGGCCCCAGATCGGTGTCGCCCTGGAGGTGATTCTGCTGTCGTTTGCCCTCGCCCATCGCATCAACCTGGAACGCCGGCGCCGGCTGAAAGCCCAGGAGCAGGCCCTGGCGATTCAGCGCCAGGCCAACCAGACGCTGGAAGAGCGGGTTTGCGAACGTACGGAGGAACTGGAGCGGGCCAACCAAAGGCTCAGGTCCATCAGTTTCACTGATGGCCTGACCCAGATCCCGAACCGGAGACAGTTCGATGAACGGATTCGCGACGAATGGTCCCGGGCGGGCCGCCACGGGCAGCCCCTCAGCCTGCTGTTGCTGGACATCGACTATTTCAAGTCGGTCAATGATCGTTATGGCCACCTGGTGGGTGACGACTGTCTGATCACAGTGGCCGCTATCTGCGCCCATGAGATCCAGCGTTCCGGGGACTTGTTGGCCCGTTTCGGTGGCGAGGAATTCGCGGTGTTGCTGCCGACTACTCCGGAAGACGGGGCGCTGCAGGTGGCCGAGCGGCTGAGGCAGGCCATTGAGAATGCGACGGTGTATCCGGGCGCCCAGGAAGCTGCGGTGAACCTCAGCGTCAGCGTGGGGGTGGCCACCGTGATTCCCCCGCCGGAGGAAACATACGACGAACTGATCCGGCGAGCGGACGAAGCCCTGTACGAGGCCAAGGGGGCAGGCCGCAACCGGGTGATGGCCTTCCGCGGAGCGCACACGGCGTCCGCGGATGCGCCCTAGTGTGCGTCAGTTCTTCAGTTTGTAGCGGCCCGGCCCGAGGAATATCAGGCCCACGGCGGTAAACAGGAAGAAACCCTGGAGCTCAAGCGCCCAGCCACCGTTTCCACCCAGTGACAGCAGTTGGTGGCTGTGTACCAGGGCAATGGCGACCAGCATGTTGAAGACGATCAACAGGGCCCCGATTCGGGTGTGGTAGCCCAACAGCACCATCAGCGGGGCGATCAGTTCACCAATGAAAACGCCGTAGGCGAAGAAGGCGGGCAGGCCATGGCTGGCCAGTTCACTCTCGATGAAACCGACGCCGTTGAGCAGTTTGGCAATGCCGTGAAACAGCATCAGGCCGCCCAGCGTCAGGCGAATAATCAGTTTCCCCAGATCGGCATTTTCTAGCAAGGCAGGGTTCTCCCAATATCAGTGAATGATCAGCTGGCAAGCATACCCGGTTGGGGCCGACCCTCAAAGGTTGCGGACATCCGGGTACAGGGGAATGAGCCGTTTCAGCAGCCGGTTCTGGGCGCCGGTGCCGACGCCGTTTTCCTCCATGGCCAGGATCAGGTTTTCCGTCAGGGCGTTAAACTGGGTATCGGTAATCGCCATGTCGGCGTGCACCTCGCGCATCCCGCGACCGCTGTAGGTGCAGGGACCTCCACTGAGCTGGCACAGCTGGTCCGTCAGGTTGCGATGGAAGCTGGCCACGTCCAACCCCTTGAACTGCTGATTGATGCGCTCGTCGTCGACGATCAGAAACAGCAGATCCTCGACAATCTGAGCGATCCCGGCGCGTTTACCCAACTTCTGGTACAGCGATGCCTCGGGCGTTTCTGGAGCCGACTGGCAGCCCGCCAGGGTCAGGCCGGCGGTAACGACGAGACCAAGGATGGCCGCTTTGGAAATCAGGCGGGTCATGTCAGAAACTCCCCTGCAGTGACAGGTACAGGCCCTGTTGATCTTCCAGTGTTGCCACGTCGCCGAGGCTGACCACGGCTGCGGTCACCGCCAGGCGACGGTCCGGAACCCAGGCGACAAACAGGTCCCACCAGTCATCTTCCCCGGCAAACCCAAGGTTGTCCGGCTTCTGCCGGTATTCGGCCCCAACCAGCCAGCGCCGGTTGAGGAACAGGCCAGCGCTGGCTTCCGCCATCACTTCGTAGCTGTTGTTGCGGTCGCCACCAAAGCCCAGCAGTCCGCCCTGATTGGCCCGGGTCGCCCGCGCGGTGGCATTCACCAGGAGGTTGCGGTCAAACAGCGCGGCAAAGAACACCTTGCTGCCACTGAAATAGACATCGGTGCCGCTGTCATCCCTGGCACCGATGGCTGCGGGCACCGTGAAGTCCCGTTGCCGCTTGTACTGGATTCCGGCTGACCACTGTCCCCAGGGACTGTAGAGAACATCCCCGGCAAGCCGGATCTTGGCGCCGAAAATGTCCTGGTTCAGTTCGTCCTGTTCCAGGCCAAAACCGTTGCTGAGGGTGAACACCAGCGCGTCCAGATCCAGACTTTGCCGGGCCACGGTCAGTTCCACCCGATTATTCCAGTTAATGCCGGCGCCGATGACGGCAAGCGTATAGTCGTCCGTTTCCGCGCGGCTCAGGGCCAGTGTTCCGCCCCACTCTTCGTCGCTGGCGTAGCTGCCGAGCAGAGCCCAAGGCACAAGCCCGCCGCCGGCGCTGCCTTCAATGGTGGTTACGCCACCCGTTGCCCAGATCCGGCTGCCGATGTCAGCGAACGCACTCTGGGCGGTCAGCAACAGCAGTGCCGCCAGCAGCACCGGGACGTCTTTCATTGAGAATACTCCGTGGTGCGTTGGGTCAGTTCCTGATGCCGCGCAGCCAGAGCCTTCGCGGTTTCTGCCAGTTCGGCGCCGGCCACGGGACGGCTCAGGTAGAACCCCTGGGCCAGGTCGCAGCCCCATTGCTGCAGTAACTGCCAGGCTTGCAGGGATTCGATGCCTTCCGCCACCACTTTCAGGCCCAGACCGTGGGCCATGTCGATCGTGGACTTCACGATCAGTTGGTCCTGGGGCTCGGTGTCCAGTTTCAGGACGAACGACTTGTCGATCTTCAATTCCTGAACCGGTAGCTTGCGGAGCTGGGACAGGGAGGAATACCCGGTTCCAAAATCATCCACCGACAGCGTCACTCCCAGCGCCTTGAGCCGGTCCAGAGTCGCCAGTGCTTCGGCGGGATCCTCCATCAGGGCACTTTCGGTGACTTCCAGGGTGATGCGTTTGAGGTCGGGGTGCCAGTCGGCGAAATTTTCGGCCACGTGGTCGGTCAGGGCGGGCCAGGTCAGGTCCTTCGCTGAAAGGTTGATGGCGACACCGGCTTCGATGCCCTGCTCCATCCAGGCCCTGGTATCGGCGGCAACGCGTTCCAGGATATGGGCTGTGAGATCATGGATCTGTCCCGACTGCTCGGCCAGGAAAATGAACTCCTCGGGGGAAACGAAGCCGAGTTCCGGGTGAATCCAGCGAACGAGGGCCTCCACCTGCACCAACCGCCCGGATCGGGTATCCAGCTTCGGTTGATAGTTCATGTGCAGGCCGTTGGTCGTGATTGCCGTATGCAGATCTGAAATGATCTGAAGTTCGCGCAGGTGACTTTCATCCTGGCCTGGCTGGTAGCGGGTGACCGGTTCCGGGTGTTCCTGGGCCTGCTCGAAGATCAGGTTCAGCCGGCGGCGCAGTTCGTTGGTGTTGCCCGCGTCCGCAGGCAGCTCCATGGTGACCATGACGGCGTGGATGGAGAATGGCGTAGTGTTGATCTGGAGCGGCGACTCGATAACGCCATGGAGTCGGCGGGTCAGCGAGTCAACGTGCTCGGGGCTCCGGGGTGGCACCAGGGCAAGGAACTCGCCGCCGCCGGTTCGGGCAATAATGCGTGCATCGGGCAGTTCCGTCTGCAAGCGCTCGGCAATGCCGGTCAGTACCTTGTCTCCGAACTCCAGGCCCAGGGTGTCATTGACGTCGGACAGGTCATCCAGCCGAACCCCGATCAGGGTACAGGCGCCCTGCTCGTCGAACAGTTCCCGGACCGACTGCATCAGCGCGTTCCGGTTCCCCAGGCCGGTGACATCATCATGGGTTGCCGCGTAGCGGATCTGGGCTTCTCGCTCGCGCAGACCCACGAGCATATCGCCAAGGGCGTTCCTGAGCCGTTTCAGCTCGCCCCCGGTCCGGAATTCGGGAGGAGTCGGGTTCTCGCCATCACCCACGGCCCGGGCGTAGTCGGCAAGCTGCAGCAAGGGTTTGCCCAGGTAGCGGGCAATGATCAGGGCCAGCAGGATGGCGAAGACAAGGATAGCGCTGACCAGCAGGGCGATTTCCTTCGCCCGGGCGTAGTAGTTTTGCAGGCTGGCTTCGCGACTGATCATCAGGACGATCTCGATCTCCGACGCGGAAGTGCCACCGAGGTTGATCGTACGACTGAAATATCGGGCGGGATCCAGAAGGCTTCTGGCCTGGGGTGCCGGGGTCAGTTCCTGTTCCATGGGCATCTCGCGGCTACCCGTCGCCGCCAGCACCTGGAAGGCCTCGTCGGCATTTGTCCGAGCCCTGAAAATGACCTCGGTTCCGCTCAGACGGGCAATCAGGTCAGCCAGCGGCTGGTCAAGAGCAAAACCGGCAACGAGCGTGGCCCGGAGTCCCGGGCCTTCGACCGGAACGTTGAGAACTTCATAGCCCTGGCCGCCGATGTGAATGAAGGTTCGGGCACTGCCGGGGGGCGACCCCGGCTGGTTCAGAGGGCTCCAGACGTCCGGAACCTGGTGGTTCAGGGTGGAAGCCAGAAGGTCGCCTGCGCTGCTGACCAGCAGTGCGAAATCCGCCCGGGCCCGCCGGCTGTGGTTCTCCAGAGCGCTGTCGATGGTCGCCGGATCGCCGCTGGCCACTGCCGAGCGGAAGCCAAAATCCTGCACGACCACCGACAGCCGGGACAGGTTCAGATCTGTTCGCCGTTCCAGAATCTCCCGGGCCATCCGTTCACCGATCGTGAGCTGTTCCCCGGCGCGACTTTTTTCGTCCTCAAACAGATACACCATCAACAGTGCACCAATCACGAGACTGACGAGCACTACCAGGGCAATCATCGCGGCAATCAGCCGACCCCGGAACCCCATGCGCTCAGCAAGTCTCATCAGAGTTCCCGAAACCGTTGCTGCAGGAGGTTAATGGCGTCATCCGTTTCTGGCTTCGGAGCCAGATTAATGGTCAGGGTTTGTGCGACAAGGTTGTCCAGTTTCCGCTCCACCGGCCGGGTATTGTCGGGCAGGCGCTGATGCCAGATATTCACCGTGAGCGGGCCGGTTTCGGCACTCGTTGCCAGTGTGATCCTGCCCTCGGCGTCGGTTCTCCCGATGGCGTTGGTGTCGGTGACGATGATGAAGGCCCGCATCCGATCATGGATGTTGCAGCCCAGCTCCACAACGCCCGGCTTGTCGAACAGGATCGGCGCTTCCGGCTTGCCGGCGTAGAGCTCAATGTTGAAGGTCTTCGCGGGTGAAAATGAATAGACGTGATGCTGGGTGTTGTCGCGGTTTGGAAACTCGACCAGGGATCCGACCGGAACGATCAACACGGTCGGGTGGAATGCGCGGTCCTTCTGGTAAATCTCTGCTGTCACCGGCGTGAGCGTATCAATGCGGTCCAGATAGACGACAGCATCGGGAACAGGCTCGTTACTGCCACTGTCTGTCACTGTGACAGTGAGCTCTGATGCCAGAACTGGTGTGGACCAAGTCAGGAGTACCAGCACAACGACAAGCAGTTTCTTTATCAAACTTCTGAACCTTTCAGGCCAAACCGGACCCCAGAGAAAATCGAATGTGGTTCCTTACCAGCAGGTTTTCCCAGTAGTGCCGCATCCAGTCCCAGGCGGCATTGTTGACCTGATCAACAAACGGATCCAGGTTCAGTTCATAGTAGTCAGGCGTACCCGCAATCTGCAGCACGGTCACGGTAATGGAATCGTCCAGCTCATTGGCAAACGGCTCGCCAATAAGCTGGTGAGCCAACAGGTTAGCACGGGTAGCTTCCAGATCCACCAATTCACTGGCCCGGATTGAACGGTTGTTCTCATACATTTCTTCCATCAGGCGATGGCAGAGGTAGGCGCGGATCAGCAAGCCGTCGAGGCCATCGTATTTCACGAGCAGTGCTGAGGGCTGGGTGAAGTATCGGGTGGCAGACTCTACGAAGGGTTCGAACAGCTCGGCTTTACCCGCTTCCCGGGCGCAGGCTTCCACGCATTCGATCAGGCGTGGCGCCATTTCAATGTACTCAACGGCAAACTGGAACAGGCAGGTCGCAGGCTGGTAGCCTTCAATCATTACAGACGCGGGCAGACCGGCGGCTTTCTCACGGAGCTGCTGGAGAAAGGTACCTGAACGGGCTTCCTTGCGCCGTGCCTGATCGATGATTTCGAGAACTACCTGTGGTGTCATTTCAGGAGAAGCCGATGTCTGAACGAATTGAGGTCGCAAGGCGCCTCCCGTTGTCCGAAACGAGTAACAGGGCAGGAAAGCAGGGGTTGAAGGACCGCAACAGGCCTGCCATTTCTGACAAGTGTAGTCGACATTTTGCGCCTTGCCGGTTCCCCGACCCGAAATTCAGAAGGCGAAATGTTACAGCTTGAACAGGGTCTCAATGTCCGTTGAACCAGAGCCCATTTCGGGTGTGTGACCAGCACAGCCAGCCCATGCTGAGAGCCCGTGCCAGCATAAGGCAGATCAGGGAGAACCAGAGGCCGTGATTGCCCCAGGCAGTCGTCAGCCACCACACCGGAAGAAAGACCCCCAGCGCCGAAAACAGCATGGTGTTCTGCATGTCTCGGGTGCGGGTGGCGCCGATAAAGATACCGTCCAGCAGGAACCCCCAGACCGCGGCAAATGGCAGTAACCACAGCCAGGGCAGGTATTGCCAAGCGGTGATGCGTACCGCTTCGATGCCGGTCAGCAGTGCAATCAGGCCACGCCCCCCGACGACGAAGACGATGGTCAGCAAAAGGGCTCCCCAGAGCGACCAGCGCAGCGCACTTTGGAAAACCACCCGGAACCGTCGCCGGCTGCCCTTGCCGATGGCTTCGCCGACCAAGGCTTCAGCGGCGTTGGCAAATCCGTCGAGCGCATTGGAGATGATCAGCAGAAAGGTAATCAGCACCGCGTTGGCGGCGAGAATGGTATCGCCCTGTCGGGCGCCCTGAGCGGTGAAAAAGGCGAGCACCAGCAGCAGCGCCACCGTGCGGACCATGATGTAGCGGTTAACCCGCAGGATTTTCAGGTAGTCCGCCAGCTCCCCGAACAGGGCGCGGGTGAGTGTCTGACCCTCGGGCATCCGGGACAGCACGATCGCAAAACCAATGGCGGCGGCACCGTACTCGGCAATGACCGTGGCGATGGCTACGCCCCGGCTGTTCCAGCCCAGTCCGGTGACAAACAGAACGTCGAGGGCGATGTTCAGGCCGTTGGCCACGATCAGCATGATCATCGGGCCGCGCGGAAACTGGGTGCCGATCAGCCAGCCCACCAGTGTGTACTGGCAGAGAACGGCCGGGGCGCTCCAGATCCGGATGGCGGCGTATTCCGCGGCCAGGCCAGTCACGTCCGGGCTGGGGTTCATGAGGGTCAGCCCCAGCGAGATCAGAGGCTGGTGCAGCAGGATCAGCAGCAGGCCAATACCGACGGCCAGCAGGACGGAGCGCAGCAGCAGGGCAATCTGGCCAAAGCTGTCGCGTTTGCCCCAGGCCTGGGCGGCGAGGCCGGTGGTGCCCATGCGCATGAACCCGAACGTCCAGTAGAGGATGCTGAACAGATTGGCGCCGACGGCCACCGCACCCAGGTATTCCGGGCTCTCCAGATGGCCAAGGACTGCGGTGTCCACTAGACCAAGCAACGGCACCGTCAGGTTGGTCAGCATCAATGGCCACGCCAGCGCCCAGAGTCGCCGGTCTGTGGCCGGCAGGGAAGGTTTCATATTCGCTTTGATTCTTAAGATCCTGTGGTTAGCAGTTTTGGATTTAACCGATTTTTTAGCCTTTTCCCGATCTGTGTCTATACTCGACTGTGAGGTATCCATAAGCAGGCTTCCACTCTGATTTTTCAGGTGTATGCGAGCGCCGGAAAGATCAGTGGGATAACGCAAATCCGACAAGAATAACACTCTGTGGAGACACAGTATGCGCGTGCACGCTCAGCGGGCAGGTGCCCTTTTAGGCGGTCTGATGTTCCCCGCCTGGTCCATGGCGGACTGGACTCTGAACATGACCCCGGGGGTTACCGGCACCAGTAACGAGATATTCAGCCTTCATATGATCATTCTCTGGATCTGCGTCGCCATTGGCGTCGTGGTTTTTGGAGTTATGTTCTGGTCCATCTTTGCCCATCGAAAATCCCAGGGTCACAAGCCTGCGAATTTTCATGAGAACACCCTGGTAGAGATTCTCTGGACCATCATTCCGTTTGTCATCCTTGTGGTAATGGCCATTCCGGCCACCGCGACCCTGGTCGACATGTACGACACCACCGAGTCTGACGTGGACATCAAGGTGACGGGCTACCAGTGGAAATGGCAGTACGAGTACATCAACGAGGATTTCGGCTACTTCTCCAACCTGTCGACGCCCCGGGAACAGATCAACAACCGCCAGGCCAAGGGTGAGAACTACCTGCTGGAGGTGGATAACCCGCTGATCATTCCCGTGGGTAAAAAGGTGCGGTTTCTGCTGACCGCCAACGACGTGATTCATTCCTGGTGGGTCCCGGACTTCGGCGTGAAAAAGGATGCCATTCCCGGCTTTATCAACGAGACCTGGACCCGGGTCGACAAACCCGGCACCTACCGCGGCCAGTGTACTGAACTGTGCGGCAAGGACCACGGCTTCATGCCGGTGGTGGTGAAGGCGGTGCCGGAAGAGGAATACAACACCTGGGTGGCCGAGCAGAAAGTTGCGGCCCAGAAAGAGCGCGAGCTGACCCAGAAAGACTGGACCATGGCCGAACTCATGGAGCGCGGCGAGAAGGCCTATCAAACGGCCTGTGCGGCATGTCACCAGGCCGACGGAAGCGGCGCGCCCCCGGCGTTCCCGGCGCTCAAGGGGAGTCCGATTGCCACCGAGGACATGGCTGCCCACATCGATATTGTGGTGAACGGCAAGTCCGGGACGGCCATGCAGGCCTTCGGTGGCCAGCTCAGTGAAGTGGACCTGGCCGCGGTGATTACCTACGAGCGTAATGCCTGGGGTAACAACACCGGCGAAATGGTCACTCCGAAAGAAATTTTTGATTACAAGAACCA
The DNA here is from genome assembly GCF_019443085.1 of Marinobacter sp. F4218. Taxonomy (GTDB): domain Bacteria; phylum Pseudomonadota; class Gammaproteobacteria; order Pseudomonadales; family Oleiphilaceae; genus Marinobacter; species Marinobacter albus. The sequence continues at coordinate 1,862,886 of NZ_JAHZIL010000003.1, forward strand.
GCAGTAATCAACGCCAGATAACAGATATCACCAGCCACAATAAATGGCGGTAACGGGGGTTTTCATGAGTGCGGTTGCAGATACCCACGCCCAGGATCATCATCACGGCCCGGCAAAAGGTTTCAGCCGCTGGCTGTTGACCACGAACCACAAGGATATCGGGACCATGTACCTGATATTCAGTTTCGCCATGTTCCTGCTGGGCGGAACCATGGCCATGGTCATCCGGGCAGAACTTTTCCAGCCCGGGCTGCAAATCGTGCAGCCGGAATTCTTCAACCAGATGACCACGATGCACGGCCTGATCATGGTCTTCGGTGCGGTGATGCCGGCCTTTGTCGGTCTGGCAAACTGGATGATTCCGCTGATGATCGGCGCGCCGGACATGGCACTTCCACGGATGAATAACTGGAGCTTCTGGCTGCTGCCCTGTGCCTTCCTGATTCTGGTGTCCACCCTCTTCATGGAAGGTGGTGCACCCAACTTCGGCTGGACCTTCTACGCGCCCCTCTCGACGACCTACGGGCCGCCCAGTACCACCTTCTTTATCTTTGCCGTCCACATCATGGGGATTTCCTCGATCATGGGCGCGATCAACGTGATTGCCACCATCCTCAACCTGCGGGCACCGGGCATGACCCTGATGAAAATGCCGCTGTTCGTCTGGACCTGGCTGATCACCGCGTTCCTGCTGATCGCGGTCATGCCGGTTCTGGCCGGGGTGGTGACCATGATGCTGATGGACATCAACTTCGGCACCAGCTTCTTTGATGCCTCCGGCGGTGGTGACCCGGTGCTGTTCCAGCATGTGTTCTGGTTCTTCGGGCATCCCGAGGTCTACATCATGATCCTGCCGGCCTTCGGGGCGGTCTCCCACATCATTCCGGCGTTCTCCCGCAAGCCCCTGTTCGGTTATGCCTCCATGGTTTATGCCGTGGGTGCGATTGCGTTGCTGTCTTTCGTGGTCTGGGCGCACCACATGTTCACCGTGGGTATTCCCATCGCCGGTCAGCTGTTCTTCATGTACGCCACCATGCTGATTGCGGTGCCAACCGGGGTAAAAGTGTTTAACTGGGTCGCCACCATGTTCCGCGGCGCGCTCAGCTTTGAAGCGCCCATGCTGTTTGCGGTGGCCTTTGTCATCCTGTTCACCATCGGTGGCTTCTCCGGGCTGATGCTCGCTATTGCGCCGGCGGACTTCCAGTACCACGACACCTACTTCGTGGTGGCCCACTTCCATTACGTTCTGGTACCGGGAGCCATCTTCGGCATCTTCGCCTCCGCCTACTTCTGGCTGCCCAAGTGGACCGGCCACATGTACGACGAAACCCTGGCCAAGACCCATTTCTGGCTGTCGTTCATCGGCATGAACCTGGCGTTCTTCCCGATGCACTTCCTGGGCCTGGCGGGTATGCCGCGCCGGATTCCGGACTACGCGCTGCAGTTCGCCGACTTCAATATGGTCTCCAGCGTCGGGGCATTCATGTTCGGGGCGACCCAGCTGTTGTTCCTGTTCATCGTGGTGAAGTGTATCCGTGGCGGAAAGGAAGCAGCGGCCAAGCCCTGGGATGGTGCGGAGGGTCTGGAATGGACGGTGGCATCGCCGGCGCCCTACCACACCTTTGTCACGCCACCGGAAGTGAAATAAGCGGGGCCGCGGGTGGACGATCGGACATCGGCATTGGCACGACCCGCGCGCAGCAATGCGCGGGTCATCACCTGGTGCATGGCGGGCGTGATAGGTATGTTCGCGTTCGGCTTTGCCCTGGTGCCCCTGTACGACGTGTTCTGCGAGCTGACGGGTATCAATGGCAAGACCGGCGGCCGGTACGAGGCAACCGTGGGCGCCGACGCCGATGTGACCCGCACCGTGCAGGTCCAGTTTCTGGCCCAGAACGGGCCGGGCATGCCCTGGACGTTCCGGCCGGTGACCCGCAGCATCGAGGTTCATCCAGGAGAGCCGGTGACGGTGAATTTCTTCGCCCAAAACCCCACAGCAGTGGCAATGGTCGGTCAGGCGGTTCCCAGTCTCTCACCCTCGGAAGGCACGCTGTACTTTCACAAGACCGAGTGCTTCTGTTTCAACCAGCAGCCCCTGGCGGCCGGGGAAAGCACGGAAATGCCTCTGGTATTTATCGTGGACCGGGATCTGCCTGCGCACATAACCAAGCTGACCCTGTCCTATACCCTGTATGACCAGAGTAAACAGGCAAAGGTGTCGGGGACTGTTCGAGCAATCACAACAACAAACGAAAACGGCTAAGCCATCGGAGAGTGTCATGGCGGATAACCAGACCTATTACGTTCCTGAACAGAGCAAATGGCCCATTATTGCCACCGTCGGGCTTGGGTTAACCCTGTACGGGGTAGCCTCCATCATGGTCAACGGCAACCAGGGCGAAAGCACGACAGGCTCCTGGGTGATGTTCATGATCGGTGCGCTGATCATGGCGTACATGCTGTTCGGCTGGTTTGGCAATGTGATCCGGGAAAGCCGGGCGGGGCTCTACAGCCCCCAGATGGATCGCTCCTTCCGGTGGGGCATGAGCTGGTTTATCTTTTCTGAGGTGATGTTCTTTGCTGCCTTCTTCGGCGCTCTGTTCTACGCGCGCGTTTTTGCTGTGCCCTGGCTCGGTGGCGAGGGTGATCGCGGCAGTTCCAACATGCTCTGGGAAGGGTTTCAGGCCACCTGGCCTTTGATCAACAACCCGGATCCGGAAGCCTATCCCGGACCCAAGGAGGTGATCAGCGCCTGGGGTCTGCCCCTGATGAATACGATTCTGTTGGTGACGTCCTCGTTCACCGTGACGGTTGCTCACCACGCCCTGAAAGCGGGCCATCGGGCCAAAACCAAACTCTGGCTCGGCCTGACCATCGCCCTTGCCCTGGTGTTCCTGTTCGTTCAGGGCTACGAGTACATGCATGCCTACCAGGATCTGGACCTGACACTGAAGTCCGGCATCTACGGCAGTACCTTTTTCATGCTGACGGGCTTTCACGGAGCCCACGTGATGCTGGGGTCACTGATGCTGATCATCATGCTGGCTCGCATCAGCAAGGGACACTTCACGGCAGACAACCACTTCGGTTTTGAAGCAGCCGCCTGGTACTGGCACTTTGTGGATGTGGTCTGGTTGGGCCTGTTCGTGTTCGTTTACATCCTCTGAGTATGCCGGTCAGGGCGTCGGATTCAGTGTCAGGGCGCCCTGCCACAGCGCAACCAGAATTACCGCCAGGAGCAGTACACTGAGCGTGACCCGGACCGCCAGGGAGTTCACCACCCGATTGGTTTTTCCGCCATCCTTGATGAGAAAGAACAGGCCGCTGAACAGACTGACAATCACGGCCAGCATCAACACAACGATTACGGCTTTAAGCATGGAATTTCCCGGATTCATAGGCATTGTTGGTCGGCGGGCTGGCGAGTTCCACACAACCCAGAGGTCACTATAGCAGAGCATGTCTGATGCACAGGGCAATCGCCGTCACTGGCAGTTCGATTGGCGGCTGTTGCTGTTCGCCGGTGTTTTTTTGCCACTGCTCATTGGACTGGGGTTCTGGCAACTGGACCGGGCAGGTCAGAAGCAGCAGATGCTCGACCAATGGCAGCAGGACGCGCTGGATCTGGAATGGCCGGAACTGGTTCGCCAGGGCCTGGATGCAGGGCGGCCGGTTGCCCTTTCCGGGACCTACGATGAGCGCAGCTGGTTACTGGACAATCGAACCCGGGACGGCGCCCCGGGCTACGAAGTGCTAACAGTGTTTTACCCGCTCGAAGGCCCGCCGGTCCTGGTGAACCGGGGCTGGCTCCAGGCTCCACGAACCCGGGAGGAATTGCCGGAGGTTGGTACGCCGGAGGGGAAGGTTGAGCTGGCGGGACGTCTCAGCGATTACCCGGAACCGCCGGTCCTCACGGACCAGACCGGCCCTGAGCAGGGATGGCCCCGGCGCGTGCAGAGCCTGCCGAGGGCGGTTGCCGCCCGGGACGTGCCGGCGTTGCCGCGGGCCATCGTGAGGTTGGACGGCAATGACCAGCCGGGCGCCTTTCGCGCGGACTGGGCACCGGATCTGATGGGACCACAGACCCATTACGGATACGCCACTCAATGGTTTGCGCTGGCGGTTGTACTGAGTATATTGACGGTAGTAGCGAGTTACCGAAAGACAGGAGCCAATAATGACAACGACAATGGCTAACCGGATACCCGACCAGAACGACGGACCCTCACCAGAGCAGGTCCGGCGCGGACGCCGCACCGCTCTGTTGCTGTTCGCCATCGGTTTTGGACCGATGGTCTTTGCCACCATCATGTTCTACACCGGCTGGCTGAATCCGGCTGGCCATACCAACAATGGCACTCTCATCCAGCCGGTGGTGCCGGTCGAGACACTCAATCTGGAAACCGCGGCAGGCAAGCCCCTGACGGAACGGTTCGGGCCGGACCAGGTCGAGCCCCAATGGATGCTGATGGTGGTGTCTGGCGAGTGCGGTAGCGAGTGTGAAGAGCTGCTGTACCTGGCCCGGCAGGTCAACATTGCCCTGGGCAAGAACGCCAATCGGGTGTCCCGTGCCGCCGCTCTGGGCAGCGTGCCGGCGGAGCTGGCATCCCGCTGGCAGACGGAATACAGCCTGATGGAGCGGCTGATCCCCGCGCCGGGAACCACTCCGGCCTGGCCTGCGGGTATCGACCCCGAGGCTGAACCGCGAATTCTGCTGGTGGATCCGTTCGGCAACCTGATGATGCATTACGGGGCCGGCAACACTGGCAAAGAGCTGCTTGAGGACCTCAAGCACCTGCTCAAGATTTCCCAGATCGGATGAGCAATGGCTTGGAGGATCCGGCCTTGAACCAGCAGTTTTCAATCCCGTCCACCCACGCCCGCCGCATGGGGACCTGGGCGCTGATCGCCGCTCTTCTGGCGGTGGTGGTGATCATGTTGGGCGCCTGGACGCGGCTCGTCCATGCCGGTCTTGGCTGCCCGGACTGGCCTGGCTGCTACGGCTTCCTGACGGTGCCCCAGAGTGAATCCAGTATTGCGATTGCCAATGCCCGTTTTCCGGAGACCCCGGTGGATGTGGAGAAAGGCTGGCCCGAGATGATCCATCGATACGCCGCGGGCACCCTGGGCCTTGTCGTCTTCGGGCTGGCGGCCTACGCCGTCCGCCATCGAAAAACCGGTGTCCCGGTCAAATTGCCGCTGTTCATTGCCGGGTTCATTATCCTGCAGGGAGCCTTCGGCATGTGGACGGTCACCCTGAAGCTCTGGCCCCAGGTCGTTGCCCTGCACCTGCTCGGTGGCTTCACCACTTTGACCCTGCTGACCTTGCTGGCACTCCGGCTAAGAGCGCGGAGCCCGTACCGCAACCCTCCGGTGTCCGGGCAAACCTCCCCGGCCTTCAGTCCGTGGCTGTACGCCGGCCTGTTCCTGATTGTGGTGCAGATTGCCCTGGGTGCCTGGACCGCGGCCAACTACGCGGCGGTAGCCTGTACCGACCTGCCCACCTGCCAGGGCCAGTGGTGGCCGGCTGATATGGACTTCCAACACGGTTTCGATGTTACCCAGCACGTGGGCCCGAACTACCTTGGAGGCCAGCTCACCAACGATGGCCGGGTGGCGATTCATGTCACCCACCGGCTTGGCGCGATGGTGGTACTCGGCTACTTCGCCGTTCTGCTGGCACTGATGTGGCGCAGGCGCCAAACGTCGGGCCTCTCTGGTGCCATCGGTCTAGTGGCCGTGGCCCTCGCGGCCCAGATCGGACTGGGCCTGGCCAATGTCTTCTTCAATATTCCTCTGAGTATCGCGGTGGCCCATAACGCCATGGGTGCGGGCCTGCTGCTGACCGTGGTCCACCTGATCTGGCGGAACCACAAACTTGTTCAGGCGCACACCGCGGACGCGACACACCCAACAACAATTAACCGGGAGGTTACGGCATGAGTGAGCGAGTGGAAGCACTGCCGGCCCAGACAACGGCCCACGAATCCAGCACACCCATTTCCTGGCGGGATTACCTGGAGCTGACCAAGCCCCGGGTGGTCGCACTGATGATCCTGACCTCCGTGATCGGCATGTTGCTGGCGGCGCCGGGGGTGCCGGGCTGGGAGGTTCTGCTGTATGGCAACCTCGGTATCGCCCTGCTGGCAGGTGCTGCCGCGGTGGTCAACCACGTCGTTGACCAGAAGATCGACACCGTCATGGCGCGGACCCGCAAACGCCCGGTCGCCACCGGCAAGATTTCCCCGGTCGACGCCATTCTGTTCGCCACGCTTCTGGCGACGATCGGTATGGCGGTACTGATGTGGCAGGTGAACGAACTGACCGCCTGGCTGACCCTGGCGTCCCTGGTGGGCTATGCGGGCGTCTACACCCTGTTCCTGAAGCGCGCGACGCCGCAGAACATCACCATCGGCGGTCTCGCCGGTGCCATGCCGCCACTGCTGGGCTGGACCGCGGTAACGGGCCAGGTGGAGGGCCACGCGCTGTTGCTGGTGCTGATCATCTTCGCCTGGACGCCTCCCCATTTCTGGGCCCTGGCCATCCATCGCAAGGAAGAGTATGCCAAGGCCGGTATTCCCATGTTGCCGGTCACCCATGGCAACAAGTACACCGAGCTGCATATCCTGCTGTACACCTTCATGTTACTGGCGGTCAGCCTGCTGCCCTTTGTGACCGGCATGTCCGGCGGTATCTACCTGGTGGGTGCCCTGGCCCTTGGCCTGCGTTTCCTGCACTATGCGGTTCGATTGCTGAAAGGCGATGACCGCCGGGTTGCGCTGACCACCTTCAAGTACTCCATTACCTACCTGATGGCGCTGTTCGTGGTCTTGCTGGTGGATCATTTTGTATTCTTCTGACTCAGAACGGTGTTTTACTGGAACCTAGATGAACAGCTCGATTCGCCTGACCCTGTTTTTGTTACTGCTGCTGGTGATTCTGATCTTCGGACTGGTGATCGGGCGCCAGGTTTACCTGGTCGGAGACCAGCAGCCGGAACCGGCACCTGAACTGGTCGAGCTGAATACCTATGTCTATGACCAGCCCCGGGAACTGGTGGAGTTCACCCTGACCAACGAGAAGGGTGAAACCGTGACCCGGGAAAGCCTGAAGGGCCGTTGGACGTTTGCGTTCGTTGGTTACACCAACTGCCCGGATATCTGTCCTGCGGCCATGGCAAACCTCCGGCGCACCGAGCAACTGCTTTCGAGCGAATTACCACAACCGGATTACCTGCTGGTCAGCGCCGATCCGGAGCACGACACCCCGGAAAAGCTCAAGGCCTACACCGACTTCTTCGGCGACGACTTCCACGGGCTGACCGGTGACCTGGAGACCCTGCGGGCGCTCGCCAAGAGCCTGAATGCGGTGTTTGTCCATCGTCAGGTGGACGGTGAACTGCTGGTGGACCACAGTGGCCATTTCGCGCTGCTGAACCCGGATGGCAGGCTGGCCGCGGTCATCCAGCCGCCCCATGATCCCGAAGCACTCGCGGAAGCGTTCGAACGGATCTATGAGTGGGCCCGGGACAACCGGCTAAAAGCCAGCTCCTGAAGCGCCTGAGCGGGCTCTTCGGCCAAGGTCAAACTGACAGGCCTGCGGTTCTGACCTAGACTTTCCGGCTGTTAATCCACGAGCCGAGCCCATGCCTTCCAATCTCCAAAGCTGTACCACTCCTCGCCAACTGTTCTCCGTGCTCGCGGCCGGCGCCATCGTGCTGATGGTCGTCCACGGCCTGGGGCGATTCATCTTCACACCGTTGCTGCCTCATCTGGTTGAGGATGGCCTGTTTGGCGCCGGGGAAGGCGCTGCCGTCGCCACGTGGAATTACCTCGGCTACCTGGTGGGGGCGCTGATGGCCATCCGGTGGTACCGCATCGACCAGATCCGAATCCTGTTACCGGTGGCGCTGGCGGTCCATGTACTTACCACCCTGCTGGTCACCCAGATCGATAACCTGACCGTGATCTCCGCCGGCCGCTGGCTCAATGGTGTCGCTAACGGCATGGTGTTTGTTCACGCCCCGGCATTGATTCTGGAATGGCTGGTGCTTCGCAATCGAGCCGCCATGAGCGGATTGGTGTACATCGGCGTCGGTCTTGGCCTGCTGGTATCCAGTGGTCTGGTTTCCGGCACGGCCGATCTGCTGGCGGGTGCCCAGCGCTGGTGGCCGGCGGCATTGCTCTCGATCCCGCTGGCCTGGTGGGGTGGCGCAAGGCTGATGAGACTGGAGGTTCCGGTGCGACCGCAAAACCTGTCCGGTCACACGCCCGACACCACGGCGTTGCTGGACCGTGCCAGTATTCCCCTGTTCATGTCCTACGCCGGCGCGGGGTTGGGTTATATTCTGCCGATGACCTTCCTGCCCCTGCTGGCGACACTGGAACTCCCCGGCGACCACTGGATGCTCGATGGCACCTGGCTGATTGTGGCCTTGTGTACCATCCCCGCTCCCTGGATCTGGAACAAACTGGGCGCGAAAATCGGCGATCTTCCTGCATTAAAGCTGAATTTCATGATTCAGCTACTGGGTGTCCTGGCCGCGGTGCTCTGGCCCGGGGCGGTCGGCCTTGTGCTGTGCGCTGCCCTGGTGGGCAGTACCTTTCTGGGCACGGTGCTGCTGACCCAGCGCATTGGCCGGGCGCTTCATCCCCATCAGGGCCCCAGATTGTCCGCTGCCATGGTGGCGCTCTATGGCTTCACCCAAATGGTCGGGCCCTGGTTGACCAAGCAGTGGCTGGACATGGGGGGCACCCTGGGATCGGCGTTTGGTATCGGGGTGGCGGCTCTGGCATTCGGACTGGTGTTTGTCTTTTTTGTGCCTCGGGCTGAGGAGTGGCATGCCCGCTCTTTCTAGGAGTGCTGGTTTTGGGGGATTGATCGCGGTGCGCCCGTGGTAACCTGTCACGACAACCGGAATTCGACAATCAAAGCCAGACTGACGTGCTTCCAATAGACCAGATCCTCCCCGAGCTGAAACAAACCCTGGAACAAACCGCCACTGCGCTGCTGCAGGCGCCGCCGGGCGCCGGTAAGACCACGCGGGTGCCGTTGGCGCTGCTCGATGCGCCCTGGCGGGACGATCGGAAGATCCTGATGCTTGAACCGAGGCGGCTGGCGGCCCGGTCGGCGGCCCGGTTTATGGCCAGCCAGCTGAGCGAGAAGCCGGGGCAGACGGTGGGCTATCGGACACGGCTGGACACCAGGGTATCCGGGGCCACCCGGGTTGAGGTGGTGACCGAGGGCATTCTCACTCGGCTGATTCAGGCTGATCCGATGCTGCAGGATTACGCTGCCGTGCTGTTTGATGAGTTCCACGAACGCTCCCTGCAGGCGGATCTCGGCCTGGCACTGGTGCGGGAGTCCCAGCAGGTGTTGCGCGAGGATCTGCGGCTGCTGGTGATGTCGGCGACGCTGGATACCGCCCCCATTGCGCGGGTGTTGGGGGATGTGCCCGTGATCAGCAGCGAGGGCCGGGCCTTCCCCGTGGAGGTTCTGTATCGGCCGGCACCGTCCCAGGTCCGACCCACCCGCACCGTGGATCGGGTCGTTGCGGTCGTTCAGGAGGCGTTGGCGGAGCAATCCGGTTCGGTCCTGGTGTTCCTGCCGGGCGCTGGTGAAATCCGACGGGTCGAACAGCAATTGCGGGGGCGGGTTGCCGACGATGTGGTGTTGGCGCCGTTGTATGGCAACCTCAAGTCCGAGGAGCAGGACCGGGCGATCTCGCCCGCGCCGGAGGGCGAGCGTAAGGTGGTACTGGCCACGGCGATTGCCGAAACCAGTCTGACAATCGAGGGCGTCCGGGTGGTGATCGACAGCGGCCAGCAGCGGCGGGCGGTGTTTGATCCCAATAGCGGGATGACAAGACTGATGACGGGGCGGGTTTCCAAGGCCTCGGCGGAGCAGCGCAAGGGCCGGGCCGGGCGGATCGAGCCCGGGGTGTGTTACCGGCTTTGGAGTGAGTCCGAGCAATTCGGGCTGGCAGACTTTACCCCGCCGGAGATTCGGGAAGCGGACCTGGCACCCCTGGTGCTCGAACTGGCGCAATGGGGTGCCCGAACGCCGGACCAGGTGGCCTGGATCGATCCGCCACCGCAGGCCCACTGGCATCAGGCCGTCACGCTGCTGCAATGGCTGGATATGCTGGATGCCGACGGTGCCATCACTGGGCATGGCAAGGCGGCCCGGGAGCTGGGCGTGCATCCGCGTCTGGCGCACATGGTCCTGCGGGGCCGTGAGCTGGGACTGCCCGTGCTTGCGGCGGATCTGGCGGCGCTGCTCAGTGAGCGAGACCTGCTGGGACCGGGGGCAGGTGCCGATATGCACGAACGCGTCCGGGTGTTGCAGGGCGAAGGAGGCCACCGAAACCTGGACCCGTCGCGCCTGAAGTCCATCCGGCAGGCCGCAAAAAGACTCGTGAGCGGATCGTATGAACCGGGTCCGGTGCCGACCGAGTTCGAGGTCGGCCGGCTGTTGGCCCAGGCCTACCCGGACCGGGTCGGCCGGCGCCGGTCGGGTCACGCCCCCCGGTATCAGCTCAGCAACGGCAAGGGCGCGACCTTGCGCGAGGACGATGCCCTTGCCCGCCACGACTGGCTGGTGGCCGCGGACCTGGACGGGAAAACCCGGGAGTCGATGATTTATCTGGCGGCGCCGGTCGAGGTTCGGGATCTGGAGCAGGATCTGGCAAGCCACATAGACGAGCGCGCAGAGGCGATGTGGGATGACCGGCGGGGCACGGTGATCGCTCGCCGGGTCCGCAGGCTCGGGGAGCTGGTGCTGGAGGAAACGGCCCTGCCCCAACCGGCTCCGGAGTTGATTCAGCAGGGCTTGCTGAATGCCGTCCGGCACAAGGGGCTGGACAGTCTGCCCTGGAGCGGGGCGGCCCGGCAGTGGCAGGCACGCGTTCGGCTGCTTGCCCAGACTTTTCCGGGGGAGTGGCCGGACGTCAGCGACGATACCTTGCTGGCCTGCCTCGATACCTGGCTGGCACCCTTCCTCGCGGGCATGCAGAGGTGGGCAGATCTGCAGCGCCTGGACCTGATTCCGGCGCTCCAGAGCCTCCTCGACTACCGGGAACAACAACGGCTGGACGAGCTGGCACCGACATCGCTGACCATACCCACCGGTCAGACGGTGTCGCTGGACTACACTGCCGACAATGGCCCTGTTCTGGCGGCGAAACTTCAGGCGATGTTTGGCTGGAATGAAACCCCGAGACTGGCCGGTGCCCGCATACCGGTGGTGATTCACCTGCTTTCCCCGGCCCAGCGGCCGCTTGCCGTCACGGCCGATCTGGCCAGCTTCTGGCGCAATGCCTACCCGGAAGTGCGCAAGGATATGCGCGGACGGTACCCGAAGCATCCCTGGCCGGAGGATCCCCTTACCGCTGAAGCTCAACAGGGCACAAAGAAACGCCCAGCTCGCTGATCCGGCCCGTGATCAGCTGCTCCGGAACCGGCTCGAAATAGACGTTGCGAGGCGTTATCCACTTGCCCTCCGGGGCATTCAGCTCCGTGGCCGGCAGTTCCTCCAGGTGCACCGACTCCCGGGTGTCCTGGCTGTCGCGGAAGGTGTCGGCCAGCACCCAGAACGGGACGTTGTGGGCGTATGCCGCCAGTGCCAGAAGATGGGTGCCACTCTTGTTGACAAAATGGCCGTCGGTCAGCCAGCTGTCGCAACCGGTCATCACCACATCGGCGTCACTCATGAACAGCGCCATCTGGGCATCGGTGATCAAGGTGACGGGAACTTCCAGTTCATTCAGCGTCGAGGCCAGCCCATGGCCCTCCTGTCCGGGGCTGCTCTGGGTACAGATCACCGAAAACGCGATCTGAGCGTCCACCATTCTCCGAAACAGCCGGATCAGAACGGAGCTGGCGCTGTGGGTCATGATCACCGCACCGTCGTGAATCTGGCCCAGCGCGTTTTCGACAATCCGATCCGTTGTTGCCTCGAACTCCCGCCGTACCGACTCGACCAGATTCCAGGGCTCGTCGCCGTTGCGGTTCAGGGCTCGCTCCACTCGGTCAATGGCGTTTCCAATCACTACCATGCTCGGTCTCGCCTGCCGGAGCTCCGCCAGCAATCCGGCCCGCTCCTCGGCGCCCGGTCGGGCGGTGCGCAGGTAGTCCGCCAGATCCTCCAGGGTTTGCAGTGCCAATCGGGTAGCGCCGGACTGGCAATCGCTTTTGAGTCTGGACAGCACCGGGTTGGTTGGTTGGTCGGCCATGGGCATTCCCCCAGTTCGCGCTGTGTAGGTTCGTGCTGTTACAGAACAGACTAGCAGATGGCCGCTTCGACGGGGGGGTGTGAACATTTCGAAAAATAACTTGCCAGCAAGCGAAGTCCGAATACAATCGCGCAATTCTTAACCTATCCGGTCGTAGTCATGAACCTGGTCTCCTTCAATGTTTTTCGCACCCTCGGCTTACCCAACACAACGGTTCTCAAACCGGACCATTTCCTGCGCCATCGGGAACTTCTGACCGAGGCTGACTGGGTGCTGTTTCCGGAATACTGGCAGCTGAATGCGCTGGTTCACGGCCTCAAGTGCCGGGTTTTCCCGAGCGTTTCCAGCTACCGCATCGGCCACGACAAGGTGGAAATGACCCGCGCTTTCCAGACCGTGGCGCCGGCCCATACGCCCTGGACCCTCATCGAGGCCAACGGACCCCATGAGCGTGACCAGGTCTGGAACACCATGACCCACCCGTTTGTCGCCAAGCTGCCCAAGGCCAGCATGGGCGAGGGTGTCTGGCTGATTGAAACCCGGGCGGATTGGCGGCGTTACTGTGAAGCAACGGACGTGCTTTATGTTCAGGAATACCTGCCGATCGACCGGGATGCCCGAGTCGTGGTGATTGGTGACAGGGTACTGACAGCCTACTGGCGGACGCAGGCCGATCAGGGTTTCTACAACAACCTGGCGCGGGGCGGGCGCGTCGACAGCAGCCCGGTGCCGTCGGTGGTCACGGATCTGGCTCTGAGGCTGGCGCGGGAGCTGGGGGTGGACCATGCCGGGTTCGACATCGCGTTGGTGGAAGGTTATCCCTACGTGCTGGAGTTCAACCGCCTGTTCGGCAACCAGGGCCTTGGCCAGGGCAGCGAACTGCAGGACGCCATTCTCGAGTACCTGCAGCGTCAGGACGAACCTCCCGGGCCAAACGATCCGACGGCCCCGGAACAGGTCTGGTCGACGGCGGTCTGAGCCTGATCGCCTTAAGACCCTGTTTCCCATCGTGAAAACCGGCCACGGCCCGGTGTGCCGGAACCCCGTGCGTATGGGTAGATATGCTCATATCGGAGCCTGAAAAAAAGCCCGATGATCGCGTCAATTCCCGGGGGGCTGCAGCCAGGCTGTAGCGCCCTTTTTTTATGCCTGTTTGCCCTGTGGAGGGAAACATCATCCATGACCGAGTCAGCCAACGCCAATCTCGCGGATTACTACGACGCCGAGACCTTTAGCCGGATCAAAGCCTTTGCCGATACCCGGGAAACCCCGTTTGTGGTGATTGATACCGCCACCATCGATCGTCAGTACAACGAACTGGTGGAAGGATTCCCGTACGCCCAGGTGTATTACGCGGTGAAGGCCAATCCGGCCCCGCAGATTCTGACCATGTTGCGGGACAAGGGCGCGAATTTCGATATCGCCTCGGTGTACGAGCTCGACAAGGTGCTGGCTCTGGGCGTGACCGGCGACCGGGTCAGCTACGGCAACACCATCAAGAAGGCGAAGGATATCCGCACCTTCTACGAGAAGGGCGTGCGCCTGTTCGCCACCGACTCCGAAGCGGACCTGCGCAACATTGCCAAGGCCGCGCCAGGCTCAAAGGTGTACGTCCGGATCCTCACCGAAGGCACGCTGACGGCTGACTGGCCGCTGTCGCGCAAGTTTGGCTGCCAGACTGATATGGCCATGGATCTGCTGATCCTGGCCCGCGACCTGGGCCTGGTGCCCTACGGTGTGTCGTTCCACGTCGGTTCCCAGCAGCGTGAGATCGGCGCCTGGGATGCTGCGCTGAGCAAGGTGAAGGTCATTTTCGAACGCCTGAAGCAAGAAGACGGCATTGAGCTGAAGATGATCAATATGGGCGGCGGTTTCCCGGCCAACTACATCACCCGTACCAACGAGCTGAAGGTGTACGCCGAGGAAATTTCGCGCTTCCTGCACGAGGATTTTGGCGCCGATCTGCCGGAGATCATCATTGAACCGGGCCGCTCGCTGATCTCCAATGCTGGTGTGCTGGTGAGCGAGGTGGTACTGATTTCCCGCAAGTCGCGGACAGCGCTGCACCGTTGGGTGTTCACGGATGTTGGCAAGTTTTCCGGGCTGATCGAGACCCTGGACGAAGCCATCAAGTTTCCGATCTGGACCGATAAGGTGGGCGAAGGCGAGGACTGTGTTATTGCGGGGCCGACCTGCGACAGTGCGGACATCATGTACGAGCATCACAAGTACCCGCTGCCGCTGAATCTGGCGATCGGGGACCGGATGTACTGGCTGTCCACCGGCGCTTATACCACCACCTACAGTGCGGTGGAGTTCAACGGGTTTCCTCCGTTGAGGGACTATTACATCTGAAACCAGAGGCGGCCGCGTGGCGGGGACTCATTTCCATTGGAAATGGAACTCGCTGCGCTCAGACATCCATTTCTGGCGGGAAATGAGCCCCCCACGGCTTGCTGGCTTGGGTGGGGCGTCCCTTTGAAAGGGTCAGCTTTCGGGTTGGCCCTTTTTTCGTTCCAGGTCGAGGGTGAAGGCCAGGGGTAGCACCAGCAGGGCGTAGGCGATCATCACCATCAGGGCGTGCCGGGCGTCGCCGGTCCAGTCGGCCAGGACGCCGCCGAGCATGGGCACGGTGAAGGCAACGGTGTAGCCCACCAGGAAGGTGCCGGCGGACAGTCGGCCGGTTTCAGCGGGGGAGACGACCAGGGGCGGTATGGCCACGAGCAGGATCAGCAGCATGCCGGCGACCAGGCTCATGAGGGTGGCGCTTACGATCGACCACCAGCCGCTGGATAGGACGGCAACGATCGCGCCGAGAATGGCGACGCTGGCCAGGGTGGCGATGACTCCGGGGCGGCCGACCCAGTAGCGGGCCATTTTCAGCATGGTCAGGGAGGCGAAAACCTGGGCCAGGTTGTACCAGAACAGGGCATCCGGGAGTCGTTCGAACTGGCCCTGGTACTGCAGCAGGTTGCCCATGTAGGCGTTAAGGCCGAAGAACAGGGAGCCGGACAGTCCGAGCAACAGGCCGACTCGGAGGGTCAGGGGATTGTTCCAGTCCGGCAGCCAGGCCACGTCGCGCACGGGCCGAGCCCGGTCCCGCTTGGGCAGGAACAGCGCCCCGGCCACCAGCAATGCCGGCAGGGACCAGGCCAGCAGCGTTGCGCGCCAGCTGTTGTCCAGCAACGGCATGAGCACCGGCAGGGTGATGCCGGCGCCAATGAACTCGCCCATGAGCATGCCGTTCATGTAGATCGCCGTACCCAGCGCCAGGTGATGTGGCTCCAGCCACCGGGGCAGCAAGGCCGGCAGGGCCGGTTGCATCATGGACACGCCAAGCCCCATCACGGCACTGGCCACCATCAGGGTCAGGGTATCGGGGACCAGGCCGCGGCCGGCGGAGCCGATCACCATGATGACCAGGGCCAGGGCCAGGGTATTGCGTGGCCCGAGGCGGGCTATCGACAGGGAGCCGGGCATGGAGCCCACGGCGAGCATCAGGATCGGTAAGGTCGTCAGGGCCCCGGTCAGGGCCTGGGACAGGGCCAGTTCATCGCTGATGAAGGGCGCCAGGGGTGGCGCCACCAGGATCGGAATCCGGAGATACACACCGGCCAGCCAAAGCAAGACCGCCACCGGCAGCAGTCGGGCTGGCGGTGGCGGTGCGGGTGCGGCTCCGGTTTCAGCCACGGGCGAGGATCAGTCTTCGCCGGTATCCGGAAGGTAAGCGCCGTCTTCGTCGTGGACTTCGCGGCCGGTGACCGGCGGATTGAATGCACAGATCAGTCGCATGTCTTCGGTGCCACCGTACAAGGTGTGCTGATCGTGCTTGTCGAGTGCGTACAGGGTACCGTCTGTGATCTCGTGGGTTTCACCGGTCGCCTTGTCCAGAATTTTGCCGTTGCCGGCAACGCAATAAACGGCTTCCAGGTGATGCTTGTACCAGAGGTTCAGTTCGGCGCCTGCCGGGATGATGGTCTCGTGAAACGAGAATCCCATGCCGTCCTTCTTCAGCAGCATCCGGCGACTGGTCCAGCCCGGACCCGTCACTTCCCGCTCGGTACCGATGATGTCTTGCACTCGTACAATCTTCATTAGCATTCCTCATTGTGTGATGGAATAGCCATACAGTATAAACATCCCTTTCAGGTCCGGTTCAACCGCCAATCCTCGTAAGCGACCATGCCCTGCTCGATGGCAGCGATGAATTTCTGACGCTGCCGGTCATCAAGCGGCCGGCCCTTTCGGCGTTTGTCGAAGGCCTGCTGGATATCCTGCCGGCACTTTCTGTCGAGGCTTTCGAGCCAGTGGTGATCTGCCGGTTCCAGGTCCAGAAGGTCCCGTCCGGCGTGGTTGCGTTGGCTGATATGCCACCAGTGATCCACGGCCCTCCCTAGTACAACATAGCCGAACTGGCTGTCCTGTACAGGGCCGAAGGTGGCAGTTTTCAATCCATCCTGCAGGACTCCGATGTTCAACGCCGGCAGTGCCAGCCGGTCACCGTAGAGATAGCTGCCGGCGGCACCGATCAAACCGCCGACCAGGGCACCGGCACCCAGGGAATGGCCCAGGGTCAGCGCATCGATACCGGCACCGCTGACCGCGCCGGCACCGAATCCGGCGGTGGCCAGGTAGCGCTTGCCCACGGCCCAGTGCTTGCGGCTGTCCTCGGAAAACAG
The DNA here is from genome assembly GCF_019443085.1 of Marinobacter sp. F4218. GTDB lineage: Bacteria > Pseudomonadota > Gammaproteobacteria > Pseudomonadales > Oleiphilaceae > Marinobacter > Marinobacter albus. Next base: position 1,879,797 of record NZ_JAHZIL010000003.1, read on the forward strand.
GTCATGGTCACTGTGCCACTGCAGCTCGGCCTCCTGGCGCTGAATGCGCTGATGCTGGTACAGGTGTTCGATGTTGATGCGCAGGGTCTGTTCCCGTTGTCGCTGGTGCCGGTACCAGCGTTGGCGCAGCTGCCCGGCGAGGTCCGCGTCGTTGGTTCCGGCGACCTGGTCGAGGGTCAGGGTGCGTTTCTCCCGGTACGCCATCATGTCTTCCAGGGCCCTGGCAATCAGTGCCGCTGACTGTTGCCGGCGTTTCCGGCGCTGGTCGGAAAGAAACTCCGTCGCCTGCGCCAGGGGGTGTTCCCAGGTGGGTTCAAGCTGGCCAAACGCCCGCAACAGGCTGAGATGTTGCTCGAACGGGGCACGAACAGCGTTGAACTTCCTTACAACCTGAAAGAACTGGCCGAGTGCCGCCTGCCAGGTGTCACTGTGGTCATCGGTGCCAATGCTGTTGATCAGGGCGAGACTGGGGCGTCCGGTCCATCGCAGGATGGTCATCTCTGCTTCGTGTTCGGCGCTGTAGGGCACCGAGCCGTCCACCACATAGATGATGCCGGCACCGTCGACCAGTGGCGCCAGGAGTTCGCACTCATCGGTGAACCGTCCGTCGCCCTGGTGTTGGGTGACAAAGGCCCGGACGGTTTCGGCATGATCGGAGGCGGACACGCTGTGGGCCTGAAGCCACTCCAGTACCCGGCGCGGGCGCTGGAAGCCCGGGGTGTCCACCAGGGTGTACAGGGCCCGACCGTCGACGCTCAGTGGATACGCCTGTCGCTGGCGGGTGGTGCCCGGCTCGAGGGCAATGGCTATGGCATCGTTCTGGGACAGGGTTGCCACAACGCTGGATTTGCCCTTGTTGGGGTGGCCGACCACGGCAAACACGGGGGCGGAGTTCATACCAGGTCTCCCTGGTCGGCATAGGGGGGGCGCCACTCGAGGCTGGGTACGCTGACACCGACAAAGTCCTCACCGACGCGGTCTGCGAAGCGCAGCCACTGCCGAAGCTGGTGGGCTTCCGGTTCTTTCCGGGCGTCCAGACCCAGGGGTACGAGGGCTACCCGGGTGCCCCGGGGCCAGAGCTCTCGGGCGGCGGTGAGGAAGTCCTGCAGCTCTCCGGTCGGAGGCTCCCAACTGCGGGTGACGACAAGGACCGCCTGGTCCGGACCTTGCCGGAGCCATTCTTCGATCTGGCTCAGCGCTTTCTGATCGTCCTCCAGACTCGCCGCCCCGCCGGCCTGAAGCATCCGCGTGGTCGCGCCGGTGAGGGTCCGTGGCAGTTCGGGTTCACCGGCGCCGGCCCAGCTCAGCAGGATGTCGCTGTCCGGAAGTGGCTGCACGTTCGTCCGGGTTCCGGTGTCCGGCATATCTGCGGCATCATTATGCTGACTGCCGGTGTCCAGGCTCGGGGTTTCCATCCGGTACATCAGCGCATGCATGCCGGGATGGTCTGCCAGCAGCTGCCTCGCGCGGCGACGTACGAGTGCCACCGAGACCAGGGTCAGCAGGCCTCTCGGCAGAAGGACCCAGGTTGTCCAGAGCATGGTGACGAAGGGCCACCACTGGCCCCAACGCTGGGGTTCGATCGCGCCGGCCCCGATGTCCGCCCGGAAGAACCGCGTCGCTTCAACCAGGGCCAGCTCGGGTACCGCCGCCGGCCACAGCCAGCCCCAGGGGGTCGCTATCGCCACCACAAGCCGGTGATAGCCGGGTGCGCTGGTTTCCAGGGTGGTGCTCCACCCGAACGCCAGATCCTGAACCACCACCATGACCAGCAGGGTCAGCAGTCCGGTCAGCGCGAAACCGAGCCCACCGAAGTGCGCCGCCCGGGCCATAAGAACCGGGTTCAGGCGGCTGACCATCCCGGTTCTGCCCCGTGGGATAATCCGGTGCGCCAGCCACCGCCAGGGTTGCCAGCCCACCAGTGCCTGGGCCGTGGTAAACAGCGCCAGAAACAGCTGAAGGACCACAAAGGCCAGAAAGACCGTGATGTTGATGCGCTGTCCGCCGTCGTAGAACAGCAGGCCGAGCATCGTCAGCATGCCCAGCAGAACGCCAGCGGTGGCAAAGCCGGCATTGATCCGGCTCCAGAGCCGGCCAGTGGTGTCCGCGATGGACGGGTGATTGCCAGGACCGCTCAGCCGCGCCATGTGCTCGAGCCAGAGCCGGGCATCCGGGATTTCGCCCCGCTGCTCGCAACTCAGGGCAAACTTGCGGTCCCGGCGATGGAGGAAGGCCGGTGGCTGATCCTGGTCCCGCTGGCTGCGGGCGTCGAACTCCAGCAACAGGTGGAGGGGGCTTTCGGTCATGCAGTATCCCGGTGGTGAATTCGGTGTCTCGTCCTTTGATGCTAGGATATAGGGATTCCGGCTACCGATACCAGATAACGAGCTCCCATGCCCCACCACCTGATGAACCTGCGCCATGTCCCCGATGATGAAGCGGAGGAGATCCGCGCACTGTTCGAGGCCCACGACGTGCGTTACTACGAGACCCCGCCGAGCCGGTGGGGGGTCAGCATGGGAGGGTTCTGGGTTCACGACGATGACGAGGCGGCCCGGGCCCGGGCATTGCTCAATGAGTATCAGCAACAGCGTCTTGAGACCCAGCGTCAGGCGTTCCGGGAACGCCTGGCAGCCGGCGAAGGCAGTGGTATCTGGTCAATGATCCGGCGGCGTCCCGTGCGCACACTGGCCGCGGTGGTGGCGGTGGTTGTGATCGCCGGCATCAGCCTCCTGCCCTTCCTTCGGATCGGCTAGCGCCGGTTCCCTCCCTTGTGCCCTGTCTCACCAGAAACTGAATGGCCTCATCCACGGCGTCACCGGCGGTCAGAAAACTGGTGATGTGGCCCCTTAGGTGCATCTTGAACAGTTCGTTGTCGATGTCATGGGCTGCCAGGGCCTGCTGGAACCGCTCCGCCTGGCTGAAGGGCACCAGTGCGTCCATGGCGCCGTGAAACAGAAAGACCGGCGGGGTCTGACGGGTGACGTGGGTTATCGGGGAGGCGTCCCGGTAAACCCCGGGAATCTCCTGCTGCTCGCCCCCGAGGAACTGGCGCAGCAGCGGGCCTGAGTCAAACGCCGTCAGGTCGGCGGGCAGCCCGCCGGCAACGACGGCCCGGAGCCGGGTGTCCGGCCCGCCGAAGGGCTGGTTCAGTTCACTGTCAGAGCTGGCCACCACAGCCAGCAAGGTCACCAGATGAGCTCCCGAAGAGAACCCGAAGCCACTGACCGCTGAGGCATCCAGTTGGTACCGGTCCGCGTTGCGGTTCAGCCACGACCGCGCGATTTGCAGGTCGTGGAGTTGCGCCGGGAAGGTATGGTCCGGCGCAAACCGGTAGTCGATGTTCATAACCGCGAAACCGTGAATGGCCAGTTCCTCGGCGATCCAGTCCATGTCGTCCCGGGACCGCCGCTCCCAGCCACCGCCATGCACCAGAAGCACCACCGGCGGCACCGTCCGATCCGGCAGGTAGAGGTCGGCAAACAGTGCCTGCGGCCAGTCGGGCGGGGAAAACTGCAGGTTCCGCTCTACGGAAAACTGGGCTCGCTCAACGCTCGCGTCCCCACTGGGGGCGTTCTGATGACTGGCACAGCCAGTCAACGCCAGTACGGCACCGACCAGCAACCCTTCCGTCACCTGCTGTAACCATCCGAACCGGTTCGTCACCGCTTGCCCTCTCCTGTCTGTCGTTCGAGGCCGTTGGTCGATTGTACGATCATTGGCGCCTAGCGGATGCGGAGAGGGTATGGGGCACATCGGGGGCGGACTTGTCCGGGTTTCAGTACAGTGTCCGGAAGGCAGGACGGCCTGGTTGAAAACCGGGTGGTGCCGGTTTCCGGGCCTCACCTGCCGGGGGGGTGTCCGGAAACCCGGATTAATTTGTACGGTTTTCGAGCAGGGTTTCTGGTTTCCTATAGAAAACAGTGTCTTGGGCAATTGGCACAGGATACGCATGGGGAGTTCCGCAGGGCTCGGCCCGGGGGTCGGTGCCTGTTCGTCAAAAACAACAAACAAGGAACGACCATGAAACGAATAATGCTGGGCACCGTCATCGGTGTCTCCGTGTTTGCCTCAAGTGCCTGGGCGACCAACAATCCCGCCCTCAACACATTGCCCGGGTTTATCCAGGGCGAAATCGCACAGACCGCATATGATGGTATCACCGACGACCTGCTGACGGCAGGGCTCGGTGCTTCCGGCCTCGCCGGTCCCGCTCCGGTGTTCAACGATGTGCTCGCGCCAACCCCTGCTGAACTCCGGCGTTTGGCGATCTACAACAATTACCGGGCGCTGGTCGATACCGTGCCGGGTGGTGGCTACGGCACCTTTTTCGGGCCCGGTGTCGGCGCGGCGGGTGAAGGCTTGATTTCAGGCGAGGAATACCTTGCCTACATGACCGTGCCGGGCAGCGACGTGCCGGTGATTGTGATGGCCCAGGTGCCGGACAGCTTCGATCCCGCTAACGCCTGTATGGTGACCGCGCCCTCTTCCGGCTCGCGGGGCATCTACGGGGCCATCGGCACGTCCGGCGAGTGGGGCCTGAAAAAGGGCTGTGCGGTGGTTTACACGGACAAGGGCACCGGAACCGGCTCCCATAACCTGGAAACCGATTCGGCCCAACGCCGCAATGGCACGCTGACCGATGCGGATGAGCCCGTGCAGTTCCGTGCGGATTTGTCGGATACCGCCCGCGGAGATTTCAGCGCGCTCTGGCCGGACCGGTTTGCCTTCAAGCACGCCCATTCCAAGGTCAACCCGGAGGCGGATTGGGGCCAGCACGTGCTGCAGTCCATCGAATTTGGCTTTTACGTGCTCAATGAGCGATTCGGGCGGCCACTGCCCAATGGTGAAACCCTGATTACCATCAAGCCGGAAAACACGGTGGTCATCGCGTCCAGCGTTTCCAACGGGGGTGGTTCCTCGGTCCGGGCGGCGGAGCAGGATCACCGAGGCCTGATTGACGGGGTCGCGGTATCGGAGCCGAACGTGAACCCCCGGGTGGATACCAGCTTTACCATTCGCCAGGGCGACGGGCCGGTGATCACCGAGCACAGCCGGAGTCTGCTGGATTACACCACAGCGCTGGCGGTGTATCAGGGCTGCGCCAACCTGGCGCCGGCGATACGCGATACCGCACCCTTGAATGCCGTGTTCAACTCACCGGTTGTGGATGAGAACATCTGCAATTCCCTGGCGAACAAGGGGCTGGTTACCGGGGCCACCCTGGATGAGCGGGCCACCGACGCGCTGCGGATTCTCAATGAGAACTTCGGTATCCAGCCGGAGCAGAACCTGCTGGCGCCGGTGCACTTCGGCCTGGCGGTGGCTCAGAGCATTTCCATGACTTACGCCAACGCCTACGGCCGGGCCGGTGTGGAGGATCGGGTGTGCGGCCTCAGTATGGCGGCAACCGATGCTTCCGGCGCCGTGACGCCTCTGGCCCCGGCGGCCGAGGCGGCACTGTTCTCCGCCAGCAACGGTATTCCGCCGACAGCGGGCGTTAACCTGGTCTACGACGGTGCCCTCGGGCAGCCCACCCATCTTGCCGCCAGTGCCTCACCCAGTTCCAGTCAGCTGGATTACGGCCTGGACGCGTTGCTTTGCCTGAGAAGCCTGGCCCAGGGCAGTGATGCGGTCACCGGTGGCGCACTCAGTGGCGATGCCGCAGCCCTGGCGGATGCCATCGCCATGGGCATCTCGGAGGTGCGGGCGTCCGGTGACCTGCACGGCAAACCGGCGGTGTTTGTGACCGGGCGGGCGGATGCGATCCTGCCCATCAACCACACCTCGCGTCCGTACTTCGGATTGAACCAGCGGGTTGAGGGCCAGAAAAGCAACCTGCGCTACTACGAAATCCTCAACGCCCACCACCTGGATGTGTTGAACGGGTTTCCCGGGTTCGCAGACCGCTATGTGCCCCTGCACCACTACTACTTCCAGGCGCTGGACCTGGTGTGGGCGAAGCTGACGGACCGGCAGCACTTGCCGCCGAGCCAGGTGGTCCGGACGGTACCCCGTGGTGCCATCACCACGCCACTGACCGAGGCCAACCTCCCTGCGATCAGTGCCGACCCCGCAGCGACCGACCGTATCCGCTTCGTGGATAACCAGCTGCGCATTCCGGAGTAAGGCTCCGGCCCACCGCCGCCCTGTTCAGTTTCGGGGCGGCTCCGTTTGCCCCCGCCTCAGGGGGCCCATATACTTCCGTGACTGCATCCGGGACTGCCGGGTGCGTGGGGTTTTACCATGAACGATATCCAGGCCGGTGGTGGTGCAGGGTACATGACACAGCTGTTTACCGAGAACAACAAGAGCGGGCTGACCCGTGATCTGATCGAAGCCCTGTTCCCGATGTTCGAGGCCGCAAGCGCCGGTGCCATCGCGGTGGACAAGGACAGCCGGATCACCTGGATTAACAGCAGTTATTCCCATCTGCTGGGACTGGGCGACCCGTCGCGGGTGGTGGGCAAACCGGTGCGCCAGGTGATACCCCAGACCCGAATGCCGGAAGTGGTAGAGAGTGGCAAGCCGCTGCTGCTGGACATCATGGAGCACAACGAGCAGCAGCTGGTGGTCACCCGCCTGCCGTTTTATGACGAGGAAGGCCGGATCGTGGGCGCTGTGGCGTTCGTGCTGTATGACGATCTGCAGCCTCTGACCCCTCTGGTGGCCAAATACCGACGTCTGCATCAGGATCTGGCCGCCGCTCGAAAGGCGTTGGCGAAGAAGGTTCGTGGGACGCGTTACAGTCTCGGGGACTTTGTCGGGGCCAGTCCCGCGGCGCTGGAAGTAAAACGCCGTGCCCGCCTGGCGGCCGGTCGTGAGATGCCGGTGCTGCTGTTGGGTGAAACCGGTACGGGCAAGGAAGTTCTGGCCCAGGCCATCCACTCGGTCTCTACCCGGGCCGAGAAGCCGTTCGTTGGGGTCAACGTGGCGGCCATCCCAGACAACCTGTTGGAAGCGGAGTTCTTTGGTGTGGCACCGGGCGCTTACACCGGTGCCGACCGGCGCACCCGGGAGGGAAAGTTCCAGCTTGCCAACGGCGGCACGCTGTTCCTGGATGAGGTTGGTGACATGCCGTTACCCTTGCAGGCCAAGCTGTTGCGGGCCCTGCAGGAGGGCGAAATCGAGCCCTTGGGTTCGAATAAGGTCGAGCAGGTGGACGTCCGGGTGATCGCGGCAACCAGCCGTAACCTCGAGGCCATGATCGCCGAAGGCAGTTTCCGCTCGGATCTTTATTACCGGCTCAACGTGCTCGAAATTCCCATTCCGCCGTTGCGGGACCGGCTCGCGGATCTGGGCGTGCTGTGCGAGGCTCTGCTGGGCGAGATCTGTGAAGGGCTCGAGCTGCGTGGCGAAATTACCGATGCCGGGGTGTCTGCGCTGGGCAGCTATGACTGGCCAGGCAATATCCGGGAGCTGCGTAATGTTCTGGAGCGGGCCCTGACGATGGGGGAGGAAGGTGGCCTGCTCGATGCCGATGCGGTCTTCAAGGTGCTGCCTCGAACTGGCAAGCGCCTGGTGTCGTCGCTGACGCCACAGCCCGTGCGCCCCCTGGCCCGGACCCTGGCGGAGGCCGAAGCCCAGGCGATTGAAGAGGCGCTGGTGGCCAGCCGCGGTAACCGGACCCGCGCCGCCAAGTTGCTTGGCATTTCCCGGTCCGTACTTTACGAGAAGCTGGCAAAACTGTCCTGAAATCAGGACAGATGTCCTGTAATCCGTACAAACCCTTACGACTGATGTCTAAATGTGTCCGGTTATCCGGACGATTTTCGCCTGCCTTGTTTCCAGCAGATCACTCTATCTTTATGAAAAAACAGGTGAAAGTTTGGTTGGCACGTTGTCTGCACGTACCGGGATGCAGAACGTCAGAACAACGCAGAAAACAAGACTGACGCTTATTGTTGGACCCCCAAATTACCCAGGTCGGTCTGTTTTCTGCGATGTCTGGCTATACTCAGACCAGGCCTGTCAGATTTGCGACCGCCAGGCCGTATACAACAACAATGCTAGGAGACTTGCCAATGAAACTCTTGAAGGCCATCACCGGTATCGCCGGTGCGATTGCCCTGACGACGGGTTCCGCTTTCGCAGACGATCTGCGCTGGAAAATGCCTGTTGCTTTCGCCACCAATCTGCCTGGCCTCGGTTCTCCCGCAGCCTGGGTTGCAGACAACCTCACCACCGCTTCTGATGGCAGCATCCAGGTCCGGGTTTATGAGCCGGGCAAGCTGGTGCCGCCATTCGACATTCTTCAGTCCGTTTCTGACGGCAAGGTATCGGCGGGCTACACCTGGATCGGGTATGACCAGGGCAAAGTGCCTGCAATTCCCCTGTTTGCCGCTGTCCCCTTTGGAATGAAGCCACCGGCCTACATCGGTTGGTATTACTTCGGTGGCGGTCATGAAATGCTGCAGGAAACCTATGCCAACAAGGGCTTCAATGTTCACGCCCAGCTGTGCGGCATCATTGGGCCAGAAACAGCGGGTTGGTATTCCGAGCCCATCGAAACACTGGAAGACTACAAGGGCCTGAAGATCCGCTTCGCTGGTCTCGGTGGTAAGGTTCTCGAAAAACTGGGCGCCTCTGTAACCATGATGCCCGGCGGCGAGCTTTACCAGGCACTGGAAAAGGGCACCATCGATGCCACCGAGTTTTCCATGCCCGCCATCGACCAGATCCTCGGATTTAACCAGGTGGTCAAGTACAACCTGTTCCCGGGCTGGCACCAGCAATTCACAGCCCAGTACATGCTGATCAACAAGGATGAGTGGGCACGCGCCACTGAGGCTCAGAAGGCGCTGGTTGAGGCTTCCTGTACTGCGGCTACCACCCGTGGTCTGGCTGAGGGCGAGTACAAGAACGGCAAGGTTCTGGCCGAGTTCCAGGAAAAGGGCGTTCAGGCTGATCAGATCCCCCGCGACGTTCTGCTCAAGCTGAGGGAAGTCACTCAGGAAGTGCTTGAGGAAGAAGCGTCCAAGGATGCCGACTTCAAGCGTGTTTACGAGAGTCAGCAGGAGTTCATGGAATCCTACAAGGTGTGGGACACCCGCGCCTATGTTCCAGCGGACCTCTAAGGTTCGGGGCTGACCAAAAGGGGCACCGGAGCTTATGCCGGTGCCCTCTGATTTAGTCTGGATGGCCCTGCGGGGCCATCCTTGTTTCACGGCAGGCTTTCTGAACGAGGAACTGTTGTATGACAGTGTCTGATAAGGGCTCTTCGTCCGATGTCCATGCATCGGCGTCGGATGCCGGTCAATTTATTCATCATCACACCGAGTTTCCGACCACCCGGCTGAGCGAGGTCCTGGACGGTGTGATTTCTGCGATAGGCAAGAGTGCCTCCTGGCTCTGGATTGTGGTTACCGGCGTGATCATCTACGCGGTAGTGGGGCGCTATGCCTTTGGCCAGGGTTCGGTAACTCTTGAAGAAGTCCAGTGGCATCTGGCCGGTGCCGGCTGGTTGTTGGGGTTGGGCTATACCCTGGTGACCGATGACCATGTCAGGGTGGACGTCATCCATGAACGCCTTTCGCTCAAAGGCCAGGCGTGGATTGAACTGTTGGGTTTGGTGTTTCTGCTGTTGCCGTTTCTGGTGCTGGCGGTCTACGAAATGATTCCCTATGCCGTGAGCTCCTGGGAACAGGGTGAGACCAGCCAGGCGCCGGCGGGCCTGCCTTACCGCTGGATCCTCAAGGGCGTTCTGGCACTGTCTTTTGTGCTCCTGATAATCGCTGCCCTGTCCCGTCTGATGAAAGTTGCTGCCCTGCTTTTCGGCTTCCCGAAGCCAATCCGGGTCGAGTCCTGTGACAACAAGAAAGAGGATGCGTCCTGATGGAGCTTGAAACCCTTTTCGTAATCGGCATGTTCCTCACGTTCGGGGCGCTGCTGATGACCGGTTATCCGGTTGCGTGGGTGTTGGGTGGCACCGCGGTCATCTGGACCGTTGTTGGTGTCATCGCCGTCGAGAATTTTGGTGCCAATCTGTGGTTCGACTACTCCTCCTCCATGGGGCTGGTCCCCGAACGAATCTGGAAGGTGGTCAGTAGCGAGACCCTTGTTGCCCTGCCCATGTTTATCTTCATGGGCATTATGCTTGATCAGTCCGGTGTTGCCGAACGCCTGATGAACAGTATGGTCAAACTCTTTGGCGCCGTCCGTGGCGGCTATGCGGTTACCGTTATTGTCATCGGCGTACTGCTGGCCGCGACCACGGGTATCATCGGTGCTTCTGTCGTGCTGCTCGGCATGTTGTCCCTGCCGGTGATGATGGAGAACAAGTACGACAAGGGCTTTGCGGTGGGCACGGCCTGTGCCACCGGGACCCTGGGTATCCTGATTCCCCCGTCCATCATGCTCGTGCTGATGGCGGACCGGCTGGCCGTTCCGGAAGCGTCGGTCGGCGATCTGTTCATGGGCGCCTTCTTCCCCGGCCTCATGCTGGGTGCCATGTACGTGGCCTACGCCATTATCCGACCCATGCTGCAACCCCACATTGCGCCGGTACCGGCGGGCACCGAAAAAGTGAGCTGGGCCATCGTCTGGGAAGTGGCGAAAGCCGTTGTTCCGACGGCCGCGCTCATCCTGGGTGTGCTCGGTTCCATCTTTGCCGGCATTGCGACCCCAACGGAGGCTTCCGGTGTTGGCGCTTTGGGTGCTCTGCTGTTGGCACTGATGGCTGGCCGATTGAACCTGAAAGTGCTCAATTCCTCCATGCAGCAGACCACCCGAACGGCTGCGTTCATCTTTGCCATCTTCCTGGGCGCGACCGCGTTCTCCGTGGTCCTGCGGGGGCTTGGCGGCGACCAGGTGATCGAAGACGCGCTTTTGGGTCTGCCGTTTGGTCCTTATGGCGTCGTTCTGACCATTCTGTTCGGCGTATTCCTGCTCGGCTTCTTCCTGGACTGGGTGGAAATTACCCTGATCATCCTGCCCCTGGTCGCGCCGGTTGTGCAAAGCCTCGGTTTCGACCTGGTCTGGTTCACCATCCTGTTCGCCATGTGCCTGCAGACCTCTTTCCTGACGCCGCCGGTTGGATTTGCACTGTTTTACATCAAGGGCGTGGCCCCGCCGGAGATCAAGGTCACCGATATTTATCGTGGCGTTATTCCGTTCATCATTATCCAGCTGGCAGCACTGGCCATTGTGTTCGTGGTACCGGAAATCGCGACCTGGCTGCCCAGCGTGGCTTACGATTAAGGAGACAATAACCATGCGTCTGGAAAACCGGATTGCACTGATTACTGGTGCCGGCCGTGGCATCGGCCGGGCCATTGCCGAGGCCTATGGCCGCGAAGGCGCCAAGGTCGCCGTGGCTGACCTGACACTCGAGGCGGCACAGGACACCGTGGCAGCCATTGAGCAGGCCGGCGGCACCGCCATGGCGCTGGCCATGGATGTCACCGACGAAAAGGCCGTGGATGAGGGCGTGGCTGCCATCGTGGACAAATGGGGCGGACTCGACATTGCCCTGGCCAACGCCGGCATCCAGCACATTGATGCCATCCACAAGCTGTCGTTCGCCGACTGGAGCAAGGTGATGAGTGTGCACCTGGACGGCGCTTTCCTGGTGACCCGGGCGGCGTTGAACCAGATGTACGCCAGCGGCGGAGGCACCATGCTGTACATGGGGTCGGTACACTCGCTCGAAGCCTCGCCGCTGAAGGCGCCTTACGTGGCGGCCAAGCACGGCATGCTGGGCCTGTGCCGGGCAGTAGCGAAAGAGGGCGCCGAGTACGGCGTGCGCAGCAACATCATCTGCCCGGGCTTCGTCCGGACGCCGCTGGTGGACAAACAGATACCCGAGCAGGCCAAGGAGCTGGGAATCTCCGAGGACGAGGTGATCAGCAAGGTCATGTTGAAAAACACCGTGGACGGAGAATTCACCACCCTGGAGGATGTTGCCGAACTGGCGGTCCACCTGGCGGCTTTCCCCTCGGCAGCACTGACCGGCCAATCGATTGTGGTCAGTCACGGCTGGCACATGCAGTAAGACACAGGAGAGACGGATGAGTAAGACAGAACAATCGCCGGTAGTCTGGTCTCCCTCGGAAGACACGCTCAAGAACTCCCGCATGGGCCGTTTCAAGGCCTGGCTGGAAGAGCAGGGCTACGGCCCGTTTTCCGACTACCACGCACTGCACCAATGGTCCATCGACGAGCTGGAAACCTTCTGGGACAAAGTCTGGGACTACTGCGGGCTGGTCTGCGACACCCCCGCCGACAAGGTGCTGGGCAAGCGTGACATGCCGGGGGCGGAGTGGTTCCCGGGCATGAAACTGAATTTTGCGGCCAACCTGTTGCGCCTGGCCGACGGCGACCATGCCAATCACGAGGCGGTCGTGGCCTACTGTGAGACCCGGCCGGTCCTGCGCCGTACCTACGCCGAACTGAAAGCCGATGTGGGAGCCCTGGAGGCCTTCCTGCGTGGTCAGGGCATCAAGAGTGGTGACCGGGTTGCCGGCGTGGTCACCAACGGCTACGAAGCCATGGTTGGCATGCTTGCCGCCACCAGCCTCGGGGCGATCTGGAGCTCCGCATCGCCCGATTTCGGCGTGGGTGCCATCCTGGACCGGTTCGGTCAGATCGAGCCGTCCGCGCTTATTGCGGTCAATGGCTACGGCTACGGCGGCAAGGTCTTCGCCCGCCAGGATGACTTTGCCGAACTCGTTGCAGGATTGCCGACCCTGAAATGCGTGGTGAGCGTCCAGCAGCTGCCAGATCAGGCGCCGATTCCGGGCGACCTGATAACACCCTGGGAGGACGCCATCGCTTCGGGTACCGGCCAGGCGCCCTCCTTTACGCCCCTGGATCCGGACCACCCGGTTTACATCCTGTATTCGTCGGGCACCACCGGCAAACCCAAGTGCATCGTGCACGGCAACGCCGGTTTGCTGGTGAACCATGCCAAGGAACTGATGCTGCACGGTGACGTCGGCCCGGAAGACCGGTTCCTGTATTTCACCACCTGCGGCTGGATGATGTGGAACTGGCAGGCCTCTGCGCTGATGACCGGGGCTGCGGTGATCACCGTCGACGGCTCGCCGGGGTACCCGAGTCTGAGTTTCCTCTGGGACACCGTTGCAGGTGAGAAAGTCACCCATTTCGGAACCAGTGCCCGGTTCCTGGCCGGCTGCCGCAAGGCCGAGCTGAAGCCGGCGCGGGAGCTGGATCTGAGCGCCCTGCGGGTGCTGTTCTCCACCGGCTCGCCGCTGTTGCCGGAGGATTACGATTGGGTCTACAGCGATGGCGCGCCCGGTGTGCTGCTGGGTTCCATTGCCGGGGGCACCGATATCTGCGGCTGCTTTGTGGGTTCCACCCCCTTGCTGCCCGTCCGTCGCGGTGAAATCCAGTGCCGGTTCCTGGGCGTCGACGCCGTGGCCTACGACGAGGACGCCAGGCCGGTAAGTGGCGGCCGGGGCGAGCTGGTCTGTCGCCAGCCACTACCCTCCATGCCCGTCAGTTTCTGGGACGATCCTGACGGTGCCCGCTACCACGCGGCATACTTCGATACTTTCCCCGGGGTCTGGGCGCACGGTGACTTCATCGAATTCACCGAGCACGGCGGCGCCATTATCTATGGCCGTTCCGACGCTACCCTGAACCCGGGGGGTGTGCGCATCGGCACCGCGGAAATCTACCGCCAGGTGGAAACCGTGGCCGAGGTGAAGGACAGTCTGGTGGTCGGCCGCCAGATCGACGGCGATGTTGAAGTGGTGCTGCTGGTGGTGCCGGCCGACGGCCAGACCATCACCGACGATCTGCTGAAGCAGCTCAGAACCCGCATCCGCCAAGGTGCCAGCCCCCGGCATGTGCCCAAGCACATTGTCGAAGTGGCTGACATCCCGTACACCCGCAGTGGCAAAAAAGTCGAACTGGCGGTGGCCCGCCTGATCAATGGCTCGTCCAAGGCGGACAACCGGGATGCCCTGTCGAACCCGGAAGCGCTGGATCACATCCGGAACCAGCTGGCCGATGCCAGCCTGCTGCCGAACGGGTAAAACCGACAGGGCCTGACCAGCGAGGGGTTACTGATCGCCAAAACTGTGCGCAGGTTTTGGCGGGCGGTAACCCTCGCGGCCTGCCGGCTTGAAACCCCGGAATGTACTAAAGTTTCGTAAATTCGAGGTTTTTCATCGTCCTGTAACGGGAATTAGCGAACTTTTCGTCCGTTCTTATACTAAGATCGTAACCAGAATTCATGAAAAAATGGTATCTTAGTAGGTCTATCAAAAGTTCCTAATCAGTCATCGCTCGGGTCGGACGTCCACAAGACGCCTGACCCCGCCGTGACCGTCCTGAACCCACCCATTAGCCTGAGGACGAAAATGACATCATCCAAAGCAAAGATTGTCTATACCCTGACCGACGAGGCACCTGCCCTCGCGACACGGTCGCTTCTTCCCATCCTGGAAACCTACGCCAAGCCGGCTGGCATTGAATTCGAAACCAGCGACATTTCTCTCGCGGCGCGTATTCTGGCGAACTTCCCGGACTACCTTGAAGAAGACCAGCGGGTTCCGGATGCGTTGGCTGAGCTGGGCGAGTACACCAAGGACCCGGATGCCAACATCATCAAGTTGCCGAACATCTCTGCTTCCATCCCCCAGCTGCGCGCAGCCATCAAAGAGCTGAACGAGCAGGGCTACAAGGTTCCCGAATACAAGGAAGATCCGGAGACCGACGAAGAGAAGGAAATCCAGTCCCGCTACGCCAAGGTACTGGGCAGCGCCGTTAACCCGGTTCTGCGCGAGGGCAACAGCGATCGTCGCGCCCCGGCAGCGGTCAAAGCCTTTGCCCGCAAATACCCCCACACCATGGGCGAATGGAGCCCGGCGTCCCGGACCCACGTTGCCCACATGCGCGGCGGTGACTTCTACTCCAGCGAGCAGTCGGTCACCCTCGACAAGGCCACCACCGCCCGTATCGTGTTCGAGAACAAGCAGGGCAAGCAGACCGTTCTGAAATCCGAGCTTCCACTGCAGGAAGGTGAAGTGCTCGACGGCATGTACATGAGCAAGAAAGCGCTGGTCAAGTTCTTCGAGGACGCCATCGAAGACTGTGAGAAAACCGGTGTGATGTTCTCCCTGCACGTGAAAGCGACCATGATGAAGATCTCCCACCCGATCGTGTTCGGTCACGCGGTGAAGGTTTTCTATCGGGACCTGTTCGACAAGTACGGTGATCTGTTTGATGAAATCGGGGTTAACCCGAACAACGGCCTGTCCAGTGTGGTCGAGAAAATCAAGCAGTTGCCGGAGTCCAAGCAGGAGCAGATCCAGGAAGACCTGCACGCCTGTTACGAGCACCGTCCGGAAATCGCGATGGTCGATTCCGTCAAGGGCATCACCAACCTGCACGTACCGAGCGACGTGATTGTTGACGCCTCCATGCCGGCGATGATCCGCAACTCCGGCAAGATGTGGGCCCGTGACAACAAGCTCAAGGACACCAAGGCGGTCATGCCGGAGTCCACCTACGCCACCATCTACCAGGAAGTCATCAACTTCTGCAAGACCCACGGCGCCTTCGATCCGACCACCATGGGTACGGTGCCGAACGTGGGCCTGATGGCGCAGAAGGCCGAGGAGTATGGCTCCCACGACAAGACTTTTGAGATCAAGGAAGACGGTGTGGTCCGGGTCATTGCCGAGGACGGTACCGTGCTGACCGAGCACAACGTCGAGAAAGGCGATATCTGGCGCGCGTGCCAGACCAAGGACCTGCCGATCCGCGACTGGGTCAAGCTGGCGGTCAGCCGTGCCCGCGCCACCGGTATGCCGGCGGTGTTCTGGCTCGACGATGAGCGTGCCCACGATGCCCAGCTGATCAAGAAGGTCGAGACTTACCTGAAGGATCACGATACCGAGGGTCTGGATATCCGCATCATGTCGCCGGTCCGTGCCATCCGCTGGACCATGGAGCGCCTGATTCGCGGCCTGGACACCATCTCCGTCACCGGCAACGTCCTGCGCGACTACCTGACGGACCTGTTCCCGATCCTGGAGCTGGGCACCAGTGCCAAGATGCTGTCCATCGTGCCGCTGCTGAACGGCGGTGGCCTGTATGAAACCGGTGCCGGCGGTTCCGCGCCGAAGCACGTGCAGCAGCTGATCCAGGAGAACCATCTGCGCTGGGATTCACTCGGTGAATTCCTGGCCACGGCAGTGTCCCTGGATGAGCTCGGTGAAAAGCAGCGCAACGAGCGTGCTCGCCTGCTGGGTCAGACCCTGGACAAGGCCACGGAGCGCCTGCTGGAGAACAACCAGTCGCCGTCCCGGGTCACCGGTGAACTCGATAACCGTGGCTCCCACTTCCACCTCGCCCGCTACTGGGCCGAGGAACTGGCCAAGCAGGACAGCGACAAGGAGCTGAAGGAATTCTTCGCCAAGCTGTCCAAGCAGCTGGAGGAGAACAAGGACAAGATCCTGGAGGAAATGACCGTGGTTCAGGGCCAACCGGCCGATATCGGCGGCTATTATCACCCGCCGATGGAGAAGGTCTGCGAGATCATGCAGCCAAGTGCGACCTTGAACAGGATCCTCGAGGAGGCTCGCGCCTCGGTTAAGTAAGGCTGAGGGGCGGGCCTGAAGGGCCGGTCCCTCCCGAAAAACCCGGACAACCTACCCAGGTTCTCCGGGTTTTTTGTGTCTTGGTGATCGTCGTCTGGTCTTTAGCGAGGGTCCTTGCGGGTTTCCCCCGCCTGGCGCAATTGCTTCATGGTAATCGGCGGCCCGAGCAGTTCAAACAGAACGGTTGAGCCGATCACCAGTGGCAGGATAAAGATCATTTCCGGCATCCGGTCGGTTGCGACCAGCGCCAGCCCCATCGCCACACCAGCCTGGGGAAGCAGGCAGGCGCCGGTGTGCACACGGATCTTGTGCCCGGAGCCGGCCAGCACCCCGCCAACATACCCCCCGGCGACCCTGCCTATCATCCGAACGAGGATGTAGACCGCACCGATTAACCCGAGAGTTGGCAGCACTTCCCAGTCCAGGCTGAAACCGGCCAAAAAGAAGAACATCGCCAGGAAAGGCTCGACGATGCCTTCGATCGAACGAAACGGACGGATGTGGTGATGCGCCCTGTTGGCGACGGTCACACCCAGCGCCATGCAGGTCAGCAGATACGAAACGTCGATGGCTCCGGCAATTCCCGCCGCCAGAAAAACGAATCCAGCTGATTCCAGCAGCATTGGCTCACCGGGCTTGAGGCGCCCGGTGAGCCAGGCCATGGGTAGCCCAAGCAGGGCTCCCAGGGCGATGGCCCCGACTACCTCGTAGAATCCATGGCCAATGGTTTCTATAAGCTCAGCGCCGTTGCCGGACACCAGTTCAGCAAACACCAGCAGGACACTGAACAGTATCGCACCCCAGGCGTCGTCGATGGCCACCACCTGCGTCACCAGGCGAGTCAGTGGCCCCCGGGCGCCGGCTTCCCGGATCACATCCAGAGTGGCAGCCGGGTCGGTAGCGGTGGCAATTGCGGCCAGCAGGAGCGCGGCGACCAGGTTTTGAGTGACCAGCCAGATGCCCACAAAAATCAGCAGCGCGGTGATGAGCGTCACCGCGAGGCTGATGACAATGGCTTCGCGGCCCTGTCGGAGATCGCGGAAGGACATCCGTTCCCCGAGCAGAAAGCCCACCATGGCAAGCGTCAGTTCGGTGACCAGGGAGAAATTGTGACTCACTGATAGGGGTATCAGGTCCAGCATTTCCGGTCCGGCCAGGGCGCCCACCAGCAACAGCAGCGTCACCCGGGGAACGTGGACCCGCTGGCCCAGGGAGTGGGCCGCGAGGGCCACCAGCATGATGCCTCCGATCAACAGCAGATCCAGTGCGTGGGACACCCTTCACTCCTGTTGAAGTGGCAAAAAGCGACCGTTCACCAGTGTGGCGAGGTCGTCGGGGGCCAATTCAATTTCCAGCCCCCGTCGGCCGGCACTGACAAAGATGGTCTTAAATTCCCGGGCCGAGGCGTCGATGAAGGTCTTCAGCCGTCGTTTCTGGCCCAGTGGACTGACCCCGCCGAGCACGTAACCGGTGCTGCGCATGACCTCCTGGGGATCGGCCATGGCTGCTTTCTTGCCATTGGCTGCCCGGGCCATCCGCTTCATGCTCAACATGGCACTGACCGGAATCACGCCAACGGCCAGTTCCTTGCCGTCAATGGCAACCACCAGGGTCTTGAATACCCGACGGGGGTCGGTCCCCATCTTGTCGGCCGCTTCGGAGCCGTAACTCTCGCTGGCGGGGTCGTGATCGTACTCGTGGATGGTGTGGTTGATCCTGGCTTTCCTGGTGGCGGTGATCCCCGGGGTCATGGCGTCTCCTGCCTGATTGTCCGTTCTGAAAAGGTAACACAGTCAGGGTGGAGAATAGCGCCCCCATTCCCGGCATGACTCGACTTATGTCAGAAGAATGACTATTTTCTCGGCATGACACTATCCAAAACAGGCTGCTCATCGCCAAGGCCGCCACGCAAACACGCGGTACTGGAATGAAACAGTCCAACGAGCGCAAGCTCCCCGATCAGTTGCTTCCGGTCCGCCGGGCTCTCTGGGTGGCGCTGACCTATCTGCTGGTCGGGTTTGCCTGGATCGGGTTTTCCGACAGTCTGTTTGAGTCCTGGTTTCAGGACCCGGAAACCCTGGCCCGATTCCAGACCTGGAAGGGGGCCTTCTTCATTCTGGTCACCGGACTCGTTCTGTTCGTCGTGATCCTGCGCCAGCTCTACCGGGACCGCGCCCTGCTCAGGCTCCAGTTCGCTCAGCGCCAGGCGCTCCGCGCGCGGGAGCGCCAGCTGACCGTACTCATGGATAACCTTCCCGGCATGGCGTATCGCTGTCGCTACGACAGCCAGTGGACCATGCTGTTTGTTTCCGATGGCTGTATTGATCTCACCGGTTACGAGCCGGCGGCCCTGGTCAACAACCGCCAGCTCAGTTTTGCCGACCTGATGGACCATGCCGCCAACGAACGGTTGCAGCGGGAGGTGAAGGCGGCGCTGGACCGGGGTGAGCCGTTTTCGGTGGAGTACTCGCTGATCCGCAAAGGCGGCGACGAGATCTGGGTGTGGGAGCGGGGCCGTGGCGTCGTTGACGATGATGGTGAAACGGTGCTGGAGGGCATTGTTCTGGATATCTCTGACCGCAAGGCGCTGGAGAACGAACTGGCGGAACTGGCGACCCGCGATTCGCTGACGGGTCTGCTCAACCGGCGGGAGGTGTCGAGGCTCCTGGAGGAAGAACTGGAGCGTGCCAGGCGTTATCACCGCACGATGGCCGTACTCTGGATCGACTTCGACCATTTCAAGGAGGTGAACGACACCTGCGGCCATGCCGCCGGTGATTCGGTCCTGAAGGCGGTCAGCGCGCTGTTGCTGGACAGCGTGCGCACGGTCGATTCGGTGGGTCGGTTTGGCGGCGAGGAATTTGTGATCGTGTTGCCGGAGATGGAAGTGGTCGAGGCCCGGGAAACCGCGGAGCGGCTGCGGCGTCAGGTCGCTTCCATGCCGCACCCTCTGGGGGACGGTAACACCGTGCCACTGACCATCAGTATCGGAGTGGCGGTCTATCCCAGTCATGGCCTGACCGCTGCGGACCTGTGTGCGGCCGCCGACAAGGCCATGTACCGTGCCAAGGAACAGGGCCGCAACTGCGTTTCGATGGCAGAGCTCTCCGAGCATGTTCATAATGGTGCCTGAATCGCCGATAACAAAAGAACATTGAATAAGGTTGTACCCGAATGAATCGAATCGCCCGCCGTGCCCTGCACACCTGTGATGTTCCCAAAGACCTGTCTGCCGTCACCTACCGTGATGCCGCCGGTGAGCACCCTGACGCGGCCGGTGTCAGTTCGGAGGCGATTGACGCCATCTGGAGCAGTGTCGAGGCGTTGTATCGGACTGGCGTTCATCCCGGGTTGCAGCTGTCGGTGCGCCATCGTGGTGAACAGGTGTTGCATCGGGCCATCGGGCACGCCACGGGCAATGGTCCCCGGGACAACGCCAGTGTCCTGAAGACACCGATGACGACCGAAACCCCCGTCTGTTACTTCTCCGCCTCCAAAGCGGTCACGGCGTTGCTGATCCACATGCTTGCAGAGCATGGGCTGGTGAGCCTGACCGACCCGGTGGCCTATTATTGCCCGGAGTTCTCCCGGGGCGGCAAGCGAACGATCACCCTGCACCAGGTGCTCTCCCACCGTGGCGGGATTCCGGCGATCCCGCGGGAAACGCCTATCGACGTATTGTGGGACAAGGATGAAATCTGGCGTCTGCTGTGTCAGGCCAAGCCAGTGGAGGTGGATGGCGCTAAAGTGGCCTACCACGCCGTGACCGGTGGATTCGTGCTGCAGCGGGTACTGGAAAAGGTCACCGGCAACAGTATTGAGCACTACCTGGACACGCACTTGCGCCAGCCCATGGGTATGAAGTGGTTCACTTACGGGATTGCCCCGGAGCACCTGCACGAGCTGGCGACCAACTACGCCACTGGTCCGACCCCCCGGTTTCCGGTCTCGTGGATTGTCAGCCGCGCTCTGGGCAGTGATATCCGGACTGTGGAGCAGGTCTCCAACGATCCCCGGTTCCAGGAAGCGGTCATTCCCGCCGGTAATTTGTGTGGTACCGCCGAGGAAATGGGCCGCTTCTTCCAGATGATGCTCAATGGCGGGGTCTGGAACGGCAAGCGCATCTGCAGTGAAATGACGGTTCGGCGGGCCATACAGCAGTTCGGTTCGCTGCAGATTGACCGGACGATGATGATTCCCATGCGCTTCAGCGCCGGCATGATGCTCGGTGGAAACCCGGTGGGCTTGTGGGGACCGCAGAGCCGTTACGCCTTCGGTCACATTGGCCTGATTAACAAACTGTGCTGGGCGGATCCGGCGCGGGATATTTCAGTCAGCCTGCTCAATACCGGCATTCCCATTGTTGGGCATCACCTGCCGGCGCTGGCGAAATTCGTCTACACCGTCTGCAATCGCTTTCCCCTGATTCCCGAGAGCCAGCGGCCACTGGTTGCGGCCTGAATTCACAGGGTCCGCAACTGTTCCTCAAGAATGCCCAGCACTGACGACAGGATGTCCCGGAAATCTGTCAGTGTCTGGGTGCGCTGAATCACCTCCTCCCGGTTTTCATCCAGCCGCTCGAGTTTCGGTACGACCCTGCGAATGCCCTCGGTGATCACTTCATAGGGGTAGTGGTGGTCCTGGATGCTGAGTTTGTTTATCTCGGACACTTCCTGGCTGAAAATGCTGATGATGTCGTACAGCATATCCTTGTGATGAATGCTGCTGGCTTCCCAGTAGGCATCGTCCAGCAGCTCGAGCAGGGACAGGTATTCACGGAGGGTATCGGCGACGGAGGTCTGGGTCATGGCAGTTCCCGGGCGTTGGTCAGAATCATACTGAAAAATCTGCATGTTACAGGGAACTATAGCAGGGCTTTTTGCGTGTGAAGAGCAGGTCCTCGAATCGGGTCCGGCAATAAAAATGAAACTAAATTCATTTTTATTGCACTTTGCCGGACAGATGGGCAGACTTCCGAAATGGGAACAGGATCTATCACGACTCACTGGACGAGAAGACGAATGGATAAGCCCCCTCAGACCTTCGCCGACCGATCCGAACGAACGGTCAAGCTTGATCACCATGACAGCGTTCGTGACCATGTTCACCAGCAGGTCAGCTCGGAAGTCGAGCGCCTTGAACGGCGCATCGAGACCCTGCGACTGACTAAAGCGCCCCACGCTGCGATCATGATCTCCACCTACGAGCGAATGATTGATCGCAAGAAAGGTTTTCTCCAGAACTGGAAGCTGACTGGCAGGGGCACCTGCTAGCCGGTCGAGCTCCCGTGACCGTTCACATCCGCAAGCCGGTTTGCCGGGTTGGATAGCCCGCCGTTGCGGTATCCTGATTGAGGCAATAATCCGGATTGGCCATGGTCTGGCCCGGATTGTCCGGATCCTCCATCTGGGGAGGCTGATCCAGCGACGTGAAAACCTCCACCGACGGGCCGGCATAGTCCATCTCGATCTTCAGGCAATCGACCGTGTCCCCGGCGAATTCGAATTCCGGACCACCCTGTGTGCCCTCACTGGTTCCAACCGCAGTGCCATCGATTAACACGGTATCGGTGTTCAGATCCTGATATTCCCGGATAAAAGCCAACTCCCTTTCCCCCTTGATGACCAGGCTGCCCTCGGCGTGCAGGCGTGCGCCGTCATTGTAGCCGGAGGTCTGGAAATCGCGGGCTCGGAACTCGGTGCCCAGGGTGGCGCTGGGGCGCGTGGAGTCAGCCGGGAAGTCGCCCGACGCCACCCAGCTGATTACCCGCGTCACCAGGCCGGAGGTATCCGGTGTGTATACCCACTTTGCAATCGGGTAACGCCAGTTGTATTCGGTCACGGGCAGCCCTTCGGTGAACGCTTTCTGGTCCGTGAAGCGGATGGAGACGTCGTTGGTGGTGTTGCTGTATTCCCCTGCCTGGCCAGCATCAATGCGTGAGCTGATGTACTGGCGGGCATCAATGAAATTGGCGACCTCGTTTTCACCAATGACCCTGCGCATCAGGTCCATCGGGTTGCGTACCGATTCGATTGACGGCCCCGCATCCTGCGCATAGGTCAGTCCGAGAAACAGCGCCAGCTGGGTGCGAATGCCGTCGGCAATGGCTTGGGCCTCACTGTTATTGGCATCGGCCGGCTCCACGGCCGGTACCAGGTCACCGAACAGGCTGTTTTCGGTCTGTTCGGTCAGGGTGAACGTCGAGAAGGTGAGATCCACGTTGGTGGCGGGATTGAAGGCGGTGGGTCCGGAATCCTCAGGACCGCAGCCAGCCAGTAACAGCGTGGCGAAGGCAATTGCACTGAACTTGCAGAAATGTCTCATTTAGAACGGCTCTGGGGTGCGCGGCAGTTGGTAAACGGCTAAAGTGATTACCCGCAGGGCTGTTAGCCCCGCCTCGAATGCTGACAATAAACGATAATATAGGCATCTACCCTCGCGGAGATCACATTTTGCGGCAACGGAATCATCCGGCATTCACCGCAGTGGCTCGCTCCCTGCTGGCCCTGCTGCTTGTTCTGACGGCCTTGGTGCCGGCGGTTGCCGGAGCCCAGGAAGCCTGTCGAGAGGGTGATCTGGTCCTGAGAAGTGGTACCGCAAGTGTCAGGGACCTGGGCAACTGCATCTGGTACCTCGAAGATCCGGATCAGCAGCTGACGTTCAATGAGGTCAAGGATCGGGGGCTCAATGCTTTCACCCGCCACGAGGGCGGTGTCCTCAATTTTGGCTATACCGAGTCGGCCTACTGGACCCGGTTTGATATCCGCACCCGCGGAACCGCAAGCGATACCGAATGGATCCTGGAGCTGGCGTTGCCGCTGGTCGATGAGGTGCGGCTGTATCTGGTTCGCGGGGGTAAGCTGGTCCAGCAGAGTCGCGCCGGTTACCTCGACAACTGGACCCAGCGCGACCTGGCCGTCCCCAATCCGACCTTCCGTCTGTCGCTGGCACCGGATGCCGTGAACACGGTGTACCTGCGAATCACCAACACCAACACCTTCCGCCTGCCGATCAGTCTGTGGCACCCGGACAGTTACATTGAAAAAGTATCGGTTGACGAAGTCGTTCGCGGTCTTCTGCTCGGCGCGGTTTTGGCGATATTGGCCTACAACCTGTTCGTTGCCGTATCGGTTCGTGAGCGCAGCAACATTTACTACGTTCTGTACCTGGTGTCCGCCGCCATCTTCATCGTCACCGAACAGGTGCATGGCATCCAGTTGCTGGACAGCCGGCCGGCGCTGTTCAACAAGGAGTACCTGCATTTCCAGATCATCATGACCTGGTTCTGGGGCCTGCTGATGGCCCGTCACCTGCTTGAGACCCGGGAGCGTTCCGCCGATCTCGACCAGGTGCTCCGGCTCTGCCTGTACTCGGTGGCGACGACCTTCGTGTTGTCCCTGTTCCTGCCCTATCACGTGGCCATGGAGTGGATCGTGCTCGGGTCGGTGGTTCTCAGTCTGGTCCTGATCGTGGTCAGTTACCTCTCCTGGCGCTATTACAACCCTGCAGCCCGAGCGTACTTCTTTGCGTGGACCCTGGCGCTGATCGGGTTCCTGGTATACGCCCTGACGGTCATGGGCATTCTTCCGCTGAACACGCTGACCAATTATTCGCCACAGATCGGCCTCACTGCCCAGATCATCCTGTTCTCGTTCGCACTGGCGGATCGGATCAAGCAGGTTCAGGGCGAGGCGCTGAGCTGGAGCCAGCGGGCCCTGTCAAACCTGCAGCGCTACCAGTCGCTGTTCGATAACGCCATTGAGGGGGTGTTCCAGATGTCACCGGACCGCCGCTTCATCACCGCCAATCCGGCCATGGCCGAGTTGATGGGCTACAACAGCAGCCGGGAGTTGCTCAAGCGTAACCCCGATGTACTGGAAACCTGCATTGCCGATGACCGGCTGCGGCGCCTGGTGGTCCAGCAACTGGAGGCCCGCGGCACGGTTAAAGGGATTGAGGCCCGGTACCTGACCCGGGACGGCGAGGAACGCTGGGCCAACATTTCGCTGCACACGGTGTATGACGCCGATGGCGAGCCGGCTCATCTGGAAGGCACCTGCATCGATGCGACCGAGAGCCACCAGCGCCAGCGCATCGAGCGTGAGCGCGAACAGGAGCGGCTGGAGAAGGAGCTGGCCCGCAACTCGGCCGAAGCCAAGAGCCAGTTCCTGGCCAACATGAGCCACGAAATCCGGACACCGCTGGCCGCCATCATCGGTTATGGCGAAACCCTGCTGGACCCGGATCTGAGTGATCAGGAAAAACACAGCAGCGCCGAAACGGTGGTCCGGAGCGGGCGTCACCTGCTGGACCTGGTCAACGACATTCTCGATCACTCCAAGATCGACGCCAACAAGCTCGACGTGGATGTGGTGTCGGTCAATCTGCCGGAACTGCTGGACGAAATCCGGGCCTTCTTCGCCCCCCGCGCCCGGGAAAAAGGACTGGATTTCAGCATCATCTGCGAGTATCCATTGCCTGAACAGGTACTCACGGACCCGACCCGGTTCCGGCAAATCATCATCAATCTCTGTGGCAATGCGCTGAAATTCACCGAAAAGGGCTCGATTTCCCTGGTGGTTCGTTGCGATCGCGACCATGAAGAGCTAATTGCCCGGGTCGTTGATACCGGCATCGGCATGAAGCCGGAGCAACTGGGTCGGCTGTTTGATCCGTTTGCCCAGGGCAGTGCCGCCATTTCCCGCCAGTACGGGGGCACCGGCCTGGGGCTGAGTATCTCCCGCCGGCTTGCCGAGATGCTGGGGGGCAGCATTCAGGTCAACAGCACGTACGGCGAGGGCAGCGAATTTGAACTGTCGATCCGCACCGGCTCGCTGGCGAATGTCCATTTCCTGCGGGACGCCTCCGAGCTGAGCCAGCGGCGGCGTGCCATCCCGATGGTGGTGGCGCCGCGGTTGAGCGGACGTATCCTGTGCGCGGAAGACAACGAGACCAACCGGCGACTGGTGTCGCTGCTGGTATCCCGGACCGGAGCGGAACTGGTCCATGTCGGTAATGGGGCCGAAGCCCTGGACCTGGCCCTGCGTGAAGAGTTTGACCTGATCCTGATGGATATTCAGATGCCGGTCATGAACGGCCGGGACGCAACCGCAGCGCTTCGGGAGGCTGGCGTCAACATTCCAGTGATTGCATTGACGGCTAACGTCATGTCCGAGGACATTGCCGACTACCGGCTGGCGGGCTGCAATGAGCATCTGGCCAAGCCCATCGACAAGCAGCGGTTTTACGAGACCCTCGCCCGCTACCTCACGGTTGATCCGGACCAGGGCCGCAGGCCGGACCGGGAGTTCATTGGCCGGGTTCTGGTGGCGGAAGACAACGATGACAACCGCCGTCTGGTGGAACGGATGCTCGGCCGACATGGGCTGGAGGTGCTGTCGGTTGCCAGCGGCGAGGATGCCGTACGCCGCGCCCTGTCAGAATCCATCCAGTTGGTGCTGATGGACAGCCACATGCCCGGCATGGACGGTGTCGACGCGACCCGGTTGCTGCGTCAGACTGGTTTTCGGCGGCCCATCATCGCGTTCACCGCCGGCGACCAGAAAGAGACCGATGCCTTGTTGGAGGCAGGGTGTGACGGGGTGCTGGACAAGCCCATCGACCAGACGCACCTGCAGGCGTTGCTGGAGCGTTTTCTGCAACGGCCGTCCGGCAGTCGGGAGGATAGCCAGGACGACGAAATCGAGGGTCTGGTGCCGCAGTTCCTGAACGGACTGGCGGGCCGTCGGGTCCGGATGGAGACGGCGTGGCAGGACCGGGACACCGAACCTCTCAAATCGGAAGCGCATCAGATCAAGGGCACCGCGGGTGCCATGGGGTATCCGGCCATGACCCGGCAGGCCGGCGTGGTCGAGACTTTGCTGAAAACCGAAAGCCCGGACTGGGACCGGGTTCGCGGCGAGCTCGACACGCTCAATGACATGATAGACCGCGCGCGCACCGCTGCGGAGATCCCGACGTGACCGTAACCAGAAGAGTAACGACAGGAACAGGCCAATGACCGACAGCCAACCCCGCAGTGAGCAGTACAGCCTCAGCATGATGTACGGGACCTACGCCGATATCCTGTTCGTGTTGTTCCCGTTCCTCGTAATCGGTATGCAGCGGCTCTGGGAGGGCCGACTATACGAAACCCTGATGCGTCCGGACCTGAGCATTGCCGCGGCCATCCTGGCTGGCCTGGCGATTGGCAAGTTCGTGCTCGGGCTGGTGACCAACCGGGACCTGGGTCGTTACAAGGAACGGATCGTCTTCTTCATTGCCCTCACCCTGTTTCTGGTGCTGGGGCCGTCGATTATCCTCATACTGAGCATCATCGGCAGTGCCGAGGTTCCGGGCTTTGTCGCCTTCGTCCAGCCCATTCTGCTGATCATTGCCATCTCCCTGTATTCGACGGCAGTGAGCATCAGTAACATTCTTATCCGCTCCGGTGCCGAAGAGCTGGTGTCCGAAGCTGGCGTGAGTGACCCGGCGTCGGCCTCCGGGCGAGCGTCGGCCCCGCGTCCCGCGCCGCTGGATCTGCCGAGGCGAACGGGTAATGATTCCCTGTGAGAGTACTGAGACAATGTCCGGATGCAAGAGTAAGACAGGAGACAATCAATGAGTGACCTCAGGGTTCTGGTAGTGGAAGACGAGCCGGTCATGAGGGAAAGACTGATCGAGATGCTGTACCGGGCCGGTGCAACTCAGGTGTCCGAATGTGTGGATGCGGCGGCGGCCAGGGCCGCATTTGCCGACCAGGAGTTCCAGATTATTCTGCTGGACCTGGGCTTGCCGGATGGCGATGGCCACGAACTGATGCAGGAATTCAAAAAGATCCGGGCAGAACAGCACATTGTTCTGGTCACGGCGGACGACTCCATCGACAGCATTCAGCGCGCGATCAGTGCCGGCGCCAACGGCTATGTTGTCAAACCCTATTCCCAGGAAAAGATCCACGACGTGGTCAACAACTACGCCATGGTCCATGGCGGTGATATGGCCATGATGCAGGGCCTGAACCGGCGCCACTGACCGGTTCGGGCCTGTCCGGCATGGCCGGAAACATGGACGGGCGTCAGGCAACCTGACGCGCGATCCAGGAGTTGTAACGGTTCGCGAGGGCCCGGACATATCGGGCCTCCGCGCCATCCAGGTTGCCCAGCACACCTTTGAAGATCCAGCCCCGTTCATAGAGCCCGAGCACCCGCTGCTCGTCATCCAGGTTGACGCGCTGGTTCAGTTTCCTGCAAATCGCATCCAGCAGCGGCAGCTTTTCGGGACGCTTGAGCGGGCCCTGGCGACCGGGGATGGGCTGGTTTGCTGCTCGTGTTGTCGGATGTCTCTTCATGATGTTCTCCTTATCGTTTTGCGGCTGCAAAAACAAAAACCCCGGAGCCTGGGCAACCGGGGTTTGGCGGAGAAGCTGACCCGGTCGCTGCTATGGCTCCCGGGACTGACCGAAAGCCGTTAGATATCTTTCACCATGGCGCGCGCAGATTGCGCGGAACGGCAATCCGGGACGGTGTTGAATCGGGACTGTGAGATTATTCCGGTCATAACGGCTCTTTCAGGGTTCGGTTCAGGATCAGTGTATCGGTTGTCTGGCGGTTTGCAAGCGTCCGAAGGCTTCGGCAAACCCGTACAGACGGCCTTGCCCGGAGCACGCATACTTCGCCATGTCACGTGTTTTTACGTTGTGCAATCCATGACTTCTGCCGCGCCAGAAGTCGAATGGATCTCTCCTTTCTACGCAGCCCGCTGGGCTGCGTTTTTTTTGGGTAGTGGAAAGCTCGTAGCCACTACTTCGTACAGATCTTCTGCGTCATTTTGGCGATAATTCGCACACTAACTTATCGTTGAAGTCACCAGACACAGAGGTTGAAACCTAAGTAAATGGCCGATAAAGCCGGATCTGTCCGCAAGAAATTCCATTCCCACATCGTAATTGAAACCGTTCTGGTCGTCGCCCTGGCGCTCTACATGCTGATTGCACGACACCAGGCTGTGGGCGAGGATCTTGTCTTCACCGTTGCCGGCGCAGGACTGATGGCGCTGGTCACCTATTGGACGTTGAACACGCTGAGGGATGGTCTGGAAGTGATCGCTATGCGGTCTCGCCGTTCCAGGGCCTGATTTTTTCCCAGGTCTTGTGAAGAATCAGGGCGTCATTGGCCGCCCGGTGCACCGGTAATCCGAGTTCCGAGATCACCTGCTGGCGAACGCCGGACCATTCCCGGACCTGCGGTGTGTCCAGCAGCATGGAAATGGACTCAAGCTGGAAATTTGGCCGAACCCGGGCTGCCCGGTACAGGCGGTGGAGCCAGAAACTGTCAAAGGTCCAGGCGTCGCAAAAGACCTGTCCCGGCAGTATTTCGTTCAGATGGAGCGCCACTTCCCGCACGGATGAGCCTTCCGCTTCCAGCGTCGCCCGGGAAATCCCGTGGATGCGTTCGGCGCTCTCTGACCAATCCTGCCAGAGGACGTGGGGTGCAATGAGCCAGCTGTGCAGCGTACCATCCGGCATGCAGATGCCCACCTCGATCGGGTAGCTCGCAATCAGGTCGAGGCTTGAGGCCTCAAAATCAATGAACGCCGGGCGGATGTCAGTGGTCATTGGCTCAGTGTAGTCGTTACGTTGTTTTTCGCTGAGTTTACTCGCCCCGATGCCGAGACGCGAACCCAACCTGTGCGTGCACTGTTACAATATGTCCATTCATTGTAAAAGCCCGATGACAGCTGTCTGTCTCGGGGGGCGGAAGTAAACCAGTCCGGCCCGCACGACACCATATGGGGATTCCGAATGACTGAAACCGTGGTTGTGATCTATTCCGGAGGCATGGACTCCTACACCCTGTTGCACCTGGCACGCGACCGCGGCTATCGGGTCCATGCGCTGTCCTTCAATTATGGCCAGCGCCACGTCCGGGAGCTCGAGTGTGCCGCCTCCGTTTGCCAGTCTCTGGGTATTCCCCACAAGATCATTGATATCCGGGCCATGAGTGAGGTGATGTCGGGCTCGGCACTGACCTCCGGAATTGAAGTGCCCGAGGGTCACTACGAAGAAGACAGCATGAAGGCCACGGTGGTGCCGAACCGCAACATGATCCTGCTCTCCCTGGCCACCGGCTATGCCGTAACGGTTGGCGCCGGGGCCGTCTGGTATGGCGCGCATGGAGGCGACCACGCCATCTACCCGGATTGCCGACCGGAATTCGTGCAGAAGATGGACGCGGTCTGCCGGGTTGCCAATTACGAACCGGTGGGCATCGAGGCACCGTTCATGAACATGGACAAAGGCCGGATTCTGGCCGAGGGCCTCAGGCTGGGGCTGGATTACGGTCAGACCTGGACCTGCTACAACGGCCGGGAGCGGGCCTGCGGTCGCTGCGGGTCGTGCGTTGAGCGTCTGGAAGCCTTTGCCGCCAATGGCGTTCAGGATCCGCTTGAATACGAGGTGCGTGCCTGATGTACCGGGTAAAAGAAGCCTTTTACACGCTCCAGGGCGAAGGCGCCCAGGCCGGCCGCGCCGCGGTGTTCTGCCGGTTCAGCAAATGCAATCTGTGGACCGGCCGGGAAAAGGACCGGGCGGCGGCGGTCTGTAATTTCTGTGACACCGATTTCGTGGGTACCGATGGCCAGAATGGCGGTCAGTTCGAGTCGCCTGAAGCGCTGGCCGCGCACCTCCGCGGTCTTTGGCCGGATGCACCCGGGAACCCCTACGTGGTCTGCACCGGCGGTGAACCGCTGCTGCAGCTGGACGAACCCCTGATTGATGCCCTGCACCGGGCGGGTTTCGAGGTGGGGGTGGAAACCAACGGCACTCTGCCGGTGCCCAAGGGCATTGACTGGTTGTGTGTCAGTCCCAAGGCCGATGCCACCGTTGTGGTGGTCGCATGCGACGAACTCAAACTGGTGTACCCGCAGCCCCTGGCGATGCCGGAGCGTTTCCGGCACATTCGCGCCGGCCATTATTTTCTCTCGCCGATGGCGTCACCGGCGGTCCCCGAGGACGGCCCGGATCCTGTCAAGCAGAGCAATACCCGCAAGGCCACGGACTATTGTCTGGCCCACCCCGAGTGGCGTCTCACCCTGCAGATGCACAAGATCATCGGCATCGACTGATCAGACCGTTGCAGTGAGCATGGATTTGGCCGCTATTCCCTGTGGCCGCCGCGTGTGGTTTCGATACTGGCTCGGGCTGGTTCCGGTCCAGCGTTTGAAGGCGCGGGTAAAATTCGCTGCATCGGCGTAGCCAAGGGCGTCGGCAATCTGGCTCAGGTTCATGCCGGTATTGGTGAGCAACTCGCCTGCCCGCTCCAGGCGAACCCGGTCCACCAGGGCCTGGAAACTGGCCTCCTCCTCCTGCAGCCGGCGTTTCAGTGTGCGTTCGGAGACAAACAGGGTGGCTGCTACGCGCGCCAGTTTGGGCGGGAAGGGATGGCTGGTTTCGATCACCCGCCGGACCCGACAGGCAAAGCCCGCATCTTCGGTTAATTGCCGCAGCGCTTCCTCGCACTGGCTCCGCGAGGTCGCGGCGAGCTGCTCGTCGCTGAAGCGGATCGGCAGGTCCAACTGGGACACCGGGATCACCAGTGCATCCTCGGT
The DNA here is from genome assembly GCF_019443085.1 of Marinobacter sp. F4218. Lineage (GTDB taxonomy): Bacteria > Pseudomonadota > Gammaproteobacteria > Pseudomonadales > Oleiphilaceae > Marinobacter > Marinobacter albus. Next base: position 1,910,975 of record NZ_JAHZIL010000003.1, read on the forward strand.
CGCGCCGTATTCCACCGGTACCGGCATTAGTTGTCGGAACCGGTGAAAGTAGGCGGGTTCGGGCCCCCGTCGCAGAACCCGTGATCCCTCCACAATGGCGCCCGTCAGTTGCGCCCCCATGAAAATACAGCCAAACAGCATGGCATCCATGATGAAGCCCTGAAGCGGACCCAGGTCCATGTCGCAGGCGACGGTGTACCAGGCGTTGCTGCCACCCCGGCGTTTGGTGACATGGAGGTGTGGTGCCCGCAGGGTCAGGTAGCGGGTCATCAGCTCCAGAGCTTCTTCCAGGGTACGGCTGCTCATGACTGCGGTGCCCAGCGCCCCATGCAGCGGCATTTTCAGTTCCCGCGCCAGCATGATGCCGAGGCCCGGTTCGCCGCTTTCGATGATGGCCCGGGTAACGAACTCGCTCGCCTGGGACTGGCTGACACGAAGATCGGTGGAATTGAGCCGGAGCGGGTCAAGGCCAACCCGGAGCAGAAGGTCCCGTTCATCGACACCGATGGTATGCAGCAGTTCGGCCAGGAGGTGCAGGTAGATGGCCGGCATGCCCAGGTCTTGTGCATTTGAGGCTGAGGCGCGCATGGGGTTTCCTCGTTTGTTTCTGTTCTTGTTATGTAAGGGATTTTCTAGTGCTATCGATTATGACCTGTTGGGGAGTCTGCCCCCATGACTCCAATGACGGGTGAGTGGGCCGGATGGGCCAATTGGCCCATCCGGCCAGGATCCGATGACCAGCCTTACCGGGGGCGCGAGCCCCGGGACTACTGGCTGTGACGCTGGACGAAGTCCTGCAAAACCGCCGCAGAGCGTGCCGGATTTTCCAGCATGGGAAGATGCCCTACGCCGCGAAAAACGTGAACTTCGGCATGCGGTGTTGCGGTTGCAAACCAGTTTACGCAGCGGGTGGGGGTAATGACGTCCCGGTCGCCCCACTGTACCTGCAGGGGGGGAGTCGTGGTGCCCAGATAGCGCGCTGGCGCCAGGGCGTCGGTCAGCATGTCACCGAATATATGCCGCAGGGCGTCGGTACGTTGCAGCAGGTCGGGTCCCAGCAGACCTGTCATGGCCATGCCCGATACGGTGGGCCGGCCACTGCCAACGCTGTTGAACATGCGATAAACGCCTTTCCAGTCCTGGGGGATCAGCAGGCTGTCCCGGTCTGACTCGAAGGGCACATCCGGATCTGCGTCGGGGTGCTCCGGGATCCCGGCGCTGTTGAGCAGGGTCACAGAGCGGGGTGCCGGATCCAGTTTGTGGGCGAGGACAGCGGCAATGGCGCCCCCCATGGAGCTGCCGGCCAGGTGAATGTTGCGGGTCGGGAAGCTGGCCAGCCAGTCACGCAGCCGAAGTGCCTGGGCTTCGTAGCTGTAACTGGCGTCTGCCTTGTACTCACTTTCGCCGAGGCCCGGCAGGTCTGGAACCAGCAAGTGCCAGTGACGGGGCAGACGCTGCAGCCAGAAGCCCCAGTTCTCCTTCATGGCCGCGAAACCGTGGATCAGCACCACAGTTGGCCGATCGGGACCGGGCTTGCCTCGCTCCAGGTACACCATCCGGTGGTTGTCCAGCCGGGCTTCACGGCGCCGGGCCTGCAGCAACAGGCGCTGTCCGGTCCTGGCCACGGGCCATAGGTTGGGGGCAGGGATTCTCATGTGCGTACGCGTCACTCTGGCGACAAGATGTCCGATCAGTTTACCGCCCGTGGCCAGGAGCGCGTTGGCCAGTAAGCCGGAGGTTGGCGGCGGCGAGGCAAAAACAGGACGGGCCCATGGCGCCGGGTGTCCGGTCAGTAGCGGACGTCGGTAACCACCGGGTTATGGTCCGAAGTGCGCCAGGGCAGAGGCTGCACGATGTCCAAGGGGCCCTGGTATCCCAATGCCCGGGGCTCGTCGGCATTGAGCAGCCAGGTGGCAGCCGTCAGGATGTGGGGTCGGAGTGAGCTGGATGCCAGGGCATAGTCGAGCGAGCCTTTCTCCCCCTTGTAGCGGTATGTGTAGTGGGGGCAGGCCTCGGGCGTGCAGGGGTGGTGGTCATGCACCATGCTTGTGAATCCGCCCGCACGGAACGCGTCCAGGGGTGTTTCCCGGGCATAGGCATTAAGGTCGCCGGTAATCAGGGTGCCCGCCAGATCCGGCGGCGCGGGCAGCGAGGCCAGCCAGTCAAGAATGGCCCTGGCCGAGCCGGTCCGACGGCTGGCGTAGCAACCTTCGCCATTGTTCTGGTCGCGGTCGGCGCCGGTGGCGTTGCGGCAGGACTTGGATTTCAGGTGAACGACCACAACTCGCACGGCGTCCCCGCCTTCCCGGGCCTGAAAGGCCTGGCTCAGGGGTGGTCTGCCACGACGCTGGAAAGGGCCGCTTGTCAGCCTAGCGGGGGTGCCGGTGACGTCCACCCTGTCTGTGCGGTAGAGCAGGACCGTCCGGATCTCATCCGACCCGTCGGCACCCGGGGTCTCGACAACGCGCCAGTTCGGTCCCAGGGCACGGGCGAGGTTGGCCACGGCACTGTCCGGCCCGTAGCCGTCATTCTCAATTTCGGTCAGGGCCAGGATATCCGGATTCGGAGCCTGCAGGGCAGCCAGCAGACGCCGGTGCTGGTCCTGATAGTTGGTCCGGGTTTTTGCCCCGCGTGGCGTTGGATACCCCTGGCCCCGGCCATCACCGTTGAAGTAATTGGCCAGGTTCATGGTCATGATGCGGATGTGCGGTTCGGTCGGCCGGGAAGGCGGAGGCTGTCTCGGGTTGACCTGCTCAAACACCGGGGGAGGTTCGGGTTGGAGCCGCCACGTGCCGAAGCGAAAATCCAGGATGCCAATGAGTCCGGTCACCCGATCCCCGGCACGTACCGTCCGTTCTGGCGAAAGGCCACCGGGCGGCCAGGGAACGGGGCGGGGATTCGTCTGCAGGCGACCGTCGTCCAGCAGCACACGCTGGTCCCGGTTTCGCTCCGCAGTGCGCACGGCAGACGGTCCGGGCGGCAAGTATTCGGTGGCCCCCACCTGGTCGGTCGGAGCCAGGGTTAATTCGCCATAACGGCCGAGATTGTAACTGTCGATCACCGTCAGGGGCTGCTCGAAGCGTACCCGCATGTTTTCCAGGGTTTCCGCTGGTGCGGACCAGGGCAGCCGTACGATCGTGGGGCCTGGCAGAGCTTCCCGCCCGCAAACGGTCATTGCGCCGATGCCGACAAGCTGGGTCAGCCCGTGGTATTCCTTCACCCGGCCGGTGATTCGCAGGCGATCACCAGGCTCGCCCTCGGACCGACGGGTGTAGACGAACAGCGCTTCGGAAGTCCGCGGGTCATTATCGGTCTGGTGGTCTGCCTGCTGCAGGTAGAAGCCCTTGAACCCGCCCGGTATGCGGGCGTCCCGGGTCATGATCCCCTCGACGGTTACGGTCTCTCCGACCACCGGTGACTGCGGGCCAGTGCCCTGTATTCTGGCGATGGTGCTGGCGGGCTGGCCACAGGAGGAGGCCGCCACTCCGGCCTTCGGCAGGAGCAGCAGGGTCAGTATCAAATATCGAAAAAGGCGTCGGGGGCGGACTGTCACTCCGGCAGTCTAGCAGAGTCCGGCAACAGCTTTCAGTGCCCGTTCCCGCTTGCTGCCAAAGCCGAGTTGGTCCGGATTGGCCAGCTCGAGCTGCTGCACGAGCGGGTCCGGGTGCTGATTGTCCAGGGTGATTCCCAGCCGCGACAGCATGTATGGCGCCAGTGCCGCCCGGGTATCAATCTCGAGGCGGCCATGCTCCATGCCGTAATCCTGGGCAATGATCCGTTGCTGTGCTTCGGTGAGGCGCGGATCCGGGGTCAACACCATGGTTACTTCCCGATTCCAGTCGCTGTCCTGTTGACGGGCGTGTTTGGCCCGCTGACGCAGTGCCTCGGGTGGTCGGTGGAACCGGCTCAGGGCGAAATCCCGGAACTCCCGGTTGGACTCGCACCAGGCCCTGAGGTGCCAGCTGTTGCCAGTGCAGACCAGGGTATGGGGCTCGAGAATGCTTTCCACCGCTTCCGGTCGGCTCAGGGAGACGTAGCTGGCTCGAAGCTGACGTCCGTGACGGGTGGCCAGAACCACTGCGCGCATGGTTTCCGGGGAGATAACCCGGTTCGGTCCCTGCACCACGGTGCTCTCGGGCAGGTTGATGTTGAGCGATTCGAAGGTGCTGCTCAGATTCTGCTGACGCGCCAGCAGATCGAGGTATTCGCTGACCTGCCCACGGGTGACTACCGGACGGAAGCTTTTTGCCGGAACATAACCCTTCAGGTGCCGGTCATAAACCAGGTTGCCCGGGGCCAGTTCCCGCAAGTAAGTGTTGATGTCCTTGGATGCCTGCTGGCGGCCGATGCCGAAGCTGTAACAGATGTGGTTGGTGGTCAGTCGACCTTCCCACAGCGCAATGGTTTCGATCAGTCGGTACCGAAGCAGCAGATCCCAGCGGATGGGCCAGTCCGTTTTTTTCATAACCAGTCGCTCACGGGTCCAATGAATAACTGCGATTCATGTTACCTGCTCTGGCAACCCCGGTCTGTTACGACCCATTAATGTAAAACCCTGTCAAACCGCGCGGTGACGGCCTTACAGAGGTCATCAGGGAGGTCACGCGGGTTTCGGGAAGTGCTTAGTAGCTACCAGGTTTGCCTGCTGTTTTAATACGCCTCCGGCGAATTCCGGACCTTGATGCTATCTTCCCCTCTGTTACGAACGTATCCCGTTACCCCGGAGTCCGCTGTAATGACCCGCATGGTTGCTTCCCTGTCTGCCCTGATCCTGAGCATTGTGCTGCTGGTCAGTGGTAACGCCTTCCTGATGACGTTGCTGGGCATTCGCCTGAGTATCGAGGCGATATCACCGGATATCATCGGCTGGATTCTGGTGTGCTATTCCATCGGTTTTGTCCTGGGCACCCTGTACGTCCATAAGGTTATTGGCCGGGTGGGTCACATTCGTGCCTTTGCGGTGTTTGCCGCCGTGTCCGCCGTGGCGGCGCTGCTGTACCCCATGGCCGTTTCAGAACTGTTCTGGGCCGTGCTCCGGGTGCTGTCGGGTTTCAGCATCGCGGGTGTCCTGGTCGTGATCGAAAGCTGGTTCTCCAGCCGGGCCACCAACGCCAATCGCGGCGCGCTGTTTGCGGTCTATCAGATAGTGTTTTACCTGTCCGCTGCGGGCGGCCAGCTGATCGTCAATGTCGGCGACCCCGCCAACTTCATGCCGTTCTCTCTGGCCGCTATTCTGCTGACCCTGGCGCTCGTGCCCCTCGCGCTGACCCGGATGGAAGCGCCGGTCATAGAACAGGTACAGCGAATCTCGATTTTCACCCTGGGCCGGGAATCCTTCACCGGCGTCGCCGGTGCCCTGATTTGTGGCGTGATGATTGGCGGTTTCTACGCCCTGGGGCCGGTTTACGCCACTCTGGTGGGGCTGGATGTGGCCAGGACCTCGACCTTCATGGCCAGTGCCATCGTCGCCGCGATGATTATGGCGTGGCCGCTTGGTCGCCTGTGTGATCACTTCGACCGGCGCCGGGTGATGTTCTGGATTGCGGTGATGGCCGCGAGCTCGGCCGGCGCGGTGGCGGTGCTCGGGGCCGAGAATCTCTGGCTGCTGACCCTGTTTGTGGGGCTGTTTACGGGTCTGTCTGCGACCCTGTATCCGGTGGCGGTGGCAATCACCAATGACCGCATGGAAGGCAGTCGGATTGTTGCGGCCAGCGCCACCCTTCTGCTCAGCTATGGGGTTGGCAGCGTGGTCGGCCCGATTGCCATGGCCGAGCTGATCAATCTGCTGGGCCCGTCCGGGCTGTTTTTTGGCAACGCCGGCTTCTTGCTGGTCCTTGCCGTAATCACCAGTTATCGCATCAGTCATACTGCCGATGTTCCAGTCCAGGAGCAGGAGCACTATGTCCCTGCCATGCCCGAAACCTCGCCGGTCATGGCTGAGCTGGATCCTCGCAACGTCGAGTTCCACGAGTCCCCGGCGGTCGAGGAGATGGTTCTCGAGGAGCAGCGTCAGGCTGGCTGACGCTGCTCTCGGTTTTCCCCAAGGGTGTTTTCACTCTCATATCTGTATTTATTGTAATGGTTAGCATACTATTGGTACCTATTCGATATGTAAGCATGAGGTTGGCCGGCCAGTTCCTGCATCGGGTGCAGCGCCAACCGGCCTTTTTGAACGGAGTTTGAGGTATGAGAGACCAGTTCCCCTTTGCAGTGGCCCGGGTTACCCGGCGCTGGAGAAAAATGCTCGACGAGCGTCTGAAGGACCTGGGCGTTACCCAGGCCCGGTGGAGCACCATGGTGTATCTGGACAAGGGAGGCGAAGGGTTGACCCAGCGGGAGCTGGCCAGCCTGATGGCGATTGAGAATCCGACGCTGGTGCGGCTTCTGGACAGTCTGGAGCAACAGGGGCTGATTGAACGTCGGCCCTGTCCCAACGATCGCCGTGCCCGCCGACTGCATCTGACCAGTGCTGGCCGGGCGTTTATGGACGATTTGTCGGAACGGGCCGAGAAACTGAGGGAACAGATGCTGGAGGGAATCAGCGATGAGGACATCGAATGCACCGTCCGGGTATTCCACAAGATCCTGGAAAACGCCGAAAAGCAGAAGTAAGCCTTGAGCGACAATACTGTCGAGGGCCTGAGGGCCCGCTATGGGGAACGCTGGCGCTGGCTGGCGGTGGCAACGGTGATGCTGGGCACCATGGCCACGGTGCTCAGTGCCACGGTGGTGAACGTCGCCCTGCACGACATCATGCTGGAATTCGGTATCCGGCAGGGTCAGGTGCACTGGCTGGCAACGGGTTTTATCGCCGCCATGACCACCACCATGCTGGCGTCGTCCTGGTTGCTGGATCACTTCGGGGTGCGCAAGACCCTGGCCGGTGCCATGTTCATGTTCACCGTGATTTCCGTCGCCGGTGGCTTCGCAGTTTCCCCCGATCAGCTCATTGCCGCACGGGTCGCCCAGGGTGCCATGGCGGGCCTGATGCAGCCGATGGGAATGTATTTGGTGTTCCGGATCTTTCCCCGTGAGAAACGCGGTCAGGCCATGGGTATCTATGGCATGGGGGTCATTCTCGCCCCGGCCTTGGGGCCGGTGCTGGGCGGTTTTCTCGTCGATCAGCTGAGCTGGCGCTATGTCATGTTCGCGCCGGCACCGGTCACCCTGATTGGCGTCTTCATGGCCTGGCGTTTTCTGCCCCTGCCGCCATCCCGGCCCGCACCCTACCGTTTCGATCTGCCTGGCCTGGTGTTGCTGGGTGCAACCCTGGCGCTGTCGCTGGACACGCTGAACCGGCTGCAGGAGCTGTCGGGTCAGGAATCCCGGGTGGTCATCGGTGGACTGTTGGCGTTGCTGGCCTTGGGTCTGTTTGTGCTGCGCGAGCGCCGCACCCCGCACCCGCTGGTGAACGTCGCGTTGCTGCGCAAGCCGGTGTTCCTGTATGCCAACCTCGGCGCCATGGCGCTTGGTCTGGCGTTGTTCGGTTCGACCTACCTGATCCCCCTGTTCGTCCAGACCGCTCTTGGATTTACCGCCACCGAAGCGGGCCTGCTGATGTTGCCGGCTGGCGTTGTCCTCGGACTCACTTTCCCACTGGCCGGGCGGCTGGCGGACAAACAGAGTGCCCGCAAGCTTGTGATCTTTGGTATCACCCTGTTTGCCTGTTCCGCCGCGCTGTTCGCCCTCTCGGACCTGTCGCTGGCGTTTGGCTGGCTGGCGCTGTGGACGATAGTCGGTCGCATCGGTATCGGGTTCATGCTGCCGGCGCTGTCGACCGGAGCCCTGAACCCTCTTGCGCCGGAAGAGCTCGGAGCGGGATCCAGCACCATCAATTTTACTCGCCAGCTTGGTGGTGCTTTTGGCGTCAACATGGTCGCCCTGACCATTGAATTCGGTGAGCACAGTGGTGGTATGCCGACCATTACGGCCTTTCACTCGGCCTGGTGGTTGGTGGCCGTTTTCGTTGCGGTCGCAGCCATTCCGGTGTGGAAGATGCGGGCCTAGTTGCCAGCACGGCGATGATTGACTAAGATACTGATCCCTTCAGGGGAGTAGCCTCCGGGCCCGGCACACGATGCCGCTCGGACGGTAGTCAACATACTTGGAGCTCAATCTCCATGGCTACCGTGTTTCACCAGAGTATTGGTGGAATTGGCAAGACCTGAGGCAGACCATCTCCGTAGGGCGGAAGATGGCCTGTCTCATGTCTGACAATCCGCCCTGGAGTTGTATTATATGGAAGCGTTCCTCGCCTCGACTGCGGCTGTCGCCATCGCTGAAATCGGTGACAAAACCCAGTTACTGTCCCTGTTCCTCGTTGTCCGCTACAGTAAGCGCCTGCCGATCATCCTGGGCATATTTGTTGCGACGGTCCTCAATCATGCTCTCTCGGCCTGGCTTGGTGCCTGGATCGCGAGGTTCATTCCGGAGGCCTGGCTGCCCTGGATTCTGGCTGCAAGCTTTGTCGCCATTGCCGCCTGGCTACTGATACCTGACAAGGACGACAGTGAGGACTCGCGATATCTGGGCATGGGGGCTTTCCTGGCGACCACCATCATGTTTTTCCTGGCGGAGATCGGGGACAAGACCCAGATTGCTACCGTGGTGCTCGCGGCTCGTTTTACCGAAACCCTCTGGGTAATCCTGGGTACCACGGTGGGGATGTTGATTGCCAACATACCGGTTATCATGGCAGGGCGCTGGCTGATGGAGAGGCTGCCCCTTGCCACGGCAAGAATCAGCGCGAGCATCCTGTTTCTGGTGCTGGCCATTGTGACTGTGACGGCCACTTTTATGAACTCCTGACGCCGGTGGCTGTCACTGTACGCGAATGGAAAAGACTTTTTGGAAAGAATCTCTATGTCATTGAGACTTATATATTTTATTCTATTGGCCGCTGCGATGGTCACGGCACCTCTGCAGGCTGCGGAGGACGCCAAGCCCGACCAGGACGCCAAGGTCCAGGCCGGTGGTGAGGAAGTTGAGGGAACTCCGGACCGCACGCCTCGGGTGCCCACGTTCCCATTGAAAGGGGACCTGGCCGGCGAGCTGGACGTCTTTACCACCCGCTACGAGGACACCTTTGCCGCCATTGGCAACCGCATTGCCATGGGCTACCTGGAGCTGGTCAAGGCCAACCCCGGCGTCGATCCCTGGTTGCCCGGTGAAGGCACCACAATTACCCTGCCCCGCCAGTACGTGATGCCGGACGCCCGCCGCGAAGGTATTGTGATCAATCTGGCCGAGTACCGTCTCTACTACTTCACCGACAACGGCGTGCAGGTGTACCCCGTTGGAGTGGGGTCGGAGGAAAATCCGTCGCCCCTGACCGATGCCAAGGTCACCATGCCGCTGGAGTCACCGGCCTGGTACCCGCCGGCGAGCATTCGCGCCGAGTACGAGCGAAGCGGTGAGTTCCTGCCACGGATGATTCCGCCCGGCCCCTCCAATCCTTTGGGTAGCCACGCCCTGATGTTGAGTGAAAAGGGTTACCTGATCCACGGCACGAACAAGAAATTCGGAGTCGGCATGGCCGTCAGTCACGGCTGTTTCCGCATGTACAACGAGGATATCTCCCGCTTTATCTACCAGGTCGAGAAAGGCACTTCGGTTCAGGTAGTCCGGGATCCGGTGAAGATCGGCATGTCGGGAGGAGAAGTGTGGCTCGAGGTGCACCGACCGAACGAGGAATACCCTCAGGAAGACCGGGACAAGCTCTGGCGGCAGGTGTTCACGGAAGTCGAGGCCTTCGAGAAACAGCATCCCGGTGTCGAAATGCAACGTCGGGCCATCGAAATCGCGGTGGACCAGGCCGATGGCATCCCGATCATGATCGGCGAACGGGTCGCCCGGATGGCGGCAGATGAGACCGTCGAAGATAAAACACCGGAATCGGCCGGTGAACCGGAGCAGACACTCTACTTCTGATCCGTTCAGCGCCCGGCTCACCTGATAATAACCACAACCAAGGAGAGTCCATGAGTCGCACCATTCTGATTACCGGTGCCAGCTCCGGCCTGGGCGAAGGCATGGCCCGTGAGTTTGCCGCCCGGGGCGACCAGCTCGCGCTGTGCGCGCGCCGCACCGATCGTCTGGAAACCCTGCGGGATGAGCTCCAGCAAAAATACCCCGCCGCCCGAATCAGCATCCGGGCACTCGATGTCGACAACCACGACCAGGTCTTCGAAGTGTTCCGGGCGTTCCAGGAAGAATTCGGGACACTGGAACGGATCATCGTCAACGCCGGAATCGGCAAGGGCCAGGCACTGGGTACCGGCAACTTCGATGCCAACCGTCAGACCGCTGAAACCAACTTTGTTTCCGCCCTGGCCCAGATGGAAGCGGCCATGGAAATCTTTCGAAAGCAGAACCACGGGCACCTCGTAACCGTATCCTCGGTGTCCGCGGTACGGGGCATGCCATCCAGTATTACCACCTACGCGGCGACCAAAGTCGGCCTCGCGGCACTTTCGGAGGGCCTTCGTGTCGAACTGGCAAAGGCGAAATCTCCGATTCGCGTGACTACACTGTATCCAGGGTACATCCGAACGGCCATCAACGAGAGCGTTAAAAACGCACCGTTCCGTGTGGATGCAGAGACCGGCTGCAAGGCGATGGTAAAAGCCATTGAGTCCGGAAAAAACGAGTGCTTTGTGCCGCGCTGGCCGTGGACTCCGATAGGATTCCTGCTGAGGCGCCTACCGGTGCCGGTACTGGCCAAAATGTTCTGATCCTTCACTAAATCCGGGGAGGCATTATGCCGGCAGACCAACCCGCGAACCCCGCCCGCGCAACGCGCATCAGGGTCTGGAGCACGGTGTTTCTGGTTGGGGGCCTGCTGGCCCTCGGCTCCCTGGCTCATAAAGTATTTGCCCAGCAAGAAGCGGCGGATACCGCGCTCGTGCTGACCATCGAGGGCGCTATAGGCCCCGCCACCATGGATTACGTAACCCGGGGGATCCGGCGGGCGGAGTCGGAGGGCGCCGGCCTGGTGGTGCTGGAGATGGATACGCCGGGGGGGCTGATGGACTCCATGCGCGACATCATCAAGGTGATCCTCGCCTCCGATGTTCCCGTCGCCACCTATGTGTCCCCCCAGGGCGCCCGGGCTGCAAGTGCCGGCACCTACATCCTCTACGCCAGCCACATCGCCGCCATGGCGCCGGCCACGAATCTCGGTTCGGCAACACCGGTCCAGATGGGGGGACTGCCGGGCTCCGAACCCGAACAGGCACCCCCGGACGGTGACGGATCGAGCGATGCGCCCGGGATCGGAGACCCGGAGGGCGACGGTAAGCGTCGCGGCAATACCGCCATGGAGCGGAAAGTCCTCGAGGACGCGGTCAGCTACATCCGGGGCCTGGCGGAACGCCACGGCCGCAACGCCGACTGGGCCGAAGAAGCGGTGCGCGAAGCGGTCAACCTCGGTGCCAATGACGCCCTTGAGAAAAATGTGATCGATGTGGTGGCGTCCAGCCTTGGCGACCTGCTCCGTCAGATTGACGGTCGAACCGTGCGCATGGCGTCAACGGATCGAACCCTGAAAACGGCGTCATTGGAGCTGGTCCGTTCCCGGCCAGACTGGCGCACGCGGCTGCTCTCCGTAATTACCGACCCCAACGTGGCCTATTTCCTGATGATCATCGGGTTCTACGGCATCATCTTCGAGCTCGCCAACCCCGGTGCGGTGGTTCCCGGGGTGATTGGCGCAATCAGTCTGATCCTTGCCCTCTTCGCCTTCCAGGTACTGTCCGTTAATTACGCGGGCTTGGCACTCATCCTGCTCGGGCTGGCGTTTATTGTCGGGGAGGCGTTCGTGCCCAGTTTCGGCATCCTCGGTGTGGGCGGGATTGTGGCGTTTGTGACCGGCTCGGTGATTCTGATGGACGGCAGTCATCGCGATATCTCCCTACCCACCGTCGGCGGAACCGCCGTGGTTGCTGCAGGGTTCATTCTCTGGACCGTCACCCGGTTCATCGGATTGCGCCGGAAGGGCCCGGTTAGCGGTAGCGAACAGATGGCCCACGAAGAAGGGCCTGCCCTGGATGATTTTATCGAGGAGCGTGACCATTACCGGGGCCACGTGCGCCTCAATGGCGAACGCTGGAAAGCCGTCTGCCCGCAACCCGTCAGTGAAGGCGATCGGGTGCGGGTCAAGGCGATGGAAGGGTTAACGGTAACCGTTGAGGTCATTGACGAGAACCGTTGACCCGGCGCAGACACAAGGCAACGGCAAACCAAGGAGGCCGTATGATTGGCGAACTGATTCCCTATCTAGCACCAATGGTGGTGTTGCTGCTGATTCTCGGCTCGGCGATCAAGATCCTGCCGGAGTACCAGCGCGGCGTGGTATTTTTCCTGGGCCGGTTCCAGGGTGTGAAAGGCCCCGGCCTGATCATTGTGATTCCCGGTATCCAGCAGATCGTCCGGGTGGACCTCCGGGTCGTTGTTCTGGACGTCCCCAGCCAGGACGTGATTTCCAAGGACAATGTCACCGTGCGGGTCAATGCGGTGCTGTATTTCCGGGTGGTGGACCCAGAGCGGGCGATCATCCGGGTCGAGGATTTCAACTCGGCCACCAGTCAGTTGGCACAGACCACGTTGCGGTCCGTGCTCGGCAAACACGATCTGGACGAGATGTTGTCAGAGCGGGACAAACTGAACTCGGACATTCAGGAGATCATTGATGCCCAGACCGAGGAGTGGGGGATCAAGGTGGCCAATGTCGAGATCAAGCACGTGGATCTGAACGAATCCATGATCCGGGCCATTGCCCGTCAAGCGGAGGCAGAGCGCGAGCGGCGGGCCAAGGTGATCCACGCCGAGGGCGAATTGCAGGCGTCGAAGAAACTGGTAGAAGCGGCCCGGGTGATGTCCGCCGAATCCGGGGCCATGCAGTTGCGTTACCTGCAAACGATGGCAGATATGAGTGGCTCGAATTCTTCGACTATCGTGTTCCCGATGCCCATGGACCTGGTGCGGCCTTTCATGGAAAAGTCGTTCCGCAACACGCAGGGCGGATCCAACGATTCCCCCGAATAGGGGGCGGGCACAAAAAAGGCCGGGATTCCCGGCCTTTTCAGCGTCAGCGTAAGCCGAGCCTTATTTCATGCTTGAACGCTCAAGCATACGCTTGGCACGCTCGTTGGCTTCGTCAGCTGATTGCTGAGCAGCCTTGGCAGCGGCCAGAGCTTCCTCGGCGGTCTGCTGGGCAGTGCGGGCAGAGCTTGCAGCGCTGTTAGCGGTGTTCAGTGCATTTTCAGCAGTCTGCTCTGCAGAGTTGGCAGTTGCATTCGCCTCGTCTACGGCAGCCTGGTTAGAGGCACAGCCTGCGGTCAGAGCAGTAGCAAGTGCAAACCCAGCGATCGTCAGTTTACGCATTGTAAATCCCCTTATTGGTCGAGTTTTTTCCTGTGATCCGGAAGTCAGTTCAGTACATGGACGACTTCCTGTCAAACCGGCCGGATAGGCGTTGACTACCGGAGTCGTCAAACAGTGTAAAACACTCTGAGACAAAATGTTAACTACGGATACGTATATTTAATCGGCTTATGACAACAACTTAATGCTGCTGTCAGGAGATGTTCAGGGAACGATTCGAATCGGGGTGCCGTTGGCGACCAGTTGCCAGATCTCGTCCATTTCCTCGTTGGTCACGGCAATGCATCCGTCGGTCCAGTCCAGCCCCCGGTAGGCAAAGGCCATATCGGCGGCCTCGTTGGGCAGTCCGTGGATCATGATACTGCCGCCGGGGTTGAGCCCCCAGGCATGGGCCAGTTCACGATCCCGTTCGCTCGGGTAGGATATGTGAATGGACTTGTAGAAGTCGCTGCCGGCGTTGCGCCAGTCCAGCGTGTAATCCCCTTCGGGCGTGCGTTCGTCACCTTCGTACAGCTTGTGCCCTGTGGGGTTGTCGCCAAGGGAAATCCGGTAGCTTTTCACCACCTCGCCATCGTCCATCAGGTAGAGACGGCGTTCACTCTTGCGCACCAGAACCTTATCAATACTGAGGGCGTTGGTCTGGAACGGAGCTGCCTCCGGCATGCGCGTGTCGGCTTTGGCCAGCATCTCACTGGCGGCTCCGGAAACCGGAGACAGAGCAAAACCTGTCAGCAGGCAAATGGCAATGAAATAGCGCGTGAACATGATCTTAGCTTACCAATGGTTAATCTTCTTTCATGCACGTTTATAGCACAGGCTATCAGTATGTTGTTGAGAGCTTTTGTTAACTTTTTTGGTTATCTCATTTCCGGATCAGACATTTTGTGAACTATCCATCTTCAGACCGACCTTGGTGACCTGATCGGAGTTGGTCGCCCGGGCGACCAGGGTGACCGGGCCGAGCGTCACCGTGTCGCCAACGACCGGATGGCCTTTGGTGCGCCTGGCAAAGCACTCGGCCAGTGACAGCTCCGGCGGCAGATCATCAAATTCGATCCCGTAGACCTGTTCGACGTCGCCCAGCAGGGCATCGCCATTAAGTACAAAGTCGCCGAAAAAGGCCCGTTCTGCAAGGTACTTGGGCGCATGACGACCACTCAGTGCCTTGCCCAGCTCCGGCAGTACGTTGGGCGTTGCGAACATGGCGACCGTATCGCCACTGGCCACTTCCAGATCACCTTTCGGTTGCAGGCACACCCGGTTGCGAAACACGCCGGCGACCGCAGTGTTTTCCGGAAACCGCAGCTGGCTCAGCCGGCGCGGAGTTTCCCAGATTTCTCCTCGCAATGGGAACAGCATCAGTTCATGGTCACCGGCGCCGGGAGTGTCCAGGGGCAGCCGACGATAGGGATCCTCGCCGGCCGGTACTTCCAGCCGGAGTTTTCGGGCCAGGGGCGCCATGGTGGTGCCCTGCACCAGCAACGACACGAGCACAATAAAGAAAGCCGCGTGAAAGACCAGTTGGGCTTGCGGCAGGTTGGCCATGATCGGGAACAGCGCAAGCACGATTGGCACGGCTCCGCGCAAGCCTACCCAGCTGATGAATCCGAGTTCCCGTCGGTTGAAGCCAAAAGGCCAGAGCGTGAGTACCACGGTCAGCGGCCGGATAATGAAGATCAATGCCAGTGCCAATACCAGACCGCTACCCAGCAGGGGCAGGAGGTCCGTGGGGGTCACCAGAAGACCCAGCATCAGGAACAGGCACAGTTGCGCCAGCCAGGCCAGGCCGTCGTGTACCTGGAGGATCATTGGCATCATCCGGACGTGGCGGTTACCAATGACCACCCCGGTCAGGTAGATCGCAAGAAACCCGCTGCCACCGAGCGCGTTGGTGGCCGAAAACACGGAAATTCCGGCAGCAGCGACCAGCAGGGGGTAGAGTGACGGTGTCAGCCGGACACGATTGGCCAACTCCACCACCGCAAAACCGCCAAGGACTCCGGCAAGACCCCCAATCCCGAATTGCTTGACCAACATGATCAGGACCGACCAGGTTGCGCCCTCGCCGGTGTTGCCGATCAGGGTTACCAGCACCAGGGTCAGGAAAATCGCCATGGGGTCGTTGCTGCCGGATTCGATCTCCAGCGTGGCGCTGACCCGCTCGTTCAAGTGCAGGCCCCGGCCCTGCAGCAGCGAAAACACGGCAGCGGCATCGGTCGAGGAGATGATGGCCCCCACCAGCAGTGCGGTGAGCCACTCAAGATCGAACACCCAGCGGGCGACCACGGCGGCCCCTGCGGCGGTCATGAACACCCCCAGGGTGGCCAGTACCAGAGCCGGGCGCAGGCCGACCCGGAAGGTTTCGGCCCGGGTGCGCATGCCGCCGTCGAGCAGGATGACGCCCAGTGCCAGATTGGCGATCAGAAACGCCAGTTCGAAATTGTCGAACTGGATACCGCCCGGGCCGTCTTCCCCCATCATCATGCCAACCACCAGAAAAATCAGCAGCACCGGCATGCCGACCCGGCTGGACAACGGGCTGAGCAGGATACTGATCACCAGCATCAGAGCGCCAAGCAGGGTGAGGGTTGGATCCATTATTGCTCCAGACAGAAGGCTTGCCCATAGGCGCCATGACCGCTTATATTGCTCTCGCGGCCATCAACTAATGCGGGTGTAGTTCAATGGTAGAACGGCAGCTTCCCAAGCTGCATACGAGGGTTCGATTCCCTTCACCCGCTCCATTGCTTCCGGGGACAGTGCCCGGTTCCTTTCTAGTGTAGTTTGAGACGTGGGTGCATCGCACGGCTGATTTTATCCATCAACCAGATAATGCCGGTTCGCACAAATCCGTGCAGCGCCACCTGGTGCATGCGGTACAGGGACACGTAGAACAACCTCGCCACCTTGCCTTCGATATACATGCTCCGACCGGACAGGTTGCCCATCAGGTTGCCGACGGTGGTGTAGCGACTGAAATTGATCAGTGAGCCATGGTCGTTGTAGACGAAGGGGACGGCCTCGCCACCCTTGATGCGGTTGCACAGAGTTTTGAACAGAGCGTCTGCCTGTTGATGAGCGGCCTGGGCCCGAGGGGGTACCGACCGGTCTGAATCCGGCTGGGGGCAAGCGGCGCAGTCACCGAAGGCATAGATGTCCTCGTCCCTGGTGGTCTGAAGCGTCTGCTTGACGACCAGCTGGTTGCCCTTGTTGGCTTCCAGTCCGAGCTCGGCCAGGAACGCCGGTGCCTTGATGCCTGCGGCCCAGATGGTCATTTCCGAGGGCAATTCGCTGCCGTCTTTCATGACAATGCTGCTTGCCCGGACTTCACTGACCGGTTGGCCGGTGAGTACCTGAATGTGCTGGCGTTCCAGCTCCCGGTTGGCGGCAGCTGACAGTCGCGCAGGCAATGCCGGCAGAATGCGGTCGGCAGCTTCAATGACCGTGATTGAAACATCCGAGGATTTCAGGTGATTCATACCGTAAACCGGCAGTTCCCTTGACGCCAGGCGCAACTCCGCCGCCAGTTCCACGCCGGTGGCGCCGGCCCCGATAATAGTGAGGTTCAGGGTATGGTCCTCACCCTCAAGCGCCTCGTGGTTCTTCCGCAAAAACGCATTGAGCATCAGGTTATGGAACCGGCGGGCCTGTTTCAGGCTGTCCAGGAACAGGCAGTGCTCCTGGGCGCCGGGCGTACCGAAGTCGTTTGCTGTGCTGCCGACGGCAATCACCAGGGTGTCATAACTGATTCGGCGCTCGGGCACCACTTCCTCGCCGTCCTCATCGTGGAAAGGCGCCACCACAAGCTGCTTTGACGAGCGATCCAGGCCACTCATCCGGCCCAGCTGGAACTCATAATGGTGTTTGCGGGCGTGGGCGCGATAGTTGATTTCGTTGGCATTGGCGTCAAGCGAGCCGGACGCGACCTCGTGCAGAAGCGGTTTCCAGACATGGGTCAGGCCGGCATCCAGAAGCGTGATCCGGGCCTTGCCCTTCCTGCCAAGCTTGTCGCCCAGACTGGTCACCAGCTCAAGTCCGCCGGCACCACCGCCAACCACCACTATATGATGAAGGTTATCCATAACAATCAGCCCTTTAAGTGAAGAGAGCCAAGCACTCTTCGGGGCAAAGCGCTTGGCTGTCGTCACTGGGCCTGGTGAAAAGGTAGGGTGCTAACACTGACCCGAATAATAGTAACGCGAGCAATGGCGCAGGCACAATTCTACGGAAGTGCAATGGGCACCCCCGGACCTCAGTGTTGGGTGCGGTAGCTGTCGAGTATCGAGGCGACGTCATCACCGAGTTCGGAGAGCTCCTCGGGCGCCAGCTTGCGTTCGGCCATGGAGCGGAGGGCAACGATCTGGGCCTGCAGCAGACGCGCCAGTCGCTGGCAATCGGTGGTTTCGATCAGCTCGCCCTGCGCCTTGGCCTGTTCAAGCGCATCATGAATCACATCCTGAATGGACGCCAGGATGCGCTGGGCCTGCCGGGCCAGCGCAGGGTGCGTGTTGCTGGATTCCAGCAGGGTTTTGACGATCATGCACGCGCGTGAGGGCTGGGCTACGGCTTTCCTGCCGCCATTGGCAATCCCCCGCAGATAGGCCTGCAGACCATCCACGATGGACGGGGCCTCTTGAAGGTAGCCCGACAGCTCCTGCGCACCCTGGTCGGCGTACATGGCCAGTGCTTCGGAGAACAGATTGTCCTTGTTGCCAAACGAGGCATAGATGCTGCCCGGTCGCATGTCCAGTGCTTGTTCGATCTGTTTCATGGAGCTGCCGTGATAACCCCGCTCCCAGAACAGGGTGACCGCTTTCTGCAAAGCCGTTGTTCGGTCGTATCGGGCGTTTCTGGCCATAGTGTCAGTGTGTCGTGAAAAGATATTTTGAGTGACCGCTCAATTATAACTTGAATGACTGCTCAAGAACAGGTAGCCTGAAGTCATTATTGAACGATCACTCAAAAAAGGAGTCTGTTATGACCGATTTCACATTGCACGATGAAACTACTGCCCCGGAAAGGGCCAAGCCTCTGTTGGAAAACTCGCTGAAGGGGTTCGGCATGATACCGGGATTGCACGCGGTAATGGCAGAGGCACCCACGGTGCTGGAGGGCTACCAGAAACTGCATCAACTGGTCCTCGACAGCAGTTTCGACAACGACGAAACCACGGTGGTCTGGCAAACCATCAACGTCGAGCATGCTTGTCACTACTGTGTGCCCGCGCACACTGGTATTGCCAAGAGCATGAAAGTATCCGACGACATTATTAACGCGCTGCGCGACGAGACGCCGCTACCCAGCGAGAAGCTGGAAGCACTGAGGACTTTCACCCTGGCAGTGACGCGCAAGCGCGGCGAGGTTAATCGGGAGGATCTCGATGCCTTCTATCAAGCCGGATACGAGCACCGCCACGTTCTTGAGGTGATTCTGGTGCTTTCGCAAAAGGTGATGAGCAATTACATAAACCACATTGCCGAGACGCCGGTCGACGAGGCGTTCCAGAAGTTCGCCTGGCAAAAAGCCAAATAAGCAAGGCGAACGCGCGTTGCGGACGCGAGCTCAGCCCGCGTCCGTCGCCAGAATGCTGGCCTGCCTTTCCCGCTTCCGGTTCTGGAGGCGTTTGTCGACACACTGGTCCTCCGCGTTCAGGATGACCACGCACTCCAGGCACTGGATGCATTCGTCGTAATCGATTCGCCCGTCCTTGCGGATGGCATTGATACCGCACTCGTTTTTGCAGTGCTGACAGGGGCTGCCGCACAGTTCCACGCGATCCAGCCAGCTGAACAGGCGCAGCCGGCCGAGAACGGCGAGCCCGGCGCCCAGTGGGCACAGATAGCGACAATAGAACTTGTGGATAAACATGCCCACCAGCAGGAGGCCTACGGCATAGGCCACAAACGGCCAGTACCGGACGAAAAACAGGGTAATACCGGTTTTGAAGGGTTCCACCTCGGCCAGCTGTTCAGCCAGCGTCAGCGAGTAGAAGGCCGTGCCAACCAGCCCGAGCAGGATCGGGTATTTGAGCAGGATCAACCTGCGGTGCCACCGTTCCGGCACCTTGGCCTGGGGGAACCGCAGTTTCTCGCCGAGCCAGGCGGCCATCTCCTGCAGAGCCCCGAACGGGCACAGCCAGCCACAAAACAGCCCACGTCCCCAGATGAACAGCGTAATGAAGGTGTAGGTCCAGAGAATGAACAGAATGGGATCAAGCAGGAACACATCCAGCGAAAAGCCATCCCAGATCGCCAGGAACAGAGTGTAGATGTTGACCACCGAGAGCTGACCCTGGGCATAGAAACCGATAAAGAACAGCGTGAAGAACAGGAAGCCCCAACGGAACCGGTGCACCAGGGCCGGATACCGGCTCAGGGTTCGCTGTTTCGCGAAGAACACCGTCAGTACGGCCAGCCCGCTAACCAGCAACGAGATTTGCCACCAGCGTTCCTTCCACAGGCCCACCCAGACCGGCGCCCGCGTCTGCTCCGGCAACGGCGCCACCTCGACGGTCTCGAACAGTTTTTCGGGGAAGGCGACCGGTACGTCCAGCGTGGTCCGGTCGACCATCAGGTGATTGCGCGCAAGCTCCACGTTCAGGCGGAGCGTCGCCGCGGCGCCGGGATTGAAGCCGGCGTTGCCTCCGACCCGGAACAGGGTCTGTTGGGCAAATTCCGGCATCGAATCGGCCTGCAGTTGGATACTGCCACCGAACATGTTCAGGTCCCGAAGCTCCAGTGACAGGTTGTTCTGGACCATGCCCAGCCGGTCCGGGGCGCTGGCGGGGACAAAGTCCTCGGACAGATGGGTAAACCGCCCGCGGGACATCACCACCAGAATCTTGGCGTCGTCCCCGGCCTTCTCCCGCAGTTGGGCATAGCCCTCCTGTCCCAGCAGGTTGCGCCCCACCATGGGCGAATTCACGTAGCCGTAGAACAGCTCGGTAAACGGCTCGCCGGGCCGGGGTTCCGGGGTGCCCGGGTAATCTGACAGAGGCCGGCCCAGGGCCTGTTCCACCGTATCCTTGGCCACCTGCCAATGACTGAGGTAACCGCGATCGATCAGCTCCTGCCAGGACAACGGCTCGAAGAAATCCGGTCGGGCGCGGGTGGGAGTGGCCTGGCTGAAGCCCTCGAGTTTAGCGCGGGCAACCTTCAGGGCCGACGACAGCACGGTATCATTGACGATCAACACCGACACCGTGGCCCTGCTGACTCCGTCAAAATGGACCACATTACCGTCCGGGTCCTTGCTGCTGCGGCTGGAGTTTGAAGTGTCGACGAGGATCTGTTCGCGCAGCGAGCGGCCGGTATACTGGTCGACGAAGTCGAACAGAGGCTGCTCGCCGAGGCCATGCAGGAATACCGGTTCGTGGTGATCCAGCACCCGGACCCCGGTAAAACGGCCACGGGCATCCAACCCGACCAGCAGCTGGATCGGTTTGCCGGCAAACCCCTGTAGCCGGCTAAGATCCGCCGATTCGTAGGCATAGCCCAGCAGTTCCTGGAGCTGATACACCGGGTACACGGGGAAATCCGACAGTTTGTCGTCGATCACTGTCGCTTTCGGGAACAGCTCCTGGATCATCGCCCGCTTACTTTCCGACAGCTCCGCACGGGCGCTGGACAGCAAGAACAGGCACGCCAGTAAGAGCACGATGCGCCCTGCCATGGGAAACTCCTGGGATTTCTTGTTGTTTGACACTTCATGCTAGAGCTTCTGGGCGAGGGCTCAATGCGACCTCGGAGCCAGCTCTCTGCTACTTTGTGAGGAGATCATCGATTTTCCGGCGCCAGACGAACGAGTGAGGATTGGATGAAAGTTGCCGTGTATTGCGGTTCCCGATCGGGAACTGACCCGCAGTATGCCCGCAAGGCCAGGGAGCTGGGGGAATTCCTTGGTGCCAATGGCGTGGATCTGGTTTTCGGTGGCGGTCACGTCGGGTTGATGGGGGTCGTTGCCGACTCGGTGCTGGAGAGTGGCGGCCAGGTCTATGGCGTGATTCCGGAGCACCTGCGGGATCGGGAGCTGGCTCATTCGGGCCTGACCGAGCTGTTTGTGGTCCGGGACATGCACGAGCGCAAGGCGAAGATGGCCGAGCTGGCCGACGGCTTTATTGCCCTGCCCGGAGGCATCGGGACGCTCGAGGAAATCTTCGAGGCCTGGACCTGGGGCCAGCTTGGATTCCATCGAAAGCCTTGCGGACTTTACAACGTTGGTGGCTTCTACGATCCGCTGCTGGAAATGGTCCGGACCATGAAGGCGGCGGGTTTCCTGAAACAGGAATACATCGACATGCTGGTGGTGGCGGATACTCCCGGGCAGCTTCTGGAAGGGTTCCGTCAGTACCGGCCGCCGCACGAAAAATGGACCTGATCAGAGTTACGGGCCCGGCCAAAAGGGACATGCTGGCATGCAGGAACTGGTGGAGGGCGTCGGAGAAATTGTCTGGGGGCCGCTGACCATCGCGTTGTTGGTCGGAACCGGACTGTTTCTGAGCGTGCGCCTGCGTTTTATCCAGCTGTTCCGTCTCGGCCTGTCCCTTCGGATTGCGAGCGGCCGGGATGTGGAAGATTCCCTGACCGGCGAGCTCAGTCATTTCAGCGCACTCACCGTGGCCCTGTCCGCGGCCATTGGCAACGGCAATATTGCCGGTGTGGCGACCGCCATCGCCCTGGGTGGCCCGGGTGCCATTTTCTGGATGTGGGTTACCGCCCTTGTCGGCATGGCGACGGTTTTTGCCAGTACCACGCTGGCCCTGAGGTTCCGCGTTTACGACCCGGAAACCGGCTATGCCGGTGGACCCATGTACTACATTGAGCGCGGGCTCGGGCCAAAATGGAAACCCCTGGCCCAGTTTTTTGCCCTCTGCGCAATCATCGCCGCCTATGGCACGGGCAACATGGTGGAAGCCAATTCTGTGGCCGATACCCTGGAGTTCTCCTTGCGTGACATCGTCGGCTACGAGCCCCGGGTGGGGACGGTTTTCGGGGTCAAGCTGGCCATCGGCATCCTCTATGGCGCGCTGATCTGGTTGGTGATCGTGGGCGGGATCCGCCGCATTGGCTGGGTGGTCTCGCGGCTGGTGCCGCTGATGTTTGTTGTTTATGTCGGCAGTGCGCTGGTGGTGCTCGGGCTGAATGCGGACGCGGTTCCGGCAGCCTTCGTCAGCATTATTTCCGATGCCTTTACCGGTACCGCCGCCACCGGTGGTTTTGCCGGTGCGGCGGTCATGACCACCATTCAGTTTGGCGTGGCCCGGGGTGTGTTCAGCAATGAGGCAGGCTTGGGAACAACGCCCATTGCGATGGCGGCAGTCCGGTCAGATGAGCCGGTGCGGGCCGGGTTGGTGGCAATGAACGGACCACTGTTCGATACCCTGGTGGTGTGCACCATCACCGCCCTGGTCATCATCACCACCGGGGTCTGGACCACCGGGGTCAGCGGCTCGGAACTGACCACCATGGCATTCAATTCCGCCGTACCCGATCTGGGCAAGCTGGCGGTCACCCTCTCGTTGTTGTTCTTCTCGTTTTCAAGCGTGGTTGGGTGGAGCTACTATGGCGATCGTGGCACCGGTTACCTGTTCGGCAACCGGCGGATTCGGGTCTACCGGAAACTCTTCTGCTTGCTACTGCCGCTGGGTGCAGTGATGGATCTGGAGTTGATCTGGGGGCTGTGCGACATCGCCAACGGCTTGATGGCCGTGCCCAACCTGATCGCGCTGCTGCTGCTTTCCCCCCTGGTGGTCCGGATGACCCGGGATTACTTTGAGCGCAAGGCCACGGAAGCGGTGGTGTGATGTTTCCGTTCTGCGGGCACGGCTCGGATTGGCGGTTGGGTTATTCGTTTTCGTCCCGCGCTTTCTTCAGCTGCTCCAGTTTTTCGTGCAACAGGGCTTCGAGTTTGATCAGCTGTTCCCGATTCTTCTCATTGGGTCTGTTGGTATACAGACTCACGTAGGTCTGGGTGACCTCGTTCAGTATCGGGTGGAGTTTCTTGTAGTCTTCATCGCTCATGACCTGTCCCCTCAAGTGGCAAACATCCCTAGTTATTACTATGGATCATCCTGACCATTGATCAAGGGTGCGAGTTCAAAGCCGGCTCACCCTGGCCATTAATTTGCGCCAGCCGATGGGCAGCCGCTTTTCCAGCGCCAACAGGGCCGGGTCCCGTTCATGCAGGGCTTCGAAGGGTTTCTTGCTGGCGTAGATAACCGTGTTGTTGGTTTTGCTGCGGAACATCAGAAGCACCGGAAACTGTTTGCGCAGCTGCCGAAAATACGGACCCTCGGGGTCCGGGGTCCGATGGTAGTTCAGGGCCAGCCAGCCCGACGGACTGAGCGCGCGGCTGCAGTGATTGATGAACATCCGCTGGGCCTGGGCCGGGCTCATGCGGTCGGCATTGTAGAGATCGGCGAGGATCATATCGGTACTGGCATCCGGGAGCAGCTCCAGGGCATTGCGGGCATCGCCGACAGAGACGGTCAGCCGGTTGCTCTGGGGCAGGCTGAAGAAGGCCCGGGACACATCCAGCACGGCCTGTCGCAGTTCCACGGCATGGATGTGGCATTCCGGGTAAAGGTGGTGGAAGGCGCTGGCCATGACCCCGCCGCCAAGGCCCAGAATGGTGACGTGCCCGGGTGAGGCGAAGGCCGCTGGCAGCATCATCGCGCGGTTGTATTCGTGGACCGGCAGGTAGGGCCGACGGCGGTCGATCTTGCTCTGCTCAAAAACGGAGTTGAAGGTCAGGACCCGATGCTTGCGGTAGTCGATCACCAGGATGCTGCCGAGGGTATCCCGAACATGGTGAATGATTTCCCCCTTGTTGAGCATCGGTCGGTCACTGACTCAGTTTGGCGATCGTGTCCTGGGCTCCGGCCGCGCGGGCGTGGCCGAGCGCGGTGGTGCCGTCGACATCGGTTGCCTCGGGGTTAGCGCCTTTTTCCAGCAGCAGTTGCACGGTGTCAGCGTGATTGCCGGCGGCGGCGAGCATCAACAGGGTTTCCCCGTTGCTGGTGCGGATATCCACCGGCACGCCGGCGTCCAGCAGGGGCACAAGCAGGCCTGCGGCGCCTTTGCGGGCCAGTTCGAAAAGGCCCTGGGCAAAGGCAATGGCGTCTTCATCCATCTGGTTTTCTGGCGGCTGTGGTTGGCCGGAATTTTGGTCGCTCATGGTGGTTCCCGTGGTGGTGAGTGAGCCTGTACTAGTCGCCGGGCGTAGAAACTTCGCCGTCTGCTAATCTGGACAGACCGGCAATACCCTTGCTAAAACCCTTTTATCACAGATCGGGTCTGTTCCAGACACCATGACTGAGATATAAGCCAACGATCAACAGGAGGCAACGCCGTGAAACTAAAGGTTCAAGGCATCGAAGAAGGTCAGCCGGTACCGGAAAAGTTCGCGTTTGGCGTTTACAGCGAAGAAGATCATATGAATTTCGGGCCCAATCGCAACCCGGAGACCGTTTGGGAGGACGCACCGGAAGGTACCAGGAGCTTCGTGGTCATGATGTTCGATCCGGATGTACCAAGTGTCGCGGACGATGTGAACCAGGAAGGCAAGACCGTGGCAAAAGACCTGCCCCGGGTGGATTTCTTCCACTGGCTGCTGGTGGATGTCCCCGCCACCATCAGCCGCATTCCCGAGGGTGAGGACAGCGATGGCGTCATTCCCAAGGGCAAGGAGCCTGGTCCGGGCCCCATCGGCATCCGCGGGGTAAACAACTACACCCAGTTCCTGGCCGGCAACCCGGATATGGCCGGTACCTACGCCGGTTATGACGGCCCCTGCCCGCCCTGGAATGATGAAATCATCCACCACTACCATTTCGAGGTTCATGCCCTGGACGTGGAAAGTCTGGGCCTGAGTGGCGAATTTGATGGCAATGATGTGCGCGAAGCCATGGCCGGTCACGTTCTGGCCAGTGCCCGGGTGACAGGGACCTATACCCTGAACCCTGAGCTCCGTTGAGCTCAATCCCGCCTTAAGTACCCATTATCTGGTATCCATGGAACCGGCACTGTCCGGTTCCGGCTTTCCCTCCAAAGCCCCCTGTGCCCTGATTCATTCTTCTGCCGTCCGCCGGGTTGGTTCAGGCATCCTCGGCAATCAGCGCCTCAAAGCTGGTGACGTCTCCGGGCTTGTCCGGATCGTAACCGGGCAGCTCCTGCAGGCGGGCAATGAAGGGTTCAGAACGCATCAGGTCAATAAGATGACCGAGGCTGGTCCGGTTTACCCGGTCTTCGCGGTAGAGCAGCAGATAGTGCTCACGGGCCAGCTCGAGGAATTCCAGGTCAAACTGTTGGGCAGCGGCTTCCACGCCGAATCCGACGTCCGCCATGCCGGCGGCGACAAAGGCGGCCACGGCGGTGTGGGTGAATTCGTGCTGAGGCGATCGGTTGATGCTGTCCTCCCCCAGGCCCTGTTGCTGAAGCAGGAGGTTAAACAGAACGCGGCTGCCTGAATGCCGGTCCCGGCCGATGAAACGCAGCTGGGAGGCGGCCAGATCCTGCAGGCTCCGGATCCGGTCCTGGTCGGCCTTGCGCATCATCAGGCCCTCGCGACGGGTGACGAAGCGGATCAGCCTCAGGTTGTCGTTGGACAGATGCTGCCGGTAGTGGGCAAGGATGTCCCGGGCCCGCTCCGGGCACGTGGGGAAGTGGAAGCTGGCCAGATCACATTCGCCGTTGGCGAGTGCCGACAGGGCTTCTTCGGGATTGCGATACTGGAGGTTGGTCTCGACCTGGTCCGAGAATTCCGGCAACAGGGCCACCGCGTATCCGTGGCTGGCGTAAAGCTGCAGGACGGGATGGCTGCCGGCCAGCAGTTGCTGGATCTGGTCGTTGAGTTCCGAGGCCATGCTGTCGATCTGGGGGCCGAGCCGTGCCTTCACCCGCTGGTCGGCCCACAGCAACTTGTCGCCGAGTTCCGAGAGTCGGGTGCCCTGGCCCTTCTGCATCACAACCAGTGGCATGCCAAAGAAATCGGTACCACGATGAAGGAGGTTCCAGGCGTGCCGGTAGGAGATACCGGCCCCTTGCGCTGCGGCGGTCAGTTTGCCGGTGTCGCGGATGCTCTCGAGAAGACGGAACAGGATCGGCTCGAACAGTTCGCCGTCGTCGGTGCGAAAGACCCAGGCGGGTGTGATGTTCAGCTTCTTCCTATGCATAGAGTTTCATATTCCGTGGCCGAAGGCAGGGTGCTAGCGTAGGCCTATTACTCTATCAGAACAAAAGCAGGTAGGAATAGTTATGCATATCTCGGAGCGGGCCAAGCAACCAGTGGATGGTGTCATGATGGCCGGCGCAGGGGACTGGACGCCTGACATGATTCGGGAGGAAGTGGACGCCCTGAAGCACAAGCCCGGCGCCCTGCTCCCAATCCTCCATGCGGTCCAGAACCGGATTGGCTACATCCCCGAGGGTTCGGTTGCCATCATCGCCGAATCCCTCCAGCAGACCCGGGCCGAAGTGCACGGGGTGATCAGTTTTTACCACCATTTCCGCACGCAGCCCGCCGGCAGCCATGTGGTGCAGGTATGCCGGGCCGAAGCCTGCCAGGCCATGGGTGGCCGGACTCTGGAGGCGCACGTTCGGCAGCGGCTCGGGGTGGACTATCACGGCACCACGGCGGATAACGAATTTACCCTGGAGCCGGTGTATTGCCTGGGCAACTGCGCCTGCGCACCCAATATCCGGGTCAATGACGACATACACGGCCGCATGACCCCGCAGAAGTTCGACCGGCTGACGGACAGGCTGATCACCGCCACCCTGGAACTGGAATAACCACAGGAGCAACCATCATGGTGACGAGAGTGTACGTGCCCTGTGATACCACTGCGCTGTCGCTTGGTGCCGATGAGGTAGCGCGCCAGATTCAGGTCCAGGCAGACCGGCGTGGACACCCCATCGAGCTGGTGCGTAACGGCTCCCGTGGCCTGTTCTGGCTGGAACCACTGGTGGAAGTCGAGACGCCCAACGGCCGCGTCGCCTATGGGCCGGTGGAGCCGGACGACGTTCCGGCCCTGGTGGCGGCAGGCCTGTTCGAGGCAAGCACCGATCATGCACTGTGCCACGGGGACATCGAGACATTGCCCTATCTCCGGCGACAGCAGCGCCTGACCTTTGCCCGCATCGGCATCATCGACCCGCTGTCGATTGCCGACTATCGGGCCCACGGCGGTTTTGCGGGACTGGACAAGGCGGTGACCCTGGCCCCACAAGCGATTGTGGACGAAGTCAAAACCTCCGGCCTGCGCGGCCGCGGCGGCGCGGCGTTTCCCACCGGGATCAAGTGGCAGACGGTGCACGACGAAGCCTGGCAACAACAGAAATACATTGTCTGCAACGCCGATGAGGGCGACTCCGGCACCTTCGCCGATCGGCTGGTCATGGAGTGCGACCCGTTCATGCTGATCGAGGGCATGATCATCGCCGGACTGGGCGTTGGTGCCACCCAGGGCTATATCTATCTGCGCTCGGAGTACCCGCTGGCCCATCGCATTCTCAACGAGGCCATCGAGCGGGCCGGGGCCGCGGGCTATCTGGGCCATGATGTCCGGGGCAGCGGCCGGGCCTTCCACCTGGAAGTCCGGCTGGGGGCGGGGGCCTACATCTGTGGCGAGGAAACGTCGTTGCTGGAGAGCCTGGAAGGCAAGCGTGGGATGGTGCGGGCCAAACCGCCGCTTCCGGCCATCAAGGGATTGTTTGGTCAGCCGACCGTGGTCAACAACGTCCTATCCCTGGCGGCGGTGCCGTTCATCCTGGCCCACGGCGGCCAGGCCTATGCTGATTACGGCATGGGCAGATCCCGCGGTACCCTGCCCATCCAGCTGGCGGGCAATATCCGGCAGGGCGGCCTGATCGAGCTGGCCTTCGGCACCACGCTCAGGGCCATACTGGAGGATTTCGGCGCTGGCACCGTCACCGGGCGGTCGATGAAAGCCGTCCAGGTGGGTGGACCACTGATGGCCTACCTGCCCGAAAGTCAGTGGGATACGCCACTGGATTATGAAGCCTTCGCCGAACTGGGCGCGGGCATTGGGCACGGCGGCGTGGTGGTGTTTGACGACACCGTGGACATGGGCGAGCAGGCCCGCTTCGCCATGGAATTCTGCACCGTCGAGTCCTGCGGCAAGTGCACACCCTGCCGCATCGGCTCGGTGCGCGGGGTGGAGGTGATCGACCGCATACGTGCCGGCGACCACCCGGATGCCAACCTGGTACTGCTGGAAGAGCTGTGCGAGACCATGGTGGATGGGTCGCTGTGCGCCATGGGGGGCATGACCCCGTTTCCGGTGCAGAGCGTGATCAGACATTTTCCGGACGACCTGACGGTCCGACCGACGCGCGTGGAGGCATGACCATGCTGGACTACTACGACCCGAGCAAGACCGATCCCGGCACCGGTGGCCTGAACCCCGACCTGGACTACGGGACGCCGCCGAGTCCCTCGGATGCCCAGGTGTCAGTGTCGATCGACGGCACCACCATCCGTGTGCCCGAGGGCACCTCAGTGCTGCGGGCTGCGGCACTGGCGGGTATTAACATTCCCAAACTGTGTGCCTCGGACAACCTGGAGGCCTTCGGCTCCTGTCGGCTGTGTGCGGTCGAGATCGAGGGCCAGAGGGGCTACCCGGCCTCCTGCACCACGCCGGTGGCCGAGGGCATGGCGGTCACCACCCAGAATGCCAAGCTCGCCAGACTACGTCGCAACATCATGGAGCTGTATATCTCCGACCACCCGCTCGACTGCCTGACCTGCCCGGCCAACGGTAACTGCGAACTGCAGGACGTGGCCGGCACCGTGGGCCTGCGGAAGGTACGTTACGGCTTCCAGGGCGAGAACCATCTGGACGCAGAGACGGACGACTCCAACCCCTACTTCAGTTTTGATCCCAGCAAGTGCATTGTCTGCTCGCGCTGTGTGCGTGCCTGTGAGGAAGTGCAGGGCACCTTTGCCCTGACCATCGAGGGCCGGGGCTTCGAGTCCAAGGTGGCCGCGGGCCAGAGTGAGCCGTTCATGGATTCCGAATGTGTGTCCTGCGGTGCCTGTGTCCAGGCCTGCCCCACCTCAACCCTGATGGAAAAGAGTGTGATCGACGCTGGTCAGCCTGAGCACAGCGTGGTCACCACCTGCGCCTACTGCGGGGTGGGCTGCTCGTTCAAGGCGGAAATGAAAGGCGATCAGCTGGTGCGGATGGTGCCTTACAAGGGCGGCGACGCCAACCACGGGCATTCCTGTGTGAAAGGCCGCTTCGCCTTTGGTTATGCCACCCACAAGGACCGGATCAAGGAGCCGATGATCCGGGAGGCCACCAACGCGCCGTGGGAAGTGGTGTCCTGGGACGAGGCCATCGCGTTTGCGGCGAACAAGCTCAAGGACACCCAGGCCAAATACGGCCGGGAAAGCATCGGTGGCATCACCTCCTCGCGCTGCACCAACGAGGAAACCTACCTGGTGCAGAAACTGATCCGGGCCGCGTTCGGTAACAACAACACCGACACCTGTGCCCGGGTCTGCCACTCCCCGACCGGTTACGGTCTGAAAACCACCATCGGAGAATCCGCCGGTACCCAGACCTTCGACTCGGTGATAAAAGCCGACACCATAGTGGTCATTGGGGCCAACCCCACGGATGCTCACCCGGTGTTCGCCTCCCAGATGCGCCGTCGCTTGCGCGAGGGCGCGACACTGATCGTCATCGACCCGCGCCGGATCGATCTGCTGAGCACGCCCCACGGCGGCAAGGGCCTCCACCTGCCGCTGCGCCCGGGCACCAACGTGGCCATGGTCAATGCCCTCGCCCACGTGGTGGTGACCGAGGGTCTGGAGGACACGGCGTTTATCGAGAGCCGCTGTGAGCCCCGGCAGTACAATGAGTGGCGGGAGTTTATCGCCGGGGAGCGGAACTCGCCCGAGGCCATGGAAGCGGTCACCGGGGTGTCGGCACAGCTGGTGCGGGAGGCCGCCCGGGCCTACGCCGAAGCCGGCAATGGCGCCATTTACTATGGCCTGGGGGTCACCGAGCACAGCCAGGGCTCGACCATGGTGATGGGCATCGCTAACCTGGCCATGGCCACCGGCAATATCGGCCGGGAAGGCGTGGGCGTGAACCCGTTGCGTGGCCAGAACAACGTCCAGGGCTCCTGTGACATGGGATCCTTCCCCCACGAACTCCCGGGCTACCAGCATGTCGGTGATCCGGCGGTGCGGGCCCGGTTCGAGGACGTCTGGGGCGTGACCATTGACGACGAGCCCGGGCTTCGGATTCCCAACATGTTTGACGCCGCTATCGCCGGCAGCTTCAAGGCCATGTACGTGCAGGGCGAGGACATCGCCCAGTCCGACCCCAATACCCAGCATGTGGAGGTCGCCCTGTCGGCCCTTGATTGCCTGATCGTGCAGGATATCTTCCTGAACGAGACCGCAAAGTTTGCTCATGTGTTACTGCCCGGCGCCACCTTCCTGGAGAAAAACGGCACCTTCACCAACGCCGAGCGCCGCATCAACCGGGTGCGCAAGGTGATGGCGCCGGTGGCCGGGCTGGAAGACTGGGAGGTGACCATGGCGTTGTCCAATGCCCTGGGCTATCCCATGGATTACCGTCACCCGTCCGAGATCATGGACGAGATCGCCCGGCTGACCCCGACCTTCACCGGTGTCAGCTACGAAAAGCTGGACCGGCTCGGCAGTATCCAGTGGCCCTGCAACGAGGCGCACCCGGACGGAACCCCGACCATGCACACCCTCGATTTCCCCATCGGCAAGGGCAGGTTTGCGGTCACCGAGTATGTTGCCAGCGAGGAGAAAACCAACCGCAAGTTCCCGCTGTTGTTGACCACCGGCCGGATCCTCTCCCAGTACAACGTCGGCGCCCAGACCCGGCGTACGGAGAACAGCCAGTGGCACCACGAGGACGTGCTGGAGATTCATCCCAGCGACGCCGAGCTCCGGGGGGTCCACGAGGGCGACTGGCTGGGTGTCAGCAGCCGGGTCGGCCAGACCGTGCTGCGGGCCAGGATCAGCGAACGCATGTTGCCGGGGGTGGTGTACACCACCTTCCACCATCCGGGCAGTGGCGCCAACGTGATCACCACGGACAGCTCGGACTGGGCCACTAACTGCCCGGAATACAAGGTCACGGCGGTGCAGGTGGAGAAGGTCACCCAGCCCTCGGCCTGGCAGCGCCACTTCGAACAGTTCGACCAGCGCCAGCACCAGTTGCTGACCCCGGCCGCCATCCACGCGGAGGCCTCCGATGCCACGGCACTCAAGTAGTCCGGTGATTGTTCATCCGCTCGATAGTCACCAGGCTCTGCCGGCGGCGGTCAGTTCCGCCCCGGTGGAGGGGCGCGGCGGCATCAAGGGTGCTGCGACCGGGCAGGACGCTGTGGCCGAAGAAGTGCCGGTGGCGATGGTCTACAACGGCGTCTCCCATGCCGTGATGATGGCGTCGCCGTCTGATCTGGAAGATTTCGCCCTGGGCTTCAGCCTGAGTGAAGGGATCCTGGATCGCGCCGAGCAACTGTTTGATCTGGACATCCAGGTTACCGGCGATGGCGTGTCGGTGGAGATGCGCATCGCCGGCGACCGGTTCACCCGGTTGCGGGAACAGCGCCGGAACCTGACCGGTCGGACCGGGTGCGGTCTCTGTGGCACCGAATCCCTGGCCCATGCGGTACGGCCGATTCCGTCGGTCCCGCCCTGGCCGGTGCCCGTGGACGCCGTCGTGCAGGCGGCCCTGGCGCAGCTGAAGGAGCATCAGGCCCTGCAGGCCCAGACCGGGGCCACCCACGGTGCGGCCTGGTGCGACGCTACCGGCCGGATCCTGCAGGCCCGGGAAGACGTCGGTCGCCACAACGCCCTGGACAAGCTGATCGGCGCCCGCATGCGGAGGTACGGCGCCGATGCCTTTGACGACGGCTTCGTCCTGATCTCCAGCCGGGCCAGTTTCGAGATGGTGCAGAAGAGCGCCTGTGTCGGTATCTCCTGTCTGGTGGCGGTGTCGGCCGCTACCGCGTTGGCCATTCGGGAAGCCCGCACAGCCAACATGACCCTGATCGGCTTCGCCCGACCCGGCCGACACGTGATCTATAACCGGGGGGACGCCCCAGCCTGCGAGGAGACGTCGGAATGAGTGATCAGCAGCTCCAGCATCTGATCAAGATGGTCAACCAGATCAGTGCCAACAATCTCCACCATGGCGATGCGGAGCAGTCTGCCGAGGTGATCGCGACCCACCTTCGGAAGTTCTGGGCTCGCAGCATGAAGCAGAAGATCATTGATTATGCCGAGTCTGATGGCCTGGAACTTTCCACGGTCTCCCGGCTCGCCGTGAAACGACTGTCAGAGCCCCAGGAAGCGTGAGGATTCACCGGGCGTTTTGTTTTCGACCTCGCTCACGGTCGCGGAAAGGTTTACTACGACGGTTTTATCACTCGGCCGACACCTGATTCCAGTGCCGGCCGGTTTCTTTGGGCAGGTCAATAGCCTGACCCGTTAACGCCTGTCTTCTCCCGCTGGTTGTTGAAGGCAAGCTGGGTTGTTTTCACATTTGAGGTCCTCACTGCTTACGCCTTCGGCTAGAACTGAGCCGCTCATGGCGAAAGCGAGTAAGAGTCCGGCCAGTGTTAGGGTTTTCATCGCTATGTCCTCCATGTCTGTTGCTGCCATCCGCCTCCGACAGGCCAACGGAGGTAGATGCCTTACAACGTTTGGACACCTAAACAGGCGAAGGGTTGCGCATTCATTCATTAATTCTTTCTTCCCCGGACTCGCCTGACGGGTAGAATGCCCGAATGAACCGTTCACACTGGGTATTTCGTCTCTCCTTTCTGGCCATTGTCGCGCTGGTGATGGCGGCCACCTGGCTGGTACTTCGCCAACTGGGGATGCCGGCCAGTCTGTCGCCCGCAGCCATCTCCGACTGGCTCAACCAGCAAGGCATGTTCGGGCCGCTGTTGCTGATGCTGATGATGATCCTCGGGGTGGTTGTCGGGCCGATTCCAACCTTGCCGATCAGCGCGGCCTCGGGTCTTGCCTTCGGCATGGTCAAGGGCACGGCGATTGCTGTGGCAGGCGCTATGATCGGCGCTATGATCGCGTTTTACCTGGCCCGGGTACTGGGCCGAGAAGTGGTCCAGCGCAAGCTTGAAAACAATCCGGTGTTTTCTGTGAACGGCTCGCAGCGGTTCCTGTTTGTTGCGGTCCTGATTACCCGGTTGATCCCCCTGTTCTCGTTCGCCCTGATCAGCTATGCGGCGGGCGTCACGGCGATTCGGGCCTGGCGTTTCGCCCTGGCCTCGGCCATCGGCATGTTACCGATGACCTTTGTCTTTGCCGGGCTCGGCCACAGTTTTGAGTTCAATCCGTTACTGACCGTTGCCGCCGCCGCCCTGATTCTGGTGATCATGAGCACCCTGCCCTGGTATCTGAGCCGCAGGCCGCAGTCCCGTCTTTCGCGCTGGCTTCACCTTAGCTCCTGATCCTGGCGTTTCTCGATCCGTTAAACCGCTTCACCGAATCTCGATTTACGACCCCTCATGGCCCCCGCTGGTCTACGCTTGTCAGAAGGCATTGCCGGCCAATAATCAGGGGGGAAAGGGTCGTGGACAAAGTGTGTGTAGTGATAGGTGTGGGCGAGGGCAATGGTGAGGCCCTCGTGCGGCGTTTCAGCGAAGAGGGCTATCGGGTGGCGATGCTGGCGCGAAGCAGGGAGTATCTGGAATCCCTGGCACAGAGCGTCGCCAATAGTCACGCCTTCTCCTATGACGCCACCGACACCGACAAGGTGGGTGAGACGTTCAAGGCGATCGAAAAGCAACTCGGCCCGGTCTCGGTGCTGCTCTATAACGCCGGTGGCGGCGTGTTCAAGAGCGCCGTGGACGCCAGCCTGGAGGATTTCGAGGCCAACTGGCGGCTGAACGTCAAAGGCCTGGTGGCCGCCACCCAGGCCGCCTTGCCCCAGTTGCGGCAGCACGACCGCGCGAGCATTGTCGTCACCAGTGCTTCGGCCGCCCTGCGGGGCCGGGCCAACACCGCACCCTTCGCCTCCGCCAAGGCGGCTCAGCGCAGCCTCGCGCAGTCCTTGGCGCGGCAGCTGGGGCCAGAAAAGATCCATGTGGGGATAGTCGTCATCGATGGGGTCGTGGATCTGCCGCGCACCCGTAAGGCGATGAGCGACAAACCGGACGACTTCTTCGTGCAGCCTTCGGCGGTGGCCGATGCGGTCTGGATGCTCACCCAGCAGGATCCGTCAGCCTGGACTTTCGAACTGGATGTCCGGCCCTTCGGCGAGTCCTGGTAAGGGGCAGCGTTCAGACCTGATGGGTGGCCAGGATTTTCTGCAGGAAATCCCGGGTTCGGGGGTCCCTGGGATGGTAGAAAATCTCACTCGGCGGCCCTTGTTCCACGATCCGGCCGCCATCAATAAAGATGACGCGGTCCGCGACGTCCCGGGCGAACGACATTTCGTGGGTCACCAGCAACATGGTCTGGCGCTCCCTGGCCAGCTGCTTCATCAGCGACAGCACTTCGTCCACCCATTCCGGGTCAAGGGAGGAGGTGGGTTCGTCAAACAGGATGACCTCGGCACCGGCAGCCATGGCCCGGCCAATGCCTACCCGCTGCTGCTGGCCGCCGGACATGGAGGCCGGGTAGGCGTCGGCCTTGTCTTCCAGGCCAATGCGCCGGAGAATTTCCCGGGCCCGCTCATGGGCCTTGGCCTTGGGCCAGCGATCCACCACCAGCAACCGTTCGGCAATGTTTTCCAGCGCCGTCTTGTTGGCAAACAGGGCGTAGTTCTGGAAGACAAAGGCGGTCTGCCGGCGCAATTCCAGAATGTCGGCTTTACGGGCCCGGTTCACATCCACGGTCAGGTCGCCAACGGTGATCTCGCCGGCGGTGGGCTGCTCGAGAAAGTTCACGCAGCGGAGCAACGTGGACTTCCCGGTGCCGGACGGCCCGATAATCACCACGATCTCGCCTTTCTTGATGGTCAGGTCGATACCGTCGAGGACCACGGCCTCGCCAAACTGCTTGCGCAGTCCCTTGAGTTCAATCATCGGCTGTAGGCCTTGTTAAGTCGGGTTTCCAGGTTGCCCTGCAGCCAGGACAGCATCTCGACCACGATCCAGTACATTACCGCCGCGACAATGAACGCCTCGAAGTAGAGGAAGCTGCCGGAGGCCTCTTTTTGGGTGGCCCCCATCAGCTCGGTAACGCCCAGGGTAAACGCCAGTGACGTGGCCTTGATCATGTCGATGAAGTAGTTCATCAGGGTGGGCAGGGCCACCCGCGTGGCCTGAGGCAAAATGATTCGCCGCATCAGCTGGCCGTTGGTCATGCCGATGGACAGCGCGGCCTCGGTCTGACTGCGATCGACGCCGACGATGGCGGCCCGGATGGATTCGGCCATGTACGCCGAGAAGTGCATGGTCAGGCCCATGATGGTGGCGGTGATGCCGTCGATCACGGTCAGGGCACTGAACAGCTGGGGCAGCCCGTAGTAGAACAGGAACAGCTGGACCAGCAGCGGCGTGCCGCGGAAAAACGAAATAAAGATGATGGTGAACTGGTTCAGCACCGGAATCCGCAGCACCCGGATGACCGCAAACAGGCACGCCAGAATCAGCGCCAGCACCATGCCCACGGACGCCAATTGCAGGGTCAGCGGCAGGTACCCGAGTAGGACGGGGACCAGCCCCAGCATGTAATCGACGTCGAGCGCGCCCATAGTTCAGAGTCCTGTGCCGTTAGGGGGACGTGATGTCGGTGCCGAACCATTCCTCGGAAATTTCACGCAACGTGCCTTTTTCTCGAAGCGCGCTCAGGGCTGCATTTACTTCGTCCCGCAGGGCCCGGCCTTCCTCGGTGTCCTTGAACGGGTAGGCGTTGGTGATCTGGGAGAAGGTGGGGCCGGCCAATTCCAGCGGCAGGGGTTTTTCCTTGATGATCTGGCTGGCGCTGACCCGGTCCATCACAAAGGCGTCGACGCGGCCCAGCGCGGTATCCCGCTCGATATTGCTGTCGTAGGTCTTGATATCGATCTCGTCGGCATAGGGTAAATCGCGCAGCAGGGCCTCGAAATTGGAGCCGAGGTTCACCGCCACGGTCTTGCCCTTCAGGTCCTCGACTCCTTCGATCTCGGTATTGCCGGCCTTGGTGACCACCTGTGCGCCGTCGTAGACGTACGGCTCACTGAAGATGTACGCCTTCTGGCGCTCCTCGGTGATGGTGATCTGGTTGGCCACGGTATCAATCCGCCCCGCGCCGAGCATGCCGAACAGGCCCGAGAAGGCCGCGGTCTTGTACTCCACCTCGCGACCCATCTCTTTGGCCACAGCATTCATAACGTCGACTTCGAATCCCTTCAAAGTGTCCTGCTCAACGAAGGTGAACGGGAAATACTGGCCGGACATGCCGACCCGGATTGTGTCGTCCTGGGCCAGGAGCGGGGTCGCGACCAAAGACAGTACTAACAGTGTGGTTGCTAACAGGGTTTTCATGGTCAGGTCCTTCCGGGTTGTTGCCGTGCTTTCGTCAGCGACGGTGGCACGGACTGATGACTTGGAGAGCCGGGATCAAAAAACTGCGCCGATTCTAACAACCTTCGCCGGCTCATCCGATACGGGCTTACCTTAAGACGTCGGCCGCCCTCGGGTTAAGCCGGGTATTACTCGGGCGCGTCTTAAATGACAACTCCCTATACTTTAGCGGACCTGTCCTCAGAGTCACCAGATCTGTGCCGGATGTAACAAGCGAGTACCCGCAGTGTCTAAGGGTTGGTTGCGTGTTTACTGCGCAAAAAACGAAACGAGGTTGAAGGGGTGCCAGCCATGGGCACACTCACTTGTAGCATCCGAAGGGCGCGAAATTGGCAGCTGAGTTGTTGGCTGGGAGTGTGTCTGTTGCTGGGCTCCGCCGGGGGGCACGCCCAGCAGAAGAACGGTTTTGACCTCCAGTCCGCGCTAATTCCAGCGGAACAGATCCTGCGGGGTGGCCCGCCCCGGGACGGAATTCCGGCGATCCGGGAGCCCAAGTTCGAACGCCCGGATAGCACACAGCCCTGGCAGCCGGATGACCTGATGTTGACCTGGGACGGTGACGGTGAGAGTCGGGCCTTTCCGGTGGGTATTCTGAACTGGCACGAAATCGTCAATGTACAGCTGCCTGACCAATCGCTGCTGATCACTTTCTGCCCCCTGTGTGGATCAGGCATCGGATTTGATCCGGTCGTTGACGGTCGGGAACTGAGTTTCGGTGTTTCGGGCCTGCTCTATAACAGCGATTTGCTGATGTATGACCACCAAACGGAGTCGCTCTGGTCGCAGATCGAGGGGCGGGCAGTCTCCGGCCCCTTGGCCGGTAAATCACTGGAGCGGGTGCCGGTGCGTCACGAGTTGTGGCAACAGTGGCGCGACCGGGTTGGTGACCGGGCGAGGGTGTTGTCGACCGACACCGGCCACCGTCGCAATTACCGGCAGTCCCCATATGGCAACTATGATCAGTCGGAGCGGCTTCACTTCCCGGTATCCAAGACCAGCCGCAAGTATCATCCGAAGACCTGGGTGCTGGGCTGGAGTCACAACGGCGAGGCAAAGGTATGGCCTTTTCCCGAGTTGGCCAGGCACGAAGGAGCACTCAGGGATGAGGTTGGAGGGAAGGCCGTAACTGTCCATTATGACCCGGACGTCCCATCAGCGGAGCTTCGGGATGAGAACGGCGCACTGCTGCCGGCAACCCGGGCGTTCTGGTTCGCCTGGTACACCTTTCACCCGGATACGCTAATTTTCGAGAGCAATTAATTTCAGCAATTGCTGTAATAGTTGCATAAGTCATGTGTCTCTTGAGTGGCCGCCTGAAAAGGCGGTTGCGGACCCTAAGGGTTCCCTCACTAACTCTGTGATCAGGGAGAGAGGTCATGACTACAATCCATCCACTTCGACAAGCCATTCGCACGAGCCATGATCACCGACGTACCACTTGGTGGTCGGCAGTTCTGATGACCGCGATGCTGGCTGGCCCTGGCGGGGCGGCAGCGGCCTGCGGCCCCTGTTCGCCCTGCAAGGGTAAATGCGGCGCCACCCAACAGTGCAAGGCCAAGTGCAACCCGTGCAGCGGCAAGAACCCATGCAGTGGTAAAAATCCGTGTGCGGCCAAGAATCCATGCGCTACCAAGAACCCCTGCGCTACGAAAAGCTGCAACTCGTGCGCCGCGACCGGCCAGTGCGCCGCCAAGCCCAATCCCTGTGCCGCCAAGCGGGTGACCCGACCGGCCGGTTACCAGCCGTACGAGGGCAATCCCTGTGCGCTAGTGGCCACCGGTGAGAAACTGTTCAACGATACCTCGCTGAGCAGCAATGGCCTGTCCTGCTCCAGTTGCCACAACGACGGCGCGGGCTACAAGGCCACTTTCGCCGATGCCTATCCGCACTCCGTGGCCATGGCCCAAAACATATTCGGCATGGAGTCCGTGCACATGGATGAAATGGTCCAGGTCTGCATGGTGCAGCCCATGGCGGATGAGCCGCTCCCGTGGGACAGTGAGGAGCTGGCGGCACTGACGGCTTACATGCTGAAGGTCCAGGAGCAATGGCAATGACCGAGCTTCGCATACCAGACCTGAAGACGCTGGGTGAACCCTGCATTCGCGCCAGCCTTGAGGCCGTGGCCGAGATCCGCGAATGCTACCGGGTGTTGAAAAAGGGTGACCTGAATATCGTCGGCGAAGTGCTTCGCGGGCAAGGGCCTTTTTACGAGCTGGATCACTACCCGAAAGACGACGTTTTCGACGCCTCCACGGGCTCGCAGTACTATTACCACGCGCACCGCAGTGACCATCCGGAACACGGGCATTTTCACCTGTTCCTGCGGGATGCTGCCCTGCCGGAGCTGGCGGCGCCTAGTCGTCCTGCTGCGGCCGTTGCTAGCGGTCGCGCAGAGCTTCGGATACCCGGTCACTGATTCGGTCGATAACCGCCGGGTCTACCCGGGCGGATGAGTGCGCCCGCATCAGCTCGGTACTCGCGCGCAGATTGCCAATGAACGACCGGCAGTGCCTGCACATCATCAGGTGCATTTTCACGGACAGGTTCCGACCGGCGCTGAGTTCCCCGTCTATGTAGTCACTGGCAATGCCAGCCAGTTCGCGACACATTAGCATTCGCCGGTCTCCTGAAAGGTTTCCACCATCAATAGGATTTTCTGCCGAGCGCGGTGAAGCATCACACGCAGGTTAGAGGCGCTGACGTCGAGAATGTTACAGACGTCCTCGGATTTATGCTGGTGAGCCTCGTACAGAATCAGCGCCGAGCGCTGGGTTTCCGGCAGGTGACTCAGGTGTTTGTCGAGACAGTCACTCAGGGCCTCGTTTTCCATCAGAGCGTCAGCGGATTCGTCGAAGCGCAGCTTCGGGGGCGAGGCCCAACGACCTGAGGTATTGAATCGGCTGGCCAGTTCCGGATCGAGGCGCTCGGAAAAGTCGGTGGGGATTTCCCGTTGGCTGGATCGCAGTTTGTTTTTGCATCGGTTGGCGACAATTCGATGCAACCAGGTTTTCAGACCGGAGCGCCCTTCAAATTTCTGGATGGCATCGATAACGGAAACCCAGCAATCCTGAACGATTTCTTCAGCGCTGCTTGCATCCAGATAGTATCGGGCCACCGCGAGCATGCCAGGGCTGAAGTGCGAGACTGCCCGGGCGTACGCCGACGACTCGCCGCGTTTCAAGGCTTCAACCAGGCTGCTTTCGTCAAGGTCTGTTTGTTGAATCACGCGTACTTACTCTGTCGGTCGTTGGTCCCGGCCCCTGGTCAGTACAAGAGAGCCGCGGTTCCCGGAACCGGAATAAAAACGGAAGATTGTCTGCAAGTTTAGGACATGTCAGGTGTTTTTGACGGGATTGTTATGAATTTGTGACCTCTTTGGGCAGAAAACCACGTACCCTTCGAAAAGGATGCTGCCGTCAGTGCCGAGGATTTTTGACGGCATCTGTAACAACGGAAACGTTATTGAGTCAGTGATGCAACCAATCAACGACGCGGGATAAAGTGATGAACCGGAAAAAGTGGCTGATGATACTGGCGATTCTGGTGGTGGTGATTGCCTTCTGGAGCAGCGGTGCCCACGACTATCTCACCCTCGAATCCCTCAAAGCCCACCAGCAGAGCCTGGACGCCTGGATTGCCGGTAATGTCTGGCTGGCGGTGGGCGGCTACATGCTGGTTTATATCCTGGTCACTGCATTATCACTTCCCGGCGCCACCATCATGACCCTGGCCGGCGGTGCTTTCTTTGGCAATCTCTACGGTCTCGCCGCGGTGTCAGTTGCTTCCACGATCGGTGCCTCCATTGCCTTTCTGGTGGCCCGTTTTCTGGCGCGCGACAGCCTTCGGGAAAAATACGCTGCCACCGTCGCCCGGATGGACCGGGGCATTGCAAAGGATGGCGCCTTCTATCTGGCCACGCTTCGCCTGGTCCCGGTTTTCCCGTTCTTCCTGATCAATATTGCCATGGGGCTGACCGGCATGAAGTTGCGCACCTATGCCCTGATCAGTTGGATAGCAATGCTTCCCGGCACCTTTGTGTACGTCAACGCGGGTACCCAGTTGGCTCAGATTGAATCCACCGGCGACATCGTTTCCGCCGATCTCTTGCTGTCATTTGCCCTGCTCGGCCTGTTCCCCCTGATAGCCAAGTTCGTGGTTGGGTTCATCCGCCGTCGCCGGGTATATGCCGGCTGGAGGAAGCCGGAATCGTTTGATTACAATCTGCTGGTGATTGGCGGTGGCTCCGCCGGTCTGGTGTCTGCCTACATTGCGGCGGCGGTCAAGGCCAAAGTGGCTCTGATCGAAAAACACAAGATGGGGGGCGACTGCCTCAACACCGGCTGTGTTCCCTCCAAGGCTCTGATACGCAGTGCCAAGGCGGCGGACACCCTGCGCCACGCGGATCGCTATGGGCTGGAAGCCGTGCCGGTGAAGGGCTCGTTCAAGACGATCATGGACAGGGTCCAGAAGGTAATCGCCAAAGTCGAGCCCCACGATTCCCCGGAGCGTTACCGCAAGCTGGGGGTTGAGTGCATCTCCGGTGAAGCCAGCTTCGTATCTCCCTGGGAGCTTGAGGTAAAACACAGCGATGGCCGCACCGAGCGCCTGACCGCCCGCAGTATCGTGGTAGCCACGGGCGGTAAACCGGCGATGCCGCCGATTCCGGGACTGAAGGAGATGGAACCGCTGAACTCCGACAACCTGTGGTCACTCGACACCCAGCCGGAACGCTTGCTGGTGCTTGGTGGAGGGCCTATCGGATCGGAACTCGCCCATGCCTTTGCGCGGCTGGGTAGCCAGGTGGTCCAGGTTGAAATGGGCGACCGGTTGCTGCCCAGGGAAGACAGCGACGTGTCGGAACTGGTGAAAAACCGCTTCGAACAGGACGGCATTGATGTGCGCCTGGGCCATGCCGCCAGGGAGTTTGTCATTGAGGACGGTGAGAAGGTGGTCTACTGCGAACATCGGGGTGAGCGGGTGCGGATTGTATTCGATCAGGTGCTGGTGGCGGTTGGTCGGGCGGCCAATACGGACGGTCTTCATCTCGACCGGATCGGTGTGGAAACACTGCCTAATGGCACGGTCCCGGTGGATGAGGACATGAGTGTGCGCTACCCCAACGTCTTCGCCTGCGGCGATGTGGCTGGCCCCTACCAGTTTACCCATGCCGCCGCGCACCAGGCCTGGTATGCCGCTGTGAATGGGCTGTTTGGCCAGTTCAAGCGCTTCAATGTGGATTACCGGGTCATGCCCTGGGTCACCTTTACCTCGCCGGAAGTGGCCCGGGTGGGTCTGAGTGAGGCGGAGGCCAAGGACCAGGGTGTGGCCTACGAGGTCACCCGCTACGGTCTGGATGATCTCGACCGTGCCATCGCCGAGAGCGATGACCATGGTTTTATCAAGGTGCTGACCCCGCCGGGCAAGGACAAGATCCTGGGGGCCGTAGTGGTGGGTACCCACGCCGGTGAAATCCTGGCCGAATTTACCCTGGCCATGAAACACGGGCTGGGACTCAACAAGATTCTCGGCACCATCCATCCCTACCCGACCTGGAATGAGTCGGCCAAGTTCGCGGCTGGCGAGTGGAAGCGGGCTCATGCGCCCCAAGGGGTGCTGAAACTGCTGGAAAAACTGCACGGCTGGCGCCGTGGAAAAGACACCAATGTATCAAGGAGCGCTTATGCCCCTGACTGAAGTACGACCAGCCCGGAAGCGTATCCCGGCGGTGGAAATACTTGAGCCTCGTGCCTTCGACAGCTGGACCCATACCCGCCAGGGCGCCCCCCGGGGTTACATCGATGCGGACAAGCTCAAGGAGCTGTGGATTCACACCGGGACGGCGTGCAACCTGGCCTGCCCGTTCTGTCTGGAGGGTTCTCACCCCGGAGACGGCCGTATCCCGGGCATGAAGCTGAGCGATGTGAAGCCGTTTATCCATGAAGCCCTGGACATGGGTGTCGAACAATTCTCCTTCACCGGCGGCGAGCCCTTCGTGATCCGGGATTTCGTTAACATCCTGGATTACGCCAGTCAGCGCCGGCCCTGTTTCGTGTTGACCAACGCCACCGAGCCCTTGCTCAAGCGCCGGCACCAGGTGCTGCCGTTACTGGACAACGCCTACCCGATTCATTTCCGGGTCAGTCTGGATTTCCCGGATCTCGCCCGGCACGACAGGGATCGGGGCGAGGGCAGTTTCGAGCAGGCGCTTGAGGGCGTTCGCTGGCTGCTGGAGCAGGGCTTCAAGGTGTCGATTGCCCGCCAGACCGATCCGGAGGAAATTCCGGCGGACGTGGAGGCCGCCTTCCGGGAAATCTTCCGGGCGCGGCAGATTCCGGAGAACCTGGCGTTCACTGCGTTTCCGGATCTGGGCACGCCGGGCTCGGAAGACGGAAGCCCGGAGATTACCGAGGCGTGCATGGAGAAGTATCCGACGCGGGAGAGTCGGGCGCACTTCATGTGTACCTATACGCGGATGCTGGTGAAGAAGGGCGATAAGGTTCGGGTGTATGCCTGCACGCTGGTGGATGATGATCCGCAGTACGATCTGGGCGGGTCGCTGGCGGAGAGCATGGATGAGCGCATTATGCTGCGGCATCACCGGTGCTTTTCCTGTTATCGGTTTGGGGCGAGTTGTTCGGCGCCCGGTTGATTGTCGCAGCCTGCTTGTTGGGAGTTGGCGGCCTGCGGGGCGGGAATTAATTTCCTTGGAAAAATAACTCGCTTCGCTCAGACATATTTTTCTGGCGGAAATTAATTCCCGCCCCACAGACCGCACGTAACGCCGTGCTGGTCGTTGGTAAAGACTTGGAATACTGAGATGACGACATTTGAAGGTGCCCTGTTCTGGGGGTTTCTGGTGGTTTACGGCATTGTGATGTATGTGCTGTCGCCTCGGAGCAAGAACGCGAATTCCTTTTATAAAGGTGCTGACGATCAGGGTAATCCGGTGAGTCAGTGGTCGCTGACGGCGAGTATCTTTATCAGCTGGATTTTTGCCAAGTCCGTGACCAACGCCGCCAATCTGGGTGCCGCCTATGGCGTCACCGGGGGCCTGGCCTACGCCAGTTACTGGCTGTCGATTCCGGTGGCCGGTTACATCATCTATCTGATCCGGACCCAGACCGGGGCCCGGAGTCTGCAGGATTTCCTGACGTCGCGGTTTGGCCGGCTGGCCTCTCTGGCCTTTGCGGCGGCGATTCTGATCCGGTTGTACAACGAGGTCTGGAGCAACACGGCGGTTGTGGGTGGTTACTTTGGCTTACCCGGCGAATGGGAGTACTACGCGGCGGCCATGCTTTTCACGGTATTTACCCTCGCCTACAGCCTCAAGGGTGGCTTGCGGTCGTCGATCTTCACCGATGTGATTCAGGCGTTTGTGTTTGTCTTCTTTGTTGGCGCGGTGTTGTTCCTGATCATTCCTG
Organism: Marinobacter sp. F4218; assembly: GCF_019443085.1. GTDB lineage: Bacteria > Pseudomonadota > Gammaproteobacteria > Pseudomonadales > Oleiphilaceae > Marinobacter > Marinobacter albus. The sequence goes on from NZ_JAHZIL010000003.1 coordinate 1,955,334, forward strand.
CCAATGACACGAGTGCCCTTCTGAGCAATGGCGAGTTCAGGTTGGATGCCGGCTTTGACCTGTTGCTGGTGGCGTTGTTGCAGATGTTCAGTTATCCGTTCCACGATCCGGTCCTGACCGACCGGGGCTTTGTGAACAAGGAAAAGACCATGCTGAAGAGTTTCGTGGTCGCCGGGCTGCTGGGTTTTGTGGCGGTGTTTATCTTCAGTCTCGTGGGCGTGCATGCCCGTCTCAATGGCATTGACGCCATGGGCAACGCTCCGGCGGCGGTTGGCCAGTCCCTTGGTCTGGCGGCGCTGTTCTTCATGAGCGTGGTGATGATGACCTCGGCCGGTTCGACCCTGGACTCCACTTTCACCTCGTTGGCCAAATCCCTGGCGGTGGACCTGCCGCGGCTGGCCAGACGGGCAAAGAACCGTCTACCCAGTATCCGGGTGGGTGCGGTGGTCATGGTGATCTTTGCCATTGCCGGCAATCTGCCAATGTTTGCCGGCACCGATATCCTCAAGGCGACCACCATTTCCGGCACCATGGTGATGGGGCTGGCGCCGGTGTTCCTGTTCTATGGCTTCACCCGCTGGTCGCCCTGGAGCTTCCATCTGAGTTTCTGGACCGGCCTGGGGCTTGGTGTGCTGCTCGCGACCGGTCTGATTCCGGACAGCTGGGCCATCGGTGATGGCAAGTACGCCATGCTGCTCGGGGTAAACGCCTATGGCTTCCTGATCTGCTCTTTCGGGTTCTTCGTGCCGCTCGCGCTGCGCCGTCTGGCTGGTCGCTCTTTGGCGGCCGGGGAGGCCTGAGGTGGTGTCATGAGTGCAGGCCGGAGTTGTCCGCTAGCCTACCGTTATCGTCCCGACGCCCTGTGTGAACAGGCTACGCCTGTGTCTGAGGACGTGCTCTACATCGTCGGCGGACTTTACGGCAATCCCTATGCCCTGGACGAAATCGAGCGGATGGTCGCTGCCGAGGAGCGCCTTGGGCATCGGGTCCGGCTGGTATTCAACGGTGACTTCAACTGGTTCAACGCCCGTGATGACCTGTTTCGCGACATCAATACGCGGGTCCTCGAACATACCGTCAGTCTGGGCAATGTTGAATACGAGCTTGCCAACCCGAGTGCTGAAGCTGGCTGCGGCTGTGCCTACCCCGATTTTGTGGATCAGGGAGTGGTTGAACGTTCGAATCGGATCATGGTTCGGCTTCAGGGGGTGGCTGACCGCCACCCTGATCTCCAGAACCGGCTGTCACTGCTCCCCCGATACCTGTGTCTGATATTTGGAGGCCTAAAGATTCTGGTTCTGCACGGCGATCCGGAATCCCTGGCCGGCTGGGGGCTGGCCCACGAGTCCTTTAGTGCAGCTAATGAATTGGTGGTGCAGGAGTGGCTGCGTGCCACCGGTGCCGATGTCATTGCCTGCACTCACACCTGCCTGCCCGTGCTCTGGTCGGGGCGGGTTCAGGGCCGGGTGCGCACAGTGGTCAATAACGGCTCGGCGGGCATGGGTAACCTGCGGGAGGATCCCCGGGGCCTGATTACGCGGATTGGTCTTTCCCGCCCCCCGATCGAGGCCGTGGCAGGCTGTGAGCAGCCGGGCGCTCTTGTCTCCCTGCTGCCCGTAGCCTTTGATGCCCAAGCCTGGCTGGAGCGGTTCGACGATCTCTGGCCAGCGGGCTCGGATGCTGCGGAATCCTATCGACAGCGAATTCTCGCGGGCACTTCCCTGGATCCCGGTGAGATGGTTTTTCCTTCCGTTTCCTAACCATTTTGTCACTGGCGAATGCCTCAATCCGGTCTATTCTGAAAGAACGAGTCGGGGCCCGCTTCAGGGGTGCCGAGGAAAGCTGACTTGAATTATATTTTGTGGTCTATATAATTCAGCACTAACTTTTTGAGGCGAATTGATCACGTTATGACATCTGAAGGATCGAATACCACCGCCATCTCGCTTCGCACACCGGTGAAGGATGATGGCTACAGGCTCCACCAGCTGGTGGCAGAGTGCCCGCCGCTGGACCCCAACTCGATTTACTGCAATCTCTTGCAGTGCAGCCACTTTGCCGAGACCGGCGTGGCCGCGGAGAAGGAAGGCGATCTGGTCGGCTTTATCTCCGGATACATCCCTCCCCAACAGCCCGAGACCGTGTTTGTCTGGCAGGTGGCCGTTCACGAGAAAGGTCGTGGACAGGGCCTGGCCAAGCGGATGCTGAAAGAGATCGTTGCTCGTGATGCGTGCAAAGACGTCACGCACATGGAGACGACGATCACGGCTGACAACGAGGCCTCATGGGCATTGTTCCGCTCATTCGCCCGTGATATGGGAGCCGAGCTCACCTACCACGAGCACTTCGAGAAAGAGACCCACTTTGGTGGGCAGCATGATTCCGAATTTCTGCTGCGCATTGGGCCCTTCACGAAGCCTGTCTGAGAGCCCCGGTCCACGCCGGTGACCGCCGGCCGTGAACGACTGTGAGACTGTGTTTTGGACTAGCCGGCAGACCACTGAGGTAGGTCTGCCATCAGGCTTTAACCAACGCACGGCGGGCTTATCGCGACCGACTCTGCATTACCCGATAGGCCCCCCGCGCATCTACCTCGAACCTGACATGCTAAGAGGCAAGACAATGGAAATTTTCAAGTCAACTGAATCCGAAGTACGTGTTTATAGCCGTGCGTTTCCGGTCATTTTCAATCGCGCGAAGAACGCGCACCTGTACACCGAAGACGGCAAGGAATACCTGGATTTCCTGGCCGGTGCCGGTTCCCTGAACTATGGCCACAACAACGATATCCTGAAGAAAGCCCTGCTTGAGTACATCGAGGATGATGGCGTGAGCCAGGGACTCGACATGTTTACCACGGCCAAGCATGACTTCATGGAATCGTACAAGAAGCACATCCTTGATCCGCGAGGCCTGGACTACAAGATGCAGTTCACTGGCCCGACCGGTACCAACTGCGTTGAAGCTGCCCTGAAGCTGGCCCGCAAGGTCAAGGGCCGCAGCGGTATCATCTCCTTCACCAACGGTTTTCACGGTGTAACCATGGGCGCCGTGGCCACTACCGGCAACAAGCATCACCGCGGTGGTGTCGGTACGCCACTGGGTAACGTTGATTTCATGTTCTACGACGGCTACCTCGGGGACGATGTGGACACCCTTGCCATCATGGACAAGCTGCTGAGCGATGGCTCGTCCGGCTTTGAATTGCCGGCGGCGGTGATCGTTGAGGCTGTGCAGGGCGAAGGTGGTCTGAACGCCTGTCGCGCAGAATGGCTGAAGGGTCTTTCCGAGCTGTGCAAGAAGCACGACATCCTGTTGATTCTGGATGATATCCAAGCCGGTAACGGCCGCACCGGTGAGTTCTTCAGCTTTGAGTTCGCGGGCATCAAGCCCGATATCGTGACCGTGTCCAAGTCCCTCAGTGGGTATGGCCTGCCGATGGCGCTGGTACTGTTCAAGCCGGAGCTGGACGTCTGGGATCCGGGCGAGCACAACGGTACCTTCCGTGGCAACAACATGGCCTTCATCACCGCGCGCACGGCTGTCGAGACCTACTGGAAAGACGACGCCTTCGCCAATGAGGTGAAAGCCAAGACCAAGGTGCTGGGCGATGCCCTGCAGGTAATTTGCGACAGGTATCCCGGCCAGTTCAAAATGAAAGGTCGTGGTCTGATGCGCGGTATCGAAGCCAAGAACGCCGATCTGACCGGTCCGATCACCAAGCGCGCGTTCGAGCGTGGCTTGATCATTGAGACCAGTGGTCCGAACGACGAGGTCATCAAGTGCCTGATGCCGCTTACCACCAGTGAGGATGACCTGAAGAAGGGCGCCGCGCTGCTGGGTGAAAGCGTCGACGAGATCATGCAGGAAGGGGTCAGCGAGGCATCCTGAGATGTTTCATGGCTAAGCACATTCATTCTGCAGGATAGCGAAGGCAAACCTATGACTACTCAACAACATACCGTCGAAAAAATTGGCGGTACCTCGATGAGCAACTACGAGGCCGTCCGCGATAACATCATTATCGGTAATCGTGAAAAGGACGACCTGTACCAGCGTATCTTCGTGGTTTCGGCCTACGGTGGCGTTACCAACGAATTGCTGGAACACAAGAAAACCGGCGAGCCGGGCGTTTACGCCCTGTTTGCCGACGCCGAGTCGGACTGGGCCTGGGGGGATGACCTCACCAAGCTGGTCAAATTTCTGACCGACATCAATGGCGAGCTGTTCCAAGACCCGATGCTCAAGCAGCAGGCCGACCAGTTCATCACCGACCGCATTGAAGGGGTCCGGGGCTGTCTGATCGATCTCCAGCGCCTGTGCTCCTACGGTCAGTTCCAGCTCGAGGAGCACCTGCTGACGGTTCGTGAAATGCTGGCCGGGATTGGTGAAGCCCACAGTGCGTTCAACACCGCCCTGAAGCTTCAGCAGGAAGGCATCAATGCCCGTTTTGTCGATCTGACCGGCTGGCGGGATGCGGAACTGCTGCCGCTGGATGAAAAGCTCAAGCAGGCGTTCGATGCGGTCGACCTGACCCGGGAGCTGCCGATCGTTACCGGTTACGCGCAATGCAAGGAAGGTCTGATGCGCACCTTCGACCGGGGCTACAGCGAAATGACCTTCAGCCGGGTGGCGGTGATCACCGAAGCCCGTGAGGCCATCATCCACAAGGAATACCACCTGAGTTCCGCCGACCCCAACATCGTCGGTGCTGACAAGGTGGTTCCGCTGGGTCGCACCAACTACGACGTGGCGGACCAGCTTGCCAACCTCGGGATGGAAGCCATCCACCCCCGTGCGGGCAAGGGCATGCGCCAGAACGAAATCCCGTTGCGGGTAATGAACACCTTCGAGCCGGAGCACACCGGGACACTGATCACCGGTGATTACGTCAGCGAGACTCCGCAGGTCGAAATCATTGCCGGTGCGAAGGGCGTGTTTGCCATCGAAGTGTTTGATCAGGACATGCAGGGCGAGCCCGGTTCCGACCGCCGCATCCTGGATGTACTGGGTCGCTTCAAGGTGCGCTTCATGGCCAAGGACACCAATGCCAATACCATCACCCACTACGTGGACAGCACGCTCAAGCACGTGAAGCGGGTGGTGCGGGCACTCAAGGAAGAATTCCCCAACGCTGAGCTCAGTACACGGAAGGTATCGTTGGTTTCGGCGATTGGCAGCGACATGAAGGTGCCGGGCATTCTCGCCCGATCCGTGAATTCGCTGACGGATAACGAAATCAGTGTGCTGGCTATCCACCAGTGTATGCGTCAGGTGGACATCCAGTTTGTGGTAGACGAGGACCATTACGAGAAGGCCATCGCAGCCCTCCACGGTGCCCTGATTGAGCCACACAACCACGAGTACGCTATCGTGGCGGCCTCGATCGAGTAACGGATTACCCGCAGCGGAAACCGGTCGCTTCTTCTGCGGGTAATGGAGGTTGTCTTGCCTCCAGATCGGGGTGCCCGGCTGTACGACCTGCGTTCGCAGGTTTTCAGGTCGGGCACCGTCCGATCCCTTCTGCGGACCGCCTGCTAACCTGCGATTTCCCGCCCTTACCCGCTGCCCGGAAGCTCACCGACGGTAAATCCATCGGCGACTGACCAACGTATTCTCTTTAAATTTCCGACCGGTACCATAGCCATGCGTAAAACGGATAGGCTGGGACCGTCTCCGACCACGCCCAACGATGGCGAAAGGGATTCCCTGGTTGGGCTGTACTTCAGGGATGCGTCCCGGTATGAGCTCCTGACTGAGGCGGCAGAACGCCGTCTCTCCCGCAAGCTGACACGCTGTTACCGCATCATCAGCACCGAATTGGCGCTGCCGGCAGACACGCCACAGACGTTTCGGGAAGTGATCGGCAGCCTGGGGGATGCCTGTGCCTTTTCAGCGCGATGTCGCCGGGCCTTCCATCTGGCGACGGCCTGCCGTCGCAAGCTGATCCAGAGCAACCTGCGTCTGGCCGTCCACATTGCACGTCGCTATGGCCAGCATGGTATTCCCATGTCAGACCTGATCCAGGATGCGAACATCGGTCTGATCAAGGCGGCTGAGCGTTTTGATCCGGGCAAGGGCTTCCGGTTTTCGACCTACGCATACTGGTGGATCAGCGAAGAGGTGAAGCGCTGTCTGCAGCGCGGAACCCGCCTGGTGCATACCCCGGAGAACGTGGTTGACGAAATTCGTCAGTTGCACCGGGTGTCGCTGGGTATGCACCAGACGCTGGGCCGGACGCCTTCCCAGGCGGAACTGGCCAGGGAGATGGAGGCATCTCCATCGCGGATCGGCGAGCTGCGTGCGCTCGCGCTGCGAGAGGTATCCACCGACGTTCCGCTGGTCGACGACGGGTCTGTAACCCTGGGCGATAGCCTTGAGGCCGGGGAGCAGCTCGCGCCGGATCACCCGATGTCCCAACGGGACCGTAGCCGGACCCTGACTGCCATGTTGGGGGAGCTTACCGATCGCGAGCAGGCCATATTGTCACGGCGCTATGGCCTTGGACTGCCCGAGCCCGAGACGCTGCAGGCCATCTCCGACGACCTTGGTATCAGCCGGGAACGGGTCCGCCAGATCGAAAAAATGGCGGTGAAGAAGCTGCAGAGTCGATTCAATAATCCCGAGGACGTGTTCGGAGCCTGAGCCGGTCAGGCTCCTTGGAAGAAGACGTACCAGATGCCTATCGCTACCTGGCAGAGCACCACCACGAAGGTGAGAATCAGGCGCAGTCGCAGGTACCAGTCCGGCCAGTAGATCTTCATCCAGCGTGCATCAACCAGGTACAGGGCGATGTATGCGACGGTGTAGAGCAGAATCCGTCCGGGCGTCGACAGCAACAGCCCGACGCCCGCCACGATAAAGAACAGCTGGCTGAATACCATGGTAACGAGTGGAGATTGGGGGTAGCAGCAATCGTCCAGCTGCATGGAGATGGGCCAGTACACACCCGCCATGAACGCCAGGATCCCCGCACTGTACAAATAAAACCAGGAAACGGCGGCGACGCTGTACTGCGGCATCACGAACACAGTCACCACCGCGGCGAGGAATGGCAGCAGGCCGGCGACGCCAAACACCATGGCCAATCGGGCGACGGCAATCACGTTTTTTCCCTCTGGACCCGTATACGCATGGGCTCTATGTCGGCAGGCTCCATACCCACCATCTCGTGGTAGGCAGACGGGTGTACGACCTGGGTTTCGCGAACCTGAAACCCGGCGAGGGTGTCCTGGATCTGCCAGGCGCTTCGGAAGAGGCTGGTGACGCCGTCCTTGTCAGACAGCAACAGGAGGCGACCATCCAGCGTGAGCCGAGCCATGTAGTGCTGGCCTTCCAGGGAGATGATTTCCAGCAGTTCGATGACCGGACCTTTGCTGTTACGCAGTTCTTCCAGGGTGATTCTCACTGTGAAGCTCCGGAGTTGGTTTTATTGCCAGTGTTACGACTCCGGTACGCAATGAGATCAGTTGCCGAGCGCCAGGCACCTTTGATGCTGGGGGCAACGAACCAGGTGATCGTTCACCATGCCGGTTGCCTGCATGAAGGCATAGACGATGGTTGGTCCGACGAAGGTGAAGCCGGCTCGCTTTAGTGCCCGGGACATGGCTTCGGATTCGGGGGTTGTGACCGGGACTTCGTCGAAGTGCTCCCAGGCGTTCTGGATCGGGGCACCGTCGACGAACGACCACAGAAAGTCGCTGAAACTTTCGCCCTTTTCGCGAAACTCAAGAAATCCCCGTGCATTCTTGATGATCGACCGGACTTTCAGGCGGTTGCGGATTATGCCTGGGTTGGCCAGCAGCTCTGCGACTTTCGCGTCGTCGTATCGAGCGATCCGTTCCGGATCGAAGCCATCGTATGCCTCACGGTAGCTGCCTTGCTTGCGCAGGATGGTGATCCAGCTCAGACCGGCCTGCTGGCCATCCAGGCAAAGCTTTTCAAACAGGGCCAGCTCATCGTACTCGGGCCGTCCCCAAACGGTGTCGTGATAGTGCACGTAGAGGGGATCGGTGCCGCACCAGGGGCAGCGTCCGGTGTCTGTCATCGCTTACTTTCGCTCCTCTGAGTAACGGGTTGCAGGGGAAATGCGGCGACGCAACATCGGGGGCTCGGCGCCTCGCACCGCTCCTGTCCCGGCCAGACCGAAGTCATCCGGTGGAGAGCCAAGCCGCCAGAGTGCCGGGGGCGCCGGGTCGGTCTGGCGGAAGACCAGCGTCACCAGAAATCCGTCCACCTTCCAGCAATCGGCCTGCCAGTCGGGTTCGTTCTGGTCGCCCCGGAGTTCGAAGCCCGGCCCGACTTCCAGGGTTTGCAGGTTGCCGGCGATGCCCCGGCCCGTGGCTTTCAGCCAGGCTTCCTTGAGCGTCCAGACCCTGAGAAATGTTTCCGGACAATCCTCAGCAAGCAGCCATGCCTGCTCCCGTGGCGTGAACCAGCGCCTGGCGACCCGTTGCCAGTGGGGATGGCGGGTACAGGGCTCAAGGTCCAGACCAATTCTTTGCCCCGGGCTGGTTGCGCAGGCAGAAAGACCGTGGCTGTGGCTGAGTGACAAGTGCCAGCCAACCGGCGCCGCCGACTCCACCGGACGGCCATTAACCGGTCTGCAATCGGAGGCCTCCAGACCGCTGGCTCCGGCGATCGCCCGGCGGATCAGCCAACGACTCGACAGGTATTCGCGCTTGCGTGGGCCGCTGAACTTGGCCGCCGTCTCGCGCTCGTAGTCTGTGAGCCAGTCCGGTAATCCGGGGGATTCCCGGCGCCCCTCCCGGCACAGCCATATTGCCGGCCGCGGATCAGGGCTGCAGGCGCTGGATGAGCCAGCCATCGCCATCCCTCACGTATTCGAATCGGTCATGGAGCCGGCTTGGACGACCCTGCCAGAACTCGATCCGGTCGGGCACCACCCGGTAGCCGCCCCAGAAGCTGGGCAGCGGGATTTCGCCAACGCTGAACTTGCGCTTGAGTTCGGCCACCTTCTGCTCCAGCAATCCCCGGGAGTTAATGACCTTGCTCTGTTCCGATACCCAGGCACCAATCTGGCTGCCGCGGGGGCGCGAGGCGAAGTAGCGCAGGGACTCCGACTTGCTGACCTTTTCCACCGACCCCTGAATCCGGACCTGCCGATTCAGACCGATCCAGGGAAACAGCAGGGCGGCCTGGGGATTTTCCTCGATTTCACGAGCCTTGCGGCTGCCATAGTTGGTGTAGAACACAAAGCCGTTCTGATCGAAATATTTCAGCAGCACGGTTCGCAGGTCGGGCAGTCCATCCCGGCCGGCAGTTGCCAATGACATGGCATTGGGTTCGAGAATCCCGGCATTGCGGGCATCCTCGAACCAGTGCTGGAACTGGCGCACTGGATTGTCGTCGAGGGCCTCGCGATCAAGCCCTTCGCTTTCAAAGTCCCGGCGCATATCGCCGATGTCCATACCGCTCCCCTCGTCATTAACAAGTCAAGATCACTCCGACCGCTGAGCATAACCGGTTCGGTGTCGGCTGTCAGGCGTCGCATATGTCCGTTTCGGTTACACAAATAAACAAAAGAGTGAGCGCTGGTTCACATTTCGCCCCGTATTACTTCCCACATTGATTGGTGCCAGGGCGCAGCGATACCAATCGGGAACGCCGCGCTGAAAAAAGAGAGAAGAAACCATGTTGTTAGAATACGATTTTTCGCTGGTCATTGCGTCATATGTGGTCGCGGTACTCGCGGCCTACACCGCCCTGTACTTTGGAACCCGGTTAAACGCCGCCCGTGGCGGCGAGCGCCGGCGCTGGCTGACAACCGGAGCATTGCTGATGGGGTCCGGCGTCTGGACCATGCACTTCGTGGGCATGCGTGCGATGCCGATGGAGGCCCCCTTGTCCTTTGATTCAGTGATGACGGCGGTGTCGTGGCTCGCGGCTGTCGTGGCCTCCGGCGTGGCGCTGAACATCATCGGTCGTTCCCGGATCAGCGTTGCGCTCTTTGCCGCTGCCACACTGGCGATGTCCGGCGGTGTGGTGGTCATGCACTACCTCGGCATGTACGCCATGCGAATGTCGGCGGACCCGACCGTCAATACCGGTTTCCTGGTGCTCTCCGTGGTTATCGCCGTGGTGGCGTCCGGAGCGGCCCTGGCAATATGTCGCAAGCTGCAGGGGCTGCAAGGCGGACGTGCCATGACGATTCAGTTCGCGGCGGCCCTGGTGATGGCTGCTGCAATCTGCGGTATGCATTACACCGGCATGGTTGCGCTGCAGTTTCCGGCGGATGCCGTGCCTGCTGTAGACAATGGCCTGCGTGGCGAATGGATCGGTATTCCCCTGGCGGTGGCCTGTGTCCTGCTCCTGATGGTCGCGCTGGTGGTGACCGTTCTGGATGTGCGCGCCCGGCGGGAGCTTGAATTCAAGAAGGCGGAAGAAAGCCGGTGGGTTGAACGGATGGCGTTTGTGGATTCGGTAACGGGGCTGCCCAATCGTTCGGGACTGGAGCAGGAGCTACTGGATAACCTTGCCCGGCCCGACGCGCGTGAGCATCCGTTTGCGCTGCTCTATCTCGATGTTGCCAATTTCCGGGAACTTGCTGACCGGCTTGGGCATCGGGAGCTGGAGAGTGCGGTGCTTGAGATCAGTAACGCCGTGCGGGGGGTTCTGACCGAAACCGTATACCTCGCCCGGTATTCATCCAGCGCCTTTGTGGCCCTGGTGCCAGACCCGGAGAGTGCCGATCACGCGTTCATGTACAAGCACCTGCGACAGATTGACAGATCAATCACTGCCGCCGGTGTGGCCATAACCTGGCGCATTGGTCAGTCGGTTTTCCCGACCACCGGCAATTCAAGCCGAAAACTGGTGCGGGCAGCCATGCTGCCCCGTGACCCGGGCGAGATCGGACATTTCGCCAACATGAAGGCCGATCCGGACCTGGCCCTGCCCGGCCAGGTCCGTGGCAGCTGACAAAACCGGTCGGGGCCGACTATCCTTGTGAACAGGCGGGGGCGACGAAGCCCCCGGGATTGTGCCTCTTACAAGGAGAGATCTGTGGCCGAGAGCCGTCAACCGAACCGCCTCGCCAGGAACCTGCTCATCGGGCTCCTCGTACTTGTTGTTCTCTACGGGCTTGCTGGTTTCCTCCTCCTGCCCTGGTGGCTGGAAAGGACACTGCCCGAGCAGCTGAATCAGCGCATGGGGTGGCAGGCCGAAGTCACCGGGATCTCGGTCAATCCATTCGCACTCAGTGTTGAGACGCTTGGCCTTTCGGCGCGGGACAGTGATGACGAAAAAGTCGTTGCCTTCGACCGGTTGTCCCTGAACCTGAACTTTTTTCAGCTGGTTCGGGGGATCATCGGGTTCGAGGCTATTGAGTTGCAGGAACCGTTCATCCGGCTGGACCTGCTTGAGGATTACAGCGTCAATTTCGCCCGGGACTGGCAGGACAACAATCCGACGACCAAGGAGACGGCACCTGACGGTAACGAGTCAGGCCCACCCCGCTTTTATTTCACCGGGATTGCCATTGAAGGCGGTGAGTTGCTGTTCCGGGACTATAGCAAGGCCGAGCCGGCCGAGTTCCGGATAACCCCGCTGGATCTCAGCCTGAATGATCTCGCGACCTGGCCACGGGATGGGGAGGACAGCAATTACAGCCTTCAGGCTGCCATCGGGGACGAGACTATCGAGTGGCAGGGCGACCTCAGTGTCACTCCCCTGTACTCCCGGGGATCGCTCAGCATCAGCGGCATTGGTTTCCAGACCCTCAAGCATTTTCTCGCCCCCTACCTGCCCTACGATCTGCGTGGTGGCCGGGTCAGCCTGCGTTCGGATTATGAACTCCAGGCCGGCGACATGCTGTTCCTGGCAACCCGTAACGGCACCCTTTCGCTCGAGGATCTGGCGGTCGCCGTCAATGCCGACAGCGAAGAAGCCCGCCTGACTTCCGGGACCATCAGCGTTGACCAGATCGGTTTCGATCTCAATGCCAGGGAGGCCAGCGTGGGTCAGGTCTCCCTCGATGCCCTGGAGCTTGCCCTTGCCCGTGATGAAACCGGGACAATCGATTGGCTGGCGCCGCTGGCCCCGGAGGAGGACGGGCAAACAACCGACGGGGAATCTGACTCGCGGGCCTCAGCGGGAGCCCGTCCTTTCCGGTGGTCCGTCGCCGGCATTAGCCTGTCGGAGGGGCGCGTACGGTGGCAGGATCGTCGGACGGAGACTCCGGCGGATCTGACTCTGGAACAAATTTCCCTGACCACCGGCGCCCTGAGCCACAGACTCGATGAGCCGGTGAACTATCAGCTCCAGGCCAACCTCGCCAGTGGCGGTACGCTGTCATTCGACGGCCAGTTGACGCCAAAGCCGTTTACCCTCGAAGCCGGTATATCCGGCTCCCAGGTGGCGCTGGCGGCGTTTGAACCCTACGTGCAGGAAGGGGCCAACCTGACCATTGCCGACGGTACCCTCGGGGTCGATGGCAACCTCGACCTGGATGGCCAGCAGGAGCCCCTGACCGGCACTTTTAGCGGCACGGCGGAAGTGGCCGGCCTCGCGCTGCAATTGAGGGACGGGAACGATCGGCTGTTGACCTGGCAATCTCTCCGCCTGGCGCCCATCGAATACAACGTGAATCCGGCCCGACTGGAAATCGGCACCGTGACACTGACCGGGCCCGAAGTCCGTGTGGTGCGCGCGAGCAATAATGTGCATAACCTGTCGCGTATTGTCCGCTCCGGCGCCGGTGGTCAATCGAATGAAGCTGCTGGTGACAAGCCCGGGTTCATCTTCCGGATTGGCCAACTGATGCTTGAGCAGGGGGCGATTGCCTACACCGACCGCAGCATCAGCCCGGCATTTACCACCTCCTTCGACGAACTCAGTGGGTCAGTGACCGGGCTCAGTAATATTCCTCCGCAGCAGGGCAAGGTGGACATCAGTGGGCGCGTGAGTGACGTCGCCACAGCGAAGTTTGGGGGCACCCTGGGGGCCCTCGGTACCGACGATGTAAGCCACCTGAAGCTGACCATGAAGGGTTTGTCGCTGCCGGCGCTGTCACCGTACTTCGGCCGCTACATCGGTTACGGCGTGGACAGCGGCAAGCTGGACCTGGACCTGGCCTATGAAATTTCAGGTAGCCGGATAGACGCCAGCAACCTGGTGGTCATGGACCGCTTCGAGCTGGGGCAGCCGGTCGCCAGTGAGAACGCCGTCGATGCGCCCGTGGCTTTGGGGCTGGCCCTGCTCAAGGATCAGGACGGCGTGATTGAGGTGGATCTGCCCATCAGCGGTGACCTCTCGGACCCGGATTTCAGCCTGGGCCAGGTGATCATGCGAGCCTTCGTGAACCTGCTGGTCAAGGCAGCGACGTCGCCGTTCAGCATGCTGGGGTCCATTGCCGAGATAGCGGGGTTCAGCAGCGACGAGTTGGGGCAGGTCAGTTTCCAGCCAGGCAGCGTGGCGCTGACCGAAGGCGAACCCGCCAAGCTCGCGGCCCTCGCGGACGGCCTGCTGGAGCGTCCGGAACTGTTGCTGAACGTCCGTGGCGGTGTCGCACCCGAGGCGGATGGCCTGGCGTTGCTGCGGGAGGAACTGACATCGGGTGGCCGGAAATCGTTGTCCGATGACGAGTGGGAAGCGGCGAAGCAGGCCTACCTCGCCGGTGAGCGTCAATTACCGCCCGAGGCCTTGAACGATCTGGCCTCCGCCCGCGGTATTGCGGTCCGGAAGGTATTGCTGGATACCCACAAGGTGCCCGCGGACCAGCTGTTCATGCTGGACCCCTCTCGCGACGCGAACGTCAACGACGATGGCGCGGTGACCGTCCAGTTTACTCTGGATGTTCGCTAGGGCAGGTCGAAGTCGGTGAGGAAGCCCCGGGGCAGCTGCAGGCCCCATTTTTCGACCATCAGTCGATAGGCGCCGTTGGTTACCAGCGGCGACATGAGATGAAGCATGTCATCGGCAGTCACGGGGCCATCTTTCCGGGCAATGATGCGGAGCTGGTAGCGCTGGTCGAGCTTGTCCGAAATAAGCAGGGTACGCCAGTCCTCGGGGTGTTCCGACAGGTGCATCTGAAGGTAGGAGCGGCTGATAATCGCCACCTCCGCAACCGATGGCCGATCGGCTTTGATGAGCTGGAGGTTGCGGCTGTGACTGTCGGAAAACTCAATATTGAATTTTTCCAGGAGGACCTGGCTGTCGGTCTCGAAATCGGCAAACCCGTAGTGGTAACCGGACATCGCCACGATATGATGGCGGCTGATGTCCTCGAAAAACGACAGGTCGCGATCGGGTTTTTTCAGGGCAACATAGAGCTCCTCGTCCGTGAGGATCGGGCGGCTCATGGTGACGTCCCGGTCTGACCAGCCCCAGTCGGCGCTCTCAAAGAAAATGACGTCGTAGAGGCCGGCCTCGAAGTCGAGATAGCGACGCTTGGGAGAGGTGTAGAAGACCCGGATCTCGACGTCCTCGTTGGCAGCCTCGATGCCCTGAATCAGGTCACCCAGCAAGCCTTGAGGTTCGTTGGTGTGGCTGATTTCGGCAACGGGCGGGAAATAGTAGGCACCGACGGTGATCTCGGTCTTCGGGGATGCGGCCGAGCCCCAGCACATCGCGAATACGCCGGTGACCAAAGCCAGTGTTCTGCTCATTCGATGGGTTGCGGGCACGCTGGGTCTTACACCTGTAAAGAATGAATACTCATTCAGACTAGCACTGGAATGGGTGGGACTGAACAACTGGATTATAAACTTATGCAAAACCGGAAGCCGCGTCATGGTTAATGCGTCGAGCCCTTTCTTCGCCTACGTTTCCCGACTTCGCTGGATCAAGCGTTGGGGGTTGATGCGCAACGCCATTGAAGAGAATGTGGCGACGCATTCCTGGGAGGTGGCAACCCTGGCCCACGCCCTGGCCCTGATCCGTAACCGGCACTTTGGCGGCCAGGCCAATGCTGACCGGATCGCAGCGGCGGCCCTTTACCACGACGCCACCGAGGTCATCACCGGGGACATGCCAACGCCGGTGAAGTACCACTCGAGGGTGATGCGCGAGGCCTTCGGTGACATTGAGCACAAGGCCGAGGCCGAATTGCTGGCGCTGCTGCCGGAGGATCTGCGGGCGGATTTTTCACCCTACGTGCGGGAATCGAGGCTGCCGGCGGAGGACAGGGAACTGATCAAGGCGGCGGATCGTCTGTCCGCCTGGCTCAAGTGCCAGGCGGAAATCCGCGCCGGTAACAAGGAATTTGAACCGGCCGCGAGACAGATCCGGGCCCGTCTGGAGGAAGACGGGCTGCGGGAAGTGGCCTATTTCATGAGCGTCTTTGCGCCCAGTTACGAACAGCCACTGGATAACCTGCTGGAGTGATGCTCCGGGAGGCGGTTGGTTGCCTTCAGGCGTCGGCGGCGGAGCCCACCAGACCGCCCTTCAGGCCGTCACGGCGTAACGCCTGGCGGACTGCGTCTTCGGGGCTGCCTGCCAGTTCCCGGAACATACCCATGGAGCCAAGCAGCGCTGACGATTCGTAGGGAACGAAGACCCGTTCACCGTCTTTCGCCATCGTCGGCAGGACCTTGATGTAGCTTTGGCCCAGCAGGTAGCCGATGACGGTCTGTTTGTTCTCTTCGGAGTCGCCCATGGCGCTGAGTACCAGGCGAATGGACTCCTGCTCGCCCTGGGCGCGCAGAATCGCCGATTCCTTGTCGCCCTGGGCGTTGAGGATGGCGGATTCCCGCTGCCCCTGGGCCATGGCGATGGCAGCGGATTTCTCGCCCTCGGCCTCGGTGACCGTGGCCCGGCGCTTCCGCTCGGCGGCCATCTGCAGGCGCATGGCCTCCTCAACCTCTTCGGGCATGCTGATGTCCTGGACCTCGACCCGGGTCAGCTTCACGCCCCACTTGGAGGCTGGCTCTTCCATCTCCGCCTGGATGGCGTTGTTCACCTCGCTGCGGGATTCAAACAGTTTGTCCAGCTCCATCTTGCCGACCACCGAGCGCAGTGTGGTCTTGGCCAGGACTTCCACCGCCTGGCTCATGTTGGCGACTTCGTACACCGCCCGGCGTGGATCAATAATCTGGTAATACAGGGCTCCGTTGATCTTCACGGTCACGTTGTCGGTGGTGACGACCGGCTGGCCGGGGAAGTCCATGACCGTTTCACGGCGATCAATGCGGGTCTCGTCGGTGGTGACCGGGTGGTATTCCTCGCCCACGCGCATGTAGCGGATCATGGTAATCGGGCGCGGCCGCTCGATGAACGGAATGATGATGTTGACGCCGCTTTCGAGGACCCGGTTGAAGGACCCGAGGCGCTCAATAACCATCACCTCGGATTGACGGACAATCACCAGGCCTTTGGCGATGATAAAAATGCCGATTACAACGAAAACCAGGCTGAGAACCAGCCCCGGTGTGATGAACGGTTCCATGTTTACTGCTCCGTGTGAGTGATCGTTTCGACGACGGCGGTGGTGCCGTCAAATTGCTTAAAGATAACCTCGGTGCCTTCGGGAAGCTCGGAGGTGCCGGTGCTCTCGACTCTCAGCCGATAAAAGTCACCGTTCACCTTGATGCCGCAGGCGCCGTCAAAATCCCGTTTCAGGATGCGATAGCGCTGGCCATGTTCAACACCGGTGCCGGTGGTGCCGTAGGCGACCCCCCGTGGGGAAAACCGGGGCCGGATCCAGCGTATTGCGATCGGAACCAGAAGGCCGGAAAAAACGCCCATGCCGACCAGTTGCCATTCGAAGGACGCACCAAAGAACGCCAGCAGTGAGGTCAGTGCCGCCGCTACACCCAGTGCCAGCAACAGCAGGACGCCGGAGGTGAGCTCGGCCAGGCTCAGAACCAGGGCGAGGATCAGCCAGAAATGCGTAAGGCTCCATTCCATATACGACTTCCATTGTTCCATAGTGGTGATCGGGGCGGCGGTTGCCCGCCAGCGGAGATCGATTGTACCCAAATCCGGCGGGCGCGTCTCAGGGTGGCCGTAATGCCTGAGTGAGATGTCGACTGCAGCCATATCCGGCACCGGGGCAGCTGTTAAAGTGATGGCTTTCCAGGACATTCAACAACAAGAGGTCGTGTGGCCATGAAGGATCTGAACAACAAGGTTGCAGTGGTTACTGGCGCAGGCTCCGGTATTGGGCGGGCACTGGCGTTGGCGCTGGCGAAGCGCGGGTGCCGTCTGGCCGTATCCGATGTCAACGAGTCCGGGCTGGCGGAGACGGTGGACGCGCTCAAGGGTACCGAGGTGAAGAGCTACCACCTTGATGTGTCGGACCGGGACGCCATTTATGCCCACGCCGCCGCGGTGGCAAAGGATTTCGGACAGGTCAATCTCGTGGTCAACAACGCCGGCGTGGCCCTCTCCGCCAGCGTTCGCGAGATGACCGATGAAGACTTCAAGTGGGTCATGGATATTGATTTCTGGGGGGTCGCCCATGGCACGCGGGCCTTCCTGCCGCATCTGATTGCCTCCGGCGAGGGCCATGTGGTGAACATTTCCAGTGTCTTCGGCCTGATCGGTGTACCCAAGCAGAGCGCCTACAACGCCGCCAAATTCGCGGTTCGCGGCTTCACCGAAGCGTTGCGCCAGGAGATGAAACTGGAGAATCAGCCGGTTGCCGTCAGCTGCGTACACCCGGGAGGTATCCGCACCAACATCGCGAACGCCGCCCGCATGGGCAAATCGGAGAACGCGGCCGCCCAGCGCAAGGGTTTCGACAAACTGGCGATGACCACGCCGGAAAAGGCGGCGGAAATCATCGTCAAAGGCATACTCCGGGACGAGTCGCGCATTCTGGTCGGCCCGGATGCCTGGGGCATCGAGGCCATCAATCGATTGCTGGGCGCCGCGTATCAGCCGCTGGTTGAGCGCTTCTCCCGCAAGAACCTGTATGTCTGAGGCATAACAGAATGGCGGCAGGTGGAAAGGGGTAACACCTGCTGTACATTTTACATACAGTCGAGGCAGGTCCTATACTTGGGGTTCATTCAGGGAAAGAATCCAGCATGAACACGCCTCTCCATACGGATCTGGGGGCGACTCTGGAGCGGAGTCGTTCTGGCCTCAGGGAAAGCCATCGCCGGTCGATCATGCGACTCCTGTTCGCGGTCACCGGTTCATCTCTGGTTGTGTTTGCCTGCCTCCAGGTATTGAACGGGTACTGGTGGGTGGGTGCCATGGAACTCTTTGCCAGTGCGCTCCTGTTCTTTGGCGTGGGCAGATTGCGTGCCACACCGCACCTCCAGCACTGGACCTACGCCTACCTGATTACCCTGTTTTCGTTCTTCATGATCATCATGCTGCTGCCGCAGGCTTCGGTGTCGGCGTTTGTCTGGGTCCTGATGATTCCGGTGCTGGCGTATCTGCTGCTGGGCAAACGCGAGGGTATGCTGCTGAGTGTGCCGTTCATGCTTCTGGGCGGAGTTGTCTACTACCTGCACCTTGGCAGGGTCGGCAGCCCGGAAATGCTGATTGACCTCCTGAATATGATGCTCTGCGGTGTACTCATGCTGGCGTTCATACACGTCTATGAAATCTGGCGGGAAGAAGCCGAACAGCGCCTGGTGGATATGGCGGAAACCGATGCCCTGACCGGGCTGGCCAACCGCAGCAAATTCCAGGGCATCCTGAACCGTACCATCGCCGAAAGCGCACGCAGCGGTACCGAATTTGCACTGGTGATCATGGATATCGACCACTTCAAGGTTGTTAACGACACCCTGGGCCACGATGCCGGCGACCAGGTGCTGAAAAGCATCGGACGGCGCCTGACCGAGCGTCTACGGACCACGGATTCGGTCGGGCGGCTGGGCGGTGAGGAGTTCGGCCTGATCCTGCGGGACGTGAAGCCGGCGGTGGCGTTCGAATTGATGGACGAGCTACGCCAGCGTATTGCTGAACGGGACCTGACCTACGGCGAGGTTCACATCAGGGTTACGGCCTCGTTTGGCATTGCCCAGTGGCCGGCGGATGGCCGGGACGTCCAGACCCTGTTCTGCATGGCCGATCGCGGCCTGTATTCCGGTAAACGGTCCGGCCGTAACTGCGTCGCCCGCCCCGATGGCGTGGCGTCGCAGATACCGCGTGAAATTCTCTCTGGTCGGGCCAGTTAAATCCGGTACCCTTGGGTCATGAGCCATTTCCCGCAAGGAACGAATGCCCGTCATGTGCGAACTCCTGGCCATGAGTGCCAATACGCCCACGGATCTCTGTTTCAGCTTCACCGGTCTGACCCGTCGCGGTGGTGATACCGGGCCCCACAAGGACGGCTGGGGTGTGGCGTTTTATGAGGGCAAAGGGGTGCGGGCGTTCCACGATGTCGATGCCAGTGCCAACTCCCGCATCGCCGAAGTGGTCCAGACCACCCCGATCAAGAGCGAGGTGGCCATTTGCCATATCCGACAGGCGAATGTCGGTGCAATCTGTCTGGCCAACACACACCCGTTTCAGAGAGAGCTCTGGGGCCGCTACTGGGTATTCGCCCATAATGGCCAGATCTCGGGATTCCGGCCGACTCCGGGTTTCTACGAACCGGTCGGCAGCACCGACAGCGAGTCGCTGTTCTGCGATATTCTCAATCACCTCCGGCGTGACTGTGGCCGTGATACCCCAACGGAAACCATCGTCGCGCATCTGGTGGCACTGGCACAGGGCTATGCGCGTGCGGGGGTGTTCAATCTCCTGCTCAGTAACGGCGACTGGTTGTTCACCTTCTGCAGCACGAAGATGGCGAGCATCACCCGCCGAGCCCCGTTCGGACCGGCGAGGCTGAAAGATGCCGATGTCATCGTCGACTTCGAATCCGAAACCACGCCCGATGATGTGGTCAGCGTGATTGTTACCGAACCGCTGACAACGGACGAGGTCTGGGACATCTACCGGCCCGGTGAATGGCGCCTGTGGCGCAAGGGCGAGGTCGTCATGTCCGGGAAGGACGAAGCCGGATGACCTTTGCCACCCGGTTCCGGACGTCCGAATCGCCGCCCTGAGCGGCGTTACTGCAGAGTTCGGCGATTGCCGTTCTGGTACTCGGGCGCGATGTACTGCTGGATCTCCTCCTTGAACCGGGCAATCAGGTCACTGTTGTCCTTGTCCCAGGGGTGAAAACCCGGTTTGAAGTACTCCAGCCACGCCGGAATCAGGCTGGAGAAAGAGCCGTTTATGCCCCACATGCGCCACATCCCCGTAGCCGCCGCCCTCACCGAGAAATTCCCGCGATCGTTGAGCATCATCCGCCCGGTGAACCAAGTCGCTACCACGCCCAGCACGCCGGTACTCACCAGCTGGTAAACCACGCGTTCGGCGTAGGTACCGCCGGCCTGCAGGAACACGTCATAGGCCACGGCCTTGTGCTCGGTCTCCTCAATGGCGTGCCAGACCCAGAGTGGACGCATGCTCTCGTCCATGTCTTCACGCACGTCGTCCCGTTCCAGCAGCATGTCGGCCATCATCGCGGTGATGTGCTCAAGGGCGCAGGTGACTGCCAACTGATGGCGTTTGGGCAGCAGGCGGACCACATCGAGCAGTACCTTGAGATCTTTCTCCATGGCTTCGACCGGCATGCCCTGGTCTCGCACATGCCGGTTCATGGCAATGTGTTCCAGGGAATGCATGGCTTCCTGTCCGATGAACCCCCGGACCTCGTCCTTGAGCCTGGGGTCCTGGATCTGGCTTCGGAACGCACGCACGGAATCCACGAAGAACTGCTCGCCCTCGGGAAACAGGACCGACAGGGCGTTCATGGTGTGACTGATCAGGTAGTTGTTGTCGACCCAGTACCGGGGCACTCGAACGTCGAATTCAAAGCCCATGCGCTGGGGCCTGATGGTGACGTTGTCGGGGGTGTTGGACCCCTTGTGGACGGCTGCTGCCCGTTTTTCCGATGTTTTCGTGCTCAGCATCTGTGTACTCCTCACTTTGGCTGATGGCATGGCTCAAGTGTGGGAGAGTCAACGCCGGGACGGAATGCGCGAAAGGGACGGCCATCGTTCAGGATGGGCCAGAGCAGGTGTGACGATTGACTATGTTGACGGAACCATACCTGCCCCCCGCCCCACTGTGGCGCCGGGGACCTTCTGATAGAGTCGGGGTGTCGCGTTTCGAAACCTTCCCTAAAGGATCTTGTATGGCAACAACCGGACCGGAAAACGAGCTGCGGACGCTGGGGCTGTTCCTGGTGCCCGGTGTCTACATGCGGGTACTGGCGGAAACGGTCCGGCAGCTCGGCCACAATGATCGGAAGCTCTACGAGGGCCTCAACTTTACCGCCGATGACCTCAAAGCCAACGACAGCCGGGTGTTTGTGACCGACGCGATCCTGATGGCACAACGTGCCCTCGATCTGGCGGGGCCGGACGGCCTGAGCTTCGCCCTCGCCCGCGAGTTGCGTCTGACCATTCACGGAACGCTCGGTTTTGCCGCCCTCACCAGCCCCACCTTTGAGGGTGCGCTGGATTCGGTGCACCGATACCTGCAGTTGCGCGCGCCGTTTCTGAGCATGAAGCAGTCCCTGGCTGGCGAGCGGGTATTGGTGCAGTTGTGCACCGAGTTCGACGTTCCGGAGCTCTACCCGTTTCTGGCCGAAACCGTCAGCGCCACCCTGATTCTCCTGACCGAACAGCTGCTCGACCGCGACGATGCCCAGGGCAAGGGGTTCGCCCTCGAGCAGGGAAAACTGCCGGGTGTCACCGTGCGCCTGAGCGCGCCGGAGCCGCCTTATTATCGACGGTTTGCCGACCAGTTTCCGGTCCAGTTCCAGTACGGTCAGCCGGAGGAAATGCTGGTCTTCCCCCGGCAATTGCTGGAGGTTCGCATGCGCCTGGCCGATGCGGACGCCTCGGAGATGGCCCGCGAGCAGTGTGAATTCGAGTTGCAGAAAGCCCTCAAGGAGCAGGGCGACATCTCCCTGGCCATCCGCAACATGCTGAGGATGATGCCGGGCCCCCTGCCGTCACTGGAGGTCATGGCCGAGCGCTTCTGCGTCTCGTCCCGGACCCTTAAGCGGCGGCTGGCGGAAAAGGACACCCACTACCGGGAAATCGTCGAGGCGGTGCTCAAGGACCGGGCCATCCAGCTGCTGCGTTATACCAATCAGTCGGTCAGCGAAATTGCCTACGAACTGGGCTACGCGGACCTGTCCAATTTCAGCCGGGCGTTCCGCAAGTGGACCGGCAAGTCTGCCAGCGAGTTTCGGGAGGACGGGCCGGATCCGGCGCCGGAGGTGGGGCCCTGAGGTTGGGAATTCGGTTCTTGGGGCTGCCTGGTTGGACGTGTGGTCGCAGGGTGGATGTTTATTTTTTGAATTCAGGGACTATGCCCTTATTGTTTGACGGGCGGGGGTTGGATTATTTTTCCCGCCAGGAAAAAGATGTCTGAGCGCAGCGAGTTGTTTTTTCCAAGGGAAAAATAATCCAGCCCCCGGGCCAGCCACCAAACCCCAAAGGCCAGGTCCGCAGTCGAACCATCAATGGAAGCCAGAAGGAAAGCATCATGGAAACCAGAACTGACACCCACAGCAAACTCTTCGGTTACCTCCTCTGGATCTTTGGATTCCTCGGTTCCCACCGTTTCTACTACGGCAAACCCATCACCGGCACCATCTGGTTCTTTACCCTGGGCCTGCTCTTCATCGGCTGGATCATCGACCTGTTCCTGATCCCGTCCATGGACCGGGAGGCGGACTTCCGGTTCCGCGAGGGCGAGGTCAGCTACAACATTGGCTGGCTGCTGCTGACCTTCACTGGCGTATTCGGCCTGCACCGGATGTACATGGGTAAATGGATCAGCGGCATCATCTACCTGCTCACCGGCGGCCTGTTCCTGTTGGGTGTGCTCTACGATTTCTGGACCCTGAACGACCAGATTTCCGAACGCAACCGGGAGCATCGGTTCGACTGATCAGATGGAGGCCGCCCGCTCCAGTTCCACCAGGCCGTCCTCCAGGTAGTCGAGCATGCGTTGCAGGCTTGGCAGGGTACGGCGGCAGCCGATCAGGCCGAACTCGACCTGGTCACGGTAGCTGGTCAGGGTCATGTTCAATGCCAGTCGGTCCATGGCGATCGACACCGGATACATGCCTTCCAGCCGGGCGCCGTTCCAGTAGCGGGTCTCTTTGGGCCCGGGAACGTTGGAGATAACCACGTTGAAGGTCTGCCATTTCGGCGCCATCCCGGTGAGCAGGTGGAACGCCGCCGGCGCCAGGATCAGCGCGGTGTAATTGATGATCTCCTCCGAGGACATCTTGGCGTAGCGGTCCTTGGCCAGCTTGACGTCCTGATGAATGTGCATCAGTCGGGCCACCGGATCGATCAGATCGGTGCCCAGGGACGCCAGGATAATGCCGACCTGGTTGCCTTCGGCACTGTCGTCGCGGTGCAGGGAAACCGGCACCATGGCTATCAGCGGCTTGTCAGGCAGGGCATCCTGGTTCATCAGGTAGGTACGCAGCGCACTGGCACACATCGCCATCACCACATCGTTCACGGTCGCGCCAAACGCCTGGCAGACCTGACGAATGCGCTCCATACCGTAAGACTGTGCCGCGAAACGACGGGAGCCGGTGATTTTCTGGTTCAGGATGCTGCGTGGTGCGTGGAAGATGGAGTCGTAGGCTGGATTCTTGCGGGCCTCGTTCACCGTGCGCAGGATTTCCCGTGCCACCGTCGGTAACGTCCCCAACTGTTTCCCGGATTCTCCCAGCAGGTGGGCAATGCTGCGCCAGAGTGTTGCCCGGTCATCGGTCTCCCCGCGGCCGCCCAGCGGCAGATCCCAGATCGGTGGCATGTTCCGTTCCGAGGGATCCGTGCTCAGCATGCGCTGGCCCATGCGCATGGCAGAAACCCCGTCCATCAGCGCATGGTGAACCTTGATGTAGAGCGCGAACTGCCGATCCCTCAGCCCCTCGATCAGATGAAACTCCCAGAGCGGCCGCTCCCGGTCCATCAGGTGTGAATGCTCGGCGGAGACAAAGGTCAGCAGTTCCCGGATTCGCCCGGGCGTGGGCAGCGCCTCGAAGCGAAAATGGTGTTCCAGATCCAGGTGTTCGTCGTGTACCCACACCGGTTGTGCCAGCCGGGTGTCCAGCCGCCGGTCAAAGGGCGCCGTTACCTGGGAGTGTTGGCGCAATTGTTCGGCCAGTTGGGCGACGTAATCATCCGGGGCGTCGTCTGGAAACGAAAACAGCTGCAGGCCACCCACATGCATGGGTTGCTGCCGTTTTTCAAGCCAGAGAAACAGCTGGTCGGTGGGGCTCAGGGGTTTCACGCTGCCATCCTTTTTATTGGTCGTATGCGCAGATAGTAGCGTAATTACCAGCGGCCTTAATTGACCCATTCGCGAATTCGGGGGTTGCCGACGGTCAGGTCTGGTCTAAGGTTCATTTCGTAGTCTTTGATTCAGGCTATCAACCAGATCGGAGGTTTGCGGGTGCGCGAAGCGGGAGGACAGAAAACCAGTACTGCCCTCAGGGGTGCCCGCTGCGGGGTATTGTTGCTGATACTGCAGGTAGCGGCAATGGCCGCGGCGCAGCAGGCGCCCGGGGTGCGGCTCGAAACCGTGTCCCGGGAAGCCATCATCCAGGAGGTGTCGCTCAACGGCACCGTAAACCCGTTGCGGGTGTCCTCAATCTCGCCGGCGGTGGCGGGGCTGCTGGATTCGGTGCGGGTTGAAACCGGTGACCGGGTAGCCCGGGATGATGTGCTGGTCGAGCTCGATGACGAGCAGGCCGTCTACGAACTGGCGGCCGCCAGGGCCGAATCCGATCAGGCCCGGGCGTTGCTGGCGGAAGCGGAGCGGCGGCTCAGGGAAGCCCGCTCGGTGGGGGCCGGACGGAACATTGCCGCCACCGAGGTTCGAAGCCGCGAGAGTGAAGTGGTGGCGGCCCGCGCTGCCCTTGCGCGGCTTCACGCCGTACTCAACCAGATGGAGGCTCGGGTTCGTCGGCATCACGTCCGGGCGCCCTTTGACGGTGTCATCAGCGAGCGCAGCAGTGACCTGGGCGAGTGGGTGACCCCGGGCGACGAACTGCTCCGGCTGGTGGATACCACCAACCTTCGGCTGGATTTCCAGGTACCCCAGGACTATTTCAACCGGCTGGATGAGCGCTCGCAGCTGCTTGTGCGGCAGGGTTCCGACCTTGCTCAGGCGACCATCAACGCCCGGGTTCCGGTAACCGACCCGCAGTCCAGAACCTTCCTGCTTCGGGCGCTGCAGCCGGAAGGCGCCGGGTTCTGGCCTGGCATGGCGGTGCAGGCCGTCCTTCGGGTCAGCACAGGCAAAGAAGGGTTGACCGTTTCTCGGGACGCGATCAATCGCTACCCGGAGGGCCGGGTGACGGTCTGGATCGCCCGGGCCGCCGAGGGTGGAACCTACACCGTGAGTGAGAAACGGATCCGTCTGGGGACCGCCTTCAAGGGGCGGGTCGAGGTGACCGATGGCCTTAGCGGCGGTGAGCAGGTCGTGGTCCGGGGCAACGAGTCGCTCAGTGAGGGCATCACCGTCCGGATTGCCGAGCGGGAGGCGCGTTGATGTTTGCCGGCATCATCCGACACGGCACCCTCGTTGCGGTTATCGCACTGATTGTGGCAATTCTCGGGACGGCGGCTGCGTTCCGGATACCGGTGCAGATGATCCCGGACCTGGAAGTCCGTACCGTGACCGTGGAAACCCGTTGGCCGGGCGCCACGCCCCAGGACATCGAGAAAGAGATCCTGATCGAGCAGGAGCGTTACCTGCGCAATGTGCCGAACCTGAGCCGGATGATGGCGACCTCCGAGAGTGGCTATGCGGAGATCGAGCTGGAGTTTCCGTTCGGTGTCGACATCACCGAAACCCTCATTCAGATCAACAATGCCCTCAGCCAGGTTCCTGATTACCCCCGAAACGTGGATGAACCGCGCATTGTAGCCGCCTCCTTCTCCTCCAATTCGTTCATGTACCTGCGCGTCTCGACCCTGGAAGGCAACCCGCGGGAGCTGGACATCGAGCTGATGCGCGATTTCATTGAAGACCGGGTGCGCCCCCGGATGGAAAGCGTACCCGGGGTGTCCGAGGTGGAAGTCGGTGGCGGCGCTGACCGGCAGATGCAGATCATTGTCGACGCGGCGGCGCTGGCCCAGCGTGGCCTGAGCCTGGTGGAGCTGCGCGATGCGGTTACCGACCGCAACCGGGACATCTCCGGTGGCGAAATCGAGTCCGGCAAGCGCCGCTACCTGCTGCGCACCGTCGGCCGCTTCGACGATATCGAGGCGCTTGAACGGCTGGTGGTGCGGCGCACGGGTGACAGTGTGGTGCGGTTGGCGGACGTTGCCCGGATCGAGCCCGGGCACTCGCGCATCCGGCAACTGGCGAAGATCAATGGCCGCCGGGTGATTGGTCTGCAGGTCCGGCGCGAAAGCGGCTCCAACGTTATCGACATCAAGCACGCGATGATGAACGAGGTGGCGGCCATCAACGAGGAGGTCCTCCGGCCGGCGGGTCTGGTCCTGGAACTGACGGCCGACGATGCCCGCTACGTCGAGGCATCCGTCGCCAACGTCTGGACCAACCTGGGCATAGGCGCGGTGTTCGCCACCCTGGTCATGTACCTGTTTCTTCGTTCCGGACGGGCCACCCTGGCCGGCGTGTGCGGGGTCCCCCTGTGTGCCATCGCAGCCTTCCTCGGCCTGCTGATCACCGGTCGCACCATCAACGTGATCTCGCTGGCGGGCATTGCCTTCGCCATCGGTATGACGGTGGACAACAGCATCGTGGTGCTGGAGAACATCGAACGGCATCGACGGTTGGGCCTGGATCGTTTCGAGTCGGCCCTCAAGGGCGTGAAGGAAGTCTGGCCGGCGGTGCTGGCCTCGACCGCCACCACCATACTGGTCTTCCTGCCGATCCTGTTCATTCAAGAGGAAGCCGGGCAGCTGTATTCCGACGTCGCCATCGCCATTTCGGCCGCCATCCTGGCGTCCATGCTGGTGGCCATCACGGTGATCCCGACGCTCTGCGCCCGGCTCGATTTTGGCCGCGGATCGGTCCAGACCGACCAGTACGGCAATGAGACCGCCGGCGGCTGGGCCACCACCGTGATGGCGGCCGTGCGCTGGCTGGTGGCCGGATCAATGCGCCGCATCCTGGTGATCGCCACGACGGTGCTGGTCAGCGCCTGGGTGATCCTGTTCCTGACGCCACCGGCGGAGTACCTGCCTGAGGGCGAGGAACCCAAGACCTTTGCCGCCATGAGCGCACCGCCCGGCTACAACCTGGACGAAATGGCCGCGATCGGGCAGCAGGTGGAGGACCATTTCCTGCCCCATGTGAATGCGGATGGCGCGGCCTACGCAGCCGGCGAGACCGGCGTTCCACCCATGGCCTACCTGAACCTGCAGATCACGCCCACCGGCCTGAGAATCATCGCGGAGACCCTGGAGCCGACGCACATCGAGGCGTTGATGGACGAGATCACCCGGGTTTACGAGCAGTTTCCGGGCATGCGCGCGTTTGCCGCCAAGGGGTCGATTATTTCCAGCAATGATGGCGGCACCCGCAGCATCAATCTGGATATTTCCGGCCCGGACCTGGTCTCGGTCTATCAGGCCGCCAACGCCGCCTACCGGCGGGCCGAGGCCATTTTCGACAACCCCCGGATCCAGAGCCAGCCGCCCACCTTGTCCCTGGCGCAGCCGCTGATCCAGATCCGCCCGGATTGGGACCGGGCGGCCGAACTGGGCCTGGATACCGAAGCCATCGGTTTCACGGTAGCGTCGCTGACTGAAGGCAGTTACATCGACGATTTCTTCCTCGATGACGACAAGATCGATATCTACCTGTACGGCCGAGAGGGCCGGGGTTCAAAGCTCGCCCGGCTGCCGGATGTCATGGTGCACACTCCGGAAGGCGCCACCCTGCCGCTGTCCAGTGTGGCGGCCATCGAGGAAACCGTGGATACCAGTGTGGTCAGGCGGGTGGACGGTCGGCGAACGGTCACGCTCAACGTGATTCCACCCGGGGATGTCCCGCTGGAAGCCGGCGTGGAACGGGTGCGTACCGAGTTGCTGCAGGCGATGCGAGAGAAAGGCACGCTGCCGGCCAGCGTGAACGTCGACATCTCCGGCGCCAGTGACCAGCTCAACGCCACCCGTGACGCCCTGGCCGGCAACTTCATCATCGCCATAGCGATCGTCTACCTCGTGCTGGTGGCGATCTTTGCGCACTGGGGCTTCCCCCTGCTGATCCTGACCGCGATTCCCCTGGGTGTCGCCGGCGGCATTGTCGGCCTGGCCTTGATGAACCTGGTCGGGGGCCAGCTGCCGTTGCTCGGCCTGCAGCCGCTGCGCCAGCCCTTCGACATGATCACCATGCTGGGTTTCCTGATTCTGATGGGCACGGTGGTGAATAACCCGATTCTGGTGCTGGACCAGGCGCGCCAGAATTTGCGCCACAAGGGCGCCTCGGTGGTGGACGCGGTTACGGATGCGGTCCGCACCCGCCTGCGCCCCATTGCCATGACGACCCTGACCACGCTGTGTGGCCTGTCGCCCCTGGTGTTCCTGCCGGGCGAGGGTACGGAGCTCTATCGTGGTGTGGGGGCGATTGTGCTGTTTGGCCTGGTGGGTGCGGCTATTGTGACGGTGACGTTTCTGCCGGCGCTGACCATTGTTGTTCTGGGCTGGCGGGAGCGTTGGCAGGCTGCTTCGGGGGCTGGCCGGTAGCGGTCTTCTTTGGGGGGTATCGCCGCTTCGGGGGTGCGGTGTCTTTTTTTTGTTTGGGAAAAGGAACTCGCTGCGCTCAGACAGCTTTTTCCTGGCAGAAAAAAGACACCGCACCCCCAAATCGGCTTGTTCGGCTGCTCAGATAGACCGCTTTTCAGGCTACGGCGGATTCTGACTGGTCGATTGGCACTTCCAGACGGATTTTGTCGCCGTCCAACAGCACGGGATAGGTTTTGACCGACACGTTTTCATCTTCCAGGCACTGACCGGTTACCAGGCTGAAGTGTTGTTTGTAGAGCGGTGAGGCAACCACCGGTTCGCCTTTCAGATCACCGGTAATGCCCCGGGCCAGAACGTTAGTGCCGCTGAACGGATCGGTATGGCTGATGGCGAACAGGGCGGGCAGCCGGTGCGGCAGATAGAATACCGCCACCGGTCCGTCGTCAGTCCAGACCGCAATACCGGATTCCGGCACCAGATCCTCAACGGTACAAACTGCGTCCCAACAGGTCCGAGCTTTCATGGTTGTTCTCCTTTAGCTTTGTCTATCTCAGGGTTCCCTGAGTGAGGCGGTATGGGTGTGCTTTTCCGCCGGGAAATAGATGTCTGAGCGCAGCGAGTTCTTTTTCCCAGAGGAAAAGTACTCCCTTGCCGCCACGCTCCTGCACCCAGAAAACAGGCTAGGCTGACTCCAAAACCGGCCGCCGCTGATCCCGTTCGGTCGTCCACTGCTGCACCGGGTCCTTCTGCTCCGGCGCGTTCACAAACTCCCGGAACCGCTTGCGCTTCTCCGGATCCTCCACCGCGGTCTTCCACTCGCACTGGTAGGTGTCGACGATGCCGTCCATGTGCTCGTCCAGTTCCGCACAGATCCCCAGGCTGTCCTCCAGTACTACCTGCTTCAGGTAATCCAGGCCGCCCTCCAGGTTTTCCATCCAGACACTGGTGCGCTGCAGCCGGTCGCCGGTGCGCACGTAGAACATGATTACCCGGTCGATGGTCCGGATCAGTTCCTCGTCCGACAGATCGGTGGCAAACAGGTCGGCGTGGCGCGGGCGCATGCCGCCGTTGCCGCAGACGTAGAGGTTCCAGCCGTTCTCGGTGGCAATGACCCCGAAGTCCTTGCTCTGGGCCTCGGCGCACTCCCGGGTGCAGCCGGACACCGCCATTTTGACCTTGTGCGGCGCGCGCAGGCCCTTGTAGCGGTTCTCCAGGAGGATGGCCATGCCCACGCTGTCCTGGACGCCGTACCGGCACCAGGTGCTCCCGACGCAGGATTTGACCGTCCGCAGGGACTTGCCGTAGGCGTGACCGGTCTCGAAGCCGGCGGCGATGAGTTTTTCCCAGATTTCCGGCAGTTCGCTCAGGGTGGCGCCGAACAGGTCGACCCGCTGGCCGCCGGTGATCTTGGTGTACAGGTTGTACTGCTTGGCCACCTCGCCCAGGACAATCAGCTTGTCCGGGGTGATTTCACCGCCAGGGATGCGCGGCACGATGGAGTAGGTGCCGTTTTTCTGCATGTTGGCCATGAAGGTGTCGTTGGTGTCCTGCAGTGGCACGTGGTCGGTGGCCAGAATGTGGTCGTTCCAGCAGGTGGCCAGGATGGAGGCCACCGTCGGTTTGCAGATGTCGCAGCCGTGGCCCTTGCCGTGCTGGCTGATCAGGGTGCGGAAGGTGCGAATGCCGTTGACCTTGACGAGGTGGAAGAGCTCCTGACGGCTGTACGGGAAGTGCTCGCACAGATCCTTGCTGACCTCGACCCCGCGTTTTTCCAGTTCGCTGTCGACGACATTCTTGAGCAGAGCGGTGCAGCCACCACAGCCGGTACTGGCCTTGGTTTCGGCCTTGACGCTGCCAAGGTCGCCGCAGCCAGCGTCAATGGCGCCGCAGATGTCACCCTTGCTGACGTTGTGGCAGGAGCAGATGGACGCGGTTTCCGGTAACGCATCCGGACCCAATGCCGGGGCGCCGCCCTGGCTTTCCGGCAGGATCAGGGTTTCCGGATTGTCCGGCAGGGTGATGTCGTTCAGGGTGTACTGCAGCAGGGTGTCGTAATGGCTGTTGTCGCCCACCAGGATGGCGCCCAGCAGGGTCTTGCCGTCCTCGCTGATCACCATGCGGCGGTAATGCCCAGCCTGTTCGTCGTTGAAGCGGATGTTGCGCGCCCCTGGGGTCTGGGCGTGGGCATCGCCGATGGAGCCGACATCCACGCCAAGGAGTTTGAGCTTGGTGCTCATGTCGGCGCCGGTGAAAGCGGCCTCGGCATCGCCGTTCAGCACCGAGGCCAGGGTGCGGGCCATAGTATAGCCGGGTGCGACCAGGCCGAAGATCCGCTGGTCCCAGAGGGCGCACTCGCCGATGGCGTGGATGTGCGGATCCGAGGTGGTGCACTGGTCGTTGACGACGATGCCACCGCGTTCACCGATCTCCAGGCCGCTGGACCGGGCCAGGGCGTCCTGGGGGCGGATACCGGCGGAGAACACGATCAGGTCGGTTTCCAGGTGGCTGTCATCGCTGAAGTTCATGCGCAGGCGAGCATCCACGCCTTCCACGATGGCGGTGGTCGCTTTCTCGGTATGAACCTGCACACCGAGCTCTTCGATCTTGTGGCGCAGCAGCGCGCCGCCGTCGGTATCCAGCTGCACCGGCATCAGCCGGGGCGCGAACTCCACCACATGCGCCTGCAGGCCGAGGCTTTTCAGGGCGTTGGCGGCCTCGAGGCCGAGCAGGCCACCGCCGACCACCACGCCGGATTTGCCGCTCTGGGCACTGGCCCGGATGGCGTCCAGGTCCTCAAGGGTCCGGTACACGAAACAGTGCGGGTGCTCGCGACCCTCGATGGGCGGTACGAACGGGTAGGAGCCGGTGGCCAGCACCAGTTCGTCGTAACGGTACTGCCCTTTGGGCGTGGTCACTGTGCGCTGGTCACGGTCAAGGCTGGTGACCGCCTCGTTCAGACGCAGCTGGATGCCCTGTTCGGTGTACCAGTCCGCAGTCCCCATGGCGAGATCGGCGTGGGTCGAGCCGGCGAAGTATTCGGACAGGTGGACCCGGTCATAGGCCAGCTGCTTCTCCTCACCGAAGACGATAATCTCGTAGTCGGAGGCCGAGGGGGTGGCAACGAATTGTTCCAGGAAGTGATGGCCCACCATGCCATTGCCAATCACGATCAGGGTTTTCTTGCTCATGGGTATGTCCTCTCTCCTGGGTGGCGGCTCAGGCCGCCACCTCGCAAAATTGCCTGCCAAAGGGCAGTTGCGCCCGGAACCGGGCAATGTTGGCGTTCTCGGTGATCAGTTCCTGATACCAGGGGCCCTGGCCGGTGTCGCCAACCAGAATGGCGCCGACCAGGCGGTTCTCGCGGATCATCAGATGGCTGTAACCGCCGGTTTCGAAGTCCTGCCAGATCAGGGATTCGGTGCTGTCGTCCGGGGCTTGCAGGCCGCAGGAGAAGACCGGAACGTCGCTGATCTTGAGTCGGGTGGCGAGCACCGAACTCCGGTAGCTGGCGCTGCTGGTTTCATCGGTAAGTACCTGGGCCAGCACCCTGGCATGCTGGTATCCGGGTTCAACCAGGCCGAAGGTCTCGCTCTCCAGCTCACAGCATTCCCCCAGGGCATGGATGTTTGGATCGCTGGTGCGCAGTTGCCGGTTCACCCGGATGCCACGGCCACAGTCCAGGCCTGCCGCTTCCGCCAGTTCCCGGTTCGGCACGATACCGGTGGCGACGACCACCAGGTCGGTACTGATGACGGTCTGATCGTTCAGCTGCACCGCCCGAACGCTGTCCCGACCCAGAAACTGGACCGGAGCGGTCGATGTCAGAATGTCCATGCCCTTAGACGTCAGGGCGTCGGCGAGCAGGTTGCCGCCGGTGGGGTCCAGTTGCCTGTTCAGCAGGTGCCCGCTGCGATGAAGGACGGTCACGGCTACCCCCCGACGCAGCAGGCCGGCGGCAGCCTCCAGACCGAGAAAGCCGCCCCCTACCACCACCGCCCGTTGCCGGGTCCGGCTCTGCTCAATCAGGTGGCAGGTGTCATTGAAGTCCCGAAACTGGGTAACCCCGCGCAGGTCCTCCCCGGGAATGCCGAGCTGTCCGGGCCGGGATCCGGTGGCGATCACCAGTCGGTCGTACCGCTGGACGCGCCCGGTGGTGGTTGTCACGGTTTGGCCCTGACGGTCGATGGCCCGGACCGACTCGCCGCCATGGACCTGAATGCCGTGGCGGCTGAACCAGTCCCCGGGTTTGAGGGTCAGGCTGTCCTCGTCGGCATCGCCACTCAGCAGTGCCGACAGCTGGATCCGGTTATAGGCCGGACGGGATTCCCCGTTGAAGACAACAATGTTCAGACGGGGCGCAGGATCCCGGGCCACCAGCTCCTCCAGGAATCGTTGTGCCACCATGCCATGGCCACAGACGACCAGAGTGCGTTCCCTGTTCCGGGTCATACCTGCTCCTCTTACTTTCCGAACAAACAAAAAAAGCCGGAGCATCTCATCCCCGTGGGGGAATCGATGGTCCGGCGCCAATGCCAACAACTATGATCTGATGGTCCGGCCCAATCCATGGCCGGGACGTTCGTCCTTGGTTTTGGCTAAGCGATCTTCGTGCCACTTTTTTAAGGCTATTAAAATCAGTTGGATACGTACTAATGGGGGCGGAAGGGTCGGGGAAACACGGAATCGGTTGCCCTGTACTGGGGCGGATTGCACGACTTTGAGGCTTTTGCTGGCGCGGTAATTGCTGAGTTATTCGGTATCGAGAAAGTACGGCTACGTGCCGGGAGTCACGCCATGAACACCAGTCGAAAGCAGCAAGCCCCCACTCCGCCCTCTGCGGCGGATTACCTGATTGCCTCGCGGCAGTGTGAGTTGATGAACCTTCAGTATTTCCTGCAAATGGGCAAGGTGGTCCAGAGCATCAGCAATCTGGTGCACGGACTGCAGCGGGAACGGGGAGCGTCCAACGTGTTCCTCGGGTCCGGGGGCGAGAAGTTCGTGAACGAGCGGCGCGCAACGATCGCCGAATCGGAGCGCCTGGCCGGTATCTTCGAACAGGCCCTGGCGGAAGTGCACGAGGAGCTGACGGCCCACCCGGTCAGCAGTCACCTGCTGAACCACATCGCCAGCGCCCTGCACGGGCTGGAGGAATTGCCGGCACTGAGGGCGGGGGTTGAAAGCCGGGGCTTGTCCGCGGCGGAAGCCACCGAAGCCTATTCCGGTCTGATCCACGAGTTCATCACCGTGGTTTTCGAGGCCGCGGACACCGCGGTCGATCCCTCCATTGCCGGCTTGCTGGTGGCGATGGTGCATCTGATGAACGGTAAGGAATTCTGTGGCCAGGAGCGGGCGGTGGGGTCCGCCGGATTTTCCAGTGGCGGCTTTGACGGCGCACTATCGAAGCGCATGATGCACCTTGTTGAGGCGCAGGAGCGCTGTTTTGAGGTGTTTGTCAGTTTCTCCGACGGCCAGAGTCGCGAATTGTGGCAGACCCTGCGTGCGAATGACCGCGAGGTCGAGATCGAGCGGTTGCGCCAGCTCGGCTGTTCGGTGGGGCGTTACAAGTCGCTGGATCCGGAATTGGCGGACCACTGGTTCAGGCTGATGTCAGAGCGTATGGACGAGCTCAAGACAGTGGAAGATGCAGTGGAAGGCAGCTTTCATACCCGCTGTGTGGAACGTTTCGCCGAGGCGCGCAATTCCCTGGCGCATCAGGAAACCCTGATCGCCTCACTGGACCAACAGGACACGCCCTCCCAGCCGCTACTGGTGTTGTGCGATTCCGGCGACGATGCCCGGGCGGGCGAATCCTGGAACAGTGACGGGGTGGGTCAGCAGTTTGGTCGGTCCATATTCGACCTGGTGCAGGAGCAGACCCGCCGGCTTCAGCAGATGAATGACGAACTGCAGAGCGCCAAGGAAGCGCTGGAAGACCGGAAAACCCAGGAGAAGGCGGTGTTGTTGCTGATGGATCATCGCAAGATCGACAACGACGAGGCCCACCGGGTGTTGCGGAAACTGGCCATGGATCAGGGCAAGAAGCTGCCCGAGGTAGCCCGGGCCCTGGTCTCCATGGCCGATGTTCTGAAGTAAGGAGGAACTGCTCAGGCCCTTGCGGCCTGGGCAGAGTTCGTCTCCGGGGTTGTCTCAGCAGGCTGGCTGCCTCGTCGGGGCGCAATATGCTCCAGCTTGCGCTGCTTCTCGTAAAGGAATTTCAGGACCTCCTGCCGGTAATGCACGTAGGTCGGATCGTCGGCCAGGGTGACACGGTTCCTGGGTCGGGGCAGGTCGATGTGCAGATCCTCGCCAACGGTGGCCGCCGGGCCGTTGGTCATCATGATGATGCGATCAGACAGCAGTACTGCCTCATCGACGTCGTGGGTAATCATGATCACCGTGTTGTTCAGCTCCTGCTGGATATCCATCAGCGAATCCTGCAGATGAGCCCGGGTCAGGGCATCCAGCGCCCCGAACGGCTCGTCCATCAGCAACACGCTGGGTTTCATGGCCAGGGCCCGGGCAATGCCCACCCGCTGGGCCATACCCCCGGAAATTTCCCCCGGCCGCTTGTTGGCGGCGTGGGCCATGTTGACCAGTTCCAGGTTGTGATGGATCCAGTCCCGGCGTTCCTGTTTCGCCATGGATTTTCGGAACACCTGCTGCACCGCCAGTTCCACGTTTTCGTACACCGTCAGCCAGGGCATCAGTGCGTGGTTCTGGAACACCACCGCCCGTTCCGGGCCGGGTGAATTGACTTCATGGCCGTCCAGCACGCAGCCCCCCTTGGTGGCCTGCAGCAGGCCGGCGACGATGTTCAGGACCGTGGATTTTCCGCAACCCGAGTGGCCAATCAGGGACACGAATTCGCCCTTCTTGATCTTCAGGCCGACGTTGTCCAGGGCCACGAAGGGGCCCTTCGGGGTATCGAAGGCCATTTCGACCCCGGTCAGTTCCAAATGCGCTTTAGTCATGATCATCTCCGTTATTCGTTCCAGGCGACTTTCTTCTGGATCAGCAGCATGATGCGATCCAGCAGGAAGCCGATAAACCCGATGGCCAGTACCGCCACCATGATCCGGCTCAGGGACTGACTGCTGCCATTCTGGAATTCGTCCCAGACGAATTTGCCCAGGCCCGGGCTCTGGGCCAGCATTTCGGCCGCAATCAACACCATCCAGGCAATGCCCAGGGACACCCGAAGGCCGGTGAAGATCATCGGGACCGAGGATGGCAGGACGACCCTCCGGACGTGGGTCCAGAACGACAGCCGCAGCACCCGGGATACGTTCAGCAGATCCGGATTCACGGCCGCGACGCCGACGCTGGTGTTGATCAGGGTGGGCCACAGGCTGCACAGGGTCACCGTGATCATCGAGGTCAGGAACGACTTTTCGAACATCGGATCGTCACTGACGTAGGTGGCGGATACCACCATGGTGACCAGCGGCAGCCAGGCCAGGGGCGACACCGGCTTGAAGATCTGGATCAGGGGATTGACCGCAGCCTGGAAATAGCGGTTCAGGCCGAACACGATGCCCAGGGGTACGGCAATGATCGTGGCCAGTATGAAGCCCGCCAGCACGGTAATGAGGCTGGTGACGACTTGATCCAGAAACGTCGGAGCTCCGGGGTAGTCACGGATTTTGACCTCGGCTTCAGGGTTGTCGGCCAGGATCCGGGCGTTGCGCTCCTCCTGCATGGTCACGAACTGGTCCGCCCGTGCCCGCTGGTTCGCGTGTTCCTGCCACAGCTGTCCACCCTGCTCCCAGACCTGCGCGGGCCCGGGGAAGGTGCCCAGGGATGTGTCCACCTGGGGCGCGGCCAGATGCCAGAAGCCGAGAAAAATCAGAATGCCTATGGTCGGCAGCAGCAGCTGTTTGCCGCCCTGGGCCAGCTCGGCGCCGGTAAACCGGTCAGCCAGTAGTTTCAGCCAGCCGGATGCGCCGGTTCTGGAAGTGGGGGTGGTTAACGTACTCATGTCGTTCTCCTGGGTACTCCCGGTTACGGTGTGT
Source organism: Marinobacter sp. F4218 (assembly GCF_019443085.1). GTDB lineage: Bacteria > Pseudomonadota > Gammaproteobacteria > Pseudomonadales > Oleiphilaceae > Marinobacter > Marinobacter albus. Next base: position 1,992,025 of record NZ_JAHZIL010000003.1, read on the forward strand.
CGGAGCCTTTCAGGCCAATCTCGAAGCTGTCGATATAGGCGTTGGGCTTGCGCGGTGTGAACGCGACGCCATCAATCAGCTCGCCCTGGTCCGGGCGGGCGAAGTTTTCCTGGCTGAAGTCGGGGAAATCCTCCGCATTCATCAGGCCATCTTCGATCAGGGATTTGGCCGCTTCGGCATAGATGTCGCCACGGTAGACCTGGGCGGCGGTCTTCATGTACCAGTCGTCCGACTTGGCTTCCGGAATCTGTCCCCAGCGACGCATCTGCGAGAGGTACCAGATGGCGTCAGACGGGTACGGGTAGGTGGCGTGGTAGCGGAAGAACACGTTGAAGTCGGGTACCTCGCGGATATCGCCTTTCTCGTACTCGAAGGTGCCGGTCATGGAATTGGCGATGACCTCGGCATCGGCGCCGACGTAACTGGGACGGGCCAGGATCTCGACCGCTTCCTCCCGGTTGGCGTTGTTGTTCTCATCCAGCCAGTGCGCGGCGCGGATCAGGGCACGCAGCAGGTGCAGGTGGGTATTGGGGTTCTCCTCGGCCCAGGTCTGGGTGACGCCGAAGACCTTCTCCGGGTTGTTCGGCCAGATCTCGTAGTCGGTAATGACCGGTACCCCGATGCCCTTGAACACAGCCTGCTGGTTCCAGGGTTCGCCGACGCAGTAGCCCTGGATGGTGCCAGCTTCCATGGTAGCCGGCATTTGCGGTGGTGGCGTGACCGACAGATGCACGTCGGCGTCCAGGGTGCCGCTGGTGTCGCCGCGCTGGGGCGCGTAGTAGCCCGGATTCAGGCCCCCGGCGGCGAGCCAGTAACGCAGCTCGTAATTGTGGGTGGAGACCGGGAACACCATGCCCATACGGAAACGTTCGCCCTTGGCCCGGGATTCCTCCACCACCGGTTTCAGCGCGCTGGCGCTGATGGGATGCACGGGTTTGCCATCCTGCTCGGGGATGTGCTGGCTCATGGTTTCCCAGACGTCGTTGGAAACGGTAATGCCGTTGCCGTTCAGGTCCATGCTGAAGGCGGTGATGATGTCGGCCTGGGTACCGTAACCGATGGAGGCACCCAGAGGCTGGCCGGCCAGCATGTGGGCGCCGTCCAGTTCACCGGTAATCACACGATCGAGCAGGACCTTCCAGTTGGCCTGGGCTTCCAGTTCGACGAACAGGCCTTCGTCCATAAAGAAGCCCTGCTCCCAGGCCACGGCCAGCGGGGCCATGTCCGTCAGTTTGATGAAGCCAAGTTTCAGGTCCGGCTTTTCCGGCGCGCCAATTTCTGCCTGGGCCATGCTGGCGCCGGTCAGCAGCGAGACCGCGGCGGCCAGCCCGGCCAGCTGTCGGAGTGTTCCGGTGACGGTTGTCAGGGATGTCTTCATGGTTCCTTACCTCGCGATGTTCTTTCAGGCAAAAAAAAGCGCCTGCTCTCCGTTGCCGGAAAGCAGGCGCCGATGCCTGTCGAATCTGTGATGTTCTCGAATGTTCACGGATAGGGTTTGCACAGCCTGTGCCAGTGATCAAAAAGACTGCGAAAACAGTAGGTAAGAAAATCCATGTGGGTACAGAGGCTGTTCTGGCGACGGTCGCGCCGGGTTGTTTTAGTGCATGTTGATGGTTTTCTGCACCATTGTGGCCCTGCCTGCGCGGGCTTCGATGCGAGCGCCAGTCGGAGATCATGCCGAGCCCGGGCCCCGGGGCGGCATGGACACAGGCCTGGAGCATCATTACCCCGCTCAGGGCAGCACTGGCCCTGTTATTGCACCGTGAACTGCCAGCACTACTGACCAAATATTGAAACCAGGCAAAGAAGCCCCTCCACTGCCCGCCGGACCACCCGTGAGCAGTCGAGGGGCTTTTTGTTGGTGAGCCAAGAGGACGAGACGTGGATACCAAGCTTCACTCCGCAACCGGGATTCAGACCACCTGCCCTTATTGTGGCGTTGGCTGCGGTGTTGCCGCGCGCCCCGACGGAGTCACCGGCGATCAGGATCATCCGGCGAACCAGGGTCGCCTGTGTGTCAAAGGCTCTGCACTGCATGAAACCTTGGTGCCAGCCGGCCGGCTGCTGACGCCCAGGGTGGCGGGTGAGGACCGCAGCTGGCCAGACGCGCTGGAGGCGGTGTCCGGGGCCATCCGTGAGGCCGTCGCCACGCACGGGCCCGGGTCGGTGGCCTTCTACCTTTCCGGACAGTTGCTGACCGAGGATTATTACGTGGCCAACAAACTGGCCAAGGGGTTTATCGGCACGCCCCATGTGGATACCAACTCCCGGCTTTGCATGTCCTCGGCGGTGGCGGCCCACAAGCGGGCCTTTGGCGAGGACTGCGTGCCGGGCTGTTACGAGGATTTCGAGTTGGCGGACCTGCTGGTACTGGCCGGCAGCAATGCGGCCTGGGCCCATCCGGTGCTGTATCAGCGGATGAAGGCGGCGGGCCGGACCGGACGGCGGGTGGTGGTGATTGATCCCCGCCGTACCGCCACCGCCGAGCTGGCGGACCTGCACCTGAAACTGAAGCCGGGCACCGACACCATCCTGTTTAACGGGCTGCTGGTGTGGCTGGCCAGGCACAGGGCCGTCGACCATGACTATGTCGCCCGCCACTGCCAGGGTTATGACGCATCCCTCGAGGCTGCCCTTGAGGCGGCGCCCTCGGTGAGTTCCGTTGCCCAACAGTGTGATCTGCCGGTTGGCGATGTCGAGAGTTTCTATCGCTGGTTCGCGGAGACCCCGCGCACGGTGACCGGGTTTTCCCAGGGCATCAACCAGGCGCTGGCCGGCACCGATAAATGCAATGCCATCATTAACTGCCACCTGGCGACCGGCCGGGTCGGATTGCCCGGTGCCGGTCCATTTTCGCTCACGGGGCAGCCCAATGCCATGGGCGGACGAGAGGTGGGTGGCCTGGCCAACACCCTGGCGGCGCACATGGATTACGACAGCCCGGGTGCCCGGAGGAACGTGGCCCGATTCTGGGGCGCAGACGCGGTGCCCGAGAGCCCGGGCCTGAAGGCGGTGGATCTGTTTGAGGCGGTGCATCGGGGCGACATCAAGGTACTGTGGATCATGGGCACCAATCCTGCGGTCAGTCTGCCCCGCTCGGCGCGGGTACGCGAGGCTTTGGCCCGCTGTCCCACGGTGATTGTGTCCGACTGCATGGCGGAAACGGACACCACCGCATTTGCCGACATTCTGCTGCCGGCAGCCGGTTGGGGAGAGAAAAACGGGACGGTGACCAACTCGGAGCGTTGTATCTCGCGCCAGCGTTCGTTCCTGCCGTTGCCCGGAGAGGTACGGCCTGACTGGTGGATACTGAGCGCCGTGGGCCGGGCCCTGGGCCATGGTCAGGCCTTTGATTACCAGACGCCGGCGGAGATCTTCCGGGAGCATGCGGCGCTGTCCGGTCTGGCAGCCCGCGAGGCCTACGGGCAGCGAAAATTCGATATTGGTGCCCTGGGTGAGCTGACGGAAGCCGACTATGACCGGTTGGCGCCGGTGCAATGGCCCCTGGCCGTAGATGCGGCGGGGAACCTGTCTGGTACCCGCCGGCTGTATTCCGATGGCGCCTTTTCAACCGCGAACGGGCGGGCCTGTCTGGTGCCGGTGGCCACGATTGCCCCGGGACAGGCGCCGACGCAGAGCCATCCGCTGGTGGTGAACACCGGCCGGATCCGCGATCAGTGGCACACCATGACCCGGACCGCACTGGCCCCGCGCCTGCTGGCGCATCGCCAGGAACCCTTTATCGAGGTGCACCCTTCGGATGCCGAGCGGTTGAAGCTTCGGGAGGGTGAACTGGGCCGGCTCACCGGCCCGGACGCTGGTGTTTACGTCGGCCGGATCCGGATCACTCCGGATCAGAGGCCGGGTGAGGTGTTTGTGCCTATCCACTGGAACGACCGGTTTGCCTCGCAGGGCATAGCAACCAGCCTGATGAAGCCAGTGACCGACCCGTTCTCTGGACAACCGGAGGGCAAACACGGGGTGGCCAGGCTGCAGCCGGCGCCGAGCCGTTGGCACGCAAGATTAATGCGGCGTCCGGGCCACGACTGGCAGCCGGATCAGGCCCGTCCGGACGGTTACTGGAGCCGGCAACCGCTGGGCCACAGTCAGAGCTGGTGGCTGGCGGGCTACCAGCCGGTGGACTGGGCGCGCGAGGTCGAAGCCTGGCTGGGGGGTGCGCCCCAGGTACTGATGGGGGACCCCGCCTGCGGTCGTTTCCGTGCGGCCCGGATTCTGGATGGCCAGTTGCAGGCGGTTCTGCTGGTCGACACAGCCGCCGCCGACTTGCCGGATCTGGCCTGGCTGGATGAGTGTTTTGGAGCCGAGCGGCTAAGCCGTGAACAGCGCCAGTGTCTGCTCGCGGCCCGGTCGGTGGAGACCGAAGACGCCGGTGCGATGGTGTGCAGCTGTTTCCAGGTCGGTGAAAAACAGATCGAGAGTGCCATCCGTTCGGGCCAGGACAGTGTTGAAGCTCTGGGCGAGGCGCTGAAGTGTGGTACTAATTGCGGCTCCTGTGTCCCGGAACTGCGCAGTTTGTTGACGGAAACTCTGCCGCAGCGGGCGCAGGTGGCGTCCTGACGGGGTCGTCAGTTGAGCTTGCGCAGCATCTGGATCGGCACCCGGTAGCGCACAGTCCGGGTACGCCCGGTCGCCTTGACGGTGCACGTCTTGCGGTTAACCCGGAGAATGCTGCCGTGAACCTCCCGGGCGCCAGAGCCGAAGGCAACGGCCTCGCCCACCTCCCAGTGAGACCGCTCGACCACTGGATCCGGTAGTTCGAAGGCGGCATCGGACAACGCCAGGCCGGTTTCGGCGGCACGGTCAGCCAGGGCCTGTCGCGTCGCCTCGGCGCCCCCGCTTTCGTGGAGCTCATCGAGAATGCCGTAGAAGTGCCGGTTGTGCACCGAGCCCCGAAATCGCTGTCCGGCACTCTGCTGCAGCAGGTGAGCGAACTCGTGACAGCAGGTATGGGCCAACAGGTTGAGAGGGCTCAACTGCCCGCCAAAATACGCCCGTTCACGGATTTCCCGGCTTGAGAGCCAGCCCTGGGCGGTGGTCGGCCGGTATTTGGCCTCAACCATGCGAACGCCGTAGGTAATCAGGTGCTGTTTATGCTGGGGATCAAAACGGTGGTAGGTGGCCTGGCCTGAGCCCACCCGACAAACGAGCGAACTGCCCGGAGACCGGTCCCGAACCCAGCCCGCGGCGGGTCGCCAGAGCACGTCATAGGTGGTGTCGCACATCAGTTGGCCGAGTTGCCGGGCCTGCGCACTTATCATCAAGCGGATACTTCATTCAGTGACATCAGACCTCATGATACCCGTTGCCGGCGCAGGGGTAAAAACCACAACGGCCAGCCGTAATGTCCTGGCTGAATTCCTGGAGGCCGGTATCTATCCGTCAAAGGCGAGTGTGGCGAGCAGCGCCAGGAACAGCAGCGCGGACACGCTCTGCCAGAAGGTGACCGGATGCCGCTCCATCAGCGGCGGGCGGTGCCGGCTTTGCCAGTCTGCGCCGGGCTGGCGTAAGTCGTGGAGAAATTCGGACAGCGCCGGATAGCGCCGGTGCGGTTCGGGGTGGACCGCCCGGGCCAGAGCGTCGTCGACCCAGACGGGAACGTCCTCCCGGTAGGGTCGGGCCGACTGGTACGTCAGTCGGCGTTGGTGGCTGCGGCTGCGAATCCGCGGCACTTCGGCTTCGTAGGGCAGTCGCCCGGTGAGCAACTGGTAGGCGATGACCCCGAGTGAGAACTGGTCCGCGAACCAGCTGCCCGGTTCGCCCAGAAAGGTTTCCGGCGCGCTGTACAGGGCCGCGCCCCTGGGGTGGTGGGCCTCGTCGCTGTCGGCCAGCTCCTGCAGCCCGGCGACTCGGGTGGCACCAAAATCGATCAGGGTAACCGTGCCCTCGGCGTCGACCAGGATGTTCTCCGGTTTCAGGTCCTGGTGCACCATCTCCAGCCGGTGGAAAGCGCGCAACCCCCGGCCAACCTGTTCGATCAGGCGGCGCACGGTTTCCAGGTCGGGCGCGGGGTGGTCGTGCATCCATTGTTTCAGGGTCCGGCCTTCGACAAACTCCGTCACCAGGTACACGCAGCTTCGCGGCCGGTCCGGCGCGAAGGGCCTGACCACATGGGGGTTGCTGATACGCTGGGCGATCCATTCCTCGGCGACAAACTGTTCCAGGTACTGCGGATCGTCGCGCAAATCCATGGAAGGGGTCTTGATGACCACCGGTGTCTGGCTGGCCTCGTCCACCGCCTGGAAGACGTGACTGCGGCCGCTGGCGTGAAGTTGCCGGACAATGCGATAGCCATCGAGAGTCTGGCCCGGTGCCAGGTCCGGCGCAAAGGGCAACTGGCCCAGCGCCTGGTAGAGCTCACCCGCCTCCCGCGCGTCCGGCAGGCTGTCAATGCGCAGCGCCTGAACGGTCAGGTTGTCGTCGCTGCCCGCCGCCAGGGCCGCCCCGGCAATGGCCTCGGCGGCGGCGTTCAGGTCATTGGCGTGTTCGTCGAGCAGTCGGATAACCTCGGGCTCCGGCACATGCTCGTATACGCCGTCGGTGGCCAGCAGGAACCTGTCGCCCACGCGCAATGGCGTCTGGCGGTAGTCGATGTCGAGCCGGTGCTCCATGCCCATGGCCCGGGTCAGGCAGCTCTCGGTCCGGGACAGCCAGAGCCGGTGGTCCGTGGTGAGCTGTTCCAGCGTGCGGCCGTGAACCCGGTACACCCGGGAATCGCCGACATTGAAGATGTGCGCCGTGGTGGACTTGAGCACCATGACGCTCAGGGTGCAGACGTAGCCCCGGTCGCGGTCGTATCGGTACTGACTCTGCCGGGTCTGGGCGTGCAGCCAGGCATTGGTGGCCCGAAGCACACGTTGGGCAGACTGTTTGACCGACCAGGTTTCAGGGGTCGAGAAGTAGTCGCTCAGAAAGCCGGCGACCGCGGACTCGCTGGCGACCTGGCTGACGTTGCTGGAACTGATGCCGTCGGCGATTGCGACGGCAATGCCCTTGGTGGCGCGCTGGTGATTGTCGGGCATCAAAAGGCCATGAAAGTCCTGGTTCAGGGCTTTGCGACCCTTGTCAGAATACTGGCCGACGGAGATGGTGAGGGTGCCCGTCATAAATCAGCCCTCGCCCGGCCGCGAAGCCGACGGGGGCAATCCGGCCTGTGCGGCGGCCGGAACAACGCAACTCTTAGGCACGGTTGGCCAGGGCAGAGTCGTTATAGGCCGCCGGAGCCGGACGCTTCGGAGCCGTGCGCACGTGGGTGGTGTACAGGGTCAGGCCGGTGAAGGCCAGGCCGCCCACGAGGTTGCCCAGTACGGTCGGGATCTCATTCCACCAGAGGTAATCCATCACCGAGAATTCACCGCCCATGATGATGGCCGACGGGAACAGGAACATGTTCACGATGGAATGCTCAAAGCCCATGAAGAAGAACAGCATGATCGGCATCCACATGGCCAGTACCTTACCGCTGACGTTGGTGGAGATCATGGCGCCAACCACGCCCATGGAGACCATCCAGTTGCACAGCATGCCGCGGATGAAGATGGTGGCCCAGCCAGCTGCGCCGTACTCGGCGTAACCCAGGGTACGTGCTTCGCCGACGCTGGCAATCTTGGCGCCGACAGCGCCCGGGTCGGTGTTGAAGCCGTAGGTGAAGATGAACGCCATCATGACCGCAACGGTCAGGGCACCACCCAGGTTACCGAGGAATACCCAGCCCCAGTTGCGCAGGATGGCCTTCGGTGTCACGCCCGGGCGTTTATCAAGCAGCGCCAGCGGCGTTAGCATGAACACCCCGGTCAGCAGGTCGAAGCCCATGAGGTACAGCATGCAGAAGCCGATCGGGAACAGCACGGCGCCGATCAGGAAGACGCCGGTCTCGACGGCAACGGTGATGGCAAAGGCGGCAGCCAGAGCCAGGATGGCACCGGCCATAAAGGCCCGGATCAGGGTGTCCCGCGTTGACATGTAGATCTTGGATTCGCCGGCGTCCACCATCTTGGTGACGAACTCCGAAGGTAAAATATAAGACATAACTCGTTCCTCTAGCCCACAAAAAAACGGCGCTGCTCGCCCACTGCCGCGTTCAGGAGTGCAGGGGTGAGCAGACGCCGTCGTCTGAAAATATTCTGTCGCTGTGAACAGAGCCGACGTTGGCTCCGTTGCCCAAGCATTTGCAGAGACCGTGCCAGAGTGTCTGGATAGCTATAAAAGGTATTTTATTTCAGGGTCTTGTCAGCACTGCCCGGGCGAGGTGCAGGTTGCGATCAGTCCGTGGCCGCACCCGTTCAGTGCGTTTTTCAGCGACATGCTGCACTCTGGAACAGGTGTTTGAACGGTCTAGCGCAGCCGGAATCGGATCGGGAGGGCGTAGCTGAAGCGTCGGCCTTTCATGTCCGGTGGGACGGCCGGCAGCGGGGCCGCCAGTTCCAGCATCTCCAGCGCGGCGCCATCCAGCAGTTGGTGCCCGGAACTGGTTTCAAGGCGATGCGTGAGCAGGGAGCCGTCGCGCCGGAAGCTGAAAACCACCACCGGCGTGCCTTCCTGCCCCAGACGGCGGGCTCGCCTGGGGTAGTTGTAGAAACGGCCGAGATGCCGGCCCAGGCGAGCCAGGTAGTTGTCGACCGTGGCAGAACGCCCGGCATCCAGTTCAACCTGCTGGTTCGCAGGCTGGGGCGCGGGTTCGGAGCTGGTGGTGCCCGCCGATGTTGTCGGCGTGGTGGGAGCTTCCTCGACAGGATCGGGGGTTGGCTCCGGTGCGGGGTCGGGTACCGTTTCTGGCTCTGGCTCTGGCTCTGGCTCTGGCTCTGGCTCTGGCTCCGCGGTCGGCGCCGGTTGAGCGGGCTGGGGTGCCGGGCTTGGCTCCGGGGTGGGCGCGGGTTCTGCAGCCAGGCTGATCCTGATGGCTGGCGCCGTGTTGATGTCAGCATCGCCCAGGACCGGCAGTCGGATAGGCTGATCCGGGGCGGCCAGCAGACTGGCCAGCACGATGGTCAGGCTCGCGACCAGCAGCAAAGCTGCACGCACCCGCCTTGAAGCGGTGGTCATGATGCCGGCTCCGTCAGCAGGACGAGGTCGGTGTAGCCGCCTTTTTCGAGCACGCGGAACAGGGTTTCCAGGTCGGCCATGGCGACGGACTCTGCGGCGGCGATTTTCAGGGGGCGGTCAGGATCGGGCGGAGGCAGACGGTGGATCAGGTTCTCGGAGCCGAGAATTTCACCGGTCACCTGCCAGTCGCCGCTGGCGGTCACCAGCAGATCGGCATGGGCCGACTGTTCGCTGAGATTCGAGGCGCCTGGCAATTCCGGTAAGGGTTCGTCAGCGATCTGTCCGGCGACAATGAAGAACATCAGCAGCAGGAACACTAGATTGACCAGCGGCAGCAGCGCGTCTTCCACGCGCTCCATCAGCGTCTTGCCAGAGGTTGATGGCGGGGGAACCAGATGGGTCATGGTGTCTGTGTGTGGAGCCGTTTCCAGTGAGTGTCGATGCCGGCGCTGTCGAGACGACTGAGGATCCGGGTAAAGTCCCCGAGCCCGGTGTCCGGCCGGGTGCTGAGATTTACTTCCGAGATGCCGTTCGCGGTCAGTTCGGTCATCAGCTCCTCAATCGAGCGGGGTTGTGCCCGCCACAGTACCTCGCCAGTCCCGGTGACGGTCACCTCCGGGATCGATTGCCCGGTCACCGACTGTCGCTCCGGCGTGGCATTGCCCAGTTCCAGAAACCCGACCGGCAGCAACCGGCTGGTGAGCATGAAAAACACCAGCAGGATGAACACCACGTCAATGAGTGGGGTCATTCGAATCGGGATCGGCCGTCGCGGACGGGGTTCAACCAGTTGCATGGGCGAAGCGCGGCCGGCCATGGTCCGGATAGTCCTGGGCCGTTTCCGGATTCCGGTGGGCACGGACCTCGGCTGTGGTGTCAACGGCGGGTGTCTGCAACTCGGGTCGGTCTGCGTCCACGTGGTTGGTGGCATTCAGCACCGTGACCAGCGTGCCGTCGATGGTCTTGTGGATGCGTCGCAGCCGGAATTCGATCCAGGCGGCCAGCGCCGCGAAAGGGATTGCGATGATCAGGCCAGCCGCGGTTGTGGTCAGGGCCTCGTAGATGCCGCCGCTCAGCTGGGCAGCATTGGCGCGGCCTTCCGTTGCCGCCATGGCACTGAAGGCTTCCATCATGCCCATGACGGTCCCCAACAGCCCGAGAAGCGGGGCCAGAGCCGCGATCACTTCAATGATTTTCAACGGCGCCTCGAAGGGTTCCAGGGCTTGTTGGGCGTCCCGGGCCGCTGTGCTTCGAACTCTCCCGCTGTCTTGTTGATGCTGGCAGGCTTCGATGGTATCGGCGATAAGATGAAGCATCGGGTTCAGGCGACCGACCGCGCCCACCTGCCGGCGCAGATCTGCTGGTCGCACGGTGGCCGGGGATTGTTGCCAGATCGTCACAATCTTTTTAAGTCTGGCGGTCAGTCGGGGGGCGTATAACGTGCCCATGAGCATCAGATAGAGGAAGGTAATGGCGCCGGCCACGGCGATAGCCACCAGCACCATCATTACCGGTCCACCCATGTCGAACAAACGGGAAAGCAGGCTTCCGAAGGGTTCGGTTGCAGGGAGCATGGCAGTCTCTGGCATGGCATTCGACTCGGTACTGGAATTGGTGATCTAAATAATAACGATTATCAATAAGTTTGCAAGGTGTAACCTGACATTCCCGAAGGCTCTGTTAAGATTCGAATAATGATCAGTGATCAAGGCATGCTGCCATCGTTGTGCGGCGGCCAGGTGTGGAGAGTCTCTATTTACCGTAACGCCCCTGTATTCGGAGTCGAAACGCTGCGATGATCAAACGTTGGTTCGGCAGCCTCGTTAATCGCGCGGTGGCCCTGGTGATTCTGGTCATTCTTCTGTCCGCACTGGTGGTCACCATCGTAGGTGCCATGCTCAGTCAGGGTGAGCTTGAGCAACAGGCGAAAAACCAGGTCGAAACCATGGCGCGTCTGGTAGCGAGCGGACTGGACGACAAGCTTGCCCTGAGACTCGAAACCCTCAGCCACGTCGCCGAAAGCTTCACCATGGACGAGTCCGTGCTCAACGCCCGTGCACGGGTCCTTATTCGCCAGCAAACCGCGCTGCAGCACCTGTTTGATGGCCTTTATCTCATCGATGCCAGCGGCGTGGTCCTGGCCGAGTACCCCGAGGCGTTCGAGCAGACCGGTCTGAACGTCAGCACCCGTGAGTATTTTCAGGACGTTTCCCATCACATGACGCCGGTGATCAGCGATCCCTACGTGTCGAACTACCGGGACAAGCCGGCGGTCATGATCGCGGCGCCCATTTTTGACCATCGGAAAAAGTTCCTCGGCATGATTGGCGGGGCGATCCTCCTCAAGGGCTCCAACTTCATGGCAGAGTTCGCCGGAATCCGGATCGGCAAAACCGGTTATCTTGAGATTGGCACCCGCAGCGGAATTACCCTGGCCCATGGCCGAACCGATGAGGTCATGGTTCCGGTGCGGGTCGAGGATCCGGTGCTGAAAGACGCCATGGGAGGCTTCGAAGGCACCCGTCAGACCCGCAATGGCCAGGGTGAAGGCGCCATCATGTCGGTGCAGCAGATGGCCCAGGTGCCCTGGTTCGTTGCCGTGGTATGGCCGGCCCGCGAAGCCTTTGCCCCGATAACGCGAATGGCCGACGCCTTTGGCTGGACCCTGCTTGCTGTCATCGCCGTCATCGGACCGTTGGCGCTGTGGGTGTTTCAGCGCCTGATGGCGCCGCTTCGCGCCCTCGGCCGGCAGATCAACGAGCGTCATCTCGGGGTTCGGACCAACCCGGTGGAGGTCTCCGGCGGCCGTGAAATTCGTCAGGTTGCCGAGATCTTCAACACGGTGATGGACGAGCGCGAGGAAGTCCTCGGGTCGCTGGCAGAGCGTGAAGCCTTCTTCCGCTCGCTGACCCAGAGCGCACCGATCGGCATCGTCCAGACCGATGTCCTGGGCCGGATTGATTTCGTGAACCCCGCGTTCGAGAGCCTCATCGGTCGCCCTGCCTCCGAACTCCAGCATACTCAGCTCATCAACGGTGTTTACGAAGCCGATCGTGAAGCGGTCCGGAACGGTTGGCAGCAGGCCCTCAGGGACAAGGAGATATTCCGGGGACGGTTCCGGATTCCGAGCCGTGGCGAGCGCGAGCTGATCTGGGGCGACGTCATGACGGCGGTGATCGAGACACCCGAAAAGGCGCTGGGCAGCATAACCGTGGTGCGGGATATTTCCCGTGAGCTCGAGGTTGAAGAGGCGCTCAGAGAGGAGCAGCAACGGGCGGAGCACATTCTCGGCGTGCTCCAGGAGGGCGTCCTGATGGTGGACGTACAGGGCCGGATTCGCTACGCCAACCAGGCCGCATGCGTGTTCCTGGGTACCGATGGTAAGTGTCTCAAACGCAACTTCTTCGATCTGGTGGTTATTGAGGCGAACGACGGGCCTCTGGCTCATGCCGATTTCCTGACCGGAGATAATGTCGACAGTCTGTACGGGACGCTGCGCAACCAGAAGGATGAGGTCTTCGACATCGATCTGACCATGCTCCACGTTCGCCAGGGCAAGCACAACGAACGCATGGTGTTTGTCATCAGGGACGACAGTGAGCGCCGGCGCGAGGAAGAGCGGCTGTCCTGGGAGGCGACCCACGACAGCCTCACCCAGCTGCTCAATCGCCGGGCGTTCAGCGCCTCGCTGGTCAAGTGCATGGCGGAGGTACCGCATCAGACCGTGCGCTCGGTGTTGATGCTGATCGACCTGGACCATTTCAAGCCGGTCAACGACGAGGGCGGTCACCTGGTGGGTGACGACCTGCTGAAGCGACTGGCGGATCTGTTCAAGGAGGCGGTGCGGAAGTCTGACATCGTTGCCCGGCTGGGGGGCGACGAATTCGGGATCATTCTTCCCGCCTGCGGCCTCGAACGGGCCGAAGCGCTGGCGGAACGCATCCGTGCCCGCGTGCAGGACCTTCGGATTGAACAGGACGGCCGCAGCTTCGGGGTGACCGCCAGCATCGGCCTGACCGAACTGACCCCGGGTGACAGTGGTCCCAGGGAAGTGGTTTCGCGCGCCGACGAAGGCTCTTACATCGCCAAATCCCGGGGTCGAAACGCCGTGGTTGTGGTTCCGGCGCCCTCGGACGATTCGGGGCCGGCCCGGTCCTGACGGGTCAGGCCCACCAGCCCGTCGCACTGCCGGCCTGCCACAGGAGTCGCAGTGCCAACAGGGTTAGAATCAGGTTGAACGTGCGATGAAACCACCGATTGCTCAGTGACCTGAGCAGGTGCAGGCCCAGCCAGGTCCCGGCGAAGCCGCAGGCAATCATGGCCAGTATGAACGCCAGCCATTCCGGAAAGACAAATCCCGCCACACTGAACACCAGCGCCTTGGGCGCGTGCTGCAGAGTCATTGCCGTGGCGAAAGTGGCCACCGTGGCAAACCGGTCGACATGGATCTGCTTGATGAACGCCGCCACCAGGGGGCCGGTGGCGCCAACAAAGAGACTGACAAAGCTGGTGAGCCCGGAAGCCAGAAATATGCCGGGTTTGCCAAAGGACGCCCTGGGCAGGGGCGGCCCCCAGCACAGGTAAAGCACAAACACGCCGATGGTCAGTTGCCATACCGGCGCGGGCAGGTCGACCAGCAGCCAGGCACCCAGGCCCGCACCCACCACCACACCCGGGGCAAACGCGGCGATTACTTGCCAGTCCACCTGGTTACGGGTCAGCAGGGCCCGCCCGCCGTTCGAACCGAGCTGGATCATGCCGTGCACCGGGATGATGGCGGCGGGCGGCATCCAGGTGGCCATCAACACCAGCAACAGCACGCCGCCACCGGCGCCCAGGCTGGCGGTGATCATCGACGTGAGAACCGAGCAAGCCAGCAGGAATGCCGCGACAGGCCCGCTCAGGCTGTCGGGCAGCAGGGTCAGTTCCATTCGCAGAATTCCGTGGTGGCCAGCCGGGGCGACCGGCACAGGGCCTCCGTGGCCAATTGCACGTCGGCCACGTAGTAAAGTGAGGCCAGCCCCAGGCGATCACGGCCCAGATTGTGAAACACCATACCGAAGGCAATATCACCCGCCGTGAAGCGCTCGTGGTGCTCGGCAAAATAGGCGGCGGGTCTGGACAGCTCCTCATCAATCAGCAGGGCCTCAACGCGGCCGGCGCCACCATGGTAGGCCTGCACCAGCAGGAGCGTGAACAGGCGTTGCTGCTTGGTCTCGGGCAGATCGCCAAAACGTTGCTGGAAGACCGGCCGGAGATTACTGGCATTCTGGTCCATCAGGCGCAGTGCACAGTCAATCTGCGCCAGCCGGTGCCAGTAGTTCCGGGGTTTGATCTGGCAGTCCGACAGTGCCGAGGGTGACAGTTGCAGGATGCCGCGGGCATTGGCCCCGGAATGAGCCCGGACCTGGCCTCCGCTCTCGATCAGGATTTGCCCGGCCAGGTAGCGCGGCAGAGCCTGTGGCAGGTCCAGCCGGTCCTGATCCATGCGGGTCCGATACACATACATCAAGGCGTCGTGCAGCGAGCCCGGCTGGTCACCGGAAGCGAACGAGAGATCGTCCCAGGCGCCCCAGATGCGGTCCGCGGGCAGAGTGCCGAGATATCGGGCCAGTGCTTCATCCAGGTTGACGTGGGGCTGGTTGCAGGCCAGTGCAAACGGGTAGCCGGTCTGGCCTGCTTCCCCCGGGAGCCAGGTGTCGGTGCGCTGGTTGTTGTGCAGGGAACGTCGGGTGTCGTTCAGGCGTGACTGGGTTTCTTCACGGTCTGCGCCGTCGGAAATCCAGGCCAGGAACTGGCCCCGCATGTCGAACAGGATATGGCGATCAATGTCGCTGCAGTAGCCGGATTCCCGGAGTACCCAGCCGCGAATGGTCAGGATGTTGCTGTAAACACCCTGGCTGGCCCAGTAGGGAGTATCCCGCACCACCCGGGTCCAGTCGGCCGGGGCCGTTGGTGGGTCTGCTTCGGCGCTGGCTTGATTCAAGGCAATGCACGCCAGGATGAAAAATAGGCAGAGCTGTCGTAAGCTCATGAGTCTCCAGTTCATACACGTAACATCCGTGACCTTCCCGATAACACAATAACAAACGGAACCGATAATGAAGCAATCAGAATATCTGAGGTACGACGCCACGGCATTGGCCGATCTGATCCGGCGTGGCGACGTTACCTCACGAGAAATCTGCGAGGCTGCCACGGAGCGGGCCACCCGTGTAAACGGTACCCTGAATGCCATCTGTTACCCACAGTTTTCCGAAGCACCCGCCCAGGACTTTCCGAAACAGGCACCCTTTGCCGGCGTTCCCCTGCTGCTCAAGGACCTGGCTCAGGAACAGGCCGGTCACCCCTGTACCTATGGCAGTCGGGGCTTCACCCGAAACGTGGCGACCCAGGATTCCGAGTTTGTCCGACGTGCCCGCGATGGTGGTCTGGTGTTTCTGGGTCGGACGGCAACGCCCGAGTTCGGCCTGAAAGCGGTCACGGAATCCGAACTCTGGGGCGCGTCCCGGAACCCCTGGAATACCGACCTCACGCCCGGGGGGTCCAGTGGCGGCTCCGGGGCGGCTGTGGCGGCCGGTATTGTCCCCATGGCCGGGGCCAATGATGGTGGCGGATCCATTCGGATCCCGGCCGCCTACAACGGCCTGTTCGGCCTGAAGCCCTCGCGCGGGCGCATCTCCAGCGGCCCACTGGTTGGTGAGGCCTGGACCGGCGCCTCCACCGACCACGTGGTCAGCCGGACCGTGCGGGACAGCGCGGCCATGCTGGATATCCTCAGTGGCCCGGCCGCCGGCGATCCGTTCGCCATTCCCGCGCCGCCGGCGCCTTTTTCCCAGTTGAGCCAGCAGTCGCCGGGTACCCTGAAAATCGGTGTGTTCACCTCCTCGCCCTACGATACCGAGGTTGCGCCAGACTGTGTTGCCGCGGTCGAGGCGACGGCCCGGGTGCTGGAAAACCTGGGCCACAAGGTGGAATACGCCCGGCCTGAATTTGACGGTATGGCGCTGGCCCGTTGTTACCTGGGGCTGTATTTCGGTGAAGTATCGGCGTTGATGGCGCAGGCCCGGGAACGCTTCGGGGCCCGGAACGAAGACTTCGAGCTGGATACCCGGCTGATCGGAATGCTGGGCAATTCCATGCCCCTGTCCGATTACGTTCGGCGCCGGCAGCAGTGGAACGACTTTGCCCGCGCTCTCGGCGCGTTTTTTGGCAGCTACGATCTGTATCTGTGCCCCACCACCGGCCAGCTTCCGGCTCGCATCGGGGAGCTGGAGACACCGGCCCACCTGAAGATTGTCGCCAGACTGATGCTGGCGCTGAAGGCGGGCAAGCTGGTGCACCGCACCGGCCAGGTCGATCAGATGGTTCTGGAGAGCCTCGCCCGCACCCCCTTCACCCAGCTTGCCAACCTGACCGGTACGCCGGCGATGTCGGTCCCCATGCACTGGACCGCGTCAGGCCTGCCCGTCGGCGTCCAGTTCGGAGGGCGTCATGGAGACGAGGTACGCCTGTTACAGCTGGCGGCCCAGCTGGAGGAGGCAAGCCCCTGGTTTGGCCAGTATGAACGCCTTGAGAACGCCTTCGACAGTTAGGGGTTGTGATCCGCTTGCCAAAACTCCACGTTTATCTTTGTATGCGGAACAGGCTATGCTGTTTATCAGGAAGACCCTTTTCTTCCTGATAGACCCTGATGGCATCGAGGAGGCGAGCGTATTATGAACCAACCGATGGCAATCGATGATCTGGTATCAGTAGCACAGGCCGAAGCCATGGGGGAGCTGGATGCCCCGATGATGGCAATCGTCCTGTCCAGCGAACAAAGCTACGACTTGCCCATTAATTCCCTTGAAACCGATGCCGACAAGGCCCGCTGGGGGTTGATCCTCCGTGCAGCCCGCGAGCATGTGGAAGCGGATGCGGTGGCGGTGCTGTACCCGGCCTGGACCACCATTCGTCAGAAGAAACCCGAACCGGAGGCGGAACAACTTACTGAGGATCCTGTCGAGCAGTCCGACGATGGCGATAACAGCCCGATCGACACCCTGTTCGTCCAGTTGCACACCCGTGATCACGTGTACTGGCGGGGCTTCGAGCAGATCCGGGATCCAAAGCATCAGCGCATCATCGGCTTCCGCCGGATCAAGGCGTTGTCGACCGACTACAAGCGCGACGAGGCACCTTCCGTCACTGCCTGGCTCAGCACGCTGTTCGAACCGTTACCGGATGAGGGTGAGGAAACTGCCGTCGACCGGGAACTGGCCGATCTGCTGGAAGAGCCGGAGGTAACTGCGGCGCTCTACCCGCGTCAGATGCGCGCCCTGCACTGATCTGCCCACAGCCGCCGGGGCCGAGGGCGCCGGCGGCACTGAACACCTCCCTTCCGGCCTCAGATCGAGGCCGCCCGTTCTATCACCCAGAGCAGACTGATACCGCCCACGCCGGCCAGCACGGCGGGAACCAGCGCCCGCTGGTAAAGCCGGAAACGCGCCAGCAGGTAGAGCATCGGGAAACCGAGTACGAGTAAGCCCAGTTGTCCCACTTCGACCCCCAGGTTAAAGCCAGCCAGGGCAACGGCCAGATTAGCCTCGCCGCCGGTCAGATCTCCCAGGACACTGGCAAACCCAAAGCCGTGAACCAGCCCGAAGGCAAAGGCCAGCCGCCAGGTTTTCCGGCCAAAGACCGGCCAGACCACATTCAACGCCGCCAATGCGATGGAAAGCGCGATCACGGTCTCGATCCAGGCAACGGGGAGCCGGACGATTCCCAGCGCTGCCAGGGCCAGGGTGACGGAGTGGGCCAGGGTAAACGCGGTGACTATGCCGGCAAGCTGAATCAGTCGCGGCCGCAGGCCGGGCGGTCCGGTGCTGCCCGGTGATGCGGACATCAGGCTCGCGGGCAACACCAGGACCAGCAGAAACAGGATGTGGTCCAACCCGATCAGCAGGTGAATCACCCCTTCGTAGAGAAAGGTCGTGAAGATGCCCCACGCCCCCGGCGCGGTCCCGGGAAGGAGGTTGACGGTACGCTCCGCCGGTGACAGCACCGCCAGGGTATGTCGATCGCCCGAGTCGATGCGGACCAGGCCACGATGCAGGCTGTCGCGATCGAACAGCAGGGTGTAACTCAAGGTCTGGGGCGCCTCGCCGTTCGGGCAGCCCAGTCGGTAGCGGGCGGCAGAATAATGCCCATCGCTGTGAGTGCTGATGCCCCAGTCCGTTCCGGTCAGGGAGCAGGAGCCGGAGGCGCTGGCAACCGTGACGGCTTCTTCCAGGGTTCGGGTGATAACGGCGCGCTGGGCGCGGACCTCCCGACCGGATAGTTGCTGATCGCCGTTCCGATCCAGCGGCATGAGCAGGGCGAGGTCGCGCAGGGCAACATCAATCCTCAGCTCCGACTGGCCGGTGTCGACGTACAGGAAGCTGTCGCTGGCCTTGTGTGCCAGCGCGGGAGTGGCGAGGGGAAACATCAGTAGCACGGCCGCGATCAGCCGCATGCAGGGGGCTGATCGGCTCATGGTAGCTCCGGATATCGGGCATCGGATTGGCCGGTTTGCTCCAGCCAGTTTCGCAGCGTCCTGACCGCCGCCTGGTCATCAGCGGCGATGGCCGCCCGGAGTGCCAGTGCCGTATCGAGGGGTTCGCGCTGGGTCTCCCAGTTCGCCATGGCGTGGCGCAGCGCAATATCAGGCCGTTCCTCGATGGCCAGCTGGAAGCGGGCAAAGTCCCGCTTGTGCAGCAGGGCCCCGCGCCACTGTGCTTCCTCGAAACGCTCCCGAATCCGGTTGGCCAGCCCGTCCTGGTCCGGATGCCCGGTTCGGCGCATGGCAATCACCCGCAGGACTGCGAGCGCGTCGACCTGCTCGTATCCCAGGGTCAGCGCCATGACCGACTGGACCTGCCCGTTTCTCAGGTACCAATCTGCCAGCTGGGTACGGGTATACAGATCCGTCGGGCTACTGGCGAGAACGGCCTGCCAGTGCGCCTCGGCGGAAGCCAGTCCCAGTTGTGCTGCGATATCCCCCAGGGTGCCCCTGGCCCAGAGGTAGCCCGCGGATCCGGTGTTACCAGCGGCGGCCAGTTGGTTCGCGAGACGGTCGTAGGCGGCCCGTGTCGCACCGGATCGGGCGTCCACCTGTGCCAGGCAACTGGCGGCAATCAGGCCAGGGAATTCCGTGGACAACCGCTGGCAATGGGCACGGGCCTGGTGGTAGCGACCCTGGACAGTTTCGAGGTTGGCCAGGGTCAGACGGGCCTGGATGCGTTGCCGGCGATCGGCACTCCGGTTGAGCACCTCCGCCAGATCCTGCCGAGCCTCGTCGAAACGGTGGAGGCTCTGCGCCAGGGTAGCCCTGAGAACGCGCAGGCGGTCGGTCATGGCGTCGTCCGGCCACTGCTGGAAGCGTCTTTCGGCATAACCCAGAAATCTCGGGTCGCCGCTTCCCCGCGCCTGGTCGATCAGGGCCTGGACCTCCTCCGCCATGGCCGCCGCGCTCGGCGGTAGCCGGGTGCTCCGGGGTACCGCATCAGGCAGACGGGCGAGGATCGCTTCGTCTGCGAAATTGGTTTGGATCGGGGCCGGCGCCGCGGCGACCGGAATCGGCCAGGCCATCAGGCTCACAAGACCGATCCAGAACGAAAAAGCCCTGCCCCGAAGGGCAGGGAAAAACAACGCCGGAGACAGGCCAGTGTGGATCCGGCGAAGCGATGCATTACCGCAGCAGGTCATCGTAGGCCTGAGGGTTGTTCTGGTCGTTGAAGCTGAAGTTGATTCGGTCAAGGCTCTCGGGAGCCCCGGTATTAGATGTGGCCTTGACCTGCGCCTTCACGAACGTGGTGAAATCAAGGGTCAGGTTGGGGCCTTGGCCGGAGTTGCCGGAGTCACTGAAACAGCCTGACAGGGCAACAGCCATGGTGACCGCCAATCCGATTTTCACGATGGAAAACATACGCGCTCCCTCCTACAGGCCGTTCGGTGAACCCGGGATCGGGGTCGCCAGGTACGGGAAGGTGGTTCTCAGCTCCGCCGGATCCAGCTGGACACCATCGGTGAACGGAACGTCCTTGTTTGGTGCATCGTCGGTGAGCGCGCCCATTGCGACACGAAGCGCCGCATCGACAACATCATCGACCGGGCGTCTGCCATTGGGGAAACCGGCGTTGTCTCCGCCGAGTACACCAAGGTCATTCTGGGAGCCCGCCGGTGTCGCCGGGACGGATGGATTGAGTCGCAGCATTTCCGAGGCGGTCACGCCCACCGGCATGTTCACGCCTGGCACGCCCGTCAGGAAGGCGGTGACGAGATCGGTCCGCGGGAAGTTGTTCGGCGCGACCGCACCGGCATCCCCGAAGAGAATTTCCAGGAGTTCCGGCAGTGTCGGATGCGTTACGTAGGTCGCGAACTGGCCGTCGTCCTTGGGCTCACTGGCGTTAAACTGATCCTTGTCTTTCAGGCCGATCACCACCTCGTTGACCAGCGGCATACCGAGACGGGACACCTGGGTGTAGGCACCGCCTTCCACGGTGGCACCCTTGCCATTCGCAGAGGGGCCCGGGTTGATGATCTGCGCCTGGCGAACACTTGCGGTCGTCCATGCGCCGATAACCGGCTGGCTGTTTGTGTTGGTGGCGGTGCCGGTCAGGCACTCGGTGGGGATTTCCAGGGCAAACGACGTCACGTTCTTGTTGGCCAGATCGCCAGGTCCTTCCGCATTGCGCATGCCCAGCGGGTTGGTGTTGACCAGGTCGAAGATCTCGCCGAGGTTGACCGCGAACGCTTCCTTTCGTTGGCCGACAAACACACGGCCGTCTGTGCTGCAGCCCGGAATGGTCATGCCGAAGATATGCTGGTCGGCGTAGCTGGCGTAGTCCGCAAAGGATTTGCCGCCGATGTTATCCAGGGGCTTGCTGAAAGTTTCGGTTCCGTTGGTGACGTTGGTCGAGGCATAGGACAGCCCGTTCCGGCGGTCGCCACGGATCACCGTCACGGTGTACTGCTGCTGCAACTGGACGTTGCCGTCGGCAGAGGCGTCGCCGATGTTCTTCAACGGCACGGAGACCATTTCCTGGCTGCCTTCGTCGCCCACGGGCAGTTGGATATCGTTCAACTGGTCCCGGAGGTTGAACTGGAAGGTGATGTCTTCCCGGGCGTCACCATCATTGTCGACGTGGATCTCGTAGACCGCGTCTTCATCCAGATCAAAGTAGTTCGGGCCACCGTAGGCGTCCTGCAGGGGCAAATAATTGGCAATCAGGGTCACATAATCCGCGCGCCCGGATTCGTAGCTGCGAAACATGTAAAAATCGGTGCCGTCAACTTTCGGGATTTCGGTGATGAAGGGTGCTTCCCGGTGGCTGGACGCGTGGCCGCTCGTGGCACTCAGGCAAAACCCGGCAACGGCGATTGCCAGGCCGGAGCGTTTCAGAATCGTTTTCATTCCTTTTTCCTCTTCTTGTGCGGTTGGTTCACAGGAGGAAACGGGAGCCTTCGGAAGAAAGATGCAGGACCGAACAAAAATAATCTTTTGGGCAGGCTTCGCATCCCTATGCCTACTTTGAGCGTATTGGAACCAGAGCCAATAATAAGCGGAGATGTTATGAATCCAGGCCAGACTGATCAGGAGGACCTGATGCGCTTGCTGTTCTCGGTGGCGCACCAGGACCGGAAGGCCTTTGCGCGGCTGTATGAAGCCATCGCATCGCGGATGTTCGGGTTGTGCATGAAACTGGCAGGCCAGCGGGAGCTGGCGGAGGAAGCTCTGCAGGAGGCTTTTATCCAGATCTGGCACCACGCAGGTGAATACCATGAAGGGCGTGGAACGCCGATGGGCTGGATGATGACCATTGCCCGTTACCGGACCCTGGATCTGATCCGGTCCCGGAAAGTCAGGCAGACGGCTGGTGATGATCACCTTGAACACGTGGAAGACCAGCGAGCCGGTCCCCTGGACGATTCCCTGCGCAACGCCGGCTCGGCCCAACTGACGGGCTGTCTGGAAGAGCTTACGGACGTACAGCGGGACAGCATCCTGCTGTCATACTATCGCGGGTTCACCCACGAGGAACTGGCTCAGGCCCTGAGTTCGCCGATCGGTACGGTGAAAAGCTGGATCCGGCGCGGTTTGCTGGCGTTGAAGAGGTGCCTGGAACAATGAAAAAGACACCGGAACGTATCGAAAGCCTGGCCGCCGAGTATGTGCTGGGTTCATTGAGGGGCCAGGCCCGGGTCAGGTTCGAGCGCTGGATGATGGAGTCGGCCCGGGTTCGCCAGGAGGTCTGGTTCTGGGAGGAGAAGCTGGGCCAGCTTTCCTCAGAAGTGCCGCCGGTAACTCCACCCCGGTCCGCCTGGAAATCCATCGAACGTCGGCTCTGGCCGCAGACGGCCCGGGTCAAGGCCCGCTCCGGCATCGGCTTGCGCTGGATTTGGCCGGGGTGGAGCCTGACGGCAACGGCGGCTGCCGTCGTGCTGGCAGTGTTGCTGGTCCAGCAGCCAACGCCAACGCCGCAGTTATCCGGCGCGATTGTGCAGGCCGATATCAGTGACCCGCTCTGGCTGGTCAGCGAGTCCGGGCAGAACAATTTGCTGAAATTGCGATCGGTCGCCGCGAGCGCCGCCGATGCCGGCAAGGACTATGAGCTCTGGATCGTGCCTGAAGACGGGCAGCCGCTGTCGCTCGGGGTGATTCCCGCCGGTGGCGTGCATCAGGTGACCCTGACCGATGAGGCCCGGACGGCATTGTCGCAGAGTCGAACCCTGGCGATCAGCCTTGAGCCCCTGGGCGGATCACCGACCGGCGCGCCCACGGGCCCGATTCTGCACGTGACCAAACTCTACGAGCTTTAATACAGGCTCATCTGGCGGCGATCAGCGCCAGGCACAGCTGGGCGTTCTGGATGAAGTGACCGAACGCCGACAGCTGTTGCTCGGAAGGGGTGTAACCGCCGGCGGCATTGTCGGCGTAGAACAGGCCCACCAGACGGCCGTTGGCCCGGAGTGGGCCCACCAGCGCCGGCACCCGGCCAAGCCAGCGGTCGTAACCGGTCTGGCCGGCATCGGCGTCAGGACGGTAGATAAAACAGCCGGCGTCCGGCACCAGCTTACCCAGCGGGCCAGAGCCATCCCTTGGGACGGTGAGCTGGTCACGCCAGTCATCGGTTCCCCGGCCGCTCAGTTTCCGGGGCACCAGTTCCCGGCCAGTGCGATCGCCCATTAACAGTGCGACCCGCTGCATGCCGATGGCCCGGTGAATGCCTTCGATCACCAGCTGGCAGACTTCATTGATGTCCGGCTTTTCGGCCAGACTCTCGGTCAGGTCGCGCAGAATTTGAAGCTGCAGTTCCGGATCCATCTCGGGTGCCTTCGCCGCCGCCTTGTCGCCATCCTGCTGGTTGCCGGGCATCAGGGCAGTGATTTGCGGAATGCCGAGGGAGACAGCCACGCGGGCAGCCTCGGTGGCATTGACCTTGACCTGGTCACGAACCGTCGCCGGATTTTCGCCGATATCCTTGCCCAGCTGTTCCAGCACCTTGTCCATTTCGGCGCCGCGCCAGCCCTGCTCCGACAATCGCGCCATCTCCACCGAATGCCGTACCAGGCTGGCATTGGGGGAATTGGCCTCCCCGGGCGCTACCACGTCCTTGATGAACGGGCCCAGCGACCAGGCCTCCACCAGGCCCCGGGTAATCTCGGTAAAGGTGGTGTGCAGCACGGTCTTCTGGGCTTCCACCGGTGGTTCTTCCAGGCGCAACCGCTGTTCCAGTTCGGTGGCCTGTTCGGTCTCGCAGGACCAGAACGCGAGTTCCCCGATGTTCATCAGCAGGGCGCCAATAAAGACTTCCTCCAGCGCGGTTTCATTCCGTTTCGGCATCAGGCAGCGGGCCTGGACAGCGGCATGGATGGCTCGGGCCAGGCACCGCAACAGGTGGGGCCGGTCATTGAGTTGAAGCAGAGCGTCGACAATCAGCGAGGAAATGGCCATGGATTTCACGGCATCGAAGCCAATCAGGGTGATGGCCCGGCTGACGGTGCTGACCTGGGTGCGGGTCTGGTTGTAGAACACTGTGTTGGACAGCCGCAGCACCTGGGAGGTGAGCTGGGCATCGTTGAGAATCACGTTGGCCAGCTCGTTGACGGTGCTGTTGCGGCTGTCGGTCAGCTCGTTGATGCGCCGGAGGGTGTTGGCCAGTACCGGCAGCTCCACTTTGCTCAGGTAGGTGACCCAGGCCCGGGTCGAGGTCATCCGTGAGGGCATCGTATCGGTTTGGTTGGTCACTTGGGTGGTCTCAGGGCAGAGCGCTTCAGGGAACACGGAGGTTATTGTTTGGTCTCCAGTTTAGTTCACCGCCCGATGCGGTGTCAGGTAACCGTTTGTGTAAGGGCATTTACCCACGGGTATCGGTGCCTGCGGATTCGGGTTTGGCGAGTGAATGGGCTATAATCGCCGGTTTTAACGCTGCACCCACAAGGCGCTACCGTGATTGTATTTGACCAGGTACAGAAGTCGTATCAGGTAGGCGGCCGGGCGATCCCCGCGCTGCATCCCACCGATATGACCATTGAAACCGGCGAGGTGTTTGGCATCGTCGGTCACTCCGGCGCAGGTAAATCCACGCTGGTGCGTCTGATCAACCTGCTGGAACCGCCCACCGATGGCCGGATTCTGATCGACGACGAAAACATTACCCATTATAACGCCGCCGAGTTGCGGGCCTTCCGGCGCAAGGTCGGGATGATCTTCCAGCACTTCAATCTGCTGTCGTCCAAGACCGTCGCGGACAACATCGCCTTTCCCATGAAACTGGCCGGCATCTACTCGAAATCCGAGATCCGTGACCGGGTAGAGGAGCTGCTCGCCCGGGTGAGCCTGACTGACCATGCCAACAAGTACCCGTCCCAGCTGTCCGGCGGGCAGAAGCAGCGGGTCGGGATTGCCCGAGCCCTGGCCTGCCGGCCGACCATTCTGCTGTGCGACGAGGCCACCAGTGCTCTTGACCCGCAAACCACCCAGTCCGTGCTGAAACTGCTGGCGGACATCAACCGTGAGCTGGGCCTGACCATTGTTCTGATTACCCATGAAATGGATGTGGTGCGCCGGGTATGCGACCGGGTAGCGGTGATGGACGCCGGTCGTGTGGTGGAAATGGGGCCGGTCAGTGAGGTGTTTCTGCATCCGCAGCATCCGACCACCCGGGATTTCGTGTTCGAAAGCGAAAGCATCGACAGTGAGGAGCTTCAGGAAGATCTGCAGAAGGCCGATGGCCGTATCATGCGCCTCACCTTCAAGGGTGATGCTACCTACAAGCCGCTGCTGGGCAGCGTGGCCCGGGAGTCCGGCGTGGATTTCAGTATCCTGTCCGGCCGGATCGATCACATCAAGGATACGCCCTACGGGCAGCTGACTCTGTCGCTGGTCGGTGGCGATCTGGAGGTCGCCATGAACGCCCTTAAGGCCGCCGACGTTCACGTGGAGGTGCTGCGCTGATGGACGCCCTGATGGATGGTTTACTGAGCAACGTTGACTGGTCGGAAATCGGCTGGGCCAGCTGGGACACTCTGGTCATGGTGGGCATGTCCCTGCTGTTCAGTGTGTTGATCGGCCTGCCCGTCGGCGTGTTGCTGTTCCTTTTCGGCAAGCGCCAGTTGCTGGAGCAGCCGGTAGCCTATGCCGTGTTGTCGTTTGTGGTGAACGTGCTGCGGTCGGTGCCCTTTATCATCCTGCTGATCGTGATGATTCCGTTCACGGTGATGCTGATCGGCACCTCCCTCGGCGTTGCCGGCGCGATTCCACCGCTGGTGGCGGGCGGCGCGCCGTTCTTTGCCCGGCTGGTGGAAACCTCGCTGCGTGAGGTGGATCGCGGCATCATCGAAGCGACCCAGGCCATGGGCGCGAGCGTCAAGCAGATCATCTTCGGCGCGCTGCTGCCAGAGGCCCTCCCGGGCATCATTGCCGGTATTACCGTTACCGCAATCACCCTGGTTTCCTACGCCGCCATGTCCGGTGTGATCGGCGGTGGCGGTCTGGGTGACCTGGCGATCCGCTTCGGATATCAACGATTCCAGACCGATGTCATGGTCATTACCGTGGCCTTGCTGGTGATTTTCGTTCAGGTGCTGCAGATGGCCGGTGACCGTCTGGTGCTCTATTTCAGCCGTAAATAATTCAAACAGGAGAACGTAGAATGAATCTCAAGAAATCCCTGGTGGCGCTGGCTGCCGCTGTAACTGTTTCTGCCGCCGCCTCCGCCGAGGAGCTCTCGGTAGCGGCGACGCCGGTTCCCCACGCGGAAATCCTGGAATTTGTGAAGCCGACCCTGGCGGAACAGGGTGTGGAACTGGATGTGAAGGTATTCACCGACTACATCCAGCCCAACATCCAGGTGGACCAGAAA
Organism: Marinobacter sp. F4218; assembly: GCF_019443085.1. Classification (GTDB taxonomy): domain Bacteria; phylum Pseudomonadota; class Gammaproteobacteria; order Pseudomonadales; family Oleiphilaceae; genus Marinobacter; species Marinobacter albus. The sequence goes on from NZ_JAHZIL010000003.1 coordinate 2,018,472, forward strand.
CGGATGGACGCCAACTTCTTCCAGCACAAGCCCTATCTGGATGAGTTCAATGCCGGGCGTGGCACCAATCTGGTGACAGTAACCGGTGTTCACGTAGAGCCGTTCGGCGCCTACTCCAGCAAGATCGATTCCCTGGAAGCACTGGAAGACGGTGCGGTTGTCGCCATTCCGAACGATCCCACCAATGGCGGACGTGCCCTGTTGCTGCTCCAGAAAGCCGGCCTGATCACGTTGAATGATGCCAGCAAGATCACGGCAACGCCCCGTGACATTGCCGAGAACCCGAAGAATCTGGACTTCAAGGAACTGGAAGCGGCGACCCTGCCGCGGATCCTGAACCAGGTCGATGTTGCGCTGATCAACACCAACTATGCCCTTGAGGCCGGTCTGAATCCGACCGAGGACGCGCTGGTGATTGAAGGGTCCGATTCCCCGTACGTGAACATTCTGGTTGCCCGTCCCGATAACAAGGACAGCGAAGCCATGCAGAAGCTGGCTGCCGCCCTGACGTCCGATTCGGTCAGGGCGTTCATCAAGGAAAATTACGAGGGCGCTGTGGTTCCTGCGTTCTGAAGTGCGCCGGCCCACGGCCGGAACGACGGATAAAAAAAGGCCGGGCAGCGAAACTGCCCGGCCTTTTTATTTTGGGCCATCGGTGTGATGGAGTGCGGTGATCAGTCGCCACTCCAGTTGGCCTTGGGATCCGGTGTCATCCGCAGGTAGGACTTCACCGCCTTGTAGCCCTGCGGGAATCTCTGTTTGATTTCGTCTTCGTCCTGCAGGGACGGAACAATCACCACATCGCCGCCGCGCTCCCAGTTTCCGGGGGTGGCAACCTTGTGATCGTCGGTGAGTTGCAGGGAATCGACTACCCGCAGAACCTCATTGAAGTTGCGACCGGTGCTGGCCGGGTACGTGATGATCAGGCGCACCTTCTTGTTGGGATCAATCACAAACAGGGAGCGAACCGTCATGCTGCTGTCGGCATTGGGATGGATCATGTCGTACAGTTCGGACACCTTCCGGTCCTGGTCGGCAATGATCGGAAAGTTGACCGAGCAGCCCTGGGTTTCATTGATATCCTGGATCCACTCCTTGTGGGATTCGACCGGGTCCACGCTCAGGGCAATGGCCTTGACGTTGCGCTTGGCGAATTCGTCCTTGAGCTTGGCAGTCAGCCCCAGCTCGGTGGTGCACACCGGTGTGAAGTCGGCCGGGTGCGAGAACAGGATGCCCCAGCTATCGCCAAGCCAGTCGTAGAACGAGATTTTCCCTTCACTTGAATCCTGCTCGAAATCCGGTGCGGTATCTCCAAGACGTAAACTCATAAGCTACTCTCCTTTTCCTGCAAGCTTCGGCAGTTTTCGTTGACCGGCCGCGTATCCGCCGGAATGTTTACTCAGTCTATACAACAAACGTGGGTCGTGTAGGGCCGGAAAACAAGGCCCTAGACGTTGCCCACGGTTTTCTGCTGGTCAAAGTGCTCCCGGGTCAGCCTGAACACCACCGGGCTGAGCAACAGCAGCGCGATCAGGTTGGGCAGGGCCATCATGGCATTCAGGGTGTCCGCGACCAGCCAGACAAAGCCCAGTTTCAGGGTCGCGCCGACGGGTATGGCAGCGATCCAGGCGACCCGGTACGGGACAATGGCTTTTACCCCAAACAGGAACTCGATGCAGCGTTCACCATAGAAGGACCAGCCCAGAATGGTGGTGAACGCGAAGACCGCCAGGGCGATGGCCACCAGGTAGTTACCGACGCCTGGCAGTGCCTCGGCAAAGGCCATGGAGGTCAGCTCGGCGCCGGACACGCCGGCGGTCCAGGTGCCGGAGGTAATGATCACCAGCCCGGTGATGGTGCAGATGACAATGGTATCGATGAAGGTGCCCAGCATGGCCACCATGCCCTGGTTGATGGGGTTCTTGGTCTGGGCGGCCGCGTGGGCGATGGGGGCCGACCCGAGACCGGCTTCGTTGGAGAAAATACCGCGCGCCACACCAAATCGGATGGCGGCCCAGACGGCGGCGCCGGCAAAGCCGCCTTCGGCTGCGATGGGGCTGAAGGCGTGTTCAAATATCAGCCCCAGGGCCGCCGGGATGTCGGCGGCGTTGATGGCCAGCACCAGCAGCCCGGCGATCAGGTAGGACAGCGCCATCAGCGGCACCAGGGCACTGGCAACGTGCCCGATCCGGCGGATACCGCCGATCAGCACCGCGCCCACCAGAACCATCAGAATCAGACCGGTCACCCAGTGGGGTATGTCGAAGCTCGCTTCCATCACGTCGGCCACCGAGTTCGCCTGGACGGTATTGCCGATCCCGAAAGCCGCGATGGCCGCGAATACGGCAAACAGCACACCCAGCCAGGCCCATTTGGCGCCCAACCCGTTGCGGATATAGTACATCGGGCCACCGACGTGGGCGCCGCGCTCGTCCACCTCACGGAAACGCACGGCCAAGACGGCCTCCGAGTATTTGGTCGCCATCCCGACCAGGGCCGTCAGCCACATCCAGAACAGGGCGCCGGGACCGCCCAGGAATACAGCAGTGGCCACGCCGGCGATGTTACCGGTGCCCACCGTGGCTGAGAGGGCAGTCATCAATGCCTGAAACGGCGGTATCTCGCCCTCGGTTTCGGCACCGGCGGCTTTGCGGCCCTGCCACATCAGCCGGAAGCCGGCACCCAGTTTCAGGATGGGCATCAACTTCAGGCCGAGACTCAGAAACAGTCCGACCCCGAGGATGAGAACCAGCATGGGCGGACCCCACACCAGTGAATTGATTTGTCCGACGAGCGAGGATATGGCTTCCATGGGGATCTCCCGTAGTTAGCAATGGGTGCCCTTGTGGGGCTTAACCGAATGAGTTTAAGTGATAATTTTGATCTGTAAACGGTTGAGGGCTTTTTCTGTTTTCCTTTCTGTGTTGCATTGCCTATGGTTATAGAAAGGGGCTCCATCTGGGAGCCACTGCAATCAGATTCAGCGGGAGGAGACCTGTCCATGCGCTCACTGAAAGTCTCTGATGTCATGTGGAATCACATTGAACCCGTTCGGTGTGGCACGCCGTTGACTCGAGTGGTGAAAACCCTTCTCCAGAACCATGTGACTGGATTGCCCGTCGTCGACGATCAGCGGCACGTACTGGGCTTTGTGTCGGAACAGGATTGCATCCATTCCCTGTTGGTCAGCAGTTACCACTGTGAGGGGGATCCCATTGTTGACGACGTGATGTTCCGCGAGCCGGTCACGATCTCGCCGGAGATGGCCGTTGTGGATCTCGCCCAGAACCTCGGGGCCGGCAAACCCAAAGTTTTCCCGGTTGTGGATCATGGCAAACTGATTGGTATTGTGACGCGTACGGCTATTCTGGCGGAACTGGCGCGGGCGGGTTGCGGAATCGAGCTGCCCAAGTTCGTCAGTGCTGACGACTGATACCAACTTTCTCCAAGCCGAGGATGCTATGGAACTCCTATCCACCAATCTCTGTTTCGACGGCGAGCACCGTCGTTACCGGCACCACTCAGCGACGCTGGAATGCGACATGGAATTTGCGGTGTTCCTGCCGCCGCGGGCGGTGGCTCGGGAAACGCGCAAAGTACCAGTGCTGTACTGGCTTTCAGGTCTGACCTGCACCGACCAGAACTTCATGCAGAAGGCCGGGGCCATGAAACGGGCGGCGGAGCTGGGCCTTGCCATCGTCTGCCCCGACACCAGCCCTCGCGGCCTCAATCTCCCCGGAGAGGATGACGAATACGACTTCGGCACCGGCGCCGGGTTTTACATCAACGCCACGCAACAACCCTGGGCGCCCCATTACCGGATGTACGATTACGTGGTCAAGGAACTGCCACAGCTGGTTGAGAACGAGCTGCCGGTGACCGACCAGCGATCCGTCAGCGGCCACTCCATGGGCGGGCATGGTGCCTTGATTGCGGCCCTGAAAAACCCGGGTCGCTACGCCTCGGTCTCAGCCTTCGCGCCGATTGCCAATCCAACCGAGTGCCCCTGGGGCAGGAAAGCGTTTTCGGGGTACCTTGGAGAGGATGTGAAAGCCTGGGAGGAGTGGGACGCCACCCTGCTGATTCCAACGGCGCGGGAACGGTTACCGCTGCTGATTGACCAGGGAACCGCGGATGACTTTCTGGACACCCAGCTCAACCCGGATGCCCTCGCGGAGGCCTGCGAGACCTTCCATCATCACATCAATCTCCGTATGCATCGCGGCTACGACCACAGCTATTTCTTCATCGCCTCGTTTATCGACGATCATCTCGTCTACCACGCCGAGGCTCTGGGGCTTCGCTGATCGGGGGGCGGCGCGGATTCAGGTCCGGAAGCCCCAGATTCGACTGAAATCCATCGAGGGCATGATTTCGGGCTCTTCGAGAGCCCGAATATTGAACTCCAGAAGGCTGGTGTCCCGTTCAAAGGTGCCGTTGTAGCGATTGCCACGGGGGCCGAAGATGGCCTGCACGAACGGGCCGCGGGCGCGGAGCGGTCGGCTGGTAACCACTCCCACTTCATTGTTGTCGAGCCTCACCAGGATGCCGGGCGGATAGTCCCCCAATACCTGAAGCAGCGCCCTGGGAATGGCTGGGCGGAACTTGCCGTCGCCGAGCGTGGCGATGAGCCGGCGGGCGTCCGCCACGTTCATGCGGGCGCGATAGGCCCGTTTGGTAATCATGGCCACGTAACGCTCGGACAGTGCCAGAATTTCCGCTTCCGGGCGTATGTCGCTGCCGCTCAATCCCTGCGGATAGCCGGAGCCATCCGCCTGTTCGTGATGCTGGGCAATAATGGTATTCATCAGCTTGTTATTGATGCCGGCAGCCTGGAGGGCCTGGATGCTGCGTTGCGGATGTTTCTGAATCACGTTGCGTTGATCGTCGGTCAACAACTTGTTGGAGGCATTCAGTTGATCGGCAACCGGCACCAGCGCGAGGTTGGCGGTAAGAGCAGCGGCGGTGAGCACGCTGATGCGTTTTTCCTCCAGTCCGAACTGGCGCGCGACGAACTGGCTGAGGATGGCATAGAACAGCGTTTGTTCGAGGATGTTCGGGCCGATGGAATAGAGGTGAACCAGTGCAAGGCTGGCATCGGGCGCCTCGGAGCAGGTCTGTTCAATCATCCGCGAAAGTCCCATCAGCTGCTTCTGGGCTGAGGGATCGCCTTCTGTTATGGCGTTGAGCGTGGTTTCCAGCGCATGAAGCAGGTCGGGATAATCGGCAAACGGATTTCGTTCGCGAGCATCCTCGAAGATCTCCTCGTGGGGACGTTCGATCTTCCTCGGCTCGAACCGGCCTCGCTCGAACAGTTGTTCCAGCTGGGAATTGGTCTGAATCACGTAGCCCTGGCGCAGCAATACGTTGCCGTCGGCGTCGTAGACGTTCCACGGCAGGGGGCGGCCCAGCTCAAGAGCGCCGGGTGCGATTCGGACAAGATTGCGCAAGATCGAGTGTCCTGTTGACAGAGTTAACAGTGTACGAGTGTACCCCCGAACGGGCTTCGGCCTCTATATCTCCTTGATGCAGGAGGCTTCTTTTGCCCGATTTGCCAGTGCAAAGGGCGGCAGCGGGTTTAAGGACTGAGCAGTGGTTCACGTTTTGTGACGGTGCGTCACCGATTTGTAAAATCTCGTGCTGGCATAGGGAACCTTCCCGAGCCTTGAGCTAAGCTACCGAGCTAAACAACCCTATCATCGGTTCTCATACCTGATGTTTTACCGCCTCAAGACGGATTTCCGCCTCTCGATTATCACGCTGCTCGGTGCCAGTGCCATTCTGGGCATCACACCGTTTGCGGTATTTCGATTCGTGCAGGGCAATCTTCTGGCCGCGCTGGTCGACGTCACTATCCTGGCGGGGATTATCGTCAGCGTAACCTACGCCTGGCTGACCGGCCGAACTGAACGCAGTGGGCTGTTCCTGGCGGTGATGACCTCCTCCAGTGCTGTGGTGGTGGGGGCAGTAACCGGCGAGCCAGGTCTGTTCTGGGTATTTCCCTGTCTGGTCACCAGTTTCTTTCTGGCGCGTCCGCGTCTGGCCATCATCATCAACATCGGCGCCATCCTTGCCCTGATGGTCCAGGTCGATATCTTCCGGTCGGCGGTTCAGATGTGGTCGTTCGCGGCGGGCGCGGTGGTCGTCAGTGCCTGTGCCTACGTTTTTGCCCACCGGAATGAAAGCCAGCGTGAACGACTGGAGCACCTGGCCACCATTGACCCGCTGACCGGTGTCCGCAACCGGCGTTCCATGGATCAGGAACTGGCTCTCGCGGTCGCCAGCGCCGACCGCACTGGCCTGCCCTACGCGGTGGCCCTGCTGGATCTCGATCACTTCAAGAAAATCAACGACGAGTACGGTCACAGCGTCGGTGATGAAGTGCTTGTGGATATGGTCGCCCTGACCCGGCAGAACACCCGGCGAACGGATCACCTGTTTCGCTACGGCGGTGAAGAGTTCGTGCTGTTGTTACCGGGTACCCATGGCGCCGGGCTGAAAACGGCATTGAACAATCTGCAACAGATTCTCCGGAAACACCTCAAACACCCCGGCGGCCCGGTCACCGCGTCGTTCGGTGTCGCCCAGCTCGCGCACGGAGAGAGTGTCGATAGTTGGCTGGCCCGCGCCGACGCCGCCCTGTACCAGGCAAAAGCCTCCGGTCGCGATTGCATCATTTATGCGGATCCGGACCCGGAGCAAAGCGAAACAGCCTCCAGCCAAGAAGAATGCTCGCTGACGTAAGCCCTCCGGTCAGCCCCACCCAGAAGCCGGCAGCTCCCATTGCTGGCCGGATCACGTCGGTAAAGGTGAGCAGATAGCCCAGCGGCAGCCCCAGGCCCCAGAACGAAAACAGCATGATGAACATGGGGGTCCGGGTGTCCTTGTAACCCCGAAGGGCACTGATGCAGGTCACCTGGATTACGTCCGCAATCTGGAACAGGGCGGCAAACAGGAGCAGCCGGATGGTGACCTGTTGCACCTCGACTTCGCTGGTGTATAGCGCCGCGATGCCCTCGGTAAATACCCAGAGCAGCACGGCGAAGACCAGTGCGGTGGCTGCCGCCAGGATCAAAGAGCTGCGGGAAATCAGCCGGGCGGTGTCGGGTGTGCCGGCGCCCATGAGAAAACTCACTCGCAAGGTCAGCGCCATGCCAATGCTCAGGGGCAGCATGAACAGCAGCGACACCACGTTCAGGGCGATCTGGTGGCCGGCGACGACGACCGGTCCCAGAGGTGCCAGAAACAGGGCAATGACCGAAAACATGCTGGCTTCGACAAAAATCGTGAAGCCGATGGGCACACCGAGCTTCAGGATATAGACCAGGCCGGCCAGCTCCGGTTTTACCCAATCGGCGAGCAGGTGGAACCGGCGATAGGCGGCGCTGCGATTGAGGTACACCAGCAGTGCAACGGCGGCGACGCCGTTGGACAGGGAGGTGGCCCAGCCGCAGCCAATGCCGCCCATTGCCGGTAGCCCCAGCTTGCCGTAGATGAAAATGTAGTTGAGCGGCAGGTTGATCAGGGTGCTCAGGACGGAGAAGGCCATGATCACCCGGGTATGGCCAAGTCCGTCGGTCAGCCCCCGCAGGGCGGTCATCATCAGCATGGCGGGCACGCCCCAGGCAAAGGCATCCAGGTAGCCCTGGGTAATGCCGGCGGTGTGGACTTCCAGGTTCAGCAGGGCCAGCACCGGGTGCACGTGGGTCAGCAAGAGGATCATTACCACCGACCCGGCGGCCGCCAGGTACAACCCCTGCCAGGTGGCCGGCATGATCCGGTCCAGCGTTCGGGCGCCGTTGTAGCCGGAGATGATCGGCTGCAGGGCTCCGAGCAGCCCCATGAAGAACAGGAACAGTGGCATCCACAGGCTGCTGCCAATGCCCACGGCCGCCAGGTCCTCGGCGCTGGCATGGCCGGCCATAACAGTATCGATCACGCCGTTGGCCATCTGCGCAACCTGGGCAATCAGGATGGGGCCGCCGAGCATCGCCAGGGTTCGCCATTCGCCCAAGGTCTGGTGCACCAGCGGCTGGCGGGGTTCCGGTAGGGGCTGGTGGGTTTCGTCCATAGCGTGGCAGGTCCGGGTGTCCGTTCATGATATTGGCGTTCCCTGCCACGAGCAGGCAGGGCAGGCATGGTAACCCATTCGTGCCGGGTGCGGGCATCGGGGTTTCTGCGTCTGGCCCTGTCCCCGCCTGAAAATTCCGCGCAAAACGGGTAAAGTACGCGCCTCGGTTTTCAAGGGTGGCTGTCACGATGGGATTACTGGTTTTTGTTACGGTTCTGTGGGCATTCTCGTTCAGCCTGATCGGCGAGTTTCTGGCCGGCCAGGTGGACAGTGATTTCGCGGTACTCAGCCGGGTCCTGCTGGGTGCCTTGGTGTTCCTGCCATTTACCCGTTGGCGGGGTGTACCCTCCGGCATGAAACTGGGCATCCTGGTGACCGGCATGCTGCAGTTCGGAATCACCTACCTCTGCCTGTACCGGTCGTTCGGTTATCTGACGGTGCCGGAAGTCCTGCTGTTTACCATCTTCACACCGCTTTACGTGACGCTGATTGATGATGCCCTGTTCCGGCGCTTTTCACCGGTCGCACTGGTGGCCGCGGGCATCGCGACCCTGGGCGCGGGCATCATTCGTTACGACGGGCTCAGCGAGGATTTCATCACCGGTTTCCTGTTGTTGCAGGTCGCGAACTTCACCTTTGCTGCCGGTCAGGTGGGGTACAAGCACATCATGCGGCACTATCCCCTGGAGCTGCCCGCGTTCCGCACCTTTGGCTATTTCTTTATCGGTGCGTTGCTCATTGCGCTGCCGTCGTTCCTGATTTTCGGCAATGCCGAGCGCCTGCCGTCCACCTCCCTGCAATGGGGCATTCTGGCCTGGCTGGGCCTGGCCGCTTCGGGGCTTGGCCTGTTCCTGTGGAACCGGGGTGCCTGCTATGTGGACGCCGGTACCCTGGCGATCATGAACAACGCGCTGGTGCCCGCCGGTTTGCTCGTCAACCTGCTGATCTGGAACCGGGATGCCGATCTGATGCGCCTGGCCATCGGAGGCGGCGTGATCGCCTTTTCGCTGTGGGTCAACGCCCGCTTCCATCCCCGCGCCCGCCTCGTGGCGACAGCGTAGGTATTTGCTCGTACTAAGGTCTTTGACGGTCTTGCCGATATCGACCGGATTACAGGATCGTGCCTGATAACTACAATGGGTAGCATGGGCATGGTTACCTGCGGTCCGTCGTTTCGTTTTCAGATCCGAATCAAAGAGCAGCGACCACCTCAGTGACATGTCCCGGGGCCTGAAAGATCTGGTGGCACGCTTTATCAGCAAAAACGGCTAGTTAGCTTTTCGTGCTCCGGCACGGCGTCGGGCACCTTCCGTCCGATGCCGTGCCGACGCTGGAATCGCGCCGCCAGTGCTGGCAGAATCGCGCTCCAACAGTCCGGGCATGGCCCGGGCGTTCGTCGTCGTTTTCTATTCCTCAGCCACACGCACAGGAAGCAATCATGACTCAGTCCACTTCGGCTTCGGGCAATGGCGCAGCGGCTTCTCGCGGTCTCTGGTCATCCCGGTTGGCCTTCATCCTGGCCGCGACCGGTTCTGCCGTCGGCCTCGGCAATATCTGGAAGTTCCCCTACGTAACCGGTGAGAACGGTGGCGGTGCCTTCGTACTGGTGTACCTGCTGTGTATCGCCGTGATCGGTATTCCGATCATGATGGCGGAAGTCTTCATTGGTCGTAACGGCCGGCACAACCCGATCACCAGCATGCGTCTGGTGGCCGAGCGCAACCTGAAATCGCCTCTGTGGCGGGCCTCGGCGATTGTCGGCATGATCGCCGCGTTCGTCATTCTGTCGTTCTATTCGGTGATCGGTGGCTGGTCGGCGTCCTACATTGAGCACGCGGCCATGGGCGACTTCACCGGGGGTACCGCGGAATCCATCGGTGATCTGTTCGGCGGTTTGCTGGCGAGCCCCGTCCAGTTACTGATCTGGCACACCATCTTCATGGCTCTGGTGGTTCTGGTGGTTTCCCGAGGCCTCAAGGGTGGCCTGGAACGAGCCGCCACGATCCTGATGCCGGCCCTGTTCATTCTGCTGCTGGCTGCGGTAGGTTACGCCACCACCACCGGCCATTTCGGTGAAGCCGTCAGCTTCCTGTTCACCCCGGACTTCGGTGCCCTGTCGATCAGTGGTGTGCTGATTGCCCTGGGACATGCCTTTTTCACCCTGAGTCTGGGCATGGCGATCATGATGGCCTACGGGTCCTACCTGGGCCGGGATGTTTCCATCGCCCGTACCGCGATCAGCGTGGCGATCATGGACACGGTGGTGGCATTGCTGGCCGGGCTGGCGATTTTCCCGGTGGTGTTTGCCAACGGCCTGGAAGCCGGTGCGGGTCCTGGACTGATTTTCCAGACCCTGCCGCTGGCATTCGGCAACATGCCCCTGGGCGGTCTCTTCGGCACCCTGTTCTTTGTTCTGCTGCTGTTCGCCGCCTGGACGTCCGGCATTTCCCTGCTGGAACCCGTGGTCGAGTGGGTGGAAGAGAGAAGCAGCCTGGGTCGTTCCGCTAGTGCCATTCTGGTGGGGGTGTTGTGCTGGGCGCTGGGCATCGCCTCGATCCTTTCGCTGAACGTCTGGTCGGACTTTGCACCGCTGGGTATGTTTGAGCGGTTTGACGGCAAGACCATCTTCGATCTGCTCGACTATGTGACTGCCAATATCATGCTGCCACTGTCAGGCTTGCTGACCGCGGTCTTTGTCGGCTGGTTTGTGGCCAGGGAGTCCCTGAAGCTGGACCTGGCTCTGGAAGGAGGCGCGTTCACCCTCTGGTACAACCTGATCCGCTTCGTCACCCCGGTTGCGGTCGTCATCGTGTTTGCCTATAACCTGATGGCCTGATCCGGCGGCAATTGTCGTCAGACCGAAAACCCGGCTCCTCGTGAGCCGGGTTTTTTTGTGCCGGGAGGCCTACTCGGGCTGCGAGAACGACCTCAGGATATCGAGGTGCGGGCGGACCGCTTCAACGTCTTCCTGAGGCGCATCCTTGGCGCTCTCCATGGCTCTCATGGCGTTCTCCATCATGGCCCGCATCTGCGCTTTCTGGGCCTCGGTCAGGTGGGGGCTGTTCTCGATCTCCGCCAGGGCCGAAGCCATTTCCTGCCGGGCCTCCGGGTTTTGCCGTTCCAGTTCAATCGCCATCCACGCGCGGTAGATCCGGTCACCCGTGGCGCCCCATTCCTCAAGATCGCTGAAGCCGTGGTCCTGGGCAATATCTTCCAGGCGTCCATAGGCCGGCTGGCCTTCCATCGAGGACAGGGTGTCGGAAAAGATGTGGGCGAAATCCGGCATCTCGGATTCCTGGTCGGTGGCCATCTCATCGGCGAGTGCTTCGAACTCGGGTTCCAGGGACTCCGCGGCTTTCATGGTGTCAACGAACGAGCGGATGGTCTGTTCTGTCAGGTCGCGGGCCTGGGCAGGCAGGGAAGCCAGGGCCAGAACAGCAATCAGTAACGGGGTCAGCAGGTGGGCCAGCGGGTTCTGGTGGTCGGGGTAGGGTTGAATCATGGGTACTCTCCTTGTTGATCGGCCCCGGTTCCTTGAGTCCGGGGCCGTGATCTGAGAGTAATGCGTAGTTCGGAAATCTGCCACCCACAGGGGGCCGGGGTGGCAGATTCAGACCGTCAGAAGAACAGATCTGGTAACCAAGTCGCGATCTCCGGGAACACCATGATCAGTCCAAGCCCGACGATTTCCACGATGACGAACGGAATGATCGACTTGTAGATGTCGGTCATGGTGATGCCGGGCGGCACGATGCCTTTCAGGTAAAACAGGTTGAATCCGAACGGCGGTGTCATGTAGCCGATTTCCATGTTGATCACGAACAGGATGCCGAACCAGATCGGATCGAAGCCCAGGTTCTCCACGATGGGCATGAACACCGGCAGGGTGATCAGCATGATGCCGACCGGATCCAGAACCATGGCCAGCAGGAACACGATCACCATCATCGCGATAATGATCCCCCAGGGCCCGCCAGGAATCATGTTCATCAGGCTTTCAATCAGTTCCTGCGCGCCCATGCTCTGATAGGCCGCACTGAACGCATGGGCGGCGAACAGAATCCACATGATCATGCCGGTGAGCTTGAAGGTGCGGATGGCCGCTTCCTGCATCACGCTCCACTTGAACTGGCGGTAAACCGCGGCGGAAATCAGCGCCCCGAGTACGCCCATGGCAGCCGCTTCGGTCGGTGTGGTGATGCCGCCGATGATGGAGCCAAGGACCATGATCACCACGCCGATTGGCAGGAGAACGGCCCGCAGGGCGCGCAATTTCTCCGGCCAGCTCGCGCGTTCCTCTTCCGGCAGTGCGGGTGCCAGTTCCGGCTGCAGGTGGCAGCGGACCAGGATATAGATGGCGGTGAGCACCATCAGCAGTATTCCGGGCATGATGCCGGCGGCGAACATCTGGCCGACCGACACACCGGTGATCAGGGCGTACAGGATCATCAGGATGCTGGGCGGTATCAGGATGCCCCAGCCACCGCCGGTGTTGATCACGCCCAGGGCCATGCTGCGGTCATAGCCGCGCTCCAGCATCGATGGCAGGGCGATCGTGCCCATGGCCACCACGGCCGCGCCACTGATGCCCACCATGGCGGCAAACACCGCGCAGATAATCAGGGTACCCAGCGCCAATCCGCCCCGGAGGCCGCCGCACCAGAGGTGCATCATGCGATACAGGTCCCGGGCTACCCCAGTGCGTTCCAGCACCATGGCCATGAACACGAACAGCGGGATTGCCACCAGCGTAAAGCTGCCCATGGTGCCCCAGATCTGGGAGGCCACCATATAGAAGGAGTCAAAGCCCCAGGTGAAATACAGGAACACCACGGAGACGCCACCAAGCACGAATGCCAGTGGCAGTCCCAGCAGCAGGAAAAACAGCAGGGCGCCAAAGAACAGCAGGGTTAGGACTTCAATGCTCACAGCTGTTCTCCTTCGGAATCACCCGCGTCCGGCGTGTAGTAATCCAGGTCGAACGCTACGGCTATGTCTTCCAGCAGCTTGACCAGCCCCTGCAGGACCAGCAGGCCGGTGCCCAGGGGGATGGCGAGCTTCACCGGCCAGATCGGCGGATTCCAGGCCGAGTAGGAGGTTTCCCAGCTGGACATGGATTCCTGGGCCATGTCGACCCCGAACCACAGCAGGGCCAGGGTAAAAATGAAGAACACCAGTGATGTGAACATATCCATGAGCGCCCGTTTGCGCGGCGCCAGGTGGGAATGCAGCAGGTCGACGTTCACGTGCCCGCGATGGGCCATGATGTAACCGCCGGACATCACCGCGTAGATTCCGAACAGCATCTGGGTCAGCTCGTTGGTCCAGACCGTGGGCGAGTTGAGCAGGTAGCGAAAGCCAACCTCCAGCAACAGAAACGCGAACATGGCGAAAATGAGGAGGGCTATCCATCGCCCGACGAAATCATTGAGACGGGTGACCCCTCTCATGAATGCGGTCAACACACCCATGGCTTTCTCCAGAAGGACGGTGATTTTTATCGGAGGCAAAAAAGCCGGAGACGCGATGCTCCGGCCTGGTTTGTGCCTGGTATGCGGGGCTTACAGGTAACCCAGCTCGGCCAGGTAGTCTTTCAGCATGGCCAGCGCCTTCTTGGCGTTGTCGCTGCGTTTGGCTTCCTCGTCCCACATTTTCTGGGCGGTTTGCACCAGCTTGTTCTGGACCTCGTCCGGCAGGACATTCACCTCGACACCCTGCTCGGCAATCGCCTTGGCCAGGGTGATGCGTTCCTTATACTGGTACTCGTTGGTGCGGATCCAGAACTGCTCCTGCAGTGTGTCCTTGACGATTTTCTGCATGTCTTCCGGCAGCTTGTCGAGCGCTTTCTGGCTGACAATGATCGCGTCGGTGCCGGCGATGTTGAGGGCGGGCTGCACGTGGTACTTGGCGACTTCGTAAAGACCCATGCTGAAGGCACCCTGGGACGCACCCCAATGGGCGCCGTCGACAATGCCGGAATCCAGCGCGGTGTAGAGCTCACCGCCCGGTATATAGGAAGCGGCCGCACCTGCTTCGGTCAGGAAGGTCTGCAGTGCGCCGGAAGAACGGATCTTCAGGCTGGTGAAATCGTCCCAGCTGGTGATCGGCTTCTTCACCACCATCTCGGTCGGGTATACCTTGTCGGTGGCCCAGTAGACACCATGCTCGGCAGCTTCGTCCCGAAGCATTTGCTCGAAGCCCAGGTTCTGGTGGAAGTAAGCGGCTTCCCAGACATTGCGGAATGCGAACGGCAGGCCGGAGGCAATGCCGGCGAGCGATATCTTGTCCTGGGCGTAGGCCGGGGAGATGGTGCCCATTTCGAGAATGCCACGGCTGACGGCGTTGAAGGTCTCCTTGGCCTTGAACAGGGCGCCGGCCTCATAGAGCTTCAGCTGCAGACGTCCATCGGTGCGCTCGTCCAGAACCCGCTGCAGTCGTTCGAGGCTGTCGGTATAGGAGCTGCTGGAACCCGGCCAGTGTGACTGGACCTTCCAGGTGTAGGTTTCCTGGGCAGCGGCCGGGCCGGCACTCAGGGCGGCCGAAATCCCCAGGGTCAGGGCCGACGCGTAAACGGTCAGGGTTTTGCGGGCATGTGCAAAAAGAGTCATGAGGGGCCTCATTCGTTGTTGTAATGATGTCTCTTGGTGTTTCACTGTGCAGAACTGTTAACTGCATGGTGAATTTGTGTTCTCTGAATCTATCACAAGATCGGTCGTTTGCAATAGGATGTTTGGGCACCACAACCGAAAACTGTGTCAGAAGGATAGCCCAATGATCGACGTTCAGCAGGCCGACGGTGTTCTCCACCTCGTGATTAACCGTCCGGAAAAGAAAAACGCGCTGACCCGGAGCATGTACGAGGCCCTGGCCCGCGCGGTGAGCGTTGCCAACGAGGATGAGCAGGTCAGTGCCATTGTCGTTTCCGGGGCCGGAGCGGTGTTTACCGCCGGCAACGATCTGGATGATTTCCGCGCCCGCGCCACCGATGACAACCCCAGGCCCTCGGCGGGACTGGCCTTTATCGAAACCCTGATGAATTGCGATACCCCGGTGATCGCCGCCGTTGAAGGCCTGGCCATCGGTATCGGTACCACCATGCTGCTGCATTGCGATTCGGTAATCTCGGCCCGGAGTGCAACCTTCAAGACCGCATTCGTCGATCTGGGCCTGGTGCCGGAGGCGGCCTCGACGGTGACCATGCCGCTGCACCTGGGGGCCCGACGGGCGGCGGACCTGTTATTGCTCGGTGAGGTGCTCAACGGTGACGAGGCCCGGGAGTGCGGACTGGTCAGCAAGGTGGTGGATGATGGCTGCGCCGTGCACGAGGCGCTCGCGCTGGCCCGGCGGCTGGCCGGCAAGCCGCGGGACGCCTTGCGGGCCAGCAAGCAACTGATGCGCGCGCCCTGGCGGGAACAGATCAAGGAAGCGCTGGAGCGGGAGCGGACGGTGTTTACCGAGCGGCTCCGGTCGGACGACTGCCGGGCGGCACTGGCCCGACTGGGCCGGCGCTGACTGTCAGTGTGCGTGCCTGTCCCAGTAGGGCGCGCGCAGCTCCCGCTTGAGCACTTTGCCGATGGTTGAACGCGGCAGGTCGTTCCGGAATTCAAGGGTGGCCAGGCGCTGGGACTTGCCCAGCCGTTCATTGGCCCAGTCGAGAATGTCGGCCACGCTGTCGGTGTACCCGGGGCGCCTTACCACCAGCCCCAGCGGTGTCTCGCCCCAGTGCTCGCTGGGAATCCCGATTACTGCGGCATCAGCCACGGCCGGATGGGCCAGGAGCACTTTCTCCAGATCCACCGCGTAGATGTTGAACCCCCCGGAAATGATCATGTCCTTGCGACGGTCAAGAATGTAGACGAAGCCGTCCTCGTCAATGCGTCCCATGTCGCCGCTGCGGTAGAAAATCTCGCCTTTCGGGCTGGTCCACAGCATCTCCTCCGTCTGTTCGGGCCGGTTGATATAGCCGCGCATCATCGAGATGGCGCGCCCGACAATCTCGCCAATCTCGCCCTGCCCCAGTTCCCGGCCGGCCTCGTCAATCACTCGTACCTCGGCGCCTTCGGTGGGCGTTCCTACCGACTCCCACTTGTCCGGATGGGCGGCACAGTCCAGACAGGTGGAAATGCCGCCCTCGGTCAGGCCATAGACTTCCCGGATGTTACCGGGCCAGCGCGCCATGGCGTCGGCGATTACCTCGGCCCGTAAGGGCGCACTGGTGCAGAGCTTCAAGCTGTAGCTGGACAGGTCAAACCGGTCGAAATCCGGTTCCGCCAGGATGCGCTGATACTGGACCGGGACCAGCATGGCGTGGGTGACCCGGTGCTGCTCCGACAGCTCCAGGAACCGATGCGCGTTGAATTTCGCCATCAGGACCAGGGTGCCGCCGTAGAAGAGGGTCGGCAAAACCGACACCAGGGTGGTGTTCGAGTACAGCGGGGTGGAAACCAGGTTGATGGCATCGCCGTCCAGACCGAACCGGCTCATGCGCAGGATCTGGCGCTGGCGAAAACGGTAGTCGTGCAGGATCCCCTTGGGCGTGCCGGTGGTGCCGGAGCTGTAAATAATGTTGAAGGGGGCATCGAGGGTGACGGCGGCTGGTGCGGGGGTGGCAGAAACGCCGTCAAGCCAGTCCGGCAGACAGGCACCGATTCCGTCCCCGTTTCCCCGGAGCGCGAGGATGCGGCTGTCGTCCAGGGTTGTCAGTTGCGACCGCAACGTTGACAGCAGCTCGGCATTTTTCGGCGACACAAACAGGAAGCGCGCTTCACAGTCCTCCAGCATCAGGGCCAGCGCGTTTGCACTGGCCATGCCGGACAGCGGCACCATGCACCCACCGGCAACCAGGGTGCCCAGGTACAGCGCGACGTAGTCTGCACTGTTTTCGGACACGGCAGCGACGGCCTCGCCCGGTTCCAGGCCGGCCTCCCGGAGGCGGTTGGCAATCCGGTTGACCCGGTCAATCAGGGCGCCCCAGCTGACGGTCCCCTCCTCGTCGATGAGTGCCGGCTGGTCTGCCCGTTGACTGGCGTGCTGCTGGATCTGGTGTCCGATGGGGTTCAGGGGTTCGCCGGCCTCCACGGGTGCGAAGACGGGCATCGATTGCATGTTGTTTTTCATTTTGCGACGCTCCGGTGCTATGGTGTTTTGACTAGTGAAACTATCTTTCGAATATATTGACTCAAAACCGGAAGGCGTGACAAATTATTGCGACAGTAATAGCCGCCGGGACAACAAGAATCCAGAAATATGAGGAGCAAGTGGCATGGCGCGTTTTGAAAACCGGACTGCCATCGTAACCGGTGCCGGCAGCGGTATCGGCCGGGCGACGGCCCTGCGCCTGGCCCGTGAGGGGGCCCGGGTGGTGATGGCGGATACCTCCGAATCGGGACTGGTTGAAACGGAAAACAGTATGCCCGAGGGCTCGAAGCACCTGCGCCGTGTGGTGGACGTGGCCAACGAAGCCGAAGTGGAAGCCCTGGTCGAGGAAACCCTGGCGAGCTTCGGCAAGATTGATGTCCTGTGCAACATCGCCGGCATCGCCAGCACCACAGGCAAGCATCCGCCGGTCACCGGTAACCTGCGCGAGGAGTGGGACAAGGTCCTGTCGGTAAACCTGGTGGGTACCATGCTCCTGATCAAGCACGTGGCGCCGCACATGCAGGCCCGCAAGCTGGGTTCGATCGTCAATACGGCGTCGGTGGCAGGTATTCGTTCCGGCGCCGGCGGCAACGCCTACAGTGCCTCCAAGGCAGGTGTGATCAACCTCACCATGACCGCGGCCTGCGATTTGGGCAGCGACAATGTCCGGGTGAACGCGGTCTGCCCGGGCCTGGTCGAAAGTGGCATGACCCGGGCGGTATTCGATTACGCTCGCGCCAACGAGAAAGCCCACAAGCTGGGCTCCCGCTGCGAACTGCGTCGCTACGGCGACCCCGAGGAAATTGCGGCCGCCATCCTGTTTCTGGCCAGTGACGATGCCAGTTACATCACCGGCCAGGCATTGGCGGTGGATGGTGGCAACACCGCTTCACTTAACCTGCCGGGGATGAAAGTCTGATGGGCGATCAAGATTCCGAGTTCCTCCATGGCGCCGAGCTGTCGGGCTTCCACAGCCTGCTGGGTTATCAACAGGCGGAATGGGTCGAGGGCGAGGCGGTCATTGCGCTGGAACTCCAGCCCAGGCACCTGAACCTCGCCGGTGTGATTCACGGTGGCGTGCTGACCTCGCTGCTGGACATCGCCATGGCACAGGCCGGCACCTATTGCCCCTATCCCGGTCGAATGCGCAAGGCCATCACCCTGTCTCTGACCACCACGTTCACCGGCCAGTGTTCGGGCGGAACCATCCGCGTGACTGGCCGCAAGCGTGCCGGTGGTTCCCGGATTTTCAACAGCACCGGTGAAGTCCACGATGACCAGGGCAACCTGCTGGCCATTGCCGAAGGCACCTTCCGGATCCGGTCTGGCAGCGACAAGCCGGAAGGCGTCCCGATCTGAATTTTTGACAAGACCAACAAGAGGAAGCGGACATGTTTGAGCTGTCTGACAAGGCAAAAAAACTGCAGGCGCAGTTGAACGAGTTCATGGATGCGCACATCTATCCGAACGAGCACAAGCACCATGAACAGGTCGAGCAGGCCGAGAACCGCTGGGCGCCGGTGCCGATCATCGAGGAACTGAAGGTCAAGGCCAGGGCCGAGGGCCTGTGGAACCTGTTCCTGCCGGAGAGCGAGTACGGCGCCGGCCTGACCAACTTCGAATACGCCCACCTGTGCGAAATCATGGGGCGTTCGGAAATGGCACCGGAAGTATTCAACTGCTCAGCGCCGGACACCGGCAACATGGAAACCATCGCCCGCTATGGCAACGCCGAGCAGCAGGAACAGTGGCTGAAACCCCTGCTGGCCGGCGAGATCCGCTCCTGTTTCTCCATGACCGAGCCGGATGTCGCGTCCTCCGACGCCACCAACGTTGCCTGCGAGATCCGCCGCGAGGGCGATGAGTACGTGATCAACGGCAAGAAATGGTGGTCCTCCGGTGCCATGACGACCACCAGCAAGATCGCCATTGTCATGGGCAAGACCGACCCGACGGCGGAAAAGCACAAGCAGCAGTCGATGATCCTGGTGCCGCTGGACGCGCCTGGCGTGAAGATGATCCGGCCGCTGACGGTGTTCGGCTACGACCACGCGCCTCACGGCCATGCCGAGATCCATTATGAGAACGTCCGCGTGCCGGCCAGCAACATGTTGCTGGGAGAAGGGCGGGGTTTCGAGATCGCCCAGGGCCGTCTCGGGCCGGGCCGCATCCACCATTGCATGCGCACCATCGGCGTGGCCGAGCGGGCGCTGGAGCTGATGTGCAAGCGCGCCAACGAACGCGAAGCTTTCGGCAAGCCGCTGTCGAGCTTTGATTCCATTCGCAAGGACATCGCCCGCAGCCGCATCGAGATTGAACAGGCCCGCCTGATGACCCTGAAGGCGGCCCACATGATGGACACCGTGGGCAACAAGGTGGCCCGCCAGGAGATTGCCATGATCAAGGTGATTGCCCCGAGCATGGCGCTGAAGGTAATCGACCGGGCCATCCAGGTGCACGGCGGTGCCGGTGTCAGTCAGGACACCTTCCTGGCAGCGGCCTGGGCCAAGGTGCGGACGTTGCGGCTGGCGGACGGGCCGGACGAGGTACACCTGGATTCGGTGGCCAAGCTGGAACTTCGCCAGTACCGCTGATTTGAATCATGGCCGCTGTTCACGTGTGTCGCGAGTTTTGAGTATGAGGATCTTGTTATGAACAACCCGCTTTTTGACATGACCGGCAAGGTTGCCCTGATTACCGGCTCCACCAAGGGTATTGGCCGTTCCATTGCGGAAGAAATGGCGCGCCTGGGCGCGAAAGTCGTCATCTCCAGCCGCAAGGCCGACGCCTGCGAGCAGGTGGCCAACGAGCTGAAGGAGCAGGGCTTCGAGGCTCTCGCCATTCCCTGCCATGTCGGTAAGAAAGAAGACCTTCAGAACCTGGTCGAGAAAACCAACGCAACCTGGGGTGCCATCGACGTACTGGTGTGCAACGCAGCCACCAACCCGGTCTACGGCCCGACGTCCGAAATGACCGACGAGGCCTGGGACAAGATCATGGACACCAACGTCAAGGGGACCTTCTGGCTCACCAACATGGTGCTGCCGCAGATGGCTGAGAAAGGCGAAGGCGCCGTGGTACTGCTGTCCAGTATCGCCGGTATCCGGGGCAACACCACCATCGGTACCTACGGCGTGTCCAAGGCCGCGGAAGCGGCGCTGGCCCGGAACCTTGCGGTTGAGTGGGGCCCGAAAGGCGTCCGCATCAACAGCATCGCCCCCGGCCTGATCAAGACCGACTTCGCCAAGGCGCTCTGGGAAGACCCTGTCCGGGTTAAGCGCGCGGAAGACAAGACTCCGCTTCGAAGAATCGGCGATCCGGTCGACATCGCCGGGCTGGCGGTGTTTTTGTCCACCAAGGCCAGTGCCTATATCACTGGTCAGGTGATCGTCGCCGATGGTGGGGAAACCATTTGTTGAGGCAGGTCCTTGTGAGTGGCGGTGGGCCGGCGAGTGGGTTGCCTTTCTTCCGGAAAAAAGAACTCGCTGCGCTCAGACACCTTTGTTCCCTGCAGAAAGGCAACCCACCCGTCGTCCGCTGAAACCGTTGCGGGCTGCGGTACACAAAGAGTTAAAGAAGGCTGAGACGATGAGTATTGAGCCGGAGTTGGTGGACGTTCTGCCAGCACACAAGTTCGACGAGTCCAGGCTGTTGGTTTGGCTGCAAAAAGAGTTGCCAGAGATTGGTAACCGACTGGACGTCAAACAATTTCAGGGCGGTCAGTCCAACCCCACGTTCCTGCTGGACACCGACAGTGGCCGTTATGTCCTGCGCAAGAAACCGCCCGGGAAAACCTTGCCCTCCGCCCACATGGTCGAGCGCGAGTACAAGGTAATGCGTGCTCTGTCGGAGCATACCACCGTGCCAGTGCCAAAGGTTCGGGTGCTGTGTGAGAACAGCGATGTCATTGGTACCCCGTTCTACGTCATGGACTACATGGAAGGCCGGATTGTCAGCCATTCGGCCCTTCGGGCGCTGGACCGTCATGAACGACTGCCGGCCCACCTCTCCGCCATCGACACTCTGGCAAAGCTGCATTCGGTGGATGTCAACGCCGTCGGCCTCGGTGATTTTGGCCGGCCCGAGGGTTACGTGGCCCGGCAGGTGTCGCGCTGGACCAAGCAATACCTGGCCTCCAAGACCGATGACATGCCAGCCATGGACAAACTGATGGCGTGGCTGCCGGAGAACCTGCCGTCCAGCGACGAGTGCGCCATCGCCCATGGGGATTACCGGTTTGGCAACCTGATGCTGGCGCCGGATAAGCCCGAGGTGATCGCGATCCTGGACTGGGAACTGTCCACCCTGGGGCATCCACTGGCGGATCTGGCCTATTACTGCCTGCCTTATTACCTGCCATCGGATTTGGAAGGCATGCGAGGGCTGCAAGGGGAGGACCTGGAGGCGCTGGGGATTCCCAACGAACAGGAAACCATCGCCCGATACTGCGCCCGGACCGGACGTGACGGCATTGATGACTGGCATGTGTATCTGGCGTTCTCGCTGTTCCGTCTGGCCGCCATCCTGCAAGGTGTCTACAAGCGTGCCCTGGATGGTAACGCCGCCAATGCCAACGCCCTGGACGTCGGTAAACGCGCCAGCCTGCTCGCTCAGGTGGGCTGGAAGATCGCCAGCGAAGGAGCAAAGTCATGACGGGTCCCATCGTTCAACGCATCCTGATCACCAACGACGACGGCATCAACGCCCCCGGGCTGGCGGTGTTGGAGGCCATTGCCAACAACCTGGCCGAAGAGGTCTGGGTGGTGGCGCCGGAGCATGATCGCAGTGGCGCCGGCCAGAGCATCTCCATCCACGATCCGCTGCGGGTTTACGAAACCGGTCCGAGGCGCTTTGCGGTGTCCGGCACCCCGGCGGATTGTGTGCTCTATTCCCTGGCCAAGTGGTTCGAGGAGAGTCCACCGGACCTGGTGCTTTCCGGCGTCAACTGCGGGGCCAATATCAGTGATTCGGTGCAGTACTCCGGCACGGTCGGTGCGGTGCTCAGTGCCGTGCACATGGACATTCCGGCCATCGCCCTGAGTCAGGCGTTTCTGTCCCGCGAGGGTATCCAGTGGGACCCGGTCCGGCGTTTTGGCGAGGCCGTTGTCCGCAAACTCTTTCAGCCGGACCAGGTGCGGGCCTGGAACGTCAATTTCCCCGCCTGCGAGGCCACGGCTATTACCCGGGCTCACTGGTGCCGCCAGTCCACCGGCTCCATTCAGCGCGCCCGGCTCATGGCCGGACGGGACGCCCGGAGCCTGCCCTACTGGTGGCTCGGCTTTGATCGCAACTCCCGCCACATCGTTGCGCCGGACGCCGACGTGACCGTGCTGCGGAACCAGGCCATCGCCATTACCCCCCTACGACACGAAGACCCCCTGCCCGGGGGCGTCAACGAATTCGATCTGTCCGCATTGGCGGCTGACTGATTAAAACCTGGAGAACAACAATGATGTTCACGCGCCATTACAAGGTCTGGCCCCACGAACTGCCCAAGACCATGACCCTTCCGAAGACCAGTGTGTTCACCAATCTGGAGATCTCGGCCCAACGGTTTCCGGACCACACGGCGATCATTTTCTACGATGCACCGATCACCTACCGTCGGCTGCTGGATGAGGTCGAGGCCATGGCGGGCTACCTGCAGGCCCAGGGCGTCAAGAAGGGTGACCGGGTGCTGCTGTACATGCAGAACTCGCCCCAGTACGTCATTTCCTACTACGCCATTCTCCGTGCGGATGCCGTGGTGATTCCGGTCAACCCGATGAACCGGGCTGCTGAACTGGAGCATTACATCGCCGATACGGGGGCTTCCGTGTGCCTCGCCGGCCAGGAGCTGGCCGGATTTATTTCGCCGTTGCTGTCGGAAACCGATCTTGAACAGGTGGTGGTGGCGTCCTACAGCGCCTACATCAAGCCGGATACCGATCTGGACCTGCCGGCGGAAGTGGCGGCGCCGGTGTGGTCCAAAGATCTTCCCGGCATGGTGAGCTGGGAAACGGCCATGGCCGCCCACCACACGCCGGCGCCCCATACGGCGACGCCGGATGACCTGGCGGTCATTCCCTACAGCTCCGGAACCACCGGTGCGCCCAAGGGCTGCATGCACACCCACCGGTCGGTGATGGCCACGGCCGTACATCGGGTGTTCTGGAATCTGAGCACCCCGGACAGCGTGCAGCTGGCGACCCTGCCGTTCTTCCACGTGACGGGCATGACCGGCTCCATGAACGGTCCCATTTACAGCGGTTCGACGTCCGTGATCATGACCCGCTGGGAGCGCACCACGGCGGCGCGACTCATTGAGCGGTACAGCGTCACTGGCTGGACCAACATTGTGACCATGGCGGTGGACTTCCTGTCCAATCCGGACATCGGCAAGTACGACCTTTCCAGCCTCAACATGATCGGGGGCGGTGGCGCCGCCATGCCGGTTGCAGTGGCTGAAAAGCTGAAAGCGATGACCGGGCTGGACTACATCGAAGGCTATGGCCTGTCCGAGACCATGGCGGCTACCCACATCAATCCGAACGCCAATCCCAAACCCCAGTGTCTGGGAATCCCGGTGTTCGACGTGGACAGCCGCATCATCGATGTGGAAACCCTGGAAGAAAAGGCCCCGGGCGAGACCGGCGAGATTGTCTCCTGTGGCCCCCAGGTCACGATCGGCTACTGGAACCGGCCGGCGGAGACCGAGGCGGCCTTTGTGGAAATCGACGGCAAACGCTTCTTCCGCACCGGAGATCTGGGTTACTACGACGAGGATGGCTATTTCTTCATGGTCGATCGCGTCAAGCGCATGATCAACGCCTCGGGCTTCAAGGTCTGGCCGTCCGAGGTGGAAGGTCTCATGTACCGGCACCCGGCCATCCACGAGGTCTGCATCATTTCCTCGCCCGATCCCAAGCGGGGCGAGACCGTGAAGGCCTGCATCGTGCTGACCCCGGAAGCGGACGGCAAGACCACGGTCGAGGACATCACCGGCTGGTGCAAGGAGCAGATGGCCGCCTACAAGGTGCCCACGCTGGTCGAGTTCGTGGAGACGCTCCCAAAGTCGCCCACCGGTAAATTGATGTGGCGCGCCCTTCAGGAAGAAGAGTGGAAGAAAAATGCCTAGAAATATTTAAAATCGATACCTAAGATTCGCACTGCGAAACATGATTTTAAATAATTGACAATTGAGACGATCAATGTAATTGTTTCAATCAAGCCGCAGGGCCGCCATGCCCTGCAGACTTTAGCCTCAAAGATTTCCGATAAAAACAACCAACGGAGGGGCAGAATTGAACCTTTTCCTGCAGCAAGTCATCAACGGGTTAACCCTGGGGAGCATCTACGGTCTCGTAGCCCTGGGGCTGACCCTGGTCTACGGAATACTCCACATTCCGAACTTTGCACACGGCGCGCTCTACATGGTCGGTGCATTCATGTCCTACTTCTTCATGGTCGACCTCGGTGTCCATTACTGGCTTGCCATGGCAGGGTCTGCGGCCGTCATCGCCTTGCTGGGCATTGTCTGTGAGCGACTGGTGTTCCACCCCCTGAGGCACTCGCCACCAATCCACGACAAGATCGCCGCGATCGGCATTCTGTTGTTCCTGGAGGCGCTGGTGCAGATGTTCTGGGGCGCCGATTTCCGCCGCATGAGCTCGCCCTTCACCGGCATCATGAATTTTGACGGTCTGATCATTCCGGAGCAGCGCCTGCTCATCATCGTCGCTGCCTTTGTGCTGGTGTTTGCGCTGCAGATGTTCCTGCGCAAGACCATGACCGGCGCCACCATTATCGCCATGGCCCAGAGCCGGGAAGGCGCATTCCTGGTCGGTATCGACGCCAACCGGGTGGCGATGATGACGTTCGCGATATCCGGTGCCCTGGCCGCGGTGGCAGCCACCCTGTATGCCCCCATCAACCTGGTGTACCCGGCCATGGGGCATCTGGTGATCATGAAAGCCTTCGTGATCATCATCCTTGGCGGCATGGGCAGCATTCCCGGCGCCATTGTCGGCGGCATGATCATCGGTTTTGCCGAGGCGTTTGGCGGCTTCTACATCTCCACCGCCTACAAGGACATTATCGCCTTCGGCCTGCTGGTACTGATTCTCTCCATACGCCCACAGGGCCTGTTCGCAAAGGGGGCGCACTGACCATGTTGTTCAAGCTTGGAGCCATGTTAATGACACCGGGCGCGAAACTGGCACTGCTGGTTTTTGCGATCGTGTTTCCATTTCTCGCCAGTAACGAGTACCAGGTCTATGTGATGGCGTCGGCCTTCGTCTGGGCTATTGCGGTATACGGCCTGAACATCATTACCGGTTTCTGCGGTCAGCTGAACCTGGCCCACGGTGGCTTCTTCGCCATCGGTGCCTACACCCTGGGCCTGCTGACCGCGGATGCCGGCTGGAGTTTCTGGCCTGCCTTTGTGGCCGCCCTGGTGGTGACCGCCGTCCTGGGATTTTTCGTGGGCATCGTGTCCCTGCGTCTGAAAGAGCATTACTTCGCCATTTTCACGCTGTGTGTGGGGTTCATCATCTACCTGCTGATCGACAAGTGGGAGGAGTTGACCCATGGGCCTATCGGGGTACGTGACATTGCCGAACCCTATGGCTTTGGCTTGGTGGACTTCACCGAAACCACCCCCTTCTATTACCTGGTGCTGGCGTTTCTGGTGTTCGCGATCTGGTTCATGGGGCGGCTTTCCCGTTCCCTGTTGGGGCGTACCTTCATCGCCATCCGTAACGGCGATGAGCTGGCCCAGTCCCTGGGTATCAACCTGATGCGCAACAAGGTGCTGGCATTCGTGTTGTCCACCACCTACGCCGGTCTGGCCGGTGCACTCTACGCCGGGATGGTCCGGTTCATCGGGCCGGAAGAGGCCAACATCGTGCACACCTTCGACATGATCACCTACCTGCTGGTTGGCGGTATCGGCACCATCACCGGGCCACTGCTGGGGACCGTCGGTATCGTCTGGATCACCCAGTCGCTGCAGTTCCTGGAAGAGTACCGGATGATTATCTTCGGTCCGCTGCTGGTGCTGCTGGTGATCTTCTTCCCGCGGGGCATCACCGGCTCGTTCCTGACCTGGATGCATCGCAAGGCCCAGAGCGTTGCGCCGGAGAAGAAGCGCACCGAGAGCAAGGTGACCACAACCCGGACCCGGGAGGCCGAGAACAATGCTTAAGGTAGAGCACCTGACCAAGATGTTTGGCGGCCTGGCCGCGGTAAACGATGTGTCCGTGGAATTCGAGGCGGGCAAGATCAACGCGATCATCGGGCCCAACGGCGCCGGCAAGAGCACGTTCTTCAATCTGATCTCCGGGCTGCATCAACCCACGTCCGGCCGGATTCTGCTGGATGGCGAGGATGTGACCCGCATGCCCTGCGACCAGGTCGCGCGGCTCGGTGTCGGCCGGACCTTCCAGACCACCAACCTGTTCGAACAGGCAACTGTTCTGGACAACCTCATTGTTGGCCATCGCCTGCGGACGAAATCCGGGCTCTGGGACGTGCTGATCAACAGCCAGCGGCTGCAGCGCGAAGAGAAGGCGGCCCGGGACAAGGCCATGGAAGCGCTGGACTTCGTCGGGCTGACCAACGTAGCCGGCAAGTTCATCGCGGACATCACCCAGGAAGAGCGCAAGCGGGTGGCCTTCGCCCTGGCGTTGGCTACCGACCCGAAGATTGTGCTTCTGGATGAGCCGGCCGCCGGGATCAACCCGGAGGAGACCGAAGGTTTTGCCACGCTCATGCGCAAGATGGTGGATAACGGCCTGACCGTGTGCCTGATCGAACACAAGATGGACATGATCATGAGCCTTGCGGACAAGATCATGGTGCTGGACCACGGCGAGAAGATTGCCGAGGGCACAGCCGAGGAGGTCCGTAATAATCCGGTGGTGATCGAGGCCTACCTGGGAGGGGATGAAGATGCTGCAGCTTAATCACGTGGATGTCTGCTACGGCAGCTTCAAGGCCCTGACCGACATCTCCATGACTGTGGAAACCGGCGAGTTGGTGGTTCTGCTGGGCGCCAACGGGGCCGGCAAGACCACCCTGTTCAACGGCATCAGCGGACTGGTCAAGCCCGCCGCCGGCGAGATCAGGTTCGAGGACAAGAAACTCAACGGCATGAAGGCCAGCGCCATTGTGTCCAGCGGGGTGGTGCAGTGCGCCGAAGGTCGCAAGCTGTTTCCACAGATGACCGTCCAGCAGAACCTGATGATGGGCGCCTATGTCCATCGGGGTGACCGGCAGGGCAACCGGAAGCGTCTGAATGAGGTGCTTGAGCTGTTCCCGATCCTCGAGGACAAGGCCCAGCAGCCGGCCGGCTCCCTGTCCGGGGGGCAGCAACAGATGGTCGCCATTGGCCGCGCCATGATGAGTCGTCCGCGGCTTTTGATGCTGGACGAGCCCTCGCTCGGTCTGGCGCCGCTGGTGGTCAAGCAGATGTTCGAGACCATCCGGCAGATCAACAGCCTGGGTACTACGGTGCTGCTGGCTGAACAGAACGCCTTTGCGGCCCTCAAGATCGCCCACCGGGCCTACGTCATGGAGAACGGGCACCTCGTCATGGAGGGTGACCGCGAGGCCATGCTAGGCAACGAGCAGGTCCGTAAGGCATATATCGGGGCCTGACGGCTCCGGCAAGTGAATTTCGACGAGCACAATCAACCAGGAGACAACAATGAAAACAGCAAAGACACTGGGGAAAACGGTTGCAGCGGCGACCCTTGGTATGAGCCTCACCGCCGGCGCCATGGCGGGTGAAGTCAACATTGGATTCACCGGCCCGCTGAGCGGTGGCGCCGCCCTGTACGGTGAGAACACCCTGTCCGGTCTGCGTATGGCCGCGGAAGAAATCAACGCCGCCGGCGGTTTCGACCTCAACGGGGAAAAAACCACCATCAATCTGGTCTCCCTGGACGACCGCTATTCCCCGGCCCAGGCGGCCACCAACGCCAAGCGCCTGAAGCAGGAATCGAACGTGCCGGCGATCTTTATCCCGCATTCCGGGGGTGTGTTTGCGTTGCAGGACTTCAATGAGAAGGACAATTTCCTGATCATGGCCTACACCAGCGTGCCGACCGTGACCGAAAAGGGGAATGCCCTGACCATACGAATCCCGCCGACCTTTGATGGCTATGTCCGGGCGTTCACGGACTATGCCCTGGAAAACCTGGGTACCTCCCTGGGCATGGCCGGTGCGACCCATGAGTATGCCAAGATCTGGGCCTCCATGATTGAAAAGGAGTGGACCTCCAAGGGCGGTACAGTGGTGGCCAACAACCCGATGGACTACAACAAGTCCGCCGACTTCTTCACCGGCGTGAGCCGGATCATTGCCGAGGACCCGGACGTGATGTTCGTCGGTGGTGCCTCCGAGCCGACCGGTCTGGTGGTTCAGCAGGCCCGACAGATGGGCTTCCAGGGCGGTTTCATCGTCATGGATCAAGCCAAGATTGACGAGGTCGCCAATGTCGCTGGCGGGCTGGAGATGGTTGAAGGTGCGGTTGGCGTGGTGCCCCTGAGCGTCTATGAGACCGAGGCCGCCCAGGACTTCATCAAGCGCTACGAGGCCGAATACGGCAAGACCCCGGGATCGGAAGCCGCCTACAACTACCTGGCCCTGCACGGGCTGGTGGAAGCGATGGATGCCACCGAGTCGACCGATCCAAAGGTGATCCGCGCCGCCATGGGTGATGCCCTGAAGAACATGCCCACTCGCAAGAACCCGTATGAGGTGACCAACGTGACCGACAAGGGCGGTTTTGTCACGGATACCACGCTGGCCGTGGTAAAAGATGGCAAGATTGTTCAGGAAGAGATCGAGTAAACGTCACTGTGTTAAACAGGGGGCAGGCCACCAATGGCCTGCCCCTTTTTTTGGTAGGTGAGGCGCTCTATGAAACTGAAAGACTCTGTCGCCATCGTGACCGGATCCTCGTCAGGAATTGGAGCCGCAGTGGCTCGATTATTTGCCGAGCATGGCTGTCATGTGGTGATCAACTTCAGTCGGAACGAGACTGGTGCACGCGCCGTGGCCTCGGACTGTGAACAGTATGGTGTAAAAGCGCTGGTGTGCCGGGCCGATGTGTCAGAGGATGCAGACTGTCGTGCCCTTGTGGACGAAACCCTGGCGCAGTTTGGTCGTATAGACATCCTGGTCAACAACGCAGGAACCACGAAGTTCTGTAACCACGGTGACCTTGAGGGCCTGGACAAGCGGGATTTTCTGGACCTCTATGCGATTAATACCGTGGGACCGTTCCAGATGACCCGGGCAGCTGAGACCGCGCTTCGAGCAAACGGGTCCGGCCACATCATCAATATGGCCTCCATCGCCGGACTGGCAGGAATTGGCAGTTCAATTGCGTACGCGGCCTCCAAGGGCGCGCTGATCACCATGACCCGATCGCTCGCCCGCGTGATGGGTCCGGAAGTGCGGGTGAATGCTGTATGTCCGGGCTTTGTTCAGGGCGAGTGGCTGAAAAAGGGGCTGGGCGAAGACAAATATGACGCGTTGCTGGCCAAAACCAAAGGCGCCGCACCGCTGAACGATACCGCTTCCCCGGAATCAGTGGCCGATGTGTGTCTCGGGCTTATCGTAGGGGGGGATCTGACCACCGGCGAGACCCTGCTGATCGACGGTGGAGCGCACCTGGGCATGGCTCCGGTACGAAGATAAAACAGGGCATCGCAGCAGGCAAAGTGAGCAGAAAATGACTGAAAAACCAAGCATCCTGATTGTTGGCGCCGGCGCCATCGGTAGCTTCTATGGGGCCATCCTCAAAAAGGCCGGATGTCCGGTCGACACCGTCTTGCGCTCCGAGTACGAAGTGGTGAGGGAAAAGGGTATCCGGATCACCAGCCCCTTGGGGGACCTGTCTTTCCGGCCGGATCATGTATACCGTGACGGTGGTACGCCGGAGGTCTGGCCGGACTACCTCATTCTGTGTGTGAAAGTGTTACCCGGCGTCAACCGGGCCGAACTGGTCAAGCCCTGGATGGGGCCGAACACCCGCCTGGTATTGATCGAAAATGGTCTGGGCATCGAGCAGGAGCTGGCGGAGGCGTTCCCTGAGAATCCCATCATCAGCTGTCTGGCCTTTATTGCCGCTAGTCGGACGGAACCGGGAGTTGTTGAGCACAAGGCCTATGGCAAACTGGTTATGGGGACTTACCCCCGGGGCATCGACGAGCATTGCCGGACCCTGTCGGAGCTGTTCATCGAAGGTGGGATCAAGGTGGATGTGACAGAAGCTGTGGTGGGCGAACGCTGGCGCAAATGTCTGTGGAATACCCCATTCAATCCTTTGTCGGTGATTGCCAACGGTGCTGACACGAAAACCATTCTGGATACCGACGGCGGAGAGGCGCTGATTCGGGCCATGATCGGCGAAGTGATGGCCGTGGCCGCAGCGGAAGGTTACCCCATGGACGAGTCGCTGATTGATCAGAACATTGACGGTACCCGCAAGATGCCGCCCTACAGGAACAGCATGGCGCTGGATTACCTCAACGATCGCCCCATCGAGCGGGATGCCGTGCTGGGCAATGTGGTGGCCATTGCCGAGCGTCAAGGCATTGCCGTTCCACACCTGAATACCGTGTTGGTCACGCTGAAGATGCGGGCGGCACTGGAAGGCCGGGCCTGAGGGCCCGGTCAACCGGTCAGATCACGTACATCACCAGGTTTTCTGCGACGCACGCGGGCTTGTCCTCGCCCTTGATCTCTACCGTGGTGAGGTAGCTGGCCATATAACGGTGCTCATCCACCTGGTTGACGTCGAGCAGCTGGACCTTGGTGCGGATATCCGATCCGGACTTAACCGCAGACGGAAACCGCAACTTGTTCAGGCCATAGTTGATGGTTGCCGTGGGCCCGGTCACCTTGAGAGCCTGCGGGTTCAGCCGCGATATCAATGACACGGTCAGATAGCCATGGGCAATCGGACTTTTCCAGGGGGATTCCTTCTTCGCCCGTTCGATATCGATGTGAATCCACTGATGGTCGCCAGTGGCGTCAGCAAACGCTTCAATCATCTCCTGGGTGACGGTCAACCAGGGGCTGTGACTGACAAGAGTGCCTTTTTTATCAGCCAGTTCGTCCAATTTGACTTCAATCATCTGTTTTCCCCTTAAACCGCGTAGCCCGGGTTCTTGCTGTCGAGCAGGCGCAACAGCGCGGGCCAGGTGAGCTTCGCGGCCGCGCCCAGATTTTTCGATTGCTCGGCGGTGGTCTGCACCGCCTGTTCCGACGGCATCCAGGTGGGCCCACAGCTCTGCGCCTTGACCTGGATCTCACAGGCTTTCATCAGGAAGTACAGGTAGGTGAAGGTCTCCGGCACCGACTCACCGGCGGTCAGAACGCCGTGGTTGCGCAACAGCATCATCGACTTGTCGCCCAGATCCCGGATCAGCCGCTCGCGCTCGTCCAGATTCAGGGCCACCCCTTCGTAATCGTGGTAACTGAGGTGGTCCAGGCACAGCATGGCAGTCTGGCTCAGGGGGAGCAGGCCGTCCCGGTGGGCCGACACGGCCACGCCATCGGCGGCGTGCAGGTGCATCACCGCGCCGGCGTCCGCCCGTCCCATGTGCACGGCACTGTGGATGGTGAAACCGGCCGGATTGACCCGGCCCAGGCCACCCGCGGCCACCACCTGGCCATCGCGGTCCACCTTCACCAGCGACGAGGCGGTGATTTCGTGGAACAGCAGGCCGTAGGGGTTGATCAGGAAATGATGGTCAGGACCGGGCACCCGGGCCGACAGGTGGGTGAAGACCAGGTCGTCCCAGCCGAACAGCGCCACCAGCCGATAAGCGGCTGCCAGTTCCGTGCGCACCTGCCATTCGGCCTTGTTCAGCGACTCGGTGTTGGTGTGTTGGGCGTCTGTTGTCATTGTGATCACCTCGATTGGTGCAGAACCAAAAAAAGGGGGTGGCCTGAAGGGCACCCCCGAACACGACCTCTGACTGGAAGGAGAGAGGCCCCAGGCTCACTGGTGAAGGGGGTCAGCTGGCCTGCAACAGGCCCGCGTACCGCTCCAGGTGGAAATCGTCATCGCCCAGTTGGTGGTTGATCATGATCAGCCGCTTGGCGTAATGGGCAAAGTTGTATTCCCAGGTCATGCCGATGCCGCCGTGGGACTGGATGCCGTTCTCGGAGATGAACTGGCCGCTGCGGCCAATCACGTTCTTCGCGGCGGCCAGAATCCGGCGCCGCTCGTCACTCTGCTCTGCATCGGCCACGCTGGCGGCCAGGATGGCCATGGAACGGGCCTGTTCCAGCTCCGACATCATGTCCACCATGCGGTGCTGCAGAACCTGGAACTTACCAATGGGCACACCGAACTGCTTGCGTTGCTTGAGGTAGTCCAGGGTCAGTTCGTTGGCCATCTCCATAACGCCAACGGCTTCGGCACACACGGCCGCAATGGCGCGACCGCTCTGGTACTCGATGATCTCGCCGGCCCCGCCTTCGCCGCCCAACAGGGCATCGGCGCCCACCTCGACGTTATTCAGGGTGATGTCGCAGCCCTTTGAGCCATCGATCGTGGGATAGGTCCGGCGCTCGACGCCGGCCAGCTCCGGACTGAGTGCGAACAGGCTGATGCCGTCGGTATCGCGGCTGTCACCGGAGGTGCGGGCGGACACCAGGATCAGATCGGCACAGTGGCCGCCGATCACCACGGCTTTGCGGCCGTTGAGTACGTAGCCGTCGCCGGACTTTTCAGCGCGGGTTGCCACGTCTTTCAGATTGTAGAAGCTTTGTGGCTCCTGCAGGGCCACGGCGGCCTTGAGTTCGCCGCTGGCGATGCCGGTCAGCCATCGCTCTTTCTGGCTATCGTTGCCGGCGTGATCAATCAGGCCGCCGCCGAGGATCACGGACTGCATGTACGGTTCCAGGCACAGGCCGCGACCGAGCTCAGTCATTACCGACTGAACCTCCACGCCACCACCGCCGAACCCACCGAGCTCCTCGGCAAAAGGCACGGCCGTCAGACCCAGCTCGCTCAGTTGGGTCCAGAAGGCCTCGCTGAACCCGGCGTCGGTTTCGCTGAACTCCAGGCGCTTTTCAAAACTGTATTCACCGCGCACCAGGCGGGCCACGGTGTCCTGCAGCATCTGCTGCTCTTCATTCAGTCGGAAATCCATGGTCGCCTCCTTAAAGCCCGAGAATCATTTTCGACACGATGTTTTTCTGGATCTCGTTGGATCCGCCGAAAATCGACAGCTTGCGGTTATTGAAGTACTGGGCGGTCAGCGGGGCGGCGTTCTCGTCTGACAGGAAGTCGCCGTCGTACTCGTAGTCCAGTTCCTCTTCGACGAAGGGGATCGCGTAGGGGCCGATCGCGCGTCGTGCCAGGTCATTGATGGACTGACGGATCTCGGTCCCCTTGACCTTGAGCATGGAGCTTTCGGCGCCCGGCACGCCACCACCCTCGACCGAGGCGATAATGCGCAGGTTGCTGATGGCCGCCGCGGTCAGGTCAATCTCGACTTTGGCAATGCGCTGGCTGAAGGAAGGATCCTCGATCAGCGGTCGGCCATTCTTGATGCGACGGGAGGCCAGCTGTTTCAGGTGTGACAACGCCGCCTTGGACATGCCGATGCCGGCCAGTCCGGTGCGTTCGTAGGTAAGCAGGAACTTGGCATAGGTCCAGCCCTTGTCCTCTTCGCCCACCAGGTTTTCCACCGGCACCTTCACGTCTTCGAAGAACACCTCGTTCACTTCGTGTTCACCGTCCAGCGTGATGATCGGACGTACGGTGATGCCCGGGGTATCCATATCGATCAGCAAAAACGAGATGCCTTCCTGGGCCTTCACCTCGGTATTGGTGCGGACCAGGCAGAAAATCATGTTGGCGTGCTGGCCCAGCGTCGTCCAGGTCTTCTGGCCGTTAACAATGTAGTGATCGCCTTCGCGCACGGCACGGGTTTTCAGCGAGGCAAGGTCAGAACCGGCGCCCGGCTCAGAGTAACCCTGGCACCACCAGTCTTCGCCGCTGAGGATGCGGGGCAGGTAGCGCTGCTTCTGCTCCTCGTTGCCGAACTTGATGATGACCGGTGCCACCATGTTGACCCCGAATGGAATGGAACGGGGTACGCCGTAGCGGCAGGACTCTTCATCCCAGATGTGTTTCTGGACCGGCGTCCATTTAACGCCGCCGTACTCTTCCGGCCAGTGGGTGGCGTACCAGCCCTGGGCATTGAGGATTTTCTGCCACCGCAGATGGTCGTCTTTGGTCAGGCGGCGAAAACCTTTCACTTTGGCGGCAATATCCGCCGGCAGCTTCTCATCCAGGAACGCGCGCACTTCATTTCGGAAGGCAAGTTCCTCGGCCGTGTAGTTCATGTTCATGAGATAACCTCGTTTGCATTACAGCGAAAATATATACCGCATAGCAGAATTACTCAATGATCCTTCAATAATTCGCCCCGTGTCAACGATAATGAAATTATGAAACGCTAGGTAACCATTGCTTTCATAAAAAAATATTAAATGCGGGTTGATGGTGTAAATGCGTTTGTCTATAGTCGCTAACACGGAAGCTGGTACCGCTATGCGGAAATCTAAATATAAAAAATACCGCAGTGCGAAACTGAAAGGTTGAAAGTGCGTCCCGCTGTACCGGCGCCGGAGAGTTCAATAACAAAGACACAATCAACTCCGTCAGAGGTTAGTTATGACAACAAGAACACCCTTCAAACCCCGTCCGCTTACCCGTGCCATGGCCCTCGCCAGCCTGCCACTGATCACGTTTGCGTCCGCTGGCGTCTCCGCCCAGAGCAACGCCGAGCTGGACCAGCTGCGGGAACGTGTGCAGATGCTCGAGAGCAAGCTGGAAGGCGCGGTTTCCACCGCTCCGGAGGCGAGCGAAGACAATCCCTACATCCTGCGCGAAGGCGACGGCCTGAAAATCGGTGGTACCACCATCTCGTTCGGCGGTTTTATCAAGGCCGACATGATGTATGGCTCCAACGGCAACGGTCAGCGCAACACCTACTCCGTCGGGCTGCCCCGCACCTTCGCGTCCGCGGCCGCGACCGACAACGACTGGAAGGTCGGGTTCAGTGCCCGGGAATCCCGTTTCAGTTTTGGTACCTCCACTGAAGGCGTGGCCGGGCATCAACTGCGCACTTACCTCGAGATGGACTTCCAGCAGGGTATTGGTGCACCCGGCAACGAGGTGGTCTCCAACAGCTACTCACCGCGCCTGCGTCAGGCCTACGGCAACTGGAATGGCTGGGAGTTCGGCCAGACCTACACCACCTTTACCGACCTCGCGGCGATGCCGGAAATCCTGAATCAGGGCAAGCAGGCCGCCTTCATTTACGTGACCCAGCCGATGATTCGCTACAACATGGCCGTTCCCGGCGGCAAGCTGATGATGGCCCTGGAAAACCCGGAAGACGGGTTCGGCACCAACTCCTATGACGATCAGTCGTATCCGGACCTCACCGCCCGCTACCAGGTTCGAGGCAAGCACGGGTTCTACTCGGTTGCAGGTCTGCTGCGCAACCTGGAGGACGACGCCTCCGGTGAGTCTGAGCTGGCCGGTGCCGTTTCCGTCAGTGCCCGCATTCCGACCATTGGCAAGGACGACATCCGTCTGCAGTACAGCTACGGCGCGCTGGGTCGCTACATGGGGCTGTTCACCTACCCTGATGTGGATCTCGTGGCCCAGGCCGGTGGCGAGGTGAAGGCACTGGATACCTACGGAGCGACCGCGGCTTACCGCCATTTCTGGTCGCCGGCATGGCGCTCCACGGTGACCGTGTCCCACACCGAAATCGTGGACGATCTGACTGCACCGCCGGCGGGAACCCTGAGCTACTTCGACTCCTCCACTTCGGCTCATGTGAACCTGCTTTGGTCCGCGCATTCCAACCTGACCCTGGGCCTGGAGTACGCCTACTGGGACTTCGGCGAGATTGCCGGCAGTGGCAGCAATCAGTACGAGCAGGTGATGGCATCTGCGAAGCTGAGTTTCTGAGTGCGGTAGGAACCACCTGAGTTGAGTTAACGCAAATCTCGCTTTGCATCTTCAGCCCCGGCAACGTCCCCCGTGCCGGGGCTTTTTTGTGCCCGGACGGCGGTGCCTGACAGGTAGTTCCGGTTGTCGGTTCGCTGGTCAGAAAGTGAGCTATAGTAATGAGTGCTTCGTAAATGTCGGTGTGACCAAGGATGGCGGTCTGGTCTAAGCGAGCACCAGAGTTAAGGATCAGGAGGTCCGCGATGAACCGAAGAGGTTGGCACTGTTGTCTGTTGCCCCTTGCCGTGGGTTTCATGACCCAGGGAACACACGGCCAGGATCTGAGCATCAGCGAAGATGAGTACGCCGCGCCGGCGAACCCATATTCCCCCTACGTCGACGATCACTTCCCCCAAAATGTCTATTTTGGTGATACCCATCTGCACACCGCCTGGTCCGCCGACGCTGGCATGGGCGGAGCAAAACCGGGTCCGGACGTGGCCTACCGCGCCGCGCGCGGTGAGGTGGTCCAAAGCCAGACTGCGGGCCCGTTCAAGCTGATTCGACCCCTGGATTTCGTGGTCGTCGCTGATCACGCCGAGAATCTGGGGCTATCGGATTACCTGGAACGCGGTGATCCGCTCGTGCGCCGCACCGAAGGTGGCGAGCGCTGGTACCAGATGTTTAAGGCCGGGGATGGTTACGATGCGTTCATCGAATGGATCGCGGCCAACGGGCGTGGTGAGGACATGATCAAGAGTCCGGAGATGGTGGCTGCGGTCTGGCAAAAGGTGATCGACAATGCCGAGCATTATTATGAACCGGGCGTCTTCACCACCTTTATCGGCTACGAATGGACCTCCGGCCCGGACGGAAACAACCTGCACCGGAACGTCATCTTCCGGGACGGCGCCGACCGGACTCGTCAGGTCGTGCCTTTTTCCGCACTGGACAGCGACGATCCCGAAGACCTCTGGGACTACCTCGAGGCCTATGAAAAGGACACGGGAGGCCAGGTGCTGGCCATTCCCCACAACGGCAACCTGTCCAACGGCATGATGTTTATGCTGGAAACCTTCGACGGTGATGCGTTCGACGAAGCCTACGCCCGGCGCCGCGCAAATTTTGAGCCGGTGGTCGAAGTGACCCAGCCCAAGGGCACAGGGGAAACCCACCCTTTCCTGTCACCGGACGATGCCTTTGCCGACCACGAAATTATCGACACCTCCAACCTGGCCGGTTCCGCGGCCAAGGAGCAGGAGATGCTCCGCACCGAATACGCCCGTTCCGCGTTGAAGTTAGGGCTCGCCGAAGCCGAACGTTTGGGCGTGAATCCCTTCAAGTTCGGCATGATCGGTGCGACCGATGCCCACAACGCCCTGCCTTCGACCCGGGAGGAGAACTGGTTCGGCAAGGCCTACATCGTCGAACCCTCGCCCCACCGTAAGGAAGGCGTGCTGATCGAAAGCACTGTGGATCCGAAGCTGTCCATTTACGACATTGACCTGGGGGCCTCTGGCCTGGCCGGGGTCTGGGCCACGGAAAACACCCGGGAAGCCATCTGGGATGCTTTCGCCCGGCGCGAGGTATTCGCCACTTCCGGCAGCCGGCTCCGCGTGCGGGTGTTCGGGGGCTGGGATTTCCAGCCGGAAGAGGTGCTGCGCCCAGACTTCGCCGATGCCGGCTATTCGCGGGGCGTACCCATGGGGGGCGATCTGCGGCCGGCGCCCGAAGGCACGGATGCACCAACCTTCATGGTCCGCGCCCTGCGGGATCCGGACGGTGCCAACCTCGACCGGATTCAGATGATCAAGGGCTGGGTTGATGACAACGGTGATACCCAGGAGAAAATCTGGGATGTCGCCTGTGCCGGACGCGAGATCGTGGACGGCGGCTGCAACGGAGACGTCGGCAATACGGTGAACGTTGCCAGCGCCAGCTACACCAACGATATCGGCAGCGCCGTGCTGGCCGGTCACTGGACCGACCCCGAGTTCGATCCGGACCAGCGCGCCTTCTATTACGTGCGCGTCCTGGAGATCCCGACACCCCGCTGGACGGCCTACGACGCGAAGTACTTCCAGATTGAGATGCCGGAAGGCACGCCTATGGAGGTGATCGACCGCGCCTACACCTCACCCATCTGGTACGGACCGGAGGGCTGATCCGGTGGCTGATCGATCAATCAAACGACTGGTAACCGAGCCTTTCGTTCACTTCCTGCTGATCGGAGTGGCGCTCTTCGGGCTTTATGGCTGGTTGAACGACGTGCCTGAAGACACGTCGGTCCGGAGTCTGGTGATCACCGAAAGTGACGTCGCGCAACTGGCAAGCAATTTCCGGCAGGTCTGGCAACGACCGCCAACCCGTGAAGAGCTGCAGCGCCTGGTCGACAAGTATGTGCAGGAAGAAATCCTGGTCCGGGAAGCCCTGGCCATGGGGCTCGACACCGGTGATGCGGTGATTCGCCAGCGCCTGAGACAAAAGATGGAATTTATTCTCGACGGTGCCGTCGCCTCTCTGGTGCCGTCTGACCAGGCTTTGAGAGAGTATTACCGCGCCAATGCCGAGCGGTTTACCACCCGGCCCAAGGTCGGGTTCCAGCAGGTTTTCCTGGGTAAAACCGTCGACGAGGCAACGGTGGCATCCACGCGTCAGGCTCTTGAGGCGGGCGCGGCGCCGGGCGAGGTCGGGCAGGCCACCTTGCTGGCGCCGGAAATGCGGCCCAGTGTGTCGACCACCGTGGATTCGAATTTCGGCGTCGGATTCTTTGACCAGCTCGTTACCCTGCCACCGGACATCTGGGCCGGCCCGGTTCAGTCGGCTTTTGGCCTGCACCTGGTGAAAGTGACCGGAAAAACCACTGGCACGGTGCCCGGCTTCGAGGCTATCCGGGAGCAGGTGGAGGACGCCTGGCGCCGTGATACCGCCGAACGGCTGAGCAAGGAACAGCTGCTGGCGATGAAATCGGACTACGACATCTCCGTACCGGATGTGGACGGGGTATCGCAATGACCAGAGTGGTGCCGGCGGTCCTGTTGGCCGTCTTAATGACTGTGCCGTCACTGCTTCAGGCCCATGCCCTGGAGCCGGGTTTCCTGAGCCTGGCGCCGGCCGGTAACGACCGTTGGCAGGCGGTCTGGCGGGTGCCCCAGGTGCGCGGCCAACCGATGGTGATCGAGGCGGTGCTGCCCGAGACCTGCGCGCCCCGAGTCGCGCCCGGCCCGATGCAGTTCGATGGCCGCGCCTTTGTCAGCCGCTGGGTAGCCACCTGCGCGGGAGGACTGGAGGGTGGCACGGTAGCGGTCCGAGGCCTGGAAGCCACGCGAACGGACGTGCTGGTGCGTTACAGCCCGGATTCCGGCGCGGCGCCGGTGGTGACCCGGTTGACGCCGGATGCCGTCGCTTTCGATATTGCCCGGACAGGGTCCTTTGATTCGGTGCTGTCCAGCTACTTTGCGCTGGGTGTCGAACACATTCTCGAAGGCTTCGATCACCTCCTGTTTGTCTTTGCCCTGCTGCTCCTGATTCCAACCCTCCGGATGCTGGTTGCCGCGCTGACCTCCTTCACCCTGGCCCACAGCCTGACCATGGCCGGAGTGACGCTGGGCATGTTCACGCTCCCGGCACCTCCGGTGGAAGCGGTGATCGCGCTGTCGATTGTGTTCCTCGCCACGGAATTGGCCCGGCCGACGGATAGTCAGAGACTCACGACCCGTTATCCCTGGCTGGTTTCATTTTCGTTTGGTCTTCTGCACGGCTTTGGCTTTGCCGGGGCGCTGAGGGAGATCGGTCTGCCCGCGGGGGACGTCCCGCTGGCGCTGTTGAGTTTTAATCTGGGGGTGGAGGCCGGTCAGATCGCGTTTGTCGTTGCGGTGGTTCTGGGCGGCTATCTGGCCAGAAGGGCATTCCAGCGTCGGGATGTCGGCTTGCAGTGGTTCGAGAGCACCGGGAAGCGGGTGGCCAGTTATGCCATCGGTGGTATCGCGTCCTTCTGGCTGGTTGAGCGGGTTGCGGGTTTCTGGGTGTAGGACATCGAAAAAAACGAATTTAAACACTCAAAAAAACGATCATGCCTGCTGATTCAACTGTGATAGAAATTAAATAGTCTGGACGTTAGCGCCCGCCAAAGGATTTTCATGGCCCATTTGCGAGCATCGGAAAACAAGGTTCGTCTTTGCCTGACAACTGTGATGGCACTGGTCGTTCTCGCGTGGGCCACTTCGGGTTTCAACGTGCCGGCGCTGGACCCTCAGTTGGAGGAACCGGGATCGTTCCAGGTCACCATGCTGGATGCATCCGGGGATTCACCATCCGGCGAAGCCGGGCTGACCGGTTCACTGGGCCCTGGCCTTCCCCTCATTACGGGATATCCGGGGCATTCCCCGAATCTATCCTTCATCGAGCCGCCGGTTCGCCTCGTTAGCTATCCCGCCCTGCCTCAGGGCCCGCCTTCGCTCACCTGATCTCCGTCGATTAACCGCACCCCCATTGCCTGGCCAGAACAGGCGGAGTGTTACAGCGAACATCCGGAATCAGTGAGGTTCATCATGAGCAAGCACTTTCACGCGATACCAGTACGCGACCTGGGACGTACCCACTCCCTGGCCACCCTCCAGCCCGCCTACAACATCGGCAGCAATGATTCTGCGGTTCATCTGCTGACCGATTTCCGCGCGCGCCGTCCACCGGCCCTGAACTCAGACATGAGCGTCTCCGAGGCGAGGCTGTGGATGAAAATGGCCGATACCGCATTCAAGTTGGTGGAGAACGGGGTCAACGAGTGTGTCGGGGTCATCACCATCGCAGACATCAACGGCGAGTTGCCCCTGAGTCTTGCCAACCGTCGGGGGGTGTTACCCGGGGAAATTCGGGTCAGGGACATCATGACCCCCCTCAGCAGCCTCCCCGCGATCCACTACCAGGACCTGTGCCGCGCCTCCGTCGGCGACCTTGTCAGTACTTTCAGGTCGGTCCATGAGGAGTACCTGCTGGTCGTGGACGACGACCAGAACAACGCCGGCGAGCAGTACCTGCGTGGCATTGTCTCGGCAAGCCAGCTGGTTGAACAGCTGCACATTCCTATCGACCTGGAGCATCGCGCGTCATCGTTCTCGGAAATCGTGAATGTCGTTCAGGGGAATTTCTAGAACCTGCAAGGCCCGGTTCGGCCCCGGCATCCCCTCGGGGCCGGTCCGGGCATGGCGGAGCTGGCCAGGGAGTGCCGGCCGTCAACATCAACCAAAACCAATACCGGAGGTAACTTCATGGCCATAAGGAAGCTGCTGATTGCCAATCGCGGTGAGATTGCAGTCAGAATTGCCCGGGCCTGTAGCGAACTGGGTATACGCTCGGTCGCCATCTATTCGAAGGCGGACGAGTATTCCCTGCATGTCAAAAAAGCCGACGAGTCCTACCAGATCAGTCAGGATCCGCTATCCGGGTATCTGAACCCCCATCATATCGTCAATATGGCAGTTGAAACCGGCTGCGATGCGCTGCATCCCGGCTACGGGTTCCTCTCGGAAAATGCCGAGCTGCCGGCGATCTGCAAACAGCGGGGGATCACCTTTGTCGGCCCGTCATCAGAGGCCATTGCCTCCATGGGTGACAAGACCCAGGCCCGTCAGACGGCCGAGGCCGCCGGTGTGCCGGTAACGCCCGGGTCCAGGGGGAATCTGGAAGATGTCGAAGACGCGGTTCGGCAGGCCTCTGAGATTGGCTATCCGGTCATGCTCAAGGCAACCTCCGGCGGCGGTGGTCGGGGTATCCGTCGCTGCGACAACGAGAAGGAGCTGCGTCAGAACTACGTGCGGGTGATTTCCGAGGCCACCAAGGCGTTCGGCAGCGCCGAGGTCTTTCTGGAAAAGTGCATCATCGACCCCCGCCATATCGAGGTGCAGATCCTGGCAGACAGCCACGGCAACGTGGTACACCTGTACGAACGTGACTGTTCGATCCAGCGCCGGAACCAGAAGCTGATTGAGCTGGCGCCATCGCCGCAGCTGGAAGAGAACCAGCGTGAGTACATCGGCGAACTGGCGCGGCGGGTGGCCAAGCAGTGCGGGTACGAGAATGCCGGCACCGTGGAATTCTTGCTCGACCACGACGGCAGTTTCTATTTCATGGAGATGAACACCCGGGTGCAGGTGGAGCACACCATCACCGAAGAAATCACCGGGGTGGACATCATCAAGGCCCAGATCCGGATTGCCTCCGGCGAGGAGCTGTGGCTCAAGCAGGAGGACATCAGCTACCGGGGCTTTGCCGCCCAGTTCCGGATCAACGCCGAAGACCCCAAGAACGGCTTCCTGCCCAGTTTTGGCCGGATCAGCCGCTACTACTCGGCCGGTGGCCCGGGCGTGCGTACCGACGCCAACATGTACACCGGCTACGAGATCCCGCCTTACTACGACTCCATGTGCGCCAAGCTGATTGTCTGGGCCATGGACTGGCCGGAGCTGATTGCCCGCTCGCGCCGGGCGCTGAACGATATGGCCATCTACGGGGTCAAGACCACCATCCCCTATTACCAACAGATCCTGAACCATGAGGAATTCCAGGCCGCCAATTTTAACACCGGCTTTGTCGAAGCAAATCCTCAGTTGCTGGAGTACAGCACCAAGACCCGTCCTGAAGCCATCGCCACAGCCATCGCCGCGGCCATCGCCGCCCAGGCGGGCCTGTAAACCGAACACCGGAGAGATCCAGAATGACCAAGCGCAAGATTCATATTACCGACGTTATCCTGCGGGACGCCCATCAGTCCCTGATCGCCACCCGAATGCGGACCGAAGACATGCTGCCGGCCTGTGAATGGCTCGATCAGGCCGGATACTGGTCCCTGGAGTGCTGGGGCGGTGCCACCTTCGACGCCTGTGTCCGATTCCTGAAGGAAGACCCCTGGGAGCGCCTGCGCACGCTGCGCCAGGCCCTGCCCAACACCCGTCTGCAGATGCTCCTGCGCGGGCAGAACCTGCTGGGCTATCGCCACTACGGCGACGACGTGGTGGAAGCCTTCGTCGCCAAGGCCGCTGAAAACGGCATCGATGTATTCCGGGTGTTCGACGCCCTGAACGACGTGCGCAACCTGGAAACCAGCATCAAGGCCGTCAAGAAAGCCGGTAAGCACGCCCAGGGTACCCTGTGCTACACCGTCAGCCCGGTGCACGACACCGATGCTTATCTGGAGCAGGCCAAAGCCATGGCCGAGATGGGCGCGGACAGCATCGCCATCAAGGACATGGCCGGTCTGCTGACGCCGGCGGTCACCGCCGAGCTGGTGGGCAAGCTCAAGAGCACCCTTGATCTACCGGTGTTCCTGCACTCCCACGCCACCTCGGGCATGGCGCCGATGTGCCAGTGGGCGGCGATGGAAGCCGGTGTCGATCACATCGATACCGCATTGTCGGCCTTTGCCGGCGGCACCAGCCATCCGCCTACGGAATCGCTGGTGGCGGCGTTGCACGACGCCGGCTTCGACACCGGCCTGAATCTGGAGCTGCTGGACAAGGCCACCGGCCATTTCCGGGAAGTGCGCAAGAAGTACCACCAGTTCGAGAGCGCCTACAACGGTGTCGATACCTCGGTGCTGTTGTCCCAGGTGCCGGGCGGCATGATGTCCAACCTGGCCAATCAGCTCAAGGAGCAGGGCGCCCTGGACCGCATCCAGGAAGTGTTCGAGGAAATCCCGAGGGTTCGCAAGGACCTCGGCTTCCCGCCGCTGGTTACCCCGACCTCCCAAATTGTCGGCACCCAGGCGGTCATTAACGTGCTGGGAGGTAAGCGCTACGACACCATCACCAACGAGGTGAAAAAGTACCTCCAGGGCTGGTATGGCCAGGCGCCTGCCGAGGTGGACGCCGAACTACAGCGTCGCGCGGTTGGCAAGGAGGAGCTGGTTGAAGAACGGCCAGCGAACCTGATTCCTCGTGAGCTTGAGGAGTTGCGCAAGCAGGTGGGCGAGCTGGCCGAGAGCGATGAGGATGTGCTGACCTACGCCATGTTCCCGGATCAGGCCAAGGCGTATCTGGAGCAGCGCCGGGATGGCACGCTCCAGCCCGAGCCATTGGAACCCATTCCGAGCGGGCGCTCCGGCGCCGTCTCGTCCAAGTTCAAGATCACCGTGCACGGTGAGAGCTACGACATCGACGTCACCGGTGCCAATCCGACGGGTGAGAACGAGCGCCGTTTCTACATGACGGTGGATGGCGTGCCGGAGGAAATTCACCTGGAGTCCCAGGGCGACAGCAGTGAAGGCGGTCGCAAGAGCGGCGGTCGGGCCGGTGCTACCAAGGAAGGTCATGTGACC
This sequence comes from Marinobacter sp. F4218, assembly GCF_019443085.1. Lineage (GTDB taxonomy): Bacteria > Pseudomonadota > Gammaproteobacteria > Pseudomonadales > Oleiphilaceae > Marinobacter > Marinobacter albus. Next base: position 2,062,972 of record NZ_JAHZIL010000003.1, read on the forward strand.
ACGAGTATGCCTGGCAACATTGTGGATGTGCTGGTCAAGGAGGGCGATCAGGTCGCTGCCGGAGACCCGGTATTGATCATCGAAGCCATGAAAATGGAAACCGAGGTCAAGGCCACCATCGCCGGAACCGTCAAGGGCGTTTCCATTGCCAAGGGCGACCGCGTGGTGCCGGGTGAGGTGCTGGTGGATATCGAGTAGCCGGCCAGGGCTCAGAGGCGAACAGCAACGCCGAGTGTTGCTGTTCGCCGATCGTAATCGTACCGAGCAATGTTGCTGTCGTTCTGAACCTGCTGGAGGTTCAGCAGCAGGGACACCGTCTTGTTGACCCGGTACTCCCCGTCAATCGAGAACGTCAGCCGCTGGTCCTCCCGGCGGATGATCAGTAACCCCTCAGGGACCTCGAGCCGGTGTGGAGTACGGTAGTAGTTGAACCGGTAACTGGCAGACGTGCCGAGTTCCAGGGCCGGTGTAAGGGCGTACCCGAGTCCCAGTGCCAGGGTCTGGCCCAGGGGAGAAACACTGTAGTACTCGGTGCCGGTATCGAGATTGCGGCGGTCATCGTAGTCCACCTGGTATTTTACACTTGCCCGCCAGGAATGGCGTCGCGCCTGGTAGCGCGTGTCCAGGCGATAATGCTGACCGTCGTAGGCCCGGTAACGGTCTGCCGCGTTGACCTGCTCCGCGTCGACAGAAATCGAGCAGACGGCGGTTTCGCTGCCGAGGGTACAACCCGATTTCCGGAGTCCGGAACTGAGGCGTGCCCGGTTTTCCCTTGATTTGCCCCCTTGCCAGACCTGATCCCCGCCAATGCCCAGGCTCAGTCGATAGTTACCGGGGGCATGGACGCCCGCCACATTGAGGCGGACGAGATGGGTGTTGAAGTCTTCCTGAGTGGTGTATTCGCGGCCATACAGCTGCAGGTCGGTCTTGATCGACTGATCGCCGGATCGGAATGGGTAGCCGGAGATGGCATTGACCGACTCGAAGAAAGCGCCGTCCAGGGAGCTGGCGGCACTGTCCGGGAACAGGGCGATGTTGTCTTCGTACCCGGCGGACAGCGACAGCAGGGCTTGCCATCGATCAGGGGCGGGCGGCGCTCCCAGCTTGGCAAGCTGGCCCCGGGCGAGCTTGCTCAGATTGTCCTCACTGCTTGCCAGCGCGGCTTCACGAAATGCCTGGCGGGCCTTTGACGTTTGATCCTGGGCGAGAGCAATCAGGCCGAGGTTGTAGAAGGCGAGTGCCCGTTGGGGTGTGTCGAGCAGCCTTCGGAACATCTCCTCCGCGCTGACGTAGTCACCCATCTTGAAATAGAGGACGCCGAGATTGTAGGTGAGCGCGCGGGATTCCATGTCTTCGGCCGCGGCCTCAAGCAGTTCGCGGGCGCGCTCCAGGTTATTGTTCTGGAATGCCTCGATGCCGGCCCGGAACTTTTGCTTCGGCGATGACAAAGAGTCGGTTTCTGCCGCGACCACGAATGGAACGCACAGGCAAACCAGCAGCATCGTTATCAGTCGGTAGGGCGACAGCATATTTCTTCGAACTGCTCCGACAGGGGACGTTTACTGGTTCACTGTGTTGTCCAGCGTGGACCCGGTGTTGTTGAGTAAATCCAGTCCGGGATCCAACAGATCGTCCGTCGGTAAGTCCGTGCCCGGCAGGTCCAGTTCGGGGGTGTCCAGTCCCGGCTGTTCGACGGTCGGCGCATCCAGCAGTTCCTCGCCCGGCAGCTCAGTATCAAATGCATCGCGGGATTCGCGAGCCTGCAAGCTAAGGTCTTCCTCGCGACTCCAGGCTTCGCTGGACAGCTCGTTGGCATCCAGTTCATCCCAGTTCTGGTCGTCGTCCAGCTCGTTGATCGATTCCGGGATTTCCATTTCCTGAACGAAGGAATTATCCAGAGCCTCTTCATCCGCCACCATTCTCATGGTGACGCCATAGTCCTCCTCTGCTACCGCCAGAGTCGGCGTGAGCGAGAAGCCTGCAATCAGAAGCCAGACAAGCCGAACCTGGCCGGGAATTGTTACTTTCATGACGATGGTTCCGTTTCCTTGCCGATGTCCGTACGGAAGGTTTTGCGTTTGGTGCCTTCGCCCAGGTGCGCAACCAGCGTGCCTTCACCCGGGAACAGAATGTTCACCGGCAGGGCCAGCAGGTTGTCGCCGGGCTTCAGGTTTACCTTCCAGCTTACCCGGTGTCGCCCCGGGAAGGGTGCCAGTTCCATGTTCGGCGGCAGCTCCAGGGTCAGGGTCACGTCTTCCAGAGCTTCGGTAGACGTGAATGCCAGCCGGACGGTTTTCTGTGTCGGGTCAGCGGTTACCGCCGAGGGCTCTGCGGTGCCAGCCAGTTCTGCCCCCGGTTGCGGGGCCTGGTTGAACTGGGTGCCAATGAACACGCCGACCGCCAGTGCCGCGGCAACGGCACCACTCCAGACGGACGTGGTCCAGTGTCGTTTCGGGGTCTGCTGATCGGTTGCCATGGCCCGGCCGAGTATCCGCGACTCGAAGTCGGGGTCGGGTTCAGGCGCCCGGTCTGCGGCAACCTGTTGGACGATATACGTCGCCGTCGCCAGCGCCACAGAGCAGGCTTCGCAGGATTTGACGTGCTCGCGCATGGCCACCTCAGTGGTCTCGGACACTTCGCCGGCGGCCCAGGCATCCACGTCTTTTCGGAATTCAATGCAGTTCATCGCATTCACCTCACTGGCAGCCACGTTGTTGCTCCTCAAAAGGTTCCATCTCCTCCTGCAATTTCGTCCGGAGCAGCGCCCGTACCCGATGCAGCCTGGATTTTATGGTGCCCAGGGGCACGTCCAGAATCTCGGCAATGTCTTCCTGGCGCCAGCCTTCGGAGTCATGCAGCAGCAACAGGGTTCTCTGGTCGGGCTGCAGTTCGCCAATCAGTCGGTGCAGTATGGCGCTTCGTCGGTCGTTGTCCGTGTGGGTGAGGGGATCGGGTTCGGTGCCTGGCAGGGTTTCCAGAAACGGGGTCTGCTGGTCCTTGGGGCCCAGTGCGTTTTCGCTGACCTCTCGCCCTGCCGGTCGCTTGCGGACGTTGTCCACGAACTGTCGGTACAGAACCCGGTGCAGCCAAGGGCGAAGATCCTCGACGCGCTCCAGTTCGTCCACCTTGGGGAACAGCTTGGTGACCACATCCTGAACCAGATCCTCGGCATCGTGCTGGCTGCCGGTTAGCCGGTAGGCAAACGTATGCAGCGGCCTGAGGTGTGGATGGACCAGGCGTTCAAAGCGTTTTGACTTGGATTGGCGAAACGGAAGCAAGGCCAAATGGATACCCCTGATAAACATCTCGCACTATCAGAGTGCTGCAGGACGTTTCTGATTTTTATCGTGTGCCCAGTCTATCAGCCCCGGGCCTCTGCGGGTATGTCCGTATTGTAAAAAAAAGAACGGCGGTAATGTCAACAAAATCAAAATATTAAGGCTGGTATGCGGAGTTTTTTCGGAAAATCTCCGGGTGGCTTTGGAACCTTTGCAATTAGACCTACGTGGTGGGCAGCTAATGGCGATGGAAGCGCCGAACTACAAGAAACCCAAAGGTGACAGAGTATGCTTATCCGCAACGTATTGTTCACAGCCATATCGGCAGCCGCCGTTGGTTTGACCGGCTGCCTGGACAGCAGCAGCCAGACCCAGAAAAACGCCAATCCCGATTATCGGATCAACAGCGGCCTGATCGAACGTGGGACCCATCCGCTCTTCGATCCACTGGAAACAGAGTTCGTGATTCCGAGCGATGCCCTGTTTTTTCTGAGTGAAATCGACGACGGTACCATGCTTAACGGCACCGATCCGGCCAATCCGGTTACCCAGGGTATCGGGTTCCTCGATGGCGCCTCGGTACTGGCGCCCATCGATGTCAAGATCAGCGCCAGTCTCGATGACCAGCAGATACTGGATGCCCGCGACTTCGTCGAGATCGACGGCGCGGTGGTCCCGAATCCCGAACAGAATGTGTTCCTGGTCCCGGTCGAGTACGCCAGCGGCGATGCCCTCCGGCCGCTTGAAGCGGAAGCCCCCGGGCTGACGCCGGCGGAACGCTATCGTCAGGCCCGCCGTCTGCAGGCGCAGGGTGACACCGCCGGTGCCGACGCCATTTTCAGCGACCTGCTGGCGGAAAAGGTCCGGGTGGAGTTGTTGGACATCGACGGTGGTCAGAACAACCTGGTTCGGGTGCTGCCACTGACACCGCTGGCGGCCAAGACCCAGTACGTGCTGGCGCTGACCAACGACATAGTGGATGCCAGTGGCGAGCCACTGGTCGGCTCTCCGGTGTACCAGTCCGTTGCCGATCCCGAGCGTACGTTGTCGAACGCGGCGTTCCAGCCGTTCCGGGACGCCATGTTGCCGGCCCGCAGGCTCGTGACCGATTATTTCGACTTCAAGCGGGAATCTGAGGAATCCGCGGGTTTCCGGTCCGGCTTTGATGACGTGGTATACGCAACTGCGATCACCACCACCGCGGTGGAGGATGTGATCCTCGCCAACGCGGCACCGATTACCTACTACCGTTCCATGTTGGCGAGCGCCCAGCGCCAGGAGGAACTCGGCAAACTGGTTGACGGTTTCTACAACCTCACTGACCAGCCCCTTGGCGAGGGTGCAAACGGCGAAGAGGCCAACCTCAACTCGGCGCTTTACGCCACCCTGACAGATCCCGCGTTCCGTCTTTACGACGACAGTCTGGCCACCATCCTGATGGACGCCAACGCCAGTGACACCCCCGTTCTCTATGCCGACGTGGTTGCCGATGCCGGTTCGGATCGCCGGATCGCACACATCGTGCAGGTGGCAACCGCCCTGGCGACCGATGCCAATATCGATGTCGAGGCCAGGGCCCGGAGCCTGGCGTCGGCCGCCGAAGCTGTGGTGGATACGCCCAAACCCCGCACGGTCTCCGTGTTCAGTCAGCGCGACGGCGGCGATGTTAATCCGGCACTCGCCCAGGAGGTTGCCGGCACGCCGCTGAACGTTCATGTCTATGAGGGCGAGATCACGCTGCCCTACTTCCAGGCCCTGCCGGCGGAAGGGGATGGTTCCCCGCTCACCACGGAAAGCTGGCTGCCCGCCGATTTTTCCGGCGACGAGACACTGAGCGCCGCACCGTCTGACCGGATCAGCTACCGGTTTCCGTTCGCGCGCAAGGTTGCCGACACCACCGTACCCATTGTGGTGGCGGCCCCGGACACGGATAACCTGGTCATTGCCGGCCAGCAGCCGGCCGCAGGTTATCCGGTCATCATTTACCAGCATGCGGTGACCACCGACCGTTCCGCCATCCTGCCGATGGCCACGGCGGCCGGGCTGCTGTGTGCGGACCCTGCCAACAGCCACGATTGCTTTGTGACCATTGGCATTGATCAGCCGCTGCACGGTATTTTCGGTGAGGGCATCGTGGGCCTGAATCCCATCACCACCCAGGACGGTGCCTCGGCGGACGCCACTGAGCGCCATTTCGGCTTTGCCGCCAGCGCCGACCTCAGCCCCGTGCCGGCGGGGGAGCTGGAAGCGCCGGAGTCCGGCAGCCTGTTCCTGAACTTCGCCAATTACGCCAACACCCGTGACAACATGCGTCAGGGGGCGCTGGACCTGCTGAACGTGAGTGCGTCACTGCAAGCGATCGAGGACGCGATCAACGCCTGTGCCGACTGCCCGCAGTCCCTGAACCTGGATCCGGATCGGGTCTACTTCCTGAGCCATTCCCTGAGCGGGATGGGCGGCGCAGCGTTTCCCCACGTCAACAACGCGGCCATCGAAGCCGGTAACGCCAGTCTGAGCCCGATCACGGCCTCGAACTTCCTGAACACCGGCGGCGGCTTTACCCGTCTGGCAGAGAACTCCCAGTCCATCGCGCCGCGGGTGCTGCCAGGCCTGGATGCCGCTTCGGCTGGCCTCCTGACTCAGGGGCGCACCGAGCTGAACATCTATTTCAATGTGTTCCAGGGCCTGCTGGATTCCGCGGATCCGACCGCGTTCGGGCCGCTGTACCGGGATAAACCTGTGCTTCTGACCGAGATTGTCGGGGTGCCCGACGATGTTGATCGGCCCACCGATGACACCATTCCCAACGCCGCCGATCCCTTGCTCTACGCGCTCGGACCGCTGTCCACCACGATTCCGGAAACCGGCTTCGTGATTGAGGGCGAGAACATGCCGATGGCCGGAACAGATCCCCTGGCCGCGGCCATGGCGGCGGAGTCCACGCCGCTGGGTACCGACCTGCCCTACATTACCCGCTATCTGGAAGGCTCCCACGGCAACCCGATTTCCGCTGGTCAGAAGAGTGCAGACAGCTTTTCTTCCCGGGCCGTGTTCGACGAAATGGTGTTCCAGATGCTCACCCTGTTCACCGGCAACGATCCGGTCACGGTCAACAACCCCTGCGTCGTCAAGGATGCGGATACAACCGGCACCGATTGCACGGCCGATGGCAATACCGATTCCGGTGACGGTAGTGGATCCGGCGGAGACGGTGGCACCGGAGGCACCGGAGGCGGCTTCCTGGATGGTGGCCTGCCAATTTGATCCCGAGACCGGTCCCGGGATGCCGGGACCGGTCTGAAATCCTTCAGATACACGGTAAATCATGGCGTTAGCCTCGCCACACGGGGAGGCTTTGCCCAAAACTTGCGGAGCAAACGCAATGACAACAACAAACTCCCCATTTCCCGGAACGACCCGTCTGGCGCTGGCGGTGCAACTGGTCTGCCTTTCCACATCGGTCGCGGCCTTCGATTTCGACATCTACGAGATCGACGCCTCCCTGAGTACGACTCTGACCGCCGGCATTGCCTATCGTCTTGAGGATCAGGACAAGGACCTGATCTCCCAGGGCAACCTGGGGCCGGAATTCGCATTCAGTGACACCGGCGCGTCGTCCAATAATTTCGATGACGGCAACCTCAATTTTGAAAAGGGCGAACCCTATTCCCAGATCCTGCGCGGTCGCAGTGAACTGTTCCTGGACTACACCCCCGACAGCGACGTGCTTACCCGGGTCGGCGCACTCGTGCGCGGCAGTTACTACTACGATTACGAGCTTAAGGACAATCCCCGGGCGGTCGATCCGGTCGGGCAGCGCCGGGAACTGAATGAGGAAGCCAAGGACAACGCAGCGGGGGCGGACCTGCTCGATGCCTACGTTTTCACCGACTGGTATTTCGGGGATACCCCGGTCTCCCTCCGCTACGGTCGCCAGGTCGTCAACTGGGGCGAAAGCACCTTCATCCTCGGTGGCATCAATGCCATTAACCCAATTGACGTGCCGGCCTTCCGGGCGCCGGGCGCAGAACTGAAGGACGTCCTCCTGCCGGTGGAGATGCTGTACACCTCGGTCGGCATTACCCCGGAAGTCACCATCGAGGCCTTTGTGCAGACCGACTGGGAGCCGTTCCGGATTGATGACTGCGGTACCTTCTTCTCCTCCGCGGACGTCGCCGCCGATGGTTGCGGGCCGGTTCTGCTGGCAGGCCAGGTGCCCGATTCCCAGGCGTTCGAGGAAGGCTTCATCGCACCCCGCCTGGGGGACAGGGAGCCCGGCGATAAGGATCAGTTCGGCATGGCCGCCCGCTGGTTCATCACCGACCTGGATGCCGAACTCGGGCTGTTCTACACCCGTTACCACAGCCGCCTGCCCTACATCAGTGGAGTGGTGAATAATCCGGAGTCACCGGAGGCCAACCAGTTCAACGATCCGAGCAAGCCGTTCTCCCGGTTCCCGAGTTACTTCATCGAGTATCCCAAGGGCATCGACCTGTTCGGCCTGAGCATCAACACCACGCTGCCCACGGGCACCTCGCTTGGCGCGGAATATAGCTTCCGGCCCAACCTGCCGATCCAGTGGAACACCTTCGAACTGATTTACGGTGGCCTGCAACAGCGTGGCCCTGACGGCCAGGTGGTCAGCAAGCTGGAGCAGCGGGAACGGGCCAGCGGCGGCAACTATGCCGGTGATGCCGTGGATGGTTATGACCGGTTCAAGGTGTCCCAGGCCCAGGCGACCGCGATTCACTTTATCGACCGGGTGATGGGCGCGGCCCGCTTCATTATCGTCGGTGAGGTGGGCGCCACCTACATCCACGATTTCCCCGGCAAATCCCAGGCCCGTTATGGCCGCTCGGGCATCTACGGGGTCGGGCCGGTACCGCTGGATGGCCCCAGTTTCTCCGGCGATTTCTGTAGCCAGGGCACGGACAGCGATCCACGCCTGAACATCAACGCGACCAACTGCAAAGGCGACGGGTTCACCACCTCGTTCTCGTGGGGCTACCGAACACTGTTCGTCTGGGATTACCCGGACGCGGTGGCAGGCGTGAATCTTCGCCCGAAACTGTTCTGGACCCACGATGTAAAAGGCTACGCACCGGATCCGGGCGGCAACTTCAGCGAAGGCAACAAGTCCATCGGGCTCGGCCTCGAAGCCACCTACCAGAACGCCTACAAGGCGAACCTCAGTTACACCACTTACTTTGGCGGCGATTACAACGTCACGAACGACCGTGATTTTGTGGCTGCCTCAGTTTCCTATTCCTTTTAATCAACGCGTGACGTAACAGGAGCAATCCATGAACACGATCAGAACCCTTATGTATGGCGCAGTGGCCAGTGCCTTGTTGACCTCCGGGTCTGCGGTTGCCGCGGTCTCCGCGCAGGAAGCGGCCAAACTGGGTGACACCCTGACCCCGATGGGTGCGAAGCAGGCGGGCAATGGCGACGAAATCCCGGCCTGGACCGGTGGTCTGACCGAGGCGCCGGCGGCGTACAAGGGCGACGGCCGGTACGTAGACCCGTTCGCCGGCGACAACGAGCTGTTCCGGATCAATCAGGCCAATCTGGACCAGTACGCCGACAAGCTGAGCCCCGGCCAGATCGCCATGATCAAGTCCCACGATGATTACTTCCTCCCGGTCTACCAGACTCGCCGGACGGCTACCTACCCGGAAGCGGTCCAGCAGCAGACCATGGAAAATGCCACCGAGGTGGAACTGGTGGAAAGCGGCAATGGCCTGAAGAACTACCAGACCGCGACACCGTTCCCGATTCCCCGGAATGGCCTGGAGGCGATCTTCAATCACATCACCCGCTACCGTGGCGGTTCGTTCACCCGCAACGTCGCCCAGGTGACACCGCAACCCAATGGCGATTTCAGTCCGGTGAAATTTACCGAGTCGTTCACCGAGCGGGTGGCGCTGGAAGACTACGATCCGGCGGAGGATCCGAACGTCATGTTCTACTTCAAGCAGGCGATCACCGCGCCGTCGCGACTGGCCGGGAACGTACTGCTGGTGCACGAGACCATTAACCAGGTGAAGGAGCCCCGTCGGGCGTGGTTGTACAACTCCGGCCAGCGCCGGGTGCGCCGCGCCCCGAACGTTGCCTACGACGGACCGGGTACCGCGGCGGACGGTCAGCGGACGTCCGATAACCTCGATCTCTACAACGGTGCGCCGGACAAGTACAACTGGGAACTGGTGGGCAAGAAAGAGATGTACATCCCGTACAACTCCTACCGTCTGGCCAGTGGCGAGCTGGATTATGAGGACATCATCAAGCCGGGTCACATTGACCAGAGCCTGGCCCGCTACGAGCTGCATCGGGTCTGGCATGTGAAGGCCACCCTCAAGGATGAAGAGCGGCACGTGTACGAGGTTCGGGACTTCTATCTGGATGAGGACACCTGGCAGATCGCCCTGGTCGATCACTACGATGGCCGCGGCAATCTGTGGCGCGTCGCCGAAGCGCACGCCATGCAGATCTACGACGCCAACATTCCCGCGTACGCGTTCGAAACCCTCTACGATCTGCTGTCTGGCCGGTACCTGGTCATGGGCATGACCAACGAGGAGGACAACCCTTACGAGTACGGCACTGAGCGGAGTTCGCGGGAGTACACCCCTGCGGCACTGCGTCGGGCAGGTGTTCGCTAGGGCGCCGGTTGGCGGGTTCCGGCTCCGGGGCAGCGACGACTGGCCCGGAGTCGAGCCCCGGATAAAGGAGTGGACGTCATGTTGGAACTGATGCAAACCACACTGCTGTTCGAAATCGAGCAGCGACTGGTCTACCGGAATGGCCGGTGGCTGGTCCGGACCCGGGAAATCCCGGAGCTCGGCCCCTACGATTCACGCCTGGAGGCGGTGGAGGGATTGTACCGCCATGTTGCCGTATGCTCCGGTCGGCTCACACGGGGTGAGCCGGGGCTGGCCCGGGCGTTTGTCCAGCATTCCGTCGCCCGGTGTCAGGAACCTCACTGCGATATTTGCGCAGACCTCGAGGCCCTGACTCCTGACGCGCCCCGGGGTCAGCTAAAGGCAGCAATGCCGGTCTGACCACGGCCCAGAATCAGGGCGTGGACATCGTGGGTCCCTTCGTAGGTGTTGACCGCTTCCAGGTTCATCACGTGGCGGATCACGTGGTATTCGTCGGAAATACCGTTACCGCCATGCATGTCGCGGGAAACCCGGGCGATGTCCAGTGCCTTGCCACAGTTGTTGCGCTTCATCAGAGAGATGGCGTCGGTTGAGTAGTTGCCGGCGTCCATCATCCGACCCAGTTGCAGGGCACCCTGCAGGCCCAGGGTAATTTCGGTCTGCATATCCACCAGCTTTTTCTGAATCAACTGGTTGGCCGCCAGGGGCCGACCGAACTGGGTGCGTTCCAGCGTGTAGTTGCGGGCCGCGTGCCAGCAGAACTCGGCGGCGCCCAGGGAGCCCCAGCTGATGCCGTAACGGGCCTTGTTCAGGCAGCTGAACGGGCCTTTCAGACCTTCCACGTCCAGCTTGTTCTCGTCCGGGACAAAGACTTCGTCCATAAAGATGGAGCCGGTCTCGGACGCCCGCAGGGAGAACTTGCCTTCAATTTTCGGGGTTTCCAGGCCCTTGGCGCCGCGCTCGATCACAAAGCCGGTGATCTTGCCGTCCAGTTTGGCCCAGACCACGCACACGTCGGCAATGGGGGAGTTGGTGATCCAGGTTTTGGAGCCGCTGACCAGATAGCCTCCGTCAACTTTCTTGGCGCGGGTTTCCATGCTGCCCGGGTCAGATCCGTGGTTGGGCTCGGTCAGGCCGAAGCAGCCCACCTTTTCGCCGGAGGCCAGTTGCGGCAGGATGCGCTTTTTCAGGGCTTCCTGGCCAAAGGCGTGAATCGGGTGAATGACCAGTGACGACTGGACGCTCAGGGCGGAGCGGTAGGCGGAATCGACCCGCTCCACTTCCCGGGCAATCAGGCCATAGCAGACATGGTTCAGGCCCGGGCCGCCATACTCTTCCGGCAGCGTGGCGCCAAGCATGCCCAGCTCGCCCATGTCGTTGAAGATGGTGCGATCGAACTTCTCGTGACGGTTGGCTTCGATAATGCCGGGCATCAGGCGCTGGTCACAGAAAGAGCGGATGCTGTCGCGAACCTGGCGCTCGGTTTCATCCAGTTGTGTATCGAGTTGCAGTAAATCATCCCAGGGTGCGGAAGCCATGGTGTTTCTCCTCGGTAAAAATCAGTGGTTAACCCGTTCAATAACAGCAGCAATGCCCTGGCCGACGCCAATGCACATGCTGATCAGGGCGTAGCGTCCGCCGCTGCGTTCCAGCTGGCGGGTGGCAGTGAGTGCAATTCGTGCCCCGGATGCGCCGAGGGGGTGGCCGACGGCAATGGCGCCCCCGTTCGGATTCAGCCGGGAATCGGTCGGGTCAATGCCCAATCGGGTGGTGCAACCGAGAACCTGGGCGGCAAAGGCCTCGTTGATCTCGATAACGTCTATATCCTTGAGGCTCAGGCCAGCGCGGGCCAGCGCTTTTTCGCTGGCGGGAACCGGGCCATAGCCCATGACGTGGGGAGCCACGCCGGCGATGGCGGAAGCCACGATCCGGGCCCGGGGCTGCATGCCGGCTTTTTCGCCGGCTTCCCGGGAGCCAATAATCAGGGCCGCGGCGCCGTCGTTGATGCCGGAGGCATTACCGGCGGTGACCACGCCGCCCTCGAACAGCGGCCGCAAACCGGCCAGGGCTTCTACCGTGGACTGCGGGCGCGGATGCTCGTCCTCGCTGACGGTGACTGGTGGTTTTTTACGCCCCTGCGGCACCTCGATGGGCAGGATCTCGTCGGTGTAGAAGCCGGCGCGGCGGGCTTCCTCGAAGCGGGCCTGGCTCTGGGCAGCAAACCGGTCAACCAGGTCCCGGTCCAGATTCAGCTCCCGGGCAATGTTGTCGGCGGTTTCCGGCATGGTATCCGCACCAAACGCCCGTTCGATGGCCGGGTTCGGGAAGCGCGCGCCAATGGTGCTGTCGAAGGCTCGGAAATCCCGGCTGAACGGGGACTCGCTCTTGGCCATCACGAACGGCGCGCGACTCATGCTCTCGGCACCGCCGGCAACAAACAGGTCGCCTTCGCCACACCTGACCGCACGGGCGGAATCAATAATGGCGGCCAGTCCCGAGCCGCACAGGCGGTTGACGGTCAAGCCGCCGGTCTCAACCGGCAGGCCGGCCAACAGCCCGGCATGGCGCGCCAGGTTACGGGCATCTTCGCCGGCCTGATTGGTGCAGCCGGCGATCACGTCCTCATAGGTCTCGGGGGCGAAGGCATTGCGCTCAACCAGGGCCCGGATCACGCTGGCCAGCAGGTCATCGGGGCGAACCGGGGCGAGGGCGCCGGCGTGACGGCCGAAGGGAGTTCTCAGTCCGTCATAGATATAAGCGCTCATGGCTGCTTCCTCTATATACAGGGGACCAGATGTCATTGTGAGCTGAAGAGCCCGGCGAAGAAAGCTGTCGGGTCTGCCTGGTCATTTATGCTAGTATAGTTTCGTTAAGCGAAACACAGTTTTGTAATGAGTTCACGAAAGACTAATCCGGGTGTGTTTGAAATGCAAGCAGAGACCATCCCTTTCGGGCCGGTTGAATCATGACGGCAGTGGAACGCGGGTTGTTGCCAATTGCGGTTGTCCTGGAACTGGTTGCCATGTGCCTGGCCAGCCAGTCGTTGAGTGCCCTGGCCGGCGTGCTGTTTCTGGTGGGGTTTCTGTGGGCCGGTAAGCGCCTGCAAGCCTACTCCCGGGCCCTTCTGGTGGTAGCGCTGGCGGTCACCGCGTGGCTGACCTATAAGGGCGAGTTGACGACGCCCCAGCTCATCAAGGCATCGGCGGATGCCGCGTTCTATGCCGCGTTTCTCGGCAGCCTCGGCATGATGCAGTGCCTGGTCCGGCGGTTCGAGGTGCTGCGGCGCATCCACGACGTGCTGCTGGGCGGTCGCCCGGTCTGGCTGTACCCGAAATACGCCCTCGTCAGCTGTGGCATTGCGTCCGTACTGAGCTTCGGGATGATGAATCTCTTGTGCGGCACCCTGTCGGAGACGCTGAGCGAACGCGGAATCACCGGTCAGTCCAGGTTGCGATGGTTGCGCAGTGTGCTGATCAGTACGCTTCGGGGCTTTGCCCTGGTGCCTCTGGTTGCCCCCACGAGCGTGGCGGTGGCGATCCTGACCCGGGAACTACCGGTCTTGAGCTGGTCCATGCTGCTGCCATTCGGTGCGACCGCAGCGGTTGCCCTGGTTCTGCTGGGATGGCTGCTTGAACAGCGCCGTTTCCGGCAGGTCAGCACTGAGCGCGTTGCGCTGGACCAGTGGCCGGCCGGCACGGTCAGGCTGCTGGTTCTGGTCCTCGTGGTCTTCTCCGTGATGGCAACGCTGGTGGCGCTCACCGGCTTGAAGGTGTCGGCGGCGGCCATGCTGGCAGTGCCGGCCATTACCCTGCTTTACATGCTGTGGCAGGACCGGTCCCCGGTAACCATTGCCCGGGAGTCGTCGGTCCAGATATCCGCAATGAGCAACGAGATGGCCATCTTTGCCGCCTCGGCCATTCTCGGTGTGACCCTGTCCGCCGTTATACCAGGGGATGCCCTGAGCGGCCTGGCCGCTCAGGCCGGCGGCGTGTTCGTGCTGGCCGCCGCCGGCCTGCTGATGCTGCCGCTGCTGTCGGCCATCGGCATCATTCCGATTACTGTGCTCAGCATCCAGGCCGGATTCCTGCCCCAGCTGGTTGCCGAGGGCGTGGACCCGCTGCCCATTGCGGTTGCGCTGGTCATCGGGTTCTCGCTGGCGATGATGCTGTCGCCGTTTGGTCCGTCGGTGATGCTGCTGTCGCGCTTCGGGCAGATATCCCGCTGGAAGGTGGCGTTCCGCTGGAACGGGGTGTTCGTGCTGATCGCGGTGCCGCTGTTGCTGGCGTTCCTGGCGTTAATCCTGCGCTGATCGGGGGTCAGTAACCCCGTGAGCGGTCGACCACGCCGCTGATCGGCATGCCCGCGGCGTGATCCCTGATTTTTCCGGTGATCTGTTCGATGGTGGATTCGCGAAGCGTGCGTGCCGAGATGTGCGGCGTGACGGTGATGCCCCGATGGCGCCAGAACGGGTGGTCCGCCGGCAGAGGTTCCTCCCGGAACACGTCCAGCGAGGCCCGGGCCACCTGGCCCTCGTCCAGAGCGCGCAGCAGGTCTTCCTCAACCAGGGATTCCCCCCGCCCCACGTTGATCACCACCGCGCCCGGCTGCAATTGGCTGAGCAGCGGATAGTCGATCAGATTACGGGTGGCATCGGTCAGCGGCAGGGTGTTGACCAGTACCCGGGTCCTGTTCAGGAATTGCCCCAGTTGGCCGGAGCCCGCATAGGTGGTGACGCCGTCCAGGCTGTGTTCGCCCCGGGCCCAGCCGTTGACCTCGTAGTCCAGGGCCGTGAGGGTGCGGGCGACCCGCTGGCCGATCTGGCCCAGGCCCATGATGCCGACCGGCCATTCGTTACGTCGGATGGGGCGATGGATCTTCCACGTGCACTGTCGCTGCTGTTCCCGATAGCGGTTCATGTCACGGCTGGCCTCCACCAACTGATGCAGGACGTATTCCGCCATCTGTACGGACATGCCGGCATCCTCAAGGCGCACGACGGTAAGCTCCGGGGGCAGGGCCGAAACAGCCATCAGGCCATCCACGCCAGCCCCCAGGTTGAAGATCGCTTTCAGGTTCTTCTCCCGTTCGAACAGTGCCGCAGGGGGCTGCCAGACGATCGCATAGTCTGCCTCGACGGCGGGGCCGTCCGGATCCCAGGTAAACACTTCCGCCTCGGGTAACAGCGTTCTGATTGGTGCGGTCCAGCGCTCCGGTTTCGGATCACCGGCGACAAAAACTACTTTCATGGCGGCTCCACGCTCGAAATATCAGGGTTATCTGGTTATGCTATTTTACTGAGTAAAACGAAATGCCGAAAAAAATCACCAAATACGGCCTTCAGCCAGCCGTTAGCATTAAATTTATGAAACATTCGGGAAGAGTGTTTCATATTCGGCACAGATTTTGAAAAGACCTTGTGGTACTTGATTTCATCAGCGATTAAAATACCGCATCTTTTGTATGCATGGGACTTATATCCCGGACACCGGATCAGGCGAAGCTGTCGGAGGACGCCTCACTATGTCGAAAGCACAAACCACTTCACCGGAACTGATGGTTGCCTCTGGTGATGGTGAACCGGTGAAGCCGGAGAAGGATCGCAAATTCGTCGAGGCACTCTCGCGCGGGCTTGATGTCCTGCGCGCCTTCAGCCAGGGCTCGGTGATCCTGGGCAACCAGGACATCGCCCGGATTACCGGTCTGCCCAAGCCCACGGTCTCGCGGATGACCTACACCCTCACCAAGCTGGGCTACCTGAGCTACAACGTGCAGTTGGAAAAATACCAGCTCAGTTCCGGTGTGCTGGCGTTGGGGTATGCCTACGTTTCCAACCTTAAGGTTCGCCAGCTCGCCAAACCCTACATGGACGAGTTTGCCCGCCAGACCAACATGTCGGTTGGCCTGACCTGCCGTGACCGCCTGCACATGATCTATGTGGAGAATCGCCTGCCGCCGGAAGCCTCTCTGCTGCGCATGGACATCGGGCTCAAGCTGCCGATGGCCACCACCTCCGCCGGTCGCGCGTATTACTGTGCCATCAGTGACAAGGCCCGGAAAATGATTGATGACGCCATGGAGGCCAAATACGGCCCCGAAGGCTGGCCGGAGAAAAAGGAAGGGCTTGAGCGCGCCAAGGAAGACTATGAAAAGTATGGTTTCTGTCTGTCGCTCGGTGAGTGGGACCGGAACATCAACTCCGCCGGCGTTCCGATCCAGCTGCAGGATGGCACCATCATGGCGTTGACCTGTGCCGCCCCCTCCTACCTGGTGCCGGGCGAGAAACTGCGCGAAACCATTGCCCACCAGTTGGCCATGCTGGCCAGCGATATCGAATCCCTGGGCGTCTGAGCGCCGGGGCCGGCACCACTGAAGTGCCTTAGCCACGGGGTCTTACCAAGAAACCGCAGAGGAAACTCTGCGGTTTTTTTGTGTCTGGTCTTTAATTGGTGGTTGAAACGTCGGAAAAACTCCTATTAAATCGTACCCATGTTTCGCTTGTTAAAACTACATTCCATATTAGGCGAGGAGAAATTATGTCTGAGGTCGTAACTTACAACCGTGAAGGCACCGTTGGCGTGATTACGGTGAACTATCCCCCGGTGAATGCCCTCAGTCACGCGGTTCGTTCCGGCCTCGTGGCCGCACTGGAACAGGGGCAAAAGGACTCCGGCGCCAAGGTATTGTTGCTGGTGTGCGAGGGGCGCACCTTTATTGCCGGTGCGGATATCCGCGAATTCGGCAAGCCCATGCAGTCACCGGGGTTGCCGGAGGTCATGGACCACTACGAAAACAGTGACAAACCGATGGTGGCGGCTATCCACGGCACGGCTCTGGGTGGCGGTCTTGAGACGGCCATCGCGTGTCATTACCGGATTGCCCTGAGCAGTGCCCGGGTGGGGCTGCCTGAGGTGAAGCTGGGCCTGTTGCCCGGTGCCGGTGGCACCCAGCGCCTGCCGCGCCTGACCGGTGCCAAAAAAGCCCTCGAAATGATCACGACCGGTGAGTTCGTCGATGCCCGCGAGGCCCTGGAATTGGGCATTGTCGATGCGGTGGACGACGGCGACGACATCAAGGCCGCCGGCCTGGCGTTCGCGCAGAAAATTGCCGATGAGGGCAAGCCGGTCCGTCGGGTACGCGATCTGACCGAAAAACTGGAGGCGGACAAGGGCAGCGACGTGTTCGACCAGTTCCGTGCCAGCCTTGAGAAGAAGGCCCGGGGCCTGTTCTCGCCATTCAAGTGTGTCGATGCGATTCAGGCCGCGTTCGAGCTGCCCTTCGACGAGGGCATGAAGCGCGAGCGTGAACTGTTCACCGAATGCATGGAGTCGCCCCAGCGGGCGGGCCTGATTCACGCCTTCTTCGCCGAGCGGGAGGTGTCCAAGGTCAAGGGTCTGGCCAAGGATACGCCGGTTCGCGACATCAACAGCGTGGGCATTATCGGCGCCGGCACCATGGGCGGCGGCATTGCCATGAATTTCGCCAACGTCGGTATCCCGGTCACCATTGTTGAAGTCAAGCAGGAGGCTCTGGACAAGGGCCTGGGCATTATCCGCAAGAACTATGAGAACTCCGCCAAGAAAGGCCGCATCAGCCAGCAGCAGGTGGAAGAGCGGATGGCGCTGATCTCCGGCAGCCTGACCTACGACGACTTCAAAGAGGTCGACCTGGTCATCGAGGCGGTATTCGAGAACATGGCGATCAAGAAGGAGATCTTCGCCAAACTGGATGCCGTGTGTAAGCACGGCGCCATTCTCGCATCCAATACTTCGACCCTGGATATCGATGAGATCGCCTCGGCCACCGGGCGTCCGGAAGATGTGGTCGGAATGCACTTCTTCAGCCCGGCCAACGTCATGAAGCTGCTGGAGAACGTCCGTGGCAGCAAGACCTCCGATGAGGTGAAGGCCACGGTGATGGCGGTGGCGAAGAAGATCAAAAAGGTGGGTGTGCTGGTCGGCAACTGCTACGGCTTTGTCGGTAACCGCATGCTGCACAAGCGCGGCGCCGAGGCCATGTCGCTGGTCAACGAGGGGGCCACGCCCCAGCAAGTGGATAAGGTCCTGACCGATCTGGGGTACCCCATGGGTCAGTTTGCGATGTCGGATCTGGCCGGCATTGACGTGGGTTACCGCATCCGTGAGGAACGCCGCAACGCCGGTGAAAATGTGCCCGCGAGCTGGGTGGACAAATTGGTGGAGCAGAATCGCCTGGGGCAGAAGACCATGGCCGGGGTCTACAAATACGAAGAAGGCAGCCGCAAGCCGATTCCCGACCCGGAGGTGGACGCCATCATCGCCGACTTCCGCAAGGAGCAGGGCATCACGCCGCGCGAGATTAGCGATCAGGAAATCCTGGAGCGTTGCATGTTCGTGATGATCAACGAAGGCGCCAAGATCCTGGAAGAGGGGATCGCGGACCGGGCCCTGGATATCGATGTGGTGTGGATCTATGGCTACGGCTTCCCGGCCTACCGGGGCGGCCCCATGTTCTGGGCCGACCAGCTTGGCCTGGATACCATTCTCCAGGCGGTGGAGAAATATTACGACGAACTCGGAGGTGACCAGTGGAAACCATCGGCTCTGCTGAAAAAACTGGTTGCCGAGGGCAAGTCCTTCGGAGATCTGTAAATCTATTGGGGTAAGTAGTTATGTCTGATGCAGTGATTGTTTCCACCGCCCGCACGGGTCTGGGCAAGTCCTTTCGTGGCGCCCTCAATAACACCCACAGCGTTGACCTGGCGGGCCACGTGATCCGCCACGCCGTTGAGCGCGCCGGCATTGACCCGCACGTGGTTGAAGACGTAATCCTGGGCGCTACCTTTCACGAGGGGGCCCAGGGCAAGAACATGGCACGCCTGGCCGCGATCCGCGGCGGCCTGCCGGTGACGACGGCGGGCCTGTCGATCAACCGGTTCTGCAGCTCCGGGCTCCAGTCCATTGCCATTGCCGCCCAGCGGGTGGTGTCGGAGAAAGTGCCGGCGATGGTGGCCGGCGGGGTCGAATCCATTTCCCTGGTCCAGAACGACAAGCTCAACAGCTTCCACGCTACCAATGACTGGTTGATGAAGCATAAGCCGGAGCTGTACCTGTCGATGATCGAAACCGCGGACATCGTGGCCCAGCGCTACAAGGTCAGCCGGGAATCCCAGGACGAGTACGCCCTGGTGTCCCAGCAGCGCACGGCGGCCGCCCAGGAGGCTGGCCGTTTCAATGACGAAATCGTGCCCTTCGATGCCACCATGCTGGTGAAGGACCGGGAAACCGGTGAGGTCAGCCAGAAAGACGTGACCCTGAACCGGGACGAGTGTAATCGGCCGAACACCACGCTTGAAGGTCTTCAGGGCCTGGATCCGGTGCGCGGGGAGGGGCAGTTTGTCACCGCCGGCAACGCCAGTCAGCTGTCCGACGGCGCCTCGGTGTGTACGGTGATGAACAGCACCTACGCCGAGAAGAACAACATCGAACCCATGGGCATTTTCCGTGGCTTCGCGGTCGCCGGCTGCGAACCGGATGAAATGGGCATCGGCCCGGTATTCGCGATTCCGCGCCTGCTGCAGCGCAATGGCCTGACCATGGACGACATCGACCTGTGGGAGCTGAACGAGGCCTTTGCGTCCCAGGTGGTGTATTGCCGCGACCGGCTTGGCATTCCCATGGAAAAACTCAACGTCAACGGCGGCTCCATTGCGGTCGGTCACCCCTATGGCGTGACCGGTTCCCGTCTGACCGGCCATGCCCTGATCGAGGGCAAGCGTCGCGGAGCCAGGTACGTGGTGGTCACCATGTGCATTGGCGGTGGCCAGGGCGCGGCCGGCCTGTTTGAGGTGGTGTAAGGGGGCTCCATGCAGCAGAAGATCATCAACCCTCAGGATCTGGCGTTCCAGCTGTTTGAGCTGCACGACGTCGAACGGGTTCTGGGGTTTGATCGTTATGCCGATCACAGCCGGGAGACCCTGCAGGCCGCCCTCGACCTGGCCCTGAAAGTTGCAGCCGAGGAATTTGCGCCCCACGCCCGGTTGGTGGACGAGGAAGAACCCCGGTTCGAGCAGGGCCGGGTGGTGATGCGGCCCGAGGTCAAACGGGCACTGGATGTGCTCCGGGACACCGGCCTGATGGCCGCCAGTCAGGATTACGAGCGCGGGGGCATGCAGTTGCCGGCGGCCGTCGCGCAGATGTGCGTCGGTCTGCTCAAGGGGGCGAACGTCGGCACCCAGGGCTACGCCGGCCTGACCATTGCCGCCGCCAACCTGATCATGGTGCAGGGCTCGGAGGCGCAGCAGCAACGCTACGCCGAACCGATGATGGCCGGTCGCTTCTTCGGCACCATGTGTCTGACCGAACCCCAGGCCGGCTCCTCCCTGGGGGATCTGCGCACCCGCGCCGAGCCCCAGGCCGACGGCAGCTACCGGTTGTTCGGCAGCAAGATCTACATCTCCGGCGGCGATCACGAACTGAGTGACAACATCATTCACATGGTGCTGGCGCGTCTGCCGGACGCGCCACCCGGCGTGAAGGGTATTTCCCTGTTCCTGGTGCCCAAGTTCCTGGTCACCGAGGATGGCCGTCTCGGCGAACGCAACGACGTTGCCCTGGCGGGTCTGATCCACAAGATGGGATACCGGGGCACCACCTCGACCATGCTCAACTTTGGCGAACGGGACGGCGCCGTCGGCTACCTGGTGGGCGAGCCTCACCAGGGCCTGGCCGCCATGTTCCACATGATGAACGAGGCCCGCATCGGGGTCGGGCTGGGCTCGGTCATGCTTGGCTACACCGGTTACCTCCACGCCCTGGACTATGCACGGGAGCGCCGACAGGGCCGGCCGGTCGGCGAAAAGGATCCGGCCACCGCCCAGGTGCCGCTGATCCGCCACGCCGATATCCGTCGCATGCTGCTGGCCCAGAAGGCCTACGTCGAGGGCGGGCTGGCCCTGTGCCTGGAGGGAGCCATGCTGGTGGACGAGAAAAAACACGCCGCCACCGACGCCGAGCGCCGGCAGGCCGCCGGCCTGCTGGACCTGCTGACACCGGTCATCAAATCCTGGCCCTCACGCTACTGCCTGGAGGCCAACAGCCTCGCCATTCAGGTTCATGGCGGCTACGGCTACACCCGGGAATACCCAGTGGAGCAGTTCTACCGGGACAACCGGCTGAACCCGATTCACGAGGGCACTCACGGCATTCAGGGGCTGGACCTGCTTGGTCGCAAGGTCTCCATGGCCGGCGGTGAGCACTACCACGAACTCATGCGTCGCATGGAGGCGAGCCTGGCTGAGGCCCGGCAACATGCCCGGCTGACGGCATCGGCGGATCGGCTCGACGTGGCGATGCGTGCCATGGCGGCGGCAACCGACGCCATCAACGGCGAAAAACAACGTGGTAACACCGAGAAGGCCCTGGCCAACGCCACCCTGTACCTCGACGCCTTTGGCCATGTGGTGGTGGGTTGGCTCTGGCTGCGCCAGGCTCTCCGGGCCCTGTCCGGTCTGGCCGGTAAAGGTGAGCAGACGCCGGAATTCTATGAGGGTAAAGTGAGGGTTTGCGACTACTTTACCCGGTACGAATTGCCCAACGTGATCAGCACGGCGGAGTTGCTGCAGGCCGTGGATACCACTGCGCTGGATATGGTGGACGAACAGTTCTGACACGCACTAGCACGGGAGTTTGAAGCGAATGGATAGACAAGCGAAGGCCGTGGTCTGCCGGGAATGGGGGCAGCCCGTTCAGGTCGAGACCATCACCGTCGAAGGCCCGAAACGGGGTGAAATCACCATCAAGATCGCCGCCTGCGGGGTTTGCCACAGCGATCTCTCCGCGACCACGGGCAAGATCCAGTATCCGCCACCCCTGGTCCTCGGTCACGAAGCCGCCGGCGTGGTGGTCGAAGTGGGCGAGGGCGTCACCGATTTCCAGGAAGGCGACCATGTGGTCAGCTCCTTCATCTCCATGTGCGGCAAATGTCGCCAGTGTGTCCGGGGCCGCCCGGTCCTCTGCGAACACGCCCGCAAGGCCATGTTTACCCTGCCCGACGGTACTGTCCGCACCAAAGACAGCCAGGGCGAACCACTCAACGTGTTCGGGGCCTGCGGCGTGATGGCGGAATACGCCACCATGCATGTCGATAACTGCGTCAAGGTGGACGACAAGGTGCCGATGCAGAACGCTGCCCTGGTGGGCTGTGCGGTCATGACCGGCGTGGGGGCGGTGTTCAACACCGCCAAGCTGGAGCCGGGTTCCCGGGCGGCCGTGTTCGGGATCGGAGGTGTCGGACTGAACGCCATCCAGGGATGCGCCACGGCCGGCGCCGAGATGATCGTGGCCGTGGACAACAATGACCGGAAACTGGCTATGGCAAGGGAGTTCGGTGCCACCCACACCGTGAACATCAACGAGGTGGATGATCCCGCCCGCGCGGTCAAGAAGCTGACCGGTGGTGTCGATTACGCCTTCGAGTGCGTCGGTGCCGGTCCCGTGGTGGAACAGGCCTACAAGAGTCTCGGCCGCGGCGGTACCGCGGTGGTGGTGGGCGTTGCCGATCCCAAGGACAAAACCTCGGTGACCACGCTGACCCTGCCCGCCGACGAACGGACCCTGAAGGGCAGCTGGCTGGGTTCGGCCCGGCCCCAGCATGATTTCCCGCGCATTCTGGGTCTCTACCAGGCCGGCAAACTGAAGCTCGACGAACTTATCACCCGCACCTACCCGATCGAAGACGCCGCCCAGGCTTTCGATGATATGGTGGCAGGCAAGAACGCCCGCGGCGTGATTGTCTTTGACTGAGTCAGGAGGAACCGTATGAACGATCTGAGCAGGAACTACATTAACGGGCAATGGGTGGACTGGAGCGGCGACACTCTGGACGTCCACGAAGCCGGGACCGGCGAGGTCATTGCCCGGGTGCCCTCCTCTGGCCGGGAAGAAATGGAACAGGCCATCGCCGCCGCCGATCGCGCCTTTGACTCCTGGTCGGAAAGCACCCTGGAGCAGCGCATCAAGGTGCTCGAACAGCTTCATGCCGGGTTGAAAGAGCGCAGTGGCGAAATCGCCGAAACCATCTGCCGGGAGGTGGGGATGCCAATCAAGCTGGCGACCGCGATTCAGGCCGGTATGCCAGCGACCATGACAAAATCCTACCTGAAACTGTTGCCGGATTTCCCATTCACCGAGCAATCCGGCAACTCTGAAGTTCAGTATGCGCCGGTGGGTGTGGTCGGCTGTATTACGCCATGGAACTACCCACTGCACCAGGTCATCCTGAAAATTGTGCCGGCCATCGCTGCCGGCTGCACCGTGGTGCTGAAGCCCTCGGAAATCGCGCCCCAGAGCGCTTACATCCTGGCCGAAATCCTGGATGGTACGGATCTGCCGAAAGGGGTCTTCAATCTGGTCTGTGGTCTGGGTCAGACCGTGGGTGACACCCTGATCAAGCATCCGGACGTGCGCATGGTGTCGTTCACCGGCTCCACCCGCACCGGCAGCCTCATTGCCCACGCTGCCGCGGACGACTTCAAGCGTATTGCCCTTGAGATGGGCGGTAAATCGGCCTCGGTGGTGCTGCCCGATGCCGATCTGGGCGCCGCGGTGAAAGGCACGGTGAACAACTGTCTGCTGAACTCCGGCCAGACCTGCACGGCGCTGACCCGATTGCTGGTCCCGGCGGACCAGCACGACGAAGCCTGTGAACTGGCGGCAGCCGCGGTGGCAAAAATGACCCCGGGTAACCCGCTCGAGGAAACCACCCGTCTCGGGCCATTGGCGTCCGAACAACAGCGAGACCGGGTGTTCGACTACATCCGTCTCGGCATCGAGGAAGGCGCCACCCTGGTGGCCGGCGGCCCGGAAGCCCCAGACGGCTGTGACCAGGGCTACTTTGTGAAGGCCACGGTGTTCGGCAACGTCAAACCGGACAGCCGCATTGCCCAGGAAGAGATTTTTGGGCCGGTACTGAGCATCATTCCCTACCAGGATGAAGCCGACGCCATTCGCATCGCCAACGGCACCGAATACGGGCTGTCGGGTGCGGTCTGGTCGGCGGATCAGGACAAGGCGAAGAAGGTGGCGAGCAAGCTGCGTACCGGGCAGGTCACGGTCAACGGCGGTGCCTTCAATCCTCAGGCACCGTTCGGCGGCTTCGGCCACTCCGGCATTGGCCGTGAATTCGGCAAGTGGGGCCTGGAGGAATTCCTGGAAGTGCGTTCACTCCAGCTTTAACACTCGAAGTCAGCTCGGCCCCTGGGGTGGGGTGCCTTTTCTGCCGGGAAAAAATGTCTGAGCGAAGCGAGTTGTTTTTCCCAAAAGAAAAGGTATCGCGCCCCAGGGGCCAGACTCCGAACCTAGGCCTTGCCGCCAAGCAGGATCCGAACAGCCGTGCAGGCATCTTCCAGCTCTTCGTCCCGGGGCTCGCGCCCGCCGATGATGTCGCTGTAAAGGCAGGATTCGGCCAGCCGCACCATGAAGTAGGACAGGCTCTCGATGTTCATCGGCGGGCTGATGTAACCGGAGGCGACCTGGTCCTTCAGGGTCCGGGTGTTGGCCTCCACGGTGCGGCTGTGCAACGTGGATTGGGAGGACGTCAGGATCTTCAGGGCGTATTCCGGATCCTGGTTGATAAACCGGCGCAGGGGCTCGAAGTGCAGGATGGTGGAATTGATGCGCCGGTATACGCCAACGACGAAGTCGACGCCTTGCCCGGGCGTTGACGAGAGCGCTTCCAAGCGCAAGGGCTCGTAAAGCGACCAGAGCACTTCCCCGATCAGGAGATCCTTGTTTCCGACCCAGCGAAACAGTGTGGCACGACCGATGTTGAGTTCGTCAGACAAGGATGCCAGGTGAATGCGCTCACCCTTGAGCCACATGCGCCGGGCCCGTTTGAAGGCATCGGCCGGCGTCGCTCTGGTTGTTGTTTTCTCTGTCACTGAAACCTCGTGCCGGAGTTTGGATTCATTCTAACGACAAAACAGGAAACCCGCTATGAACACCCGAATCACCGAACTGTTCGGTACCCGTTACCCGATTATCCAGGGCGGTATGCACCACGTCGGCTATGCGGAACTGGCGTCGGCGGTGTCGAACGCCGGCGGGCTCGGCATGATCACCGGGCTCACCCAACCGACGCCGGAGGACCTGGCCCGGGAAATCGCCCGCTGTCACGAAATGACCGATCGCCCGTTCGGAGTGAATCTGACGTTTCTGCCCTCTTTCAAGGCGCCCCCCTATCCCGAGTATATTGACGCCATTATCGAAGGTGGGGTCAAGGCGGTGGAAACCGCCGGCCGCAGCCCCGAGAAGTATATGCCCCAGCTCAAGGCGGCGGGCATCAAGGTGATCCACAAGTGCACCTCGGTGCGCCATGCCCTGAAAGCCGAGTCCATCGGGTGCGACGCCGCCAGTGTTGACGGCTTCGAGTGCGGTGGCCACCCGGGTGAGGACGATATCCCCAACTTCATTCTGTTGCCCCGCGCTGCCGAGGAATTGAGCATTCCGTTCGTGGCCTCCGGGGGCATGGCCGACGGCCGCAGCCTGGTGGCGGCCATGGCCTTGGGTGCCGAGGGCATGAACATGGGCACGCGCTTCCTGGCAACCAAAGACGCGCCGATTCACGACAACGTCAAGCAGGCCATCCTGGAGGCGGATGAGCTCCAGACCAGGCTGATCATGCGCAACCTGCGCAACACCGAGCGGGTGATGAACAACGCCGCGGTGGAGGAAATCATCCGCATCGAGCGGGAGAAGGGCGACGCCGAGACCATCGACGACATCCGGCACCTGGTTACCGGCGTGAAGGGCCGGCTGGTGCTGCAGGAAGGCAAGATGGACGAGGCCGCCTGGAGCTGTGGCATGGTGGCGGGCCTGATCCATGACATCCCCACCTGCGAGGAACTGATCAACCGCATCATGGCCGATGCCGAGGCCATCGTCCGGCAGCGGCTCACCGGTTTCCTGGCCTGATGCCGGCCGGGGTGCCAGTCCGCCCGCGCCCGCTGCTCCCTGCGCGGGCGTGATGGTTTTGTGATATTTCCGCTATACACTCTTTACCGGGTCGTGATCCGAGCGTGAGCCCGGCTTGGCATCCTGTCTGTGTTGTCGGTGCGCAGTGCCGGCGCAAACCCTATGAACAACACGGAGAGATCACAATGAAACACCTGACCCGAATGCTTGCCATTGCCAGTCTGAGCCTGGCGCCGTTGTTGGCTGTCGCCGAGGAAATGAAGGACGAGGAGGGCATGATGAAGGACGACACCATGGAGCAGGGGATGTCCGACCCTGGCATGGAAAAGGATGACACGGCCGAGGACATGGGGCACGGTATGAAAGAGGACACCATGGACTCGGGGGGCATGGACGACATGAAAAAAGACGACATGAGCGACACCACCATGGATGACGACACCATGGACGATAAGGACACCATGCAGTAACGGGTGCTCGAGCGCCGGACCAGAGCCAGGAGATCATGACACGAACCGTACTGATCATTGAGGACAACCCGGGCATCGGTGAGCTTGTGCGCATGCAGGTGACCGATCTGGGGATGGCGGCCATTCTTGTCGATCGCGGGGATGAGGGCCTTGCACGTTTTCGCCAGGGGGGTATCGATCTGGTGATCCTGGATCTGATGTTGCCGGGGATGGACGGTCTCGCGGTCTGCCGTGAGATCCGGTCCAGCCCCGGCTATGTCCCGGTGCTGATGCTGACCGCCAAGAGCACCGAGCTGGACCGGGTGCTGGGGCTGGAAATGGGCGCCGACGATTACCTGACCAAGCCGTTCAGCGTGGCCGAACTGGCGGCGCGCATCAAGGCCCTGTTCCGCCGTGTGGATGCCCTGTCTGCCCGCGAAGATATCCCGGCCGAGGCCGAGCCGCTGGAAGTGGACGGGTTGCGGATAGACCCGGTGCGTCGCCGGGTGTTTGTGGATGATCGGGAGGTGGAGCTTACCGCCCGGGAATTCGACCTGCTCTGGCACTTCGCCCGCCATCGGGGCCGGGTCTTCAGCCGGGCCCAGTTGCTGGATTCGGTCTGGGGCTACAACCACGAAGGTTACGAGCACACCGTGAACACCCACATCAACCGGCTTCGGAACAAGATCGAGGCTGATCCCGCCGAACCCCGGTACGTCCAGACCGTCTGGGGCGTCGGTTACCGGTTCATGGACTGAACCATGGCGCTGTCGGTTTTCCGAACCCTCTATGCCCGGCTGGCCCTGGGCCTGTTCCTGCTGCTGGTGATCGTCGGCGGGCTGTTTACCGTGCTGAGCCTTTACTCGGTGCGGGAGTACACCGCGGCGGTCAATCAGGAACTCAACCGGGATCTGGCCAGCAACCTGGTCTCTGACCGCAACCTGGTGACCGATGGAAAGCTCAATCGCAACGCCCTTAAAGAGTTGTTTAATCTCTACATGACCATCAACCCCAGCATTGAGATTTACCTGCTCGATCGCGAGGGGCGGATCCTCTCCTACTCCGCGGATCCGGACAAAATCAAACGCAACCGGGTATCTCTGGCGCCGATCCAGACCCTGCTTTCCGACCCGACGGCCTACCCGCTGCCGGGGGACGATCCGCGCAGCCACGACCGGCGCAAGGTCTTCTCGGTGACGCCGGTGCCGTCCGACGTGAATCCCTCTGGTTATCTCTATGTGGTGCTGCGCGGCGAGGAATATGACACCGCCGAGAGCATGGTGCACAGCGACCGGCTGCTCCAGATGGGTGCCGGTGCCCTCGCGGTAAGCCTGTTTGTGGGGCTGCTGGCGGGGCTGGTGTTTTTCCGGCTGCTCACACGCCGGCTGTCGCGACTGACAGAGCGGGTCGAGAGTTTTGAGGCCGGCGATGCGGATGTGGTCGTGGCCCAGACGCCCGATCGGGTTCCGGTGCGGGGTGATGACATTGATTACCTGACCGAACGCTTTGACCAGATGGCCCGTCGCATTGCCGCCCAGCTGGACTTGCTCAAGGACAAGGACCATCAGCGGCGCCAGCTGGTGGCCCAGGTCTCCCACGACCTGCGCACGCCCCTGGCGTCGATTCAGGGGTACCTCGAAGCCCTGCAGTTAAAGCAGGCGGACCTGAGCCCCACAGAACGGGGGCGTTTCCTCAAGGTGGCGCTGGCCGAAACCCATCGGCTGGGCCGCCTGGTAGATGAACTGTTCGAGCTGGCGGCCCTCGAGGCCCGGGAAAAGCAGCCCGCTCCGGAACCCTGCATGATTGCCGAGCTGGTCCACGACGTGGTCCAGAAACACCAGCCCGAGGCGGAGCGCGCGGCGGTATCCCTCGAGATTGTCGGCGCCGACGCGGTGATGGTGAACGCAGACATTGCCATGACCGAACGTATCCTCGACAACCTGATCAGCAACGCGATAGGTCACGCCCCGGCGGACAGCCGCGTCACCCTGGCCGTGGAACGCAGCGACGGGGGTGCCTGCATTGCCGTCACCGACGCCGGCCCCGGCATCGACGCCGACGACCTGGAGCACCTGTTTGAACCCTTCTACCAGGCCTCGGGCGCTGCCCGTACGGGCCATGCCGGGCTGGGGCTGGCCATTGCCCAACGCATGGCGGAACTCCAGAAAGGCCGCATCTCGGTACGAAACGGAGCCTCGGCCGGTGCCGAATTCCGGGTCTGGCTGCCCGGGCAATGAATAAATCCGCGCCGTTATAGATTCGTAATAGTCTTTGAACGTTTTCGTGAAGCCACGGCGATACGCTGGCAGCATGGAATCATTCACAGGAGACTTCCAATGAAACGCAAGATGATAGGAATTGCCACCGCTCTGGTTATCGGCTCTGCGGGCGCACTGTTTGCGGCCTACGCCACGGCGGACAAGCACGCCGCGCAAACCAGCGAATATGCACCGGATAATCCGGATCTGGCCGTCGCGACTTTTGCCGGTGGCTGCTTCTGGTGTGTGGAGGCCGGCTACGAAAAAATCCCGGGTGTGGTGGAAGCCGTATCCGGCTATGCTGGGGGTGACGAGGCGAATCCGACGTACAAGCAGGTGTCGTCCGGTTCCACCGGCCATACCGAGGCCGTACAGGTGTATTACGATCCGGATCAGATGACCTACGCAGGGTTGCTGCAGGGACTCTGGCGCATAATGGATCCGACCGATGCCAATGGCCAGTTCGTGGACCGGGGCAAACAGTATCGTCCGGCCATCTTCTATCACGATGCGGAGCAGAAGCGTCTGGCAGAAGCCGCCAAGGCCGAGCTTCAGGCGTCCGGTGTATATGACAAGCCGGTCGTTATCGAGATCGTGCCGCTGGACGTCTTTTACCCGGCAGAGAAGTATCACCAGGACTACTACAAGAAGAATCCCCTGCGCTACAACTTCTACACGTTCAATTCCGGCCGCTACCAGTTCATCGAGAAGGTGTATGGCGAGGACTACGAGCTGGATTTCTCCCGGTTTCAGCCGGGCGCGATGAAGGCCGGCAAGGCGGGCGATGGCTTTGATCCGGAAAGCTTTGTGAAGCCGGACCAGGCGGCACTCAAGCAACGCCTCACGGATATCCAGTACGAGGTTACCCAGGAGGACGGCACCGAGCGCGCGTTCAACAACCGCTACTGGGATAACAAGCAACCGGGGCTGTATGTGGACATTGTCTCCGGTGAACCGCTGTTTTCCTCCCGGGACAAGTACAAGTCGGGCACTGGCTGGCCCAGCTTCACCCGGCCAATCAGCAACGACGCTGTGGTCGAGCGGGAGGACAAATCCTTCTTCAGCACCCGCACCGAGATTCGCAGCCGCTATGCCGATTCGCACCTGGGGCATGTGTTCGATGACGGCCCGGCACCGACCGGTCTGCGCTATTGCATGAACTCGGCGGCCCTCGAATTCATCCCGCTGGAAGAAATGGAGGCCCGTGGCTACGGCGAGTACATCGACGAGGTGACCGACGGCCAGAACATTTAGAGCCAGAGTTCCCTGATCGGCGTTTGCGGGCTGAAGTGGTGGTGAATCTGCGCCTGTAGCAGCTCCGCCGTCGCGATGGCGTCGATCAGGGCATTATGGGCCGCGTAGTGAGGAAGCCCGTACCGGGAGCGGCTGTCGCTGAGCCGGATCGAGATTGGTCGCTTGCCCAGCAGTCGCTGCCACCGGGACGGATGCCGCTCCGGGTAGATGTGCGCTTCGATGGCCATGGTGTCCAGCACGGGAAACTGGATGCCTTCCCCCAACCGCCATTTCAGGGCAACGTCCATAAACTGGCGCTCAATGTTGCGGTAGTGCACCACCGGAACCCGCCCCTTCAGCAAGTCGAAAATCCATTCCAGAATTTCCGAGAGGTCCGGCGCGTGAGCGATGTCGGCGTGGGTAATGCCATGAATCTCGACCGAGGCCTGGTGCAGGGGGAGTTTCGGGCGAACTACCCAGTGCCGGGCGGCGCCCAGCTGAATTCCGTTCAGGGAGAAGGGCACCATTCCCACGCTGACGATTGAGTGCTGACTCGGGTCCAGACCGGTGGTCTCAAAATCCAGGGCCACCATCGGCACGTCTGCCAGGGGCGTATCCGGCGCCACGCACCCGGCCTCATAGAATTCCTTGAGCAGTGGGTTGCGCGCGTCCTGTGCCAGCGCCCGGTATCGTTCGGGCCAGTTGCCAGGGTCCGTTGTATCGCTGACGGGTTTACTGGACATTCCGGCCCACCCCCGCGTTGTAGCGGAATCGAAGGAATTTCTGGGCGTTGCTTACCACCTGGAAGGCATCTTTCAGGTGGCTGCGCTCGAACGGTGACAGGTCCTCCGGTCGCACGTTGTTGTCCGGCTCACGGCCCTCCTCGATGGCGAGGGCCTGGTGGCGGATCCGGACGATGGCGATGAACTCCAGGGCATCGCGCAGGTTACCCAGGTCGTCGTCGAGGATGAGCTTGGTCTTGCCAATCGCCTTGAGCCGCTCGAAGGAATTCTGGGCCCGGGACCCGCAGGCCAGGGCATGAACCCGGATCAGGTCAGACAGCGGAGCAGTACCCCGACGCTTGAGGTTGAAGGTCTTGCGCTGCTGGCCACCTTCCTCCAGCACAAAGCTTCGGAAGAACCCGATCGGCGGCGTCCGGTTCAGGGCATTGCGGGCCAGCATGGTCA
The DNA here is from genome assembly GCF_019443085.1 of Marinobacter sp. F4218. GTDB lineage: Bacteria > Pseudomonadota > Gammaproteobacteria > Pseudomonadales > Oleiphilaceae > Marinobacter > Marinobacter albus. Next base: position 2,093,989 of record NZ_JAHZIL010000003.1, read on the forward strand.
GGAAACGCTGGCTGTTGCTGGCCTTCTCGGCCACCAGGGTCTTGAGTTCTTCGGCAAAGTCGGTCTTGCCATAGATACCGTCCAGGTCGAAGAAAATATTGCTGTTCAGCAGGGCCTCGGCCTTGGGATTCTCAATCCAGTCGGTGAAATACTGTTTCCACACGCTCAGGGGTTGGCGCCATTTCTGGTTGGTGGCCATGATGTCGCCGGTACAGTAGCTGTAGCCGCACTCGGCCAGGCCATCGCTGACGAATTTGGCCAGGGCCCGGAAGTAATCGTCGTGCTCATCCGGCACGAAGCTGTCGTCCAGGATCATGGCGTTGTCCTGGTCGGTCACCACCAGCTGTTCGTCCCGGGCCATGGAACCGAGGGCCATGAAACAGTAGGGAACCGGGGGCGGTCCAAGTTTCTCTTCCCCCAGCTCCAGAAGGCGCTGGGTGAAACTGCGTCCGATGCCGGCCATGGCACTGCCGACCATGTGCGAGTTGGCGTCTTCGTTGACCATGCGGACGAAGCTGTCGGGCACATCCCGGCTGACCTTTTTCAGGCCGGCCACATCCTGCTGGTGGTAGATGTTGCTCACCAGGTACAGGCTGCTCTGGCTCTCGTACTTGACGATGTCGGCCAGGGCGATCACCCCGCGGACCTCTCTCTTGTCCATCACCGGCAGGTGGTGCACGTTGTTGTGCAGCATGGTGAGCATGGCCTCGAAGATGAAGGCGCTGGCGCGGATGGTGATCAGGTCTTCGGACATGATTTCACAGACGGGGGTTTCCGAAGGCAGGGCTTCGGTCACCGCGCGGGTTCGGAGGTCGCGATCGGTAATGATGCCTTTGAGACGCGGGTGATCGCCGTGGTCTTCCATTAACAGCAGGGCGGAAACGCCGTGGTCGGTCATGATCCGGGCCGCTTCCTGCAGGCGTACGGTGCACGGGGCGGAAATCGGCTCCCGGGAGATCAGCCGGGTCACCCGGGAGGTCATCAGTTCGTTGGACTTCTCCCGGCGGGACAGGGCCGAGCGCAGGCGTGATTTATCCTCGACCTCCACGAAATCGGCGAAGTTGTCATCTGCTTCGAACAGGAACCGAAAGGTTTCTTCCGGGATTCGATAGACCAGGGTGTCTTCCAGGGCTTTGGCCGGAAAGCGGACCTTCTGATGCATCAACAGGCCAAACTGGCCGAAGATGTCGCCCTCGGTGATGCGATTGTAGAGTTCGCCGGAACGCCGGAAAATCTCCACGGCCCCACTGCGAATGTAGTACAGCCAGTGATTGGGGCTGCCGAACTCGAGAATGGGGCTCCCGGCGCGAAAGTATTCCACCTCAATGCTGGACACAACCCGGTCCAGCAATTCCTCGGACATCTCGTCAAAGGGCGGAAAGTTGGCGAGGTGATTGCGAATGTCGATGAGCTCGGCCTGCATGACGCTCCCTGATAACTGGCTAAGGCAATGGTTTGGTTATCGAATATAGCAGGGGGGGCAAACAGTAACCATCCGGTAAAACGTCTGGTTTTGAAACCGGGCTCCGTGACATGATTTCGCGAACGATGACCGATGTTTCGAAGGAATCCGCAGTATGAACACAGGAACGCAGGCGACGGACCACACTCTGGTATTGGGAGGAATCCGGTCCGGCAAGACCGCCCTGGCGGAAACCGTGGCGACGGCCTGGGACCGGGTCACCTATGTCGCGACAGCGACCGCCGGCGACGACGAAATGGCCGCCCGGATCGACCGTCACCGGGCCGGTCGCCCCGGGCACTGGGGGTTGATTGAAGAACCGTTGCGCCTGGGTGAGGTCCTGCAGGCCCAGGCGCGGTCAACGCACCCGCCCGGGCTGCTGATCGATTGCATGGGCCTGTGGGTCAGTAACCTGATGTTTGCCGGTGAAGAGGTGTTCGCCGCCGAGCGTGCCCGGTTTCTGGACAGCCTGGCCAATTACCCCGGTCCGGTCGCGATCGTCAGTAACGAGGTCGGGTTGGGCACGATTGGCATGGACCCGCTGACCCGACGTTTTGCCGACGAGCTGGGTTGGCTGAACCAGGCGTTGGCCGCCCGCTGTCACCGTGTGGTGCTGTCGGTGGCCGGTTTGCCCCAGATCCTGAAAGGGTCCGGATTCTAGCCGCCGTGGCGAAGCAGGCTCCGTAACAGTCCGTGCTCGCTCCGGTCGAACCGGATCAGGCTTCGGCAGGCGTAGGGGACGGCAAAACCCGCGAATGAGCGCGACAGCGGAATGTGCAGGACATCTGCGAGCAACATTCGGATCACGCCGCCGTGACAAACCACCAGAATCCGCTGGCCGGCCAGCCGGCGTTGCCAGAGCGCTCCGGCGCGGGTCACTCGCCGGTAGAACGCGTCAATGGGCTCGCCTTCGGGCGGGGTAATGGCCGTCGGATCGTCCCAGAACGCGCTCAGCTGGTCGCCGTATTCGGTCAGGATCTGCTGCGAGGTCCGGCCTTCCCAGGCGCCAAAGCTCACTTCCCGCAGATCCGGCTCCACGAAGAGCGGCAGGTTTCGGGTATCGGCAACTTCCTCGGCGAACTGGCGGCAGCGTTGCAGGGGGGAGGTCAGTACCGCGTCCCAGCAGTCGCTGTCGGAGATGGCAGCGCGCATCTGTTTCCAGCCGGTCTCACTCAGGGGATCGTCCTGGCTGCCACGAAACATGGGGCCGCCCTCGGGTTCCCCGTGGCGGATCAGGTCGAGGAACGAGGTGTCGGCGGTTGGCTGCTGACTGTCCCGGGTCATGATCTAGCTCCTGTCACTGACGCCAGCATCGGCAAAGCTGGCCATGCCGTTGTGGAGGGCGCAGGCGGAACGCAGCAGAGGAACTGCCACCGCCGCGCCACTGCCTTCCCCCAGGCGCATCCCGAGCGATAGCAGGGGCGAGGACGCCAGCGCATCGAGGACCCGACGATGGCCGGGCTCGGCGGATTGGTGTCCGAAATACAGCCACTGGCCGAGTTCCGGTTGTTGACGGACCGCCACCAACGCTGCGACAGAGACAATGTAGCCGTCAATCAACACCGGAATCCGGCGGCCCGCGGCTCCCAGGATTGCGCCGGCTATGGCCGCAATTTCCAGTCCCCCCAGCGACGCGAGAGCGCCCATTGGCGACTGGTCCTCGCCGTGCCGACCCAGCGCCCGTTTGATGACCTCCGCCTTGTGACAGACGCCCCGGGCATCGAGGCCGGTACCGGGCCCGGATAGCGCATCCGGATTCTGACCCAGCAGGCAGCAGGCCAGCGCCGTGGCTGCGGTGGTGTTGCCAATGCCCATATCCCCGGCGATGAACAGTTGGGCTCCTGCCTCGGCCGCCCGCTGGGCGGCGTGGTCCCCTGCCGTCAGGGCCGCGCCGACCTCGCTTTCGGTCATGGCCGGTTCCTGGGCCAGGTTCCCTGTTTGCGGCCTGATGGTCGCGTCCACCACACCGCTGAGTCCGTCTGGCACCTCACCCACGGTTCCCAGGTTGACCACCTCCAGTGACGCGCCAAGGTGCCGTGCCATAACGCTGATCGCGGCGCCGCCATGGGCAAAGTTGGCAATCATCTGGGCCGTCACCGCTTGCGGGAAGGCAGAAATGCCCTCCGCACAGACACCGTGGTCACCGGCAAAGACGGCGATGTGAACCCGGTCGACGGCCGGCGTTGCGGTTGCCTGCTGGCCGCTCAAGGTAATCGCGATCTGCTCCAGCGTGCCGAGGGAGCCGGGCGGTTTGGTCAGCACAGACTGCCTCTGGCGGGCCTGTTCGCGGCAATGTTCGTCGGTTCGGGGCAGAGGCCGGGTCCAGCAGTCGGGCAGAGTCATGGCATGATTCCAGTCGGGTGAGACAGGCGCCCGATACTCCACCGAGGCTGAAACGGTGTCAAGGTTGGCTTTGGGTCGAGTAGACTGTCGCTCCTGACGGAACCTGAGAGCTATGGAGCCCTATTTTTGGACGGTGTGTTGGAATCGGTGGCGGTGTGTGCTGTAGCGCTGGTGCTGGATCGGTGGCTGGGTGAGCCCCGGCGCTGGCACCCGGTGGTCGGCTTTGGGCAACTCGCCGGCTGGATTGAGCATCAGGTCAACCGGTCCCGGCCGGCGGGCATTGGCCGGGGTGTCCTGGCGGTGCTGGCTCTGGTGGTTCCCGTTACCCTGGCGCTCTGGTTGCTGGTCGGGATGCTGTCGCCAGCCTTTTTGCTGGTCCTGGAAGTTCTCACGCTCTGGTTGGCGTTGTCGTTGCGTGGTCTCGCCGAGCACGGTCTGGCCGTCGCCCGCCCGCTGGCCGGACACCGGCTGGACGAGGCTCGCACACAGGTGGCCCGGATTGTCAGCCGGGATGCGGCCGCGCTGGATGAACGCGGGGTGGCGGCTGCCGCCACCGAATCGATGCTCGAGAATGGGGCGGATGCGGTGTTTGCCAGTCTGTTCTGGTTTCTCGTGGCCGGGGTACCCGGGGTTGTGCTGCACCGGATGATCAATACCCTTGATGCCATGTGGGGCTATCGGACCCCCCGATTTTACCGGTTCGGCCGCTGCGCCGCCCGGCTGGACGATGCCATGAACTGGGTGCCCGCCCGGTTGACGGCACTGACCTACGCCTGCCTTGGCAACACCCGCCGCGCCTGGCGCTGCTGGCGTACCCAGGCGCCGCTCTGGGACAGTCCGAACGCCGGACCGGTCATGGCTGCCGGTGCGGGTGCTCTGGGGGTCCGGCTGGGTGGCCCCGCGCCCTATGCCACCGGAATCAAGGATCGCCCGTGGCTGGGCAGCGGCACCGAGCCAGAGGCCGGAACCATTCGTGATGCCATCCGATTGGTTCATCTTGGTGTCGGGCTCTGGCTTGCTGCCCTGGTTTTGCTGGTTGGCGCCCAGGAGGTGCTGTGGTGACCGGCCCGTCTCGATTAGCCCATGGCGGCCGGCTCACCGAGGCTGCCCGGCGCTGGAACCGACCGGTCGATCAGTGGCTGGACCTGTCCACCGGCATCAATCCGCTGGGCTGGCCGGTGCCGGACATTCCCGCGTCGGTCTGGCAGCGTCTGCCGGAGGACAACGACGATCTGGAGGCTGTGGTTCGGGACTGGTGCGGCGCGCCCGCGACATCAGTCTGTGTCCCGGTACCCGGCAGTCAGGCCGCGATACAGACCTTACCCCGCCTGCGTCGGGCCTGCCGGGTCGGTGTGCCTGAGCCCGGTTACGCTGAACACGCCCACTGCTGGGCCTCTGCGGGCCACGTCGTGGTGCCGGTAACCGATGCCGATCTGGCGGCCGGTGATGACTGGCTTGATGCGCTCGATGTGGTCGTCTGGATCAACCCCAATAATCCGACCGGACGACGCCTTGAACGCGACCGGCTCCTGGGCTGGCTGGCGCGTCTGCAGGCGCGGGGGGGCTGGCTCGTTGTCGACGAGGCGTTCCTGACCGCGGGGGACAGTGCCAGTCTTGCCGCCGTGTCAGGCCAGCCCGGGCTGGTGGTGCTCAAGTCCCTTGGCAAGTTTTTCGGCCTGGCGGGGGTGCGTGCCGGCGCGGTCCTGACCGACGCCGCCATCGGCGAGGGGCTCAGGGTTGTGACTGGCCCATGGGCGCTCAGCGGACCTGCCCGCTTCCTGATGGCTCGGGCGCTGCAGGACACCCGTTGGCAAGACAGCGCCGAAAGCCACCTGCGTGGGGCATCGCAGCGCCTGGGCGAACTTCTGGCCGGACTGGGCCTGCCCGGCACCCAGGGTACGCTCCTGTTCCGATACCTCCCGCATCCCGGAGCCGGTCACCTGCACGCGGAGCTGGCCCGGCAAGGCATTCTGGTGCGGCATTTCGACCGACCGGCGGCGCTTCGGCTTGGTCTCCCGGGGCCCGAATCGGACTGGCAAAGACTTGCCCGGGGTCTCGAGGGCATGTCATTTGTCATTGACCAGTGAGTGACCGATTGCTAGCCTTGCCGCTCGTTTTCAGGTGCCCCGATGCGATGTTTTGCCGACATCGCAGGGGTGAAACGGGAAGCCGGTGAGAGTCCGGCGCTGCCCCCGCAACGGTATGTGAGTTAACGGTGATCGAGTGCGCCACTGTGCCCAGGCATGGGAAGGCGATCACCGCAGTGCGCTTGGCCGCACCGCTCATAAGCCCGGAGACCGGCCTGTTTACACACCAGACGTTGCGGAGGGCGACGGCGGTGGGTGAACTGCCTCCCGGGCCCGTGACTACTCTTACCCACCCGCCAGACCTGCCCCGCGCAACCCGACAAGAATCCCCCGCACGGGTGCGTGCGGCGTGTGAGTGAGTATGGTTATGAGTTTCCTGAAAGACAGTCTGCCCAACGTCGGGGCTGGCGTTATCCTGAGTTCCCTGCCCCTGGTTTCCGGTCTTGCAATGGCCGAACAGTCCTCCGTTTCCGGCGATGCCACCGAGCTTGATCCGATTGTTGTTACCGCCACCCTCGGCCCGCGAACCGTGGGTGAAAGCCTGTCGTCAGTGACCGTGCTGGATGAAGACACCGTCGAAAAGCAGGCTCCGAATGAGTTTGCGGACCTGCTCCGGGGCCAGCCGGGTGTGACGGTGGTCTCCAACGGGGCGTTCGGCAAGAACACCAGTGTGTATACCCGCGGTACCTCCAATGATTCCACGGTGCTGCTGCTCGATGGCATCCGGATCCGGTCGGCAACCAGCGGCGGTGCGCCCTGGCAGTTCGTGCCCAAGGAGCTGATTGAGCGGGTCGAGATTGTGCGGGGCCCCCGCAGCAGTCTTTACGGTGCGGATGCGGTTGGCGGTGTGATCCAGGCCTTTACCCTGAGGCCGGAAGCGGGCCCGCGCGGCTGGGTTGAAGCCGGTGGTGGCAGTTTTGATACCCGCAAAGGGGCGGCGGGCGTAAGCCTGGGCGATGGTGTCACCAGTTTCAGTGTGAGCGGCGTACACAAGAACACCGACGGTACCGAACTGATCGAAGGTGGCGAGGATCGCGGTTTCCGCAACAGTGCGGGTGTCGCCCGCCTGAGCCATACGCTGCCCAATGGCGGCGAAGCCGGAGTGTCGGTGTTCGAATCCCGGGGCAACACCGAGTTTGAGGGCGGAAACACCGATTTCACGCTCCGGGCGGTTGGTTTTTCCCTGGACACGCCGCTGAGCGACTACTGGCGCACCCGCATTGACCTGAACGAGGCACGGGACGAGCAGGAAACCGCGAACGATGCCTTCGCCGATTCGGTATTCAACACCCGCACCCGCACCGCGCGCTGGGAAAATACCTTCACCCGCGACGTGCATGAGCTGGTCCTAGGCAGCGAGCTCTCCTCGGATGAGGTCAAATCGAGCACGGGCTTCGACGAAAACAGCCGGAACAACGCCGCGCTCTTCGGTCAGCTGCGCCTGAATTTCGGGCCGACCGACGTCCAGGTCAGTCTGCGTGGCGACGACAACGAAGCCTATGGGCGGGAGGAAACCGGCGGGGTCGCCCTCGGGCACGCGTTCGACCGTTCGCACCGGATTCGGGTCAGTTACGGCACCTCGTTCCGTGCGCCCACGTTCAATGATCTCTATTACCCCCTGGAAACCTACTCCTTCGGCGGCTCCTACGCCGGTAATCCCGACCTGAAACCCGAGGAAAGCAGCGCCGTGGAGTTGGGCTTCAGCGGGCGCTATCCGGACTGGTTCTGGGACGTGGCGGCGTATCAACTGGACATTGATAACCTGATTGCGCTCTCCGACGATGGCGCGGGCAATCTACGCCCGGAAAACGTGAACGAGGCGGAGATCCGCGGCCTGGAGCTGGGGGCCGGTTTCGAACGGGGCGGCTGGCGGACTCATCTGGCGCTGACACTGACCGATGCCCGCGATGCCGGCACCGACAATCGGCTGCGCCGTCGCAGTGGGCAGGGCGCACGACTGGACATCGATCGTGATATCAACACCTGGACCCTCGGCGGCACCCTGGTGGCCGAGGGCTACCGTTACGACGATGCGGCCAACACCAAGCGGCTGCCGGGCTATGGCACACTGGACCTGCGCGCGATCTGGCGCTTTGCACCGGACTGGACCGGCAAGCTGAGTGTTACCGACGTGTTCGACCGGACCTACGCGACCGCCGAGCGTTTCGATGGCCGCCAGTACCTGTCGGCTGGCCGAACCGCGATGGCGTCGATACGGTATGAGCTTTGATCCGGACCGGATGACAACATGGCCGCTGGCCAGACTCGATAGGTGAAACCATACATGCTGACCATCAGGTGGTTCAGGGTAACGACACTGGCGCTGCTGGCGTGGCTAATGCCCGCGCTTACCAGCGCCGAGGTCTGCGCCGTGGACGACACCGGTCGCCGGATCTGTCTGCCCGAGCCGGCCCAGCGCATTGCCGCCCTGTCTCCGGGGGCGACGGAACTGGTGTGGGCGGCAGGCGCCGGTGACCAGGTGGTGGCTGTGGTGGCCTACAGCGATTACCCGGAAATGGCGAAAACGGTGCCGTCCGTGGGCAGTCATACCCGGCTCGACCTTGAGGCCCTGATCAGCCTGCGGCCGGACCTGGTGATTGGCTGGGTGACGGGCAATCCGGGCGAACAGCTGGATGCACTGGACGACCTCGGCCTGCCGGTCTTTGCGATCGAGCCTCGAACGTTCGAAGGCGTCTCGTCGGCCATCGAGCGACTGGCGGTGCTGGCCGGCACCGAGTCCACGGGGTTTGCCGAAGCAGACGCCTTCCGGAAGGGCATGGCCAGCCTGCGCACCCGCTTTCAACAGGCATCGCCGGTTCCGGTGTTTTATCAGGTCTGGGATGAGCCACTGATGTCGGTCAATGACCAGCACCTGATCGGCAAGGTGATCACCCTTTGCGGCGGTCGCAATGTTTTTGGCGACCTTGACCGGCTGGTGCCACGGATCAGCACCGAAGCGGTGCTGGCGGCCAACCCGGAAGCCATACTGGCCGGTGGAATGGGGGAGGAGAACCGCCACTGGCTGACGCGCTGGGCCGGTTTTCCCGAGTTACGCGCCACCGCACAGGGCAACCTGTTCTTCGTGCCGCCCTCCCTGATTCAGCGGCCAACACCGCGTATGCTGGAGGGCAGCCGTCTGTTCTGTGAGAAACTGGAGACTGCCCGTGCCCGTCGGTAGCCTTCGGGAGCCCCGGCCATGACCCGCTCGGTCTCACGTCCGCTGTGGTTGCTGGCCCTGGCCGGGCTGGCAGCCATCGGTCTGTCGGTCAGCGTCGGCAGTGTCGGCGTCGGGCTGTCGGACCTTCTGGCCGTGCTAGCCGGCCAGGGCACCGACCTGCAGCAAACGCTGATTCTTGATCTTCGCCTGCCGCGGACCCTGGCGGCCTTCGCCACCGGCGGGCTGCTGGCCGTGGCCGGTGCCCTGATGCAGGTGCTCCTGCGCAATCCGCTGGCGGACCCCTATGTACTGGGATTGTCCGGGGGGGCTGCCGTCGGCGCCTTGCTGGCCATGCTGGCCGGAGTGGGCGGCATGCTGGTGTCCGGTTCCGCCTTTGCCGGCGCCCTGCTCGCGACCTTCCTGGTCTTCGGCCTCGCCCACGGGACCGGAAGCTGGACACCGTCCCGGTTGTTGCTGACCGGGGTGGTGGTAGCGGCCGGCTGGGGTGCGATCATTACGCTGATTCTCGCCGTCAGTCCGGCCCAGCGACTGCCGGGCATGCTGTACTGGCTCATGGGGGATGTGTCTTACGCGCGCTCTCCCGCCCCGGCATTGCTGCTCTTGCTGGGCGCCTGTTTCCTGGTGGTGCCGCTGGGGCGGAGCCTGAATGTGCTGGCTCGTGGCCCCCTTCAGGCGGCCGTGCTTGGCGTGTCGGTGCGTCCGCTGGAGTGGTTGGTATACATTGTCGCGAGCCTGTTGACGGCGACTGCAGTGACCACTGCCGGCAGTATCGGCTTCGTGGGTCTCGTGGTGCCGCACATGCTTCGCCTCGTGTTCGGCAATGACCAGCGCCTGATCCTGCCAGCCTGTGCCCTGGCCGGCGGCACGCTGCTGGTGCTGGCGGATACCCTGGCCCGGGTGGTGATTGCCCCCGAGCAGCTGCCGGTGGGGGTAATCACCGCGCTGCTTGGGGTGCCCACTTTCCTGTATCTGCTTTACCGGAGCCGCTGATGAGAGCCCTGCACACCCGCGAGCTGGTGATCGATATTCCGGATCGGGCCGATGGCAGCCCGCTCGGGTTGACCGTCGCTCCCGGGCAGATGTGGGGCGTGCTCGGGCCGAACGGCGCCGGCAAGACCACCTTGCTCCACACCCTCGCTGGCCTGCGTCCCCCGCGCCATGGCCAGGTGTACCTGGGGGATCAGCCGCTGGCGGATCTGAGGCGCAGGCTGGTGTCGCAACAGCTGGGGCTGGTGTTCCAGGAACGCCAGGACGGTTTTCCGGCCACCGTGCTGGAGACGGCGCTGATCGGTCGGCATCCCTGGCTGTCGCCCTGGCAGATGGAGAGCGGTGAGGACCTGGCCAGCGCCCGGGCTGCCCTCGAGCAACTGGATGTCGGTCATCTCGCCGACCGGCTGGTCAATACCCTGTCCGGCGGTGAGCGCCAGCGCGTGGCCATTGCCACAGTGCTGACCCAGAATCCGTCCCTGTGGCTGCTGGATGAGCCCACCAACCATCTTGACCTGCACCACCAGGTGGCGGTGATGCAGTTGCTGAAATCGCTCGCCAGCGCCGGCCGTGCGGTGTTCATGTGTTTGCACGACCTGAACCTGGCGGCCCGCTGGTGTGACCATATCCTGTTGTTGTACCCCAGTGGCGACGCCTGCTGGGGCCCGGCCGACCACATGCTGGTGCCCGAGGCCCTGGAAAGCCTCTACGGCCAGAAACTGATTACCGTGGAGGCCGATGGTGCCCCGGTATTCGTGCCCGCCCGGTCCGGTATGGACTAGGAAACCCGTTGCATCCAACCCGTCTGGAGGACTCGATCATGCGTGAACGCGCCAAAGACCCGGAACGTCATGCCCGCCGCATGGCGGCGAAACAGAAAATCATGCAGGAACGCATTGCCCGGGCCCAGAAGGAGCAGGGTGTGTTGCTGGTCCTGACCGGCCCTGGCAAGGGCAAGAGCAGTTCCGGCTTCGGTATGGTGGCGCGGGCGCTGGGCCATGGCATGAAGGTAGGCATCGTCCAGTTCATCAAGGGCGCGTTCAGCACCGGCGAGGAAGCCTTTTTCCGGGATCTGCCGAACGTGGATTACCACGTCATGGGGCAGGGCTACACCTGGGACACCCAGAACCGTGACCAGGACGTGGCTGCCGCGGCCAGTGCCTGGAACGTCGCCGCCCGGATGCTCGGTGATGACAGCTATGACCTGGTGCTGCTGGACGAGCTGAACATCGCGCTCAAATACGACTACCTGGACCTCGACCGGGTGCTGGATGACCTGCAGGCCCGCCCGGAAATGCAGCATGTGGTGGTGACCGGCCGGTCCGCCCCGCACGAACTGGTGGATCTCGCCGACACCGTCACCGAAATGGGTGTGGTCAAGCATGCGTTCAAGGACCAGGGCGTCAAGGCCCAGAAAGGGGTCGAGCTCTAAAACATGGCGACGCTGATGGTTCAGGGAACCACCTCGGACGCCGGAAAGACCACCGTGGTGGCGGCCCTGTGTCGCTGGCTGGCCCGGCAGGGTGTGTCCGTGGCCCCCTTCAAACCCCAGAACATGGCGCTGAACAGCGCAGTGACCGTGGATGGCGGCGAAATTGGGCGGTCCACGGCGCTGCAGGCACTGGCTTGCGGTCTGGCCCCGCACAGCGACATGAATCCGGTCCTGCTGAAGCCGCAGACCGATTGTGGCGCCCAGGTCATCCTTCGGGGCCAGGTGCACGGCAACATGAATGCCCTCGACTACCATGCCTACAAGGCCGAGGCGAAAGCCGCAGTGATGGATGCCTGGCGCAACCTCAGTACCCGGTACGACGTGATCATTGCCGAGGGCGCCGGCAGTCCCGCCGAAATCAACCTGCGGGCCAACGACATTGCCAACATGGGCTTTGCCGAAGCGGCGGACTGCCCGGTGTTGCTGGTCGGCGACATCGATCGTGGCGGCGTGTTCGCCCAGCTGGTCGGCACGCTCGAGCTGATCTCCGGTACCGAGCGTGCCCGCACGGCGGGGTTTGTCATCAACCGGTTTCGGGGCGACATCAGTCTGCTGGAGCCGGGGCTGGACTGGCTGACCGAACGCACCGGCAAGCCGGTCGTCGGCGTGTTGCCCTACCTGCATGGACTGATCGTGGACGCGGAGGACAGCGTCGGGACCAGCGGCACCAGCGAGGCCGGCGCCCTGAAGGTGGTGGTGCCGGTACTGCCGAGAATCAGCAACCACAACGATTTCGATCCCTTGCGGTTGCACCCCGGGGTGGACCTGAGGTTCATCGGTCCGGACGAAGCCATTCCCCCGGCGGACCTCATCGTGTTGCCGGGCAGCAAGAACACCCGTCACGACCTGGACTGGCTGACCGCCCAGGGTTGGGCCACCGAGATCCGGCGTCACCTGCGCTATGGCGGCCGGGTGTTCGGCATCTGCGGTGGTTTTCAGATGCTCGGGGAACGGGTGGGCGACCCCGACGGCCTCGAGAGTGATCCGGGGCACACCCCGGGGCTGGGGCTGTTGGCGATGCGCACCCGAATGGTTGCGGGCAAGCAGTTACGCAATGTCCGAGGCAGGATGCGGGCGCCGGGGGGCAAGGACGCCGGTATCAGCGGCTACGAAATGCACAATGGCGTGACCGAGGGGCCGGCACTGGACCGACCGTTCGCGGACCTTGGCGGAACCGCCGATGGCGCCGTCAGTGCCGACGGCCAGATCATGGGCACCTACGTCCATGGTGTCTTTGACGAACCGGAAGCCTGCCACGCAATACTCGCCTGGGCGGGGCTGCGCGGCAACCAGGCTGCCGTGGACTATCAGCAGCATCGCCTGGAGCAGCTGGACCGTCTGGCGGATCAGGTCGAACTCTGCCTCGATACCGACTGGCTGCGCCAGCTTCTGGGACTGACCAACGGGAACCCCATATGACCGATCCGAACCGCCCCTTCAGCGACGATGAGCGCCGCGGTCTGTACCGCGCCATTCATGAACGCCGGGATGTTCGCTCCCAGTTCCTGCCGGACCCCGTTCCAACGGACGTCCTGGCCCGTCTTCTCAGGGCCGCGCACCATGCTCCTTCCGTGGGTTTCATGCAGCCCTGGGACTTTCTGGTCATCGACAGCGTCGAGGTCCGGGCCCGGGTGCTGGCGATCTTTGACGCGGAAAATGACAAGGCGGCGCACAACTATCAGGGCGATCGCCAGCAGACCTACCGCAGCCTGAAACTGCAGGGCATTCTGGAGAGTCCGCTGAACCTCTGCATTACCTGCGACCGCAGCCGTGGTGGTGCCCATGTGCTGGGGCGGAACTCGATTGTCGAAACCGACCTGTTCAGCACCTGCCTGGCGGTGCAGAATCTGTGGCTGGCGGCAAGGGCCGAAGGCATTGGGGTTGGCTGGGTCAGTATCCTGGACCAGCACCAGTTGGCAAAAACCCTGGATCTGCCGGAGAATGTCTATCCGCTCGCCTACCTCTGCCTCGGTTACGTCAGTGAGTTTCTGGACCAGCCGGAGCTCCAGGCCAAAGGCTGGCGGTCTCGGTTACCCCTGAATGGCCTGGTGCATGGCAATCTTTGGGGGCAGGCGCTGGAGGACGAGTCACTCCTGGCAGAACTGAAACAGTAACCCGTGAGGCCTTATGCGTTTTTCAGAGATCTATGAGCGGGCCCTGAACCTGAAGGGTGGCGAGCCGGCCATGCGGGCGCTGCTGCCGCGTGTTCCGGAGGCTGGTGAATTGGCGGCCAGACCCGACGACCGATACCTGTCCGAACTCACACGGTGTGTGTTCAAGGCCGGCTTTGTCTGGCGCGTTATCGAGAACAAGTGGCCGGATTTCGAGGCCGCGTTCGACGGTTTTGTGCCTCTGTACTGGCAACAGGTGTCGCCCGATGTGCTGGAGGATCTGGCCCGGGACGAACGCATTGTTCGGAACATGCAGAAGATCCGGACGGTACCGGAGAACGCCCGGATGATTGTCGATACGGCGCGAGAATACGGCAGTTTCGGGCAGTTTCTCGAGCAGTGGCCGAGAGACGATCAGGCCGGTTTGCTGCTCTGGCTCAAGCGCAATGGTGCCCGGCTGGGGGGCAACAGCGCTCAGTATTTCCTGCGCCGGGTAGGATGGGACGGCTTCATCCTGTCATCGGACGTGGTGACCGCCCTGCGCCGGGCCGACCTGCTGGACGCCTCGCCGGGCAGCAAGAAAGCGCTGATGCAGGCTCAGGCCGCCTTTAACGACTGGCACGAGGAAACCGGACTGCCCTACTGTCATCTGTCCCGGATACTCTCCTTTACCGTCGACAGCTGAGCACCGGTAGCATCTACAGGAACATCAGCAGCACCAGTTCGCACAGCACGACGCTGGCGCCCAGGGTGTCGCCGGTGTAGCCGCCCAGTTGATTGCGGATGTAGTTTCCCCAGCACATCGCCACGAGAATAACCGCGGCAAGGGCGCCGGTGATGGCTGCCGGAACCCAGGTCGCGGCGATCAGGGCAATGCCCAGTGTAAACGCGGCGGCAAGTCCCAGGCGTCGAGGGGAAAAACCGTCGGCCACCGGTTTGCTCCGGCTCTTGTCCCGATCGGTCACGTAGGGCAACTGCCACATGATCAGCAGCGGCGCCAGCCGCGCTATCGCCGGCGCCACCAGAATGGCCAGCCAGATCTCGGACGCGTCCAGCAGCAGAGCCACTTTCAGTCCCAGGGACATGACCAGCGCCACTGTGCCGTAGGTGCCGATACGGCTGTCCTTCATGATGGCGAGGCGCCGCTCCACGGTATACCCGCCCCCCAGGGCATCAACACTGTCGGCCAGACCGTCCTCGTGGAAGGCACCGGTGACGAACAGGTGCAGACTGACCACCAGAATGACCGACACGGTAGGGCTGAACGCCAGCGTGAGGGCACCGTAGGTGGCGGCATAAAGGCAACCCAGCACCAGACCGACCAAGGGGAAATACAGGCTGCTCTGGTTCATCAGCCGCTGGGAATAATCAATGTGGATCATCATGGGAATTCGGGTAAGGAACCCGACGGCAAGCCAGAACGCTTGCCACTCCCGCTGCAAATGCTGTGTCGAAACGGTCACCTGGCACCTCCTGAAATGAGGAGCCATTGTAGTCGGATTGCATGGTTCTTTCCGAGCTGGACTATAATTTCACCAACAGGCGCATGGTAAAGATGCTCCGGTAGTTGGCCGTCCCATCTGAACAGCAGTCACCATTCGATCCGCAGTCAGTCTTGTAAGGGGCCAGGCGGTGGCGCCTGTCTCGTCTCGACCCCGAAACACCATTCCATATCGCGGTTCTGGCTCCTGGAACCGGGAAGAGGGGGGCATCATGAACAGTAAACCAAGTTTGTTAAAGGGAACCATATTGGCGCTGGCTACCATGGTTCTGATGGTCGTCGGGCATCAGGCCCTGGCAGCAACCGCCGAGGATTTGCACCGGGATGCCCGGCAGGCATTGGAAAGGCTCTACGACACCAATGCCGTCGCCAAGTCACTGTCCAAAGACGCCAGGGCAGTCCTGGTTTTCCCGAACATCGTAAAAGCCGGGCTGGTCTTTGGCGGCAGTTATGGTGAGGGCGTGTTGATGAAAGATTCGGAGGTTGTCGATTACTACAACTCCGTGGCTGGAACCTTCGGATTCCAGGCCGGCGCCCAGTCCTATGCCTACGCCATGTTCCTGATGACCGACGAGGCCGTCAGCTACCTGGAAAAGTCAGACGGCTGGGAGGTTGGAGTCGGGCCCACGGTCGTGATGGTTGACGAAGGCGTGGCCAAGAACCTGTCGACGTCGTCACTCAAGGACGATGCCTACGCCTTTATTTTCAGCCAGCAGGGCTTGATGGCCGGGGTCAGTATTGAAGGTACGAAGATTTCCCGAATCCAGCGATAGGTCCCCGGGCGTCGGTGAGAGCCGGTTCAATCCAGCCAGGCGCCCGGGCTTGGTGTGGTGAACTGGCGCACTCTCGATGGTGGGGCACAGTCCGGAAGCCGTTGATCCGGGCCCACCAGCAGCCAATGCTCCCGATGGGCGACGCCGAGGTCCCGGGCGCCATCCAGGCTGAAACAGTCCAGGTCGAGCTTGTCTTGTACCAGGATGAAGCGATGTTCTCCCTCGCCCATCCAGCGCCAGGCGTTGCGTTCCTCGTCCCGCAGGCTGGAAAAGAAACTGAAGTGAACGAAATCGAGCTTCGAGAACAGGAGGAACTGCTCGCGAAAGTCGATCATGCCGAGTTGGGCGTCTGCCGGCACGTTCTGTTCAGCGGCTGCGAGAATGTTGCGTGGTGTACGCAGGGGGTCCAGAATCTGGTAGCCCCAGGTAGACAGCAGCAGCCAGCTCAGCATCATGGCCAGGAACAGGCGCCCCAGCGGCCGGGAACGCCACAGGCCGAGCAGGCTCGCCAGCCATACCAGTCCCACCGTGAACACCAGGCTCCCCGCCTCGTGCAACCGCGCGGGATCGCGGCTGTAGTCACTGACCTTTTCAACCAGTTTCGGGTGATCATTCCAGGCCAGGACACCCAGGGTGACCAGCGCCACCGCGATCAGCATATGCAGGCCGGTGAGTATCGGCGGAAACCACCGGGCCGGGCGGTGCGTGCTCAGTACCGGGGCCAGCGCAAGGGCGAACATGGGGAGTGCCGGCAACAGGTAAACGCCGCGCTTGCCCGGACTGATGCTGAAGAACAGGACCACCAGGGCCACCCAGGCCAGCTGCACCAGAATCACCGGACGGTGCCGGATGGCATCGGTCAGCGGCCGGAACAGCGCCAGGAAAACCAGGGGCAGTGGGAACCAGAGGGCGGGAATGACACTGGTGAGGTAGTAGTACCAGGGCTGGAGATGCCCCCAGGAATCGGCGTAGCGTTCGCCGGTCTGTTTGAACAGGATGTTGTTCCTGTAGGCTAGGGCCTCGTCCGTGCCCACGCTGTTCACATACAGCACCATGGGCACCAGCCACGCCGCCACCACGGCGAGCATGGCCAGGGGGCCCAGGGCGCAGCGCCAGGTCATGGCGCCATGGAAACGCGCCCTATCCTGGTAGTTCAGCGCCAGCAGAGGCACCAGCATCAATGCGGGCAAGAAACCCACGCCCTTGGTGATGATCCCCAGCCCCATGAACGCCCAGGCGGCGAAATACCAACCCCAGGCCGGCCCGGTAAAGAAGTGGCGGATCAGGCCATAGCAGGCAACGGTGATCCAGCAGGCCACCATGGCATCAATCTGGGCCTTCTGGGCCTGGGCCAGAAATTGTGGTGCCAGCATCATCAGCAGCACCGCAACGGCGCCGGTGCGCTGGTTCCAGAGCCGGGTTCCGAGGTCGTAGACCAATCCCAGTGTTAACAGGCTGCACAGGGCATTGGGCAGCAGGAAAGCGACTTTCAGGTTACCGGTCAGCCAGTAGAAAAACGCGATGCTCCACATGAACACCGGCGGCTTGTCGGGGTAGAACTCGCCGCCGCGCATGGGGATCAGCCATTGGCCGGACGCCACCATTTCCTGTGCGACCTCGGCAAAGCGCGGCTCATCGGCGGGCCAGGGCGAACGGAGGCCAATGCCGGTGGCAATCATGACGGCAGCAAAGGCCAGCAGCAGGAGCAATAGCCGGTTGCGGGACAGGTGGAGCAACGAGTCCGGGAGGTGTCGGAAATAGGGCGATGCGGGCATGTTCGGGTCTCAGGACTGGCTGGAAACGGGGCTGGCGAGCGCTTTTGCCCTGTGGCTGTGGTACAAAAAGGCGCCAATGGCGGAGGCAATGATAAACAGGGTTATGCTCAGCAGAAGTTCGTAATGATCGGCCTGACCGACGCCGGCGCCCGCGAGGGCAAATACGAGCATTTGGGGCAGGTAACCGAGGGTGCTGCCCGCCAGAAAGTGGGCAAAGCGAATCTCCGAACAGCCGGCGACCAGATTGGTTACCAGATTACTGCCCACCGGCAACAGCCGCACCATGAGGACCTTGAGAAGCGTCTGCTGGCGAAACAGGTCGTCGAACTGGCGCATGCGTTGGCCGAAGCGCTCGGTCAGCGACGTTCGCAGCAGCCACCGGGAAGTAAAGAAGCAGCCGGTGGCACCCAGGGCAGTCGAGAGGGTTGAGAGCAGGGTGCCATTGAGCCCGTCCAGGGCATACCCCAGAACAAACGCCAGTAACTGCCTCGGCGCCCCGACACCGGTGAATACTGCGCCCGCGAGGATGATCTCCATCAGCCCCGCCACGCCATGGCTGTGAATATAGCTGGCGACCAGGTTTTTATCCGACAGAAAGCCCAGCCAGCCCTGTTGAACCGCGACGAAGCCGGCGACGGCCAGCACGCCGAAGACCAGCCAGCGTAACCAGTTTCCCATGTCAGGAGGCCTTTGCAACGGGCGCCCGGCTTTCCGACTCGACGATGTCGGCAATGACCGGGGTCCGGGTTCGATGCAGGAGCCACATCACGCCGAACAGATCGAGAATGCCCGCCCACGCCCGATTCCAGGCCGTGTACTTGGAGGTACCTCCGCCCCGCGGGCGGTGGTTTACTTCCACCACCGCCACTTCGCCCCCCAGGCCTTTGACCAGGGCCGGAATGAAGCGGTGGCCGTGGTCGAACCAGGGCAGTTTCATGAATGTCGCCTTCGGAAACAGCTTGAGTCCGCAGCCGGTGTCGGGCACACCGTCGTGCAGAAAAGCGTTGCGGACCCGATTGGCCAGGCGTGACTGGAAGCGTTTCCAGGCGGTGTCCTTGCGGTTTTTCCGGTAGCCGGCGATGCAGAAATCGGGAACCGTGATGGCGGAGGTCTTCTGTAGCAGCGTGGGGATGTCGGACGGGTCGTTCTGGCCGTCCCCGTCCATGGTCGCAATGAGGTGGCCGCGGGCCTGCCGAACTCCGGTTGCCAGCGCTGTACTCTGGCCAACGCTCCGGTCGTGACGCACTCCCACCAGGTGGCCGTTCATCAACCGCGCGGTTCGAATGGCGGCCTCGAGGGTTTGGTCGGCACTGCCATCGTCCACCAGCACTACCTCAAAATTCGGATAGTCCCGCATCACAGCGAAGATCTCAGTCACCAGGCTGGCAATGTTTTCTTCTTCGTCCCTGGCTGGGATCACCAGTGACAATGACTTTTCCCGACTCACAGTTCACCTCCCTCGATGTTGCTCGAATCAGTTGGGGCAGGCAGGATCTGCCAGCACTCTGACGGGAATTGTCGGGAAGTAACCTTAAATAAAGCTTAAACCTTACGGCTCCATGCGGCGGGCTGGGCCGGCAGCCAGATGTGTACGCAGAGTCCGGACTGGCCGTCCGGTCGATCATCAAGGGTGAGCTGGCCGCCATGGAGCTCGGCAATGCGTCGGGCGATGGCGAGACCGAGCCCGGCACCCCCGCCCTGGCGTTGATCAAGCCGGACAAAGCGGCTCAGCGCGCGCTCCCGTTCTTCGGGCGCAATGCCCGGGCCCTGGTCGCAGACGACCACATGGTAGCCCTCCCCGGAGGCAACCAGTCGGGTCAGCACGGTTGTGTGCTCCGGGCTGTACTGGATGGCGTTGGCCAGCAGGGAACGCATCAGGGTATTAATCAGGGCACTGTTGCAGTACACCATGGCCTGGCCGTCATCGTCCTCGAGCACCGGCTCAATACCCTTTTTCAGCGCCAGTGGCGCCACATCGGCAATACTCTGTTCCACGATGGCAGACAGGTTATGGTACTGAGGGGAGAAGTCGGTTCCGGCATCCACCCGGTTGAGCAACAGCATCTGTTCGACGAGGTACACCATCCGGTCGACCGATTGGGTCAGGCCTTCAAACTGCCCCGGGGCCTTCTCACAGGCCTTCTCGAGATTCAGGCGTAGGGCCGTCAGCGGGGTGCGCAGCTCATGAGCGGCGTCAGCAGAAAACCGCCGCTCCCGTTCCAGGGCCTGGTTCAGCCGTCTGAGAAGGCCGTTCACTGCATTGACCAGCCCGGCGACTTCTTTGGGAGCCTGCCGTTCGTCAAGCGGGTGAATGCGTTCGGGAGCCATATAACGCACGGGCTGCTCCAGGCGCCGCAATGGGCGGAAGCCGACCTGAACCGCCACAATCACGGCGATCACCAGCAAGGGCAGGGCCAGCAACAGCGGCAGGACGTTACCCAGGGCCAGTTCTTCGCTCAGTTCCTCGCGCACGTCCTCGCGCTGGGCCGTACGAATCCAGAAACCCGTGGCCGGATCCCGGAGGGTGAATGTTCGCCACAGGAAGCCGCTGACCTCGGTCCAGGCGAATCCCGGCTGCAGTTCCAGTTTGTCATCGGCCCGCAGTGTGTTGAGCAGGGGATCCTGCTCCGGCGACCAGACTTCAAAGGCGATTTTTTTCTCATACTTGTGGCCGGAGCCGTCCGGCAGGATTTCATCTTCCTCAGATTCAGAGAGCGCGCTTTCGGGCAGCTTGAGGGTTTTGGACAGTATGGTGGCCAGCTGTTCCCGGGACTGGGTGTCGGACAGATGCTGGACCAGCCCCTGCACGATACGGGTGCTCTGGGCCAGCTCGGCGTCGAACAGCTCTTCCAGCTGATGGTTGCTGACATAGAAGCCCCAGCTTGCGGTAATCAGCGTGATCAGCAGGACCATGGTGGCGACCATAACGGTCAGGGTGCGGGTCAAGCTCATTCCTGGGCTCCGGAAGCGGCGGCCTGACTGTCGAGCAGGTAGCCGACCCCCCTTACGGTTCGGATGGTGGCCTTGCCGACCCGGCGCCGGAGATGGTGGACGTGTACTTCCAGG
The DNA here is from genome assembly GCF_019443085.1 of Marinobacter sp. F4218. Lineage (GTDB taxonomy): Bacteria > Pseudomonadota > Gammaproteobacteria > Pseudomonadales > Oleiphilaceae > Marinobacter > Marinobacter albus. The sequence continues at coordinate 2,114,764 of NZ_JAHZIL010000003.1, forward strand.
GCGTTGCTTTCCACCCCATGCTCCCAGCCATAGAGCTGGTCCTCAAGCCGCCGGCGGGTGGCGACCTGATCCGGATGGCGCATCAGGTAATGCAGTATCTGGAACTCACTGCGGGGCAGGCTGAACTGTTCCCCGTCGACCGTCAGCTGGCTGGCGTCCGTATCCAGCATCAGCCGGCCGATCACCAGTCCGTTGTGCGATGTCGTAGCACCGCGCCGGGTCACGGCCCGGATTCGGGCCTTGAGTTCGGCCATGGCAAAGGGTTTGGTGAGATAGTCATCGGCGCCGGAGTCGAGGCCCTGCAGCTTTTCCCCGAGTTCGGTACGGGCGGTCAGTATGATCACGGGGGTCTGAACGCCCTGCTGTCGAACGCGCCGTACGATGTCTAGGCCATCCACCCGGGGCAGGGTCAGATCCAGAATAACCAGGTCAAACTGCTCATTCGAGAGAGCGTTCAGCGCCTGCAGGCCGTCATCGAGCCAGTCAACCGTGTTCTGGTCGTCCCGCAGCATGTCGAGCATGGTATTGGCGAGTGGGTGATCGTCTTCTACAAGCAGTATTCGCATGGTGGCCCCGACCTGGAAAACGATACAAGTCTGGCACAAAAACCTTAAGGCCGGCTTAAGAAAACTCGCGGCAACGGTTAAGCCTGGATTAAGGCTGCCTCCCTAATCTGACCTTCAGTTTGCACTGCCTTCTATCAGGCCTTGCCAGTCACCTACTGGAGACCGCTTATGTCAGATCCACTCATGATGTCCGCTTGTTGCCCACCGGATTCCGACGAGGTGGAACCCGTCATCCGATGTGCCGGCCGCTGGCTGTGCCGAGTTGACGCAGACACCCGAACGGCGGCAGAGGTCGGCCAGTTTATCCGGCGTCGGTTTCTGCTGGCCTATGGTGCCCAGCCGAGCCTGCGTATTCCCGACCTGTTGGTGTTGACCACCGCCCACGGCTCACTGTTGGCGGCGGTAGGTGTGCGTAACGCCGCGAGTGAGTCCCTGTTTCTGGAAGATTACCTCGGTGAACCGGTTGAAAACCGCATGCCGGAGCCCGGTCCCGGTCGCCAGGCGATTGCCGAGATTGCCCACCTTGCCGGCGTTGAAGCCGGTGTCAGCCGTTACCTGTTTGCCAGCCTGGCGGTGTGGCTGGATGGCGCTGGCTATCAGTGGGTGGTGTGCACGGGCACCGACCAGTTGCGGAACAGTTTCCGTCGGCTCGGGATCGATACCCACGTTCTGGCCGACGCCGATCCGGCCCGGCTTGCCGACGGTGGTGCCGGTTGGGGCCGCTACTACGACCATCACCCGGTAGTCATGGCGGTGAGCGTCGCCGAAAGTCTGGCGGCGCTGAAGGCCGCCGGTCTGCTCAAGGTCACGTTTCCGGTAAACGGCAATGACGCGGAAAGAGGAAACCAGTATGGCTGCATTGCCTGACATGCTGGCGGCCCAGGTGGGCCGTACACCCGAGCGGATCGCCCTGAAATCACCGGCAGGAGAAATGACGTTTCGCGATCTGTACGCCGCCGCTGCCGGGCTCGCTGCAAGGCTTGAAGCGCGGGGCGTGGCCTCGGTCGGTCTGACCGGTGACAACACCTCGGCCTGGGTGCTGGCCGATCTGGCCTGCCTGATGGCCGGCGTTGTTTGCGTCCCGGTGCCCGGATTTTTCTCCCGTAGCCAGACCGATCATCTGATCGCTCGGGCCGGCCTTGATGGTCTTTTGTGGGCGGAACCGGGGCCGGGCCGCGACGAGCTGGGGCAGGGGGTCTGGCTGGAAAGCCTGCCGGTGACCGCGGCTGCTGTGCGGGTGCCCGCGGGTACCGCCAAGATCACCTTTACCTCTGGCAGTACCGGTACGCCCAAAGGCGTGTGCCTCTCTGCCGATCAGATGGCGGCTACCGCCGAGGCCCTGCGCGAGCGCCTTGGCGGTCTCGAGCTGCGCCATCACCTGTGTATTTTGCCCCTGGCCACGCTGCTGGAAAACATTGCCGGCGTTTACCTGCCCCTGCTGATGGGCGCCACGGTCGAGCTGGCCCCGCTGGGGACCCTCGGAATGACCGGAAGCAGCGGCGTTGACGGAGCCAGGCTGATGGCGGGCCTGAACCGGATCCGACCGCATTCGGTCATCCTCGTACCGGAGCTGGCGAGCCTGCTCGTCGACGCTGCCGAGCGGGGGCATCTTGAACCTGGCCGATTCCGTTTTCTTGCGGTGGGCGGTGGCCGGGTGTCTCCGGATCTTCTCGCCCGTGGCCGCCGTGCGGGCCTGCCTCTGTTCGAGGGCTATGGCCTGTCGGAGTGCGGCTCGGTGGTGGCCCTGAACGTACCGGGTCAGGATCGGCCGGGCACCGTGGGCCAGCCACTGGCCCACGTTCGGGTTGCGCTGGATGACGATCGGCAAATCCGTGTTCACGGCAACACTCACCTGGGCTATCTCGGGGATCCGCTGCGGGCGGACGAGAGCCTGGGCACCGGCGATCTGGGGCGGCTGGATAGCGACGGCTTTCTCCGGGTCGATGGCCGATCCAAGAACTTATTGATCACCAGCTTCGGACGCAACGTCAGCCCGGAATGGCTGGAAAGCGAATTGGTGCAGGCGGTTGGCGCCCGCCAGGCGGTCGTGTTTGGGGATGGTGAGCCGCATCTGCGTGCCCTGATCACCGTCACCCAGGACCAGTCGCCGGCACGGATCGCCGATGCATTGAGCGCACTGAACGATCGACTGCCCGATTACGCGCGACTGGCGACTGTTTACGTGCGCGAGCAGTTGCTCTGCCAGGCCGAGGGCCACATTACCGCAAACGGGCGGCCAGTCCGGTCCCGGATTCAAACCGATCTGACGGCGTTGCTGGCCGACGCCACCCACATTGATATGACGTTTTCACTGATGAACCCGCCAGGAGGATTTCACATGGCATTTTTTGACCGACTGCAGCAGGAAACCGAAGACGCCCGCAAACACGTCACCGAGGCCCCGGTGATCCGGGCCATCCAGGAGGACCGCTTCGATCTGGAGAGCTACATCTGGTTCCTGACCCAGGCCTACCACCACGTCAAACACACGGTGCCGCTGATGATGGCCTGCGGCGGGCGCCTGCCGGAACGGCTGGAATTCGTGCGCAAGGCTCTGGTGGAGTACATCGAAGAGGAGTACGGCCATCACGAATGGATCCTGGACGATCTCGAAGCCTGTGGCGCCGACAGGGAAAGCATCCGTCAGGGTAAGCCGGACACCTCGATCAAACTGATGGTGGCCTACCTGTACGACCAGATCGATCGCGGCAACCCGGCGGCCTTCTTCGGCATGGTGCAGGTGCTTGAGGGGACCTCCATTGAGCTGGCGACGCCGCTGGGTGAGCAGATCCAGAAGCAACTGGGCCTGCCGGATGAGGCCTTCAGCTATCTGTATTCCCACGGTGCGCTGGACCAGGAACACTTCGAGTTTTTCCGAAAGCTGATGAACGAGATCACCGATGCCGATGACCAGCAGGCCATTATCGAGTCGGCCCGGATGGTCTATCGGTTATACGGCGACATGCTGCACAGCATCCCCGTGCAGACCGGTCGCAAGGAGTCGCAACATGAGGCTGCATGATCGGGTGTTCCTGTTGCTCGGCGGGACTGGCGGCATTGGCAAGGCCCTGGTTGAGCCCCTGATTCGCGCCGGTGCCAAGGTGATCGTGGCGTCCCGCCAACCGGAGGGACTGGCCAGACTCAGCGGGGTGTCGGCGGTGCACCTGGACCTGGCGGCGCCGGACCTGGAGCATCAGCTTGTTCGGCTGAGCGAGGCCTATCCGGATATCGACGGCGTTATTCACTGCGCAGGCCAGAACTACTTCGCCAGTCTGGGGGAATTGCCGGTCACGGCCATTGACGATCAACTGATGGTCAACCTCCGCAGTGCCATGCTGGTCGCCCGGCACTTTGCCCCGCGTTTCGAGGCCGCCGGTTACGGCGCGCTGGTCTTTGTCGGTTCCACCTTCGGCAGCATCGGCTTTCCCGGATACACCGCCTACTGTGCCACCAAGTTCGGTGTGCGCGGGTTTTCCGAGGCCCTGCGCCGGGAACTCGCGGATACCCCCGTGCAGGTGGTCTACGTGGCGCCAAGGGCCACCGCCACGGCCATGAATCCGGAGGCGGTAAACGAGCTCAATCACGCTCTCGGCAACAAGATGGACGCGCCCGAAGCGGTGGCTGCCCAGATCCTCAAGGCCATGGAAAACGACGACCTTCGCCGCTTTCTGGGCTGGCCGGAAAAGTTGTTCGTCGTGATCAACGGAATCCTGCCGCGCATTGTGGACAAGGCCATGTTGAAACAGTTGCCGGTCATCCGGCGTTTTCTCAATTCGGAGGTGTTGTCATGAGGGCGATCATTTTCCTGTTGGCCGGGCTGCTTGCTGTGCCGGCCCTGGCGGCTGACCTGAACGCGGAGCTCGCCGACATCCAGCAGCGCTGGGCCGAAATCCAGTACCAGGTGCCCGAGGATCAGAAAGAAAAAGCCTTTGAGGCCCTGGCCGACACCGCCGAGGCATTTGTCGCCCGGTATCCGGGGCACGCGGAACCGCTGATCTGGCAGGGCATTGTCCTGAGTACCTACGCCGGGGCCAAGGGCGGGCTGGGAGCACTCGGGCTGGTCAAGGATGCCAGGGAATCCCTTGAAGCCGCCCTGGCCATTGATCCCCGGTCGCTGGAGGGCTCGGCCTACACCTCGCTTGGCAGTCTCTATTACCAGGTGCCGGGCTGGCCCCTGGGTTTCGGTGACGACGACAAGGCCCGGAAATACCTGGAGAAAGCCCTGGCGATCAATCCCGACGGCATTGATCCCAACTTTTTTTACGGCGACTTCCTGAGGGAGCAGGACCAGCCGGAGCAGGCCCGTCGCTACCTGGAAAAAGTGCTGGAAGCGCCGTCCCGGCCCGGGCGTGAACTGGCGGATACCGGCCGACGGGACGAGGCCAGGCAGCTCCTGCAGACGCTCTGAGGCCGGGCGGCTACTCGCTGCACCCGTCACCGTGGACTACACTTGGGGCAAAGAGGGCGGGAGGCCCTCGACCAGGAAAAGTGCGTGTCATGGCGACCAACAAGGCTTCACCGTCGACAAAAGCCCCATCCGCAGATTTCTTTTACAAGTTGGCGTCGGCGGTCCCGGGCATTCTCTTTTCCTACTGGCTCAGCGCCGACAAAAGCGCCCATTGCTACCCCTACGTCAGTGAACAGATCCGGGAACGCTTCGGGTTAGACCCCGAGGCTTTGAAACAGAACGCGGATGCCGTGCTCGCGATTGTCCACCCCGATGATGCCGGCGGCCTCCAGGACAGCATCTTCGAGTCGGCCCGTACGCTGGAGCCCTGGCAATACCGGGCCCGCCTGCGTCTGCAGGATGGCAGCTATCAATGGTACGAAGCCCATTCCAGGCCAGAGCGCCAGGCTGATGGCAGCACGCTCTGGTACGGCCAGTTCCACAACATCCAGCACTACAAGGAACTGGAACAGGAGCTTCGTGACAGCGAAGCCGAGTACTCGTTCCAGGCTGGATTCCAGAAGCTGGTTGCGCGCCTGTCGGCCCAGTTCATCAATGTCGGATTTGGCACGATAGACGACTGCATTTCTGAACTGCTTGAAAGTGTTGGTGTTTTCTTCACCGCGGACCGGACCTACCTCTACGCCTTCAACGACGATCACACCTCCGCAACCAAGACCCACCAGTGGTGCCGTGACGGGGTGAGGTCCGTGATCGACGAAGACCAGTCGGTGCCCCTGGATGACCAGGATGAGTGGGGGCAGAAGCTGCTTGAGATGGTTGACGAAAACGAAGTGGTGTTCATTGAAGCCACGAGTGAGGCGGCATCCGTATTCTGCGTGCCGGTTAGGGTTCAGGGCCAGGTGGTTGGTTTCATGGGGCTGGATTCGCTGGCCCCGCGGAAATGGCGCGAAGACCAGTCCGACCTGCTGATCATCGTTTCCGGTCTGCTGTCCGGCGCCCTCGAACGGCATATCCTGGAAGAAAAACTGCTGAGCCAGTCCATCCGCGACCCCATGACCGGCCTGCACAACCGGCGGTATCTGATGCCGAGGCTCAATGAGCTGGTCGAGCGGGCCGAGCGCTACGACGAGAATTTCACCGTTGCCATGCTCGATATTGACCATTTCAAGCAGATCAACGATTCCATTGGCCACCTCGGTGGCGACTATACCCTGCGACGGTTTGCGGACATCCTGATTGATCTGGTGCGGTCGACGGATGTGGTCGCCCGTTTCGGCGGTGAGGAATTCATGGTGGTGTTTCCCGATACCGAGCAGGCCACCGTGCACCAGACGATCAGCCGAATTCTCGATGCGGTGCGGCACGGCCGGTTCGTGTTCGAGGGGCGTGAGATCCCGCTAACGGTAAGCGCCGGTTTGGCGTCGGTACGGGAACGGGACGACAGCATGATCTCTGTGGACACCGTGATTGGGCGCGCCGATCATCGGTTGTATCTGGCCAAGCAGGCCGGCCGCGATTGTGCCGTCGACATATCAGGAGTCCTTCGTATATAAAAAATCAGCATTTCACCCCATATTACTTAATAGTATATCCTTAGAATAAAATATAGATTCGCTCCGGAGGTGAAACCCATGAGCAACCCCATCGTCCAACCCTTTTTTGACGAGCCCACCAACACTTTCAGTTACGTGGTCCGGGATCCGGACAGTCGGTCCTGCGCTATCCTCGATTCGGTGCTGGATTTTGACTATGCGGCGGGGCGGACCGCGCATGACTCAGCCGACAACATCATCGCCTTCATTCGTGAGCAGGACCTGACGGTGGAGTGGATTCTGGAGACTCACGTCCACGCGGATCACCTGTCAGCGGCGCCCTATCTGCATGACAAGCTGGGTGGCAGGACCGGCATCGGCGAGCACATCCGCGACGTCCAGGAAATCTTCGGCAAGGCGTTCAATGCCGGCAGCGAGTTTGCCCGGAATGGCAGTCAGTTCGATCGGTTGTTCCGCGAAGGCGATACATTCAGCATCGGCGGCCTGGAGGGCCGGGTGTTGCACACGCCCGGGCACACGCCGGCGTGCCTGACCTACGTGATCGGCGATGCCGCCTTCGTCGGCGACACCCTGTTCATGCCGGATTACGGCACCGCCCGCTGCGATTTCCCGGGCGGCGATGCCCGGACGCTCTATCGTTCGATCCAGAAGGTGCTGGCCCTGCCGCCAGAGACCCGGATCTTCCTGTGCCACGATTACAAGGCACCCGGCCGGGACCGGTTTGAACCGATGACCACCGTCGCCGAGCAGCGCAAAGCCAATGTGCACGTCCACGAAGGCGTTTCCGAAGACGAATTCGTGAAGATGCGCACCGAGCGCGATGAGACTCTCGACATGCCCCGGCTGATCTTGCCGTCGGTCCAGGTCAACATGCGGGCGGGCCATTTGCCGCCGGAAGAGGACAACGGACAGGTGTACCTGAAAGTACCGATTAACCGGTTCTGAGGCGGGCATGGACATCAAACGCTACCTGCCGGTGCTGAACTGGTTGCCGTCCTACGGTCGGAGTCAGGCCACCAGTGACCTGGTGGCTGCGGTGATTGTCACCGTGATGCTGATTCCCCAGTCACTGGCCTATGCCCTGCTGGCAGGGTTGCCGGCCCAGGTCGGGCTGTACGCCAGTATCCTGCCGCTGATTGTCTACGCGGTGTTCGGAACCAGCCGTACGCTCTCGGTGGGTCCGGTGGCTGTCGCCTCCCTGATGACGGCGGCGGCGCTGGCGCCGCTGGCCGACGTGGGTACGCCCGAGTACGTCGCCGGGGCGATTCTGTTGGCGGTGATGTCGGGGCTGATGCTCATGGCCATGGGCCTGATGCGGCTGGGTTTCCTGGCGAACTTCCTCAGCCACCCGGTGATCTCGGGGTTTATTACCGCCTCGGGCATCGTGATCGCTGCCAGCCAGCTCAAGCACCTGTTCGGGATCCCGGCGTCCGGCCATAACCTGCTTGAAATCATCCATTCCCTGGTGCAGTCGATTGACCAGATCAACCTGGCGACACTGGCCATCGGAGCCGGGGCCCTGGTGTTTCTGCTGCTGGCGCGCCGATATCTCAAAACCTGGCTAATGGCCGCCGGATTGCCGTCGCGAATGGCCGACATCGTTACCAAGACGGCGCCGATTCTGGCCGTGCTGGTGACCACGGTGGTGGCGTGGCAACTGGACCTGGGGGCAGCCGGTGTCAGGCTCGTTGGCTCCGTGCCGGCCGGGTTGCCCGAGTTAACCCTGCCGAGTCTGGACTGGGAGCTCTGGCAACAGCTGGCGGTCAGTGCCCTGTTGATCAGCGTGGTCGGTTTTGTTGAATCCGTGTCGGTGGGTCAGACGCTTGCGGCCAAGCGACGCCAGCGTATTGATCCGGATCAGGAGCTGGTGGGCCTTGGCGCCGCCAACCTCAGCGCCGGCCTGTCCGGCGGCATGCCGGTGACGGGCGGGTTTTCCCGTTCGGTGGTCAACTACGACGCCGGCGCGGAGACGCCCGCAGCCGGTGCCTACACGGCGGTGGGCATCGCCCTGGCGACCCTGTTCCTGACCCCGGCCATCGCCTATCTGCCCCAGGCCACACTCGCGGCGACCATCATCGTGGCCGTGTCCACGCTGATCGACCTGCCGGCACTGGGCCGGACCTGGCGGTATTCTCGGCCGGACTTCGGGGCCATGCTGGCGACCATCCTGGCGACCCTCGTGCACAGTGTGGAGGCGGGCATTATCGCCGGGGTGGCCCTGTCCATCGGACTCTTCCTGTACCGTACCAGCCGGCCCCACAGCGCCGTGGTTGGCCGTGTCCCGGGTACCGAGCATTTTCGCAATGTGCTTCGCCATGAGGTGGAGCTGTGCCCCAAGGTGACCTTCCTGCGGGTGGACGAAAGCCTGTACTTTGCCAACGCCCGGTTTCTGGAGGAGCGGGTCATGGATCTGGTGTCCGAAGAGCCGGAACTCAAGCATCTGGTTCTGGTCTGTCCGGCGGTCAACCTCATTGATGCCTCGGCGCTGGAGAGCCTGGAGGCCATCAATGAGCGGCTGGGGGATGCCGGCGTGACTCTGCATCTGTCGGAGGTGAAGGGGCCGGTGATGGACCGGCTCAAGCGAACCGACTTGCTGGCCAAGCTCAGCGGGGAGGTCTTCCTCAGCACCTTCGAAGCCTGGCAGCGACTGATCGGCAACCGAGTACCCCAGCGTATCCCTGTCTGACGCACGGCCGGCTTGCCCATATGATGGGTAAGGCCGGTATCATGGGAGTATTTCCCGGAGCTCAGACGGTGGCACGTTCATTATGGGCATGACTGAAAACCTGCTATCGACCGGCCAGTGGCTCACAACCCTGGTGCTGTTCCTGCTGATCCTGATTCGGGCGGTACGCACCATTGACTGGCAGGCCTTCCGACGCGACAACGCGCTGCAGCATTCGTTCTTCGGAGCAGCCGTCGTGCTGGGGTTTCTCTGGCAAATGCGTGCGGGCATTTCGCCCGGCCTGGCCATCCATGTGTTTGGGATCACCGTGATTACCCTGATGCTGGGGTGGGCGCTGGCGGTGCTCTCTGGATTACTGGCGTTGCTGATCACCGTGATCACGGGCCGGGAACCCCTGCTGATGTTTGCGGCCAACGGCCTGGTCACGGTGATGGTGCCGGCGCTGGTCAGTCACGGCATCATGCTCTGGGAGCGCCGGCGGAACTTCCGGAATTTCTTTGCCTACATCTTTTTCTGCGGATTTTTCGGCGCCGGCATCTCGGTGGCGGCCGCCGGAACGGTGATGTGCCTGATGCTCTGGAGCAGCGGCGTGTACGAGTTCGGGGAGCTGGTGCACGAGTACATCCGCTACCTGCCCCTGTTCATGATCCCCGAGGGCTTCGTGAACGGTACCTTCGTCACCGGCCTGATGGTGTTCCATCCCGATCGCCTGACCACACTGGACCAGCGCCGCTACCGCTGAGCCAGCAATCGCTGTGGTGCCGCCATTGCCGTGCCCAGTCCAGAACCTGGCGGGCGGGTATCGGGCGGGCAATCCCGTAACCCTGGAGAAACTGACAGCCCATGTCCCGCAGGGCCCGGGCATGCTCGGCGGTTTCGACACCTTCGGCCAGGACGGGCCGCGAGAAGCGCTGGGCCAGAAAGATCACACTCTCGACGATCGCCCGGTCATGGGCATTCGCCAGCATGTTGCGCACAAAGGTCTGGTCGATTTTGATGAGGTCCACCGGCAGAGTGCGCAGATAGGTCAGTGATGAAAAACCGGTGCCAAAGTCGTCGAGTGCGACCTTGAGGCCCAGGCTCCGGCAGGTGGCCAGCACATTGCTGGCGCGCTTTGTGTCCTCGAGCGCTGTGGACTCCAGGACTTCGAGGGTGATCTGGCCGGGATCGAGTTCCGCGTGGCTGTGAAGGTAGCTCTCCAGGTAAGTGGCAAAGCTTCGGTCCATGAGGTGCTGGGCATTGATATTGATGCTGACGGCAAAATCCTCGCCGGCAGTTTTCCAGACGTTCAGTTGATGGATCGCTTCCTTGACCACCCATTGCCCCAAAGGTACCTCCAGATTGCTGTTGTCCAGCATTGGCAGGAAGTCGCCCGGCGTCAGCTGGCCTCGCACGGGGTGGTTCCAGCGAATCAGTGCTTCCAGGCCGACCAGCTTTGAGTCAGAGACCCGGATCTGGGGCTGGAAGTGCAGCTCGAACTCTTCGTTCTCCAGCGCCCGTGTGAGCTCCATGAGTTGATTTCGGCGTTGTCGCCGATACTCGTCGAGGCCGGGATCGAAGAAGTGAAACTGGTTGCGGCCCATCTCCTTGGCCAGATACATGGCCTGATCCGCATGCCGGATCAGGCCCTCGGCATCGGTCCGGTCCGCCGGGTACCGGGTGATGCCCATACTGCCGGTAACCTCAACAGCGTCGCCAGCGATCTCGAGCGGCTCCCTCACGCAATCCAGAATGCGCTGGTATACGCCTTCGGGATAGTCGCTCTGGATCAGCAGAATAAACTCGTCGCCCCCGATCCGGGCAACGGTATCGCCCCGGCGAACGGCGTGGGTGAGTCGTTCGGCAATGGTCCGCAAGGCTTGGTCGCCCGCGGCCTGCCCCAGGCGCTGGTTGAGTTCCTTGAAACCGTCCAGATCAAGGCAACAGACCGACAGGCCTCGTTGTTGCCGGTCGGAGTGCAGGCACGCGGAGCGAAGGCGCTCGGTCAGCAGTTGCCGGTTGGGCAGCCCGGTCAGGTTGTCGTAGTTGGCGGCCCGGTCCAGTTCCCGGGCGTGGTTCTTCAGGGCCGTGATGTCCGAGAACGCCGCAACGTGGTAGAACGTGCCCGGTTCGTCCAGTTGCACCCGGCTGATGGACAGCATTTCGATGTATTCCTCGCCGTTTTTGCGCCGGTTCCAGATCTCGCCGCGCCAATGGCCGGTCTGTTCAAGGGCGTGCCACATGGAGCGGTAGTATTCTGACGAGTGCCGCCCGGAACTCAGGATGGTCGGGGTCAGCCCAAGCACCTCATGACGTCCATATCCCGTAATTCGGGAGAAGGCCGGGTTGACGTCCAGAATCCGGTTATTGCAATCGCTGATGAGGATGGCTTCGTGGCTGCGATCAAACACGCTGGCGGCAATGCGCAGGTTGCGTTCGCCCTGTTTGCGGTCGGAAACGTTGGTCTGGACAACAATAAAGCCTTGCTGGCCATCGTCGTCGAGGGGCGCGCAGTACAGGTTTACCCAGAACGGCGTACCGCACCTGCTGTAATTGAGGACGTCTTCCTCTGCTATGCCACCCTGATAGAGCTTTCGCCGGATACGCCTGATCGTTTCCGGATCGGTGTCGGGGCCGGCCAGCAAATTGCTCAGTGTGTGTCCGATGGCCTGACTCGACGAGTACCCCGTGTGTTCCTCGAAACTGAGGTTAACCCATTCGATGACTCCGGCGCTGTCGAGCAGGATCACCATGTTGCGGGTTATCGAGGCGACTCTGGCAAGTCGGTCGGTCAGAGGGTCAGAAATCGTTGGGTGCAGGGCCGGGGCTGTTGGCATCGATCTGTCGCATTCCTATCCCGAAAAAAACGGCATCTAGTCAATGGCGAAGGATGCTACTCGACGGCCGCCGCAAACTCATGCCCAATTGGTCGCGTCGGGTTGACGGAAGTCATTTTTCGGCGGGATTTTGTCGCAGCCGGGGCTCAGTGCCGCCACTGGGAGTGTTTCTGAAGTTTTCGCTGCAGCGTCCGGCGATGCATGTTCAGGGCACGTGCCGTGGCGGATACGTTGCCCTCGTGTTCATTCAGCACGCGCTGGATGTGCTCCCATTCCATTTCTTCGACCGAAGGCGGTGCCGGGCGCAGGGCCGGTGCTGACCCCGGGGGCTCAAAGCCGGTGACCAGCTGGCCGACTGTAACCGGCTTGCAGAGGTAGTTCACGGCGCCCTGGCGCATGGCCTCCACGGCGGTGGCAATGCTGCCGTACCCGGTCAAGACCAGGACTTTCAGGTCCGGCTGCAGGGCCAGTAAATCAGGCAGCAGTTGCAGGCCGCTCTCCCCGGCCAGGTTCAGATCCAGCACACAGTGGTCGAATCGGCGGCGTTCAAGGCATTGCCGGGCGTCCGTGCCCGATCTGACAACGGTTGCCCCGATACCCTGGCGCCCCAAAGAGCGTTGCAGGACTTGCAGGAAGGCCTCGTCGTCATCGACCAGCAGCCACGTCGTGGGGTCAGCCATCAATTTCTCCCTCTTTGGCCCGGGGCAGGGAGATGATCATGGTGGTGCCGGTCTGGCCCGCGCGGGCCTTCAGGGTGCCGCCGAAACGCTGAATGGTGGCGTTCGACAGGAACAGGCCCACGCCCAGTCCGGATTCGGAAAACACCACGCCGTCACCAAGGGTGTCTTTGCGCTCTGGTGCCAAACCCTCGCCGTGGTCGTCGACTACCACGTCCACCGTGCCGTTGCCGCTGTCGCTTGCCCTGACACCCACCCACTGCGGGCTGGCCGTCAGGGCATTGGCGAGCAGGTTCAGGACCGCCTGATCCAGCGTTGCGTCAACCTTGATGGGCGTTTCGGGAAAAGGTGACTGCCACTCGATAATGCCGGCGGGCCAGAGCAGGGTTGCTGACTCCCGAAGGCGCATCAGCCAGTCACTCACACTGACGGTTTCCGGTTGTGCCGTTTTCGCCTTGACCGCCGCATCAGACAGCTGGCGAAGGTGATCGGCGCACAGACTCAGCTGCTGACCCATCAGGTTCAGATCCTCTGTCAGATCTTGCTCCTTGGGCGCGTGGCGCAATTCCTCAACGAGCAGCGTCAAGGTATTCAGTGGTGTCCCCAGGCGATGGGCAATACCCGCCGCCGACAAGCCCAGGGCAATGATCTGTTCATCCCGCAAACGGGTTTCCCGGATGTTCGCCAATTGGGCCTGCTGTCTCTGGACGCGGCGGGCCAGGGAGCCGACCACCAGTAGGAGTATGGCGGAGGTCAGTGCGTAGGTGGCCCACATGCCGAACAGGTGCAACTGCGCCATGTCGGTACTGTGTGGGCCGCTTGATACCGGTAGGTGCCAGACCACCAGCAGGGTATAGACCAGAATGCCGAAACCGGTGAGCGCGACGCTCTGGCTGAGCGGTACAAGGAGGATGGCCACCGCAATAGGCAACAGGAGCAGTGAGGTGAACGGGTTGGTGAAGCCGCCAGTCAGCAGCAGCCAGCCACCAATCATCAGCAGATCCAGGGCGAGGCCGGCGCTCACTGTCAGGGCCGCCTTCGGTGGCCGGCGTGTGAACCAAAGCCAGCCGAGTGTCGCCAGTACGGCGTAGAGCAGGCTGATCAGCGTGGCCTCGGCCCGATACGTCAGCACCATCATGGTCTCGGCTATCGCCAGGGCGACCAGTTGAATGGCGGCAATGGACAGGCGCATGCCCAGCAGATAGCGCGCCGCCTGACGGAAACCGGTTTGTGAGTGGGTGAGCCATTCCATGGGGCGCATTCTAGCGGGTTTTTCCGGGCCCTACATGCCGCTATGGCGACTTTGGAGTGCGGCATTCTGCCTCAGGCGCCGTTGCGCCGAGGCTATTATGATTGGCCGAAAATTCCATTTGTTCAGGGTGTTAACTCATGAAGAAAACGCAAACAGGCCGGTTTGCACTGGCTTTTGTCGCCGTCAGTGTGGCTTGGCCGATGGCCCTCCAGGCGGAGGAAACGTCCGGGTCAGCGCTGCTGATTCGAGTCACGGAAGGTCATCGCCAGGACAGGGGCAGTGAGGCGCTTGCCTCCGAGCCGGTGGCAAGACTGGCGAACGAGCCTTCGGTCTCATTGTCCAGAATGGGCGGTCGTGGCCTGGAGCCCGTTGTCCGGGGCCAGGGCCAGGAGCGGGTGGATGTGCTGCTGGACGGAATCCGGGTGGAGGGGGCGTGCCCGAATCGAATGGACCCGCCAACCAGTCGGCTCAGTGCGGCACTTGCGCCCGGACTGGAGGTTCGGACCAGCAACCGGACCCTGCGCTGGGGCGCCATAGCCGGCGGGCAGGTCATTGCCACCACGCCGGATCCGGATTTTGGCGAGAGTTTGACGACCGGACATCTGACGGCCGGAGGCGCAGATAACGGCAATGGTCGGCTGGTCAATGGCAGCGCAGCAATTGGCAACGATCGCGGCTGGTTCCGGGTGGCGGGCGGCCACGATGAAGCCGACGATTACGAGGATGGCGACGGTAACGAGGTACGTAGCGCTTACCGGAACACGGAAGGGCGGATGGATGCCGCCTGGAAGGCGGACAATGGCCTTTTCCTCAAGGGACTGGTCAGCCGCCAGGAAGAGCGCGATGTGAAATACGCCGGCTCGGGTATGGATGCCCCGAAAACCGATACCGATATCGCTCGGCTGGAGCTGGGAGCGCCGGTTGCTGACGGTGACTGGAAGCTTCTGGCGTGGAGCGCGGACGTGGACCACATTATGGACAACTTCAGCCTGCGCCCGGCCACCATGAACATGCTGACGGTCTCTGAAACCCGGACCCGTGGAGTCCGGCTGACTCTGGATCAGAACCCGGGCACGCAGACCAATTGGGCCATTGGCACCGACATTGAGACCAACAACTGGGACGCCGAGCGTTTGGGTGGCCCCGGGCTGGATACGCTGACGTCGGTACTGTGGCCGGATGTGGATCGGGACCGTTTCGGCGTGTTCGCCGAAGCCTTCCAACGGTTGACCCCGGCGATGCAGGTCGGTGCCGGGGTGCGCTATGACCGCGTGGCAATGGACGCAGACGCCGCAGACAAAACCTTTGGCAGCGGGATGATGGCGATGTCCGCGGCGGGCATCTACCGGGCGCTGTATGACACGGCCAATACCAAAGCGACGGATGACAATGTCAGCGGGTTTATCACCGGCGACTGGCGCTTTTCATCGCGCCAGTCGCTGGAAGTCAATGCCTCTCGCAGTGTTCGCAGCCCGGGCGTGACCGAGCGTTACATTGCCAGTTGGAGCATGATGCCGGCCATGCGCTGGGTCGGTAATCCGGCCCTGGATACCGAAAAGCATCACAAGCTGGAGGTTGCTCTGCCGGGGCAGGGCTCCGGTTGGCGTTGGCGCCCTGCGGTCTGGATGGATCAGGTAGACGATTACGTGTTGCGCACCCGAAATGGCGATCAGGTCAGTATCTATCGCAACATCGATGCGCGCCTGCTCGGTGTCGAAGCGGAACTGGGCTGGAGCAACGGAACCTGGCGCTCGAACAGCGCATTGGCCGCAGTCCGGGGGGAAAACCGGGACGACGACCAGGCGCTGCCGCAGATTCCCCCGCTGCAATTTGTGCAGACAGTCGGTTGGCAGTACCGGGGGCACCAGTTGACGCTGGAGTGGGTGGTTGCCCGCCGGCAGGATCGGGTGGATCTGGCCTCAGGACTGGACGCCGCCACTTCACCGGGCCATGGCGTCCTCAACCTGTCGGGAAGCCACGCAATGACGGATTACCTGACGCTGTCCTGGGCCATGGATAACCTGCTCGATAAGACCTGGGCCCGCCACGTCAGTCGCGCCAACACGGATCCGTTCAGCCCCGAAGCGGTGCGGGTCAACGAACCCGGTCGCACGCTCCGCGCGGCACTGACGGCTCGATGGTGAGGTGGACCGGGCGTCATTTGGCCACATTTTGTCCCTGATCCATATGATTTCGGGATTCAGCATCTATGCTCGATTAAAGTGACATGGCGCATGCTCAGCAGGTAGCGCGCCGCCTGACGGAAACCGGTTTGTGAGTGGGTGAGCCATTCCATGGGGCGCATTCTAGCGGGTTTTTAGAGTGCTTTCTGTTCGTTCTAGAGGAAGGTACCTGGTCTTCAACCGATCAGATGTCGGACTCCCCTTTTCTCACCTGGTTCAGGCGTGTCATGACAAACGCCGCGATGGAGAGGATCAGGATGGCAATGGCCTCAAACAGGATGTTCTCAGGTGCCATGTCCTTGCCCTGAAGGATGATCAGTCGGGCCAGTGCCGTAATGGCGATGAAAATCGGGAAAACCGAAGCAGACCGCCGGTCTGAGTAGAACACGGCAACCATGCCGATGACTTCCAGATACAGAAACATCAGCAGAATGTCCGCAAGATTGATGCTCCGGGCGACATACAGTGAGTGAAGCTCGAATGCCACGCCCCCGAGGGTCATTACCACAACGATGATCAGCAACAGCCGCTCAATCATCTGAAAAATACTGAGCGCCACATTCTTTTCGGAAGTATCCATCTTGTTCGCCTTGTTGTTATGATTCATTTTTTGGATAGTCTACCCGCCAGTCGAGTCTCTCAGTAAAGCCCGGGAAACTGATACTCACCGCCATCAGCGATATATGACTCGGAGCTTTGCGGCCACTTGGGAGCCGCGAAGCGGTGGAAAATTGTCTGGCAACAGCAAGCTGGTTATGCATGATTCGTAGTGGCTCCAGAGCCACTTCAGCGCTCTACCTGTAGCGTGGGTACATTCACACCACCCTCATCCACATAGCGAATCGCCTGAATCACCATGTGATTCCAGAAAACGGACCAGTACCCAATGAGTAACAGCACAGGTGTGATAAAGACCGCGAGAAATGCGGCAATAAAGAAAGAATCTGGCCCTATACCGGACTCGAACTGCAAGACGCTACTGAGCGGAATTGCCACGAACACAACGAGAGACGCTCGCCGAACAAAAGCGAGCTTCACGGACCGGGTCAAAGTCAGTTTCGTCCCAAAGATTGCCCTTCCCACGGCACCCAGAACATAAAGTACCAGGGACACTCTCGCCACGACCGATAGCGCTGCTTGCAAGCCATCCACGTCGTTTTTGCCCCGCTGGGTCATGTCGGTACTGAAAACCAACTGTCCCCCTTCTTTCATAGGCGCAAAGACATCACCACCCCATTCCACCAACAGTTCCAGAATGACGATAACTGCGTTTTGTGAGAATAGAGCAACGACAAGCAGACCCAACGCCATCCAGACAGCTGCGGACACAGCAGTCATAAAATAGCCTGTGTAGCCAAGGAACTGCTTCAACAACGCCCGCATGGCAGCTGACTGGGGCACGCTGAACTTAAAATCAAAACTGACACTAGCCAAAAGTACCTCTCCCTGGTGTTTGATGTTCCTGCTGCCCTTCACCGCAGCTCACTCTGGCAAACCCTCGAACTTCGGAAATGACGACCAAATCTGCCAGCTGAGTGCTTGGCAATGCTGAACCAGATAACCACAGGCGCACTTCAGGGCGTCCGAGCGGCGCTACTGGTTAAGTGCTTGTGCTCCCGTTGCATCCGAATACAAAGGATCATCATTATCAAGGCGAAACGATAGAAACCAATAGCAGTCCCATTGGGAGTGCTTATGGTGATAGTGAGCGAAATGCCGGCCGCAAGCGAATAGAAAAAGGACTGGGAATACAATGAAATCAACTGAGGAAGATAAGAAACCACAACAAGCCAAATCAGAGTCACAACAGAGATAGAGCTACTGACAATGGAAATCCAGCTGATGGCTTTGAGATGTTTAGATTTGAGCAACTTCTCGATGTCGGCTTCCCTTACTTTCACTTAACAGCAATTAGACAACGCGCTTTGTGATTGCAGAAGCTTAGCCCAGTGCAGTCCCCCGTTCCATGGAACCATTTGACGTCTGTGATCTGCGCGGTCATTCGCGCGAAAAATAACCTCGCAAACTCCCTATCGTGTTTACCCAAGATGAAGCCATCAGTATTCCAGACGTCATCTCGATACATTTTGTCCTTGGTCAACATGGTTTCCGGATTCAGCATCTATGCTTTATTGAATCGCCACAAAGCATATCCGCAGGGGCGTAAACGGATTTTCTGGGCTGATACGAGCTAGCCAGCCGGGTGCGATGATCGGCCCCAGGAGGCAAAAGAATGCCGCGAGACAATCATGCTCAGCCCCGCCGAGGGGATGGCACGGTCATCGCCATTCGTGGCGGCGTGGTGGATGTCCGGTTCAGCGACCCGGTACCCCAGATTCGTGAACTCCTATACGTCGACACGATTGCCCTGGAGGTCTCGTCACTCCGGGAGGAGGGCGTCGCTCGCTGCATGGCACTGGCGCCGGTAAAAGGTCTCGGGCTGGGCATGGCGGTGCGGGCAACCGGTGCGCCGATCCGGGTGCCGGTCGGTGATGCCGTGCTGGGGCGTATGCTGAATGTCTTTGGTGCGCCGATCGACCGGAAACCCGCGCCGGTGAGTGAGGATCTGCGCTCCATTCATCATGCGCCGCCGCTGCTGGAAGAGCGCGTGGTTCGCAGCAGCATACTGGAAACCGGTATCAAGGCCATCGACCTGTTGTCGCCGCTGGAGCGGGGCGGCAAGACCGGTCTGTTTGGCGGCGCCGGCGTCGGCAAAACCGTGCTGATCACCGAGCTGATCAACAACACCGTGCATCACCACAAGGGCGTCAGCCTGTTCTGCGGCATCGGCGAGCGCTCCCGGGAGGCCGAGGAACTCTACCGGGAAATGGGGGAGGCCGGTGTTCGCGACAAGACGGTCATGCTGTTCGGCCAGATGAACGAAGCGCCCGGCGTACGCTTCCTGATTGGCAAAACCGCGCTGACCATGGCGGAGTTTTTCCGGGACGACCAGCACCAGGATGTGCTGTTGCTGATCGACAACATTTTCCGCTTCGTGCAGGCGGGCGCGGAAGTATCCGGACTTATGGGGCGCATGCCCTCCCGGGTGGGCTATCAGCCAACATTGGCCACCGAGCTGGCGGAACTGGAAGAGCGCATTGCCTCCACCCGCAAAGCGGCGATTACCTCGGTCCAGGCGGTTTATGTGCCCGCCGACGATTTTACCGACCCGGCCGCCGCGCACATCTTCTCCCACCTGTCCGGGGCGGTGGTGCTGTCCCGAAAACGAGCCAGCGAGGGCCTGTACCCGGCGATCGATCCGCTGGCGTCGTCGTCGGTGATGCTGACCCCGTCGGTGGTCGGGCAACGGCATTACGACATCGCCCGGGCGGTTCGACGGACGCTGGCGGAATATGAAGAGCTGAGGGACATCATTGCCATGCTGGGCATCGAGGAGTTGTCCGCCGCCGATCGCCTGACCGTCGCCCGCGCCCGCCGGCTGGAACGGTTTCTGACCCAGCCCTTCTTTACCACCGGCTCGTTTACCGGCACCGCCGGCAAACGGGTGGCGATTGCCGACACCCTCGATGGCTGCGACGCCATCCTCAATCAGACCCATTTTGATCGGGACGAAGGCGACTACTACATGATCGGCGGCCTGGCGGATCTGGAGGCGGTGACATGACGATGGCGACGGAAATGACGGTGTCTGTGCGGTTGCCGACGCAAACCCTCTATCAGGGCACGGCGAGCCGGCTTTATGCAGTGGCGGAAAACGGCGCGTTCGGGATGTTGCCGAACCACATAGATTTCGTCACCGCGCTGGTGCCCTCGGTGTTCATTGTCATTGCCACCGGCGGCGAGGAACTGATCTTCGGCATTGACGAGGGCATCCTGGTCAAGAAGGGGCATCAGGTCGATGTTGCGGTTCGGCGGGGTGTCCGGGGCGAGGATCTTGCGTCGATCAAAGATACGGTCTACAGAAACTTTATTGCCGTGGATGAAGATGAACGTGTGGCCCGATCGGCCCTTTCCCGTCTGGAGGCGGGGATAGTCCGCCGGTTTGCCGATTTACAGAAGCCCCAGCCATGACCGGCCGGCGTTATACCCCTGAAGAGGATATTGGCCGGCAGGCCCGGCGCCTCAAGCGCGCCCGGGATAACCCCGGAATGAGCCCGCTTCGGGGGTTGGGAGCCTTCGGCATGATTGGCTGGTCGGTGGCGGTGCCCACGGTGGGCGGCGCCTTCCTGGGCATGTGGCTGGACCGCACACTGCCACAGGCGTTTCCATGGACCATCGCCCTGATCCTGGGGGGCGTGGTGTTGGGCGGATTCATTGCCTGGGCCTGGGTCAGCAGGGAAGGTCAGGACGACAGCGACGACGGGGATAGCAACGATGATCACAGTTGACTGGGTGGCGTTGTACACCGGTTTCTGGATCGGAATGGTGGCCAGCACCGTGTTCTTCGCCGGTCTCGCCGTGAGCGTGCGCTGGGCGCTTCGCACCGGCCGCCCCGGCCTCATTCTGCTGCCCAGTGCTGCGGCCAGGATTGCCCTGCTGCTCGGCGTGGGCTGGTGGGTTACCGGGGCAGGCGGCGACGGATGGGCGTTCGTCGGCTATGTCGCGGCCTTTTTCCTGGTGCGGCTCATCGCCACGGGGATTGCCCGGTTGCCCCAGTCGAAGGAGGACCGATGCAACTGACGCCGGATGAAGTCATCGTATTTACAATTGGGGGCATCGGTTTCAGCGAAACCATTGTCTACACCTGGGTGGTCATGGCGATCCTGACCGGGACCTCGGTCCTCATTACCCGAAACCTGCGGCCTGATGTGCCGCCCAGTCGCTGGCGGACGGCGCTGGAGGTGATCGTAACGGGCATCCAGCGCCAGATCGAGGACATCTCCCGGCAGGCCTCCCGGCACGTTCTGTATTTTTCCGGAACCCTGTTCCTGTTTATCGCCACTTCGAACCTGCTGCTGGTGATCCCTGGTTTCTCGCCACCGACCGCTTCGCTATCGACGACGGCTGCCCTGGCCCTGTCGGTGTTGATTGCCGTGCCCCTGTTCGGTATCTCGAGGCAGGGCTTGGGTGGCTATCTGAAGATCTACATTCGGCCCTCGCCAATTATGCTGCCGTTCAACCTCATCAGTGAGTTCTCACGGGGTGTTTCCCTGTCCATACGCCTCTATGGAAATGTCATGAGCGGTGCGGTGATCGCGGGGATTCTGCTGGGTCTGGCGCCGTTCTTCTTTCCAGTGGTCATGGACGTGCTGGGGCTGCTGACGGGCCTGATCCAGGCATACATTTTTGCGGTCCTGGCGACCGTGTATATCTCGCTGGCGACGACCCGACCGGGCGAGCCGGTGAAAAAGGAGCGCGACTGATGACAGATCTTGTTTGGATTGCCGTTGTTTCCATTTTCACGGCGGGGCTGACCGTGTCTTTCGGTGCCCTGGGCCCCGCGCTTGGGGAGGGCAGGGCGGCCGCGGCCGCGCTGAACGCGATTGCCCAGCAGCCGGATTCGGCCTCGGCGCTGTCGCGGACTCTGTTTGTCTCCCTCGCGATGATTGAATCGACCGCCATTTACTGTTTCGTCGTTGCCATGATCGTGCTGTTCGCCAACCCCTTCTGGGACACGATCCTGCAGGCAACCACGGCGGCCGCGGGCTAAACCATGTCGATTGACTGGATTACGGTCATTGCCCAGATTGCCAATTTTCTGGTTCTGGTCTGGTTGCTCAAACGATTTCTCTACAAGCCGATTCTCAATGGCATCGACGCTCGTGAAGCCGAGATTGCTGAACGAATGGGCGAGGCGGAGCGGGCCAGGGCGAAGGCGGCAGCGGCCGAGGCGGACTTTGTTGCCCGCAAACAGGAACTGCTGGCGGAGGACGCGGCCATCGTTGACGCCGCCCATGAGGAGGCAGAGCGCCAGCGTGACGCCCTGCTGGCGGAAGCGCACCAGAAGCTTGAGCATGAACAGAAGGACTGGCAGAGGCACCTGCAACGGGAGCAGCAGAAATTCACCGCAGAGCTGTATCGGGCCGGGGCAGATACCCTGTATCAGCTGGTACGCAAGGCGCTTCGCGATCTGGCGGACGAACAGCTCGAAGAACGCATTGCCCTGCATGTGACCGCCAAACTCGAGCCCATGGCGCCGGACTTGCTCGTCGCCGCCGGCACCGCGGAGGAAGCCATTGTCAGCACCCACATTCCGCTGTCGGAGGGCGCCCGGGCCACCCTGAATCGGGAGTTGGCGGCGCTGATTCCCGACGTTCCGCTCCGTTTTCTGGTGGACGAAGACCAGGCTCCCGGCCTGGTGCTCCGTATCGGCAGTGCCCAGGTGGCCTGGACCGTGGACAGCTACACCGAGGAACTGATCGGGCTGTTAACCGAACGGCTGGCCACAGGCGCCTTGGGTCGGGGGGGCGAGTGATGACGGATGAACCGCTCCAGCCAGGCGTAAAATCGCTGATCGATTCGTTGCTGGACAGCCCTGCGCCGTCTCCGGTGCTGGCGGAAGTTGGCAAAGTGACCGAGGTGGGCGACGGTATTGCGCTGGTGTCGGGGCTGGACCGGGCCCTTGCCGATGAGTTGCTGGTATTTGCCTCCGGCGTCCGGGGCATGGTGCTGGACCTTGAGCCACATCGGCTCGGCGTCGTGTTACTGGGACCGGCGGACCAGATCGCCGCCGGTGAGGATGTCTGGCGCACCCACAAGGTTATCAGTGTGCCGGTGGGACCGGGGCTGATGGGGCGGGTGGTGGATGCCACCGGGCAACCCAGGGATGGCAGGAACCGGATTGAGGCGGTGGCTGATCGGCCTATTGAGGTCGCGGCGCCAGGGATTCTCTGTCGCTCGCCCATCACCCGGCCCCTGGCCACCGGCATCAAGGCCATTGATGCGGCGGTACCTGTAGGGCTGGGGCAGCGTGAACTGATCATTGGTGACCGGCAGACGGGCAAGACGTCGATTGCGCTGGACACCATCCTCAACCAGGCCAGCTCGGAGATACTCTGTATTTACTGCGCCGTAGGCCAACGGGGCGATTCCGTGGCTCGCGTGATCGAGACACTCCGGGGTAGCGGACAGCTGTCCCGGACCATCGTTGTCGCCGCGGGGGATGAGGATACCCCGGGTCTGTCGTTCGTTGCGCCTTATTCCGCCATGACCATGGCCGAGTACTTTGCCGACCAGGGCTGCGACGTGCTCGTGGTGTTCGATGATCTCACCCACCATGCCCAATCCTACCGGGAGCTGTCGCTGCTGTTGCGCCGGCCCCCCGGCCGGGAGGCGTTCCCGGGCGATATTTTCTACGTTCATGCTCGGTTGCTGGAGCGCGCCGGACAGTTTTCGCCGGAGGCCGGGGGTGGTTCGATCACCGCGCTGCCGGTGGTGGAAACCCAGGCCGAGAACCTGTCGGCGTACATTCCCACCAACCTGATCTCCATCACCGACGGCCAGATTTACCTGTCGCCCAGGCTGGTCCGGAAGAACCAGTTTCCAGCCGTGGATCTGGGCGTGTCGGTCTCCAGGGTTGGCAGCAAGGCGCAGTACCGGGCGTTTCGGGACGTGGCCGGCAATCTGCGGGTGACCCTGTCCCAGTTCGAGGAACTGGAGGATTTCGCCCGCTTCGGTACCCGGCTCGATGACACGACCAGGGCGCGGCTGGTGCGCGGGGCGGCTGTGCGGGCGGCGCTTCGCCAGCCCGAGCACGCTCCGGTGCCGGCGGTGGTGCAGCTGGTGATTCTGGTTGCGGCCATGGAGGGAGTGTTCGATGACTTACCGGAAGCACGGGTGCTGGCTGCCATGGATCAGCTCCGGGCGGCGGCGACCGACGAACTCCCGGGGCTGGCAAAACAGATAGGCCAGAATCAGCCC
This sequence comes from Marinobacter sp. F4218, assembly GCF_019443085.1. Classification (GTDB taxonomy): domain Bacteria; phylum Pseudomonadota; class Gammaproteobacteria; order Pseudomonadales; family Oleiphilaceae; genus Marinobacter; species Marinobacter albus. The sequence continues at coordinate 2,138,729 of NZ_JAHZIL010000003.1, forward strand.
CTGAGCGAGTCTGATCTCAGCGCAATGCTGGCACTGGCGGGTAAGGTCCTGGGGAACGAGGGTGGCGGCGATGGCACAGACGTTTGAAGCCCTGTCTCACCACGACGATACCCTGACCGGTATCCGGAGCATTGTGCACACCATGAAAACCCTCTCGGCCATCAACGCGGTGCCCTATGAGCGTGCTGCGACATCCATTGAGGCCTACCACAATACGATACTGAGCGGCTTGCAGGCTTTGTTGGCGGGGACCGGACCAATTGCGCTGCCCTCGGTGGAGCCAGAGGAAAAGGTGCTGGTGGTGTTCGGGTCTGATCACGGCCTGTGTGGAAGCTATAACGAAACCGTGGCCCAGGCGGTTGTGACGGCGCCGGAGCTTCTCGCCGCGGAGCATCCTGGTTTGCGCATCCTGTGTGTGGGGGCACAGATGAACGATGCCCTGACCGGTCTGGGGATTACCTCGGAGGCCGTCCTCCTTCCGCCGGCCTCGGCCGCCGGCATCGGTCGACTGGCCAGCGATATCGTGACCCGGCTGGACACGATCGGACGTGGCGATCCCCATAACCGGCTGGTGGCCACACTGGCCTTCATGCAGCGTGCCGATCACGGCCAGCAGCGGCCAGCGGTAACCCGTCTGCTGCCGCTGGCACCGTCGCTGGTTGCGGAACTCGCTGAACGCCCGTGGGTATCCCGGTCGCTGCCCATCCACAGTCTGTCATCCGATCAGGTGTTCGCCGCTCTTTTACGCAGTCATATCTTTGCCAGTGTGTTTCGGGCCTCTGCAGAGGCCATCGTGACTGAAAACGCGGCACGACTGGCGCGAATGCAGCAGGCAGAACGATCCGTGGATGACCAGCTGGAGCAGGTCAAAGGGCAGATGCGGTCCGTTCGCCAGGAAGAAATCACCACCGAGTTGCTGGACGTCATCATCGGTTTTGAAGCCTTGCAGGGCAGGGAACGACGGTCATGAACCCGGGGGTGCTCGATTCATTGGGGTCGTGGGTGTTGATGTCCGGCTCGGTGAAGGTTTTAATATGCTTTAAAGGTATTTGTATATACCATTTAGAAATTACGGTGGGCATTAACAATGGCTAGGATTTTCATGATCACTGCGATCGGCTGGCTGCTGGCGTCGACGGCCCTGGCCCAGGATTCAGCAGAGGACACGGTGGCATCGACTCCGGTGCTGCGCCAGACGCTGGAGGAAAGAATTCAGCTCGATGGGGTGATCGAGGCCGTGCAGAAAAGCACCGTGTCCGCGCAGACCAGCGGGACGGTTGAGGCGCTGCCCTTCGACGTCGACGATTCGGTGACGGCCGGTGACCTGATCGTCCAGCTGGAGGACAGCGAACAACAGGCGCGCCTGCGTCAGGCCCAGGCGGCGCTGGATGAGGCCCGGGCCGGGGCAGAAGATGCACAGCAGACCTTCAATCGCATCTCCGCCATCCGGGAACGGGGGCTGGTATCGCGTCAGGAATTTGATCAGGCCCGGAATAACCTGGCGGCCGCCCGGGCGCGGGTTGAGCGGGCCCAGGCGGGTGTTTCCGAGGCGGAAGAACAACTGGGTTACACCCGCATCGTTGCCCCCTATGGCGGCATTCTCACCGAGCGCCATGTGGAAATCGGTGAATCGGTGAATCCCGGTCAGCCGTTGCTGAGCGGGCTTTCCCTGGAGCAGCTGCGGGTTGTGGTGGATCTGCCTCAGAAATACGCCGACCTGGCCCGTTCCCGGCGTCAGGCGACCGTCACCCTGGCGGATGGCCGGGTGTTGGCGACCCGCGAAATGACCTTCTACCCCTATGCCGATCCGGCCACTCATACCTTCCGGTTGCGGATGCGGCTGAATGAGCCCGATGGCTCACTGTTTCCGGGCATGCTCGTGAAGGTTGGTGTCCCGGTGGGCACCCGGGAGTCCCTGTGGGTGCCGACCAGCAGCCTGATCCAGCGCAGCGAGCTCAGGGCTGTGTTCATTCTCGATGACGAGGACCGCCCCCGTTTGCGTCAGGTGCGGACGGGTGTCCGCGACGGCGATCGTCTGGAAATCCTCGCCGGCGTGGATGAGGGCGAGCGCGTGGTGGTGAACCCGGCGGCACTAGTGGGCAGTGATCGCCTGAGTCGGCCCGAGTCAGCGCAAGCCGGCGGGGAGGAAAGCCGGTGAGCGATGAACTGCCGAAGGTCGGGCCTTCCGGAGCCATTGCCCGGGTTTTTCAGGATAACAAGCTGACACCCCTGCTGGCGGCGATGGCCATCGTGCTCGGTGTGCTTGCGGTGATCGTGACGCCGAAGGAAGAGGAGCCCCAGATTGACGTCACCATGGCCGATATCATGGTGGGTTTTCCCGGCGCCAGCGCCCGGGAGGTCGAAAGCGCCATTGCCACGCCCGCCGAACAGGTGATGAGCGAGATCCAGGGCGTTGAGCATGTCTACTCCGTCGCGCGCCAGGGGCAGGCGGTTATCACCGTTGAGTTTGACGTGGGCGTGGTCCGGCAGGAGGCCCTGGTGCGCCTGTACAACCAGGTGTATTCCAACCAGGACTGGTTGCCGGCGAATCTGGGGACGACGCAGCCGGTGGTCAAGCCCAAGGGCATTGACGATGTGCCGGTGATGACCCTGACCCTGTATGACCCGGCCAACGGTCACACCGGCGAGGAGCTCACCCGGCTGGCCCACATGCTGGAAGTGGCCCTGAAGCGGGTGCCGGGCACCCGCGACATCTACACCGTGGGCGGCGTTCCCGACCGGGTCGATGTCCGGTTTGACCCGGCCTTGCTCGCCGGTTTCGGGCTCACCGTCGGCGATATCCAGAACGCCCTGCAAACGGCCAACACCAGCAGCCAGGAATCCCGTGTTACCCGCAATAACCTGTCGATACCGGTGCAGGTTGGCACCCTGCTGGCGTCGGTGGAGGACATCCGACGATTGGTGGTCGGGATGCACAACGGCGCGGCCGTGCACCTGGAGGACGTGGCCGAGGTTCGCCGGGGCGGCACCGTGGTGGATCAGAGTGTGATGACCGGCTTTGGCCCCGGAACCCAGTCCGGTACAGACGGAAAACCCGGTGAGGTCTTCCCGGCGGTGACCCTCGCGGTGGCCAAGAAGCCCGGTGAGAACGCAATCGACATCACCACGGCCATCCAGGAACGCCTGGACATGCTCCGGAACCGGGCCCTGCCGGCGAACGTGGAGGTCCTGGTCACCCGGGACTATGGCGATACCGCTTCCCAGAAGGCTCGCAAGCTGATTACGGACCTGGTCTCGGCCACGCTGGCGGTGATGATTCTGGTGTTGGCCGCCATGGGTTGGCGGCAGGCGTTGATCGTGGGTATTGCGGTCCTGATTACCCTGCTGCTGACGCTGGTGTTCTCCTGGGCCTGGGGCTTCACCCTCAACCGGGTATCGCTGTTCGCGCTGATCTTTTCCATCGGCATCCTTGTGGATGACGGCATTGTGATCACCGAGAATATAAACCGACGAATCCAGAACTCCCGCCGCGCGGTGAAGGACATTATTCCGGTAGCGGTGGACGAAGTCGGCACCCCCACCATCATGGCCAGCCTCACCATCATGGCGGCCCTGATCCCGATGGCCTTTGTCAGTGGCCTGATGGGACCCTACATGAGCCCGATTCCGATCAATGCCTCCGCTGGTATGGTGATTTCCCAGATCGTGGCCTTTGTGGTCGCGCCCTGGCTGGCGTTCCGGTTGCTGCGGCACAAGCAGGGGCAGGCGGCCAGGGAGGCGGCCGAAGCCTCCAGTTCCGCCGATGGCGTGAGCCCGGTGTCCCTGAAAATTTTCCGCACCCTGCTGTCGCCGTTCCTGGGCGAACATTCCTGGCGGCGACGGTCGCTGGCCCTGGGTGTCGTGCTGCTGACCGGAGCGGCGGCCTCGCTGCCGGTATTCCAGGTGGTGATCCTGAAGATGCTGCCCTTCGACAATAAATCCGAATTGCAGATCGTCGTGGATATGCCCGAGCGTACGCCCATGGAGAAAACCCAGCAGGTCCTGCTGGAAATGGGGCATTACCTGGAGACGGTGGACGAGGTGGCCAACTGGCAGACCTATGCCGGGACCGCATCCCCGATCAACTTCAACGGACTGGTGCGCCAGTACTACCTGCGCAGCGAACCCTACCATGGGGATCTCCAGGTGAACCTGGTAGCCGAGGAGAGCCGGGAGCGGCAATCCCACGCCATTGCCCAGTCTCTGCGGGAACCCCTGACCGACATCGGCGAGCGCCACGGCGCCAAGGTGAAGATTGTCGAAGTGCCGCCCGGCCCGCCGGTGCTCTCACCGGTTGTGGCGGAAATCTATGCCGTGGATAACGAGCGACGTGCCGAACTGGCAACCCGGGTGGCCGAAGGCATGACCGGGGTGCAGGGACTCGTGGATATCGACACCACCCTCGAAGCCCCGATCCGGCAGTGGGAGGTGGTGATTGACCGGCCGCGCGCGGCGCGTCTCGGGGTGTCCCAGGCCCAGGTGGTCGGCGCGCTGCAGACGGCGCTGGGTGGCCGGGGTGTCAGCTTCCTGCACGACGATCACGCCAAGTACCCGGTGCCGATCCGGATCATCCTGGGTGAGGGCGACAAGGCCCAGCCCTCCGCGCTGTTGTCGGTGAAGGTCCGCAGCCGCGGTGGCGAGCTGGTGCCGCTGGCGAGTATTGCCGAGGTCCGCGAAGCGGACTGGATGGGGGCGATCTATCACAAGGACCTGCTGCCGGTGACCTATGTCACGGCTGACATGGCGGGGGAAATCGATTCGCCGCTGTATGGCATGTTCGCCATGGTGGACCGTCTGAAACAGGAACCGGGTGCTCCGGAGCAGTATTTCATCAGCCAGCCACCCTTGCCGGAGAAGGGCGCCCTGAAATGGGACGGTGAATGGCAGATCACCTACGAGACCTTCCGGGACATGGGCGCGGCCTACAGTGTCGGGGTGTTCATGATCTTCGTGCTGCTGGTGGCGCAGTTCCGTTCCTACGTGTTGCCCCTGGTGGTCATGGCGCCCATCCCCCTGACCCTGATCGGTATCCTGCCCGGGCACGGACTGCTGGGCCGGGAATTTACCGCCACCAGTATGATCGGCATGATCGCCCTGGCGGGAATCATTGTGCGCAACTCCATTTTGCTGGTGGTGTTCATCCGGCAGTTGCTGGAGGAGGGCATCGAACTGGACGAGGCCGTGGTGCTGGCCGGAGCCGTACGAATCAAGCCCATCGCCCTGACCGCGATCTCGGCCATGGTCGGAGCCTACTTCATCCTGAACGACCCGATTTTCAATGGCCTGGCGATTTCGCTGGTCTTCGGTTTGGCGATGTCGACCCTGCTGACGGTCGTGGTGGTACCGCTACTGTACTACACGCTGGCACGCTGCAACTGGCTGTAACCAAAGGTGTTTCGTCGGAGGCCCGGGCTAGCGGGTGGGCCAGTAGCGCTGCATTTCCACGAACAGGAACGAGGCGCTCCAGGTGATCAGTACCAGGCCGGTCAGTGCTTCGATGCCGGTGAGGTATCGAAGGTGGCCCAAAGCTTCAATGTCGCCGTATCCGAGGGTGGTGAACGTCGTGAACGAGAAGTAGGCGCAATCCAGCAGGCTGCCGCTGAAATTGCCAACCAGCTCGCCCCAGCCCTCACCGTGGTGCAGCCCGTAGTAGGCTGCGGCGAAAATCCAGACCTGGACCGTGTGCGCCACGAGGATGCCGAAAACAGCAACAATCATGCGGAAGTGGTGGCTTTGCCGCATGCTGGAGAGCAGCCCACTCAGGCGAATCAGCGATTCGTGGTGGATGAGAACGACGGCCGCCACAATCAGGGCGTTGATGACGGTAACGTTGATCAGGACGACATGCTCGTTCATGGCCAACTGTGGTTTTCTCCGGTTGTGTAGTAGATTTACGCCCTAACAGGATGGGTTCCATTCACCTTAGCTGGCCACGAAGTAATGTCCAAACGACTCTTTCCCCTGCTGATTCTTGCTGTTGGCGTCCTCGGTTTCCTGGTCCTCAAGATGACCCGGCCGGAGCCGGCGGAAGTGAGTGCCACCGAGCGCAGCTGGCGTGTTAATGTTCAGACCATCGAGCCGGGGACCCACACACCGCTGCTGCCACTATACGGTCAGGTGGTAGCACCTGAACAGCTCACTGTCACGGCCACTCTGGCCGGCCGCATCGGCACACGCCCGGTGTCCGAAGGGGAGCGGGTAAAGGCTGGAGACCTGCTGGTGGCTCTGGACGACGCGGACATCGGCCCGGTGGTGAGCCAGGCCGAGGCCCAGGTGGCAGACCTGCAGGCCCAACTGCAGGCCGAGGCGGTGCGCTATCGCAACGATCAGTCGGCCATTCGCAGCGAGCTGGCCATCCGGGACAACGCCCGGCGACAGCTGGAGCGCACCGAGTCACTGGTCAAACGTAATCTGGCTTCCCAGGAAAATCTGGAAGCGGTCACCGATGCCCTGGCCCGGGCTGAACTGACCGTCAAAACCCGTCAACGTGCCATTGAGGAACACCCCGCCCGGTTGCAGAGCCTTGAGGCAAAACTGGCTCAGGCTGAGGCCAATCTGGCCATCATCCGGCGGGATGCGGAGCGGTCGCGGCTGGCAGCGCCCTTTGACGGCGTTGTCACGGACGTACAGGTTGCACCCGGGGATCAGGTCGCCCGTAATGCCCCGCTGCTGTCGTTGTACCCGGATCGTGGGCTGGAATTGAGGGCCCAGGTACCCGCCGTGTTTCGCGCGGAGTTGCTGGAGGCCCTGGATCGGAGCGAAACCCTGATCGCGTCCAGCGAAGACGGCGCCCACCGATTTCAATTGTCCCGGTTTGCCGGCACGGCTGACCCGGCCGGGACCGAAGCCATTCTCTCGCTGCTGGGCCCCGGTGCCGGTCTGCGGCCGGGTGAATTGCTGCCGGTCCGGCTGGAGCGGCCCGAACGCGACCAGACGGTTGCCATTCCCTTCAGCGCTCTTTATGGGGCCGATGCCGTCTATCTGATGAACCGCGATAACCGGATGGAACGCGCGGTGGTTCAGCGCATCGGTGAGGCCCGGGCCGAGAATGGCGAACGCTGGCTGCTCGTTGCCGGTGATGCTCTGGAGCCGGGCGCGCGCCTGATCACCACGCACCTTCCCAACGCGGTGACGGGTCTGAAAGTGGAGCTGGCGGAGAGTCGGGAGGAGTCCTCGCCATGAGGCGCAGGAAGGGCATCATCGGGTTCTTCGTCCATCACCGGGTGGCTGCAAACCTGGTGATGCTGATGATGCTGCTCGGTGGCGCGCTGGCGCTGACCCGGATGAATATCCAGTTTTTCCCCACCTTTGCCCTGGACGTGGTGAGTGTCCGCGTGGTCTGGAGCGGTGCCTCGGCCGAGGACGTGGAGCAGGGAATTACCGACCCGCTCGAACAGCGGTTGCGCAGTATTAATGGTCTGAAAAAGATGACCTCCACCTCAGCCCAGGGCATAGCTTCCATCACCCTGGAATTCCACGAGGGCACCAACCCGATACAGGCCCTGGACGATGTGGGCCAGAAGGTGGACGAATTCACCAACCTGCCGGCCGATGCCGAGGAGCCCCAGGTTACCCGGGTCGAACGCTACGAACCGGTGGCCCGGTTGCTCGTCTACGGTGATGTCGCGCGCAGTGAACTGCGGGCGCTGAGTTACCGGTACGAAGACGAGTTGCTGGAACGCGGCATAGACCGCGTGGCAATCACCGGGCTGCCGGAACAGCAGATCAGCATCGCCGTTCCCGTGGAGCGCCTGGAAACCCTGGGCCTTTCGTTGGAGCAGGTTGCCGATCGGGTGGCCTCCATCTCCCGGGACTTGCCGGCGGGGATGATGGCGCAGCAGGACGCCACCCGGGAGTTGAGGGCGGTGGAACAGCGGCGGTCACCCCAGGCGTTCGAGAGCATTCCGGTGCTCAGTGGCGACCGGGTCCAGTTGCGGCTGGGCGATATCGCCATCATCCGGCAGGAGACGCGGGACAATCAGATTACCCTTACCCGGAACGGCCATCCGGCCGTGGAACTGCTGTTGCAGCGGGCCGAGAACGGCAATTCGCTGGCCGCCGCCGAGGTGTTGGATGAGTGGATCAGGGAAACCCGGCCGACCCTGCCGCCGTCATTGGAACTGGAAGTGTACGACCAGACCTGGCAGCTGCTGAACGATCGCATCTCACTGCTGGTGAAAAACGGTCTTGGCGGCCTGGTGCTGGTGGTGTGCCTGTTGTACCTGTTTCTTCCCGGGCGCGTGGCCCTGTGGGTGGCCATCGGTATTCCCACGGCGTTCCTGGCATCCATGGCGGTGCTCTGGGGCATCGGCGGTTCCATCAACATGATCTCCCTGTTTGCGCTGATCATGGCGCTGGGGGTGATCGTTGACGATGCCATCGTGGTGGGCGAAGACGCCGACGCCCACGCCAGGATGGGCGAGGACCCGATCTATGCCTCCGAAGGCGCGGCCAAACGCATGGTGTGGCCGGTGCTGGCGTCCTCGCTGACCACTGTGGCGGCGTTCATGCCCCTGCTGGTGGTCGGCGGTGTGATCGGGAACATTCTGGGGGACATCCCTACGGTGATGATCTGTGTCCTGGTGGCTTCGCTGCTGGAGTGCTTCATCGTTCTGCCCGCGCATCTGCGTCATGCCTTTGTCGTGCGGCCCGCCAAATCCCGGACCCCCGAGCCAGCCGCTCCGGCCCGAAACCCGGTTGCCCGGCTGCGGGCGGGCTTCGAACGGCGTTTTGACCAGTTCCGGCAAGGCGGCTTTCGCCGCTTTTCCCTGCTCAGCCTGAAGCACCGGGGCATGACGCTGGCCGGGGCGCTGGCGTTGTCGCTATTGACCGTTGGGCTACTGGCCGGCGGTCGCCTTGGCTTCAATTTCTTTCCAACACCCGAACCCTCGATTTTCTACGCCAACGCCAGCTTTGTTGCCGGTACCGACCAGGGCACGGTGGATCGGTTCCTGGCGGACATGCGCAAAGCCCTGAACGACACCGAGTCCGCCCTCGGCGGCGACCTGATCCTGCATGCGGTGACCACACGCGGGGCCACCCTGGGGGCCGAGGGCCGGTCCCGGAACGGCGATGAACTCGGTGCCATGATGATTGAGCTGGTGCCCTCCGGCCAGCGGTCGGTCCGGAACCCCGAATTTATCAACGAATGGCGCAGTCGCCTGCGTCTGCCGGCCGGCCTCGATAACCTGAGCATCTCGGAGCGGCAGGCGGGGCCCCCGGGCCGGGACGTTAACGTGCGTCTGACCGGTGACGATGCCGAGAGTCTGAAAGCGGCAGCCGAGGAACTGTCCCAGGCGCTGGCCACCCTGCCCGGTGTGCTCGATGTCGAAGATGACATGCCCTGGGGCCGGGAACAGCTGATCTATCAGGTCAGCGCCTATGGCGAGGCGCTCGGGCTGACGACCGCCGAACTCGGCCGGCAGCTGCGAGCAGCCTTTGACGGCCGCATCGCCCAGATCTATCAGGACGGCCGGGATGAAGTCGAGGTTCGGGTGCAACTGCCCCGGTACCAGCGGGAGCACCTGTCCACCCTGTCGCGGATGACGGTGCGGGTATCGGATGGCCGTTTCGTGCCCCTGTCCCAGGTTATGAACCTCGATCACCGGCAGGGCTTTCAGGCGCTCCGGCACGCCGATGGCAAGCTGTCGGTGGAGGTTACCTCGGGGCTCAACACCCGGGTCAGTACCACCGACCAGATTCTGGACAGCCTTCAGGCCGAAGCCCTTCCGGACATCGCCAGCCGCTTCAATGTCCGGTACAGCTTTGAAGGCCGGGCCGCGGATCAGCGGGAAACCCTGGCCGACATGAGGACCGGGCTGACGATTGGTCTCGGCCTGATGTACGTGGTGCTGGCCTGGGTGTTTGCGTCCTGGAGCCTGCCGTTGATCGTGATGGCCATCATTCCCTTCGCCCTCGTGGGCGCCTTGCTGGGCCACTGGCTGATGGGGCTCCAGCTCACCATCCTGTCCCTGTTCGGGTTGTTCGGTCTGTCCGGAATTGTGGTCAATAACGCGATTATCCTCGTAGCCTTCTACAATCAGCAGCGGCAGAAAGGGCTTGGCATCACCGACGCATTGAACGAGGCGGCGGTGCAGCGGGTCCGGGCTGTGTTGCTTACTTCGCTGACCACCATTGGCGGGCTGTTGCCGCTGCTGTTTGAAACCTCGTTGCAGGCCCAGTTCCTGATTCCCATGGCGACCTCGATCGCCTTTGGGCTGGGGCTGTCGACGTTGCTGGTTCTGTTGGTCATTCCGGCATTGCTGTCGTGGATGGAGCAGTTCCGGGAATGGCGGGCGCAGCGGCATGGCGAGACGGCAACGCCTCTGGGGGCAGAAGACTGAGGGCGGAATGATGCATGCAGGATGAACTGCTACGAGTTCGTGGACTGGCCAAGCATTTTGACAGTGGGACCGAACGGGTGCCGGTACTCTCGGACATCGACCTGACTCTGGGCGGTGGTGGGTCCCTGGCCCTGATGGGTCGCTCGGGCTCCGGCAAGAGTACCTTGCTGAACCTGCTGTGCGGACTGGAGCAACCGGACGCCGGCGTGATCTCGGTGTGTGGCGAACTCTTTAATGGCCGGCAGCCCCGGAACGGGCGCGGGGACAGCCGGCGATGGGCGGACCTGCGTTGCCGGCACATTGGCGTGGTGTTTCAGGAAGCCAACCTGATGCCTGCCATGTCGCTGCTGGATAATGTGCGCCTCAGGGCTGGCCTGGCGGGTCAGGACCCCGATGACTGTTCGGCCTGGCTGGAGCGTCTGGAGATTGGCGAGCTCGCCGGGCGGTATCCGGACCAGGTTTCCGGTGGCCAGCGCCAGCGGGCAGCCCTCGCCATGGTGTTTGCCATGCAGCCCGCCCTGGTGCTGGCCGACGAACCCACCGGCAGCCTCGACCGGCACACCGCGGACGACGTCGCCGATGAGTTGTTCCGGCTTCAGGCAAAAACCGGCTGCGCCCTGATTCTGGCGACTCACGATGCCGAGCTGGCTGCCCGTTGTGAACAGCGCCTGGACCTTGCCCATACGGCTCCGGCCTAGTCCCATGAAGTTGTTCGCTGCGCTGCTGAGCCACTATCGCCGACACCCGCTCCAGTTACTGGCGCTGGCCGCCATGATGGTGGTGGCCAGCGCCTTGTGGACCGGTGTTAGCCACCTGACCAGTCAGGCCCGCGCCAGTCTGGGCCAGAGCGAACGGGCGGTGGCGGAACGTGCCCAGGTGGAACGCGTGGACGGCATGCCGGTGACGGTGGCGGATTTTGTCGCCCTGCGTCGGGCCGGGCACTGTGTCATGCCCTGGCTGGAGGTGGAACGTCCGGCCTCAACAGGCCGGGTGGTGGGTATCGATCCCCTGGCGGCCGCGTGCTTCGGACAGCCTGCAGAGTCCTACCGGGGCTGGGACCAGCCGCTGAATGGCGAATCCTTCCTTGATATCCGGGAGGCGAAGAATCTTGCGGCCGCCGGAGATGGCGCCCGGGCGACCTTGTCGCTGTTGCTCTCGGGGCCGCCGGGTCAACCGGCATTGCCGGAGGCCTATCGCCGGGCGCCCTTTTCCCTGGGCCCCGATACCGGGGAGCTGGGCGAAAGCTTTTTGTTGAACCTGGACGCCCTCGGGGTTCTGGTATTGCTGATTACCGCCCTGTTGCTGCGCAGCGTGCATCAGCTGGGTCTGGCCCAGCGCCGGGACAGTTTTGCCCTGTTACACCGGTTTGGCGTGCCCGAACCGGCTGTTAGGCGGGCTCTGGTCATCGAGATTGTCCTGCTGGCGGCGGTGTGTGTGGTGCCGGGAGTGGCACTGGGCAGGCTGCTGGCCGGTGGCTTGGGCAGCGGGTTTGGTCAGGCGCTGGAGAGCCTGTTTGATGTTCCGCTTTTCGCCGGTCAGGGAAGCAGCTGGCTGACGCCGGTGCTGACCATGATGGCAGTGGTGCTGGCTGTATGCCTGGCCGATCAATTGCATTTCTCGGGGCGTCAGGTCATCAGGAGGCTTGCCGGCCAGGGTTACCGGGTAACCTTGCTCACCCTGGTGGCTGGGCTGGCGCTTGCGTTTGTCTCCTCGTCCCTGGCGTTGACCTTTGTGGCCATCGCGCTGGTGTTTGCCGGTGCCGGTGTACTGGCCCCCGGCCTCATAAGCGAATTGGCCCGACGGTGTGGCCGGGCGAGTGCGGCCCCGCTCACCCGCTGGCAGTGTGCAGAAATTGGCGTGCTTGCCCGCCGGCTGGCATTGCCACTGGTCGCCTTGCAGTTTGCACTGGCCATGGTGCTGGCGGTCCAGGCCCTGGTGACGGTGTTTGAGGCCACCTTTGATGATTGGCTTTCCCAGCGTCTGGCGGCGGACTATTTCATCGAGGTGCCTGCCGGCGCTGACAGCCTGGCCGCCGCTGACTGGCTGGAAACCCAATCGCCACTCGCCGGGAGCGGGCGGTGGCACCGGGTGGTCCGGGGCCGTGCCATCCTGCCGGCCGTCGACGGGTGGCCCGGGCAGACCGTGGATCTGTTTGCTCTCGGGCCCGTCAGCAACATGCTCGGGACCTGGCGTCTGCAGGCGGCAATAGATGCCCCCTGGGAGGCGTTCTCCCGGGGGCAGGGGATTATGGTCAACGAGCAGCTGGCCCGGCGCAGGCAGCTGTCCGTGGGGGATAGCCTGACGTTGGCCCTGGCTGGCGAACGCTGGACAGCACCGGTGCTGGCAGTCTATCCGGATTACGGGCGGCCCGCCGGGGAGGTGCTGATCCACGCCGCGCAACTGCCGGCGGGCTTCCGTCCGGACGGTGAAAGCTTCGCCATCAGTCCCGACACGGCGGATCTGGATGCGGTGACCTCCGGCCTGAAGCGGGTCTGGCAGACCGAGACGTTGTCCCTTCGCGACAACGGGCGGATACGGGCCCTGGCCGACTCCGTCTTCGAGCAGACCTTTCTATTGACCCGCTCCATGACCGTCCTGACCCTGATTCTGGCAGCGATGGCGCTGCTGATCATGGGCTGGGTGTTTTTCACGACCCGGGTCTGGTACTACCGGTTGCTGGCGGTGTGGGGGATGGGCCCGCGTGAGGTGGCCGGACAACTGGTCCGGCTGTCGGTGACCCTGACCATGAGCATCGCGGTGCTGGCGCTGCCGCTGGGCATCTGGCTGACCTGGGCGCTGGTGCATCGGGTCAACCCCCAGGCCTTTGGCTGGTCCCTGCCCATGGCGGTGTACCCGGAGTTCTGGTTCGAACTGGCCGGGCTCAGCCTGATTATCGGGCTCAGTATTGCCGCCCTCATGCGCCGCCAGCTTCGGCAGCCGGCGGCGATGCCGGTGTCCGCCAGTGGCCTGTCCGGGGGTGAACGATGAGATCCCGCCGGATTGTCGCGGCCCTTCTGCTACTGGTTGCGGGCTGTTCCGAGCCACCTGAGCAAGCCGGCTTTGCCGGACTCGCGGAGTCCGGGCAGAGTCCGGCGACGGTGCCGTTTCTGCAGCCGGAGCCGGGTGACCGCCTGACCTTCCCGGAGGATTTTGGCCCCCACCCGCAGCACCGTATTGAATGGTGGTACCTGACCGCGAACCTGGAAACCTCCGGGGGTGAGCCTCTCGGCCTGCAGTGGACCCAGTTCCGCCAGACCCTGGAGCCGAGACCGCCCACGCAGGCACCACCGCCCCCTTCGCGCTGGCCGCTGCAGGCGGCCTGGAAGGCCCATGGCGCGGTCAGTTGGACGGGGCAGCACCGTTTTGCCGAGAAGCTGGCCCGGGGGGACGTTGGCCACGCCGGAGCGACGGCCGAGCCATTCGAGGTCTGGCTGGATGACTGGCAACTGACCAGTGAGGGCGGCAGTGATGCATGGCGCTTGCAGGTGTCGGCTGCGGATTGGTCCTACGACCTGTCATTACGGGTGCAGGGTGAGCCGGTCGCCCATGGTGAGGCCGGTTTCAGCGCCAAGTCTGCCAGTGGCGAGGGGTCCATGTACTTCAGTCTGGTCGATATCGCGATTGAAGGAACGGTAACCGTTGATGGGCAAACCCTGTCGGTCAGGGGCAAGGGCTGGTTTGATCGGGAATGGAGCAGCCAGTTGCTGAAAGCCGGGCAGCAGGGCTGGGACTGGTTTGCCCTGCATCTGGATTCCGGGGACAAGCTCATGGCCTTCCGGTTGCGAGAAGGCGAGGGTGGGTTTGTCTCCGGCACATGGATTCCGGCGGCTGGTGAACCCGTAGCACTGGGCCCTGGCGACCTTATGCTGACGCCGGGAAGCTTGCGGGGCGATATGCCGACCCGGTGGCGGCTGCAAGTGCCGGACTATGGAGTGGATCTGTCGGTGAAGGCTCCGCCGGGTGACTACCGGAACCGCGGGCAGTTCCCCTACTGGGAGAGTCCGGTGAGTGTCACCGGCAGCCACTCCGGCGAAGGCTACATGGAGCTGACCGGGTACGGCGGGGAGTAATCCGTCTTGCTGAGCGCCGGCGGCTCGAGTCCGACAAACAGATCCTGGATGCCCTGGTGCCACTGTTGCCTGAGCGTCTCGAAGTACGCGCAGTGCTCTTCGACCTGCTCGGTCAGGCAGGGCTTGAGGGCGTCCTTCCTGTAGATGGCGATATCGAGAGGCATCCCCACCGACAGGTTGCTCTTCATGGTGGAATCAAAGGAGATCAACGCGCACTGGTAGGCCCGGTCCAGCGGGGTGCGGAAATTGATGACCCGGTCCAGGATGGGTTTGCCATACTTGGATTCGCCGATCTGGAAATAGGGGGTCTCTTCGGTCGCCTCAATGAAGTTGCCTTCCGGGTAGATGTTGAACAGGCGCGGCGCCTCGCCCCTGATCTGACCACCCAGGATCAGTGAGCAGCTGAAATCCACGTGGTTCAGCTTGCCGTCCGGGTTGTCCCGCCGGATCACTTCGCGCATGGTCTGGCCGACGATTTCGGCGGTCTCGAACATGGAGGCCGTGTTCAGCACGTTCGCCGCATCGGTGCCGACGCGGCGCTCCAGAAGGCTGATCACGCTCTGGCTGGTGGCGAGGTTGCCTGCGGACAACAGGACCAGTTCGCGTTCTCCGGGCTGCTCGAACACGTGCATCTTGCGAAAGGTGGAAATCTGGTCAAAGCCGGCATTGGTCCGGGAATCCGATGCGAACACCAGCCCGTCAGCCAGACGCATCGCTACGCAATAGGTCATGAAGCCCTCCTGATAAGGCCCTTCTTCAGCAGCGTAGTCTAATCTCAACATCCGGCGAGGTGTGAGTGCTTTCTTGTCGCATTTTTGAGTTTTTTGTTACTGGCTTCCGGTGGCCTTGGTGACCCAGGCGGTGGTCTGCATGTGCTCGGTTCCACCGCCGCTGCGAACGCCCCGGACCGGTGCCGCATCGAGGTAGTCCAGGCCCACGGCCAGCTTGATGTGGCTTTCGGCCACGTTCAGGGTGTTGACCACGTCGAAGGTGTGCCAGTTGCTGCCGATCCAGGCTTCGGCCCAGGCGTGAGTGGCCACATGATCGTCGTTCGCGGAATGAATGTAACCGCTGACGTACCGGGCCGGGACGCCGATGTGGCGGCAGCACGCCAGGAAAATATGGGTATGATCCTGACAGACACCGGCCCCCAGGTTGAAGGCTTCGCTGGCCGAGTGGGTGACCGTGGTGGCACCCGGCATGAAGGTGATGTGTTCAAGGAGATGTTTCATGAGCCGCACCAGGCTGCGCTTGTTGGCGGAGTACTGGCTGGCGAAATCCTTCAGGGCTTCGTCGGTCTCGGTCAGCGTCGTATGACGCAGGAAGACCTGGGGCGGGAAGGGCGAGTCGTCCCGGGTCAGTGGCTTGCCGGTCAGATCGACCACGCCTTCCGCCCTCAGGACAATTTCCGGGACCGCGTCGTGGAGCGTCATGATGGTCACCGGATTGCCAAACCCGTCCATCATCTGGCTGGTTTCACCCGGTGTGTGCAGGTGCCAGTCGTGGACCCGTTGCTGGGGCGTATTCCTGGGAATCAGCCGGATGTACTGGATGCTGTTCTGGACCGTGGTTTCGTAGGTGTATCGGGTTTCATGCTGAATCGTGAGTCTCATTGTTTCCACCCCATGAAGTCGTTCCGGATCTGCCCGGCAATGCCCTGGATGCGCTCCAGAAAATCCACGAGATACTCATGCAGGCCCCGTTCGGCGATGTACTCCCGGTCGCCGTAGCGAATGTTAGCGTACAGGCTGGAGGCCAGTCGGCGGGAGCGCCGGGCGGTGTCGCTCTCGATCTCCTCCAGCAGGCTGGCGATTTCCTGCAGGCAGCCGCGCAGCGAACGGGGAACATCGGGCTCGAGGATCAACAACTCGGCGACGTTCATCGGGTCCAGGTTGTGCCCGTAGGTGTTCTGGTAGGCTTCGAACGCGGCCAGCGAGTGCAGCACCGCCGTCCATTCGAAAAACGACTGGGTGGGATGTTCTTCCATCGCTTTCATGGCCATCACGTAACGGATGTCCAGGACCCGGGCGGTGGTGTCCGCGCGTTCGAGGAAGGTGCCCAGGCGCAGGAAGTGGAAGGCATCGTTGCGCAGCAGCGTGCCGTAGGCCGCACCCCGGAACATGTGGGAACGTTCCCGGACCCAGTCAAACACCGTGCTGGCATTGGATTCGCTGACGCCCCGCTGGCGCAACTCCTTCATTTCGAACCAGGCCTGGTTGATGCTTTCCCAGACGTCCGCGGACAGGTTGCCGCGGACATGCAGTGCATTGTCGCGGGCACTGCGAATCATGGTGTACACGCTGGCGGGATGGCGATCATCCAGTACCAGGAAATCGATCAGGTTCTGGGGCGTTACTTCGTTGTAGTATTCAAAGAACATCTCCCGTGTGCCCGACACCAGGAGCGGAACGGAGAGCTGTTCGATCCGGTCTTCGGGCACGTCGATCAGGGCCATGGTCAGGCTGACATCAAGCAGTCGGGCCTGGCTTTCGGCCCGTTCCAGATAACGGGCCATCCAGAACAGGCTGGAGGCGGCGCGGCTCAGCATAAGTCATCCTCCAGTACCCAGGTGTCTTTGGTGCCACCGCCCTGGGACGAGTTCACCACCAGTGAGCCCTTCTTGAGGGCAACCCGGGTCAGTCCGCCGGGCACCATCTGGATTTTCTTGCCCGACAACACGAACGGTCGCAGGTCCAGGTGGCGGGGCGCGATGCCCTCATCGACAAAGGTCGGGCAGGTGGACAGGCTCAGGGTAGGCTGGGCGATGTAATCCTGGGGCCGGGCCTTGAGCAGGCTGCGGAAGGTGGCGAGTTCCTGTTTGCTGGCCTTCGGGCCAATCAGCATGCCGTAACCACCGGCCCCTTGGGCTTCTTTGACCACGAGCTCCGGCAGGTGGTCGAGTACGTACTGGAGATCCTTTTTCTTGCGGCACTGCCAGGTGGGAACGTTTTTCAGGATCGGTTCCTCGTCCAGGTAGAAGCGGATCATGTCGGGCACGTAGGGGTAGATGGATTTGTCATCCCCGACGCCGGTGCCCATGGCATTGGTCAGCACCACGTTGCCGGTCCGGTAGGCGGAGTAAAGTCCGGGCACACCCAGCATGGAGTCGGGATTGCCCGCGAGTGGGTCGAGGAAGTCGTCGTCGATGCGGCGGTATATGACGTCGACCTGCTGGGGGCCGACCGTGGTCTTCATGAACACCTTGTTCTGGTGCACGAACAGGTCGGCGCCTTCCACCAGTTCCACGCCCATTTGCCGGGCGAGGAAGGCGTGCTCGAAATAGGCGCTGTTGAATCGGCCGGGAGTCAGGACCACCACGGTCGGGTCCGGTTTGAGAGAGGCTGCACGCAGTGTCTCACCCAGCAGATTGGGGTAGTGCTCAACGGGCGCCACCGGTGAGTGGGCGAAAAGCTCCGGGAACAGACGCATCATCATGCGGCGATTCTCGAGCATGTAGGAAACGCCGCTGGGGCAGCGCAGGTTGTCCTCGAGGACGTAGAAGTCGCCGTCGTTATTACGAATCAGGTCAATCCCGGCGATGTGGCAATACAGATTGCGCGGCAGTTTCAGGGCCTGCATGCCGGGCTGGTATTGCGGGTTGGCAAAAACCTGCTCGGCGCTGATCACGCCGGCTTTGACGATGTCGTAGTCGTGGTAGATATCGAACAGGAAGCGGTTCAGTGCCTGCACCCGCTGGCGCAGACCGCTCTGCAATTTGTGCCAGTCGCTGGCGGAGATCACCCGGGGAATTAGATCGAACGGTATCAGCCGGTCGGCGCCCTGGTCTTCACCGTAGACGTTGAAGGTGATGCCCAGGCGCTGGAACAGCACATCCGCTTCTCGACGCTTTTCAGCAATCAGGGTTTCATCCGAGTTGATCAACCACTGCTCCAGCATTCGGCAGTGCGGTCGTACTTTGTTGTCCCGGTCGAACAGTTCGTCAAACAGGCCTTGGTCCGGTGTCTGAATCAGCATGATTCCGTACATCTCCTAGGGCGGTGCCGGCGCGTATGGCACACGGTAAGGTAATCGGCAGCAAAAGGTGGGCCAGTAGTTGTCGTTTTTGGAAAACTGCCTTGATTTAAAGAAAGGAGAAGACCGGGCGTCTGTCAATTCGGGGGGTATAGAAGGACAACAGGCGGCCAGATGGCCGCCTGTTGTTGGAAGGGGGAGCTTACTCTACGGCCGTCGCACCAATGCGGTGAATGCTGACGTCCGCGCCGTTGAACTCTTCTTCCTCGGTCAGGCGCAGCCCCGAGATGGCGCCGATCACGCCGTATACGATCAGGCCGCCGACAAAGGCGATGGCAACGCCGGCAACGGAGCCGATGATCTGGGACATCAGGCTGACGCCGCCCAGGCCGCCGAGACTCGCCTGGCCGAAGATGCCGCAGGCGATTGCGCCCCAGACACCGCACACGCCGTGCAGGGGCCATACACCCAGAACATCGTCCAGGCGCTCGATCTTGTCCTGGGCCCATTCGAACAGGTAAACGAAGATGGCGCCGGCGACACCGCCAGTGATCAGTGCACCAACAGGATGCATCAGGTCGGAACCTGCACAAACAGCAACCAGTCCGGCCAGTGGTCCGTTGTGGATGAAGCCCGGATCCTTCCGGCCCAGCAGCATGGACACGAGAATGCCGCCGACCATGGCCATCAGGCTGTTGACGGCCACCAGACCGCTGATGCCATCCAGGGTCTGTGCCGACATGACGTTAAAGCCGAACCAGCCCACGGTCAGGATCCAGGCGCCCAGGGCCAGGAAAGGAATGTTGGACGGGGCAAAGGCGACCACCCGGCCATTGCGGTAGCGACCGTTACGGGCGCCAAGCAGAAGCACCGCCGCCAGGGCAATCCAGCCACCGACCGCATGCACTACAACGGAGCCGGCAAAGTCGTGGAAGGATGCACCAAACTGGCTCTCAAGCCAGGCCTGGAAACCGTAGTTGCCGTTCCAGATCAGGCCCTCGAAGAAGGGGTAGATGAACGCGACGATCAGGCCGGATGCAATCAGCATCGGGTAAAACTTCGCCCGCTCGGCAATACCGCCCGACACAATCGCCGGTATGGCTGCCGCGAAGGTCATCAGGAAGAAGAACTTGACCAGCTCGTAGCCGTTGCTGGCGGTCAGCTCGGCAGCACCGGACATGAAGTGGCTGCCGTAGGCAACGTAGTAGCCGATGAAGAAATACATGACGGCGGAGACGCCGAAATCGGTCATGATCTTGACCAGGGCATTGACCTGGTTCTTGTGTCGCACGGTGCCCACTTCGAGGAAGGCAAAGCCGGCGTGCATGGCCAGTACCATGATGGCACCGATGAGAATGAACAGCGTGTTGGCGCTCTCGGTCAGGGTATGTACTGCACTCGTGATGTCCACGGGTTTTTCGCTCCTGATGGTGTGTTTCAGCCTCTGTCGGGCTTTCTGTGCATTGTGGGTGTGCACATAAGCAAGAGGTGTTCCAAAACAATGCAAAATTAGGAGTGGTGGTCAGTTGTAAGTCCTTCGCTGGAGTTCTGGTGCGGGAAATGAAGAGAAATGGCACCAATACGGTGCATAAATGGGAAAGATGCACCGTATTGGTCGGTGCTGGTGGGGTTACCAGGTGATGCTGTCGCCGGTGACCGGGCCAGAAACGGCGAGCCGACTTCCCGGTCTTCTAAAACCAGCACACCTTCCCGTTGGTTTATTTTTCAATCAATTTGATTGTGTAAATCCGGGATCCGATTCCTGCTTTTGGTTTTCCTGTTGTTCTTTCCACGCCGCGTAGCGGTGCAGATCCGATTCGACCAGTTTCAGACACAGGGCGACAACACCGGCGTCGTCGAGGAAACCAAAACCAAAGATCAGGTCGGGAATGACATCAAGCGGGTTGAGCACGTACAGCAGGGCGCCGGCGACTGCGGCGATGGTCTTCCAGGGGACACTGCGGTAGTTGCCGTACCAGTAGTCCCGGATCATCGAGAACATCAGTTTTATGTCGGCACTGAAGCGCTTGAGCCGGCCACTGCCTTTCACCTTTTCCTCGATGGCTCGCTGGCGTTCGAGCACCGTCTCCAGATCGGCCCGATGCACCTTCGCGGATTCGGCGTTCAGTTGTTCCTCGGCGTTCTTCTGACTGAACAGGGCCATAAACGGGTGTCCTATACGCTTGCTGAGTGTCACGTCTGTCAGGTCGTATGATCGCTCAAGCCTGAGTGTATTGCCAACCGCTCAGGTTTCCGGTGCTACCGGTAGCGATCCCGAAGTGGCGCCGGGATCTGGGCCAGTTGTCTGGTCACCAGCGCCGCCATGGCGGCGTGGATGGGGTCGGTGTCGAGTCCCGGTTCCAGGTGCTGGAGGAGGTGGCCGGCGGCCTCGGCGGTTGCCAGGTGATGGTCCCCCGGAGCCTTGCGGATAACGTAACGGGAGGGCGGCGGTGCGGCAAAGTGATACCTCGGCAGCTCGCCGATCCGCCGGTTCAGGTGCAGGATCTTGGCCGCCTTCCGCCAGGTGCCGTCCAGTAGAACCCAGTGATGGATGCCTTGCAGGTCGGCCTCTTCGAGGGCCTGACTGTCTGGCCCCGGGAACAGTACCGCGGTACCGGCCAGGGGGATGTTGTCGCCCAATCCGGCCTGGCGAAATTCTGCCGGGGTCTCACCGACAAAGACCTGGAGCCTTGTCAGGCACTGCTCGAGGATTCTCAGGGTTCCCTTGCTCCGGCCGACTTCCGAGGGGTGCTGCAATACGGTCAACGGGGTCTGGTTTGGCACGGCGCTGCAGTGGTCACAGACGCAGATGTTGGGGTGCAGGTGGCAGCGGCGGCATAGGTGTCTGGGCACGCGTTGGCTTACCACCAGGCCTTGCCCCACATTTCCGGGTTGGCCCAGTTGTCCGGATTGTTCCAGGCTCGCTTATGGTTATAGGTGTCCAGATTGTAGGTATACAGGGTGAGTATGCCGTGGTCGCCCTGCACTTCGGCATGGCGCCGGAAACCCAGGCCAATGAAATCGGTAAACGCCCAGTCCGGGGTATCGCCCACCAGCACTGCAATCTGGTGAGTGCCATAATTTCGCAGTTGGCCCAGAAGAAGAGCACCCTCGTCGTGGGGCAGGTGTTCCAGGGTATCCGAGATCAGGGCCAGGTCCTGCACGGTGTCGAGCGGCAAGGCGGCATTGGGATCGGTGGTGTCGAGGCTGCGGACACGGGCATTACCCTTATGCTGCTGCCAAATGGCGGCCACTTCGTGGGCAATGCTGCCGCAACACAGAAGTGTTTCCGGCTGGGTCGAGTCGATGATGCGCGCGAGTATTTCCCGGGGGCTGCCAGTCGTCGTCATAAAATGGGCCAGTCCGCTGCGTCCACTGTGTGTAATCCCACGGGCTGGTCGGCGTGTCCACCCCAGCGGTCCACAAAGGTGCCGAGGGGGTCGTACTGTTTCGCCTGCTTCTCCAAGTTGAACTGTCTCAGTCCGCGGGGATCAGCCCCTACGCCAGCCAGGTACTGCCAGTTGCCGTAGTTGCTGGCTACATCATAGTCGATCAGCTGCTGCTCGAACCATGCCGCGCCATAGCGCCAGTCCAGTTCCAGCTCGTTGACGAAGCAGCTGGCGACCAGTTGTCGGGCCCGGTTGCTCATGTAGCCGGTCTCCCGAAGCTGATTCATCGCGGCGTTTACCAGCGGGTATTCAGTGTTGCCCTGGCACCAGGCCATGAACCGGTGTCCGTAAAAGGTGGCCGGTCGGCGCTTGCGCTGAACGCCGTCGCGGCGAAACAGGCTGGCGCGGTGTTTCAGGGCGTACCAGTGGAAATACTCTCGCCACAGCAGTTCGAACCAGAGCCAGTAGGTCGATTCGTTCTTCGTGTCACTGCGTTCGTATTCGGCAATGGTCTCTGCGACCTCCCGGACCGACAGCGACCCGTTGGCCAGCCAGGGGGAAAACTTGGATGACGCGTCCCATGTGTCGAGGGCATTGCGGGTTTCCTTGTAATTGTCGATGCCATGCCTGACGAACAGGAACTGCCGAAGTTGCTCCAGTCCGGCCTCTTCGCCACCAATAAACTGGAGCGGATGCTGGGGTTTGGCAATTGGCGGGCATTCGCCCCGGTTGTCGTCGGCAAACCCCGGTGGGGGGGGCAGTGCGGTCAGGGTCCGAATCCGCAAGCGTTCTGTACAGCGCTCCCCGGTTTTTTCCACCTGCTTGCGGAACTGTGAAAAGGTATCGGGGAGCTCGGGCAACGCCATGGGCAGCGAGCCCTCGGTGAACAGGCTCAGGGTTTCAAACTGCTGGAAGAGCGTGTCGGGCAGTTGTTCCTTGAGAGACTGCCACTGGATGGCTTCCTGGGTGCCAGGCTGCCGGGAGCGCACGACCCGGGCAATGCCATGGGCGTGCACCAGCTCCGGGATTACCGTCTCTGGTTTTCCATAGGCGATACGCAGGCGTTGGCCGAGCGGTCGCAGGCCGCGCTCCAGCGCCATCAGGCTCTGCCACAGAAAGCGCCAACGGTGCTCACCCATGGCCCGGCTCTGGAACTGTCCCGGAGAGAACCAGCGGGGATCCACCACAAAGACACACAGGAGCATGTCCGATCGGGAGGCGGCCAGCAGGGCCGCGTTGTCGTGTAACCGGAGATCCCGGGTGAACCAGTAGAGAGTGTTCAAGGTGTCGCGTTCCTTTCCAGTCTGCTAATGCTGAGGTGTACGTGCCGCTCTCTGCAAGAGATTATTGCCGGAGGCAGGACGGGCCCGAGCGATAGTCTGCTTCCAATCCACGCCGTATTGCCTGGGTGCATAGCAGAGACCACCCCCCAGAGGCCTTCTGGCGAATCCGTCTGGCACCTGCTTGAATGTTGAGATTGTGCGTGTCGTTTCCGCTGAATGGTGCTTTTTTGCAGAGGAGTTTTCCCATGATTAAATCCCGCGCTGCGGTGGCCTTCGAGGCCAACAAACCGCTCGAAATTGTCGAAGTCGATGTGGCGCCGCCGCAGAAAGGCGAGGTTCTGGTGCGCATCGTCGCGACCGGTGTCTGCCACACCGATGCCTATACCCTGTCCGGCGCCGATCCCGAAGGCCTGTTTCCGACCATCCTCGGTCACGAGGGTGGCGGCATCGTTGAAGCGGTGGGCGAGGGGGTAACCAGCCTGGAAGTGGGTGACCACGTCATCCCGCTTTACACCGCCGAGTGCGGCAAGTGCAAGTTCTGCACCTCCGGAAAAACCAACCTTTGTGGCGCGGTACGGGCGACCCAGGGCAAGGGTGTTATGCCCGACGGCACTTCCCGGTTTTCGTACAAGGGCCAGCCGCTGTATCACTACATGGGCTGCTCCACCTTCTCCGAGTATACCGTTCTGCCGGAAATCTCCCTGGCCAAAATTCCCAAGGAAGCCCCGCTGGACAAGGTCTGCCTGCTCGGTTGTGGTGTCACCACCGGCATCGGTGCGGTGTTGAATACTGCCAAGGTGGAGGAAGGTGCGACTGTGGCTATCTTCGGTCTCGGAGGCATTGGCCTGGCGGCCATCATCGGCGCCAGGATGGCCAAGGCGGGTCGCATCATCGGTGTCGATATTAATCCGGGCAAGTTTGACATCGCCAAACAGCTGGGCGCCACCGATGTGGTCAACCCCAACGATTACGACAAACCGATCCAGGACGTGATCATCGAGATGACCGATGGCGGTGCCGACTACACCTTCGAGTGTGTGGGTAACGTCAAACTGATGCGGGCCGCACTGGAGGCCTGTCACAAGGGCTGGGGCGAATCCACCATCATCGGCGTGGCCGGTGCCGGCGAGGAAATCAGCACCCGCCCGTTCCAGTTGGTCACCGGTAGGGTCTGGCGCGGTTCCGCCTTCGGCGGTGTGAAAGGCCGTACCGAGCTGCCGTCCTACGTGGAAAAGGCCGAGAAGGGCGAGATCCCGCTGGATGTATTCATCACCCACGAGATGAAGCTGGAAGACATCAACAAGGCGTTCGACCTGATGCACGAGGGCAAGAGCATTCGCTCGGTCATTCACTTCTGAGCCAGGGCCGCTGCAGGCGGGGTGTTCCCCGCCTGCAGCGCGCCTAGCGGTCGGTCAGCTTGAGTTCGATGCGCCGGTTTTTCTGGAGGGCCTCCGGCGAAGTGCCCGATGCCACCGGGAAAAATTCCCCGAAACCGGCGGCCACCATGCGATTCTCCGGTACGCCCTGATCGGCCAGATAACGGACCACCGCCACGGCCCGGGCGGTCGACAGCTCCCAATTGGACGGGAACTGGGGCGTGTTGATGGGAATCAGGTCGGTGTGACCATCAATCCGCAGGATCCAGTCGATGTCTTCCGGAATGGATCCCACCACATCCAGTAGCACCCCGGCGAGTTTGTCGAGCTCGCGCTTGCCATCCTCGCCCAACTGAGCCGAACCCGAGGCAAACAGCAACTCCGAGGGCAGCAGGAAACGGTCACCGACGACACGGATGTTTTCGTTGTCAGCCAGGATGTCCCGCAGCCGTGAGAAGAACTCCGACTGGTACTGTTCAAGCTGGTTGACCCGCTCGGCCAGCAAGGTGTTCAGGCGGCGGCTGACCTCCTCCAGCTCGCCCTCTTTCTCGGCCGTTTCCTGCTCCTGAAGTTTCAGGGCGGCGGTGATCTGTTTCAGTTGCGCCTGCAGCGAAGCGATCTGGTTGGACAGCCGCATGATCATGGCCTGCTGGCTGGCCGACAGTTCATCCTTCTCCGACACCTCGTCATTGAGGTTCGCCAGTCGCTCCGACTGAGCCTCGGCGGTGGCCGTCTGCTGCATCAGCTGGTTGCGGGTGAGTTCCAGCCGTTGCTGCAAGTCGTCGCTGCGCTCCTGACTGGCGCTGATCTGCTGTTCCAGGGCTTCGGACCGGCTTTTTTCCAGACCCAGCAGCTGGGAAATCTCGTTCAGACGCTGGTTCAGACGGGCCAGTTCGGTGTTGCGGTCCGACAGGGTCTGTGACAGGTAGAGCTGGCTGACGACATAGATCAGCAGCATGAAGATCACCAGCATCAGCAGGGCCGACAGGGCATCCACGTAGCCTGGCCACACATTGGTGGCGCTGCGGCCCCGGCGTTTGGATCCGATCATGATTGCAGGTCGTCTTCGCCAGTGATGTCCACCAGAGTGGTGACACCGGTGAGCCATTCCTCGAGGCCGTCATAGAATCGGTTCTGGGCATGGCCGGCCTGGATGTCCAGGAACCCCAGGATCAGGGAACCGCCCAGACCAAGCAGGGACGAGCTGAAGGCGGTGCCCATGCCCTGCAGTGGCGTCAGCAAGCCGGACTGGAGATCCGCAAACACCGTACCGAAATCGCCCTGGCCCATGTCGAGGTTGGCAATGACATCCCCCACCGCGTTAATCGTGCCGAGCAGGCCCCAGAAGGTCCCGAGCAGCCCGAGAAATACCAGCAGGCTTATGAAATAACGGGTGATTTCCCGCTGTTCGTCCATTCGCGAGTGAATGCCGTCGAGCACGGTGCGCAGGGCCAGGGTGGAGAGCTTGAACCGGTCGCGCTTCGACTCCTCGCCGAGCTGTCGTGCCAGGGGCTTGAGCAGGCGAGGCTCCTGCAGGACGGAGAGCCCGGAATGCCCGGTCCGGAACTGGGAGATCCAGCGCAACTCCGGAAACAGTACGAAAACCTGGCGGTAGGTCAGGCCGATCCCGACGATCAGCACCCCGACAATCAACAGGTTGAAGACCCAGTTCGCCATGAACGCGGTCGCCAGTGGTTTGTGGATCAGAGCGCCGACGACCACAACCACGGCCAGAAAAAGCGTCATCCAGAAAAGAGTGTGCTTTGGATTGCTCATGAACATCGCCAGTCTTTGATGGAAGTATCAGGAAAACATAGCACAGCCCGGGCGCAGTGAAATGACGGTATGGTCAGATCGCGCCCGGCGGTTGGTTGTTGATTGATCGATTAAGTTTATATAAAGTGAACGAATTAATAATAAAGAAAACGGGTCTTGCTATGTTTGGACAAACGCTCGCCGGCAACACAGTATTCAATGGCGCCCATCCGGAAGAGGTTTCCGGCTTTGTGAATGACCACATCGGGCATCACCGTCTGGAACTGAAAGGCCAAAGCACGGCGGCGGCCAGCCTCAGTTTCCGCGAATTTGCCGGGTTCGGGCTTTCCCGGATCAGTTACGGCAATCAGGTCCGGGTGAAGAGTCCGGAGCTGGATTCGATCTACCATTTTCAGATCGTTACCCGGGGAGAATGCGTGTGGCATCAGTCCGGAGAGCGGCTTCGGCTTCGCACTGGCGAGGCGATGATGGTCAACCCCTATGAAAAGATTGACCTGGAGTATTCCGCGGATTGCGAAAAGCTGATCATCAAGGTGCCGGAGCCGGTTCTGGAATCGGCCCGGTCTGCACGACCGGTCAGGCATGGGGAAGAGAAGGTCCGATTTGAGCGGACGCCGGTGGATCTGAAGTTGTGTCCCACGTTGGCAAATATCCTGAGTGCGGTCTTCTGCGAGCTGGAGGAGGGCGGGGATGAAGAGGTCGGCCTGGTCTCCTTGCCGTATCGGGAAATCATCCTGAAGAAGCTGTTGAAGGTGTTTCCAAGCAACTGTGCCAGCGACGACGGTCAGCCGGCTTTTTCGCCCGCCGTGTGCCGGATGGTTCGCTACATCGACCAGAACCTTAAGCGCAACATTGATGTCGAGGAATTGTCCGCGATTTCCAACATGAGCGTCCGGTCCATCTACAACGCCTTCTCAAAGGGGTTTGCCACCACCCCGAAATGCTATGTCAAACAGCGGAAACTGCAGCAGCTACGGGAGGACCTGCTGGCGGGCCAGTGCCGTAACGTAACGGAAGTTGCCCTGGATTACGGTTTCAGCCATCTCGGGCGGTTCTCGTCCGATTACCGGAAAATGTTCGGGGAGCTGCCTTCGGAGACCCTGCGCATGGCCGGTTAATTCCCGCCCTGCTCGGTTTTCTGGTGCCCGCAGATCTGCCGGGTGACCTTGCTGGCGCAGTTTCTGACCTGCTCGAACAGTTCCGAACCTTCGCTGATGTCGGTGTCCCGCTCAAGGCCGAGCAGGGTAATGACGGTGACGATGGAGCCGTTGAGGTCGTGAACCGGCATGCTCAGTACGTTGATCTCTGGCAGGTAATCACTGAAAAACGCGCAGTAGCCAGCTTTCCTGATGGCTTCGAGGTGGGCCCCAAGCTGTTCCCGCGGGATGTCCTTGCCCTTGTGCTTCGGCAGCGTCGCCGACTGCTTGTAGAACCGGTCGATGATCTGTCGCCGGCGTTCGTCCGGGAGGCTGGCCAGATAGATCCGGCCGGCGGCGGAATTCAGGGGCGACAGTTCTGCGCCCAGACGCACGTTGACCGAGATCGGCTGACTCGAGTCCAGCCACTTGATGATCAGCGGCCCGGATCCATTCCAGACCGTGACCGATACGGTCTTGTCGGTGTCCTCGTTGAGCTGGTCCACGGCCTCGTAGGACAGCTGGATCGGATTGATCCGGCGCAGTGCTGAAATGCCGAGGGTCAGGCTGGAGTTTCCGAGCGTGTACTGGGTCTGGTTGACCTGATTGATGTAGCCTTCGCGCAACAGACTGACCAGGTATTTGTGGGCCCGGCTGGGTGAGAGATCCAGAGCGCCGGACAGCTCCTTCAGTGTCGGTGGTCGGGGCGCACTGGCAATGTAATTCAGGATGTGCAGACCAATCTCGAGAGATCCTATTCCCTGCCGCTTGGGGCTTTCATCTGTCATGTAGGCGGTCGCTATGAAGTGTTTGATCGTTCCGGACGCGGATCGGACACAGGTGCCGGGAAGACGGTCGGCGCCTGTGTCCGCGTGCGGTAAGGGTACCAATTCTGAGTGCTCAGTTCAGAACGAGTATTTCGCCATTACCTCAACCTGCTGACCTTCGGGGATGAGTGGGCCGAAGGCCAGATTGTACTTGCGCCACTCTACCCCAACTTCCAGCTCCGGAATAATGTTATGGATCAGGTTGACGCGAGGTGACTCGTAGTCGGTGTCCGCCTGATCATCCACCTCAACCATGGTGTACGCCACATTGGCGCGCCACTGGTCGTTGAAGACGAACCGGAAGCCAGCGTTGAACCCGGTCTGGCTGACCGCATCACCATTCTCCACATCGGTGGCCAGGGAACCGCCGACACCGACGCCGGTAAAGGCGCCCAGTCCGTCACCATGGTGGGCGTTCAGGGTCAGGCTGTGGCGCCCCAGTTTGATCTCGGAACCGATGGCGCCGCCGCCGACAAAATCGCCGTTGGCCACTTCCCGGCCGCTGGCGGTCAGGATCAGCCGGTGGCCGCCGTCGAAGTTCAGGTTGTAGTTGATGGCCAGGTCGGGCACGTCCGCGTCGTTGTTGACGGGATCCTGGGCCGTGATCCGGAAGCCGCTGAACTGGTAGCTGGCCAGGGTGGTGCGGAAGTTAAGACCACCCAGCGTACCGCGAGGCCCGCCCAGGAAATCCAGGTAATCGTTGTAGGCGACGGCCCAGAACTGGCCGGTCCAGGTCTGGCCGACGGTGGCATCGTCCACCTTGATAAAGGCGTGGCGCAGTCTGAGGTCGTTGTTCTCGCCCGGATAGAGCCCACCGTAAAAATCGCCCTCCACAAACCCCACGATGGTGTGGCCCTGTTTCTGGGTGACGGTCTTGAGGTTGATGCGGCTCTGGTTGGCGCGACCGAAGAAACGGGATTCACCCTGTTCGGGGTCCTCGTAAATGCCTTCCGCTTTCAGGTAGCCACCGATGCTGACGCTGGTGTCGTTGTAGGTGCCGAGATCAAAGGCGTAGGTTGGCGTTGCGCTGAAGGTTGAGGCAACCGCCAGCGCCATGAGTGATTTCTGATAGTTCATTTGCCTTCTCCTTGTTGTTTGGCAAGTGAACTATCGGTGATTCAGTGAGGCTCAAATATCCCGAAAATGAACATCGTTATCCGTATTTTGTACATTTAGACGCTGAGCGCGGTTTCGACCTCTTCCAGGTTCCGGTCCAGCTCTTCGGAGCTGCCGTCAAAGTGAACCTTTCCTTTAACAACAACGACATGACGGTCGCAGAGCTTTTTCAGGGCCTTGATGTTCTTGTCGACGATCAGGGTCGAAATGCCGGATTCCCGGATGGTGGCGATGACGTTCCAGATGTCCTGGCGGATCAGTGGGGCCAGGCCCTCGGTGGCCTCGTCCAGAATCATCAGCCGGGGGTTGGTCACCAGGGCACGACCGATCGCCAGCATCTGTTGCTCGCCCCCCGACAGCTCCGTGCCCAGGTTCGCTAACCGTTCCTGGAGGCGGGGAAAGGTCGCCATGACCCGGTCGAAGTCCCAGCCGGATTTGCCGTTGCTGTCCGGGCGGGCGGCCATCTGCAGGTGTTCTTTGACCGTCAGGTTATGGAACATGCCCCGGCCTTCCGGGACATAGGCTATGTCCCGGCGCATCCGTTTCCATGTGGGCAGATGGCTGATGTCCTGGCCGTCGAAAACAACCTGGCCGCTGCGTGGCCCGACGATGCCCAGAATTGATTTCAGGGTAGTGGTCTTGCCCATGCCATTGCGCCCCATCAGGCTCATGGATTGCCCTTTATCAAGCCGGAACGACAGGTCGTGCAGGATGTGGCTGCGACCGTAGAGCGTGTTGAGGTTCTTCACTTCCAGAAGGCTGTTGGTCATGCCGCTTCCTCCTCCTCTTCCTTACCGAGATAGGCCTCTTTTACCTGGGGCTCGTTGCGCACCTGGTCCACCGTGCCGGTGATCAGATGGGTGCCGTTGTCGAGCACGGTCAGCTGGTCGGACAGTTCGAAAATGGCGTCCATATCGTGTTCAACCAGCACAATGCTGTAGGTCTTCTTGAGTTCGTTCAGCAGCTCGATAATGCGCAGGGATTCCTCGTGGCCCATGCCCGCCATGGGCTCGTCCAGCAACAGGATGCACGGATCGGTTGCCAGCACCATCGCGAGTTCGAGTTGTCGCTGTTCTCCGTAGGAGATTTCAGCGGCAATCGTGTGGATGCGGCGATCAAGGCCCACCTGGCAGAGTGCCTTTTCCGCGGCTTCCCGGACCAATTTGTTGGCATGGCGCGAGGCAAACAGGTTGAAACTGCCGGTGAAACGGCGCTGGGCTGCGACCGCACAGTTTTCCAGACAGGTAACCTCGGCATAGATATTGGTTTTCTGGAAGCTGCGGCCGATGCCCCGACGCACGAACTTCCAGGGTTTCATGCCGTCGATCCGTTCACCTTTGTGAAAAATGCAGCCACTTGTAGGATTCAGGGTCCCACACAGCATGTTCAGCAAGGTGCTTTTGCCGGCCCCGTTGGGGCCCACCACGCCGTGCAGTTCCCGGTCCCGGAACTGCAACGAGATGTTATCGAGTGCCTTGATGCCGCCCCAGTGTTTGCTGAGGGATTCGGTTTCCAGAATGATGTCGTTGGCCATGATTATTTCTCCAGCAGTTTTTCAAGATAACCGGCCAGGCCTTTGCGCAGGAGCAGGACCATGAGGATGATGGCGCCGCCCATAAGCAGCATCCAGTCCTCGCTCATGTGCTCGAAGACATATTGCAGACCCTCGTAGGTGAGGGTGCCGAGAATGGCCCCGTAAATGGTTCCGAGGCCGCCGAGGATGGACATCACCAGGGCGGTACCGGACATTTCCCAGGTCATGAATTGCGGATTCACGTAGCCGTACTGCAGGGCAAACAGCAGACCGGCGTAAGCCGCGAGAGTGCTGCCGATGACGTAGCTGATCAGGCGGAACGCAAAGATGTTGTAGCCAAGGGCCTCGGTACGCTCCGGGTTCAGTCGGCTGGCTTCCACGATGCGGCCAAAGCGCGAACGCAGGATGATCTTGATGGCCAGCAACGTCACCAGGACGGCCAGCAGCGCCAGGTAATAGAAGTGCGAGGGGTTGTCCAGGTTCAGGAAGCTCAGGCCAAAAATGCTGGTCTCCGGCTTCATGAAAATGAACAGGCCGTCGTTGCCGCCGAACTCCAGGGAGTCGAAGAAGAAGTAGTAGGCCATCTGCGATATGGCCAGGGTAATCATGATGAAGTAGATACCGGAGGTCCGCAGGACTACAACCCCAACGATCAGCGCAATCAGTGCACTGATTGCCATGATATAGATGGCGTAGGTCCAGAAATTGACGGCTTCGTACTCCGGCGTGAGGATCACGAACAGATAGCCGCCCAGTCCATAGAACAGAGCATGCCCCAGGGTAACCAGGCCTACCCGTCCCACCAGGAAATCCAGCGACATGACAAACACCGCCAGGATCAGGACGGTGGTGGCTTTCCCCACGAAGAAGGAGTTGTCCTCCAGGAACAGGGGAATGCACAGGGCGACGACAAAGAAGATCGCCAGGAAGATGCGCTCGGTGCGTTTCTCGAAAATCATATTCGGCTCCCGCTTACTTGGCGAACAGGCCCTGGGGCTTCACCAGCAGCACCAGGATCATGAAGATGTAGATGATCATGTTGGACAGGGTGGGCATCAGCACCGTGGCGAAGGTGCTGATAATGCCGACCATCAGGGCCCCCACGAAAGCGCCCTTGATGGAGCCCATGCCACCGATCACCACCACCACGAAGCAGGTGATCAGCACGCTCTCGCCCATGCCGGGAACGATGGAACGCATGGGGGCGGCGATAATTCCCGAAACGGCGGCCAGCATGACGCCGATGGCAAACACAATGGTGTAAAGGCTTTTGATGTTGACGCCCAGGGCTTCCACCATCTCCCGGTTGGATTCACCGGCTCGGATCAGCATGCCGAGGCGGGTTTTGCTCACGACAAAGTAAAGCGCGACGGCAATGGCAATGCAGATCAGGGCCGCGAAGATGCGGTATACCGGATAACTGGAGTTGTCGGTGAAGGGGACCGAGCCGCTCAGGGCCTCGGGCACGGCAACGCCGTATGGGTCGTTGCCCCAGAGAATGCTCTGCAGCGAGTTGAAGACGAAGATCATGCCGATGGTCAGCAGTACCTGATCCAGATGATTGCGGTTGTAGAGCCGCTGGATCAATAGCCTTTCGATCAATATGCCCAGGCCGAGCGCGATGGCCGCCGAGAGAAGGGCGGATGCGGTAAAGCTGCCGGTCACGGCGACGAAATACCACACCAGGTACGCGCCCACCATGTACATGGAACCATGGGCCAGGTTGAGGATCCCCATCACGCCGAAGACCAGGGTCAGGCCGGAGGCGATCAGAAACAGGAGCAACCCGTACTGGATACCATTAATGAGTTGCACGAAGAAAAGTTCGGTAGACATAGCGATACCCAACGGTTTTACGGATAAGTCAGTTCAGGGGGGGGGCAGGGAAGCTCCCGGCGGCTGCCGGGAGTCATTGGGACCCTTGCTCAGATCTTGCAGCCCCGGGCCGGATCTTCCAGCGCCTGGGCGGCGACGGTCTGCACTACGTTCACACCATCTTTCACTTCCCGCAGGTAGATGTTCTGGATTGGGTTGTGGGCCCTGGAGAAGGTGAATGCACCTCTCGGGCTGTCGATGGTGAGTTTCTCCATGGTGCTGATCACGGCCTGCTTGTCGGATATATCGCCTTCCAGCTGGTCGATGGTGTCGGCGATGGCCTGGCCGGCGTCATAGCCCTGGACGGCGTAGATGTCCGGGTAGTGGCCGTATTCGGTGTTGAAGGCTTCACGGAATTCGTGGTTCTCGGGAATGTCGAGCTGCTCCGCGTAGTGCAGGCCCGTCATGATGCCCTCGGCGGCAGGGCCCTGGGCCTCCAGGGTGCCTTCGGTCAGGAAGCCGGAACCCAGCAGCGGGATCTTGCCGCGCAGGCCCATGGCGTCGTAATCCTTGGCGAACTTGATGGCTCCACCGCCGGCGAAGAAGGTGAACACGGCGTCGGGTTGCTCGTCGGCGATGTCACTGACGTGGGACTGGAAGTTGGTGGACGGGAAGGGCAGCAGCACCTTCTCGACAATTTCACCACCACCGGCCTCAAAGGATTCGGCGAAGGCATCCAGGCTCTCGCGGCCCATGCCGTAGTTCCAGCTGATGGCGTAGACCTTTTTATAGCCCTTATCGAGAGCGACCTTGCCCATGGGGTAGGACGGCTGCCAGGACGAGAAGGAGGTCCGGAACACGTTGGGCGAACACAGGGGGCCGGTTGCGGCGGCCGAACCCGCGTTGGGGATGATCATGATGGTGTCCTTGCCGCGCAGCATCTTGATCATGCCCATGGCAACACCGGAGTGAACCGGACCGATCACGAAGTCCGCTTTGTGCTGGTTGAGCAGCGAGGAGGCCAGTTCCGGGGCCCTTGAGGGCTTGGCCTCAGTATCCAGCTCAACGAACTCGATTTCGGCACCGTGCAACTGGTCGACACGTTGTTTCAGGGCCAGCCTGAGGCCGTCCCGACCGGCCTCACCCAGCTGGGCGTAGATGCCGCTGAACGGCAGCATGACACCGATTTTCACCGGGTCGCCGGCAGCCGCCAGGGCAGAGGTAGAAAGCCCGGCGGCCAGGGTGGTTGCCAAGGCAGTGCTGGCAAGGGTTTTAATGGGGTTCATGTGCTCACCTCAATTTTGTTGTTGTGGGTTCTGTCATTAGAGGCGGGAAGGGGCTTAAGAAATATCCGTTTTCTGCACAGGCGTGTCCGGTGGTTGCAGAGCCGGGATGGAAGCGATGGATTTCAGTGGATTGGGGCACAAAAAAGCCCAGGGGCTGAGCCGCTGGGCAAGGGGTCACATGGAGAAGACCCTGGGAAGACAACACACCGCCACCAGGACGGTCTCGCCTGGCCGATGGTCAGACCAGGTTACGAATCAGCATCTGGCTGAATTTTTGCGGGCATTCCACCGAGGGAACATGGCCAATCCCTTCCAGGATGACCGGTTCCTGCGCGCCGCTGCACTGGGCCAGTGCCTGAAGTGTTTCCGGGGGTGTGGCCACGTCGTCAGTGCCGCCGATCAATGCCAGTGCCACCTGGTGGTGCCCGAGTTGCTCACGGAAATCGGCCCGGCCCAGCATCTCGCACAGCAGGGCATAGCTGCGGTTATCACCGCGCCCCATGATCACCCGCCAGCCTTCCACCAGCGCTGGCTGTTGTTCACAGGCGTTGGGTCCGAACCAGCGTGGCACGATGTCCACGGCCATGGTCTGGAGCCCGAGTTCCAGTACGTTGGCCGAACGGGTGTTCCAGGCGTCGGCGGTGCCAATGACCGCTCCGGTATTGGTGAGCGTGGCGGACAGCAGGCGGTCGGCGTGCTGGCTGACCAGTTGCTGGCCAATAACGCCGCCGATTGAGGTGCCGACAAAGTGAAACTGCTCGACCCCTGCGTTGTCTGCCAGCGCCAGGGCTTCCCGGGCCAGGTCGTCCGGGGTGATCCGGCTGGAACCGGCCGGCCAGGCGGCGCTTGCGCCGTGGCCCGGCAAATCCCAGGTCAGCACCCGGAATTTGCCCAGTAAGGACGGCAGCATGTCGTCCCAGACACCCTGGGTCATGCCCAGGGGGTGGGCCATCAGAATCAATGGCTTGGCGCTGTCGCCGAGCAGGCGGTAACAGAGTGTACGGCCGTTGTGTTTGAGAAATGCCATGTTTTGCTCCCCGGCTCAGACCCGTTCGATGAGTGTAGCAATGCCCTGACCTACCCCGACACACATGGTGCACAGGGCATAGCGGCCGCCGGTGCGCTGC
This sequence comes from Marinobacter sp. F4218, assembly GCF_019443085.1. Classification (GTDB taxonomy): domain Bacteria; phylum Pseudomonadota; class Gammaproteobacteria; order Pseudomonadales; family Oleiphilaceae; genus Marinobacter; species Marinobacter albus. The sequence goes on from NZ_JAHZIL010000003.1 coordinate 2,173,779, forward strand.
AACTGATGAGCGGCGGTCATCAGCAGACGGGCGCCGGACATCCCCAGGGGATGGCCAAGGGCAATGGCGCCGCCGTTCGGGTTAACCCGGGGATCGTCATCGGCAATGCCCAGTTCACGCAGCACGGCCAGGCCCTGGGCGGCAAAGGCTTCGTTCAGCTCGATTACATCAAGCTGGTCGATGCCGATGCCCTGTTTCTCCAGCAGCTTGCGAACCGCCGGTACCGGGCCGATGCCCATGATGCGCGGCTCCACGCCGGCCGTGGCCATGCCGAGGATCTTTGCCATCGGCTTCAGGCCCTGTTTGTTCACGGCAGCTTCACTGGCCACCAGCATGGCGGCGGCGCCGTCGTTGACGCCGGAGGCGTTGCCGGCCGTCACGCTGCCATTGTCACGGAAAGGCGTGGGCAGGGCGGCGAGCTTCTCCGGGGTGCTTTCGCGAGGGTGTTCGTCGGTGTCGAAGACAAGCGGATCCTGTTTCCGGCGCGGAATCGAAACCGGCACGATCTCTTCGGCGAACACACCATCCTGCTGCGCCCGGGCCGTTTTCTGCTGGGAGCGAAACGCAAACAGGTCCTGATCTTCCCGGGAGATATTGAACGTTTCGGCGACGTTCTCCGCAGTTTCTGGCATGGAGTCGATGCCGTACTGCTTTTTCATCAACGGGTTCACGAAGCGCCAGCCGATGGTGGTGTCCTCGATCTTCTGGCCGCGGGAGAAGGCGGTGTCGGCCTTGCCCATCACGTACGGGGCGCGGGACATGGATTCCACGCCGCCGGCCAGCACCAGCTCCATTTCACCCGCGCGGATGGCGCGGAATGCGGTGCCCACGGCGTCCATGCCGGAGCCGCACAGCCGGTTGAGGGTGGTACCGGGTACGGAAGTGGGCAAACCAGCCAACAGCGCGGACATGCGGGCCACGTTTCGGTTATCTTCACCGGCCTGATTGGCGCTGCCCATCATCACTTCGTCGATGGCGGCCGGGTCCAGCTCCGGGGCCTGCTCCAGCACGGCCTTGAAAATGTGGGCGGCCAGGTCGTCCGGGCGCACGCTGGCAAGGGTGCCGCCGAAGCGGCCGATGGCCGAACGGCGGGGGTGGCAGAGAAATACGTCAGTCATAACTTGCCTCACTGTTGGCCAGATTGAGTTGAAGAGTGATGGGCGTTTGTGCGTGCCTTCAGATCCCGCAGCACGTCCAGTTCCCTGGCCGTGGGAGCCGGGGTGGTTACCAGCTCGTCGGCGAAGCGGATGTCCCAGCCGGTGGCCTCGATCACATCTTCCCGGGTGACGTTCGGGTGCAGGGAGGTGACCACCAGTTCCTTGGTTTCCGGGTCCGGCTTGAGGATACACAGGTCGGTGATCACCACGGTGGGGCCGCGGCCGATGTGAGGGACGTTATCCCGGGCTTTGCCGTCCCGACCGAAGCCGACGGTGGTCACAAAGTCCACGTCCTTAACGAAAGTGCGCTTGGAGTGCTTGACGGTAATGAACACTTCCTTCGCGTTGGTGGCTATTTCCGGTGCACCGCCACCGCCCGGCAGGCGGACCTTGGGCTCCCGGTAATCGCCGATCAGGGTGGTGTTCAGGTTGGCGAAACGGTCGATCTGGGCGGTACCCAGAAAGCCGACACTGATGTGACCGCCCTGCAGCCAGTAGCGAAACATCTCCGGGACCGACACCGTGGTCAGCGCGGATTCGCACAGCTCGCCGTCACCGATGGACAGGGGCAGAACGTCCGGCTTGGTCTGCAGAGTGCCGGATTCATAGATCAGGGTGACGTCCGGAGCGTGGGTCAGGCGCGCCAGGTTGGCGGCCTCGCTGGGCAGACCAATGCCCACGAAGCAGGTCATGTCGTTGGTCAGCGCCCGGGCGGCCGTGACGCTCATCATTTCCGAAGAGGTAAATTCGAGGCTCATCACGCAGCTCCTTTTTCAAAAACGTTTTCTTTCAGCCAGGCCTGGAAGGTGTCTCTGTCACGGGCAATGCCATCCCAGTCCTTGTAGAAGGCGTTGTCCCGGTCGTAGTAACCCAGGGCGTAGGAGGGTTTGGCACCTTTCGGGGCTTCGGCAATGGCGGTGATCGCCCAGGACGGCAGCACGCAGGCGTTTACGGAGGCACCGAGGTCGTCGACGACTTCTTCTACGGTGACGATGCTGCGTTTGGCGGCCAGGACCACTTCCTTCTGAATACCGACGATGCCCTCGATCAGCACATTGCCCTTGCGGTCAGCCCGCTGGGCGTGAATCACGGCCACATCCGGGCGAACGGAGGGCACGGCAGCCAGGCGCTCTCCGGTGAACGGGCACTCGATGAATTTGATCTGGTCGTTCACCTTCGGCAGGTCGCTACCGACGTAACCACGCAGAACCGCCAGCGGCAGGCCGGCGGCGCCGGCTTCATAGGCGTTGGCCATGGCGGCGTGGCTGTGCTCAAGGATCTCGATCTGGTGCGGCCAGCCTTTCTCAACCGCGTCTCGCAGCCGGTGCAGGGAGCCCACGCCCGGGTTACCGCCCCAGGAGAAGATCAGTTTCTTCGCGCAGCCGGCACCGATCATCTGGTCGTACACCAGGTCCGGTGTCATACGGATCAGGGTCAGGTCGCGCTTTTCCTGACGGATGATTTCGTGCCCCGCGGCAAACGGAATCAGGTGGGTAAAGCCTTCCATCGCCACGGTGTCACCGTTGTTGATGTGTTTGCTCACCGCTTCCTGGAGGGAGAGGAATTCAGCCATCGCAGTGTCTCCTTCGTGTCTCGGTTGATAAGTTCGATATGCGAACATAAGTTTAATATGCGAACATAATGGCGCGATTCGATTTGCATCGTCAAGTACAAATTTTCACCAATTTCGAAAAGTGCACGGATGTTCGGACTGCGAACGAGCTGGTACCATGCGCTGACATTGACTGCGCAAGGCATTGAAGGAGCCGGAATGGACGAACAGATTCTCAAGCCCGGGGATCGGGACTATGTGGGGGCGCTGGCCTCGGGGCTGGACGTGCTCCAGGCCTTCGATGCCGAGCACCCGCGCATGACCCTCAGTGAAGTGGCCGCAAGAACGGACATGGACCGGGCCAAGGCGCGGCGTTTTCTGCTCACCCTGCACGCGCTCGGGTTCGTCAAGCGCAGCGGTCGCCAGTTCGAGCTGACGCCCCGGGTGTTGCAGCTGGGCTACGCCTACCAGGCTTCGAACCAGTACCGGGCGGTGATTCAGCAATACCTGGAGGACATTACCGCCGAGCTGGGTGAATCCTCGTCACTGGCGGTGCTGGACGGTGATGAAGTGGTCTATGTCGTGCGTTCGGCCGCGCGCCAGCGGCTGATGGCGATCACGCTCTCCGTGGGGACCCGATTGCCGGCGGCCTATACTTCCATGGGCAGGGTGTTGCTTGGCCAGTTGCCGGAGGATGAGCTGGAGCAATTTCTCCGTCGCGTCGACCTGAAGGCGCTCACGCCATCCTCAATCACCAGCAAGGAGACCTTGCGCGCCGAAATCTACAAGGCCCGGGAGCAGGGGTATTCCATCGTGGACCAGGAGCTGGACCAGGGCTTGCGGTCGGTGGCGGTTCCGGTGTTCGCGGGCAGTGGCGAGCTGCTGGGGGCGATCAATATCAGCACCAATGCGGCCCGGGTGACCCTGGAAACCCTCATGGGTGTCTACCTTCCGCGGCTTCAGGCCATTGCCGAGAAGGTCCGGCAGACCACCCGCTGATCAGGGATAGCGTCCGGTCAGCCGGTTCTCCACCAGCTCGGCGAGGATAGTGTTGGCCAGGCGCATGACAGCATTCGGGTTCTCGCCGCGCCGGCGCGAGGCGATGACCGGTGTGGTGATGTTGTTGTCCTCCAGAGGCATGAACTCCACACCCTCGCGGTTCAGTTTCCGGACCTGTTCCGGTACCAGGGTAAAGCCCATGTCGGAGGCGACCAGGGACAGCGCGGTCTGAAGATCATTGACCTGCTGGCTGACGTGGATCTTGAGGCCGCGCCGGTGGAACAGGCCCTGGGTGATGTCGGCGAAGTTCGGACCCGGGCCCGCAGGAAAGGTCACCATGGGCCAGGCCGACAGTTCTTTCATGGACGGCGGGTGTCGGGTCAGCTGGTGGCCGGCCGGAATGGCCGCAATGATCGGCTCGTCGAACAGCAGTTCCTGCTCCACGTCGGGATCTTCGATGCTGATGCGGCCAAAGCCGATATCAATCTTGCCCGTTTTCAGGGCCTCCACCTGCTCCCGGGTTTTCAGCTCGTGCAGCACAATCTCCAGGTTCTTGTTCCGGCGCAGACGCCGGACCATCAGCGGTAGCTGGCCGTAGAACACCGACGGCACGAAGCCGATGGAGAAAATGGTCTTGCGGTGCTGGGCGATGCGTCGGGTGTCTTCGACCGTTGCGGTGACCTTGTCCAGAATCTGTCGCGCCTGCTCCAGGAAGTACTCCCCGCCGTTGGTCAGTTCCAGCCCCCTGGGTTTGCGGACAAACAGCTCGACCCCGATTTCCTCCTCAAGCTGCTTCATGGCCCGGGTCAACGGTGGTTGTGCAATAAACAGCTTTTCGGCGGCCCGGGTCAGGTTGCCTTCCTCTCCCACTGCCACGAAGTACCGCAGGTGTCTCAGCTCCATCCATACCTCCAGGGTATCGGTTATTACTTAATCAATATTGGTTCACATCCGTGAAACTTCGTACTGTTCGAATCACAGGATTTCTAACTTGCGATTCGGAGAGCCCATGTCCGCCACCATTCAATCCATCGAAGCGATACTGGTCGATATCCCGACCATCCGCCCTCACAAGCTTTCCATGACAACCATGGGGGTTCAGAGCATGGTGATCGTGCGGATGAAGGACTCCGATGGCATCGAGGGACTGGGCGAAGCCACGACCATCGGTGGACTGGCCTACGGTCCGGAAAGCCCCGAAAGCGTGAAACTTACCATTGATACCTATTTCAAATCGCAACTGATTGGCCAGCCCGCCGGCAACATCAATACCCTGAGGGTAATGTTAAACCGCTCGACCCGGGGCAACAACCTGGCCAAGTCGGCCATTGAAACCGCGTTGCTGGATCTTCAGGGCAAGCGCCTGAATCGCCCGGTCTCCGATCTGCTTGGCGGTTCCGTCCACCAGCACCTTCCGGTGCTCTGGACTCTGGCCAGTGGCGATACCGGCAAGGACATCGAGGAAGCCCTCGGCCTGATCGAAACCCGTCGTCACTGCGATTTCAAACTGAAGATCGGTTCCCGCGCCCTGATGGACGACGTGCGCCACGTGGCGGCAATCAAGGATGCGGTGGGCGAAAGTGCCAGTGTCCGGGTGGACGTGAATCAGGCTTGGGACGAGGCCACCGCCGCCAGGGGGATGGCGGAACTGCAGGCCGCAGGCATTGATCTGGTGGAGCAGCCGACACCGATGAAAGACTACGCCGCCCTGGCGCGCCTGTCGGACAAATTCCATATCCCCATTCTCGCGGACGAAGCCGTCGCAGATGCCAAGGATTTGTACAACCTGGCCGCAGCCGGCTTTTCCGGCGCCGTCGCCATGAAAATTGCCAAGGCCGGTGGTCCGATTCGCGCCCTGGAGCAGGCAGCGGTCGCCCAGGCCGCCGGTATCGGTCTGTATGGCGGCACCATGCTGGAGGGCACCATCGGTTCCGCCGCGTCGCTGCACGCCTGGTCCACCCTCGAAAACCTGCACTGGGGTACCGAGATGTTTGGTCCTCTGCTGATGAAAGACGACATCGTGGCCACGCCCCTGAATTTCCATGACAACGGGGTCGACCTGCCAAAAGGCCCGGGCCTGGGCATCGCACTCGACGAAGACAAACTGGCCCATTACCGCCGGAAAGCCTGAGGCACCGGAACGCTCTGAAAACGGAGGAAAGTACATGCTGTTCAAAGTTGAGATGAAGGTGAACATCCCCCACGACATGCCCGCCGACGTAGCCGCGGACATCAAGGCCCGGGAGAAAGCCTACGCCCAGGGTCTGCAGGACCAGGGCAAGTGGCGTCACCTCTGGCGGGTGGCCGGCAGCTACGCCAACGTCAGCATCTTTGATGTAGAGGACAACGCCGAATTGCAGGAGTTGATCAGCAACCTGCCGCTGTTCCCCTACATGGATATCACTGTCGCGCCCCTGTGCCGACATCCGTCCTCGATCCATGAGGACGACCGTTAAACCCAACGCACCGTTGCCAACCGAAGAGCTGTTTTGAGCAACAACAACAAGAGTACGAGGAGACCAACAATGACCGTTAAAACCATGCAAACTGCGGAAGTGAAGGACCTGCTGGAGAAAGTTGCCGGCTTCAACACGGACGGTGGGAACGAACGGGTGAAGAAGATTGTTCACCGGGTTATGCACGATGTTTTTCAGATTATCGAAGACTTTGATGTCACTCCGGATGAATTCTGGCAAGCCGTGTACTACGTAAACGAACTGGGCCAGAACGGTGAGGCCGCCCTGTTGGCACCGGGCCTGGGTATGGACAAGTACCTGGACATCCGGCTTGACGCGGAAGATGAGCAGGCAGGCCTGGACGGCGGCACGCCGCGCACCATCGAAGGCCCGCTGTACGTGGCCGGTGCGCCCAAAAGCGACGGTTTCGCCCGCATGGACGATGGCTCCGATGAGAACGCCGAGACCATGGTCCTGACCGGTCAGGTGACTGACGAGAACGGTCAGCCTGTTACCAACGCCGTGGTTGACGTGTGGCACGCGGACACCAAGGGTGCCTACTCCTACTTCGATCAGTCCCAGAGCGAGTACAACCTGCGTCGCCGGATCGTCACCGATGAGAATGGCCGTTACACCGCCCGCTCCATCATCCCGTCCGGTTACGGCTGCCCGCCCGAGGGTTCCACCCAGGCGCTGCTGAACCTGTTGGGCCGTCATGGCAACCGTCCGGCGCACATCCACTTCTTTATCTCCAAGCCGGGCTTCAAGCACCTGACCACCCAGATCAACCTGGCTGGTGATGAGTACACCTACGATGACTTTGCCTTCGCGACCCGGGACGAGCTGGTGGTTGACGCCAACCGCATTGAGGACCCCGCCAGGGCCGAGGCATTCGGCCTGAACGCGCCGTTCACCGAGGTGGAGTTCAATATCCAGCTGGTGTCGACCGACAAGCCGGAGCTCCAGACCCGTCACGAGCGCAAGCGCGCACTGGAGGGTGAGGCGGCCTGAACGGCCTCTTCCACCGACACCCAAGGTTCATCGTTTTTGTGATCGGCCACCCCGAAAACGGGGTGGCCCGGGGAGACTCACGCCCGAAACCGGGCATCACAAGAACAAGAGGAGTGAGATGACATGAGCAACAAACTTGAACAACTCGCAGACAAGGTCCGCAATGCGGTGGTCGCGGACCCGGAAACCGGTCGCTACCAGTGCGATCGCGGTATCTTCACCGACCGCGAACTGTTTGACCTGGAAATGAAGTACATCTTCGAAGGCAACTGGGTCTACCTGGCCCACGAGAGTCAGATCCCGAACCCGGGCGACTACTTCACAGTGACCGTCGGGCGTCAGCCGGTGATCATCACCCGGACCAAGGCGGGCGATCTGAAAGCCATCCTGAACACCTGCTCCCACCGTGGCGCCACCCTTTGCCGCAAGAAGCGCGGCAACAAGACCTCGTTCACCTGTCCGTTCCACGGCTGGACCTTCAGCAACGATGGTCGACTGCTGAAAGCGAAGGACCAGAAGAAGGGCGGCTACCCGGAACAGTTCAACACCGACGGTTCCCACGATCTCAAAGAGATGCCCAAGTTCGGCAATTACCGTGGTTTCCTGTTCGGCAGCCTGAATGCCGATGTACTGCCCCTGGAGGAGCACCTGGGCGAGACCACCAAGATCATCGACAACATCGTCGACCAGTCCGAGGACGGTCTGGAGATTCTGCGCGGCAGCTCCACCTACACCTATGAGGGTAACTGGAAACTGACTGCCGAGAATGGCGCCGACGGCTATCACGTCAGCACCGTGCACTGGAACTACCTGTCCACCATGGGCCAGCGCAACTATGAAAAGGGCGGCACCGAGGCCGTGGACGCCAAGAGCTGGTCGGCCGAAGGCGGTTTCTACTCCTTTGAGAACGGCCACATGATGCTCTGGACGCGCCTGCTCAACCCTGAGGTTCGTCCGATCTTCAGCCAGCTGGAGCGACTGGAAAAAACCTACGGTGAGGCCCGTGCCGATTCCATCGTCCGTACCACCAAGAATCTGTGCCTGTATCCGAACGTGTACCTGATGGACCAGTTCTCCACACAGATCCGGGTCACCCGCCCGATCGACGTGAACAAGACCGAGGTCACCATCTACGCGTTCGGTCCGAAGAACGAGCCGGCTGAGCTGCGCACCAAGCGCATTCGACAGTACGAGGACTTCTTCAACGTGTCCGGCATGGGCACACCGGACGACCTGGAGGAATTCCGCGCCTGCCAGAGTGGCTACGAAGCCCGCGACGCGCGCTGGAACGACATGAGCCGGGGCGCCGCTCATTGGATCGACGGGCCGGACGACCATGCCAACCAGCTGGACATGAAGCCGACCATGAGTGGCTCCAAGCCCGAAGACGAAGGCCTGTACGTGAACCATCACAAGCACTGGCAGGACGAGATGATCCGTGCCATTGATGCCGAGCGTGCCCGTTTCATCCCCGTGACCGAAGAGGAGGCGTCCGCATGAGCCTTAGCTACCACGATATCGAGCAGTTCATCCTCCGTGAGGCCCGCTACCTGGACGATCGCGACTGGGACCGCTGGCTGGAGTGTTACCACGAGGACGTCACCTACTGGATGCCGGCCTGGGATGACAATGACGAGCTGACCGAGGATCCGCAAAGCGAGATCTCGCTCATCTATTACCCCAGCAAGGATGGTCTTGAGGATCGGGTCTACCGACTGAAGACGGAGCGCTCCGGCGCCAGTTCCCTGCCGGAACCGCGTACCAATCACTTCATCAGCGGCCTGGAAATTCTGTCCCAGGACGACAACGAAGTGCAGCTCCGGTTCAACTGGCTGACCAAGTCCTACCGGTACCAGAAAACCCAGGAATACTACGGAACGTCTTTCTACACCCTGGATGTGCGTGGCGGCGAGCCACTGATCCGGTTCAAGAAAATCGTTCTGACCAACGATTGCATCAATCAGGTGGTGGACGTTTACCACCTGTAATTGATGGGGAGAGCAGCATCATGAGTTACAACATCGCACTGAACTTTGAAGACGGCGTTACCCGGTTTGTCTCCTGCAACGAGGGCGAGACGGTTCTGGATGCCGCCTACCGTGCGCAGATCAATCTGCCCATGGACTGTTCCGATGGCGTCTGCGGCACCTGCAAGGGTGCCTGCCATCAGGGCAACTTCGACCTGGGGGACGAATACATCGACGAGGCGCTGTCCGACGAGGAACTCGAGCAGGGCATGATCCTGACCTGCCAGATGGTGCCCTCCAGCGATTGCGTGGTCGAAGTCCCGGTGGCGTCCACCCTGTGCAAGACCGGCAATGCCGAAGTCACCGGCACGGTGGCCGAGGTGAACCTGATTTCGCCCACGTCCATCGAGCTGAAAATTACCTCGGACGACGACATCGCGTTCCTGCCCGGGCAGTACGTGAATATCCAGGTGCCGGGTACGGATCAGACCCGCGCCTATTCCTTCAGCTCCAAACCCGGCAGCCGGGATCTGAGCTTCCTGATCCGGAACGTGCCGGGCGGGTTGATGAGCTCCTGGCTGGTGGGCAAGGCCCGCACCGGTGACAAGGTCACCCTGACCGGCCCGATGGGCAGTTTCTACCTGCGCCCCATCGAGCGACCGGTCCTGATGTTGGCAGGCGGTACCGGCCTGGCGCCGTTCCTGGCCAAGCTGGAACACATGAAGGCCAATGGTTGTGACCTGCCAGCGCACCTGGTGTATGGCGTGAGCAACGAGGATGACCTGGTGTGCCTGGATATCCTCGACCGCTTTGCCGGGGAGTTGGACAACTTCAGTTATGTCACCTGTGTCTCCAGCGACGACAGCGATCATCCGCGCAAGGGCTATGTCACCCATCACATGGACCAGGCCCCGCTGAACGACGGCGATGTGGACGTCTATCTGTGCGGGCCGCCACCGATGGTGGATTCGGTGCTTGGATTCTTCCGGGAGAAAGGCATCCAGCCGAACTCGTTCCACTACGAGAAGTTCACCCCGAGTGCGCCGGCCGCCGAGGAGAAGGTCGCATGAAAGCGCGATTCACGGACAAGGTGATGGTGATCACCGGCGCGGCCCAGGGCATTGGCAAGCGCGTTGCCGAGCTGGCCGCCGCCGAGGGCGCGCGGCTGCTGGTGGTGGACATTGCGGACTACGTCCAGGGTGTGGCGGCGGAGCTTCGTGATCAGGGCGCGGACACCGTGGCGGTCCAGGCCAACCTGGAAACCTGGGCCGGCGCCGAAACCGTCATGGCGGAGGCCCACAAGCATTTCGGCCGCATCGACATCCTGATCAATAACGTCGGCGGAACGATCTGGGCCCAGCCTTTCGAGCATTACACGCCGGAGCAGATCGAAAAGGAAATCCAGCGCTCGCTGTTCACCACCCTGTGGAGCTGTCGCGCCGTGCTGCCCTACATGCTGGAGCAGAAAGGCGGGGTAATCGTGAACGTGTCGTCGGTGGCAACCCGGGGGCTGATGCGAGTGCCCTACGGCGCAGCCAAGGGCGGCGTCAATGCCATGACCGTGAACATGGCGTATGAGTATGCCGGCCACAACATCCGGGTGAATGCTGCGGCACCGGGCGGTACCGAGGCGCCACCGCGTCTGACACCGCGCAATGCCAGCGAGCAGAGCGACCAGGAAAAGGCGTGGTACCAGACGCTGGTCGACCAGACCACGGAAAACAGCTTCATGCACCGTTACGGAACCCTGGACGAACAGGCCGAACCGATTCTGTTTCTGGCATCAGACGCCTCGTCCTACATGACCGGGACCGTCCTGCCGGTGGCAGGCGGGGACCTGGGCTAGAACCGCCCGGATCAACCCATTCCATTAACTCCGCACAAGAACAACAGCGGGAGTGAGAGATCATGAGAAACATCGACGTAAACGACGTTATCGATAACGCCGCCTTCAACCGATTCCACTGGAAGGTACTCTTCTGGTGCACCCTGATCATCATCTTTGATGGCTACGACCTGGTGATCTACGGTGTGGTGTTGCCGCTGCTGATGGAGCAGTGGGGCCTGAACCCCTATGTTGCCGGGCTTCTGGGCAGCAGCGCTCTGTTTGGCATGATGTTCGGGGCCATGGGCTTTGGCATGCTGTCGGACCGGCTGGGCCGAAAGAACGTGATCATTGCCTGTGTGGTGCTGTTCAGCGTTACCACGGTGATCAACGGGTTTGCCACCACGCCCTGGCAGTTCGGTATCCTGCGCTTCATTGCCGGCCTGGGTATCGGCGGTGTGATGCCCAACGTGGTCTCACTGATGAGTGAATACTCACCGGCGCGCAAGCGCAGCACGCTGGTGGCGCTGATGTTCAGTGGCTACGCCGTGGGCGGCATGATGTCGGCCGGCCTGGGTATCTGGATCGTGCCCAACTTCGGGTGGGAGATCATGTTCTACCTGGCCGTCGTGCCCATGCTGATGCTGCCATTCATGCTGAAATTCCTGCCGGAGTCCGTGGCCTTCCTGATGGCGAAAAAGCGGGACGATGAAGCACGGCGTATTCTCCAGCAGGTTGCACCCTTCAGGGACATCAACGAGCTGGACCGGCTGACTTTTCCAGCCACCACCGACAGCAAGGCGCCCGTACTGGAGCTGTTCCGGGGTGGCCGGGCCATGAGCACCCTGATGTTCTGGACCGCGTTCTTCTGCTGCCTGCTGATGGTCTATGCGCTGGGGTCCTGGCTGCCCAAGCTGATGTCCAACGCCGGCTATGCCCTGAGTTCAAGCCTGATGTTCCTGATGGTCCTGAACGTAGGCGCGATCATCGGTGCCGTGGGTGGGGGCTGGCTGGCCGACCGGTTTTCCCTGCGCTCGGTGCTGGTGAGTTTCTTTGTACTCGGGTCGGGCTCGCTGGTCCTGCTCGGCTATGAGAGCCCGATGTGGTTCCTGTACACGCTGATGGGCGTGGCGGGCGCGACCACCATTGGCTCCCAGATCCTGCTGTACGCCTATGTGGCCCAGTATTACCCGACCAGTATCCGTTCCACTGGCCTGGGTTGGGCGTCGGGTATCGGCCGCAACGGTGCGATTGTCGGGCCCATGCTTGGCGGAACCCTGCTGGCTCTGGCGCTGCCGCACCACATGAACTTCCTGGCGCTGGCCATTCCGGGCGTCATCGCAACCGTTGCCGTCGCGCTGGTGGGGCGCAAGGCTTCCCGGTTCAGAACCACAGAGCCGGTGCGGCGTTCGGCCGCGGTTGCGAGTAACTGATTGAGCGTTGTCGTTGTGTCTGGGTAGACAGTCAGTCGTACCCCTCTTTGGCCCGAGAGCGTATGCTTGCCGGGCCTTTTTTTAATTTTTGATTGGCCCTCAGTAAGGATTTTTCATGCCTGATGTTATGAAAGACCTGTCGTTATCTGCGGTGGTGGCCGGGTTCCTCGCGGTGCTGGTGTCCTATTCCGGCCCGCTGGCCATTTTCTTCCAGGCCGGAAGCAGCGCCGGTATCTCGCCGGAAATGATGACTTCCTGGGTCTGGGCGATTTCCATGGGCGCAGCCATCTCCGGCATCGTGCTGAGTCTCTGGCTCAAGGCGCCCATCGTGACCGCCTGGTCTGCCCCCGGCACGGCGTTGCTGGTCACCCTGTTTCCCGAACTTTCCCTGAACGAGGCGGTTGGCGCCTACATCACCGCCGCCATTATTATTTTCGTCATCGGTATAACCGGCACCTTCGACGCCTTTGTTAGGGCCATTCCCAAGGGCATCGCCGCGGGCATGATGGCGGGCATCCTGTTCCAGTTCGGAGTCGCGGCGTTTACCTCCATTGAGACCACCCCGGCCCTGGCTCTGGGGATGCTGGTGGCGTACGTGGTGTTCCGGCGCCTGCTACCCAAGTACACGCTGGTTTTGTTGCTGATCACCGGCGTGATCCTGGCGGTGGTGCTGGAAGGCGCCTCGCTCTCCGGTGTGCACTGGAAGATTGCGGTGCCGCAGTTCATCGCGCCGGAATGGAACCTTGGGTCGACCCTGAGCCTGGCCATCCCGCTGGTGCTGGTCAGCCTGACCGGACAGTTCCTGCCGGGCATGGCGATCCTTAACGGGGCCGGCTACCACGTCAAAGCCAAGCCGGTGATCAGTGTCGCCAGCCTGGTGTCGCTGCCCATGGCCCTGTTTGGCGGTATCACCACCGTCGTTGCCGCCATTACGGCGGCCATCTGCACCGGGGAGGATGCTCACAAGGACCCGGGCAAACGCTACATCGCCGGGGTCGCCAACGGCGTGTTCTACCTGGTGGGCGGGTTGTTTGCCGGCACCATCGTCAGCCTGTTCACCTCCCTGCCGGCCGCGTTTGTCGCCGTACTGGCGGGTTTGGCCCTGCTGGGTGCCATTGCAGGCAACCTGTTCTCGGCCCTGGAAGACGCCAGCCACCGGGAGGCCTCGCTGATTGCGTTTATCGTCACCGCCTCGGGCATGTCCCTCTTCGGGCTGTCCTCGGCGTTTTGGGGCGTGGTGATCGGCTATGGCTGCTATCTGGTGCTCAATGGCAGGGCTGGCGGAAAATCGTGAGCGGATCAGTTACTCTGGCTTCACATTTTCTGTGCCGGGTGAACCATGACCGAACAGCTTGATCCGCCATTCCGCTTCCGTTTCCGCGTGCGCTACGGTGAATGCGACGCCCAGGGCGTTGTCTTCAATGCCCGCTACGGCGACTTTGTCGATATTGCCGTCAACGAATACATCCGGACGTTGTTCGGCGATTACCAGCGGTTGCTGGATCAGGATCTGGACATTCAGGTGGTCAGCCTGACGGTCAACTGGAAGGCGCCGGCAAAATTCGATGACGTGCTGGAGGCCCGCATCCGGGCAGGGCGCATCGGCAACACCTCGTTCACCCTGCACCTGGAGTTCCATCGCTACGGCGATGGCCTGCTGATTGCGGATGCCGACATCACCTACGTGATGATCCAGCCCTCGCAGATGGCCAAGGTGTCGATTCCGGAGAAAATCAGGGGGTTGTTGGAGGCAGGAGCTCCCGGCGTGCTCATCAGTCACGCCGGGGAGCAGGTACAGGAGGGCTGATCAGCTCTCCTGCAGGGCCTGGATCACGGCCTTGGCGGTACCTTCCGAGGAGGGCGGGTTCTGACCGGTGATCAGTTTTCCGTCCACCACGATGTGGGGCGTGAAATCGTCACCGCAGGTATAGCTCCCGGTTTTCTCCTTGAGCATGTCCTCAACCAGAAAGGGCACTACATTGGTCAGGCCGACAGTCTCTTCCTCACTGTTACTGAAGCCCGTCACATTGCGGCCACCAACCAGGTTCTGACCCGGTTTGATTTCCACGTCCCGGAACACGGCGGGGGCGTGGCAGACGGCACCAATGACCTTGTCCTGCTCGTAGGCCGTCTTGATCAGTTCAACGGATTTCTTGTCGTTGGCCAGATCCCACAGCGGGCCATGGCCGCCCGGATAGAAAATGGCGTCGTAGTCGTTCATGTCGACGTCGCTCAGCTTCTTGGTGCTGGCAAGCGATTCCTTGGCATGGGCATCCTGCTGGAACCGGCGTGTGGTCTCGGTCAGGGCGTCGTCCGTTTCACTGTTCGGATCGATGGGCGGCTGGCCACCTTTCGGGGACGCAAGGGTGATGTCGGCGCCGGCATCTTTAAAGACGTAATAGGGGGCGGTGAATTCTTCCAGCCAGAAGCCGGTTTTGTGGCCTGTGTCGCCCATTTGATCATGGGAAGTCAGAACCATCAGAATTTTCATAGTAAGTCCGTCCTTTGTATTGACGAATGAATGGCAAATCTCAACTGCGCCTGTCACCCAAGGTTGTGCCGGGCTGAGTAATTTCAACCGTTCGGTACGCCGATCGCGGCGAGACAGATCTGTTGGCGGCTATACTGAGTATTGTCTGGTAACCTCAGACGGCACGTGCGAGATCTACATGGAAGGACAACAAGCATGCGAGCATTGACACTGATGGTGCTTGCGCTCATGGCCATGCCGGTATGGGCGCAGCAGGGCACGGAAACGATCGCGCCCTTGACCGTCACAGTCGGCGTGAATCATGCGCCACCCTATCGAATCATCCGCAATGGTGAGCGTACCGGTCTTTACGTAGATATCTTCGAGGAGATCGCCACCCGGCTCGGGTGGAATGTGCGCTATCGGGAAGCGCCGTTTCGTCGGGTGCTCCGCCTGGCGGAAGAGGGCCAGGTGGACATTGTGTTGGGTCCACTTCGAACGGAGGGCCGGGAGCGCTTCCTGGAGTTCGTGGCTCCGGCCTTCCCGCCCGAGCGCCGACTGTTTTTCTACCAGACCGATACCCACCGGATTGAGGGCTATTCCGATCTATACGGCCGGGTGATCGGTGTCCTGGACGGGTCGAGTTACTTTCCCCGTTTCGACGAGGACGACGAGCTGATGAAGGAGCGTGCGCCCCGTTACGAAAATCTGATGTTGATGATGGAACGGGGGCGGGTAGACGTGGTCATTGCTCCGGAGCTGGTGGGCAAGTACACCGTTGACAAACTCGGGGTGAGTACCTCCATCTCGCCCTTTTTTGTGCCGGGTGAGCGATCATTCATCGCCGTTTCGAAGAAATCGAACGTGCTGGAATATGCCGACGACATACGGGCGGCCTTTAAACTCATCAAAATGGAAGGTATCTACGAGGATCTTGTCCTGAAATACCTGGAAATCGAGAGCCAATGACGCCAGATCACAACGACCTCTGGTTCCTGCCGCTCGGTGGAACCGGCGAGATCGGCATGAACCTCAATCTGTATGGGCACGATGGCCAGTGGCTCATGGTGGATTGTGGCGTGACCTTCCCCAGGCCCGGGCGCGTGGCAGCCGATGGCACCATTCATCACAGCGGCGAGCCGCCGGTCCAGATGGCAGATCCGGCCTTTATCGCCGATCGCCGCGACCAGCTGGCGGGGCTGGTCATTACCCATGCCCATGAAGATCATGTGGGGGCCGTGCCTTACCTGTGGCCGCTGCTGCAGTGCCCCATTTACACCAGCCGGTTTACCGCCGAGATATTGCGCCGCAAATTGGCGGAATTCGATCTCCTGCATCGGGTCCCGATCATCGTGGTGGAGACCGGTGAGAGCCGGCAGATCGGGCCGTTCGACGTGCAGTGGCTGGCGCTTACCCACTCCATCCCTGACCCCAATGCGCTGATGATCCGAACGGAGATCGGCAATATCTTCCACAGTGGTGACTGGAAGCTGGATGACCAGCCCCTGGTGGGGCACGGCTATTCCCGCAAGACCTTCACCGACCTGGCGGACGAGGGCGTCGCAGCCATGGTGTGCGATTCCACCAACGCCACGGTGGCCGGGCATTCGGTGTCTGAGGCGGCCCTGCACGAAGGGCTCCTGCAGGCGGTGCAGTCCGCGCAGGGCCGGGTCGTGGTCACCTGTTTCGGCAGTAATATCGCACGATTGCATACCCTGGGTCTGATTGCCCGGGAGACCGGGCGCTATATGGGCCTGCTCGGACGGTCGCTGGTCAATATGAGCGCCGCAGCCAGGGCTGCCGGGGTCTGGGATGCTGCCGATCGGCTGATCGCCCCGTCCCACCTGGGTTACCTGCCCCGGGGTGAAGTGCTGGCGGTGGCTACCGGTAGTCAGGGCGAGCCGCGCACCGCCTTGCGCCGCCTGGCGGCAGGCACGCATCCGGACTTTGAGCTGGAGGCGGGAGATACCGTCATCTTCAGTGCACGCGCGATTCCCGGCAACGAGGAGGAGATTGAAACGCTGATCGGCCGGCTCAGGGAACTGGGGGTCACCGTCATCACCGCCGAAGATTCCCGGATACCCATCCATGCCTCTGGTCATCCCGCCCAGGAAGAGCTGCGGGCCATGTACCAGTGGGTGCGCCCGAACATCGCCATCCCGGTACACGGGGAAGCCGAACACATGGACACCCACGCCGGTATCGCCAGGGGTTGTGGTGTTCCCAGGACTCTGGTGGGTCGCAACGGTGATCTGTTTATGATCCGTCCGGTACCGGGCATGCGGCGGCAGATTGCCGAGACCGGTCGGCTGGGGTGGGACAAACAAGCGTTGGTCCGGGTCGAGTGAGCACCGACCAAATTCTGGTAGTCGTTCGCATCCTATCTGGTTAGACTGACTCCTCGTCAATCACACGCACCGTTTTTTGGAGGCCCTCGCACTATGGCAATCTGGACTCAGACCCCGAACCTTGAACACATGAGGGAGGCGAGTAGCAACACCGCGGTCGGCCATCTGGGCATCGAATATCTGGAGGTTGGTGAAGATTATGTCCGGGGCCGGATGCCGGTGGACGAGCGCACGGTTCAGCCGTTCGGTATCCTCCACGGCGGTGCCTCGGTGCTGCTGGCGGAAACCCTGGGCAGCATGGCCGCGAACTGCTGCCTGAAGGATCCGGAAACTGTGGCGGTGGGCCTGGATATCAACGCCAATCACCTGCGCCCGGTCAGCAAGGGCTGGGTATACGGAACCGCCAAAGCCATCCACATTGGCAGTGCCACGCAGGTCTGGGAGATCCGGCTGGAAAACGAAGACGGCAAGCCCACCTGTATCTCCCGCCTGACCATGGCTGTGACCAGGCTCCCGCAGCGCTAGCCAGGGCAGTTACGACCGGTCCGGATCCTCGGGAACGGGGGTTGAGAGAATCAGCCCCTCATCGACAAACTCTTTCAGCACAATGCCATGGGTACCGTCCGGTACCTCCCGCGCGATCTGGTAGGGGTGTCCTGCGCCATCCCGGGGGGCCTGCATCAGGTCCAGGTGTCTGAACGGCATCATCACGGATTTATCCGCCTCCCGCACCAGCAGCACCCTTGGCTTGAGTTTGTGCTTGCGGTGCGTCTCCACCACGATGGCCACCTCGCCGTTCAGCATTTCCACAATAGAACCGGGCGGGTACACGCCAATCATCTGGATGAACGCCTCGGCCAGTTCTTTGTCGAACTGGCTGTCGCGATGCTTGTGAATGATTTCCAGCGCCTGCATCGAGGCCCGGCCGGTATCGTAGATCCGGTTGCTGGTGATGGCATCGTAGGTGTCCACCAGCCCGACGAGCTTGGCAAAGTAGGGGATTTGCCGGGCTACCAGGCCCCGAGGGTAGCCCTGGCCATCGACGCGCTCGTGGTGGCTGTAGGCGACGTCCACGGCGGAATTCAGAGACTGGCTGGTGCCCATCAGGATGGTACGGCCGTGGGTGGTGTGCTTGCGCATTATCTGGAATTCGTCGGGTGTCAGCGCGCCCGGTTTGTTCAGGACCTCTTCGGGAATCTTCACCTTGCCCACGTCGTGGAGCAGTCCGCACAGCGCCAGGTTGCGGATCTCACCCTCCAGCAAGCCGAGATGTTTGCCGAACGCCGCAGACAGTATCGAAACGTTGATGGAGTGCTCTGCGGTATATTCATCCTGGTTCTTGATCTTGGTGAGCAGCAACAGGGCGTTTTCGTTGCGAAGCACGCTGTCGACACAGCCGTTGACCACGGCCCGGGCGTTGTTCAGGTCGAGCGTTCGTCCCAACCGCAAACCGGACATGATCGACTTGGCGGTTTTCTGGGCATCTTCAAACCGGATGGCCGCCGTTTTCATTTCGGTGCCCAGGTCCACCTTGTTGATATAGGTGACACGCCGGTGAGGCAGAGCCGTCCGGGCCGGCTCTGCCTTGGGGGGCGTCGTTTGCTTACCGCGTTTGAAGAAACCGAAAAAGCCCCCGGAAGGCTGGGTGCGATTGGTGTTTTCGGGGGCTGGAGCGGGTTCCGGCCGTTCGACGCGGCCTTCGATGTACACGAACTCGCACTGTGAGCGCAGTGCATCGATCTCGGACGTGTCGCGAATCACGAAGCCTTGCAGGAGAAAGTTGGTGTCCTCCCAGGGGCGGTCCAGACGGACGACATGCATGCCCACGGCCAGATCGGCGACATCGATACAGGTCTCTACGATTTCCTGGTGCGGTGTACCCATAACACGTTCCCGGTCATCCCTGAGGACATTCTGGTCCATTTTTAGGGCAATCGCTCCATAACGAACGACTCGGCCTGTAAAATCTGGTCAAATATCACACACCCATCAGGTTAGTCCGTCCGTCGTGGATACGCTAACCGAGTGTCTGAACGGGGAATGCACAAGGGCTTCCGCCATGACAGATCCCAACAGTGTTCGGCTCTGGTGGCTGGCGCTCGCTGCCGGCCTGATACCGCTGCTGACCATCCACCTGACATTTATGGTCTCGGTGCTGGAGGGGCACGTCTCGTTCTGTATCCCCTATTGGGATAGCTGCACCAGCATCAGCAAGACCGGGCGCCACGGCACGTCCTATTTCATTTTCAAGGGTGCGATGCTGCCTGCCGCCTTACTTGGCCTGCTGTTCTGGTGGTTCAATGGCCGTTGGCTCAGGCAGCTCGGCGTGCGGTCGGCAGCCATTGTCTGGGTACCCTGGCTCGGGCTGATAGCGAGCGCCGCCCTGGCGGCTTACACGGTGGCGCTCGGCCATGAGGGGGATGGCTTCAACCTCATGCGTCGAACCGGCGTTGTGCTTTACCTGTCCCTGACCTTTCTCTGCGAGCTGCTCATCAGTGCCGCGCTCCGGGAACACCCGGTGTGGCGGGGAGAGGGGAAATGGCTGCTGGCGCTTTGCCAGCTGACGCTCGCGATCGGTATTCTTTCTGTCATTCTCAATGGCGTTGCGCCCGGGTTTTACAGCCGGACGGATGACGCCTTTGAGTGGGTTTTTGCCCTGTTGATAAACGTGCATGCACTGATGCTGGCCCGGCTCTGGCGAAAGAGCCGGTTCCGGGTGCGGTTCTGGGTGGGCTGACGGTTACAGCGAAAGCAAGCCGCGCACCAGGGCTGCGGCGCCGGCCACGGCGGCAATGGCCAGTATCACCGGGCGAAGCCCGTCGAAGGGCATGCGGTTCACCAGGCGTCCGGACAGCCAGAAGCCGACCAGTACCCCGGGGAGGGTCAGGCCAAACAGTTTCAGCTCCCGGAGACCGAGGTAGCCGGAAAACAGCAGCGCGGCGAGGCTCAGGAAACTGGCCATCAGGAAAAAGGCCGACATGTTGGCCCGGACCAGAGGGCCCTTCTCGTTCTGGTAGATCAGCGCAATGGGCGGTCCGCCCACCGCGGTGATGGTGCCCATGTAGGTCGACGCGGCGCCCGCCATGACGCTGTTGCGTGCATTCAACGCCGGGCGCAGTCCGCCAATGCTCAGACCGACGCCGGCCAGGATCAGTACGCCGAAAATCAGCTCGAACCCCTTGGGCGACAAAACCAGCAGCGTCAACCCAGCCAATACGGTGCCGATCGCCCCGCCGACAATGGCAAAGCGAACCTGGCGCACCTGCAGGGCGCCCCGATTGCGGACCAGCATAAACACGGTCAGGACGGTGGCATTCAGGATCAGTGGCCCCGGCAAAAACAGCGGACTGACCAGGAACAACAGCGGCGCCGACAGGGTTCCGATGCCGTAGCCCGCCACGCCCTGAAGGCAGGCGCCGGCGAGGAGGGCGAGATTGGCAAGCAGGATCTGGAACAGGCTGATGTCGTTCAAGGCAAATCACCGGACCGGGGGAATCTGCCTTGATAACACAGCGGGTATCGGGTTGGAACTGATAGACTGTCACTCCTTAATCAGACCATAGTGGAACAACGGACCAGCGCGGATGACAGAACAACTCTCCCCCGACCAGACTCCGTGTCCCTGCGGCTCCGGCCAGGATTACGGGAACTGCTGCCAACGGCTCCATCTCGGCGAGCCGGCCGGCACTCCGGAAGCGCTGATGCGTTCCCGCTACTGCGCCTTTGTGCTGGGCCTGACGGATTACCTGTTGGCTACCTGGCACGCCAGCACCCGACCGGACAGCCTCAGCCTGGAATCGTCGCCGGACTGGGCGTCGCTTCGAATCCTCGGCAGTTCGCAGGACGGCGATGCGGGAACGGTGCACTTCCGGGCGATCTACCGCGCGGGCAGTGGCTGGGGTTACCTTGAGGAACAGTCGGACTTTGTCCGCGAACAGGGTCGCTGGTTCTATGTGGCGGGTGACACCAGCGAAGGGACGCTGAAACCCGGCCGCAATGAGCCCTGCCCGTGCGGCAGCGGGAAAAAGCACAAGACCTGTTGTTTGAAAACCGGTCAGGCGCGGTCATGAAACAACCCATAACCGGCTACCATCGGGACGAGGAGAACCACTGGGTTGCCCAGTTGGCGTGCGGTCATAACCAGCACGTGCGCCATGACCCGCCCTGGATTAACCGGCCCTGGGTGATCACGCCCGAGGGCCGGCAATCCAGGCTGGGCCATGAACTGGACTGCAACAAGTGCGATCAGGGCGCGCCGCCGGATCGTCAGCCATAAGCTATAATCCGGTCAAACCCTGATCGTTCTGATGGCAAAGGAGTCTGCCATGGTCGAGCGTCTCGTCATCTGTGCCGATGGCACATGGAATCGTCCCGAAGAAGACCTGCAGAAAGACGTTCCCACCAATGTTCTTCGAATGGCCCGGGCCATCAGTCCGCTGACCGCCAGAGGCTGGCCCCAGCACGTGTTTTACGACTGGGGCATCGGCTCCTACTACAATGCCGTGATTGGTGGCGCGACGGGCCAGGGCATTCACAAGAACATCATGGATGCCTACCGCTACATCGTTCAGAACTATGAGCCCGAAACCGAACTGTATTTCTTTGGCTTCAGTCGCGGCGCCTACACGGTGCGCTCGTTGTGCGGCCTGATCAATAACTGTGGCATCCTCAGGCGGCCCGATGCGCGGCTGATCCAGAAAGCCTTCGACCATTACAAAAAAGCGGGCAAGGAGTTCGCGCCGTCCGGAACGGAGTCGTTGAAATTCCGCGCTGAGCACAGCCATCCGTCCCGGGAAATTCGTTTTGTCGGGGTGTGGGACACCGTCGGAGCCCTTGGCGTGCCGTTTTCATTGCTGGGATTGTTTGATCGCAAAGACGAGTTTTACGACACCAAACTCGGCAGTAATGTCCGGGTGGCTCGACACGCACTGGCCATTGATGAACGCCGGGAGGATTTCGAACCCACCCTGTGGCACCCGAGGCCGGGGCTCGATCTGAAACAGGTATGGTTCGCAGGGTCTCATAGCGACATCGGTGGCGGGTATCCGGCGGATGAGGCAGGACTGTTCGCCTCGGACATTGCGCTGGACTGGATGGTGCAGGAAGCGAGAACGGCGGGCCTTGAGATCGAGCCACATCTGCCGGCTGCGGCCAGGCCCGATCCTCGGGCGAAACTGCACAATTCCCGGCGGCACATTTTCCGATTCTCAACACCCCTGATCAGGCCCCTGAAAGTGGCCGATGCTGAAACCTCGATTCACCCATCGGTGACGGATCGTTGGCGCCTCGACCCGGACTATCGCCCACCAAATCTGGAGCAGATCGGGTTTCAGGGCTGATGTCTGTGGTCGTTGGCGCCCAGGGCGCAGGTGTATTTGCGCTCGTAACGGCGGTCCGCCCAGTTCTCGTAAATCCGCGAGGCAATCGGGAAGACCATGGGCCAGAGCAAGGGTTTGAACAGGAAGCCCAGAGCTGTATGGGACCAGGCGCGCGCAGTCGCTTCCAGACCGGTTACCCACTCCCCGCTCCAGGCCAGCAAGTGCAGACGGCGCAGCAGCTCCTCGTGGCCTGGCACCTGCGAATTATTGCCATGCTGCTCGTGGATGTCAGCGAAGATCAAATTGCCGTTCTGGAGCTTGCGCAGGGTCCGGATCTCGCGGGCACACAGCGGGCAGTGACTGTCGTAGAAAAGGGTGTCATATCGGGGTGCCATCAAGTCCTCCAAGGGCCAGTATCTGGTTCCGAACGTCTGCTTTCTGCTGTTCCAGCCTGACTTCGAGGGTCCGCAAGGCCGCCGGGAGAATGTCGGGGGCATTGCTCCGGAACTGCTCCAGCAACTGAATCTGAACGTGCAGGTCCTGAAAGCGGCCATAGTGTTTCTGGCGTTCTTTCAAAACCTTCAGGGGCTTCTTCCAGCCTGCCCTGTCGAGCTCCATCAGATAGCGTGTTCGCTTCAACAGCTTACGCAGTCGGTGGAAATCCTCGTCCGGCGAGGAGCAAGTCAGCACCGCAGAACGCCTGTTGATCTCATCAATACGTCGCCCGGCGGTTTTTCGGATGTCTTTATGGCTCAATGACGTGGCAAGTTTTTCCAGTTTTCCGGATTCGATCCGGTTCTGCCAGTCGGTCAGACTCTTGCGGTAGCGCTTGCCCGTCAGTTTTTTCACCAGCCGCTGTTGCTCGTTGTCCGCCTCTTTCTCGAAATAGGTGTGCAGGGCGGTACGCAGCTCGTCATTGGCAGCGCTCAGCGTCGGCAGCTGTTGCAGGAACACGTGCAGGTCCCGGAGTCGGCTGGTGGCGTTGGCATACCGTTTGAGCTCCTTGACGGGCTTCGCCAGAAGGTTGTTGCCGGTAACCTCCTGGACCGACTCGGCAATGGCGCGGCTGCGACGGATGGCAATGCGGTACTGGTGCAGGAACTCGTCATCCAGCCCGATGATCACCCCCGGTGCCAGTTGATGCATGAGCTCCAGCTGGTGTTGAAGTGCGACTGGAATGTCCCGGCCTGGCCGGGTGCCGTCGGTCGCTGCCCGCTTTTTCAGTTTGCGGGCAAAATGGCTGTAGCTGAACTGGCTCGGCGTCAGGAGTGTCTCCAGTTTGCCCTTGCCCTTCGCTAATTGACGCCAATGGCGGACGGGTGCGCGAATGTGTACGAAACTGGCAGTGGGAAGCTGTGTCGGCGGGTGTTTGACCAGCCACTGGGCAAGCTCCAGGAGTGCCGGGTTGTGTCCGATCACTGCGACCGGGCCATCATCTTCCCGATCCATCAACCATCTGGCCAGGCGTCGGAAGTCGAAGGTGTAGAGCTCAGGGCAGACATGCACCCGTTCCGGGGAAACGGTGGCGGGCAGTATGCCCTCCAGCGTCGCCTGCGCCCGGGTTGCCGGACTGGCGTACATCTGGCCCTCGAAACCGCCATGCCGAGCAAGGGCCCGCCCCAGTGGTGCCAGCTGGCTCTGCCCCCGGGCACTCAGGGGGCGTGCCCGGTCAGGCAGGCTGTCGTCGGCCCAACTGGATTTGGCGTGTCGGATCAGGTAGAGGTCCTTCATGCTGCAACCGTGGTGTTAAGACATTGGTCGAGAACGCGCTCAAGATCGGGGCAGAACCGCCGATATGTCAATTATCTGAAAATGCGTGAACAGTACCAGTCTAGTGCCAGTGCGGGCGACCTTCATTGTCTCGTGCGCAACATAGCCTTAACAAACTGGAACAGTGCTCAACGCATCTCTGTGGATAATTCACAACTCTGACCAGTTCCCAAGGATCGTTGTAATGAACCTCCTGAACAACTTGCGCATACGCACCCGTTTGTTGCTGGCCGTATTGGTGCCGGTCCTCATCACCGCGGCCACCATCGCCTGGATCACGGTCAGCCAGATTCAGGCCAGTGGTGAGGCTGAGCTCAAGCGTCTTGAGGCCAGTCTGCTGGAGTCCCGGAAAGCCGGACTCAAGAATCTGATCGATGCGGCCCGGGCGGTCGTTCTGGAGGCAAAGAACGACCCTGAGCTCTCCGAAGAGGAGGCGAAGGCCGAAGCGGCATCGCGCCTCCGGACCATCCGGTTCGACAAGTCCAATTACGTCTTCGCCTACACCCGGGACGTCTACAACCTGGCCTATGCCCCCGATCCCTCCAAGGAAGGACCGTCAAGCAACCCAACCCTCGGGAAGCTGGTGGGTGCCCTGTTCGATGCCGCCGAGACCGATGGCTACTACGAATACGAGTGGATGAACCCGGCATCGGGCAATGAAGAGCCGAAGGTCTCCTACTCGACGATTATTCCGGGTTGGGACTGGATGATTGGTGCCGGTGTGTACGTGACCAACATCGATCGTGAAGTCGCCGCTGCGCAGGCTGAAATTCAGGACAACATTGCCTCAACCCTCGGATTCATTCTGGTGGTGACGGTGATCGTTGTGGTTGTTTCACTGTTGGTTGGCCTTTTGGTTGGTCGCACCGTGACCAGGCCGCTCAAAGGCGTGAGCGACATGATGCAGGAAATCGCGGACGGTGAGGGCGATCTTCGCCACCGTCTGCCGGAGGACGGCACCGACGAGCTGGCCGAGTTGGGGCGGCGCTTCAATGCCTTTGTGATCAAGATCCAGGACACCATCCGGGAAGTGGGCGCCACCACGGATCAGGTCGCCTCGGCCGCCGAGGAACTGAGTCGGGTAGCCAATGAAACCCGAGCGTCGGTTCAGGAACAGGGTTCAGAGACCGACCAGATCGCCTCGGCCATCAATGAAATGGCGGCAACCATCCAGCAGATTTCCGGCAATGCCAACGAGGTCGAGAGTGCGGCCTCAGATGCCGATCGCATGGCTCGGGATGGCGGGGAAACCATTACCAATGCCCAGGCCGCGGTCAACAAACTGTCCGAGGAAATCCAGGACAGCGCCCGGACCATCGACGCCCTGGCCGAGAAGTCTGACGACATCCAGCAGGTTCTCGATGTGATTCACGCCGTGACCGAACAGACCAACCTGCTGGCGCTGAACGCGGCTATTGAGGCGGCCCGGGCCGGTGAGCATGGCCGTGGCTTCTCGGTGGTTGCCGATGAGGTCCGTCAGCTGGCGAAGCGCAGTGCCGAGTCCGCAGACCAGATTCGTGAAATGATTGACGGGTTTGTCTCCGAGTCCCGTTCCGCGGTTGAGCGCATGAACCGGTCCCGTGATCGGTCATCGGAGACGGTTGAGCGCATCAATCACGCCACGGGGGCGTTGGGCACGATCGAGAAATCGGTTGGCCAGATCCACGACCAGGTGACCCAGATTGCCACTGCTGCCGAGCAGCAGAGTCAGGTGGCAGAAGAAATCAACCAGAATGTCGTGCGCATCGTTGATGCCGCCCAGCGCAGCGACACCGGTGTCACCCAGACCAACGAAGCAAGCCAGGAACTGGCGCGGCTGGGTGAAACCTTGCGAGGCCTGGTCAGTCAGTTCAAGGTCTGATTCCGGTGGTCTGGCTTTGTCGAAGCAGCTCCCGGAGCCGGCGGGAGCGCCGTGCCCGGGCGAAGATGGTGGTCAGCAGGTAATCCGGGTCGAAGGGCTTGTTGATGTAATCGTCACCGCCAAGAGCTGCACTCATGACTTTCTGGTCCGGGTGGGCGTCGGAGGTCAGAAAAAGAATGGGGATCGGGTCAAAGAACCTGTCCTGACGGAGGATTGCTGCCAGCTCGATGCCGGAAACTTCCGGCATCAGCACATCGAGAATCACGACGTCCGGTTCAAATGCTTTTGCAGCCTCCAGCGCTTTCTTCGGATCGACAACGGTACGGACCTCGAGTCCGGCCCGCTCCAACACCAGTTGATTCACCGCCAGCACGGCCTCATCGTCATCGACCATCAACACCCTGAAGGCCGGAGCACGCTCGATGTCGGCGTAATCCCGGGCCACGTCGACCAGTTCGTTCTGGCGAACCGGTTGGGTCAGGTAGCGGGACGCCCCGGCCCTCAGGGCATCCAGCCGGGTGTCCATGTCATCCCGGGCCGACAGAAACACCACGGGGGGCAGGTTTCCGAGTTTCTGCTTGAGGAACCGGATAATTCGTGGGCCCGCACAGGCGTCGTCGCCGAAGCTGATGTTCATGATGATCAGGTCGGGCGGTGGCAGAATCTCGAAGGTGTCGCCATAAACGGTTGCGGACATGAATACCCGGGCATCAAAGCCCGCTTCTTCCAGCCAATGCAGAATCTCACCAGCAACCAAGTCGTCCTCTTCGACAATGTGGATGGAACGTGAGCCCGACAATGCAACGGAGCCCAGTTCCGGCTCGCTTGTGATCTCCACGTCGCGCATGGCTCTGACCAGGGCCAGGATCGCTTCCTGTTTTGACACCGGATCCTCGGCTGAAGCGTCAAACCAGGCATCCACCATGCCCAGCATCTGTTTGGCGGCACGGGAGGTAGGCAGAAGCCCCAAAGAACCCGCCGCGCCGGCTATTTTGTGGGCTTCCTGATAGATTGTGTTCAGGGAGGAGCGCAATTTGCCACCATCTTCCCGGTAATCGCCGTCGACCGGAATGGCCATGACCAGATACTCCATCCGGTCCAGTCGTCCCGGCAGTTTCTCCAGGTAGCTATCCCGAAGCTGCTCCAGCCTTGACCGGTGGCTGTCAAACTCGTCGGTGTTTTCCATCGCCGATTTCCTGCATCCCTCAGTGACGTTCGGCCTTAGCGTTACCAAAGCCCGTGGAACCTATAATCACTTTGGCCCCTCCGGTGGATGAGAACAAGTCTTGGCGCTAATGATGTTCCCGGGCTAATATTGGATGGCTTCAAAAAAATGCATTACATAATAATAGGATAAAGGGTGCCAACAATGATGACTCACCTGTTCAGAATGGCCGCATTCGCGCTGCTGTTCTCAGTCAGTTCACTCAGCCTCGCTGAGGATACGTTTACACTGCGCCTGGCGCAGACCTGGGGGCCTAACTCTCCGATTCTGGGGGAAACCGTTGAACATATGGCGGAGATGGCCGACACCATGTCCGGCGGCCGTCTGCAGATCCAGATTGATGCTTCCAACAAGCACAAGGCACCGTTCGGTATCTTTGACCTGGTTCGGAATGGCCAGTACGACATGGGCCATACCGCGTCCTACTACTACAAGGGCACCATCCCGAATGCCATGTTCTTTACCACGGTGCCCTTCGGGATGATTGCGCCGGAACAATACGCCTGGTTTTACTATGGTGACGGCATGGAGCTGATGCAGAAGGTGTATGAGCCGTATGGCCTGCTGTCCTTCCCGGGGGGTAACACCGGCAACCAGATGGGTGGCTGGTTCCGGGAGGAGATTAATTCCCTCGATGACCTCAAGGGCATCAAGATGCGGACCCCGGGTTTTGCCGGTGAGGTGATGTCCGAGCTGGGCGTGGCCGTGACCAACATTCCGCCGGGCGAGCTCTACAGCGCTCTGGAACGGGGCACCATTGATGCGGTTGAATGGGTAGGTCCGGCGCTCGATTTCAATATGGGCTTCCACCAGATTGCCAAGTACTACTATTCCGGCTGGCAGGAGCCGGGCGCCGAAGTCCAGTTCCTGGTCAATCAGAAAACCTGGAACAGTCTGCCCGGAGATCTGCAGGAAATTCTGCGCGTTGCCATGCGCACAGCCGCCTATGACATGTACATCCAGAGCACACACGAAAGTGGCGTGGCCTGGGACCGGATGAAGGAAGATTATCCGGATGTCACCCACAAGACCTTCCCGCCGGAAGTGATCGAGGCCCTGCGCGATGCGACCGATAAACTGTTGAAGGAAGCCGCGGAAAAGGACGAACTGGCGAAGGAGATCATCAGCTCCCAGCGCGAGTACCTGCGTCAGGTTCGCCAGTGGACCAATATTTCGGACAAGGCCTACCTGGACAGCGTTGCCGGCGAGTAAGACTGCCCAATGCGCCGGCTGATAAGGCCGGCCCGAGGGCGTCGGGGTTTCAACTGATCCCGGCGCCCTTTTTGGTTGGGTGGGGCGAGCCGGGGACGCAAGGTGCCGATTTTCGGTTGAT
The DNA here is from genome assembly GCF_019443085.1 of Marinobacter sp. F4218. GTDB lineage: Bacteria > Pseudomonadota > Gammaproteobacteria > Pseudomonadales > Oleiphilaceae > Marinobacter > Marinobacter albus. Next base: position 2,202,504 of record NZ_JAHZIL010000003.1, read on the forward strand.
CAAATTTTGTCATCTGCAGTGGCCCATCGGCCCGGTTTGTGGTCTATTGACCTATAATTGGCTCCAGCCTTTATACATTGCAGGCCTGCTCATCTGATGCATGTGCTCCGCCCAATCCTGATCGTCGCACTGTTGCTGGCGTTTTTCCTGCCGGGCGCGACCCATGCTGCGTCCCAGCCGGTCACCGATGGCTGGGAATACCGCTGGGGCGATTCCACTTTCAATGATGACGGCGTACCCCACTGGACGCTTGAGACGGACACCGGGCAGTGGCAAGGCATTGGATTCCCTTCCAATCCGCCGGCCCGCAACGGCCGGGAGAACGTCTGGTACCGGGTAACCCTGCCTGCTGGCGAATGGCAGGAGCCAGTCCTATATATTTTCAGTGTCGACATCATTGTTCAGGCCTTCCTCGGCGGTGAGCTGATCTATCAGTACGGTACCTTCGATTCCCGGGGGCAGGGATCCTTTGAGGGCTGGCCGTGGCATGCGATTCCCCTTCCCGACGGGTATCAGAACGAGCCGATCTATTTCAGGGTGTTCTCGGATTACACCGACATCGGGTTGTGGGGCGAAGTGTCGATCATGGATCGTGCCGACCTGGTGTTGTTCATCCTGGAAAATTCCCTGAAATCTCTGATCGTTGCCGGGTTTTCCGCGCTGATTGCCCTGCTTGCGTTAGTCTTCTCTGTGCTGCAAACCGAACGAAAGACCTTTGTCAGCATCGCGGTGTTTGCGTTGTCCGCCGCGGTGATGCTGGTGGCGGAGAGTCAGGCAAGCCTGCTGATCACCTACCGGCCGTTACTGTGGGATTATCTGGCGGCCGGTTCCTATTACATGCTGCCGGTAGCGCTGGCGTTGATGCTGGAGCAATGGCTGGCCGACCATCGTCCCTGGTTGATAAACCTGATCTGGAAACTCCATCTGGGCTATGTGGTGGGGGCGATCGGTCTAGCCCTCGCCGGCGTCGTTGACCTGTCGTCAACCTTCCCGGTGTTTGACGCCCTGTTCCTGGTGTCCATCGCCGCCATTGGCGCTACGGTGGTGCGCCGGTTCCGCCATATGTTGCGGGAACAGCAGGTGCTTGTACTGACCTATGGGATCTTCTGCGGCCTCCTGATAGCCGACATGGCTGTGGCGCACGGTGTCCTGCCCTGGCAGCGGGTACCCGTAAGCTGGGGCCTCCTGGCCTTTTCACTGGCGGTGGTTGTGATCTCTCTCTGGCATTACGCCAGGACCCATAATGCCCTGAAGCGGTTGGCGATCTCTTTGGAGCAGAAGGTGGCGGAACGCACTGCAAGGGCGGAATCCCTGGCCCGTCGTGAACAGGCACGAGTGCGCATGCTCACGTTCGAGAATGAGAAGAACCGGATTCTGGGTGACATGATTGCCGAACTGCAGGATTGCATCACCCTCGGGCAGGCCTTTTCCTTGCTGGGCAGGGTTGCACCGGACCTCTGCAGCCCTCTGGCAGGTGTACTTTACCGCCGTTCCACGGCCCGCCTCTACGATCCGGTTGCAAGCTGGGGGGACAGCAGCGAGCAGAGTTCCATGCCGCGGAGCCTTGATGCCAGCAAAGGTCTGCCTCGGCCCTCGAACATGCCGGTACGGTCCGGGCAGGCGATCCCGGCGTCGTCAAACGGTTCGTCTGCCGGGCCACTGTGCTTCTGGATAAATGTAGAGTCTGCCAGCGAAGGGGTGGTGACAGAGGGTGTCCTGCTGCTGCAGTACCATGGCCGGTGCGGGACCGAGGAGGCTGACTATGGCCTGGAGCGATTATTTTCCGGACTGGACCAGGCCATCCAGCGGATTGGCATCACCCTCTCCAGCATTGCCCTGCGGGAGGAACTGCAGAAGTTCTCCTACGAGGATGCGCTCACCGGACTGAAGAACCGGCGCTACTTCGATCAGCTGTTTGAGCATGAATGTGCAGTCGCCCAGCGCGGTCATCTCCCGCTGTCCCTGCTGGTGATCGATATCGATCATTTCAAGCACTTCAACGATACCCATGGGCATGAGGCCGGCGACCGGGCCCTGCAGTCAGTCGCCCTGACACTCCAGCGCCAGTTCCGGGAGAGCGATATTGTCTGCCGTTATGGCGGGGAGGAATTCGTGGTCATCATGCCGGGGGCATTGACGGAGGATGCAACCGAGCGCGCCCAATCCCTGTGCGATTCGGTTGGTGACGCCTCTGTCGTATTTCAGGGCAAAGACCTGGGGCCTATCACGGTCTCGGTGGGCGTGGCCTGCTGGCCAGAGACCGGAGAAGCGCCCGAACAGCTCCTGAGTCTTGCTGATCAGGCCCTTTACCGGGCCAAGGAAGAGGGACGTAACCGGGTCAGTATCTCGAAAAGCAAGGCGGCCTGAAGTCAGACCACCAACACCGGACACTTGGCGCGGGAGGCCACGCGGTGGGAGACACTGCCAAGAAGCATGCCGTCCTTGTCGCTGTGGGTGCCGCTGGTGCCCACGACAATAAGGTCTACCTCTTTATCCTGTGCGAACTTGACGATTACGCTGGATGGCCGCCCGCCTTTCACGAAAGCACGAATCTTGCTCGCTCCGTGTGACTTTGCCTCTTCCTTGGCATGATCGACCACTTCCTTGGCCCACTCCGAAAGGACCTTGTCCGGAATATCCATTCCCGGAGGCCGGCCAATCGACAGTGACGCCTCAAACAGGCTGTGATGTTTGTACACGCAGATCAGGTAGATCTCGGCATCTGTCAGCTTCTGGAGTTCAATCGCCTTGTCCAGCGCCTTGAGGGATGTCTTGGAACCGTCAATGGCTACCAGGATCCGTTTGAACATAGCTTTCTCCTTGAAACGGCAATGCGGTTGCGCGTCAATCCCTGAAGGCGACGTCGCGCAGGAACAGGGCAATGTCCGGGAATGCGATGATCAGCCCGGCCGCAGCAACTAGAATAAAGATAAACGGCGGCGTGCCCCGGATCACTTCCAGGTAGGGCCGTTTGAAGATTGCAATCGCCGTGAATATGTCGCAGCCAAAGGGTGGCGTCGCGGATCCAATGGCGACCTGTAGGGTGATGAGTACCCCCACCAGAACCGGGTCCAGTCCGGTGGACTCAATGGCCGGTGCAAAGATGGGCGTCAGCACCAGGATCACCACGATGGGGTCCACGAACATGCAAGCAACGAAAAATGCGATGCAGATGGCAATGAGGACGCCCACAGGACCGGCCTCATTCACGCCAACAGCGGCCAGAATAGCCTGTGGAATCTGGGCAAACGAGATTATCCAGGAGAAGCCGTTCCCGACGGCGACCAGGATAAAGACCACGGCAGTAATCAGGCCGGTAGACTTGGCGATCCGGTAGACATCGGCCAGCTTAAGCGACCGGAATACTAAGAATTCCAGAAGGAACGCGTAAAGAACACAGACCGCGGCGGCCTCGGTCGGGCTGAAAATGCCGCCGTAGATGCCGCCCACGATAATGACTGGGAAGAACAGGGGCCAAAGGGCCTCGCGTACCGACACGGCACGTTGGCCCCACGTTGACTTCGCCTCAGTGGGCACATTGTTCTTGTAGGCGTAGATCAGGCAGTACATTGAGAACATGAACAGGATCAGGACACCTGGTCCGATGCCGGCGATGAAAAGCTCCGCAATTGAGGTTCCGGAGACCACACCATAGATGATCATGCCAATGCTGGGCGGGATCAAAAACGCAATGTCGCTGGCGTTGATGATCAGTGCCAACGTGAAGGAATCGGAATAACCAGCTTTCAGCATCTTTGGTCGCAGAGGCGAGCCCACGGCGACCACCGTGGCCTGGGTTGAGCCGGATACTGCGCCAAACAGCGTGCAGGAGGTGGCGGTACTGATGGCCAGGCCGCCTTTCACGTGACCGATAAAGGCCATGACCATGTTTATCAGGCGCTCTGCAGACTGCCCTCGGGTCATGATGTCGGCAGCAAGGATAAACATCGGTACCGCAATCAGCGACGCGGGTCGGATGCCTCCCATCATCTGTTGTACAAAGGTGCCCATCTGGCCGAAGCCGTCAAACATCATTACGAAGCCAACCACCGAACCGGCGATCAGCGGGACCATCATCGGGAAGCCAAGCAGCAGCAACCCGATCATGACCAACATCATTATAGTTGCCATGGTGTTCTTTCCTTATCTCGCGTCAGCTGCTGGGTTCATACTTCCGATTCGGTATCCGAATAGCCGTCAATCACACCCGTGGAGAGGTAGACATCCTTGCTGGTGAGGTTCTTGATCGCTGTCAGCAGGTACTGGATGCCGGTGATGGCGAAGCCAATAGGCGCCCAGATGTAGATCCACCAAATCTCAAAACCAAGGGCTGGCAGGATTCGGCCGCGACCGTGAAGCGTCTCGATGTAACCGAACGAGTAATAGCAGAGGAAAAACATCGCCACGGAGGTAACCAGGGCGATAAAGATCATCAGCACCTTGCGGCCTTTTGCGGGTATGGCATCGTAAATCGCAGACATTCGAATGTGGCGACCGTGGCGGGCTGCATAGCCGATGCCCGCAAAGGTAATCAGGATGATCAAAATCCGGTTGATCTCGCCGGAAAAGAAAAGGCCCTCACCAAAGACAAAGCGCGCGATGACGTTCACACAAGTGTTTACGGCCATCAAAATGACACCGACGGCAAGCATCACCGCCTCAACTTTACTGATCCATACATCGATGGTTCCCAGAAACCCGGGCAGGCCAGACTCGTAGGTGCCAGTGTCGTCTTCTAGATCCGGGGAGTTCTCGGACATGGGTTCCGCTCCAGAACTTTCTGCTCCCGGCCGGTAGGAGGTCCCCGGCGGGGCGGGGTTAAGGGGTAGGCCCGCCGGCAGGCGCCGGCGGGCACTGATCAATCAGATCAGTCGTTCTGAACTTCTTTCAGGTCTTCCTTGAACTGGTTAAGCAGTTCCTTGCCGCTCTCGCCAGTCATTTCGATGAACTTATCCTCAACCTGGGGAGCGCGCTCCTTGAAGGCCTGGATCTGTTCGTCGTTCAGACGGGTAACGGTAACCTCGTCGGATGCTTTCTTGATCTTGCTAAGGGCTTCCTCAGCCAGGCCATCGATGTGGACAATGATTTCCTCGAAGGCAAAATCGGCGGCGTCCTGAACCAGCTTCTGGTCTTCATCGGACAGGCCTTCGTAGAAATCCTGGTTTGCCATCATCGCGGTCGTGAACCAGCCATGGCTGGTGAAGACCAGGTTCGGAGACACTTCGTACAGACCACCGGACTCGATCCAGAAAATCGGGTTTTCCTGACCCTGGATCATGTTGGTCTGGAGTGCACCATACACTTCACCCCAGGGCAGCGGCGTCGGTGTGGCACCAAAGGCTGCATAGGTTTCGGACAGCAGCGGGTTGGTCATGACGCGGATCTTCTTGTTGTTGAAGTCCTCCGGTTTGGTGACCGGTTCGTCAACAGTGACCACCATTTCGCCTTCCGGGTACATCTTCAGAAGCTTAAGTCCCTTGTCGGCATACAGCTTCGGGAAATCTTCGTTGATGGCTTCACTCTCGCGGAAGAACTTGATGACCGTATCCATGTCGGTCGGCATCAGGTAGGGAATGAAGAAAATCTGCGCTTCCGGAATCAGGGCGCCGGTGAAACCAGGAGACTGGTTCACAAAGTTGAGGATGCCGGCCTGGGTCTGCTCCATGATATCGTCGGATTCACCCAGCTCACCGAAACGGTAAATTTGCAGGCTGTGATCGGAGTTTTCCTCGACGTATTCCTTGAACTTGTATGCAAACACATCCTGTACGTCGCCTTCATATTCTTCGTGTGCGTAGCGCCAGTTGGCGGCATTCACCGAATTGGCGGCCGTCATCGCCGCAAAAGCGAACGCTGAAATTCCGGCCAGTTTCTTGAATTTACTCATGCTACTCATCGGGTTTTCTCCGTCCGTTTTTTTACTGACAATTATTGTTACATTATTAAAGACTGGCAAAACAACGGGGTTTTCGCAAGGAAATGGCCAAAACAAAAATTTCAGACCCGGTGCCGAACCTGTATCGCAAGTTCATGAAATCACGGTTCATTCAGATTCGAACGACACATCTCCAGGAACCAGCGGAACTCACTGACCACCCGGTCGACGCTGTTCTCAAGCCGGTGGCCATCCGGTAAGACCAGCGTGGGAAGCCCCTGTTTACGGGCCAGCTCAAGAACCGGCATTACCGGTACCACATCGTCCGCCCAACCGTGGATCACCTGGCTGAACCGGGCCCGAACCCGGGGGCTGGACTGGGGGTACCCTGCCATCGCCAAGGCGGGGGCCAGCAGGAAACAGCCGAGAACCGGCTGTGATTCACTGGTCTGTGCGCACACCCAGCCTCCCATACTCGACCCGGCGAGCACGGTACACGCCGGATCTGCCCCTGCTTCGTCCATTGCCGCTGCCATCTGTGTCAGACGCGTTGCCGGATCTTTTGTGCTGCGGTGATCGATGGCAATGGCAGTGACATTCGGAAAGGTCTCGGCCGCGTCTTTCATCGCCTGGATCTTGGTGCTTCCGGGCCCACTCTCAAGGCCGTGGGAAAGGAAAACAAACAGCTGGGGTGTGGGCATAACTGGAACTCTGTGAGGTTTTAGACTCATGGGAAAGCTATAGAAAGGATGGTGGGTTAGTCACGCCCTGTCCACTCGTGATGGGGGCGTCACTGAAACCATTTGGCGGTTAATAACGTAGACACTCCCAGTGAAACAGGAGCAATCAACCATGGTCAGACTGGTCTTAGTCGCCCTTATCGCCTTATCAACCGGCTGGGCTTACGCCGCAGAGCCGGCGGCCTGCCCGGCTTTCCTCGACCACGAACTGCGTAAGCTGCACTCCCGGGACAATGTGAATCTGTGTGGTTCGGCAGCGGGCAAGCCTATGCTGGTTGTGAACACCGCCAGTCGCTGCGGTTACACCGGGCAGTTCGAGGGCCTGGAAGCGCTGCACCAGAAATACCGGGATCGGGGGCTGGTCGTGGTTGGCTTTGCCAGTGACGATTTCCGCCAGGAGGCGGACACCGAGGCCGAGGCTGCCAGGGTCTGTTTCAAGAATTTTGGAGTGACCTTCACCATGATTGCCCCGGGTCCGGTGACGGGGTCGGACGCCAACCCCGTGTTCCAGCACGTCAGTGATCAGAGCCAGCCACCACGTTGGAACTTTTTCAAGTATGTCCTTGATCGCGATGGCCAGGTGGTGGAGGCCTTCCCCAGCCGGGTGACACCGGACGATCCGGCCCTGATCCGGGCCGTCGAATCGGTGCTTTAGGAACGCTGCGTCTGGGCCAGAACATCCAGGGCGTGACGGCGTTTGGCCGGGTCGTATATGTCGATCGTGAACATCAGTTCGTCAACCTCGATCGTCCCGAGCAATTCATCCAGTTGCCGGTTCAGATCGTCGGCGTTGCCCAGCAGCTGCAGCGTGAGGAAATCCTGCACGCTCGCCTTCTCACCGGCATTCCAGAGCCCTTCCATGGATTCTACCGGTGGGCGCATCCACAGCGGCTGGCCCCGAAACAGCGCGAGAATCCTCTGGTAGCTGGTGGTCGCGAGCAGCTTTGCCTCATCCATCGAGTCGGCGGGAATAGCCGGGACGGCCAGCATGGCATAGGGGCTGGAGAGCTGCTCGGAGGGCTGGAAATTGTCCCGGTAGACCCGCAGCGCTTCCCGGTAGAGTCGCGGCGCAAAGTGCCCGGCGAAGGCGTAGGGAAGGCCGCGCATGGCGGCCAACTGCGCACTGTAGAGGCTTGAGCCAAGTAGCCAGACGGGCACCCTGGTGCCGGCACCGGGTATGGCCTTCACGGGTTGGTCCGGTTGCAGTGGCCCCAGCAGTTGTTGCAGGCGGGCCACGTCCTCGGGGAATTGTTCGGCGCCCAGCCCTTCCCGACGCAGGGCCCGGGCCGTGATCGGGTCGGTCCCGGGCGCACGCCCGAGCCCCAGGTCGATGCGTCCGGGGTAGAGGCTTTCCAGTGTTCCAAACTGTTCGGCGATCACCAGGGGCGGATGATTGGGCAGCATCACCCCGCCAGACCCCACCCGTATCCGGTTGGTTTTGCCGGCGATGTGTCCGATCAGCACCGAGGTTGCGGAGCTGCTGATCCCTTCCATGTTGTGATGCTCGGCCAGCCAGAAACGCCGGTAACCCAGTTGCTCGGCATGTTGGGCGTAGGCCACGCTGTTGGCCAGCGTGGTGCTGACGGAATCGCCTTCACGAACGGAGGCGAGTTCAAGCAGGGAATAGTCGGGTCGGTTAGGCATGGGGCTCCGGATCGGTGTGCATGTTGGTGAGTCAGAGATCCACGACAACCGGCAGGTTCAACGGCTTGTAACTGCCGGTGCAGGTGCTGGCGTTGACATACAGGCAGTCACCGATGAGTTGCTGTCCGTGGTCTTCGTGAATGTGACCAAAAACATGGAGCCGGAGGGACAGGGTTTCAACCTTTCGGGCAAGGTCATCGCAGCCGGGTCGGACCGTACCGGTGGGTAAAATGATCCGGTCGAGTATTCCGGCCGGAGGGCCGTGGGTAATCAGCACGTCGGTATCCTCGGGAATCCGGTCCCAGCGCTCGGCAATCGCCGGGCCCCGCTCGAGGTTGAAAGCCCAGTTGAAAAATACCGGTGTCCAGGGGCTGCCCCAGAATTTCAGCCCCCCCAGCTCCAGTGGGCTGTCCTGCAGGTAATGGGCGTGTTGGACCAGGGCCCGGGCTTCGGCAGGCTCGTCCTGAAAACACCAGTCGTGATTGCCGGCGATCAGGATCTTGTGGCGATGGGGCAGCTCCGAAAACCACTGATCCAGATCCTCGAGCTCTTCCAGGGTGCCGACCCCGAGACAGTCCCCGGCGTGAATCAACAGATCCCCGTCCGGCACCTCGATCTGTCGGTGCATGCTGTGGGTGTCGGAGATACAGACAATTCTCATGGTTCGGCGTGTCCTGGATGACAATGGCGGTTCGATCGGGCAATCCATCGTATTCTACGATAGCATCTGTCGCCCCAGACCCGTCCACGCATTTATGGTGACCCCGATGCGCCTGATACTGAGTCGCAAAGGCTTCGATTCCTCCGCCGGTGGATGCCCCAGCCCGGTTCTGCCGGACAGTTCGCTGTGCGTGTTGCCGATTCCGGATGACCAGTCGCGAATCCGTTATGACGAGGTGCGTTTCGGCGAACGCCGTCTGGGCAAGCTGGTTCGGGATCTCAGCGGTGGGCGCGTGCGAGGTGGTGACGGTGCCCATCTGGATCCGGATCTGATCGCGGATGCCTACCCCCGTCAGGGCGGGTGGCGGCCGGTCTTGGGGCAGACGGGGTCGGCCCAGGGCCACCTGCGCAATCAGGGCGTGGCTCCGGGCGATCTGTTCCTGTTTTTCGCCGTCTTTCGCCAGGCCGAGCTCTGGCGAAGACGCTGGCGATTCGTCCCGGGGTCACGGCCGTTTCATGCCATCTGGGGCTGGTTGCACATTGCCGATATTCACTCCATTGATGCGCTCCCGGAGAACGCCTTGCCCTGGGCCCGGTACCATCCACATTTTCATGGCCAGCCCGATGCGGGCAATACTCTGTATGTGGCCAGTAATGAGTTCCGGTTGCCGGAACAGCGGCAGGTGCTACCCGGCAGCGGTGTCTTTACCCGGTTCGATGAGCGCCTGTTGCTGAGCGATCCGGACGCCCGTCTGCCGACCCAGTGGCGGTTGCCAGCCGGCTTCTATCCGGGCGCCGCCCGGGTGCCGTTGAGCTACCACGCCAGGGCCGACCGCTGGCAACTGGCGCCCCCATGGTGCTATCTGAAAGGCGCAGCCCGGGGCCAGGAATTCGTCCTCGATCTGGCAGCCTATCAGGAGCTGGAACCCTGGTTGGCGGCTCTGGTCAGAACTGCCCGTGGCGACCCGCCCCCGCCTTGAATTTGCGGGCGCCGGCAATGGCCTCCTCGAAAACGACGGGGTAGCCGGCCGCACCCTCGGTGGCCAGCGCGTCCCGGGTGCTGAGGTCCCACTGGCGAATGGCTGAGGCCCGATCAGCCAGCAGGCAGCGTTGCGGGAAGCCGGCGATGGTTCTGGCCAGGTCCAGCGCCGCATCCAGGGCGGTGCCCTCCGGAACCACCCGGTTGGCCAGTCCCATGGTGAGGGCTTCGTCGGCAGGGACCGGGCGGCCGGTCAGAATCATGTCCATGGCATGGCCATGGCCCACGGTCCGGGGCAGGCGCACGGTGCCGCCATCAATCAGGGGGACTCCCCAGCGCCGGCAGAAAACACCAAAGACCGCAGAACTGTCTGCCACGCGCATGTCGCACATCAGCGCCAGTTCCAGGCCGCCGGCAACGGCATAACCCGAGACCGCAGCAATCACGGGTTTGGACAGCTGCATCCGGGTGGGTCCCATGGGGCCGTGTCCAGTGCCATGGGGGTCAATCTCGTTGCGTCGGTCCGGGTCGTCGAGGGCGGTGAGGTCGGCGCCCGCGCAGAAGTTGCCGCCGGCACCCGTCAGTACCGCAACCTTGACGGCTTCATTCTCCTCACATTCCGTGAAAGCGCGACGCAGGGCGTTCGCGGTTGGCCGATCCACCGCATTGCGTTGACCCGGTCGATTCAGGGTGATGGTGAGGATACCTTCGGTCAGTGACGTAAGAACGGGTTGCTCGGTCATAGTGGGTGTCCTGTGCGTCTTTTGCGGGGAAACGCCGTATTCATTGTATGATGAGTGAACAAGTCTCACCCGATACCGTGAGCATAACCCATTTCACAAACAGGGTCGGAGGCCGGGGAAATGCAGCCCAGCGGGTTTTACGAGAACGACACCACACTTGCCCAGTACTCGGAGTTCCATTTTGGCGAGCGGTGGCACGGCGAGCCCAATTTCCCGAAAGAACTGGCCGACGTCGCCATCGATGCCATGGACGGTCGGACCTTCGGGCGCGCCCTGGACATTGGCTGTGCCTGTGGCCGGACCAGTTTCGAGCTGGCGCGACGGTTTGACCACGTTGATGGCATCGATTTTTCGGCCACGTTTATTCGAAAGTGCGAGGAAATGGCGGAACACAAACGGGTTCGCTACGCCCGCCCGGAAGAGGGCGAGCTGGTTAGCTATCACGAGCGAACACTGGCTGCGTTGGACCTGGAGCAGACGGCCGGCAAGGTTGCGTTCCATCAGGGCGATGCCTGTGACCTCGACCCCCGATTTGCCGGTTACGATCTGGTCCTGGCGGGAAACCTCATTGACCGTCTTTATCAACCGTCTAAATTTCTCACCACCATCCATGAGCGCATCAACGACGACGGTCTGCTGGTCATCGCCTCACCCTACACCTGGCTGGAGGAGTACACGCCACGGGCCGAGTGGGTTGGCGGTTTCATGAAGGATGGCGAGGAATATTCCACCCTGGACGGTTTGAGGGATATGCTGGAGCCGCATTTCCGCCAGATGGGGGAGCCTCGGAGCCTGCCGTTCGTGATTCGGGAGACCCGAAACAAGTTCCAGCACAGTTTCTCCGAGCTCACGGTCTGGCAGAAAACCCCAGCCTGAATCCAGCCGGTGCGGGCTATTTCATTTGAAAGCCCATGCGCTCCAGAAAGTTCTTCATATGGGGGCGCAGCTTGGTGGTGAACAGCGGTTTGAGCTGCTCGGACCAGGTGGTGTCCTTGTTGCCACCGGTGCGTTCCCGGTAATAGGTATTCATGGTGGCGTCGAAGGACTCGACCTGTTTCCGGTCCTGCTCGTCCTGGTAGTAGTCTTCCTTGAGTATGGTTTCCAGCGGGAGCCGGGGTTTTACCTCGGGGGACTGGTCGGGGTACCCCAGGCAGAGGCCGAACACCGGATAAACATGCTCAGGCAGTTTCAGGATGCTGCTGATCTCGGCCGGGTTATTACGAATGCCGCCGATGTAACACAGGCCCAGACCCTCCGATTCTGCCGCTATGGCGACATTCTGGGCCATCAGCGCGGTGTCTACGCTGGCAACCACCAGTTGCTCGGTGGTGCCGCGGACAACGTCCGCGCCGGCCCGTTCAGCCGCTTCCGTGGAGCGTTTCATGTCGGCGCAGAACACCAGGAAATCGGAGCAGTCGGCTATGTAGTCCTGGCCACCTGCCAACTCCGCAATTTTCGAGCGATTATCCGCATTGACCACGTGAATCACAGAGTAAGCCTGTACGTGGTTGGAGGTTGCTGCGCTCTGACCGGCCCGGATCAATTCGAGCAACAGTTCGCGGGGGATTTTCCCGTCGGTAAACTTCCGGATGGAGCGGTGAGACTTCAGGAGGTCAATCGTGGCGTTCATGGTTTCTCGCGGTCGGTGACTTTGATGTAGCGTACGAACGATACCCGAATCAGAGCTTATCCGTCTTGCTGTGCGGGTAAAAGTGATGACAACAATAATACCAATTACTACAAAGCAGATACCTCCGGGCGCAGTCAAAGCTGATGAGCCTTGGCCTGTCGCCGTTGTTGTTACTTGCGGGTATCCACAGCCTGGTGGGGCTGCCGGATTTTGAGCAGGCGAGACAGCGCGGACAGTTGCTCACGGTGTTGATGATTGATCTTGATTACTTCAAGCAGATCAATGATCGTTGGGGACACGCGGTCGGTGATGATGCCCTGCGTTTTGTAGCGGCCCTCCTGGCCGAAGAGTTACGGAATGTCGAGACCGTCGGGCGCATTGGTGGCGAGGAGTTTGCCGCGGTGCTCAATACCGGCAACCGGTTGGTGGAGAAATGCGATGCGTCACCCTTACTCGTTTATGCTGGGGGGCCGGACATGGCAGTTCCGGAACCTGGTAGAGCTGATGGCCAAGGCCACCCCGGCCCGCTCGGGGGATCGCCTGGCGGGGGTCATTGCCGGGTCAGACGAAGAACGGGTCGTGGCCCAGATGAAGTTGGCGGAGCTGCCGCTGAAAACCTTCCTGTCAGAGGCGCTGATCCCCTACGAGTCCGATGAAGTCACACGCCTGATCCTGGATGATCACGATGCCGGCGCGTTCAGCGTCATTTCCCATCTCACCGTCGGCGATTTCAGGAACTGGCTGCTCGGCGACCTCGCCACACCCGAAGCATTGGCGGCCCTCAGACCCGGGCTGACGCCGGAAATGGTGGCGGCGGTGAGTAAGCTGATGCGCAATCAGGATCTGATCCTGGTGGCCAGGAAGTGCCGGGTCGAGACCGCGTTCCGCAGCACCATAGGCCTGGCCGGGCGGCTGTCCACGCGTCTGCAGCCCAACCACCCCAGCGACGATATCACCGGTATTGCGGCCAGCATCCTTGATGGCCTGCTCTACGGCAGTGGCGACGCCGTGATCGGCATCAATCCCGCGACCGACAACGTGGCCCAGGCCACCCGTCTGATGCGGCTGGTGGACGAGATCATCAGCAAATACGAGATTCCTACCCAGTCCTGTGTCCTAACCCACGTGACCAACACCCTTGAAGCCATTGAGCAAGGCGCTCCGGTTGACCTGGTTTTCCAGTCGATCGGCGGCACTGAGGCGACCAACCAGAGCTTTGGCTTCAGTCTCGCGACCCTGAAGGAAGCCCGTGAGGCCGCGCTTTCACTGAATCGGGGTACGGTCGGTCGGAACGTCATGTACTTTGAAACCGGACAGGGCAGCGCCCTGTCCGCGGATGCGCATCACGGGCTGGACCAGCAAACCTGTGAGGCCCGGGCCTATGCCGTCGCCCGGAAGTTCGATCCGCTGCTGGTGAATACCGTGGTCGGATTCATCGGACCCGAATACCTGTTCGATGGCAAGGAGATTATCCGGGCCGGACTGGAGGATCACTTCTGCGGCAAACTCCTGGGGCTGCCCATGGGGTGTGACATCTGCTACACCAATCATGCCGAGGCCGACCAGAATGACATGGATAACCTGCTGACCCTGCTCGGAGTGGCGGGTTGCAGCTTCATCATGGGCATTCCGGGCTCCGATGACATCATGCTTAACTACCAGACCACCTCCTTCCACGATGCGCTCTACGCCCGCCGGGTGCTGGACTTGCGGCCGGCGCCCGAGTTCGAGGCCTGGCTCGACCGAATGAAGATTTTCACGGATACCTCTCGGCACGAGCCCAGTGCCCTGCTGCCGGACGTGTTCCGAAAAAGTTTGAAGGGGTTGCCCGGGGAGGCCAGAGATGACTGATTCCCGAAACGGGCTGGTGACCGAAAATGCCTGGCGGCGCCTGCGTCGCTACACCGATGCCCGAATCGGTCTGGGGCGAGCCGGGATCAGCCTGCCCACGTCCGAATTGTTGGCGTTCCAATTGGCTCACGCCCGGGCGCGGGATGCGGTGCATTTTCCACTGGATGTGGACCGGCTGGTTGAATCCCTCAACAGCCTGGGCGAGGTGAAGGCGCTTGGCGTGCCTGTCGTGCTGCACAGCCGGGCTGAGGACCGCTTCACCTACCTGCAGCGGCCCGATCTGGGCCGGCGTTTGTCCGAGCAGGGGCATGAGCGGCTGGTGGCCGCCGGGCAAGCAAAAGCCCCGGCAGCTGACCTCGCCATCGTTATCGTAGACGGGTTGTCTTCCTCTGCGGTTCAGAACAACGTGGTCCCGTTTCTGGACCGTTTTCTCAACGACCTGGGGCGTGCAAGTGAGGGCTGGCAACTGGCGCCACTGACAATCGTGCAGCAGGGTCGGGTTGCCATTGGAGATGAGGTCGGTAACCTGCTCAGGGCACGAATGGTGGTGGTGCTGATAGGCGAACGCCCGGGGCTTAGCTCCCCGGACAGCCTCGGTATCTACCTCACGTTCGGGCCGGAGCCTGGCCTTTCCGACGCATGCCGGAACTGTATTTCCAACGTCCGGCCCGCAGGGCTCAGTTTTGACGACGCCAGCCAACGCCTCCTCTACCTGATTCGCGAAGCCGATCGCCTCAGGCTTTCAGGGGTGGGGCTGAAGGATCGCACAGAGGAGGTGGTGATCGAACAGGACCGAGCCAGCAACACGTTTCTGACCCGCTGAATAACCGCACGGCGAGGCGAGGGAGTTATTTGCCGGAAAAGGCTGCTGGCCTCTTGGCGAGAAACGCCGATACGCCCTCGGCGAAGTCGGCTGATTCCGTGGCCTTCAGGAATGCCTGTCGCTCCGCCTCCAGGTGAGCCTCGAGAGGACTGCCGCTGGCATCATCCACCAGTCTGCGAAATGCGCCAAAAGCCTTTGTTGGCCCATTGGCGACCCGGTGAACGACGGCCGCCAGAGTTTTGTCAAACTCTCCTTGCGGTGACACTTCGGTCACCAGACCCCATTGTTTCGCTTCGATTGCGGTCAGGGTGCGGCCAAGCATCATCATTTCCGTGGCCCGTGCGGATCCGATCTTGTGGGGCAGAAACCACGTACCACCGCAGTCAGGTACAGTGCCTATCCCATTGTAGGCAATCAGGAACCGGGCGCTTTCCTCGGCCACGATCAGATCTGCCATCAGTGCAAGGCTAAGGCCGGCGCCAGCGGCGGCTCCCTTAACCCCGGCGATCACCGGAGCATCCATGGCTCGCAGCTTGAGAATGGCGGGAATCAGTGCATCAAGCATTCCGTTCACCGCCTCCCGGGTCTGAACGGGAGAGCCGGACATACTGGCGACATCGCCGCCCGCCATGAATGCGCGTCCTGCACCAGTCAGAACCACGCATCGAAGCCCGGGTTTGCCAGCCAGGTCTTTGACTGCATGGTGAAAGGCCTGAGCCATGGGCACGTCGATGGCGTTAAGAACTTCCGGTCGATTAAAGGTCAGGGTAGCCACACCGGTTTTCTCATTGAACGCAGGGGTCACAGGCAGGGTTGTCATTGTTGTTTGTCTCCCGTCTTTGCTTCTTTGATGAAGCATAGGACAGACCGCCTTGGTTTTTATGGCCGGGTTGGACTATTTTGTATGTGGCTCAGGACATTGGCCTGACGTTTACGACAACAACAATAATCACAATCTCCTTGTGTGCGAGGCAAAAACGGAGCGTTCATGGCTCTGCTTCCTTGTGCCCGGAGTGCGGGGAGGAATATTGAGTATCCTCGAAATAAGTAACCTGTCGCTGTCTTTTGGTGGCGTGAAGGCATTGCAGGACGTCAGCTTTCGGGTGCCGGAAAACACGATCACCACAGTCATCGGACCAAACGGCGCTGGTAAAACGTCGCTTTTTAACTGCATCTCCGGCTTCTACAAGCCCCAACAGGGCACCATTCGCTATCAGGGCGAGGTGTTGGCGGGGGTCAAGCCACCAGCCCGTGCAGCCATGGGGCTGGCACGGACCTTCCAGAACATTGCCCTGTTCCGGGGTATGACGGTGCTCGATAACATCAAACTCGGTGCCCACGTGCATATGAAGAGCGGCTTGCTGAGTTCGCTCGCGTATTTCGGGGCGGCCCGCCGGGAAGAAATGGCCGTGCGTCGTGAGGTAGAGCGCCACATTATTGATTTTCTGGAAATTGATCATATTCGCCGGCAGCCGGTGGCAAGTCTTTCCTATGGTCTGCAGAAACGGGTAGAGCTGGCTCGCGCCCTGGCCATGCGCCCGAAAGTGCTGATGCTGGATGAGCCGGTAGCGGGGATGAATCGGGAAGAAAAGGAAGACATGGCCCGCTTTATTCTCGATATCCGGGAAGAATGGGACGTGACCGTGCTGATGGTGGAGCACGATATGGGCATGGTGATGGACATCTCCGACCACATCGCCGTGCTCAATTTCGGCCAGGTTATTACCGAGGGCTTGCCGGCCGACGTCCAGAACAACCCTGAGGTCATCAAGGCATACCTCGGCAACAGCGATATGGACAGCCTGCGCAAGAAACTGAATCCCCAGCGGGAGGTGGCCTAGTGGACTGGTTGTTCTTTGGTGAAATCAGTCTTGCCGGCCTGGCTATGGGCGGCCTCTATGCCCTGATTGCTCTGGGCTTTGTGATCATCTACAAGGCGACCCGCGTCATCAACTTTGCGATCGGCGAGATCATGATGTTCGCGGCTTATCTGTTCCTGGCCTTTGCCGGTGGTCTGGAAATGTCACCCTGGGTCGCGCTTCCTCTGGCGGTGCTGGGGGGCAGTATTCTCGGTGGCGTGATCGAGAAGGTGATGATTCGGCCCATGCTTGGGGAATCGCCAATATCAGTGGTCATGGTCACCATTGGTGTTGCCAGCATACTGGTGGGACTGGTGGAGCTGATCTGGGGCGCAGATCCTCAGTTGCTTCCCCGCTTTTTGCCTCGTGAACCGGTGTTTATCGGTGAGATGTATCTGGCGCCAAAAATTGCCTATGGGTTCCTCATTGGTGCCGCTCTGCTGATCCTTTACCTGTTGTATTTCCGCTTCTCCAGGGGGGGCGTTGCCTTGCGCGCGACTGCCTCGGACCAGGCGGCCGCTTACTCCATGGGCATCAATGTACGCCGGGTGTTTAATCTGGCCTGGGTTTTTGGCTCACTGGCCGCCTCTCTGGCGGGCGTTCTGGTGGCTGCGACCGGTGGCCTCAGCCCGCAATTCGGCGCAATCGGTCTCAGTGTGCTGGTCGTCGTTATCGTCGGTGGCCTCGACAGCATTCTGGGCGCATTGATTGCCGGGGTGTTTATCGGCTGGCTCGAAACCGTTGCCGGCGCCTATCTCGGTGGTGAATACCGGATGCCGGCCACTTTTGCCGTGCTCGCGGTGATTCTGGTGATTCGCCCCTATGGCCTTTTCGGCACCCACGAAATAGAGCGAGTGTAAGATGCGCATCGGTGACGCAAAACAAACCTATGAGGCCGATGAGGCCATCTGGACCAGCCCGACCCAGAAGTTCTGGTTCGCTCTTTTTCTGCTTGCGCTTCTGGTCTTTCCGCTCATGGCTAATGCCTACCTTCTGTATCTGGGCTGCCTGGTTGGCATCGCAGTCATCAGCACAACGGGCCTTAACATCCTGACCGGATTTACCGGCCTTATCTCCCTGGGGCAGGCCGGATTTATGGGTGTGGGTGGTTACACCGTTGCCTGGTTTTCCCTGAATACCGGTTTGCCCTTCCCGGTGACGCTATTGTTGGCAGGGCTGCTGGCTGCCGCCGTGGGCATTCTGGTGGGGTTGCCGTCATTACGGGTGAAAGGGTTGTATCTGGCCATTGCCACGTTGGCTGCCAGCGTGTTCCTGCATTTTATCTTTGCCGAGTGGGAGTCCGTTACCGGAGGCATGGGCGGACTGAGCCTGGAACCCGCCCATTTGTTCGGCGTCACGTTCCAGAGTGATTTCAGGATGTACTTTATCATCGTACCGCTGGCGGTACTGATGGTGTTTGCAGCGCGGAATGTCTTCCGGACCCGCATCGGGCGGGCATTTATCGCGATCCGGGATCGAGATATTTCGGCGGAGATCCTGGGGATCGACCTGTTGCGCTACAAGCTCATGTCTTTCGCACTCAGCTCGTTTTATGCGGGCGTTGCGGGCGGCCTTTTTGCCTATTTCTACCGGGTCGTAACGCCGGAGAGTTTCCCTCTGTCCATGTCCATTTTCTATCTCGCGGCGGTGATCGTCGGGGGTATGGGTAATCTGCTGGGCGGGATTCTCGGGGCGGCCTTCATGACCCTGATTCCGGAGATTCTGAAATTGCTGACGGCTGCCCTGACGCCCTTCTACCCCAACGCCCCGGTATTTATGTCGCCAATGCTGGAGATTATCTTCGGCGCACTGATTGTCGGCTTCCTGATTTTTGAGCCGCACGGGCTGGCGGAGATCTGGCATCGAATTCGACGCTTTTTCAGTTTGTGGCCCTTCAGAAACTAAACGAGTCCGTTTTTTCGTGTTTCAGACAGAACCGACGCAACAGCAACAACAAAAAGCAGCAAGGAGAAGAAACATGTTCAGAAATATCCTCAAAAGCGGCCGCCGACTGGCAGGTCTGGGTAGTCTTGTCGCAGCACTGACGGTGGCGGCGCCTGCCTTGGCCCAGGACAAAGAGCCTATCGTATTCGGCGGGTCGATCCCCCTTTCCGGCGTCTTTGCCTTCGCCGGTGTGCATCTGCATGCCGGGCTGACGGATTACACCAGTTGGATAAACAGCCAGGGTGGGATTAACGGTCATCCGGTGAAGTACGTGATGGAAGACACCGGTTATGAAGTGGACCGTTCCGTGGCCGCGTTCAAGAAGATCACCGGCAGTAACACGGTTCCGGTTTACTACGGCGATAGTACCGGGTTCATGAAGACAATTGCCTCGGAACTGAATAGCAGAGGCACCACACTTATGAGCGGTGCCTCCTTTGCGACCGCACTGACGGACAATGAACAGTACCCGTATCAGTTCATTCCCGGCCCGAACTATAGCCAGATGTTCGGCATCATCCTGGAATACATTGCCTCCCAGGGTGAGGGTGGAGAAAAACCAACGGTGGCGTTTGTCTACAGTGACACCGAGTTCGGCAAAGACCCCATTGAAAATGGCAAGGAAAAAGCTGCGGAACTGGGCATTGATGTGGTGGAAGAAATTGTCACCAAACCGGGCAGCGTGGATGTGTCTGCAGAGGTGCTGAAGTTGCGGCGCGTGCGCCCGGATTACGTGGTGTTCCATGGCTACGTGCTGTCACCCATCAACGAGTTCATGGTGCAGATGCGCCAGATGGGGCTGGATACCCAGTTCATGGGCACCTTCTGGTCGTCTGACAAGCTGATCATCGACAAGATGGGTGCGGATGCCGACGGTTATATGGGCGTCATGCCCTACAACTACTACGACAGCCAGGAAAGCGGGCCTATGCTGGATGCGCTGCGTGCCCAGGCTGAAAAGAGCGACCCGGAAGCAGGTTATCGCCCCACGGGCTACATGCAGGGCTGGTTCAACGCCATGGTCTGGACCGAGGTGGTCAAGCGTACCCTCGATGCCGGTAAGGAATTGAATGCGGAGAACATGGCTGCATCGCTCGCTTCCATCAAGGACTGGGACACCGGCGGTATTATCGGTGTTCCCGTGACGGCGAAAAACATGTCGTTCCCGGTCGGTCGTATCTGGCGGGTCAACGCAGAGGAAGGCCGTTACGAGCCGGTATCAGACTGGATCCAACTCGACTGAGGCCGTTGTATGGAAGCCTTGCTGGAAATCGATAATATCGAGGTGGTTTACAACAAGGCGGTGCAGGTCCTCCGGGGCCTGTCACTGCGGGTACCCCGTGGCGCCATCGTGGCGCTGCTGGGTTCCAACGGTGCCGGCAAGTCCACAACACTGAAAAGTGTGTCCGGTCTTTTAAGCCTGGAGGACGGTGAAGTGACCGCGGGTGAAGTCCGGTTTAACGGTGCCAATGTAAAGGAAGTGGCACCGGAAAAGCTGGTGCGTAGCGGTTTGTTCCATGTGATGGAAGGGCGCCGGGTGTTTGAGGACCTGACCGTTGAGGAAAACCTGATTGCGGCCACATATGCCCTGAGTGGTCGCAAGCAGTCTCTCGCTGACTCCTACGAACTGGTTTATAACTACTTTCCGCGCCTCAAGGAACGCCGTAAGCAGCTGGCGGGTTATCTGTCCGGTGGCGAGCAGCAAATGCTCGCGCTGGGTCGTGCACTGATTGCCCAGCCGGAACTGATCATGCTGGATGAGCCTTCCCTGGGACTGGCGCCCCTGTTGGTGGAGGAAATATTTACGATCGTCTCTCGAATTAACCGCGAGCAGGGCACGGCGATCCTGCTGGTGGAGCAGAACGCGGCGGTATCGCTGGCGATCGCTTCTTATGGCTACATCATGGAAAACGGAAAGATTGTAA
Source organism: Marinobacter sp. F4218 (assembly GCF_019443085.1). Lineage (GTDB taxonomy): Bacteria > Pseudomonadota > Gammaproteobacteria > Pseudomonadales > Oleiphilaceae > Marinobacter > Marinobacter albus. The sequence continues at coordinate 2,223,177 of NZ_JAHZIL010000003.1, forward strand.
TTGACGGGCCGGCAGAGAAACTTGCCGCCAATGAAGATGTGCAGGAATTCTACCTGGGGGTCGGTGGCAAGGAGGGGGCGGCCCGCAGTTACCGAGATATAAAGCACTACAAACGCCGTAAACGGTGGCTGTCATGATAACGCCCGAAGTTCGTGATCTGACCCTCACCCAGATGCTCAGGGCGCACGCAAAAGAGCGTCCGGCGATGCTGGCCCTTCGCCAAAAGGACTTTGGTATCTGGCAGGCGTATTCCTGGCAGGATTATTACGAGCGGGCACGGCATTTCGGGTTGGGTCTTCGGGCACTGGGGCTGTCTGAGGGTGGACATGTCGCAATCATCTCGGAGAACCGGGTGGAGTGGGTGATCGCCCAGATGGGGATAGGGCTGGTGAACGGTATCTGTGTGGGGGTATATCCCACCAGCCCATGGAACGAAGTAGCCTATGTGCTTGAGCACGGTGACGCCGAGATGGTGGTGTGTGAGGATCAGGAGCAGACAGATAAAGTTCTGGAGGCCTGGCCCCGGCTGCCACAACTCAAACATAACATCGTCATTGATATGAAAGGGCTGAGCTCTTACCCGGCGCCGCCGTCATCGTTTCAGGACATCGAGGCCAGGGGGCGGGAATTCGAGAAAACCCATCCCGGGCTCATTGATGAGCTGCTGGATAACCAGCAGATGGAAGACACGGCGCTGATGATCTATACCTCCGGTTCCACCGGTCGCCCGAAGGGCGCCATGATCAGCTGGGGAAACCTGCACGCGGCTGCGCCCGGGCTGTTTGAACTGCTGCGCGTGGACGAAAACAGTTCCAGCTTGTCCTATCTGCCGCTGTGCCATGTGGCGGAACAGGCTCTGACCAATATCGCTCCGGTCTATGCGGGGAGTACGGTCAGTTTCGGGGAGAGCCTGCGCACTGTGCAGGAAGACCTGAGGGAGATAGCTCCGAGCTTTTTCCTGGGCGTGCCGCGAATCTGGGAAAAGCTCCATTCTGCTATTTATATCAAGATGCAGGAGACCGGTCGGTTCCGACAAGGCTTGTTCAAGCACGCCATGAAGGCCTGTGAGCCCTTGGCAACGAAGCCGGAAAACCAGTGGAGTCTGATTGACCGCCTGACCTATGGTGCATATTACTGGCTCGTATTCAGGGCACTGCAAAACTTTATCGGCCTGCGTCGATGCACCATAGCGCTCACCGGTGCAGCCCCGATTTCAACGGGCATTCTCCAATTCTTTCGGACCATTGGCATTCCGCTGGTGGAAGTCTATGGCCAAACCGAAAGCACGGGTGTTGCGACTGCGCAGCCTGTGGACGATATCCGTCTTGGAACGGTTGGGGTTGCGGTTGCCGGAGTGGAGGTGAAACTGGGCGAGCAGAATGAAATCATCATGCGTGGTGGCAGCATGTTCAAGGGCTACTACAAAAATGACGAGGCCACTGTATCGACCCTGAAAGACGGGTGGCTGCACACCGGAGACGTCGGCGAGTGGCAGGACGGACAGCTCAGAATCGTCGACCGCCTGAAGGACATCATGATCACCGCTGGCGGCAAGAACCTGTCACCCACCGAGATTGAAAATACCATTAAGGCGAGCCCCTACATCAAGGAATGTATCGTTATTGGCGAGGCTCGCAAGTACGTGTCGGCACTGATCCAGATCGATTTCGAAACCGTTGCCAAGTGGGCGGAGCAGGAGCGGATCGCCTACACCACGTTTCGGAGCCTTACCGAACATGAGCGGGTTCGGGCTCTGATTCAGGGCGAGGTGGACAAGGGTAACGACAAGCTGCCCCAGGTAGCGCAGATCAAACGCTTCCATTTGCTGACCAAGGAACTGGACCATGACGATGATGAGGTGACGGCAACCATGAAGGTGCGTCGCAGCAACATCTATGAGAAGTACACGAAGGTGATTGAGTCCTTGTACGCCTGAGAGGCCGGGAGCTCTAGAAACGGATCCCTTCAATGTCCTCGCGCTGCCGATAATGGGTCAGCAGAACGTTAACCACTGCCAGTACCAGGAACAGCAGAATACCCTTTGGGACCAGCGCGTGAATGTTCGGGTCGGGTGCAGTACTGGCGGTGACCAGAATCAGGCCAAGGGCATTGCGCGCCAGACGGATGGTCAGCATCGCGCCGAGATAGCCGGACCGGAGTAGGGACTCGGCGTTTCGCAGACACCGGCCGAAGGCCGGCATCAGGTGTACAGTGTTCAAAAGCAGTGCGGTAAAGATAACGACTTGGAGAATCGATAAAAAGGTCATGATTTAAGGCTACCGAAATCTACAGCTGATAAAAAATCGGCCAGAATTATCCCTGATTGGTCACTTTTAATCCAGCTCGTGCCGGGAATCCCTTCCCGCTTCCCGATCAATAGCTGTGGCTCAGCAAGTAGTGGTAGTCGGTCTTGTATCGCTGCCAGGTGAGCGCCTGATTGCGGTGGTCTACCAGTCCCGCAGCATTAAACGCCTCGACAAACGCCCAGCTTTCCCCGCTGTCTGTGTATCCCTCGAATCCCCCTTCCCAGTCGATCAGTTGAATCAGATCGAGAAGTATCGTCATCGCCAGTGGGTCGTTGGCCTCCTCGAGGTAGTGGTATGCGAGCGCATAATGCTCGAAGCGATAATCGGCGGGGGCGGCATCCGCCAGGGTCGCGTCGTCCAGCGGATCGTAGTCGTAGTGCTGGTAGGGTGATGCGATGGGTTCGCCGGCCACCACAGAGGCCTGGCCTTCGGCAAACCAATAGGGCAGAAGGGTGTAGCGGGCGCTGTACCGACTCAGGTTTTCCTGAACGAAGTGGGCAAGTTGGTGGCTGAAGATGGAATCGGTTCCATAGGGCCAGTGACTGTAATGGGGGCTGATGCTGACGGCTGAAATCGATGCCTCGGCGAGCTGGTCCGGGGAAACGGAATCGGTCAGGCAGGCGAGGATCTGGCCGGGATAGGGCGCCGCCGCACTGCGATCCTCCACAAATTCGTGCCAACGCAACTGGAAACGGCCCAGCACCCCATCTATGTGACGTTCCAGCTCCGTCGCTGCAGCCCGGAAATCAGTCTCGCTGTACGCCGGCGAGCCGTAGACGCGGACCCTGCCGCTGTCGGTTTCAAAGTACAGGGGCTCGCTGATGCAGGCCTGAGCATGGGTGTCCCGGTTCCAGTCCGAATCGGGGAAGTGGTCTCCGGTGTCACGGGCGTCAAAGAAAAATCCGGGCGTGAAGGAGGAGTGGTCATCCGACCGATCGTGATCAGACGAGACGGTGACCTTGCACCCCGTCAGCAGGATGGGAACCAATGTCAGTAGTACGCTTTTCCATACAGTCATACAGCCACCTTTCATTTGTTGTTGGTGTTTATGGTTGCAGAGCGCTCTACAAAACACTGTCAACACGATGTAAAGGTTAGGTAAATCCTGTTCGGGCGATCGCTGCTGCCAGAAGTGAGGCACTTTCTATCACCGCCCATGGGACCGAAAACCAAAAACTATTGCTTCGGTTAGAAAATGCAAATAGTGACCACCCGGAACTGCTGCTACAAATAAGTATACATAGTCGGGCTGAGCCCCTGTGTTTGGATGCTCCCAACCACAAAAAAAGGTGAGTTGGCCTTCTGGATCGTGAACTTGGTCTATCTTGGATAGATCCCCAAACAACACCGCAGAACCGGAGAGAGATATGAGCTCAACAACGAATCAACCGGGCGCCGGCAAATGCCCTGTCATGCATGGCGCAATGACAAAGATGGACAGTCAGGGCACGTCCGTTCGGGACTGGTGGCCAAACCAGCTCAATCTGAACATCCTTCATCAGCATGCTCCCAAGTCCAACCCGCTGGGCGAGGATTTTAACTACGCCGAAGAATTCAAGAAGCTGGATCTGGCGGCCGTGAAAAAGGATCTTGCCGCATTGATGACGGATTCCCAGGACTGGTGGCCGGCGGATTACGGTCATTACGGCGCGTTCTTTATCCGGATGACCTGGCATAGTGCCGGTACCTACCGGATGGGCGATGGTCGGGGTGGTGCCGGTACCGGTAACCAGCGATTTGCGCCAATCAACAGCTGGCCGGATAACGGCAACCTGGACAAGGCCCGGCGCCTGTTGTGGCCGATCAAGCAGAAGTACGGCAACAAGCTTTCATGGGCCGACCTGTTCATCCTGACCGGCAACGTCGCCATGGAAACCATGGGCTTCAAGACCTTTGGTTTTGGCGGCGGCCGGGAAGACATCTACCAGCCGGAGGAGGATATCTATTGGGGCGCCGAGGAAGAATGGCTGGCGACCAGTGACAAGCCTCACAGCCGGTATTCGGGTGACCGAGATCTGGAAAACCCGCTGGCGGCGGTCCAGATGGGCCTGATCTACGTGAACCCGGAAGGCCCGGACGGGAACCCGGATCCGCTGGCGTCCGCCAAGGATATCCGTGAAACCTTCGCCCGCATGGCGATGAACGATTACGAAACCGTTGCTCTGACCGCCGGTGGCCACACCTTTGGTAAGACCCACGGTGCCGGTGATCCGGACAAGGTAGGTCCCGAGCCCGAAGCCGCGCCGATCGAGGAAATGGGCCTTGGCTGGAGGAACAGTCACGGCAGCGGCAAGGGCCGCGACGCCATCACCAGTGGCCTGGAAGGCGCCTGGACCGCCAATCCGACCACCTGGGACATGGGGTACTTCGACGTCCTGTTCAAATACGACTGGGAGCTGACCAAGAGCCCGGCCGGCGCCAACCAGTGGAAACCGGTTGGACTGACCGAGAGTGATATGGCCCCGGACCCCGAGGATCCGTCCAAGAAAGTGCCGATCATGATGTCTACTGCGGACATGGCCATGAAATTGGACCCGGATTACCGCAAGATCTCAGAGCACTTCCACAAGAATCCGGAAGAGTTTGCTGACGCCTTCGCGCGCGCCTGGTTCAAGCTGACCCACCGGGATATGGGCCCGAAAGTGCGTTACCTCGGTCCGGAAGTACCGGCCGAGGACCTGATTTGGCAGGATCCTGTGCCCCCGGTTGACCATGAGCTGATCAATGCCCAGGACATCGCTGACCTGAAGGCCAAACTCCTGGATTCGGGCTTGTCGCCCGCCGAATTGATCTACACCGCCTGGTCCTCAGCTTCCACGTTCCGGGGCTCGGACATGCGTGGCGGTGCCAACGGTGCGCGCATTCGACTGGCGCCGCAGAAGGACTGGGAAGCCAACCAGCCGCAGCAACTGGCCAAGGTGTTGCAGACCCTGGAAGGTATCCAGAAGGCCTTCAACGACAGTCAGTCGGGCAACAAGAAAGTCTCGCTGGCCGACCTGATCGTGCTGGGCGGTAACGCCGCGGTCGAGAAGGCGGCCAAGGACGCCGGCCACAGTGTGCTGGTTGATTTCGCGCCGGGTCGGACCGACGCGACCGACGAGCAGACTGATGCCGAGTCGTTCGAGCCGTTGAAGCCGGAAGCGGACGGTTTCCGCAACTACCGCCGCGCTCGCTTTACCGTTTCCGACGAGGAAATGCTGGTGGACCGGGCACAACTGCTTGGCCTGAGCGCACCGGAGATGACCGTTCTGGTGGGTGGTTTGCGGGTGTTGGATGCCAACTACCAGCAGAGCAAACACGGTGTCTTCACCAAGACCCCGGGCAAGCTCACGAACGATTTCTTCGTAAACCTGACCGATCTGAACACCGAGTGGAAGCCAACGTCGGATGACGCTGATGTCTTCGAAGGTAAGGATCGGAAGACCGGTGACGTGAAGTGGACCGGAACCCGGGTCGACCTGATCTTCGGTTCCAACTCGCAGCTGCGTGCCATTGCCGAGGTGTATGCCCAGGACGACGCGAAGGAGAAGTTCGTGAAGGACTTTGTCGCTGCCTGGAACAAGGTGATGAACGCGGACCGGTTCGACCTGAGCTGATCGGCTCTGAAACCAAAGCCCGGCGGGGAGCTTCCTCGCCGGGCTTTTTTTGCGCCAATGAACGTCAGGCGGGTGGCGAACAGCTCGCCGCGGGCAGGAAGTTTATCCAGCTTTTGATCAGCTCGACCCCCTCCTGATGCACCACGGACCGTCCAAGCTCCGGCATCCGATGCCGGTTGTCATTGGTGGAAATCCGGAACAGCAGATAGGAATCCCCGGCGTCCTGGGGAACCACATCCGCGGAATAATCCGGATGCCCTCCCGCCACCGGCGTTTTGCAGGTACCAAACTTGCCGGGATCATCGGCGTACGTTCGGTTGTACTCAACCTGTAACCCGCTTCCGCCGGCCGCCCCGGCATAGTTTTCCGGCAGCGTCAGGCCCGAGCGATGGCAATGGGCACAGTTAATATCCAGGTAGGCCTTCGCCGTATCCATCAGCTGTTCGTCGTTGAGCGCACTGACCGTGGTCAGATCGTTGAACACTGGCGCTTTGGTCACGGACTGCATGTCGGCTGGCAGCCCGGTCAGGATGCCGCCCTCTGCCCAGTAAGCCAACTGGTTGTAGACGGCGCCGGCATAGTCATAGTCGTGGTTGAGGTACCTCGCCTTGGGGCCGATCGGAAGGAAGATGGGTTCCCGCTTGTCGTCGGCGCTCTGAAGCACCGGCACGACCGAATGGCACGAGGTGCAGTCTGATGCCGTTGGTACCGAGTAGGTAAAAGTGATATCCGCGCCGTTGTGGTTCGTGGTCATGTCCGGGATGGATTTGCCGGAGATGGCAATCGTCGCATCCTCCCCGCTTGACCAGTAGTAAGGGATTGCTAGCCAGCCGTTTTCACGGTGGATCAGTAGCCGGGTTTCGATGACTGTCTCGGCGCCGTCGCGAAAGGCTGTGTTCTCGGGCAGGGCAAAGGTTTTGGTAATCACCGTGCCAACGGGAAACTCCAGAACCTCGTTAGCGGTGTAGTTGGCTGCTTTGCCCTCCGGTATGAACACAAACCGGTACTTGGAGGTGTAATCGGTGAACAGGGCCGTCGACAGATCGTAGGGAACGCCACCCGTCGAGGGGTTGGCGGTGGGATCGGTCGGGTTCTGGAACAATCCGTAGTCGGACAGGTTTCGGCAGGTTTGGGTCATCAGGGCATCCCAGTTCACGCCCTGGGTATCCGCATTACAGTCCCCCTGCGTTCCGGAAGGTGCGCCCGCGCCGGCATTCAAGGCCGAGCCGGTCGCTCCCGTCCCGGCACCGGTTTCGCTATTGGAGCCACCACCGCCGCCGCAGGCCGATAAGGTCAGGGCAGCGGTTACACCGGTGATCCAGTATTTGAGTGTGTTCTTGTAGGTTGTCATCGCACAGACTCTCGTACGTTGGCTTGCCGTGAAGGCCGAACGAGTCGGCCCTCACGTTGTCGGATGGGTTGAAGATCAGAGCGAACAGGCGTGCTCGGCGAGGTCATCACCCGCACAACCGTAGATATTGTTCTTGAAGTTGACGGACGCGGGCGGGAGCCGATTCTGGACACAGGCCAGGTAGGTGTTGTTCACCATCTGATCGATCAGCAGGCTGGGTTGGGGCGCGCCGTCCACGTAGGATGTCGTCGCCCCGGTGGGATCGTAGACCAGACCGGTATTCACATTTTCATAGTCCGGGGCTGGGTTGCCGTTCACGTTGCTGTTGGCGCAGATCAGGTCGCCACTGGCATAGGCGTCGTAGTCGACTCCGTCGGCGGCTGCTTCAGGGCCGACAAGGCCATCAAAGCCTGCGATTGCCCCGGCGTTGGAGAGGAGCTCACCAATACCGCCGTACAAGATGGCTGGCATGGTTTCCCCCAGCATCAGGGTATAGCCATCAACAATGTCCTGGATAAGCGCTCCCCGGGGATCCGCGCCGTTCCGGGCGATGGTGTTGTTGTGCATATACACATTCTTCACCAGTGGGCTCCAGCCCCTGGTCATGGTCGCACCGTAGTTGGCCGGGTAGTTCGCCACGTCGTCATCGGCCAGGAAATAGCTGGCGATGGCAATGGCCGTGGTTTCGTTATCGGTGATCTGGTTGTTGTAGATTTCCACGTCGCTGGTGGCATAAACAAGAACACCGGTGCCAGGCGGCACAATGCCCACGGCGCCACTGCCCACGTTCTCGGCGTTGTTGGCATAGACCGTGTTGTTGAAGATCCGGATGTTGCCGCCGTACGCCTGTTCCAGCCCTGGCAGGTCAAAGGCCAGAATACCGCCGGTGTTGCCGGCCGCCAGGTTGTTGTACACATCGGCCATGGTGGAGTTTTCGATTTCGATACCGGCGACGTTGTTGATCGCGCTGTTGTCCCGGATCACGATGTTGTTGGACTGTCCCACGTAGATGCCCGCGTCTGCGGAGCCATAGGCGTAGTTGTTTTCCAGCAACACATTCTGGCTCTGCAGCGGATACAGGCCGTAGGCGCCGTTGTCGGAGGCCAGTTCGCCTTCCCATACGGTGGCGGTGTAGGTCATGTGAACACCGTTGGCGCTGATCGTCTTGATGCCGTTTTTGCGGGCTTCATACACCCCCAGGTCACGGATGGTGATATCAGTACCGCCCTCGAAGCGGATGGCGTCGTCGCCGTCGGCGTTAGAGAAGTCGAGGATGGTTTCGTTGATGCCGTGACCGGTCAGAATCAGCCCACTGGCGCTGTTGATGGTAATCGTTTCAGAAACGGTGAAGCGGCCCTTTGGCAACACCACGGTGGCATCGTCCGGAACGTTGAACAGGGCAAGCAAAAGGGCCTCGGTAATGTCATCGCCGGGCTGTGCGTCTGCGGCGACGAAAATAGCGTCCCCGGGAATCGCAAAGCCCGAGGTGGTTGTGGTCGTGCTCTGGGCCGAGGCATTCGAGCCATCCGAGCCCGCAGGTCCGGGCGCACCGTCTTTGCCGTCGTCCCCGCAGCCTGAGATGAATAGGCTGCCAGATAACACAGCGACCGAAAGCAGGCCTTTACGGCCGGGCAATGTCCACATAAACAACTCCCTACGGTTCTTGTTTGAATTCTTTGGCCGCAATCAGCCACCAGCATGACGCTAAACGGGCCGTGGGAATGGTTCCATATAATCAGGTGGTCGAATCGTGGAAGGCACTGTGCAAACTATGAAAGGCCGCGAAAACAAGGGGCTGGGCACAGCGGTTGGGCGTTCCGAAGACGGTGTGCGAATCGTGCAATTACAGGTTTTGACCAGCGTCTTTCAGCCTGTTTGCCGGGAGTGACGCCGTTGAGAAGAGGGGAAGGAGGCCGGCTGTTTCCAGCCGGCCTGTCGCTTTTATTGCATGCCCTTGTTTATGAAATCTTCGACGACGTTCGACATGTCAAAGGATTTGCCGCCCTGCACGGGCGGGTATTCGGCCAGGGTCTTGAGGTGCTGCCCCATCAGTTCGCCCATGGGCTGAATCAGCCAGGACACTTTCTGCATCAGGTGACCATAGGCATCCGGGCTGTCATAGCTTTCGAAGGGATCCATCCGGATATTGAACACCAGCGGTACCGTGCGGGGAACCAGGTTGGCGTAATAGTCTTCCTTGGTGGAGAAGTGGAATTTCCACGGCCCCATGCGCACGGCGGTTAACTTGGACTCGTAATAGTGGAAGATGTGATCACGCGCCGAGTGCTCGGCGTCACCCTTCCAGTAGGGGAGGTTGTTCACTCCGTCGATGTACTGTTCCTTCTCCTCCATCATCCGTTGGGCCACGTCATCCACACCCGCGGCTGCGGCAAGACTGGTGAACATGTCCTGGTGCCCCTGGATACCATTGAGTTTCTGTCCTGGCTCGATAACGCCGGGCCAGCGAATCATGGAAGGCACCCGAATGCCGCCCTCGTAGGTTGTCATTTTCTCGCCCCGGAAGGGGGTGGTGGCACCATGAGGCCAGGAGCTGTGTTCCGGGCCGTTGTCCGTGGAATACCAGATGATGGTGTTTTCATCTAGGCCGTTCTGTTTCAGGAAATCGAGTACAAGCCCGATGTCGTGGTCATGCTGGAGCATGCCGGAGCCGTGATAGTCGGCTTCAGAGGTGTACTCTTCCGCGGCGTAGCGCCACTCATCGTTCAGCCGGGTGTACAGATGCATCCGGCTGGTATTGAGCCAGACGAAAAAGGGTTTACCCTCCTCCTTGGCGGTCTTCATGAAGTCTTCGGCTTTGGGAATCACTTCGCCCGCGTCGAAGTTTTTCATCCGTTCCTGGGTGAGCGGGCCGGTATCCTCAATTCTTTGTTTGCCTACCTTTCCAAATCGGGGGTCCACGGTCTCGTCCACAGTATCCGTGGCAAACGAGTGGATCACGCCACGGGTCCCGAATTTCTTTTCATACGCGTCCAGGTCGCCCGAGTAAGCTTCGCCGAAGCGCTGGTAGTCACGCTGTTCGGCCTCTTCCTGGGTGTTCAGGTGATAGAGGTTGCCGAAGAATTCGTCAAAGCCATGGGCGGTGGGCAGATGTTCGTTTCGGTCACCGAGGTGATTCTTACCAAAGTGCCCGGTGGCGTAGCCCTCGGCTTTCAGCACCTCGGCGAGGGAAGGCGATGCCTCCTGCAGCCCGAGGGAATCGCCCGGCTGACCGACCGTGGTCATGCCAGACCGGATCGGATACTGCCCGGTAATGAAGGCGGCGCGGCCCGCCGTACACGAAGGCTGGGCGTAGTGATCGGTAAAGCGGATGCCTTCCATGCCAATCCGATCAATATTGGGGGTCCTGTAGCCCATGGTGCTGAGGCCGTAGGCACTGAGATTCTGCCAGCCTATGTCGTCCCCCCAGATCACCAGTATGTTGGGGCGGTCGGTTTGGGCGTAGGCGGCTCCTGCGGAGAGGATGGACAAGGTAAGTGCGACCAGGCAGGTCGCCAGCAGATTCCAAAAACGGTGGGTCTGGTTCATATGAAGCGCTCCATTAAATCCAATTTAACAGACGGGTTGCGCGCTGCTCCTCGGTCGCCGAACTCCTTGCGACGGAGCCTCGCCTCATACAAGGTATGATTCCTGACTAATACGAGGGTAGCAGTGAATCGTATTACCGACACCGAAGCGGGTCGCTAGCGCAGGTCCTTGCGCAGGATCTTGCCAACGTTGGACTTGGGAATCTCCTCAAGCCGAATGACTTCTTTCGGCACCTTGTAGGCGGCAAGATTGGCCCGGCAGTGTTCGATGATCTGGCCGAGGTTGAAGTCGCCTGAGCCGGATGGCGAGACAAACAAGCGCACCCGCTCACCGGTTTTCTCATCCGGCACACCAACGCAGGCCGCCTCGCCTACGCTGTCCAGTTCGCACACGAGGCTTTCAATTTCGTTGGGATAGACGTTGAAACCGGAGACGATCAGCATGTCCTTTTTGCGATCGACTATCTCGAACTGACCGTCCTCGTGCATTACTGCGATATCACCGGTCCGAAAGTAGCCATCGTCGGTAAAAGCCTCGCGGGTGGCGTCCGCTCGCTGCCAGTACCCTTTCATGATCTGGGGGCCTCTGGCACAGAGCTCGCCAGCTTCGCCCGGCGGAAGCGGCTGGTCATCCGGACCCAGGATCTTGATGTCCGTGGACGGCACGGGATACCCCACGGTGCCGCTGAACTGCAGGTTATCAAGCAGGTTAAGAGTGAGTATCGGGCTGGTTTCAGAGAGACCGAAGCCTTCCACAATGTGATTGCCGGAGGCAGCTTTCCAACGCGCCGAGGTGCTGGCGAAAATCTTGGAGCCGCCGCCAAAGGCCGCCTTGCAGGCCGAAAAATCGATGATTTTGAAATCCGGATGCCGGGTCATGCTGGTAAAGAGGGTGTTCACGCCCCCGATCACGGAAAAGCGTGAATTCCAGATTGCTCGAATGAACGCATCCATATCCCGCGGATTGGGAATCAGGATCGCTTTGGCGCCGATCGCCGCATAGGCCACGAATATCATCAGGCCAAAGATGTGGTACATCGGCAGGGCCAGAACCACGCATTCCTTGCCCGGCGTGTTGGCATCCGGCATAAAGGCCCGGAACTGAAGGGTATTGGCGATCAGATTACGGTGGGTCAGCGTTGCCCCTTTGGACGGTCCCGTGGTGCCACCGGTGTACTGCAGAAACAGCACATCCTCTGCGTTGATCTCCACCGGTTCAGGCTTCTGGCCCCTGTACTTTGACAGCAGGCTTTGCAGGGTCCGGTGTTGGCCGAGGTTCTCTGCGATGCCGGGGCTGAGCAGACTGGCGCCCGCGCCATCGCCGGGACTGATGGTGATGGCCGAATCCAGGGGTGTCTGGGCCCGGATTTCCGCCAGGGCCGGTGTGGCGCCGTCGAATATAAAAATGTGTCTGGCGCCGGAATCGTTGAGCTGGTGCGCCAGTTCCCGAGGGGTGTAGAGCGGGTTGACGTTAACCTGCACACCGCCCGCTTTGAGGATGCCGAGCATGACAATCGGGTAGGCAAACAGGTTGGGGCTCATCAGTGCAATGCGGTCGCCCTTTCGAACGCCGAGGTCCTGCTGCAGGCTGACTGCGACGGCATCCGACAGGATGTCCAACTCCCGGTAGGTCAATGTCATGCCAAAGCATTCGACGGCCTGGTGTTTTGGAAACCGGGCCACTGCCTGCCGGAACAGGTCATTGATGGAGCCGAAAGCATTGGGATCAATTGAACGCGGAGTACCCTCTGGGTAGTGTTCGAGCCAGGGTTGGGTCATCGTAAAATCCAGTGTTTGTTCAAATCTGTCAGAAGAAAGAAGCGTCAGGAAGGTTGCCTTGAGCAGGCAGTTATAATGGCCCGTCGGAAGGCGCAGAAATTTCGCTTTTCACGACAGATTTTTGTCACCTGAGGTCAGGGAGTCACGCATGGCCCTGGGAGACTGGCCAAACCATCGAAAGCAGGCGCGGTTGAACGAGCTTTGCTGGCGGTACCCCAACAGGCCGGCCACCTGGCTCATGGCCATGCCGGGTTCGCTCAGGTAGTCCGACGTCAGCTCTCGCCGAATGTCATCCACCAGTTCTTCGAACACCACGCCCTCACGTTTCAGGGCTCGCTGAAGCGTTCGTTCATGGAGAGCAAGATGCCGGGCGACCAGCGAGATGGTGCAGCGCTGTCCCATGGGCAGAAGTGAGATAACAAGGGAACGTACATTGGCGCTGAGGGAGGCCGAGGTCTGGGCCAGCGTTTGCCGAACGTAATCTTCCATGACCTGGCGAAGCACGGCATCGGATTGCTCAATGGGGCGCTGCAAGTCGTCGGCGGAAAGACAGAGGGCATTGCCGGGCCTGTTGAAATGCACCGGGCACTGGAAGATCGAGCGGTACCGGGCAGCGCGCGCCTGCCTGGCATGGCGAAAACGTATCTGCGTCGGGCGGAAGCCGGGGCCGGCGAGCACGCCGATGACCTGTTTGGCCAGGACCAGGCTCAACTCCACGGTCTGGCTCCGGATGGGCGCCTGCTCCAGGGCTATGTCAAAGTGCAGGGTGGCAACGTTGCCCGGTATCACCGGATCGAGTGCCAGGCGAACGCCCGGGCTGTGGTAGGCCATGTACTTGATGATGTGCCGGAGAGCCTGTTCGGTGTTCGATGAATTCTGGGCGATCACGGCGATGGGGCCCAGTACGCCCATGCCCTGACGGAGGCCCACCCTGAGGCCGAAATCCTTGCAGTCGAGTTCCCGGGCGGCCTGCTCCATCAGTTGAGTCAGGTTGCTGTAGGGCATCATCTGCTTCGGATTGTTGATCAAATCCTCGCGCAGATTGAACTGCCCCAGCAGCGACTTCGGGTCGCCGCCCAGTTCCCGGATGGTTTCCGGGATGCCCATCATGGCACTGGCTCGGATCAGGGTGGTTCCAGTCATGGGTTCTCACCTTCCGGGGCTGAGAGACTCATATATCAGGGTAGCGGGAATTCCTAAGGCCAGCGTGCCAGACCCATCATTATTCCGGCTGGCCGGAATTATCTGCTAGCCTTGAGCTTTAGCTTTGCCTGCAAGGTGTTGAAAAGGAATTCGCTGAATGCCCTTCATTTCGGTTTTGGTTGTCATTGTCGTGGCGCTTCTGACGCCGGGGTTGGTTGTCTCCGAAGCCTTGCCGGGACCGTCTGCAGAAGACCAGGGCTATGTTGCCGAAGGTACCTGCGCCAGCTGTCATCAAAAAGAGCAACATGCCTGGTCCGACTCCGACCACGCCTGGGCCATGCACCCGGCCAGCAGCACATCGGTGCTTGGTGACTTCGGCGACAGGACGTTCAGCGATGGCGCCGTCACCGCCCGCTTTTTCCAACGTGATGGCGACTACTGGGTCGAGACCGAAGGTGAGGACGGGAAGCCCGGGCAGTTCCGCATCGCCTACACCTTCGGTCATTTCCCGCTGCAACAATACCTGGTGGCGTTTCCCGGCGGTCGGTTGCAGGCGTTAACCATCGCCTGGGATACCCGGACCCGGGACGAAGGCGGCCAGCGCTGGTTTTCCCTGTATCCGGGGGAGCGCTTTGCGCCGGACGATGCCCTGCACTGGACCGGGCGTTACCAGAACTGGAACGCCATGTGCGCGGACTGCCACTCCACCTATCTGAGCATGAACTACGACGCGCAAACCGACAGCTTTGCCACCACCTGGCAGGAACAGAATGTCGGTTGCCAGGGCTGTCACGGCCCCGGCCAGGATCACGTCGATTGGGCACGGACGAAATCTGATGACCCCGGCGAGTACCCGAGGAACGAAGGCAACGGCCTCAAGATTGATTTCGATGCCCTGGCGGGGCCGGAAGTGGTTGAGACTTGCGCTTTCTGCCATAGCCGGCGGCAGAGCCTGAAGGATGGCCAGCACGTTCAGGAGCCCTATTTTGACAAGGCGCTGCCGGCGACACTGCGGCCCGATCTCTATCACGCCGATGGCCAGATCCAGGGCGAGGTCTACGTGTACGGCTCCTTTGTCCAGAGCAAGATGGCGGCGGCCGGAGTGGATTGCCTGGACTGTCATGATCCCCACACCACCGAACTTCTGGTGGAGGGCAATGGCTTGTGTCTGCAATGCCACAATGCCTCGCCCCCCGAACGTTTTCCCCAGCTCGCCGCCGGCGATTATGATGACCGCAGCCATCACCGGCATCCGGCGGATTCCGAGGGCGCCCAGTGTGTGAATTGCCATATGCCGGACAAAACCTACATGGAGGTCGATCCGCGCCGTGACCACAGCTTCCGGATTCCCCGGCCGGACCTGACTCTGACGACTGGCAGCCCCAATGCCTGTAACGATTGCCACGATGACAAGAGTGCCGACTGGGCGGTGGCTGCCATTGATGACTGGTTCGAATCGCCCCGACGCCCCCCGCATTTCGCCAACGCCCTGAGCGCCTTCCGGCGGGCCGAAGCCGATGGCTTCATCCGTCTGGCGGCACTGATCCGTGATACCGGTGCACCGGCCATCGCCCGGGCCACAGCGGCGGAGCATCTCGGCGACTTTGGGCCACGGGCCGGATCCGCGCTGCGTACCGGTCTGCTGACCGATGATCCCCTGGTCCAGGCGTATGCGGCCAACAGCGTGGCACAACTGCCTGCCTCCGATCGGGTGAACTGGCTGCGTAAACAGCTGGCAGAGGATCAGGCGGTAGCGGTGCGGGATCAGGCGCTGAGGTCGCTGGCGGGTGTCGATCTGTCGACCCTTCCGGACCAGGACCGGGCCCGGATCGCGGCACTGAAAGCGGATTATGAGCAGAGGCTGCGAGCGCTGGCGACGCTGCCCGGCAATCGCCTGAACCTTGCCACCTACCTGCAGCGGGAGGGCCGACCCGATGAGGCCATCGCCCAGTACCGACGGGCGCTGGCAATGGATCCGCTGTTTGTTCCGGCCCGGGTCAACCTGGCGACGCTTGCCAGCGAACAGGGCCGGATCGGACTGGCCGTTGAGATGCTGACGGAGGGGGCGGAGCTTGATGGGCTGCCTGACGCAGACCGGGGGCATCTGGCCTACCTGCTGGCGCTTGCGCTGGTCGAAGAGAAGCGTCCATCCGAAGCCCTTCCACGCTTCGAGCAGGCCGGTGCGCTTAATCCGGGCAACCCCCGGGTTGCGTACAACCATGGCCTCGTTCTTGCGCAGATGGGCAAGGTGCCGGAGGCGGAACAGGTTCTTGGTCAGGCGCTGGCGCGTCATCCCGAGGACCACGGACTTCTGAGCGCCATGATCTATCTGAAACTTCAGCAGGGGCATCTGTCAGAAGCGCTGGCGTTCGCCCGCAAACTGAAGGCGGCGCACCCGAATGATCAACAGGTTGATCGGCTGATACGCGATCTCTCGGCTCGCGTTGGCGGCTGAAGGGAAGACGTTGGAACTCCGGCTGCCAATAAAAAAGCCCACCGAGGGTGGGCTTTGGGGTCATCAGATCGCCGAGGTTAGGTCAATCCCCTCACATCAGAGCTCGACAAACAGCTTGCCCTGATTCTGGCCCGAGAACAGGAGCTGAACCCCTTCCACGGCACTGTCGAGCCCCTGAAGTACATGACTGCGGAATTTGATCTGGCCGTTCTGGAGGTAGTTCATCATCGCCCCCATGGACTCATCGACCTTGTCGTAGTGATCCGTGATTACGAAGCCCTCGACCCTCAGTGCTTTCAGGTTGATGTCCACCCAGCTTGGACCGGGGTTCGGAACTTCGTTGGTGTACTCGGCGATGTTGCCGCACACGACAATCTTGCCGAGGCGATTCATCCGGTTGAACACCATGTGCTGGATCGGACCGCCGGTATTCTCGAAGTAAAGGTCGATACCATCCGGCGTGGCAGCGGCCAACTGTTCCTCAAGGTCCGCATCCTTGTAGTTGAGAGCCTTGTCGAAGCCGAGTTCCTCTTCCAGCCAACGGCACTTCTCGTCACTGCCGGCGACACCGATGACGCGCAGGCCCTCGGCCTTGCCCATCTGGCCCACGAGGGAGCCGACGGAGCCGGCGGCGCCACTGACCACCATGGTTTCGCCCTTGACCGGGCGGCCGATCTTCATCAGGCCGACATAGGCGGTGAAACCCGGGACGTAAAGTACCGACAGGAGCGCCTGCACATCGACGGACTTGTCGACCACCTGCATGTCCTCACCGCCCAGGGTGTACTCCGCCCAGCCGGTGATGCCGACGACGCGGGCACCCACCGGATAGTCCGGATTCTCAGATTCAACCACCTCGCCCACGCCATAGGAACGCATGATGTCACCCGGGCGAACCGGCTCGATGTAGCTGTCCTCGTTGTCCTGAACCCAAGTCCGCATGGCCGGGTCCAGCGACATGTGGGTCTGTTTGACCAGGAAGTCGCCTTTCTCGAGTTTCGGGGTCTCGAGTTCAATCGCCTGGAAACAGTCGTCGGTGAATTTTCCGGTCGGGCGTTTCGCCAGTTTGTACGCTTTGAATGTCATGTCTGAAGGACTCCTGAAATCGTTGATGTCGGCGTTAGGGGATGGTGACGTCACCGAAAATCTCGGTGAAGCGGGGTTGGCCGTTCCAGGCGGAAGCCCCCCCGTCGACGCAGATGTTCTGGCCCGTGACGAAACTGGCCAGGTCCGAGGCCAGAAACAGCATCACCTTGGCAATTTCCTGCGGCTCGCCCGCGCGGCTCATCGGAATGTTGTGCATGTATTCCCGGTACGCGTCCGGCTGGCCCGTCAGCGGGCCGGTCAACGGCGTTTTGATCAGCCCGGGGCTGATGCTGTTAACCCGGATGTTGTCCGTCGCGTAATCCAGCGCCAGGTTGCGGGTGTAGTTGATTACCCCGCCTTTGGCCGCGGCATAAGCGTTGAATCCGTAATCGGCGCGGGTGCCGGAGACAGACGCGGTGTTGATGATGTTGCCGCCATTTTTCATCAGGTGGGGAATGGCGTGCCGGCAGGTGTGGAACAGGGCATTGAGGTTGACCTCCATCACCTTGTACCAGGTTTCCGGCTCAATCAGATGGGTGCGCCCGTAGGTTCCGAAGCCGGCGTTATTGATCAGAATGTCCAGGCCGCCCAGAGTCTCAACAGCCGAGGCGATCATCTGCTCGATCTCTTGCGGAATGCTCAGGTCGACCTTGATGAAGGACACGCCTTCGCCCAGTTCGTTAGCCAGTGCCGTGCCGTTGTCTTCATTCATGTCGGCGATGATCACCTTCGCGCCGTTCTCGTGGAACAGGCGAACCGCCTGTTCTCCGATTCCGGAGGCGCCACCGGTAATAATGGTTTTCTTGTTTTGAAGCATGTCTGTTTACCCATCTGTTGTTTGACTATTCGTTATCCGGGACTCCCCGAATCAAAGCGGGGGACGGATAGGGGTAGCGGTAGTTGTACAGCGGGAAACACACAGAGAAGTGATAAAGGGCGCCTAAAGCTTGATAAAAAATGCCAGGGTATGGTTTGGCGTGAAAAAACAAGAATTGTTCGCGATGGGTTAAATGATCGATTGCGCTTCGACCTAGGATAAGGCGATCTGGGCTGCGATGGTTTCGTTATGCCCGGCTCGAGATCCATTGACGGAGAGCGTTATGACTACAAGAAACAATAAGGCCGTCGCGAACGCGGTCGTAATCTCGGCCATGCTGTTTGCCGCTTCCCCTGTGTCCGCGGGAACCGTGTCCGGCAAACTGACCAGTGCCGACGGCGACGCGATCGCCGGTGCCATCATTCGACTGACGGACGTGCAAGCGGGAATCTCCGAGTCTGTTTACAGTGATGCCAGGGGCGAATATGTATTGGAAACGGACCTGCAAGGCGAACTCCGCCTGAGGTTTCGCGCCCATTACTTCGCCGATCACGAGGAACAGATCGTTCTGCCTGATGCTTCAGCAAGCCTTGGTAAAGATGTCCGTATGACCGCGCTCGACGCGGATCGTGAAGTCTCGGAGAGTCTGGCGGCGTCGTATCATTTTAACGAGTTGCCGTTCGATACCGGCGAAGACGAGCCATTTACCCGGGATAAGTTCCAGCTCGAGTGCCTGTCCTGTCACCAGCTGGGCAATCCCTTTACCCGTACCGTTCGCCCGGCGGAGTCCTGGCAGCAAACGGTGCAGCGTATGCACGCCTACATGGGCGCCATGGACATTACCGAGAAGGACCGCCGCCGGGCTGAGATCTTTGCGGAGGGGTTTGATGGCAAGCCCACGGAAATGCGACCGGAATTCCCGTTCGATGACGCGTTAGCCCACACCAAGGTCTACGAGTACCAGTTGCCCAGTTCCGGTGTGCCGCACGATGCCTATGTGCACTCGGAAAACGGCCTGGTCTACACCGTGGATCAGTTTGCCGATGGCATGTACGTTACCAACCTGGAGAAGGGCGAGACGGAGTTTGTACCGCATCCGGAGCAAGGTATGCCGCTGGGTGGCATCTTCACGGTGCTGGGTGTTCCGCCGGCGATGAACAAGGTCAACGTGCGCCACGGCCCGCATTCACTGGCCGAAGGCCACGATGGCAAGCTGTACGTGACCAATTCCTACTCCGCCTCCATCGGTGTGTTCAACCCGGAAACCAATGCGTGGGAACAGAAGATCCCGCTGCCGGGCAACGCGCCCTACCCGCACACCATTCGCGTGGATAGAAAAGGCATCCTCTGGTTCAGTGTGGTTGGTACCGAGCAGATTGGGCGACTGGATCCAAAAAGCCAGGAAGTCACCCTGATCGATTTGCCGGAGCCGCGCCCGGTGGCCATCACGCCGTCGGTTCTGACCTATGGGGTGGCGGTCAGTACGCTCGATGGTTCGATCTGGTACAGCCGGCTCTGGGGTAACCGCATCGGCCGGATCGACCCGGACACCCTGGAAGTGACCGAGATTGAATCCCCGGTGTTCGGCCCGCGCCGTTTGCGTTTTGCCGAGGATGGCATCCTCTGGCAGACCGGTTACGGTCACGGTGAGATCGCGCGTATCGATACCAAAACCATGGATATGAAGGTCTACGAAATGCCGGAATTTGCGCCGGACGCCCGTCCAGGTCCCTATTCCCTGAACATTGCGCCGAAAACCGGGGATGTCTGGGTCAATGAGACCATGACAGACCATATTTACCGGTTTGATCCTGAGCAGGAGAGATTCATCGCCTACCCGGCACCCCTGCGTGGCACCTACACCCGGGACGTCACTTTCACGGAAGAAGGTTGGGCCTGCATGACCAATAACCCGATTCCGGTCCAGGCCCTGGAAGAATTTACCGGTGTGTTGATGTGCCTGGATCCGAACTACCGCCGTTGAACCAGAAGGAACCCCTTGTTGTTGTGCTCCCTTTTTCGCCCGGGCCGTTTGGTCCGGGCTTTTTTATCGTTGACGGGGGTTGAGAGGTGGGAGTTGCGCGGGGCGTGGGCCACGGTCGGTCCGGGGGTCGCTTTTGATCTTTCGTATCAGCGGGATCAGTCTGCGGGTGCTCGTTTCCGGTTCCGGGCGGGGGGCGTAGTATTCGGCAATGCCTGTCATCAGGGCTTCTCGCTGCCGGGACTCCTGGGGGCAGCCGCGCAGAGAATGAGCGCCGGTCCGTTTGTCCGCGAGCCGGAAAAGCTCCGTCAGTTCTCTGGGCGTTCCCCTGAGCTGTCGGATGGCGGCCTGCTTTTGTCCGGGCAGGGAATTCAGCCACCGGCGGCGAACCCGCCTGATTAAGTGTCCTGTGCGCGAGCGGATTGTCCGCCGGTAGCCTGTCAGGATCGCCATCGATGCCCCAGCGGCCAGGATGACAAGGAGCCAGCTTGTCGGAAACCGGGTTTCCGATGGGCCGGCTCCGGGCAGGACCTCGATCGGCAGAGCCGGTAACGTCGACTGCCGGATCCTGTCATCGTCAATGTCCCACCAGGTGAGTGAGAGGGCCGGCAGTCTATAAGTCCCTGCTTGGTCAGGGCTGTAGCGGATGCGCTCGATGCGCTCCCCGCCGGTGATCGAGCCGCCTTCGTCGGTGATCGGGCGAATGTCTGCCGGCAGGCGAGTGCCCACTGCCTCACCGGATGAGGAAGAAGTCAGGGGAGGGATGGACAGCGCCAGGGCCTGATGGGCCCGTACCCGAATTTCCCGAACGACGGGGTGGCCGGCGGCGATGCCGCCGCCGGTCGTGCTGAGGCTCTGGCTCAATTGGACGTCCGCCGCCAGAAGTGAAATGTCGGCAGACTCGACGGCCGGGAGTGGCTGAACGGCAAACGAACGCTCCGGGGTGGTCACGGCAACCGGGGCATCTTCCTGACCCACCGGGGCCTTGATGCGAAATGACGGCAGTGTCGTGACGCCCGGGTCCAGGGGAATCAGGCGATAGCTGTAGGTGACGCCGAAATAGCGCTTGCCCTCGATCGTGCGCTGAATGCTCCGGCCCTGGCTGCCCTGGAAAGACACCAAGGCGCCTGCGACCTCCAGCGGCCGGAATTCCGGGGTACCGGTCAGCCAGGTGTCGGTCAGGACATCCACTTCGTAGGAGACCGATTGGCCGGAGCGGATGTCGGCATCCGGAACCAGCCGGGTCTCAATCCTCACTTCCGCGGCCAGAGTGTGACCCGCCAGATGGGAAACGAGTATAGCGGCGAGTACCGGCTTTCCCGGCACTCTCATGGCTGTTCTCCGGTCTGGTTGCGCTGCTCCGCAGCGAACTTACGTTTCAGGAAGTCCGTGACCGAGGTGTTCAGGTTCTCCAGCCAGATCGCGTCGGTGATGGCCTCCTGCCCCTGGATTCTGGTGCTCACTCCCTGACCGGATTGCTTGTCGAACCGGACGGCGTCAGCGCCAATATCCGGCGCTTTTGTCCGGCCTTCATTGAGATCTTCCGAGATCTTTTCGACGAGCCTGAGGTTGGCCCTGGCAGCCTCCAGCCCGGGATCTTTCTCAAGTGCCGTTTCAAAGGCGACCTTGGCCTTTCCCAGTTCCAGTTGCCGGGCGTAACTGTTGCCAAGGTAAAACCAGGCCCGGGGTGAATCCAGTTGGCTGAAACTCTCGATGGCGGTCTCGAAATCGGCAGCGCGGTAGGCCGCCAGGCCTCGCAGGTAAGGATCGCGGAACAGTCGCGCAGCGTCTGCGTAGTCTCCGGCTTCGAATGCCAGCCGCCCCTGCTGGTCCGGTGTCAGAAACGCATTGGCCAGAGCGTCCGCGTTGGCCGGTGGCGCCGGAGCCATCAGCAGTGGCAGGGCGACCAGGCACCACTGAAGGTTCCAACCCTTGCGCATGGACACCAGGGCCAGCAGCAGGGCAGGCCAGACCAGCCAGTAGCCGTAGTCGCGCCACTTGAGTGTGTCATCAAGGTTCTGTTGACGCTGGAAATGGGTCTGGACCTGACGCTCGAGCCAGCGGACGTCCTGCTCCGTCGTCGTGAAGGCTCGGGTGTCGGCAGAGAGCGTGTTCAGAACCGCGTGGGTTGCGCCGGAGGCCAGGGTTTCTTCTGGCAGCAGTGCCAGCACCTTTAGTCCACCCGGACCCTCACTTTGTGAGGGGGAGAACTGCGCTGACGCCAGGTTATCGGAAACCAGGATGACCGTTTGCGGGCCGGCACCAGCTCCGAATGGTGCCGTGGCCAGGTCCAGTGCGGCTGCCAGGTTGCGTCCCTGGCCCGGAATCATGCCCGCCTCAAGGGAGTTGAGATACAGGCTGAGCAGCTGCCTGTCCCGGCTGTGGGGTAACACCCGATGGGCGCTTCGGGCGTATCCGATCAGGCCTGTGTGCCAGCCGGGCCGGCGTTCCGCGAGTGATTGAATGCGGTCCTGGGCCAGAGCCAGTGTACCGGTGTCGGCCATGGATGCGGACAGGTCGAGGACGACGGTCACCCGGGTCTGGTCGTCGAAATTGGGCGGCAGCAGTCGGTCCCAGGTGGGCCCGGCAACCGACAGCCCGGCTACCACCAGCAGCAGGCTGAAACCATGTAGGGGCCGGAAACGTGTCTGGTTGTTGCTGTTCAGCGCGAGGTGCGGCAGCAGGTGCGGCGCAATCATCCGGCTCAGCGCATCCCGGCGGCGGCTGATCATGTGGCATGCTGGCAGCAACGCAAGGCCCGCGAGCGTGATCAGCAGGCCCCAGGCGCGCAGAAAATGAAACTGGGCAATCGATTCCGTCATGGCTCGCGCCTCTCCGTTTCTCGCCAGCCCGCCTGAGGCTGTGCCTGCGATGACCGCAGATCGGCCAGCAGATGCAGAAGCAGTAACCCCGAAGCGATCAGCACGGGAATCCAGAACAACTCCCGGCGGGGCCGGGCTCTCAGTTCTTCCGCGTTATGCGGTGTCATGGCATCGATGGTCCTGTAGACCCGCTCCAGCGCCGTCCGGTCTGTCGCGAGAAATGACTGGCCGCCGGTCATCCCTGCAATGCGCGCCAGGGTTGGCGCATCCAAGGCATCGTCAGTCCCTGTGTCGGTCCGGCCAAAGCCAATGGTGTGGATGGTCAGGCCCCGATTGTTGGCGATACGCGCTGCCTGTATTGGGTCGAGCCGGCTGCGGTTGTCATTGCCGTCGGTGAGCAGGATCAGGAGTTTGTCGGGACGGTCACTTTGCTCCAGCAGTTTCAGGGTGACGCCAATGGCGTCGCCGAGCGCGGTGTTGGCGCCGGCCATGCCGGTCTCGGTCATTGCCAGGATTTGTTGCAGCGTATCGTGTTCCCGGGATGGGGGCGCCAGGGCAAAGGCGCGGTCCCCGAAGCCGACCAGTCCGATGCGGTCATCCGTGCGCCAGTTAATGAACTGGCTGGCGGCCCGCTTGACCGCGACCAGCCGCGGGGTGTCAGCTCCGTCCGAGGTGGTGGCATCGGGTTCGGACATGGATTGGGACAGGTCGATGGCGAGAACCAGGTCGCGCCTGGGTTCGATGTGCGTTATCGGAGGCCCGAGGTAGGCCGGCCGTGCGGCCGCCGTCAGCAGCAGGGCCCAGATCAGCCAACGCAGGGCGAGGGCGGCCCGGGAGATTCCGGCGGCCATTGGGCTGGCTTTCTGCTCTATCCGATCCTTGAAGGCGACCGTGAACGGCACCCGGAGTTTCCGATGGGGCGCCCGGTAGGCGGGCAACCCGTGGTACGCCAATAGGGGTAGGGGCAGCAACAGCCAGAGCCAGGGAAAATCAAACTGGATCATGATGGGTCTCCAGCCACTGCCGGCACTCGGCGATCACGGCTGCCGCATCCAGGCGCGTGAGGGTCTCGTCACTGGCGTAGGCCAAATCGGCCAGAGATTCGGCAAAGGTTTCGGAAAGCGGGGTGGCGGCCATGCGTTGCAGTTCGCCTTGCCAGTCCGGGCCTCCCATGCGCGCCAACTCGGGTGCCGGGTTTCCCGGACGGTTGAGCACCGCACGCTTGAGCAGTTCGGGTATATCCCTCAGTGGCGCAGTGCTGACAGGATCCCGGCGCCACTGTGCTTCCAGGACGTCGAGTTCCGCCAGTGCCGCGTCCCGGTAGGCGTTGGTTTTCCGGCGTTGTCTCCAGAAAAGCAGGCCGGCCACGACCAGGACCAGCAGCAGGGTCAGTACCAGGGCCCAGCCCCAGGTCTGTGGCCACAGTGAGGGCATGGGCGGGGATGGAAGTTCCCGGAGCTGTTCCAGATCGCTGACCAGACTCATCGACGCGGTGCTCCCACCAGTCCAAGAGCCCGCCGGAGTTGGGGCACAGTGGCTTCGCCCGTGCTGATTTTCAGATGAGCGACCCGGCTGCGCGTGAGGTGCTCCTCGACGATCCGGAACCGTTCGGTTAGAAAATCCGTGACGCTGTTTCGGATGCCTGCATGGCCAAGGTCGAGGGTCACCTCCACCTGGTCTTCGGCAACGGTTACCACTCCGGCGTCGGGCAGCGTCACAGCCAGCGGGTCGTAAACCTGAATGGCAAGCACGTCATTGTGAAAGGAGAGTTGTTGCAGCAGGCCCAGGGTTCGTTCCGTAATGCCGGCAAAATCGCTGACGATGCAGACGGTCTGGTCATGGTAGGCTTTCGCAAGGCAGCCCGAGATGACCTTGTCCAGCTGTCCGACCTTGCGCGGAGCGTCGTTATCGACACGCAAGGCCTGGTTTTGACGGGCTATCCGGGTGAGTAGATCGGCAACCCGACGCCGGCTCCGGTGTGGCGTAACCGTATCAAGGCGCTGATCGTTGAAGACAATGCCACCGACCCGGTCGCCGGCGTGGAAGGCTATCCACGCTGCCAATGCCGACACTTCCGCGGCTGCCGTCGCTTTCAGCAGGAGCGACGAACCGAACAGCATATCCATGCGTTGATCACACAGGATCATGGTCGGCCGGTCGCGTTCCTCGGTGAAGCTGCGAACGAAGGGGGTTCCGGCCCTGCGGGTGGCACGCCAGTCCACGTGGCGGATATCGTCACCCCTGGTGTAACGACGTAGCTCATCGAAGTCGAGCCCGCGTCCGCGCATCCTTGAGCCGTGTTGCCCTGCCAGCAGGCTGTTTGAACGCTGGCGGCCATGGAAGTCGGGGAGTCGTCCCTCCGGCTCGAGCGCCATCAGCCGATCTGTCGTGGTGAAGACGCCGGTGTTGTCAGTGCGGCTTTGGATCATGGTGGCTCCCCTCAGGCGGGAATCGCAACCTGATCGAGCAGTCGATCAACGATTTGATCCTCGGTGACCCCATCCGCGATGGCATCGTAGCTGAGCCTCACCCGGTGACGTAGAACCGGCAGGGCGACTGCGCGCACGTTGTCCGGGGTGACGTGAGGCTGCTGGTGGAGCCAGGCGTGAGCCCGAGCGGCCCGGTCCAGGGCAATGGCTCCCCGTGGACTGGCCCCGGTATCGAGCCAGCCACGGAGTGTTGCGTCGGGTGCCAATGCCGGGCGCGTCGACTGGACCAGACTGACGAGGTACTGATCGATTTTCGGGGAGACAAAAAGCCGGACGATTTCCCGGCGGGCGGCCAGCAAAATGCCGGGCTGAAAGTCCGGTGCCGACACCGGTTGGGGCGATTCGTTGTCCTGCTCGGACCTGACCAGCCTCAGCATGTCGCATTCGTGTTCGTGGCTCGGATAATCCAGCACCAGTTTCATGAGAAAACGATCCATCTGGGCTTCGGGCAGGGGATAGGTGCCTTCCTGCTCGATTGGATTCTGCGTGGCCAGCACCATGAACAGGTCGTCCATCCGGTGGGTAGCACCGGAAACGGTAATCTGGCGTTCCTCCATGACCTCGAGGAGGGCAGACTGGACCTTGGCGGGGGCCCGATTGATCTCGTCCGCCAGTATCAGATTGCCAAACAGCGGGCCGGGTTCGAACGCCAGGGATTGCACGCCGTTGGTGTAATGCAGTACCTCCGATCCGGTGAGGTCGGAGGGCAGCAGGTCCGGTGTGAACTGGATCCGGCGCATCTGCGCCTCCAGGTGATGGGCAAGCCGTTTCACCGTGCGAGTCTTGGCCAACCCGGGCAAACTCTCGATCAGCACATGGCCATCGGAGAGTAGCGCAAGAACCAGTTGCTCGATCAGCTGCTCCTGACCCAGCACATCGGACTTCAGGCGATCGATCAGGGTGACCACAGAATCGTGGGTATTCATAACCGTCCTCGTAAAAGAACCGTGCCCGGAAAGTGGGGAAACGCCGCCATGGGCCGCGTTCCCCCTGACTCTCATTGCTGGTAGTTGAGGAACTGTTCCATCATCTGATCAATGGTAAAGGTCGCCGGTCTCTGGCGGGGTGGGTACTCCCTGAAGGTGTTCAGGAACTGTTTGACCTTGATCAGTGTCGCCATGCCGCGGGCCTGGATCTTTCGGTCCCACCAGACCTGGTAGGAGTTGGAGTCGATATCGGCACGCTCGAACGGATCCTGGCGCAGATTGAATACCTTAGGGATGCGCAGTTTCACGAAAGGCTCGGACCAGACGTTAAACTTGTGTGAACGCTGTTCGGCAAAGACCAGCTTCCAGGGGCCATCCCGCAAGGCCAGGATATCGCCACCATCACTTGCGTAAATGAACTCGTTGCGAGGGCCTTCCTCGACCTCGCCAGTGAGGTAGGGCAGGAAGTTATAGCCATCGAGATGCACATTGTAGGTTTTGCCGTTGGCCTCGTGGCCCTCCAGCAGTTCCTGCTTGACGTCGGGAACGCCCGCTGCGGCCATCAGTGTCGGCACCCAGTCCAGGTGGGACATGATGTCGTTGGAAATGCTGTTGGAATCGATCTTGCCAGGCCAGCGGACCAGGGCTGGCACCCGGAAGCCGCCTTCCCAGTTGGTGTTTTTCTCGCCCCGGAAGGGGGTAATGCCGGCATCGGGCCAGTGGTTGTAATGAACGCCGTTGTCGGTGGTGTAAAGAACAATGGTGTTATCCGCGACCCCGAGTTCATCAAGTTTGGCCAGCAATTCGCCAACGTGGTTGTCGTGTTCGACCATGCCATCGTTGTAAAAACCCTGGCCGGACAGGCCTCGAGTCTCGTCCTTGATGTGGGTGTAGTAATGCATGCGCGTCGAATTGAACCAGACGAAGAAGGGCTCGTCCTGGTTGTGGGCTTTCTCCATGAAGTTCAGGGACGCCTGCAGGAATTCCTCGTCGATGGTCTCCATCCGTGTGGTATTCAACGGACCGAGATCCTCGACCTTACCGTCTGCGGTGGAGCGGATGACCCCCCGTGGGGTAATCATCTGGGCAAGCTTGGGATCGTTGGGCCAGGCCGGGTCTTCCGGTGCTTCTTCGGCGTTCAGGTGGTACAGGTTGCCGAAGAATTCATCGAAGCCGTGGTTGGTGGGCAGGAACTCGTCCCGGTCACCCAGGTGGTTCTTGCCGAACTGGCCCGTGGCATACCCCAGGGGTTTCAGCAGTTCTGCCAGGGTGGGATCTTCCGGCTGGATGCCAATCGGGGCTCCCGGAATGCCGACCTTGGTCAGCCCGGTCCGGATTGGATGCTGGCCGGTGATAAAGGCGGACCGGCCGGCGGTGCAACTTTGTTCCCCATAGTAATCCGTGAACATCATGCCTTCGTTGGCGATGCGGTCGATGTTTGGCGTCTGGTATCCCATCATGCCATGGCTGTACTTGCTGATATTGGTAATACCGATATCATCACCCATGATGACAAGAATATTGGGGCGTTCTGCGGCGGCGGACGCCAAATGGAGGCTGATCAGGCCAACGCCCAGGATCAGGCGGGTGGCACTCCGGTAGAGGCTTCCGGTAGTCATTTTGTTCTCCTGTCGAAGCTCGCAAGCGTTATTGTCAGAGGTTGGCTTTGTTCGCTTGCTTCGAGTCTACGGCAGGAGCCTCGGGCAACACTGTAACCAGAGTAACAATCCAATATGACCAATGTTCCCGACACACTTGGAAGCTGTGACCTTCTGGCCGGGTTGCCACCGGAGGGGATTGCCGAGGCCGCGCGCCTGGCGACGGTGCGGAGCTTTTCCGAGGGACAGACCATTTATAGGAAGGGCAGCTCCCAGAAGACCCTGGCGGTGATTGAATCCGGGTCGGTCCGGGTGAACGCCATCAGCGGTGCCGGCAAGGAGCTGACCCTGATGATTTGTGGGCCGGGAAACTGGTTCGGCGACGGCGTGTTCTGGGAAGATACGCCGCGGCTGTATGGAGCCGTGGCCCATGAGTCCACCAGACTGATTGAATTCAGGTCCGATACGTTCGCGAGGCTGCTGGACGCCTTTCCCGAATGTTACCCGGTGATTGTCAGGCAATTGGGGCAACGGCTGCGGGCCGCTCTGATGGTCATTGAGGATGATGCGCTGCGAGGAATTCCGGCCCGGCTGGCCAGACGACTGTTGTTTATTGCCACCTTTCAGCATGGCAATCCCGAGCCGCCTGTGTCGCTTCGACTGACCCAGGAGCAACTTGGCAGCATGCTGGGCATTTCCCGGCAGGCAGCATACCGGGCTCTCCAGGTATTGCTCGGCGAAGACCTGATCGAGTTTCGGTACGGCGTTATCCATCTGAAGGACCGGGAAGGTCTGGAAGCCTTCATTGCACGCGAGTAACGGCCGCGCTCCGAATGTCCCGGTCAATACTTAAAAGGTTAAGTTGTTGGCGGTTAAAGTTAAATAACCGGTCAGGCGGGTTTGTATAGTGCGAGCAGGTGAGGAGAGGGTTGCTCCGGCAATCCCGCAGGCGGAAGTTCCTACCCTTGCTGTTTGTGCCGTCTGCGCACTTCGCACCGGGCCATTTCGGCCCAAAACTGTGTCCCTTTCAGCCCCTTCGCGCCGAAGGGGTCTTTTTCGCTCAGCGAAGCCAGCCGGGTGCTTTTTTCCGCAAGGATAGCAGTCGCGGGGACGACTGGATTCCCTGATTTTTTCGCCATTGCCGCGGACTGACACCGTACCAGCGCTGGAAGGCTCGGGAGAAAGCTGCCAGGTCGGAGTAGCCGAGAATCCCGGAAAGCTGGGTCAGGCTGATGCCGGATTCCTGGAGGTAGCGCTCGGCCATGCTCTTGCGGGTCTCGTCCAGGAGCTTTTGGAAGGAGGTGCCTTCCTCAGTCAGGTAGCGCTGCAGAGAGCGGGAGCTGAGCATCATGTAATCCGCCACAAGATCAATGGTCACCCGGCCGTTGGGCAGAAAATTCTTCATGAGATGCTGAACGTAGGCGGGCAATTCCTGGACTGACAGTTCATCCATTTTTTCCAGATGCTCGCGCATCAGGGCATGCAGCTTCGGATCGGAATCGCTCAGGGGCAGGTCCAGCAGGCGGGCTTCAAACACCCAGCCATTGATGGTGCTGTCGAACTGGGGAGGCAGGCCAAGCAGCCGGCTGTAGGCCTGCGGCGAACTGCTGGGCCCGTGTCGGAAATGCACGCCACTGGGTCGCCACTGGGTCCCAAGCAGCATTTTCAGCAAGGCCTTGCCCACCCCGATGGCCAGTTCCACGGCCTGCTTGCTGGCGACCCCCTCGCTCAACAAGGGTTCGTAGCTGAGAATGGCCATCTTGTCCTCGATGGTGGCCGTCACCAGTCCGCTGGAGGAGTGCAGATGATAATACTGCATCAGTTCGTTCAGCGAATCGCCCACGGTCTGGGCGTTTTTGAATAGATAAAGCAAACGTCCAAAGATGGTCGTGCCCTGGAAGATACCGTATTCCAACCCGAACAATGGGTGCTCTGTCCGGTTGGCGCAGTTTTCGAGCAGTGTTGCCATCCGGGAATAGGAAATCAGGCTTTCGGGATGTTCGAGAACGTCCTCGGGCAACCTGGCTTCACGGAGCATCGCCCGGTAATCCAGGCCGTATTTGGCGCAAAACTCGTCCAGTCGTGCCAGGGACGAGGCTCTGGTGAGATCTGTCGTAACCATAATGAGGTGTAATTGTTGTTCACGATTGTAACGGGTAACGCTAGCTGCATTGGCGGGAAATAACAAGAAAACGGCATTTTCTATCATGTGCCGTCATCGGAATCGGGTGACCATGAAATCTGGCAGGTATTGCCAACGGCAAAACAATCTACAAGAGAGGTCGACCATGACGACGCCAAACCAGGTTTTTGAGCACCACGAACTGCTTTATGTGAATTCCAAGAATCAGCCTGTTTATGAAGACGCCATGCCCGGCGTGCCAGGCATTGATGTACAACCGCTTTTCCTTGATCCGCATAACGGTGTCTGGGTGCTGAAAGTCTGGTTCCATCCGGGTGTGACGCTGCCCCGTCACTACCACACGGGCACGGTGCACCTGTTCACGATTTCGGGTCATTGGGAATACAAGGAATACCCCAACGATCCCCAGACCGACGGTTGCTACCTGTACGAGCCGGGCGGTTCCATTCACCAGTTCACCACGCCAGCGACCAACACCGGGCCGACAGAGACCCTGATGGTGGTGCACGGCGCCAACGTCAATTTCGACGACGATGGCAACTACCTGGGCATCATGGATGCCAGCGACATCATGATCATGCTGGACAACCTGATCCGGGAACGAGGCCTGGAGCCGGCGAACTACATTACGCCGCCCCAGCCGGACCACAATGCCCGGGTCCGTAACGTCAAGTAAGACAGCCAGTACAGAAGCGCCCTCCCGGCCAAAACAGGTTTTCCCGGGTAGGGCGTTTTTTTGTATCCGAACAGTCAATAAAGGTAGAGAAAACCATGAAACCCTGGCTTGATTCATACCCCGCGGATGTTCCCCCCACGATTGACCCTGACACCCACGCCTCCGTTACCAGCTTGTTTAATGACGCCATCAAGCGTTTCCCGGAGCACGCCGCGCTGGAGTGCTTTGGTCACACCATGACGTATGGCCAGCTTGATGAAGCCTCGGATGCCCTAGCCAGCGCCCTGCAGCAGCAATACGGGGTGAAGAAGGGCGACCGGGTCGCGGTTATGTTGCCGAATATCTTTGCCTATCCGGTGGCCATGTTGGCGATTCTCAAGGTGGGCGCAATCCAGGTGAACGTGAACCCTCTGTACACGTCGAGGGAGCTGGAACACCAGCTGAATGATTCCGGCGCCGAAACGATGTTTATCTATTCGGGATCCGTGGCGTCGCTGACCCCGATCCGTGACGCCACGTCCGTTTCGCAGGTGATTGTGGTCAATCCCGGTGATGGGGCCGGCCTCCCGATTCCGGGTGGAGACGTTTCCGCCGAACTGGGCGAGTTTACCGGCATGGCGGACCTGTTGGCGCGCAACGCGGGTAATAAACCCACTGCGGTACCAGTGTCCGGCGATGATGTCCTGTTTCTGCAATACACCGGCGGCACCACAGGCCCCTCCAAGGGCGCGACACTGACTCAACGTAACCTGATTGCCAACAGCCTCCAGTTCCGGAGCTTCATGCCCGAGGCGAACGAGCCGGGGGAGGAGGTGCTGGTGCTGGCACTGCCGATGTATCACATCTTTGGCCTGATGATTTTCGTGGCCTACGCGGCAATCGGCGCCAAAGCCATCCTGATTCCCAATCCCCGTGACATGGACGCCTACCTGAAGGCCATCAAGGATTCCAGGTTCACCGTTATTGGTGGCGTCAATACCCTGTACGCGGGCATGACCCAGCATCCCTTGTTCAAGGACGTGGACCTGTCCCGTTACAAAGTGGCATTTGGGGGTGGCTCCAAGATCTTCCCGAGCACCTCCAAGGCCTGGAAGGCTTTCACCGGCGCTCACATCCTGGAAGGCTTCGGTTTGTCCGAAACCTCGCCGATCCTCACCCTGAACCTGATGGGGAAGGAAGCATTCAGCGGTACAGTGGGCTATCCGGTACCGTCCACTGAGGTCAAGGTCATCGATGAGCAGGGCAACGCCCTGCCTGCCGGAACGCCGGGCGAACTCTGTGCCCGTGGCCCCCAGGTCATGAAGGGGTACTGGAACCGCGAGCAGGCAACGGCCGATACCTTCACCGAAGATGGCTTTTTCAAAACCGGTGATGTGGCGGTCATGCACCCGGACGGTCAGTTCGAGATTGTTGATCGCAAGAAAGACATGATCATTGTCTCGGGTTTCAACGTTTACCCCAACGAGGTGGAAGCCGTTGCCAGTGAGTTGCCCGAGGTTGCTGAAGCGGCCTGTATCGGTGTGCCGGACGAGAAAACCGGTGAGCGCATCCGCCTGTTCGTGGCGCCGACCGAGGGATCAGCGATCGACAAAGACGCGGTGATGGCACATTGCCGGCAGAGTCTCGCCGCCTACAAGGTTCCGAAGGAAATCGAGGTGCTGCAGGAGCTGCCCAAGTCAAACGTTGGCAAGATCCTGAGGAAGGATCTGCGCGTTGTCTGAGGTGGGATTCCGATGAGCACATACTGCAGTCAGATTGCCTTCGTGTGTCAGGATGCCAGGGCCCTCCGGTCCTGGTACGGCGCCCTGTTCGGTTTTGTGTCGTCGGGGCGGACCATCTATGCGGGCAAGCTGTCTACCCGGGTGATGGGAATCGACGGCGTAAATACGCGCTGCTATTGGTCTCTCGATGGCAATGCCGATATGTTCCAGCTGGAGTTCTTCGACTTCCGGTCGCCGGAAATGCGGCCCCGCCCGGAACACTGGAGCCCGGCGATGCCGGGTTATGCCTGTATCGGAATCTATAGCCAACGGTTCCAGTGTTGCGTTGATGCCCTGTCGGCCCAGCAGCGTCTGCAGGCCGTGGAGGGAGAAACCGGTGGCAGGGTGGCGTACGCCAGTGACCCCGAGGGTAACGCGCTGGAAATCTATGAACGGGATCCGCTGCCGGACGCTGGCTGGAATGGCCGGAAGCAACCGTGCGCAGTGCGGCTGATCCGGCTCAATTCCCACGATGCCGAAGGCGTGGCGCGTGCCTGGTCTGGCTCACTTGGCGTGACGCCGGTGCAGATGCCCGAGGGGTGGGCTCAGCGTCTTTCCGTGGTGAAGCAGGGTCTGTCAGAACCGAGGTACCTGCGTGGCGGCGGCGTTGTGGTGGAAATCTGTCGCACCGCTGAGCCGTTTCCGGGAGGTCAACGTCCGCCGTTGTACCAGCACGGTTTCATGAACTTTGCCCTTAACACCCAGTCCCGTATTGAATGGGACGAGGTGTATGCCCAAGCCCTCTGGTCGGGGTTTCGGGCTAATGGAAAGGCTCTGGAGGCGGGCATATTCAAAGTCATGTACATCAATGATCCGGACGGTAATAGCATAGAGCTTCTGTACCCCCGAAAATTTGCCTACCGGGTGACCGGGTTTCTTCCGAGCCTTCGCCTGGACGCGCTCCTCCGGTTGCTGCGCCGATGGCTGGCCCGGCGGGAGCAATAAACAAAAAAGCCGCTGGAAACAGCGGCTTTTTTGTCGTATTCGACGGCTTATTCTGACGGTTTTACCAGAATCTTGACGTCGTTTTCAGGCTTGCCCAATCGGTCGAAGGCGGATTCGATATCACTCAGGCCCACCGTGTCGGAAATCAACCCACCGGCATCGAGCTCGCCGTTGGCAAGGTGGTTCAAGGTCGCTCCGAACTCCTCACCGCTGTAGAAACTGACAAAGCGGAGATCGATTTCTTTCATGACCGGGTAGGATGGCATTATCGTGTCCTTTTCCATGCACAGACCCACAACCACGACCCGAGCCCCGTAGGGTGCGCCAGCACAGACATTCTGGATCAGGCCAGGTACACCCACACATTCGAAAATCAGCGAGGGTCTCAGGTCCGCGCCTCCGAACAGGGGAGAGATCGGGCCGGCCTCTTCCGGATTCGCGGTCTGGGCTGCTTCTTTCCAGCTGTCATAGGGTGAATGCTCGGCCGGGTTGACCACCACATCCGCGCCCATTTTTCTGGCAAGGTCGCGACGCGCTCTCGAGAAATCCGACGCCACGATGGGGCCAATCTTCATCATCTTCAACACGGCAATAACGGCAAGACCGATCGGGCCGCAGCCGATGACCAGGGGTACGTGGTTCCGGGTTGGCTCGCCCCGGTTGACCGCGTGCAGGGCAACGGCCATGGGCTCGGTCAGGGCCGCCATGTCCGGGCTCAGGCCATTGGGGACTTTCATGGTGAGCCGGCTGTCGACCAGCATCTGCTCGGAAAAGCCCCCGGGAACGTCGGCGGAACTGAAGCCAATCATGGCAAGACCCTCTTCCCGCATCAGGAAGGGCAGGGAGACGACCTGGTCGCCAGCCTTGAACGTCGAGCCTTGCCGAGTCTCCAGGACTTCCCCGACAAACTCGTGTCCCATCAATATGGGTCTGTCGGCGTCGATGATGGCGCTACCGACGACCTCGCGGGAGCTGTCGGCTAGCTCATGGGTGTGGTGCCGGCAATGCAGGTCGGACCCGCAAATGCCGCAAACCAGAGATTTGATGAGGAGCTCGTTCTCACGTGGTTTGGGTTCCGGCAGATCCACGATCTTCAGGTTGTTGTTTTCAACGATGGCACTACGCATTGGGTGTCTCCTTGGTGTTTTTTGGTGGCATAGTCAGAAGCCCGCGTTAGGTGCGGGCTTCCTTGTCAAAGGACTGACTCTCGGTTCCGCTCAGCTCGCCCATCTCTCTGAGCCACGCTTCGGAACGTTTCATCCCCTCTTCGAGGTTGACCTTGGGTTCGAAGCCGAGGTGTTTCCGTGCGTTCTCAATGGAAAATCCGCCCTTGCGCGCGAACATCAGCATGGCGTCGGGCGTGACCTCGTTGGGGCGCTTGAGCGTGCGGTTCAGCCACCAGATGCCCTGGGTGAGTTTCAGGGCAGCTGCCAGAGGCATGCTGGGTGGGAAACCCGAGTTGCCGGCCCAGCGCCAGTGATTCATGAAGAATTCCCGGCAGGTCACGGGCTCGTCGCCCCAGAGAATGAAAATACGGCCGCTTCCCGCGGGCAGGCCGGCGGCGAGAAGGGTGCCGTCGACCAGGTCATCGATGTACACAGGGGTAAAGATGCCCTTGCCCCGGTTGGGCAGGATCAGTTGGCCGGCCCGGGCCATCTTCAAGGGTTCCAGCAACCAGGGGCGGGAGCCCGGACCATAGACGTCACCCGGGCGGATGATGGTGCAGTCGATTTCACCGGCGGCGTGGGCGGCGAGCACCGTGTGTTCGGAGGCGCCCTTGGCCACGCCGTAGCGGTAGTGTTCACCAATCACCACGGGAGCCGTCTCGTCCGCTCCGGGTTCGTAGTCGTAGCCCATGGCCGCGATGGATGAAAAATGCACGAAGCGCTGTGCACCGCCGGCAATGGCGACGTCCAGGGCGTTGCGAACGCCGACCAGCGATGTGGTGGAATAAGTCTCCCAGTCGGCGGCCAGCGACACCACCGCCGCGGTGTTGATAAAGAGGTCGCAGCCTTTGGCATGATCGCGCCAGCCTGATGGATTGGTCAGGTCTCCGGCTATGACGTTGCGCTCTTCATCCGCCTGCAAATCCATGCCGCAGACCTCGCAGCCCAGCTCGCGGTAGCGGCGGTAGATGGTGCGACCAATGAAACCGTTGGCGCCGGTTATGAAGACTTTTGAGGGGAGGGAGGGCTTCTGCCCGTCCCGACCAGTTGGAAGAGACATGGGGTGGCTCCTGTTCTGTTTATTGTGTTGTTCCTATCGTGCGTAGTTTTTGATGCCCGTATTTTTCAATTCACGACAAATTACAGGTAAAACACGCCAGTTATTTTATGGCGTGAAATAACAAGCTGTTGACGTTGTAAGCCAAGGAGCAAGTACGACTAATTGGTCATAGTGTGGGCAGAAATTACCCAACGGATTGGCTTTACATGAATTCAGGCCCTGACCCCACCAAGTATTCAACGCGCCCGCTCGAACTCTCATTCACGACTCGGTGCAAACTCCTTGTGCTGCGTTGGCTGCTGCGGCCGTTTATGGCCTACCTGTTGCGCGGGCACCCCCGACGCGTAGCCCGTGCGCAGATTGGCATCGCCGGTCGCTGGGCAAGCGCCCGTCAGAGGGAGCGGTTTCGCTATGACTACCACTGGGGTGAGGGCGGGGCGGTAGCAGGCCACTCGCTGGGTACACCGTTTACCAGTACCGGTGATCCGGTACTTCTGTGGTTGCATGGCGGCGCGTTTGTTCTTCCGGCGATGCCCAGGGGACACCTGTCCTTCACAGAGCGCCTTTGTGACCCCCTGGCGGCCAGCGCCTTTATTCCGGATTACCGGCTGGCGCCCGCCAACCCCTTTCCCGCCGCCCTCGACGACTGTGAGGCCGCATACCGTCTGCTGCTTGATTCCGGGATTCCCGCTGAGCGGATTGTGCTGGGCGGCGAGTCGGCCGGAGGTAATCTGCTGGTGTCGCTGCTGTACCGAATCCGGGGTCGCGGAATGCCGATGCCGGCGTGTGCCATCGCGGTCTCGCCCGCGCTTGACCTTGGCCGTCTGCACGGTTCGCCATCCCGGTTCGCCAATGCCGGTCGCGACGCCATGCTTCCAGTTGCCTCGCTGGCGCAAGCCCTGGACTGGTACCTGGACGGCGCTGACAGCGCCAACCCGGAAATATCACCGCTGCTGGGCGAATGCCGGGGCTTGCCACCGACCCTGATCGTCGCCAGCGAGGCGGAACTGCTGAGGGACGACAGTGTGTTGTTTGCCCGCCGACTCGCCGCGGCCGGCGTTCCTACCGAACTGGCCCTGTGGCCCCACCTCCCGCACGCCTTCCCGCTGCTGGAGGATTGGTTTCCGGAAGCCTCCGGTGCCAGACAACAAATAACAACGTTTATGAAAGAGCAGCTCCAGAAAGGAGCCGGATGCTCGGGAGAGAGAAGATGACAAATTATAAGAAATTGACGCCATTGGACGCGGCCTTTGTCCAGCTGGAAAACCCCAATGCGCCCATGCACGTGGCCGGATTAATGATCTTCGAGCTGCCGGCAAAAGCCGGTGCCGATTTCGTGACCCGGCTGGTCGAGGACTGGCGTAACGAAACCCGGATCAAGGCCCCCTGGAACCAGAAACTGGTGTCTCCGTCCCGGTGGCAGCTGGCGCCAAGGCTGAAGACCTGCCACGACCCGGACCTCGAATACCATGTCCGCCACCTGTTCTTGCCCAAGCCGGGTGGCCAGAGGGAGCTGGGGCAGTTGGTTGCCCGCCTGCACAGCCAGCCCATGGATCTGAGAAAACTGCTGTGGGAATGCTTCATCATCGAGGGCCTGGCCGACAACCGCTTCGCCATCTACATGAAATTCCACCATTCGATGGTCGATGGCATCAGCGCGAATATCCTGCTGATGAAGGGGCTGTCAGAGCGCCGCGCCGACAATAAAACGGCGCCGTTCTGGGTTCACTCGGCACCGGAAAAACCGTTCCAGCCAGGACCACTCCAGATTCCCTCCGCCCAGGCGTTGATGAGTACCGCGGCGAACGTCCTCAAGTTGTTCGGCAGAGATGATGAGCTCACCACCTTTCGCTCGGCGCCCTACACGCCCTTGAATGGCCCGATTGCAGCCCAGCGGCGTTTCGCCACCCAGAGCTTTTCGATGGATCGGATCAAGGCCGTGGCCCGACAGGCGGGGGTCAGCCTCAACGATGTGCTGCTCTGTCTCGTCGGCGGTACGCTCCGCCGATATCTGCAGCGCGTTACCGCGCTTCCGGGGGATAGCCTGACCGCGGCCATCCCCATCTCCCTGCGTGCCGAGGGCGATCAGAGTTGCGGCAATGCCGTGGGCATGATCTTCAGCATTCTCGGAACCAACATTGCGGACCCGGTGGTGCGCCTGCAGAAGATTCATCAGTCCACCGACCTGGCCAAACAGCAGGTGCTGGGTCTGCCCCAGGAAATGCGGGTGCCCTATTCCCTGGTAAGCATGATGCCTTCGGTGCTCCGGATGCTCATTGGTGTCACCGGAAAAACCCGTCCGCTATTCAACACGGTGGTGTCCAACGTGCCTGGCGGCAGCGAGGAAAAGTTCCTCAGGGGCGCGCGCCTGGTGAATCTGTATCCGGCGAACATCGTGTTCCCGGGGATGGCGGTGAGCTTCACCTGCTACAGCCATGCGGGAACCCTCAACGTGGGTATCACCGCCTGTCGGGATACCGTTCCGCACATGCAGAAACTGGCGCTCGGAATGGAGGAGGCATGTAGGGAGCTCGAGGAGAAACTGGGCGTTGGTGAGCCAGCGAAAGCGGCGGTGGCCCACGCTGTCGAGGAGGCGGTATGACCCTGAGAAAAATGCCGTTGCTGGATGCCGCGTCCCTGCAACTGGAAGGCAAGAACATGCCGATGCACATTGCGGCGCTGATGACCTTTTCCTATCCCACCTCGCTGACCGATCACGAACGCAAAACGTTCGTCAGTAGCCTGATCGCTCGCTGGCGAGAGGAAACCCGGGTCGTCTATCCCTGGAATCAGGTGCTCACGCGTCCCACCCGCTGGCAGCTCAGGCCTGCCACCCGGGAAGTCTACGATCTGGACCTGGAATATCACCTGAGGCAGTGGTCCTTGCCGGCGCCCGGTGGTGAAAAAGAGCTGGGCCACATGATCGCCTGGATTCACGAATTACCGATGGATCTGGAAAAGCCGCTCTGGGAGTGCCACTTCATCGAAGGGCTCTCCGACAACCGGTTTGCTCTCTACGTAAAGATCCATCACGCGCTTGTCGACGGCATCAGTGGCACCCGTCTGGTGGTGGGCAGCCTGTCGACGGACGCGGACTCACTGAGTACCCCGATGTGGGCCAAGGTGCAGGCGGAGATCGACACGGGCGGGGCCAAAGCGTCGGACAGAGGCGCGTTGCCAAGCCTCTCAGACCTGAAGGCGGGTGTCGCAGCGTCCCTGAAGCTGCGCACCAAAAACGAGACCCTGACAACGTTCAGATCGACGCCCGAGACCATCCTGAATGGCCCGATTGGCGCCCATCGCCGGGTGGCCACCCAGCACTTTGAACTGGCACGGCTGAAAACGCTGGCGAAGACGACAGGAGCCACGGTCAATGATGTGGTGCTGGCGATTGTGGGTGGCGCCTTGCGCGAGTACCTGCTCGAGGCAAATGCATTGCCTGAGGATTCGCTCACCGCAGCGCTGCCGGTGTCCACGAGAAAACCCGGTGACGTCAGTATTGGCAATCAGGTGAGCCTGTTATTTGGCAGCCTGGGAACCAACATTGCTGATCCAGCCCTTCGTCTGGAGTACGTCAAACGGTCGACACAAGCCGGGAAGGCCATGCTGAACGAGCTTCCTGCCCATGCCGTCAATGTCTATTCACTGCTTTCGACCGGTCCCTTTCTGTCGTCCGTGGTGCTTGGCATCGGCAGGGCCGGGCGTCAGCTGTTCAATACCACAGTCTCTAACGTCCCCGGACAGCGCGAAGCCCGCTATCTGGATGGTGCTGAATTGCTTCACGTCTACCCCGTCAGCCTGATCATGCCGGGCATTCCCTTGAACTTCACCTGCGTCAGTCACGGCGATTTCCTGAACTTCGGCATGGTGGCCTGCCGGGACCGGGTGCCCCATGTGCAGCGGCTGGCTGTGGGCATGGTTGATGCCCTGGAGGAGCTCGAAAACAATCTCCTCAAGCGCGGGGAGAACCATTCGGCCTGACTGGCGCTAAAAGCCAAATTTGTGGCACTGAAGAGCAAACGTGCCTAGGTATTTCTACGGAATACTGACGCTCGCTTGAAACACAAAAACAACATTCCATGCATCCCATCGGGTGTGTGGCGGAGTGATCAAAACATGAATAATGCGAAGTCTTTCCGGGTTAACCGACTCAGTGCGGGTATTGTGATGGCGCTGACCCTCGGTGGTGCCAATACGGCGACCGCCTTCAATTTCGATGCGGGCGAGTGGGATGGCGGCCTCAATACCACCATTTCGTTCGGATCGAGCTGGCGTATGCAGGACCCTGATCCTGCCCTGTACAGCGCACAGAATGCTGCGCTGGTTGGCGAAGAGCCGGGCACCGGTGGCAAGTCGGATGGCGGTAACCTGAACTACGACAAGGGCGACCGGTTTTCCACCGTGGCCAAGTTTCTGACCGAATTCTCCCTCGAAAAAGACTACATGGGCGCGCTCGTCCGGGTAAAGGGCTGGTACGACCAGGCCCTGGAGGACGAGGATGTCCGCTTCGGCAACCAGGCCAACGGCTACCAGCAGGGTGAACCGCTGTCGGATCGCGGCTATCAGAATCTCCAGAAATTCTCTGGTGTCCAGCTCATGGACGCGTTTGTCTATAACACCTGGGACATTAACTACAAGCCCTTGCAGATTCGCCTGGGGCGACAGGTAGTGAACTGGGGTGAAAGCCTGTTCATCCAGGGCGTGAACCAGGGGATCAACCCCATTGACGTGCCCGCCTTCCGCCGTCCCGGCACAGAACTGCGCGAGGTACTGCTGCCCACGAACATGCTCTACGCGAACATGGGGCTTGGCAGTGGCGTGTCCGTTGAAGCCTACTATCAGTTCGAATGGCAGAATTCCCCGATTGAGGGCTGTGGCCATTACTGGGCGGTCACCGAGAACCTGATCTCGCCTGACCTCAGTGGCTGCGTGAGCGCCGTGGGCGTGGGACCGGGCAGTTCCCCGGATGACTTGCAGGGCGGCACCTATTATCCCCAGGCCGCCCGAAACGATACCAGTGACCAGGGCCAGTTCGGTGTTGCCTTGCGCTTCCCGGCCGATGCCATCGGCACTGAATTCGGTCTCTACGCCATTAACTACCACTCCAAGATGCCGGTACTGGGCATCAATACCGGCAGTGGTCCCGGTACCGGCGTAGCGACCCTGATTCCCATGCAGCTGGATTCCCAGTTCGGCACCACGCCGGGGGATGTCTCCTGGGTCTATCCGGAAGATATTCAGCTGTACGGCATCAGTGCTGCCGCCAACATCGCCAGCTGGTCGGTGGGCGCGGAACTGACCCATTCCAGGAACTTTCCTGTCATCCTCAACGGCGCAGACCTGGTTGTTGGTGCGGCCCAGGGTGTGGGGCCACTGGGGGAAACCTTCGCCACGGCTGAGGCCAATGAGAGTGTCGACGGGTTCCGGCGCTACAACAAGACCCAGTTCCAGATCAACGGTCTGAACCTTTGGTCCAACATTCTGGGCGCGCAGACGGCTC
Organism: Marinobacter sp. F4218; assembly: GCF_019443085.1. Taxonomy (GTDB): domain Bacteria; phylum Pseudomonadota; class Gammaproteobacteria; order Pseudomonadales; family Oleiphilaceae; genus Marinobacter; species Marinobacter albus. Next base: position 2,264,321 of record NZ_JAHZIL010000003.1, read on the forward strand.
TGTTGATTGCCGAGGTGGGATTCCAGTACGGCGATGTGCCTGACACCTATACCGGTGTCAGGCATGGTCGCGGGTTTACCTTCGGCTTCGGCCAGCACGAAGACTTTTTCGATGGCGCCGATCCCTGCTCGGTGGGCGCAAACACCTCCCCGGCCGGTTGCAAGAACGAGGGCTATGTCACGGACTTCTCCTGGGGCTACCGGGTGCGCGGCTCGCTGGATTACCAAAACCCGTTTGGTCTGGGTCTCCTGGTGCAGCCCTCCCTGTTCGTCGGTCACGACGTCAAGGGTAACTCTCTTGATGGTCAGTTCCAGGAAGGCCGGATCTCAACCACCCTGGCGACCGACTTCACCTACCTGAAGCGACACAAGTTTGGCGCAAGCTACGTGCACTTCGCGGACTCTGCGGATTACAACGATCTGCGCGACCGTGACTATGCCTCCGTCAATTACAGCTACACCTTCTAAAACAAAAATCCGAGGATACTGACATGCAATTTTCCAGAAACAGACTGTATCGGGCGCTGGCGGTTTCTGCCGCCTTCGCCTTTACCGCTCCCGCCATGGCCGAGCTTTCCCCTGAGGAAGTGGCAAAGCTGGGAACGGAACTGACGCCGGTGGGTGCCAACCCGAATGCCAACGACGACGGCACCATCCCGGCGTGGACCGGAGGGCTGACGTCGCCCCCGGAAGGCTGGGAGCCGGAGCAGGGGTATATCGATCCGTTCCCGCAGGACGAGGTGAAGTTCACCATCACGGGGGACAACCTCGACCAGTACCGTGACAAGCTGAGCGCCGGTCAGATTGCCCTGCTCGAGAAGTACGACAACTTCCGGATGCCGGTGTACGAAACCCGCCGTACCGCGGCCTTGCCCCAGAAGGTGTATGACACCATCAAGGCCGAGGCGCCGGACGTGAAGCTGGAGGGTTTTGGCATCAAGAACCTGGATGGCGCCAACGTGCCGTTCCCGATTCCGGAAAACGGACTGGAAGCAATCTGGAACCACAACGTCCGTTACCTGGGTGGCGGCGTTGAGCGTCAGTACCACTGGTTCCCGGTGCAGGGCGACGGCGATTTCTACAAGGTGGGCTTCCTCGAGAAGCGGATTTTCGATGAGAACATGGACCGTCAGTCCGAGAACCGCCTGTTGAACTACACCGCGAAGTACACCTCGCCACCGACGCTGGAAGGCACGGTCCAGCTGGTTCACGAACCGATTGACCAGGTCGAGGAAGTACGGTCTGCCTGGATTTACAATGTCGGGCAGCGCCGGGTGCGACGCGCTCCGGATCTGGCCTACGACAACGCCAACGACGGTACCGAGGGGATTCGTGTCACCGACCAGTTCGATGCTTACAACGGTGCGCCCGATCGCTACAACTGGAAGCTGGTGGGCAAGAAGGAAATCTACGTTCCCTACAACGCCTATAAGCTGAGCGATAAGTCCCTGAACTACGAGAAGGATATTCTTCGCACCAACACCATCAATTCGGATCTGATGCGTTATGAACTGCACCGGGTGTGGGTGGTTGAGGCGACGCTGCGCGAGAACAGCAGCCACATCTATGGCAAGCGTACCTTCTACCTCGATGAGGACTCCTGGAACGTTCTGATGGAAGACGCCTACGACACCCGCGGTGACCTGTGGCGCGTCGCGATCCACCCGCTCATCCAGTTCTACGATGTCATGGTGCCCTGGTACCGGGCCAATATTTACCACGATCTGAATAACGGCTCTTACCTGGTATCGAACCTGGCCAACGAAATTGACGAACCCTGGGAGTTTGGTGTCAAGGGTCGCTACATTGAGTTCCAGCCGGACGCGCTTCGTCGTAGCGGGCGCTGAGTGACCACGGCGGGGGTTCAACGCCCGCCGTTTCTTCTTTTCCGATCAGGTAAACCTCTCATGGCTAATTCAAACTTTCGGGCCGGGGCCGTCGCTCTGGCTCTGGGGGCGTGTGCGCCTGCTGTTTGGGCTGAAAAGCCGCCCCTGTCTTACGACATTTCCGCCGACCGGGTGGCCATCTTCGACCTCGCGAGCAATGAACAGGTCTATTACGCCGTCGGTGAGCGGGGCGTTCTGCTGACCAGCACCGGGCCTGTGCCGGATGCGTGGCAGAGCCAACGTCTGCCCGCCACCGACTCGGTGATGGGTATCGCCTTCGGGGAGAATGGCCGGGGCGTCGTGGTCGGCCACGGCAGCATGATTCTGTACACCACTGACCATGGCACCACCTGGACGCCGGTGGATGTGTCCGAGCATGGGCGAGGGGATCCGTTCATGGATGTCGCCTACCTGGGAAGCGGGCGGTTCCTGGCGGTGGGTGCGTTCGGACTGGTCATGGAATCAGTGGATGGCGGTGAAACCTGGCAGCCCGCGAGCATTTCCGAGGACTACTTCGACCGGCACCTGTACAGCATCGCCCGGGCGGGTGATGACTGGCTGCTGATCGGCGAGAGCGGTTCGCTGTTTGTCAGCGCCGATGGCGGCGAGCAGTGGGAAAAACTCGCGTCGCCGTACGAGGGATCCTTCTTTGGCGGCCTGCAGACGCCCGATGGTGCCTGGCTGCTCTATGGCATGCGTGGGCAGATCTGGCGTACCGAAGACGGCGGTGCGACCTGGAAGAAGGCGAAAGTGGACCTCGCCACCGCCATCAATGCCCATGAAACCGGGCCCGAGGGCCAGGTCTTCCTGTTCGGCAATGGCGGACAGGTGCTGGTGAGCGAGGACGACGGCCGTCATTTCTCGCCTGCTTCACGCAGTGGGTTGCCGGGTGATATTACCGCCGCGACCAGAATCAACGGCAAGTGGCTGGTGGCCGGCACCGCGGGCGTTCGCCTTTGGAATGGTCAGGGAGAATAAGTCATGAATTCAGAGCAGAAGAAAACGGGCTTGACCCGAGTACTGGCCCGCGGGGTGTTCCGATTCCGTATTACCTTGCTGGTGGTCATGGCGGCCATCACGCTGGCCCTCGGCTACTCCGCCAGTCATTTGCGCGTGGATGCGGGCTTCATGAAGATGATCCCGCTCAGTCACGAGTACATGGGCACCTTCCTGGACTACCAGGGCGAGTTTGTGGGTGCGAACCGGATCATGGTGTCCCTGCGCAACGAAAATGGCACGGTGTTCGACAAGGAATTCCTGAGCTCGTTAAAGCAGGCGACCGAATCCGTGTTTTATCTGGAGGGCGTTGAACGAAGCTCTGTGACGTCGATGTTCACGCCGAATGTTCGCTACTCCGAGGTGGTTGAGGAAGGTTTTGTCGGGGGTAACCTGATTGAAGCCGACTACTCCGGTACACAGGCAGAACTGAAAGAAATCCGGGAGCGGACCCTCAAATCCAGTTGGGTTGGCCAGATTGTCGCCAATGACCTGCGATCGGCAATGGTCGTCGCAACCCTTCAGGAAGTGAATCCGGACACGGGTGAGAAGATTGACCTGCAAGCCGTTGCGAACAACCTCGAGGACATCCGTTCCGAACTTGAGAACGAGTCCCTTGAAGTCAACATCATCGGTTTCTCCAAGGCCATTGGTGATATCGCCAACGGCGCCCGTGGTGTGCTCGTGTTCTTCGCCGTTGCGGTCGTTATTATCGCGGTGTTGCTGTACTGGTACACCCGCTCGAAGCGCCTGACCCTGCTCACCCTGGTCACCGCATCGCTGCCGGTTGTCTGGCTGTTGGGCCTGCTGCCGCTGCTGGGGCTCAGCCTGGACCCGATGTCGATTCTGGTGCCCTTCCTGATCTTTGCCATCGCCGTGTCGCACGCGGTGCAGATGTGCAATTCCTGGAAACTTGATGTGCTGGCCGGTGCCAATATCCGCACCGCGGCTGAAGACAGCCTGACCGATCTGGTGGTTCCCAGTGTGGTCGCGTTGGCGGCCAACGTACTGGGTTTCCTGGTCATTGCATTCGTCGATATCCAGATGGTGCATGAGCTGGCCGTCACCGCGACCCTGGGGGTTGGCGTCATGATTCTCACCAACTCGTTGGTGCTGCCGCCTCTCCTGTCGTTTACCAAGATGGATCAGCACGCACTGGACCGACTGACGGGTAAAGGCTCTCACTACTGGTTCTGGGAAAAGCTCAGCGTACTGGCAACCACACCGAAAGCGTGGGTGCCCATTGTCTGCGCTCTGGCTCTGACGGGCTATGGCATCTACCAGGCGGACCAGATGCACGTGGGGGATCTCGGGGACGGCGTACCGGAGCTACGTGATGACGCCCGCTACAACCAGGACGTCAGGGCGGTCACCTCGCAGTATTCCGTCGGTGTTGACGTACTGCAGGTCGTGGTTGAAGCCGACGGCGACAACATGCCCTGTGTTCAGCCTGAGCTGATGCAGCAGTTGGAAGAATTTGAACTGTTCCTTCGTCAGCAGCCGGGTGTGGCTTCTGTCGGTGCGCTGCCGGGGTTTGTGAAGGGCGTTACCCAGAACTACGCGGAAACCAACCCCAAGTGGCACGTGGTGCCGGGCAACCGCGCCCAGGTAGCCCAGGGTGTCGCGTTTGCGACCCGCGATGGCAGTACGCTGATGAACACCGCCTGTGACGCGATGGCCATTTCGGTGTTCCTGAGCGATCACAAGGCCGAGACCATATCCGGCATTGTCACGGCCATTAAGGAGTTCAAGTCCGTCTATGACAACGACACCCTGACCTATCGTCTGGCTTCCGGCAACGTCGGGGTGATGGCCGCCACCAACGAAGCGGTAACCGCGGCAAACCCGTGGGTCAACGGCGCGCTGTTCGCCTCGGTGACCCTGCTGTGTCTGGCCATGTTCCGCAGTCTCCGGATCAGCCTGTGCATCATCCTGCCGCTGGCCCTGGTGACGCTGCTGTGCAACGCCTTCATGTCATTGCTGGGCATCGGCCTGAAGGTGAACACCCTGCCGGTCATCGCCCTGGGTGTGGGCAGTGGTATCGACTACGGCATCTACCTGTTCGAGCGCATGAAGCACGAGCTGGATGCCCGCGACTGCAGCATTCAGGAGGCGTTTTTCGAAGCACTGAAGCAGCGTGGCACGGCGTCGGCGTTTACGGCGTTGACCATGACCGTCTCCGTGGCGACCTGGTACTTCTCGGACCTGAAGTTCCAGGCCGATATGGGGATCCTGCTGGCGTTCATGTTCCTGGTGAACCTGTTCGGCGCCATTCTGCTGTTGCCGGCGATCGCGGCGGTGTTGTTCCGCGACCGCTCGCTTGCAAAGCAACCAGACGAACCGGAATGCCCCGTCCAGAGCCAGCGGAAGGAAACCTCGACGGCTCAGGATGGTTTCTCGGGGGCCGGAGCCTATTCCAGAAGCTGACCTGAAGAGTTATCTCTGACCTTTGCCACCCCCCAGGGGTGGCTTTTTTTTGTCAGGATGGTTTTCCAGGCGGAATTCAGTTGGTGTGGTCTCCATGATGTCCCGGAAGGCCCGATTAAAGGAACTGAGGGTGCGATACCCGACATCAAGAGAGATGTTGAGAATGGGCGTTTCCGGTTCCCGGGCCAACCGTCGTGCGGCGTCTTCGATTCTCAGGTGGTTGATGTAGTCATTGAAGTTGCGATACCCGAGTGTCTGGTTGATGGTTTTGCGCACCCGGTACTCGGGAATTTGGAGGGATTCGGCCAGCCGCTTTAGTGTCAGTTTCTCGGTGGTGTAAAACCCTTCGTCCATCAGCCTGTTCAAGGCAGTCAGATCCTCGTTGTTCTCCAAATCGGCGGTTGCCCCCGAGGCGGGCGCAACCGCGTGTCCTGACGGTTGCGCCTGTTCAGTCTGGGTTTCGGGCGACAATTCAAGAATGCCCTCGCGGGCGGACACGAAACAGAGCAGGGTGGTCAGGGCCGCAAAGCTGACGATGATGCTTCGGGAATACTCGTGGTAGAGGCCGAAGTTCAGGCTGACGGTCGCGATACCGACGGAGCCGCCAACAATCAGCAGGAACGCCAGCCGGGCGCGTCGGCGGGACTCCACCAGATCCGCTCGCCAGTGTCGGATGACGTGCATGAGCGCATGCAGGACCACTATGTATTCAAACCACCGGCCCAGTTCCCAGCCAAAGAAGACCGCCAGGTCAGAAGATTCGCCAGCGATCACATGGGGTCTTGCCAGGGCCGGGACCACGAAGCTGTAAAGCGCCAGGAATCCCCAGACCGAGCGAAATCGGGGGCGCGACGCGAATATGAGTTGGCAGACAACCCAGAACAGGCCGGGCATGGCGGTTTGGAGGTCGGAGGCAATCCAGCGCCAGTCCTGTGGAACCAACGGAGCAACGAGATAGGCCGTGGCGGAGAGAAGAATCAGCAGAAAGATCTGCCCCACCAGCTGATGTCGAAAATCCCGCAGGATAATGAAGAACAGGCAAACCAGACAGCCGAGACCAAATCCCGTCAGGATGAGCAAAACGTTTCCCTCTAGTGCCGCATTTCTTGTTGTGTGAGCCGAGCTTACTGCAAGACGTGAGATTTTACAGCAGGGGATTCGGGTCCATTATTTTGCTCTGATTGAAATGTAGGTGCCAAAAACGGAAACCCGGCTCGTTCGTTTCTGTCCTGTAAATCACGAACCGACCGTCAATTGAAAACTTATTACTTACAGACTTTTGCCCATAAACGGCGGGTCCGGGCCTTGTTGCGAATTTCTATGGCCTGTTACTCGTTGAATTTGCTGACGAAATGCATGCAAAGTGACTACCAAAAAACCGCTTGTTAACACAAAAAGGTTCAAGTTATGAGAGTTCCCGGATAGCGATTGACAAGCTGGGGAAGGGTCAATGGTGGTTAGAGTTGGCAGAAGATTTGAACTGCTTGGAAATACCGTGGACACATCCAAAAAAATGCCCCCAGAGAGGATTCGAACCTCTGACCTCTGCCTCCGGAGGGCTCTATTTTGGGGTGTTTTTAGGGTGTTCTAGTGAGTCTCTAATTGGGCTGCCACAAGGTGATTCAAGCGATTAGATGGTCTATAGATTCGTTTGTAAAACCCTACTCCGGATGGTCCCACTATAGTGGTGAAAGTCCAATGATGGATCAATCATGATCGCCAGACCCTGAGGCCGTTTTTGGTGCTGCACCTGTGAACACCGCACAAAATGCTAAGGGCGCCCAAAAAAGAACCCAGTCAGGCTTCGGCGAAGATAGGAAACGGACGGTATCCGTTACGTTAATAGAGACGACTAACAGCACCAGCGCCAACATCCCCACGCGCACCTCCAGTGGTTCCTGCTTCATTAATGCGAGCCTGAGCATCAAAGAGCCGATAATCACGACAACCAACACCAGTGCGGGGACCCCGCCAACCAATAGTGCCTGAAGGAAGATGTTATGAGTATGATCAAACGTCACGCCGACACTTGTCACCAGATCCTTTCCAGGAAGCGTGTCGCTGAAGGCTGTCGCCTGTCCCACGCCAAATGTCCAGAACGACGAAGCATGCTGAATGACTGCCGTCCAGATTTCCAGCCGGTATGAGAGCCCTCGATCACTGGCCTTCTCTACAATCGATTCATAAGCGCCAGAAAACCATAACGAGGCGGCAAGCCCCACCAGCAGACCGCTTCCCCAGAGGAAAAGACTCTTTCTGTTCGCGGTTTTTATGGAAATACTGAACAGCAGTAGCCCAAACAGCAGAACGGCAGACCCTATCGGGCCTCGGCTTTGTGAGAGCACAACGAATAAAAAAACCAGGGCACCCGAAATAACCAGAAGAATCCAGTCAAGTAGCCCCACTCGATTTTTTGCCAGCAAGAACCCAATTGCTCCAAAAGCCCACAACACCAACAATGTCGAGGCACCCCGGATCGGATGATCGAGGAAGCCCGCGCCGGTGATCCTCTGAGAAAAATCCCCGTCCACGACATAGACCGCAACAGGTAGCAGAGCGGCCAGACCCGAGGTTAAAGCAAAACTTCGACCCATCGTACAAGGGTTGGCGACCCAGTAACGGCAAGCTATCGTGATCGCGAGTAAGAAAAGAGCGATCTCTAATCCCCAACGAAGCCGACGAAAATCCTGATAACCGCTCACATCACTTAAAAGGAAAGAGTTAACGACCAAATAACCAACCAGGGCGATCATTATCAGTATTGGAAAAGACAAAAACTCACTGGGTAGTTTTCGTTTGTAGACATAATAAAAAGCTAACGGGAGCGACAACCCGAAGAAAAAGAAACGAGCAATTTCTGCCCAGGGAAATAGTATTGAACATGCGAAAAACAACAAGACGGCTGCGGCGACAAGCCCCTCCAGCCTCCTCAAGGTAAAATCATTCATTAAGCAAGCCTTTGGCTACTGCAATTAATTCGTCAGCGGATAAGGAAAGGTCCATCATTTGAGAAGATTGAGGTGTGCTGGAGAAGAACTCGCACGCATAGACAGGTCCATTGCCCTTATATTTTATCCCGGAGTAATGAACTGGTATAAAAAAATGGCTCGGCAAAATCGTTGCAGTCTTGTCAGTGGACGACATCAAGGCTTTTGTAAATGCGCCGGGTCCCGTCAATTTCCACGCGGGCGAATAACGCCACGCCCTTCTTGAGAAAGAGAATCTTCTTGGCCAGCGTTCGAGCTCTGACAGATCCTCGACGATACTCTGAATGACCGGGTGTTGAGGTGCGCATCCAACGTACCCGTTTGCGACAAGACCCGGTCGGCTATATTCATTTTCCCAGACTGCAAAAAGGTCACACTCCAATAACCAGTCAGGTAGCGTTTCCAAACATACCGAGTCAGCATCGAGGGCTATTCCGCCCTCAGCCAAAAGAATCTCCCACCTCATGAGGTCGGCAATCGCGGCATATTGCCCCCCGACCTTCAGGGCATGCTCCATTAAATGCTTCGTCTTCCAGGGAGTATCACGAAGATCATCGTTATCCCAAACCTTTACTTCAAAGCCCTCGTGCATTTTTCGCCAGGTTTCGATGTAGGCGTTGGGGCGAAGCTTGTCGTCACCGACCCAGATGAAATGAAGTTTTTTCGGGATTTTCTGCTTTTTTTCCGCCATCAAACGGTTCTTTCGTTACGAACAGGGTAGGGGTGACCGGAATGATAGATCCGGAATTTCAGGTTATGAAAAAAGCGACGAGTGTTTTCAGTGAGCGAAAACAGCTCCCTTCTAGTTTTTGTTGAAAGGGCTCTTTTCGGTTTGTCCTCGTAGCCAATCATGGAGTCGAAAAGATAATCGTGTTTTATACATTCGGGTACGGTCCCGAAGCATTCCACATTATTTACCCAGAAACGGTCCATATACATATCAACAGCAAGATACCATTTGTCGGCGTTTGAGATGAGCTTGTGGGCACCTTTGGGCGTTAAATAGTAACCCATAGCACTCATCGGGCCCTTGGTATATTTGACGATGGCCAGGTCGCCACAGGAAGCGTAGGGGAGAACCTTATGGTGCTTTGTCTTGTTTTTGAAAAGGCGAACACATTCAATTCGATCGTCAAGCTTGCCCGCTACTTCCAGAAACTCCTCTAGTCTTTCGCCGACTACGGTAACGTCGTCCTCTAACACAATCACGGGCTCACCAAGCTCCAGGCAACGCTTCCAGACAAGGAAGTGGCTTGCGAAGCATCCCAGCTGTCCAAGGCTCAATGAATCACCCTTTATCTTCTTTCTCAGGCGATCGTCATAGCGATCGAAGAGGGGGTGATTTTGTTTTCTTCCATCAATTGCAGCAAATCGCTCAGCGACGAGGCCCATCTCGCTGAGCTGTCGCGAGATATGCTCCCATCTGTCCTTGGCTTCGTCGATGTTGATTACGATGATTTTGGTCACAAGGCCTTACTCGCTTCCGTACGATTAATCCAAGCTGACTTGGGTCCCTCTAGCTTAACCGTTCCCGGCTTTTTAGAGTGTATTTCAGCAGAGGGCGATGAGCGGAAATAACGATTTCCTTATCGCAGAGCATAGCATTCGGAAGAGCATCAAGACGGGCCGGGGGATTCAGGATTAAGGTCACTACCGATCGGCAGCTTGGAGTTTATGATGATGCCCACTGCGATTGAACGTTGATCTTATTCTTTTATGCCATGCAGCAAGAAGGCTTCCCAAGATGTTTGAGAGTTGCCGAAGGAAATGTCGCTATTGCGAAAGGAGAGTGTGAGTTGTTTTCGAGTGAAAAATGGCCCGCCCGAGAGGATTCGAACCTCTGACCTCTGCCTCCGGAGGGCAGCGCTCTATCCAGCTGAGCTACGGGCGGAACGAAAGTTGACGGCAGTGCGTCAATTTCGAGTGCGCAATCTTACGTGCGAAGCTCCCTTCTGTCCAGCCCTTCCCGCCGATCCGTCTTTTCCACCAGTTACGGTTGGTCGACTGCAAAATCCGAATCCTGAATAAAAGATGTTTCTTGTTTATGACGATTTGGAAACCGCCACAAGTGTGTAATGGATAGCTCCGCACCCTAATATCAATTATGCATACTTCTCTGCTTTTCTAATTCCTTTTGAATTAAAGATTCCCTCGAAAGTCAAAAATCTGCCGCAAGCACCGCCACTGTTTCTGGCGCAGTTTCACAGTTCATTCCCCTCAAAACATAAGTTTGCGCACCAGTCTGTCTTTTTCAACGCCAGAACCGCATCGAAGACATGTCAATGTCGGCACCTCAAAAAAATTATCCTTTTGTAACAGGAGTTTAAGGTTTTGTTTCTGTACGTTTTTGCACTGTAACGCAACGGTTACACCCGACTTCAAGCGCAGTACGGGTGCGCCGAATGTCAGTTCCGATCTGCAGGAGTTTTCTGAGACAGCCGGTGTAAAGGTGTGCTGTTACCGGCAACACGTTGGAGTTGGCGAGCCAATACAGGCGTTCCAGCCTGAGAACGACGGAAACCAGACGGTGGTCCGGTAAAGACGTCAAATACATGAATCGTTGATGTAACGAGAAGAGGACGAGTGCGATGAGAGTAAGCATATTTGGATTGGGTTACGTTGGCGCTGTGTGTACAGCCAGTCTGGCGCGCCGCGGTCATGAGGTGATCGGTGTGGATGTATCGCCGGTGAAGATTGATCTGATTAACAGTGGCCGTTCCCCGATCGTTGAACCGGGCCTCGAGGAGTTGCTGGGTGAGGGCGTTCGCAGTCGTCGCATTCGTGGCGTCACGGACGGTTATGACGCTGTCCAGAATTCCGATCTTTCCATGATCTGTGTCGGTACGCCCAGCAAGAGCAATGGCGACCTCGACCTGACTTTCGTCGAGAAGGTTGCTGGCGATATCGGCCTGGCTCTGAAGGAAAAGCCTGACTGGCACCTGGTGGTGGTACGCAGCACTGTCCTGCCGGGCACCGTCCGTGACCTGGTCATCCCGATTCTGGAAGAGGTGTCAGGGAAGAGGGCCGGCGAAGGCTTTGGCGTGTGTGTGAACCCGGAGTTCCTGCGCGAAAGCACGGCGATCAAGGACTATGACCAGCCGCCCATGACGGTCATTGGCGAGCTGGACGAGCGTTCCGGTGAGCTGCTGGCGGAGCTGTACGCGGATCTGGATGCGCCGCTGATCCGCAAGCCCATCGAAGTGGCGGAAATGATCAAGTACACCTGCAATGTCTGGCACGCCACCAAGGTCAGCTTTGCCAATGAGATCGGCAACATCGCCAAATCCATGGGCGTCGATGGCCGGGACGTCATGGACGTGATGTGCGTGGACAACAAGCTGAACATCTCCCGCTACTACATGCGCCCGGGCTTTGCCTTCGGCGGCTCATGCCTGCCCAAGGACGTGCGGGCACTGACTTACCGCGCCAACCAGCTGGACGTTCGCAATCCGTTGCTCAGTTCCATCATGAGCAGCAACGACGAGCAGGTAACCCATGCGTTCAATATTGTGACCGGCTACGGCCGTCGCAAGATCAGCATGCTGGGCCTGAGCTTCAAATCCAACACCGATGACCTGCGCGAAAGTCCGCTGGTTGAGTTGGCCGAGATGCTGATTGGCAAAGGCTACGACCTCAAGATCTTCGATCGCAACGTGGATTACGCCCGCACCCATGGCGCGAACCGCGAATACATCAACCAGAAAATCCCCCATCTCTCCAACCTCATGGACAGTGACCTCCGCGGCGTGGTGGAGCACGGCGATGTTGTCGTCGTGGGCAACAACGATGAGCTGTTCGAAACCATCATCGCGGACGTGCCCGAGGGCAAGCGCGTGGTGGACCTGGTGGGCTTCATGAAGACCACCACCAATGACGTGCTCGAAGGCATCTGCTGGTAAAGGCACGCCCCGGCCCCGCACCGGCGGGGTCGGGGAACCGGTTCGAATGAGATGTATGCAGGTATCTGGAGAGCATGAGCATGTCGTGGATGACGGATAACGCCCTGTCGCGGGCAGCAGGCTGGCTGTTTTACGTGGCCATTCTTGGTGCCCTTGCGGTCTCGCTGCCGCGGGAGTTCATCGTGCCGGGCGGGGCGCACTTTATTCTGTTGGTGGGTGGCATCGGCCTCTGGCGCTATTCGGTGGGCATCATCCATTTTGTCCGGGGCATGTACTTTCTGCACGTTGCCTACCCCCGAATCCGGGCCCAGGCCAGGAAGCTGGGCGATGAGGCCGCGCCTTCCCACGTCTATCTCATGGTGACCAGTTTCCGGATTGACGCGGAGACGACGGCCAAGGTGTACGCCTCCATCATTCAGGAGGCGATTGATTGCGGCTGGCCGACAACGGTAGTGGCGTCCATCGTCGAACTCTCAGACGAGATGTTGATGCGGGCGCTTTGGCGTCGTCTGGATCCGCCCGAGCGGGTGAAGCTGCGGCTGGTCCGGATTCCCGGCACCGGTAAACGCGACGGTCTGGCCTACGGGTTCCGGGCCATTTCCCGGGACGTGCCGGATGATAACGCCGTAGCGGCAGTGGTCGATGGCGACACGGTTCTGAACCCGGGCGTTGTGCGGGCCACGGCTCCCTACTTCCGCCTGATGCCGCATGTTGGCGCGCTGACCACCAATGAGTTCTGCGAGGTTCATGGCAGTTACCTGATGTCGGAGTGGCACAAGCTCCGCTTTGCCCAGCGCCACATCAACATGTGTTCGATGGGTCTGGCCCGCCGGGTGCTGACGCTGACCGGCCGGATGTCCGTGTTTCGCGCCAGCGTGATCACCCGTCCGGAGTTCATTGGCGATGTCGAATACGACTCCCTAAAACACTGGCGCCTGGGTCGTTTCCGGTTTCTGACCGGCGATGACAAGTCCAGCTGGTTCAGCATGATGCGTCTGGGCTACGACACCTTCTATGTGCCCGATGCGTCCATTCACACCGTGGAGCATCCGCCCGATCCGAGCTTTATCCGGTCGGCCCGACAGCTGATGTTCCGGTGGTACGGCAACAACCTCCGCCAGAACAGCCGGGCCACCAAGCTGGGGCCCCGTCGCCTTGGGTGGTTCACCTGGTACGTGCTCTGGGACCAACGCATCTCCATGTGGACCAGCATCCTGGGCCTGACCGCAGCCATCGTCGCCTCGCTGAAGTATTCGGGCGTGATTCTGGTGGCCTACCTCCTGTGGATTGGTCTGACCCGTCTGGTGCTGAGTGCATTGCTGATGGCGACCGGCCATCCGGTGGGGCCGGCCTACCCGGTCATCCTCTACTTCAACCAGATCTTCGGGTCACTGATGAAGATCTACGTGTTCTTCCGGCTCGACCGGCAATCGTGGACGCGCCAGAAAACCAGTTTCAGCACCGATTCGGCGTCGTTCCAGCAACGCCTGAACCGCTGGTCGTCGCGGGTGATGACCTTCTCCGCCGCCAGTGTCTTTCTGGCGACCGTGATGTTCATCGTCTGAGTCGTCATTTATCAGGGCAGAACGTTTTACAGAGAACTCACACAAGTAAGGGTTAAGCAATGAATACGGCAGCGATAGCACCGCAGTTTGTCCATGAATCCGAAGCCCAGCGACAGTATGCCCGGGTCCGAATGCCGGCCAAGCTGTTCATCAAGCTCGATGGCACCATGATGAAGTTTCCGGTAGCGGATGTGTCTGCCGGCGGCGTCAGCATCCATCTCGGCAATGAATCGCTGCGACAGGGCCATGTTTACAACGGGCGACTGGTTTTCAAGATCGACGGTTTCGACTTCGCGGTCGATGTCGATTTCGTGCCCAGGAACATGGGTGGGCAGGGCGACCGTTGCGGCTGCGAATTCCAGAATCTGGGCGCCAACGAGGTGTCTGTTCTGCGCTACCTGATCACCTCCTTTCTCAGCGGTGAGCTGGTGTCTGCCGGGGATGTGCTCAACACCCTTTCCCGGGAGAACTTCACCAAGTCCCGCAAGGGCAAAACCAATCAGGCGCTGGGTTTCTTTGCCAGCGCCAGGGCCATGATTGTCAGCCTGGTGGCGATGGGGATCGGCCTCATCGCGGTGGCCTTCGTGGGCTACCAGCTGTGGCAGATCTATTTCGTAACCACTGCAGAATCCGCCATGGTGGCGTCCGAAAACATACCGGTTCGGGTGCCCAAAGATGCGAAGGTCACCACGTTGGTGGAAGCCGGGGAGCAGGTGGAGGCCGGCCAGGCCATCGCCACGTTTGACGCGCCCATGCTGTCCTATGTCAACGAGCTGGTGGGTAATGGCAACTACACGGTTGAGCAGATTGAGGAACTTCTGGGCCAGAGCGTCCGGGGCACCCTGACCAGTCCCTGCGACTGCAAGGTGCTGAACCTGCTGCCGGCCGAAGACCAGTACATGAGCAAAGGTGAGAAGCTGGCCGTGGTCGCCCCCACCGATGCCTCCGCCCACGTGATTGCCCGCTTCAACTTCGCCGATGGCGGGGAGCTCGAAGAAGGGCAGTCGGTCACCCTGCGACTGCCCGGTGGTGACACCCAGCCCGGCCGAATCGAGTCGCTCTTTGTGGATTCGGAAACACCCAACCAGCCGGGTAACTCAATCAACGCCCTGATTCAGGCTGAAAAGCCGCTGCCGATGGAATCGATCGGTCGGCCCATCGGCGTCACCGTCGATGTTTTCCAGCTGGCCGCTGTTGAAGGCCTGGTCGACCGCGTGTCAGGAAATTGAGCGGAGCTGGCGTGATGTCTCGGAAAGCAGGCGTAATCAGCGTTCTCATGATCGGTCTTGCCGGCTGCAGTGGCGTGCCAGACATCGAGCGTGCTGAACGGGAAGCCGCGGCTGGCAACATTGAGGCCGCGCGGGCCCAACTGGAAGAACTGGCACGCTTCGGTATCGCCGATGCCCAGGTGGAATTGGGCGATCTATACGCGGAGAAGGATTCCGATGTGGCCCTGAAGAAGGCGTTGCATTGGTACGGCGAAGCGTCTGAGCAAGGCAGTGATCGCGCCTGGGTAAGGCTGGGGAAATTGCTGGCGCGGGAAGGTGGAAGTCCGGCACAGCGGGCCCGGGGTGAACAGTACCTGAAGAAGGCTTTCGCCGAGGGCGACGACAGTGCCCTGATGCCGCTGGTGGAGCTGTACCTCGAATATTCCAAGGAGTTTCCCGGCGCACAGCCGCGCAAGTGGATCGAGCGGGCCCGTGCGGCGGGTGATCCGGCGGGTGACCTGGCGCTGGCCCGGTATTACCTGATGGCGGGGCAGGCGGATGCCCGAGGTGGCGAGATCGCATCCCTCTGCGAGCCGATTGTGGAAGCCCAGCCCGAGTGTCTGATGATTCTGGGCCAGGTTTACCTCCGCCAGAACCGGACTGACGCCTTTGAGGCGCTGGTTGACCGGGCCAGGTCAGCCTGGGAAGCGGGCCGTATCACCGACCGCGATCTCTATCTTTTTGCCCGCTGGATGTCCGACGACGAGTCGCCGGCCAAACAGGTCACCCTCACCAACGAACTCTACCAGATGCTGATCCCTGGTTACGTGCCGGCGATGACCGGGCGAGCCCGGCTGATCATGGATAACACCTACCTGGCGGATTCCGAGGAGGTGATCAAGTTGCTGGAAGCCTCAAGGGCGGAAGGTGATCTGAAGGCTTCACTGGTGCTCGCCCGGATCTATGAGAGGGGCCGGATTGTGCCTCTGGACCCGGAAAAAGCGGTCAAGTATGCCAAGGAAGCCCGGCAAAAGTACGCATCGGCAGATTACCTGCTGGGTCGCATCTACAAGCGGGGTTATCTCGGTGAGTCGGATCCTCACAAGGCCCGGGATTACCTGCTCCGGGCCGCCCGGCGCGGGTTCCCGAAAGCCGACTACCTGCTGGCCGAGATGTTTTTGGAAGGCAGAGGCATAAAGGTCGACAAAACCTACGCCTGGGCTTTTGCGCTGCTTGCGCTGGAAGGTGGCGTCCAGCGGGGCAAGGACCTGCTGCTCGAGATGGTACCCAATATGCCGAAGGTTCTCGAGAACGAAGCCGAGGCCATCGCCAACCGGGAATTGTCCGCCCGACGTCAGTTGATGAAGCGGGAAACCGCTGACGCCCGAACGAACACCACCCAAGGGGGGTAAGAACAGAATGTTTTTTTACGAAACAACAGGTTTGCGGCCACTGCTGATGGCTGTTGGTTGCCTGGCGGCACTGCCGGCGGTGGCCCAGGACGAGTCCGAGGACGTTTCCTACCCGCAACTGCTGGACTTTTCGACCAGCACCAAGGCCAGTGCTATCAGCGAAGGCGACCGTCGTCTCGGACTGACGGACCGCAGTACCGAGTCCAATGAAGTTGGCCTCGACATCAAACCGGAGTGGGTGTGGCAACTGTCACCGCACTGGCGTTCGAAACTCAGGCTCCAGGCCTTTGCGGCCACCGGCCAGGTGGATGTCAGTGATGAGATCGGCGGCACCGAGACCGACGGCTTCTTCGCGCTTCGGGAAGCCTGGTTCGACTACAACGGCTTGACCGCCTATCCGGGCGAATCGATCCGCTTCGGGCGGGAACGCCTGAAAGAGGGCACCGGTACCTGGTGGGATGACGACATCACCCTGGTGCGCTGGATCTTCGATACCACCTTGCTGGATACCACGGTGGGGGTTGCCGACAAGATGTCGGAAGCGCGCACCGACGTCAATGAACTGCCGAAAGAGGAGCAGGACATTGCCCGGTTCTTTGCCTCCACCCGATGGCAATGGCGGAAAGATCATTACCTCACCTTCCTCACCACTCATGCCGAACGTTACGGCGACCGTGAGGACCTCAGGCCCGATTCGGAAAGCGGGACCCCGGCGCGGGTTCCGGGCTCGCTGACCTGGGTCGGTTTCCGGGCGGATCAGGCCTACTTCGACTGGCATTCGCGCAGCACGGTCCAGTATCTGGCGTCGTTTGCCGCGGTGGCCGGCACGGATGCGCGGCTGAGCGAGGATCCGGCTGCAGCGAACGGGTTTACCCGGGAAGAGCGTGATGTGTCCGGTTGGGCGGCGGACCTCGGCTTGCGGGCCCAGTTGGTGGAAAGCCCGCGCTGGGTTGTGGGTGTGCACGGCGCCATGGCGTCCGGCGGGGAGAAGCCCGGAGAGTCCGACGCCTTTCGCCAGACCCAGATGGAAAGCAACCGGTCACGATTCACCGGCACCCGATCCCAGGTGGCCCGCTTTGGCGAGGCAATCCAGCCCGAGTGGAGCAACCTCAAGGTCGCGACCGTCTACACCGCGCTGACGGACCGGGACTGGTGGGCCGCCAACCTGCTGTACCACAAGTACTGGTTGAGCGACGTCTCGGGGACCGTGATTTCCGATCTGGTCGAACCCGGCTTTACCGGTACCAGTGACGACCTGGGGGAATCGGTGGACATGGTGCTCGGTTACTACGGCGCCCGGGATACCGGAACCTGGTCCGACATCGATGCCCGGATTCGGGCGGGCGTGTTTTTTCCTGGTGACGCCTACGGTGACGACGCCGACTCGGCCCGGCATCGGGTTGTCCTCGACGTGACCAAACGTTTCTAGGGAGTGGCCATGAAACACCATTGGGTCCTGACAGTAACCACGGCCGCCATTATTGTGGCGTTGCCGATGACCGTTGAAGCCCGGCTGACGGAGGAACTGAAGCCGTCCGAGCCAGCGCCGATGTTTGAGGTCGAGGATTACGGTATCGAGATGGCGTCCGGCGAGTCCATCACCCGGCCGGATCCGGAGCTGCCGGACGCCTCCCAATACAACCGCGAAGCGGTGGAAGAACGGCTGTCCGAACGGCCGGACGAGCGGCCGAATGTGAGTGTTGAAAGGATAGCCGGAGTCAGCGCCCTCGGGGACTTCGTGGATGAGGGGCGCGCCCGGGAATGGGTCATTCGCCAGTATTCCCATCCCCAGGCGATCCTGGTCAATAGCGGCAAGGCAACCCTGGACGATGTGTTTCGCCAGGTGGACGATGCCCGCTACATGGAGCGTAACGAGGATGGTTCGTACATCATCCGGCTTCCGCTGGTGGTGCGCCCCGGCGCGACTCTGGAAATCCGCGATGAGACGCTGCGGTTGTCCGAGGAACGGGGCGCGTTCCTCGCCAATGACAGCTGGCTGTTCGTGATCGACAGCACCATCATCGGCTGGCGGGAAAAGGCGAACGGCCCGGCGACCTTCCAGAAGAAGTCCAACTTCCGGCCTTTCTTTGTGGGCTGGGGCGGCAGCGAAACGTTCGTGCTCGGTTCCGACTTCGCCAGCCTGGGCTACAACCAGAGTAAGTCCTACGGCTTCTCCATTGCCCAGTATTCGAAGTACGACAACGCCCGGCTCAAACGCTCGGCTCCCCATGCCTGGCTGATCGAATCCACGTTCCGGGACATCTACTACGGCTTTTACTGCTACGAGGCGGAAGACGTCGCGATCGTCAACAACACGTACCGCGACAACATCGTTTACGGCATTGATCCCCACGATTATTCGAGCAACCTGCTGATTGCCGGCAATCACGTGTATGGAACCTTGGAGAAGCACGGAATCATCATCTCCCGCGAGGTCAATGACAGCTGGATCCTGAACAACCGCAGCCATGACAACGGCCTCTCCGGCATCGTTCTTGACCGCCAGAGCAGCAACAACGTGGTGGCCAACAATGTGGTGCATGACAACGCTGGCGATGGCATCGGGCTGTATGAATCGCCGAACAACCTGTTGTGGGGCAACCGGCTGATCAACAACCTGCGCAACGGTATCCGGGTACGCAACAGCACCAATGTTGGCGTCTATCACAACATTGCGGCACTGAACGGGACCTTCGGGGTGCTGGGCCAGATCAAGGATCTTTCCGCCACGGACCGGAACTTTGAGGAGGACTTCTACCACCAGGCGGTGTCCCTCACCGTTGTTGGCGGCAAGTTGGCCTCTAATGCCAGTGGCCCCTTGTCCACCGACAATCCCCAGTACATCGAGCTCTATGACGTCGACATGCGTTTCCCGCGTTCCGATGTGGGGATTCACTTTGACGGTGTCCTCGGTGCCTACCAGACCGAAATCTTCGATGCCTTGCTGAACAACCATCGTGCGGTGCGGCTGACGCCCGTCGGAGACTGACTATGGTTTTTTCATCCAACATCTTTCTGTTCCTGTTTCTGCCGGCGTTTCTGGGGTTGTACTACCTGACGCCGTTCCGACATCGTTCTCTGGTCATCCTGCTGGGCAGTTACGCCTTCTATGCCTGGTGGCGGGTGGACTTTCTGTTGCTGTTTGTTGCGGTCACCGTCTGGAACTATGTGATCGGGCTTGGCATACACCGCGCCGGCATCGGTACCGCGCGGGCCCGCAAGTGGGTCGGTGTCGGGGTGGCGGGAGACCTTGCCACGCTGGGGTACTTCAAGTACGCCAATTTCGGCGTGGGCAGCCTAAACGAGATTTTCCTGTCGCTGGGATACCAGCCGCTTGAGCTGGCGCACATCATCCTGCCGATCGGAATTTCCTTCTACATCTTTCAGGCCATTTCCTACGTGGTGGATGTGTACCGGGGAGATACCGAGCCGACCCGGCGCTTTGTGGATTTCGCGGCATTCATTGCGCTCTTCCCCCAGCTGATCGCCGGGCCGGTGCTTCGTTACAAGGATCTGGCGGACCAGTTCACCTACCGGACCCACACCCTTGAGAAGTTTGGTGAGGGGGCGACTCGTTTCATGCAGGGGTTCGTCAAGAAGGTGTTCATCGCGGATTCCATCGCGCCTCTGGCTGATGGTGCCTTTGCGCTCTCCGATCCTTCCACGGCGGACGCCTGGCTGGGGATCCTGGCGTACACCGCGCAGCTCTACTTTGACTTCTCCGGGTACTCGGACATGGCCATCGGTCTCGGGCTGATGATGGGGTTCCGGTTTCCCGAGAACTTCAACCAGCCCTACATCAGTCAGAGCATTACCGAATTCTGGAGGCGCTGGCACATCAGCCTGTCGAGCTGGCTGCGGGATTACCTTTACATCCCCCTGGGAGGGAACCGCAAAGGTGTCTTCGGGACCTACCGGAACCTGATTCTGACCATGTTGCTTGGCGGTCTCTGGCACGGCGCCAACTGGACGTTCCTGCTCTGGGGGGCATGGCACGGGGGGTTGCTGGCCATCGAGCGTGTCCTGGGTGTTGATGCGGGTGACCGTAGATTCCGGGTCAGTCGCTGGGTCATGACCTTCCTGTTCGTCATGTTGGGCTGGGTCACGTTCCGGGCTGCGAGCATTGGCGATGCCTTCAGCTTCTACCAGGCGATGTTCAGCTTCGAGGGCTTCAGCCTGAGTGCGGTCTACCTGCAGGAAATCCGGGGACTGAACCTGGCGATCCTGGCACTCGCGTATCTGGTGGTACTGGTGATGGGCCTCAGGGAACGGCTGCCCTGGTCACCCGATCCGGCCTTTGTGAACCGGATGCGGGCAGCGTTGCCGACGTTGCTGGTGCCGGTCTTCTTGCTGGCGGTTCTCAAACTGTCGGCGGAAAGTTTCTCACCGTTTCTCTACTTCCAGTTCTGAGGGGGCCTTATGACCGCGACATCGAGAAAAATGACGGCCTGTGTGTTCATCGCGATCGTGCTCGGCCTGGGTGCCCTTTCGCTCCGCTCCTTCGGCGATTACGGGGCGCAGGAGGGGCTCGACCCGGTAACCGGAGAATTGGCGCGCGACGTTGAAAGTCACTACGACGACGGCTTCCCGGTTCGGGATCTGGGCACCAATCTCTGGGCTGCGATCAACTACACCCTGTTCAAGGAAGGGCGTCCCGGTGTGACCGTCGGCGAGCAGGGCTGGTTGTTCACCGACGAGGAAATGTTCCCGGGTGCGGAGAGTTCCGCCGTGGTCGAGACCAATCTCGACCGGGTTGTGGCCGTGGCCGACTACCTCCGGGCGGAAGGTGTGCCCGTGGCGGTACTGGTGGTGCCCGCCAAAGCCCGCGTATACGCCGGACAGTTGGGCGATCAGGAGCCGGCACCCCTGATGGAATCTCTGTACGGCCGTTTCCTGGACCGCATGTCGTCCGAGCAGATACTGGCTCCGGATCTGATGCCGGACCTGGCGGAGGCTCGCGACCAGGGCAACCAGGTGTTCCTGCGTACGGACACGCACTGGTCGCCCGAGGGCGCGGACGTGTTTGCCCGCAACGCAGCGGGTGAGATCAAGGCGTCTTTCGACGGGCAATCCTGGGGCGACACCAGATTTGTCACGGCGCTCGGTGAAACCCGAACCCACGAAGGTGATCTGCTCACGTACTTGCCTCTGGAACCGCTGTTTCCATCCCTGGGGCCGGAGCCGGACAGGCTCACCGAGCGTTCAACGGCCGTTGAAGGTGCTGGAGACACCTCTGCGCAGAGCCTGTTTGCCGAGACCTCGGCCGACATCGTTCTGGTCGGCACCAGTTACAGCGCCAATCCACTCTGGGATTTCCCGGGTGCCCTCAAGCGCCACCTTGGCCGGGACCTGATCAACGTCTCGGACGAGGGGCAGGGGCCCTTCCAACCCATGACCGACTATCTCAAGTCCGACGAGTTCCGGGATAACCCTCCGGAACTCGTGGTCTGGGAATTTCCCGAACGGTACCTCGCCCAGCCTGTGAAATCGAAGGACACGCTGGCCTGGTTTGACCGCCGGGAAAACCTGTTGGCCCAGGCAAATGAGCAGGGCCACCAAACAATCCATTGAGGAGAAATACCATGCAATTAACCATCAAAACCGCGTTTGCTGTTCTGCTCAGTCTGCTTGTCCCCCTGGCCGCCCAGGCAGGAGAGGACGCACTCTACGCCGCCGAAGCACCGGATGGCGCCGCGTTCATCCGGGTGGTGAATGCCGATGTCAGCGGAAGCATTCCCCTGGCCGAGATTGGTGGCAAGGCTATCAAGGATATCGCTCCGATGGACGCGAGTCCCTACATCTACCTGCCGGACGGCACCTATGAGCTGAGTGTCGGGAACCAGGCTGCGCCGGTCACCATGGAAAAGGACCGCTTCTACACGGCGGTCGTGCTGGATTCCGGCGAGCTGGAAATCCTGTCCGACAAAACCTTCAAGAATCCCAGAAAGGCTCTGGTCTCGTTCTACAACCTGACGGGTGACGGTGGCATCAGCCTTAAGACGGCTGACGGCAAGGTAGCCGTGATTGATCCCCTGGACCCGATCAGTGTCGGCAATCGGGAAATCAACGCGGTCAAGATTTCGCTGGGTGCATTCTCGGGCGGTGAGGCCGTTGCCCAGACGCCGCCGGTCAACCTTCAGCGCGGCAAGGTTTTCAGCTTCTTCGTGATTGATGCCGGCGGAAGCCCGCGTCTATTGGTGGCTGAAAACCGTGTGGACACTTCGGTTTGAGGGAGACGGGGTCAATGGCACGGTTCAGTGCGGTAATGCACCGCTGGGGTCGACACGCTCGCATCATGGCGCTGTTCGTTGGCGGCATCGGCACCGCATCGGTCGCGGCAGCGGAGCTCCCGCAGTACGACGTTAATTCGCAGATCCGGTTGTGTCCCATGGCGTCGCAGTCGTTCGCCTACGACACCAGTTATCTTAAGAATTTCAACATACTGGTGCAGGGTCAGGATGACTGGTTGTTCCGCTCGGAGGCGGAACTGCCGGAACAGTACGGGCCGACCCAGGAGGGGCTGCGGCACCTTGAGCGCTTCGCCCGTCACCTGAAACGGACCACAGGAACCGAGCTGGTTCTGGTGTTCCAGCCCACCAAGGGGCTGGTGCACCCGAACAAACTGCCGGAGCACTCGTCAGTGAAGTTCTCCTGGCCCTATGCCCGCAGCAATTATCTGGACGCGCTTGCGAAGTTCCGCCAGGCGGGCCTTGTGGTTCCGGACCTGGGGCCATTGCTGGACGAGCCTGACCGGGAGAAGGCGTATTACTTCAAGCGTGACCACCACTGGACGCCCTACGGTGCCCGGCGGACGGCGCGCATTGTCGCTGACCGCATTCGCCAGATGCCGGCCTATCAGTCGTTGTCGCAAAAGAGCTTCGAGACTCGGCGCACCGGCCTGATTCGCAAAAACGGTTCACTACAGGACGCCGCAGAACGGATCTGCGGGCAAGCCTGGCCGACCCAGTACGTCGATGAGTATCGCACTGAGCTTGCCGGCGATGCCGCCGCTGGCGAGGCGAATGCCCTGTTTGGTGATGAGAGCCTGCCCCCTATCACACTGGTCGGCACCAGTAACAGTAAGGGCGCGCAGGATTACAACTTTGCGGGTTCACTGCAGGAGTTCCTCGGCGTGGAAATCCTGAACGTGGCTGTCGCCGGGGGCAGCTACGATGGCTCGATGTTCGAGTACCTGATGTCGGACAGTTTTAGGCAGTCGCCTCCCAAAATCATCATCTGGGAGATACCCGCCTACCACACCCTGGACAGCGCTGAATTTTATCGGCAGATCGTGCCGATGGTGAGCGACGGTTGTCAGGGAAAACAGCCGGTTCTGCAGGAAACCACGCCGGTGAAGGCTGGCACCAACGAAGTTCTCTATAACGGCGGTGGCCAATTCCTGGAGCTGCCCAGCGACGAGTACCTGGTTGAACTGCAGTTCAGCGATCCCGGCGTCAAAGAGGTCGATGCCTTCATCTGGTATGTGTTTGGTCGCAAGGACCGGGTGGACCTGGAGTATGGCGCCCGAGTCGAAACCACCGGACGGTTCATGTTCGAGCTGCCCGCCGGCGAGAGCTGGAACGACGAATTGTTCATGTCGCTCGATCTGGAGCTCGAACCAGAGCAGGTCAGCGACGGCTTGACGGTGACGGCCAAGGTGTGCCGTCGCCAGGACAAATGAAGCAAACCCACCCGTAATTGGGAGTTGGTATGAGGATCGGACAAACAGACATGGTTGGAAATGCCGGACGAGTCCTACTGTCCACGGCACTGGTCTCGTCCCTGGGAGTGGCCTCGGTTGAGGCCGCACAGTGCTACGAGGACGGCTTACGCGCACCGATCGGCTACTACCAGATACCGGAAGCCCGGGATGGCGGCTCGTATGACTGCAAAGTGATTGAGCCGTATCAGGGCAGCATGAGCTTCACCAGCAAATACGAAGGCAGCGACAGCGCCCGCAATGAACTCAACGAGGACGCCTATCAGGCTTATCTGGATGCCACCAAGACCATCCGGGGCTTTGAAAAAACAGTCATTGCCGGTGCCGATGACTACCAGGTGGATGGCGACGGTCCGGCCGCACGGGACTGTGTCCTGGAAAATCTTGATACCTGGGCCCAGGCGGATGCGCTTCTGCCCGATGAGATCAATCACGTGGGTCAGGCGGTGCGCAAGTGGGCGCTGGCCGCCGCTGCCAACGCCTATCTTCGGGTCAAGCTGTCCTCCGACGACTCAGCGCTGGCCACCGACCGGCTGAACCGCATTGAAGCGTGGTTCGACGAGGTCGCCAACGGGGTTCGCGGCTACTACACCGACCGTGAACCCCGGAAGGTCAATAACCACGATTACTGGGCCGCCTGGGCGGTGATGGCCACCTCGGTGGCCACGGAAAATTGCGACCACTGGAACTGGTCCATGAGCAAGTTCGAGGAAGCCATGGGCCAGATCAGCAGCGACGGCTACCTGCCCAAGGAACTGAGCCGCCAGGACCGGGCCCTGGAATACCTCAACTACGCCATGCAACCGCTCACCGCGATTGCGGTGTTTGCCGAGGTCAATGGTGTCTCGGTACACGAGCAGTATGGCAATGGCTTCGCGACGCTGGCCCAGAATGTGGTGACCGGGCTGGACGATTCCTCCGCCATCGAAGCCATCACCGGGTACCCGCAGATCACCGACGGTCTGCACACGGCCTGGGGCCTTGCCTGGATGCGTCCCTGGACTGAAATCTGGGGCGATCTACCCGGTATGAACGCGTTCATGACGGCGTACGGCCCGGTCAAGAACACCCGGCTGGGCGGTGACATCGAGTTTCTGTATCGGGTGGATCCGCGCTGGCCAACCGGCCGGGATCCCTTTCCCCCCGGCGAAATTCGCCTCGATTTTTAAACGACTCAGAAAAGGATGGTCGTGCTCGCGCATGACGGTCCCCGCCCCCGGGAGTTTGTTTCCGGGGCATCAACCAAGCAAGTGAAGGAGCAGGATTATGATACCAGTCATACTGTCAGGCGGTTCCGGTTCGCGGCTCTGGCCGCTTTCCCGTCAGGCCTATCCGAAACAGTTTCTGCCGTTGCTTAATGAGGACAGCATGTTTCAGCAGACTCTGGCCAGACTGCCACAAGACGACGTGGAAGCACCGGTTGTGGTCGCCAATGACGAACACCGTTTCCTGGTGAAAGAACAGCTGGATGCCATTGGCCAGAAGCCGCAGTCCATTTTGCTGGAACCCTTTGGCAGGAACACCGCTCCGGCAGTAGCCCTTGCGGCGATCCAGATTGCCCGGAAGGATCCCGCCAGCATTATGCTGGTGTTGCCCGCAGACCATGCGATCAGCCAGACCAAGCCCTTCCATGAAGCCATAGCGAAGGGATTGAAGGTCGCCAAAGATGGCGCCCTGGTCCTGTTCGGTACCACACCGGATCGCCCGGAAACCGGCTACGGCTATATTTCTGCCGCAGGCCGCGAGGATGATCCGGGCGGCCCACGACCGGTCCGGAAGTTCATTGAGAAGCCGGACGAGGCTACCGCGCGTCGGTTGCTCGACGAAGGTGGCTACTTCTGGAACAGCGGGATGTTCATGTTCCGGGCCGATGCCTACCTTCGGGAACTGAAACGGCACAGCCGGGATATCTACGACACGGCACTGCTGGCTTCGCGCAGCCTGTCGGAAGACCTCGGCTTCAGCCGGATCCCGCCGGAGATCTTCGAACACTGCCCGGACGATTCCATCGACTATGCGGTGATGGAAAAGACCACCCGTGCCACCCTGGTTCCGTTGGATGCCGGCTGGAGCGATGTGGGGGCCTGGTCGTCGATCTGGGACATCAGCGAAAAAGATGAACAGCAAAACGCCGTGTATGGCGATGCCTGCCTGGCAGACAGCTCCGGCTGCCTGATCCATGCCCCGGAAAAGCTGGTAGCCATGGTGGGCGTGGACGATCTGGTGGTTGTTGATACCAAGGACGCCCTGATGATCGCCCCCCGCGACCGTGTCCAGGAGGTCAAGGGTGTGGTTCAGAAGCTGAAAGCGGAGGGGCGCCCGGAAACCCGCATCCACCGGGAAGTGTTCCGGCCCTGGGGCAGTTACGACAGCATCGACAACGGAAACCGTTTCCAGGTCAAACGCATCACGGTGAAGCCGGGGGAACGGCTGTCGCTCCAGAAACATCACCACCGGGCCGAGCATTGGATCATCGTGCGCGGAACCGCCGAAGTCTCCCGGGATGACGAAACCTTTCTGCTATCGGAAAACGAATCCACCTACATCCCGATTGGTTCGGTGCATCGGCTGTTCAATCCCGGAAAGATTCCATTGGAATTGATCGAGGTCCAGTCCGGTGCCTACCTGGGAGAGGACGACATCGAGCGCCTTGATGACCGGTATGGACGAACGGAACCGGCGCAGGACACGCGGGAGCCGGTACAGGAACCCCAGGAAGAAGAGGAAATTCCGGTGATGGAGAGCCGGGTTGGATAAATTTCGGGCCGATGGGCCGGGTTCAGGTCCGTCGGCGTGCCCATGCTTTGGTTACCGAGAGGAGAAATCTGGTGGATTTTAAATGTTTCAAAGCCTACGACATCCGTGGTCGGGTGCCGGATCAACTGAATGCCGAAATGGCAGAGCGCATTGGCAAGGCCTACGTGGCCGTGACAGGGGCCCGCAAGGTGGCCGTGGGCTACGACATCCGACTGTCCAGTCCACAGATTGCCGATGCCCTGAATCAGGGCCTGATGGCTGCGGGGGCCGATGTCTACAGCATTGGGTTGTGCGGCACCGAGCAAATCTATTTTGCGACCAGTCATTTCCAGTTGGACGGCGGTATCATGGTCACGGCCAGCCATAATCCCAAGGATTACAATGGCATGAAGATGGTCGGTCCCGGTGCCCGGCCAATCAGCTCCGATAACGGCCTGACCGATATCCGCGACGGTGCCCAGGATGACTTGCCGGATGCGGCAGACCCGGGGACCCTGAAGAGTCTGGATGTCACCGGGCCCTACGTGGAACACCTGCTCGGCTATGTTGATCGGACCAGCCTCAAGCCACTGCGGATCGTGGTGAATGCCGGTAACGGTGGTGCCGGCGAAGTTATCGATGCGCTCGAACCCCACCTGCCGTTCGAATTCTACAAGGTCCATCACAAGCCGGATGGGACCTTTCCCAACGGCGTGCCCAATCCGCTGTTGAAAGAGAACCGTTCGGCGACGTCCATGGCCGTGCTCGCCAGTGATGCCGCCATGGGTATCGCCTGGGACGGCGATTACGACCGGTGTTTCTTCTTCGACGAGAAAGGGCGTTTCATCGAGGGCTACTACATTGTCGGTCTGCTGGCGGATCAGTTCCTGCGCAAGTCTGGCGGCGGCAAGGTGATCCACGATCCCCGTCTGGTCTGGAACACCCGCGAACTGGTGTCCTCCGCCCGCGGCGTCGCGGTGGAAAGCAAAACCGGACACGCTTTCATCAAGCAGCGGATGCGGGAGGAGGATGCAGTGTATGGCGGCGAAATGAGCGCCCATCATTACTTCCGGGACTTTGCCTACTGCGACAGTGGCATGATCCCCTGGTTGCTTGTCGCCGAGCGACTGTGCCAGTCCGGCCAGACCCTGTCGTCACTGATCGATGCCCGGATCGAGGCATTCCCGGCCAGTGGTGAAATCAATCGGACCGTGGACGATCCTTCGGTCGTTCTCGAGGCTATCGAGGGGATTTACCTGCGCGACGCGATGTCGGTGAATCACATTGATGGCCTGAGCATGGAGTTCGAGCACTGGCGGTTCAATCTGCGGATGTCGAACACGGAACCGGTCATCCGGCTGAACGTGGAAAGCCGCGGCGACCAGACGCTGATGGAAGAGCGAACCGAGGCATTGCTGCGTCAGATCGAACAGCTCTCGGAACCCATTCCCGGGCACCGGGAAGCGGTTACGCTCTGATCCCGGCGCCGGAGCGGCGTCCCGCTAGGTCAGCGGCGCCGGCTCGACCTGAACGTGTTGGGTGTCGTCGGCCACGCCGACGACACCGTCCTGCACCGTGATCTGCAGGGACATGCCGCGCTGGGCCAGGCTGGCCAGTGCCGCGGTTGACTCCTGGGGCAGGTCGATGACGGTCAGGTTGCCAAAGCGTTCCAGCTTGTGGTGATGCTTTTCCCACCATAGCGGAACGGCGCGCCCGCCGTAGGTGTATAGAATGACCTGCCTCGCCCGGTTGCAGGCTTTTCGTAACCGGCCTTCCTCCGGCAGCCCCAGCTCAATCCAGAGTTCAATCTCGTCACTCAGGCTTTTTCGCCACAGCTCGGGTTCGTCGTCGGTGCTCAGGCCCTTGGTAAACTCCAGGTGTTCATCGGCATTCAGGGCAAAGGCCAGCAGGCGGATCATCATGCGCTCGTCCGTTTCCGACGGGTGCTGGGCGATGGTGAGATGGTGGTCCGCGTAGTAATGCCGGTCCATGTCGGCAATACTGAGCGTGGCCTTGAAGATTGTTGCTTTGAGCGCCATGAGCCTTCCGGAATAGTATGGGGCGATAAGTATGCGCTAGTGTAGTGCAATTCTCCCCCGGATGAGCATGATGACATGCCGATGTTGCGCGGTTTTTTGATTCTGGTTTTGTTTTTCCTGTTCGGTGAAGCCCTGCGTCTGGTGTTTCTGATACCGGTCAGTGGTGGCGTGCTCGGTATGATCGGGATGACCCTGACCCTGATGGTAAAAGGCAGTGTCAGCGACTCGTTGGCAGCGGCCAGTCAGGGGCTGATTTCGGTGTTGGTACTGCTGATCATGCCCGGGGTCGTCGGGGTATTTTTCACCGCAGACCAGTTCAGCGGACAGTGGCTGGCGGTTGCGGTGGCGTTGCTTGTTGGCACCTTTCTGAGTGTCCTCACGACGCTGCTGCTGATGAAATTCCTGGTTCAGGGCCGCAACCGGAGCCAGGCCAATGACTGAGCGACTCTGGTCACTGGTGGAGGTGCTGTCGGCGAGCCCGACCCTGGCAATCGGCCTCACCTTGGGTGCCTTTTTCGCCGGTAACTGGGTTTTCGCCCGGATGGGGCGCCCGCTATGGCTGCCGCCCGTTGTGCTGGCGGCTGTCATGCTGTCGGCAACCATTGCCATCCTGTCTCTGGATTACGCCCGATACCAGGACGGTGCCCGGTGGCTGACGGTTTTGCTGGGGCCGGCGACAGTTGCCCTGGGCATTCCGCTGTACCAGCAGATGCACCACATTCGGGCTTTGTGGCGTCCAATCCTGTGCACTTTGCCGGTGGCGGCGACGCTCGCGGCGGTCTACGCCGTCGTAATTGCCTGGGCGCTGGGTGCGACCCCGGAGGTGCTGGCGTCACTGGCGCCGAAGTCGGTGACCGCGCCGATCGCCATCGGCATCACCGAGCAGCTCGGAGGCTCCGTTCCGCTGATGATGGGCGGGTTGTTGATTACCGGAGTGGTTGCCACCCTGTTCGTTGATCTGCTGGCCGGCCTGCTGCCGGTGGACGACGAGCGCATCCTCGGTTTCGCCCTGGGCCTGAACGGACACGCGGTAGGCACCGCCAGGGCCTTCGAAATC
Organism: Marinobacter sp. F4218; assembly: GCF_019443085.1. Lineage (GTDB taxonomy): Bacteria > Pseudomonadota > Gammaproteobacteria > Pseudomonadales > Oleiphilaceae > Marinobacter > Marinobacter albus. Next base: position 2,294,252 of record NZ_JAHZIL010000003.1, read on the forward strand.
AGCCACACCGCCGGTGCCTTTGCGTCCCTCGGCATGGGACTGACCGGGGTGTTCACGGCCCTGATACTGCCGCTGGTTTTCCACCTTTAATACCTGCCCCAAATAAGGTCATTCACCTCGCGAATAAGGTCATGTCGCAATTTCGATTGCTGTTCCGGGTTTCCACGACTAGTTTTTAGCGCAGTCATCTGGTGCGAATGTGCGCCGATGCGCCGCAAAATTCTTAAAACAGCGACGGAAAACGCGATGAAAAAACTACTGACAGCTTTTGTTGGTTCCATGGCCCTGGCCGCCGCCCCGATGGCGATGTCTGCCGAGGCGAACAAGGAACTGAAAATGGCGTACGACGCCGACCCCGTGACCCTGGATATCCATGAGCAGCTCTCCGGCGGCATGTTGCAGTTGAGCCACATGACCTTTGACCCGCTGCTGCGCTGGACCAAGGACCTCGGCTTCGAGCCGCGCCTGGCCAAGAGCTGGGAACGTGTCGACGAGAACACCATGCGCTTCAAGCTGCGCGAGGGCGTGAAGTTCCATTCTGGCAACGAGCTGACCACCAAGGACGTCAAGTTCACTTTTGACCGTCTGAAGCAGAGCCAGGACTTCAAGGCCATTTTCAAGCCGTTCAGCGAGCTCAAGGTGGTTGACGACTACACCTTCGAACTGGTTACCAGCGAGCCCTACCCGCTGCTGCTGAACACCGCGACCTACATCTTCCCGATGGACAGCGAGTTCTACACCGGTGAGACCGACAACGGCCAGAGCAAGAGTGCCATCACCAAGCACGGTAACTCCTTCGCCTCCGAGAACCTGTCCGGTACCGGCCCCTACGTGGTCACCGGCCGTCAGCAGGGCGTGCGTGTGGAGTTCGAGCGTTTTGACGACTACTGGGACACCGAGTCCCCGGGCAACATCGGCAAGATCGTGCTGACCCCGATCAAGGAGAACAACACCCGTGTCTCCGCGCTGCTGTCCGGCGGTGTGGACTTCATCGCGCCGGTGCCGCCGACCGATTTGGAGCGTATCCGCCGTGACAAGAACGCGGATCTGGTGACCATGAGCGGCACCCGCATCATCCTGTTCCACATGAACCAGGACCGGGTCGAAGCCTTCAAGGATCCGAAGGTACGCCAGGCCATCGCCTACGCCATCAACCAGGAAGGCATTGCCGCCAAGATCATGAAAGGCTTTGCCACGCCGGCGGCCCAGATGTCCCCCGACGGCTACCAGGGTCACAACGAGTCCCTGACGCCTCGGTTTGACGTGGCCACGGCCCAGCAGCTGATGAAAGAGGCCGGTTACGAAGACGGTTTCACCATCACCATGATGGCGCCCAACAACCGCTACGTGAACGACGACAAGATCGCCCAGGCGGTTGCCGCCATGCTGGCGCGGATCAACATCAAGGTTGACCTGAAAACCCTGCCCAAGGCCCAGTACTGGCCCGAGTATGACGCTCGCGCGGCCGACATGATGATGATCGGCTGGCACGCGGACACCGAGGACTCGGCCAACTTCTTCGAGTTCCTGACGTTCTGTCCGGATGCCGACACCGGCGCCGGCCAGTACAACGCCGGTAACTACTGCAACCCGGAAATCGACGCCATGGTGAACAAAGCCAACGTCGAAACCGACCTGGACAAGCGGGCTGCAATGCTGAAGGAAGTCGAGCAGCGCCTGTACGACGAGGCCGCCTTCGTGCCCCTGCATTGGCAGGACCTGGCCTGGGCCAGCAAGAAAAACGTGAAGATCGAACCGATCCTCAACGTCATGAACTTCCCGTACCTGGGTGACCTAGTCGTGGAATAACAGCCCCTATGGGCGGACCGGCTTCGGATCAGTCCGGAGCCGGTCTTTTGTTTGCAGAATTATCCGGTAAATTTCCATGTTAGCGTTTTTAGTTCAGCGGATTTCCCAGGCAGTGCTGGTCATGTTTGTGATCAGTGTGATTGCCTTTGCCATCCAGGATGGCCTTGGTGACCCGCTTCAGCAGATGGTGGGCATGTCCGTCTCCCAAGAGGAGAGGGAAGCGATCCGTGACGAAATGGGGTTGAACGACCCGTTGGTGGTGCAGTACCTGAAATTTGCCGGTAATGCCCTGCAGGGCGATCTGGGCACCTCCTATTTCTATGGTAAACCCACCCTCGATGTCATTCTTGAGCACCTGCCGGCCACCCTGGAACTGGTGATCGGTGCCAGCCTGATTATCCTGGTGTTTTCGGTGCCCATTGGCGTCTATGCCGCCATCCGGCCCCAGGCCTGGCTGTCCAAATTCTTTATGGGTGTCAGTACCGTGGGTATTTCCATCCCGGTGTTCCTGACGGCCATCGTACTGATCCAGCTGTTCTCCATCGGCGTCACCGTGGACTGGTTCCCGGAAGACGCCGGCTGGGGTCAGTGGCTGAACGCGGCCTTGTCTACCGAAGGCGGCCTGCCCTCCTACGGCCGTGGCGACGAACTGACGCCTCTGTTCGGCACCTGGAATTCCGGCTTTTTCTCCCAGGGCGGCATCCTGCATCTGGTTCTGCCGTCGATTTCGCTGGCGTCCATCATGCTGCCGTTGTTCATCCGCCTGATCCGGGCCGAGATGATGGAAGTGCTGCAGAGCGACTACATCCGGTACGCCCGGGCCAAGGGTCTGAGCTCTGCGCGTATCAATTTCCTGCACGCGCTCAAGAACACCATGCTGCCGGTGATCACCGTGGGCGGTGTGCAGATCGGGATCATGGTGGCCTACACCATCCTGACCGAGACCGTGTTCCAGTGGCCGGGTGTCGGGCTGATGTTCCTCGAAGCCATTACCCGCAGCGACATTCCCCTGATCGTGGCTTACCTGATGGTGGTAGGTCTGATCTTCGTGATTACCAATACCGTGGTGGACCTGATCTATGGCCTGGTGAACCCCACGGTAAAACTGACAGGTAAGAAAGCATGACGACGGCGACTCTTTCACGCTGGGATCGCTTTCGCGAGTCCTTCCTCTGGTACAGCTTCAAGCGCGACAAGGTGGCCATTGCCAGCTTCGTGGTGCTGGTGCTGATGGTGCTGGCGGCCATTTTTGCGCCGCTGCTGGCGCCGGCCGATCCCTACGATCTGGCCCAGATCAACATCATGAACTCCGAGCTGCCGCCGGTCGGCCTGGACGGCTCCGATCCGGCCTTTCCCCTGGGCACCGACGCCCAGGGCCGGGACCTGCTCTCCACCATTCTCTATGGCACCCGGGTGTCGTTGCTGATCGGTTTTGGTGCCGTGCTGCTGCAGGCGGCGCTGGGTATCCTGTTCGGCCTGCTGGCGGGCTACCTCGGCGGCCGGGTGGATTCCATCCTGATGCGCATTGCCGACGTCCAGCTGTCGTTCTCCACCCTGATGGTGGCGATCATTGTCGGGGCGGTGTTCAAGGCCAGCTTCGGCAACCTGATGTTCGGCGAGATCGCCATCTACATGCTGATCTTCATCATCGGTGTGTCTGAGTGGCCGCAGATCGCGCGGACGGTGCGGGCCTCGGTGCTGGCGGAGAAGAAAAAGGAATACGTGGATGCGGCCAAGGTGATGGGCTTCCGCACCGGCCGGATCATGTTCCGCCACATTCTGCCCAACACCCTGTCACCGATTTTCGTCATTGCCACGGTGCAGATCGCCAACGCGATCATCTCCGAAGCGGCGCTGTCGTTCCTGGGCCTCGGCATGCCGGAAACCCAGCCCTCGCTCGGCTCACTGATCAAATCCGGTTTTGACTACATCCAGAGTGGCTCCTGGTGGATCACCCTGATTCCCGGCCTGGTGCTGGTGGTACTCGTACTGGTCATCAACCTGTTGGGTGACTGGCTGCGGGATGTCATGAACCCACGGCTGTACAAGGGGTAACGTCATGTCATTACTGGAAGTAAGAAATCTCGACGTCCGCTTTGCAGTGCGCGGCGGCGACCTCACGGCCCTGCGCGGCATCAGTTTCAGCCTGGATAAGGGCGAGCGTCTCGGGCTGGTGGGCGAATCCGGCGCCGGTAAATCGGTAGCGGCCTTCTCCATCCTGAACCTGATTGCCCGGCCCGGTTACATCGCCGGGGGCCAGATCCTGTTTGAGGGCAGGGACCTGGCGGCCATGAGCGAGCGCGAGCTGCGGAAAATCCGTGGCAACCGCATCGCGATGATTTTCCAGGATCCGATGATGACCCTGAATCCGGTGCTGACCATCGGCACCCAGATGGTCGAGGCCATCAAGGCTCATCGCCGGATCAGCACCAAAGGTGCCCGGGATATTGCCCTGGAAAAACTGCGCAAGGTGCAGATTCCGTCCCCGGAAAAGCGCCTGGATCAGTATCCCCACGAGCTCTCCGGCGGGATGCGCCAGCGGGTGATCATCGCCATCGCGCTGCTTTTGGACCCGGAAATCATCATTGCGGACGAGCCGACCACGGCGCTGGACGTCACCATCCAGGCGGAAATCATGGCCCTGCTGCTGGAACTGTGTGAGCAGGAGAATGTGGCCCTGATGCTGATCACCCACGACCTGGGCGTGGTGTCCCAGGTCACCCAGCGCATGCTGGTGATGTATTCCGGCCGGATCATCGAACAGGGCCCGACCCGGGAAATCATCAACGATGCCCAGCATCCCTACACCCAGGGGCTGATCAACGCGTTGCCCCAGATGGGCGAGCCCGGTGAGCGGCTGTTCCAGATTCCCGGTTCCATGCCGTCCCTGAAGAACGTGCCCACCGGCTGCCCCTTCCACCCACGCTGCAAGTTCGCCACCGACCAGTGCAAGCGCACCATGCCGGAATATGTGCGCTCCGGAAATGTCGATGTGGCCTGTTACGAAGTCAGCAACCTTATTGAGCAGGAGAAACGCATGCAGGAGGTGGGATCGTGACCTCCCCGTCATCCACACTGGTGGACATTCGCGGACTTGAGAAGAAGTTTGACCTGTCCGGCAGCCTGCTGGAGCAGATCTCGTTCAAGGGTGGTCGCTTCCAGCGCAAGCAGGAAGCCGTGCATGCGATCAACGGCGTCGACCTGCAGGTGCAGAAGGGCGAGGCCCTGTGCGTGGTGGGCGAATCCGGCTGCGGCAAGTCGACGGTGGCCCGCACCGTGATGGGGTTGTTGTCACCCAGCGCCGGCGAGATTCATTACGATGGCCAGCGTATCGATAATCTGGATGGCAAGGAGGTGTTGCCCTACCGCCGCAAGATGCAGATGATCTTCCAGAATCCGTACGCGTCCCTGAATCCGCGCATGACCATCCAGCAAACCCTGGAAGAGCCCATCCGTTTCCACCAGCCGAACGCCAAGGACATTGAGGTTCGCGACAAGGTGCATGAAGTCATGCACTCGGTCGGCATCGATCCCGACTGGGGCAGCCGGTTTGGCCACGAGTTTTCCGGTGGTCAGCGTCAGCGTATCGCCATTGCCCGGGCGCTGGCGGTGGATCCCGAATTCATTGTTGCCGACGAACCGATCTCGGCCCTGGACGTGTCGATCCAGGCCCAGGTGCTCAACCTGCTGATGGATGCCCAGGAGAGCCGCAACCTGACCTACCTGTTCATCACCCATGACCTGGCCGTGGTGGAGCACTTCGGGACCCGGGTGGCGGTCATGTATCTGGGCCGGGTTTGCGAGCTGGCGGACACCAGAACCCTGTTCAGCACGCCGCGGCATCCCTACACCCAGGCGCTGTTGTCGGCCATTCCGAAACTCGCAGACGACCGGCCCAGCCATATTCGTCTGCAAGGGGAGGTGCCCACCCCGGTGCAGCTGCCGTCCGGGTGCGTTTTCCACGGTCGCTGCCCCTACGCCAACGAGCGTTGCCGGCAGGAAATTCCCCAGTTGATTGCGACCGACGGTGGCACCCGGGTGGCGTGTCACGCCGTCGAGGAAGGGCGCTTGTAACAGGGTTGCCGCGATAGGCTATCATGCCTGACATTATCTCCGGACCCTGGTGACCCCATGGAAATACGCTGGCTTGAAGATTTTATGGCGCTGGCACGAACGCGCCATTTCTCACGGGCAGCCGAGCTGCAGCACGTGAGCCAGCCGACGTTCAGCCGCCGCATCAAGCTTCTCGAGGAAGCCATGGGGGCCACCCTGATCAATCGCCAGACCCTGCCGCTGTCGCTGACCCCGGCAGGGGAGGCCTTTGTCGAATTGTGCGAGCGGGTCACGCGGGACGTCCGGGACACCAAAGACCGCATTCACGACATGGAGGCCGAGGCCTCGGCGCGGATCAGCGTCGGCTCCACCCAGGGGCTGTTCTCCCATTTCTACCAGGGCTGGGCTCGCAAAGCCGGGGTCGCGGAGCGCCTGCAGCTGAACCTCAAGGCCACCAACTGGGTGGGGGAGCAATTCCTGGATGCCCTGGACAACGGCGAGTGCGACCTGGTGCTGTGCTACTGGCACAAGGATCTGCCCTGGCGCGAGCGGCTGAATCCGGATCGGTACGAGTCGATCACCCTGGCTCGGGAATCGCTGGTGCCGGTCAGTGTGACGGATGATGACGGTCAGCCGCGGTATTCGCTCCCGGGTACCGCGGAGCAGCCCGTGCCTCTGATTGCCTACCACCCCCGGGGGTTTCTGCAGTCCGCCATCGAGGCGCATCTCAGCCGCAGCAAGGACTCTGCGAGTCTGTTGCCACTGAATGAGAATACCCAGTCCGCCAGCATCAAGGCCCTGGTCAAACAGGGCTTTGGCATGGGTTGGCTGCCACAACGAATGACGGAAAAAAGCGAGCAGTTCGGAAGCCTGGTGCGGGCCGGGGATGAACACTGGGACGTACCGCTGGAAATTCGCCTGATCCGCCTGTGTGAGCCGCGCTCCGACGATCTTTTAACGCTCTGGGAGACATTGGAAAACCAACATGCCTGACACTGAACTATTGGCCCTGCAGACCGATCACATCCAGACGCTCCAGCAGCGATACCAGAAGGCTCTGTTGGCGCAGGGTTACGACGGCTTGTTGATCAGCTCCGGTGCCGCGCCCATGCGCTACGGGGATGATCAGTCCTACCCTTTTCAGGGGTACGGCCCCTTTCTGCACTGGACCGGCCTGGCCGGCCAGGAACACAGCTGGTTGCTGATTCGCCCGGGCCGCACGCCTGTGCTCTGGTTGTATCAGCCGGTGGACTTCTGGCACGCGAACCTGGATCTGCCGGAGGAACCCTGGCAACAGGCGGTGGAGGTACGTTTCATACAGCACCGTGAGGCGCCGTCCATGGAGCGCGCCGGCAAGCTGGCGGTTATCGGGGATCCGGCGACCGTGGCGCAGGCGCCGGGTGATCACAACCCGGGGCGGTTGCTGGTGGACCTGGAGGAAACCCGCGTCCACAAGACGCCTTATGAAATTGCCTGTCTCGTCAGGGCCAACGAGATTGCCGTCTGCGGCCACAGGGCTGCCCGGGACACTTTCCTCGGTGGTGGCAGTGAGTTCGAGATCAGCCTGGCCTATCAGCGGGCCACCGGCCAGCGTGAGGCCGAAGCGCCTTACCAAAGCATCATTGGTGTCAACGAACACGCCGGCACCCTGCATTATCAGTTTTACGACATTGATGGGCCGGCCCGCGCCCGCAGCCTGCTGATCGACGCGGGTGTCCGATTCCGGGGCTATTGCTCGGACATTACCCGCACCACGCCCGGGGCCGGTGAAGGTCGGTTTGCCGCGCTGGTTCAGGGCCTTGAACAACTGCAGCGTCGCCTGTGCGGCATGGTGGCGCCCGGGGTCGATTACGTGGCCATCCACCGCAAAACCCATGACGGCATTGCGGCCTTGCTGAGTGCCGCCGGGGTGGTCTCGGGACTGGACGACGAGGCCCTGGTGGAGCAGGGGGTTACCCGGGCCTTTTTCCCCCACGGTATCGGCCACTACCTCGGAGTTCAGGTGCACGATGTCGCCGGCAAACGCGAGCCGTCGCCGGCAGACGCGCCGTTTCTGCGCCTGACCCGGACCCTGGAGCCGGGCATGGTTGTCACCATCGAGCCGGGGCTCTATTTTATCCCGTCACTGCTGGCTCCCATTCTGGACGGGCCGCTCGGAGGGCACTTCAATCACGCCGTAATCGACGATCTCAGAGGCTGTGGCGGCATTCGCATCGAGGACAATGTGGTGGTCACTGACGATGGCGCCCGCAACCTGACCCGGGAAGCCGGAGGCTGATGACCCTGTTGCAGAAATTTAACAAGAAGGGGTTGTAATTCGAGACGCAAATAACAATAATTATCACTACCTTTAATGTCGTTAGTGAGAATCAGTTATGTACGTGTGCCTTTGCCACGGGGTTACTGACCGGGAAATTCGCGAAGCTGCCGAAAACGGGGTTACCTCCATGCGTCAGCTTGGTAAAGAAATGGGAGTGGGCCGGCAATGCGGTCGCTGTGCCAGTACCGCTCGCGAGATCCTGAGGGAGTGTTCGACACCCGATTACCTGTCACTGGCTAACCTGTTGGCCCAACCGGCATAGACACACCTGCCGTTTGCTCTGTCTTCACCAAGCCGGTTCTCCGCGCCGGCCTGAGTTGCGAATCTTTCCCGCCTGCAATTTTTTATTGAGCTGTAACCGGCTATCCTTGGGTACGGATTACATACCTCAAAAGGGAGCCACGCTATGAAAGGCGATAAAAAGGTTATTCAGTATCTCAACAAGGTCCTCGCCAACGAGCTGACCGCCATTAACCAGTACTTCCTTCATTCCCGTATGTACAAGGACTGGGGTATTACCAAGCTGGCTGCCAAGGAATACGAGGAATCCATCGACGAAATGAAGCACGCCGATCAGTTGATCGAGCGCATCCTGTTTCTCGAGGGGTTGCCCAACCTTCAGGACCTCAACAAGCTTCTGATCGGTGAAAACGTCGAGGAGATGATCACCTGCGACCTCAAGCTTGAGCAGACCGCCCACGTCGACCTGAAAGAAGCGGTGGCCTACTGCGAGCAGGTTCAGGATTATGGCAGCCGCCAGTTGTTCCGCAGCATTCTCGACAGTGAAGAGGAACACATCGATTGGCTGGAAACCCAACTGGAACTCATTTCCCAGATGGGTATCCAGAATTACATCCAGCTTCAGTCAGCCGCCGCGGAGTAAAACCAGACAATGGACCTGTCCTGTTTCAAAGCCTATGACCTGCGCGGTCGAGTGCCTGACCAGTTAAACCCGACCCTGGCCGAGCGCATCGGCCGAGCCTATGTCGAGATTACCGGTGCGAAGAAAGTCATTGTCGGTTACGACATCCGCCTGTCCAGCCCGGACATTGCCGAAGCTTTGAGTTCGGGCCTGATGGCTGCCGGCGCGGACGTTTTCGACATTGGTCTTTGCGGCACCGAGATGGTGTATTTTGCCACCAGCCATTACGGCATGGACGGCGGCATCATGGTGACCGCCAGCCATAATCCGAGAGATCACAACGGCATGAAGATGGTGGGCCCGGACTCGCGCCCCATCAGCTCCGACAACGGTCTGAACGACATTCGGGATCGAGTGCTGGAACCCTTCGCCGATGCCCCTGAACTGGGGCGCTACGAGCCGCTGGAAGCCATGAGTGCCTACATCGACCACCTGCTGGGTTACGTGGATGCGGGCTCGCTGAAGCCCATGACCATTGTTGCAAATGCCGGCAACGGTGGCGCGGGCCTGGTGATCGATGAACTCGAACAGCACCTGCCGTTCGAATTCGTGAAAGTACACCATCAGGCCGACGGCCACTTCCCCAACGGCGTACCCAACCCGATCCTGCCGGAGAACCGCACAGTGACCGCAGAGGCGGTGGTGGAGGAAGGGGCAGCCATGGGGATTGCCTGGGACGGCGACTACGACCGCTGTTTCTTCTTCGACGAAAACGGCCGGTTCATCGAAGGCTACTACATCGTTGGCCTGTTGGCCGACCAGTTCCTGCGCAAGACCGGTGGTGGCAAGGTGATTCACGACCCGCGCCTGACCTGGAATACCCTGGACCTGGTGAAGGCCGCCGGTGGCGAAGCCATCGAGAGCAAGACCGGCCACGCCTTCATCAAACAGCGCATGCGCGATGAAGACGCGGTCTATGGTGGCGAAATGAGCGCCCACCATTACTTCCGGGACTTCGCCTACTGCGACAGCGGCATGATTCCGTGGTTGTTGGTCGCCGAGCGTTTGAGCCAGTCCGGCCAGACCCTGTCGTCACTGATCGACGCCCGCATCGAAGCCTACCCGGCCAGCGGCGAGATCAACCGCACCATTGCCGATCCCCCAAAGGTAATTGCGGCGATCGAAGCCAAGTACGGTGTTGGTGCGAAAAGCGTCAGCCACGTGGATGGCGTCAGCATCGAGTTTGACGACTGGCGCTTCAACCTCCGGATGTCCAATACCGAACCGGTTGTCCGCCTGAACGTGGAATCACGGGGTGATATCCCGCTGATGGAAGCAAAGACCAAAGAGTTACTGGAAGAGATGGAGCGTCTGAATCAGTAAGGCTCACTGTCAGACTCTCCGGCCCGTTCGACCTCCACCCAAGATGGCCACGACCTTTTATAGCCAGTCGTTCAGCATAATTCCGATACCAAACCGCTCAATCCGGTGGTTGTAGTCGATCAGACTCTCCCCATACCCGTTGTAGTACTGGAAAAAGCCCTTAACCGTATCCCCCATCGGAAAGCTGTACCCGAACTCCACCGACGTCTTGTTGTCCGACCGCAGGTTATTCCTCAGGTTCAGGGAAAACGTACGATCCTCGCTCAGCTTGTACACGGTTGTGTAGTTCGCGTAACCCAGGTAGCGATCGATGTCCGGGTTGTCGTCCTCACTGTTTTCCGGAATGCGGTACCAGGGCTGGACGATGACCAGCCAGCGGTCATAGCTGTAGGCGGCGGAAGCGATGATGCGGTTCCAGCTTCGGGACCGCGGTTCGGATTGGCCGTTCGATTGATGGTTGAAACCGAACGTCAGCGCGTTCAGGGTCCCCTTGCCGATCTTCCAATCGGTCTGATAGCGCATGAAGATCTCGGGTTCGTAGTTGGTCTCCCGGAACGGCGCGGAATCGTCCCGGTTGTAAACCTGCCAGAACGATTTCTGGGTGTAGCCGAACCAGAGTGTGGTGCGGTCATCCAGCATCCCTGTGAACAGCGGCACCTTGAAGCTGATCTGGTATTTTGCCTCTTCGCGCTCCAGGTCATAGTCGTAGCTGGCAGCACCCAGGCTTGGACTTGTGGGCCTTGGGTTCGGGGACTTGACCCAGCTGATGGGCAGGATGTAAGTCGGCCGATAGCCGACAAAACTTCCAGAAAAGCTGAATACGGCCTTCTCCGCGGCGATGTATTGATCAACAATGGAGTCCATCACGCCTTCATTACTGTCTCCGTCGCCGGCCATGTCCTGCACCTTGGCTTCGCGCGTGGGCAGGGTTTTATCCGCTTCCTCTTCAATTTCCCTGACCTTGTCCGGGTTGGCCTCTTCCCGAGCCCGGTTCGGGTCCAGGACCCGGTCATAACAAGCCAGCCGTCGAATACCGTTCTCAATCAGGGCACACTCGTCTGCGGTGAGCTTCGGTGCGCTGTCATCCGGAATGGTGGTTTCCTGAGCGCCCGCCATACTCGAGACCAGAACCAGGCTCAACGTGGCCGACGCAGAAAGTCTCGATCGCATGGGCTGGCCCTCAGGTGGCGTTCAGGCTGATCCAGGTGTTGGCAACACCATACACCCAGACCCCGATCAGGGTAATGGCGAGTAGTGCAAACACCACCTTGTGGCGAAACCGGTTGGAGGCCTCCGCTGCTGCAACCCAACGCAGGTACATCAAGCCGATAAAGCTCAGGAAAACGCCCAGGCTGGCCGCCGCCGGAACCAGCAGCCAGGCCACGTTGAGCTGGCTGCCATCAGCGGTCTGGCTGGAGAACCAGCCCATAGAGGCCAGCAAGATGGCCAGGGCCGAAAACTCCGCAATCAGCAGGGGCTTGCGTAACGGATGCGGAGGGGGAGCGTCTGGTCGTGACATGCGGTAGTTCCTGGAGTCCTGAATGGTTGGCGGTTCTATGGTAACCGGAAACGTTGCAAAACGCTGTTTGGCTTACGAAATGGCAATTAATCTGGCTCAGATCAAGTGCTGATTTTGCCGTTTGGTTTTTTTGCCAGGGTTCAGTCGCTATAATGCGGGCACTGAAGATTATAACGCTCTAATGCGAGGTGCATTGTGAAGATGAAGAGAGTCCTGGCTGTCGTACTGCTTGGTTTCGGCCTCACCGCCGGTGCCGTGATGGCAAGTGTTGAAGATGAAATTCGTTCACGCATCGAACCGGTCGGCGAAGTGTGCCTGCAGGGCGACGAGTGTGGAGCTGCCGCTGCGCCCACCCAGACCGCCAGTTCTGGCCCCCGTCCTGGCCCGGAAGTCTATGACGCCGTCTGCATGGCCTGCCACACTACCGGTGCAGCCGGTGCACCGAAAATCGGCGATACCGCTGCCTGGGCGCCACGTATTGAAAAGGGCATGGAGACCCTCATCAACCACGCGATCAACGGCTTCAATGCCATGCCGGCCAAAGGTGGTTGTGCGAACTGTCCGGATGAGGAAATCGCCAGCGCGGTCGAGCACATCGTGTCGGAAAGCCAGTAAGTTCTCGCTGGGCAGAAAAAAGAAAGCCCCCGCAGTCGCGGGGGCTTTTTTTTTGAATAACGTCCTGAGGGCCTTGTTCAAGGCAATGGTGTGAATTCCAGCTCGCCACCAATGCGCCGGGTCTCGCCCTGCTCCGTCTGGATCGCAATTGTCCAGGTTTTTGGCCCTCCAGTCTGGCCGTGACCAACCTTCCGGGTGTCCAGTCTCGGATCTAGCCAGCCGTAGCTGCCGGACTGGGACAGGGCCATCCAGGTGACCTCTCCGGGTTCCTGCCCGATGTCAGCATCCGGTTGCGCCGACCGGTTTGGAAGCGCCTGCCAGCTCGGGCTGTGTGTGTTTACCTGCACTTCTGTACGGGTGAATCTCAGGAAGGCCTCGCCTTCCATGCCCATAACGGTGAGCGGGCGCTCACCCTGGTAGCGAAGCATGATGCCGGGCCTCGGGGCATCCAGGATCATGGCGCTGAGACCGGGTATGTCCGGCCGTTCCGTGATGCGGGCCTTGACCAAACCCTCCGGCAGGTCACCCGCTTCCGGTGCGCCATGGGCCGCTGTCAGCCCGGAGGCTGACAGGGACGCCAGACCGAACAGCACCAGACTCACGATACCGCTTCTGGTATGTCCGAATGTCATATTGCCGCTCCCGGGTCAGAGGATCTCAAGCGTCGATTCGATGATGCCGTCTTCGGTTGTGGTGTCACTGGCCATCCGGGGCGGCGCCATACATTCGAGGCTTTCATTAACCACCGTGATCGGTGCGGATACCGAGGGTACCCGGCCTTCCGGCGTATCCTTGCTCACGAACAGCATGTACTCGCCCGCCGGCACCACGTTGTGGTTGTCGGGCATGGTCAGGGTCACCTTGTTGCCTGCCTGCTTCTCCATCTTCAGCTCGATGGCGCGCTGGTCGCCGTCGACGACGTGGGTCATCACGGTCCGACGGATCAGCAGTGCCTTGTCGATGGCGTCCGCCTGGTCAACTTTGACATTGAAGCGGTCACCGATGGTCAGGTTGCCTGGTGCGCTCTGGATCTGCGGACGATCATTGCGCATGGCATAGGGCGGGGTGTAGATCTCGAAGCTGGGATCCCGACCGTCATAGGGCGCCAGTCCGAAGTCCTGCAGATCGACAAACGTCAGGTACGCAGTGTTGATCGGTGAGTGCCCGGCGATCATCACGCGGCCATCTTCCATCAGCACGGCGGTGTTGTGATAGGTGCGGGACCGGTGTCCCGTTGCCATCTCGGTCCAGGTGCCAGTTTCCGGGTCGAAGCGTTCCGCGGTACGGATCGGACCTTCCAGGCCCGGTGCCACTACGCCGTCCCGGTTGCCACCACTGAAGACCATGACGCTGCCATCCGGCATCAGCACGTTGGTGCCATACCAGCGTGGCTGGTTCAGCGGTCCGGTCAGCCGCGACTCATAGTCAATTGCATCACCGTTGGTGGTGATGCTGTCAATCCGGCTCTGGTCGGTCGGCAGGTAGCCTCCGGGGTTGGTCAGCAACGCGTAGCTGGGAACGCCACCGGCCGTCAGCAGCTCGACCTCGGTGTATTCGCCGTTGGTGTCCGGCGCCAGTGGCAGCATGGTCGAGGAGGTGGAACCCCGCATGCCACCGGCTATGGCCATCCGCAGTTCTTCCTCGGTGACGCCGAGCTCGGCCGCGCTTTCCAGCAAGTCCGCAGGTGATTCAAGCACGTCGCCAATCAGGGATACGGCCTGTTCCAGGGAGGCGTTGGTGACGTTCAGGGTGCTGCTGAGCTGGCTCAGGCCGGCCTCATCCAGTCGCAGGGGCAGGCCGGCATAGCTGATGTCGGTCCAGCGCTGGGTCTCGGGATTGAAGCTGGCCACGATGTTCCACAGTGCCTGGTCGTACCCCTGACCAAACGGGTTAAAGGCCTGGCCGCCGGCGTTGTAGAAGACGTGGCCGTTGGGCAGCAGGTGCATGCGCGGGTAGAGCGGCAGTGACCGGTCGGCGGTGGACGGGTTCTCCGACCAGGTGCCGGCGCAGGGGTTGTAGGTCTCGGTCTGCACCACGTTGCGGCCGCTGTTCAGGGGCTCGTCCGGATACACGGGCTTGAGCAGCTTGGTCACGCCGCTGGCGACGAAGACGTCGCCGCTGCCCATGGTGACCAGTGACGGATACCAGCGGCCGTAGGTCATGTCGCCACTCTGGCTCCAGGTGTTGGTCTCCTCATCGAAAATCCGGGAGTTCTTGATGCCCTCAAGTTCGGCAACGCCAAGAGGCAGGCCGTCGACGCCCGGTTCGGAATAGTAATCGGTGCCACCGACGGCCATCACGTTACCATTTGCCAGACCGATGACGTCCGAGCAGAACAGGGCGCCATCGTTTTTGCTGGTGTTGTCGGCGGTATCAATGGCGCCGTCCAGTTCGGTGCCGTCCAGCAGGGTTTCGCTGTCGTTGCCGTCGGGGTTGGCCCCGGCGTCCAGAGGTGAGGGTTTGAGCCAGGAGGGGGTGTCGTTTTCATCCAGTGACAGTACCCGCGTCTGGTCGTTGACTGACACCTCGCCGAACTCGGCGACGATCGACAGTTCCACGTTTTCCGTCCCTTCCAGGGCATTCAGGTAGAGCAGGCGCCCGTCCTTGAGAAGCGCTATGGTGCCGGCGGCGGGCTTGCACTCGTCGAGTCCGTCCTCACGGGTGATGCACTTTTCATCGGTTCTGACCGCTTCGCCGTCCACAATGATGGTGGGCTCCGCAAAAGGTTCGCTGAAAGTACCCTTGCCATCGTAGCTGGCCTCGAACGTGGGTTCTTCGGTCTGGGTCGTGGTGTCTTCAGTCGATCCGTCCAACAGTCCGCCGAGGAGGCCGGCGCTGACCGTGGTCGACCCGGCCGCCAACAGCAAAAAGGATCCGGTGACGTGCGAGATTCGCTTCGGTATTCGGGACATTGTTGTCCTCCTGATCTTGTTGTTGTGGAAACGGGATTCAGGGTCCCGTCTGCTACAACGGATCAGGCTTCCGGACAGATGCAGTAAATGTGAAAAAAGGTAAAAATCAGTTCCCGAGGTCGCCAAGCAACGCGCTGAGCGTGGCCTTGCCCTTCTTCTGGTTGGCCTCGACATCCAGGTCGCCCTGGCCTTCCCATTTAAGGTCCTCCTCGGGAAGCTCATCCAGAAACCGGCTGGGAATGGTCTCGATCTTTTCGCCGTACTGTTTCCGGGCGGCGGCGTAGGTCAGCGTCAGGGTTTCCCGGGCCCGGGTGATGCCCACGTACATCAACCGTCGTTCTTCCTCGATGTTGCCTTCTTCAATACTGCTCCGGTGGGGAAGGATTTCCTCCTCCAGGCCCATGATGAACACATGGGGGAACTCAAGCCCTTTCGAGGCGTGCAGGGTCAGTAGCTGGACTTTGTCGCTGTCGTCTTCCTCCTCCCGCTGTTCCATCATGTCCCGGAGGATGAGCTTGGTGATGGCATCTTCTATGCCCAGCTCGTCTGCCGTGCCCTTGCCATCGTCCAGCATGCGCTGGATCGACTCCACCAGATACCAGATGTTCTCCATCCGGCGTTCAGCCTGCTTGGGGGTGCCCGAGTGCTGGTGCAGCCATTCCTCGTATTCGATGTCGGTGAACAGTTGCTTGATGACCGGAATCGGGTTTTCGCTGAACAGCCTCTCGCAGGTGGCGTCGACCCAGTGGGCGAACCGGCGCAGGCGGTCCAGGCCTTTCTCGGTCACGTGGGTCTCCGCGCCCATGTCACCCAGGGCTTTGAACAGGCTGACGTTGCGGGCGCGGGCGTAATGACTGAGCTGCTCCAGCGTGCGCGGGCCGATTTCCCGGCGCGGCACATTGACCACCCGCAGGAAGGCGGCGTTGTCGTCCGGGTTGATCATAAGGCGCAGGTAGGACATGGCGTCCTTGATCTCGTTCTTGGAGAAAAACGACTGCCCACCGGAGATCCGGTAGGGGATCTGATAGGCCTGGAGCTTCATCTCCAGCAGGCGGGCCTGGTGGTTGCCCCGGTACAGCACCGCGAAGTCCCGGAATTCGAGGCCCTGCCTCAGCTTCTGGTCGAGAATTTCCGTTGCCACACGCTCGGTTTCGGCGTCCTCATTCCGGCAGCGGACAATTCGGATCTCCTCGCCGATGGTGTGGTCACTCCACAACGCCTTCTCGAACACGTGGGGGTTGTTGGCGATCACGGTGTTGGCACTGCGCAGGATGCGCGCGGTGGAACGGTAGTTCTGCTCCAGTTTGACGATCCTGAGGCTCGGGAAGTCTTCTTTCAGCTGCGCCAGGTTCTCCGGTCGAGCCCCGCGCCAGGCATAAATGGACTGGTCATCGTCACCCACGACGGTAAAGGCGGCCCTTTCGGCCACCAGCAGCTTGACCAGTTCGTACTGGCAGACGTTGGTGTCCTGGTACTCATCCACCAGCATGTACCGAATCTTGCGGCGCCACTTGGCCAGGATGTCCGGTTGCGTGCGAAAGAGCTGCACCGGCAGCAGGATCAGGTCGTCGAAGTCGACGGCGTTGTAGGCTTTCAGGTATTCGTTGTATTTGCCGTAGACCAGGGCAATGCGCTGTTCCCGCTCGTCGGCGGCCTTGCTCCGGGCTTCGGCCGGCCCTCGCATGGCATTCTTCCAGGACGAGATGGTCATCTGGACATCGTTGAGTTCGTCGCCGGCCTCGGTGCTGCCTTCCCGGAGCATCAGGTCCTGCAGCAGCGCCTTGGCGTCCTCGGCGTCAAAGATCGAAAACCCGGGGTGATAGCCGAGGTGGGCATGCTCCTCCCGGATCATGTTCAGGCCAAGGTTGTGGAACGTTGAGACAATCAGGCCCCGGGTGAGCTTGCGATCGACAATCCGTCCGACCCGCTCTTTCATCTCCCGGGCAGCCTTGTTGGTGAAGGTCAGGGCAGCGATGTGCCGGCCCGGAATGCCCAGTTGCTCGATCAGATAGGCAATCTTCCGGGTGATAACACTGGTTTTGCCACTGCCGGCACCAGCGAGGACGAGCAGGGGTCCGTCGGCGTAGCGTACCGCTTCACTTTGTCGGGGATTGAGCTTGTTCACAAATAATGGGCCAGAATGGAACGAAATGGGCGTTTGCGTCGTCTGCTCTATTCTACACGAGCGTGCCTTTCTGTACCTTGCTGATCTATCGGCTATCCTAGGTAGGACGGATTTGGTCGTTCACGCAAAAATGGATTCTGATTAATGACATTGCCACTGGAGACGATTAGCCCAAGCCCGCTGCGTCTGTTGGTTCTTGTCCCGGATTATTCGGATTTTCTGTGGCTCAACGATTTCCTGTCCCGCGATCCTGAATTTGACCCCGACGCCACCTGGTGCCCGGATCTCATCGATTGTGACGATCTGATCCGCAACGCAAGTTTCGATGTCATTATCTGGGATTGCGTCTTCCACGGTGGGTCCGAATCCGCCTTTCTGCAGTACCTCGCGGTTGGCAGCAATGAAAAGCCGGTACTGGCGCTGAGTGCCGAACCGGCTGACGAGCGGGCGTCGGAACTGATTGCCGCCGGCGCCGGGGACTACCTGAGCCGGCAGGCACTCGATCACTGGAGTCTCCGCCGGGCGGTCCGGAGCCTCTGGTTTCGGGGGCAGCTGGCCGAGTCGGCCCACGGGCAGCTGGGGCGCGACGTCGCCACCGGTTTCATTAACCGGGATCTGTTTTTCGACCGGCTGCAGCAATCGTTGATGCGGGCAGAGCGGGGCGGCCAGCGCCTGGCGCTGCTGCACCTCAATATCGATGACTTCCGCAGTATCAATGAGTCCTTCGGCTACCAGAAGAGCGACCAGTTGATGATGAAATTGGCGGAGCGCCTGCGCCATACCCTTCGGCGGGTGGATTCGTTGATGCGAATTGGCGGCGATGAACTGGCCATCATCGTCGAAAAAGTGGAAGACTCGCTGGATATTACCCAGATCATTCGCAAAGTGGTCACGATTCTGGATGAGCCGGTGACCATTGACGGCCAGGCCATCGGGGTGAATGCCAGTCTCGGAGTCGCTACCTTCCCCGAGGCGGGCGACAGCGCCGAGAACCTCATGCGGCGCGCCAACCGGGCCATGTTCGAAGCCAAGCGCGATCCCGGGACCAGTTATCGCTTTTACGATCGCCACCTGCACATCTCGGCGGGTTATCAGCTCCGGCTTGAAGCCGACCTGCGCAGTGCCCTCCGGGGCAAGGAATTGGAACTCTATTACCAGCCGCGAATTGATCTGGCCACGGAGGAGGTTCGGGGGGTGGAGTGCCTGTTGCGCTGGAACCATCCGGAGCGCGGCCTGGTCGGACCGGACGAGTTTATTCCGGTCGCGGAACGCAGTGGCCTGATCGTGCCCATTGGCTACTGGGTCATAGAGCAGGCGTGCAAGCGGCTTCAGGACTCGGTGGAGCTGGGCTTTCCGGGTCTGGTGTTTGCGGTCAATCTGTCGTTTCGCCAATTCCACGACCGCAAGATGACGGAGACTATCTTCCGGATCATCTTCAATGCCAACGTCGATACGAGCCTGCTGGAACTCGAACTCACGGAGAGTGCGATGATGCACGATCCGGAATACGCCCGGCGGTGCCTGCGGGAACTGAACCAGCTCGGCATCAGCTTCGCGCTGGACGATTTCGGCACCGGCTTCTCGTCGCTGAGCAACCTCCAGCATCTGCCCATTTCCCTGGTCAAGATCGACAAGTCCTTCGTGCAGGAGCTGGGCCAGTCGGCCGACGCGGAACACATCATCCGGGCCATCATCAGCCTGGCCCACAGTCTGCAGATCAGCGTGGTAGCCGAGGGCGTGGAAACCGAGGGTCAACTGGAATTCCTGCGCCAGCAGCATTGTGATGAAATCCAGGGGTACTATTACGCCCGCCCCATGCCCTGGAACGAGCTTGTTCAATTTCTGCGCAGTCGCGGACAGGCCGCTTGCCTGCAGCGATAAGCCGCTGTACCTTTCCTCCTTTAATTCGATACCAATCTTATTTTACCGAGGTTGCATGAACAGTATTTCCAGGCGCATAGCCGAAGAACTTGGCGTACGCGAGCAGCAGGTCAATGCCACCGTCG
Source organism: Marinobacter sp. F4218 (assembly GCF_019443085.1). Classification (GTDB taxonomy): domain Bacteria; phylum Pseudomonadota; class Gammaproteobacteria; order Pseudomonadales; family Oleiphilaceae; genus Marinobacter; species Marinobacter albus. Next base: position 2,313,856 of record NZ_JAHZIL010000003.1, read on the forward strand.
AACTGCTCGACGAAGGGGCAACCGTTCCGTTTATCGCCCGTTACCGGAAAGAGGTCACCGGTTCGCTGGATGACAGTCAGCTGCGCAATCTGGAAGAGCGGTTGCGCTATCTGCGCGAGCTTGAGGATCGTCGGTCCACCATCCTTAACAGCATCGAGGAACAGGGCAAACTGACCGATGAGCTGCGCGCCAGCATCAACGATGCCGATACCAAGAACCGTCTGGAAGACCTGTACCTGCCGTACAAGCCCAAGCGTCGCACCAAGGCACAGATTGCCCGGGAAGCCGGACTGGAGCCGCTGGCCGATGCCCTTTATGACGACCCGACTCTGGATCCGGAGGCCACGGCGCAGGGGTACCTCAACAAGGACGCGGGTGTGGAGGATACCAAGGCGGCGCTGGACGGCGCCCGCTACATCCTGATGGAACGGTTCGCCGAGGACGCGGAGTTGCTGGGCAGCCTGCGCGATTTTATCTGGCAGCAGGGCCAATTGAAGGTGTCGGTGATCGAGGGCAAGGAAAACGAGGGCGCCAAGTTCCGGGATTACTTCGACCACGTGGAGCCTCTGAAAAAAGTGCCGTCGCACCGGGCCCTGGCCATTCTACGGGGCCGGAACGAAGGTATCCTGGCCTACAACCTTGTGGTTGGCGACACCGAGGACGATCGCCGACAGCCGCACCCGGCCGAACAGCGCATCGCCGCGCACTGGCATATCCGGGATAACGGCCGGGCGGCCGACAAATGGCTGTCGGAAGTGGTGCGCTGGACCTGGCGGGTGAAGCTCTCAACCCAGATTGAAACCGACCTGATGGCCCAGGTGCGCGAAGCCGCCGAGACCGAGGCCATCAATGTCTTTGCCGCCAATCTAAAAGATCTGCTGCTGCTCGCGCCGGCCGGGCCGCGCCCGACCCTTGGCCTCGATCCGGGTCTGCGAACCGGGGTGAAAGTGGCGGTGATCGACGGCACCAGTCAGGTGGTGGGCCATGGAGCGATCTATCCCCATGCCCCCAAGAACCAGTGGGACCAGTCCATCGAGCAGCTGGCGAAATGGTGTCGTGACTACAGGATCGAGCTGGTTGCCATCGGAAACGGCACCGCCTCACGGGAAACCGAGAAGCTGGTCGCCGACCTGTGCAAACGCTATCCGGAGCTGAAGCTGGCGCGGATCGTGGTCAGCGAGTCCGGCGCGTCAATCTATTCCGCCTCGGAATTCGCCTCCCGGGAACTGCCGGATCTGGATGTCACCATCCGCGGCGCGGTCTCCATTGCCCGTCGTCTGCAGGATCCGCTGGCGGAACTGGTGAAGATCGAACCGAAGTCCATCGGGGTGGGCCAGTACCAGCACGACGTTTCCCAGGTTCAGCTGTCCCGCAGCCTCGATGCTGTCGTCGAGGACTGTGTAAACGGCGTGGGCGTGGATCTGAACACTGCCTCCGTGCCGCTGCTGGCGCGTGTCTCCGGCCTGAACCAGAGCATCGCCCAGAATATCGTGGACTTCCGCAGCCAGAACGGCCTGTTCAACAACCGCAAACAACTGCTGAAAGTGTCGCGCCTCGGGGACCGCACCTTCGAGCAGGCCGCCGGTTTCCTGCGCATTGCCGGTGGTGACAATCCCCTGGATCGCTCGTCGGTGCATCCGGAGGCCTACGGTGTGGTTGAGGCCATTGCCGCCAAGAATAATCGCAAGGTGGACGATATTGTCGGCGATTCGGCCTTCCTGCGCGGGCTGAACCCGAGCGATTACGTGACTGACCAGTTTGGTGTCCCGACCATCAAGGACATCATCGCCGAACTGGAGAAACCGGGCCGGGACCCACGTCCGGAATTCCGGTTCGCCAGTTTCGAGGAAGGGGTGGAAACCCTCAGTGATCTGGAGCCCGGCATGGTGCTGGAAGGTTCGGTCACCAACGTCACCAATTTCGGGGCATTCGTCGACATCGGGGTGCATCAGGATGGGCTGGTGCACATTTCCGCGCTGTCGCATACTTTCGTGAAAGACCCGAGGGAAGTGGTTAAAGCCGGAGACATCGTCAAGGTCAAGGTCATGGACGTGGATATCCCCCGTAAACGGATTGCCCTGTCCATGCGTATGGATGACCAGCCAGGTGAGAAAAATGACGGTAAGTCCGCCGGAGCCGGACGTGGCCGCGCCGACCACAAACCCGGTGGCCGGAACCCGCGGTCCGGTGGTGGGCAAAAACAGCAACAGGGTGCCATGGCCGGCGCCCTGGCCCAGGCCCTGGCTTCGGCCCGCAAGGATAATCGTTAACCGGTTTTCCATCTATCCATCGGCCGGCACCGCTCACGAGGCAGTGTCGGCTGCAGCAGGAGTTCACCATGGCTGAATCCCGCCATTCCGTTTTTCGTCAGTTCGCCTCCAGCGACTGGCGTGGCTTCCTGAAAGGTGTAGAGAAGGAAGGTCTGCGCGTCGACCGCAACGGCTTCATCGCCCAGACACCGCACCCGGAAGCCCTCGGCTCGACCCTGACCCATCCACGCATCACGACGGATTACTCCGAGGCCCTGCTGGAACTGATTACGCCGGTATGCAGCAGCACCGGAGAAATGCTGGAGTCGCTGCGCAATATCCATCGGTTCGTTCAACAGAACCTCGGGGACGAGGTGTTCTGGGCGGCCAGCATGCCCTGTGAACTGGATGGCGACGCCAGCATTCCCATTGCGGAGTACGGCTCCTCCAACATTGGCCGCCTCAAGCACGTCTATCGCCAGGGTCTGGCAGTGCGTTACGGCAGGATGATGCAGAGCATTGCCGGGGCTCATTACAACCTCTCGCTACCGGACAGTTTCTGGCAGACCTGGCAGGCGGCGCTGGGCAATGGTCAGAGCCTGAAGGACTTCAAATCCGACGAATATTTCTGGTTGATCCGCAATTTCCGCCGCCGGAGCTGGTTGTTGATGCTGCTTTTCGGGGCGTCTCCCGCGCTGGACGCCAGTTTCGTTGCCGGCGTGAATCATGACCTCAGCCGGTTCGACAACCGGACCTGGTATGGCGAGAGCGCCACGTCCCTGAGGATGGGGGATCTCGGGTACCATAACAACGCCCAGGCCTCCCTCAACATCTGCTTCAACGAACTGAGCACCTACACCCAGACTCTGGACCGGGCAATCCACACGCCCTGGCCGGCCTACGAAACCATCGGCACCCGCCGGGGCGACGAATTCATCCAGATCAACACCAGCGTGCTGCAGATCGAGAACGAATACTACAGCGCGGTTCGGCCCAAGCGGACGACCGAGCGTGAGGAAAAACCAATCCAGGCCCTTGAGACTCGCGGCGTGGAATACATTGAAGTGCGTTGCCTGGACCTCGACCCGTTCTCGCCGGTGGGGGTCAACCAATCCCAGATCGATTTTCTGGACCTGTTCCTGCTCGACTGCCTGTTGACGGATAGCCCGCGGATTGGTGATGCCGAGTGCGAACGCCTGGACGACAACTACAAGGACGTGGTAGCAAAGGGACGCAATCGGGAGCTCACCCTGTGCCGGGGTGGAACGCGGGTCCCCGTGGGCGAGGCGGCAGCCGAGGTGTTTGATCAGCTCGAGCCCCTGGCGGATCTGCTGGACAGCTGGAACGGTGGGGAAACCTACCGCAGCGCACTGGCGGCGCAGCGCCGGAAACTGCCTGAAAACGCGAGTTGGCCGGTGCCTTCCTCCGAGGTGGTGGAGGCAATGCAGCAGTCTGGCCTGGGGCACCGGGATTGGGTGATGGAACAGTCGCGCCAGCATCAACAGGTTCTCCGTGAGGAAGGGCTTGATGCCGATGTGCTTGCAGCCTTCAGGACCATGACAACGGAATCCCTGGCCGAGCAGAAAGCCATGGAAGACGCTGAGAATCAGCCGTTTGGCGATTTCCTGGAGCAGTATCTGAAGTCGTGACCGCCGGTTTCACAGCCGGTTCGGACCTGACTCACAGAATCTGAACAAAAGTTTGTCAGTCCCCGGGTCTGCTGTTAGCTTTTGTTACCAAAGGAGCAAGGAGATATTGTCGTGGCAAGGGACATGAAGCTCGGTTGGGACGTGGAAGCACTGAACAAGGCATACCGCCAGGGATATATGGCGGCCTCCATGGGCATGGATAAGACTCGATGCCCCTATCGGGGCGAGGTGGTTATCGCGGCCTGGGAGGCGGGCTGGGACGACGCCGATCACGCCGTGCAGCGGGACCGGTCCGGCGACGACCTGTTTTCCCGGATTGCCTGACCCCGGTTAAGCCCCAAGCTATTTCTGCACGACGAATTCCGTGAACAGTACACCGGTGATGCTTTCGCCGGTCTGCTGCTCTTCCAGTACCTGATTGATCCGCGTTTTCGCCTCGTCCCGCAAGGCCTGCTGCCCGGCCGTAGCGGTCAGCTGATCCACATCGGTCTGTTCACCAAACAGCATCACCAGCTCGTGACGCAGTCTTGGCATGTGCGCTTCGACTGCTGGCCGGGCGCCGGTGCTGGCCACCCTGAGGCTCACCGAGGCTTTCAGGTAGGTGACCTTGTTGCCTGGCATGCCGACGTGCGTCACGAAGGGCGGATCCATGGCGATGTAATCGGTAATGCCCGCCTCCTCGACAACCTCTTCGTCCCTGGGCTCTTCCGCGTGCAGCGATGCGGCGCCAAACGAACACAGGAAAAACAGCAAAGTCAGAACGGGTTTTGGCTGAAGTCTCATAGGCTTGAAGTTGTTGATGGTTTAGGGTTTAGTGGCGAGTCAGCAGTGACGTCGCCGTTCGGACCGAGAATAGCAGGCCCGGTGCGTGGATGCAGTTTCAATTGATCAAACCGAGGTGTTCTTTTGACTAGTAGGTGGGTGTTCGGACTAATTTTTGTGGTGTGTGCCGGGTTATTGGGCGTCGCGTTCTACATGGAGCATGTGATGGGGCTGGAGCCCTGTCCGTTGTGCTGGCTGCAGCGTTTCGGGTTCATGGGCGCCGGACTGGTCAGCCTGCTGGCGGTACTGCACGGTCCGACAGGGTTCGGGGTCCGTATCTACGGTTTGTTACTGGCTCTGACGGCCGGCGCTGGCCTGGGCGTGGCAGGCCGGCAACTCTGGCTGCAGAGTCTGCCAGCAGACCAGGTGCCCGCCTGCGGCCCCTCGGTGGATTACATGCTGGAGGTGCTGCCGTTTTTTGAGGTACTTTCGACTGCCCTTAAAGGGACGGGCGATTGCGCCGAAGTGGTCTGGCGCTTCATGGGATTGAGCATTCCGGGCTGGACAGCGGTGTTCTTCAGCCTGCTGGTGGTTGCCGGGTTGGTCCTGCTGTTTCGACAGCCAAAACCGCGAAACTGGATTGCCGGCTGAAACGGTTGCGGCGGACCGCAGGCATGGGGTAAGTTGAAATCCACCTGACAAGAAACGAGACCGAGACAGAAGATCCGGGTTACCGATTGGAGAACAGGCGCCATGTTGGAAAATTGCCGAAATGCCAGGGAACGTTGGGGCGGCGTCAGCGAGCTCATTGATCGCTGGCTCAAAGAACGTCAGGAATTGCTGGTCCATTACTGTGAACTGTCCGGGGAGAGTGATTTTTCCCAGACCGAGGCCCTGAAAGAAAAGTTTGTGCGTCTGTGTGAGGTTCTGGTGGATTACGTGTCTACCGGCCATTTCGAGATCTACGAACAGCTGGTCCGGGAGGCCCGCGAGTTCAACGATGGCGGCCTTGAGCTGGCTGCCAAGGTCTACCCGCGAATCGAGCAGACCACCGAGGTGGCGTTGAATTTCAACGATCGGTTAGACGGTCGTGAACTGTCTGAGCAGGATATCAAGTCTTTGTTCGACGAACTGTCGAAGCTGGGTGAAACCCTGGAAAGCCGCTTCGAAATGGAAGATTTTCTGATCGAACACCTGCACAACGTGCATGCGGGCAAGGTGGCGTCCGCCTGATCACGTCGCCCACGCGCCAGGGCAAAAAAAAAGCCTCAGCACCGGTAACCGGACTGAGGCTTTTTTGATGGCTGCGGGTTATTCCGAAGCGGCGTCTTCGTCTGCCTGCGGGTTGATGTCCAGCAGTTCAACATCGAAGACCAGGGTCTCGTTCGGACCGATGGCGCGGTTGCCGCCCGGGCCGTAGGCGAGTTCGGACGGAATGTAGAGCTTGTATCGGGCACCTTCGTTCATCAGCTGCAGACCTTCAGTCCAGCCAGGAATGACCTGGTTCAGGGCAAAAGTGACCGGCTCGCCCCGTTCGCGGGAGCTGTCGAAAACCTCACCGGACAGCAGTTCGCCTGTATAATGGACCTGCACGGTATCGGTGGCGCCAGGCTTCTCGCCGGAACCCTCTTCGAGAACCTCAAACTGCAGGCCTGAATCGGTGGTCTCCACTTCCTCGCGGTTGGCGTTTTCAGCCAGGAAAGCTTCGCCGGCCTCTTTGTTCTTCTGGGCCAGCTCTTCCATCTGCTGGGACTGCTTCTGCTGCATCTCCTGCTGATAGGCCATCAGCGCCTGCTGAATTTCCTCGCGGCTCATGCGCTGGGCTTCTTCATCACCGGCGTGGCCATGCTGGATACCCTGGAGGAACTGGTCCATCTGCAGGTCCGGAAGATCATTGCTCATACGTTCACCGAGCACCAGTCCCATACCGTAGCTGACTTTCTGGTCGGTGGATTCCAGTTTCGGCTCTTCCGGGGTTTCCGGCGGAGTTGAGCAGCCAGCGACGATGCCGGTCATTGCCAGCGCAAGCAGTGTTTTCTTCATTGCTTCATCCTTTGACGTATGTGCAGGGGCGCTTGCCCCGAAAGGTGTATGTCAGAACGCAGAAGGTAACGGGTTCTGGCGGCAGTTGCCACTGAACATGTGTTAAGAAACCGGACGGTTCTGGTCAGCTGCCGTTAACGCCGGCAGTCGGGCCCAGCGAGAAGGGGGCCCTGTAGGGCGACTGCCAGTCGGTTTCCGGGTCCGCGGCATGGTTCCGAGACAGTTCCTTTTCCGGACGTTCGATAGCCAGCGTGTTCCATGGGCCATTGGCCGGTGGCTGGTCTGCATAGTGCCAGCTACCGTCGGTGTCCTGCCATTTGAACACGATGTCGGGTCCGTCCGTTGTTATCGGAGATGGAACCAGGCCCTCAAAGGCCGGGATCTCCGGCTGTGTCTCTTCGGCGACCGGCTCGGAAACCTGTTCCGGAGCGTTGAGGCCAAAGAAAATCAGCAACAGCAGCAGGCCCAGGGCCGGGAACGAGAGCCGGATAAGCCATTTCATCATCATGGCTGGAATTCTCCCTTGGAGACGTCGGCCAGCGCACCGGCCAGTGTATTCAGTAAAGGCTCCACACTTCCGGCATCGACCGTTGTGGGGGCGGCAGCCTCAAGATTCGCATGGATCAGATGTTCGCGTCCGTGCATATCTCCGGTTTCCGGGTTGTTGGTCATCAGTGTCTGCCAAGCCAGTGCCAGTTCGATGCGTTCCGCGTCCAGCTCCAGGCCAGCGACGCCCTGTCGCAGTTTGTTCAGGTCCGTACTTGCCTTTGGAAGCAATTTCCGAACGGTTCGCAAGGCACCGGTTACATGATTGCGCCACTCTGTTACCGTAGCGTCCTCTGAGCCAGTATACGTTCGGCCGTTCAGCGCCAACCACGAGGCACACAGGATTCGGGTAACGCTCCAGCCCTGAAATTGCAGTGCCAGGCAGGCTTCCTGAACGCCCGCCTTTTGCCAGAACGTGAGAGCAAAACGCCATAACGGGCTATCTGGTTCCAATTGTTCTGGAATTTTCAGGTGTTCTGCCGGGATTTCGGTGTGGCTCTCGGGTAAAACCGGCATGACAACCAAGCCTTCTCTCACAACTGTACGTTGATAAAATGAACTCATGTTAACGATAACCGATCTCAGTTTACAACGGGGCGGCGTCTGGTTGCTACAGTCGGTCGACCTCACTGTCCAGCCCGGTCAGCGTGTGGCTATTGTCGGCGCCAATGGCGCCGGAAAATCCAGTCTGTTCCAGCTGTTGCTGGGGCAATTGGCGCCGGAACAGGGCAGCGTTTCGTTGCCGGGCGGCTGCCGGATCGCGCACATGGCCCAGGAAGTCGAAGCCTCGGGGCGAAGCGCCCGGGACTTTGTCCTGGACGGAGATCTTGATCTTCGGCGCCTTGAATCGGAACTGGCCGACGCCGAAGCCCGTGGCGATGACCATGCCCAGGCCCGGATTCATGGGGAACTGGACGTCCACGAGGCCTGGTCAGCCCCCCGCCGGGCCGACGCCCTGCTGCGTGGCCTTGGTTTTTCGGATCAGGACACCGGCCGGCCAGTGTCAGCGTTCTCCGGTGGCTGGCGCATTCGCCTCAACCTTGCCCAGGCGCTGATGCGGCCCTCGGATCTGTTGCTGCTGGATGAGCCAACCAACCACCTGGACCTGGATGCCTGCCTGTGGCTGGAGAACTGGCTCCGCCGATACCCGGGCACTCTGCTGTTCATTTCCCATGACCGGGATTTCATGGATCGGGTGGCCACGCATGTGGTGCACTTCGACCGCCGTCAACTGGAGCTTTACACTGGCAATTACACGGCCTTCGAGGGGCAGCGTAGCGAGCGGTTGGCCCAGCAGCAGGCCGGTTTCGAGCGCCAGCAGGCCCGAATTGCTGAAATCCAGCGCTTCATTGACCGTTTCAAGGCCAAGGCGACGAAGGCCCGGCAGGCCCAGAGCCGCGTCAAGGCCCTCGAACGCATGGAGCGCATCGCGCCTGCCCACATTGATTCGCCATTCAGTTTCGAGTTTCCGGTTGCGGACAAAGTCTCCAACCCGTTGCTGTCCATCCGCAACGGTCAGGCTGGCCATGGCAAGGAACCCATTATCGATGGTATTAACCTTACCCTGTTGCCCGGCAGCCGAATTGGCCTTTTGGGCCCAAATGGAGCGGGCAAGTCCACGCTGATGGACGGCCTGCGGGGCGAGAGCACCTTGCTCGCTGGAGAGCGGACCTGTGGCGAACATCTGGCCATCGGCTATTTCGCCCAGCATCAGCTCGAATCCCTCGACCTTGATGCCAGTCCCTTTCTGCATTTGCAGCGACTGGCACCGAAAGCCTCCGAGCAGAGCATTCGCAATTTCCTCGGAGGATTCGATTTTCACGGTGATGAGGCGCTGAGCCCCATTCGCTCGTTTTCCGGTGGCGAGAAAGCCCGGGTGGCACTGGCGGTGATCGCCTGGCAGAAACCGAACCTGTTGCTGCTGGATGAGCCGACCAACCACCTGGACCTGGAGATGCGCCAGGCCCTGACCATGGCCTTGCAGAACTTTGAGGGCGCCATCGTGGTGGTTTCCCACGATCGTCACCTGTTGCGCAACACGGTTGATGAGTTCTGGCTGGTCAACGACGGTAGGGTCACTGAATACGAGGGTGACCTCGAGGATTACGAGCGCTGGCTGGCCGACCGTCGCAAAGATGATGGTGAGGCTCCCAGGCGGCGGGACGATAACGCCCAGGCGTCGGCCGCGGTTCAGCCGGAGGCCGCCATCGGCGAGAGCGCGGAAGACAGGAAAGCGCGAAAGCGGGCTGAGGCGGCCCTCCGACAAAAACTCAGTCCCTATCGCAAGCAGCAGTCAGCGCTGGAAAGGGACATGGATAGCCTGCAGCGAACGTTGAAGGCGCTTGAGGCGGATCTTGCCAATCCGCAGCTCTATGAAGCTGGCGGAAAGGCGATGCTGCAGGAGCTACTGGGCAAGCAGGCAGAGGCCAAGGGGCGCCTGGAGGAGGTCGAGGCTCAGTGGCTGGAGGTGAGTGAAGCGGTTGAATCCCTGGAAGGGGAACTGACGGGCTAGGCTCCGTCAGTCTCCGGCTATGTGCAGTTCGAAATCCTGTTTGGACAGGTAATCGCGCTCGTTTTCCAGATCGGCCCGTGTGAGCGGGCGATCGTCCAGCCAGCCTTCGGCAAACTCAAGTATCAGCTTGTTGTCGTGGGCGTGCAAGGTGAAGTCGGGCGGTGATTCCAGGTTGCGGGGGTGTTGTATCAACACGGCGAGCCGCACGAGCACGCACAGGTAACGCAGTCGGGTCCGGTCTTCTGGATCCAGGCCCTCGAAGATGGCCGGAGAAAACTTGCGCCGGTGGCCGCGCACAAGCGTCGCCAGATCGCGCTGGAACTGCTGGCTGAAGCCGGGCAGGTCCGAATAGCGGAGCAGATAGGCGCCGTGTTTGTGATACTGGCTGTGCGAGATGGTCAGGCCGATTTCGTGCAGACGGCAGGCCCAGCGAAGTACTTCCTCGTCGCTGGCGGTTCGCAGGCCCCAGGTGTCGGCCACCTGCTGCCAGGCCGCCACGGCAGTCGCCTCCACGGCAGCCCCGTGCTCCTGGTCAACGTGGTAGCGTTCCTGCAGTGCCGAGATCGTTCGCTCGCGCACGTCTTCATGGCGGATGCGACCAGCGATGTCGTACAGCAGGCCCTCCCGGAGAGCGCCGTCGGCAAACTCCATTTCCTCGATACCCAGGGACTGGAAGGCCGCCATGAGGATGGCAAAGCCGGCCGGAAAGATGCTCTGGCGGTCTGAACGCACCCCGAGGTCACCCAGTTTTTCGGTCTTGCCCATGTCCACCAGCCGTTTGCGGAGTTCCTGCATCCCCATCATGGTGATCGTGCCATCGGATATCTTGAGGGTGGCCAGGGCGCTGGCAATGGCCTTGATGGAGCCGGAGGAGCCGACCGCACTCTGCCAGCCGATGGAGCGGAAGTGACGGCGAATGTTCAGCAGTTCCAGTTCCGCGTGGGTGATGGCCTTGTCCATCTGCCGGCGGGTGATCTTGCCATCGGGGAAATAGCGGTTCCGAAACGAGACGCAGCCCATGTGCAGGCTCTCGAGTTCCTGGGGCTCAAAGCGCTGGCCGATGATAAATTCGGTGCTGCCGCCGCCTATATCAATGACCAGTCGGCGACCGATGTCGTCCGACAGGGTGTGCGACACTCCCAGGTAAATCAGGCGGGCTTCTTCCCGTCCGGCGATGATCTCTACCGGGTAGCCCAGAACCTCTTCGGCCCGGTCCATGAACTCCCCCGCATTCCGCGCCACCCTCAGGGCATTGGTGCCAACGATCTGGACCGATTCCGGCGGCATGCCTTTCAGGCGTTGGGCAAAGCGGCTGAGGCACGCCAGGCCGCGGTCCTGGGCTTCGGGCGTCAGGCGATTTAGTTCATCGAGTCCGGCGCCAAGCTGAACCTTCTCCCCCATCTTTTCCAGGGTGCGGATCTCTCCGTGCACCAGTCGGGCAACGACCATGTGAAAGCTGTTGGAGCCCATATCGATGGCTGCAAGAACCTCCGACGAGGGGGCAGCGTTTTCGGCAGTGGATGCGGCCGTCACGTTGGTCGAAATCCTTTTAAGGTTAGCGTTCGCGCTACTATAAGCGAAATCCCTCAGGGCTGTCAGTAACGCACGGCGGATCTACTGCTTCACATACTGCGGACCAATCGCGTAAAGTAGGCCCTATCTCGATTAGGGTGAAAGGTTGCCGGTCTCGTGGCCGCCTTTCAGCGAAGTGAACAGCGCCCTGCCGCAGTATGACAAACAGGCTGGCATGACGTGGGGCGCACGAATCAGGAAAAGGTAATGAGCGGAAATATCGTAAACGTAACCGACGCTTCTTTTGAGCAGGACGTACTGCAGTCCGACGTTCCCGTACTGGTTGACTACTGGGCGGAGTGGTGTGGCCCCTGCAAGATGATTGCTCCGGTACTGGAAGAAATTGCCGACGAGTACGATGGCAAGCTGAAGATCTGCAAGCTGAACATCGACGAGAACGAGCAGACTCCGCCCAAGTTCAACATCCGTGGTATCCCGACCCTGATGCTGTTCAAAAACGGTAATGTCGATGCGACCAAGGTGGGCGCCCTGTCCAAGTCGCAGCTGGCGGCCTTCCTGGACAGCAATCTCTGATTGCGGACCGGTTGAATAAAACCGCCCCTGAGCGAAGGCTCACGGGCGGTTTTTTGTGTCTGTGACAACGCCATTGCGGGGCAGTCGATGGGGTGGTGTGCTGTGTCGAGGTGGTCGGTTAGTCCCAGGTTTTACTGCGAGCGACATCGGATGCCTTCTGTTCGACCCAATGCTCGCCTGATGCGGTCATTTCTTTTTTCCAGAAGGGCGCCGATGTTTTCAGTGCGTCCATGACAAACTGGCAAGCGGCAAATGCATCCTCCCGGTGGGCGCTGCAGACCCCGACAAACACAATCTGGTCCTGCAGCGCCAGGTGGCCGATCCGGTGAATGACCCGGGCTTTCCGCACGTTCCAGCGTGTCGACGCTTCTTCAATCAGGGCGCCAATTACCTGTTCAGTCATCCCGGGGTAGTGCTCCAGGTAGAGCCCCGTCACGCCTTTCATGTCTCCGCTGTCCCGGACCAGCCCCGTGAAGGTGGCAATGGCGCCGGTCCCCGCGCCGCTGTCTCGCAAGGCGGCATACTCGGCAGCAGGATCGAAGTCCGCAGTCTGGATCGAAATCATCTTAGCCTCCCGTTACCGGCGGGAAAAACGCGACTTCATCGCCACTCTCAACGGGCGTAGAGGGTTTGGCCATCGTCTGGTTCACCGCAATCATGACCGGCTGGCTGCCCTGAAGCTGCGACCAGGCCCCACCGCGGCGGGCCAGTTCGGCCAGGATCTGGGCAGTGGTCAGTCCCGGCTGCGCCGGCATCGTCAGTTGGTCCGTCCCCAGCTCTTCCCGAAGCCGGGCGAAAAAGCGGACGGTGATGTTGTCTTTGTCTGTTGTCTTTGTGGTCATAATTACGCCAGAAGTTCGTCAAACGAATAAAACGTTATCACATCGCCGGGCCTGACCGGAGTGTTCTCCGGAACCACCGCAAGGCCGTCCGCCCAGCAGGCGGAACTCAGGATCCCGGAACTCTGGTTCGGGTAGGCGGCAATGCAGGCCTGTCCGTCCCGAAGCTCTTTGCGGGCGCGGACAAATTCCCGGCGGATGGAGGTGGCATCGTTCTGGAAGGCGGCGGGCAGCGACTGGCCAGTGAATTCGGTGCGCAGCCGGCCCTGGCACTTGCGTATGAACGGCATGACGATCACCAGGAACGTAACCAGCACTGCGGCCGGGTTGCCCGGCAGGCCCAGGAGCGGAGTGCCCCCGATCTCGCCAAACGCCAGAGGTTTGCCCGGTTTGATGGCCAGGCGCCAGAGCGACAGGGCGTCGGATTCCTCCAGCACGGCCCGCACATGATCCTCTTCGCCCACGGACACCCCGCCGGTGGTGATGATCAGGTCGGCGCTGTCTGCTGCACGTTGCAGCGTTTCACGGGTTGCCTGCCGGGTATCTTCGAGGGATTCGCAGAGGACCACGTCGCAACCCGTGCGCTCAAGCAGGCCGAGCAAGGTAAAACGGTTGGTGTTGTAGATCTGACCCGGTGCCAGCGGCGTGCCCGGATCCACCAGCTCGTCACCGGTGGTCAGGATGGCGACTTTCAGCTTCGACTGCACTCGCACCCGGGCCACGCCCATGGACGCGAGCAGCCCCATTTCCTGCGGGCGGATGACGGTGCCCTGTGCCAGCGCCAGATCGCCTTTTGCCAGATCCTGGCCCCGGCGCCGAATGTTCTGGCCTTCGGCTACCTCCGCCAATACCTGGATGCCAGCATCCCTGATTTCCACCCGTTCCTGCATGACCACCGAATCCGCGCCCTCGGGTATCTCCGAGCCGGTGAAGATTCGTGCCACGGTGCCTTCAGTCAGCGGGCGCGGCGCTTCCCCGGCGGGAATCCGGGCCGAGACTGGCAGCGGTCGTCCGGGCTGCACATCCCGTTGTCTCAGGGCATAGCCATCCACGGCGCTGTTGTCGGCCGGGGGGACGTCGGCCGGAACGGTCTGATCCTCCGCCAGAATGCGGTTCAGGGTCTTGCTCAGGTCGACCGATTCACTTGAGGTCATTGCCGGAGCTCTGGCCAGCAGGTGTGTCAGGGCGTCTTCGAGGGAGATCAGGTTGGGGCCGGCCATCCGGTGTCTACTCCTTGTGGTATTTTGACCTGGGGCGTTACTGTTCGGCGCGGGTGCCAATGATTTCATGCACCCGGTGGTACGACCGTTCCGGTTTGCGCAGCACCAGTGCAGAGAAGTTGCAGGGCCCGTGACGGCTGTCCAGTTGGGAACTCAGTATGCCATTCCAGCCGGTACGGCAGGCTCCGGTTGAGCCTGGCAGGCAGAAAATCACGGTGTGGTTGGCCATGCCCCCGAAGGCCCTGGACTGAATGGTGGATGAGCCGATTTCCGACGCCGACAGGCGCCGGAATTCCTCACCAAAACCTTCAATGGCCTTGTCAAACAGCGGTTCCACGGCCTCGGGAGTGCTGTCACGTTCGTGGAAACCGGTGCCACCGGTGATGATCACGGCGTGAACTCCCCGGTCTGCAATCCAGTTGGCGATCAGGGCCCGCACCAGATAGATGTCGTCCGGCAAGATTCTCCTTGCCACCAACTTGTGACCCGCCTCAATGATGCTGTCTTCAAGAAACTGGCCCGAAGTGTCCTGATCCGGACCCCGGGTGTCCGAGACGGTCAGAAGGGCGATGTTCAGAGGCGTCAGTTCGCTGGTGCTTTCGCTGCTCATGGAGTGGGCTCCGTAGGGTAGTATTGGGCTATAGGTACCAGTATCCGTGTGACGGATGATGATTGGAAGGGGGTACCCCCTCAGTGGGAGTCGCCGGTTCCAAACCGGGGCGCTCAATGAAATTGGCGTTAATTTGGGCAGTGTACTTGACATTCGCCAGTCAGGTGGCCGATGATCGCTTTTGCCCGGCGAACGGTTGTTCCCACTCTCTGGCTTCAGTACCTTAAATTCCGGACTCCATCTACACCCGGTTGCTCCATCTGGCCAGCATCAAGTTCAACGACTTTAATTATTGATCAACTCGTTCAGGGGCACCCCTGTCATCCCATTACCCGTTTACTTCCATTCCTGAAAATTCAACAAACTATGAATCTTACTGAACTCAAGCAGAAATCCATGCCCGAATTGCTCGAAATTGCGCAAGAGATGGGCCTCGATAACCTGGCTCGTTCGCGCAAGCAGGATGTGATCTTCACGATTCTGAAGAAGCATGCCAAGAGCGGCGAAGACATTTACGGTGACGGCGTACTGGAAATTCTGCAGGACGGTTTCGGCTTCCTCCGTTCCGCCGACGCCTCTTATCTGGCCGGGCCTGATGACATTTATGTGTCGCCGAGCCAGATCCGTCGGTTCAACCTGCGTACCGGCGATACCGTTGCTGGCAAGATCCGCCCACCGAAAGATGGGGAGCGTTATTTTGCCCTGTTGAAAGTTAACGAGATTAACTTCGACAAGCCGGACAATGCCCGCAACAAAATTCTGTTTGAAAACCTCACGCCGCTGTTCCCCGAGGAACGCCTGACCCTGGAAGCCGGAAACGGCAGTACCGAGGATCTGTCGTCTCGGGTACTGGATTTGGTGGCGCCCATCGGCAAGGGCCAGCGTGGTCTGATCGTCTCCCCGCCCAAGGCCGGTAAGACGCTGCTGATGCAGAGCATTGCCCAGTCGATCACCCGCAATAATCCCGAGTGCCATGTGATGGTGCTGCTGATTGACGAGCGCCCGGAAGAAGTGACCGAAATGCAACGCACGGTCCGTGGCGAGGTGATCGCCTCGACGTTCGACGAGCCGCCGGCCCGTCACGTTCAGGTCGCAGAAATGGTGATCGAGAAGGCCAAGCGTCTGGTTGAGCACAAGAAAGATGTGGTGATCCTGCTGGATTCCATCACTCGACTGGCTCGTGCCTACAACACCGTTATCCCGTCCTCCGGTAAAGTTCTGACCGGTGGTGTGGATGCTCATGCCCTGGAAAAGCCGAAGCGCTTCTTTGGTGCTGCGCGGAATGTGGAAGAAGGCGGCAGCCTGACCATCCTCGCGACGGCGCTGGTAAATACTGGGTCCAAGATGGACGAAGTTATTTACGAGGAGTTCAAGGGTACCGGCAACATGGAGATCCACCTGGATCGGAAAATCGCTGAAAAGCGGACCTATCCGGCCATCAACATCCGCAGTTCCGGCACCCGCCGGGAAGACCTGCTGATGAGTGAGGCGGACATCCAGCGGGTCTGGATCCTGCGTAAGCTCCTGCACTCCATGGACGACGACACCGCGGCCATCGAGTTCCTGCTGGACAAGCTCAGGGACACCAAGACCAACGACGAGTTCTTCCAGTCGATGAAGCGTCGCTGATTGACGTGCTCCGAAGGGCGGATGCGATTGCGCATCCGCCCTTCGGCACTGACATCCTGAACAGGTTCGCGCCACAAACCTCCTTCCCTCTGTGCGCTCAGCAAAGACATCCAATAACTAGCCAAGCCCGTAAAAAGCCCGAAACCTTCGGAGCACACGATGAAATACAACGACCTGAGAGACTTCATTGACCAGTTGGAAAAACTGGGCGAACTGAAGCGCATCTCTGTTGAAGTTGATCCCCATCTGGAAATGACGGAAATCTGCGACCGCACCCTGCGGGCAGAAGGGCCGGCGTTGCTGTTTGAAAACCCGAAGGGCTATGACATGCCGGTGCTGGCCAATCTGTTTGGCACGCCGAAGCGGGTTGCCCTGGGCATGGGCCAGGAGAACGTCACGGCGCTGCGGGATATCGGCAAGCTGTTGGCGTTCCTGAAGGAACCGGATCCGCCCAAGGGCTTCCGGGATGCCATCGAGAAGCTTCCGCTGTTCCGGCAGGTCATGCGCATGAGCCCGAAGGTGCTCCGCTCGGCGCCCTGTCAGGATGTGGTAATTGAAAAGGATCGGGTGGACCTGTACCAGATTCCGGTGCAGCACTGCTGGCCGGGCGACGCCGGGCCTCTGGTGACCTGGCCGCTGGTGATTACCCGCGGGCCTTACAAGGAGCGGCAGAACCTCGGTATTTATCGCCAGCAGGTGATCGGACGAAACCGCTTGATCATGCGCTGGCTGAGTCATCGGGGTGGCGCCCTGGATTTCCAGGAGTTTCAGAAAGCCAACCCGGGTCAGCCCTATCCGGTCGCGGTGGCGCTGGGGGCGGATCCGGCCACCATACTCGGCGCAGTGACACCGGTACCCGATACCCTCTCTGAGTACGCGTTTGCCGGCCTGCTGCGCGGTAGTCGAACCGAGCTCGTAACGGCCGGTCTGAGCGATTTGCAGGTGCCGGCCAGTGCCGAGATTGTGCTGGAAGGGTTTATTTACCCGGACGATACAGCGCCGGAAGGGCCGTTCGGGGACCACACCGGTTACTACAACGAAGTTGATGAGTTTCCAGTGTTCACGGTTGAGCGGATTACCCATCGCAAGAATCCGATCTACCACAGCACCTACACCGGTCGGCCACCTGACGAGCCAGCGATTCTCGGTGTCGCCCTGAATGAAGTGTTCATCCCGATTCTGCAGAAGCAGTTCCCGGAGATTGTTGATTTCTATTTGCCACCCGAGGGCTGTTCCTATCGCCTTGCAGTGGTGACCATGAAGAAGCAGTACCCCGGCCATGCCAAACGGGTGATGATGGGCGTATGGTCGTTTCTGCGTCAGTTCATGTACACCAAGTTCGTCATCGTCACCGACGATGATGTGAATGCACGGGACTGGAAAGATGTGATCTGGGCAATGACAACGCGCATGGATCCCGCCCGGGATACGATGCTGGTGGAGAGCACACCCATTGATTACCTGGATTTCGCCTCACCGGTGTCCGGGCTGGGGTCCAAGATGGGTATGGACGCCACCAACAAATGGCCCGGCGAGACCGACCGGGAGTGGGGCACGCCCATCACCATGACCGACGGGGTCAAGCAGCGGGTTGATGAGCTTTGGGACAGTCTGGGCATTGAAACCGGCCCCGCTCGCCCCGAGTAAGTGGGCAACGAAGTGTATCGGGTCGTTTTGAAGCCGTCCGGGCTCAGCTATGACGTTGGCCCGGATGACGATCTGCTCAGTGCGGCTGCCCGCGCCGGTATCGACGTACCCGCCGCTTGCCGCAATGGGGTGTGTGAGATCTGCGAAGCCCGGTTACTGGTCGGGGCCGTTCTCAATACCCGAAACCAACAGAAGATTCCGGTCACTGAACGCCTGATGATGTGCAGAAGTCGGGCGTTGGGTGACCTTGAACTGGAGATAAACGCCGTTATGGCCGCCGGAAATATTCAGCCTCGCAAGTTCCAGGCAAAGGTGGTGGACGTCCGGTCCATCAGTCACGACGTGTTCCGTGTGGAGCTCCAGCTTCCTCGGCGTCGGGAACTGTCCTTTCATGCCGGCCAGTACCTGTCCGTGCACCTGCCCGACGCCGATCCCTGCTACTTCTCGATCGCCAGCAGTCCGTCCGAGCAAAACATTGAGCTGCACATCCAGGCGTCGCCGGATTGGGTCTCAGCCCAGAAGGTGATTGATGCCCTGACGACAGGCGGGGAAGTGACTCTGGAGTTGCCCCATGGCAAGGCTTGCCTGGCAGCGGCGCCTGCCAAGCCCTTGCTTCTGGTGGCTGCCGGAACCGGTTTCGCCCAGATGAAGAGTCTGGTGGATTACCTGCGGGGTACCTCCTACGACCAGCCGGTGAAACTATACTGGGGCGTGCGCCGCCACGAGGATATGTACTTGCGGTCCCTGGCCCAGCAATGGGAACAGGACTGGCCCCCGTTCACCTTTTTGCCGGTTGTCGGCGACGATGAGGATAATGACTGGGGTGGCCACCACGATCAGCTGGTGCGGGCCGTATTGGCCTCTGGAATGGACTGGCGCAACGTGGAGGTGCACGCCAGTGGCTCGCCCACGATGGTGTATACCCTGATGGATGCGCTGACCGAGGCTGGCCTGCCGGAAGGGGCGTTCTTTTCGGACGTACTGGAGTACGCGCCCCGTAGTTGATCCGCTACCGGGCGGGCCCGATGGGCCGCCCGTTGGTCTGTTTCAGGCCTTTGGCATGGGCAGTTCGGGCAGTCCGTTGTCGTTCGCCAGCCCCTGCATCATCAGCTTGATGCTGACTTCTTCCTCACCCATGTGGGCGTTCAGCCGGCTCAGTTCCGCCAGGGCCTCCCGACTGCGGCGCAATCGCAGGCTGGTCTCAAAGTATTCCCGGGCTTTGCCCCACAGCTCATTGCGAAGACTGAGTCGCCCCAGTGCCAGCAGTAATTCCGGATTGTTCGGACGGTCCTTCAGCCACTGCTCTGCCAGCAGCAGCTGCTCGTCCAGTTTCTGCCCCCGGATTCGGCCGTACAGGTTGATCAGCTCGTCACTCCAGTGATTGCGCAGGACCTTGCGGAGCAAGGTTTCGGTCTGCGCCTCATCCCCAAGGTCCGCCAACAGGCGGGCGTAGTCCCGGATGGTGTACTCATCCCTGCGCAGGTAGCCGGGCAACTCGTCCCACAGTCGGGTCAGCGGCTCCAGGGAGGCGTCCGGGTCCTCTTTCTGCTGCCGGCGACAGTCCTCGGCGGCGCTCTCCAGCAGGTTATGCCAGACCAGGCGCTGCAACTCGTGGAATTCGTCCTCTGGCAGCACATTGCGCTTGCGCAGTTCCGGCAGCAGTTTTGACAGCTCCCGCCAGTCTTCCAGTCGCAGGTAGGTGTTTTTCAGCAGTTTGAGTACGAACGGATGATGCGGCGATTGCTTGCGCAGGCGCACGAGGGTTGCAAGTGCCTGCTCAAGGCGGTTGCCGGCAAGCTGCAACTGGGCCTGGGTGATGCCGACGGCCATATCCGACCCGGGCGTACTCTCGAAGGCCTTTCGCAACAGTTCATCGACCGCTTCGTGGTCACCGGACTCAAACGAGGCCTGGGCGGCGGCAAGGTAATTGATCAGTGGGGTATCGGCATTGCCCGCGGCTGAGGTCAGCAGTTTTCGCGCCCGGGGCCAGTTACCTTCGGCCAGTGCCAGCAGACCCTGGGTGGTGCGCCGGCGGGCTCGCCGTTCATTGCCCCGGGCGAGCCAGCCGGCCACGACTCCGGTGCTTCGCCGGAAACGACGAAGCAGGTTGAGGCTGACGACGATGAGGGTGACCAGCACCACCAGGCACGCCACGCCCACCCAGAAGTTGGTCTCAATCAGATAATGGCCCAGGCTGATGCGAATGTAGCCAAGGTCGTACTGCAGTCCGAGTGATAGCCCGGTACCGATCAGCAGGGCCAGCAGGACGATGAACAGCAAACGGATCATGAATCATCGCCTCCGTTGCCTTCGGTCTCGCCGCTGCTTCGGGCGTTGGAGTCGTCTTCGTCGTTGGCCTGGAGCCGCCCGGCCAGGCGTTCCTTGAGCAGGCCCAGGGACTTGCTGATGTCCGGCAGCGTCGGGTCGACGTTCCGGTCGGCCAGCTCGGTCAGGGTGTTGGAGAGCGCCATTACCCGCGCATTGCTCGCGTCGTACCAGTTATCGATGGTGTTTCTTGCTTTGGCCAGCGCCCGTTCGAAGAGGGGCTGGTTGCCTCGAAGTACGGCCATTTCCGCTTCTTCCAGCATCAATTGCAGGTTCAGGCGGGCGTACGCGCTCTGGTCGGGGGACAGCAGGGGTTTGACCGGCTCATCCAGGCGACGGACCACCACCACCTGCTTCAAGGTGGTTTTGAAGGTGTCCCAGCCCTCGGCCAGGGCGTTGGCATTACTGCCGTTTTCAGACGACGAATCCCCGCCGTCTTCAGCAATGAAGCCGGGCGCCTGTGAATTGATCAGAGCCTGGTCGGTAAGCTGGTGGATGCTGTCGATGGCGGCTTCCAGTTGCAGGTAAAGGCCGGTGCGGTCAACCCCGCTGATGCCCTTGAGTGCAAGGATTTCCCGGGCCAGCTGTTGCCTGACCGGATACACCCCGATGTCGTCCGATTCAGTGAGCACTTCATCGGCGGCCTGCAGGGCGGAAAGGGCGCCCCGGATGTCCTTCTCGATCATAAGCCGTTGGTTGGCGATCCGCAGCAGGTATTCGGCTTCAGCCAGCAACCAGTCGGTGCGGGTGCGATTACCGGCTTCCAGCAGCTCCCGGGCGTTGTGGTCGATCTGGCGTTGCTGGGTGGCGATCAGTTCCCGTTGCGCCGCCAATTTTTGCTCCAGCGCCTGTATCCGCTGATTTTGCTGGCTGCCACGATCTCCGTAGAGGTCCTCCAGCTGCTGGGTATCCTGTTGCAGGTTGGTGAGCGATTGCTGAACCGCTTGATGATTGTTCCACTGTTGCCAGCTCCAAAGGGCCAGGGCTATGGCAAGGGCCAGGGCCAGGAGGGCAATCAGCCACACCGGCCAGAGTCTCTGGCGTTTGGGCGATTCCTTGGAAATGGTGGCGGGCAGTTGGTCAGTTGTCTCAGTCACGGGCGTCCTTACTTGGCTTTTCCGGAGCCACCGTTCTGGCCGTTCAGTTGCGCTGCAACGGTGGCCACAATGTCGTTATCGGCAAGGCTTCCTGGTATGCACGGATTCTCAAATCCCGCTGCGCGCGCCTGCTCGGCGACCCGATCTGCGGGAACAATCAATAACCTATCGTATAGATTATGGCCGCTATTCGCACATAGTGCGATGAGATTGTTCAAGGTTTCGCCCGAAAGGGTGATGACCGCTTCCGGTGCAAAGTCCCCCAGAAGGTTCTTGATGTGCCCGGGCTTGTAGGTGGGCGTCATGCGTCGATACAGCGGCAGCAGGGAGACCCGGGCACCCCGGGCCTCCAGGGTTTCGCGAATCAGTTCGCGACCGTTCTCGCCACGCACCAGCAGTATCCGTTCCCCTTTGACCTGGGCCAGCGACGGTAACGCCAGCAGGGCTTCACTGGTCCAGCCGCAGGCGGGCTTGCGAATGCTCAGGCCCTGGTCTGCCAGGACCGCCGCCGTTCCGGCCCCAACGGCGTACCAGCGGATTCCCGCTGGAATCTGCGGCCACCAGATATCCAGCTCGTCCAGCAACAGGCGCGCGGCGTAAGGGCTGACGGTGATGATGTGAGAGAAGTGATCAAGATCGAGGATCAGCGCACGCCGTTCCGGTGTTTCCGGCAGGGGTTCGCGTTCGATCAGGGAAAGCACCCGGGCTTCGGCCCCGGCAGCGCGAAAGCACTGGGCCAGGCGGGAAGCCTCGGGTTCGGGCCGGCAGATCAGGATGCGCCGGCCGTCAATACGGAGGGGGTCAGCGTGGGGTGTGGCCATAAATTTCAGCAAGCACCTTGTCGGCACCCAGTGCCAGCAGGTCTTCGGCCAGTTCCCGGCCAAGACGTTCGCCTTCACCCCGCGGAGCTCGGCCCTCGACCCGGAAGATCTGGGTGCCGTCGACGGCGCCGACCAGGCCCCGCAACCAGAGAGTGTGCTCGTCTTCAAGCAGGGCGTAGGCCGCAATGGGAACCTGGCAGCCGCCCTCAAGCCGACGGTTCAGGGCGCGTTCGGCGCTGACCCGGTCCCAGGTGTCCTTGTGGTTCAGAACGGCCAGCATGTTGCGCAGCTCGCTGTCATCCAGCCGGCACTCGATCCCCAGGGCTCCCTGGCCCACCGCCGGCAGCGACACGGTGTCCGGCAGGCAGTAGCGGATCCGGTCGTGGAAACCCAGGCGTTTGAGACCGGAACTGGCCAGCACAATGGCGTCATAATCGCCGGCGTCCAGCTTCGCCAGACGGGTGTTTACATTGCCCCGCAGGACCCGGATCTGGAGGTCCGGGCGATAGGCCCGCAGCTGGGCTTCGCGGCGCAGACTGGCGGTGCCCACGACGGCTCCGTCCGGAAGAGCATCAACATTGTCGAAGTTATTGCTGACAAAGGCGTCAGTGGGATCCTCGCGTTCGCAGATGGCGACGAGGCCCAGACCTTCCGGAAACGTCATGGGGACGTCCTTCATGGAGTGCACGGCCAGATCGGCCCGGCCGTCCAGCATGGCCTCCTCAAGTTCCTTCACAAACAGCCCCTTGCCGCCAATCTTGGCCAGGGGGACGTCCAGGATCTTGTCGCCCTGGGTTTTGATCTTCACCAGCTCGACCTCGACATTGTCGTTCAGGCGTTCCAGCTCGGCCTTGATGAATTCGGCCTGCCACAGTGCCAGGGCACTGCTGCGGGTTGCGATGCGAAGGGTACGTTTTGACATGACACTCACTGCCGGTTCGGAAAATGTCCGCCAAGGTTACCTTGTGACGGAAAAAAAGTCCCGCCGGGGATGTCCGGGTATGCCGAGGGGCTGGACTAGCCCGGCTGGTGTTCCTGCAGCCACTGGCGCACGCTGCTGGCATGGCGACGGCTGACAGGCAGTTCCCCCCGGCTGCCGCGGAGCACCACCAGGCTCTGGCCGTCCGGCGTTCGCTTCAGCGCCTGCACGAAGCGAACTCCAACGAGGGTGTGGCGGTGAATGCGCAGCAGGTGGCGCGGGTAGGTGCTTTCGAGCTCTTTCAGGGTGTAATCGGACACGGTTTCCCCGTTGGCATGGTGCAGGGTGACGTACTTGTGGTCGGCCTCGCAGTAGAGTATGTCCGCCAGATCAATCAGTTCGGTGCCCCGGTAGGTCCTGACGGCCAGCTGTTCGTCGTCCTCGGTGCTCAGCTCCGTCAGGGTTTGAAGCTGGACCCGGTTAACCCGTCCGGCTCGCTCGAGCACGTCTGCCAGAGCCTCCTTGCGCACCGGTTTGAGCAGATACGCAGTGGCCTGAACGTCGAAAGCCTGCATGGCGTAGTGATCGTAGGCCGTGCAGAAAATCAGCGCCGGCGGGTTGGTAAGCTGACCCAGCCGGGCGGCTGCCTCCATGCCGTCCATGCCCGGCATTCGAATATCCAGCAGCAGGATGTCCGGCTCCAGTTCCGCGATCTGCCTGAGGGCGGCATCTCCGTCCGCCGCTTCGCCGCAGACCCGGTAGCCAGGCAGGGAATCCACGAGGCGACGCAAGCGTTCCCGCGCGAGTGGTTCGTCGTCGGCGATCAGGATGCGTCGGGTGGGCGAGGGCGTACTTTGCATGTCAGGTGGTCAGATCCCTGTGTTCGTTTTTGTTTGCAAGTTGGCGCTCTGGCGCGGCAGTCGCAGCGTCACCGTGTAGATGTCGTTCTGGTGGCTGTGCTTGAGCACTGCAGGCTCGCCGAAAAGGGCCTGCAGACGCGACTGGATGTTCGCCAGCGCCATGCGGTTGCCTTCATGCTGCCGGTCGTTGTGATCCGGTTTCGGATTCTGAACCAGCAAGTATACAAAATCGCCCCGGGCCTGTGCCTCCACGCGCACGGTGCCGCCGTCGGGTCTGGGCTGGATGCCATGGTAGATAGCGTTCTCCACCAGTGGCTGCAAGGTCAGGGGTGGGATGGCCTGTTGTTCCAGTCCGGGTTCGATGTGCCAGTCAAGGGTCAGGCGATCGCCCAGGCGCAGGGCCTCGATGGCCAGGTAGCGCTGGCAGAGGTCCAGTTCCTTGGACAGGGGTATCAACTGGTCCACAGTTCGCAGGCTGGCGCGAAAGAGTTCCGAGAGATCGAGTACCGCCTCTTCGGCCTGATCCGGGTTTACCGCAATCAGACTGGCAATGGTGTTCATGCTGTTGAACAGGAAGTGGGGTTGGATACGGGCCTGCAGCGCCGTCAGGTGTGACTGCATTTCCGCTTCCCGCTGCTGCTGCCATTGATGCTGGAGATAGAAGTAGCGGAGCACCATCAGCGCGATCAGCAGTGCCAGCAACAGCTTCTTCGCGACGTCCTGCCAGACCGCAATTCCGACCTGGGGATGCAGGACGCTGTCGGCAAACAGGCTGAAGGCCAGCACATCCAGCAGAACGATGGCAACGATGCTGAGGGTGGCCCGGGGCACCGACATTTTTGCCAGCCGCTGCCGAAGCAGACAGATCAGGGCGGCACTGGTGAGCGTGGTCCACTGCACGAACAGCGACAGCAGGCCGAAATAGTTCCAGTCGATCCAGCCCGCTTTTGCCTGAACAATCGCCAGGACCAGAACCAGCAGTTCGCTGGTGACGAGGAGCATGAACACCGCCCGAACCCGGCACAGGTCCGGAACGAAGAAATCGTTGACTGTTACACCTTTGTCGCCGCTCAGGGGTGGCTCCTTTACACGGGTCAGAATGCTATACTCCCGCCACGTTCAATGTACCCAATTCCCGCCAGATGATGCCGGGCTGTCAGCAGGAAAGATAGACCATGACGGATCAGAATAAGTCTGACCAGACCACAACCTCCGAAAAACCCTGGGGCGGACGCTTCAGCGAACCCACCGACGCTTTCGTGGAGCGTTTCACTGCCTCCGTGGGTTTTGACCAGCGCCTTTATCATCACGACATCACCGGTTCCATCGCTCATGCCACCATGCTGGCCGCCGTGGGCGTGCTGACTGACGAAGAGCGCGACACGATCATCGAAGGCCTGAAAGGCGTCAAGGCTGATATCGAGGCCGGCACCTTTGAATGGTCGGTGAGTCTGGAAGATGTTCACATGAACATCGAAGCCCGCCTGACCGACCGTATCGGCATCACCGGCAAGAAGCTGCATACGGGGCGCAGCCGAAACGATCAGGTGGCCACCGATATCCGTTTGTACCTGCGCGACGAGATTGATGTGATCGCCGAGGAATTGAAGCGCCTGCAAACCGGCCTACTGGACCTGGCTGAGCGGGAGGCGGACACCATCATGCCGGGCTTTACCCACTTGCAGACGGCCCAGCCGGTGACCTTCGGCCATCACCTGCTGGCCTGGTACGAGATGCTGGTGCGTGATGCCGAGCGCCTTCAGGACTGCCGAAAGCGCGTGAACATCATGCCTCTGGGCGCAGCTGCGCTGGCCGGCACCACCTATCCCATTGACCGGCAGATGACGGCGCAACTGCTGGGGTTTGACCGGCCCACCGAGAATTCACTGGACTCGGTCAGCGACCGCGACTTTGCCATTGAGTTCTGCAGCTTCTCCGCTCTGCTGATGACTCACCTGTCCCGCTTCAGCGAAGAGCTGGTGCTGTGGACCTCTGCCCAGTTTGATTTCATCGACTTGCCGGACCGTTTCTGCACCGGTTCCTCAATCATGCCCCAGAAGAAGAACCCGGATGTGCCCGAACTGGTGCGCGGCAAGACCGGTCGCGTGAATGGCCACCTGATCAGCCTGCTTACCCTGATGAAGAGTCAGCCGCTGGCCTACAACAAGGACAACCAGGAAGACAAGGAGCCTTTGTTCGACACAGTCGATACCATCAAAGGCTGTCTCAAGGCATACGCCGACATGATTCCTGCCATCCGCGCCAAGGCTGACAACATGCGGGTGGCGGCCAAGCGCGGATTCTCAACGGCCACGGACCTGGCGGACTACCTGGTCAAGAAGGGCGTGGCCTTCCGGGATGCCCATGAAATTGTCGGCAAGTCCGTGGCCTTCGGTGTCGCCGAAGGCCGGGACCTGTCGGACATGACCCTGGACGAGCTGAAACAGTTCTCCGATGTGATCGGCGAGGACGTCTTTGATGTCCTTACTCTGGAAGGTTCCGTTCAGGCCCGTGATCACCTCGGGGGCACGGCCCCCGACCAGGTCCGGGCAGCAGTGGCGCGGGCCCGCACGCAGCTGGGCTGATCCGGCCGCGCTGGTCTCCGGGGGTAGCGGTTAGCCGCCGATGCGGCCGGTGCTCAGGTCCACTGCTGCCGGGGTAAGTTCGGCCAGCGGCTGTGGGCGTGACAGCCTGAAGCCCTGACCGTAGTGAATGCCCAGGGTTCTGACCTTGCTGAGTGCGTTATCGCTTTCGATGAAGGTCGCCACGGTCTGCTTGCCCGCCACCTCGGCGATGCGGTGCAGGGCCTCGACCATCACCTGTTGCACTGGGTCGTGTTCAAAGTGCTGCATCATCCGACGGTCGAGCTTGATGATGTCCACCGGCAACTTGGCCGCCAGGCTGTAACTCTCCACCGACGCACCGGCACCATCCAGGGCAACCCGGCACCCGATCCGGTGCAGGGAGTCACACAGTACCGCCACGTCGTCGGGATACTGGGTAGCGTGGGCTTCACGGATTTCCAGGCAGAAACACTCCGGGGCGAACGGTGAATCCTGTAGCAGGCTTTCCAGGAAATCCGCAAAGGTGTCGTCCAGAACGCTGGCGAGGGACAGATTGAAGCCACAGTACTTCAATCGGGGTTCCAGCAGCCGATGGTTGTCCAGCCAGCTGAGGGTCTGGCGAATCACTTGGCGATCGAGGCGCTTGGCAAGATCGAACCGTTCGGCAACTGGCAGGAACTGGTCGGGGCGGAGCTCGTCCTGACCGTTGCCATCGCCGGGTATGCGGCACAGGATTTCGATGTGATCCCCCCAGGTTACGCTGGCAACCGGTTTGAGTGACTGATAGGCGAGAATGAGGCTTTGTTCGTCCAGGGCCTTTCGGATCTGTGCCACCTGCCGGTTCGTGGTGCCTTCATCGGTCTGAAGCGCCAGCGCCCTGGCGGTGTGGATGCGGTTGCGGCCGGAGGTCTTGGCGGTATGGCAGAGATCTGCGGCCTGGCTCAGGAGCTGTTCCGGGTTGCCGGGTACCTCGCTGTCCATCATCAGCAGGCCGCCGGACGCGGTGGTTCGCAATGAGTGGCCCTGCCATTCGAAGACGAACTCGCCAATCAGTTCGAGGATGTCCTCGGCAATTTTCCTGGCCCTGGGTTCGGGGCAATTCTCGATCAGCAGCGCAAAAGTGTCGCCGGAAAGTCGCGCCAGTGCATCCCGCTGGCGCACGCGAACGCCCAGATTGCCGGCCAGCTCCCGGAGAAAACGGTCACAGGTGCCGTTGCCGGCCAGATCGTTGAAACGTTCGAACTCATCGAGGTCCAGGTACAACAGGCTGTCGCAGGATTCCCGATGGGTTTTTTGTTCCAGAGTCCGCAACAGCCGGGCGACAAAGGCACGACGGTTCATCAGCCCGGTAACCGGATCGTGACGGATGCGGTATTCACTGCTGGTAGCGTGATTGACGCGATGGCTGATGTCGCGGGCCACATGCACAGCCCCGATCGTCTCGCCCTGACCGTCGGTCAGTCGCTGGTAATGGAATTCGTAGACGGGTAGCTCCCGGTCCTGTTGGGCCAGCGGCATCTCCACTACGAAACTGTCCCGGTCGAATGCCCGCTGCCAAAGCCGTTCGATGAGCCGTCGCTCGTTGGGATAATCCGGCAGCAGTTGTGCCAGTTTGTCGCCAGGTTTGGGGGTGATGCCAAACACGTTGGCGAACTGATGGCTGAAAGGCTGGTTGAAGTGCAGCAGCTTCAGGTCACGATCAACGGCTGCAACCAGGTCGGGCGTCGCCTGCGTGGTGGCGGTCAGTATCTGCACCGCATGCTGGCGGGCCTGATCGCGTTGCATCACCGGGGTATGGTCCACCAGGATCCCGCCCAGGCGCTGAATGCGCTTGCCGTCTTTCAGGGCCCGGCCATTCATCGTGACCCGCCGGATGTTCTGGCGTGCGGTAAGCAGGTTCAGTTCCACGGTAAACGGCTCGCCTGATCGAATGCACCGGCGGAACATTGCCCGGATCCGGTTCTGGCCCGTCTGGCAGTAAAACAGAGCCTGTTCGGGCGTGATCTCGGAACCCGGGCGCAGTTCCAGCAACCGGAAAACGCCCTCGGTCCAGGTCATTTCGTTGGTCTGGGTGTCCAGCTCCCAGATCCCGAATGCGGCGCTGTCCTCGGCCGATGCCAGCAGCCGTGGATCCATGTTGCCGTTGTCCCGTTGGGTGATGCTGGCGCTGGCGGCCTTGTCGGAATCCCGCATGTTCTTGCGCAGGCTCAGGCAGGCTGTGTAAAAAAATCCTTCCTTGTGCCGGAAGGTGATCAAGGCATCCTGCCCGCGCTCAATCCGGTGCCGGTTAGCCGGGGCAAAGGGGTCGTCCTGCCGGGAGGCCAATACCCGGTGGACCGGCTGACCCTCGAGTTCGCTGGCGTCGTAACCCAGTACGGACTCGGCATGGCGGTCAGCAAACAGCACTTTGCCCTCGTCATCGATACGCAGCAGTGCGCTGCGTTCAGATCCTTTGGGCTGATCGGAACGGTAACGACGGATGACGAATTCTTTCACGACGGGTGAGCCTCGGGTTTCTTCGCTATGATTCTTCAGGTTGCCCGGAACGTGCCGGCACCGCTTTTATTTTTTTGTCGGTTTTGCCACGATGCGTCCATCATACTGATACTGACACTTAAAAGAACCTCTCCCCGGAGCTGCCTTGACCGCCCACGTTGCCCCGATTGCCCTGGATTTTGAAGAGGGTATAGATCGAAAGACCTTGCGTCGTCTGCGTGACCGGTTCCTGTCGGTCAATCAGCAGCGTTGGGACCGGGCGTGCTCGGCGCTGACCTACCGCCAGCAGATAGTACTGGAAGTGTTGCCCCTGGTGTTTCACGCCAACCATCCGGCCCTGCCGGGTTACATCGACGCGGATTGTCCCTACGGCCTCAGTCATTACCGACCCCCGTCCCGAACCCTGAACGCTGCACGCCGTCTGGCGCGGACCTTCAGCGTCCGGAGTGAAGGCAAGCGCCGGCCAGACCTGGATGCCTTGTTCCTCATGGGGAGTCCCGGTACGTTGGGGCATTCCGTGGCCAGCGATCTCGATCTGTGGTTGTGTCATCGGAGTGATTTGCCGGAGCGAGGCATCCAGTGCCTGGAGCGGAAAGCGGAAAAGCTGTCGGACTGGGCAGCATCGCTGGGAGTAGAGCTGCACGTGTTTGTGTTCTGTGCAGAGGACTGGCGGGCGGGCCGTCAGCGCGCGGAGGTGACCGGTGAAAACTGCGGCAGTGCCCAGCATTACCTGCTGCTTGACGAATTCTACCGGACCAGTATCCACCTGGCCGGTCGCTATCCGATGTGGTGGCTGATTCCCGCCGACTGCGAGCCGCGCTACGACGAGTGCATGCGACAGCTGGTGGACTGCCGCTTTATCCGGGGCGACGAGTACATTGATTTTGGCCCGGTGTCGGCGATCCCCGAGGAGGAGTTCTTGGGGGCGGGAGTGTGGCAGCTCTACAAGGGCATCGACGCACCCTGGAAATCGATCCTCAAGCTGTTACTGATCGAATGCTATGCCCAGACCGCGGACCAGCCGCTGTTATCGAGCGTGTTCAAGCAGGCGGTGTTCCGTGGGCAGACCGACGCTGACGGACTGGATCCTTATCTGCTGCTCTACAACCGGCTCGAAGCCTGGCTATCGGATTCGCCGATGGCCGGACGTCTGGACCTGGTCCGGCGTAGCCTGTATCTGAAAGCGGGTCTCCCGTTGACCCGTGCCGAGTCGTCGCCGGAGCAGTGGCGTGCGCGCCTGCTCACGCAGCTGGTGGAGCGGTGGCAATGGCCGGAGCAAACCCTCGCGGAGCTGGACAACCGTCACCGTTGGCGTGCCGAGGACGTCACCAGGTTGCGTCGGCTCGTTGTCGCCGAGCTCACCCACAGCTACCGGTTGCTGTCGAAGATGGCCCGGGAGCACGGCACGCGGTCGGCCATCAGCGTCGGCGATATCAATCTCCTTGGCCGCAAACTCTATGCCGCGTTTCAGCGTAAAGCCGGCAAGATCGAGCAGATCAACCCCGGCCTCGCGCCGTCACTGGTGGAGGAAAATCTGGCCTTCTACCACCAGTCGGAACAGGGGAGCGATGGAAATGGCTGGCTGCTTTACCGGGACCTTGAAGATCCGGCCGACGCCTTCTGGCAGCCGGCAATCCGCCGCTCGGGCAACCTGACCGAGCTGATGGTGTGGTGTTACTGCAATGGCCTTCTGTCCCGGTCCACCCGGCTGAACGTGCGGGCCGGTCAGACCGTTGCGTCAGTCAGTGAATTGCGGGAAATGCTGGAAGCCCTATCCGCCTTCCTCCCGTTTCCGATTGAACCTGCCGACCGGGAGGCGCTGTCCAGAGGGGGCCGGCCGGTGAGCAACCTGCTGCTGGTCAATGTCGGGGTCGACCCGCAGGCCTACCTTACCGAAAAGGGCCTGCATAAGCTCAGCGCACGGCACGATTCCCTGGGTTTCAGTGGCGGGCGGGAAAATCTTGTGGTCACCATTGACCAGATTACCTTCAACAGTTGGCACGAGGTGAGTCTCCAGCATTACGCCGCCGGCGATACCCTGGTGCAGTGCCTCAAGAATGTGCTGGCGTCGGTGGCGGGTGACCCGTCGGAGCTGCCGGGTATCCGCGTTCATGGCCACAACCGGGGCCACGGCGCCGCGATTGCCCGACGGGTTCAGGAACTGTTCAGCGACGTCTTGCGACAGTTTTTTGCAGGCGGTTTGGGGCCACACCCGTTGCGCTATGTGATTGAAATGGGCCGGCGCTATTTCCTGCTTCAGTTCAACGGCCGGGAGCCCGGGTTCGTGGCCCTCGACAGCTTTGCGGCGTTGATGGAACACCTCGCTTTGCCCCAGGGAAAGTATTTGCCAGTGGTATTCGACCGTCACGCGATTCCGGAAGATCCTGCCCTGAGAGCCGTGTCCCAGGCTTGCGAACCGGACAATATCCAGGTGTTCTATTACATCCGGGGTGACCGCGCTCGGATCTGGGTGGCTGATGAACTGGGATCGCTTTCCAGTTGGGAGCAGGCGGTCGGCAACCGGCGGTACATGCTGGCGCCGCTGCTGCGCTTTCTGGAGAATCTCGTGGAGCGCCGCACGCTACGCCACAGCGATGTTCCGTCGATGCTGGCGGGCGTACAGTGTCAGGAAGTCGTCAATCGCGATGGCTACTGGCGCACCGAGCCCCGTCCCGATTCCAACTCCGCAGGGGCACTTCCGGGCCTTGAGGTGCAGGCTGTAGGCATCCAGGAGGGCGGCAGTGGTGTCAGGTTCGATATCTTCTGCGGTGAGCAGGAATTCACGGCCCAGGAGTACGGAGACCGGCTGATTCCGGCTGTCGCCCACTACATACGCTCCCAGCGCGAGAGCCACGAGGCCTATCCGGCCTACCTTACCGATGTCCATCTCCCCCACGATCTGGATCCTCAGGTGTATCAGCTGGATATCCAGACCAGTCAGTACCTCCATTACCGTTCAATGCTGGAGTCTGCCCTGAACCAGGCCCTGCAGAGCGAAAGCTAGTGTCCTCGCCGCGTGGGCCGGGTCTCAGGTATACTTGCGCCATGGTAAACTCAGGGGTTACGAGAATGCGCACGGTAAAGCTTTGGCTCGCTGGTCTGGTGGTGTTGTTGGCACTGAGCGGCTGTGGTCAGAAGGGGCCACTGTACCGGGAAGATCCGGACGTTTCAGCCCGTGCGACAGATGCGGTCACAGCCGAGCCCGGAAGCCGGGACGTGCGTGACGATGAGGATGTTGGCGAGTAACGAGCTGCCCTCCGGCCCCGTATAACGAATCAGGAAACTCATGGACCATTTCAATTACCGCAACGGCGAACTTTTTGCCGAGGACGTGCCTGTCTCTGCCATTGCCGAGCGCTTCGGGACCCCGGCCTACGTTTATTCCCGGGCGACCCTGGAGCGCCATT
This sequence comes from Marinobacter sp. F4218, assembly GCF_019443085.1. Taxonomy (GTDB): domain Bacteria; phylum Pseudomonadota; class Gammaproteobacteria; order Pseudomonadales; family Oleiphilaceae; genus Marinobacter; species Marinobacter albus. The sequence continues at coordinate 2,346,157 of NZ_JAHZIL010000003.1, forward strand.
ACCGTGCTTATGACGATGCGCTCGAGGGGCGGCCGCACCTGGTTTGCTATGCCGTGAAAGCCAACAGCAACCTCGCGGTGCTCAATGTGCTGGCCCGTCTGGGGGCGGGGTTCGATATTGTGTCCGCCGGTGAGCTGGAGCGAGTGCTGCGCGCCGGTGGTGATGCCGGCAAGGTGGTCTTCTCCGGTGTCGGCAAGCAGGAGTGGGAAATGAAGCGCGCCCTGGAGGCGGGCGTGCGCTGCTTCAACGTGGAGTCCGACACCGAGCTGGACCGTCTCAACGCTGTTGCCGGCGAACTGGGCGTCCGGGCGCCGGTTTCCCTGCGGGTGAACCCGGATGTCGATGCCGGTACCCACCCCTACATTTCGACCGGCCTGAAAGAAAACAAATTCGGCATTGATATTGCCGAAGCGCCCGCCGTATACGCCCGGGCTGCGGCCATGTCCAATCTCGACATTCAGGGCGTTGACTGTCACATCGGCTCGCAACTGACCTCGGTGTCGCCCTTTCTGGACGCTCTGGACCGGGTGCTGGCCCTGATCGACGTGCTTGCGGAGCAGGGCATTGCCATCCGTCATCTCGACATGGGCGGGGGCCTCGGCGTTACCTACGACCAGGAACAGCCGCCCCAGCCATCGGACTATGTGACCGCCCTCGCCGAACGCCTGGGTGAGCGGGAATTGGAGTTGATTATGGAGCCCGGGCGTTCCATCGCGGCCAATGCCGGTATTCTGGTAACCCGTGTTGAGTTCCTGAAGTGCACGGAACATCGAAACTTCGCCATCATCGATGCCGCGATGAACGACCTGATCCGCCCGGCGCTTTATGGCGCCTGGCAGGCCATCGTGCCCGTGACCCCGCACCAGCAGGGTGAGGAGAAATCCTGGGATCTGGTGGGACCGGTGTGCGAGACCGGCGATTTCCTCGGCAAGGATCGCCTGCTTCGACTGCAGGCCGGTGACCTGCTGGCGGTTCGTTCCGCCGGCGCTTACGGGTTTGTCATGAGTTCCAACTACAACAGCCGCAACCGCCCGCCGGAGTTGATGGTGGATGGCGATCAGGTACATGTGGTGCGTCGTCGTGAAAGCCTGGAAGACCAGCTCGCGCCCGAGAGTTGTCTGCCGGAATGAGCGGGACGCAGGATATGGGGCAGCAGCGACGAGGCCAGGGCGCAACCGTGCGATTCACCAAGATGCACGGGCTGGGAAACGACTTCATGGTTGTTGATGCCATCAGCCAGCCGTTTCGCCTGCGTCCGGAGATGATCCGGGAGTTGGCGGACCGCAATTTCGGCATTGGTTTTGACCAGTTGCTGGTCGTGGAACCACCCGGTTTGCCGGATGTGGATTTCCGCTATCGCATCTTCAATGCCGACGGCTCCGAGGTAGAGCAGTGCGGCAACGGTGCTCGCTGTTTCGCCCGCTTTGTCCGGGACCAGCGCCTTACCAACAAGAAGGTGATCCGCGTTCAGACCGCCAAAGGCGTGATTGAGTTGCGGGTTGGCAAGGATGGCCTGGTGATGGTCAACATGGGGGTTCCAGAGCTGAACCCTCCAGCGATTCCGTTTGCTGCCGACCGTCGCAAGCAGGTCTACACCGTCGACGTAAATGGCGAAACCGTAGAGCTGACTGCGGTGTCCATGGGCAATCCCCATGGCGTTCTGCTGGTGGACGACGTGGATACGGCACCGGTGGAGACCCTGGGGCCGAGGCTGGAAAATCACCCCCGCTTCCCGGCTCGGGCCAACATCGGGTTTCTCCAGATCATCGACCGTACCCACGTCCGGCTGAGAGTGTTCGAGCGCGGTTCGGGCGAAACCCTGGCCTGTGGCAGTGGCGCCTGTGCCGCCGTGGTGGTGGGTTGCCTGCGGGGCTTGCTGGATAATCGGGTCGAAGTGGAACTGCGCGGTGGCCGGCTGGTGATTGAATGGCGGGGGGAGGGGACCCCTGTTATGATGGAAGGCCCTGCAACGAGCGTCTTTGAGGGGCAGTTGCGGTTGCCCGGCGATCATCAGGGACGTCGTCGGAGAGGGAGCAAACCAACCAAACAACGGTCCTGACAGTCAGGAGAGAGCGATGACAGAACAAACGGCCCGCCAGAAGGCCGGAGAGCTCGGCCGGGAACAGGTGGCGGAGTATCTGCGAGATAATCCGGATTTCTTTGTGGATCAGGATGAGCTGCTTCGCAGTCTGACCCTGCCTCACGACAGTGGTCGGGCGATCTCGCTGGTGGAACGTCAGGTGCATCTGTTCCGTGAACAGCGCGATACCCTGCGTCGGGAGCTGGTGGAGCTGGTTGCCATTGCCCGCCAGAACGACCGGTTGTTCGAAAAGAGCAAGCGCCTGCTGATGCAGGTGATCGAAGCCCGGAACCTCAATGATATGGCATCGGCCATCGATGACAGCATTCGCGGGGATTTCGGACTGGATGCGGCCTCGGTACTGTTGTTTACGGATGTGCCCCTGGCGGATCCTTCCCAGGGAGCACTTCATGTGGTTCGCCCGGCCGAAGCCCACGAGCGCCTCGGGAGTCTGCTCGAAGGCAGTCGTGCGGTGTGTGGCCAGTTCCGGGAGAGCGAGCGTCAGTTCCTGTTCCCGGACCGTGAAGAACCGATCGCCTCGGTGGCCCTCGTACCCCTGCGCAGCAACGAACTGGTCGGGGTGTTCGCCGTCGGAAGCTGTCAGCCCGGCTATTTTGACCAGAGCATGGGCTCCCTATTCTTGAGCTACATCAGTGATACGCTGAGCCGTCTGCTTCCGCCCATGGTTCAGCGCCACACCGGAGCGGCCCCGGTGGCCGATATCGCCACGGAGTCCCGATAGGGTGCCTGACCAGACCGGATCAGTGGAGCCGCCAGCCAGTCTGAACGCTCCACTGGAAGCCTTCATCGGTCACCTCGCCTCGGAAAAACGCCATTCTCCCCGCACCTGCGACAGTTACCAGCATGACCTCCTGTGCCTGGCCCGGTGGTTGTCCGAGGATCAGCGGGATCAGTGGCAGTCGGTATCCAATCATGACCTGCGTCGCTACGTTGCGAGGCTCAGCCGGAACGGGCTGAACGGTCGCAGTATCGCGCGGCATCTGTCGGCGATTCGCCGTTTCTACCAGTACCTGTTGCGGGAACGACTGGCCACCGACAATCCCGCGCTGGGTATCCGGGCCCCCAAGAGTGCACGGCGCCTGCCCAAAGTGGCCGATGTGGACCAGCTTAATCACCTGCTTGATGCCAGCCCGGATGATCCGCTGGAGATGCGCGATCTGTGTATGTTTGAACTGATGTACTCCTCCGGGCTGCGACTGTCGGAACTGGCCAGCCTGGATCTGGACTCGGTGGACCTTCAGGGCGGCGAAGTCCGGGTGCTGGGCAAGGGCGGGAAGGAGCGGGTTCTTCCCGTCGGGCGCAAGGCGAGGTCAGCGGTGCGGGCCTGGCTGCCGGTGAGAGCCGGCCTTGCTGCCGAAACGGAACAGGCGCTGTTTGTCAGTCGACGGGGCGACCGGATAAGCCACCGCAGCATTCAGGCCCGACTCAATCGCTGGGGGCTGGCCAAAGGCGCTGACCAGAAACTCCATCCTCACCTGCTGCGTCATTCCTTCGCCAGCCATATGCTGGAATCCAGTGGTGACCTCCGGGCCGTCCAGGAATTGCTGGGCCATGCCGACATAGCCACGACGCAGGTATACACCCATCTGGATTTTCAACATTTAGCCCGGGTTTATGACCAGAGTCACCCCAGAGCCCGCCGTCATCCGTATCATGGTCAAAAACGTAAGCAAGACGGCGCCGGTGACTAGCCGGGCACCGCATCAAAACCGCTAACTTGCGGTCGGCACAGGCGAAACGGGAGCGCTTCATGGCATCTGATCAGTCCTGGAAGGAGAAATACCTTCGGGAACTGGAGTTGGCAGACATTCGGGAACAGCAGTGGAAAGTTGAACGTAATACCCTGGAGCGGATGCTGGTGCGCACGAGCCTGGCCTCGGAAGGTCAGACGCCGGAGCTCGATCGCCTGTTGGCGCAGGTTCGCAAGGACCTGCGCAAGAAAAGTGTGGATGTCGATGCCTGGCGGGAGTTGCAGGAGCAGATTGACCGGCAGGTGGCTTTGCTCGACGAACTGGCCGCCCCTGAAAACCGGGAGCGGCCGGAGGCGCCGGCTGTCAGCCCCGCCCCGGTATCCGCGGAAGCGGGGAACGTCCCGGGTGATGATCAGGACCTGGCCGACAACACCCAGCGCCTCCGGATCGCGCGGCGAATCGGGCAGCTGCTGGGGCAACTGCTCAACAGTGTGACACTCGAACCGGCTGCCGAGGTTCGCGCCCGGGCACTGCAGCAGTCATTGCTTTCGAGCAATGACTGGAACGAACTGCGGGAAGGCCTGAATCACGTGGCCGAGCTCGTGATCGCAGCCGTCACCCGAAGCCAGCGGGAATTTGAGGTCTTCCTGAAGCGACTTGATGAGCGACTCGAGGTGCTGCAGGAGCACTTTACGGAGCAGTCTTCCGCCCAGACGAGTCGATTGAGCGCGTCCGAAGCCCTGGATCGTGAAATTCGGCAGGAGCTGGAGCGGGCGGGCTCGGATCTGAGGGATAGTGAGGATCTGCAGCAGCTGAAAGCGTCGGTCAGTCAGCATCTGTCATCCATTGGCCAGGCAATGGGACGGTTTCGTGAACAGGAAACGGAGCGGGAGAAGGCCCTGTCGGAGCAACTGGGCGTCATGCAGGAAAAGATTGCGGCCATGGAGGCACATTCCGAACAGATGCAGAGTGAGGTGCGACGGGAACGCCAGCGGGCGATGACCGACCTGCTCACCCAACTGCCGAACCGGGAGGCTTGGCAGGAGCGCCTGTCCTTCGAGTTCAACCGCTGGCAGCGGTATCAGCAGGCATTGACCATTGGCGTGCTGGATATCGATTTCTTCAAACGAATCAACGACTCCTATGGTCACAAAGCCGGTGATCGGGTGTTGCAACTGGTCGCCAGGGAACTGAGCGAGCGGCTCCGGGCAACGGATTTCATTGCCCGCTTTGGTGGCGAAGAATTTGTCCTGCTGTTTCCTGAAACCACGCCGGATGCGGCCAAAGTGGCGATGGATAAGCTCCGGCAGCATGTTGGCAACCTGCCATTTCATTTCAGTGGTGAGCCGGTAAGGGTCACTTTTTCGGCCGGGTTGGCGGCTGTCGGACAGGGCGATTCTGAGGAGACGGTGTTTGATCGTGCCGACCGCGCCCTGTATCTGGCGAAGGACGACGGCCGGAATCGTGTTCAGATCAGTGCAGAGCAGGTGGGTCAGTGACGCATCATCGCGTCCAGTTCGTCGATGATCTCAGCCCAGTCACTATCGTCCTCAAGGCCTTCTTCCAGGAAGTGGGACTGACTTTCCGACCAGAATGGAGCATCCTGAAGCGCGATTTCCCGGGGCAGTGGCGAGTACCTGGCCACAAAGTCCTCAATGCTCTTTTCGTCGGCCGCCAGGCCGAGCTGTTCGAAAAGGGTATTGAGCGTGTGCTTGCTTGTATCCATGGATACAGATCTCCTGATTGACGGTTGCCTGAATGAAATCCCGGTCGTTTGCAGGTATTGTTCCCTGAAATGTAGCGGAACCGTTGAGGATATCCAGTGAAGGTCATCCTTCCCTTCTTACTATGCTGCCTGCTTGCGCTGTTTCAATCCCCGCTTCGAGCGGATCCGCCCCAGCCATCGCCGTCGCCGGTTCTTGGCAGTGAAGAATTGGCCTGGCTTGCCGAGCAGGACAGTTTCCGGATTGGGGTCCACGTCGGTCAGGTCCCGCTGATCTTCGATACCGGTGACGGCAGCCTGGCAGGCACCTATATCGACTATCTGGCCCGGCTCTCTGACAAGCTCGGGGTGCCAATGAACCCGGTGATAACCCCCACGAACGGCGACCCGGAACCCGAGCAGACCGTGCCTGAGATCGATGCCGTACTGACGACCCGCTTGCCGGACACCCAGATAACGCCGGGGAAACGTTACAGCGAACCGCTCATGACTCTCACCTATGGCCTGTTCGTCAGTGCCGGTGACGTCGCAATCCGCGGTCTGGCGGACCTGGAAGGAGGGCGGATCGCGGTTATTGACGGCGATCTCAACCAGTACCCCATGCTGGATCCGGTCGAGAGCTTCACGCCGGTGGAGGTCGAGAGCATTGCCGAGGCCGTCAGCGAGGTGCTTTCGGGCAACGCCGATGCGTTTCTGGGCCCGGTGGCGGTGGTTTCGGATTACCTGCAATCGGCGATGATCAACGGCATCGGCCTAGCTGCCCTGCTTGATGAGACCACAGTCGATGTAGTGTTCCAGGTGGATGTCAACAACGACCGCCTGTATTACGTCCTGAATCAGGCCATAGCCGCAATCAGCCATACCGAGCACCGGGTGATTCGGCAATCCTGGTTGCAGGCCGATGTGCCTGCGCTGGAACGCAGCGGGCTGGAGTTGTCGGTGTCCGATCAGGAATGGCTCAAGCGGCACCCGAACCTGCGGGTCGCGTTCCGGGCTGACTGGCCTCCGTTCGAGTACGCCCAGGATGGTCGCCCGACCGGGCTGGTGCCGGACCTGGTGACGCGGCTTGAAACCGAACTCAACGCCCGGTTCAACCGTACTGTGGTGCCGGACCGCATGGCGGCTGAAGCTCAGTTAAAGGATGGAGACATCGATATCCTGCCAGGACTGTCGCGGACGCCCCGCACCGACAGCGAGTATCTGTTTACCCGCGCCTACCTCACCGTACCGATCGCCCTGGCCATCCGGGACGACGGTCGCTTTATCGGCGATCTGCGGGAGTTGCGGGATGAGCGGGTTGGCGTGGTCAACCGACACGCGGCGCACGACTACCTGCTGATCAACCATCCAAACCTCGATATTTACCCCATGGATACGGTCGAGGAAGGGCTGCTGGCCTTGTCCAACGGCGACCTGGAGGTGATGGTGACCCACATCCCGGCGGTGAGTTACACGGTGGCCAGGCTTGGGCTCTCGAACCTCCGGATCACCAGTATCACCCCTTACGAGTACGATCTTCGGCTGGCTGTCAGAAAGGATAGGCCGGAGCTGCATCGCATTCTGAACCAGGCCCTGAACAGCCTCGAAGCCACCGAGACCGAAGCGATCTATAACCGCTGGATTCATCTGGATATCGAGCAGGAAACTGACTACACCGTGGTGCGCCGGGTGGTGCTGATTGCCCTGCTGGTGGTGCTGATTTTCCTGTACTGGAACCGCAAGCTGTCGCGGGAGGTGGATGAGCGTATCCGGTCCGAGAATGCCCTCCGTCGCAGTGAGGACGAGCTCCGGGCGGCAAAACTGGAGGCCGAGCGCCTGGCACGGGAGGCGGAAACCGCGAGCCTGGCGAAGAGCGAGTTTCTGGCCAACATGTCCCATGAGATCCGAACGCCAATGAATGCGGTGATCGGGTACAGCGACCTGCTCAACAACACGGTCACCGATCCTCAGCAACGCACGTACCTCGACGCCATTCGGGCCGGCAGTCGCAGCCTGCTGATGCTGATCAACGACATCCTGGATCTGTCCCGCATTGAAGCCGGGAAGATGCGCCTGGACTACTCGGCGGTTTCCCTGCGCCAGTTGCTCGGTGACGTCCGTCATATATTCGATCTGCGGGCCAGGGAACAGGGCATTACCCTCGAAGTCAGTGTCGATTCAAAAATGCCCGCCGCCATGATGCTGGACGAGACGAGGCTTCGCCAGGTGCTGTTCAACCTGGTGGGCAACGCCATCAAGTTTACCCACGAAGGAGGCGTGACAGTCAGGGCAACGGCGACGCCTCTCAAGCTGGGAGATCTAGCGGAGGAAGGTGTCGAAGCCGACCGCCAGTATTACCATCTGGTGGTTACGGTAAAGGACACCGGGATCGGTATTCCCCCGGACCAGCGCGAGCGCATTTTTGATGCGTTCGAACAGCAGGAAGGCCAGAATACGCGTCGCTACGGAGGTACCGGACTGGGTCTCGCCATCAGTCGCAAACTGGCGCGCATGATGGGGGGAGATCTGGAGCTGGAGAGCGAGCCCGGAGTCGGGTCCGTGTTCACAGTGGTCATTCCCAGAGTGGCGGCAACCGGTGAACAGGCCGAGGATGAGGGGGCGCCAAAAGAAGCGGAACGTCTACTGGCCCAGACGCTGAGCATGCAGGAGCGGGGCTGGCTACGGGAGCAGTTGGCGACGGACTTTGGGGACGAATGGAAAACCGTGCGAGAGAGCGGTGATCCGGAGCAGATGAAGGATTTTGCACGGCGGGTGCTGGCGTGGGGGCAGCGGTTCCGCTCGCGTTCGGTGACCCGCTATGGCGAGAAACTGTTGGCCGACGTAGAGGCGTTCAATCTGGATGCGGTGAACAGTTCCCTGGAGGCGTTTCCCAAGCTTCTGGGCCGTCAGTGACGGCATGGACATGGACGCGTCAGAGGCAGTCGAACTGGGAGCGGCGGTCAAAGGCCACGGCGACCATGTCGTAACCGGAGTCCGATAACTGGCGGATCAGCTGGCGGTCGCCCAGGAGCGTCATGCATACCTTGTGCACGCTTGCCTGAAGCTGCTCTACTGGGGGCTGCCGGGACTCGAAGCGGAAATCAACAATGAGGTACTTGCGGTCGATGGCCGAGGAGGCGGGAATATCCTCGCGCTCCACACTCTCGTACCCGATGTAGGTCGCCTGATCCTGGGGGAATATCTGGCTCATCAGGAGGTCGAGATTTTCGCCGTGGGCTGAAAAGGCGGGCATCAACAATGCGGCGGTCACGAGACTGAGCGCTAAAGGGGTTTTCATGAGAGCCACTCCTGGTGACAATCCGGCATTTTCGTTACTGAATGTAAAGTTTCGTTGCAGAGGATTGTCGCAGAGTTGGTGGCATTTTGCGTGATCCAGTGCATGGATTTTTCAATTGTTTGCAGTTTGCATGTGTTTGGTTGAGGGGGCGAGAGCCGCCGGCGGCCACGCTATCAACTATTCTGTCATTAGAACAGTCATAAAGAGGAAATCGCATGTTTCAGCTTGTCTTTAGGGGAGAATGCGCTCCCGGTACGGATCTGGAAACCGCCAGGAATAATGCGCGAAGCCTTTTCAAGGCCAGCGTCGAGCAGGTGGACCGGATGTTCAGCGGCCAGCCGGTGGTGATCCGTAACAAACTGGAAGAGGTGCAGGCCGAAAAGTACCGGGCGGTGCTGAAGAAGCACGGCATGATTGCCCACGTGCAGCCGATGGCGGGGGCGGAGCCGGCCCGGCCAACTCCCGGGCCAGCGAAAGTACCGCCGGCACGGACCGATTCGGCCCCTGAACCCCGGACTGCTGCGCCCGGGGGCAAGGTTCCGGAAACCGAGCCCGGTGAGCGCTTGCCCGTTGCCGGCGACAAGGTGGATGACATCCTTTCGGGCTCGGGTCTTGGTCTCGACCCGGTGGGTGTGACCCTGATGGAACACACCGAGGTGGAACCGCCCATGTTCCAGCACCTCGACGACTGGACACTGGCGCCCGCGGGAGCGGATCTGGGCGTCGACCGGGAACTTCCGCCGCCCGTGGTGCCGGATGTGTCGCACCTCTCTCTGGCGGACGATGACACCTCCGGTAAACAGTGATGTGGACGCTGGGAAAGGGATGTTTCAGCCGGTGACAAATGTCCTTCTGATGCTTGCCCTCGTGGTCGCCGTTGTGGCGTCGCCACTGTCGGCGGCCGAACGTCCCCGGGTCGGACTGGTGCTGAGTGGCGGCGGGGCGAAGGGGATGGCCCATGTCGGCGTGTTGCGGGTGCTCGAGGAGATGAACATCCCGGTGGATGTCGTGGTGGGAACCAGCGCCGGTTCGGCGGTCGGTGCACTCTACGCATCGGGCATGCCCATTGAAGACATCGAGAGCCGCTTTATCGAAATGGATTGGCTCTCCAGTTTTCAGGACGACCCTGGCCGCGTCTACAAACCGGTACGGCGCAAGAGTGAGGAGGTTCGACTGCCGCTCACGCCGGGCATCGGCCTACGGGCGGATGGCCTGCACGTGGGCGGCGGCATCATTGCCGGCCAGAACCTTGGTTTTATCCTGAATGAACTGACCCGCAGTGCCGCCTTGGTGGAGGATTTCGACCGCCTGGCCATCCCGTTCCGGGCGGTGGCAACGGACCTCGAAACCGGTGAGCAGGTGGTAATTGGACAGGGCAACCTGGCCGAAGCCATTCGTGCCAGCATGAGTATTCCCGGCGTCTACGCCCCGGTCCAACGTGACGGGCGCTTGCTGGTGGATGGCGGAGTGGCCAATAACCTGCCGGTCAGTGTGGCCCGTGACATGGGGGCTGACGTCATCATTGCCGTCGACATCACTGACTCACTCGTGGACACCGAGCAGCTCAGAGAAGCCTTCTCCGTCATGGGTCAGCTCACCACCATCATGACCCGGCGCAACACCGATGAACAGCTGGCCCTGCTGGGTGAAAAGGACGTCCTGATCCAGCCCGATCTGAAAGGGTACAGCTCCGCCGATTTCTACGACGCATTGACGCTGTTTGAGCTGGGTGCCACCGGAGCCCGGGAACACGCGGTGGAACTGAGACCACTGACGGTACCCCGGGCCGACTGGACTGACTACAAGGCCCAGCTGTCCTCCCGGGCCTACAGTTCGACCCCCATCGCACGGATCAGGATCGAACAGGGCGGGTCTCTGGCTCCGGAGTTCCTGCGGGAACGGATTCAACAGGAGACCGGGAAACCGCTGGATGTCGAGGTGCTCGAGGAGGACCTGAAACGGATTTACGGCCTGGGTTACTACGAGACCGTGTCGTACTCGCTGGCTCCGTCCCCGGAGGGCACGGTATTGACGATTGAGGTCCGGGAAAAAAGCTGGGGCCCGAACTACTTGTCGTTCGGCCTCAGTTATGAAGACAACTTCGATGGCGAGACCCGCTTCAATATTGCCTCGGGCTTGAGGATGACCGAGCTCAACGATTTAGGTGCCGAGTGGCAAACCGGTGTTCAACTGGGCACGGAACCCTGGGTGCGAACCCAGTGGTACCAGCCTCTGGATTACGGTTACCAGCGCTTCCTGGTCGTGGGTGGCGAGTACACTCGGGAAACGTTCAGTCTGTACGACGGAGGCACCGATCCTGTAGCCGAAGTGGATGTCACTTTTCGGGAGCTGGATCTTGCCCTGGGCACGGAGTTGGGCGGAAACGCCGAGGCCCGTTTAAAGTACACTCGCGGCTACGCATCGGTTGACGAGTTGGTCGGGCAGCCGGTTGTGAGGGAGGACAACGTCCATCGGGGCGGCATCAGCCTGCAACTGGTCCATGATTCCCTGGACGACTCCTTCTACCCGCGCCACGGGGCCTTTGCTGGCGTACGAGGGAGAATGGAACGGGAGGAGCTGGGTTCGGACCGTCACTTCGATTCGGTGACCGGAATGCTGCTCGGCACCGACAGCTGGCAGGGCTTTAACCTGACCGGGCTCGTGTACGGAACGGCGGTCACCGGGGGCGAACCGGGCATTGAGAACGCCGTGAGGTTGGGCGGCTTTCGCCGACTCTCGGCCTACGCCTCCGGTCAGATCACCGGTGATAACGCCCTGCTGGGCTCGGTATACGCCAGCCAGGCCTTTGGAGGTCCCCTGCTGCCCTGGTTTGCCGGTGCGGGCTTTGAGGCGGGTAACGCCTGGGAATCGTTTGATCAGGCCAGCTGGAACAACTCGGTCCGGTCCTGGAGCCTGTTTGCCGGGGTGGATACCTTCCTCGGGCCGATTCAGATCGCCACCGCTTATAATAACCGCGACGACTGGACCGCCTATCTGAACATCGGCTTCTCTTACACCCAGCTGTTCTACCAATAGTTCGGCTATGCGCCCTTGCGGTCCGTGGTTGCGATTGCGTCCAGCACCTGCTGGCATTGCTGCATGGCGTAACGGTGCAGGATGCCCGCAAGCTTTTCCTCGTCCCGGTCCTTGATGGCCTGAATGGATTCCTGCATGTGAGCGAGGTTGTCCTCGAACACGTGGCTGCCCCCCTGTTGAAAGGCCACGAACGCGCAACGCTTGGCGGAGGGCCAGAGGTCATCAATGGCCGCGACGATGAAGTAGTTATCGGCATAGGCCAGGGAGGCCTTGGTGTACTCGATGCCGAGCTCGAGAAAGGCCATCAGGTCACTTTTCTCGAAGCAATCCTTCATCCGGGCATACAGTGACTCCAGGCGTTCCATGTCTGCCGGCTGCCATTGCCGGACCAGCTTGCGCCCGGTGTGGGTCAGGTAGAGCTCAAGGGTCTCGTAAAGGCTGCGGACGAAATAGTCGTCCAGCGGGGTGACAAAAGCGCCTTTGCGCGGCACGTTGCGCACCAGGTGGCGCTTTTCCAGCAGCAGCAGGCCTTCCCGGATGGAGCCGTGACTGACATCCATTTCCTTGGCCATCGCACCTTCGTAGATTCGTTCGCCCGAGCGGAGCTGGCCGAAAGCAATCAGGTTCTCAATGTGGCGGGCGACCTGCTCGGTCAAAGTCTCTCTGGGTTTGAACGCGTTCATGGTTTTTTTATCGTTACTGCGTACTGGCTGATTCGTCAGGGCATATTCGCACAGATGAGCTTGCAGAAACCAGTGCGAAGCTTTTCTCAGAGTAGCGGCGCCAGCAGGCGAATGGCCCGGCAGGTCAGGCGGAAGGGAATGGAGCGTTCCCGGTAATCGCTTTCGACCATCAATCGACAGTTGTCGAGGTCTTCCTCAAGCATGGACTCCACGCTGGTGATGAAATGCCGGGCGGTGGTGACGGCCATGATCTCGAAGTTCAGGCGCATGGAGCGATTGTCCAGGTTGGCCGTGCCCACTGCTGCGTAACGATCGTCCACCAGAATAACCTTCTGGTGCATGAAACCCGGCTGGTACCGGTAGATCTGTATGCCGGTTTTGCAGGCCTGGACAAGGTATGAGTAAGCGGCCAGCCCAATCAGGCGGCTGTCCGATTTTTCCGGAATCAGAATCCGGACATCCACGCCCCGGAGTGCCGCCAGTTGCAGCGCGTTCATGATCTGGAAGTCAGGCACGAAATAGGGCGAGGAAATCCAAAGCCGGTTGCGGGCATTGTTGATGCAGTTGAGGAAAAACAGGGTGCAGGTTTCCCAGTCGTCGGCGGGGCCGGTCGGCAGCATCAGCACACGGTCCCCGCCGGCGCTGGAGACCCGCGGCGCCCAGTCCAGTTCCGGAACGTCGTTGCTGGCCCAGTTCCAGTCTTCCAGCCAGCTCAACTGCAGGCCAATGACAGCGGGCCCCTCTATACGGCAGTGGGTGTCTCGCCAGGGCTCCTGATCGATGGCCGTGCCCAGGTATTCGTCGCCAAGGTTGATGCCACCGACAAAGCCAATGACGCCGTCGCAGACCAGCAGTTTACGATGATTACGAAAGTTGATCTGGAATCGTCGCCGGCGGATGTTGCCATCCCCAAACGATGCGATTCTGGCACCGGCCGCCGCCAGCTGCTTCAGGTAGGTTCGGGGCAGCCATACGCTGCCGATGTTGTCGTACAGGAACCAGACTGCCACACCCTGGGCCAGTTTCCGTTCCAGAATGGATTTGATGCGCTGCCCCACCCGATCAGAGCGAATGATGTAGAACTCCAGGAGAATGTAGCGGGTGGCGTTTTCCATGGCTTCAAACAGCGCTTCAAAGGTGGCCTCGCCGTCCCGTAACAGGGTGCAGCGATTGCCCTCGGTAAACGGCTGGCGACCAAGTTTGCACAGGACCTGCAATTCATCGGTGAAGTATTTGTCGGCCGGTGCCGGAATCGAGGTGGTTTGCCGCTCAAAGCGATTGAGCAGGGTGGTCAGGGCCTCGTCACCCATGCGCCGGGCCTTGACGTAACCTCCGAACCGGTAACGCCCGAACAGCAGGAACAGGGGGACGGCGAGGTAGGGCAGGCCAAGCAGGCCAATGATCCAGGCAATGGCGCCTTGGGCGGTACGATAGGTCAGCAGAATCCGGTAGATGCAGGTCAGTGCCGCGAGGTACAGCAGGCCAACCGCCACGGCCACCAGTGAGACGTTCTCCATGATCATTCTTCCGCGTCCGTATTGGCTTCCGGGTCGGGCTCGTTGGATGGGCGGGCAAGGTGGCTGGCCCGGTATTGCGCCGGTGCCATACCGGTCCAGCGCTTGAAGGCCCGGCTGAAGGCGCTGAGCTCGGAAAATCCCAGCAGAAAGGCTATTTCGCCCAGGGCATAGTGGTCTGCCGCAACATAACGCAAGGCCTTGTCCTTGCGCACCTGTTCAACCAGTTCGTGGAACCCGAGTCCCTCCCGTTTCAGTTTCCGGTACAGGGTCTGGCGGCTCATGTGGCATTGCCGGGCCAGGCTGTCGGCGTCGATCCTGTCCGTGGCCATCTGTTTCGAGATCAGTCGCCGGATCTTGCGACCGAACGAGCGTCTGGGCTGCAGGCGGGCCAGAACCGCATTCACCTGTTTCAGGACGGCCGAGTATACGTAGGGGTTGCGCCGGGGGATCGGGTGGCTGAGGTGGCGGCTGTTAAAGGCGAGACGGGTAGTGGCGCAGTCAAACCGTACCGGCCCGCCCAGGACCTTTTCGTATTCTTTCGCATAGCCTGGCCGGGGGTGGGCAATCTCTGCCCATTCCGCCGCGATCTGCGGGTGAATGAAGTGGCGGGTCCGGCTGAGCGCCGCGGCCAGGGTCCGGTCCATGTCTTGCCGGCAATAGTGATCCGGGATATCCGGTTGCCAGGTCAGGATGGCCAGCTCGCCGGTCTGCTCGAAGCTCAGAATGACCGATTCGTTGATCAGCCGGTGCAGACGGACATATTGGGTAACGGCCTCGCCCAGGGTGTCGCAGTTGAAGAATACGTGGCCCACCAGTCCCATGCGTTCAGGGTCGACCACCTGACCGGCATGCAGTCCCACGCCGGGGTCTCCGGTCACCTGTTCGGCATAGTCCCAGAGTTGATAGTGGGCGGTTGCCGGCACCCGCAGGTCCGGGTCCGACAACGCCTCCAGGTCCAAACCGATGATCTGCCCCACACGGTCCGGGTCCAGAACCCCCTGGCGTTCGAGGTAGTGGACCAGGGCCAGGGTGCTGGAGGCGGCAACCAGGGGGGTGCTGCTGTCGTCGGACTGAACAGGAATCAAAATATCGGTCCCGATGGTTAACAACTTTTCATCCAGACTGATACAAAATGTCAAATGGGTGAAACAGCTTGTCAACGGTTTGTCATGCCATCAACGATAGCATTAAGTCATCAGGTTGAAGCAATGGAAAGGTGTTTTCAGGAGGTGTTTTATGGAACAGGAAATTTTCGTACCTCATACTGAGCGTGAACGGAAAAACGTGATGGCGCTCGCAGAGTATCTGAACAGCATCTTCTACTGCTGATCAGTCAGGCGTAAAGCCTATGACCTTGGAGCCGGGGACCCCCCGGCTTTTTTCGTCCGCAGAATCTCTCCCGCCCTTCCCGACTTGCTCAACTGACTGTCAGTGGTAATGTATCCGCTCGGAAACTGTGAGCCAACCCGGAGGCTGCCTGCCCATGACTGTAGATCTGAACCACCGCATTACCGGCGAAGGCGCGCCGCTGATTCTGTTGCATGGCCTGTTCGGGTCCCTGGAGAACCTGGGCGGTATCGCCCGCCGGCTGCAGGACGAGTGGCAGATACATGCTCTGGACCAGCGTAATCATGGCAGTTCGCCCCACACCGACACCATGGACTACCCGGCCATGGCCGCGGACGTGATCGCGTATATGGATAATCAGGGCATCGACAGGGCCAGCATCCTTGGCCATTCCATGGGCGGGAAGGTGGCCATGCAGGTGGCGCTGCAGGCTCCGGAGCGTGTGGAGAAAATCATCGTGGCCGACATCGCCCCGGTGAGTTACAAGCCCCGTCACGATGAGGTCCTGGAGGGACTGAAGAGCATCGACCTGACTGGTGTGCGTTCGCGCCAGGACGCCGACACGCTGCTCGCCGAATTTGTGGAGATGCCGTCCACCCGGCAGTTCCTGCTGAAAAATCTCGAGCGGATACCCAAGGAGGAGCAGAGCGAGGGCGGTCCGACCTTTCGCTGGCGCCTGAACGTGCCTGTGATTGATGCCTGTTACGCCAACCTGGCCAGCGCCCCTGAGGGGCCCCAAGCGTTCGAGGGCCCGGTACTGTTCATCAAAGGCGAGGAATCTGCCTACATCCAGGAAAAACATCGAGACGAGATCCAGCGCCTGTTTCCGGCGGCTGAGCTTCGTATCATCAAGGGCACGGGGCACTGGCTGCATGCCGAAAAGGCCGATTCGTTTGCGGCTC
This sequence comes from Marinobacter sp. F4218, assembly GCF_019443085.1. GTDB lineage: Bacteria > Pseudomonadota > Gammaproteobacteria > Pseudomonadales > Oleiphilaceae > Marinobacter > Marinobacter albus. The sequence continues at coordinate 2,362,434 of NZ_JAHZIL010000003.1, forward strand.
TGTGCAGGCGTTTCCTGGCCAATGACGGCTAGTCGTTGGCGCGAACGGCATTTTCATGGCCTGGGGACGGTCTGCTAAGGTTAACCTAGGTTAACCCATTGCGGCGAAATGCATCGCACACGAACACAGGCGGACATGGTCTATGAAATGGTTGATGGTGGGAGTGCTGATCCTGTTTGTGATGCTGGGAAGCTTTCTCCTGACACCATCGCCCATCGATAGCAAAGCCTGGCAGCCTCCGTCTCCACCGCCTCTAACCGGCCCGCTGGCACCGAATGAGCGGCTTCGCCTGGCTGACCTGCTGGCCCGCGGTCAGGTTTATGGCCCGGAAGATACCACGGTGAGCAAGGATGGCGTGGTTTATGCCGGCACCCAGGATGGCCGGATCATCCGTCTGTTCCCGGACGGGCGCCTGGAAACCTGGCTGATGACCGGAGGGCGTCCACTCGGTCTGGTGTTTGACCGGGATGGCAACCTGATCGTGGCGGATGCCTGGAAAGGCCTCCTGTCCATTGCACCGGATAAAACCATCACCGTATTGGCCCGGGAGGCGGAGGGCACCCCATTCCGGTTCACCGACGATGTCGATATAGCCCCCGATGGACGGATCTACTTTACCGACGCCAGTTCCCGTTTCCAGCAGCCGGATTATCGCCTGGACCTTCTGGAGATGCGCCCCCACGGTCGATTGCTGCGATATTCCTCCCGCACTGGCAAAGCCAAGGTTTTGCTCGGTAACCTTCACTTCGCCAATGGCGTGGCCGTGTCGCCCGACGGCTCGTTCGTGCTGGTGAACGAAACCTGGAAATACCGCATCCTGCGATACTGGATCCAGGGCCCCAAGGCCGGACAGGCGGAGGTGTTCGCCGACAACCTTCCCGGCTTCCCGGACAATCTGGCAGTGGATGGGGAAGGGCGCTACTGGGTGGCTTTCCCGACTCTTCGGAACTCGCAGGTGGATGCCCTGCACCGGACGCCCTGGCTCAAGGATCTGGTGGCCAAACTCCCTGACAGCCTGAAACCTGCGCCCCAGGAATATGGTCTGGTGGTCGCGTTCAACCGCGATGGCGAAGTGATTACCAGCCTCCATGATACCCGGGGCACCCACCTGCAGGAGATCACCTCGGTGAATCCTCACGACGGCTACCTATACTTTGGTTCACTTAACAACGATCGCATCGGTCGGATACCGTTACGGGCCATTCCCGGCCTTGGAGACGACGAAGCATGACAGGTGAAAGCACGATGCAGTGGGATCTTCCGGATCCGTTTACCCTCGATATCACCGTGCGAAATGAGGACACTGATCGGCTGGGCCATGCCAATAATGTCGTCTATGTGCGCTGGCTGGAAGAGGTGAGTTGGGCCCACATCGAAAGCCTGGGAATGACCTGGGAGCTGCACGAGGCGACCGGCAAGGCCATGGCGATCACACGCACCGAAATCGACTACCTGGCGTCCGCCAATGCCGGTGACCGGCTGGTCCTTGGTACCTGGCTGACCGGTTATGACGGGCGTTTCCGCTCGTCCCGTCAATTCCAGCTGATACGTCCTGCCGATGGCAAAACCCTGGTAAGGGCCGTGTCAACCCACGCCTGCGTGAACATGAAAACCCAGCGCCCCTCCCGGGCCCCCGGGGAGTTTGCAGAGATCCTCGGGGCCGCGGTCGTCGCCGGCGGTCGCGGCCTGGCCGCCGATTGAGTCACCTTTGCAGGCATCTTCTGCTAGTCTGAACAAAATCCGTTGTCCGTTAACACCGTTGTCCGGAGATCATCATGGCAAACCCCAATGAACAGAGCACTGACACCACCATGCGGCATATCAGCTATGACCGGTTTGGTGACCGTGATGTGTTGAAGGTGACCCACTCGGACATTCCCCAACCGGAAGCCGGTCAGGTCCTGATCCGCGTCCACGGGGCGGGCCTGAATCCCATCGACTGGAAAACCCGGAAGGGCCTGGGCTTCGCCGCGCGGCAGATTGAGAACTCGCTGCCGTGGACTCCGGGCTACGACGTGGCTGGTGAGGTGGTTGCGGTTGCGGAGGACGTCACCACGCTGACGCCGGGAGATCGGGTCATGGGCATGATCGGTTTCCCCGCTGGCGGCGGTGGCTATGCGGAGTATGCCGTGGCCGGTGCCGATGAACTGGCCATCGTGCCTGAAGAGCTGGATCTGATGGTCGCCGGGGCATTGCCCCTGGCAGCGTTGACGGCGTGGCAGGCACTGTTTGAAGTGGCCAAGCTGGAATCCGGCCAGAAAATCCTGATCCACGCCGGTGCCGGTGGTGTCGGGCATTTTGCGGTCCAGTTTGCGCTCGAACGGGGGGCGCACGTGGTGGCGACGGCGTCGGCGTCCAACCGGGACTTTCTGGCAGAACTGGGCGTACACGAGGTGATTGATTACCGCACGACCGATGTGGCCGAGGAGTGTTACGGTCTGGATGTGGTTCTGGACCTGGTTGGAGGCGAAGCCGGCAAGCGCTCTCTGCACACCTTGGGCGAACAGGGAGTATTGGTCACCATCCCGACGGTCACGGCCGACGAGATCATCAGCGCGGCCGAGGAAATGGGATTGCGGGCGCACGGCATGACGGTGCGACCGGACGTTTTCCACCTGGACGAGATTGCCGAACTCATTGAAGACGGCGATGTTCGCGTGCACATCGACCAGTCATTCCCGCTGGAGAAGGTCGCAGACGCCCACGAGCTTCTGGAAGGCGGTCATGTGCGCGGTAAACTGGTGCTCGACTGCCGCTGAGGGCCGCTCCCTCAGCGCTTTTCCCCATCCGGCAGCGGCGTTTCCGATTTCTCCGCAGCCGTCTCGGATTCGTCGTTGCCCGTGGACTCCGACGTGTCCTTCTCCTTCCGTTCCTTGCGCGCCTGCGGCGGTACCAGGCTGATCAGGATCCAGTCTTTCTCGGGCTTAAGGTCTTCCATATCCCGGACCGGTTCAACATGGCCCTTGCTGTCAAAGACAAAGAGCACCAGGGCATCGCGCTGGTACTTCTCCAGAAACGCGTCGTAGCTGAATTCGTCGCTGAGCTGGGTGGTCTTCACGGTATAGCCCTGGCTGGCCAGGCTGGCCAGCTTGGCGTAGCTTACTCCGCCGAAAAGGCCCCGGGTCATCTGAATCTTTTCGGCCGTCTGGTGCCGGGCTTTCTGGTCCTGGTCCCCTTCCGCCAGGGTGTAAACACAGTTGTTACCGAACCAGTCCAGGAAGTGGTAGGTCGCCAGTGAGTTCATGTGCTTGTAGGGCGAGATCACCAGCAGGTTGCCGATACCGGTGAGATCCAGGTGCGTTGAGGCGTGTTCGGAGACCGGATTACCGAAGTAGGTTTGCAGGTTGTCCATGCGCGCCTGACGAACATTCTCCCAGTTGGTGTCGGCGAGGGTGACCGGCACCTCGTGTTTTTTGAGCGCCAGGGCGATCATTCGCGCCACCGGGTTGGCACCAAGAATCAGGAAGCCGAACTCCGCCGGTTCCGCCACTTTCAGGATCCGCGCCACTGGCCGGGCGGTCAGGCTTTGGAGCGTAACGGTGGCAATGATCAGCATGAACACCAGGGGCACCAGTGTGCCAGCGCTCTCATAGCCCAGCTTCTGGAGCTGGAACGCAAACAGGGCCGAGACCGCCGCGGCAACGATACCCCGGGGCGCTATCCAGCTCAGGAACAGTTTCTCCCGCCAGTTCAGGCTGGTGCCAATGGCGGACAGGAAGATGCTCAGGGGGCGGGCCACCAGCATCAGGATGGCCAATACCACGGCCAGGCCCCAGCCGAGTTCGGCAATGGCGCTGAATTCCACCCGTGCGGCCAGGATGATGAACAGCGCCGAGATCAGCAGCACGCTGAGAGATTCCTTGAATTCCAGAATGCTGTCGATGGGCACCTGCTTCATGTTGGCCATCCAGATGCCCATCACGGTGACGGTCAACAGCCCGGACTCGTGCGCCATCTCGTTGGAAATGGCGTAGACCCCGAGCATGAAGGTGAGCGTGCCGGCGTTGTGCAGGTATTGGGGAATCCAGTGTTTCCGTAGCACCAGGCCATTCAGGTAGCCGGCGATGGCGCCGAGGAGAAAACCCACCGCCAGGGTCTTGCCGAATATGTAGAGGGAGTGGCCAAACACGTTGCCCTGGCCCCAGGACACGATACCCTCAAACACCAAAACCGCGAGCAGGGCGCCCACCGGATCGATGATGATGCCTTCCCAGCGCAGGATGTTGGCGAGCTTGGCGTCCGGTCGAACCGAGCGCAACAGCGGCGCAATTACCGTCGGGCCGGTGACAATGGAAATCGCACCGAACAGCAGGGCAACCGGCCAGGACACGTCCAGCAGCCAGCGTACCGACAGTGTTCCGATAATGCAGGTGACAATGGAGCCGACCGGAATCAGATTGCGGACCATCTTGCCGTGGCCCCGGATCTCGGCGTAGCGCAGGGTCAGGCTGCCCTCAAACAGGATGATGGCGACCGCCAGGGAGATGACCGGGAACAACAGTTCGCCGAACACCGCTTCCGGTGCCAGAAAGCCCAGAAGGGGGCCGGCGGCAATGCCTCCGGCGAGCAGAAACAGGATCGCTGGCATCCGCACGCGCCAGGCCAGCCATTGGCAAAACAGGGAGAGAACGCCGATGCTGGCAAGAAGCAGGACAGTACTGACAGGCATAGCGGAGCAGATCCTTTTGGGTTATTGGTTGGCACGCCTTGCCATACGGTTGAGCAGCCGGGATGCAGCAAAAAATCCAAAACTCGCGGTGACCGGGCTTGCAGCCCCGAAACCCGAGGCGCAATCAAGGCGCACCGGGCCGTCGGTGGCGGGCTTTTGCAGGCACACCTCGCCGTCACCGGCAGGATACGTCAGCTGCTCCAGTGAGTATACGGCTTCGATGCCGAAGCGACGTTTCGGGTTGCGGGAAAAGCCATATTCGCGGCGCAACAGGTTACGAACCTTGGCGAGAAGTGGGTCTTGTGTGGTCTTGCTGAGGTCTGCGACCTGAATCTGGGTCGGATCCATCTGGCCACCAGCGCCCCCGGCGCAGACGATTGGCAGCTTGCGCCGCTGGCAGTGGGCAATGAGCGCGGCCTTGGCTTTTACGCTGTCGATGGCATCGATAACGCCGGTCATGTCCGGGCCGATCAGATCGGCGACGTTTTTGGTGGTCAGGAAACCGAAATGGACGCGGATGTCCGCATGGGGGTTGATGGCCCTCAGGCGCTCCGCCATGGCGTCCGTCTTGGTGCGGCCGTACTGCTGTTCCAGGGCATGTAGCTGGCGGTTGGTGTTGGAGACGCAAATGTCGTCCATATCGATCAGGGTGAGAGTGCCAACACCACTGCGGGCCAGGGATTCCGCGGCCCAGGAACCCACGCCGCCCAGACCGACGATGGCAATGTGGGCGCCTCGGAAAGCATCGAGGGCTCGACGTCCGTACAGTCGTTCAATACCGCCGAAGCGGAATGCGTAATCGTCGGCGTTCATGCGGCCTCCGGTCGGGTCCGGTGCGAAGCCGGACGGAATCAAAGAGCGCAATTGTAACCCAGCCCCGGGCCAGACCGAAAAGCCGTCAAAAAAAAGCCACGCAGTGCGTGGCTTTCAAGGGTGCCCAGTCCGAAGAAGCATGGGCAGGACTAGTTCAGAGACACTAATCAACCCGGTCATTATTGAACTCTGATCGTTCCCGATGAAGGTCAGAAAATGCCAAGCATCGGTCATTTCCGGTCAGGCGCCGGGAAGCCCCGAGCTGCAGTTTCCCTTATGCGGACCAGTGACCGTCGTCAAATGCCATCAAACTGTCCTTGCCGGTCTTGATGTCGCCCAGCAACCACTGGGTTTCCGGCGCCAGCTTCTCGAAATAGAAGCGGGCCGAGACCAGCTTGCTCTCCAGTAGCGGCTTGTTGGCAGCGTCGGATTCCAGTTGCTGCCTGGCGACACCGGCCATGCGGGACCAGAGGTACCCGATCACGGTCAGGGCCATGAGCCGGAGATACGGCGTCGCCGCCGCGCCGGCCTGTTCCGGATCCTGGGGGGCATTGCTGGCCAGCCACATGGTCGCGTCTTCCAGAGACTTTATCGCGCCCTGCAACGCTTCCCGATACGGGGCCTCGGGATTGTCCTTGAGGTAGCCGGTCAGCACTCCGAACAGCGTCCGGACCAGCTGTCCGCCCTTCAGGCTCAGCTTCCGGCCCACCAGGTCCATGGCCTGAATGCCATTTGTGCCCTCGTAGATGCGCGCGATCCGGCCATCGCGAACCAGCTGTTCCAGCGGCCAGTCGGTGGTGAAGCCGGATCCGCCGAGCACCTGCAGGCCGGTGTTGGCGTTGTTGAAACCCTCATCGGTCAGGAACGCCTTCACGACCGGTGTCAGCAGTTGCACCAGGTCGTCCGAGGACTCGCGGACGGCGTCATCCGGGTGAGCAACGGAAAGGTCCAGATGATGACCGGTGAACAGCGCCAGCGCCCGCATGCCTTCGTTCAGAACTTTCTGACGCATGAGCATGCGGCGTACATCCGGATGCACGATGATCGGGTCGGCTGGGCCGTCCGGATTCTTGGGACCGCTCAATGAACGACTCTGCAGCCGCTCTCGGGCGAAGCCGAGGCTCTCCTGGTAGGCCATTTCGGCCAGACCCAGGCCCTGCATGCCGACCATCAGCCGGGCTTCGTTCATCATGGTGAACATGGCGCGCATGCCGTCGTTGGGCTCACCCACCAGCCAGCCCTTGGCGCCTTCGAAGTTCATGACGCAGGTGGCCGACCCTTTAATGCCCATCTTGTGTTCCAGCCCGCCGCAGAAGGCCGGGTTGCGCTCGCCGGTGTCCGGCAGGAACTTGGGTACCACGAACAGGGAGATGCCTTTGGTGGTATTGGGGGCGCCGGGGAGCTTGGCCAGCACCAGATGCACGATGTTGTCCACCAGATCGTGCTCGCCGCCGGTGATCCAGATCTTGGTGCCTTCAATGGCGTAGCTGCCGTCGTCGTTCGGGGTCGCGCGGGTACGGATCAGGCCCAGGTCGGTGCCGCACTGGGGTTCGGTCAGACACATGGTGCCCGTCCATTCGCCGGAAATCAGTTTTTCCAGGTAAGCCTGCTTCAGCTCGTTGGAGCCATGGGCGTACAGGGCGCTGATGGCGCCGTGGGTCAGGCCCGGATACATGCCCAGGGAGAGGTTGGTGGAGCAGATCATCTCGTCAACCACGAACTTCAGGGTGTGGGGCAGACCCTGACCACCAAACTCCAGGGGTGCGTCCAGCGCGGTCCACCCACCTTCAACAAATTTCCGGTAGGCTTCCTTGAAACCTTCGGGCGTGGTGACCGCGTGGGTCTCGGGATCGTAGCTGCACCCTTCACGGTCGCCAATCTGGTTCGTTGGCTGGATCACTTCCGCCGCCAGTTTTCCGGCCTCGTCAATGACCGCGGAGATCAGGTCTGGTGTGGCGTCGGCGTACTTCTCCAGTTCGTGGAGCCGGTCCGCGCCCAGGACGTCAAACAGCAGGAAGCGAATGTCGTTCGCTGGAGCCTGGTATTGCATGGAATACTCTCCTCACCGTGTTTCTCTTGTGGCGGTGTCGGGCGGTCTGCCCAACACCTGTAACTTTGTCAAACACCCGATTCATACGAGTGTTTTAATGCGACGGTTCACAGGGCAATGCGGTCCAGCCGATTATTTTTTCGTATCTCTTCGGGAGACTGACTCAATGCCCTTTGCGACAGGCAAGGGGCCGCTATGGTCGTTACTTGAGGGGAGCAACATGAAGCGAGTGGTTATCGCAGGTGTGTCGGGGGCAATTGGCGCAGCACTGGCTCAGGCCATGCTGGATCAGAATCCGGACAGTCAGGTTGTCGGCTTGTGCCGGGTCCCGGACCGGGCCCCTGCCGCTCTCCAGGAAGCCGATAGGGTTACGCTGGCGGCCTGGGATGCCGTCGACAGTGGGTCGCTCGCCTCCGTCACGAAAGCGCTGTCATCCGTGATTCCGGCGGGCGAGGGGATAGACACTCTGGTATACGCAGCCGGGTTGCTGCATTCGGACAACATGTTCCCCGAGAAACGGCTGGAGGATCTGTCCGCCGATGCCATGGGCCGGGCTTTTGCCGTGAACGCTACGGGGTTCGCGCTACTGGTGCGTGCGCTGATGCCCTGGCTCCGGCACCGGGAACTCAAACGCATTGCTGCTGTGTCGGCCAAGGTCGGGTCCATCACGGATAACCGCCTCGGCGGCTGGTATGCCTACCGCAGCTCCAAAGCCGCATTGAACATGCTGGTCCGGACCCTGGCGGTGGAATTGCCCAGGCGCTGCAAGCCCGTGGCCTGCCTGGCGTTACATCCGGGCACCACCGAGTCGGCGCTGAGTGAACCGTTTCGAAAGTCCCTGGCGCAGCTGACGGTGCATTCCCCGGAGCAGACCGCCGATCATCTTCTGAACGTGTTGCGAGCGGTCGGAGCTGGGGATAACGGCCGTTTCTTGAGTTGGGACGGGTCAGAATTGCCCTGGTGAGCAGGTAGAAACCCAAAAAAAGAGGGATCAGTGATCCCCCTTTTTTGCTTGCCAGATTTACAGCACCTTTAGCGGATAAACGGATTGAGCATCCGGGTGAAGGTGCCGGTCAGCTTGACCGGCGCGCTCAGCACAGACAGGGTGATGCAGTCTTCACAGCCAACCGCAACTGGCTTGTGCTCGTCCTGATCCGTCAGCACCACAAAGTCCCATTGGTTGAACACACCTTTCTGGTCCGCGAACGAACCCTGGAGCACGATGGTGGTCTCTTCCCCGCGATGGGTATGGGCCGGCGCCTTACCACCTGCAGCCAGTTTCTGCAGCACCACCTGTTCGCGCTGACCCGGAAACCGGTCGGTGATGTCCAGTACGCTGACGTCCCCGAGTTGACGCTTCCACGGCAACTTGTTGATGTCTTCGCCAAGCAGCTTTTCCAGCGGGCCCATCTTCTTCACCGCCGGAATCGAAGGGTCCACTTCCGGCGCGCCGTCGATTTTGGCAAGGATGTCGTCGAACATGTTTTCCGACACCGACACTTTGGGCTGATACTCCATCATCACGGCGCCCAGGCTGTCGAGGGTATCCACGCGGCTCCGGCACTGCGGACATTCATTCAGGTGCAACCGGATGCACAGCGCGTGTGGCTCGCTCAGGTTGCCGGCGCTGTACTCCATCAGACTGAAGCTGTCGGGATGATGCCGTGTCATACGTTCTGGTCCTGCAAAATCACTTTCAATTTGTTCAACGCCAGGCGAACCCGACTTTTGACGGTCCCGAGAGGGATCGCCAGTTCATCGGCTACCATCTGGTGGGACTTGTTTTCCATGTAAACCTTGGCGATCACCGTGATCTGTTCTTCTGGCAAATGGCTCAGGGATTCCCGAATGCGCCGTTCCGACATAAGACGGTGGAGGGACGTCACCGGTTCATTTTCGTTTTCACCCGGGATCTGCCAGAGATCTTCGGTCTCTATTGGCATTTCCGCACTGGTGCGCTGCATCTTGCGAAGCATGTCGATGCGCTGGTTCCGGGCAATGGTAAAAATCCAGGTGGAAGCCGCTGCCTTGCGCCAGTCGTACAGGCAGGACCGGCGCCAGATGGACACGAACACCTCCTGCACGAGCTCTTCCGCATGGCTGGCAAGGCCATTTGCCATGGCGTAGTACTTGATCTGGGGGCCGAAGTGCTCAAAGAGCGCGTGGTAGGCCTCTCGATCCTGATTCTTGCCAACTTTCTGCAGCAGCTGGCTCCAAGGGTCCTTTCGTCCCTCAGAGTTGGCCGGTTTGTGCTCCAGTGTGGTCACTGGGCGCTCCTTGACAGTCGCATGATTTGAACTTGTTCTGGTCATCATTCTATGCACTCGTCCCGGGTTTGTCAGTTCTGTGTTTACGGGCTGTTTATTCGTCTGGATCAGCCCGCGCTGAATTTAATCCGGAAGATCCCGGAGAGAGGGCCGGAGTAGTGACAGTAGCGCCGCATGGGAGGCGTCTCGGGAGTAATTGCCGAAGCTCAAGCGGCGGTCTAGGCTTGAGAAAAACAACAAGTCCGGAGTATCCCAACGCCATGAAAGCCCCAGGCTCCACCGGCACCTTGCCGGTCATGCGTGCCCATTACGCGGATATACTGTGCCAGCTCGCAGAAGACAAGGGTGTTTCACGGCAGGCCCTGCTTGCGGCGGCCGGGATTCGTCCGTCGATGCTGGGGCATCCGGAGAATTTCATCACGGTGGATCAGTTCACCGCATTGTGTCGCGAATCGCTGGACCGTTGCGGCGATGACACGCTCGGCCTGGAATTCGGTAACCGTCTGAAATTCACCACCCATGGCTCCCTGGCCCAGGCCGCTATCAGTTGTGACAACCTAGAGCAGGCGCTCTCGGTGTTGATCAAGTATTTCCGGATCCGTTTCGCCTACATGAACCTGTGTTTCTTTACCGAAGCGGACGAAGCAGTGTTGCAGCTTGAGCTTGGACACGAATTTGCAGACCTTTACCGGTTCAATATTGAAGTGGTGATGGCCTCCCTCATGGACGTCAATCTCCTGCTGTTCGGCCAGCGATTGATTGAAGGGGGGCGTTGTCTGCTGGACTTTGCCGAGCCGGCAGACAGTTCGGTATACCGGAGCCTGTTCGGACAACGGTTGGAATTCGGTTGTGGCGTCAATCAGCTGCGTTTTCAGCGGCGGTTCCTCGACTTGCCGATGTCTCTGTCCAATCCGGTCACCCGGCGGGTGGCAGAGGCCCAGTGTGAACAGGAAATGCGCTCCATCGAGGCGGCCACCTCGGTGTCGGAAAGGGTGGAGCGTGCGCTGGAATCGGCCCGGGGCGGGCGGTTGCCCGGTCTGGAGGAGATTGCGGGCCAGATGCACGTGTCGCCACGGACGTTGAGGCGCCAGTTGGCGAGCGAAGGCTTGCGGTTTCAGCAGTTACAGGATCGACTGCGCCATCGGCGGGCGCTGGAACTTTTGGGTCGCAAAGAACTGGGTATCGATGCCATTGCCGAAACGCTCGGTTACAGCGATCCCTCCAATTTCAGCCGGGCGTTCCGGAAGTGGCAGGGCGTTTCCCCCGGCATCTGGCGGAGCAACCCGGACGGCCAGGTCGGCGACGATCACTCTTCCAGGTAGGTGTACCCTTCCAGACCCGCCGCCAGTTCGGCAAGCAATGCCGTCTGGTTTTGTTCCGACAGGTCACTGGCGCGGAACTTGTGCCGATACGCCTGCAGCAGGGAGTCGGGCTCGAAGTTCACATAGCGAAGCACCTTGGCAACGGTGTCGCCGTTGATTGGCTTGCCGATTTCGAAGCCGCCGTCCGAGCCCATTCGTACGTCCACCGAGTGGGTGTCGCCGAACAGGTTGTGCATATCGCCGAGAATTTCCTGATAGGCGCCAGTCATGAAGAACCCCATCAGCAATGGCTCCCCGGGCCGGTCCTCCGGGAGCGGCAGGGTGGTTTCGGTGCCCTGGCCGTCAACGTACTGGTCGATACGGCCGTCCGAGTCGCAGGTGATGTCCTGAATGACGGCGCGGCGATTGAGCGGTCGGTTAAGACCGTTAATGGGCATGACCGGGAAGATCTGGTCAATACCCCAGACGTCGGGCAGCGACTGGAACAGGGAGAAATTCACGAACAGTTTTTCAGCAAGTTTCTCGTTCAGTTCGTCAATGATCTCCCGATGCGCCCGGTTGGCGGTATCCAGTTGGCTGCAGAGCATGCGGCAGCAACGGGTGTAGAGGGTTTCAGCGTCGGCTCGCTCTCGCAGGGACAGCAGGCCGTGGGCGAACTGGGCGTGAACGTCGGCCATGGCGTGCATTACGTCGTGATAGATCTCCGCCAGCGACCGGGGCGTGTCGGCATCCTCAAGGCTTTGCAAGTCCCGCCACAGGTCATGCAGCGGGCCTGAGGCTTCGGCAGCGGGAGGCTTCGGGTCGCGATTGTCCGGTACTTCCCGGTCTATCACGTTGGTCACCAGCACCGAGTGGTGCGCGGTCAGGGCGCGGCCGGACTCGCTGATCAGGTCCGGATGCGGCAGGCCGTGCCGGTCGCACTCCGCCTGCAGCACATGAATGACGTTGTAGGCGTATTCGTGCACGCTGTAATTCATCGAGCAACTGCTGCGGGAGCGGGTGCCTTCGTAATCCACGCCCAGGCCACCTCCGATGTCGACGGTGCCGATGGGCGCCCCCATTTGCCGCAATTCACTGTAGAAGCGGGCACATTCCCGCAAGCCGGTCTGGATGTCCCGGATGTTCGCGATCTGGGAGCCAAGGTGGAAGTGCAACAGCTGCAGGGTGTCCAGCGCGTCGGCGTCACGCAGTGTGTTGACCACATCCAGAACCTGGCTTGCCGACAGGCCGAACTTGGATTTTTCGCCACCGGTGTTCTGCCAGTTGCCTTTGCCGATGGTGGCAAGCCGGGCGCGGACCCCGATCAGGGGGGAAACGTCCAGGTCCCTGGCTTCCTTGAGAATCAGTGGCAGCTCTGACTGCTTTTCCACCACGATGAACACCCGGTGGCCCAGTTTCTGGCCGATCAGCGCCAGGCGGATGTATTCCCGGTCCTTGTAGCCATTGCAGACGATCACCGAGCCTGGCTGGCGGGACATGGCCAGCACTGCCATGAGCTCGGGCTTGCTGCCCGCCTCCAGTCCGATCTGGCCCTTGCTGGCGGCCGGCTCGGCGGACACCAGTTCCTCGACCACCCGGTGCTGCTGGTTCACCTTGATCGGGTAGACCGCTGTGTACCGGCCCTGGAAGTCCTGGTCTGCGGCAACCCGATTGAAAGCGTCACACAGCTTGTTGACCCGATCATGGAGGATGTCGGTAAAACGTATGAGCACAGGCAGCTGAACGCCGGAATCCGACAGCGAGCGTGTCAGTTCCGGCAGGTTGATACGCGCCGGGCTGCGACCGCGGTCCGGGCGAATCAGGACTTCGCCTTCCTCGTTCACGCCGATGTAACCATCGCTCCAATGGGCGATATTGTAGACCTTGTGAGCAGCGGTGCCGCTGGATTCACTCATGCTTGCTATCCTGTCAGAAAACCGGGGCCGTCCGGGTACAGGTAACCGAGGCCGTTGTTAGGTCGCATTGTATGGATTCCGCACGCAGGCTAAAAGAACCGGGTGTGGAAAATACGTGGCGTATCCCGTTGATTAAAGCTTTAGCTGCCCGGGTGGCATCCCTACAATACGCCTTTTGACCCCGCTTACGGACCACAGCAGGAGAAACATGATGACGGCATTGAACGAAGGCTGGTTTACCGAGGTGTTTCAGGATCAGGGAACCGCCTTTTCCCTGCAGGTGAAGAAGAAACTGCATGAAGAGCAGACCCCGTTCCAGAAACTGGAAATCTATGAAACCGAGACCTTCGGCAATCTTATGGTACTGGATGGCTGTGTGATGCTCACCAGCCGGGACAACTTCCTGTATCACGAGATGATGACCCATCCGGCCCTGTTCACGCATAAAGACCCGAAAAAAGTGGTGATTGTCGGTGGTGGTGACTGCGGCACCCTGAGGGAAGTGCTCAAACACCCCGGGGTGGAAGAAGCCTGGCAGGTGGAGATCGACGAGCGGGTGACCCGCATGTCCGAGAAGTACTTTCCGGAGCTGTGCGAATCCAACGGAGATCCTCGAGCCAACTTCTTTTTCGGCGACGGAATCCAGTGGATCCGCGATATCGAGCCGAACAGCCTGGATCTCATTATCATCGACAGCACCGATCCGGTGGGCCCGGCTGAAGGCCTGTTTGCGCTCGACTTCTATCGCGACGCGATGCTGGCCCTGCGTGACGGCGGCCTGATCGTGCAGCAGAGCGAATCGCCCCTGCTGCACACCAACACCATCATCAAGTCGATCCACGAGGATATGCGCAAGGCCGGCTTTGACCATGTCCAGACCCTGCCGTTCCCGCAACCGGTGTACCCGACCGGCTGGTGGAGTTGTACCATGGCCGGAAAAGACAAACCGGTCCGCTACTTCCGAGAGGAGGACGCCGACAACCGTCCGTTCGTGACGCGTTATTACAACGCCGGCGTTCATAACGGAGCCCTGGCCATGCCCCAGTTCATGCTGGATGCCCTGGAGGATCCCGTTCTACCCGGTGAAGCCTGAAGCGCTCGTCGACTCGACAGCCTGACCAATTTGGCTACACTCAGGGGTGTGCTCAGAAAGTGAGTGGTGCCGTGGTTCGCTGTGCAGGAGATGTGGAAAATGGATGTACGCAAGGGTGAGGCAGAACGTCACTGGTTTCGCAGTGATCGGTTCGAGTTGGTGAATGGACAATGGTATTTTCAGACCCGAGAGGGATCGCTCGAAGGTCCATTCGACAATATCAGGGAGGCACAGATGGAATTGCTGCTGTATCTGCGCCACTCCGACGATGTGCTATACAGCGGTACAGGCTGAAAACGCGCAACCAAGAAACAAAAAAGGGCGCCCCGAGGGGCGCCCTTTTTGATCCTGTCAGCTGGGATTACGGCTTGGTGCTGACAAACTCCGGGTAGGCTTCCATACCACACTCGGACAGATCCACACCTTCGTACTCGTCTTCTTCGGAGACCCTGATGCCCATGATGGCTTTCAGGATGCCCCAGACGATGAGGCTGGTACCGAAGACCCAGACGAAGATGGTGAGCATGCCCACGAGCTGACCCATGAAGGTCGCGTCTGCGTCGGACAGCAGAACTGCGAAGATGCCCCAGATACCGACCACACCGTGGACGGAGATGGCACCGACCGGATCGTCGATACGCAGCTTGTCGAGGGTGACGATGGAGAAGACCACGATCACACCACCAACGGCACCGATGATGGTGGCCAGCAGCGGAGACGGATCAGCCGGCTCAGCGGTGATCGCTACGAGACCAGCCAGGGCGCCGTTCAGGGCCATGGTCAGGTCAGCCTTGCCGAACATGATGCGTGCCACGATCAGCGCGCCGATCAGACCGCCCGCTGCGGCAGCGTTGGTGTTCAGGAACACGTTCGCAACTTCGTTGGCGACGCCGATACCACCCAGTTTCAGGGTAGAGCCACCGTTAAAGCCGAACCAGCCCATCCACAGGATGAAGGTACCAAGCGTTGCCAGTGGCAGGTTGGCGCCCGGGAAGGCCTTGATCTGGCCGTTCGCGCCGTACTTGCCCTTACGAGCGCCCAGCAGCAGGACGCCAGCCAGAGCGGCAGCTGCACCAGCCATGTGAACGATACCGGAACCGGCATAGTCGCTGTAGCTCAGCTCGTAGATACCGAATACGGAATCACCGTTCCAGGTCCAGGAACCCTGCATCGGGTAGATCACGCCACACATGACAACGGCGAAGGCCAGGAAGGCCCACAGCTTCATGCGCTCGGCGACCGCACCGGAAACGATGGACATGGCAGTGGCAACGAAGACCACCTGGAAGAAGAAGTCGGAAGCACCGCTGTACTCACCCATGTCGCCAAAGCCCGCTTCGGTCGAAGCAGCCAGAACGCCGGCTACTGCCGCGTCGTCCATTTCAGCAACGGTGGTGATGCCGCTCAGGAAGATACCGCCGCCGTACATGATGTCGTAGCCGCAGATCAGGTACATAGTGCAGGCAACGGCGAACAGGGCGATGTTTTTGGTCAGGATTTCAGTGGTGTTTTTCGCACGCACCAGACCCGCTTCCAGCATTGCGAAACCCGCGGCCATCCACATGACCAGGGCACCGCACACCAGGAAGTAGAAGGTGTCCATTGCGTACTGCAGTTCAAAGATATGATTAAGATTGCTTTCCATGTGAAGCCCTCCGCACGAGGCTTTTCAGGTTATAAATTTTTTTGCGTTGGCTGTTCGTTTATTCGAGCTGGATCAGACCGCTTCTTCGCCGGTTTCGCCAGTCCGGATCCGGATGGCTTGCTCCAGTTCAGTCACGAAGATCTTGCCGTCACCGATCTTGCCGGTGTTGGCCGCCTTGGTGATGGATTCGATGACCTGGTCAAGCAGGTTGTCGCCGATGGCAACTTCCACCTTAACCTTGGGCAGGAAATCCACTACGTATTCCGCGCCACGGTAAAGCTCTGTGTGGCCTTTCTGCCGACCGAAGCCTTTGACTTCAGTGACGGTTACGCCTTGCACTCCAATCTCGGATAGTGCCTCACGGACATCATCCAATTTGAAAGGCTTGATGATCGCTGTCACAAGTTTCATTGCTTTCTCCTTGATATAGCCGTCTCAGCAGAGAGGGCCCGTCGGCCATTTGCTGAGTTCGGGATGCTGCCACCTCGCACACCAATTGTGCGGATTGCGTGCGAGACCTGTAGCATCGTATGTGCCAACGCAAAAAAAACATTAAATAACAGTGCGTTACCTAATGTCTGTCCCAGTTTGGAGCAAAAGCGTGCACCAAAAATGGGCGCTGTACCCCGGAATGAGCCAAATTAGAGCGGGCTCTGTCGGAGCGTCGTCGGGCATTATACCGTCGACCGGATACAGTATGGCAGGGGCTGCGGTGTGATACACTCCCGCGAAGCGGTTACAGGCCCTGTCCTTTGGTCTGGATCGTCCATTATTTGAACCAGCGAGGTGATGCGTGAAAGGTCCGCAGGATTTTTTCTCCCAGTTGCAGGGCCAGTTTGGCCAGTTCGTTCCCGATATGGCCCGTGCTGCCCGGGAAGACTTTGAGGCTCAGGCGCGGGCCACCGTGATGGCCGTGCTGTCTCGCCTGGAACTGGTTACCCGGGAAGAGTTTGATGCCCAACAGGCCGTGTTGATGAAGACCCGTGAGAAGGTCGAGGCCCTTGAACGCCGGGTTACTGATCTCGAGCAGAAACTGCAGGACCAATAACCTGTAGTGGGCCGGCAGGATGCCGCGCCCGACTATCTCACCTGCTGCCAACAGACCATGGAAGGTTGTCATGCTTGCTATTGTTCATTCCCGCGCCAGTATTGGCGTATCCGCTCCCGCGGTGACCGTCGAAGTCCATCTCTCGGGTGGCCTGCCCGCACTCTCCATCGTCGGTCTGCCGGAAACCGGTGTCAGGGAAAGCAAGGACCGGGTTCGCAGTGCCCTGCTCAATGCCGGTTTTGAGTTTCCTGCCCGTCGGATCACCATCAATCTGGCGCCCGCCGACCTGCCTAAAGAGGGTGGTCGATTCGATTTGCCCATTGCGCTTGGCATTCTGACCGCCTCTGGCCAGCTTCCTCCCGACAGCCTCAGTACGCTGGAATTTGTCGGAGAATTGTCCCTTGATGGTGCACTCCGTCCTCTGAAAGGCATTCTTCCCGCAGTGCTCGCAGCCCGCGGCGATGGTCGTGTTCTGCTGGTGCCCCAGGCCAACGCCGAGGAAGCCGCACTGGCCAGCCAGGAGGATGTTCTGGCGGCGGGGCACCTACTGACCGTGTGTGAGCATCTCTCAGCCCGCGCAAGACTGATCCCGATTGGGAGGGCATCAGCGCGGCTCAATTCGGCGGGGGCCGGGGACGTGCCGGACCTGTCCGATGTTCGCGGCCAGGCCGTTCCCCGGCGAGCCCTGGAAGTGGCCGCGGCCGGAAACCACAATCTGCTGTTCTTCGGGCCGCCCGGCACCGGCAAGAGCATGCTGGCCAGTCGCCTGCCGGGGATTCTGCCGGCCCTGAGCGATGAAGCCGCCATGGAGGTCGCCAGTGTGCATTCGGTTGCGGGCCTGGTGTCAGGGACCGAAGGATGGCGCAGGCCTCCGTTTCGCGCGCCCCACCATACCGCGTCCGCCGTGGCGATGGTTGGTGGTGGCAGCAGTCCCCGGCCAGGGGAGATCTCCCTCGCCCATCGCGGCGTACTTTTCCTCGACGAGTTACCGGAGTTCGAACGCCGGGTGCTTGAGGTGCTGCGAGAACCCATGGAAACCGGGGAAATTGCCATCAGCCGGGCGGCACGGCAGGTTCGTTTCCCCGCCTCTTTCCAGGTGGTGGGAGCGATGAACCCTTGCCCGTGCGGATTCAGCGGGCACCCCACTGTTGAGTGCCAGTGCACACCTCAGCAGGTTCTGCGCTACCGATCGAAAATTTCCGGACCGCTTCTGGACCGGTTCGATTTACACGTCGAGGTGCCGGTTCAGAGCGGCGATCTCCTGATGCGACCGGGCGGGGAGGGGGAATCCAGTGCGGTGATTGTCGCCCGGGTTGCTGAGGCTCGATCGCGTCAGGCTGCCCGCGGGCATCTGAATTCGGCTTTGTCAGGCCGGGTTCTGCACGAGGCCTGTCGGCTGGATGGGCCGGGTGAGCGCCTGTTGTCTGGCGCGATGGAGAAGCTGGGGCTTTCGGCGCGAGCGCTGCACCGCATTCTCAGGGTGGCCCGGACCCTCGCGGACCTTGAAGGTTGTGACGCGCTGGCCCAGGCGCATCTCGTCGAAGCGCTGGGGTATCGCCAGCTTGACCGCCGGCAGGGGCAGAACTCGCTGGTGTCCTCTTGAGTCCGTTGTCTCTGGTAAACTGTCGCCAACAATCCGTTTAATCAGACCCGCAATTCGCGGTTGAGGATTTCAGATGACCGACCAGAATGACCCACAAGAGCCGAAAGACGCGGTCGCCGATTCGCCGATCACAATGCGTCGAGGGGTGCGCAGCTTTGTCCTGCGCCAGGGCCGGATGACCGAGGGCCAGAAGAAAGCGTATGAGCGCAGCTGGCCTAAATACGGCCTGACCCGAGAGGATGGCATGATCGATCCGCGTCAGGTGTTCGGGCGTGATGCCATGCTCAATCTGGAGATCGGGTTTGGCATGGGCAAGTCCCTGGCCGATATGGCCGAGGCTGCGCCTGAGCAGGATTTCATCGGCGTCGAGGTTCACCTACCCGGGGTAGGTGCGCTGCTGAAGGAAGTGGAAGATCGAGGTCTGGAGAATGTCCGGATTTACAACATTGACGCCAATGACGTCATCGATCTGTATTTGCCGGATGCCTGTCTTGATCGGGTCATGGTGTTTTTCCCGGACCCCTGGCACAAGAAAAAGCACCACAAGCGCCGGCTGATCCAGCCGGAGTTTGTTCAGCGGCTTCGTCACAAGTTGCGGGTGGGTGGCATTCTGCACCTGGCGACGGACTGGGAGAACTACTCCGAGCACATGATGGAGGTGATGAGCGAGTCGGAAGGCTTTGCCAATACCCAGGCCGTGGGTGAGTTTTCACCGCGGCCAGACGATCGCCCGATCACCAAGTTCGAGAAACGCGGGGAAGGACTCGGACACGGGGTACGGGACCTGCTGTTCTATCGCACCAACTGACCGGTGAGGGGTTACTCCGTCATCCGTGGGCCAGCGGATGGCGGCGGGCGGCCCGGATAATCACCAGGCCGGCGATCCCGAGGGTAAGGCCGGTGAACTTGACCAGCGCACAGATCGTAGCGGACAGGCTGATCACGTCGGTGGGCGGGTTGAAATTGTTCAGCAGGAGAATGTTTTCGGTGGCATCGCTCAGTCCGGCAGCCAGAAACAGGGCGCGGATCCAACGAGCGACCATGCGTTCGCGGACGCCGGGGCGGTCTCGCATCAAGTGCCGGGTGAGCTGAACGAGCGCAAGGACGTAGGCGGGGATAAACAGAAAATCCAGCCACAGTGACATCTGTGCCCAGACCACACCTTCCGGCCGCCAGCTGCGAACAATCGCATGGGCCTGCTCAGCCGTGCCGGCCATCTGGAAGCTGACAATGCCCTGGGGAGCGGAACCGGTCTGCAGGGGTTGATTGACCAACAACAGGGTGCCAAGCAACACCAGCACCGCAATCAGGGATGCCTTCAGTCCTCTCGGCAGTGCTGCAAGTTCTTTTGCCCAGTCCATTACAGAAAACGCTCCAACAGGGTGTTCAGGTATCGCTGGCCCAGATCGGTGGCCTGGATGCGATGCCCTTCCAGCAGCTTCTCACCACGCAGCTGTTTAAGTTTTACCGCAACTGAGGCCAGCGGTAAACCGGTATGCTCGGTAAACAGTCCTTCATCGACGCCGTCGGTCAGGCGCAGGGCATTCATCAGGAACTCCAGTGGCAGGTCTTCGGGCGCAATGCTCTCCGCCCCTGCCGTTCGGCTGCCGATCCGGTTCAGGTAGGCGTCGGGCTGCCGGGTCTTCCAGTAGCGGCGAATGCTGCCGTCGGTCAGGCTGATTTTGCCGTGGGCGCCGGCTCCAAGGGCCAGGTAATCCCCGAAAGTCCAATAGTTGAGGTTGTGGCGCGAGGCCATGCCCGGCTGGCTCCAGGCCGACACTTCGTAATCACGTAGTCCCCGCTGTCTGAGGTAGTCCGCTCCGCGACGGTAGATCTCCCAGAGCCTGTCGTCATCGGGCAGGTCGGGAGGGCGGCTGTAGAACTCGGTGTTCGGTTCCAGCGTCAACTGATACCAGGACAGATGCGGAGGGTTATGACTGAGTGCGGCTTCCAGGTCCGCAATGGCATCCTCCGGTGTTTGATTGGGCAAACCATGCATCAGATCAACGTTGAAGTTGGTAAAGCCGGCCTGAAGGGCCGCCTCAATTGCCCGGTGGGCGGCGTTGTTGTCGTGGATGCGACCGAGGGTGGTCAGGTGCGCCGGGTTAAAGCTCTGGACGCCGATGGAGAGTCGGTTGATCCCTGCCGCCCGGAACGCCTCGAATCGCCCCTGTTCCAGGGTGCCCGGATTGGCCTCCAGGGTGATTTCGGCATCGGTGGCGAAGTTCAGTCGGCTGCGAAGTTCCCGGAACAGACGCCGATAGAATTCGCCGCTCATCAGCGACGGCGTGCCGCCACCGATGAACACGGTCTGGATTTCCCGGGCGCCTGCAGCGGCCAGATCCTGGTCCAGATCCTCCAGCATCGCCTTGAGGTAACGATCTTCCGGGATCTCGCCCTTGACGGCGTGGGAGTTGAAGTCGCAATAGGGACACTTGCGAACGCACCAGGGTACGTGCAGGTACAGGCTGAGTGGCGGTCGGACCGCCATCGTGGCTGGGGCGGTCACCGGACTAGGCTCCTGCTCTTAGCTGCTGGGCCAATAGCGAGAGGGCCCGCCCGCGGTGACTGATCCGGCTCTTTTCCGCACGGGTCAGTTCGGCGGCGCTGCATTGGTGCTCGGGCACCCAGAACACCGGATCGTATCCAAAACCGCCGTCGCCCCTCGCCTCATTCAGGATCGCCCCTGGCCATCGGCCATGACAAACGATTGGCGTCGGATCATCGGCGTGGCGCAGGAACACGAGCACGCAATGGAATTGCGCCGTTCGGCGCGGTTCCGGGGCATCAGCCATAGCTGCCAGCAGCGCCTTTACGTTCTCCTCGTCGCTGGCATTGGCGCCGGCGTATCGGGCTGAGCGCACGCCAGGCTCCCCGCCCAGGCAGTCGACGGACAGGCCACTGTCGTCTGCCAGTGCCGGCAAGCCGGTTTCACGGGCGGCGTGACGGGCCTTGAGAATGGCGTTCTCCACGAACGTCACCGCCGGCTCTTCCGCCTCGCCGACCCCGAGTTCCCCCTGGGCGATGGGCGTCAGGCCCAGCGGCGCCAGCAGGTCCGCCAGTTCTGCGATCTTGCCTTTGTTGTTGCTGGCGATCACCAGCTTGTCTGCGGTTGGCTCTGGCATCGGTAATTCAGTCACTAAACAGTGTGTGGGCAAACCGTACCGGCAGGTCCCGGGTGGCCCCGGTCGGGCGCGCGGTGATGTTGAAGGTCATCAGTTCGCCGGAGCTGTACTGATATTCCGCGATAAAGTAGACCGCATCACCTTCCTGGATCCGCCGGAACGCCAGGAACCGCACCTGCTGGACGTCATTGGTGACCTTGCCTTCAACCTGACCACTGACTGGGGATAGAGTTCCATCGTCATTCTCTTTCATGATGGAAATGTTCACGATGCCAATGCCTTTGCTTCGCTGCAGGTCATTGGCCCGGGCAACTTCCGGCGCTATGAACGTGCTGGGCAGTACGCTCCAGTGCACCTGGTAGTCCCCGAAATCGGTGTTTCCGGCCGCCTGGGCGTGGATTGAGAATCCAGGCCAGAGCAGTGCGAACAGGGCAAACTGGATGAGGGTTCGACGCCTTGCGGTGATCATTGCTCGTTCTCCCGTGTGATGCGGTAAATGGCAATTTCCCCCAACAGGTTGGGCCACAGTCGGGCCAGCCAGCTGTTCTGGTGCTGGCCATCAACCACCCGTCGGCTCTTGATGCGAATGCCTTTCTGGCGGCACAGGGCTTCAAAATCCTTGAAGGTGCACAACCGGATGTTGGGGGTGTTATACCATTTATACGGTAGTGCTTCGGATTCGGGCATGCGACCGCTGAGTGCCAGTCCCCAGCGCAGTCGCCAGTGGGCAAAGTTGGGGAAGGTGACGATGCCTTCGCGGCCTACCCGCAACATTTCATCCAGCACCTTGTCCGGCCGGCGCACGGCCTGGAGGGCCTGGGTCATCAGGACGGTGTCAAAGCTGGCATCATCAAAATTGCCGAGTCCCTGGGTGTCGATGTTCTGCTCGATCACCGCCACGCCCCGGCCCATGCACGTGGTTATGTGTTCCGGGTTGATCTCCAGGCCAAAACCACTGGCGCCGCGTTCCCGCTGCAGGTAGTCGAGCAGGGTGCCGTCGCCGCAGCCCAGATCGAGCACATGATGCCCGGGCTTGATCCACTGCTGGATAATTTCGAGGTCCGGTCTCATGCGCCTACCTCCCGTGCAACGCGATCCATATAGGCGGTGAAGACATCGGTATACCTGGGGGTTGGAATCAGGAAGGCGTCATGGCCCCAGGGCGCGTCAATCTCGGAATAACTGACTTTCCGGCGGGCGGCGATCATGGCATTGACCATTTCCTCGGACCGACCCGGGTTGAAACGCCAGTCGGTGCTGAAGGACAGCACTAGAAACTCGCATTTGGTGCCGGCCAGGGCCCGGGATAGATCGCCGCCGTAATCGTAGGCCGGGTCAAAGTAATCCAGCGCCCGGGTCATCAGCAGATAGGTATTGGCGTCGAAGGTCTCGGAAAAGCGCTCGCCCTGGTATCGCAAGTAGCTTTCCACCTGGAACTCGGCGTCGTAGCCAAACTTGTAGGCCTGGTCCCGCAGTTCGCGACCGAATTTTTCGCCCATGGAGGCGTCGGACAGGTAGGTGATGTGCCCCACCATCCTGGCCAGCATCAGGCCGCGCCGGGGCACGACATCGAAATCGTAGTAGCGCCCGCCGTGAAATTCCCGGTCCGAGGTGATCGCCTGTCGGGCGACCTCGTTGAATGCGATGTTCTGGGCCGTCAGTCTGGGTGTGGACGCAATCACCACCGAGTGTTTGAGTCGGTCCGGATAATCCAGGCTCCACTGCAACGCCTGCATGCCGCCCAGAGACCCGCCGACAACGGCGGCCCAGCACTGGATACCCAGCCGGTCGGCAAGCAGGGCCTGGCTCTTTACCCAATCGCCGACGGTAATGACTGGAAAATCCGGGCCATAGGGCTTGCCCGTGGCCGGATTGTTGCTGCTGGGCCCGGTACTGCCGTGACAGCCGCCCAGGTTGTTCAGGCTCACCACAAAGAACCGGTTGGTGTCGATGGGCTTGCCGGGGCCAATGCAACTGTCCCACCAGCCGGGCTTGCGCTCGTCCATGGCATGGTAGCCGGCGGCGTGGTGATGCCCGCTCAGAGCATGGCAGATCAGGACGGCGTTGGTGGCGTCCGCGTTCAGTTCGCCGTAGGTCTCAACAACCAGGTCGTAGCTGTCCAGCGCCTGACCGCAGGCCAGATCTATGGGCGTATCAAAATGATAAATCTGCGGGGAAACAATCCCGACAGAATCCGCAGGGAGGGAATCGGGCATTGGCGCGACAGGTTCCTGGTTCGATCCGTAAGTGTCTGGAACAGCAATGACAAAGTCATTGCCAGCCCAGCAGTTTAAAGCCGGGCCGTCATGGCTGCAACCGGAGGCGCTGTGGGCGCCGGGGCTCAGACTGCCCCGGAGATATTGACGACCTTCTGCTGGATCAGGGTCGGCGCCGGTTTCCGGATCTGGCGCTGCATGGTGTCGGCCAGTTCCAGTTGGCGCCGCAGGTCTGAAATGGTGTGGTTCAGTCGTTCCCGCTCGGCCCGACCATCGCGGTCACTGCGAACCATGTCCCGCAAGCGCCGGATCTGGTGCTCCAGGAGCTGCTTCTGTTCCATGGAGTACTGCATGATGGGCAGCAGCGCCTCCTGGGGCCAGCGCTCGGCATCGGCCCGGACCCGGCCATGCAGCGTCCTGGCTTCGCCGACCATGACGTTGAAGAAACGGCGCACCAGCAGCGATTGTTCGGTCAGCAGGTTCTTGGGGCTGATGCGGAAACGCCGGGCTTTCTTGCGCAGTTCGCGAATGGCGATTACGTGCCGGCCCGATCGCAGCGGAATCGGCTCGAGATGACGGGCCCGGGTGTCTTCGTTATAGCGGCGGTAGATGGCGCCTACCATTTTCTCCGCCAGATGCCCTTCGCTCAGCAGGTTGGTCAGGTCGCTTTCCAGCAATTCAAAAAACTGGTCCATGGCACGATTCATTCCGGCGGTGGTCCAGCTTTTCGACATGGAGTGGCGAATCCGGTCGGCATGGCCCTCGAAACGCTCCTCGCTGACCAGGTTTTTCAGCAGCTCACCCTGTGAATTCATCAGGCGGCGGCTGGAACGCAGGGTGATCAGCTTCTTGTAGTAGAAGTCGTAATCCTTCTGGGCTCGGTCGGCCAGTCGGCTCAGGGCTTGCTTGTCCATGGTGACGCCGGAACAGGCCTCAAGCTCTTCCTCCAGGGAATCGAGCCGGGTTTGCATGGCGGCCTGGCTGTTCTGAAGCATGCCCAGGAGGTCATTGATCAGGCTCTGGGTGATCAGCTGTTCTTTGTGCATCAGGATGCGCTGGATAATGAGCTGTTCCAGCCGCCCGATGTTGGAGCGATCAAACAGGTCTTCGTCCTGCCGGACACGGGCCACCAAGCCCTGTTTGGCCGACAGTGGGATGACGTCGTGCTGGCGGATGCCGAGATGATCGGCGGTGTAGGTGCGGACCCGATCAATGGCATCCTGAGTGTGCTTTTCGCCCTGCAGGTCGTCCCAGAGCACGTCGATCTTGTTCAGCACCGCAAAGCGCCCGGCACGGTGATCGGCGTGCTCGGTATCGATGTGCTCTTTCCAGATGGTCATGTCGCTGGCGGTTACGCCGGTATCGGCACTCAGCACAAAGATGACGGCGTGGGCCCGGGGCAGCATGCTGATGGTCAGCTCCGGTTCCGAACCCAGTGCGTTCAAGCCGGGTGTGTCCAGAATCCGCAGGCCCCGCTCAAAGAGTGGGTGGCGAATACTGATCTGGGCATTGCGCCACGCCGGTACCAGAACGTTGCCGGGGTTGTTACGGTCGTGCTCCAGCATGTCCTCGTCGAAGCCGAGGTTTCGGGCCTCGTCGGGGGGGACGCTCTTGACCCGGGCCACCTCGGCCAGAACCTCACGCATGATCTCCGGGTCACGCTCGTCCAGTTCGTGCTTGACCCAGCGTTCCGGTTGCTTGCGCAACTGCTGCAGGGACAGCTCCCCGGTTCGGGTCTCAATGGGCAGTAGCAGCAGGTAGTTCTGATTGGCGTTCCGGTCAAAAAATAGTTCTGTAGGGCACATGGTAGTCCGCCCCGCCTGGGACGGCAGCATGCGCTGGCCATATTCCGAGAAGAACAGGGCGTTGATCAGCTCCGTTTTGCCCCGTGAGTATTCACCCACGAAAGCGATGGTCAGTTCGTCTTCAATCAGCAGCTCAAGGCCGTGGCGGATTCGGGTGCTGACATCGTCGGAAAACAGGTTGTTGTCCTGCAGCCATAACCGGTATCGGCCGATCTGGCGAATCAGCTCTTTTTTCCAGTTGTGGTATGCCTCTACCTGCTGCGACAGAGTTCCCTGTTGTTTCATTGGATCTTCCTTCTGCGCGACTACCGGGTGCTTGGGGCACAATGCTTTCGGGTAACGGATTAATTACCGGTAATACTATCCTGTTAACCGGATCTTTGTGGGCGGGTGCTTTGCAGACTGTCGTTGAAATCGGCAGGAATTACAATAAAAAAGCTGCAAAATCAGAGGGATGACTTTGCAGCTTCGGTATTTTGGATTTCGTCGCGAACTGTTACGAAGTGTATCGGTGAGACGCGGTTTACATTCCGAGGCCGATTGAGCCGAGCCCGGCGGCCATTTTCATGTGCTCAATGACGACCGAAATCACGTTCAGAATCAGGAATACGATGATGGGTGAAAGGTCCAGGCCACCCATGGACGGCATGATATTGCGCACCGGGCGCATGACCGGCTCGGTGATCTGGGCCACCAGCTGAATCGCGGGATGGCCGCTGCCCGGAGCAATCCAGCTCACCACCACGACGGCAATCACCGACCAGAAGTAGATCTTCACGATCAGGTCCAGGACGCTGAGCACCGCCCAAACCAGCAAGGTGACGGGGTTGATGGCGGGAATGCCGCCGTTCAGGGCAATCAGGATCAGGAAAAAGGTGATGGCCTGGATAATGATGGCCAGGACGAGCGAGGCACCATCAATGCCGCCCCAGCCCGGAATGAAACGGCGCAGGGGGCGCAGCAGCGGATTGGTGGCCTTGACCACGAACTGGGAAATAGGATTGTAGAAATCGGCACGGGCCAGCTGCAGCAGGAACCGCAGCAGGACAATGGTCATGTAAAAGGTGGACGCGATGAGCAGGATCGTAATCAGGATTTCTGCCAGCATGAAGCCGTGTCTCCGTTATCGGTTACTGTTTGCCTGCCAGTTCACTGGCCATTTCTTCCGAGCGCCTGAAGGCCGCCTTATACGCTTTGCGGACCAGATCGCGCATGCCGCCTTCTTCAAAGGTGTTGATGGCCTGTTCGGTGGTGCCGCCAGGAGACATGACGTTGCGTTTGAGCTGACCGGGGTCGTCTTCGCTGCGTGCGGCCATTTCCGCGGCCCCGGCCATGGTCTGAATAGCCAGTTCGCGGGCCGTGTCCGGGGCGATGCCCGCTTCGGTGGCCGCCTCTTCCAAGGCTTCAAGCATCAGGAAGAAATAGGCCGGGCCACTGCCGGAGAGGGCTGTGACACCGTGCAGCAGGTTTTCGTCGTCGACCCACAGCGCGGAACCGATGCTCTCGAACACCGACTGGACCATCTTCTTCTGCTCTTCCTCAACCTGGTCGTTGGCGAACAGGCCCGCCGCGCCCTTGCCAACCAGTGACGGGGTGTTGGGCATGACCCGAACCAGGGGGAGGCCGCCGGCCAGCCAACCATCGAGGGTATCTGCTGTCAGTCCGGCCGCGATGGAGACCATCAATGGCCGGGTGTTCTGCACCACGGGAGCGATATCGCGGCAAACGTCCGCCATGACTTGCGGTTTGACCGCAAGGACCACCATGTCTGCCTGCTGGGCGCAGTATCGGTTGTCGGTTGTGACGCTTACGCCGAATTTCTTGCGGATGGACTGCAGGTGGCCATCGTCCGGGGCACTGACCCAGATATCAGCGGCCTTATAGCCGCTGTCCAGCATACCGCCAATGATGGCGCTGGCCATGTTGCCGGCACCAATGAATGAGATGGTTGGTGATGTGCTCAAGGTTCACTCCAACGGTTGATCGGTTAAACGTCCGGACCTGATCATAGCAGGAACGGGCGGTTTCAGCTCTTCGCCGGGCGGGCCCCGAAAACGTCCGTGCCAACCCGCACCCAGGTAGCACCTTCGGCAATGGCCAGCTCCAGATCACCAGACATGCCCATGGAGAGGGTGTCGAGGGGGCCTGCGCCCGGGTGTCTCGCTTTCAGATCCTTCAGCGCCCCAGCGAGTTTGCGGAAGCTGAGGCGCAGATCGGCTTCGGGTTGGTCGGGATCAGGGATTGCCATCAGGCCACGCAGAGACAAATTTGGCAGCTCGCCGATCTCGGAGACCAGGTCGGGCAATTCCTCTAGCCCACATCCCGCCTTGCTGTCTTCTTCGTTTATGTTGACCTGAAGGCAGATATTCAATGGCCCCATGGTCGCGGCTCTCTGTTCGCTGAGCCGGCGGGCTACTTTCAGACGGTCCACGCTGTGTACCCAGGAGAATGCGGCGGCAATCTGGCGGGTCTTGTTTGACTGGATCGGGCCGATGAAGTGCCAGTGGATATCCGGCAGGTCGGCAAGCGCGTCTATCTTGTCGAGGGCTTCCTGAAGGTAGTTTTCCCCGAACGCGGTCTGGCCGGCGGCGATCGCTTCCCGGAGATCTTCGGCCGGACGGGTCTTGCTGACTGCCAACAGGTGCACAGAGCCGGGCTCCCGGCCCGCCTGCAATGTTGCTTTTTGTATGCGTCGGGTTACGCTCCCGATGTTGTCTGCTATGCTGCTCATACTGTGAAATCGCCACGTCCGGTCCGCCACCTGTACGGTGACACGTTACCCACAGGTCACTGAAATGCCAAGTGAACTGCATCGGGGAATCCGCCGGGCCGGCGCTGCCGGAATAAAAGAAAAAGCCTTCCGAGGATTCCTATGGATATTACTGAACTGCTTGCCTTTTCGGCCAAACAGGGTGCGTCTGACTTGCACCTGTCTGCTGGCCTGCCGCCGATGATTCGTGTTGACGGCGATGTCCGTCGGATCAACCTGCCGCCCATGGAGCACAAAGAGGTTCACGGGCTGATCTACGACATCATGAACGACAAGCAGCGTAAGGACTACGAGGAATTCCTGGAAACCGACTTCTCGTTCGAAGTGCCGGGGGTCGCCCGCTTCCGTGTCAACGCCTTCAACCAGAACCGTGGCGCCGGTGCGGTCTTCCGGACCATCCCCTCCAAAGTCCTGACCATGGAAGATCTGGGCATGGGCCAGACCTTCAAGGATATTGCCTCGGTACCCCGTGGCCTCGTGTTGGTGACCGGACCGACCGGTTCCGGTAAGTCCACCACGCTGGCGGCGATGATTGACTACATCAACGACACCCGTTACGAGCATATCCTCACGATCGAGGATCCGATCGAATTCGTGCACGAATCCAAGAAGTGTTTGTTGAACCAGCGGGAAGTGCACCGGGATACCTTGGGCTTTAACGAAGCGCTTCGTTCCGCCCTGCGGGAAGACCCCGACATCATCCTGGTGGGCGAGCTGCGGGACCTGGAGACCATCCGGCTGGCGCTGACTGCGGCCGAAACCGGCCACCTGGTGTTCGGCACCCTGCACACCACCTCGGCCGCCAAGACCATTGACCGGGTCGTCGACGTGTTTCCGGCGGAAGAAAAGTCCATGGTCCGGTCCATGCTGTCCGAGTCGCTGCAGGCGGTTATTTCCCAGACGCTGATGAAGAAAATGGGCGGTGGCCGGATCGCGGCCCACGAGATCATGATCGGTACTGCGGCCATTCGAAACCTGATCCGAGAAGACAAGATCGCCCAGATGTATTCGTCCATCCAGACCGGTGGCTCCCTGGGCATGCAGACCCTGGACCAGTGCCTGGAGCGCCTGCTGCAGAAGGGGCTGATCTCCAGGGATGCGGCACGAGCCAAAGCCAAGATGCCGGACAACTTCTGATCCGCGACTGACAAGAAACAAGAACCGCCACAGGTATTCTCATGGAATTTGAAAAGCTGCTTCGTCTGATGGTTGAAAAAGGGGGCTCGGACCTGTTCATCACGGCAGGAGTTCCGCCCAGCATGAAGGTGAACGGCAAGGTGCTACCGGTCACCAAGAATGCGCTGACTCCGGAACAGACCCGGGAATTCGTCTACGGTGCCATGAACGACAAGCAGCGGGCCGAGTTTGAGGAAAGCCACGAATGCAACTTCGCGATCAGTGCCAGGGGCATCGGCCGTTTCCGGGTGAGCGCCTTCTTCCAGCGGAACCTGTGCGGCATGGTGCTGCGTCGGATCGAGGTGAAGATTCCCCAGATCGATGACCTGTCGTTGCCGGAGGTGGTCAAGGACCTGGCGATGACCAAACGGGGCCTGATCATGTTCGTGGGCGCCACCGGTACCGGCAAGTCAACGTCGCTCGCGGCGATGCTGGGGCATCGGAACCGGAACAGCCGGGGGCATATCATCTCCATCGAAGACCCGATCGAATTCGTCCACCAGCACCAGGGCTGCATCGTTACCCAGCGTGAGGTGGGGATCGATACCGAAAGCTTTGAGGTGGCCCTGAAGAACACCCTGCGTCAGGCGCCCGACGTAATCCTGATCGGCGAGGTCCGGACCCGCCAGACCATGGAGTATTCCGTTCAGTTTGCCGAAACCGGCCACCTGTGCCTGGCGACCCTGCACGCCAACAACGCCAACCAGGCGCTGGACCGGATTATCCAGTTCTTCCCGCCCGAACAGCACAACCAGATCTGGATGGACCTGTCCCTCAACCTCAAGGCGATCGTGGCCCAGCAACTGGTCCCGACACCGGATGGCAAGGGCCGGAAGGCGGTAATCGAGGTCCTGATCAATACGCCTCTGGTGGCCGACATGATCCGCAAGGCCGAGGTGCACAAGCTCAAGGAACTGATGTCCAAATCCACCGAATCGGGCATGCAGACCTTTGATCAGGCACTCTACCGGCTTTACGCGGAAGGTTCGATTACCTATGAAGATGCACTCGCCCACGCCGATTCCGCCAACGATCTGCGTCTGATGATCAAGTTGGGTGCCGATGCCCAGGGAGCGGATCAGTTGTCCTCGACAGTCGACAAGCTGTCGATCCAGGGTGATTAGACAAAAGTCGTAAATTGTTAGTCTCGCGAACCAGTAGGATTGGCATTTGAGGCCATTAGCCCGTGCTGCGTATACTCCGCGCCGAATTAAAAAGGAGATACCTGCACATGAGATCCACACTGCTTGCGCGAGCCGTTCGCCTAACCACTCTGGCCGCCATCACCGGGCCGGCCACGGCGCTGGCTGGCGGTTTTTCCCTGAATGAGCAAAGTGCCAGTGCTATGGGCACGGCGAACGCCGGTGCGGCGGCCAA
Organism: Marinobacter sp. F4218; assembly: GCF_019443085.1. GTDB lineage: Bacteria > Pseudomonadota > Gammaproteobacteria > Pseudomonadales > Oleiphilaceae > Marinobacter > Marinobacter albus. The sequence continues at coordinate 2,393,308 of NZ_JAHZIL010000003.1, forward strand.
CCCGGAAAATGCCACCACGGTGCTGTTCAATCCGGCTGGCATGAGCCAGCTGTCCGGGACCAATGTCTCGTTTGGTGCCGCAGTACTGGATATTGATGCCGAAGCGAAGCAGGACAGCATTTCCGCAACCCGTGAAAACCCTGCAGTTCCGGTGCGGCCTGCCACCAACGGTGGCGATATTTCCGACCCTGCGGTCCTGCCCAACTTTTACCTGAGCCACGAAGTCAGTGACGAGATCGACGTCGGCTTCGGTATTCACGCGCCCTACGGATTGGCCGCCGATTACGACGACGATTTCGCCGGTCGCTTCTTTGCCGACAAGACCGAGCTGACGGCCATTGCCTTTACACCTTCCGTCTCAGTCAGCAACGGCCAGGGACTGTCTATGGGCGCGGGCCTCAACCTGATCTACGCCGAGGGCCGTCTTACCCGTTATCAGGATCTGAGCTCGACAGCCGGACCGGCTGCGCTTGCCCTGCCCGAGCCCTACGCCGACATCGAAGGCGATGATGTGGCTGTTACCTTCCGGGTGGGTTTCCTCTATGAGCTCTCGAATCGGACTCAGTTCGGCCTGACAGCCCAGACCGGAACCGAGCTGGAACTCAAGGGGGATGCGGAAATCAGTAATGTGCCGGTACCGCCGACCTTCACTGACACTACAACCCTGAATGAAAAGGTGACCGTGCCGTTGGCGATTCCCGAGAGCGTGACCTTTGGCGCCCGGCACCAGCTGACCGACGAGGTCACGGTTCTGGCAGGGGCGACCTACGCCAGGTGGGGGCGTTTCGAGGAGCTGGATATCATCAGCCGGGATCCGAACGGAGAGATTGCTGGCGTCCCGGGAGCCTACATCACCCACATTACCGAGAAGTGGAAGAACACCTGGCAGTTCAACCTTGGCGGAATCTGGCAGGCGACCCCGGCATGGGCGTTCAAGGCAGGCTACGCCTGGGACGAGTCACCCGTTGACCAGTTCGTTACCGCCCGCATTCCCTCGGAAGACCGGCACTGGCTGACCCTGGGTGCCCAGTGGAAGGATGTCCAAAGTGGTTGGGCGGTCGATGCGGCGATTGGTACACTGATTTTTGCCGATGACGCGGAAGTCGATGACCGGTACTACACGCACCAGAACCCGACCCGGCCGAGCTCGGTCGCCAATTATCAGGGCGCTTACGAGTTGAGTGCCTGGAGTGCGTCAGTGCAGGTCAGCAAGGCCTTCTAATCATGATGCATGGCTGATCAGCGTCTGCTGATCAGCCGATGACCTGGCCGCGGTAGATGACCTTCTTCTTCCGTGCCTGGTCCGCTTCTGTATCCGCTTCGCTTGCCTCTACTGCAGGCCTGTTGTCCTCAGCGATTTCCTGGCCCCGATACATCCGTTTCGGCGCTTCTGCATCGTCAATTGCCACACACAGTTGCGGCACCTTTTCCTGCAATGCCTCCCAGGTACGGGTCAGGTGACTGGAGCGCGTTTTGCTCGCGTATTCCGCCAGCTGTTGTTCCAGATGTTCTTCTGTGAGGTGCAATTTGACGCCGAATTCGGAGCGAATCAGGCGGCGGCACTGGTGAACCAGCTTGAGCAGGCCCGGATCCAGCAGCCAGCTTCGTTCAGATGCCATAGATGTCATGGTTACGACCTCGGACTGGATGTGTCACGAATGGCGCTGCCTGGTTTCAGTGGGACGGGCGAACGCCGACACTGAAAAATAAAGCGAATTTCGTGCCGCTTCTGAAAGAAAGCCGTGGAGTGCTGTTATCAAAGGTCGGGAGGAGGGGAGAGCGGAGAAAATTCAGCGTCTTGGTCGGAAGGTTACGCTTTTTTAAGGTGCATTTTGTGAGCTGTTGCCCTGTTTTGGGGGCGTTAATGGAAAAGCACCGGGCTTTGGCCCGGTGTTGTCTGACAGAGCGGGACAGCCCGGTTAGTTAATGGGCTTCGTCCCAGTTGTCTCCGACGCCCGCCTCCACGACGAGCGGAACATCGAGCCTGGCCGCCGCTGACATCCGTTTCACCAGTCCATCCCGGACTTTGTCCAGCGCCGCTTCCCGGACCTCGAGGATCAGTTCGTCGTGGACCTGCATAGTCATCCTGGCCTCGTCGGCATGCTCCCGGAGTAGCCAGTCCTCAACCTCAATCATGGCCCGTTTAATGATGTCGGCCGCCGTACCCTGCATCGGGGCGTTGATCGCCGTTCGTTCGGCAGCCTGCTGCATTTGTTTGTTACGGGCATTGATCTCCGGCAGGTAGAGGCGCCGGCCGAACAGGGTTTCCACAAAACCATCCTCATGGGCCTGTTTGCGGATATTGTCCATGTATCTGAGTACGCCCGGGTAGCGTTCGAAATAACGGTCAATGTACGCCTGCGCGACTTTGCGCTCGACATCCAGCTGGCGGGACAGGCCGAACGCGGACATGCCGTAGATCAGGCCAAAGTTGATGGCCTTGGCGCTGCGGCGTTGGTCCCCTGAAACCTCGTCCACGGCGACGCCAAACACTTCGGCCGCGGTCGCTTTGTGGATGTCCTCGCCCTGTTCGAACGCACTCAGCAGGCCCTTGTCCCCGGACAGGTGTGCCATGATGCGCAATTCAATCTGGGAGTAGTCAGCCGCTACCAGCTTGTAGCCTTCCGGAGCGATGAAGGCCTGACGAATCCGGCGGCCCTGTTCGCTGCGAATCGGGATGTTCTGCAGGTTGGGCTCGGATGAGGACAGGCGACCGGTGGCCGTAACTGCCTGGTGGTAAGACGTATGAACCCGGCCGGTGCGGTGACTGATCAGCTCTGGCAGCGTGTCCGTATAGGTGGATTTCAGTTTGCTCAGACTGCGATGCTCAAGAATGAGTCGTGGCAGTTCGTGTTCGTGGGCGAGTTCCTGGAGCACTGGCTCGGCCGTTGAGGGGGCGCCCTTGGGGGTCTTCTTGACGACCGGCAGGCCCATTTTGTCGTAGAAGATGGCTTGCAGTTGCTTCGGGGAGCCGAGATTGAACGTTTCTCCGGCGACCTCGTGGGCTTCCTGCTCAAGTTCGGCCATGCGTTCGGCCAGCTCCTGGCTGTGCCTGCGAAGCGTGCCGGCATTGATCAGGGTGCCCCGCTGTTCCATCCGGGACAGAACCGGTACCAGAGGCAGATCGATCTCACGGTATACCGATTCCAGCCTGCCGGTTTTTTTCAGCAGGGGTTTCAGCGTCTGGTGCAGGCGCAGGGTGATGTCGGCGTCTTCAGCCGCGTAGGGGCCGGCCTTTTCGAGTTCAATCTGGTTAAACGTCAGCTGCTTGGCGCCCTTGCCGGCAATGGACTCGAAGGTAATGGTGCTCTCATCCAGGTACTGCCGCGCCAGGCTGTCCATGTCGTGGCGCGTGAGGACGGAGTTGAGCACATAGGACTCCAGCATGGTGTCCTCGGCGATGCCTTCCAGATTGATGCCGTGGTTCGCCAGTACGTTCTTGTCGTACTTGAGGTTCTGGCCGACCTTGGCCTGTTTCGGGTCTTCCAGCAGTGGTTTGAGTCGGTCCAGTACCGCGTCACGGTCCAGTTGCTCGGGCGCGCCCATGTAATCGTGCGCCAGGGGTACGTAGGCGGCTTCGCCGGGCACAACGGCAAAGGATACCCCGACCACCTCGGCGTCACTGTACCGAAGGCTGGTGGTTTCGGTGTCGAAGGCGAACAGACCCGAGTCCTTTAACCGTTTCAGCCAGCTGTCCAGTTCAGCCTGGTCGGTGATGATGGCATAGTTCTTTTCCCCGGGCGGGCTGCTCGGGGCATCAGGCGGATCTGCGGATTCGTCGTTGCCATGGTCTTGCTCCAGCTCCGCGACCCAGCTCCGGAACTCGTATTCCTTGAACAGGTCCCGGAGCAGGTCATCGTCCTGTTGCCTGAGTTTCAGGTCTTCGAGCCCGAAGTCCAGATCCACGTCGGTCTTGATCGTGGCCAGCTCCCGACTCAGGGGCAGGGTCTCCGTGGCTTCGCGAAGATACTCGCCGATCTTGCCCTTGATCTCATCCGAGTGCTCAATCAGGTTGTCGAGGTCCTGGTAGCTCTCAAGCCACTTTACCGCCGTCTTCGGGCCGCACTTGTTGACGCCCGGAATGTTGTCGACCTTGTCGCCGACCAGCGCCAGATAGTCGATGATCTGTTCGGGCGTTACCCCGAATTTCTCCCGCACACCGTCCCGATCCATGCGGGTTTCCGTCATGGTGTTGATGAGGGTGACGTGATCACTGACCAGTTGGGCCATGTCCTTGTCACCGGTGGATACCACCACATCTATGCCCTTGCTGGTGGCTTCGTGGGCGAGAGTGCCGATCACATCGTCCGCTTCCACGCCGGTGACAATCAGCAGCGGCAGGCCCATGGCCTTCACGATCTCGTGGATGGGTTCTATCTGGCAGGCAAGGTCGTCCGGCATCGGCGGGCGGTTGGCTTTGTACTCTTCGTACATGTCATGGCGGAAGGTTTTGCCCTTGGCGTCAAACACCACCACCATCTTCGAGCCCGGGAAATCCTGTTCCAGTCGCCGCAGCATGCTGATTACGCCCTTGATGGCTCCAGTCGGCTGGTTTTTGCTCGTGGTGAGCGGGGGAAGTGCATGATAGGCGCGGAAAAGGTAGGACGAACCGTCCACAAGAACCACAGGCGGAGTCTTTTGCTCAGTCATGTCAAAACGGGTCCGGATTCTGATTGAAGCGTTGGTTGGCTTGTGCAAATCTGTACTTAATTCAATTGGCAAAAGGGTATCACGAAAATGAAACGATTCGCCTTTCCCGGAGCGTTACTGCTTGCGTGTTTTTCCGGAGTGGTTATTGCCCAGAATGACGGTGCCCTGGATGAGACGCTCGTGGAAACTCCGGACGAGCCCGTGGTGATCTCGGATTACCAGCCCAGCAGCGACGGCCCGCAGATTGTCATTCGACCCGGAGAGAATGAGGTCTTCTACGAGTACCGGGTGAACGGCCAGCTCATGGAGATCAAGGTGGTACCGGAGGTCGGCCCGGAATACTACCTCGTCCCTTCGGACGGGGGCGGCTGGATCCGGGAAACCGAGTCCGACATGCTGGTGCCGAGCTGGGTGCTGTTTCGCTGGTAGGTGTGGCTGGTGCCCGGTCTGGAATCGGGAAATTCGGTGAGCTTGGGTCACCTGTCAGCTTTTAGTATGAACATTCTAATTTTTCTCCGTACCTTGGAAGTCGAAATTCAGAAAAGGCCGGAAGTCGACGCTAGGCCGCTGGACCGAAAGTGCTTTCAGAAAACCTAAGGAGAAATGTTATGGGTAAACTAAAATCGTATCAGGAACAGATTCAGGAAATCGTTGAGAAAGGCATCAACACTGCCGAAGAGCAGCAGAAAAAACTGGCTTCGAAGCCGTTTGATTATGCTGAGAAGCTGGAGTCCGAAGCTCGCGAATACAGCGTCAAGACTCTGCGCAAGCGTTACTACGGGTACAGCGAAAACCTGTTCGACCAGCTGCGCAGCCTGAACAGCCGCTTCGGCAACTTTGCCGCCGATCTGGTTGCCAAGCTGGAGAAGGAAGCGGCGGATACCGTCTCCGAAACCGCTGACGAAGTGACCAGTGCTGCGCAAAGTGCCAAGGCTTCAGTAACAACCAAGAAGCCGGCTGCGCGCAAGACCACTACGCGCAAGACCACTTCTTCTGAGAAGAAGACGACTGCGTCTGCCTAAGACGCCTGATGGAACGCCGCGTGTCGGTGGTCTTCAGTAAAAAGGGCGGAGGTTGATAACCTCCGCCCTTTTTTGTGTCCGGACATTTTGTTTCGGACGGTCGACTGCTAGTCCTTGTCCGTCCCATTCAGTGACAGCGTGCGCGGCTCCCCGGTCACTTCTTCCAGACGCTCGATATCGGCTTTGAAATCGGCTTTGAGGGCGTCAATTTCCCGGTTCTGGACATCGATTTCCCGTTCAAGGTCGCGAATCTGGGATTCCAGTCGCCGGATCTTTTCCAGCGAGGCCTCCGGAATGTCGCGACCGGCGCGCTCCATGTCAGCTGCGCGGCTTTGCTCATTGTCCAGCTGGCTCGAGATGACAGCGATGTTGCCCCGCTTCAGCTGGATCAGGCCTTCCAGTTCGCGAACCTTGCGGTGCATGGCACGAACGGCCTGGTCTGGATGACTGTAGCGCTTCAGCAGCAGGCGGTCCTTTTCACGCTGGATTTCCCGCTCTTTCTGTCGCTGTTTTTCGGCTTCCCGGGCGGCGATTTCTTCTTCGGTCGGCGCCGGATCGACAGTTTCGATGACCCGGCCGTTATTGCCGAGAATGTCGTAACCCCGCTGGGTGGCTTCCTGGGGGATGGTGTTGCTGATGACGACCTGACCGTTTTCATCCGTGTACCGGTACATGCCAGCGTGAGCGGTGGCAACAATTCCCAGTGCCAACGTCATCGCAGCTGCGATTTTGAATGGAGTTAAACGGTTGGTCATGAATCAGACTCCGTAGCGATCCCGATAACTGGCCACCTTCGCGGCGTGGTCGGAAAATTCCGGATTGGCCTTCAGGTAGTCCAGAACCTGTTCGAGGCGGATGATGCTGACAACCGGGATGCCGAATTCTTGCTCGACTTCCTGGATGGCGGACAGCTCCCCGTTGCCTTTTTCCTGGCGGTCCAGAGCGATCAGCACACCTGCCGGCTCGGCGCCGGCGCTGCGGATCAGGTCAATGGATTCCCGGATGGCAGTGCCTGCGGTAATGACGTCGTCGACAATCAGGACTTTGCCCTGCAATGGCGCGCCGACCACATTGCCGCCCTCACCGTGATCTTTCTTTTCCTTGCGGTTAAAGGCAAAGGGTTTGCTGTTACCGTCTGTAGCGAGCGCCATGGCCGTCACGGTGGCCAACGGAATGCCCTTATAGGCAGGCCCGAAAATAATGTCATAATCCAGCCCACTGCGTTCTATCGCGGCGGCATAAGCTTTGCTTAACTGAAGGAGGTCGTCGCCCGTGTTGAACAGCCCCGCGTTGAAAAAGTACGGACTGGTACGGCCGGATTTGAGCGTGAATTCACCAAAGCGAAGTACGTTCCGGCGAATGGCAAATTCGATGAAATTTTGCTGATAGTCGTGCATGGCAAGGCTTCTGGCGGGTGTGGATCTTTAATTAGCGCGTAAAACCGGTATCATACACACAAACCGAATCAGGGAACACGTATGCGGGTAGTATCAATCAGCGTCAATGGTCTTGCGCAGGCCGTTGATAAAGGTTTCTTCGACTGGCTGGCCGATCAGGACGCTGACGTCGTTTGCGTTCAGGATCACCGCATGCGGGCCTACGAGATTGAGGATTACAATCTCATCCCGGAAGGTTACGAGGCCTACTTCATTGACGGCGAAAACAACGCAGATGGCGGCGTCGGTATCTACACCCGGCATTTTCCCAAGGCCATCATGTACGGTTTCGCCAACGAGCAGGCGGACCGTGAAGGCCGCTTTATTCAGGCGGACTTTGACAAGGTTTCGGTTGCCTGTGTGCTGGCTCCTTGTGCGCTGGGGCGTGAGGAAGAGCTTCTCGGTGAGGATGACCTCACGGTGCTGGATCACAAGGACGAATTCATGGACGCCTTCGGCTTGCATATGCAGAAGACCTTGCGCAAGCGCCGCCAGTTTATCTTCTGCGCCAACCTGCAGACTGCTCACCACGTAACCGATGCGAGCCCGCTCTACCACAAGCATGATTTCTCTGGCTTCCTGCCCCATGAAAGGGCGTGGTTGGACCGTCTTTTTGATGAGATGGGCTCTATTGACGCGTTCCGGGAAATCAACAAACAGAGTAATCAGTTTACCTGGTGGCCGGAACAGGCCGAGGGTGCACGTAAGAATGCGGGTATACGGGTGGATTACCAACTGTTGACGCCGGGCATCCGGAATACCATCCAGGATGGTTGGATTGACGACAGCACCCGGTTCTCGGATCACGCACCCGTGATCATGGATTACGACATCGAAATCGGGTTTTAGGTCCGGAGTGCCGTTACGGCGCCCCGGACTGACGGGTCAGCCTTCCAGCGCTGCCTTCTGAATCTCAAACAGCTTCTCGATTCCCTGCTTGGCCAAGCCTAGCATGCTGTCCAGTTCTTCCTGAACGAAAGGCGCGCCTTCGGCGGTGCCCTGAATTTCAATGAACCCTCCCTGATCGGTCATGATCACGTTCATGTCGGTTTCAGCCTCAGAGTCTTCCGGGTAGTCCAGATCGACCACCGGAGTGCCCTTGTAGACGCCTACCGAAAACGCGGCAACCATCTGTTTCAGTGGTGATTTCTTCAGGCGCTTTTCGGCGACCAGAAAATTCAGCGCATCCACCAATGCCACGCAGCCGCCGGTGATGGCGGCGGTTCGGGTACCACCATCTGCCTGGATGACGTCGCAGTCGATTGTGATGCTGTGCTCACCCAGTGCGCTCAGGTCGACGGCGGCCCGGAGTGAGCGGCCGATGAGCCGTTGGATTTCCACGGTGCGCCCACCCTGTTTGCCGCGTGCTGCTTCCCGACCCATGCGGCTGCCGGTGGAGCGTGGGAGCATGCCATATTCGGCAGTGATCCAGCCTTTGCCTTCACCGCGCAGGAATGGGGGAACCTTGTTTTCGACGGAGGCAGTGCAGATCACTTTGGTGTCCCCGAATTCCACCAGTACCGAGCCTTCGGCATGACGGGTGTAATTACGGGTGATTCGAACGTCTCTGGGTTGCTCGGGCGTTCTGCCGCTTGGTCGCATAGTATTTCCTGAAGTCTGAAGTTGGTGTCCGGGCACGTGTCCCGGTTGAGCGTGTATTGAAAGGAGTGGGAGTATAACACGTCGATCAAGGCCCGGATGGCTTTGGCTCGGGTTGCACTCGCCGGCAGCGCTGGGAGCCTGCTAAACTCGATTTCCATGCCAACAACCATGACCGGAGCTGCCATGATCCGAAGTATGACCGCATTTTCGCGAAGGGACGCCCAAGGAGACTGGGGCACGCTGACCTGCGAGATTCGCACGGTCAATCATCGGTACCTGGAGCCGTCGTTTCGCTTGCCGGAGGCCTTTCGTGAACTTGAAAATCAGTTCCGCGAAGAACTTCGAAGGCAGTTGAAACGGGGTAAGGTCGATGTATCCATGCGCCTGCAGTCAGCCGATACGTCCTCCCAGAGCTTCGAGGTCAGCGATGATCTGGCGAAGGCGCTCAATGAAGCCGCCAATCACGTCAACCGCATTCTCGACAATCCCGCGCACATCAGCGCCCTGGATATCCTCCGTTGGCCCGGGGTGATGTCGGTGCCTGAGCAGGATTATGGTCCGGCCCGGGCTGCAGCCGCCGAAATCTTCGAGGAGACGGTCGGTGAGCTGGTGAGTGTCCGCGAACGGGAAGGAGAGCGCCTCAGGCCGCTTTTCGAGGACCGACTGGATGCCATGAGTCGTCTGGTATCCGAGGTGCGGGAGTTGATGCCGGAACTCCTTGTGGCCCAGGAGCAGAGTCTGCGCGACCGTTTCGAGAAGGCCAAGGTGGAGTTGGATCCTGAGCGCGTCGCCCAGGAAATGGTGATGCTGGCCCAGAAGAGTGACGTCGCCGAAGAACTGGAGCGGCTGGATGCCCACATCAGTGAAGTTGGCGACACCCTGAAGAGCGATGACGCCATCGGGCGACGGCTGGATTTCCTGATGCAGGAGCTGAACCGGGAGGCCAACACGCTGAGCAGCAAAAGCATCGATGCCCGGGTAACCCGCGCTGCGGTGGACCTGAAAGTGCTGATCGAGCAGATGCGCGAGCAGGTGCAGAACCTCGAATGAGGTGCGGGCGCGGACCGAAAATCGTATAATCCTGCGCTTTCGCGGCGCTGATGCGGTTTCGGGCGGCCGTCTGAATACACGCGGGTTGGAGTTGTTTGTTCATGAGTCAAGCAGGTGAGCAAGGTACGTTGTATGTCGTTTCTGCCCCCTCGGGTGCCGGGAAGACCAGCCTTGTGGCGGCAATGCTGCGCAATGACGAGAAGCTCTGCGTCTCGGTCTCCCACACCACCCGCCCCATGCGCGAGGGTGAACAGGACGGTGTGAATTATCACTTCGTGAGTCGCGAAGCCTTTGAGGCAATGATCGGGCGGGGCGATTTTCTGGAACACGCCGATGTTTTCGGGAACTACTACGGCACCTCCCACATATGGGTTCGCGACACCCTTGCGCAAGGCCGGGACGTAATCCTGGAGATCGACTGGCAGGGCGCCGAACAGGTGCGCCGTTTGATGCCGGAATGCGTTAGCATATTTATCGTGCCCCCCTCGTCGGACGTCCTTCGGGAGCGCCTGACCGGACGCGGAACGGACGCGCCGGAGGTGGTGGAGCGCCGGCTCGCCGAGGCGGCTGAGGAGTGTCGGCACGCCCTTGAGTTTGACTACCTGGTGGTGAACGATCAGTTCGCGGTGGCGTTGGCGGATCTGCTGGCGGTTGTCCGCAGTCAACGCCTGCGGATGTCGGTACAGCAGGAGCGTCACGGCGAGCTTCTGGCGGGACTTTCGCAATAGTGCCGGGAGCGATTGTAGCTGTATACAAAATGAGCCGGCCGCAGTAAACTACGCGGTCTGCTGAATCAGTCATTTTATTTTCGGGGAAGTTATGGCACGAGTTACCGTTGAAGATTGTCTGGAAAACGTTGATAACCGCTTCCAGCTGGTGATGCTGGCCACCAAGCGTGCCCGTCAGTTGGCGACCAAAGGTGCGGAACCAATGGTGGCGGAAGAAAACGACAAGCCGACGGTTATCGCACTGCGCGAGATCGCCGAGGGCAAGGTCGGTCGTGAATTGCTGAAGGAAGAAGACGACGAGTAACGCCGTCGCGGGTACAAGTACGTATCCGTACCTTGGAAGCATTGAAATCTGGCCCCGCGCTTTTATAGTGTAGCTATAGAACGTCGTTGGCAGGATCAGGAAGGACCCGGATGCGTGCATTCGGGTTTTTTTGTCCCTGAAATTCTGGAGTATACGGAGGCGCGGTGTCGGCAGAGGCTACAGTTGAAGGGCTCGCGAAAGAGCTGAGTACCTATCTGGATAAAAGCCGCATCAATCAGGTGCGTCGGGCCTACTATTATGCCGAGCAGGCCCACGAAGGGCAGATGCGCAAAAGCGGCGATCGCTACATTACCCACCCCCTTGCAGTCGCTCACATCCTTGCCGATTTGCGACTGGACCATCAGAGTCTGATGGCGGCCATGCTCCACGATGTGATTGAAGACACCGGTATTCCCAAGGATGCCCTCTCTGAGCAGTTTGGCGAGGATGTGGCAGAGCTGGTGGATGGCGTCAGCAAACTGACCCAGATCGAATTCCGTTCGCGGGCCGAAGCACAGGCCGAGAACTTCCAGAAGATGACACTGGCGATGGCTCGGGACATTCGCGTCATCCTGGTGAAGCTCGCGGACCGCCTGCACAATATGCGCACCCTGGGTCCCATGCCCTATGAGAAACGCCAGCGTATCGCCACCGAAACCCTCGACATCTACGCGCCCATTGCCAATCGTCTCGGCATGCATTCGATCTGTACCGAGCTCGAAGACCTCGGTTTTTCCTCCCTGTACCCGATGCGGTCAAAATACATTTCGAAGGCTGTCGACAAGCTGAGGGGAAGTCATCGGGAAATCATCGAAGAAATTCGTGGCAAGTTGCAGGAAAAGCTGGAGGAGCGGGGGTTGCCGGGCCGTATCCTGGGGCGCGAGAAACATCTGAACAGCATCTACAACAAGATGAAGTTCAAACAGAAATCCTTTCACGAAATCATGGACGTGTATGCGTTCCGGATCATTACCGATACCGAGGACGACTGCTACCGTATCCTGGGCGCCGTCCACAGCCTGTACAAGCCCCTGCCTGGTCGTTTCAAGGACTACATTGCGATGCCCAAGGCCAACGGCTATCAATCCCTGCACACGACGCTGTTCGGTATGCACGTCAACATCGAGATCCAGATCCGCACCGAGGAAATGGAGCATATCGCCAATAACGGTATCGCGGCCCACTGGATGTACAAGAATGAGCCGAGCAGTGTAACCAATGCCAATCAGGCCCGTGTCGACCGCTGGGTCAAGGGGTTGATGGAAATGCGTGAACGGGCCGATGACTCACTGGAGTTCATCGAGCACGTGAAGGTCGACCTGTTCCCGGACGAAATATACGTGTTCACGCCGAAGGGCAAGATCATGGAGTTGCCCAGCGGGGCTACCCCGGTGGACTTCGCCTACGCCATCCATACCGATATCGGCAACGCCACCGTCGCCTGCCGCATCAACCGCAACCTCAGCTCACTGAGCCAGCCGCTGCAGAGCGGTCAGACCGTTGAGATTATTACCGCTCCAGGCGCTCGCCCGAACCCGGCATGGCTCAGCTTTGTCGTCACGGGCAAAGCCCGCAGCAGTATCCGGCATGTGCTCAAGAGTCAGAAACGGGCCGAATCCCTGGATCTGGGTAAAACCCTGCTGAAGAAATCCCTTAAGGGCTTTGGTGCCCGTCTGGCCGACATCAGCGATGCCCAGGTGCAGGCGGTGGTCAATCACAATCAGGTCAACAGCCTTGACGATCTGATCAGCGACATCGGCCTCGGGAATCGCATGGCCTATCTGGTCGCGCGGCAGCTGTTGACCGGCGCGGAATCGGAACCCAGTGTCGACGTTGCCAGGGATGTTCATCGCAATGGTGATCACAGCCCGGTCACCATCCGGGGTACCGAGGGGCTTCTGGTTCGGTTCGCCAGTTGCTGCAAACCGATTCCGGGCGACCCGGTGGTCGGTATGATGGACTCCGGGAAGGGCATGGTGATTCATTCTGATACCTGCGCCCGTCTACCCGATGACGATGAGGGACGTGCGCGGCTGACCCACCTCAAATGGGCCAAGGACATCACCGACGAGTTCTCTGTGGAATTGCGGGTCGAGCTTGAGCGGCAGCGGGGCGTGATCGCGGAAGTGGCCAATGCCGTGGCGATGGCCGACGGCAACATCGAACGGATCAACGTAGAAGACCAGAACGCCAAGTTCAGCATCGTCAGCCTGGTGCTCCACGTCAACGGGCGCCGGCACCTGGCCCGTGTCATGCGGCGCGTCCGTAACATCCGGGCGGTCACCCACATCGGCCGTGTCCGCCACTGATACGGACCAATGGCTGGTTGACAGTCGCAGCGCCGAGAGGTGACGATTGGCGTTTTGAAAGAGAGGAATTCCAAAGTCATGACCAACAAATCCGTTATCCAGACTGAAAGCGCCCCGCAGGCGATTGGCACTTACTCGCAGGCTGTGAAAGCCGGTGACACGGTGTACCTGTCTGGCCAGATTCCGCTGGTACCGGAAACCATGGAAGTGGTTGCCGGAGATTTTGCCGCCAAGACACGGCAGGTATTCGAAAATCTCAAGGCGGTGTGTGAAGCGGCTGGTGGCGAGCTCAAAGATATCGTGAAGCTCAACATCTACATGACGGACCTCGCCAACTTTGCCACCGTAAACGAAATCATGGCGACGTATTTCGAGGAGCCTTACCCGGCCCGGGCCGCCGTGGGCGTTGCGGCGCTACCCAAAGGTGTGCCCATTGAGATGGAAGCGGTGATGGTGCTCAGCTGAGTGAGCTGGCACCCGAAACCATTAGGGTAGGAAAGGCGGCTACGGCCGCCTTTTTGTTTGTGTCTGCCAAACTACCGGTCTGCAATCATGCCCCGGTAGCCGTCCCGGAAACTCGGGAATCGGAACCGGAAGCCGGTTTCCAGTAAACGCTGGTTGCTGCAGCGTTTGCTTCCTGCACGTCCGCCCTTTCTGGCGCCCTCGGCCGGCTCTGCGCAGGGAGTTTGTTGGCGCACCCAGTCAACCACCTCGTCGAGCCGAACCGGCTCGCAATCACTGGCCACGTAGAGTTCCTGCAAGGATTGGCCAGACAGTACCCGTTCCACCAGATGCTGGACGACCCGGGCGGCATCCTCTTCGTGGATGCGGTTGCTGTAGGGAGCCGGTTTTTGTGGATCCATTCGGCCTTCAATAACTTCCTCGAGGAACCGTCGTCGGGACGGACCGTAGATGCCGCTGAAGCGCACCACGGTGGCAGGATGCCCGGATTCCAGAGCGGTTTGTTCGCCGGCCAGGATTTTCTCACCGCTGAAGCGCCGTGGTTGAGTCAGGCTGGTCTCATCGACCCAGCTGTCGTCGTCCTGGGCGTAGACGCTGGTGCTGCTGACAAAGATGACCCGTTTTATCGGCTGCCCTGCGATCGTCGCCAGGAGATTGCTAAGGCCATTCACGTACGCGTCCTGATAGCCCTGCTCGTCATAACTGGCCGGGGTCAGGCAATAGATGACAACGTCGAGGTTCTCGGGCACCGTCGCTTCCAGGGAATGCCGGTGCATGAGGTCGGCTTTTAGGCGGTGAATGCCGACGGGAATGCGGTCAGGATTTCGCCGCAGCCCATAGACGGTGGCGGAGTCGGTCAGCAGGCTGGCAATGGCGCCTCCGAGGTTGCCGCAGCCGGCTACAAGAACCCTGGGAGTGTTCGTGGTTTCAGTCATTGCCATAGACAATTTCAATCCTTATGCTTGAACCCATAAATAAGCGAAACTTCGACCTGGACCCATTTGACCGGAGCTCAACATGACTCTCACCGAGTTACGATACGTCGTTACGCTTGCCCGAGAAAGGCATTTTGGCCGCGCTGCCGAGCGCTGTCATGTCAGTCAGCCAACGCTCAGTGTCGCCGTCAAAAAGCTTGAAGACGAACTCGGCATTCCCCTGTTTGAGCGCAGCAAAAGCAGCATTCGGGTGACCGAGACCGGGCAGCGTATCATTGAACAGGCCCAGCGGGTACTGGACCAGGTCGGTGTGATCAAGGACATGGCCCAGGACGGCAAAAATCAGCTGAATTCCCCGCTGAAAGTCGGGGCCATCTACACCATCGGCCCTTACCTGTTTCCTCATTTTTTGCCGGAACTGCGCCGCGCGGCGCCTGATATGCCGTTGTACATCGAAGAGAACTACACGGCAACCCTGCGCCAGAAGCTGCGCCAGTCCGAACTCGACGCCATCATCATTGCGTTGCCCTTCGAGGAACCAGAGGTTCTTACCCTGCCACTCTACGATGAGCCGTTTGTGGTGTTGTTGCCGGCGGGGCACCCGCTGGCCAAGAAGGACCAGCTGACGGCCGAGGAGCTGGCGCAGGAACAGTTGCTGTTGCTCGGGCCGGGACACTGCTTCCGGGATCAGGTTCTGGAATCCTGCCCGCCGCTGGTTGAAGCCGTCACCCGGCGTGTGGACACGGCGTCACCGTCGCTGGTGACCGAGGGCAGTTCCCTGGAAACCATTCGGCACATGGTCGCCTCCGGCCTCGGGATCACGGTTCTGCCGCTTTCGGCGGCGACCGCCATGCAGTATCAAGAGGACATTCTGGCGGTACGCCGGTTCGCGCCTCCCGTGCCGTTCCGGACCGTTGCGCTCGCCTGGCGAGTGACCTTCCCAAGGCCAAAAGCGATCGACGTCCTGTCTCTAGCGGCGAGCCAGTGCCGGGTCATTGAGAAGGCGAAAACAGACACGCCGGCCGTGGCCGAGAGCGCCTGAGTCTCCGCATGACGTCACTGGATGACATTCCGGTCACCCAGCTCAAGGGAGTCGGCAACGCCCTGGCGGAAAAGCTCGCCAAACTGGGCATCGCCTCGCTGCAGGATCTGCTGTTTCACCTCCCTCACCGGTATGAAGACCGTACCCGGATCGTCCCGATGGGCAGTCTCCGGATCGGCGATGTGGCGGTTGCGGAAGGAGAGGTGATGAAGGCGGACCTGGTGATGGGCCGGCGTCGCAGCCTGCAGGTTACCCTCAAGGACAGCAGCGGCTTTCTGGTCATGCGGTTCTTTCATTTCAACGCCGCCCAGAAAAACCAGCTCACGGAAGGAGCCCGGGTGCGCTGCTTTGGTGAAGTGCGGCCCGGTCGTGCCGGCTACGAATTCTATCACCCCGAATATCAGGTCAATCCCCCACCTATGCCCGCTGAGGGGCAAGCCACCCTGACACCGGTGTATCCCCTCACCGAGGGCATTCAGCAACCCCGGGTGCGTGGACTCTGCCGGCAGGCGCTGGCTTACCTCCAGCGTTTTCCGATCCGGGACTGGCTGCCTCCATCTTTACTGGCAGACTACCAGTTGCCCGGAATCACTGAGGCCGTCCAACTGGTGCACTCGCCCCCGGCAGACGCGCCGGTCCACCTGCTGATGGAAGGTCGCCATCCGGCCCAGCAACGACTGGTCATGGAGGAATTGCTGGCCCATCAGCTCAGTCTGTTGCAGGTTCGGGAACAGATCCAGGCGCGGGAGGCTCTGCCCCTGTTGCCAACGGGTGATCTCTCCGACCGGTTCCTGGACTTGTTGCCGTTTCAGCTCACCGGTGCCCAGCGTCATGTAATGACGGATATCCGCCAGGATCTGAGCCAACCGCTGCCGATGCTGAGGCTGGTTCAGGGCGATGTTGGGTCTGGCAAAACCGTGGTTGCGGCACTGGCAGCCTTGCAAGCGATTGGCGCCGGTGCGCAGGTCGCGCTGATGGCTCCGACCGAGATACTGGCCGAGCAGCATTTCCAGAACTTTCACAGCTGGCTGGCGCCCCTGGGTATCAATCTGGCCTGGCTCTCTGGCAAGGTGAAGGGTAAGGCGCGCCAGCAGGCCCTGGAGTCCGTGCAGGCGGGCTCGGTTAGCGTGGTGATCGGTACTCACGCCCTGTTTCAGGACGATGTGGTGTTTGACCGCCTGGCATTGGTGATTGTCGACGAGCAGCACCGGTTTGGCGTTCACCAGCGCCTGGCGCTTCGTGAAAAAGGTGTTGGCGCCAGGCTTGCGCCTCACCAACTGATCATGACGGCGACCCCGATTCCGAGAACCCTGGCCATGAGCGCCTATGCCGACCTGGACACCTCGGTAATAGATGAGCTGCCGCCCGGGCGGAAGCCGATTGAAACCATTGTCATCCCGGACAGCCGTCGGGAAGATGTGATCGAGCGGGTGCGCAATGCTTGCCGTGAGGGGCGGCAGGCCTATTGGGTCTGCACTCTGATCGAGGAGTCGGAAGCATTGCAGTGCCAGGCCGCAGAGGTCACGGCGCTGGAATTGTCGGAGCGTTTGCCAGACCTCAAAGTTGGCCTGGTCCATGGTCGTCTGAAGGCGGCAGAAAAGGCCGGGGTCATGGAACAGTTCAAGAACGGCGAGCTGGACCTTTTGGTGGCCACCACGGTTATTGAGGTTGGGGTAGATGTTCCCAACGCGTCGCTGATCATCATTGAAAATCCGGAACGCCTGGGCCTGGCCCAGTTGCATCAGTTGCGGGGCAGGGTGGGACGAGGCGAAATGGCCAGCTTCTGTGTTCTGATGTACCACCCGCCCCTGTCCAGCAATGGCAAGGCCCGGTTGCAGGCGCTCAGGGATAGCCAGGATGGTTTCTTTATTGCCGAGAAAGACCTGGAGATTCGCGGGCCGGGTGAAGTGCTAGGTACTCGCCAGACTGGCATGATGCAGTTTCGACTCGCCGATTTTGAGCGCGATAAGGGCTGGATTGAGCCGGTCCGAGAAATGGCCCCCCGGCTGATGCCGGACCGGGACGTGGTTCAAGCCCTTATACGCCGTTGGTTGGGTGAAAGAATTCGCTACGGTGATGTGTGAGAATGCCCGTTGAGCTGTCGGGTTTGCCTATACTGACCCTGACCCTTCAAGGAAAGGCTGGAAGCCAGCCTGCAGCAAGAAATGGAGCAGACTATGGAACTACCTGTCGCAGTCCAGCAAGCCCTTGGTGATTCGGTCTCAGGCGTGTCGCTGCGCAGTGCGTGCCAGGCAGACAAGGATCAACTACTGCGGATGGCGTTGCTGAGTGACGGGAGCGGCAACCTCCAGGTGATCTGTCGCAAAGACGATCTGATTGATCTTGAAGAACTGAACAAGCGGCTCGGGCGGGACTTCCGGGTCATGAAACGCCGTGAGCAGGTCCGTGTCCACGAGCGGGCAGGATTAACGACCCTGCCGGCCTTGCCCTCCCTGACGGGCTGGCCGACCGTCGTTGACAGCCGTGTTGATGCATTGCCCGCTGTGGCACTGGAGTTGGAAGAACAGAACCTGGCCATGGTGGTCCCCGCAAACGAATTTCAGGCGCTGACGAGCGGTGCCGATCGGTTGGATTTTGCGGTGGATCCGGAGTCGATCGCAGTCAACCTGGACGATCACGGCCGGGATCGGGATCAGTTGCAATGTGCTATCAAGAAGTTCACCGGCCTGCGCATTCAACAGCGTCTTGAAGACACGCTGGAACTGCCACCGCTTCCGGAAACCGCCCAGCGCATCATCCACCTGCGGGTGAACCCCAATGCCGTAATGGGAGACCTCGTCGATATTGTCGAGAGTGATCCGAGTCTGGCGGCCCAGGTTGTCAGCTGGGCATCGTCGTCGTTTTATGCGGCGGCAGGGCAGGTGCGATCCGTTCATGACGCGGTTTCCCGGGTGCTGGGCTTTGATCTGGTGATGAACCTGGCGATGGGCCTGTCTCTTGGCCGCGCCCTGAAAAAACCTCAGGATCACCCGGAGGGTTACGTTGATTACTGGCAGCAGGCGATCTGGCAGGCCCAGTCCGCAGGTATCCTTGCCAGCATGATGCCCCGCGGTGAACGACCATTATTAGGGCTTGCCTACCTCGGTGGCCTGCTGCACAACTTTGGTCATCTGGTATTGGCGCAGGTTTTTCCGCCCCATTTCAAGCTGGTCTGCCGGTCTCTCGAGGTTAATCCAGAGATCGACTCATCGGTTACTGAACACTATTTGCTGGGCATCACGCGGGAGCAGATTGCGGCCCAGCTGATGGAAAACTGGGGCATGCCGGATGAGGTAATCATGGCAATTCGCTACCAGAAAAACCGGGCCTACAATGGCCCTTACAGTGTCTACGCCAAGCTGCTCTGGCTGGGCCGCCAGCTGCTGACCGCCAGAGGCGTTGCCCTTGGTGCGGGGGAATCAGTCAGCCAGGCAGTGTACGATGAACTCGGGCTTGATCGTGAGCAGGTGGAGGCACAGTTCGATGAGCTGGTGAAGAGCAAAAGCAGCATCATGACCATGGCCGGAATGATGGGCCACTAAACGACCGCCTGAAACAGTTCCCCAAAAAAAGCCGGCCCTAAGGCCGGCAAGCTCACCCGCTTGTTGCAGAGTCGTCCAAACTTTTCAGGAGAAAACAACGAAGGACTGTTGCCGTCGCAGATTTAGGCAACGCCCTGACTTCAATTTAGCCGAAGGAAGGGAAAAGAAAAGTCAATAGTTGCAGGCATCAAGGAATGAGTTTGCTGTCAACTTTTCTGTCCTCTGGAAGCTTTTGATTTTCAGGACTAACCTGCACTGTTGACTGGCTTTTCGGTTACAAAAAGTTACAAAAAGACGGTCTGACCAGGTAACGAGATAACTTTGCCTACCTGGCATCAAACTGATGATGCCGAATGGCGGTAGCCGCCCGCCGGATCTCGTCTGCGTGGACCTTTTCCACTTCAAACCGCTCCTTGTCCATCTTTTCGACGAAGCGAGTGTCGGTCGCCTGGCGGGCCCGATGGGTGGGCATGTGTTCCAGCTTTTCGTGCACTTCCTGGAAAACCCTGAAAGGTGTCTGTTCGAGCAGCTCGGGCGCAACATGATCCAGCAGGCCTTTTATACGGAGGCAGGCCTCGGAATACTCGACCTGCTCCGTTTCGACCGCCATCGCGATCACACGAATGCTGTCGATCATGTCTTCACGGCGCTTCTGCTGGAACGCCTCGGCTTTCAGCCGGCGCCGGCGGCCCTCGGAAAGGGTGCCAACCTGGCGCCGGATAAAGGCCAGCAGCAGAGTGATGGCAATCAGTCCTGCGATAATCAGGGTCCACTGCAGCCACGATGGCATTCTGGTCTCCTCGTTTCGATTCAGGCGCGTTTGCGTTGTCGTTCTGGACGCCAGACTTTGACAGTTACCGACTGCCCATTCAATACGGACGTACCGACCAGCGGATCAATCTGCTCGTCACTGAGGACATCATTGATGCTCGCGCCGGCATGAGCGGCCGCAACCGATTGCCCTGTACCCTGGCGGTTGTGACCCCAGCCGTGAGGAATGGATACGACTCCGGGCATCAGGTCCTCCGTGATCTCCACCGGCAGCACAATCTTTCGGGTCTCGGCGGAAATTTCGGCGGAGTCCCCGGCCTGAAGGCCCAGCCGGCTGGCATCCTTGGGGTGGATCATCAGCGTGCAGCGGTCCTTGCCTTTGACCAGGCGCTGGCTGTTGTGCATCCACGAATTGTTGCTGCGGACATGGCGCCGACCAATCAGTACCAGCGTGTCGGTTGCCGGTTGGGCGAGGTGTTCGTGCAAACGGTCCAGGTCCTGAAGGTAGAGTCTCGGGGCGAGGTTGATCCGGCCATCCCGGGTGAACAGGCGGTCGGGCAATGACGGCTGCAGGGGGCCGAGATCCACACCGTTGGGGTTGTCTTTCAGCGCCGGCAGGGAGAGGCCCTTCGGCAGTGCCTGCCAGCGCCGGTTGAGCGGACTGAGATTTGCCAGGCCCCGGAGTGGGTGCCGCGTGGGCAGAACGTCCATCACCAGATCAATGGCCGGTTGAACCAACCCGCGAACACGACCTGCATCCGCGCCATAGGGCCCGGTTCGCAATAACAGGTCCAGGATCGGGTCCGGTCCGACCTGTTTGAAAGCCCGCCATCCGAGTTCCGAGCGCAGTGGGAGACGCCCGCCCTTGCGCCGTTTTTCCAGCCGATGCGCCAGCTCCAGCAGGATCTGCCAGTCATGGCGGCTGTCGGGACCGGCGTCGAACAGGGGCTCACTGTATTTGGCGAAATTTCGCACCGCGAACATGCTGAAGATCAGGTCGTAATGACTGCGCTCCAGCGCCGCCGTCGGAGGCAGAATGACGTCCGCGTGGCGCGTCGTCTCATTCAGGTAGTAGTCCACGGAGACCATGAACTCGAGCCCGCTGAAGGCCTGTTCCAGGCGCTTGCCATTGGGGCTGGACAGCACCGGGTTGCCGGCCACGGTCACAAAGGCACGGACCTGACCTTCGCCCGGGGTGAGGATTTCGTCCGCCATGGTGCTCGCCGGGTATTCCCCGGCAAACTCCGGCAGCCCTTTGACCCGGCTGTGGCGCTTGCCGAAATGGCCGTGTTGTCCCACCATGGCACCCAGTGTAACCAAGTCGATGGCGGGCTGGGTGAACAGCATGGCACCCGGGGTATCCAGTTTGCCCGTCAGAATGTTCAAGCAGTAAGCGAGCCACGTGGCCACGCCGCCAAAGGCCTGAGTGCTGGTGCCCATACGGGTGTATAAGGCGGCCTTGGGCGTGGAGGCCAGCTGTCGGGCAAGGTTACGGATCTCGTCGGCGGCGATGCCCGAGTGTTGGCTCACGGCTTCCGGGGTGAATGCCAGGGACGCCAGTCGCAGGAGGTCGGCGTCTTTGACCAAGTGTTCGGCGGGCCCCAGGTTGACCAGATCCTCGGCAAACAGCGTGTGCACCATGGCCATCAGCAGCAGGGCATCGCTGCCGGGCCGGATGAAATGGAACTGGTCTGCGAGCTTGGCGGTTTCGGTTCGCCGGGGGTCGACCACCACCAGTTTTCCGCCCCGGCCCTTCATTCGCTTTATCCGGCCGCGGAAGTCGGGAACCGTCATCAGGCTGCCGTTGGAGGCCATGGGGTTGGCGCCAATGCAGATGAACAGATCGGTATTGTCGATATCCGGAATCGGGAAGAGTACCTGATGGCCGAACATCTCCAGGCTTGCCAGCATGTGAGGAAGCTGATCGTTGGATGTGGCCGAGAACCGGTTCTGGGTGCCGATGGCTCGCAAAAATGGCATGGTCGCCACGAGAGAGCCGTGATTGTGGACATTCGGGTTACCCAGGTAGACACCCACACTGTTCCGACCGTGTTCCTTTCGGGTCTGATGCAGCTTGTCCGCCACCAAGTCGAATGCCTCGTCCCACTCCATCTCCTGCCAGCCATTGTCGGTGCGCCGAACGGGCTTTCGCAGCCGGTCAGCGTCCTCATGGAGATCCTTTAGGGCCACGGCTTTCGGGCAGATGTGTCCCTGGCTCAACGGGTCTTCTTCGTCACCCTTGATAGACGCGATGTGTCCATCCTTCATTTCTATCGCAACGCCACACATGGCTTCGCAAAGATGGCAGGTGCGGTAGTGAGTTCCGTTTTCCATGGATGCTCTCTCCTGGCAGGTTATTGTTGTGAATGAGGCAGTTTCATTGTGCAACCAGATTAGCAGGAAAGCACAGGGATGGGAAAAGGTCCCCAGGCCACTTCGGACACAAAAAAGGCCAGCTGTGTAGGCTGGCCTGAAAGGCACGGGCCTGAGGTTATTGCTGTGCCGGAATTTCCTTAATAGGGTTGGAGATGAAATTGAGATAAGTCCCTAAAGCAGGGATTCTCAGTGGAATTTTTACGTCAACGAAGCCGAATGACGTTGCATTGACGATGATATCTTCCTGCACTACGTTGCGCTGCTCGATTTGCATGCGTCCATCGTCGAAGAAGGTAATAGGCCCTTCGAGCTTTAGGGTGAGGGGCTTGCTGTATACGTCGTGGCTGTCGACGCCACTCAGTTCTGGCGCGTCCAAGGTCAGGTTTGCCTCGGTTTTAAAAACGGGGCCGCCATTTGCACCCTCCACGATGACCCCCTCGACCAATCCGAGTGGATTATCATCCGTTGGTTCGCCATAGGTCATACGCAGGATTTGTGTGCCGGTATCAGAAGTGATGTCGCTTCCCAGCAGAAGGTTGGCACTTACAATCACTCTGGCTGAAGAGGTAGCGAGCAAAGTCGGATATAACAATACCCTGACCCCAATTGTGTTCCCAGAATCGTCAAGAGCAGGGCCGATAACCTCTGTATCCAGTCCATAGGTTTGGTAGATGAACTTCTCGGTTGGGCAGTCCGCCCCGTCGGGTGAGCAACCAACCCTGGCTGGACCTTGAGAGCTTTCCCCATTCACGATGGTCAACTTGCTGGAATTGGCCGAAGGTAAAAAGCCGCCGTTACCGTCCGTTTCATGGTCAAACGGCTCCAGGCAACCTTCATTTTGCGGTGAATCGCAATCAACCATGTAGTTCGAGTTGGTGTCCCGAATTGGTAGGTTCCGCAAAGGGGTAAATACGCTATCCAATGCCGTTGACCCAGTAAAATAGATTGACAGGTCAGGGCCGCCAAAATCACTTGGTGCGACTAGTAAGTCAGTTTGAAGCGGGCGGTTTTCTTCGGAGCAAATAAATGAACCTGATGAACAGTCGCCGTCGACTTCTGAGCGCATTGTATAGCGATAGGTTTCGCCAATTTCCCAAGGCTGATCCGGGTAAAAGCGTACGTGCTGGTTGTTCTTCTCTAGGCGTCCGGAAAGAATTGTTTCGGACCCGACTGGCCCGGGAGCCGAAGTGTCAGCAATTTTTTCGACCACAAAGGATTGGGGGTTGATCGAGGCCAGATCCATGGATTGAGAGAATTTCACTACAATTGGGCGATCCCGGGGCATCGTCATAACAGGGATCTGGTCTCGAACAGTGTCGCCTGGTGCGTCATCGATGCAGTTTCCATGTTCGCCGTTTGCGATGTCCAGATTTTCGGTGACGCACGGAAAACCGGGATAGGTCGTCAGCGCAATCGGTGAGGGGAACGCGGCTTCCTGGCCGTCACGGATAGCGGGTAGTGAGAACGTCAGAGTCTGTTCGGTTGCACCGTTTCCAGCGAGATCAGTCAGCTCGGAATTGATTAGAAGACTGTAATCAACCCCATGCTTCAGTCCTCCCTCTGGGTTTATCGTGACCGTCGTACCGTCCACACGTGTCTTAAAAGGCACCGTCGAGTTTTCTTCGAAGAGCGTAAACGCTGCGATTGACGTTTCGCCATCCAGCGGCTCGTCAAAGTTCAGAATCACCGGGTCGCCAGGCCGCTGCATGGACTGGCGCGTGGCCGGAATGGCATCGGTGGGGCCGGGCATCCAGCTGACCAGTTGCGGGCTGGTGGTGTCCGGGGTCCAGAGCTGCTCCGCATCCAGAACCGAATTGGCGTCCGTCGCCGCTTCGATCTGAAAGGCGATGGTGGAATCGGTGTACTCCTGGCCCAACAGCTCCGGCTCAACGACGCCAATAGCGTCAATGGTCAGTACGCCGTCCTTGACCAGGGCAATACCGCTGAGTTCGACACCGAGCAGATCCTGGGAGAGGGAGGCATTCGGTTGCGCCTCTTCCGTGTTCATGGCCACATCCATAAACAGCTTCACATGGCGTGGCGCACTCAGGTCATCGGTATAGGGGTTGGGGGACAGATAGCCAGTCGCATCGGACAGCATGGTGACGTTGATGTCGCCAGTGGATTGTGGCTGTCCGGTGCCGGCGTCCAGAACGGGCACGCTGCCATTGATTCTCACGTCCAGGCTGCTGCTGGTCAGGACGCTGCCCTTGGGGACCCGAAGCGGCAAGGGTTCATCCGCCGAGAATGAGGGGGCGTAGGCAAGTTCCGCGAACAGACCGCCGGTTTGCTGTGACGGGCCCGCCACGCCCTGCAAAACAGAGTTCAGGGTGATCCCGTTGATGATCTGGCCGTTTAGTACGGACTTCTGGGCCCCGGATTCGTCGGCCCCTGCCAGTAATCCGGAATCGATCACTTCCTGGAACAGGACGACGGTCGGCCCGGTTTCACGGGGGACAAACGCCTGGGTGAAGTCCAGTGTGCCGGCCCCGGTCTGGCTTGGCAGCCCCTGAATCCGGAGGGTATAGGTTTCACCGGCGGTCAGCGCATCGTCTTTGGTGCCGCAAAGTTCCTTTGCCCCAACCGTGCATGGATCGACCGTGATGCGGCGGCCATCAATCAGGACTGTGGTCGGTACGGTCTCGCCCTCGCCATTCTCCAATGTGATCTGGCCGCCCATTGCTCGCCATTCCGGATGCACCGGTTGGGTCAGCGTGAGCCGGAATGTCGAGAAGTTCATGGGCTTGAACTGATCGTTGGGGGAGGGAATCAGTTCAGCAACGCCAAACTCACCACTCAGGCTGTCCAGGTCCGCGATGCCGGTGAAACCGCCCCGGGTGGAGAACTGTATGCCGTCGGGGCCCTGGGCGTTCGGGGTACTGACTTCCCGGGCGCCTTCGGCGAGCAGTGGGTCAGTGAAGGTTACCGAGTAGTCGGTGCCTGTCGTCAGTTCGCTGGTCGGCGTCAGTTTGAGGCTCCGGCCGCCATCCACCTTGGTGACAGTAAAGGCAACGGGGGTGCTGCCGTCCGTCACCAGAATCTTTTGTTGCAGGTCTGCTTCCTCGTCCGAAATGGCATGAGAAAAACGGACAACGATGCTGGCTGTGGGGCTGATGCCGGACTGGCCATCCGCCGGGTAGGAATAGACCACCGAACCCGGAATCGCCGGCTTGTTCACGGTTTGTTCTTCGCCGCCACAGGCTGCGAGCAGCATGGCTGGAATCAATGCCAGAGTCTTGTTGTATTTCATGGCAGAACCTCTCCTCAGAACTTCAGGGTGATGGAGCCGCTGATTACATGAACATCGCCTTCGGCGGTTACGTCGGTTTCGTTACCGTCGTAATCCACCAGTGTGAAATCCCGCTCCTGGAGTTGCTGGTACTGATAACCAATGTCCAGGCGCACCGGGTAGACAAGCAGGCGGGTACGGTCGTAGGTGACACTCAAGCCAAGACCCAATACGATCTTGTCGGTATCCAGATAGTTGATCTCGGGGTTGCGGGTGGACTTCAGCGGGGATTCCTCAAAGGCTACCCCGGCACGAACGGCAAAGTTCTTGTTGAGTTCGTACTCCGCGCCGATCCTGGGGATGACAATGTCATCAAATTTGATGCGATCCCCGGGGGCTGCGGACTGCTGGTCCTTGATGGTGTCGGCGGCGAATTCATCCTCCAGTTCCGACCAGTTCTGCTGTTCAATCGAACCACCCACGCGCCAGTTTTTGCCCCGGTATTGAGTGCCGATTGCCAGGGTCTCGGGCTGGAACGAATCGATGGTCGACACCGCGAGGCTCAGGCCAGGGTCCGGGATGGTCTGGGTAACGATGATGTTGGAATCGATGGCGGTGGAGGCGGCGGACTTGGTTCGGTAGGTCAGTGCGGTTTCCCAGCCATCAAGGAAACAATCGGAATTGGGACAGAAAGTGCGGCCAAGATCGATGTTGGTGCCCAGGATGCTCTTGAGCGAGGGCTCGGCGTTAACCGACAGCCTCTCGCGACTGGTTTCACCGCCGAGCGTCGAGACTGCATCAAGTTTGGCCGCCGCCTCAAGGGTGATTCTCACTGAGGCACCGGCTGAAATTCCGCGCCAAATGGGCGTGGCACCGCCGATATTAAGGAACAGGGGTTCCTTGCCGTACTGGAGAAACTGTCCGCTTTCCGTGGTTTGCGAGCTGAAAGCCAGCATTTCTTTGCCATATTTCTCGACGCCCGCAATGAAGCCCAGGTAGATCGGATGGTCGAAACGGGTCAACGAGCCGAGGTTGGTCTTCATGCCGATCAGTACGTGCTGGCTCGGGGAATTGGAGAGCACATCGCCGTCGGCGTTCGGATTGGCTGATCGCAGTTCCTGATCGGCATGAAGGATGCCTGTGGTCAGCTCACCCCGTGTGTCCTGGGTGAGGTAGGCCGGGTTGTAGTAGGTCGCTGATACCTGGTCGTTGAACATGGAAAGCGATTGCGCAGTAGCAACGTCCACCGGCATGACCCCATAGGTAGTACCGAGGTTGCCCATACTGGCGTTAGTTGGCATCGAGAGGCCGGCAGATAGTGTTGCAACGGCGAGGGACATTGCCCGTACTGAAAACCGGGAGTTGGAAATCATCGATACACTCCATCATTTCATTGTTTTTATACGCATGTCGTTGGCCGGAGCGGGATCACGACTGGTACGTTTGTTCAGGTTTAGTGTATGAGGCTTGTCTTATCAGGACTTTGGCTTGTTTGACACAGGTGGGTGTCTGCAAAACCACGTAGGCACAAGTGGCATTTAAAAGTAACCGGAAAACAAGGTCTTAATCGCAGAATTCACGTTTCGTTCTGTATGGAAGTGGTGTGGTTCTTTGGCCGAAATGTGAGATTGCGCAAGACGGGCAGCGCTGTAATGCAGAGGGAATCGTCTGTCGAGGAATTTTACACTGCCCCGAGTGACGTTTTTCCGAAGCTTCAGCATTGTCCTGTATTTAATCCGGTAATCAATTCTTGGCGCGGACTGTGCAAGAACAGGACGAACGCGTGTAATCACTCGCCTGGAGTTCTGGGTGGCATCAGTGGTAACTCGCTTGGAGGGCCTGTAACTTTAACAGGATCAAGCGGTTGGATTTGATAGTCCCTACTGGGGGAGATAAGGATATGAAGGCATTAACTAAATCTGTGGTTCTGGCTGCAAGCCTCGCCTGGGTCGTTCCGGCCTCGGCCTACATGATCGGAACCGAGGATGTCGGTGGAGCAGACACATTGTTGGGACAAACCGACGATCTGAATGCCAATCCCACTGGCACCTGTGGTTCCGGTAACAGCCCGACCACCGAGCTTTGCTGGATCAACAACCTTCTGTCGAGTCTGGGCGGAGGTACAACGACTTATGAAGAGGGCGACAAGGTCGAAACGCAGCCGTACTCAACGGTTGATGGCAGCTCGACGGTGATAGCGTTCGAGCTTTCGAGCCCGACGCAGTACTTCTTTATCAAGAACGCACAGTGGTATGGGCTGTTCGAGAACACCCCTGAACTGGACTGGGCTGTGATTGACACCTCACTGCTCGCCGCCGGGTTCAATCTGCCCAGCGACGGATTCACGATCAGTCATATTGCACCGATCGGTGGAACCGTCGAGGTGCCGGAGCCAGGCACTCTTGCCCTGTTGGGGGTAGGTCTCTTTGCTCTTGGATGCAGACGTCGATTCATGAAATCCTGAGACTGACAGACAAAAAAGAAAAAAAGCCCCGGTACTCCCGGGGCTTTTTTATGTCCGCTCGAAACCAGCTCGCCTGGAGCGGTCCTGGCGGAGAAGAGAAGGTTTGGGTAACGCCTGAAAAATGGTGGGCCCAGCTGGACTCGAACCAGCGACCAAGGGATTATGAGAGCCTTGTGGGAATTTAATTAGCACCACAGAAACCCACAAAAGTCGCCAAGACAGTAAGTTAGGGGTTGATGGCTCCACTGAAGGCCACAGAAAACCGCATCGGCGTCGACGCTTCGTTGACAGTTTCAGTCTTTACAGGCTGCAAAGGTTGATATAGTTTTTATAGCAATATTGGGCAGTGTGAAATAATTCTATTGCCCTTCACTCTCCAGTACGAACTATCTCGGCTGGTTCTCAGGTTATCGCATAAGCGAAGTCTGGGCACTGATAAGAACGCCAGGTAGTTTCATGTCAACAAAAAGACCCTCACTTAAGTATCTTCGCACTTCTGCCTATTTCCGTCAGGACGGTCGCTGCTTTTATTGTCATAAGCCAATGTGGATCTCGGATATTAAGACCTTCGCCGCTAATTTCTCAATTTCGGTTAAACAGGCAAGGCATCTTCAGTGTACTGGTGAGCATTTGGTGGCTCATAGTGAAGGGGGAAAGGCATCTTCCTCGAACATCGTGGCCGCATGCAGGTTTTGCAACGTCAAAAGGCATGCGAGAAGTACCCCTCGTGAGCCAAAAGAATTCGCTGATTTCGTTCAAAGCCGGCTGCAGAAGGGAGCCTGGAATACCCATTTGTTAAGTTAGATGATGAATTTTTTGGCTGGTTCGGAGCAATTGATGGATCGGTAGTGGAGGGCTCGAACCAGTGATAGGCGCGATTGAGACCTATTTTCAATGTCCGTAGATCGCCAGTTTGGTATCGGTCAGAGATATGTTGTCGAATTGGAGAGAGCCAATGCTCTTACCACCGATATAGATATTGTCTACATCCATATCCATGTACACTGGGTCGAAGTCTGCTCTTAGTACATTCCTTTTTGTTGAGCTGCCCAAACCATCGCCTTTGTATATTGAAGCGGATACTTTCACATATTGCAGAGACTCCTTAGCCTGATCCCAAAGCTTGAGCAGTTCTTCCTGTGATTGTGGCCAGGCATAACCCTCGTCGATTCCGCATTCGTAAACGCTCTCTGCGCAGGTTACGCCATCTCCGTCTAAGTCGATATTGCTGCCCGGACCGGTGATTGTTGTTCCCTCAATTGCAATCCCAAGAAAAGGAACATCAAAATCAATCTCGAATTGGGAGCTGCTAGAGAGCTGGAGCCGGTCTGTGGCTGTATCCACCGTTATTTCCAGCTCGTCTGTTAGACCGTATATGTCGAGGTTAGAAAGAAGGGATGTGCTACGTGTGCCTTTTGTTTCCACGCTTCCAATGTGCAAGCCCCAATCGATTGGCTTATCGTTCAGTTGATCCATTGAGATGACAAGGTTTCCTGTATCTTCTACGTCAAAGTCAAAGCGTACCTCGTCTAAAAGCACCCCATAACCTTGTGTTTGACCACTTTGAGTGACGCCTGCGCCCCCAAATCTGATTTCACTAGCAACAAGGCTTCCCTCGTCCGTATAGATAAATTGATCGATGGAAACCTGAGTTTCGAGCTCAATGGAGATTCCTCTCTGACCAGTGATCGCTCCCAAGTCTTCGTCGGATATCAATTCTATGTCGGATAGGGCGCAGGGACTGGCAATTAGGAATGCTACAGCGGCAATTTTCGGTAGGATTCTCATGGCACATCCTTGTGGCGACAAGTAGTTTTTGGCTACGTAATGTGACCCATGATAAAGATTTCCAGAGTGGTGAATGTGACAGCAGTCTCGGATGTGGCTTTTAAGTGGCAGCTCTGAATTCGAGCGCTTAATGAGTTGCGGGAATTGAACCCGATGTCGCACTCCTCCAGAGCAACACAGTAAACCACTATCAGCGACAAAACAGGAAGTTGCAAAAATAGAGTCCCACTCAACACCACAATTGACCGCAAGTCCGTGGACACTTTGTTGATATCTACCGACTAATGGGATTTCCTGAGTTAAGGTGCGTTGGCAGAAATGGACACCACGGCGCTATCTGACCCTAATGGTGAAGTACTTTGGGCAGTGAAAACAAAAATTCCTCTGATGACGAAAAAATCGATTTGTCTCAGATAATTGATGAGCTGGCGCACTGGTTCAATCACTCAGGCGATTGATAAGTCGGTGTCCTATTTATGGCTAATCAGCCGCTTAGCTTAGCGTTAGGTTTTTCTGATATGAATGACGAAAGCCCGAAAAGGAACCCAGACTGGAGAGCTGCCGAGTTGCTTCTTGCACTCAATGCATATTTCGAACTCCGTCGTTCCGGGGACAAAGCTACCGACACGCATTCGACTGTGGTCCGTACCAGCCAAGTTCTGAACGCTCTTGGTGTTCACCCTCAAGAGAAGAGGAATTCGAAGTTTCGCGATCCTGCAGGGGTCCGCCGTCGATTTAGGTACTTTGATAAGCTCGCAGCCGGAGAGGAGATCAAGGGGCGCGTCGAGTATCGAGCAGTATGGGAGAGATACCGGGATGACCTCGACCAATTGAGATTTGACGCTGCCGACGTTGAGAATGGCATCTTGGTTGCTGCAGAAGAACTTGGGCCTGACCCCTATGATGAGATTAGTCGAGACGTTCAAACTATCTTGGCAGATCCCCAGCTGGATGAAACTGAGAAGGATGCGTTAGTAAAGACTAGAAAGGGGCAAGGCCGCTTTCGTAAGGAACTTCTGAAATTCTGGAATGAGTGCGCCATCTCGGGCTGCAAGAATCAAGCGTTACTCGTTGCGTCTCACATCAAGCCTTGGGCGAAAGCGAAAAATCGCGAGCGTCTTGATCCATTCAATGGCTTGCTTTTGAGTCCTACATGGGACCGACTGTTCGATACTGGGTTGGTGGCTTTCGCAGAAAATGGAACGGTCATATTATCGCCGTATCTGTCACCGGAAGATCGAAGCGCGCTCGGGATCCATTCGAGAATCAAAATCAAGTTCAGCAAGGAGCACATTCCGTATATACGATATCACAGGCGATATGTGTTCAGAGCCTAACCAAACATTGGAGCGGACAGTTAACCTGGAACCCTCGGTTGTTATCGCAACCAAGACTGCCGCTCCGATCCGCAGATATGGCCTGCAGTCACATTCCTATACTCACGCCCTAAATACCTTTTTAGCCAAAATGATCAACTCCTCTGCACGATCGTCGATTAAACTTGGAGACAGGTCTTTATTCTCAAACCATCGATTCATCGAAATTGTTGTGTTGGCTAGCTTTTCCTTTTTCTCATCAAAGGTATCATTGCCGAACTCAACGTTGTCTCCAGGCCCCAGCAACGTGATGTTTCCGAGATCGTGTACCTTCTCCCGGAGTTTAGTGATTATGTCTCCAGCCTTCGGATTCTGCGGGTAGACATGTTCTAGGGTAGTGTCATCCATATGTAGACTTCGAGAAGTTTCTTTGACCTTCGGCTTGTTATTGTTGTCTTCTTTATACCATCTCCAATAGTCCTCTAGCGTAATAAGAAAATACTTCAAGAGGCGATTAGAAGCCTTTTTCTGATATTTAAGTTGCTTGAGGTATGTTTCGAAAAGCTGGTCATCTGCTTTCTCGTTTATTAGAGAGTTTAGATCTTCTCGAAATTTATTTTCGTTGAAGATCTCGCCATGATAGATTTTATGTGCATGGTCGAAGTATACGCTCTGAGCCTTTCCAATGTGGGCGCCCACAAGGTTTTTGTACCTAAATGCAAATCTCTCAATAGTATGAACAAGGCGCGCAAAGGCTTTCGCGTCCAGTCGTCGCGTTGCGGCTAGAAGCAATGGCATCGCTACTGTATGCCTAAGTTCTTTCACTAGCATATTTAGTCTAGCTTTATCCCAACCAGTGACCCCTTGCTTTGTGGTGTATGGCCACTCCCCGGACTCCAGTTTTCGGAGTGCGTCCGTATAGATTTTCAGTTCTTTTATTTTCTGCTCGATTTTCGAAGCTTCTGCCATCGAGAGGGGGTAGTTGGCAGGATTGCACTCAGGAAAAATTTTCTCTAGGAACTCGTCAAATAATTTCGCTCGACTTGGCGCTTTACCCTGAATTGCGGTGAAGTACCAGCGCAAATAATTTCTGGTATCTTCTGTGCTTTCGCTAAGGGTCAAGTCCCAGTTGTTAGCGGCCGTTCTGGATATCTCATCCCCTCCATCAATATCCAAAGCTTCGAGCGTTGAAGCCCGCAGAAGGTCACCTTCTGCTAAATTGACACCTCTATCGTTCAAGACCTGGAAAAGCTTATAGGCTTCCTTGTCAGTCGTCGTACCGATTTCTATTAGAGTAAGATCACTTGCAAGTACTGACTCTAGTTTCTGCAGACAGTTTGATGCCTGCTCATAGCTTCCTGGTGATAGTTCTTCGACTAGCTTCGTAATCGCTTTGTGGGCCTCGAATAGGCGTTTATGAGACTCCCTGGCAGAAACATCTATTTCGGCCTCACCGTTCAAAATATCGCGAAAAACACTGTCATCCGCTTTGGATAACGTAAGCTTCGTCATTGTGGTGGGTTTTTGGTTTTTC
Source organism: Marinobacter sp. F4218 (assembly GCF_019443085.1). GTDB lineage: Bacteria > Pseudomonadota > Gammaproteobacteria > Pseudomonadales > Oleiphilaceae > Marinobacter > Marinobacter albus. The sequence goes on from NZ_JAHZIL010000003.1 coordinate 2,425,868, forward strand.
TCGATTTCTATAGTGAGGTTTTTTTTAGTTATTCGTCTAGTCCGGCTCTCATAGAGTTCCGCTTTGTCCTCGTCGCCAGCAACTTGAGCTAATTCGCCCAGTTTTTTGTAACGCTTTCGTATGGCGTCCAATAGCAGTGCTATCGTCGTTGTTCTTTGTTGGCCGTCTACAATTTTCGTTTCTCTGGTCGCTGAGCCATCGATAGCTTTGCTTACGGTTACGATCCCACCAAAAAAATGATCTATTCGTTCCCCTGCATCCCTCTGACGATATGCATGCCGAATGTCGTCACAAAAGTCTGTAATCTCATCCTGACCCCAGCGGTAATCCCTTTGATATTTTGGTACATGATAGGTCGCGTCGGATGTAAAAAATGCTATCGCTGTTATCCACCGTGGATTCACTTCCATGAAACTGGTCTCCTGACGAACGCAGAATATTTTTGGTAGAGGCAGATTGCGTACATCGAAATCTGCGTCTAATTTTTGTGAGTTATAGAAACATACAAGCGATCATCACGATAAATCAATAGGTTGCTTATGCCGAAAACGACAGGACACGGGAATCCTCTTTGGAATCGAGACGAGACGATTCTGGCTTTAGATCTCTATAATGATTGTGCGGGTAAAGTGCCAGACAAGTCTGATCCTCGGGTTCTAAAGCTTTCTAAGCTTCTTAGTGAAGCGCCATTTCATTCTCGTACTCGGAGAAAACCAAATTTCCGAAATCCCGACGGGGTTGCTTTCAAGCTGCAAAACATCCGTCAGGTACAGACCGGCAAAGGGTTGGACAGTGTTTCCAAGGTTGATGTCGAGGTCGTAAAAGAACTTGGAGATGATCCTAAGACCGTAAAATCTATCGCGAATCTTATCCGAGAATCGCTGAATACGATCATTCCCACGATCGATGTTGAGATTGTCGATGAAGACGAGGAGTTTTCAGAGGGAAGGCTCCTTACTCGCAATCATAAGGCTCGAGAACGCAGTAAAAAAATCAGGAAGAAACTTTTGGATAGCAGGTCAAAAAAAGGTTCGATGGCTTGCGATATGTGCGGAATGTCGGCCTCAAAGTTCCATCCGGAGTGCGCGGAGTCAGTTTTTGAAGCGCATCATGTAGTCCCCTTGGCAGAGGCGGAAAAGAGAACCACACGGCTCTCCGACATGGCCCTTTTATGCGCAAATTGCCACCGCCTGATTCATCGTGGCATTTCTCGAAATCGACGTTGGCTCACGATCCAAGAGGCCAAAAAGCTATTGTTGAACTGATCGTATCAGTCTGGCGAAAATTGTTCGGACCTATAAGTGCCAAGCCGTTATAAGGGGCGAACTCATACTTTTCACTATGCCAACGGAAGTAACCGGCGTTCTTGGCTGGAGAGTAGTGGCTTCTTGTAAATGCTTGGACATTTGTCCCGTTCGAGGTTCTTTTTCTGTAAAAGGTTAGTAGAGTTTGTATGAGTGATGAATCTAGTGTTTCGGAACATGCTGCGAAATTAAGTCAATTTATCTCGGAGCTTTGGCAGCAGGGCATAGTAGATTTGATGCCAATGAATCCGCAATTTCGCGGCGTGAGCTTTACCTCCGTTTGTGAATGGTTAGATCTCGCAAAATCCATTATGTCTGTTAAGACTAATACAACAGCTTATGATGCGAGCGGGGCCTGGTTTATGTGTGGTCCAGCTATGGAGTATGCGGATCGCAGAGATAAATTTCTTGATGAGGCAACGCTTAGAATTTCAAGGTTTACATTTTTATGGTCAGCTTTAGAGTGTTTTTTGAAAAACTTGGGGGATGAGTTCCCTGAAGTACCAAAGAAAATCAGAAAGAAATCTAGTCTTGTTGAAAGGGCTGTATATTATATAAAAATCAATGAAACCGATGAGCTTAGAAAGTTATGCGGTCATTGTTATGATCGAGAACTCGCGGCTCTCGCTAGGGAGTTTATGCTTAGCGATAGCTCTGAAAAAGCAATCGAAAATATGTTGTCCCCTGACGAATTTAAGTCGTCTTTGGCCATAGGGTTAAACGTCGTCCGGATGGCCAGGAACAGTCTAGCCCATGGAACTCATGAGATTCCTGAGGATGAGGAATATGGTGGTAGTTGTAATGAAGATTATTTCAATTTCTTAGACTCTATTTGTTCATCTGTTTTATTTTCTATGCAAATTATTTTAATAATATATTTAGGGCGCAAGGGAGAAGTTACTTATATTGATTATCAGAACGATGAAGTTGAGTTTCCGGTTATCAAAGCCTTAGCAGCCTTGCATGGTGACAAGTTATCCTGTTTACAGGATGACTTTGGTTTTTAAATTCAGCTTCAAAGGTCCTTCCCAACCCAAACAACCTTCCCAATAACTTCCAAGCTCTCCAAGTCAGAACTCGAAATCTCCTGCGGAGGATACTCCTTATTGTCACTCAAGAGTTGTACTCCGTCATTCCAGAGAGTCTGAATTCGTTTAACCAGTAAGTGATCGCCGTTCCGAATTACGTAAATATGGCCATCCCGCAGTTTCGTTTCGCTTGTATCAACCATCACTGTCTCGTTATCGGAGATAGTTGGCTCCATGGAGTCACCTTTAGCGAATACTAATGCTAAATCATTCTCCCTCAGCCCTCGAAACCTGAGCCACTTCCTCCGGAAAGCCAGCTCCCTAGTCGGCGCCTCATCTCCGGCAATTGAACCATGCCCTGCTGCTACCTGTACGTTGTAACCAGGTATTAGAGCGAACTCTTCATCTAGCCGTCTTAGTTTGTCTATGTCTTGTCTTAGGCCAGGAGTTTCTGGTTCGAGTTTTGGAGATCCCTCTCCTGTAAGAACCCAGTTTGCATTGAATCCCATTCCCACTAATCGGAAAAGGACCTCTGCATCAGGTACCCGGTTTCCGCGTTCATAGTGCCCCAGTGAATTTTTATGAATGCCGAGTTCCTCGGCAAAAGCTCCCTGGCTTTTAGGGCCTCTGATTTCGGCCAACCTTTCCCCGATGGCATAAGAAGTAGCGTTTTGTGTGTTCTGATGCATTTTGTGTTTCGCTTAAATCAAAAAGAAACACGTTAAGGTATTGCAAAAACACCTTAAAGTGTTATATTTACTCTAGCGACACACGTTAGTGTTCTATTTCGGTGTCGTTTTGTGTGTAAATCAGTGTAGCAGAGTGCAAAACAGTGGACGAGCAGAAACAAATCATCTTGTTAGCCACACCGGTCATGACGCAGGAGCGCTTTGCTCAGCTGACCGGGCTCACGGAAGGGCAGGTGCGGGGCATGATCGAGAAGGGCCATTTGCCCTCCCTCAAGATCGGAAAGCCTCGCATGGTGAACATCGCCGCGCTCTCCCAGGACGCCATGGACAAGGAGGACTGGCAATGATTCATGCTCCAAAACCAATACTCAACGGAGTGGACGCATCTCCCGAACTGCAGATGCCAAAAGCCTGCATCAGCTGCCAGAACTACACAGCCAAGGGTTACGATCGGGACGCCCATTGTCCCTTCAATGACAAGTTCAGCCGAAAGCCCAAAGAAAGAACTCAGTTTGGTCTTTGCGGTTTTCACAAAGTCGAAGTCTTTGCCACGGAAATCTGCAACAGCTATCAGGTCGAGCCGTTCGTCGATCCTGTGCCCGTAACCAATCGCCCGGAGTCGCGCTCCGGCATCCAGGAAAAGCTCAAGCTCGTGGAGGTGGCGTAATGCGAACCCACCAACCGCCGAAATCCGCACTGAACAGAACTTCCTTTTCCTTCCAGGGCCCCTTGGCTGGCTCACCCTCACTGCATGCCTTGGAAGGTCTTTTTACAACCCTGTGCCTGCGCCCGGAGCAGTTAACCCAGGTGCGTACCGATCTGCCGGATGACTACGTGGCCCGCATCAAGGCCGCCTTCACCGACCAGCTCCTGAACGAACTCGAAGGCCACGGCTACCACAGCCCCGCCTTCGACCGCCTCATCGCCCTGCGCGATGCCTACGACAACGGAACCCTGACACCGGAAACCCACGGGAGAGAACCCCATGAAAACGAAACGCAAGCAGGGCATGCGCCTGTACCTGGACACCGACACCTACCGCGAAATGCTCCGGCAGGTCGCCAGCCAGGAAACCATCAAGACCCCCGCCGAGTACGCCGCACAAGTGCTCGAATCGGCCATCCAGAGTCGCGGCCAGTCACCGGACTCAACTCGGCCAAGCCCGACATAACCCCCATGTTGTGTAGCTGCCCCCGTCATCCGTCTCCGTCGGTACGAGGGCGACAGGCGCAGCACGGCAGGTCTGCAAGGCGGCCCGAAGGGCCAGCGCAGCGGGCCTTGCGGAGCTGACGGGCTTTGCCAGATTGTCGACCGCCGACGGGGACGGGTGATGGGGGTAGCGAAACGGCTGCCCTCTGATTCCAGAACCCGAGGTACCAAGAGGACGCGCAGCGTCAACAGAGAAAACCCAAACCCCACCGCCACAAGGCGGACTCAACACCAACGAGGACTGAGGTAACCACCATGGAAAACTACCTGAACCTGATGATCATTGGCGCCACCCGGTACGACATCGACGGCAACCGGGGCGGCTCCCTGTGGGCCTACTCCCCCGCTGAAGCCGACGACGACAACCGCGTTGGCAACGAAGTCATGAAGATCGCCTGCGACTGGAAGCATATCGACCAGCTGCGCAACCACGCCGAACGTCTCCCGAGCATGTTCACCGTGAAGGCCCAGATGAAAGCCGGGCAGGGCGGCAAGATCACCTTCAAGGCCCTGGAGCTCAAGCCCCAGGACACCGTAAAGAAACCGGCGGCCTGAGTAGCCCGCCATGAACGTCATCACCTGTGAAGGTGAGTGGATTCAAGGGACCCAGGGCATCGAATGCACCGGGACCCTGCAAAGCATTCCTTATCAGGACGTCGACGTCCTGTTTCAGGAATACCTGGCACCGGATGTCGAGATCATCGGCCTGGTGTCAGGGATCGCCCTGACTCTCTTCGTCACCGGGGTCGGTGCCGGACGAGTCGTTCAAATCATGAGAAAAGTCTGAGGTACACGCTATGAACGAAGTTATCGAAATGGAAAAGCAGGACAACGGCAAAACCTGGGGCATGGCCCGCGCTCGCTTCGGCAAAGGACTGGCTAAAGCCGGTGCTGTGGTTGCGGCGACCGGTACATCCCTAAGCGCCTTCGCCGTGGATCACACCGCCACCATCACCGCGGCACAGACAGACGCGACTACCAACACCACTGCCGCAGTGGCCGCCGTGATCGGTGTCGCTGCCGTGGTCTTCGGTGTCGGCATCGTGCTGCGTCTGATCAACCGGTAATGCTGACCAGCATCTTAATAGCCTGTCTCTGGACAGGCTGTTTTGTCTCCGGTTATCGCACTGTCTAAGGCCGGTTTATCCGGCCTTTTTTCATAGGGTCGTCTCATGTTCCGGTTAGTCCTGTCCGCTTTCATCTTCCTGGTCTCCGCCTCGGTCTCGGCGCTGGAGCTGTACGCCAACTTAAACGAGGACTACCGGTATCTGACGGCGGAGAATGCCTGTCAGGCGCTTGCCGGTACGCCCCGAAGTTCCACGTCTACCTACGCTGATTTTCATCATGTTGAGTGGCAACGTTCTCCGACTTACAACAAGGTTCAGGTCGGGTTTTGCTACAACATGTATTACAGCAACAGCACGCCTGAAAATCTCAGTGGTCCGGTTTATAGCAACCTTTACGGTTACATTGAGCTTGATTGTGATACGGGACAGGAATGGGATGAAAGCGCCGGCTCCTGTATCACGCCTGCCCCGACCCCCGAGGAATGTGCGGAACAGGGCGACTATTATCATCCTGCCCAGCAGATCTGTGTCCCTATTTGCACTAATGGAGCTCTGAATAACTCCTGCCTCCTTGAGCCTGATCCGCAGTGCCTTCCCTCCTCGGATGATTATCTCGGAACGGCAGGTTTTGGAGATGATCAGCGTTATGTTTGCTCCGGCGAGTCTACTTGTCCTGCTGGGCAGAGTTATGCCTTTTCGGAAGGCTCTGCTGGCAGTTATGTGGGTGTCTGTGTCTCCGATTCTCAGAACCCTCCCGTGTGTCCAGGGGGATTTGAAAGTGTTCTGGAAATCTATGAAGACGGCTTCGCGTGTGGCGTCACCAATGAAGAAGCCACCGATCCCAATCGCAACGACACCTCGGACGGTGACAGCGACGGCGATGGGGCCGCGGATGATACCGGGATTGCCGGCCAGCTACAGGATATAAAGGGCCTGCTCAAGGACGGCAACGTCACCCGCGACAATATCGCCGAGGCCATAAAGAAAGGCTTTGGTGATGTTGTTGACGGCCTCGGTGCGGCCGGTGGTGGAACAGCAGACCCTTCTTCCGCCGACAAAACCGAGATCGTCGGCGAGGACGGCAATGCGATCTCTTGGTCCGGCGGTGCGATCGTCATGGAAGTCGAAGACGGCCTGAACGAACTCAATGCTGTTCAGGGTGAATATGAATCCCTTATTGCCAACGTCCGCGCGGAAATGTCCGCCTTCTTTGGCTCCTTCACCGGGGCCGGCGGTCTCCAGGACAACAACATCACCCTGTTCGGCCAGACCTTCAACGCCGGCCTGTCCAAGTTTGGAGCGGACCTGTCCATGATCGGCTCCATCATCCTGTTCGCCGCCACCTTCGCCGCGCTCGGCATCACCATGGGAGCACGTGACTGATGGAATTCATTGCTGACTTTTTCACCGCTATCTGGGGCTTCTTCGAATCCATCCCGGCTTTCCTGGATGACATTCTGGTCAAGCTCTCCGCCTGGTACGTGATCTGGGTAACGAAAGCCAAGATCTACTTCGTCGGCTTCTCCTGGCAGGTGGCTCAGGAAGTCCTCAACCAGCTGAACATCTCCGGCACCATCAATCAGTACTGGGGTTCCATCGATTCCAAGGTCATGGGCGTGCTCACCTTCTTCCGGGTGCCGGACGCGCTGAACATCATCCTGAACGCTCACCTGACCCGCTACGTGATGGGAGTCTTCAAATGACCATCAACATCCACCACGGCCCGCCCGGCTCTTATAAATCCGCCGGGGTCGTTCAACGCTATGTGATCCCGGCTCTGATCGGGGAGGACGGTGACTATCCGGATGGCCGTTGCGTCGTCACCAATATTAGGGGCCTGGATTCCATCGAGCGGGTAGAGGAAGCCTTCGGCGTCAACTGCGGCCCGGAAGCCCGCATCATCAACCTGGAAACCGAAACCCGGGACGCCCTGAAATACGCCGCCCGTTGGTTCCATTGGGCCCCTATCGGTGCCCTGATCGTCCTCGATGAAGCCCAGGCCGTGTATCCGGCAGCAAGGCGCGACTTCAGGATCGAGCAGTTGGACTACCCAGGCGGAAAGGAAGCCGCTCAGAGAGACAACCGGCCCGCCGATGTCCTCTTAGCCTTCGACATGCACCGGCACTACAACTGGGACCTGTTCCTATGCACCCCGAACATCGGAAAGATCCACAAAGAAATAAGACAGAGTGCCCAGCAGGCGTTTCGTCATTGGCAGATGGGGCACATCGTGCCCTGGAAGAAAAACAAATGGAGGGAACTGGAACATGACCCTGAAAACAGCGGAAAAGCTACCTCCCATAGCATCGGTGTCCCAAAAGAGTACAAGGTCGATCTCCGGGTATTCGAGTGCTACCAATCGACCAAAACCGGCAAGGCTAAAGGGGTGGTCGGGGGCCATTCAATCCTTAAGGATCGCAAGTTGCAGATGGCAGTTGTGGTTGTCATCGGCAGTCTCGGCTACTTCTCATACGCTGCGGTCCAGATCATCGAGCGTGAGAAAGCGCGTCTCTCAGGTGAGCAGGTGGCTGTGCCTGAAGCTGCTCAGGTTGATGGTGGCGCTAACCCTGATGGTGCTGATGGGGGCCGCGTTCCGGTTAATCGCCCGGCTGAGCGTGCTGTAGATCCACAACATCCTTTCTCGGACGTTCACCTCCGTATCGCCGGCAGCATCAACCGCGCCTACCTGTTCAGCGGTAAAGATCAGCAAGGTGAGTTTGCACTCACTCAACAGGACCTCGCCAGCTACGGCTACCACGTCCTCTACCTGAGAGAGTGCCACGGCCAGCTCTGGTGGAACGGGCAAGCCGTTCAGGATCTCTACTGCCATCGCATCCGATCGGAAGACCCAGGACCACGGCCGATGATCGAACCCAGCATGTATCCACCCTTATTAACCCAGGCCGACGCCCCGGCGCCAGCGGAGCGCTAGCGACGATGCGCGAGGAGCAAGCGATCCGCTGGCGCCGGGGCGAAGCCCCAGAGACGTCCCTGTAACACGTCTCATAGAAAACGACGGTAGTCGATTTTTAACCACACAGAACCACAGTGAGCCATAGATGAAAATCAAAGACTTTGAGCGCATTGATGTACAAACGGGCGAACTCGGAAAAGGGGACCTGTTTATTGGTCCGGAAGGCCAGCAGGTGAACCTCAATGAGGTGAATGTCCTCTGGACCGGAACGGATACCGTCCGGCAGCTCTTCCAGGGACGTCTCAAACCGGAAATTCTCGCGGACATCGCCACTGAATATGAATCTGGTTACGACGCCACGATCATCATTAAGAAAATCCCGTTCCGTCTCCAATCGGGCAGGCGAGGGGGCTTCAAGTACATCCTGCAAAACCGGGAATACGGCCTCACTATCCTATTGCAGAACTTCTACGCTGAAGCCGACACCCTCGGAACGCACGTTAAGATCGAGACGTCTCCCCGCTGGCTCTACGAACGCTCCAGCCAGGAAATCCACGACGAGCTGGCTGAGTGGGGTATGTACTTCCTCACTAACATCAACCCGGTCGGCATTGCGCTTCATCTCGCCGTGGATTTCCAGGGCTGGGAACCGCCCCAGGATTTTGCCCAACACTTCGTGACTCGTGCCCGGACTATCAGCGTCCACAACGGCATGAGTGACTTCCACTTCCAGGGCCTGGAAGGCTCAACCGTGAACGGCCGGGGAGAAACCTACACCTTTGGAAAGGCAAACAGTCTGCAGGTGTGCCTCTACGACAAGTCCAAGGAAATCGACGTCTCCGACAAGCGCGCCTTTATGGAGGGCATCTGGGAATGCGCGACCAACGAAGAGCGCTTCCTGGACACCTGCTATGACCCCGAGAAGCCCGTCTGGCGTCTGGAAATCCGCTTTCATCACCGGATCGTCAACGAGATCTCCCAGGGCACGCCCAATATGAAACCGATCTATACCTTCATGGATGCAGTTCCCCACCTGACGGGCCTTTGGCAATACGCCCTGCAAGGCAACCGCTACGAGGTCAAACGGGAATGGGTGCACCCCATCTGGACGAAGCTGAGAGACGACATCGGCTTTGGCTATTCAGCTCCGGACCTGCTCTACAAACGCGTAAAAAAGGAACCCGGTTGCGGCAACGAAAAGAATGTCTCCCTGGCCTTTGGCAACTTGCTCTCCATTTATGCCCGCAACCGATTTAACACACGCCAGGCCTGGGACTGCTTGAAGAAATCCGGTCTTTGGGAAGACCTCTGCAATTACTACCGAAGGCGTGAGATCTATGAAAACGAGCTTTTCCAGCTCGTTCAGGATGGGCTCATCAAGCGACGGCTGCTCACAAAGGTGGCCGCATGATCAGGAAGCTACCGTCGGGACGATGGCAGGTTGATATTCAGCCAGGTGGAAGAGGGCAGAAGCGCATCAGGAAATCCTTCGATTCAAAGCCGGAGGCTCTTAGGTATGAACGCTGGGTACTTAACAAGCACGAGGTCGGGGAAGATTGGAACCCAAAGCGCGACAAGCGGACGCTCCAGGACTTGGTAAAACTGTGGTACATCCACCACGGTCACGCATTGAAAGACGGCGAATCCCGGAAGAAAAAGCTGGAAGCAACCGCTGAGCGCTTGGGCAATCCCAGGGGTACACGATTTACGTCTGGCGACTTTGCAGCCTATCGCCTCGTACGGGTCGACTCCGGAATCTCAGAGAACACCATGAATCATGAGCAGGCATATCTCACGGCTGTATTTAACGAGCTGATCCGTCAAGGCCAATGGAAAGGAAAGAACCCGCTGGAAAAACTCCGCCGGTTCAAAATCGATGAGCCCGAGTTAGCTTTCCTGAACCAGGAACAAATTGAAAGGCTCCTCGAGGAGTGCAGGGCATCATCCAATCCATCGGTCTATCATGTTGCTCGTTTGGCCCTGGCTACGGGCGCGAGGTGGTCTGAAGCTGAGTCTGTAATGCCATCAGCATTCACGCCTTATCGGGTGACATACTTCGGAACGAAAAGCGGGAAAAGTCGCTCGGTTCCACTCAGTAAGGGTCTTTACCAGGAATTAATTACAGAACTGCCTTTTCAATCATGCTACAGCGCCTTCAGATCCGCAGTTGAGAGAGCTGGCATTCAGCTGCCAAAAGGTCAACTGACGCATATTTGCCGGCATACCTTTGCTAGTCACTTCGTGATGAACGGCGGTCATATCCTTACTTTGCAGAGGGTTTTAGGGCATTCAGACCTAAAGTTAACTATGAAGTACGCGCATTTGGCGCCCAGCTTTTTAGACGAGGTGGTTGATAAATCACCAGACCTGACTTAGTAGTGACTATCAGGCGCCACGATTATTGTATGGAGGCGTTCGATATGGAGGTCTTAACATGTCTGATAATTCTTCAGAAGATGATTTAGCATCGTCCGTATATATTGCGGCGTTATACGCTGGCGTTGGGGGAGCTCTTCCGACCTTGTGTAGGCTTGCCCCAATGGGGATTGAGCAAAGTGTCGAAGCGATATTGAAGTTGGGGCATATAGTAGCGATCGGAATTTATGCCTTCATCGGGTTTTTAGTCTGTTTGGGTTTGAGGGAACGAAAATACAGGCAAGCGTTTGTTCTCGGAATTGCTGCACCTGGGTTGATCACCAACATCCTTGCTGGTACTGGAGATCGTGTTTCCCATGATTTAAGTCTTCTCCCAGAGTTTTCATTTTTTTCGGTTGCCCACGCCGAGGTGTCCGACGATTCGAAAGGCTCAGAACAGGGATTTTGGGTCGACCTGAAAAGAGGGCTTGGTTTTCCAGTTCCGATTGGTCGGCAAGATAGTCCTACCGTCTCAGAATTGCCCAACTCTCAAATCGATGACGTTTTCAGTTCGCTTGAGCGGGACCCTAATGCGTTTGAGATTGGGGATAATTTTGGCGGTTTACCCGTTGATAGTGGAATGGGGTCTCTTCACCCAGCGTTTGCGGATCTGGGCACATTTCTCATGGCCGACTCATTAGTTAACAATAGCTACTCAAGGTTTCGATATCGTTTCACTGGCGCAGATGAAACGCCAATGTTTAGCGCCGGTATTGTGGCACCCGACATTCTGCTGAGAAGTACTGACCGAGAGCATGCTTGTGATGTCGACGGGGCCATCGTGTATTCAAGCAAAGTAATTACTGCATTCACGGAACGACCTTATTATGCAACAGAGAGCATTTCGTTCGTTCTTGATGCTGTAGCGGTTGCTGAAGAATCAGCCTTCCGGGCGAGATTGGCTCGAATGTACTCCGCTCCTAAGTCTGCTAAGACAGAGATGAGCGGTTCTTGTGATCGGGCTGAAGAGCTTTATCTGGATACTGCGGAACGCCTTTACCATGTGTCCAACAATGCAGTTCACAGTTTCCGTTGACGTTTCGTTGACGTCTAAGGCGGTTCAGGTGTTTTAGAGTAATCTAACCCATTGAAAAATGGTGGGCCCAGCTGGACTCGAACCAGCGACCAAGGGATTATGAGTCCCCTGCTCTAACCAACTGAGCTATAGGCCCAAGCAGCAAAATGCTGTTTTGAAGGATGTTTCCTGGTGGGGAAAACAAAGCGGGCGCCATTATACCGGTGAGGTGTGGCGCCCGCTACTGTTCGGGCAATTAACCTTGGTTGCCCTGATCGTCAATGAACCCGCGCAGGTGATCGGAGCGGGAAGGGTGGCGCAGTTTGCGCAGGGCCTTGGCTTCGATCTGGCGGATCCGCTCCCGGGTTACGTCGAACTGCTTGCCGACTTCTTCCAGGGTATGGTCGGTGTTCATCTCGATGCCGAAGCGCATGCGCAGTACCTTGGACTCGCGGGCGGTCAGGCCGGCCAGTACCAGGCGGGTGGACTCGCGCAGGCCTTCGGCAGTGGCGGAATCCACCGGCGAGAGCGCCTGGATGTCTTCGATGAAATCACCGAGATGGCTGTCTTCGTCATCGCCGATCGGTGTTTCCATGGAGATCGGCTCCTTGGCGATCTTCAGGACCTTGCGAATCTTGTCTTCCGGCATTTCCATGCGCTCGCCCAGCTCTTCCGGGGTCGGCTCGCGGCCCATCTCCTGCAGCATCTGGCGGGAGATACGGTTGAGCTTGTTGATGGTCTCAATCATGTGTACCGGAATACGGATGGTACGGGCCTGATCCGCGATGGAGCGGGTGATGGCCTGACGGATCCACCAGGTGGCATAGGTCGAGAACTTGTAGCCGCGGCGGTATTCGAACTTGTCGACAGCCTTCATCAGGCCGATGTTGCCTTCCTGGATCAGGTCGAGGAACTGCAGGCCACGGTTGGTGTACTTCTTGGCGATCGAGATAACCAGACGCAGGTTCGCCTCGACCATCTCTTTCTTGGCGCGGCGGGCCTTGGCTTCACCGATGGACACGCGACGGTTGATCTCTTTGACGTCCGCCACATCCAGATCCACTTCGGTCTGAACGTTCTGGATGCGTTTCTGCAGGCGAACAATTTCGTCAATGCGCTCGGCCATCGGTGCGGCGTAGGGCTTCTTGCTTTTTGCGATCTTCTCGGCCCAGTCCAGGTTCACTTCGTTGCCCGGAAACGACTTGATGAAATCCTTGCGCGGCATTTTGCAGTCGCGAACACAGATCTGCATGATCGCGCGCTCGTTCTCGCGCACCAGATCGTTGGTGGAGCGGACCACGTTAACCAGTTCATCGAACGCTTTGTTGGCGAGCTTGAACGGTGCAAACACCTGGCCCAGCTCATTCAGGGCTTCCTGGGTTTTCTTGTCGGAGCGGCCATGCTTGGCGAGCGCCTTGTCGGCGGCATCCAGTTTCTCTTTCAGAAGCTCGAAGCGCAGCCGGGTCTCTTCCGGATCCGGACCGTTTTCGGTTTCTTCGTCGTTGGAATCATCATCGTCGTCGGACGAGGAGTCGGCATCGTCGGAGCTTTCGGTCTGGGTTTCTTCGCCCATGAACGGCTCGGCGTCGTCCGGGTCGAGAAAGCCGGTCACGATGTCATTGATTCGGCCTTCGTTCTCGATGATGCGCTCGTAGGCCTGGATGACGGTGCCGGCGGTACCGGGGAAGTGTGCAACCGCAGCCATGACATCGCGAATGCCTTCCTCGATGCGCTTGGCAATGACAATCTCGCCTTCACGGGTCAGCAGTTCCACGGTGCCCATTTCCCGCATGTACATGCGGACCGGATCGGTGGTGCGACCGGCGTCGGTTTCTACGGCGGCGAGTGCGGCGGCGGCTTCGGCGGCGGCCGCCTCGTCAGCGGTGGAATCGCCTTCGGTCATCAGCAGGGTATCGGCGTCCGGCGTTTCTTCCGTGACCTGAATACCCATATCGTTGATCATGCGAATGATGTCTTCGACCTGATCCGGGTCGGCGATGTCTTCCGGGAGGTGATCGTTTACCTCGGCGTAAGTCAGGTAACCTTGTTCCTTGCCTCGTGCGATGAGGTCTTTTAAACGTGATTTCTGCGAATTGCCTGACATAGACACCCTGTGAACTCGCTTTTTAAAAGGAAAAAAAGTTAAACAGCCATTATAGCTGTCGCTCAGTTGCACTGCCACCGAATGGTTAGATGGTGATCAATGCGTCTAGTTTCAAGTGCTGTTAGTCCTGAGTGCCACTACTCAGGGCCCTCAATTCTTTCCGTTCCTCGGTCGTAAGGTTCGAAAAATTGCGCAACAGTGCCGCGAGGCGCTGCTGGCGCGATGTTTCCTCATTGGGACTCAGTAATTCCCGTGCCGCCGCCAATGTGCTCTCCCGCGCGGGAATGTGCTCAATCCCGTCGAACAGGTGAAAGAAGCGATCCCGGGCCTGATTGTTCAGGGCCAGGCAGCGCACCAGGGTTTTACGGTCCCCGATGTCCTGCTCCAGAATCCAGCCCGCAAAGTTGCGGGCCTGATCGAACTGGCGTGAGCTTCTCGACAGTTCGATGACCTCAGTCGCCATATCCGGTGCCTCCAGCAATGCCAGACACAGGATGCTGTCTTTGCTGAGCTTTACGTCGATCCGTTCTTCTGCGATGCGGTTCCGGCGCTCACCTTTCCATTGGCCGCCCTGGTTTTTCTGCCGGTTCTGCCACTGGTTACGGCCCCCACACAGGCGCAGCATTTCATGCCACATGGCATCCCGCAGGGTGCTCTTGGGCATTTTGTTCAGCAGCGGTTCTACCCGCGCCCGCAATTCACCCCGGTGTTCCGGCAACTGAAGGTCCAGACCCTCACTCTGCCGGTCAAACAGGTATCGGGACAGCGGCGTTGCCGCGTCGATCCGCTTCTGGAAGGCTTCCGGGCCTTCCTTGCGAACCAGTGTGTCCGGGTCTTCGCCCTGTGGCAGCATCAGGAACTGGAGGTGCATGCCGTCGGCGATCAATTCGAGCGCATTGTCCATGGCGCGATCGGCTGCCCTGAACCCGGCCTCGTCACCGTCGAAGCAGAACACTATGTGTCGCACTTGCCGGAGCAGGGCGGTCAGGCTGTCCTGGTTCGTTGCGGTGCCCAGTGTCGCGACGGCGTAATGAATGCCGTGCTGGGCGAGTGCAATCACGTCCATGTAGCCTTCGACAACGAGCAGCTTGTCCAGTTGTCTCAGTGCCTGCTTGGCTTCAAAGAGTCCGTAGATCTCCCGGCTCTTGTGGAAGACATCGGACTCCGGGGAGTTGATGTACTTCGCCTTGTCGTCGCCAAGGGTGCGTCCGCCAAACGCGATGGTTTTGCCCCGGCTGTTCCGGATCGGGAACATGACCCGATTGCGGAACAGGTCGCGTGGCCGGCCGTACTTGTCGGAAACCGTGCCGGTCTCAACCAGCGGGCCCTTCAGGTCCTTGCTGGCGGCATCGAACAGCGCCGTGCCAGCCGCCGGGGCATAACCAATCTGGTACTGCTGCACGATGGCGTCGTCAAGGCCCCGTTGTTTCAGGTAATCCCGCGCGTAGGCCCCTTGCTGGCCGCCCAGTGCCGACTGATAGAAGCGGTTGGCAAAATCCAGGGCATCGGTCAGTGTCCGCGCCTGCTGGATTTCCTGTTTGGCCGCCTTGTCGTAGGGCACCTCCAGGCCGGCCCGCTTGGCCAGTTCCTCGACCGCCTCGGTAAAGCCGAGGCCCTCGAACTCCCGGACAAAGCTGATGGCATCGCCATGGGCGCCACATCCGAAGCAGTGATAGAAGCCTTTGTCTGGTCTTACATTGAAAGACGGGGTCTTCTCATCATGGAACGGGCAGCAGGCCTTGTAGTTGGCGCCGGCTTTCTTGAGAGTGATGCGTGAACCGATCAGCTCCGCCAGATCAAGACGATCAAGCAGGTCTTCAACGAAACGTTGAGGGATCAGTCCACTCATGGAGACTCCAGATCAACCAGGACTTGTCGGGTTCGGCCATAGCCAAAAATGCCGCCGAAGCCAGGCCTCGGCGGCATTTTGTGAGTCGCTCTGTGCAGCCTGCGGCTGGACAGGCAATCAGTGCTTTGCAGTCAAGCGGCGTCGGTTAAAACTTAGTACAGACGCTCAAACTTGCGCTGTTCCCGCTGAAGCTTCTTGAGATGACGCTTAACGGCAGCGGCTGCTTTGCGCTTACGAACAGCGGTCGGCTTCTCATAGTGCTCGCGACGACGTACTTCGGAAAGTACACCCGCTTTTTCGCAGGAACGCTTGAAGCGACGCAGTGCTACGTCAAACGGTTCATTCTCTTTCACTTTAACAGCTGGCATTCGGAAATCACCTACCTGATAGATTCGGTTTCAATTTTGTCCATCTGGCCGGGCCAGACTGGTTCGATCCCTGGTCAGATTGGCTAAAACTCGACCAGTGCATATTTTAGGGCGGCAATGATAGCGCTTGCCTTATGGCGAGGTCAATGTTTGTTCGACCAAACTGACAGCGCGTTTCGGGTTTCTGCTAAAATGCCGCTCTCTTTATTATAGCCAACCAACGTGGCCTGGACATTATGCTGATTCTTGGTATTGAAACCTCCTGCGATGAAACCGGTGTGGCGCTGTATGACAGCGAGCAGGGACTGTTGGCGCATGCGCTGTTCAGTCAGATCGACATGCACGCGGATTATGGTGGCGTGGTACCTGAACTCGCTTCCCGGGATCACGTGCGCAAGCTTCTACCCCTGTGCGACCAGGTGCTGTCCGAGGCCGGCAAGACCAGGGCCGACATGGACGGCATAGCCTACACCGCCGGTCCCGGGCTGATCGGGGCACTGATGGTTGGTGGCTCGGTCGCCCACTCCCTGGGGTTTGCCCTCGGGCTTCCGGTTCTGGGCGTTCATCACATGGAAGGCCATCTGCTGGCACCAATGCTCGAAGACAATCCACCTGCCTTTCCATTTGTCGCCTTGCTGGTCTCCGGAGGGCACACCCAGCTGGTGCGCGTCGACGGCATCGGTGCCTATCAAATGCTGGGCGAATCGGTGGACGACGCGGCCGGTGAGGCATTCGACAAGACCGCTAAAATGCTGGGTCTGGATTATCCCGGCGGACCCCGGGTTGCGGCCCTGGCGGAGCAGGGTACACCCGGCCGCTACCGGTTCCCGCGGCCGATGACCGACCGCCCGGGACTGGATTTCAGTTTTAGCGGACTGAAAACCTTCACCCTGAACACGGTCAACGCCGCCCGCGAAGCCGGCGATCTTAACGATCAGACTCGTGCGGATATTGCCCTGGCATTTGAAGCGGCGGTCGTCGATACACTGACCATAAAATGTCGACGTGCACTGGAACAGACCGGCTGCAAGCGCCTGGTGATCGCCGGTGGTGTCAGTGCCAACAAGCGGTTACGAGCCGGGCTGGAGAAAATGGCGACCAAATTGAAGGCAGGTGTCTTTTATGCCCGGCCGGAGTTCTGCACCGATAACGGTGCCATGATTGCCTACGCCGGCGCCCAGCGCCTGAAAGCAGGCCAGCGGGATGGCGAACGAATCGTTGCCGTGCCCCGTTGGCCGATGAACACGCTGCCGCCGATCACCGAGCCCCGCTCTGAAGGGTTGGTGGACTGAGGTTGGCCCTTAAAGCCCTGTCTCCCGGCCCTGGGCCAGTCGAATCAGGTTGTTCCGGTGGCGAACGACAATCAGGATCGCCAGCAGACCAAACAGCGGCAAGGTTTTGGGTTCGAGAAAGGCGCTGATGATGGGGCCACTGATGATGGCGATCAGGGAGGCAAGGGCAGAGATGCGCCAGCGCCACATGACAAGCAGCCAGATTGCCGCCATCACCAGGGTGGTCACAGGAGCCAGGGCCAGGCCGGCACCAAGTGCTGTCGCCACGCCCTTGCCGCCCTTGAAATGGTAGAACACGGGGATCATGTGCCCGGTTACCGCGAACAGGGCTACCATGGCCTGTACCATCACCGAGAGCCCGCTAGCGTGCGCCAGCCAAACCGGCAACCAGCCCTTGGCGGCGTCCAGGATCAGTGTCGCTATGGCCGGCGGCCAGCCTCCGGTGCGGTAGACGTTGGTCGCTCCGGGATTGCCGGAGCCCTGAGCCCGGGGGTCTGGCAATTTCCACAGCCGGCATACCGGCAGGGCAAATAGCACGGAACCGGCAAGATAGGCGGCTGCGCAAAGCAGGACGGTTACAACCGGGTCACTGGGCAGATTCATGGTATCGGCTCTAAGGCGGAGACGTCTCAGGGTGTTGTGTGCGAAAATGCCGGCCCTGAAATCGCAGGCCGGCGTTAACACAGTATCCGCTGGTTGTGTGTTATTCAATCAGCAAAGAGTGGAATACTCCGGGAGTTCCTTTGGCAGACAGTGTGCTCATTGAAGGTCTGGTGGTGGAAACCGTCGTCGGCGTTTACGACTGGGAGCGAAAGGTTGACCAGCAATTGCTGGTGGACCTGGAGATGGCCTGGGACAACCGGATTCCGGGGGCATCCGACGACGTACATGATGCTCTCGATTATTCCGCCGTCACTGAACGGGTGGTGTCGTGCCTGCAGGCGCTCAGGCCCCAGTTACTGGAACACGGTGCCGAACGGCTTGCGGCGGAATTGCAGGAGGTATTCGGGATCGCCTGGCTCAGACTGACACTCAGAAAGCCCGGGGCCGTGCCGGCGGCGCAGGCGGTGGGTGTCCGAATCGAAAGGGGAGCACGTTAATGGCCGGTCAGGTCCGGGTGTACATCAGCATTGGCAGCAACATCGACCGGGAACGCTATGTGTCCGCGGCGCTGGATGCGCTTGGGGCCTGGTTTGGCGAACTGGATATATCACCGGTCTATGAAAGTGAAGCTGTAGGCTTTGACGGGTCTCCGTTTCTGAATCTGGTGGTTGGAGTAACCACAACCCTGTCGGTCGGCGAGTTGTCCCGTCGCTTCAAGCAGCTCGAGGCGGACAATGGGCGCCGTCGCGATGTGCCCAAGTTCAGTGCCCGAACCCTGGATCTGGACATCCTGACCTACGGTGATCAGGTAGGTCAGATCGATGGTGTGGAGCTTCCTCGCGGGGAGATTCTCAAGAACGCCTTTGTCCTGAGACCTCTGGCCGATATTGCGCCGGAGGTTGAGCATCCGGTTTGCGGCCGGAAGTACCGGGAGCTGTGGAACGACTACAATACGGGCCAGAAACTCTGGCCCGTGGATTTCACCTGGAAGGGCCGCCGGATCTCACTGGCCGCCCGCTGACCGAAACAGGTCGATCAGGTGGTCGGTCGAACTGTCACTGTCTGACGTCTGTTCGCCCTCACCCAGCAGGCGCGGGAGAATGCCCTTGCCCAGCTGCTTGCCCAGCTCCACCCCCCACTGATCGAAGGAATCCACGCCCCAGATCACACCCTGCACAAAGGTCCGATGCTCGTAGAGGGCTATCAGCGCGCCGACCGTTTCCGGCGTTACCTTGTCCATGATCAGCATGTTGCTGGGCTTGTTGCCGGGAATCACCTTATGGGGGGCCAGCCGTTCGATCTCGGTGTCCGCCAGTCCTTCCGCCTTCAATTCAGATCGGGCCAACTCCAGGGACTTGCCGGCCATCATGGCACGGGCCTGACTGAGGCAGTTGGCAAAGAGATCGGCATGGTGGGTGGCGACCGGATTGTGGGTCTTCAGGGGAATAATGAAATCTGCCGGTATCAGCCGGGTGCCCTGATGAATCAGCTGGTGATAGGCATGTTGGCCATTTGAACCGGTGCCGCCCCAGATGACTGGCCCGGTTTCATAACCCAGCGGATCGCCGGCTTCGTTCACGCTTTTGCCGTTGCTTTCCATGTCCAGCTGTTGCAAATGGTCCGGCAGGCTGCGCAGGTAGTGGTCATACGGCAGGATGGCGTGGGTGTCGGCGCCCCAGAAGTTGTTGTACCAGACGCTCAGCAGCCCCATTACTACCGGGAGGTTCTGCGCCAGTGGCGCGTCCCGGAAATGGCTGTCCATGGCGTGAGCGCCGGCCAGCAGCTTCCGGAAGTTGTCCATGCCTACAACCAACGCCACGGGAAGGCCGATAGCGGACCACAACGAGTACCTTCCGCCCACCCAGTCCCACATCGGAAATACGTTGTCGGCATCGATGCCAAAGGCTTCCGCATCTGCCACGTTGGCCGTTACGGCCAGAAAGTGGGTGGCAATGGCGGCTTCGTCACCGCAGTGATCGAGAAACCACTGTCGTGCCACGGCGCTGTTTTCCAGGGTTTCCTGAGTGCGGAAGGATTTCGACTGAATGAGGAAGAGGGTGGTCTCGGGATTGACCAGCTTGAGCGTTTCGCAGATGTCCGTGCCGTCAATATTGGCCACGAAATGGCAGCGCATACTGCCTTGCCAATAAGGTTGCAGAGCCTCGCCCACCAGCTTCGGGCCCAGGTAAGAGCCGCCGATTCCAATGCTGACCACGTCGGTCAGGGGGTTGCCGCTGTATCCGGTTCGGGATTGCTCGAGAACGCTGGTCACAAAGGTCTCCATGCGATCCAGAGTGTTCCGGACTTCCTCGACCACATCGACGCCATCCACCATTATGGCCGCATTGCCCGGGTTCCGGAGGGCGGTGTGCAGGGCTGGTCGGTCTTCCGTCGTGTTGACCTTGTCACCCCGGAGCAGGGCGTCCCGACGATCTTCCAGCTGGCAGCTCCGCGCCAGTGCCAGCAGGCCGTTGAAGGCGTCGTCGGTGATCCGGTTCTTGGAGAAATCCAGAGACAGGCCGGCGCCCTCAATGAAGTACCGCTCTGCCCGGCCCGGGTCATCCGCAAACAGTCGGGTCATGGGCGTGGCCAGAAGCTGCTGTTGTAAACGCTCCAATGCCTTCCATTCCGGTTTGGAGGTCAGCTTGCTCGCGGTGTCGGGCATCAGAACATCCTTTCTCTGTCGGGTTTGCTTGATTACCGTGTGATGGAAAGATTGTCTATCAGGCGAGTCGTGCCCAGAAATACCGCTGCCAAAAGAGTGATTTCGGTGTCTTCTGCGGTTGCGGGTTTGAGGGTCCGGCTGTTCACGATATTGAAGTAATCGGGGCGCATCCCGGCTTTGCTGAGCTTGTCCCGGGCTTCGTCCTCAAGAGTCTGGAAATCGGAACGCCCCTCGGACAGCGCCCGAGCAGTGTCCTGCAGGGTTTGGTGAACTGCCGGAGCTATTTTGCGTTCGTCCGCCGAGAGGTAACCGTTGCGGGAGCTTTTCGCCAGACCGTCGTCTTCCCGGACGGTGGGGGCGCCGACAACTTCCACGGGCATCATCAGATCCCTGACCATTTTTCGGATTACCGCGAGCTGCTGGAAGTCCTTCTCGCCAAACACGGCAAGGTCTGGCTGGACCATATTGAACAGCATTGTCACTACAGTCGCCACGCCTTCAAAATGCCCCGGTCGGCTGGCGCCGCAATGGCCATCGCTGACCTCGGGCACGACGACCTGGGTCTGTTGGGCCAGGCCTTCTGGGTAGACTTCATCGACGCCGGGAGCGAACACGAGGGTGTTGCCAGCCGCTTCGAGCTGTTCCTGATCTTCGGCCAGGGTGCGTGGGTACTTGTCCAGATCCTCGCCGGCACCGAATTGCATCGGATTGACAAAGATGCTGGTGACGACCACGTCGGCGGCCTCGGCAGCTTTGCGAACGAGTGAAATGTGACCCTCGTGCAGGTTGCCCATGGTCGGAACCAGACCGATGGTTTTACCCTGTTGCCGGTAGCCGCGGAGAATGGTGCGCAGTTCTTTTAGGGAATGTACGGTTCTCATGCCTTGAACGTGTGCTCCTCGGCGGGGAAAGTGCGCTCGCGTACTGCGGAAACGTAGGCGGCAAGGGCTTCCTGAACCGAGTTGGTCTCGGCCAGAAAGTTTTTCACGAAACGGGGTTTGCGTCCGGTGGTTACGCCCAGCATGTCGTGCAGCACCAGGACCTGTCCGTCGGTGTCGGCACCGGCGCCAATGCCAATAACCGGGGCTTTGACCGTCTGGGTGATACGAGCCGCCAGGGGTGCCGGGACGCACTCAAGCAGGATGACATCGGCCCCGGCCGCTTCGAGTTCACAGGCGTGCTCAATCAT
Source organism: Marinobacter sp. F4218 (assembly GCF_019443085.1). Classification (GTDB taxonomy): domain Bacteria; phylum Pseudomonadota; class Gammaproteobacteria; order Pseudomonadales; family Oleiphilaceae; genus Marinobacter; species Marinobacter albus. Next base: position 2,447,579 of record NZ_JAHZIL010000003.1, read on the forward strand.
CATTTCCGCCGCCTTCTCATCACGCCCCTGTACCTTGTAGCCACCGAACTTGTTGACGAATTGCGGAGTCAGGCCCAGATGAGCACAGACCGGGACACCTCGCTCGCTCAACGCGCTGATGGTGTCTTTCATCCAGTCGGTACCCTCGAGCTTGACCAGATGGGCGCCGGCCCGCATCAGTTCGGCGGCGTTTTCCAGTGCGGCGTCCACGGTGCCGTAGGTCATGAACGGCATGTCGGCCATGATCAGTGCGCCACGGTTGCCCTTGGCAACGCAGCTGGTGTGATAAACCATCTGGTCCATGGTGACGGGCAGGGTGCTGTCGTGCCCCTGCAGAACCATGCCAAGGGAGTCTCCAATCAGAATGACATCAACGCCCGCTTCACTGACCAGCTGGGCAAAGGTGGCATCGTAGGAGGTGAGGACAGAAAAGGCTTCGCCTTTCTGCTTGTATTCCCGAAGGGTATTGATGGTAACAGCCATAAAATCCTTGCCTTGTGGGTGGATGGGCCAAGACCGGGCCGGGGTCTGCCGGCATTCAGTGCTAAGGGTAATCCGGGGGTATGTCTGAGGCAATAGTAGCACGAACCCTGGCGCGGATAGGCCCGTCTGTCCTGGCGCCCAGGCCTTTCTCAAGATGGGGCGAGGGGATCCCTGTTGATCGGGGGAAGCTTGCGCAGCCGGTTGTCGGTACAGTGTTGGCGAAGTGCGCTGATGCTCCGGCCGTCAGGAAGTGTCAGGTCCGGATTCAGGTCCAGTAGGGGCTGAAGCACAAAATCGCGGTTCGGCAGTTCTTTGTGGGGGACGGTTAGCCGTTCGTCCTCAAGGGTCTGGTCGCCAAAGATCAGCAGATCGAGGTCCAGGGTCCTGGGGCCCCAGTGGCGAAGTCGCTCCCGCCCATGCTGCTGTTCAATCGATTGCAGGTGATCGAGGAGTGCATGTGGCGTAAGTGAGGTGCGCAGCCAGACAACGCCATTGACGAAATCCGGTTGATCCTGGGGGCCAACCGGGCGGCTGGCGTAGAAGGGTGACTGGGCGACGAGCACGGACTCCGGCAATGTCGCCAGTGCCGTCACCGCCCGCGCCAACTGGGCCGCCGGATCTTCGAGGTTGCTGCCGAGGCCGATGAAGGCGTCAGTCATCATTGCTGGGCGGGCCGTTTCACCGGTGGTTTGCCGCGACGCCGGCGCTTCTTCGGCGCGTCACTGCCCAGTTCGGAAAGCATGCGCTCCTGCCCGCGCTCGTCCGTTTGCTGGAAATCGGTCCACCACTGACCGAGACCGGGCTCGATTTCACCGGCCGCTTCCCGCACCAGCAGGAAGTCATAGGCAGCCCGGAAGCGAGGGTGGCTCATGGTGACAAACGCGCGCTTGCCCTGGCGGCGGGGCAGACGCATCTGCAGCTCCCAGATTTCCTTCATGGGGCCGGAGAAGCGCTTGGGTATGGATGTGGCCTGAACCTGGCGCCCAATGACTTTGCCGATGGCCCCATGCAGTGCAGGCTGCACCGGATCGCCATGATCCTGGCGGCGGGTCCATTCAGCCTGCAGGGCTGGCCAGAGCATGGCCGCAAACAGGAAATAGGGGGTGACGGACTTGCCCTGGGCAATGCGGGCGTCGGTGTTTTGCAGCGCCTGGCGAATCAGCTCGTCCGGTTCACCATTGTCGATGGCCCGGACGGTTTCGGGGAACAGGGGGGCCAGCAGGTTGTAACGGATCAGGAGATCGTAGGTAGCTTCGCCCTGGCCGGCGGAAAACAGCTTCAGGACTTCATCAAACAGCCGCGCCGGAGGAATATGGGTCAGCAGGGGGGCCAGCTCCCGGATCGGTGCCTCGGTTTCCGGTTCGATGTCGAAGTCCAGCTTGGCGGCGAACCGGATGGCCCGGAGCATGCGGACCGGGTCTTCCCGATAACGGGTTTCGGGGTCACCGATCAGCCGGAGTTGGCGATTGCGCAGGTCCTCAATGCCGTCGGCAAAATCAATGACGGTAAAGTCGCGAATGCAATAGTAAAGGGCGTTGACTGTGAAATCCCGCCGCAGAGCATCTTCTTCCTGGCTGCCATAGACATTGTCCCGCAACAGCAGTCCGTGTTCACTGGTTCTGCGGTCATCATCCGGTGTGTCGTCATCAGCCTGGGCGGCGTTCCCGCGGAAGGTGGTCACCTCAATGACCTCCCGGCCAAATACCACGTGCACTATGCGAAAACGGCGGCCGATCAGCCGCGAATTGCGGAACAGATCGTGGACTTCTTCGGGAGTGGCATTGGTGGCGATATCGAAGTCTTTCGGTGTTCCGCCCAGGAGAATGTCGCGCACACCACCGCCAACGAGGTACGCCTCGTACCCGGACTTGTTCAGCCGGTTGAGCACCTTTTTCGCGGGGTCGCTGATTACCGAGCGGGAGACATTGTGCTGGTCGCGCGGAATTTCCCTTCGTTGATAGGGGCGAGGCTTCTTGTTTCCGCTGCCGGGAATGAAAGAACGGAGTTTGTCGACGAGTCGTTTAGGCATTGAAATCCGTGGTTGCGATGAGCAAAAACCGAGAGTTTAACGGTTTGCGCAGGATTTGCCCACGTCTGGCCGGGAAAGTGGCGTTTAAATACAGGAAGGCCAGAAAATCAAAAGGCGGATCCGTTTTCACGAATCCGCCCTGAAAGCGTTGACGATCTGCATTGTTGTTGTTGTTACCGGGATTTTTCTTGATTTTTGTACCCCACTGCATATCCCCGAACAACGGGGCATCTCAGCAGCGCAAACGGAAAGCTTTGAATACATAGAGCGGCTAGGGACATCGGGCGAGTCAGGGGTAGCTGCAGCGTCGCCTGTCGACGATTCTTCTCTACATCTACAACTCACACGTGCCGTGGGACCACTAAAAAGCAAAGTACCCAAAACACTCAGTTCGCTCACGTTCTGTATTTGTTTTTGTTGCTGAACGTTTCTCTGCAGCTTTTTGTTTTTGTTTTAGCGCTGCGTTGTCATTGTTGTTTTTGTTGTTGTGCGCTTAATAGAGTGCAGTCGGTGTGCCAGTTTTTGGATTTGCTTTATTAACAGCACGTTACGAATTTTTAGGTCGTAAGTGTTACCCCGTACCCAACCAAAGTGTTACTCAGGTCACGTTAATTCTGGATGGAGTGTTACCGACAGGAACAGGCAGGTAACAAATGAGCAGAGGTTCACACTTTTTGCCGGGCCAGGCCAAAGTCGGGCGCGGCCCGGTCTTCGCCAATTCAGTTGCCTGAGGATTTTTTCCGGGGAATACCGAGGCGCTGACGGCGTTCCCACAGGGATTTCCGGCTGATTCCGAGCTTCTGGGCCAGTTCGGTTTCACTCATCCGATCCTGGTTTTCCAGCACAAAGTGCTGAAAGTAATCCTCCAGCGACAGATCGTTGGAGGAATCGACATCGCTGGCTCGGCTCTGTTCGTTGTTGCCTTCCACCAGGGTTTCCGGAATGTGTTCGTCGCCGACTTCGCTGTCCAGGTCCAGCAGCGCCGGCGTGATGACATCGCCGTCGCAAAGAATGGTGGCGCGCTCAATAGCGTTCTCAAGCTCACGAACATTGCCGGGCCAGCGGTGGCGTTCCAGGACGCGCATGGCTTCCGGGCTGAAGTTGAGGTTGGGTTTGCCCATCTTCTCGCCCTGGCGCGTCAGGAAACGCCGGGCCAGCCCGAGGGTGTCTCCCTGGCGCTCGCGCAATGGTGGTATGCGAATCTGCATGACGTTCAGACGGTAATACAGGTCCTCGCGGAACTCTCCGGTCCGGGTCATCGCTTTCAGGTTCCGGTGTGTTGCGGCAATCATCCGGACGTTCACCTTTCGGCTCTGGGTCGAGCCCACCTTGCGGATCTCACTCTCCTGCAGGACTCGGAGCAGCCGGGCCTGTGCCTCGGCTGGCAGTTCACCGATCTCGTCCAGGAACAGGCTGCCCCCATCGGCAGCCTCGATCAGCCCGGTCCGGGCCGATACGGCACCGGTGAAAGCGCCTTTTTCGTGGCCGAATAGTTCGGATTCAATCAGGCTCTCGGGAATGGCTGCGCAGTTGACCGAGATCAGGGGCTTGGAGGCCCGGGGGCTGAGAAGGTGGAGTGCCCGGGCAGCCAGTTCCTTACCGGTGCCGGATTCCCCCCGAATCAGTACCGTAGTCTCGGTTGGCGCCACCTTGCGAATCAGGGTGAACACCCGCTCCATGGCGTCGCACTGGCCGAACATGACGTTGGCCGGATCACCGTCCTCCGGTGCGGAGGAGGAGCTGCCCTGATTGTCGGACTTGCCCGGAGTGGAGGGTTGACGGGCCAGAATGTTCTCGACTGCGGCCAGCATTTCGTCGTGATCAAAGGGCTTGGCGATATATTCCACCGCCCCCATCTTCATCGAATCCACCGCCGAACGGAGGCTGGCGTAACTGGTCATGATCAGCACCGGGGTATTGGGCGCGCGGTTAATCAGTTCGGTGCCAGCGGCGCCCGGTAACCGAAGGTCGGAGATGATCAGGTCAAAATGTTCCGGTTCAAAGTTTTGCTCAGCCTCTTCTACCGAGCCGGCGTCGGACACTTCGTAACCGGCGTGCTGCAGCAGCTTTCGTACCGCCGAGCGAATGATGTCTTCATCTTCTACGATCAGAATGCGAGGCATATAAGTGTTATGACCTTTCGTTCTGGCTGATGGGCGTAATGCCGGTTTCCGGTTCGAAGGCGGGCAGTCTCAGGCGTACACAGGTTCCCTTGCCGGAAGCGGCCGGGCTTTCCACCTGAACGTTACCGTAATGTTCTTCCACAATACTGTACACCAGCGACAGGCCAAGCCCTGTACCTTTATTGGGTGCCTTGGTGGTGTAAAACGGCTCGAAGATGTGGTCGAGCTGATCCTGGGGAATGCCTGAGCCTTCATCAATGACCTCGATAATAGCGGAGTAGCCGTCACCGTTTCCACTGACCCGGATGGTGCCGCCATCGGGGGACGCGTCCCGGGCATTTGCCAACAGGTTGACGAAAACCTGGACGAGGCGCTGTTCATCCCCCAGCACTTGCAGGTTCGCCGGGCAGTCATTAATGAAGTGGATGCGCAGGCCTTTGTCGCTTAGCGACAGCAGGTTGATGGATTCGTCCACGCAGCGTCGGATTGTGACTGGCTCGTAGTGGTTGGCCTGCGCATGGTTGCCGGTACGGGCGAAATTCATCAGCGATTGCAGAATGGTGGAAATCCGGCGGGTTTGTTGTTGAATCTGTTCCGCGGTGTCGAGTATGTCCGGATTATCGGTTTCCAGTTTCAGGTTCTGGGCCAGGGAGGAAATGCCGGTTACCGGATTGCCGATTTCATGGGCCACCCCCGCGGCGAGTCGACCAACAGACGCCAAACGCTCGCTGTGCATCAGTTCGTCTTCCAGAAGCCTGGTCTCCGTTTGGTCCTCCACCAGGATGATACTGCCGCCTTCCGGGTGGTCCGGGCCGCTGAGCGCTGCCTTGTGCAGGTTCAGCCAGTGGGGCTTGCCCCGCAGGTCGAGCCGGTGTTTGTACCGGTGCAACTCCTCGCCGCTGTTGAAGTCATCCAGCAGCAGGTGCCAGTGTTCGGGCAGTGCCAGCAGTCGGGCACCGACCACGTCGTCTGCGGTGATGCCGGTGAGGCTCTCCATGGCGTTGTTCCACATCAGGATTTCGCCATCCTCACCGACAGAACACGCGGGAATGGGGAGGTTCTGAAGGGTTTGCCGGTAATGACGTCGCAGGTTGTCCAGTTCCCCGGCCAGGCCGGTCAACCGGTTCTGGTACTCGCCCAGTGCCCGTTCCACGTAGCGGATGTCCTGCGCGGTGCCGCCTCTGGTCATGGGTTTGAAACCCAGGTAACGCTTCACCATATCCCGTGCGACGGAAGGCCCGAGCAGGCCGGACAGGTTGATTTCCACCTGATCCCGCAGCCGGCGCAACTGGTAGGGGCGATACTCGACATTGGGCAGTTTGAGTTGCGCCAGCGCCCGTTCCACTTCGCGCTTGGCCACACCAAAGCCAAGCGGTTCCGCCAGCTGCTTGGCGAATTCCATTGATGATGTTGCCAGCAGTTCCCGCCGCTGCGGGCGGGAGAGCGCCCCCATTGAGCAGGCCTGGGCGGCACTGGCTTCTTCTCCGGTGCTGGTGCTCAGCATGGAGATCAGGGCAAACACCGTGACATTGGCTGTCAGGCTGACAAAGACGAAGATGTGCCAGTTGCTGTAATCCGGGATGATCGGAGCGCCCAGAACGGCCAGCAGATTCGCCGTGTGGGAGAACGGCAGAACCAGGGTGGCGGTCCAGATCGTCAGGCCCACCAAAAGGCCGGCGATGAGTCCGCGCCGGTTGCCCTCCGGCCAGTAAATGACGCCGAGTGCGCCGGGCAGGAGTTGCAGCATCCCCGAGAGCGAAATGATACCCAGGATTGAGAGGTCGAGGTTCTTGCCCAGGGTTTCGTGGAACAGCAACGCAAGAAAGATGATGACGGCGATCAGCAGGCGCTTGATCCACTGCAGCCAGCTGTAGATGTCACCCTGTTCACGCGGTGTCTTCAGGGGAAGCACCACATGGTTAAGGACCATGCCCGCAAGGGCGAGGGTGCTGACAATCATCAGGCCGCTGGCGGCGGACAGGCCGGCAATGAACATGAACAGGGTCAGACCGCGACTGCCCAGCGCCTGGGCTGTGCCAATGGTGTAAAAGCTTGAGCCGGTGGTGACGGCCAATTCCTGGCCGCCCCAGAGTATCAGTGGGACCGGCAGGCCGAGCAGCAACAGGTACAGGGGCAGCCCCCAGCTGGCTTTGGCAAGTGCCTTCGGCGAGGGGTTTTCGCTGAATGTCATGTGGTACATATGAGGCAGCACCAGGGCGGCGGCGAACGACATCAGCATAAGGGCTCGCCAGCTGCCATCGTCGACGTTGAGGGTCATGGTGGTCGCCGGCGAACTGTTGCTGAGCAGCCAGGCATCGAGGCCGTCCATGCCGCCAAACACGCTGAACAGGATGACACCACCGAGGACCAGGAGGGCCACCAGTTTGACCAGGGAGTCGAAGGCAATAGCCAGGACCAGCCCTTGATGGTTTTCGGAGGTCTGATCCCGGCGGGCGCCAAACAGCATGGCAAAAAGCACGACGGTGAGGCTGAACATCACGCTGATGACGTTGGGCGAGGTGTCCGGCGCCAGAATGCTGGCCGACGTGGTGACCGCCTGGATCTGCATACTGAGCAGCGCCAGAATCGCGACGCCGGAACACAGGGTGACCAGGGTGCCGGCCCATTGGCTGCGATAGCGATAAGCAAACAGATCGGCCAGGGAGGTCAGCTGGTAAGCGCGGCCGATACGCAGCACCGGGTTCAACAGGACCGGAGCCAGCAGGAAGGCGCCGCTGATACCAAGGTAATAGGCGAGGAAGCCGTACCCGGTTTCGGCGGCCACGCCGACGGCCGCGTAAACGGCCCAGATGCCGGCATAGACGCCGAGGCTGAGGGTATACACCAGGGGGTGCCTGACCCAGTGTCGGGGCAGCACGCCGCGTTCGGTGATCCAGGCGATGCCGAACAGGATAACCAGGTAGAACAGGCTGGCGAATAGCAGCCCGGCGGCGCTAAAACTCATTGGGGTCCCGTCGCCATTCCAGCCAGAAGCCTACGGCAATGAGTCCGGCCCAGATCGCATAAGGGCTGTACCAAGCGTTTCCCGGTGACGTCCACCAATCGAGGATGTTCGGCGAAAAAATGTAGATGGCCAGGACCAACAGGAAGACCAGACGGTAGATATACATCAGGTATGCCATCCGCGCTGAGGTTTGTGAAAGGCTTTATACCATGTCGCTTACCTTGATGTCAGGTGGATGGCTCCCCGCCGCCAGTGCCTGACGCCCCAGTCAAGAATCGTGTCGACAGTCTCCTTGCCGAGCGTCCCTGGTGGTTGCTGCCCCAGGGCGTCCAGCGCCTGAACCAGGTTCTCCGCCGGGTGGTCGTCATCAAGGGGCGGTGCATGAGTTTGCTTGCTCAGCTTCTGCCCCTGTTCGTTGAGAATTACGGGAATGTGCAGCCAGTTGGGAGGCTCGGCGCCCAGCGCCCGGTAGATCTGCTGTTGCTGGGCGGTCATGTCCAGCAGGTCGGAGCCGCGGACCACGTCGGTGATGCCCTGGTCGATGTCGTCCATCACCACCGCCAGTTGATAGGCGTAGAACCCCTCCTTGCGGAGAATCACCGGATCATCCAGTTCCGCCGTAACGTGCTGGACCTGGGGGCCGAGAAGCTGGTCCTGCCAATGGCTGGTCTCGTCGTTCAGCGCGAAGCGAATGGCGTACGGCCGATCACCGGGCGTGATGTTGCCCTCCCGGCAGTGATTGGGGTGACGGCCGCCATGAAGTTTCAGTTCTTTGCGCGAGCAGACGCAGCGGTACGCATTGCCACTGGCGAGCAGGCGTTCGATGGCAGCCTGATAGGCGTCGTGCCGTCTCGACTGGAAGCGTACCGCCTCATCGGGCATCAGGCCGTGGGCCTCAAGGCTTTGCAAAATTTGGCCGGTAGCCTCGGGAGGCTCTCGCAGAGGGTCCAGATCTTCAATGCGGATGAACCACATGCCCTGATGCTGGCGGGCTTCAAGATAGCTTGCTAACGCCGCGACCAGAGAGCCGAAGTGCAGCGGGCCGGTTGGGGAGGGCGCGAAACGGCCCCGGTAACGTGATGGTGTCATGGGCAGTCAGTCAGCCGGCAGCTCAATAAATGCGGTGCCGGCTGCTGGGGGTTGGCCTGGCTTAGATGCCGGTCTGGCGCTCGCGAATTTCGGCGAGTGTTTTGCAGTCGATGCACAGGGTTGCAGTCGGGCGCGCTTCCAGACGACGGATGCCTATTTCGACACCGCACTGGTCGCAGAAGCCATAGTCGTCCTTGTCGATACGGTCGATGGTCTGATCGATTTTCTTGATCAGTTTGCGCTCGCGATCGCGGGTCCGCAGTTCCAGGCTGAATTCTTCTTCCTGGGTTGCGCGGTCGCTGGGATCCGCGTAATTTGCTGCATCTTCCTGCATGTGGTGCATGGTGCGGTCCACTTCTTCCATCAGCTCCTGCTTCCATTGCCGCAGCAGATTCTTGAAGTGCTCCAGCATGTCTGCACTCATGTACTCTTCACCCTTCTTCATTTCGTAAGGGGTGAAGTTAGTAAAACGTTCGCGTGGTTGTTCTGCAGTGTTTGCCATTGAACCCGGCCTCTTGTTTGTACTTCACAAGAACGCTTTGCTTCCCACCGCCTGAGCCCCCGTGGCTGAGCGGTTGAACCCTGGATGAAGCAGACGTCCTGAAAACGGGAATTTGCGGAAAATAGCAGATTAGTCACGGGGGTGCCAGCCTTGTGACAACTACTTTTGTACGGAGATCACATGAAGTTTCCAGAACCTTTGGTTGAAGGGCGTCTGATTCGCCGATATAAGCGCTTCCTCGCAGACGTGCGTCTTGCAGACGGAAGCGAGGTGACGGCACATTGCCCGAACACCGGCTCGATGCTCGGGTGCCAGCCCGACGATGCCAGGGTCTGGTTGAGTCGGAGTGATAACCCGAAGCGCAAACTGCAATTCACCTGGGAGCTGGTCGAAACTGCGCCGGGTGCGCTCGCGTGCATCAATACTGTCCGGCCGAACGCCCAGGCTCGCTCGGCGGTGGAAAGTGGCCGGGTGGCCGAACTCACCGGCTACGAATCTTGCCGGACAGAAGTGAAATACGGCTCCGAGAAAAGCCGTATCGACCTTCTGTTATCCGGGCATGGCAGCGAGCCGGATGCCTGGGTGGAAGTGAAAAACGTCACCCTGGCGGAGAACGGTCAAGGTTTTTTCCCCGACGCGGTGACGACCCGGGGGCAGAAACACCTGAGGGAACTGATGGCTCAGGTAACCGCGGGCGACCGGGCCGTGCTGTTTTTTGTGGTGAATCACACGGGCATCGAGACCGTTCGACCGGCGGACCATATTGATCCGACCTACGGACAGTTATTGAGGGAAGCCTGCGACGCCGGTGTCGAGGTGATTGCCTATCGGGCCGATCTAATGGGCGAGAGCGGTAACCCGACGGGAGTGATGAGCCTGACCGATTCGGTGCCGGTCATTCTTGAAATCTGATCTGAACCTCCCCGTTTTCAATTCTTGTATCGAGGGCGGTCAGCGCGTCGCCCTGGCAGGGGCCGGCGATGCACTCGCCGGTGCCGGGCTTGAACAGCGCCCCGTGGGTCGAGCATTGAATGAACAGGTTGTCGGAATCCATGAACCGACCGGGCATCCAGTTCAGTTCAATGCCCAGGTGGGGACACTGATTGACATAGGCCCGGAGCTCGTCGCCGTCCAGGAACAGGAACCCGGACAGTGGCATTGAGCCGGGTTCCGCATTCGGGCGCTGAATGCGGAACTCCACGATTCGCTCCGCGGTAATTTCGTCCCGACGGCAGACTGGCTGCCACGGGCTGGCTGGCGTCGAGGTCATGAACGCATCCTTCCCTGGTCAGCGCGGGCCAAAACCGAAGTGTTGACGAATCCGGTCAGCGACGGCCTCGGCCACATGCTCCTGATCCGTATGCAGGTGGATGGTGTGACTGCGTTCCTCGGTCGTCAGTGGCTCAAACCAGCTCTGCTGTTCGTCCAGGAGCTCCTCGGTCGCCTCGGACGCGTCGTTCGTACGCTTGCGAATCCATTCCCGGCGCAATTCCTCCGGGGCCTCACAGTGCAGCAGGGCGAAAGGCACGGCCTGCTCTTCGGCGACCTTGGCAAAGAGGGAACGCTCCTGTTCTTTCAGGCAGGCTGCGTCTATTACCACTGGAAGCCCGGCCGCGAGCAGGTTGCCGGCAACATCCGCGAGGCGCCGGTAGGTTTTCTCCGTGGCTTCCGGGGTGTAGAGGTTGCCGCGGGTGGGGGATTTGCTGTTTGCAAGGGGAGCCAGTCCGTGGATTCGTTTGCGCTCCACATCTGACCGCAGTCGTATCAGGCCCAGTTCGCCGGCCATGGCCGAACACACGCAGGACTTTCCGCTGGCAGACAGGCCCGTGGTGGCGAGCAGGTAAGGGTTGGGGATGGCGCTGTAATCCTCGGCCAGCTGAGCGTAATCACGGTAACGCTGCATCAGCCCGGCTTTCTCCGCATCGCTCAAAGACGGGTTGCCCATGGTGAACAGGGCGATCTTGGCCCGCACCATGGCACGATAAGCCTTGTAGAGTGGCAGCAGCGGGAGTGCGTCGAAATCGTCCCGGTATTCCAGGTAGGTGTTGAGTACCAAGTTACTGAGGGCCTGCTCCCGTCGGGACTCAAGGTCCATCAGCAGAAACGCCAGATCGTTGATCACATCAATCCAGCGGAACGGTTCATTGAATTCGATGCAGTCGAATACCGTAACCTTGTCCTCAAAACGCGTGATATTCGCCAGGTGCAGGTCGCCGTGGCATTCGCGAACCAGGCCATTGGCCCGGCGCTGGGCAATCAGGTCGCGGTGCCGTTCAAAGGTGGTCTCGGTCCAGGCTTCGAGGTTATCCAGCTGCAACAGAAGGTCCTTGTCGTCGATCATCGGACGAATCTGGTCAAAATTCTCCTGCATGGCGGCGTACACCGCCTCCGGGGTGCCCAGGGGCTTGTCGTCGGGGACCGTGGGCAGCCGGTCGTGGAAATCGGCCACCTGTCGGGCGAGGTCCGTCAGCAGTGAGGGATCGAGGTTGCCTTGCTCCTGCAACCGATCGAACAACTGGTCCTGTCCGAACTGGCGCATCTTGATGGCATACTCGAAGGCGTCGCCGGTCCCGCCAAGCACTGGCTGGTCTGGTGTGCCGGTAATGGGCAGGACCTCAAGGTACAGTGGCTCGGCGAGTCGGCGATTCAGCCTGAGCTCCTCCTCGCAGAAATGCTTGCGCCGGGCCAGGGTCGAGAAATCCAGGAACCCGAAATTCATCGGTTTCTTGATTTTGTAGGCGTAGTCACCCGTGAGGATAACCTGCGAAATGTGAGTCTCAATGACCTGAAATCCGTTGACTGGGTGATCGTAAAGCTCAGGATTCTGCAGTGCCCGAACCAGCATTTCTGAGGATGTCTCGCTCACGGTGTTCTCCTAACTTTCCCTGAACTCATTGAATTTTAACCGGCCCATCATAGCCGCCAGATTACAGAAATAACACACAGTTGGCCTGCCTTTAGTGCGATGGCCTTCGTTATAATCCGGTCATGAAAAAATCTAGCTCATCGTCCAGATCACGCAGGAAATCACCCCGAAAGTCACCGAGGAACGGTCGCCGACCATGGTTCTGGCGGTTCTTTGGCCGTTTTGCCGCCATCGGATTCGTTCTGCTGGTTGGCTGGACGGTATACCTTGACGCGGTTATTACCTCGCGCTTTGAGGGGCGAAGGTTTGAAGTGCCCTCCCGGGTCTACGCTCGCCCTCTGGAGTTGTACGATGGTGCCGGTATCAGTTCTGGCGCCCTGGAACGGGAACTCCAGCTCTCGGGCTTTCGCAAGGGGGATGGTAACCGTGCCGGCACCTATCGCCGCAGCGGCGGGCATTTTGTCATCAGCACCCGGGGATTCCGGTTCCCGGATGGCAGCGAGTCGAAGCGCCGGCTGGCGCTCAATATCTATGGTGACCGGGTTCAGGATTTCTCGGTGCTGAACGGCGAAGCATCGCCCATTGTGCGCCTGGAACCGGCGCAGATCGGCGGAATCTACCCGTCCCACAAGGAGGACCGGATCCTGGTGCAGTTGGAGGAGGTTCCGGCACTGCTTCCGGCCACACTGATGGCGGTAGAAGACCGGAACTTCTATGACCATTTCGGAATCGCACCGCTTTCCATAGCCCGTGCCATGCTCGCCAACATTCGCGCCGGGCAGATTGTCCAGGGCGGTAGCACCCTGACCCAGCAGCTGGTCAAGAACTTCTTCCTGACCCGGGATCAGACCCTGCTGCGCAAGGGCAATGAGGCCCTCATGTCGATTCTTCTGGAATTGCATTACGAGAAGGGGGACATCCTTGAGACCTACCTGAACGAGGTGTATCTGGGGCAGGCGGGCACTCGCAGCATCAACGGCTTCGGGCTGGCCAGTCAGTTCTATTTCGGGGAGTCCCTGAAGGATCTGGACGTGCATCAGGTTGCCCTCCTGGTGGGTATGGTCAAGGGGCCTAGCTACTACAATCCGCGACGCCATCCCGACCGGGCCACGGAGCGCCGGAACCTCGTGATCTCGGAAATGGAGGAAGCCGGCCTGATTGATTCCGTGCGCGCGGCGCGCGCCCGTGGGCTGCCACTCGGGGTCAGCGGAAAACCCTCTTATTCCGAAAACCGTTATCCGGCCTATATCGACCTGGTTCGCCGACACCTGGCGCGGGATTACCGTGAGGAAGATCTTCGCAGCGAAGGGCTGCGCATCTTCACGACCCTCAATCCGTCCATTCAGTACGCGGCAGAGTACGCGGTGACGGATACCTTGCCCAGGCTGGCCAGTGGTGAAACCCGGAAAGCGCTGGAGGCTGCGCTGGTGGTTACGGCCAAGGACAGCGGCGAGGTATTGGCACTGGTGGGTGGGCGTGATCCCCAGTTTGCCGGGTTTAATCGGGCCCTCGACGCCAATCGGCCTATCGGCTCGCTGATCAAACCGTTCATCTACCTGTCTGCCCTGGAGCAACCCGAGCGCTACACACTCATCACGCCGGTGCTCGATAAATCCTTTGTCCTTGAGTTTGATGATGGCCGGCGTTGGGAACCGAAGAACTACGATACCAAGGAGCGTGGTGAGGTACCCCTGCACGAGGCTCTGTCGCACTCCTACAACCTGCCTGCAGTGCGCGTAGGGCTGGACATCGGGGTGGACGTGGTCAAGGAAACCCTCCAGGAGTTCGGGGTCACCTCCAGCATCTCCGAGTATCCGTCGATGCTGCTGGGATCGGTGTCCATGAATCCGGTGACCGTGGCCCAGATGTACCAGGGTCTGGCGACATCCGGCTTCAATACACCCTTGCGTACCATTCGCGAAGTAACCGATTCCGGTGGTGAGGCGCTTTCCCGTTACAGCCTGGAAGTTGATCAGGTGGCTGACCCGGCGGCGGTGCATCTGGTGCAGTACGCCATGCAGGAGACCATGCAGGAAGGAACCGGCCGGTCAGCCTATTATACGCTGCCGAAGGAGCTTGCCCTGGCAGGCAAGACCGGTACCACCGACGACGGTCGCGATTCTTGGTTTGCCGGCTTCAGTGGCGATCTGCTCGCCGTCGCCTGGGTTGGCCGGGATGATAATGGCCCGACGTCGTTGACCGGTGCCAGCGGCGCACTGCCGGTCTGGTCGCGGTTTATGGCCCGGGTTCCCCAGCATGGCCTGTCACCGGTCGTTCCCGATGGTGTCAATTATCACTGGGTCAATAGCGAAAGGCAGGCGTTGACCGACGAGTACTGTGACAATGCCCGGCTGGTGCCACTGATCGCCGGCAGTGAACCCGATCAAACGGTGTCGTGTTCTGGTACCCTGCAGCGTCGAATCCAAGGCTGGTTTGAAGGATTTTTCCAATGAATACGCGTTTTCTGATTTGCGCCGGTTCGATGACGGCGTTCCTTGCCCTTGCGGGCTGTGCTTCGTCGCCGGGAGAGTCGATTTATGTGCCCATTGGTGGCGATGCACCGAGGGCGCCGGAGCCGCCCCGAACAACGAGTGAGCCCGAAGAGCCAAGGGTTTGGCGAAAAAGTGAGCAGCCGGAGACGTCCGAGCCGGTGGAGTCGAGCCCGCGCAGTACGTCTCCAAGCTACCGGGATTCCGGGGAGAGCCTGTCTCCGGCCGCGCTCAGCCTGATTCGGGAGGCGGACGGCCTGCTTGCCCGGGGTGACGCGCCTGCGGCCATCGCCCGGCTCGAGAGGGCCCAGCGAATTGCGCCCCGTTCTGCCGAGGTCTACTTCAAGCTCTCAGAGGCTTATGTGGCGAGTAATCAGTTGGGAGCGGCGGAGCAGTTCACCCTGAAAGGTCTCTCGCTGGCTGGCAATGATGCCCAGATGCAACGGGCGGGCTGGTTATTGCTGGCGGACATACGAAGAGCCCGTGGTAACGTTGCGGGGGCAGATCAGGCCGAAGAGAGGGCTGCGGCGCTCTAACAAAAAAAGCCCCTGCCAAGGCAGGGGCTTTTTCAGTTCAGAGGATTCTTCTGGTTACTGCACCAGCGGAATCGGCTCTGCTTTTGCTTCGGTATTCACAACAACCGTCACGTTCTGCGTACCTTCGAACTGGATAGAATCATCCGACTCGTTGTCATCCAGCTGGCAGCTGTAGCTGACGGTGTACTCGCCCGCAGTCAGGAACGCGGCAGTGTAGGAGTGAATGCCGTCGTTATCGGCGTCCGTGACCGGGATGGCCATCAACGGACCGATGTCTTCTTCCCTGTTCACGTTGATGTCGGTCGGCGTTACGTCGGCGCCTTCATAGACGTAGGCGGAGCCTTCATAACCATCTGAGCAGTTGGCCAGTTCGGCGCTGTTCAACCGGGTGGAGTTGATGGTTACATAATCCACTTCACCACTGATCGAGCCCACTTCCAGGTTGTTGACCAGACGCAGGGACGGCTTAACCAGGTAGTCTGCCAGCGATTCACCTTGCGGGTTCACAATGGACTTCCTGACATCAAAGTCGATGGTGAAGTCTGTGGTGGTGTCTGCTGCCACCAGGAAGTCACCCTTGAGCTTCAGGCCGCTCTGCTCGCCAGAGGGTACTGCCAGGGTTTTTTGGATGTCGGGTTGATCTTTCAGCACGAGGAAAGAGCTTTCGGTGTCCACAAGCAGGCGAAGCTCGCTGTAGGGGCCGGCCGGCACTTCTTCATCGGTGATGAGCGGCTCGCTCATGCCACCCTGCAGGTCCAGGAGGTCCCAGGTTTTCGGCTCATCGAAAGTGAACTCGACCCATTCGCCGTTCTCGGGTTTCAGGGAAATCCCGGTGAACGCCACGGTTACATTGGAAAATTCCATGGCCGGCGCGTCGGTCACGTCAAAGGAAACTGTTCCGGTTGAGCCTGAGCCATCGCTACCACCGCCGCAGGCGGCAATACCTGCAGCCAGGGCTGAGACGGTGAAAAAACGGATGGAACGCTTCATATAAACCCCCTTGGTTTATTTCTTGGTGTATAGCCGAAAAAAATCGCTATGTGACGTCACTATCACGTTCGCGAAATCCTTAGAGTTCCGCAATTTTTGTTAACGTTTCCTCATGGTTCAGTCATGAACCCGCTTCCGGAGCAGCCGGTGAATGCAGTGGGGAGGTAACTGTTATAAACTGCGGGGCCGAATAAAAACCACGCAGGTAGTACCGGTTTTGTCCCTAGTTCCGTTCAGGCTTTCCAAGACCCGGCGTTTCGAAGCGCTTGTGCAGCCACATCTGGAAGTGATGTACCGTTTTGCCTATCGATTGGCGGGGCAGCAGCACGACGCCGAGGATCTCGTTCAGGATGTGGTAGTCAAACTCTACCCCAGGCTTGAAGAGCTCGAGTCCGTTGAACAACTCCGCCCGTGGCTGAACCGCGTGTTGTACCGACAATTCATTGATCAGGTCAGACGCAAGGGCCGTCAGGGCGATCGCCCACTGAGTGAGTTGATTGATGGCGATAGCCACGCGGACTGGCTGGACAGCCTCGAATCGGAGGAGGAAGGTCCCGAGGCCCTGCTTGAGCAGGAACGCCTGGGGCCGGTACTGGACCGGGTTCTGGAAACACTCTCTCCGGACCAGCGCACGTTGGTGTTGCTGCACGACGTCGATGGCTGGCGACAGGAGGACATTGCAGAGGTTCTCGAAATACCCCTCGGTACGGTGAAATCCCGACTGCACCGATGCCGCGCAATGCTGCGAAAAAAATTGCAGCGGGAGCTGGAACCAATCTCCGGGTCCGGGCGTGTAGGAGAGTGAGGTAATGACTATGTTGTGTCGGGAAATTCGTGTAAGCCTACCTGCTTACAGCAACAATGAGCTCTCAGAAGCACGCACTGAAGAGATTGCGCGGCATCTGCACACCTGTTCGCTGTGTCGTGACTGGCTCGAATCCGAGCGGGTTCTGACCGGTGCGCTACGGCGCCAGGCTGCCATTCCCGCGCCGTCGAGTGGGTTTGAGACGCGGGTGCTTGATGCGGCAACCGGTAGCGCGCCCGAGACTGGCAAGGGCTGGAGTCACTCTGTCCTGGGTGGCGCGATAGCCGCTGCGTTGGCACTCGGTATCGGTCTGGGTGTGATGCTGGACGAGCGGTCACCGTCTCCGGACACGCCGGTCGCGAGCGCTGAATCTGCGGGCGAGAGTCAGCCCGAAAGTAGTCTGGCGGAGGTTGGTCAGCCGACCGAGCGCACCGTCCGCCTGGCCTTCCGCTCGGGTGAAGCGCTTGAAGATGTCACTCTGACCCTTGAGCTGCCGCCCCACGTGGAGCTTGCCTCCTGGCCTGGCCAGCATGAGTTGAGCTGGAAGGTCAGCCTGGATGCCGGCGAGAACGTTTTGTCCTTGCCTCTCAAGGTTCTGTTCCCCGGTTCCGGAGAGCTGGTTGCCAAGCTTGATACCGGTGATCGCCAGAAAACATTCAGGGCAGTGATTCCGGAGAGTGAGAACGCTATGCCAATGAAAGAGGGGCCATCGTCGTGATGTATCGTACTTTGGGAACTGCTGTATTCCTTCGTGCCTGTGTAATGGCCGCTGGATTGTCTGTGTCCCTGGGCGCTGCGGCCGCAGAGGATCTTGATGTCACCATGCGCATGGTTCTGGACGATGCCGAATTAACGGAATCCGTCGTCCGGGAGATTGAGTTGCCCATGGCTACCCCGTCCGAATTGCAGAGGGGAAAATCGGTGTCGAACCCGGATTCATCGCAAGATGGCCTGAACAGCAGTCGGGAAGTCGGCCAGTCTGTTGCCGATGACGCCCGTGGCG
Organism: Marinobacter sp. F4218; assembly: GCF_019443085.1. Taxonomy (GTDB): domain Bacteria; phylum Pseudomonadota; class Gammaproteobacteria; order Pseudomonadales; family Oleiphilaceae; genus Marinobacter; species Marinobacter albus. The sequence continues at coordinate 2,465,459 of NZ_JAHZIL010000003.1, forward strand.
CCAGAGGGAGTGTCGACGCGGTGCGGGAAAAGCCGGAGCTTCCGGAGAAAATTAACGCTCCCCAGAAACCTGAGCGCCCTGAGGTCTCGTCTGATGCAAAAGATCGTGCACAGGATATCCGGGGTAAAACCCCGCCAGGCCTGGACCGGTAATCCGATCGGCTGAGTCTGTGCATCGTCAGGCGATCTTCCCCTTTTTTTAGTGCCCTCCTTGCTATACTCTCCAGCGTTATCGCCCGGTAGCGCTGGTATGTCCTTCCGCCAGCCTGCTGACTCATTCGTTGATCCGGAGAGTACCCTTGCTGGCATTTCGGCTAACTCTTCTGTGCTGGCTGCTTCCTCTGGCGTCCTCCTGGGTCGCTGCATCCGAACACGATTCTTCCGCTCAGACCTTCAGGTTTGGCGTCGAGCAGTTCCAGTCGGGCGATCTGGAAGGGGCCCGCGAATCGTTCGAGACGGCCAGGGCCGGTGGTCTCAGCTCGGTTTCGCTGGTCTACAACCTGGGTGTGGTTTACTACCGTCTGGGTGACTATGAGTCTGCCGAGCGGACCTTTCATGAGCTTCTGAATACGGAGCACCAGGCCCTTGCCAGTTACAATCTCGGGCTTGTCGCGCTGGCCCAGGGCAAAGAACCCGCCGCGCGGCACTGGTTCGCGCGGGTAGCGACACCGAGCACGCCGGAAAAGCTTCGGGCGCTGGCCGAGGTCCAGCTTGAAAAGCTGGCCCCCCACGCCACCGAGGACTATTCCCGGGGTTCACGTATGGGCTACCTGGCGGCCTCCGTCGGCTACGACAGCAACATTGCCGGCTTGCCCGACACCTCTGCCACCAGTGAGGGGGGCATCTTTGGTGAGGTCCTGGCTGCCGCCTCAACGACGGTTGGAGAGCTTGGCGAAGGCCGGCTAAGGCTTGGCGGCGTCGCCTATGGCCGTCACTACCCCGCCAACGATGAATACGACACCTCCCTTCTGCAGGGGGAACTGATCTGGTCACGAACCCTGGCGTCGTCGGTCCAGGGGGCCAGCCTCACCATGAGTCAGTCCTGGTACGATGCCGATGCGCTTGAGCGCCGTTACGGAGTGGAAGGTTTTCAGCGTTGGTCAGCCTGTGGTGGATTCATGGTGCTGGAACGCTGCTCGGTCGCACTGGCAGCGGCACATGTTGATGGTGGCGACGGTTTCGAGGGTTACGACGGCGAATGGTACCGGCTTCGTTTGTCCGCAATGCGCCGGTTCAGGGGCTGGTTGCTGGACGGCGACTACCGATGGGAAGTCAATGACAGGAAGGACTTTCGGGCCGGAGACCAGTTTATCAGCGTGTCGCCCCAGCACCACACCCTGGAGTTGACGGGGCGTTACCGTCTCCGTCCGGATCTGACTCTGGGGTGGATCGGCGCATACCGTTACAGTCGCTACCAGGATGCCCACGTCTTGCTCGAGGGTAATGCCCTGGTGAGCGAAATTCGAGTTGATAGCCGGATCGAGGCAGGAGTGTTTGCCGAGCGTCGGCTCACTGGCAACTGGCTGGTTCGCGCAGAATGGCAGGTACAGGACAATGACAGCCGGATTGACCGCTACGACTATCGTCGCCACACCCTGATAGCCTCACTGGAAGGGAGTTTCTAGCCCCGGCCAGAGGCCGGGGCCAGTCAGGTGCAGATTCAGAGCCCGACGTTTCTCAGCCGATTGGCGTGCTGTTTGAATACCGACTTGGGATCGGTTTCAAACAGGCTGTGCAGCCCCAATGCCTGATTCACTTCATCCAGGTGGTTCATGAAGTAGTTATCCCGGATGACTTTGCCAAAGTGATTGCTGCAGCGTCCCACCAGGCCATCGTTCTGACTGAAACCGAAGGCGAGACTGGTGGTCCCCAGCAGTGCATCCGAAGGATCAAGAACGTTGGTAAGCACGCCGGTCCCTCCCCAGGAATAGAACCGGACACCATTGGCAGAATGCGCACCTTCGCCACAGGATGTGGTGGGCATGCCCGCGGGCGCAAAGCGATTGAATTCGGCACTGCCCTGGGTGGTCAGGGATCGAAGGCTCGAGCGCAGATCCTGGTTGTAGCCGCCACCGGAAAGCAGATCAATGAGTCCGCCCAGGGCATTGCCCAGAGAGGCCGCCAGGCTCTCGGCCGGGGAGCCGTAGATCAGGTCGGCCACCGGTGAGCCTTTGTGGGGGGAGCCCACGGACGTAACCGACGCCACCAGATCCGGTCTGACCCGGGCAATGTATCGGGCGGTCGGACCACCGTGACTGTGGCCGATCAGGTTAACCTTGCCGTACACAGCGGCAATGGCCTGCACTTGCGGCAACAGGGCCTCGCCCCGTGCGATGGTGCTGTCCAGTGCCGGCACCTGGGTCGTATAGACATCCGCGCCGTACTTGCGAAGGTCCTCCGCCACGCCATACCAGTAATCCACGCCGGCAAGGGAATCGAACCCGAACATGCCGTGTACCAGCACGATCGGATAACGGGTATCGGTGTAATTCGAGGGAGTAGAGTCCCACCACCAGGCGGCGGAGGGGGCTGACCACGCAACCGCGAGGGTCAGAGCCATTGCTTTGATCCAGAGTTTCATTGTCGTTCCTACAGTTTGATGTTGTGTTTGTTATTCAAACTGCGGCTCAACCTAACGGGCTGCTCCAGAGACTGCTTCTCTTACTGCATCTGCCTACTAGGGCAGAATAAGGGCTTCCGTGCGCTGACTTCGGTGTTGTGATTGTTAGATTGTTGCCGTCAGACTATCTCTAATGAGATCTGACTATAGTTTGGCGGTCCGGGGATCAAGTCAATGTCCGGAGAGGCGCTTTGGCCGGGCAGGTGTTCAGGTTGTGACAGGGGTCACCCGGTTGGCCCCGCATGACACGTCAATGGAATGTGCCAGCGGGACCGGGGGTGGGGTTTCCAATCGATCGGCGGTCAGAGCGTCGCCATGACCTTATGCGCGGCATTGATGGTGTGCTCGATGTCGGCGTCGGACAGCGCGGCCGTGGTAAAGCCGGCTTCGAAGGCTGAAGGTGCCAGGTAAACGCCCTCTTTGAGCATGCCCTGGAAGAACTTCTTGAAGCGCTCGACATCGCAGGCCATCACCTGATCGAACCGGGTGACTGATTCCTCGGTGGTAAAAAAGAAACCGAACATGGCGCCGGCACTCTGGACGGCCAGAGGGATGCCAGCGGCGTCGGCGGCAGCTTTGATGCCATCGCGTACGGCAACGGTTTTTTCCGTCAGCCGGTCGTGAAAACCCGGTTCGGAGATGGCGTTCAGTGTGGTCAGGCCGGCACACATGGCCAGCGGGTTGCCACTCAGGGTGCCCGCCTGGTAGACCGGTCCAAGGGGCGAAATATGCTCCATGATTTCCCGCTTGCCACCAAAGGCTCCAACCGGCAGGCCGCCACCGATAACCTTGCCCAAAGCGGTCAGGTCTGGGGTGACCCCATAGAGGCCTTGGGCCCCACCCAGGGATACCCGGAAACCGGTCATGACCTCGTCAAAAATCAGTACCGTCCCATGCTCGTCGCACACCTCCCGCAGTCCCTCGAGGAATCCTGGCACGGGCGGTATGCAGTTCATGTTACCGGCCACCGGCTCGACAATAATTGCGGCGATCTCGTCGCCCATCTTCGCAAAGGTTTCCCGCACGCTGTCGATGTCGTTGAAATTGAGAGTCAGTGTGAGTTCGGCCAGGCTGGCGGGGATGCCGGGGGAGTTGGGCTGGCCCAGGGTCAGGGCGCCGGAACCGGCTTTCACCAGCAGGGAGTCCACGTGGCCGTGGTAACAGCCTTCGAACTTGACGATTTTGTCCCGGCCCGTGTAGCCGCGGGCCAGACGCACGGCGCTCATGGTGGCTTCGGTGCCGGAGTTCACCATGCGGACCAGGTCAATCGACGGGACCAGCTCGCAGACCTTTTTGGCCATTTCGGTTTCGAGAGAGGTGGGCGCACCGTACCCGATACCGAGGTCCACCTGAGCATGCAGGGCATGTTTGATGCGCGGGTCAGAGTGGCCAAGAATCATCGGGCCCCAGGAGCCGATGTAATCAATGTATCGGCGGTCGTCCTCATCGTACAGATAAGCGCCCTCGGCGTGTTTGAAGAACACCGGGGTGCCGCCCACGCCACGAAAAGCCCGGACCGGGGAATTGACGCCGCCGGGGATGTATTTCTGGGCTTCTTCGAACAGGGTTTCGGAGTGAGTCATGGGTCTGTAGTCCTGTTATCTGGAAATTGAAAAAAGTGGATGATGTTGCTGGAACAATCGGGCAAAGGCTCTGGCACGATTCTCAACGTCGTCCGGAGTGCCGCCGAACAAACCGCCCACGACGGCCAGCATGTCTGCACCGGCTCGGATCAGGGGCGCACCGTTCTCGGTGGTAATCCCACCAATGGCCGTGAGCGGCCGGTCAAACTGCCGGGCTGCGGTCAGCACGGCCGGGTCGGCCGCCGGTGCATCGGGCTTGGTGCCGGAGGTGTAGAAGCGGCCAAAGGCCAGGTAATCTGCACCTGCGGCATAGGCCGTTTGTGCCAGTTCGAGGTCCGCATGGCAGGTGATGCCGATGATTGCGTCTTCTCCCAATAGTTGGCGTGCGCTTGCCAGCGAGTCGTCGGTCTGGCCCAGATGCACGCCGGCCGCGCCCGAGCGCCGGGCAAGGTCCACATCGTCGTTTATCAGCAACGGGACACCGGCGTTGGAGCAGGCCGCCTGCAGGTCAAGAGCCTGCCGGAGCCGTTCGGCCATGGAGGCACTCTTGTTCCGGTATTGTACCAGAACGGCACCGCCCCGCAGGGCAGCTTCAACCGAGGCGATCAGTGTTTCCGGCGGCGTCAGGCGGCTGTCGGTAATGGCATACAGTCCGGGCCGCAGGGCTTGGGTCACCGTTCCCACGGAATGCCCCGGTCTGGAACCGGCTGACCTTTGCCCACGTCCAACGCGTGCAGGATCGCCCGGTTCACGTAATTCTGTGCCTGCGAGATAGCGGCACGCTGGGACAGGCCTGCTGCACGTCCAGCGGCAATAGCCGCAGCGAGCGTGCATCCGGTGCCATGATATTCGCCGCCGATACGTTCGAGTTCCCAGGTCATGGGCTCCGGGGCATGATTGAAGAGTGTATTGGTGATATGCAGTCCCGTTCCGTGCCCGCCGGTCGCGAGGACTGATGAGCAGCCACTCTCCAGCAGGTTCCGGGCGGCCTGTTCCGGGTTTGCGCTGTCGCCCAGCATGCTTAATTCGACCCCGTTTGGGGTAATCATTTCGGCCAGTGGGAACAGGCGCTGTTTCATGGCGTTGATCAGTTCGTCATCAGCAAGATCGCCACCGCCGGCGGCCTTTATCACCGGATCGGTAATCACCGGGATGCCCGGGTGCTGGTGGATAAACTCCACCAGCACATCGACAATGGCGGCGTTGCCGAGGGCTCCGGTTTTGATCGCGTGAATCGGGGCATCGTCGGCAACACACTTCAATTGCTTGCGAATCAGTTCGGCATCGACCGCTTCGGCGCCATAAACATTGGTCGTATCCTGCACGGTCAGGCAGGTGAGGACGGGCAGAGGATGGCAGCCCAGCGACGTAATCGCCTGAATGTCAGCCTGAATGCCCGCGCCGCCGGAGGGATCAAGGCCGGACAATATCAGAACCTGAGGTCGGGTATAGCGTTTGATGGCTCGACTCCTTAGAAGGGTTTGACAACGGCAAGGATCACGACCGCCAGCAGGATAAACACCGGCAGTTCGTTGAACCAGCGGTAGAACACGTGGCTTCTGGTGTTTCGATCGTCACGGAAAACCTTGACCAGGTGCCCGCAGTAGAAATGGTAAACGATCAGCGCACCCACCAGTAGCAGTTTGGCGGGCAGCCAGCCCTGGCTGAAATAGCCTGAGACATTGTAACCGATGAGCCAGAGTCCGAAGATCAGCGTGGCAATCATGGAGGGAGTGGTGATTCCCCGGTACAGCTTGCGTTCCATTACCTTGAATCGTTCGCGGCCAGCCTCGTCCTCGCAGGCGGCGTGGTATACAAACAATCGTGGCAGGTAAAAAATGCCGGCGAACCAGCACACCATGGCGATAATGTGGAAGGCTTTAACCCAAAGCATTCATCAGCTCCGTCGGTATTGGTAGTAGCTTTCGATGTCAGATTTCAGGATCACCCCGTACACCCGCTGAATCATCGGGGCTACGTGCCGTTGTACGTAGAGGGCCTCGGAATTGCTTGAATCGAAGACATTAAGGGCTTCTTCGAGGGTGGCCTGGTACTGGACCGGCGCGACATCCCGGCGATTGGCCGGAATGTCCATCAGGTCTACGGATTCCGGGGCTTCAGCCTCGTCCTCGGCGACCAGCTTGTCCGTGTCCTCCAGGTACCGCGCCAGGTCGACGGCGGGCAACAGGGCGGTGGGCCCACTGCTGCCCTCGACCAACAGCCACTTTGGCTCTGACTTCAGCGCCTTCCTGGCTTCGTCGACGGTCAGATGGCGTTCCGTACGCAGAAGGCTCCGATCCATGATGGCGCCCACGGACACCCGTCGCAACGCCTGGATAACCGGCGAATTCTGGTAGCTCAGCCCCTGGCTTTTCAAAATGGTAAGGAACAGCGATTTCTTGCCGAAAGCCTCACTCGTGACCAGGGTAGAGGTGGTGATAATCAGCATGCCCGGGAGAATGATGTTCGGATTGCGGGTCAATTCCATCAGGGCCATCAGTGCGGCCAATGGCGCCTGCAGCACGGCCCCCATCATCGCGCCCATGCCGAGCATGGCGTAGAACCCGACGGACGAGGCATGCTCGGGTAAGATCTGCGCCCCCACCAGCCCCATCGCACCGCCAAGGGTGGCTCCCATGAACAGGGTCGGGCCGATGACGCCGCTCGGCATGCCCAGTCCGAGGGTGAGTGACGTCACCAACAGCTTGGAAACGCCGACTCCCAGCAACAGCCAGAAACCCAACTGACCATTGATGGTGTCATCGACCGTGTCGTAGCCAATCCCCATTGTTTCCGGCATCAGGATGGCAAAGGGAACCATCAACAGGCCTGCCAACGCGATCCGAAGCATCACCGGGCGCTGGTGGTGACGGCCCATGGTGTCCACCAGTTGAATGAAAAGTGCCGCGGCGATGCCAATGATGACCGCAATGGCGAGGACCCAAGGGATTTCCAGCAGGGAATTCATGGTCAGGGCCGGCACACTGAAGGCGGGTTCCGAGCCGTAGACGGCCTGGGTCACGATGGCCGCACTGACCGCCGCCAGGATGATCGGAGTAAACCCGGCAATGGTGTACTCCATCATTACCACTTCCATGGCAAAGATAACGCCGGAAATGGGGGTGTTGAACGAGGCCGAAATCGCCGCGGCACAACCGCAGGCCACCAGCGTGCGGATGCTGTTGTTGGGCAGCCGCATCCATTGCCCCATCAGGCTTGAAAAAGCCGCGCCCAGGTGGACCGCCGGACCTTCACGACCGGCAGACTGGCCGGTCACTACGGTCGCGACCCCGGACACGAACTGCACGATGGCGCTGCGGAGCGAAATGTACCCCTGGTGGTAATTCAGGCGCTCCATGACGTGCACAATCCCCACCTTGCGGTCATGAATCGCAAGGCGATGCAGCATGAACCCCAGCAGCAGCGCCCCGGTCAGAGGCAGCAGGCCGCGGGTAAGCAGGTCCAGCTCTTCGAAGGACTCAGAGCCTTCGCCGGGGAGAAAGTGTTCCAGGGGCCACTCGATGGCAAGCCGGAACACCAGGATAACGCCGCCGGTGATCAGGCCGGATAACAGTCCGAGCACCGCCAGTTGAGGCAGTGCATCGACACCCGATAACCTGCGCCGGAAAACAGGGATAAGATGCTCGGTAATCTGGTGCCAGAGTCTTTGCATGAACGCCGGATTTCCGGTTGGGTGCGATGAAGTGAAGGAGCGATTCTGCCATCATTGTAGCGACCGCCCTGAGGGCTGCAATAAGTCCTTGGTTTATCATGGTAGACTACGGCGTTATTCGTCCAAACTCTGATACGACGTCGCTGGAGAAAGTGGTGATTAAAGTAGGCATCGTTGGTGGCACCGGCTATACCGGTGTGGAATTGCTGAGAATTCTGGCAGTTCATCCGGAAGTTGAAGTGCGTTGCATTACCTCCCGGTCGGAAGCAGGCATGCCTGTGGCCGACATGTACCCGAATTTGCGCGGGCATTACGATCTGGCATTTTCAGAGCCAGATGCGACCGTACTGAAAGCCTGTGACCTGGTGTTTTTTGCCACGCCGCACGGCGTCGCCATGCGCATGGTGCCTGAGTTGATGGCCGCTGGTGTTCGGGTTGTTGACCTGTCGGCGGATTTTCGGCTGAAGGATCTGGATGTTTGGGCGAACTGGTACGGTATGGCCCACGAAAGCGCCGAGTGGGCCGAGCAGGCGGTTTATGGCCTGCCGGAAGTGGCGCGTGCAGAGATTCGAAAGGCTCAGCTGGTGGCGAATCCCGGGTGCTATCCGACCGCCGTTCAACTCGGCTTCCTGCCGTTACTGGAAAACGCCCTGGTCGATCCGGCGAGATTGATTGCCGATGCCAAGTCCGGCGCCAGCGGTGCCGGCCGACAGGGTAAGATCGCCATGCTGCACGGCGAGGTCGGGGAGAGTTTCAAGGCCTACGGTGCCTCGGGTCATCGTCACCTTCCGGAAATCCGTCAGGGGCTGAGCGGGGCGGCCGGCTCCGGGGTCGGGATCACGTTTGTGCCTCACCTGATCCCCATGATTCGCGGCATCGAGGCGACGCTTTACGCGGAACTCAAGGATCCGGGCCAGTTTGACCGGCTTCAGTCGCTTTTTGAGGACCGTTTCCGGGACGAGCCCTTTGTTGATGTCATGCCATTTGGCTGTCATCCCGAGACGCGCAGCGTTCGCGGAGCTAACCAGTGTCGGATGGCCCTCCATCGCCAGGAACAGAGCAATATCGTGATTGTCTCGTCAGTCATCGATAACCTGGTGAAAGGCGCCGCCGGGCAGGCCATCCAGAACATGAACATTATGTTCGATCTGAATGAAACGCTCGGGCTCGAGGCCCCGGCGCTGCTTCCGTAGGGCGTTGCTGTGAGTCAGGACCGCAAGCCGGCACAAGAGTATGTCGTGATCCGCCACCGGCCGGGCTACCGGTTTCGGCGGACAGCCATTCTGCTGGTATTCTCCATTGTTGCCGCCATTGCCGGCTATGCCGCCGGATTGGCCCAGGGCGGGTTTCGATTTTCCAGCGTCGAAGCCTCCAATGACGTTCTGGAAGAGGAGCTGGATAAGCTCCGGGACAGTTACACCGAGGCTCGACAACAGGTGATCAACCTGGACCGTGGCCGGGCCATCGATGAGCAGGCGTTGAATCAGGCCCGAAAGACCATCGTTGAACTTGAAACCCGGATTGCTTCACTGAAATCCGATCTGACATTCTATAAAAATATCATGGCTCCCTCGGAAACCAGTAAGGGGCTTCAGGTAGACAGCTTCTCACTGGCTCCCGATCGCCAGCCCGGTGCCTTTGATTTCAAATTGGTACTGACCCAGGTGGGAAATAATAAAAGCTACATAGCAGGTGTGGTGGCGGTGAACGTCATCGGCTTGCGCGACGAAGAAAAAGAAGTCATTGCCTTGCGCGACCTGTCTCAGGATATCGAAGACCTCGGCGTGAAATTCCGCTTCCGCTACTTCCAGGACGTGGAAGGTCTACTGGTGCTCCCGGACGATTTCGAACCGCTGGAGATCCAGGTGGTGGCCCAGGCCGAAGGCCGCAAATCCTCGCAGGCAGAACGAACATTTGACTGGGATGACTTAACGGAGAATTGACATGCTTGGAAAGAAAAAGCAGAAACCGCGTCGGCCAACGGGCCACTTTGATACGCTGATTTCGTCCCGCACCACGGTCGAGGGCGACGTTCAGTTTTCCGGCGGTCTGCACGTGGATGGCAAGGTCCATGGCAAAGTCGTAGCTGAAGAGGGCAGCGATGCCGTACTGAGGATCTCGGAGATCGGTGAGATCGCCGGAGACATTGTCGCGCCCCATGTCATTATCAACGGCACGGTGCATGGCGACGTTTATGCCTCGGCTCACCTTGAGCTGGCCGAAAAGGCCTCTATTAACGGCAATGTGTACTACAACCTGATTGAGATGGCGATGGGTGCGTCGGTCAACGGTAACCTGGTCCACCAGCGGGAACCGGCAGGGCTGCTGACTCAGGATAAGCCGCGAGTGAAATCCGAGAGCTTTTCGTCCGACGACAGATCTGTGGCTGCAGAGGCTGAGGCTGAAGTCGAGAGTGGTGGAAAGTCCGAATAGTTGATTGTTTTAGTCAGGAATACCATAATCGTCCGAGTTGTTCATAACTGATCCGGAGGCGAACTTGAGTGTAGTTCAGCAACAAATGGCCGCGCCGCTGTTCTTCAGTGACAGTGCCGTTGCCAAAGTACGAGAGTTGATTGAGGAGGAGGAAAATCCTGATCTCAAGCTCCGTGTCTTTGTAACGGGTGGTGGCTGCTCCGGTTTCCAGTATGGTTTTTCGTTCGATGACAGTCAGGATGAAGAGGACACCGTGATCGAGCGGGATGGCGTCAGCTTGCTGGTGGATCCGATGAGTTATCAGTACCTGGTGGGCGCAACCATCGATTATCAGGAGGGGCTTCAGGGGTCTCAGTTTGTAGTTCAGAATCCGAATGCCAGTTCCACTTGCGGCTGCGGTAGTTCGTTTTCAATCTGACTTGTTTAGACTGACCAGGGACGGAACAAAAAAGGAGAGCATTGTGCTCTCCTTTTTTTGTATTGGCATTGCGGCCTGGGCCGTCAGGCGTGGTGGATTGCACCGAGAATCCGAGGCCCTCGTGCCCCGGTCACATCCGGCAGGTTGCCGGGATTGCCGGCGAGGGTTTGCTGTGCGAGCCATGCGAACGCAACCGGTTCGACCCATTGAGGATCCAGCCCGAGTTCGGCAGTGACGGCCAGGGAGGCGGGGCTCACCGCCTGCTCCAGTTCCCTCATCAGTAAAGGGTTCCGTGTTCCACCGCCGCAGGCATAGATTCTCATGGCCGGTACGGCCGGCAACTGGTGGATAATACTCGTGACGGTCAGTTGCAGCAGGGTACGTTGAACGTCTTCAGCCGGAATATCCGGGTGCCGCTGCACCTGGGTCTTCACCCAGTCCAGATTGAACCTTTCTTTACCGGTGCTCTTGGGGGCTGACCTCGCAAAATAGGCGTCGGACAGCATGTCCTTAAGCAGCTCCTGGTTCACGCTACCCTCGTCAGCCCAGTGACCGTCGGTATCGTAGGGAAGTCCGGTCTGGTTCAGGCACCAGGCATCCATCAGCGCGTTGGCCGGGCCGGTATCAAAGCCGGTGACCGGTTCCGTCGAATCCGCGGGAATCCAGGTTATGTTCGCGATACCGCCGAGGTTTAGGATGCAGCGGTCCTCGCGGTCGGAGCTGAAGAAAGCTTTGTGAAAAGCCGGGACCAACGGCGCACCCTGGCCTCCCGCCGCCATATCCCGGCGCCGGAAGTCGGCGATGGTCGTTATGCCGGTTCTTTCAGCAATAACTGCAGGATTACCAATCTGGATGGAAAACGGAGCGAATCCGGAAGGCTGATGACGAATCGTCTGGCCATGTGAACCGATGGCGCGGATGGCCGAGGGTGAGATGCCGGAGCGTTTGATGACCCTGCTGGCGGCATCGGCGAAAAGCGCTCCGGCCAGTGTGTCCAGTTCTCCGACCTCGTCGGGTGTGCCCTGGTTCTGGCTGACCGCCAGAAGCCGGTGTCGAAGATCGTCCGGGTAGTTCAGGGTTTCCGAGGCGTGCACGTTGACCGACTGGTCATCAAAGGACACCAGCACGGCGTCGATGCCGTCCATGCTGGTGCCTGACATGAGCCCTATCCAGGCTTCCATGGCGTCTACTCTTCTGAGGCGAGAGCGAGTTGCTGGTAGTTCTCGCGGAAGACGTCGAACTGGGCCAGACGCTGCTCGGTATAACGCTTGAAGCGCGCAATCTCAGAGGACGGCACCGGCTTGGCATCCGGCAGCTTTACGGTCCGGGAGTTGCGGGGTGAACCGTTGAGGCGGAACTCATAATGCAGGTGCGGACCGGTCACCATGCCGGATGAACCGACATATCCAATGGTCTCACCCTGCTTTACCCGGGTGCCTTTCTTAATGCCCCGGCCAAGACGGCTCATGTGAGCGTAAAGGGTCGAGATGTTGTCACCGTGCTGAAGGATGACAGTACGACCGTAGCCCCCTTTCCAGCCAGCAAAATGTACCCTGCCGGATCCGGCTGCCTTGATGGGAGTGCCCGTCGGCGCACCATAGTCGGTGCCTTCATGGGGGCGCACGACGTCCAGCACCGGGTGACGGCGCTGGAGATTGAAAGGCGATGAGACCCGGGCATTGATGGGGGTGCGCAGAAACGCCTTGCGCATGCTTTTGCCGTTGGGGGAGTAATAATCGCTCTCGCCGTTGCTGTCGGTGTAGAGCAGGGCTGTGTTGTCCTCGCCACGATTGATGAACCGGGCGGAGAGAATTCGTCCGGTATCGAACTTTTCGCCGTCGAGGTACAGCTCTTCGTATACGACCTCGAAGTGGTCACCTTTGCGAACGTCGTAGACAAAGTCGATTTCCCAGCCGAAGATGCCCGCAAGCTCCATGGTCAGGCGATCATTCAGGCCCGCCTCGCGGGCGGCCAGATAAAGGGAGCCGTCAATAGTGCCAGAGGCAAACGCCGGGCGAGCCTCTGGTTCGCGAATAACCTTCTGCCCGGTGAAACCGTTTTCGGTTTTCTCAATTTTGAGAGACTCGAGCAGACTGCGCTGAAGCTCAATCGCCGCCAGATCTCCTTCCTCGCCTTTGGCAAACCGGATGGTTTCACCCGCGTAGAGACGTTGAAGTTGTTCGGCGTCACCTTCTCCGTGAATGACCGAGAGCATGATGCCATCATTGAAGCCGGCTTTTTTGAACAGAGACGATAGTGTGTCGCCGGACTTGATCTCGAACGTATCCCAGTCAAGCGTTGGTTTAGCGGGTTCTACTGCCTTGGCCTTCTGGTTCGCGGACACCACCGGCGCCTTTTCATCTATCGCTTTGCGGTCCGTGATATCGGGTTGGGCCTTTTCCGCCGTGCCACTGTCCGAGACAGTGCCCTGTTCCAGGTCCAACGCATATGACATGCGCTTGGCTTCCACGTCGGCACTCGGGCTCATGAGAATGGCGGCGGTCACTACGACCGTTGCAGTGGCGGCAATGGTAATGTGTGTCTTTGGGAGCATTTTAAGCACGTATCGCATCCGTTTTAATCGGTATTACGGTAGGTTGAGCTACCTAATTAAAGCTGTTATTTAAGTATAGACAAACAGGTTACCGTATAAACGGTATGTGGGACAGTATGGAACATTACGATTGCTGATCCATGACCCCCGGATTTTTGCACACGGCACTGCTATAATGCGCCGCCCTGTTCATCCAGCATTGCTTAAAAACTGTACGATTATACTTTAGCAGGAGTGCAGGTAACTCACAGATTTCTTTTGTAGAGGTCTGTAACTGTCAGAATCTATCGAGATCAAAACTGGGGACGTGTTGTTCATGGCATCTATTGATGAGGCGTTGGCCGTAATCAAGCGCGGCGTTGACGAACTGATTCCGGAAGAGGGGCTGGTTGAAAAACTAAAGGAAGGTCGCCCCCTGCGTATCAAGGCGGGCTTTGATCCCACGGCGCCGGACCTCCATCTTGGGCACACGGTTCTTATCAACAAGCTGAGGCAGTTCCAGGATCTCGGCCACGAGGTCATGTTCCTGATTGGTGATTTCACCGGCATGATCGGCGATCCCACAGGAAAAAGTGCGACGCGCCCTCCATTAACCGAGGAGCAGGTTGCAGACAATGCCGTCAGTTATAAAGAGCAGGTGTTCAAGATCCTCGATCCGGAAAAGACGCGCGTCATGTTCAACTCCGAGTGGATGAGCAAGATGAGCGCGGCCGACATGATCAAACTGGCGGGCCAGTACACGGTTGCCCGGATGTTGGAACGGGACGATTTCACCAAGCGCTATCGCGCCGAGCAGCCCATTGCCATTCACGAATTCCTCTATCCCCTGGTGCAGGGTTACGACTCGGTTGCCATGGAAGCTGACGTCGAGCTGGGCGGTACCGACCAGAAGTTCAACCTGCTGATGGGCCGTATCCTGCAGAAGGCTTACGGCCAGTCGCCCCAGGCCATCCTGACCATGCCGATTCTGGAAGGCCTGGATGGCGTCCAGAAGATGTCGAAGTCATTGGGGAATTATGTCGGGGTAAACGATTCGCCGGGCGAGATGTACACCAAGCTTCTCTCTATGCCGGATGCCTTGCTGTGGCGGTATTTCGAACTGCTGAGTTTCCGCCCGTTGGCTGAGGTGGAGGAATTCCGCAAGGCTGTCGAGGCTGGTGCCAACCCGCAGGACTATAAAAAGCTGCTGGCCGAGGAGATCATCACCCGCTTCCATGATGAAGAGGCGGCCAAGACGGCGCACAAGTCCGCGGGCAACCGCGTGGCGCTTGGCGAGATCCCGGACAATGTGCCAACGGTTGAGGTTTCCCTGGAAGGGCAGGCAGAAATGCCGATGGCTGCGGTTTTGCGTCTTGCAGACCTGGTGAAGAACGGAGCTGCTGCCAGAGATGTCCTGAAGCGCGGTGCAGTCTTTGTAGATGGTGAGCAGTTCGACGGTAATCGTATGTTTGTTGAGGGAGATGATTGCGTCGTCCAGGCGGGGAAGAAGAAAATCGCCCGGGTGGTGATTACTGCGTGACCGATTTTCGGCGGTTTTGAGTTTTTTTCAGAATCGCCGTTGACACCTCTGAGCAGGTCTGTAGAATGCGCATCTCTTTCGAGGGGAACGCCACTGAGGCGGGCCAGAAATCGAAAGATAACCGTTTGAAAGTACTGAAGAAATCGAGCTTAAAAATTCTTCAGAAAGCGGTTGACAGAGAGGTGGTTCGGTGTAGAATG
>NZ_JAHZIL010000004.1 GCF_019443085.1 Marinobacter sp. F4218
CGATTTCTGGCCCGCCTCAGTGGCGTTCCCCTCGAAAGAGATGCGCATTCTACAGACCTGCTCAGAGGTGTCAACGGTTCGTTTTAAGTTTTTTCAAAAGCCGTCATTTTCCCGATCAAAAGACCCCATCAGGCACGCCCTGAAACGACCAGAAGATCTACAGTTCTACATTAACCGCAGCCGCTGCACGCCGAGCTTTTTCCCGGGCCTCCTCGATACTCTCCCCGCGTGCCAGCGCCACACCCATACGGCGACGGCCCTTCAGTTCCGGCTTCCCAAACAGTCGCAACTGGGTATCCGGTTCAGACAGGGCGCTTTCGATGCCACTGAAGGCGACGTCCGACGACTCTCCCTCCGGCAGAATGACTGCCGACGCCGAGGCGCCGTTCTGCCGAATCATTGGAATCGGCAAACCCAGGATCGCACGGGCGTGCAATGCGAATTCGGACAGGTCCTGGGAGATAAGGGTAACGAGCCCCGTATCGTGTGGGCGCGGAGACACCTCAGAGAACCAGACGTCATCTCCCTTAACAAACAGCTCCACCCCATAAAGACCAAAGCCGCCAAGATTCTCAACTACCGCCCTCGCAATCTCCATGGACCGATCGAGGGCGGCGGCCGACATCGGCTGCGGCTGCCAGGATTCCCGATAGTCCCCATCCTCTTGCCGGTGGCCAATAGGATCGCAAAAAGAAACACCATCACGGTGCTTAACAGTCAGCAAGGTGATTTCATAGTCGAAATCCACAAACCCTTCGACGATGACCCGGCCTTTGCCTGCCCGGCCACCGGACTGGGCATACTCCCAGGCAGCCTCGACATCCGAGCCGGACGTGACAGTGCTCTGCCCTTTACCGGAGGAACTCATCACTGGCTTGACGACAAGGGGCAACCCGACTTCGTCGACGGCGGCCAGATACTCCTCCCGCGTCCCGGCAAACCGGTACGGCGAGGCGGGCAATCCGAGCTCTTCAGCCGCAAGCCGGCGTATGCCCTCACGATTCATGGTCAGGTTCACGGCTCGGGCGGTCGGTATGACCCGATAGCCTTCGTTCTCCAGCTTCACCAGCTCGGGAGTGGCAATCGCCTCGATCTCGGGAACGATAAGATCCGGCCTCTCCTGCTCAATAATGCTGCGCAGGTTACCCGCATCCAGCATGTCGATCACATGGCTTCGATGGGCCACCTGCATGGCTGGAGCATTGGCATAGCGATCGACTGCAATCACTTCCACGCCGTAGCGCTGCAACTCGATAACCACTTCCTTGCCAAGCTCGCCGGAGCCACAAAACAATACCTTGAATGCGCCCTGCTTGAGGGGGGTGCCGATTCGAACCGTGCTGGTGCCTTCTGTCATGTCGATGTCTGCCTGAATGTCTATGGTTGGGCGTGTTTACTCATTTCTGCCGCTATAGCGCTACCTTTTCTTCGCGAATGGCAACCTTGCGCAGAACCTCCCTACGCTCCTCATTGGTCATCTGGGTCCAGCGAAGAATCTCATCGCCAGTGCGCTGACAACCGATGCACATATCGTTTTCATCAAGAGCGCAAACCTGAACGCAAGGCGAGCGAACTTTATCTGCAACGCTCATCGCTCGGGCTCACACACTTTCAGCTTGTCCTGGTACCGAGCACCGTTCTGCACGTAATGCTGCGCGCTCATTTCCAACATCTTCTTCTGGCTGTCGTTCAGTTCGCGCTTGATCTTGCCGGGGGAGCCCACAACCATCGACCCGTCCGGAATCTCCATCCCCTCCGGAATCAGTGTATTGGCGCCGATCAGGCAATGCTTTCCAATCTTCGCGCCATTAAGGACAACCGCGTTGATTCCGATCAGGCTGTAATCCCCAATCTCGCAACCATGAAGCATCACCTTGTGACCGACGGTCACACCTCGACCAAGGGTCAGCGGGATGCCGGGATCGGTATGAAGAACGGATCCATCCTGGACATTGCTTTCCGGGCCGATGGTGATCAGCTCATTGTCACCTCGAATGACCACGTTGAACCATACACTGGCCTTCTCCATCAGGCGCACACTGCCAATCACTGTCGCGTTTTCGGCAACAAACTGACCCTCTCCCTCCAGCACAGGCGTTCGGTTGTCCAGCTCGTAAAACATGTCAGCCTCCTCGGGGCGGTTCCAATAAATCGATACCGGCATCGTACACAGCGTTCATAAAATCGACCAGAACCACCGCCGATAACCCCCATATCTGATAACGCTCCCAACGATAACAGGGGACATAGAACGTGTGGTTCAGGAAGTTCAGCGCATCCGTACGCTCCCGACGGTCTTCGTGAAAGAACGACAGGGGTACACGAAATACGCTCTCAATTTCATCCGGATTGGGCTCCAGAGGGTGATCCACCGGAATCACTCCGACATAAGGAGTGACCAAAATGCCGTAGCGGGACATCACCTGACTGAGAGGCGCAATTACCTCGACGTGCTCTGGTGGCAAACCGATCTCTTCATGGGTCTCCCTCAGAGCGGTGGCCGCCAGAGATGGATCCCCGGGGTCTCGCTTCCCCCCGGGATAGGCAACCTGCCCCCGGTGAGTGCTCAGATTCGAGGATCTCAACGTAAACACCATTTCCGGGTTACGATGATCGTCCGTCACCGGAACAAGGATGCCGGCTTCGGGATAATCCAACGCCAGTTGTCGGGGTGCGTAGCCAGCCAAACGCTCGGCGAGTAAATCACGCAAATTGTAGCTCCGTGGAACTTCAGAATGTTGGATGAGACACAGGCAGCCACGATGGTTAAACTGACTACCAAACCAATTTCCAGTATACGGGGAATCACATGAAGTACTGCAGCACATGCGGCCATCCGGTTGAACAACGCATCCCCGAGGGGGACAACCGCCACCGCTATGTATGCATCAGCTGTGAAACCATACATTACCAGAACCCGCGTATTGTCGCCGGGACGGTTCCAGTATGGAACGGGAAAATCCTGTTGTGCCGCAGGGCCATCGAACCACGTTACGGATACTGGACTCTGCCTGCCGGGTTTATGGAGAACGCCGAGACCACCATCGAAGCGGCCGCCCGGGAAACTCTGGAGGAAGCCCTCGCTGAAGTGCATATAGAGGGCTTGTATTCGATCATTGATGTGCCACACATCAACCAGGTCCACATGTTTTACCGGGCAACCCTCAAGAATGACCAATTCGGTGCCGGCGAAGAATCGCTCGAAACCCAATTATTTGAACTCGAAGACATTCCCTGGGATGAACTGTCGTTCCCGACGGTCCGGAAAACCCTCGAGCTGTTTATCGAGGACTTCCGCAAGGAGTCCTTCGGAGTACACGTACAGGACATACGCCATCCAATGTCAGGTTCCACTGCCAGACGGTGATCACATCGCCTCCATCCGGTAGACCTCGTAGGCAGGCTCCTCATAGGGGTGGGCCTGCTTGAGGGCTTTGAGGGCCTCCCCCACCACACTGTCGTCGCAAACCAGCTCGACCTTGTACTCATCCACAACTTCCAGGGCGCCTTTTTTACCCAGAAACGGATCACTGCCTTCCAGCGGTCGAAATTGCCCCTGCCCGACGCACTGCCAGGCACAACAATCGTAATCGCCGATTTTTCCGGCGCCAGCCTGAAACAATGCGCGCTTGGTCTTTTCAAGGTGAGTTTCGGGTACGAAATAGCACAGTTTGTACATAACCAACCTCCACAAATACGGATATTTTTTGTACAGATTAATGGCTTAGCAACTTACCCACAGAATCTGTGGATAACTCTGGGGAAAGTTTTGGGGAACACGCCTCTCACCCCCGTAATCACTGCACTTCCGTTAAATTGGCGACAAAATCGCCCAATTACTTTTGTATATATTTTTCAATAGCTTATATGCAAAGAACAAAAATTGAACCAATTTCTCATTCTTTGTACACAGAACACTCAGGGAAGCACCAGGAATGTGCATAAAAATACTGAGTCAAGTTCATTTTTGCCTATTTTACGAATTTTATCCCTTGAAAATCGCTCCAGAGCCGGGGGCCCAAAGACAAAAAAGCCGGCCGTGAAAAATGCCTTCAACAGACACCTTCCAGGACCGGCTTTTTAGCCAGGGGGCTTAACCGAACCAGCGCCTCGCATTCCTGAACATACGAATCCAGGGACCATCTTCCTGCCAGCCTTCTGGATGCCAGGAGTACTGAACCGCCCGGAAAACCCGCTCGGGATGAGGCATCATGATCGTGACCCGGCCATCGCGAGTGGTAACACCGGTAATGCCGCCCTCCGACCCGTTCGGGTTGAAGGGATAGCGCGACGTGGCCTGGCCTTTGTTGTCCACGTAGCGAATGGCAACCAACTCGCTCTCGGTCAGACCTGCGGCCGAACTTCCGCCCGCAAACTCTACCCGGCCCTCCCCATGGGCGACCGCGATCGGCATGCGCGATCCCGCCATACCATCAAGGAATGCCGATGGTGAAGACATCACTTCGGTCATCACCAGGCGCGCCTCGAACTGCTCGGACTGGTTGCGGACAAACCTTGGCCAGCCTTCACTGCCCGGAATCAGTTCGTGCAGGTTGGAAAGCATCTGGCAGCCATTGCACACCCCAAGCGTCAGGGTGTCCTGACGGTTGAAAAAGGCAGCAAACTGGTCGCGAACCCGGTCGCTGAACAGGATTGACTTGGCCCAGCCTTCGCCGGCTCCCAGTACATCACCGTAGGAGAAGCCGCCGCAGGCGACGAGACTGTTGAAGCGTTCCAGCGTCACGCGACCGGACAACAGGTCGCTCATGTGAACATCCACGGATTCGAAGCCGGCACGATCAAACGCCGCAGCCATTTCGACCTGACCGTTCACGCCCTGTTCGCGCAGAACCGCTACCTTCGGGCGGGCTCCCTTGCTGATGTAGGGCGCGGCAACGTCGTCATTGATGTCGTAGGTCAGATCTGCACTGAGCCCGGGATCGGAGGCATCCAGCAGATTGTCGAATTCCTCCTGGGCGCAATGCGCGTTGTCCCGCAGCGACTGGACCCGGTAACTGGTCTCGGCCCACAGGCGCTGGAGGGAAACCCGTGATTCATCAACCACCGTTTCCCCTTCGAAACTCAGACGCAACTGATCGTCGTCGTTCAGGGTGCCGATTACGCTGGTGTGATCGCCCAGGCCAGCGGCGGAAAACTGCTGCAGAACAAACCTGGTGTCGTCACGACGGACCTGGATGACGGCACCCAGCTCCTCGTTGAACAACTCCCGAGCGAACTGGGACCCATCCTCGGCCAGCCCGTCCAGCTTGATATCAACCCCGGTATGGCCGGCAAAACACATTTCCGCCAGGGTCACGAACAGGCCACCGTCTGAGCGGTCATGGTAAGCCAGCAGCTTGGAGTCTGCGTTCAGGCCCTGGATGACCGCAAAGAAGGCCTTGATGTCCTCGGGATCGTCCAGATCCGGTGCAACGGCGCCCACCTGCCGATATACCTGAGCCAGCGCGGAGCCGCCGAGTCGGTTCTGGCCCGCCGCCAGGTCAATCATGATCAGATCGGTTTCACCGGCGTCGGTTACCAGTTGCGGCGTCAGCGTCCGGGCCACGTCAATGACAGGGGCAAAGCCGCTGATTACCAGGGACAACGGCGCGGTGACACTCTTCTGCTCGCCGCTGTCCTCTTCCCACATGGTTTTCATGGACATGGAGTCCTTACCAACGGGGATCGTAATACCCAATGCCGGGCAGAGTTCCATGCCCACGGCACGCACGGTCTCGTAAAGGTTCTCGTCTTCGCCCGGGTGCCCTGCCGCAGCCATCCAGTTGGCCGACAGACGAATGTCCGAAAGCTGGCCGATGGCTGCGGCTGCAAGGTTGGTCACCACTTCACCCACGGCCATACGCCCAGAGGCCGGCGCATCAATCACCGCAACCGGCGTGCGCTCACCCATCGCCATGGCTTCACCCGCACGGACATCAAAGGAACTGGCGGTGACGGCAACGTCGCTGACCGGCACCTGCCACGGGCCAACCATCTGATCCCGGGCAACCAGGCCAGTGATGGTGCGATCCCCGATTGTAATCAGGAAGCTCTTGGAACCTACGGACGGCAAACGCAGGACCCGGCGAATGGCATCGTGTAGATCAATCTTGGTGGAATCGAAGATTGGCTTGGTGAAGGAAGCGCGGCTCACACTGCGGTGCATGCGCGGTGGCTTACCGAACAGCACTTCCATCGGCAGGTCTACCGGCTTGTCGTCGAAATAGGAATCGCCCAATTCGAGATGATGGGATTCGGTCGCTTCGCCAATAACGGCATACGGGCAACGCTCGCGACGGCACAGGGCGTCGAATTGCTCCAGATTCTCCGGAGCAACGGCCATGACATAACGCTCCTGGGACTCGTTGCACCAGATCTCCAGAGGCGACATGCCAGGTTCGTCGCTCGGGATGTCCCGAAGCTCGAACTTGCCCCCGCGCCCGCCGTCTTTAACCAGTTCCGGCATGGCATTGGACAAGCCGCCGGCACCGACGTCGTGTATGAAACAGATCGGGTTACGGTCGCCCATCTGCCAGCAACGGTCGATCACCTCCTGACAACGGCGCTCCATTTCCGGGTTATCGCGCTGGACCGAGGCAAAATCGAGGTTCTCATTGCTTGAACCCGAGTCCATGGAGGAAGCTGCACCGCCACCCAATCCGATAAGCATGGAGGGGCCACCCAGAACGATCAATTTGGCACCAACCGGGATGTTACCTTTTTCGACGTGCTCCTCACGGATGTTCCCCAAGCCACCCGCGATCATGATCGGCTTGTGGTACCCTCGCACTTCTTCTCCCGCCGGTCCTGGCACCTTCTCTTCGAAGGTCCGGAAGTAGCCGGCCAGATTGGGTCGCCCGAATTCGTTGTTGAAAGAAGCCCCCCCAATGGGACCCTCGATCATGATATCCAGTGCGGACGCTATCCGCTCAGGCTTGCCATATCCAATTTCCCAGGGCTGGGGATCGCCTGGCAGATTCAGGTTCGACACAGTGAAGCCGGTCAGGCCCGCCTTGGGCTTGGAGCCGCGACCGGTGGCGCCCTCATCCCGGATCTCACCACCGGAACCGGTGGCCGAGCCCGAAGCCGGCGCAATGGCCGTCGGGTGATTGTGGGTTTCCACCTTCATCAGGATGTGGATGTCTTCTTCGTTGTACCCGTAGACACCGGAATCCGGATCCGGGTAGAAGCGACCACCACGGCTGCCACGAATGACTGAAGCATTGTCCTTGTATGCCGAAAGCACACCTTCACTGTTCATTTCGAAGGTGTTGCGGATCATGGCAAACAGCGATTTTTCCTGGCCTTCGCCGTCGATATCCCAGGACGCATTGAAGATCTTGTGCCGGCAGTGCTCCGAATTGGCCTGCGCAAACATCATCAGTTCAACGTCAGTCGGGTCACGCTGAAGATCGGTAAACGATTTCACCAGGTAGTCGATTTCATCGTCCGCCAGGGCCAGGCCCAACCGGGCGTTAGCTTCCACCAACGCTGAGCGACCGCCGGCCAGCACCGGCACGCGGCCAAGTGGGCGGGGCTCCTCATGGCTGAACAACAACTCAGCACCACCCATTTCATGGAACACTTTCTGGGTCATGCGGTCATGCAGCAACGCGGCAATTTTTTCACGCTGCGCCAGCCCCAGTTTACGATTGGCACGGACGTAGAAGGCGGTACCGCGCTCAATGCGGTGAATCTGGCGCAGACCACAGTTCCGTGCGATATCGGTGGCCTTGCTCGACCACGGGGACAAAGTGCCCGGTCGGGGTACGACCAGGAACAGGACGCCATCGGGATCTTCCACCTGGACGCTCGGACCGTAGGTCAGAAGCCGGTCGAGAATCGCCTGATCGGATTCGGAAAGGCTGCCCTCCAGATCCACAAAGTGCATGAACTCGGCATACACATGCTCGACTTCAGGTACAACGTCCTGAATTCGGGTATGCAGTTTGCGGGAGCGGAAGGGCGAAAGCGCGGGAGCGCCGCGAAGTTCAAGCATGATATCAACCTGTATCGCGCGAAACGGGGAAGTCTGGGTGCAATTTGAAAGGCCGCCATGATACTCGAAAGCGAGGTCGGGATACAGCGCCACTCGCCTTAATTCCGTCCTGTACAATTGACATTGTTTTGCATATTAATTAACCAGCTTTATTGACCAACGTAGCAGCAGCAACGATCATATATATGTGGAAGCGGAAGCCACAGCTCGTGACACACCGGATGCGTCCATTCCCCACTTACTGACGTATCCCGACGATCCAGCGGTAACGGAGCCTAGGGACTTGTTCAGAATTCTGACTGCTTTTGCGGCTGCGCCAACTCAGGCGGCACTCATGATCAGTGCTGTCGTTGCAGTTGCCGGCTGCTCGCGCCCAAGCACACTGCAGGAGGTTCTCGCAGAGGACGTGCTGCATGTGATCACCCGCGAAGCGCCCTCCATTTACTATGAGGGACGGGACGGGCCGACTGGCTATGACTACGAGCTGGCAAAGCTGTTTGCCGATGAGCTCGGAGTTGAGCTTCGGGTGCGCGTGGCAGAAGACAACACTGAAGTCCTTTCCGTACTCTCCAGGAACTACGCCCACATTGGGCTGGCCGGATTGTCTGGCCAACCGGGTATGGCGGATCAGTACAAGGTCCTGCCTACCGGCATCGCCGCCCAGTCTGTGGTGGTGTACAACCGGGATGTACCGCGCCCCGATTCCCTCAGTGACCTTGAGGGCCAGACTCTTCATCTGGTCGCAGAAAGCAATCACGAACACTTGCTCGAGGGTGAAGAATCCGGATTCGACTGGCAGGTGCACCCCGGTCTGGATCCGGCAGGCATTCTGGCGCGCGTGGAAAGCGGTGAATTCTCCTATGCGGCGGTTTCCTCCAACGAGCTGGAACTCAACCACGTATTCTTTCCCCAGGTAAAAGATGCTTTCTACGTGGGAGAGCCAGAGGAACTGGCATGGCTGTTCCCAGCAGACCAGGATGACACCCTGGTCAATGCCGCCAACCAGTTCCTGACAAAACTGCAAAGTGACGGCACACTCGCACAGCTTGCGGAACGCTTTTATGGGCACCTTGACCAACTGAACTACGTCGGTGCCCGGACATTCATGCACCACGTCGAAAACCGCCTGCCAAAGTACGAATCACTGTTCCAGGATTATGCTGCCGAGTTCGGGATAGACTGGCGCCTGCTTGCGGCCATCGGTTACCAGGAGTCGCATTGGCGCCCGAATGCTGTTTCTCCAACGGGCGTTCGAGGCCTGATGATGCTGACACGGAACACCGCGAGCTACATTGGCATCAACAATAGGCTGGACCCTGAGGAAAGCATCCAGGGCGGCGCCAAATACTTTCGCATGGTGCACAAGAAAATCCCGGACCGGATTCCGGAACCGGACCGGACCTGGTTTGCGCTCGCTTCCTACAACGTTGGTTTCGGCCACCTGGAAGACGCGCGACGACTCGCGGAGAGCGCCGGCAAGAGCCCGGATCGCTGGATGGATGTAAAAGAATTCCTGCCGCTACTGGCTCAGAAGGAGTGGTACACCAAAACCCGCTTCGGATATGCTCGTGGTCATGAGCCGGTGTTGTACGTGCAGAATATTCGCCGCTATTACGACGTCCTCGCTCGGATAACCGAGCGTAACCAGACGGATGCGATAAAACCGGGCGAGCTGGTCAACCTCGATTCCATGCCCCGGGGTTCGGGTTCCGCACCAAAAGCAGAGGCCCACCCGGAACTGCGAGCCGGCCTGCCACGCGAGCTGGGCATGATTCCCCCGACCCTCTAGCACTGTGCCGCGGCAGACTCAGCTGTCTTGCGAGCGGGTTTCCAGGGCCCGCTCCACCTGACCCGCCGAAAATCCTCTCCGATTCAGAAACCGGGCCTGCCGCACTTTTTCATCCCAATCCTCGTCGAGGTCTGACAACCCGAAGCGCTTCGCCCTGAGCGCCACGGCGCGACGACACCAGTCTTCCTCAGTCATCTCTGTGAGGCACTCGGGGGCATGGTGCACACCGCGCTGCTGGAGCTCACCCAGTATGCGTAATGGGCCATAGCCCAGATCCATTCTTTGGCGAGCATAGACATCGGCGAACCGGTTGTCGTCCAACCAGCCCTCGCCTTCATAGTCGTCCAGCACCGCTTCGATAATGGCGGCTTCAATCTTTCGCTGGCGCAGTTTCAACGACAGCTCCAGACGACTGTGCTCCCTTCTGGCCAAAAGCCTGAGAGCGGCGGCACGAGCCTTGTATTCCTGATCGTCCTGATTTTCCGGTTTTGTCATACAGCCCCTTCCCGCGTGCGCGTACAAAACGCTAGACTAGCCCCCGAATTCATTCTTGCCGGCATGCCCGGCAACGGTACCCGGCTTGCCGACACGAGCAGCCGATGGCCGGTGGCGGATAACTTTGCCCGACACCGAGGACTGGTTTCAATCCCGAAGGATACCTTTATGGCCGCATTCATCCAGAAACTCTTCAAGTCCCGCAAGTCTCCAGAAGCGACCGGAAAGGTCCGCAAGGAAGTGCCCGCACCGGATGCCCCGCAGGAAGATACGCGTGCCAGCCTGAGGGAGGCTCAACTGGAAACGCTCAAAGGCTCGCCCGAGCAGGCCCGGCTCGCCGAATTGGCCGTCGAGGGTGTTACCGCCGATATTCGTCTTGAAGCCGCGGGCCGACTGACAGATGCCGAGAGCCTCCAACAGGTCCAGAAAAAAGCCAAGGGTCGGGACAAAAGCGTCTACCAGTCGGT
This sequence comes from Marinobacter sp. F4218, assembly GCF_019443085.1. Classification (GTDB taxonomy): domain Bacteria; phylum Pseudomonadota; class Gammaproteobacteria; order Pseudomonadales; family Oleiphilaceae; genus Marinobacter; species Marinobacter albus. The sequence goes on from NZ_JAHZIL010000004.1 coordinate 10,751, forward strand.
CCGACAGGCACTCCAGAAACTCCGCGAAGAGCAGGCGCGGCTGGAGAGCCTTTCGCAAACCATCACCACACTGATCAACCATGCCAAAGATCAGGCCCGAAGCGATGACACCAAGCTTTATGAAGCGCGACTGGGTGCCCTCACCCGCCAGTGGGCCGAGGTAGAAGCCCACGCCAACGCGGAGCAGGCGCAAAGCTTTCTCGAGGCAGTTCACCGCTGCAAGGAACGTCTGGCGGCGGTCCAGTCAGCGCAGGCGGATGAGGAACGTCAAGAAGAGCAACGACTCCAGCGAGAGGAAACCCTGGCCCTTCTTGCAAACACCCTGGACGACCTGAAGACCCAGTCGCCAGAGACTCTGCCCTCGCTGGCCTCTCTGGATGCTCTCCAGAAAACCCAGGAGAACCGCTGGCTGGAAGCCACACGGGATACCTCCGTGGACAGGCAACAGCAAAAGGCCTACGAGACCAGCATGTTGTCCCTGCGCAATTACATCAGCGCCGTCCGCCGTACCACCCAGGAAAAAGACACCCTTGCAGAGCTGACAGCGGCTAACGCCTCCGGTGATGACGGCGCCGATGAGCGTCGCGAACAGGCCAGGCAACTGATCCGGGAGATCAACTGGCCCGAGAACTTTCCCATGCCGGCGTTGCTCGAGTCGGTCCGACAACTGGCCGGAAAGCCCAAGCAGTCAAAACCGGCCAGTACGGAAGACCTTGAAAAACAGAAGGCCATTGCCGCCGAACTGGAAGCATCTATGACCAGTCTGGAGGCGGCACTTGAAGCAAAGCAGCTGAGGGAATCCAGGCAGCTTCTGAAGACAGTCCAACAACAGTTCAAATCCCTTGATCGCCGCCATGGCAAACCGTTCCAGGCCCGTATGCAGCTGCTGAACGGCCAGCTCAGGGAACTCAGTGACTGGTTGGGATTTGCGACCGAGCCCAAGCAGATTGAGCTTTGCGAACAGATGGAGTACCTCGCGGAACAACCCATGGAACCGGAAGCCAAGGCCGAACGGATCAAGGAGCTCCAGAATGAATGGCGCAATCTGGGGGGCTCCTCGGACCGCGCACTCTGGACCCGCTTCAAGGCGGCGTCTGATAAGGCATACGAGCCCTGCAAAGACTATTTTTCGGCAAAATCAGGGCTCAAACGCGCGAACCTGGAAAAACGCAAGGCCATTTGCGAGGAGCTGGAAACGTTCCTGAATCACGCCGACTGGTCCACCATTGACTGGAAAGCCGCCGAAAAGATCCACCTGACCGCTCGCCAGGAATGGAAGGCAGCCTGGCCGGTCGAGTTTCGGGAGAACCGGCAGGTCCAGAAACATTTTGACGACCTGCTGAAAAAGCTCGAGGCGCCCCTGGATCAGGAACGGCAGAAGAACGAGGCCCTGAAGCAGGAGATCGTCGACAAGGCAAACGCGTTGATCGATCATGAGCCGCTGCAAGACGCGATGAATCAGGCGAAAAACCTGCAGGCTGACTGGCAGGCCATAGGCATCACCCGTCACCGGGAAGACCGCAAGCTCTGGCAGGCGTTCCGCAAAGCCTGTGACCAGATCTTCGCTCGCCGCGATGCCCATCGAAACGAACAGCAGCAGGCGACACGGGCAGCCGACGAAGCGGCAGCCCCGGTGATCGAGGAAAGCCGGAAACTGTCCAGCGAGGACGACGGTTCTACCCTGTCGGATGCCCTCAGCAAACTGCATGAGCTTCAGGTTTCGGCACTTTCCGCCACCTTGAAAGACAAGGTTCAAGGCGAGAAGCAAAGACTAAAGCAGGCCCTGACGGAACAGCAATTGCGAGCGGATGTCAGTTACTGGCAATCACTGGTGATGGCACGCCTGGAGGGGCCAGCCGACGCGGCGCAGGTTCCCGGCCACTGGCCGGAACTGGCCGCCGGACAAGACAGTCTCGACCACGGTGAACTGGTCATTCGCGCCGAAATTCTTGGAGGGATTACGTCACCGGATTTCGATCAACAACGCCGGATGGAGATTCAGGTCCAGCGACTGGCGGAGGGAATGGGTTCGACCGAGCCGGCCAGCAACGAGTTCCGGGAACTGGAGAAACTGGTTGCACGCTGGTGCCTCCAGCCCGCAGACGCATCACCGGACGAAGCCCTGGCCAAACGCCTCAGCAATGCACTGGCAGCCGTGGTTCCGGGCTGACTGGCACGGGATCTCAGTTCCTTTGATGCTCCCTCACAAAATCCCTGGCCGCCTGCACCTCGGCCAGGGATTTTTCTTTCATGCCCTTTAATTCCTCATCGGTCAAAAAGAACACCATATCGATCGCGTGCCGGTAGTACCGGGCCGGAAGGTGGTTCAGCGCGACACACATCACGTCAGTCAGGTAATCCGCGTTGTCCGCATCCTCCCGGGTGGCGTCGATGGCATCCAGAACCAGCCGCTCATAAAAATTGTCGATGGCATCTCTGAGGGACATATCACTCTGCCTCCCACACTTGCGCGCCTTACTTTAACCATAGAAGTCACGCCGCTTCTTGTCATGGCAACTGAGCAGTTTCGCCAATGCAAATGGCAGCCGTCGTCATTACACCGGGTCCCTTCTACCGGCTATGGTTACGCCATCGGAAGTATTTTCTGACTCAACCATCATCAGAGGACAAACAATGACCACCGAGGCGTATATCTTCGATGCAGTCCGCACCCCGAGAGGTCGCGGCAAAAAAGACGGTTCCCTTCACAGCGTCAAGCCCATCACGCTGATGACAACCGTACTCAAAGCGCTGCAGGAGAGGAATAGCCTGGATACGGCGCAGGTTGATGACATCGTCATGGGCTGTGTAACCGCTGTTGGCGACCAGGGCGCTGATATTGCCAAGACCGCAGCGCTGGCCGCCGATTGGGATGAAAAGGTGGCGGGCGTCACCCTCAACCGTTTCTGTGCCTCCGGACTGGAAGCCGTCAACCTGGCTGCCATGAAAGTCCGATCCGGGTGGGAGGACCTGGTGGTTGCCGGCGGCGTGGAGGCCATGTCCCGCGTCCCCATGGGCTCTGACGGCGGCGCCTGGGCCACGGACCCGGAAACCAATCTGCACACCGGGTTCATGCCCCAGGGCATTGGCGCCGACCTGATTGCCACCATCGAAGGCTTCAGCCGGGAAGACGTCGACGGATTCGCGGTCAAGTCCCAGCAAAAAGCCGCGAACGCCTGGCAGAACGGCCATTTTGCCAAATCCATCGTTCCGGTCACCGATCAGAATGGCGTGGTCATCCTGGATCGGGACGAGCACGTTCGGGGCAATGCCTCCATCGACTCCCTGGCCGGCCTCAAACCATCGTTCCAGATGATGGGAGAAATGGGCTTTGACGGAGTGGCCCGGGAGAAATACCACTACGTGGAGAAGATCAACCACGTTCACCACGCCGGCAACTCCTCAGGAATTGTAGACGGCGCTACCGCCCTGCTGATTGGCAGTGAAGCGAAGGGCAAGGCCATGGGCCTCAAGCCGAGAGCCCGGATCGTCGCCACCGCCGTCACCAGCACCGACCCGACCATCATGCTGACCGGTCCGGCTCCGGCGGCCCGCAAGGCCCTGGAAAAGGCCGGAATGACCGTCGACCAGATTGACCTGTTCGAAGTTAACGAGGCCTTCGCTTCCGTAGTGATGCGCTTCCAGCGCGAGTTGTCGGTTCCTGATGAGAAAGTGAATGTTAATGGCGGTGCAATCGCCATGGGCCATCCGCTGGGCGCAACGGGCGCCATGATTCTGGGCACGCTGATGGACGAGCTGGAACGCCGGGAACTGCGTTATGGCCTCGCCACCCTTTGTGTCGGCGGCGGCATGGGGATTGCCACCATCATTGAACGCGTCTGAACCCGACCCTTTTTCTGACAGGAGAACCGATTATGAGTGCTATCCGTTACGACCTGGGTTCAGACCAGATTCTGACCCTGACCATCGACATGCCCGGGCAATCCGCCAACACCATGAACGCGGCCTTCCGCGAAGCGCTGACTGATACAGTGACCAGGGTAAAAGCCGATCTGGCCAACATTCGTGGTGTCGTCATTACCTCCGCCAAGAAAACCTTCTTTGCCGGTGGTGACCTGACCGAACTGCACAGGGTCACTCGCGAGGATGCCCAAACCTTCGAAGACATGGTGAATGGCCTGAAAGGCGACATGCGCTTCCTCGAGACCAGCGGCAAGCCTGTGGTCGCTGCCATCAACGGCAGTGCGCTCGGCGGCGGGCTGGAGATCGCCCTGGCCTGCCATCACCGCGTTGTGCTGAATGAAGAAAGCATTCAGTTGGGCCTGCCCGAGGTCACCCTGGGATTGCTGCCCGGCGGTGGCGGAACCCAGCGCCTGCCGCGCATGATTGGCCTTGAGGCGGCCTTCCCCTATTTGATGGAAGGCAAGAAAGTGAATCCGAAAGCCGCCCTCAAGGCAGGCATCGTTGATGAGCTGGCCGAGTCGCCGGACGAAATGATGGCCAAGGCCCGGGCCTTTATCGATGCCAACCCCAAGTGCCAGCAACCCTGGGACCAGAAAGGCTTCAAATTTCCGGGGGGAGCGCCGCACCATCCGGCCATGGCCCAGAAACTGGCTATTGCCCCGGCCATGCTCAAGCAGAAAACCCGGGGTTGCTATCCAGCGCCTGAGCGCATTCTTTCGGCTGCAGTTGAAGGTGCGCAGGTGGACTTCGACAACGGCAGCCTGGTCGAGACCCGATATTTCGCGGAGCTGGTGATTGGTCAGGTGGCGAAGAACATGACCGGCACCTTCTGGTTCCAGTTAAATGCCATCAAGGCCGGCGGCAGCCGCCCTGACGGCGTAGACAAAGAAACGTTCCGGAAGGTTGGCGTGCTGGGCGCGGGAATGATGGGCGCTGGTATCGCCTACTCCACCGCCACCCGTGGGATTGAGGTCGTGCTGAAAGACGTTTCCGTCGAGAACGCCGAGAAAGGCAAAAGTTACTCGGAAAAACTGTTGGCAAAGAAAGTCAGCCGTGGCCGAATGACCGAGGAGAAAAAAGCCGAAATTCTCAGCCGCATCAAGGCGACCGACAGTGCCGAGGATCTCGACGGTTGCGACCTGGTCATCGAAGCGGTCTTCGAGGACAGCAGCCTGAAGGCGAAAGTGACCCAGGAAGCAGAAGCGAAACTTGCGTCAAATGGCATTTTCGCGTCCAACACCTCGACGATTCCCATCACTCAGCTGTCCGAAGCATCCGCCCGGCCCGATCACTTCATCGGCCTGCATTTCTTCTCCCCCGTGGACAAGATGCAACTGGTGGAAATTATCGTGGGTGAAAAGACCTCCGATGACACTCTTGCTCGCGCGTTCGACTATGTGCAGCAGATTGGCAAGATTCCCATCGTGGTCAACGACAGCCGGGGTTTCTTCACCTCCCGGGTATTCGGCACGTTTGTGAACGAGGGCATCTGCATGCTGGGCGAGGGCATTCACCCGGCCAGCATTGAAAATGCCGGCCTGCTTTCGGGCATGCCTGTCGGTCCGCTGGCCATTTCCGACGAAGTCAGCATGACCCTGATGCAACACATCCGCGACCAGAGCAGAAAAGATACCGAAGCTGCCGGCGGCACCTGGATTCCGCACCCTGCCGAGGCCGTGATCGACCAGATGGTCAATGAGCAGGGCCGCAAGGGCAAGGCTGCCGGCGCAGGCTTCTACGATTACCCGGAGCAAGGCAAGAAACACCTCTGGCCTGAACTGGAGCGTCTGTACGTGGATGCGAGCAAGGCGTCTTCGGTGGCACTGCATGACCTGAAAGACCGGATCCTCTTTATCCAGGCCATTGAAACCGTTCGCTGCCTGGAGGAGGGCGTGCTGCGCACCGTGGAAGACGCCAACATTGGCAGCATCTTCGGTATCGGTTTCGCTCCCTGGACCGGCGGGGCCATCCAATTCATCAACCAATACGGTGTGCGGGCATTTACCGAACGCGCCAAAGAACTGGCCGAACAGCATGGTGACCGCTTCGCGCCGCCCAGGCTGTTGCTGGAAAAAGCCGAAACCAACACCCTCTTTTGCTGACCCGACTTGCCGGAGAGGCTACGCCTCTCCGGCCCTCACAATGCCGCCCTTCCCCGTCATAATTCCACCGTCACATGACGATTTCATGGACAGATTGTCACGAACCGATACGCGCTGCCTATGGCAACGGTGGTAGCGCTTGCCTACAATAAATTTATTCGCCAACGGGAAAGCATGGTTCAACTCCACCGAACCTGCACCCAGCACCGTCAGGTATGCATTTATGACCATCGCGGAAAGAATTGTCGCCCCTTGCGCACCCTCAAAATATGCCCGGACAGGATTCTGCAAGGCTTTAACCATTGCCCTGCTGGTCTCGACGCCCCTGGCACTGAACGCGAAGGTGGACGATTCTCTGGTGTACGAACCGGTTGCGCCTACCATTGATCAGGCCAGGGCCAATATCCTGATTGCCCGCCAGCTCCAGTTCACTCACTTCCGCGATCTCGGCATCAGTGACGAGCTGTCAGGGGATGTATTCGATGCGTATCTGGAATACCTGGACGGGCAACGCATCTACCTGACCCAGGAAGACCTCAACAAATTCAACCGGGTACGAACACAACTGGGGGCGGCGCTGAAGACCGGCCAGCTCCAGCCCGGTTTCGATATCTACAATCTGGTTCAGCAACGCATCATTGAACGGCTCCAGTTTGCCCTCAACCTGATTAATGGCGGCATCGACAAACTCGACTTCGGGACGGATGAAACCATTCTCCTGGATCGGTCAGAAGCCTCCTGGGAGACCAATAGAGAGGCACTTGATGCCCTCTGGGTGAAGCGAATCAAGAATGCGGTGCTGGCGCAGCGCCTCAACGGCACTGACGACGAAACCATCGAAGACAACCTTCTCCGTCGGTATGAGGGCCAGTTAAAGCGGGCTTATCAAGCTCGTAGCGAGGACGCATTCCAGGCGTATATGAATGCATTCACCGGCATGTGGGATCCGCATACCTCCTATTTTTCCCCGCGGACGTCGGAAAATTTCAATATCAACATGAGCCTTTCGCTGGAAGGTATCGGTGCCGTTCTTCAATCCGATAATGAGTTCACCAAGGTGGTTCGCCTGGTACCTGGTGGACCGGCGTCCAAGCAGGGCCAGCTCCAGCCAGCGGACCGGATTGTCTCGGTTGCCCAGGGTGACGAGAAGCCGGTCAATGTCATTGGCTGGCGTCTGGACGAGGTGGTCGACCTCATTCGGGGCCCGCGCAATTCGGTCGTCACCCTCGAGGTTATCCCGGCCAACGCCAGTGACGAAACCATCACCAAGGCTATCGCCATCAAGCGTGACGAGGTGAAGCTTGAAGAACAGAGCGCCAGCAAGGACGTCATTGAGCTGGAGCGCAGCGGCACTGACTACACCGTCGGTGTGATCACCATCCCCACCTTCTACGCCGATTTCCAGGCCATGCAGGCGGGTGATCCCAACTACAAGAGCACAACCCGGGATGTCCGGAATCTGATTACCGAGCTCGAGGAAGACGGTGTCGACGGCCTGGTGATTGATCTTCGCAACAACGGCGGCGGCGCCCTGCATGAGGCCAACGACCTGGTCGGCCTGTTTATCGACAAAGGCCCAACCGTCCAGATCCGCAACGCCAATAACGACGTTCAGGTCCTCAACGACGAGGATCCTTCCGTCGCCTATGATGGCCCCCTCGTTGTCCTGACCAACCGCATGAGCGCCTCGGCCTCGGAGATTTTTGCCGGCGCTATCCAGGATTACGGCCGCGGTCTCGTGGTGGGTTCCCAAACCTTTGGCAAGGGCACGGTCCAGGCGGTTCGCCCGCTCAATCATGGCCAGCTGAAAATTACCCAGTCCAAGTTCTACCGGGTTTCCGGTGGTTCCACCCAGCATAAAGGGGTGATTCCGGACATCGAGATTCCGTCCCGCATCGACAAGAGCCGTATCGGTGAGGATGCCCTCGACCACGCCCTGCCCTGGGATCAGATCGAAGCCGTCCCCCACGAGCGCTATTTTGACTTCAGCGGCATCATCGATGAATTGAGAAAGCGCCACGAAGAACGGTTCTCGGCCAGCCCGGAGTTCAGTTTGCTGCAGCAGGAAATTGACTTCCTGAACGAGCAGCGGGAAATGGATTCCGTCAGTCTGAACTTCGACAACCGCAAGACCCAGCACGAGCAGATCGAGCGGACCCGGCTGACTATCGCCAATGCGCGCCGTGAGCTGCGCGGCGAAGAGCCGTTTGCATCCCTGGAAGACCTCGAGGACTGGCAGGATCAGCAGGCCGCCGATCTGGACACCACCGATGACGAGCTCGATTTTGTCATCCGCGAGGGCGGCCACATCATGGCAGATATGCTGGAACTGGATCGGCAAATGGTGTCCATCGTGTCGCCCCGGCAGTTCGCTGCTCAGGCGCCCACCCAGTAAGGGAACCGAACCCGAGTATGACGGAGCGTACCAAGGACCCGGACCCCCGACAGAAAGCGCGCATGCTGCAGGACATGCTTCTGGATGCCCTGCATGCCATGCGGTCTATGGAAGAGGTTGAAGAACTGGGGAGAGCCGACAACACGGCACCCCGGAATCCGGATAGCCTGTTCGACCGGCTGGCCAATCTGACCGGCTCCGCCCTCCGGTTCGGGGCAAAGGCCACAGACACCTCCATGCGGGTCGGGCGCGCCCTGATCAATTCCCAGGACCAGCTCCGCGCCATGCTGACGGCTGGTCAATCCCTCCAGGACATCCGTGAGGTGGCCGGCCTCACTCTGTCGGAAATGAGCGAGGCTCTGAATCTCCGAGACAAGTCGGTCCTCGAGGCCATTGAAAACGGCACCGCCACCCTCTCCTTCGAACTCATTCTGCGCCTTGCGGCCCTTATAGCCCGCAACGATCCGATCCCTTTCATCATGCGCACCACGCGCAACTACAACCCCGAAGTCTGGCAACTCCTGAACGACTGGGGCGTCGGGCGTCTGCCACTGCAGTTTGAACGGGAACGGGAATTCATCAACATCTTCCGCCGGCACGACGATGCCCGGCACCTCTCGGATGAAGGCTTCCGGCAGGTGCTGGATTTTACCCGCCAGAGTTTCGAGATGTCGCTGCACTTTGTGGAAGAACAGGAAAAGCAGGTCGCGGACATGAAGGCCCGCTACGAAGACACGGCCGGCGCGGACGATAAGCCCGCAACCGGCAGTCGGAAACCCTCAACCAAATAACTCGCGCATCCCGGTAATGTTCGGGTTATGGACCACGCCCTTTTCAGTCACGATGGCGTCGATCAGGCTTGCCGGAGTGACGTCGAAAACCGGATTGAAGACCTTGACCCCTGCTGGCGCCAACGGTACACCGCGAATTTCGCGAATTTCTGTACCTTCACGTTCTTCGATCGGGATGTCCTGGCCGGATGCCAGTGACATATCAACAGTGCTGGAAGGTGCCACCACCATGAAACCAACCTTGTGGTGGCGAGCCAGAACGGCAAGGCTGTAGGTGCCGATCTTGTTGGCGACATCGCCGTTGGCAGTGATTCGGTCAGCACCCACTACCACCCAGCGTACGTGGCCATCCGCCAGAATGGCTGCAGCGGCACCATCGGCGTTGAGCGTTACCGGGATGCCCTCCTGCGCCAGCTCCCAGGCGGTCAGGCGACTGCCCTGAAGCCAGGGACGAGTTTCGTCGGCATAGACGGTTTGCAGCATATTTTCTTCGTGAAGACGGCGGATAACGCCCAAGGCGGTGCCATACCCTCCGGTTGCCAGAGCGCCGGTATTGCAGTGGGTGAGAACCGATATGGGTTTGTCGGGCCGTATGACCCCCAGGGCGTGGTCCGCCATGGCGAGGTTCGCCGCCAGATCCTCTTCGTGAATGCGAACGGCTTCTGAGGCCAGTCGCCCCACCGCCTCGTCCAGCGAGTGACACTCGTGAAAGACCTGTTCCATACGCTGCAGTGCCCAGAACAGGTTGACGGCGGTGGGCCGCGATGCCGCCAGTTCTCGAATCGCCTGTTTGATCTCGGCTTTCCAGTCTCCCCCTCCGGCATGGCGGGCGGCCAGGGCAACGCCATAAGCGGCACTGATACCAATGGCCGGTGCGCCGCGAACCACCATGTCACGGATGCACTGGGCCACACTCGAAGCGCCCTCCAGGGTTATCCAGTGCTCGTCCACCGGCAGCAGACGCTGGTCCAGCAATTCCAGGGCATGGCCATGCCAACGAATAGCTACCGTGCCAACTGCCCGGGAAGATGGATTTGTGGGGGATGTCGCCATAGATCAGCTCCGCCTCTGAAACGCTGAAAACGCCCAGTATAACGTTTATACTTCCGCCCTACATTTTCAATGCGCGAGTTTTACGCGCCCGGCCCTGAAGGCAGGTACATGACGGCAGACACCATCACCGCAGCCGATATCCGCATCAACGCCCGTTGGCTCATTCCCATCGAACCGGAAGCAGTCGTCCTGGACAACCAGGCGGTCATTATCCAGGGGAACCGCATAGCCGCGGTGGTCTCGCAGCAGGAAGCCGACCGGCGTTTCCGTACCCGGGAAACCGTGGATCTGCCCAGTCACGCGTTGATGCCCGGCCTGATCAATCTTCATGGCCACGCCGCCATGTCGCTGTTTCGTGGCATGGCCGATGACCTGCCGTTGATGTCCTGGCTGAATGACCATATCTGGCCTGCCGAAGGCGCCTTTATCAGCGAAGCCTTCATCGCCGACGGCACCCAGCTCGCCATGGCCGAAATGCTGCGCACTGGCACCACTACCTTCTCGGACATGTATTTCTTCCCCGAGATTGCGGCCCAGTGCGCCCACGACGCCGGCATGCGTGCCCAGATTGCTTTTCCGCTACTGGATTTCCCGACGCCTTGGGGAACAGGGCCAGAAGACTACCTCGGAAAGGGTGAGGCATTCATCCGAGACTGGCAGGACGACCCGTACATTACCCCCGCCATAGGCCCGCATGCCCCCTACACGGTGTCGGATGCACCTCTGAAGCGTGCGATCCAGCTGTCCGCCGACACTGGCGCCCCGATCCAGATCCACCTGCACGAAACCGAATTCGAAGTTAACGAAGCCACCGAAAAGCTCGGTCAACGCCCGGTCGCACGCATGGCTGAACTGGGGCTTTTGGGCCCGAACACCCAGTGTGTCCACATGACCCAGGTAAACGACGCCGATCTGGAGACCGTCACCACGTCGGGCGCCCACGTCATTCACTGCCCGGAATCCAACCTCAAACTGGCGAGCGGCCTTTGCCCGGTGCAGAAACTGATGGATGCCGGCGTGAACGTCGCCATCGGCACCGATGGGGCCGCCAGCAACAACGATCTGGACCTCTTCGGGGAGCTACGCACGGCCGCCATGATCGCCAAGGTGGTATCGGGCGATGCCGCCGCCCTCTCGGCACATGCGGCACTGACCATGGCAACCCTGAGTGGCGCCAGGGCGTTGGGCCGCGACCACGAACTCGGTTCACTGGTGGCAGGCAAACTGGCCGACATCATCGCCGTGGACCTGAGCGATCCTTTCCTGCAACCGGTCTACGACCCGATCTCGCACTTGGTGTACAGCAACCATGGCCGGGCAGTAAGCCATAGCTGGATTAACGGCGTACCCCAGTTACAGGACGGCCGACTCACCCGCATCGATGTCGCGGACCTGATGTTGCGCGTCGATGGCTGGAAGGAACGTATTCGCAACCAGCAGGCCCAATAACCGAATTCCGACAGATTGATCAGGCAGCACAGACCATGACAAACCAGAACGTAGACCGGAATGAAATTGCAAAGTTTGAGGCACTGGCCAGTCGCTGGTGGGACCCCACCAGTGAATTCCGCCCCCTTCATGACATCAACCCGCTTCGGTTGAACTACATTGACGAGCGGGTCCCTCTCGCAGGCAAACGGGTCCTGGACGTGGGCTGTGGCGGCGGCCTGCTGTCGGAGGGCATGGCCCAGCGCGGCGCCCATGTGACCGGCATTGATATGGGCGAAGCGCCCCTGTCCGTCGCGAAACTGCATGGTCTGGAAAGCGGTATCAAAGTGGACTATCGCCAAACCACCGTTGAGGATCTCGCCCAGGATGCTGACCACGCCGGCCAGTACGACGTTGTCACCTGCCTGGAGATGCTGGAACACGTGCCCGATCCGGCGTCGGTGATCCGAGCCTGCTCCACCATACTCAAACCCGGTGGTCACCTCTTCGTCTCCACCATCAACCGGAATCCGAAGTCGTTCCTGTTCGCCATCGTGGGCGCCGAGTATGTCCTGAACATGTTGCCCAAAGGCACGCACGAGTGGAAAAAGTTCATCCGTCCCTCGGAAATGTCCGACCACCTGCGCCACGCCGGGCTCGAGGTGCTGGAGTTGACGGGAATGACCTACAACCCCATCACCAAGATCTACAAGCTCGGTCGCGATGTCGATGTGAACTACCTGATGCATGCGCGAGATACCCGCGATGCCTGAGACCGTACCCTCGGCCGTCCTGTTCGATCTTGACGGCACGCTGATCGACACGGCACCGGATTTTATCCGCTGCCTGAACCAGCTTCGCCAGCAGCATGGCCTCGCGCCACTGCCGGCCGAACACATCCGGCGCTCGGTCTCCAATGGCGCACGTGCCATGATTCGGGTCGGGTTCGGACTGGAGCCGGACCATCCGGACTACCTATCCAAGCACACCGAGTTTCTCGATCTCTACGAGGCCGGTGTCGCCATTGAGACCGCCCTGTTTGAAGGTATGGATCCGATTCTCAGGGCGCTGGAAGCACGGAGCATTCCCTGGGGCATCGTCACCAACAAACCGGTGCGTTTTGCCGCCCCACTGGTGGAAGCGCTCGGCCTGGCACCGCGCTGTGCGGCCGTTATCTGCCCGGACCACGTCGCCCAGCGCAAACCTCACCCCGAAGCCCTGTTCCTGGCCTGCCAGGAGATCGGAGCCGATCCTGCCAGCGCTGTCTACGTGGGCGATCACGAGCGCGATATCGAAGCCGGACGTAATGCCGGCATGCGGACCATCGCCGTTCGCTACGGCTATATCGAGGAGCCGGGATCGGTTGACCTGTGGCAAGCAGACCTCGTAGCCGACACCGTCGCCGACCTGGCAAAGCTGTTACAATAAAACCAGATTTGAATCCCTACCCGGTAACCGCCTGACACGGAGAACAGGTTATGCAAGATTACCAAGCCCCCGCCGATTTGCTGCGAGACCGCATTATTATGGTGACCGGTGCCGGCAGTGGAATTGGCCGGGCCGCAGCTATTGCCTACGCTGCCCATGGCGCAACCGTGATCCTGGTGGGCCGCACCGTTTCCAAACTGGAATCGGTGTACGACGAAATCGAAGCCGCCGGACACCCCAAGCCCGCCATCGTGCCGATGAACTTTGAAGGCGCAGCGGTCAAGGAGTATGAGGAGCTGGCCATGACACTCGAGGAAAACTTCGAGCGCCTGGACGGCATCCTACACAATGCCGCCATTCTCGGTGACCGCAGTCCCATTGAGCTGTACGATCCCGAGGTCTGGAACAAGGTGTTGCACGTCAACGCGACGGCGCCCTTCCTTCTCAGCCGGGCCATGATCCCGTTGCTGCGCAAATCCACCGACGCCTCGGTGATCTTCACGTCCTCGGGCGTGGGCCGCAAGGCCAAAGCCTATTGGGGCGCCTACGCGGTGTCCAAGTTTGCGGTTGAGGGTCTGAGCCAGCTGATGGCCGACGAGCTGGATGACGAACGCCATAATGTGCGTGTGAACAGTCTGAATCCGGGTGCGACCCGTACCAACATGAGAGCCCGGGCGTATCCGGCCGAGAACCCGCAGCAGAATCCCGCGCCGGAAGACCTGATGCCGATCTACCTGTATCTCATGGGCAAGGACAGTCACGGTGTGACTGGCCAGCAACTGGACGCGCAGCCCAAGTAATGGAACTGCTGTTTTATACAACGACCCAATGCCACCTGTGCGAGTTGGCCGAAGCCCTGCTGGTGAACACGCCCATGCCGGCGCCAATACCAGTCGACGTGGTGGATATTGCCCAGTCCGAAGAGCTGGTCGAGCGTTACGGCACACGCATCCCGGTGCTGCGCCGCAACGACACCGGTGCGGAGCTGGACTGGCCATTTACCAGGGATCAGTTACTCACGTTTCTTCAATGAGGATTGCCTGACATGCTAATGGTCATTTCCCCCGCCAAGACCCTCGACTATGAGAGTCCCCTGGCCACGGAAACCTTCACCCAACCGGATTTTCTCGATGACGCCTGCGAGCTGATCGATCAGCTCAAAGAGCTGGAACCCCATCAGGTCAGCAACCTGATGGGCATCAGCGACAAGCTCGGCCAACTCAACGCCGAGCGGTTCCGGACCTGGCACACACCGTTCACGCCAGACAACGCCCGCCAGGCTATCCTGGCTTTCAAGGGAGATGTCTACACAGGCCTCGATGCCGAGAGTTTCAGTGAGGACGAGTTCGCGTTCGCCCATAAGCATCTGCGGATGCTGTCGGGGCTGTATGGCATCCTGAAACCGCTGGATCTGATGCAACCCTACCGGCTGGAAATGGGTACCAAGTTTGAGAATCGCCGGGGCAAGGATCTCTATGCGTTCTGGGGCAACCGGATTACCGATGAGATCAACCGCCTGCTGGCCGCAGACGACGGCGTACTGGTCAACCTGGCATCGAATGAGTACTTCAGGAGCGTCCGGAAGAAGGACCTGGACGCGAGACTGGTCACGCCCCAGTTCAAGGATTGGAAAAACGGCCAGTACAAGATGATCAGTTTCTACGCCAAGAAAGCCCGTGGCCTGATGTGCCGTTTTGCAATCCAGAACCGGATCACCCAGGCCGATGACCTCAAGGGCTTTAACCTTGAGGGCTACTACTTCAGCGAAGACCAATCCGACAAGAACAACTGGGTTTTCCTGCGGGACGAACAACCGTAAATCCCCTTAAAAACCAGGATCCTGTTTAAAATGAACGAAGCAGTCTTTTCCCAGATCGCCATGCTGGTGCTTCTGACCGGACTTATTGTCTGGATGGGCATCATCGTGTGGGATCTTGCCAAGAAATCCAGGGCGGGCAAGTTTGGCACCCTCGCCCTGTTTATCGTGCTCGGTGCCGGCGTGGTGGGCTTTATCGTCAAGACGGTCATGGTAGAAATCATGAACCTCTGACGCCTGTGTAGCCACTTTACGGCCACCAACCGTGGCCGTATCATCCCCGCCTCTCTACGTTTCCTGAACCGTCTATAACAGCAAGGATCAAACCTGATGTGGTTTCGTAATGCCCGTGTCTTCCGTTTCACCAAACCGTTTGATATCTCAGCCGAAGAGCTCGAAGAAAAACTGCAGGCCGACGCCTTCAAGCCCTGCGGCCCCCAGGAAACCAGTCGCCAGGGCTGGGTCCCGCCACTGGGCAAGCACGGAGAGCAACTGGTTCACAGCGCCGGCGGCTACCACCTGATTGCCCTGCGCAAGGAAGAAAAGATTCTGCCCGGCGCCGTGGTGAAGGAGGCAGTGGAAGAAAAGGCGGAGGCCATCGAAATTGATCAGGGTCGCAAGGTCCGCCGCAAGGAAAAAGACGAGATCAAGGAACAGGTCATGCTGGAAATGCTGCCCCAGGCCTTTTCCAAAAATCGGCGCGGTTTTGCTTACCTTGCCCCGAAGGATGGCGTTATCGTGGTGGACGCAGGCTCCGCCAAGCAGGCTGAGGATCTTGCCTCCACCCTGCGCAAAAGCCTGGGGTCTCTGCCCGTACGCCCACCGGCTGTAGAGCAGGCTCCGGCTTTTACCTTCACCGGCTGGTTGAACGAGACCATTGACCTGCCCAGCCAGGTGGTTCTTGGCAACGAGTGCGAACTGAAGGATCCGTCCGAGGACGGCGGTGTGGTGCGCTGCAAGGGATTGGACCTGAAGGCGGGCGAGATCCGGAACCATCTGGACGCCGGCATGCAGGTCACCAAACTGTCCCTGACCTGGGACGATAACGTGTCCTTCGTGCTCGACGAGGAACTGGGGATTCGCCGCCTGAAATTCGGGGAAACCCTGCAGGACCAGTTGGATGACGTGGACGTGGACGACGCCGTGGCCAAGTTCGACGCCGCATTCACCCTGATGACCCTTGAGCTTTCGCGGCTGATTCCGGGCCTGTTGGAGGCCATGGGCGGCGAGGACCGCTCAGCCATCGTCGAGGAATAACCTTCGGGATCGGGAGCGTCCCTAGTGGACGCTCTTGCCCAGTCGTTCCCGCTGCCAGTCTTTCTCCGGCTCGTTGAGCACCAGGCGCAGGTCCATCACCTCTTCTTCCGGGTTGTACTTGATCTCGAATCCGAGATGCTCGGCCAACTGCAGCATGGGCCGATTGTCAGGCAGCACATCACCAACCATCTCGACAGTTCCGCGGCTGCGGCAGTAGTCGATCATCTTCTGCATCAGTGCCACTCCCAGGCCCTCGCCTTTCATCCGGTCATGCACCATCACTGCAAACTCGCATTGCAGATTGTCGGCGTCGGTCCAGGTCCGCACCGTGCCCAGGGTTTCTTCCCCTTCGCCGTCTTCTCTCGGCGCATTCGCAATGAATACCATCTCCCGGTCGTAATCGATTTGCACCATCTGGGCGACGTCTTCGCGGGAAAAATGCTTGCGATACTGGAAGAAACGGTAGCGAATGGACTCCGGGGACTGAAGTTCGTGGAACGCCCGGTGGGCAGGTTCGTCTTCGGCCAGCACAGGGCGAATGATGACCCGGCGCCCCGACTTCGGCAGTACGATCCACTCCTCCAGTTCCCTCGGGTATGGCTGAATGATCGGTTTACCCGGTTTTTCGGCCAGGTTGATGGCGATATTGACGGCCACAGCCCCCTGCTCGTTGAACAACAGAGGCGAGATTTCCAGCCCCTGAATCTCGGGAATATCGATCACAATCTGGGACAGGGTCACCAGGGTTTCGGACACCGCACGAATATCCTCTTCCGGCTTCAGGCTGTGCTCTTTCAGCAGCTTGTACATGTAGGTCCGGCGCAGCAGTTCCCTCGCCAGCACCATGTTCAGGGGCGGTAACGCAATCTGGCGGTCCGTCATCACATTGATCTGCGCGCCGGCCGCACCGCACACCACCAGCGGGCCAAACACCGGATCCCGGGTGATGCCGACGCTGAACTCAATGCCGCCGACGTGCTGGTAGGAACGCTGCACAGCGAAGCCCAGAAATCCGCTTTCCGGGAAATGCGACTGGTACTCTTCCATCAGATAGCGACAGCCATCCATGATGGCGGCCTCGCTGTTCAGTTTTTGGATTGTGCCCTTGTATCGGCGCTGGGTCGGACTGAGGTCAAGGAAGGGGTGACAACCCTGCTCGTGGATGATGGTGATATCAACCGGTCGCCGTTCCACCGCAAAGACCTCCAGTACCTCTTCCATGTCGTCGCAGTACATGGTTTCGATGGTGCTGATGCCGTAATCCTCGATCAGGTCCCGGGCCTCCCGATTGGACAGATGCTTGCGACCGTTGCGCAAGGCCTTCATCACCACGCGGCGGGTGTGGCTGCGATCGGCGAAATGATCGGTGAAGGACTCGGGAGTCTCCGTCAGCAGGCGCTGGACTCGTTGATGCTTCACGTGCTGCATGAACGCCATGACCGCCTTCTCCGGATTGAAGAAGGACGGTAACCCGGCCCGGTAAAACTCTTCCCGGGAGTCCATGACCGTGCTTTGGCCAAGCCAACAGGTAAACACATTCAGTCGCGTGCCCTTGGAGGCCTGCACCACGGCATCGGCAATCTGCAGGCTGTCTTCCGTCAGACTGGGCGCGTACATCACCAGAACGTTGGCCACTTCCGGATCCTTGGCAAGAATCCTGATCGCCTTACCGTAGAGTTCCGGTGAGGCGTCATAGTTGAGATCGATGGGGTTGCGCCGGGTCCAGTAGGGCGGCAACAACTCCGCCAGTGCGTCGATGCTTTGCTCCGACAACTCCGCCAGCTCCCCGCCCAGGTCCGCCAGGCGGTCAACCGCAAGCACGCCCGGCCCTACCCCATTGGCCATGATCGCCAGCGTCTCCCGGCGCAAAGGCCGCATCCGCGTGAGGGTTTCAAGGGCATCGAACATCTGGCCCAGACCATCCACCCTCAACACACCGGCGCGCTGAAGCATGGCGTCGTAGATCGGATCGCTGCGGGTCAGACCGTCCGGAAGTTCATGGGGAAACCATTCGGATTCCGGTACCCGACCGGATTTCACTGCGATCACCGGCTTGGTCCGGGAGGCCACCCTCACCGCAGACATGAAGCGACGCGGGTTGGGGATGTTTTCGATGTGCAGCAGGATGGCCCGGGTCTGGGTGTCCTGGGCCAGATAATCGATCAGGTCGTCGTGATCGATGTCCATGCCGTCACCGAGGGTCAGGAAATAGGAGAACCCCACGCCCCGGGCAAAGGCCCAGTCAATAACGGAGCTGGCAATGGTGCCGGATTGGCCAACGAACGCAACCCGGCCCGGGATCGCCCCCATGTGGGCGTAGGTGGCATTCAGGCTCCGGGCGGGCACCATAAGCCCGATCGTGTTCGGGCCCAGTACCCGAATGCCGGTCTCCCGGGCCGCTTCACGTACCGAGTACATGAGCGGTTGCCCGGTTTTACTGTGGGTCCGGGACATACCGCCGGTCATCACGATTGCGGTACGGACACCCGCCTCTCCCAGCCGCTTGATGGTCTTGGCAACGGTGTCCGGGGGCGTACAGACAATGGCGAGATCCGGCGAGAAATCCATCTTGGAGACTTTTCTGACGCAGGGGACCCCGTGCACATTGTCATAATCGTTCTGGTTTACCACCAACAGCTTACCCGGGTAGCCACCGCCCATCAGATTCCGCAACACCATACCGCCGAGACTGTCCGCCCGCTCAGACGCACCGACAACCACAATGGAGTCGGGATTAAACAGACTTTCCAGATATCGGGTGCTCAAGCTGGCTCTCCTTGGACGCCGCCCCCGAGGCCGCGCAGGTGATAATGTAACTAAATCAGGTCACTTATGAGTGTACATCTTATCTTAGGTGGAGATTAATTGATGTAAAACGACTATCGCTGCCATTACGACCAAAGAAACACGGCAGCCGGGATTGTTCCCTGATAACATTGATGAAAACAAAAGCAGATTCAGGGCGTTCAGAGGCGTATGACCACGGCATTTTTTTCTCATGATGACTTTATGAAACACAACATGGGCCCGGAACACCCGGAATGCCCTGAGCGCATCACAGCCATCCTCAGTCACATCGCAGAAACCAATCTTGAGCAGGACCTCGACTGGGTCCGCCCCGAAGAAATCACCCGTGACCAGCTGCTGACCGTTCATCCCGAAAAGTACCTGCACCAGCTCGACTTGATGCAACCGACCCGGGGCCGGGTATTCACCGATCCCGATACCGCCATGATGCCGGACACCCTGCGGGCCGCCCGCCTCGCCGCCGGCGCGAACATCCAGGCCGTGGACATGGTCATGAGCAGCCAGGTTACCAACGCCTTTGTCTGCGCTCGTCCCCCGGGTCATCACGCCGAACGCAGCAAATCCATGGGTTTCTGCTTCTACAACAACGTGGCCCTGGCCGCGATGCGCGCCCTTACCTTCCATCAGCTGGATCGGGTGGCCATCATTGATTTTGACGTGCACCAGGGCAATGGCACGGTGGATATCGTCGGAGGGGATGAGCGCATTCTCATGTGCTCCAGCTTTCAGCACCCGTTCTATCCACACTCGCACGTGCACCGGCAAGCGCCAAACATTATCAACGCACCGATTGAAGCGGGCTGCGCCGCGATTGAATACCGCAAGGCTGTCGAGTCGGCCTGGGTCAAGAAACTGCAGGACTTCAAACCTCAGGTTATCCTGATCTCGGCCGGGTTCGATGGCCACCGGCTGGACCCGATGGCCGAACTGAATCTCGAAGTGGATGACTATCGCTGGTTAACGGAAATGATTGTCAGCGTAGCCAGTGACCACGCCAATGACCGGATCATTTCAACGCTGGAGGGGGGCTACAGCCTGAAGGCCCTGGGCGAGAGTGTGACGGCTCATCTTGAAGTACTGAACTCCGTCTACTGAACCGGACTCATCCGGCGGAGTCGCCACCGTAGCCATTGGCCTGCTGGAATTCCGGGCGCTCACCCTCACGCTGCAACCGTATGTTGGTGCGACGGTTATCGGAGGGCCGGCGTGAAACCGGGTATTGGTCGCCATGAGCCCGCACGGTAATCATATCCTCGGAAACTCCTTGCGCCTTGAGATAGTCAGCCACCACGTTTGCCCGTTCCTCGGACAGCGCCCGGTTGTCGATGCGACTGCCCAGACGATCGCTGTGTCCGTCCACGAAAATCCGCTCAACGGTTGAATCGGCCAGCACGTAGGTCACCAGGTTATTGAGCAGTTGGCGATCGGCCTCAGACAGGCTGGTACTGCCACTGGCAAAGGGAATGCGGGAGCGTCGAACCTGGTCGTAGTTGACCGGCAACAGGTTGGCCGTGCAGGCCCGGTAGCTCTGGAACTGTCCGGCGAAATTCACGTTCGACACCTGAACCCGCACCGGCCGACTATCAAACCATGATTCCCGGGTGACCGTCGGGCGCAGGCCCTCAAGCAGACCCTGAACCAGCACCATGGCCTGGCGGGTTTCCAGCAGCACCGGCCGGTTTCCGTCCGAGACCGTGACCTTGCCCAGGGGTCTGGGGGCCACACCCGGGCGCCACGCCGGGGCCTCAACCACCAGATCACCACGGCCCGGCCGCATCAGCGGCGATTCCGACTCAAGAAAGAATGTGAGCCTTTCACCGGCCCGGTGCCGGAACACGGCTTTGCCGTACCCCGGAACTTCATGCACCAGCGAACATTCGAACACCGATTCTGCCAGATACCACTGGCTGTTCTCGATGCCCGCACCGTAGCTGGAAGCACCTGACGGTCCGGCCAGACCCAGCGCGAGGGCGCCCATCAGGCCAAGAGAGAATGTTCGTAAGCTGGATGCCATAGCGGATTACCAACGTGCTCAACTGATTCAGTGGTTTCCCCGGTTAACGGCCCGGCCCCCATCTTCTTTAGGGTCGGATACAAAAACAAACACTCTCCCCTTCTGGTATAATTCGCAAAATTTTTCAGGGCCATGGCCCACCTATGGAACTGCGGAAACCTCCCATGACCGATCAGATCACTCTCACCCGTCCGGACGACTGGCACCTGCACGTGCGTGACGGCGATGTCCTAAAGGATGTCGTTCCGGCCACCGCCGCGTGTTTCGGGCGCGCGATCATCATGCCCAACCTGGTTCCGCCGGTAACCACTACCGCAGACGCCCTGGCCTACCGGGACCGCATTCTGGATGCCGCCAAGGGCACGGAATTCCAGCCCCTGATGACGCTTTACCTCACCGAGAGCACCACCGCAGAGACCGTTCGCGACGCGAAGGCAGCCGGAGTGGTTGCCGCCAAACTCTACCCGGCCGGCGCCACCACCAACTCCGCATCGGGTGTAAAAGACATTCGCAATATCTACCCGGTGCTGGAAGCCATGGCCGAATGCGGCATGCTGCTGCTGGTTCACGGTGAGGTGACCGATGCTGACATTGATATTTTCGATCGCGAGAAAGTGTTCCTCGAACGGGTACTCGCTCCGACCATGGACGACTTTCCGAACCTCAAGGTGGTTCTGGAACATATCACCACGGCGGATTCGGCGAAATTTGTTCAGCAGTACGCCGGCAACAATCTGGCCGCCACACTGACGCCACAGCACCTGATGTATAACCGCAATCACATGCTGGTTGGCGGCATTCGCCCGCATCTCTACTGCCTGCCTATACTTAAGCGCAACCGTCACCAGCAGGCCCTGCGCGATGCCGTTGCAAGTGGTAATCCACGTTTCTTCCTGGGCACCGATTCTGCGCCCCACGCCAAGGACCGCAAGGAAGCCGCGTGCGGCTGCGCTGGCTGCTACTCTGCTTATGGCGCCATCGGCCTGTATGCAGAGATCTTCGAGGAACTGGGCATTCTGGACAAACTGGAGGCGTTCGCCAGCGTTAACGGCGCGGACTTCTACGGTCTGCCGAGAAACACGGACACCATTACCCTGGTGCGGGACCCCTGGACCATGCCGGAGCAACTGCCTCTGGCAGACGGCAACATCGTGCCACTGAAAGCGGGTGAAACCGTGAACTGGCGCCTGGCGTAAACATCCTGACTTTTCATCACACGGCCATGACCGGAGTTTGAGTGACTGACGAAAACAAAGAACCGCATCCCATGTCCCGCCGCTTTCGCGGTTTTCTGCCCGTCGTCGTTGACGTGGAAACCGCCGGTTTCAATCCGGAGCGGGACGCCTTGCTGGAAGTGGCCGCGGTGCTGCTGACCATGGACGAGAACGGCTACCTTCTGCGCGGGGAGACCCACGTGCAACAGATTGATCCGTTCGAGGGCGCAAACCTCGAACAATCGGCGCTGGACTTCACCGGCATTGACCCCTGGAATCCGGAGCGGGAAGCGGTCCCCGAACGGGAAGGCCTGAGCGAAATCTTTACCCCGATTCGTAAAGCGGTGAAAGCCTTCGACTGCAAGCGCGCGGTGCTGGTTGGCCACAACGCCACGTTCGATCACAACTTCGTGTTTGCCGCTGCGATGAGAGCCGACATCAAGCGCAATCCGTTCCACCCGTTTTCCACGTTTGACACCGCCACACTGGCGGGACTCGCCTACGGCCACACGGTTCTGGCCCAGGCCTGCAAACTGGCCGGTATTCCGTTCAACAACAAGGAAGCGCACTCTGCCGCCTATGATGCGGAGAAAACGGCGGACCTGTTCTGCGGGATAGTAAATCGCTGGAAGGATCTGGGCGGTTTCCCCCCGCCGTTGATTGAAGAGGCCGAATGACCGACACAAAAAACCCCGCCGAGGCGGGGTTTTTTGATCTCACGGAGCGACCACTTACCAGTAGATGCCCCGCATGATGGCCGCGAACGCCACCTGCTCGCTGGACACCTTGGGCCTCTGGCCGGACCGGCTGCCCGCTGCTGCCGGCGAATCCGGGAACATGCGGTAGCCGGTGTTCATCACGATCTCGCCCATCTTCGGTGCCAGGGCATGCAACACCTGCGCAAAGATGCCCAGTCGGGTCGCGATGCGCTTCGGACGATAGACGATGGCTTCGGCAACCATGTCGGCGGCTTCCTCCGGCGTCAGCGTTGGCACCGAATCGTAGATTTTGGTCGGCGCAATCATGGGCGTCTTCACCAGCGGCATGTTGATGGTGGTGAAGGTCACATTGCGATCCGACCACTCGGCCGCCGCACAGCGACTGAACGCGTCCAGTGCCGACTTGGATGCCACGTAGGCAGAGAATCGCGGCGCGTTGGTCAGCACACCGATGGAGGAAATGTTGATCACGTGGCCACGACGGTTCTCCAGCATTTTCGGTGCAAAACCCATGATCAGGCGCACTGAGCCGAAGTAGTTCAGCTGCATGGTGCGTTCAAAATCGTGGAAACGGTCAAACGACAGATCCAGGGAACGTCGGATTGAGCGACCGGCATTGTTCACCAGCACATCCACCTGACCGTGGTTGTCCAGAACCGTCTCCACGAAGCGGTCAGCGTCTTCCATGTCGGAGAAATCGCACTGGTAGGCATGCACGCTGGCCCCCCGGGATTCCAGCTCCGCTGCCACTTCCTTCAGGCGCTCCGGCTTACGGGCACCAATGACCAGAATGGCTCCGGCATCCGCCAGCTTCTGCGCAGTCGCCAGACCGATGCCCGAGGTTGCGCCGGTCACGACGCACACGCGGCCTTCGACAGTTCCGCGCAGGGTTCGGTCCTTGAACAGGTCCGGGTCCAGGTTGCGCTCCCAGTAGTCCCAGATTACCGCGGAATAATCGGTGAGCCGTGGCACTTCGATGCCGGTGTCCTTGAGAACGCGCTCGGTTTCACGGGCGTCAAACCGGGTCGGGTAATTCACGAACGACATAACCGACGGCGGAATGCCCATGTCGTCAAGGACAGCGCTGGTCAATCGTTTCACCGGAGGCAGGTTCTTCAGGCTCTGGCGAATGAACGGCGGGATGAAACCGAACATGCGGGAGTCAATACGCATGCCCATCTTGGGCGCATGACCGGCCTCGGAGAAGATGTTGAGGATTTCACCGACCTTGTACGGATCGGAATCCACGAGATGGAAGCAGTTGCCGTCCTCGCCATCGAGATGGGCAATGTGATCCATTGCGTTCACGACGAAATCCACCGGCACGATGTTCAGGCGACCACCCTCGATGCCGATGGTCGGCACCCACTGGGGCAGAGCGCGGCGGATCTTCTGGATCATCTTGAAGAAGTAATAGGGTCCGTCGACCTTGTCCATTTCGCCGGTCTTGGAGTGGCCAATGACCATGCCCGGACGGTAGATGCGGAACGGTACCTTGCACTCCTCGCGTACAACCTTTTCAGACTCGTGCTTGGTCAGCAGGTACGGGTGATCCAGCTTTTCCGCTTCCTCGAACATGTCCTCGCGGAACGTGCCTTTGAACAGGCCCGCCGCAGCAATGGAGGACACGTGATGGAAATGCTTGGCACCCATGGCTTCCGCCGCATTCACGGCGGCGCGCGTGCCTTCGATGTTGGTTGCCTGCTGGGCTTCCTCGTCGGCGCCCATGTCGTAGACGGCCGCCAGGTGGAAGAAATGATCAATATTGCCCTCAAGGGCCTTCATGGTCTTGGCGTCGATACCAAGATTCTTACTGGTCAGGTCGCCAATCACTGCCTTGACCTGGGACTCGTCTGCACCCCAGCGCTCCCTCAGCAATTCCAGTTTACCCTGGGACTGCTCACGCACCAGCACGTATACCGTGCCGCCACGCGCCAGCAGTTTTTCCACGAGAAAACGGCCAATAAATCCGGTGCCACCCGTCAGGAAATAGTTCATCAATTATCCACCCTGCTTGTTGCTCATTTGTTGTCTGTCCATGCCGGCACCCATTTAGACTAAAGTCGTAGAGTCTTCCGGAAACGACGGCATTGTACTTAATTGCAACCCTCATGTATCGAACTTTTTTAGAGCTTTTACTCTGTAACCTCTTGTTTTTAATAGAGCTAATACTCTAACTCGGGGCGCAACCCGCACCCGGACGCCTGTCCCGTATGTCGACACAATGATTTTGAGACTAGCACAGGAATTGGCCTGTGCCTGCCCTCTCATTCGATTACTGGAAAGCAATGAAACGCCACGCAAGCAATGACATAATCAGGAACTTATTGCGCCTTCCGGCGTCATCATTGTTCACAGAAATTCTGGATTTGCGGAAGCCACACCATGCCGAAAGACAACCCGAACACCGAACGCTATATCACCATTGCCCGCGCCTGCCTCAAGGCCATCAACGACACTGCCGAAGCATCCGGCAGCCGTGAGGAAAAAATCCAGGCCGTCTACGAGGCAATCGATTCGGCGTTCCAGGCAGAATTTGCCGATTACCGGCAATCGGTCGCCATCATGGCAACGGTATTGGAGCGCATTGCCTCCGGGCAGATGGAGGCCGATAAAGCGGTGGACCTGGCCCGCAAGACGCTGGAGCAGCAACCTGAAAGTACCCGCAACTCGCTGATGCACTGATAACCCCCAAACTGTCAATGGATGAACGAGGCCCTATGAGCACTGGTACCCCCCGGAACGCCCCTGTACGCCTGACTATCGCCAGCACATTGGCAATGCTCGTGCTGCTGTTGAGCAGCACTCTGGCCCTTGCAGCACAGCCGCCGGTCAAGAGCCCCGCTGATGACAATGACTACCGCTTCATCGAGCTGGACAACGGGCTCCGGGCAATCCTGGTATCCGACAGCGACGCCGACAAGGCAGCGGCCTCGATGAACGTTGCAGTGGGTAGCGGCGATGATCCTGCCGGCCGGGAGGGCCTCGCGCATTTCCTCGAGCACATGTTGTTCCTGGGAACCGAAAAATACCCTGAGCCCGGCGAGTACCAGCAATTCATCAAGAGCCACGGCGGCAGCCACAACGCCTACACGGCGTTTCAGGACACCAACTATTTCTTCGATGTCGAAGCGCCCTACCTTGAGCCGGCGCTGGACCGGTTCGCCGAACAGTTTGCCGCCCCGCTGTTTACCGCCGAGCTGGTCGACCGGGAACGTAACGCGGTGCACTCGGAGTTCAGCTCCAAGCAGAAGGAAGACGGCCGTCGCTTCTATTCGGTGAAGAAAGCGGCCAGCAATCCGGAGCATGCGTTCAACCAGTTTGCGGTGGGCAATCTCAGCACCCTGGAGAACACTGACGAAAACCCGCTCCGGCCCGATCTCATCCAGTTCTGGAAAGATCGTTATTCGGCCAACCTGATGACGCTCGCGGTTTACGGCCCCCAGCCCCTGGACGCCCTCGAGCAGATGGTTCAAAGCCGCTTTGGCGCCATTGAGAACCGCCAGCTGGAAGCCAAAACGCATCCGGCTGCTTTTTACCAGGACGACAAACTGCCGGGAAAGGTCACCGCGGATGCCATCAAGGACGTGCGCAGACTGACCCTCTCCTTCCCGATTCCCTCCCAGGAGGACAACTACCACACCAAGCCGGCGAGTTACATTGCCAATCTGCTGGGCCACGAGGGCCCCGGCAGTTTGTTTGACGTCCTCAAACGGGCTGGCCTTGTGGAGAGCCTCTCAGCCGGCGTGGGCATGGACACGGGTGAAGGCGCCATGCTGGACATCAGCATGTCCCTGACGCCGGAGGGTCTGCGCCGCCAGGATGACATCCTGCCGCTGGTGTTCGCCTACATCGACAAAATCCGGAGCAATGGCATCACGGAACAGCGCTTCAGGGAAATGCAGCAATTGGCCCGCATTGATTTTCGTTTCCGTGAGCAGGGCGAACCGGTGCATGAAGCCATGGCTCTTGCCAGTCAGCTCCAACACTACCCGGCCGAGGACATTCTCAGTGCGCCCTGGCTGCTGGAGCGCTACGCGCCGGAGCAATACCAGACCATCCTGGACCACCTCACCCCGGACAACCTGATGGCATTCGTTCTGGCGCCGGAGCCGGCGCTCAAGAATCCGGAACAAACCCGGTGGTACGGAGCGGAATGGCAATGGGAAGCACTTGATCCGGAAAACCTGACGCGCAGCTCGTTGCCGGAACTGGCGGCGCAGCTCAAGCTGCCCCAACCCAACCCCTTTGTTCCGGAAGAACTTGCGATGGTCGCGGGTTCAACCATGGAGCAGCCCACCCTGCTGGGTAGCCAGGACGGCCTGGAAATCTGGTTTGCCCGGGATACCCGGTTCGACACTCCCAAAGCGAACGTGTTCATCAGCCTTCGCACACCCGCCGCACGGGTCTCTGCCCGCAGCAGCGTCCTGACCCAGTTGCTGGTGGATGCGGTAAATACCAATCTGAATGCCTGGGCCTACTCGGCACGCCTTGCCGGTCTGGATTACAGCATTTATCCACACCTCCGGGGCATAACCGTTCGGGTGGGCGGTTACAGCGACAAGCTGCACACCTTGATTAACCGAATCCTGATGCAGGTCGCGGAACCGGACCTGACGCAACAGCGGTTCGACATCGCCCGCCAGAACCTGGTCGACAGCCTCAAGAACAAGGCCAAGAACCCGCCGGTGGAACAGACGTCCGAGTTCATCCAGACCGCCCTGATCGAGGGCGCCTGGAGTACGGACGACAAGCTTTCGGCGTCGCAACAGGTCACCCTGGATGAACTGAAATCGTTCTCCAAGGCGCTGCTTTCAGAAGTGGATCCGGTCATGCTGGCCCACGGCAATCTCAGCCGCGCCTACGCCCTCAACCTGGCCCAGCAGATCCGGGCCATTGTGCTTGATGACAGCAGCTTTGCCGACGTCGACCGCAGCCGGGTACGCCAGTTGCCGCCGGACGAAACCCAGGTGTCCCTGGACGTCAATCATCCGGATACCGGCTACACCCTGTACATGCAGGGCGACAATACCGGCTTTGACGAGCGGGCCCGCTTCCGGCTACTGGCGCAAATCATCAGCAGCCCCTTCTACGAAAACATCCGCACAACCCGGCAGCTGGGTTACATCGTCTACGCGACGCCGTTTGAGATACTGGAAACCCCGGCTCTCGGTTTCGTGATTCAATCCCCGGGCGCCAGCCCGGAGCAGATTGACCAGGCCGTTCGTCAGTTCTCAGCGGATTTTGAGGCGCAACTGGCCAGCCTCGATGAGGCCGGCCTGAATCGTGAAAAGCAGGCGGTAATCAGCAAACTACTTGAGCGGGACCGGCAGCTCGGCGATATTTCGAGTCGATACTGGCGGGAGATTGATCGCAACGCGACCGACTTCGATTCCCGGGAACAACTGGCCAATGCGGTCAAGGGCGTGAGCCGACAGGCACTGCTGGAAACGTTCAGAAAGGCGGTCCTGGACCGTGAACAGGCACTTCGCGTGGTGACTGGCGAGGATGGCTTGAACGCCGATAGCGCGCTGACCCATTTAATGGCGAGGCCGCCAGTCCCGGCGACCTGACCTAGGCCTCAGGCAGGCGCTGAAAACGCGCCCAGTCTTCCGGCTCGTCCACGTCCCACCGGGGTTCCAGCAGACTGACGCGGAGCCCCGATTTCTCCATACGGGCCAGGGTCTGAATCAGGACGTTTTCGGTCCCCCACTCAATGTCATCCAGCATGCCGGGCACCACCCGGCTCGCCCCGATCAGGACATAGCCCCCGTCGTCAGAGGGCCCGAGAACCACGTCAAACTCGGAAAGCCGATCAATGGCATGGCGAACGTACTGGGGATCCACCGAGGGGCAGTCACTGCCGATCACCACGGCACGCGAATAGTGCTGCAGCGACTCGCGCAAGGCCGCCTGCATCCTGTCGCCAAGGGTTTCTCCCTGCTGAACCTTCTGCTCCAGGCCGGCGCATTCAAGATTCCGCACAATGATGTCCGCTTCGTCAGGCGCCCGCTCCAGCTCTCGATCCCACCAGAACTGCACCGGGTACCCGGTGGCACAGAGGTTATCGAGAACTGCCAACGTGAGAGTGACGTGGGCCCGGAGTGCTCCGGCCGCCCCAAGGGCCGGCATCAGTCGGGTCTTGACCCGACCTTGCTCAGGCCATTTGGCAAATTGCATCAGTACGGCGCTTGCCGGGGTACTGTCAGGCATTGCGAACATCCGAGCGGTAGGCCTGGGCCAGGGATTCCGGCGATTCACCGCGCCAATAGCGCCAGCGCAACCGCCACATGAGGAAAATCGTACGCCAGGGGCCAAGCTTTTCCCAGCGTCGGCTGTCGGTAATCACCGGTGAGTGAATGCAGTAAGGGCGGGAAACAAGACACAGACGCCTCGAGAACTCGACATCTTCCATCAGCGGCTGCGCCCGAAACCCTCCAAGCGCCTCAAACGCGTCCCTCCGCACAAACATGGCCTGATCCCCGGTACAAACGCCGGTAAGGCGCGACCGTTGGTTCATGAACCAGGCAATCACCCGGAACAGCGCTCGCCGCCCGCTCAGCCGCACATCAAAACGTCCCCAGGCAGAACGGCTCGTCATGAAGGTTTCCAATTGCGTGACGGCATCGGCAGGCAGGCGGGTGTCGGCGTGCAGGAACAGCAAGAGATTGCCCCCGGCAGCCGCTGCGCCCGCGTTCATCTGCGCGCCCCGCCCTCTCTCGGAGACCAGGACCCGATCACACAGGGGACCAGCCAGCACCGCCGTACCGTCCTCGCTACCCGCGTCCACAACAATGACTTGGTGACCGGCCTCGCGAATGGAGGCCAGGGCTTTCAGAGAACTCTCAATGCCGGGGGCTTCTCTCCACACCGGCACGATCACACTCAGGGAAAAGGGGTCGGGCAAAGCTCACTCCGGAAAAACCGTGGAAACGGGACAACACCTTGAGCCATCAGCTCCAGATCGCTATCATACCGCCCTTCCTGAGAAATTGCCCCCGTAGCTCATCTGGATAGAGCGTCCCCCTCCTAAGGGGAAGGTAGCAGGTTCGAGTCCTGCCGGGGGTACCAACTACCCTTCCGCATCGATCCCCAACCACCATTACCCGATTGATTTTAAAACCTTTTACCGGAAACCGGCGTAACAGCCTCAACAATTACAAGCGTCTCTGCTAGCTTA
Organism: Marinobacter sp. F4218; assembly: GCF_019443085.1. Lineage (GTDB taxonomy): Bacteria > Pseudomonadota > Gammaproteobacteria > Pseudomonadales > Oleiphilaceae > Marinobacter > Marinobacter albus. The sequence goes on from NZ_JAHZIL010000004.1 coordinate 40,880, forward strand.
TGGAGGCCCTCTTTAGATGCCACAGCCGACTGATGGTCGTTCGGGTAGACCTGGGTTATGGCGAGTTTGACAGCCCCTACGTTAACTATGAGACGGCCCGTTACCACAGGGAACAACTTTGCCTCGCCTCTAACACCGACTCCATGTTCAATCATCTGTTGGGCGACGCCTGGAAACTGGAATGGCAACCCAAGAAGGGCTTCCATTACCACTTCATCTTCTTCTTTGGCGGTCATCAGTGCCAGGAGGACATAACCCAAGCGCGGCGAAATTGACGGCAAATTCTTGTTCAAGATACTTTGCCGTTTGTGGCTGGCCTTCCAGCGGCAGCCTAAAACTAGCTGTGACATAAACAATCTTCGATCCGCGCTTGGGCCTACTTCCTTTGGAAGTTTCTCCTGTGAATAACATATTAAAGTTCATGTTTTTCGTTCACGCTTAGCGTATTGTAAAGTTAGGAATATTGCTTTAAAACTGACCGATAATATCAACAAGAAAATCATGACGTCTGATTTCCTGGATGGTCACAAGTTATAGCGTCCGGTATTTAATGCAGTCGCCAGACAGCTAGGGTTCTCGCTAACCATCGTGCTCTGGAAAGGATTCAAATGACTTACCCACCCGACCAACTGCAAAACAAGCTTCTTGCCGCGCTGTCTGATGATGCCCGCAAGCGTATTTTCCCGAAACTGAAACTGGCCGAACTGTCCCTCGGGGACGTGATTTACGAATCCGGCCAATCCATTGAATACGTCTATTTCCCCGTAGACTGCATTATTTCACTGCTCTACGTGATGGTGAACGGTTCTTCCGCCGAAATCTCGGTGGTCGGCAACGAAGGCATGGCCGGTGTCGCCGTTATCATGGGGGGGGAAAGCACGCCCAACCGGTTTATTGTGCAGAGCCACGGCCACGCCTACCGGTTGCCCGCCGCTGACCTGAAAAAAGAGTTCAACAACCACTCCGAGATCCGCATTATCACCCTGCGCTTTACACAGGCCTTGATCACCCAGATGTCGCAGACTGCAGTCTGCAACCGCCATCACTCCATCGACCAGCAGTTGTGTCGCTGGTTGTTGTTGTCACTGGACCGGCTCGGCAACAATCAACTCAATATGACCCAGGAGCTGATTGCCAATATGCTGGGTGTACGCCGTGAGGGCGTCACCGAAGCGGCAGGCAAGCTGCAGAAACTGGGGGTGATTGAATATCAGCGCGGCCGGATCACCGTGATCGACCGCCCGAAACTGGAATCCCTCAGTTGCGAATGCTACGCCGTTGTCAGACGGGAGAATGAACGCCTTGAATCCAGAGGTTTAGGGATTTAAGGCTTAAGATCCCGCAACCCTCGCTTTGCTTCCGTCTTGACCCGATACATGGCCGCATCCGCGTGGGGCAATAAAGCCTCCAGAGTTTCGCCGTCGTTTGGAAACAGGCTGATACCCACGCTAACCGTAAGCGTCGCCCAGTGACCTTGCTGTCGCAGTAGTTCAGCGGCGGTTTCCCGTACTTTATCGACCACCGCAAACGCCTGTTCATGTTCTGCAAGGTCGCTTAGTAGCACCACAAATTCGTCACCGCCGTGACGGCATACGTGATCCGTCGCGCGCACACAGCCCAACAGCCTCGGGCCCAGCGCCTGTAAAATTTCGTCGCCAACGGCATGGCCCAGTGTATCGTTCACTTCCTTGAAGTTATTGAGATCAATGAACAACATCACCATTTTCTTTTCATGTCGTTGGGCCAATGCAGCGGCCTGCTTGAAACGCTCTTCAAACGCATAACGGTTGAGCAGGCCGGTCAGTGAATCGTGCTGCGCCAAATAAGCCATTCTGGCGGTTGTTTCCGCCGAAAAGCGGGCATCGTGGAATTTGACCAGAGCGCCGGTGATTTCACCTTTTGCATTGCGCAATGGTGATGCGGCATCTTCAATGGCCAGCTCACGACCGTCCCTCGCTTTCAAAAGGGCACTGTTATGTAGCTCAACGGGTGTGCCGATTTCCAGGACATGTTGCGCCAGGTTGGCCCTCGTCACGCGAGTGGTTACGTCAATCACCCGGAAGACCTCTTCCAGTGGTCGGCCCAGCGCTTCCTGTCGGCTGAAGCCAGTCAGAGTCTCCGCCGCCGTGTTCATGTAGGTAATATTCGCGCAGGTATCCGTTGCCATCACCCCATCGCCAACAAAGTCCAGCATGGCGTAAGCCAGCGCAGTCTCATCCCTGACATCCGTCTTATTCCTTGTGGATTTAGGCTTCAAGCGCTTCCGTTGGCCATTCCTCGTCGGCTTGGGTGAGAGATGAACAGGTCTGAAGGAGTTCAACATAATCAAGACCCCCTAGTTTTCAAAAGTAACTTTTCGCTTCAATGGATGCTTGCGAGAGCAGATCAGACCTGACAATCCAAGCCCAAAGAGCGCCAGTGTGCCTGGTTCAGGAACCGGGATACTGAAGGCTCTCATCATAACGAGCATGTCGTCATGGTCATCATCGACTCGATTATTGTCGTCCAGGCCCAGAATCATATGGTCGAGTCGGCCTTGGAAAATGGTGTAGTTATAAAACGGAGCCTGGTTGGCTTCGCTAAGGTTCGACACCGAACCGGCAGGGGCTCCAACGGGTTTCACAGACGAAAAGCCAAAGTCGAGTTTGCCAAGGCCCGCCGAATAAAAAGCTCTAAACGCCTCACCAGGTGCGGAAGAGGCGGTGTTGTATGCCTCTGAATGGTTTGATGAAAACGCGCCTCTGTCGCGAACAGCGTACCTATTGTCGCCAGAAACGGGCACTAACGCTCCACCCGGGTTGGCTACAATGTCGATAAAGGTCGCGTGGGCAAGGCCAGAGGCACCAACTGCCGCCGCGATGATTACGATTCGGCTCAGTGTGTTCATAAAAAATCCTTCCCGTGGATTGCCGAAGCCAACAAAACAGCTTTTAAAGAATTCAACCAAATCCGGTTTCCTAGTTTTCAATAATCACCTCAACGCGCCGGTTCTGCTGGCGACCCATGGCGGATTCGTTGCCAGCCACAGGCCGTTCAAGACCCAGACCGGACACCGAAAGCCTACGGCTCTGTACGCCATGATCCGTCAAGTAACGGCGGACCGAATCAGCTCTCTTCAGCGACAGGGTCTGGTTGAATTGTGCGCTGCCGACGTTGTCGGTGTGGCCTTCAATCAAAACGTCCCGGTCCGGATAGGTGTTGAGAAAGTCCACCAGCTTTTCCAGGTTGCGATTAGACCCGCCCTGCAGGTCTGCGCTGCCGGTGGCAAACAATACGTCGCCCAGCGTCAGCACCAGGCCACGTTCTGTTGCTTCTGCCTCAAGCTCGTCGATCTGCCTTTGCATCTCTTCGGCGGCTTTTGCGGACACGGCTGCAGCTGCCATCTCAGAGCTGCGGGCAGTATCTGCGTCAGCACGCGCTGTATCTGCCTCGAGGGTGCGGGCTGCCAGCCTGGCGGCAGCACGTTCTTCACCCATGCGTTTCCGATCGGCTTCCATTTGGCGGGCAGTACCCGTGGCTCTGGCGATTTCCACCATACGGTCGGCCATATAGACCCGGTGGTCGACCAACGTGGCTTCATCGCTGTCGAGAGGCTGTTCGGCAAGCTCGACGGCAGCTTCCGCATCACGCAATTCAATGCGGGCGTTACTGGCCATCGCCGGGTTGCGCTGCAGCTCTGTCAGCTTCTGTCGCACATCCAGCGCCGCAGGGGCGGTTTCAGGCGCCATGGCGCAGGCGTTCAGCAACAGCGAGGAAAGCACAACAATGGCACCGGTTTTGCGGACAAACGGTTTTTTCAACAGCGATACAGTCTTCATTTTTGCTCTCCCTGACGACCCATTTCCACATCCAGAGCATCGGCGCCGCGCCCCATTTCACGATTGATTTCCGCCGCTTTGGCGGCCTCTGTTCTTGCCATCGCCAGCCTGGCAGCCACACTGGCCTGTTTGGCCAACTGGTCCGCCTCAGTCATGGACTCCTCAGTCACGGCCTTCTCTGCCATAACCAACTGTGCACGGGCTTCTTCCAGCTCGGCACCAGCGTATTGCCGGGCGTCGGTCTGTTCCGCTTTGGCAATGGTATCCCTGGCCACGTTCATCGACTCAGTCGGGGGTATGGGTGCCGAAGCGCACGCAGTCAGTAATGCCGTCAGAGCAAGAGTGAAAAACAGAGGAATTCGGTGGTTTACAACGCCCGCGATAAAAAACTTCATAACCTGACTCCCTTCTAATCCGGAGCTGCCAGAACCCATCAAGATTCAGGCACTCACAAACCAAACCGGTTCGCGGACTCTCCTTATTTGATCCAATTTAACAATTGCCGGTCCGGGGGGTCGGTTCGCTAACACACACAGGTCAACATATTGAACACACGTGATATGGCGGCTGTTGAAGGCGGGCTCCCCGGAGTAGTATGGGAGTGGCAACAGCAGATATCTGCGACAGAAGGAAGCGATAATGACAAACAATGAAGGACGTTCATGGGCGGAAAACCGAGCCCAACTCCGCCTACACGCTGAAGATCTGATTCGTGGCGGCACCGACAAGGTGACTAAAATCGGAGGTGGCGCCCTGGGGGTTGAAGCACTGGCGCTTTTATACCGCCGGGCCAGTGACCCCGACTTTGCTGCCGATGCACTAAAGCTGCTGCATGAGCTGCAAACCCACCAGGTGGAACTTGATCTGCTGCTTGAACAACTTCAGACCAGTGAAATCGAGCTTGCTGAGGAGCTGGCCCATTATCAGGCGCTGTATAGATTCGCGCCAGCGGCGTGCCTGGTGGTATCCCGCGACGGGCGCGTGATTGAAAGCAACGCTGCCGCGGTCGCTCTGCTGGGGTGCACGCCAGAGCATTCGGAGGAACAGACGCTGACCCAATACCTGGCACCGCCGGGCCGCGGCGATGTGGCCGATCTGTTAGAGAGGCTTAAGACGCCCGGGGCCGTGGCAACTTGCAAGGCCTGGCTTGCCGGCAACGATAGCTTTGAGCTGTCGATCAACGCGAGCCTCATTTCGAGCGGAGACCTGATTATGATAGTGATGTCCCACTACCCGGCTCCTCACACTCCTCCCGCCCGTTCCTGATGCGCATTGTCGGAATCGGAGCCTCTGCTGGTGGTCTGGCGGCACTCGAAGAATTTCTGCGCCATACGCCAACCGATACCGGCCTGGCCTTTATCGTGGTCCAGCATCTGGACCCGACCCAGAAGGCCCTGCTGCCGGAGTTGTTGCAGCGGGTGACTGCCATGCCCGTGCAAGAAGCCCTGCAAGGCAGAGAAATTCTACCCAATTGTGTCTATGTCATCCCCTCCAACGCGGAACTGACCGTTGAGAATGATCGGCTGAAGCTTGATCAGCCCCGGGAACCCCGGGGCATGCGCCTGCCTATCAACGTGTTGTTTTCATCTCTGGCCAGCGCTCGCAATGAACGGGCAATTGCCGTGGTGCTTTCCGGCATGGGCTCGGATGGCACGCTGGGCCTGCAAGCCATTCGCGCCGTGGGCGGCCTGACGGTTGTGCAGGAGCCCAGCTCGGCCGAATTCGATGCCATGCCTCGAAACGCCATTGCCACCGGTTGTGCGGATATTATTGCCCCGGCCAGCGAGTTGCCCAGCCGCATACTGGCCTACAACACACGTGTCACCGAGCCTGACCAGGCTGGGCCACCGGCAAAATTGGTGGAGCCGATCAAAGCCATCATCGCCATATTGCAGCAACACACCAGGCACGACTTTTCCCTGTACAAACCCAGCACTGTCCTGCGCAGAATAGAGCGTCGTATGGCGATTCATGGCGTTGCCAATTTGCCAGACTATGCACGATACCTGGAGAACAACGATCAGGAAGTGCAATTGCTTTTCAGGGAAATGCTGATTGGTGTGACTTCTTTTTTCCGAGATGCCGATGCCTGGGATTACCTGTGCGATTACGCACTTGAACCACTGATCGGGCAACTTGAACCCGGCGAGAACCTGAGGGCGTGGGTGGTAGGCTGTTCAACCGGAGAGGAGGCCTATTCCTTAGCCATGACCTTCACCGAGACTCTGGAACGACTCCACCCTGGAAAGCAGGCCAACTTTCAGATTTTTGCCTCGGACCTGAGCCTGGAAGCCATCACCGTGGCCCGGGCGGGTCGGTATCCCTCGATGATTGACGGCCAGGTATCCGAGCAGCGTCTGGCCCGATTCTTCACAAAAGACAACCATCATTACCAGATAAACCAGACCATTCGCGACAAGATCTTGTTCGCCCAACACGATGTCATTCTGGACCCACCGTTCACGAAGCTCGACCTGCTGGCCTGCCGCAATCTGCTGATCTATTTTGACCCTATGCTGCAGCGTCGACTACTGCCCCTGTTCCATTACAGTCTGCGGAACAATGGCCTACTGGTGTTGGGCAGCTCAGAAACCGTCGGCAGGCTGAACCACCTGTTCAGGCCACTTGAGCGACAGCTAAGGCTCTATGAAAGACTGCCCCACAACTCCATCAACGGCTCCAGTTTTCTGCTGAAATCCTTCCCCCCCCTTTCCAATCTGTCCAAGGAGCAACCCGTGTCCGCGCCTATCTATCCCATCGGGGACAGCGACAATCTTCAGAATGCCGCAGATCACCTTCTTTTGCAGCGATATTCACCGGCGGCCGTAGTGCTTAACCAGAATGCGGATATCGTCTACATAAGCGGGCGCACGGGAAAATACCTGGAACCGGCCGCTGGCAAAACCAACTGGAATATCCATGCCATGGCCAGGGAAGGTTTGCGCACGCCGCTGTACACGGCATTGAAACAGGCCGCCACTCAGCGAGACCCGGTTGAGTTAAACAACCTGGCCGTGGAAACTGGCGCCGGTGTACAGCATGTGGACGTAACCGTGCAGTCACTCAATGAACCACTGGCTCTAAAGGGTATGACCATGGTGGTGTTCCGGAACCACTCTGTAACTACGCGGCGCAAACGCTCGAAGCGCGACGGCGCGAAAGCCACCGATCAGCCCGATGAAATCTTGCGTTATCAGCAGGCCATTGAACAGTTAAGCGAAGAGGCCCGGCTTTCCAGCGAAGAACTTCAGGCCTCGAATGAAGAGCTGCAATCCACCAACGAAGAACTTCAGTCTGCAAACGAGGAACTTACATCGTCCAAGGAAGAAATGCAGTCAATGAACGAAGAGCTGCAAACCATCAACACGGAATTGCAAACCAAACTGGACGATCTGGCACTGGCACAGAGCGACATGCAGAACGTGCTGAACAGTACCGAAATTGCCATCGTGTTTATGGACGAGAATCTTAATGTCCGCCGCTACACCGCCCGCGCAGCCAACATCATCAGCTTGAGAGAAAGCGATGTGGGGCGGCCGCTCAGCGAGCTGACCACAAAACTGGAATATCCCGGGCTGGCGGATGATGCTCAGCAAACTCTCGATACCCTGATGGTCAGTGAAAAACAGATAAAAACAAACGAAGACCGCTGGTTCTCCATCCGTATCATGCCCTATCAAAGGCTAGACAATGTGAACGACGGCCTGGTTATAACCATGGTCGATATAACAGAGGCGAAAGCACTGGAATCCAGCTTGCGAAGTTCTGCGCTGTCGCCTCAATCGAAGTAGGTTTCTCTGCCCCAATCTACCGCTTTGGTGGTCTAGCGAACAGACCGGGCGCCCTGCCCGATGTAGATTGGAACCTCATCCTGAATTCGATGTAAGGCAGTAATTCAGACCGCGCTCGGCAATGGCGCTGACGCGGACTATGCCCAGATGAGGAATACGGAGAAATCAATGAAAAATATGCGTTCATACGCGTTTTATGCACTGGTCACGCCAGCCATCGCCTTGGGATCCAGCGCAGTTCTCGCACAGGAGTCCACCAGCCAGCAGGTTGAGCAGTCACAGCCTGATGTGCAAAAAAGCCAGGGTGATATGAAATCCGCATCCAAGGCACCTCAAACAGATCCGTCCTACACAAAGAGCCGTGGCTACATGGCTAACGCCCCTGCCAACGGCCTACAGGCGAGTAATCTGATGGGTGTCACAGTGATTACCTCCGGCGACGAAGAAGTCGGCGAAGTGAAAGATCTCATCATTAACAAGGATGGACAGGTTGTCGGCGTCGTCATCGGCGTTGGCGGGTTCCTTGGAATGGGTGACAAGGATGTTGCGATCGGATGGGACGAAGTGCAGAAAGTCGGCAAGGCCACGGAGCTGGAGCTGAAGATTGACCAGTCCCGTGAAACCCTGATGTCGGCTCCGGAATTTGAAACTCAAAAGTAAACCCGACCAGGTCGACATTAATGCAATCTGATTAATGCTCACAATCTGAGAGCGTACTTTGGCAAGGCTGAATAGGCCTTGCCCTTTTTTATGGGTGCCCTACAAGTCAACAAGCCGATTCTTTTTTTGATAACGGTTAGCCGCATCCGCTACAGCTTGGATCCTCCGGGATGACTTTGCAGGCATTCACCCGACTACCCGCCAGCACCTCAACCACCGCATGAGCACTATCAGCCAGGGCCTGGGCGTTGTAGCCACCCTCAAGCAAAAGCACCAGACGGCCGTCGCATAGCTCATCTGCCAGGTCGCTCATGCGCTGGGTAAGCATCGCAAAGCCCGTTTCATCCATGGTGCAGGTCATGTCGAGGTAATGGCAATCAAAGCCTGAAGACACCAGCAGAAGATCAGGCTGAAATTCCCTCGCCGCAGGCTCTACCACCTCATCGAACACTTTTAGCAGTGCCGCATTGCCGATACCCAGCGGCAGCGGAACGTTGAGTTGATAGCCGATGCCGGCCCCGGCCCCTTTCTCACTCTGCAAACCGCTGCCCGGATAGAAGGGCGCCGCACAGTGGCTATCAATCACCAGCACGGAAGGATCGGAATAGAAGATTTCCTGTGTACCGTTACCGTGGTGCATATCCCAGTCCCAGATCATCACTCGCTGATAGCCAAGGCTTTCACGCGCATGGGCAGCGGTAACGGCGAGGTTGTTATATAGACAAAAGCCCGAGGCATGGTCGGAATGGGCATGATGGCCTGGCGGCCGCAGCACACAAAACGCCCGGCGGGCCTCACCCGTCGAGATGGCCTCGACTGCGCTGATTCCCGCACCAGCGGCGAGACAAGCCGCCTCCACGCTTCCTGGCGACACTGCCGTGGTGTCTTTGGACAGCCAGCAGGAGTCCCCTTTCAATGACTCAATATGAGCGACATAGGTCTTGTCATGAACGCGCTCCAGTTGAGCCATGGTCGCCGCCGTCGGCAGCATCCAGCGCACCCCTTCAATTGGTTCCAGCATCAGCCGGTCAACGATCGCTGTCAGTCGTTCCGCGCGCTCCGGGTGAGTGTAGGTTTCCAGGTTGCTGCCGGGATATTGCAGGTTAATCATTGCCTTGACCGCCTCTGTCCAGGCGGGATGGCTGGGGTCCCAACCATGTGGATTGTGACCGAGCATCCGCATGTCATAGTAGACCAATACTGTTGCTGTCATAGCTTTCATTTCTCTGGAGCCGCCCATATAGGCGCTTTCCTTTACAAACCGGAATGTTCGCAAACGCTTTGTCTGATCGAGCTTATTAAACAAGAGCCAGGTCTTCGGTACGTCAACGCACATAGCAATTGAATCATTCCAACCTTCCGATGCAGGAATTCTCACGCTGAACAATCAGCCCTCATCAACATCCGCCTACCAAATTACCATCGACATCTTCCGCCGTTACCCTTAATCTTTTCCCATGAACCGTCCTTCGATACCGAGCGACCGCTTCTTACGGCTCAGTCATATCCTGACAGTCTCCGCCTGTGTGCTCCTGTCATTGCCCTTGTTTGCCTCAGAACAACAGGATGGCTACCGGCTGCTTAAGCTTGAAGGCTATCTGGTGAAATGGGGCGAGCAGCAATTGGGCACGGGTGCAAAGATCAGCTACGCCTTCGCGGATGAAACGCTGGACTTTGAAAACGCCCGCAATTGTGGCGTTCTGGCGCCGATGAGAGCACTGTCCAGCCGGGATCTGAGCTTTGAGATGCTAGTAAAGGAAACCGCCGCCGCGTTCCGGGTCTGGGAGCGTGCAGCTGACCTTTCGTTCTACCGGATTGCCAATGTCCGAGAGGCAGACATAATCCTTGGCACCCAGGGCCAGCCGCGTCGGCGAGCATTCGCCAACGTCACCTTCGCACCCAGGGAGAAAGACGGTGTGCGCGCCATTAACCAGTCGTTGGTCTGCCTGAACCCAGAACAGAAATGGAAAGTCGGCTTTGATGGCGACACGGAGACCTACGATATTCGCTATACGCTGATTCATGAAATCGGCCACGCCATCGGGCTGGACCACCCCGGCCCATCCGGGCAGGTGATGGGTTTTCGCTACACCGAGAATTTCCCCGAGCTGCAGCCAGGTGATCTGCGCGGTGTACAGCGCCTGTACGGACATCGGGCCAGCGACCGTCAACTGGTCACCGGCACCGACCCGGGTCTTACCGAATCAGCACTGTAACCGTGTTCAGAAGTTATAACCCAGACCCACGGTATAGGCCCAGATGCCGTCATCCTGAAAAGCATCACTGGCATCACTGGAGTCGCTGAACAGAAACTGGTACTCGGCGCGGGCCAGGAAATAGGTCTTGGTCTGCACGTAATACTTTAATCCTCCCTCCAGGCCGGCAAAGGCACTGTCCTTGACACCATCCCCATAAAGGCCGCCCAGACTCGCACCAACAAAGGGTCGCGCACGATCGTCAAGGAATTGATAGTCGAGGTACCCCCGGGTTGAGCCGTTCCAGAAATCATCGGTGAGGGCCTCGCCTTCGATATCGGCATAATTAAGACTCTGGCGAATACCGGCTACTACGTTGTCCCGCAAATACCAACCCAGATCACCGGTCACGCCGAAGCTGCCGCTATTGAAATCCCGGTCGTTACTGCCGGTTCCGGAGAGGGAGAATTCACGGTCGCCCTCTCGCGGGCCAAACTCTGCGGATTGTGCGGACACAGCGAGAGGCAAGGCACCTAGAAGACATAAAGTGATCACAGCAGTCTTGATTCTGATCATGAGAAGCTCCTTGCTTACATTACTCAGATTGCATTTCCATAATGCGCCAATGAAGATCGGACGCGGGTCGGGGCGCAGCGAATGGTGTAGCGTCGATTCGGTGCAAGCCCACTTCTCCAGAATCAGGCTTAGACCACTGTGCCGTCTGTTCGTAAGCACACACAGGGAGACGAAAGAGTTTCAGGGGCCCCACCACCGCGTCATCATCGGTTTGACGGTCAGCCCGTGAATGATGATCGAAAGCACCACGACCACCAGCGTGAGATGGATCAGCTCCAGGGCCAATTCTTCCGGCAGGCCGAAGACAACGGCGAACATCAGGTAGTAGACAGAACCGATTCCCCGAACCCCGAACCAGCCCACCAGCATCTGCAGCCGCCAAGGTGCCCCGGAGCCGATTAAACCAAGAAATACACTGACCGGCCGAACAATCACAAACAGGAATAACCCGAGACCAACGGCCCGGAAACTCCAGGAGTCGTAGAACAACGTGCCACCCAGCAACACCACCAATACCAGTTCGGACAAGCGTTCAAGAGATTCCTTGAACATCAACGAGCCTTTCGATACCCCGGTAGGAAGATGTCGGATGGTTTCATGCGGCTGATCGAAAGAGTCCGCCGCTGTCTCCGTGTCTTGGCCAGGCTTTTCGGACTGGGCCAGCGTCATTTCGGATTGCCGCAGCGAAATGGCAGCGACAAACACGCCCAAAAACCCCCAGGCATCGATCAGCAGGCAGACCCCGTAGGTCAGGCCAATCAATCCAAGGCCAAGGAAGTCATCCAACAACGGGGCCTGTTTCTCGAGACATCGCTGCCCCCGCACACACTGAGCCAGCAGCCTTCCCGCCAAAAGCCCAACCACAATCGCCGAGGCCGTTGACCACAAAACCTCATTAAGCCCCCACGTTATAAGCAATTCGTTGCTGACCGGCGCACCGAGCAACAAAAGCCCTAATATGACGAACGGAAACGCGCTGCCATCGTTCATGCCAGCTTCACTCGTCAGAGTAAACCGAAGGGGGTCGGTATCGCCCATGTGCCGGACCTGAACTTCCGTTGCCAGTACCGGATCGGTGGGTGCCAGTATGCCGCCCAGCGCAATCGCCGCCCCCGCGGGAAGTCCTAGCACGTAGTAACCAAAGGCTGCCGTCAACGCGACACTGAGGGTCATGGAGATGAATGCCAGGCGCAAAGGTACGCGCCATGCGTTCCATATGAAGGGCACCGGCATCTTGGTGCCAGCAATAAACAACGATAACAACACCGCGAGCTCGGCAAACAGTTCCAGCAGATGTGCCTGTTTCAGCGGGTTAAAATGAAAGACACCAAAAATCAACGGGCCCAGAAGCACGCCCACACTCAAATAGACCATGGACGGTGTCAGATTCAGACGCTGAAGCACCGGCGGGCGCGTCCCCATAAGAATCAGCAGGGCTCCGATCGCGACAAACCAGACAGCGTTACTCAAAATGACTACCTCGGGCTCAGACAGGTTCCAAAAGCTTGTTCCTACGAACTAATTTGCCTGAAAAGCAGATCGGCCTCTGTACGCTATCCCACTTGAACACGTCTGTGTTTGCGAACGCACAGACCGTGACCCGGTTTCAACGCACGATGAAACGACGGTGGCACATGGTTCTGTCTGGAAATGGGCCGCCGTTCGATGAACCTATTATCTGGCCAGAGGGCCAAAGGAGCTGAAATGAACAAGGACACCATCGAAGGCAACTGGAAAGAACTGAAGGGCAAGGTGAAAGAGCAATGGGGTAAGCTAACGGATGAGCGCCTCGATGAGATTGCTGGCCGGCGTGAACAGCTGGCGGGCGAGATTCAGCAGGCTTATGGCGTCACCAGAGACGAAGCGGACAAGCAAATCAAGGACTTCGAACAAATCCGCAAGCATTGATATACCCCCCACCTAACTCTGATTTGGCTGCCTGCAGGCTTGTTTTGCAGGCGGCATTTCAACTACCAGACCAAACCCACCAGCATTTTTTCCTGCGCTATGTGGGCCAGCGTACAGACCCGGCAACGCTGATACCTCAATCTAAACCCCGATGTGGCGATGGATCTGCCTATACAAGGAGTTGCATCATCCGTCGCAGGGAACGCGGCGCAACCAAATTTACAGTTTCTAGGAAAGGTCATCACTTATGAACAATATCGTTTATATGGTTGGTGCAGTCGTAATCGTTCTAGCAATTCTCTCCTTCTTCGGTTTTCGCTAAGCCGAGGCGGATTCAGGGGGTCAGAAGTCACCAGTTACACCCAGGACTTGCTTGGCCCCTGATACCAGATCAGTACAGAGCATCTCGAAGGTACACTGTGCGCTATCAGGGAGAGGAATCTTGGTAACCGCGCTAATTGTTGGTTTTTTCTCTTTTAAGGCTGTTAATTCTAGAAAAACCCTGATCAAGGCGGCGCTGTATCATTATTTCCTGAATCACAGAGAGACCGAAAGCGAAACGCACCCAAAGAATGCTTCATTGCCTTCGACAGCATAGGGTATGGCAATCGGAAAATTTCAGAAGATGAACGACGGTCGAGACGATTACAACTTCTGCTTTGAAATTCTCAACCATCAAGTTGGGATTTTTCGTCATCATCATATTCGAATAGCGCATTGCCGAATCCCTTCGCTGCAGCCGCATCCAGCGCAGCCGGGTCAACGCCCTCTTCCTTAACCTACTGGGCCTTTTCCCTTGCTTCAGCCACTGCGTCCTGCCGGGCGGACCAATCGCGTCGCTCAGCGATCAGTGCGCTCACTGTCGCCGGCGGAAACCATCCCTGAGTAAAAGATGCCGACAAGCAGGAGGAAGCCCCGCTGGATTTTCGAAGCCTTCGATGAAAATCTCATTGGTCGTTCCTCCGGGGGCCACGCTGTCAAGTCACAGCTCATCCAGATCACGGCCGCGTCTTACGCGGACAATGTCGGCCATGATTGCCAGTGCAATTTCCGCAGGGGTCTTGCTGCCCAGTCGAAGGCCGATTGGCATACGGATTCGGTTGATCTCGTCCTGGCTGAGCCCTCCAGTGCGACTCAGGCGCTCGGCCCGAGCCCGGGAGGTTTTCATCGAGCCCATGACACCAATGTAGGTCGCGGGGGTTTTCACCGCCGCCATCATCGCAAGATCATCAATTTTCGGATCATGGGTTGTCGCAACCACGGCTGTGGAGGACGTACAGGCGCCCTCGGCACTGATATACATGGAGGGTAAAACTGGCTCGAAGGCAATCCCTTCGGGTAGTTGAGCGTTGGCAGTCACCTCCTCCCGCGGATCGCAAAGAACCACCTGATAGCCGAGACTCATTGCGAGACTGGCGCACGCCTCTGCGACGGTTGAATAGCCGGCCAGGATGAGTCTGGAAATCGCGCCTACACGAATGCACACCGTTTCTTCACGCTCATCAACGACCACCCGTGGGCCTGTGGGCCGAGCATTTTCAAGCGACCTCACGCCATCCGTGAGCCTCACCTGACGGACAAGCGCCTTTTCACCGGACCTCATCGCTTCAAGAATCTGCCCGCAGTGGTCTCTGTTCCCGTCATTGGCGACCATCCGCTCAACCAGCACGTGGAGAATGCCACCGCATGGCAGCCGAATCCGGGGGTTTGCAGGTGCATCTTCGGGATCGCCATAGCGCACCATAACTGCCGGCAACTCATAGTCACCGGCGGCCAGGCGGGCAAGAAAATCCTCCTCAACACACCCACCGGACAAGGATCCGACATGCTCCCCCTCAGCAGTGGCGACCATGAGCGACCCCGGTTCGCGGGGCGAGGAGCCAAAGGTCGACAGGACGGTACACAACCACACCGTCCTGCCATCCTCCAGCCATTCCAGGGCCTGCTTTACGACCCGATAATCCAGGCTTTGCATGGTCATCCGCTCAGCTGGTCGCCGACCGGAAGGCGGCGGATACGTTTTCCAGTGGCGGCATAGATTGCGTTGCAAAGGGCCGGCGCCACCGGCGGCAGTCCGGGTTCGCCAACACCGCCCATGGCATCGTCCGGGTTGTCGATCAGGTGAACCCGAACCACTTTCGGGACGTCCGGCATACGCGGGATCAGGTACTTGTCAAAGTTGCCCTGCTGGGCCACGCCATCCTGGAACGTCACCTCGCTCTTCAGAGCAACACCGATACCCATAACGCATGCGCCCTCCATCTGCGCGCGGATGCGCTCCGGGTTGGCCTGGGGCCCACAATCGAAGGCAATGTCCGCCCGATGAATGGTGAGTTCGCCGGCGTCGTCCACCTCCACGTCAAAAACGATGGCGGTGTAGGACACAAAGCTGTGATGAAAGGCCAGGCCCAGGCCCCGTCCCTTTGGAGTGTCGCGGCCCCAGCCCGCTTCCTCGGTAGCGCGTTCAATGACGCGCCGCATGCGAGCCGTGTCGATCGGGTACAGATCCGGATCCTCCCCGTAATTCCAGCCATCCCCGACGGTCAGGTTGTGCACTTCCCGATCCGGCCCAAGCAGATCCAGCGCATAATCCCGGTGATCCTTACCTGCTGCTTCCGCCATTTCATGGGCAAAGCTCTGAATGGCCCAGGCATGAGGCAGGTTGTAGACCGAACGGAACCAACCGATCCGGACATGGGCCGGTGCCGGCGGGTTTTCCAGACGAATCGACGGGATACTGAACGGCATGGTGTTGAAGCCCATGCCCAACTCGAACTCGCCCTTATGTTTCGGGTCCGGTGCAAACAGCGATGCGATACTGGGGGAGAGTGTTCGATGAAGCCAGCCAGTTGCATTGCCCTCGCTATCCAGGCCTGCTTTCAGGTGATCGACCGACACGGCGTGGAAATAGGCATGCTGGACATCATCTTCCCGGGTCCATTGCAGTTTGATGGGAGTTCCTTCGAACTCTTTCGCAATCCGGGCGGCTTCGCTGACAAAATCAGGTTTGGACTTACGCCCAAAACCGCCACCGAGCAGGGTTTGATGGACCGTCACATTCTCCGCGTCCATCTCAAGTATCCCGGCAATCCCGTCGCGAGTTGCCTTGGGATTCTGCACCGGCGCCCACGCTTCCACCGCGCCATCCTTGACCCGAACGACCGCCACTGGCGGCTCCATCGGGGCTTGTGCCATGTGCGGCATGTAATAGGTAGCTGAGACCGTTTTTGCGGCATCGTTCAGGGCTGAGTCGACATCCCCGGTTTGCCGGATGACCTTACCGGGGGATTGCGCAGCTTCTTCCAGCGACGCCTTGTAGTCCGCTGAAGTGTATTTGGCATTATCTCCCGCCGCCGCCAGGTCCCATTCAATCTTCAGCGCCCTGCGACCTTCCATCGCCGCCCAGGTGTTCGACGCCACCACCGCAACACCGCCCAGGGGATTGAAGGCTGCAGGCTGGTTCGCCGTTTCAATCCGGATAACCTTCTGAACACCGGGAACCTTGAGCGCATCGCTGTCTTCAACGCTCGTTATCTCCGCACCATAGACCGGTGGCCGCGCGATCACAGCATAGAGAACGCCCTCAAGATCTACATCAGCACCAAACACCGCTTTGCCCGAAACAATGTCCTCACCATCGAGGGCTTTGGGGTGTGCGGACATCAGCTTGCCATTGACCAGGCCTGACTCCTTGCCGACGAAACGCAGCTCATTTTCTGACTTCAGAATCAGTCCATTCCTGCTTGGAACGTCCAGCTCTCGCGCGGCTTCTGCAAGTTCTCCAAAACCCAGTTCCCGGCCCGTGGCCGAATGAACCACCTTGTGAACATCGGTGCGGACTTCCAACACCGGCACGCCCCACTGATCGGCCGCCGCTCGCTCCAGCATGAGCCTGGCGGCAGCGCCAGAACGTCGAATGGGTTCATACCAGTGGCGCATACTGCGGGAACCATCTGTGTTCTGGTTGCCATACTTGTCTTGATCTGCAGGCGCCTGCTCAACGCGAACATGGCCCCAATCCGCACCCAGTTCGTCGGCAGCTACCATGGCCAGACTAGTGCGAATGCCCTGACCCATTTCAGCGCGGTTGTTGATGAAGGTGACGATGCCGTCGGCGTCGATTTGGATAAACACATTGGGATTGTCGATCCACCCACCGGGCATAGCGCCCGCGCCGAACTGAGCCTGTTCATTGGCAAAGCCGGTATCCCATCGAGCCGCGAGCAGAAGTGCGGAGGCTCCGGCCATACCCCTCAAAAGCCCCCGACGGCTGACATTGGCAAGCATCAATCTATCTGAGCGGCTCATGAGTTCACCTCCGTACCAGCAGCGCGCTCAATGGCGGCAAGAATGCGGTTGTAGGTCCCACAGCGACACAGGTTACCGGCCATGGCGTCTATAATTTCCTGAGTATTCGGCTCCGGATTGTTTTTTAGCAGCCCGGTCGCATTCATGATCTGACCACCCTGACAATAGCCACATTGGGCCACGCCGAGGTCCAACCAGGCTTGCTGTACTTTTTTACCGACCGGATCGTCGGCCATGGCCTCAATGGTTTTGACTTCCCCCGTCACGGCGGACACGGGGGTCACGCATGAACGTGTTGCGACGCCGTCGATGTGGACTGTGCAGGCCCCGCACTGAGCCATACCACAACCGAACTTGGTACCCTTCATCCCGACAACATCGCGAATGACCCAAAGCAGGGGCATGTTGTCAGGAACGTCCAGCTCATGCTGGCGTCCATTGATCGTCAGACTAGCCATTGTTTTCTCCTTAATGATTTTTTGCGGGTTGCCGACCCATGCACGCAATTTGCAAACCCATCAGCGCGCTATTCCTACTAACCTTTTACGTGAATTCGACTAGGCAGATTGCTGCACCAGTCTCCGGATGTCTTGCATCGGTGGGGCACCAAACATTCGACTGTATTCGCGGCTGAACTGTGACGGACTCTCGTAACCGACCTCGAATGCCGCTCTTGAAGCGTCCAGGTGTTCTGTCAGCATCAGTCGCCGAGCCTCACTCAGGCGCATCCGCTTCTGAAACTGCAGGGGCGTCATGGAAGTCATCGCCCGGAAGTGGTGATGAAAGGCGGAGACACTCAACCCCGCCCTGCTTGCCATGTCCTCGATTTTCATAGCTTTACTGTAGTGTTGTTTCAACCACTCTATGGTGCGAACAACCCGATAGCCGTGTTGACCGGAAGCTGCTATCTGGCGAAGCCTGGGGCCCTGTTCACCCATCAGTAAACGGTAGAAAATTTCACGCTGGATCAATGGCGCCAAAGCACCAATATCTTCGGGATGACTGAGCAGATCGAGCAATCGATTAAAGGCGTCAAACAGGTGCCCGGTGACGCCACTGACGGCAATACCGAGAGAATTTGCGCTGGAGCGCCCCACGGGTGCGGGGTGTTCCAACACAAGCTGGGAGAGTGTTCGCAGGTCGATCTCCATTGTCAGCCCCAGGTATGGACTCTCGGGGCTTGCTTCCAGAATTCGCGATACGACCGGAAGGTCAATTGAAGTGATCAGGCAATGGCTGGCGTCATAGACGAACGCATCTTCGCCCACAACCACTTGCTTCCGACCCTGCCCGATCAGACAAATGCTTGGCGCAAGCATGTAACTGGTAGGCTCGGTGGGGTGTTCCCAACGATGGAGGCTCAGCCCCTGCACTTCCGTATCGAGTCGGTTACTGTCGGCCGTTAAAAGGTCAATCTTCCTGGCCAGTCCGATCACCCCCCTGTCCTCTCCGCCAACCATTTTTGAGGCTTCAGACGGTTTTATGCTGCCCATTTGTTTCTGACCTCCAACTCTGACAGTTGCACCCCGGTCGTGCATTAGCTCAACATATTGTGGGGTATCCTGATTCAACCTCATTACCATACCCGCTTTCACCTGTTTTCCGTTTAGCGCGGAGAATCAGGCAAGAATTCAATAGGATCGAGACAGCCCCCGAGAACGGTTTGCCTCAATGAGGATCCGGTTGGCGCAAAACCTCAGCTCATTGCCACCAGCTGCTGAATCGCCCGTAATCTTTATCATCTAACTGAACGATACTGCTCCGGGTTACGCAAGGCGACCCGCAGCGCACCAGCTTTCTGCATGAAGTTTTCATCGGTACAGGTCAGCTCTGAAAGCCATTTCTCACAGCCCCACATGCTGCCAGCAAGCACGTAGGGCTGTGATGGTGATTATTTATCGAAGTGGATGACGCTGCGGATGCTCTTGCCTTCGTGCATCAGTTCGAACGCCTCATTGATATCGTCCAGGCCCATGGTATGGGTGATGAAGTCGTTGAGCTTGAACTCACCCTGCAGATAACGTTCGACAATACCTGGAAGCTCGGAACGACCCTTGACACCGCCAAAGGCGGAGCCTTTCCAGACCCGACCGGTCACAAGCTGGAACGGGCGTGTAGAGATTTCCTGACCGGCGCCGGCAACACCGATGATGACGGACTCACCCCAGCCCTTATGGCAGCACTCGAGGGCGGAACGCATGACATCCACGTTGCCGATGCACTCGAAGGAATAGTCCACACCACCGTCGGTCAGCTCGACAATCACTTCCTGAATCGGTTTGTCGTAGTCTTTCGGATTGATGCAATCGGTTGCTCCCAACTGGCGGGCGAGCTCGAATTTGCTCTCGTTGATGTCGATGCCGATGATGCGGCTGGCCTTGGCCATGGTCGCACCAATGATGGCAGACAGGCCGATACCGCCCAGGCCAAAGATGGCCACGGTGGCGCCCTTCTCGACCTTGGCGGTGTTCATCACAGCACCCATGCCAGTGGTGACACCACAGCCCAGCAGGCAGACTTCTTCCAGCGGTGCTTCCTTATTGACCTTGGCGAGGGAAATCTCAGGCAGCACGGTGTATTCGGAGAAGGTTGAGCATCCCATGTAGTGATGGATGGGCTTACCGTCTTTGTAAAAGCGGGTGGTGCCGTCCGGCATCAGTCCCTTACCCTGAGTTTCACGTACCGCCTGACACAGGTTGGTCTTACCGGAGGTACAGAACTTACACTCGCCGCACTCGGCGGTGTACAGAGGAATCACATGATCACCCACCTGCACGCTGGTGACACCTTCACCCACCTGCTCGACGATGCCACCGCCTTCATGGCCCAGAATGGCAGGAAAGATGCCTTCGGGATCATCACCGGAAAGAGTGAAGGCGTCAGTGTGACAGACACCGGTAGCCACGATGCGGACCAGCACTTCACCGGCCTTCGGCGGCATCACGTCCACTTCTTCGATGGACAGGGGCTGGCCGGGGCCCCAGGCTACGGCGGCTCTGGATTTGATCATCTCGGTCATGAAGATTTTTCCTACCTTTGTCAGTGAGTTCGTGCAGCGCTCGTGCCGCCATTTGGTCGGAAACCATAGTATCCATGCCCGCAGAAATGATAATCCGTTAGAATATAAAATGACTTTTGCCATGTGGTAATAATGCAGCCCCGGCACAGTCGCCTGGCGCACGGCGGGCGTTGCCTATTTTATCGGAAGATATGCCGTGCCTATCTCTAGCTCCGGTGTGTGGTGGTAGAAATGTTCAATTGGGAAGGCGTCAGTGAATTTGTTGCGGTCGCAGAGGCGGAAAGCTTTACTGCAGCAGGCAAACGGCTGGGCATATCAACTGCCCAGGTTAGTAGACAGGTCAGCGCACTGGAGAACCGGCTTTCGGCCAAGTTGTTCTATCGCACCACACGCAGGGTGTCGGTGACGGAGGTGGGCAATATCTACTACCAACACTGCCGGCAGGTATTGGACGGGTTGGAGGAGGCCGAGCGCGCCATCACCAATCTGCAGAGCACGCCGACCGGAAAACTGAAAATTACTGCGCCGGTCACTTACGGTGAGAGCACAATCTCCCCTTTGATAAACAACTTCGCGGCGAAATACCCGGAACTGGATGTCAGGTTGCACCTCACCAACCAGACACTGGATCTCGTCGACGAGGGCTATGATCTGGCCATCCGCCTGGGCAAGCTGAATGACTCGACGATGATGGCGAGGCGACTCGCTTTACGCACCCAGTATGTCTGCGCATCACCCGACTACCTCTCGGCCCACGGAGTGCCCCATTCGCTGTCAGAGCTGACGCAGCATAACTGCCTGCAAGGAACTCTGGGCTATTGGCGTTTTCAGGAACAGGGTAAAGAGCGCAACATCAAGGTTAAGGGCAACCTCGGTTGTAACAGTGGGCGCGCGCTTGTCGATGCTGCACTGAAAGGCATCGGGATCGTCCAACTGCCGGATTACTATGTTTTGCGCTATATCGAAACCGGTCAACTGGTCTCGCTGTTGGACCACCTCCGCGAACCGGATGACGGCATCTGGGCCCTATATCCGCATAACAGACACCTGTCTCCCAAGGTGCGCATGTTGCTTGATTACCTTGGTGAAGAGCTGAGATGACTACCTTTGGTTAGCCGGTAGAAGAGCCTGCGTTTGAATTGACATCGCCGTCAAACCCCTCAGTTTTCCAGTATCTCCGTAAATGACAAAAGACCGGGCCGGCTCTGTTTTTCCGTGATCAAAGAGCGCTTGAAAGCTGTGCGTTCTCGGCCAACGGGTGCTATACCTTTATCTAAGACTGCCTAAGGTTATGCCAAGGCTCGTCGCGCCCCACTGAGGAGGGCATCCCATGAAAAATGCAATTCCCTGGACGTTCGCTGCCGTGGCAGCATTCCTTTCCATCGGCCCGGCCACCGCTGAAATCCTGGCCATAATGAATTACGAGAGCAAGCCGGCCGACCAACTCAAGAATCTCAAGTTATCGGGTGACATTCCTAGGCGCGAAGGCCTGGCGATCATCGATGTTGATCCGGAAAGCCCAAATTTCGGTAACATCCTGTCCGACATCCCGATCGACCCGGCGACGGTAGCGCACCACATTTTCTACGACCGCACCATGACCAAAGCCTACATCACCGGCCTGCAACAGCCGGCGCTTCAGGTTCTCGATCTCACGAAGAACCCCTATCGCCTCTCCACGATCGAAACGCCACCCTGCAACGTTGCGGAGGACGTCATCCTGGACGAAGCGAATGAGCGCTGGTATCTGACCTGCATGGGCTCCGGCAAGGTAATTGTCGGTGAGGTCGCAAGCGACGAAGTAGTGGGCGAGATCGAGTTGACGGACACCTACCCGCACGGCCTCGCCGTCAACAGCGCAATTGACCGCATCCTGGTAACCTCGACCATCACGCCGGACCTGACCGCCCCGGACGAGTTCATCTCAGTGGTGCGTGCCTCCGACCTGGAACCGCTCGGCAAGATCAAGATGTCGAACGCCGAATCGCCCTCCAAGGTCGCGCCTGTCGAGGTGTTCTTCGTGCCCGGTGCCGAGCCGGCGACTGCGATTGTGACCAATATGTTCGGGCATACGCTGGAAGCGCTGGTCTGGAATGCGGACGCACAGAACTTTGATCGCGAGACGATCTTCAACTTCGCGGAGCATGGCGCCAGTGTGCCGCTCGAAATCTACTTCAACGATGGCAGCGATCCGGATCGCATGTACGTTACGACGGCGATGAAGCCCGGTCACCTGCATATCTTCGACATTTCGGAAGGCCCGACGAAGCCTAAGCTCCTGCAGCAGATCGTCACAGCCGACGGCGCGCACCATGTCGGATTCACGTCTGACTTCAGGTACGGGTTCGTCCAGAACTCGTTCATCAATCTGCCGGACATGAGCGACGGCTCGGTCTCGGTGGTGGATCTGGAGAGCGGCAAGGTGGTCGCTTCAATGGACACCCTCAAGAATGCCGGGTTCAACCCGAACTCACTCACGCTCCTGCCTGAGTGGAACCACCTAGCCGGACACTAGGCGGTTGGCGCGGCGCCGGACCGACGGCGCTGCGCCAAACCTCCCGGAGGTGGCGATGCGTTCGAAGAAACTCCAGGTGACGATAACAAGCGCCAAACTGCATTTGCACGGATACGATCTGTCCGGAATGACCAACGACAGGGCACTCGCCTACATTGAAGTTCGGCCTGAATGACGCGATGGCGGCCTGCGGTAGCGGCGGTGACGTTTCTTGCTGCGTCGCGGACCCTGGCCCATGCATTTGGCGCGCGCTACGACCTGCCGCTGCCGCTCGGCCTGTATCTTGCCGCTGCGGGGATGGCGGTGGCAGCTTCGTTTCTCGGCGCACTGTTCTTCCTGCGCGCCGGGCGGGCACGTCCTGTACATCTGGACATCCCGATACCCGCCAGAGTTGGCCATGTGCTTTCGACGGTTCTCGGCATTTTCGGCGTGCTTGGGCTTGCCATCCTCCTAGGTGCAGCCTTCTCCGGCCCACAGGAGGCCGTCCGCAACCTCGCTACCGTCGGGGTGTGGGTGATCTGGTGGGTAGGATTTGTGCTTTTTTCGGCCTTGGTGGTCTGCCTCTGGCCGCAGGTCGACCCATTCCGCAGGCTGGCGGCGCTCCTGGCGAGGGTGGCCGGACGGCCATGGGGAAGCAGTTCGGCCAAACCGCCGTCGGCTGCCGGCTTGCTTGCACCGACAGGACTGCTGGCACTTGCCTGGATTGAGCTGGTATCAGACTGGTCAGAAGAGCCGTATGCGGTGGGCCTGCTGGTGATTGCCTATATCTTGGTCGCGCTCCTCGGCGGACTCGCCTACGGAAAAGAGTGGTTCTGTGTGGTCGACCCACTGAGCCGCATTTTCGCGGTGCTCGCCCGACTTGCACCTATCTGTGTGGCCAGCCGCACAGCCTTGCGCTTGCGTCCGCCGGGCGAGGGCCTCCTGCAGAGGACCGAGCCTGTACGTGGCGAGGTGGCGCTGATCACCGCGCTCATCGGGATTGTACTCTTTGACGGCTTGTCCGAGACGCCCGTCTGGGCCGCGGTGCTGGATTTCGTGAGCGGCTCGCAATCGCTGCGCCCGCAGCTACTCTGGCTGCGTGCCCAGGGCGCCGATTTGATCCAGGTGATACGCACCATCGGCCTCTTCACCACCATAGCCGGTTTCTACGGAGCCTACTGGCTTTTGATTGTGCTGATGCAGGCGTTGGCCGGTGGCGGGCTCACGATCAGTCAACTCGCGCGCGAGTTCGTCGGAACCCTCCTTCCTATCGCGGTCGCCTACCACCTGTCGCACTACATCTCGTACCTCCTGATCGCGGGACAGCTGATCTTTCCCGCCGCGTCCGACCCGTTCGGCCTGGGATGGGACGTATTCGGCACGCGGAACTGGTCCATCGACATCAGCATCATCGGGGCCAAGCAGGTCTGGTGGATAGCCTTCACGGCACTGATCGCGGGGCACGCGCTTTCGGTCCTGGTCGCCCACCGGCGGGCAATCCTGCTGTTCAAAGACAAGCGGCGCGCGGCCCTCTCGCAGATCCCAATGACAATTGCTATGGTCGGCCTGACCGTACTGAGCCTGTGGATTCTCTCGCAGCCGCTCACGGAGTAAGTAGACGCTACCTCGTTTCGCACCCGAGCGAACTGCGCAGGTTTCGCAACTTCAGGATACACACCGACCGACGGGTTCTGAGGATTCGTCACCTTGTGCACCATGATGCCCCTGCCCGTTAACCTTCCCTACTGTGAGCGCTTCCGGTTCAGAGCGGCAGCGCCGTGCCGCAAGTGTCCTGGTAGGAAACTTCACTGCCATTGACCAGCACTTCCAGCCCGAAGCCCCGGGCGGTGCTCTGCCCGTAGCGCGCTTCAACGGTGCCATCCCCTTCCAGAAGAATGTGTCCCCGGGTAGGGCAATCTTCCGTCAACACCACCTCTAAGGGGATCGGTGTGGAGTACGAGACATAGCCCGCAAGGGCAGAGCTCACCAGATCGGCTGTCATGGAAAGTGTGATGACGTCACCGGACTGGACTACCTTGAATTCGGAATCCCGCGTTGCGACGTATTCGCTGCCCAGCCGGTACTCCATCGATGGCGATACCGTGGTTACGGTGTAATCGGACTCATTGGTAACGCTAATTGTCGACGTCTGGCTGCCGAGGATCGCAAGCGCGTCACCGGAATCCAGCTTCTGCCCGGAAATGTCGATCCGCTCCACAACGGTAGCTGAGGAACCGCTGCTGGAAGCCGTCACATCGGTACGGTATTCGCCATTCAGCAGAAGCAAGCCATGGCTGAACGTCTGCACCTGGCAGTTACTGAACGTAAACACATAGCTTTCACTGGTCGAACCCACTGTCTGCTGAACATTCACCACGCCATCCGCGTTTGCGCAGCTGTACTCCGGCTCAGCAGCCGCCGTAGCGACCGCCGTGCCACCGGAAGGTGCCTGGAGGGAAACCTCAACGTCCTCGACAAGCGAAACCACGCCATTGATGTCCGAGTAGGCCGCCGTTGCGTCCTGGAAATCACCCTGAACCCGCAACGAAGCCTTTTTATCGCCGTAACCCTGAGTGTCGAGGGACAGTTGGGTTGGCGAACTCGCCGATCCACCACCACCTCCTCCGCCACAGCCCGTGATAAGAACCGTTGCCACTGCCATTGAGAAGTACTTCACGCCTGCCATGTCCATTTTTTACTGCTCCTTTTCGGGATACACCTTGATCGCATCCGGACCATGCGACCACCCGGCATTACCGCCCCGGAAAATATTCCCGGGCGAATGATTTATGTACCTATAAGCTACCGTCTAATCGAACAATTGCCAGTCCAGGACCTCACTATCTACCCGTGATGGCGTTAAAATTGAGGTCTGTGTCACATCCTGTCTATGCCTCGGGTAGCCGTCATCCGGGTTTCAGCCACGGCGAATTATCGTAGACTACTGCGCCAAATTGATCTGACAGAGGTAACGCCTGCCATGAAATACCGCATCATCCCGGTTACTCCGTTTCAGCAGAACTGCTCGCTGATCTGGTGCGAAACAACCCGGAAAGCCGCGGTGGTCGATCCCGGCGGGGATCTGGACCGGATTCGCGCTGCCGTGAGCGAGGAAGCCGTTACCGTCGAAAAGATCCTGCTCACCCATGCCCACATTGACCACGCCGGGGGCACTGCGGAACTGGCGCGGGAGCTGGCTGTTCCGATCGAGGGTCCTCAGCGGGAGGACCAGTTCTGGATTGCAGGTCTACCCCAGCAGGCTCAGATGTTCGGTTTCCCGACCCCGGAGACCTTCACCCCTGATCGCTGGCTGAACGATGGTGAGGAGGTAACCGTCGGAGAACAAACCCTGCAAGTACTGCATTGCCCCGGACACACCCCGGGGCATGTGGTGTTTTTCCACCAGTCGTCGAGGTTGGCCCTGGTTGGCGATGTCCTTTTCCATGGCTCCATTGGCCGGACCGATTTCCCGAAGGGCGACCACGCCACTCTGATACGGTCGATTCGGGAAAAGCTGTTCCCTTTGGGCGACGATGTCGCCTTTATCCCCGGGCACGGCCCCATGTCCACGTTTGGAAAGGAGCGGGCCACCAACCCGTTTGTCTCGGACCACCGAGGCTAACCCTGCGCTAACCGGAACTGCGCGATGGTCGCACGGAGGGTCTCCGCCATAGCTAGCAGATCCCCGGCGATGCGAGAGGTTTCCTGGGCATCCCGGGAGGTTTGCTCGGCAGAGCGGCTTATCTCAATCACGTTGTGATTGATCGACTCGGAAACGTCGCTCTGCTCGTCGGCTGCGCTCTCCATTTCCTGGTTCAGATCGGTTATCTGGCGCACCGCCAGGGCGATGGTCTGCAGCTCGGACTCCACCCTGAGAATGGCCTGCACCTGATGCTCCGCCATCTCCGAGGCGTGGCTCATGGTGGCCACACAGTCCACCACCTCACTTTTCAGGCCGGTGATGGTGTTGCGGATTTCCTCGGTGGAATCCTGGGTGCGGGATGCCAGTGCCCGAACCTCATCGGCAACTACCGAGAATCCGCGCCCCTGTTCACCTGCACGTGCTGCCTCAATGGCAGCGTTCAGAGCGAGCAGATTGGTCTGGTCGGCAATATTGGAAATCACCTCCAGCATGTCCGACATCTGACTGGTGCGTTGGTCCAGTTGCTCGATTCGCCTGGCCCCTGCCTGAACCTCGTTGTTCAGTACCTCAATGCCCTCAACCGCATTGCGCGCCAGTTGTTCGCCGGCACTGGCGGAAGCAGCGGTGTCGGCCGATTTCCGGGTGGTGTGAATGGCATTTTCACGGACCTGAACCGCGGATGCAGCCATTTCGGTGGTGGCACTGGCAACCTGGTCGGTGTTATCCCGCTGTGCGAGCACTTCCCGTTCTGTGGTTCCGGATTTTTCCGCTATGCCGCGAGCCGCCCGCTCCACCTGCTCGGCATTGTCCATTACCGTGTTCATACTCTCGCGGATTTTCGCCATCATCCGGTTAAAGGCGCGGGACACCGACCCGATCTCATCGTTTCGGCCGACCTCAAGTTCGACGGTCAGGTCAGAATTGCGGGATATCTCGTCCATCCGGTCATGAAGCCGTCGCAAACGTGAAAACACCAATCGGCCGAGGACGAACGCGGTCAGGAAAAACACCGCTGCAAAAATCACGGCCTGGATACCACCGCTGGCCAACAGCTGCTGGTGCAGACGGGCATCGGTTGCCGCCAGTGAATAATCCACCCGGATGGCCCCAAGCACCTGCCCTTCCTCAGCCTGATGGCATCCGAGGCAATTCACGCCCTGGTAATTCTCACTGGCAACCACCGGCTCAACCAGCGTGTAGACACGGCCATCTGCGTTGCTGGAATAGGATTCCACCCGCTCACCAGCCAGCGCCTGCCGGTCCAGCGCATCGCGCTTCTGCTCGGCGGCGGTTCCTTTGCCGAACATCCGGTTTAAATGGTCACTGCGAACAACCCGGATATCCAGGACTTCGTCGGGCGCCATCACCTTCTCGCGCAACAAATCCCGGTTGGCGATAGTGCCCGTTACCATCATGGTATTGAGACCATCGAAATAGGATTTGGCGAGGCCATCCACGTACTGGTGGCTGAATTCCTCCATATGCTCGCGTTGGGCCTGAGCGTTGTAGAGAACCGTCAGCACCAGAACCAGGGAGAAGGCCGCCGCCAACGCGGCGAGTAACAGAAAACGGATGGAGTGTTGTTTTGTCATGGCAGTCCGGCAGAAAGGCACACAAAGATCGAGTTAACTGTCGCGTTTGACGTCGGTCGACGACAGCGAATCGACACCGGACTCTATAGAAACGCGCCATTTTTTTACTGACGCAGATCAGATCTGAGGTAACTCCCGGCACATACCGCCCGGCCTGCTGCCCCTATGGGAATGGCCCGAAACGTGCATAGCACAAGGCAGACGATGATTTTCCGGCAAACGCACCCGTTGCCAAGAGAGGACACAGAGCCATGTCACTACTGACATCCCTGATTCGGGCAAGCAGCCAGTTTCAACAGGCGATGGAAAAACGCCCGACATCCGACAGTGCTGCGCAGGGCGGGCCCGCCAAGGCTGACAGCCCGGCCCCGCAACCTGTCGGCGGGCCGGGTGATGACCGTTTCACACCCTCCGGCGACGACGGGAAAGACCTGGCCAACCTGAAGTCCCGCAAACTTGCGATGGCGGACTACAAGCAGTCAGTGGGGCAGGATCTTGCCTTTGTGCGGGAAACACTGCGGCACAAGCTTGCCGAGTACAGCCTCGCGCCTAACACCGCACTCAACGTGAACCGGGGTGAAAGTGGAAAAATCCAGGTAAGCGGCCAGATCACCGAGGAGTCGAAGACGCTCATCGAGAATGACCTGAACATTAACAGGAACTTCAAGGACGCCTTCAGCCGACTGAGCGTCAATGAGCCGACGCTGCATTTCATGGACAACGCCTTGAAGCTTAATCAGGCCTACGGGGTAAACAATCCGCTACTGGACACACTCATAAGCGAGAACCAGCAGTTCAACGGCCTTCAGGACCTGGTTCATCGATACGACACCCTGCGCCGCTCCGCCAGTGCCGAGAAAATGGAAGCGGCAGGTAATAGCCGGGGCTATGCGTTCAACCTGAACGCCAGGGCCTGAACCTTACCCCGCCTTTCCCATCACACATTGAAGGGTGCGGGATCGCCCTTGCCGACCCGTGTCACCACCGGGGCCTCGCCGGTGAAATCCACAACCGTCGTCGCCTCCATTCCACAGAAGCCACCATCGATGATCAGATCCAGTTCGTGTTCCAGGGTTTCCCGGATTTCGTAGGGATCGGTCATCGGTTCGGTTTCACCGGGCAGGATCAGCGTACTGCTCATGATCGGCTCCCCCAGCTCACCCAGCAGCTCCTGAACGATGGCGTTGTCCGGAACACGGACGCCCACCGAGCGCCGCTTGGGGTGCAGCAGCCGGCGTGGCACTTCGCTGGTGGCGTCCAGAATGAACGTGTAAGGCCCGGGGGTGAAGTTCTTCAGCAACCGGTACTGGGTGTTATCCACCTTGGCGTATACGCCGATATCGGAAAGGTCCCGGCATACGAGGGTAAAGTTGTGTTTGTCGTCCAGGCGCCGTATTCGCTTGATGCGATCCGCCGCCTGCTTGTCCCCCAGATGGCAGCCAATGGCATACGCCGAATCCGTGGGATACACAATCACGCCGCCGCGCCGGAGAATATCCACCGCCTGGTTGATCAGTCTCTTCTGCGGCGTTTCCGGGTGAATCTGAAAAAACTGGCTCATGAGCCCTCTCCCCGACTCACAGACCCAGCCATGGCCGGGTCGTTCTTCGAGCCACCCATGCAGTTCGGTGACTCGGGGGCGGCCTGACCCGTTGCCTCCCATTCCTTCGGCGAGTACAGGTGCAGGGCCAGAGCATGGACCTCGCCCGCGAGCTCATCGGCCAGGACACTGTAAATGGCCTGATGCCGCCTGACTTTCATCTGGCCCTCAAAATCCGGGGACACCAGGGTGACCTTGAAGTGCGTCTCCGAATTCGGCGGCACGCTGTGTTTGTGGCTCTCGTTCTCGACCTGCAAAAAACGGACGTCAAAAGCCCCGTTGAGCTTCGTCTCGATGGTGTTCTGGACCTTCATTACTCAATCCTTCTGCGAATGCTTTCTTTCCTGCAGTCTACTACACAAACCGCCAGCCGCCCGAACCTTGACAGCAAAGAACCAAACAGCCACATTCCCATCCCGACCCAATCGCGCCCAGAACCATGCACCTCTATATTGCCGAAAAACCAAGCCTCGGCCGCGCCATTGCCGCCGCCCTGCCCGGCCCCTATCAGAAAGGCCAGGGCTGGATCCGTTGCGGCAAAGGCGACGACGCTGCCACCGTCAGTTGGTGTATTGGCCACTTGCTGGAGCCCGCCGAACCGGCTCGCTACAACCCCGCCTGGAAGAAATGGCGCCAGGAACATTTACCCATGTTCCCGGAGCAATGGCAGGTAATGCCCAAGGACAGCGTGCGCCAGCAACTGAAGGTGCTTGAGTCCCTGATACGTCAGGCCGAAACCATTGTCCACGCAGGGGATCCCGACCGGGAGGGGCAACTGCTGGTGGACGAGGTACTCAGGTACTTCGGCGCAAAAGCGCCGGTTCAGCGAATACTGATCAACGATCTGACACCTGCCGCAGTGGCGAAGGCCGTTCAGACCCCGAAGGACAACCGTGAATTCCGCCGGCTGTCCCACTCGGCTCTCGCTCGCCAACGCGCCGACTGGCTGTACGGCATTAACCTGACACGCTTCTATACCCTGACCTACCAGCAGCAGGGCGAACAGGGCGTCTATTCCGTCGGCCGGGTGCAGACGCCGGTTCTGGGTCTCGTGGTGGAGCGTGACAACACCATCGCGAACTTTGACCCCAGGCCCTTTTTTCGCATTGAGGCGCGCTTCACAGCACAGGAAGAGGAAGCGGACCAAACCCCGTTCACCGCGCGCTGGCTGCCAGACGAACAGTTCCGCGATCACCTTGATGAGGAAAACCGCTTGCTCGACAGGGCAACGGCAGAGCAGATCGCCGCCGACACCAACGGACGCCCCGGAACGATCGTCGAGTCCCGGTTTCGCGACCGCCCGGAACCACCGCCTTTACCTTTGTCACTCTCGGTGCTTCAGATTGAGGCCGGGCGGCTATTTCGCATGGGCGCCAAAGAGGTTCTGGATACGGCGCAGAATCTGTACGAACGGCACCAACTGATCACCTACCCACGTTCAGACTGCCGGTACCTTCCGGAAGGCCACTACGGTCAGCGGGAACAGGTGGTACGGGCGATTGCCCGGGTTGCGCCAAACCTCGCTGACGCCTGCAGCGCGGCAGATCTTGAGCGTCGAACCGCCGCCTGGAACGACAAACGGGTAGACGCCCACCACGCCATCATTCCAACCAGCCGGCCGGCTCCGAATGGCAAGCTGACACCGGCCGAAGAGAAAATCTACGACCTGATCAGCCGTCACTACCTGATGCAGTTCGCGGCCGATGCCGTGCACCGGGAAGGCCGCCTTACGGTGCGAGTGGCGGAACACAAGTTCCGGGCCACCGAGACCGCCATCCTGACGCCTGGCTGGAAGGCCCTGGAACTGAAGCTGCGGGAAGGCAGAAGCGATCCCCAGAAAGCGCCGCTCCCAAGACTGGAACGGGGCGAACCGGTGCTGTGCGACGACTGCTCTATTGCTGAACGGAAAACCCAGCCGCCGCAGCACTTCACCGACGCCACCCTGCTCTCGGCGATGACCAACATTGCCCGCTTCGTCAGCGATCCCGAGTTGCGCAAGACGCTTCGGGAGACCGACGGACTCGGCACCGAAGCCACCCGCGCCGCGATTATCGACACGCTGTTCAAAAGGGAATACCTGTACCGGGACAGCCGGCACATCCGGGCCACTGACAAGGGAAAGGCGCTGATCAGCGCCCTGCCCGAATCAGTCAGCAAACCGGACCGTACCGCGGTATGGGAGGCAACACTTGAAAGCATCCGGCGTGGCGAGGGCGACCCCCGCGCCTTCCTGGACACACTGAAACAGGAAGTCCGGGATTTCATTAATCGCCCACAGGGCGACCGTGTCGCCGATGAACCGGGAGACGCTCAGCCGGGGCAGGTGCATTGTCCGAAATGCCGGGCGCCCATGACCGAAAGGGACGGCAAGTTTGGACGCTTCCACGCCTGCACCCGGTACCCGGATTGCACAGGCACGAGACCCATCGAGGATACGGCTCCGGCGGATGGCACCGGCCAGAAACCGATCCCCTGCCCCCACTGTTTTTCACCGCTGGTCCGAAGAAAAGGAAAAAAAGGCTGGTTCTGGGGCTGCAGTAATTTCCCTGCCTGCCGACAAACGCTTAATGACGAGGATGGGAAACCCGCCATCCGTTTACGCAAGTCTACATAACGATACTGAATACATTGTCACATTTTGTGATAATCCGGCGGTATGGCTGATCAGTCCGTCTGATCATTAGCCTATCGGCAAGATGAAAACAGCGAGCAACCCCGGGAGAGGCTTCATGCGAATCGCTCTGCTTGAAGACGAATACGAACAGGCACAGCACGTACAGTCGATGTTGTCCGAGCACGGGCACCACTGTGACAGCTTCCCCGCTGGCCAGTCGTTCCTCAGTGCTGTCCTGCATCGCAGTTACGATCTCCTTATCCTGGACTGGCAGATACCAGACATGACCGGCATTGAAGTGCTGGAAAATGTCCGGGCCCAGCTCGACTGGTCCATTCCAGTCGTCTTCCTCACCCAGCGAGACAGCGAAGCGGATATCGTCAGGGCCCTGGATGCCGGTGCCGACGACTACCTGGCCAAGCCGGCCCGGGAAGCTGAGCTGGTAGCGCGGATTAACGCCCTCGCCCGCCGAATCAACCCGGACAGCGAGAAGGAATTGCTGAGATACGGTCCGTTTGAGGTCAACACCAAGCGCCGCATCATCACTCTGCACGGGGAAGAGCTGACCCTGACCGATAAAGATTTTGACCTGACCCTGTTCCTGTTCCAGAACCAGGGCCGGCTGCTAACAAGAGAAATGCTCCTGGAGCGGGTATGGGGCCTGGCACGTGACATCAACACCCGTACCGTAGACACCCACATGAGCCGCCTGCGGCGCCGACTCGGCCTGAACCCCGAGAACGGTTTCCGGATCAAGACCATCTACCAGCGCGGCTACCGGCTCGAGTCGATGCAGACGCCGGAAGCAGAGACCACTGACATCGTCGAGACTGATCGGGCCGCGAATGAGTAAAACGGGAGTGCAACGACTTTTCCGGCTGCTGTGGGCGCCGGCCATCCTGTTGACCGCATTCACCACTCAGGCCGAACTGTCCATCACCCAGGGTTCTGCCTCCTCGGTCGGTGATTCTCAAAAAGCGACGACGCCCGAGTGGATATACACGTTGCGGCCCGGTGAGAGTTACGGCCAAGTGGCAGGCGAACTACTGGCGCCAGGCTATTCGGCAGCGCGCCTGCTTCAGTACAACAACATTGAAAAAAGTTCGGCAATAGCCGAAGGCGACAGCATCCGCATTCCCCTGTCCTGGCTGAAGCGCCAACCCGACCCGGCCCGTGTTACGACCGTTTCCGGATCGGTTCAGCTGATCTCCAGCGCAGACGGTCGAAAGCTACCCCTGACGTCCTACACCCTGATTCGCGTGGGCGACGAAATCCTCTCCGGTTCCGGCTCTGCAACCATCGCACTGGCGGACGGATCGGAGGTGCGAATTTCGCCGGACTCCCGACTGATTTTTAACCGCCTGACCCAGTACGGAAAATCCGGGATGGTGGATACACGCCTGCGCCTGCACAAAGGTGAGGTCCATACCCGGGTGAAACCGGTGATAGAGGGTGGTGCACGGTTCGAAATCGAAACCCCATCGGCCGTTGCTGCGGTTCGCGGAACCGTATTTGCCCTGCAGACCTCCGTCAACGGCACCAGCCTCCAGGTCACCGAGGGCGTGGTTGATTTCGGCTCGCCCGGCAAGACTCGCCGAATCCCGGCGGGATACAGTGCCTCGGTTTCGACCACGTCCAATACCGGCCTCAGCATCCGCCGCCTGCCGCCGGCACCGGAGGTCAATCCAATCCCGGCCACTCTGACCAAGCTTCCGGCACCGGTAAGCTGGGCGCCAAGCCAGGCGCCACGACACCGCCTCGATATTTTCGAGTCTGACAGCGGGCGCTGGGTGGAAAGCCGAAAGCTCGACGGCAGCGAGTTCAAACTAAGCATGCTCGACAATGGCGATTACGAAATTCACCTGGCGGCGTTGGACAGTCGCGGCACAGCGGGCATGCCAGCGGTAATCCCCTTCGAGATTGACTTGCAGGCGCAATCCGCAAGCCTGGTTGCCCCTGCTGCCGGTGGCGTAGCCAACGATGATATGCCGGAATTCCGCTGGAGCCTGAACGGCCAGAACGAAGTCGCGCGGGTGGAAATCGCCGAAGACGACAGCTTCCGGGAATTGGTTACCACGAGCGAATGGGCCCCTGAAACATCGGCGCTGCCGTTGCGTCCCCTCGGGCCCGGCCAATACTACTGGCGGGTAGTTACCGAAGCCGGTGGCAACTCGGTGGCGATCAGCGAAACCAGAACACTGGTGGTAAACGGAAGTCTTCCGCCGGTGCGCATCATCAGCGTCAATTACGTGGATAGCCAGGTTCGGGTGTTCTGGGAGAAGGTCAGGACCGCGAGGGAATATCGCCTCCAGCTTTCCGAGGAGCCCGAGTTCCAGAACATTATAAAGGAGGCTAAGCTTGCCGATACCACGGCAGCCTTGCGCCTGATTCCCGGAAGACGGTATTTTGTGCGGCTTAAAGCTCTTTCTGACGGCCCCTTGACCAGTCGCTGGGGACCCGGGAGGGAACTGTACCTGGAATAATCCATTGAACAACCGAACGACACAGCAGGGCTCATGAACCGGGAATGGCTGCCAATAAAAACGACTCCCTGGACAATGGGCCTGATACTGCTGGCACTGCTTATCCTGATCCAGTCATCCGAACTTCCCCAACGGCTGGATTACTGGCTGTTCGATAAAGCCACTACCGCCGCACCAGCCCCACTTTCGAGCCAGGTTGCCATTGTGGCTATTGACGAGTTCAGCCTCGACCGGCTTGGGCGATGGCCCTGGCAACGCACGATCCACGCCGAACTCATCGAGAAACTGACGTCCGCCGGTGCGAAGACCATTGTCTTCGACGTGCTGTTTCCCGAACCGTCTGCAGAGGACACCGTTCTTGCCGGTGCAATGCGCAGGCATGGCAATGTCGTACTGCCCATTCATCTTTCTCCACCGACAGCCCATCAACTGCTGAGCGAAGAACTTCCCGCACCTGAACTCACAGCTGCGGCCTCCAGTCTCGGCCACGCCCATGTTGAACTTGATGAGGACGGGGTCGCCCGGGGGCTCTATCTTTTCAATGGCCTGGGCAACCAACTCTGGCCCAGCCTCTCCCTGGCCGCCTCGAGCTTCCCCGGGAATGGATCCGACACTCATCCGGCTCCGCCATTCATGAATGTCCGGGATGAATATCGGGCGGTGCCGCTTGTAGGCGGAGCCGGCACCCTGCCCACGTACTCGTATATCGAGGTACTTAATCAACCTCCGGCACCGGAAGTTTTCGAGGGCAAAACCGTATTTGTCGGTGCAACGGCAGTGGGTTTCGGCGACATACTGCCCACACCCTTTTCAGGGCTGAGCCGGCCAATGTCGGGCGTGGAGTTCCATGCCAACACCTTTTCGGCCCTCAACCAGGACCTTCTGATTCGTCGGGCTCCGGTCTGGGTTTCACCGACACTTACCCTGGCAATTGTGCTCGCGCTCTCTCTCCTACTGCCGAGAATGCGGCCGACTCGCACCATTGCCGCCTGCCTGATGACCGTGGCAGTGCTGCTTGTCGCCCATTTCTCTGGGCTGTTTGTCGCGAACCTGTGGATTCCCGTCGCGAATGCACTGCTGGTCCCATTGCTGGCACTGCCGATATCCAGCGGCTTTCGCCTCGCCATGACCAATCGCTTCCTGAACCGGCAACTGGACGACCTCGCCCGCAGCCCACACATCTCGGTTCCGGAACCCTCGCGACGGCACCCTGCCCAGCTCCTCGAACATTTCCAGGCACTGCTTCAACCTGAGGGATGGCTGCTCTGTGAAGGGCCGAACACCCTATCACGTCGCGGCCTGACCACCGCCGACATCCCCGGAAACCTCGAAGCCGGCCACTGGGTCCATGACAGCAACCGAAGCTGGATAGAACTGCTGCGCGGAAACACCACCTACACCCTAGGCCTGATCCTGCCGAATGACCTGAGCCGCGAGGCCATCCAGCGCTACCTTCGCCGCCTCCACCTGAAAGCCAGCGAGGGACACCTCAAAAAGGAAAAGCCGCGGGAGAACATCTCCGCGAGAATCGAGCGGGTGCGCCTCGCCACCGAACGGCTCAATCACATGCAGCAGTTTATCCGGCGCAGCTTCGAACGCATGCCCGACGGCATCATCGTGACGGACGAACTGGCCGTGATCCGTTTTGCCAATGGTCACATCGAGGAGTGGTTCCAGGAACCGATGCCAAGCCTTGCCGGCCTCCCCCTGGCCCGGCTTCTGGAGGGGCATGACCCCCGGGAGACGCCCCCCTGGCACGAAACCGTTTCGGAAACCCTGACGCTAAGGCAAAGCCGCACAGTCGACCTGCGCATTCGCAACAAAGACTTCCTGATTCACTTTGCGCCATTCGCCCTGCCGGACAGCGATCAGCACGGCATCATCGCTAACATCTCCGACATTTCCGAACTTCGGGAACAACAGCGCCAGCACCGGGAAGCCATCGACTTCATCTCCCACGATGTCCGGTCGCCCCTGGTGTCACAGTTGGCATTGATCGAGCAGCTCAAACGGGATCCGAGCCACATTGAGAAGGCACAGCTTGACCAGCTTGGCCGACTTGCCAGGCGGAGCTATCACCTTGCGGAAGAGTTTGTTCAGCTGGCACGCGCCGAACAGCTGACGGAAACCCGTTTCTATGAGTGCGAGTTCCTGGCCATCGTCGAAAACGCCCGTGACAGTGTCAGTGAGCAGGCGGCGGAAAAGAATATCCAGCTGCAACTGCAGGGCACCGAGGATCTCTGGCTGAAAGGCAATGCGGAATTGCTCGAGCGAGCGGTCATCAATCTGCTGACCAATGCCGTCCAGTACAGTCCGGCGGATTCGGCCATCGACATCCAGGTATACCGGGCTGGCCATCAGGCCTGCCTCACCATCGGCGACGAGGGCAGCGGTATTGATGCGGACGAGCTACCCCACCTGTTTGATCGTTACCGTCGCCAGAAGAGAAGCGAGCTGGCCGGTGTGCATGGCACAGGTCTGGGCTTGTCGTTTGTAAAGATTGTGGTGGAGAAACACCGAGGGGAAATTTCGGTGGCTTCGACGCCTGGTGAAGGCTCTACCTTTACCCTGAAGCTCCCGATTGCCGACCCCCTTGCCTGAGACTTCGTTACTTCAGGCATACAAGGGGCATCACGGATCAAGACTGAATAGACTTGCTAACTACATCTGACGGTGCACTCATCACACCACTGGTGTCCTGCACCTGAATTGTAAAGTACCAGGTACCATTTTCCAGCCCGTTGATCGCGTAGGACATTTCAGCTTCGGACTGAGCGTTGCTGATAACCACTTCCTCGCCCAGGTCTTCCGCATCCTTTCCATACCGAATCACGTACTTCTCGAGCTCGCCCATCTGGATGCTGTCGCCATTTTCCCGAGTCATGGGTGCGCTCCAGCTCAGTACCGCCGTGCGCTCATCGACGTACCCGCCGTTGCCTGCAGTAGATCCAGTGCCGGAACCTGACCCGCCTCCGCCACAGCCTGTGAGAAGAGTCCCGATTACAAACGCGGCCATCCCTGCCATTGACATTTTGTTGACGCGTTTCATATCTATATTCACCATTTAATCGTCGTTACAGAGGAGTTGTTCAATTCGTGGGCAATTATGAATGAGGCAAACGTCAATTTACTAATTACAAATTGGTCAATTTTCCGTCAGATATCGGTAATAAAATATTCCATTGCGCTGTTTTTTGGGTAATTTTTAACCTGGAATGGAATTGAGGTAAGGGTTTGTACCTAGAGGAAAGTCATAAAACAGGCAGGAAAAAGTGTCCCCTTAAACAGGAGTTCATGGAGAGCACGCCGATCAGCGCCGTGGATATGACATTTTTTGAACTTGGATGGGCCGAGAATTCGTCAATTTAGTGTTGACGCTGGCAGATGTATACCAACAGCACGAACAGAAGCAGTTCAGATGGCTATGAGAGGGCGTCCTGGAGGGAGTAGAGGGGCGATTCGCTGGACCAGTGAAACATCCCTGATTTCTTGCCGAGGATGGTTGCCGGGATATGGGCGTCGCTGGCCCTGCCCGCCAACCCGTAACACACGTGCAAGGGCAAGAGATGCTCTTCCCGGGGATGGCAGAATCGGGCGTGGGGAGCCTGATCCCAGTGGATCAGGCGCTCGGCGCGCTGTGATTCCGGCATGGTGGAGTCGGAGCAAGTCTCGTCCAGCCAGTCTTCGAAAGCCTGGTTGCGGGCCTGAATCTCCGGCGTATTGGGGGTGAAGAACGCTCGCATGTTGTGAAACGAGAAGCCGGACCCGATCACCAGCAGGTTGTCGTAGTCCAGCGCCTGCAACGCCTTGCCAATCGCCAGATGCACGCCGGCATCCAGACTGCCTACCAGCGACAGCTGAACGCAGGGAATATCGGCCTCTGGGTACATCAGCTTCAGCGGCACGAACAGGCCATGATCGAAGCCGCGCTTATCATCAAGCCTTGCCGGAATTCCCGCCTTATCCAACGCCTGGTAAACCTGGCGGGCAAGCACGGGCTCACCCGGGCAGGGATACTGAATGTCGTAGGCCTCTGGAGGAAAGCCATAATAGTCGTAGATCAACGGCGGGTTGGCACCGGCGGTGATTGTCGGTACCGCCTCCTCCCAATGGGCGCTGATAACCAGAATCGCCGAGGGCTTTTTCAGCGCACCGCCCATTTCGGAGAGCCGTTCCACCAGCTCCCGATGCCCGGGATCGCCCAGCAACGGCATTGGCCCGCCGCCATGTGAGATGAACAGTACATCATTATCTGTGGTCATGGTCGCCCCCTCCAGCAAACGGTCGCATGCGGGTTACCGGCAATACCGTTCAGAGTTCGCCCGGCCCTGCCGGTACAATACCGGTCGGGTTCAGCGCCTTGATGGAGTAATACCCGGCCTTGATGTGATCAAGGTTTACCGTGCTTGCCACCCCGTCCAGCTTCAGAATCCGATGCATGTAGGCATGCAGGCGTGGCATGGCTCGCAGGGTATTACGGTTGCACTTGAACAACCCATGGTAGGCCGCATCGAAGCGCACCAGGGTGACGAACAGACGGACATCGGTTTCCGTCAGGCGATCACCAAACAGATAGGTGCGCCCGTCCGCCAGACGCGCCTCAAGCTCATCCAGGGCCGAAAAGACCTTGGCATAGGCTTCATTATAGGCTTCCTGACTAGAGGCAAAGCCGGCCTGATAGACACCGTTATTCAGATCCGTATAAAGATAAGCATTGAGGCTGTCGATCTCGGCCGCGAGATCTTCCGGGTACAGATCCGGGCCCTGGTCCACAATGCCTGCAAAGGCGCTGTTCAGCATTCGAACCACATCCGCAGACTCATTGTTCACGATTGTCCCGGTCTGTTTGTCCCATAACACCGGCACGGTAGCCCGACCAGAGATCTCCGGATCCGAACGGGTGTACAGCTCGTGCATGTAGCGCGCACCGTTGATCGTGTCCTCGTCCGCTCCGGGATAACCACCAAACTGCCAGCCTTGATCGGTCAACCGGGGATTGACCACCGTAACCCCGATCAGATCCTTCAGCCCTTTCAGTTCCCGAACCATCAACGCTCTCGACGCCCAGGGACAGATGTACGCTACGTAGAGATGATAACGTCCCTTTTCCGCCCTGAATCCGCCAGCCCCGGTGGGACCGGCCGAGCCATCGGGCGTAATCCAGTTTCGGAACGGGGAAACCTGGCGGATAAAACGCCCCTGCTCGTCCTTTGCCTGCACGGGTTGCCAATTCTCTTGCCAGACACCATTCACCAGCATGATTCAGTCCTCCGGTCAGCAAGGCACTCCCCGCGTCGGAGGAGTGCCCATTTCAGTCTTGAATTCGTACTGTGACAAAAACCCAGCCCATCAAATGGCAGCCCGCTGGCCATGGCCGATCCCACCGACGCGCTCAAGCAGCACGTTGTCCAGAGCAAGGCGTCCGCCACCCTGGATGGCCAGGGCCACGCTCACAACGAACAGAGTCAGGGCGTATTCGTAACCATTGTTGGACATGAACAGGCCATTGCCGATGTGAACCGCGAAGATCGCCACCAGCATGGCAACGGCGTTGACCAGTGCCGCCGGTCGGGTCAGCAGGCCAAGGGCCAGCGCCAGGCCGCCAAAGAATTCGGCACTGCCGGCGAGTAGCGCCATCAGGTAGCCTGGCTCCAGCCCAATGCTCGCCATCCACTGGCCTGTCCCCTCAAGACCGTAACCACCAAACCACCCGAAGAGTTTCTGGGCGCCGTGGGCGGCGAGAACCAGCCCAACCGGAACCCGAAGTACCAGGGCAGCGAAACCAGCGCTGGATTGGAGCAGTGTCTGTGCGAATTGATTGTTCATGATGGTCACCTCGAATCTTGCTTTCATTGATTTGTCCCGAAGCCCCCGCTTCAGGTGATGAACCCACTCTACTATCGCCAAACCAAAAGACTAAGATGACCAATGTTGCTTTATTATCAACCAAACATTGATAATTGTGGGAGCACCAGCGAGGGGATGAGTTTATGGACCGTATCGATGCCATGCGGGCCTTTGTCACGGTAGTGAACGAAGGCACCTTCACACGCGCTGCTGACCGGATGGAGATGTCCCCGCAGCTGGTCAGCAAATACGTTTCCCAGCTGGAGCAACACCTTGGTGTACGCCTGCTGAACCGCACTACCCGCAAGATCCACCTGACGGAGGCGGGCGCAAGCTACCACCAGCGCGCGCAGCAGGTTCTCAACGACATCGACGACATGGAAAACCAGCTGGGCGACCTGCAGACCCAGGCGCGCGGCCTGCTGCGCATCAGTGCCCCGGTCTCCTTTGCCATCCGCCATATGGCGCCAATGTTGACGGCCTTCCAGAAAGCCCACCCCGCCGTCGACATCGACCTGCAGCTGAACGACCGCAAGGTCGATATTGTCGAGGAAGGCTTCGATATCGCGCTGCGTATCGGCCA
Source organism: Marinobacter sp. F4218 (assembly GCF_019443085.1). Taxonomy (GTDB): domain Bacteria; phylum Pseudomonadota; class Gammaproteobacteria; order Pseudomonadales; family Oleiphilaceae; genus Marinobacter; species Marinobacter albus. The sequence continues at coordinate 82,011 of NZ_JAHZIL010000004.1, forward strand.
CCTGAAAAGCTCCTCCCTGATCGCCAAGCGCATAGCGCCGGTGCGCCTGGTCATGTGCGCCTCCCCGGACTACCTGGAACAACGGGGCACACCCGAACGACCGGAGGAACTCCGGGACCATCGTTACCTGCGCTACAGCTACATGGATGTGGATGCCAACGAGGCGGTGCACCGCGAGTTGCGGAGTGCGGGAAGCGGCATGGTCAGCAATAACGGCGATGTGCTGGTGGAGGCCGCTGTTGCTGGGGCCGGGATTGCCCTACAGCCCACTTTCATTGCAGGTTCGGCAATCCGGGAGGGGAAACTTCAGGTAATCCTGCCAGAGTGCGAGCCAGAACCCATGGCACTCTACGCCGTGTACGCCCACCGGCAGTTGCTGGCAAGCAAGGTTCGCAGCTTCGTGGACTTCATGGACGGGTATTTCGGGGAACCGCCCTATTGGGATCGGTTTGAATAACCAGATTCGGGGCGCCTGACGCCGCGCTTTGAGACGGTTTCGAAAGCATTAAGCGACGCCCCTCATGCCTTTTTGTGAAGACCCAACCTTTCGTTTTCACGTTGGAAAACTTCACGGATCTTGGCGCCATCAGAAGGCTCTTCCTCAAGTGTCTCCGGGTTCCATTGGCTCCGCCGGGTATCGAAGAAATCACCACCATAGATGTGGATTCCCCCCGTGAAACGCTGCAATGGATTGGTAACCGAATGCACTGCGTCTTCAGGCAGCATTACCGTGTCCTTTACGAACAGCGCATTTGCGCCGGACGCCTTGATTCCCTGAGACGTCCTTTTCCAGAATATGTTGTCCTCGCGACCTGTGTAAATTCCGATATTGGCCCACATCCGGTGATTGTGAGGCATGAGGTTCATCTGGGGCGTCCACGTGGCTGAAAATATCGTCAGCGTGGGAGAACTCAGAAGAACGTTCAATCCTGCCTTGTCAGGCTCGCCTAGAGCCGCCAACACGGCACCGGGTGTTGAAACCGCTCGGGCAAGTACTTCATTGACGGCGGCTTGAGCATCGGTCTCTTCGTTAGCAGCGATGCAGTCAGCAATAAAGCGTTCAATGTCCATGCTCACATTCCCCATTGATACCTGTGGTTTATGACTCCCACAGGCGGCAAGTGGCAAGAGTTCTCTCAGATGCGCCTCCGCAGTGAATCGACTGAGGCGAATAGTCATTCAATTTCATCATAGCTGGAAACCTACTCCGGGCTAAAGAAAGCGTTCACGCACTCAGGTTGGCGGCTGGCTTGGCCCAAAAATTGATGATTGCCTGATGTTTCCGGGAAAACTGTCCGGCGGAGCCTCGCGAGGCCGGAACAAACGGTCTCGCATTGGCATGCATTTCAGCTAAGGCTGGACAGGGTGCCCTTCAAATTGCCTAGCCGAATCGCCTTTCGACAATACCTCTCCTAGTTCTGATCCGCAGACTGAGCAAAAACACCGATCATATTTATAGTTCGCACTCAAGGCGAGGCCATTTCCTGACTCTCTGAATGACGCCGTCGTGAGGGAGTTATCGGGTTAGATTGAGCATCAAGCCCGATACGGTTCTGGCTCGTGCCACAAGCAACACAGCCAATAATAGCTCTACTACAGTGGTAACCATGGCGGCCTTGCTTTCTCCCCCTAAATAAAGAGTGGATTCGGAGTATTTGTCACCACTCATTTGCCAGAGAGTCAGCCAGTACACAGTGTCAGAAATAGCGAAGTAGAGAACGTACAAGCCGATTGCCAGCACTAAAACTGTGAGAATGCTTGGTGCGCTCATCGGTTCAATAGGTTGATCCAGCTCAGGTCGAATGATCGAGGCAGAAACCGTCATGGGAAAAAACCACAGCAATAGGGCCACAACCAAAGGGCACAGAACCGACACCCACGCAAAGCCTGCTGGCACTCCATAGTCTTGAATACCGCCGCTAGTCAGTACCTCGACAAGAACTGAGGACTGCCTGACGGTATAGATAACCAGAGCTATCGCAAATAGCCGAATCAAAATGGCGAAGTAGTGGGTAGGTTTCATCGTTTACCTTTAGCGCCCGGCACATGCGCCGGTTTGGAGCCTTAAAGCGGCGGAAACGCGGTCGCTGTTCTGCCGCTTGTTAATCACTGTACTTTTGGACAAGCGACTCAATTTCGTCGACTTTTTCGACTTTCCCGTTACCCAGGTATTTGAAGAACCGACCTTCACCATCCCTAAAGACTTCTCCGGCATTGATGACAGCCTGCTTCGGAGAAATTACTTTCAGTTCCCCAGTACTCTGGTTGAGTAAATAGACAACACCTGCCGAGGTTTCAAAGAGCGAAAAGTTGGGAGAGGCTGAAAACGTAGTGTTGTCACACCCCGTGAGAACCAGAGCTGCCAGAAGAACCCACAATCTCATGCGAGAGACCCCCACAGGATTAACAGCAATTAGGCAGCGCGCTTCGCGATTGCAAAAACTTGACCGCTTCATTATTACGGCCTTTGAATCCCTATTTGCGCTGCCCATAAATACAGAAAACAAAAGCTTAGCTCACTGTTAATCCCCTTGCCACGGAATCATTTGACGTCTGTGATCGGCGCCAACAATAACGCTGTATGCAAGTAAAGTATCTGGCAAGGAGCCGCAAAAATGCAGGGACAGCTTTTTCACCTGAGCTATCAGGTTCACTCAGTAGTTCGGCCGAACCGTTACAGCAACCGCACTGAGAAAACCTATTGGTATTGGATCCGGCGACCTTTCATTCGCTTTCAGCAAATAAAGCACTCTCATGATCCGGGGGCAAAAGGGGGGTGGGGAGATAATTTGGACAAGCAGTTCGAAGATATTGACGAAGTTACTCGCTCGAAAAACCCTCGGAAAGGACCTGCAGTGGTAACCGATGACCAAGCTATGAGCATCATCAATAGGCTCAACGAGCCTGATAGATTGATAGCCTCTTTACTCTAGGTCGCAGGATGAAGGGCCGTGCGTCCGCCGGCGAGAGGGACCAGAATGCACAAACCGGCAGACTGCCAGCATTTCGCCATATCTATGTAACGCGACCCCAAGAGAGAGGTAACGACATTCGTACCGGTTCTGGAAGGACTACCTCTTCCCCAAACGAAAAAAGGCAGGTCAGTGAATCACTGATCTGCCTTTCTCTTATATGGTAGCGGGGGCAGGATTCGAACCTACGACCTTCGGGTTATGAGCCCGACGAGCTACCAGACTGCTCCACCCCGCATCAAAACTGGTTGTTTACCGGGGTGACCCCCGATCAACGTGCGCGTATCTTAAGGACTGAAAACCACCCTGTCAATTGCTATTTTCAAACAAATCGACGGGGAAATGAAGGTCCCCTGCATCAGCGGTTTCTCGCACCTCCGACTGCTTCCAGAAACCAGCCTCCTCGATCGCCTCCTGAACCGGACGGAAGGATCGACGATGCTCGGGCGTGACGCCCAGGCGAAACAGGGCTTCGAGGTGAACCGGTGTCGGGTATCCCTTGTGCTTCGCCAGTCCATAGCCTGGATAGGTCTGTTCCAGCACTTCCATCTCCCGATCACGGGTAACCTTTGCGAGGATGGAGGCAGCACTGATCGCCTCAACCCGGCTGTCGCCCTTTACCACCGGTTCGGATGCCCAGCGCCACTTCGGGCACCGATTGCCGTCGACCAGCACGTACTCAGGCTCAATGCAGAGCCCGGCGATTGCCCGTTCCATCGCGACCATCGTGGCCTGGTAGATGTTCAGTTGATCAATTTCATGGGCCTCACAACGTCCAATGCACCAGGCGGTGGCCTTTTCGACAATCTCGTCATACAGTGCGTTACGCTTTTTTTCCGTCAACTTCTTGGAATCGGCCAGTCCCGCAATCGGCCTCTCCGGATTGAGGATCACCGCGGCGGTCACAACCGCGCCAATGAGTGGCCCTCGCCCCACCTCATCCACACCGGCCAGCAATGGGCCCTGGTAGGAACATTCGAATGGCGGCAACTCAACGCGTGCCATCAGGCTCGCCTCCCTTCTAAAAGGTCTGAAATGGCCTGCGCGGCTTTCTCATCGGCGTCCTGCTTCAGCGTCTGATGCAACTCGGTAAAAGCATCTACCAGCCGTTGGCGCTCCTGCTGATTCTCCAACCGCTCCAGTACCGCAGACCCCAGCGCCTCGGCAGTTGCCTCGTCCTGCAACAGTTCAGGAACCAGAGCCTCCCGGGCCAGTAAATTGGGCAGTGCCACATGGGGCACCTTGACCAGACGCGACAACAGCGCGTAGCTGAAATCACTCAACCGGTACCCCACCACCATGGGCTTTTTCAGTAACATGGCTTCCAGCGTCGCTGTGCCGGAGGCGAGAAGCACGACATCCGAGGCGGCCATGACCTCCCGGGACCTCCCACGAACGATGGTAACTGGCAACTTCACTTCCAGGGCATCAACCAGGTCCCGTACCTGTTTTTCCCGCTCCCGATTGACACAGGGAATCACCAACTGCAAATCCGGGCGTTTCTCCTGAATCCAGCGAGCGGCTTCCAGAAACAGGGTTCCCAGGCGCTCTACCTCACCAGCCCGGCTTCCCGGCAGTACCGCCAGCAACGGAGCCTGATCGGCAAGCCCCAGCTCCTGACGCGCCTTGCCTGTTTCAGGGACCATGGGAATACGATCAGCCAGCGGGTGCCCCACAAAGGCCACCGGAACCTGATGATCCTCGTAAAAACGGGCCTCGAAGGGGAACAGCGTGAGCATCAGGTTCACGGACTTGGCAATCTTGAAAATCCGTTTCTGTCGCCAGGCCCAGACCGACGGGCTGACGTAGTGAACCGTCGGAATCCCGGCCTCGCGGCAACGCCGTTCAATGGTCAGGGTGAAATCGGGGGAATCAATGCCGATGACGACATCCGGCGGGGTCGTAAAAAAATACTCAAGAAGGCGGGCTCGAATCTGGAACAACTCTCGGATCCGGCCCAGAACTTCTATCAGCCCCATCACGGAAAGCCGTTCCATGGGGACCAGAGAGTGAAACCCTTCGGCGATCATGTCGTCACCGCCAATACCCACAAATCTGGCATTGGGATACCGGCTACGAAGAGACCGGATAAGGCCGGCACCGAGAATGTCTCCCGATGCCTCACCGGCAATGATTCCGAAGGTAATTCGGCGGTTGCTGACAACCGCACGGTTCAAAGGATGGTCCGTCACCTTCAGGCTCCCGCCAGATTAGCGGATGATGCCGCGGTGGGCTCCACGCAGGGAGTCGATGAGAGGGTTAATTTCGGGGACATCCCGATAAGCACTGGTCAGTTCTTCCACCGCCTGTTCAGTCGTCAGGCCCTGGCGATAGATCACTTTGTACGCTCTGCGTAAGCTGAGCAGGACTTCCTTGCTGAAACCTCGGCGCTTCAGACCCTCGACGTTCATGCCGTGAGGCTGAGCTGACTGGCCGCTCGCCATGACATAGGCGGGAATATCCTTGAGTACAATGCTGCCACCGGCCGCCATGCTGTGGGGACCGATGTTACAGAACTGGTGCACCATGGTGCCGCCACCCAGAATGGCAAAATCACCCACGTTGACGTGGCCGGCCAGGGTCGCACAGTTGGCAAGAATGGTGTTGTCGCCAACGACGCAGTCGTGGGCCACATGCACGTATGCCATCAGGAGATTACCACTGCCGATACGGGTTTCTCCACGGTCCTGGATAGTGCCCCGGTGGATAGTGCAGTTCTCGCGGATAACGTTGTTGTCGCCGATCGTCAGAGTCGTCGGCTCACCAGCGTATTTCTTGTCCTGACATTCCTCTCCAATACTGGAGAACTGGAAAATCCGGTTGTTCCGACCGATTACGGTCGGCCCTTTCACAACCACGTGGGACAGGATCTCGGTGCCATCCCCTATTTCAACGCCAGGGCCAATGTAACTCCAGGGACCAACGGTCACGTTGTCACCGAGTTTGGCTGATGGGTCTACAATCGCTTGAGGATGAATACCCGACCAGTCACTTGTCGCCATCAAACTTCTCTCTCAGCGGTCAGTATCTCTGCCACGCACACGACTTCACCGTCGACCAGTGCCCGACAATCGAATTTCCAGATGCCACGCTTGCCTGAAATCAGTTCCGACTCCATACAGAGCTGATCTCCCGGCAGCACAGGACGCTTGAAGCGGGCCTTACTGGAACCAGCGAGGTATTGTACCACGCCGTCTGCCGGTTTCCGTTCTACGGTCACAAAACCGAGAATGCCAGAAAGCTGCGCCATGGCCTCGATGATCAGCACACCCGGCATGATCGGATTATTCGGGAAATGGCCCTGGAAGAATGACTCGTTGAACGAGATATTCTTGTACCCCTTGATCAATTTTCCCTTTTCAACCTCCGTTACCCGGTCCACCAGCAGGAACGGATAACGATGCGGCAGGTATTCCATGATTTCGTCAATTCGCATCATCTTGATCGGCCTCAGCCCTCTAATTTCTTTTCCAGTTCTTTGATCCGTCGTGCCAGGTCATCCAGCTGCCTGAAGCGCACCGCATTCTTTCGCCATTTGCGGTTGGTATCCGCACTGGTGCCGGAGGAATAGACTCCCGGTTCCCGGATATCGCCGGTTACCAGGGTCATACCGGTCAGATGCACCTGGTCTGCAATGTCGAGATGCCCCGCTACCCCGGACGCTCCCCCGAAGACACAATGTCGCCCTATGCGGGTGCTACCGGCGATACCTACCATGGCCGCCATGGCACTGTGGTCACCAATCTGCACGTTGTGAGCGATCTGTATCAGATTGTCGAGCTTCACCCCGTCGCCGATAATCGTGTCATCGAGTGCGCCCCGATCTATGGTCGTATTGGCGCCGACTTCGACGTCATCACCCAGCACCACTCGGCCCAGTTGGGCAATTCTCTGCCAAACACCTTTCTCGTTGGCAAAACCAAAACCATCAGAACCGACCACGGCGCCACTCAGGATATGGCAGCGCTGCCCCACGACCACATCGTGGGCAAGCGTTACCCGGGGACGAATAACTGTCCCTGCACCCACACGGGTGCGGGCGCCGATCACGGAACCGGCGCCAACCACCACCTTTTCGCCGATTTCCACGTCGGCTTCAATAACGGCATTGGGACCGATTGATGCGCTGCCCGCCACTCGGGCACTGGCGTCCACGACGGCTGACGGATGAATGCCAGCTTCCGATACGGGTTCAGGGTCGAACCAGTGGCTCAGGCGAGCGTAGCCCAGGTAAGGATTGTCCAATAACAGGACATTGGTCGTGGCGTTTCCGGCGGAAGCCGGCGACATGATGACTGCGGAAGCCTGGGTGTCTGCCAGATATTTGGCATAGGAAGGGTTGGCCAGAAAGCTGATCTCGCCCGGCTTCGCGGCCTGCAGGGTTGCGAGCCCAGTCACATGAACATCGGGGTCTCCCCGGAGTTCGGCTCCCAGCGCTGCAGCAATTTCTTCGAGCCGAAAGGACCTCTCTGTCATTACTTGCTCCATTACGTTCCGGGGACTACCCCACCAGGGTTAACGGTTCAGCTTTTCGAGCAGCTGCGGGGTGAGGTTCATTTCCGGCTTCACGTAGACCACGGCTTCGCTGGGTAGAATCAGATCAAGGTCGTGTTCTTCGAGCAATTCTTCGACGGCGGCGTCAACCTCGGGACGGGCCTGCTCCAGGAACGCCTGCTTTCGCTGCGCCACGGTGCTGTCCAGACGCTGTTTCAGGAAATTGAACTCCTTGACCTTTTCCTGGAACTCGCCGGCCAGCTTGTTGCGCTCGCTCTCGTTCATCATCGCGCCGTCTTTTTCCAGACGCTCCTTCAACTGACGAGCTTCCTCCTGCACTTCCCGCACTTTGGCTTCGTCACCGGCGAAATCCTTCTGAAGGGTCTCGCTGAAACTCTTGGCATCGTTTGATGAGAACAGCGCCTGGCGCAGATCAACGACACCGATACGGGTTTCGGCCATTGCCGGGAACGAGAGTGCCATCAAGGCAGCCGCAACCATTATTAGAATTCGAGACATCGGTATTCTCCTTGTTTCATCCATTATTTTTTTCGTCATTCGTCAGAACGTCTGGCCCAGGGAGAACTGGAACACCTGGGTATCATCACCAGTCTTGTCGTTCAGAGGTTGCGCAAGACTGAAGGCCAGCGGACCAACTGCAGTAATCCACTGGAAGCCGACACCGGCGGACAATCTCACCTCATCCAGGGTCGGATCAAAGCCACGGTCGGTGTCGAAGACCTGGCCGGCATCAACGAAGAACGCTGTGCGCATGGAGCGGCTGTCGCCGGCAAACGGCGTCGGGAAAATCAGCTCCAGACTGCCCTCTGTGAGCAGGTTACCACCGAAGGGATCCGGCTCAGACAGATCATTCGGGCTGTTGGTTGCCCTCAGACCCAGTGAGTTCGCCTCATAACCACGAACGGAACCATACCCACCGGCATAGAAATGCTCGTAGAACGGCATCTGAGTGCGATCCTTGTAGCCATCACCATAGCCGATATCGGTTCGGGCGCGCACTATCCAGCGGCCCGAATCGGTCAGCGGCTGATAGAAATCGGTCTTGTGGCTCAATTTATAGAAGGTCAGATCACTGCCGGGCACCGCGACATCCAGCGACACGGAATGACTGTAACCGTCGCTCGGCAACACACCCCGGTTCAGGGTGCTGCGCCGCCAGCTTCCGAACAGGAAGTAGTTGTCGAAGGAATCGCCCTCTTCATCAATAAATTCCAGAACTTCCTGGGAGGTAAACGCCCCTTCCTTGATGTTGGACCGAGTATAACCAAGACCAAAATTCAGACGCGTGATGTTATCCGTTGGATAGCCGAAGGTCACCCGGCCGCCATACTCGTCCAGCAGGTATGACGAAATGTCTTCTTCCTCGTAATCGGTCTCGCGCGCAAACAGGCTGAACCCGCGACTCACACCGTCCACCGTGTAGTAAGGGTCCAGGTAGGAAACGTTGGCGCTCTTGACGGAATCACTGACGTTGACCCCAAACGACACGCGCTTGCCGGTTCCGAAGAAGTTGTTCTCCGACACGTTCGCGCCGAGGATCACCCCGGAGTCCTGGGAGAAGCCGACAGAGGCAGACAGGCTGCCGGTGGGCTGCTCTTCAACGCTGTAGTTCACGTCCACCAGATCATCGGTACCCGGCACCGGAACCGTCTCTACGTTCACCGTCTTGAAGAAGCCGAGGCGCTCAAGTCGGGTCTTGGAGAATTCAATGCGGTCAGACGATGCAATGCCGCCTTCCATCTGGGTCATTTCCTGACGCAGGACATCATCACGGGTGGATACGTTGCCGTCGAAATTCACCCGGCGCACGTAGGCGCGCTTACCAGGCTCAACAAAGAAGGTGACCTCAGCCGTGTTGTCTTCTCCGGGCTCGGGGACCGCATTCACATTGGCAAACGCGTAACCCTCACGCCCCAACCGGAATGCCAACGCCTCGGAAATCGCGGTCATGCGCGCCCGGGAGAACACATCCCCCTCTTCCACCGGAATCAGTTTTCGCAGCTCCTCCTCACCGACAATCAGGTCGCCGCGCAGATTGATTTCAGAGATGGTGTACTGCGGCCCCTCATTCAGGGCAATGGCAATAAAGACCTGCTGTTTGTCCGGAGAGATCGATACCTGGCTGGACTCCACGTTGAAATCCAGATAGCCGCGGTCAAGGTAGAAGGATCGCAGGGATTCAAGGTCACCGCTCAGCCGTTCACGGGCATACTTGTCCGCGTTGGTGATGGAATTCCACCAGCTGCTGGTCTGGAGTTCGAACAGGTCAAGCAGTTGTTCGTCCTCAAAATCCTCATTGCCTACTATGTTGATGTGATGAATGGCCGCAACGGTACCTTCGTTGATTTCCAGACGAATCGAGACCCGATTCCTTGGCAATTCTTCAGCTGTTGCCTTGACCCGCGCGTTGTAACGACCCTGAGCAATGTAGGAGCGAAGAATTTCCAGCTCCAGCCGCTCAAGTGTGGCGCGCCGGAACACCTGCCCTTCCTGAAGACCGGCTCCGGACAATGCGTCCATGAGCATTTCGGTCTCGATGTTCTTGTTACCCTCGATCTCGATGTCGCTGATGGAAGGCCGCTCACGGACCGTCAGAATCAGAACGCCGGCATCTCGGCTGGCTTCAATATCGGTAAAGAGACCGGTTCCAAACAGGGATTTGATTGCATCGGCGAGTTCGGCAGGATCAACCTGCTCGCCGATGTTGACGGGAAAGGCAGAAAAAACGGTACCTGCAGATACCCGTTGCAGGCCTTCAACCTCAATGTCCGCAACCGTGAATTCATCTGCAAGAGCTGGCTTCATGCCGGTCGTGGCTAAAGCGAGGCCAATGGCTACACCTAGAAGAGAACGTCTCATTCAAATATTTCGCCTGGTTAATGCGCGTAAGGAGCTCGCAATTCTCACAACCGCATCAGGTCGTTGTAAAGAGCAAACACCATTAATGTGAGAATCAGTGTCATACCAATTCGTAACCCGAGCGCCTGGGCCTCCTCGGAAAGAGGCTTCCCGCGAATGGCTTCAATGGTGTAGTAGACAATATGGCCACCATCGAGAACCGGAATTGGCAACAGGTTAAGGACACCCAGACTGATACTGAGATAGGCCAGGAACCGGACAAAATCCTCGAATCCGGAACTGACGCTGGCCTCGGCAACCCTGGCAATGGTAATGGGCCCGCTGAGGTTCGTCGGTGACAGCAGTCCCGTAACCATCTTCTTGATCGCAACGAGCGTCAGGCGGGTATCCGCCCAGGTTTCGCTGACCGCGTTGGGAATGGCGGCCAGCGGCCCGTAGCTCACATCCCGCAACACCTCGTCGGGCCAGGTAACCGGTTGCACGCCAGCGCCCAGGAAACCAATGGTTTCGCCTTCTTCCGCGACTTTCGCTTCGGGCGTTACCTCGATCGTGCGCTCAGCACCCTCCCGCTCAATCGTCAATGCCAGCGTCTGCTGCGGGGAACTCCGGATAAGGTCCACCAGTTCGAACCAGTTACCGATCGGTTCACCATCAACCGCCAACACCTGATCACCCGGACGCAGACCTGCCTGCTCGGCCCGACCGCCATCGGAAATCTGCCCGAGAACCGGAGGAACGTCCGGGCGCCAGGGTGTAATACCAAACTGCCCCAGCGGGTTTGGCGATTCATTGCTCAGACGCCAGCCCCCGAGCTCACCGGTAATGGTTCCACGGGCTCCGCTATCGGACACCTCGATAGCGATTTCACCGCGCTCACCCGCGCGCTCCAACAAGCGCATGTTAACGTCCCGCCAGGACGTGACCCGGTGCCCGTCGACCGCATGCAGCTCCATGCCTTCCCGAAGCCCCATGCGCTCCGCCACGGTATCCGGGGCGACATCACCAACAATCGGCGCGACCGCCGTTACGCCGACAATGCCCAGCAGCCAATAGGCGAAGAGTGCGAACATGAAATTGGCCACAGGCCCTGCCGCAGCAATGGCAATGCGCTTGGACGGCGGTTTGGACGTGAACGCCTGGTCCTCCAGTTCCTCTGGAACCGGCCCTTCCCGGGCATCCAGCATTTTGACATAGCCACCCAGCGGTATCGCAGCGACGGCGAATTCCGTCCCATGGCGGTCGTACCAGGAGAACAGCGGCTTGCCGAAACCCACTGAGAATCGGAGCACCTTCACGCCACAGCGACGGGCGACCCAGAAATGGCCATACTCATGAAGCGTGACGAGGATCCCGAGCGTCAGCGCAAGTGCCAGAATGGTTTCGATTATCTGCATAGCTTTCCCGGTTGATGGCTAGAGCGAGACAGAAACTGCGATGTATTTCAGACAGTTAACAAGCCGATCTGTTCCCGCGCCCGCTGCCTGGCCTCGGTGTCCTTGGCGAAAATGGTTTCAAAACTGTCCGCGGGAGCCACCGCGGTGGCGGCCAGCGTCCGCTCTATAATAACGGGGATATCGGCAAAACACAGGTTACCTGCCAGAAAGGCTGACACCGCCTCCTCGTTCGCGGCATTCAGGACAGCGGGCGCAGTACCGCCGGCGTCAAACGCCTCGGCCGCGAGCCTCAGGCACGGAAAGCGAACCAGGTCCGGACGCTCAAAATGAAAACGGCCAATGGAAAACAGATCCAGCGGCGCTACACCGGCGTCAATGCGCTCGGGCCAGGCCAGACCGTTGGCAATCGGCGTTCTCATATCCGGACTGCCCAACTGGGCAAGAACGGAGCCGTCCACATACTCCACCATAGAATGGATAATACTCTCGGGATGGACGTGCACTTCGATTCGTTCCGGCGTGGTATTGAACAGCCAGCAGGCCTCAATCAGCTCCAACCCCTTGTTCATCAGGGTGGCGGAATCCACGGAGATTTTCTGCCCCATTGACCAGTTGGGATGGGCGCAGGCCTGCTCGGGAGAAACCGCCCGCAATGCCTCGGCACTGTGCTCCCGAAAGGGACCGCCCGATGCCGTCAACAGGATTCGCGAAATACCGGCGCCCTCGGGATCCCGAATCCGATCGGAGGGCATACACTGGAAAATCGCGTTGTGCTCCGAATCAATTGGCAGCAACTCCGCACCGGATTCAGCCACGGCATCCATGAACAGCTTACCCGACATCACCAGCGCTTCCTTGTTCGCCAGCAACACCCGCTTGCCAGCGCGCGCGGCGGACAGCGTCGGAGGCAGGCCAGCCGCCCCCACAATGGCTGCCATTACGGTGTCAACCTGAGCCGAGGAGGCCACCTCGCACAGCCCCTCGGAACCGGAGAGCACCTGAATTGCAGTAAGGTCGGACAGCAGCTCGGCAAGCTCGTCCGCCGCCTTGGGATCGGCCATCACCGCCACTTCGGGGCGGAATTCACGACACAGGGTAGCCAACTCGCGAGCGCGGGTGCCGGCAGTCAGTGCGTAGACCGAGAAACGGTCGGGATGACGCCGGATAACATCCAGCGTACTCAGACCAATGGAGCCCGTGGCTCCCAGAATTGTCAGGCGGCGCGTGACCATGGTTACCATTGCCCGGCGGTGAGCCAGCCAAGTTGGGTGATGATCAGGGCAAACACCGGTATGGCAACCGTCAGGCTGTCGATTCGATCCATGATCCCCCCGTGACCCGGCAGCAGCTGGCTGCTGTCCTTGATTCCCCGAAAACGCTTCAGCATGCTTTCCAGCAAGTCTCCCAGGACGGAAACAAGGCCTGTCGCCAGACTGGCAAGAACCAGAAACACGGTCTCAGATCCGCCAGCAGAGGCCAACAGACTGACAAGGATGGCGAAGACGCCAACCGCGACCAGACCACCCCAGACCCCAGCCCAGGATTTACCGGGGCTGACCCGGGGCGCCAGTTTGGCCTTTCCGAAGGCTCGCCCGGCGAAATAGGCGCCGATATCGGCGACCCAGACGACACAGAAGACGTAGAGGATGGCCCACAAGCTGTTGGTGACGGCGCCAAAGTCGAGTCCTCCGGTTCGGAGGTGATTGAGTCCCACCCAGGCCGGGACAAGCACCAACAGCCCCATGACCGCCCGCACCGGCACACTACCCCATCGAGAGGACCCGGCAGGATAACTGCGGACCATCAGGAAGCAGGCAGCCCACCACAGCACCGCCAGCCACAGAACAGCCACCGCCGGCACATTAAGCAGGCCAAACAGAACCACCGCCGTCACGGCGGCATAAACCACCCGGCCGACCTGCCCTTCAATGCCGGACATATTGGCCCACTCCCAGGCTCCCAGCGTGATGATTGCACCGGTAAAAAGGGCAAAACCCAGCGGTGGCAGAAAAAAGATGCCGCCGATGGCAATCGGAGCCAGTATCAGCGCTGTAATAATTCGGGTTTTTAACACAGTGATGGTCGCTATGGGTTCATTATTGTTGTGATGCCTTGGCAGCGATCTGGTCGTCGGTCTGGCCGAAACGGCGTTGACGTCCAGCGTATGCCTCAAGTGCCTTACGCATCTCATCAGCTTTGAAGTCCGGCCAGTAAACCGGCGAGAAATACAGTTCGGTGTAGGCAAGATGCCAGAGCATGAAATTACTGATTCGCTGCTCACCGGCCGTCCGGATCATCAAGTCCGGCATGGGCAGGTCGCCAATGCTCAGATGCTGTTGTATGAGGTCATCGGTGATGTCCGAAGGCTCGATCTGCCCTGCCCGCACCTTGGTGGCAACCTGCCGGGTTGCCTGAGCGATATCCCAGTGCCCACCGTAATTTGCCGCGATCACCAGCGTCATGCGGGTATTGTGCTGGGTAAGCTCTTCCGCCTCTTTCATGTGCTGCTGCAACAGGGAACTGAACGCCGTGCGATCCCCGATGATCCGGAGGCGGATATTGTTGCGGTGCAGCTTGCGGACTTCCCGCTCAAGCGCAAAGAGGAACAGCTTCATCAACGCTGACACTTCGTCCTGCGGTCGACGCCAGTTTTCACTGGAGAACGCGAACAGGGTAAGCACCTCAACCCCTTCACGACCGCAGGTTTCCACCACAGCCTTGACCGCATCGACGCCCGCCTTATGTCCGGCCACCCCGGTCAGGCGGTGCTGTTTCGCCCACCGATTGTTACCGTCCATGATAATCGCCACGTGCCGGGGGCTACTGTCCGCCGACACCGGAATCTCTGCGGATACCGTTCCCGTCATGAAATCCTCTGCTTGGCCGGGAGGCATTGCCCCGGCCATCGTTCGCTTACAGATCAACCCAGGCGGTCAAACCGCCATCAGGTCCTCTTCTTTTGCCTTCAGGGCTTTCTCGACTTCCGCGATATATCGGTCAGTCAGCTTCTGGATCTCGTCCTCACCCTTGCGCTCGTCGTCTTCGGTGATTTCCTTTTCCTTCAGCAGTTCCTTGATCATGCTGTTGGCATCCCGGCGGGCATTGCGGATGGAAACCCGGCCATGCTCGGCGTCGGCTTTCGCCTGCTTGACCATATCTTTCCGGGTTTCCTCCGTCAGCATCGGCATCGGAATACGAATCAGGTCACCGCTGGTGGCGGGATTCAGCCCCAGGTCAGAACTCATGATCGCTTTCTCGATGGTCGGAACCAGGTTCTTCTCCCAGGGGGACACCGCCAGCGTCCGATTATCCTCAACGTTAATGCTTGCGACCTGCTTCAGCGGCGTTTCCTGGCCGTAGTAATTGACCATTACGCCGTCCAGAATGGAAGGGTGAGCCCGGCCCGTGCGGATCTTGTTGAACGCCGCGTGGAGAGCGTCCAGGCTCTTTGTCATTTTCTTCTCGGCTTCTGCTTTGATGTCATTAATCACTTCAGCATCCTCAATTCGTTCGTCAAATCAATTCGTGCCATATGGTCTCAGCGCTGCTTCAGCCCCGAAACGCCTGCTTATTCGATCAGTGTACCTTCTTTTTCGCCAGTCACGATGCGGGTCAGGGCGCCGGCGCGGTTCATATCGAACACTCGCAGCGGCATGCCGTGATCGCGCGCCAGACAGATGGCGGTCAGATCCATGACACCCAGTTTCTTGTCCAGGACTTCGTCATAGGTCAGGTAGTCGTATTTTTCCGCGGAGCTGTCCAGATGCGGATCAGCGGAGTAGACGCCATCGACTTTGGTCGCCTTGAGCACGGCATCCGCTTCGATTTCAATGCCACGGAGGCAGGCTGCGGAATCAGTTGTGAAAAACGGGTTGCCGGTGCCGGCACAGAAGATCACCACGTCGCCGTCTTTCAGGTCTCGAACCGCACGGCGCCGGTCATAATGCTCGACGATGCCGCTCATGGGAATGGCCGACATGACCCGGGTACGGATGTTCGAGCGCTCCAGGGCATCGCGCATGGCCAGACCGTTCATCACGGTCGCAAGCATTCCCATGTGATCACCGGTCACGCGGTCCATGCCGGCCGCATTCAGGGCGGCGCCGCGAAACAGGTTACCGCCACCGATAACGAGGCCAACCTGAACGCCGATGCCGATCAGGGCGCCAATCTCAAGGGCCATACGATCAAGAACTTTGGGATCAATGCCGAAATCGTGCTCCCCCATCAGGGCCTCGCCACTGAGCTTGAGCAGAACACGCTTGTATCTGGGCTGGGTTTTCGATGATGTCGGCATGGTGATCCCCTTTTCGTCTGTTGGCTGCTGTCCGGCGTAAAACGCGTCGCAGGCTTGTATCTGACATACTCCTCAAAAAAAGGGGTATCTCAGATACAAGCCCGCCACGAAAGCCAGGCATTCCTGACTAACGTGGCAGACTCAGATGACACTGGGGCCGACGCCACAGTGCCGAAAGAAAGATCAGGCCTTGCCTGTGCCAGCTGCAGCAGCAACTTCGGCGGCAAAGTCCACTTCTTCTTTCTCGATGCCTTCACCCACTTCCAGGCGAACAAAACCGACCAGCTCGCCACCGGCAGACTTGATCAGTTCGCCCACGGTCTGGTCCGGGTTCTTGACGAAAGGCTGTTCAACAAGGCTGTTTTCCTTGAGGAACTTCTTGATGCGGCCGCCCATCATCTTCTCGACGATTTCGGCAGGCTTGCCTTCCATATCCGGCTGGGCCTTGATGACGGCCTCCTCTTTCTCCAGCTCTTCAGCAGGCATATCTTCCGGCTTGCCAACACGCGGGTTAACAGCGGCCACGTGCATGGCGATGTCGCGGGCCACTTCTGAATCACCGGCAGTCAGGGCAACAACAGAAGCGATCTTGTTGGTGCTGTGGACGTATCCACCAACAACCGGACCTTCAACCTTCACGATGCGACGAACTGTGATGTTCTCGCCGATCTTCTGAACCAGCGCCTCGCGCTTGGCTTCCAGATCACCGTCCATCAGCTTGGCAACGTCGGTTTCGCCTTTCTCGAACGCAACGTTCAGAACGTCGTTAGCAAAGTTCAGGAAGTTATCGTCACGCGCGACGAAGTCGGTTTCTGAGTTCACTTCCAGAATGTAGGCAACGGTGTTGTCGTCGGAGATCTTAATCAGAGACACACCTTCAGCGGCGGTACGGCCAGCCTTCTTAGCGGCTTTCAGGCCGGAAGACTTGCGCAGCTCTTCAATCGCGGCGTCTACACTGCCCTCAGCCTCAACCAGAGCTTTCTTGCACTCCATCATGCCAAGGCCGGTACGCTCACGCAGCTCTTTGACCATTGCAGCGGTAATTGCAGCCATGTTCAATCCTCTCAACTGTTCCGAATTCGGTAGGACGTGTGCCCGAAGCACGTTCGGGCACACATTACATCTCAAACGTGAAGCTGACGCGTTACTCGGCGGCCGGAGCAGCGCCTTCCGCGTCTTCGCTGACTTCAACAAACTCGTCAGCGCCCGCGCCGGCAGACTGAGCCGCTTCGACACAGGTATCAGCAACGGCCTTCACGTAGATCTGGATCGCACGGATGGCATCATCGTTGCCCGGAATCACGTAATCAACGCCGTCCGGATCGCTGTTGGTATCAACAACGCCAATGACAGGAATGCCCAGCTTGTTGGCTTCCTTGATGGCGATACGCTCGTGATCAACGTCGATCACGAACAGCGCGTCCGGCAGACCGCCCATGTCCTTGATGCCGCCGATAGAACGCTCGAGCTTATCCATCTCACGGGTACGCTCAAGGGCTTCTTTCTTGGTCAGCTTGTCAAAGGTGCCGTCTTTGCTCTGGGCTTCCAGATCGCGGTAACGACGGATGGACTGACGGATGGTCTTGTAGTTGGTCAGCATGCCACCGAGCCAGCGGTGGTTAACGAACGGCTGGCCAGCGCGCTCTGCTTCTTCCTTGACGATCTTGGCCGCTGCACGCTTGGTGCCAACGAACAGGATCTTGTTCTTGTTCTCTGCCAACTGCTGAATGAAGTTCAGCGCGTCGTTCATGGCAGGAACAGTCTGCTCAAGGTTGATGATATGAATCTTGTTACGGGCGCCGAAGATGAACTTCGACATTTTCGGGTTCCAGTAGCGGGTCTGGTGACCGAAGTGAGCACCTGCCTTCAGCAGGTCACGCATATTTACCTGAGCCATGATATTTACCTTTTAGCTTCGGGTTAGTCCTCCACGCGTCCGATTGACCCAACCCGCCTTCATCTAAGCTGAAGGGAGGCACCCTGGGACAACGTGCCGACACGTGTGCGAATTTGCCGGATTCGTTTCCGGCGGGCGCGTTTATACCATAAATCGCTCCGAAAACGCCATTATTTTTACGCCCACCCTTCCTTGTACCCAGCCACTCAGCCCCTTAAAATGCCGGTTTGATACAAATCAATGGGAAGCCCGATGCAAGTATCGATCAAGACCCCGGAAGAAATCGAAAAAATGCGCGTCGCCGGCCGCCTGGCTGCCGAAGTGCTCGAGATGATTGGCGAACATATCAAGCCCGGTATCAGCACCGAGGAGATCGACCGCATCTGCCACGATTACATCGTGAACGAGCAGAAAGCCATTCCTGCTCCCCTGAATTACAAGGGTTTCCCGAAGTCGGTCTGCACCTCGGTCAACCATGTTATCTGCCATGGCATCCCGTCGGAGAAGAAAATCCTGAAGGACGGAGACATCCTCAACATTGATGTCACTGTCATCAAGGATGAATACCACGGCGACACCAGCAAGATGTGGATCGTGGGCAAACCGAAGCCAGGTACAGAGCGGCTGATCGACATCACTCAGCAGTGTCTATATAAAGGTATTGAGCTGGTCAAGCCAGGCACCCGCCTCGGCGACATTGGCCACGTTATCCAGCAACACGCCGAAAAGCATCGCTATTCGGTGGTCCGAGACTACTGCGGCCATGGTATCGGCAAGGTATTCCACGAAGAGCCTCAGGTGATGCACTACGGAAAACCCGGAACCGGTTTGGAATTGCAGGAAGGCATGACCTTCACCATCGAGCCCATGATCAACCAGGGCAAGTACCAGACCAAACTGTTACCGGACGGCTGGACCGTTGTCACCAAGGACCACAAGTTGTCCGCCCAGTGGGAGCACACCATTCTCGTCACGGCAGACGGGCACGAGGTTCTGACCAAACGAACGGAAGAGTCCTTCTAAGTGGACCTGAGCGAACTGGAATCCCGCATCAGCAACGATACCTCACCGGTTCGGGCGGCAAGAGAGCTTTTGCGGGAGCGGTACAATGCCGACGCAGAGGCTTTTCGCCAGGGCGCCGATGTCCGCGCCCTGGTGCATTCCCGAGCCAACACCGTGGACACGGTTCTCAGGCTCATCTGGAATCGGTACCCCTTCGCCAGTTCGCCCGATATTGCCCTGATTGCCGTCGGGGGCTATGGACGGGGGGAGCTGCACCCCCACTCAGACATTGATCTGCTGATCCTGACCCGATCGGGTATTGACGACAGTTGGCATGAGGACCTGGGCGCCTTCGTCACCCTCCTCTGGGATCTGAAGCTGGACATAGGTCACAGCGTTCGCAGCATTGATGAAAGCCTGGCAGCGGCCCGGGACGACATCACCATTCTCACCAACCTCCTGGAGACCCGCACCATTGCCGGTCCCGACGAACTCCGGGAAGTGCTCAGCGAACAGGTTTATTCCGACAACGTCAGCAGCGACCGGGACTACTTCATCGCCAAGCGGGAAGAGCAAAAGGACCGCCATCACAAGTATGGCGATACCGAGTACAACCTGGAGCCGAACGTCAAAGGTTCACCCGGTGCCCTCAGGGACATCCAGACCATTGGCTGGATCACCAAGCGGCATTTCGGCCTGCAGAACATCGCCGACCTGACGCGGTTCAGTATTCTGACCGAAGAAGAGCATCAGATTCTGTTCCAGGGAGAGACATTTCTCTGGCAACTCCGTTACGGACTGCAACTGCTTGCCGATCGCAACGAGAACCGCCTGCTGTTTGACCATCAACGCGCCCTCGCCCAGATGCTGGGCTACAAGGATGAAGGCAAACGCCTCGGCGTGGAACTGATGATGCAATCCTACTACCGAACTGTACTGGCCCTGGCCGAGCTCACGGACGTGATTCTGCAGTACTACGATGAGGCCATTCTGGGCTCCGGCACCGAAGATGACATTCAGCCACTGAACAAACGGTTCCAGATTCGCAACCGCTATATTGAGGCGGTGAACAATCAGGTGTTTGCCTACGCCCCCTACGCCATTATGGAAATCTTTGTCCTGATGGCGCAGCACCCGGACATCAAAGGCATCCGCGCGACGACGATCCGATCCCTGCGGGCCCACCGGCACCTGGTTGACGATGCGTTTCGGTCTGACCTGGCAGTCACCACCCTGTTCATGGAACTGCTTCGAACCCCCCACGCCCTCGACCAGACCCTGTCGTCGATGAAGAAGTACAACGTGCTGGGTCGCTACCTGCCGGAATTCGGGCAGATCATCGGCCAGATGCAGCACGATCTGTTCCACATTTATACCGTGGACGCCCACACCATGCGGGTGATCCGCAACATGGTCAGGCTCAACAGCACCGAGGCCCGCACCGAATACCCGCTGGCATCGCGACTGATTCATCGGCTGCCCAAGCTGGAAACCCTGTTCATCGCCGGCCTGTATCACGACGTGGCCAAGGGCCGCGGCGGCGACCATTCCGAGCTGGGCGCGATTGATGCCGAAGCCTTCTGCCAACGGCACCATTTGAGCGAACGGGACACCAAACTGGTGTCCTGGCTGGTGGAAAATCACCTGCTGATGTCCATGACGGCACAGCGAAAGGATATTTCAGACCCCGACATCATCCACAATTTCGCCCAGGCCATACCCAGCCAGGCACACCTCGATTATCTGTATGTGCTGACGGTCTGCGACATCAGTGCCACCAACCCCAGGCTCTGGAACACCTGGCGCGCGTCTTTGCTGCGCCAGCTCTACATTGAGGCGAAACGTGCCCTCCGGCGCGGCACAGAAACACCGGTCAACCGCAGTGAGTGGGTAAGCGCCACCCAATCGGAAGCCCGGGAAATCCTGCACGCCCAGAACATGACCGATGAACAGATCGATCGCGTCTGGGATACGGTGGACGAGGATTACTTCCTGCAGGATTCCACGGTCGATATTGCCTGGCAAACCGCTGCCATTATCCGGCACGGGGACAACCCTGACCCCCTGGTGCTGATTCGTGATACCCGTGGCGGTCCGACGGACGGCTACTCCCAGATCATCATCTACATGAGAGACCGGGTAGCGCTGTTCGCTGCCACAACAGCGGTGCTGGAACAACTGAATCTCAACATCGTGGATGCCCGGATCAGTTCCAGCGAAGGCCCCTATTCCGTCAGCTCCTACGTTGTTCTTGATGAAAAGGGACAACCGCTCGGCATTGATCCGGCCCGGAAGGAACGCGTGCGCAAGCGCCTGATCGAGGAACTGGATGACCCGGACGATTACCCGGACATCATCCACCGCCGCACCCCAAGGCAGTTAAAGCACTTTGCCTTCCCGACGGAAGTCACCTTCTCCAACGACACCGTAAACCAACGCACGGTCATGGAGGTCATCACACCTGACCGTCCCGGTCTGCTCGCGAGAATCGGGCAGGTCCTGCTTGACCATCGGGTACGCCTGACCACCGCCAAGATCGCCACCCTCGGCGAACGGGTTGAGGACGTTTTCTTCGTGACCGACGAACACGGCGAACCCCTGCGTGATCCGGCCGTGTGCCAGGAACTGCAGCAAGATCTCTGTAAAATGCTGGACGACATTCAATGAATCCAAACCTGGACAGGCTCCACCCCTACCCCTTTGAAAAACTGGCCAAGCTGAAAGCCGACATCAAGACGCCGGACCATCTGAGGCCTATTTCACTGGGTATCGGGGAGCCCAAACACCCCTCCCCGGAATTCGTGAAGCGGGTCATCGCGGACAACCTGGACAGACTCGCCAACTACCCGACCACCAGGGGCACGGATGAGCTGCGCGAGGCCATCAGCGACTGGGCCACCCGTCGATTCAGACTTGCACCGGGATCGCTCAGCGCCGCTGACAGTGTCGTTCCGGTAAACGGGACCCGGGAGGCCATATTCTCACTGGTCCAGGCGGTCGTAGCCGGCAGCGATTCGGCAACCGTGGTGAGCCCGAATCCGTTCTATCAGGTTTACGAGGGCGCGGCCTTTCTTGCCGGAGCGACACCGGTCTACCTGCCCTGCGACGGGGCCAACGGATTTATTCCTGATTTTGACGCCGTCCCTGACTCGGTCTGGCAGGATTGCCAGATCCTGTTCCTGTGCTCCCCGGGCAATCCAAGTGGCGCGGTCATTCCACGGGAAACGCTGGTCAAGATCATCGAGCTGGCCGACCGGCATGACTTCATCGTCGCATCCGACGAATGTTACTCGGAGCTCTATCCGGATGAGGCCAATCCGCCGGAAGGTTTGCTTCAGACCTGTGCCGCTATCGGGCGCGACGATTTTGCGCGCTGCATCGTCTTCCATAGCCTGTCCAAGCGCAGCAATCTGCCCGGACTGCGTTCCGGCTTCGTCGCCGGGGATGCGAGCGTTCTCCGAGGTTATCTGAAATACCGGACCTATCACGGATGTGCCATGCCGATTCACAACCAGCTGGCCAGCATTGCGGCCTGGCAGGACGAAGATCACGTGAAGGAAAACCGGGCGGCCTATCGCGCCAAATTCGAGACCGTTGTACCCATACTCAGGGAAGTCATGGACGTCGAGTACCCGGACGCCGGCTTCTATCTCTGGCCAGTCACGCCAATGGACGACGAAACCTTCGCCCGCGAACTGTCAGCGCAGCAAAATGTACACGTTCTGCCAGGCCGGTATCTGTCCCGCACCGTTGACGGACACAACCCCGGGGAGAATCGGGTTCGCATGGCCCTCGTTGCCCCTCTGGAGGAATGTGTGGAGGCGGCAGAGCGTATCGTTGAATTTGTCAGGGCTAACAAGGCATGAAGATTTACGGCATCAGGAACTGCGACACCGTCAAAAAGGCCCGCAAGTGGCTTGACGAACAGGGCATTGCCTACGAATTTCACGACTTCAAGAAAGACGGTCTGGATGAGGACCGTTTAAGCCGATGGGAACAGGCGGTCGGCTGGGAAACCCTGCTGAACCGCCGTGGCACCACCTGGCGCCAACTTCCCGATGAGGTTCGTGATACCATTAGCGCCCAATCCGCCCGTGACATCATGTTGGAAAATCCGTCGATCATAAAACGACCGGTGGTAGAGCATGACGGCACCGTTTCCGTTGGCTTCAAAGCCGACGACTGGGCCAAACAGTTTTCAAACGCTTAAGTCTGACGAATATAAAGGAGCAACCACCTGATGAGTTTCGCATTCGGTATCGGTATCGGCACCCAGAACAAACAGGGCCAATGGCTGGAAGTGTTTTACCAGCAGCCGGTGATGACACCCGATAACACCCTGATGGAAGTTGTCCAGAACGCGCTCGACTACAAAGGTGGCAACCAGGCCATCGGTGCAACGTCGGAGCAACTGAGCCAGCTCTCCAAGGCACTGCGTCAGGCAGGTCAGACTGAACAGGCAGTACTGGCGGAAAAAGCATCCATCAGCACCCGTCCGGTCGTGGTAACCATTCTGGAGACAGACGACACCGCCTCCAGCACGCCCGAGGTCTACCTCAAACTGCACCTGATCTCCCATCGCATGGCCAAGCCCCATGGCCTGAAACTGGACGGTATCTTCGGCCTGCTGCCGAACCTTGCCTGGACCAGTGAAGGCGCGATCGATCTGGGCGAACTCCCGGACCGTCAGCTGCAGGCGCGAATCGAGGGTCGTACCCTGGAAGTGAAGTCAGTGGACAAGTTCCCGCAAATGACTGACTACGTGGTTCCCAATGGTGTTCGAATTGCCGATACCGCCCGGGTTCGTCTGGGCGCCTATGTCGGCGAAGGTACCACCGTGATGCACGAAGGCTTTATCAACTTCAATGCCGGCACCGAAGGCACCAGCATGATTGAAGGCCGTATTTCCGCCGGAGTAATGGTAGGCAAAGGCTCTGACCTGGGCGGCGGCTGCTCCACCATGGGTACCCTGTCCGGTGGCGGCAACATCATTATCGCTGTGGGCGAGAACTGCCTGATCGGCGCCAACGCCGGCATCGGCATTCCGCTGGGAGACCGCTGCAAGGTTGAGGCGGGCCTGTACATCACCGCCGGAACCAAGGTCGCCCTGCTCGATGACAACAACGAGCTGGTGGAAGTCATCAAGGCCCGTGATCTCGCCAATAAGCCGGACCTGCTGTTCCGTCGCAACAGCCAGACCGGTGCGGTGGAGTGCAAAACCAACAAGTCTGCCATCGAGCTGAACGAAGAGCTGCATGCAAACAACTGAGTCAAAAACCCTTGAACTGGCCGTCGACCTGATTCGCCGGCAATCCGTAACGCCAGAGGATGCCGGCTGCCAGGAACTGATGATGTCCCGGCTGGCCCCCCTGGGGTTTAACGGCGAAAACCTGCGCTTCGGTGATACCGACAACCTCTGGGCCCGCAAGGGATCGGAGGGGCCGGTACTGGCCTTTGCGGGCCACACCGACGTGGTACCGACCGGGCCCGAAAAGAACTGGGCCCACCCCCCGTTCAATCCGGTCATCAAGGACGGCTATCTCTACGGTCGCGGCGCGGCGGACATGAAAGGCAGCCTCGCTGCCTTCGTCACCGCGTGCGAACGATTCGTCCAGGCTTACCCGAACCATCGGGGTTCGATCGCCCTGTTGATCACCAGCGACGAGGAAGGCCCGGCGCAGGACGGCACCGTTAAGGTCGTCGAAACCCTGGAAGCCCGAAACGAGAAAATCGACTGGTGCCTGATCGGCGAACCGTCCAGTACTCATGAGGTCGGCGATGTCATCAAGAATGGTCGGCGGGGTTCCCTGCACGGTTACCTGACGGTCCACGGCATCCAGGGGCATGTGGCCTATCCGCACCTGGCGGAGAACCCGGTTCATGCCGCAGCGCCGGCACTGGATGATCTGGCCAGGGAGTTCTGGGATAGCGGCAATGACTTTTTTCCGCCCACCACGTTCCAGATCACTAAGGTGGAGGCCGGCACCGGCAGCAACATCATTCCCGGGGAGTGCCTGGTGCACTTCAACTTCCGGTACTGCACCGAAAACACTGCAGAAAGTCTCGAGGAAAGGGTCGTCGCCATCCTGGACCGGCACGGTCTGAAATATGACCTGCAATGGCACCTTAGTGGTCGTCCCTTCCTGACCGACCGGGGCGCTCTGGTTTCCGCCAGCCAGGACGCCATCCGGACCGTTACCGGTCGCGAGACAGAACTCTCGACATCCGGTGGCACCTCGGACGGGCGGTTCATCGCACCGACCGGTGCTCAGGTCTTGGAGCTTGGCCCTACCAATGCCACCATCCACAAAGTGGACGAGTGTGTTAAGGCCGAGGATCTGGATACGCTCTCGGAGATCTACGAGCAGATCCTCATTGAGCTGTTGGCCTAGCCCGATCAACGTCAATAGTGCGGAGGCGGTGTTTCGTCTTCCTCACTTTTGATGTTGGAGGGAGACACTTCTTTCAGCTGTTTGTGCAGCAGCTGTTTGGCCTCCCAAAGTTCCCGAAGCTCCAACTCCTGTTTCGCCACCTGCTCACTCAGGGTGTTAATGATGTCATCCTGAAACGCCAGCCGCGTTTCCAGTTCATCGAGTCGTGCTTCCAGATCTTTCTGGCTCATGTCGCTACTGAAACTCCCATGCATGGATCCCTTGAGATTGTGACTGTCGGCAACTCGCTAGTCCCTTCCCTTGGTCAGCGATTGGGATAATCTGATATCATGCCGCTTTTGCCCGCCGACACTCCTAAAATCAGGAAGTTTGGCGGTTTTCATCGACCGGGTGTGCGATTTTACCCGATATCCGGTTTTTTATCGTTAGCGTTACAAGAATGGAGAAACCTTAGTCAATGCGTAATCCAGCCAAAGCGATCCTTGTTGCTATCCTGATCGCCATTCCCGCACCACTGGTACTGGCCCTTCTGCTCTCTTTTACCCCGGAACCACTTCGTCTGATCGCCGCAGGTGAGCTAGTCGAAGCACTCGGAAGCAATCGGGGCATTGCAGCGTACATCATTGCCTTCGTTATTTTCGGTTTTGCGGGCTTCCTGACCATCGCCATCGCTGGCAAACAGCAGGCCACCAATCGCAGTGCGTCTCGCGGTAACCGCGCTCAGCAAAGCCAGGGCTATCAAGATGATGACGATGACAACTACGACGAGAGCAGCCCGGAAGGCGACGAGGAAGGCACCGTAAAGTGGTTTAACGTCAAGAAAGGCTTTGGCTTCATCGTCCGCGACAGCGGCGACGAAGTATTCGTGCATTTCCGCGCCATTCGCGGCCGTGGTCGTCGGGTTCTCCGACAGGGCCAACTGGTACGTTTCAATGTGGTGGAAGCCGACAAGGGACTGCAGGCAGACAACGTGTCTATCCTGAGCGACTGATCCTGACCAGACCCCATGAAGAAGGCAGCCCTCAGGCTGCCTTTTTTAGTTCCAGACGACCTGCTGCTCGCCCCGGTGATCCAGTCGCCACCACTTCTCATCCTCGACCGGCTCGCCTTCTTTCCAGTCACCGGGACTGCACCGAATCTCGGTATCCATGGCCCGCCAGGCGCTTCGGGCACACTCGAGATCGGTATTCCAGGGCAGGTTTTCGCCTTCGATCACCAGACAGGTAAAGCGCTTTCCGAACGCTCCCGGGTAGAGCGATATTTTCAGTCTCTGGCCCTCAAACGTGGCATCACCCTTCAACACCGATGAGACCTGGCTGTCGTCAAGCCTCAAATTATCCAGATGACTTTCCAGCCATCCTGAAACCGCGCCCTCGGCGAGGTCACGAATGTAAATTTCCAGATCCTGCACCCGCTGAATCTCCATCCTGATGATCACAATGCAGCACATATTGGACCGGCCCGCTGCTAGCTGCAACCCAACGTTCGAGTTCGCATCGCAGATCCGCAACCGAAAGCCGCCTTAACGTGCCTGCGGCCCGGCGTTCGTGCCACGAGACTTCAACCGCCGCCTTCTGCAGCTTCAGTTCAGCCAGGGCATCGGCCATGCCATCCTGGGGCTCTGAACGTGCCAGTGCCACGAGTTTTTGACGGTGCAATGTTTCGGTCCGGCCGGAAATCGACAATGCCGCCAACGGACCGCGCCGGGCAAACAGATCCAGCCGGGCCGCTGCACGCTCAACCCATTGGAGCATTTCACCGGGAGTGCTGACGCATTCGCTCCGGCGCGTTGCGGCGAAGTGAATGACCGATAACGGAAGCTCGATGTTCCACCGTTTCTCGATGGCCGCCTGGTGGGCCGTGAGAATTGCTTCGCGCTGCCCCTCACTGGAACCCGGCATATCACATACTTCCAGAACACGGCCGAGCCGCTGGTCGAGGCGCTGGTTCCCGTGGGTTGTGGTCTCGGGCCCGAGCAACACGATTGGGCCATTCCAGGCAGTGACCATTTCAGCAGCAAGACTCTTGGGTTGGCCCATGAGGAGTTCGAGGTCCGACGGCGGCATATTATCCAGCACCAATACAGGCCAGGCATGGCGCTCTCCAGGCTCGACACCCGGCAGCACCCACAGGTCACTTGCCAGAACCTCCGCCTCGCGGCGTAAATCGAGTTCCAGATAGTCCCTTTCAAGGGCCGACAACATCACCTGAAGCCAGCAGGATTTTCCCGCCCCCCGTTTTCCCCGTACCCAGAGGAGAGCGTTTTGGGAAGCGGCAACCGAGATGGCGACGTCCTCGGCCAACGTCATCCAGTCCGGGTCTGTTACCACAAGCGGGGAACTGGTGTGGTTCTCTACGCCACTCGGTAAGCCGTCTGTGGCGACACCGGGCCAATGGGGGACCAGCTCCAGTACCGCAACGTAGGCTTTGTTGCCCAACCGTTCCACACCCGTTGAGAGTACCTTCAACAGCACGCTCCAGCTCAGCCAGGGCGCCTCACTAATCTCTCTGGAACGCGCAAACCACTCAATCAACTGAGACGACAGCAAATCTTCGCCGCCGACCTCCGTAACAATGGGTTGCTCGCACTGGATCGTGCGCACAAGCTCATCGATATCCACCCCACAGCTGCGAAGAAACTGTGGGATATCCGGACAGGCGTCCAGAAGGGCAAGCAGGAAGTCCTCAACCGTGATCACAGTACCCCCGCGATCACTGACACTGTCTTTCGCCTGCACCAACGCAGCTTGGCACTCAGGCGCCAGGCATCCTTGCCAATCGTCCATAACATTCTCCATGTCTGTAAGCGCATCGTCCTGATGCTGGGACCTTCACTACAATCATCTGGCCCCTTGTGAGCACTCGCTAACGCCTCACAGGGTTACCAGGTGCCAGTGTTTTCCATACTCGCCCAGGGTTCCCTGGGAGGAAGCGACTCACCTTTTTGCAGAAGTTCGATAGAAATATTATCCGGCGTTCGGATAAAGGCCATGTGTCCGTCCCTGGGCGGCCGATTAATGGTGACTCCGTTGGCCTGCAGGCGCTCACACAGAGCGTAGATATCGTCCACGCGATAGGCCAGGTGCCCAAAATTACGCCCACCATCGTACTCTTCCGGGTCCCAGTTGTAGGTAAGCTCTATCATGGGTGTTTTGTCTTCACGGGCACGATGCTCGTCCTCTGGAGTGGCCAGAAAGACCAGCGTGAACCGGCCCTTCTCGCTGCTCTTTCTGCTGATTTCTTTCATGCCCAGAAGGTCGCAGAAAAAATGCAGGGTCTCGTCAAGGTTGCTCACTCGAATCATCGTATGCAGGTATTGCATAAAAAATCCTCATTGAAGGCGATTGGTGACGGGTGATGAATCACCCTTACCTTGCGGGTAGTTTACGGTATTCTGGATCTATGGATGTATGTAACCCCAACAATACCCTGCTTGAATTCCGGCACGCTGCCATACGGCACCTTGCGTGGTTGTGCTCAGCGCCCCAGCTAATCAATGCGCCGTCTGTATTCGAGCCCAACCGCTACCTTGCTTCCAACTATTTTGAAAGGCTCAGGGAATGGGATCGGTTACCCGATACGGCACCAGCCCTGTTGGGGCAACCACCCCAGCGGCGCCTTGGGTTCTATTTCGAACGGCTCTACGAAGTACTGCTCTCAGACCTTCTGGGCTGGAAGATCCTTCTAAAAAATGCCCAGATCCAATCCAACGGGCACACCCTCGGGGAGCTCGATTTTATTGTTCACAACACGACGGATGACCGGATCGAACACCACGAAGTTGCCATCAAGTATTACCTTGGCGTTCCCAGCCCTGGCGGCGACGCGCTGTGGTACGGACCTAACGCCCGGGATCGTCTGGATATCAAGAGCGACAGACTGATCAACCATCAAAGCCAACGTACGCATCAACCCGAGACACTCGAATTGCTGTCGAGCCATGGCATCTCCGGGCCGCTCACCGCGAGAATATTCATGCCCGGGTACCTGTTTTATCCCCTGAACCGCCCCCTGGCCGCACCAGACATGGCGCCTGCAAATCACCTTCGCGGTTGGTGGGCCTACACCGATGAGCTGGAGCAAGCCGACACCTCCTCCTGGGTGCAGCTGCGCAAACCCCACTGGGTCGGCCCCTGGTGCCAGGCTCAACGCCCGGCGACGGAAGAGACCGCGCAAACGTTAGCGATGATCAACGAGGACAGAATTCCACGCCTTTTTTCGGAGCTCGGGTATGATCGCAGCACCAAGACCTGGATTGAATGCCGGAGGGTGTTCGTGGTCCCGCCCTCCTGGCCAAGCTAGATTCTGCGGCCGACGCTGACCGCTCCCTGAGCATGAGGGCGAGTATAGCCGCCGTTAAAATGAATGTAACCCCACGGACTTTATAGATACTTCGGGATGAGAGGTTGACCACGGGTAGTTTGTACTGCACCCTAATCTGGTTTCATTACGCAACCGGAGATGACTGTGAGCGAATACAAAAACCGAGCCGTCGTGCTCAAGCAGCGCCCCCAGGGCGAAATCCAGGACGGCGACCTGGTGCTGGAACAACGCCCTGTGCGAGCCCCCAACAATGGTGAAGTCGTCGCGCAAATTCTCTGGCTTTCACTGGATCCATACATGCGCCCGCGCATGAACGATGCCAAGGGCTACATGGATCCCATTGGAATTGATGAGCCCATCGTCGGTGAGAGCGTGGCCCGTATCGTCGAGTCACGCTCGGACAAGCTGAAAGAAGGTGACCTGGTGACCTGTTATTCGGGCTGGCAGGAATACGTCACTTTCCCTGCCGACGCGCCCATGGTCTACAAAATCCATCAGAAAGAGAACGTGCCTCTGCAGACCTACCTCGGTGTCGCGGGCATGCCCGGACGCACTGGATACTGCGGCCTGACGTATGTGGGCAAGCCACAAAAGGGTGAAACCGTGGTTGTCTCTGCGGCGTCGGGCCCGGTGGGTACCGTCGTCGGGCAAACTGCCAAGACCGAGGGCTGCCGGGTCGTCGGCGTGGCCGGTGGACCGGAAAAGTGCAACTTTGTGGTCAACGAGCTTGGATTTGATGCCTGTGTGGATTACAAGGCCGGCAATCTTGAAGAAGACCTCAAGGCCGCCTGCCCGAATGGCATCGATATCTACTTCGAAAACGTGGGAGGCGCCGTAACGCGCGCGGTCGCGCCGTTGTTGAACGATGGCGCCAGGGTCCCCATCTGCGGTTATGTCTCAGCCTACAACGCGACCGACATGGCCAGCGTTGAAACCCCCTTTGACGTGCTCAAAGCGTTGGATCCGGTTCCGGAACACCGCTTTTTCCTCGTGACGGAATGGCAGGACAAACACCAGGAAATCACCGATATCCTGGCTTCCCGGATTGCAGCCGGTGAACTCAAGTACCGGGAGACCGTAGCAGAAGGACTGGAAAACGCCGTTGATGCGTTCAAGGGCATGCTCAAGGGCAGGAATTTCGGCAAGCAATTGGTCCATATCGCCGACTGACCAAACCCTCAGCACAAGGAACCGGGATGGTTACTCCGCGACTTGAAGCAAAACC
The DNA here is from genome assembly GCF_019443085.1 of Marinobacter sp. F4218. Classification (GTDB taxonomy): domain Bacteria; phylum Pseudomonadota; class Gammaproteobacteria; order Pseudomonadales; family Oleiphilaceae; genus Marinobacter; species Marinobacter albus. Next base: position 112,887 of record NZ_JAHZIL010000004.1, read on the forward strand.
TTCCCGGTATTCCTGTTTTCTGCGACGTGTGCCATGGCTTCATCGACCCTGGTGATCGGCCAATCGCTATCAATCAGGGGCTCAATCTGGCCGGCGCCAAGCAACGGCCAGACGTGACGATGCAGCGCCTGCATCACCCGGCCCTTGTCTTCTACCGTCCGTGAACGAAGCGTGGAGCCGATCAGGCGATGACGCTTCACCAGCATGACACCAAGATCTACCTCGGCTGACCGCCCGCCAAGGAGGCCAATGAGTACGATGCGTCCATCAACGTTCAGGACTTTCTGGTCTTCAGCAATGTAGCTGCCTCCGACGGGATCGAGCACCATATCGACGCCGCCCCACGTCTTCACCGCATCGACGAATGAACCGTCCTTGCGATTCCAAACCCCGCTAGCACCCAGTTGCTGACAGATCTCCAGTTTGTGGGCGTCTCCGGCAGTTGCAAATACCGGGTTGCCAAAGGCTGTCGCCAACTGAATGACCGCGGTTCCCAAACCGCTGGCCGCAGCGTGCAATAAAACCCTTTCCCCCGGCTTCAGGTCAGCTTCCTCGTAAAGGTTCAGCCAAGCGGTAGCGAACACTTCCGGAATCGCTGCGGCTTTTCGAAGCGAATATCCCTTCGGAACCGGCAACACTTGCACCGCGGGCACAGCAACCGAGGTGGCGTAACCTCCGCCGGTGAGCAGCGCACACACTTCCTGCCCGATTTCGAAGCCCGTTACCGACTTACCCAGGGCTGCAATCCGGCCGCTGACTTCCAGGCCCAGGATGTCGGAAGCGCCTGGTGGTGGTGGATAAACGCCAGCGCGCTGCATCAGATCGGCACGGTTGATGGCAGTCCAGACAACGTCGATTTCAACATGGTCAGCCGGCAGCTCACTGTTTTTCTCGCACTCTTCCCATACAAGGGCGCCACCGGTTACGTTGATTGCTTTCATCATGTCTGCTATCTCGGCATTAAACGATAAGGTCAGGATAACCGATGTCTTTCCACGGTTGTAATGAGCATATTTTCATAGGCGCCCGCCAGGCTGCCGAGACTCCAGCGTATTGGAGAGTATGGCTCGGTGCCCTGATTCAGTAACGCCAGCAAACAATCTGCTGCACCGTTCGCCTCCTCGGAGGCGTTGTCGATTACACTCGGGTAAAGCTGAATCTGAGGTACGTATTCGGGGTAGGCGAGGCGGTCTGGAGCCAGGGCAACGCACCCCGACGCCATCGCCTCCAACATCGAGAGTCCCTGGAAGTCGTGTAGTGCCGTAGAGACGACAACATCAGCCGTTGTCAGGAGCCGGTCATACTCATCCCGGTCGGCCAGGAAGCCCCAATAGACGATTCGCTCACCATGGCGCTCAAGGATGTCGTCGAACACCGCAGGCTGTTGCCGGAACTGCTCCCCCACCACGCTTAACCGGAACTCCTGGCCGCGCTCCACCAACGCATCAAGCAGCAAGAGAAGTCGTTCCGGCCCTTTGTCATACTCCCAGCGGTGATTCCACAACAGGTGCGGGCAGAGCCGGTCCAATGGCTTGGCGCGGTGAACAAACAGCCGGTCCTCGATCGGTACCGGCAACACCCGGGATTTATCCGCCAGCTTTTCCAGAGAGCCCTCGGGAACACCATCCGGCAGCCTCTGATACAGACGATCCACCCCATCCAGAAAACTCCGACGGTTCCACGCACTGTTGAACAGCACAGCCGTCGCCGCTGTCGCACTGAACAGGTTTACCATCTGTGGATCAACACTCGCGTGCTGGCCCTCCGATTCCGGGTAGGCAAACTGGTTTTCATGCATGTAGAGCAAGGCCGGCGTATTCGCCAGATGTGGGTGAAACCCCTTGATGGAGGCCAGGTCCACCATGGAGGTGGCCAACAGCAGATCCCAGCGTTGCTGCAACAGGGGTTCGTTTAACCAGGTGAGCGCGTTACCGCGAATCCGCCAGCGGAAGAACCGCGGCGCCAGAGCCAGGGTCTGCCACTCGAATCCACTCTGGCTGGCAACGAGCTGCTCCCGCCAACGCCGGTGACTGCCGGCGTCGTAGGCAGAGAGCAGGAGGATCCGCGGTTTGCGTGTTTCGGTCGTATCGGGCATGGAGGCATTTTGCCCTACTCCCGATTGGACAACCAGACGCTTTGATAGGGTTTAAGGGTAATGCTGCCGGAGAGATCATCAATGGTCATGCCGGAGATCAGATCCAGCCAGTGATCGGTGCCAATCAGGTTGATGTCGCTCAGTGCAATCTGCTGGACCTCGTCACTGATGTTATGAATACAGAAGATCGACTGGTCACGGCGCATACTCTGGCGCCAGAAACCGAACACCTGCAAGCCAAGGTGCAAGGTGAACTGGGTGGCGTTGGGATGGAATGCCGGCTGTTTTCGACGAATAGCGATCAGTCGTTTCAATTCATGGTAGGCCTTACTGTGATGGCTCAACGGATTCTCAAGCTCCTGTTCAAGCTCATCCAGCTGCCACTGGCTGCGGTTAATGGATCTCAGCCGGCCGGTATTTTCCACCCGCTCCAGGTCGTTTTCGGTGGCCAGAAGGCTGTGGATGTAGAACGCCGGAATCCCCTCCAACGCCAGCATGACCGTATGCGCGCAAAGGAACCTTGGTAACTGCCAGTGGTCCGCGCCGGTCTCTGCCGTACCCTTCAGGGCATCGTAGAGCGCAATGTTGACTTCGTAGGGCTGGTCCCGCCCATCCGCCGTCCGGCGGTAGGAGACCTTGCCGCCGAAAGAATCCAGGGTGTTGATCAGCCGCTGCTTCTCTTCCTCGGTCAGCAGACCATCGGTGGGGCGCATGCCGATGCCATCGTGGGACGCAATGAAATTCAGGTAGGTGGTTCCCATCTGCGCCGGCGGCATGCTCATCAGCCAGGTTTTCAGGTGCTTGCAGTCCCCGGTTACCAGGGTATTGATCAGCAACGGTGGCAACGAGAAATTATAGATAACATGGGCCTCGTTGGCGTTGCCGAAGTAGGTCAGGTTCTCGCGGTTGGGGACATTGGTTTCGGTGATCACCACCGCGTCCGGGCTGTGGTGCTCAATCAGCAACCGCATGATCTTGATGAGCTCATGGGTCTCCTGCAGATGAATACAAGGCGTCCCCGGCTCTTTCCAGAGAAAGGCCACGGCGTCGAGCCGGAACAGGATTACACCGCGCTCCAGGTAATGACGAATAATGCCGGCAAACTCGATCAGAACCTTCGGATTGGCAAAATTCAGGTCCACCTGGTCTTCACTGAAGGTGCACCAGACGTAGCGCTCGCCGTCATCCGTCTGCACCGGATTCAGCAACGGCGAGGTACGGGGACGAACCACAGCACTCAGGTCGTCCCTGGGGTTACCTTCAAAGAAATAGTCCTTGCCCGGGTCCACACGTTTCCGGAAATTCTCGAACCAGCGGCTGCGGGCCGACATGTGATTGACCACGAGATCAGCCATCAGCTTGTAGTCTTCGGAAATCGCCTCGATGTCTTCCCAGTCTCCGTGGGATTCGTTCACCGCGAGATAGTCCATCACCGAAAAGCCATCGTCCGAGCTGTACGGAAAAAACGGCAGGATGTGGACCGCTGACACGGTATCCGCCAGACAGTCATTCAGGAACTGACGCAGCGTAACCAGAGGTTTCTGATCCGCCTTCTGCACGGTATCCGCGTAGGTGATCAGAATTATGTCGGATTCATCCCAGTTGTTCTGATGGGCAGGAGGTGGTGCCTGATTCGGCGCCAACCCCATGGTCTGTAGCAGTTGCTCGGCCAGAAAATCACAATCCAGTGCCGGATAAACCACTTCCAGCATTGCAACCAGCTTTGCCTTGAGCGGCTGGTTCATGGGCGAAACTCCTGGTTATCCAGTTCAACGGCTTCAAACAACTGCTCCTTGATGTCCGGGATGGCACTGGTAACCCGGTTCCAGCTGGGAATGAAGGGCGTGTCCATGGGGTTATCCAGAAAGTAAGCGCCTGCTCGCATCACGTTCTGGGCGAAGAGCTCAACCGCCTTCTCTTCCTTGTGACGGTCGAACGTCAGACCATTGATGATGGCGTCGTTCTGGTAGGTTTCCACAAAATCGAGCGCAATCCGGAAATACGAGGCCTTGATGGTCCGGAACTTTTCGCTTGAGAAGATCTCGCCGTTGGTCGCCAGCTTACGGAACAGCGCCTTGGAAATATCCATGCTCATTTTCGAGAGGCCTCGACTGGCATCTTCGGGAGAGAGCTCCTGATGCTTGTGGTCGTAGACGTCAGCAATGTCGACCTGGCAAAGACGGTTGGTGGCGTAGTTCCGTTTCATTTCAGACAGCACCCCAATCTCGAGCCCCCAGTCACTGGGTATTCTCAGGTCGTTGATCACGTCTGTCCGGAACGAAAATTCACCGGCCAACGGATAGCGGTAACTGTCGAGATAATCCAGGAAATCGCTGGGGCCACACACCTTCTTGAGGGCGCGAATGAGTGGAGTAACCAGCAGGCGGCTGACACGACCGTTCATCTTGCTGTCGGCCACGCGGGCGTAGTAGCCCTTACAAAACATGTAGTTGAAACCTGGATTGGCAACGGGATAGATCAAGCGGGCCACCAGGTCCCGGGAGTAGGTCAGGATGTCGCAATCGTGCAGCGCCACGGATTTTCCGACACCGGAGGCCAGTACGTAGCCAAAGCAGTACCAGACGTTACGTCCCTTCCCCATCTCCGTTGGCGCCAGATTCTGCTCGCGCAGCTTCAGATCAATACCGCGCATGCGCGGGCCGTCGTTCCAGAGAACCCTGAAGTTCTGCGGCAGGTCGGAAAAGTACTCCAGCGCATGACGATACTGCGCTTCGTTGGCTCGATCGAGACCGATGACGATCTGCTCCAGATACGGCACTTTGGTGAGTTCGTGAACAATATTCTTCAGTGCCGGGCCTTCCAGCTCCGAGTAGAGCGACGGCAGGACCAGGGACATGGGGCGGGCCTTGCGGAACTCCATCAAATCCGCTTCAAGGTCCTCCACTGGCCGGCGAACAAGGTTATGCAGGGTCGTGATAATGCCGTTCTGGTAAAAGTCGCCCATGGCGCCTCTCCTTTTTATTAGTATCCGTACTCAAAAAGGAGATTGAGTACGCACTCATTCCAGCCCTCGGGGCCGGGTTTGATGGAGCGCATGGCGTGTTTGGCCGATGGCAACTGCACCTCGTCGCTGTGAATTCCACGAATGACAACCGGGATATCCGCCGACTCCAGCATTTGCTGATCATTGGGGCTGTCTCCGAGGGCAATGGCAATCACCGGTTCATCGCCATACTGCTCCCGGTATTTATCCAGCAAAAAGCGGGCCCCATCCGCCTTATCAAAGATTCCCATCGCGTGATAAAACCGCCCGCCCTGCACCAAGCGGAGGTTTTCGGCCATTAACGCCGTCTTGAACTCTGCCAGTTCGTCCTCTGAGCCCTCCCATAGAAGAGGCTCGGTACCGAGGCGGTCCTTGGCCATGTCGGCGGACTCCTCATCCAGGCCGGTCACCTCGGCCAACTCCTTCGCCGACATATCCTCGAAGCCCCGAAACCGGGCGCCCGCCTGCCTTTGTGTTGCTAGCACACCGAGAACCTCAGACCGGGATGCCCCAAAATTCACCACTTCCTCCCCGGGATTGCCAAATGTGTGACCCGGAATCACCACCGCTGCACCGTTTTCGACGATAAAGGGAGCACTGTTCCCCAGCTCCTGCCGCAAGCGTCTGACTTCCGGCGCGGTCTTGCTCGAGTTGAGAATGAGGGGTATGCCACCCACTTCGAGCTTTTTGAGCGCGGGAAGCGCCGCCTCCCAGCGATAGTTGTCGTGATTCAGCAACGTGCCATCCAGATCCGAAATAATAAGCAGCCTTGGCTTTGTCATGGGAATTCTCCGTTAGGTTAATCGGAACCGCGGCAAACCAAGGGAATGATCCTCAGCCACCTCAATCAACACGTCGGCCCGGTCCGGCATTTCCTTCAGACAGGAACGGGTAACGCGCTCGTAGTGCATGATGAAGCGACGAACCTCTTCGTCGCTCATTATGCACAGGCCTTGTGCAACACTTATCGCAGCGCTCTTTTTTGGTGCCCCCTGAATTCGGGCAGCAAGCTTGTGTTCCTGAAGGGTGCGCCACTCCTGAACGCTTTCCATTGATGGCGCTTTCAACATCACCAGACTGTCGATCTGCTCAAACAGCTGGCGATAGCTTCCTTTGAGGCAGTCATTTACATAGGTGCGCCACACCCCCTGGGCGTCCTCATCCGCTTCAAGGCGGTTAATGGGCCGCTCAAGGGCCTCCTCCGGCTCGGGACTGGCTCCAAGGCACCACCCCTCCAGCAGAATGACACTCGCAGGGCCCTGAAAAACCGGCCAGTCGTTGGGTGGAACCCGGTCGTCGATCGACTTGTCAAAAGCCGGGATCGGAGTCCGGTCGTTTACGCCGACAGACCGGAGCGTTTCAATGACCTCTCGCCCCAGCTCTACATCATGAGTGCCGGGCACACCGCGGGTGATAAAAAGGGGGTGAACGGTGTCTGCGAGTTCACGACGCTCTGCTCTGGTAAGGTAGATGTCATCAAGCGAAAAGTTGGCCGTAGGGCAGAGGCGATGGGTACTGAGTATTTCCTTCAAAAACAGGGTCAACGTGGACTTGCCGGTACCCTGGGCGCCGTGGATACCCACGACAACTGTATCCCCCGCCTGGCGACGAAGGTCGACAATGTGGTCGACCAACGGGAGGATGGTCTGTTCGACAGTCCTTGCGTAATCCTTCGGAAGCGCTTCCTGCTTAATCAGTGCATCAACGGTTTTTTTCAGCTCACGTTCAGACACGTTTTGGTTCCTGACATTTATGTATCAATCAAAGGGATCAGCAGAATTCGTACCAATGGGAGTATAGGCATTTTATGAGCAACAACGATTTTCGTGTTGAACATCGCTACCTGGAACTCCCGGACAGTTTCTACACTCGGGTTCGGCCAAGCCCGCTGCGAGCGCCCCGGATGGTCTGTTTCAACGAGGGGCTTGCCGACCAAATGGGATTCCACACCGACAACCCGGAGGAATGGACTCGGGTAGGTGCCGGCGCAGAACTCCTCGAGGGCATGGATCCCGTTGCCATGAAATACACCGGCCACCAATTCGGTATGTACAACCCGGAGCTGGGTGATGGCCGGGGCCTGCTGCTCTGGGAAACCGTGGGGCCGGATGGTCGGCGTTGGGACTGGCATCTCAAGGGCGCGGGCACGACACCTTACTCCCGCTTTGGCGATGGCCGGGCCGTGCTTCGTTCCACCGTGCGCGAGTATTTATGCAGCGAGGCCATGGAAGGCCTCGGGATCCCGACCACCCGCGCGTTGTTTATGATCAGCGCCAAGGACCCGGTGCGTCGCGAATCCATCGAAACTGCGGCCGCCCTGGTCAGGGTCGCCCAGAGCCACATCCGCTTCGGACACTTTGAGTTTGCCGCCCATCATGAGGGCCCGGAGACTGTGAAAACCCTGATGGAACATGTGATCGCACTGCATTTCCCCCAACTGATTGAACTGCCGGAAGAGGAGAGACACCGGCGCTGGTTCGAAGAGGTGGTGGAGCGCACTGCCCGGCTGATTGCCGACTGGCAGGCGGTGGGCTTCTGCCACGGGGTGATGAACAGCGACAACATGTCCATTATCGGCGACACCTTTGATTACGGCCCTTACGCCTTCCTCGACGATTTTGACGCGGGCCACATCTGTAACCACACCGATCAGGGAGGCCGCTACGCCTATAACCGTCAGCCCCAGGTTGGCTTCACCAACTGCCAGTACCTGGCTAACGCGCTGTTACCGGTGATGGATGAAGATGATGTACGGCGGGGCCTTCGCTGTTACGAGGTCGCCTATAATGCCCGTTTCCTGCAAAACATGCGGAACAAACTGGGCCTACTGGCTGAGCAGGAATCGGATCTGGGCCTGATCATGGACACCTTCAGCATGCTCCATGAGCACCGCGTGGACTACACGTTGTTCTTCCGGGCGCTGTCGAATCTTCGCGCCCACGGCAATGCCCCCATCCGCGACCTGTTCGTGGACCGCAGCGTTGCGGATGAGTGGCTGAAGCGTTACGAGGAGCGGCTGGACAATGAGACCCGCCCCGATGACGAGCGCGAAAGCGCCATGCGTTCGGTAAACCCCAAGTACGTTTTGCGCAACTACCTGGCACAGCAGGTTATTCAGGAGGCCCAGAACGGGGACTACGAACCGATGAAGGCATTGCTCAAGGTTCTTGAACGTCCCTTCGACGAACAGCCCGAAAACGAGCAATACGCCGCTCCGCCACCGGACTGGGGCAAGCACCTCAATATCAGCTGTTCCTCCTGACCACACAGCCACAAAAAAGGGCGAAGCCTAAGCTTCACCCTTTTTTGGCTTTCAAAGCCAGAAGATCACACGGCCTTGGCTGCAATGATCTTCTCATGCCATTCAGCGGGGCCGGTCTGGTGAACGGAGGAGCCTCGGGAATCCACCGCAACGGTGACCGGCATGTCCTCAACTTCGAACTCGTAAATGGCTTCCATCCCAAGTTCCGGGAAGGCAACCACCTCGGCTTTCTTGATGGCCTTGGACACGAGATAGGCGGACCCACCCACGGCCATGAGGTAAACCGCACCAAACTCGCGAATGGCGTCGATAGCCACCTGGCCACGCTCGGCCTTGCCGATCATGCCTGTCAGGCCGGTCTTCTCCAGCATGGTGTGGGTGAACTTGTCCATGCGCGTCGCGGTGGTAGGACCGGCGGGGCCGACCACTTCTTCGCGCACCGGATCAACCGGGCCCACGTAATAAATAAAGCGACCTTTCAGATCGACCGGCAGTTCCTCGCCCTTCTCGATCATGTCGACCATCTTCTTGTGGGCCGCATCTCGGCCGGTCAGCATCTTGCCGGAGAGCAGGATGGTCTCACCGGGCTGCCAGTCCTTCACATCCTCCGGAGTGACTGTATCCAGATTCACGCGACGCACGTTTTCACCCACTTCCCAGGTGATTTCCGGCCAGTCTTCGAGGCTCGGGGGCGTCTGCAAGGCCGGCCCAGTGCCATCCAGCGTGAAGTGCGCATGGCGGGTCGCGGCACAGTTCGGGATGATTGCCACCGGCTTGTTGGCCGCGTGGGTCGGGTAATCCTTGACCTTGACGTCCAGAACGGTGGTCAGGCCGCCGAGCCCCTGGGCGCCGATACCCAGGTCGTTGACCTTGTCGAACAGCTCAAGTCGCAGCTCCTCGGCCCGGTTCGATGCGCCGCGCTCTTTCAGATCATGGATGTCAATCGGATCCAGCAGGGATTCCTTGGCCATTTCCATTGCCTTCTCGGCGGTACCGCCGATGCCGATGCCCAGCATGCCCGGCGGACACCAGCCCGCCCCCATCTGCGGAACCATCTTAAGAACCCAGTCCACAACCGAATCGGACGGGTTCAGCATGGCGAATTTGGACTTGGCTTCGGAACCACCGCCTTTGGCCGCCACGTGTACTTCAACCGTGTCACCCGGAACCATTTTGTAATGGATGATGGCCGGGGTGTTGTCACCGGTGTTCTTACGCTTGCCGTCCGGATCGTCCAGGATGGAGGCGCGCAGCACGTTATCCGGATGGGTATAGGCGCGGCGCACGCCCTCGTTGATCACGTCATCCAGCGGCATTTGGCAATCCCACTGGACGTTCATGCCGATGTTGACGAATACCGTCACGATGCCAGTGTCCTGACACAGGGGCCGGTGCCCTTCGGCGCACATGCGCGAGTTGATCAGGATCTGGGCCATGGCGTCCTTGGCCGCCTGAGACTCTTCCTTCTGGTAAGCCTCATACACACCCTGAATGAAATCCTTCGGGTGGTAATAGGAAATGAACTGCAGCGCGTCCGCTACGCTTTCAATCAGGTCGTCCTGGCGGATTACGGTGGTCATAGGCGCCTCATCAGCTTGATATCGTTATTTCGTGTCATCGAAAAATGGGGAACAGAGTTTACCAGAAAATCCCGTAAGCGAGGGATTCGACAGACGGCCTAGCCGGTTTGAAAGACTGTAATAGCTGGCCGGAAAAAAGCTATCATGCTAATCAAATCACAACAATGATCCCTGGAGGCGCCGTGACAGACCTCGTACTCATCGAAAAATCCGACCGCATTCTCACCGTTCGCATCAACCGCCTCGATCGAAAGAATGCGCTCACCCACGCAATGTACACCGCTCTGGGGGACGCTCTGGCAGCGGCGGAAAAGGATTCGGACGTCCGCTGCGTCCTGTTCACGGGTAGCGAGGATTGCTTTACGGCCGGCAATGACCTGGGCGAATTCGCCACCGGCTTGCCTGGCGCGTTCGAGGAAACGCCGGTCGGTCGGTTTCTGCTCTTGCTGGCAACAGCGTCGAAACCCGTCGTGGCCGCGGTCAATGGCCCTGCGGTCGGCATCGGCACCACCATGCTGCTGCACTGTGACCTGGTTTTTGCCGGCACCAACACCCGGTTCCAGATGCCATTCGCGAACCTCGGACTTTGCCCGGAAGGTGGCTCCAGCCTCCTTCTGCCTTCCTGGATTGGCAGGCCCCGAGCCGCGGAACTGCTTATGCTGGGCGGCGCCTTTACCGCAGACGATGCAGCCCGCCTGGGCCTGATCAACCGGGTCTGCGAGCCCGCTGAAACCGAGGCACGGGCCCTCGACGCCTGCAAACAGCTGGCAAACCAGGCGCCAGCAGCCATCCGTGCCACCAAAGAGCTACTGAATCGCCCCACCCTGAACCAGCTGAAGGAAACCATGCTCGCAGAGGGTGAACTCTTTGCTGAGCGACTGAAGTCACCCGAAGCCTCCGAGGCCTTCCGGGCCTTTGTGGAGAAACGACAGCCGGATTTTTCTTCCTTTGAATAGACCCTCACGCCCGCCGGAATTCTGTCTGGCGGGCACAGCGCTCAATCCTTAAAAATCCTCACAAAGCAGACACTGCCCCGGCTCGACAAACCGTTCAGTGCCAACTATTTTGCACAATGACCAATCTCCAACCGTGCGGGGAGGTTTCAAAGAGTCAGAATCACACTTTCGGCTGATCAACACTTGCCACACTGTCGCTATAGTCAAAGCTACAGAAATTGGCTCAAAGCGCTGGCTACAATTTCAGACAACAGTTTCAAGCAGAACAGGCCACTGACAACGGGCTTACCGGATCAGACCGGCCCCGTCAGCTGCCGAACATAACGACACAACAACAGGAAAAGGTTCCACCCATGTTCAAGAAAACTCTAATAAGTGTTGCCGTGGCGTCTTCCCTTGGACTTTCAGGCTGCTTTGATAGCGGCGATTCTGGGGCGAATGCTAATCCGGATTACAGGATCAATAACCCGGCTATCGATGGAAAAACCTGGCCCATTTTTAACCCGGTTACCAGTGCGCTTCCTCTTCCTAACGATCTTATATTCAAGTCGGATGATCCGAGCACGGCCATTATCGAAGCTGATGGAACCTTCAGCGTTGCCGACAGCGCCCCACCTGTAACCTCCGCTCTAAACGAGCTGAGTGGTGCATCAACTGTCGCTCCAGCCGTTGTTCGTCTGAATGGCCAGATTGATCCCAATTCGGTCGATTCTCGACCATTCATTATCGTGCAAACGGAAGCTGGCCCACGGCCTGTGCCAAACCCCAACCAAAACGTATTCCTGATTGAGCTAGCATACGCAAGCGGCGACCCGGTACAAGGGCTGGGCATGGGTGAGCCACCCACCATTCCTTTGGCCATAACTGCGCAGGTTGCAGCAGGCGCTCTGCCACAGGATCTATCTCTTCGAGGCCAGGCCGAAGCCGGTGCCTACCTGGCGGATCTTGCCCAGAATCCAACTTATACCCATGAAGTGGTCACACTGGATGGGACTTCGGCGATTCGAATTCACCCAACTGTTCCGCTGAACCCCAAGAAGCGCTACCTCGTCGTAGTGACCAAAGAAGTATTGGATGTAAACGGTGATCCAATCATCGCGTCACCGAGCTACAGCAACCTGACCGATCCAGAGCAACCACTTGGTAGTTCAACGCTTGCGCCGGTCCGCACGATCATTAACGACTTTTGGGAAGCTGTCGCGAGCAGCTACTTCGGCCTGAATAACACCACTCGTCCTGAGGCATTGTCTGCCGAAGACATCGCCCTTTCCTACAGCTTTACGACTTCCAATGACGAGGAGGTACTGAAATACATCGCCGATCCGACAACTTACTTCCGGGATACCGTAGCTGGTGCCGCGCGAGTTGCTGGCGTTAAAGCTGCCCTGGAAGCCGGCGAGACTGATTTCATCACACTGAGTACTGCTGCTGCTACTGCAGAGGCAACGGCTAACCCAGACGCCACGGCAGACGCGCTGAATGCCGGTCTTGGTGCACTTTTGCCTAATCCGGGCGACCGCAGTGGAAGCGCCACATTCGGAGCCCCTCAAGACGTAACGCTGGTATCGGCAGTAGCAAGTCAGTTCGTGGACTTTGGTCAAGTAAATATCGTCCAGGGCACAATCGATTTGCCATATTACTTGGGTATTCCTACCGGCCAAACTGAAGCCGAAGGTGCTGTAATCAACAGCAGCGATTTCACTGCGGATCTGACTGCTGCGTCAGTTATTGGCGATCAACTGGGCGTTCAGCTAGCGCAGTCTGACAAGTCGGTTAGCGATGTTGTGAACTACCGCTTCCCATTCCCCGAAGCAACCAATGCTGGCCAAACCGTACCTGTGATGGTTCTGTATCCAACAACGTGGGATGGTGTGTCGCAGCTCGAAACAGTCATCTACATGCACGGCATCACTACCGATCGCAGCGCCGCCCTCACCTTCGGTAGCGCGCTAGCTGCAAATGCCAACGTTGCTGTTGTTGCTATTGATCAGCCGTTGCACGGTGTGACTCCATTTAGCGCTGAAGAGCAGCAGAGCCTGGCTCTGACCCTGCTTGTTGCAGGCGGCGTTGTTCCCCAACCGGAACTGGACGCAAACGACGCGCCGATCGTCACTGCTGAGACGCAGGCAACCATTGATGCCGTAATTGCTGGCACGTTCAAGGTAGGCGTACTGCTCCAAATCCAGGCCCAGGTTGACGCCTCAACCGGTGGCACGAACAGTCTCGGCATCACAGATCCAACGGACCCTACACAAATCCAGAATGCCATCAGTACCGTTCTGGCTGGAGATGTAGGTGTGGAAGCACAGCAAACACTGGCAGGAGCTATCGGACTGGAGAATGCTGTCGCCAATGCTGGGAGTACCGTTCCAGGTCTGGCGCAAACGGAGAATGAGCGTCACTTCAACTTCACAGCTGGCGCGGCAAGTCAGCCTGTCCCGATGACGGCCACTTCCGGCCAGTCTGGCAGCCTGTTTATCAACCTGACCAACTTTACCAATACCCGCGACAAGCTGCGGCAAGCGGTGCTGGATCTCTTGAATCTGCGGGAGTCACTCGCAGGCCTGGATATTAACGGCGACTCCGCTGGGGATCTTGGAGGGCCCGTTTACTTTACCGGCCACTCCATGGCGACCATTGTTGGCGCGCCTTTCGCGGCAGTCGCCAATTCATCGGCTGACACTGCCGACGACCTTGTGGCCTCACACTTCCTGACCCCGGGAGCTGGCATCGTCCGCCTGCTGGAGAACTCTCCAGCGTTCGCACCTTCGATCCTCGGTGGCCTTCAAGCCGCCGCAGGACTTGAGCAAGGCGATGCCAATCTCGAAACGTTCTTCAACGTTTTCCAGGCAGCCGTGGACTCAGCGGATCCAATCAACTTTGCGGATGATCTGAATAACTCAGGCTCAAAGGTTCTGCTCTCCCAGGTTAACGGTGACCAGGTTATCCCGAACGATGCACTAGCGAATCCCCTTGGCAATGCATTTGAAGCTTACCTCTCGGGTACTGAACCATTCGCGGAGTTGCTTGGCGCAACTGCAGTCACGAATGCAAACGAGGTGGATCTGGGCATCACTACAGGCCCACTTACAGGGGCGACCGGAGTACCACTTGCCGATGCAGCGATCACTCGCTATACAGAGGGCACCCACGGAACACCTGTTCTTCCCCAAGGGGGCCCGCTTGATGAGCGAGTGTTTGCCGAGATGGTTCGCCAAACGGCTACCGTCACGGCAACTGGAGGCGGTGCTGTGATCCTCAATTTCATGGACGCGGATCCAGACATCACCGAAATCGTTCAGCAGGACTAACCGCTAACGTAAAAAAAGGGACGGCCTAGGCCGTCCCTTTTTTTGTCTTGAGAACAGTACCAAAGCCTCCCAACCTGCTCACAAAAAAGCCAGCACCCCGAGGGAACTGGCTTAATCAGAAAGCGCTAAATCTATTAGTGGAAAGAGCCAGATCGATTGCTCATCGCTCCTGGGCTTGCGACGAAGGCTAGAGACCTTGCCGCAGCCAGTCAGTTCGTTAGCGAAACCGTACCCTGCGGCAATAGATTCGCCTCAATATCAGCTTCCTTGAATAGAATTGGACGGTAATTCTTTTCAGAGTAACGCAGGCTTTGGTCATTAAAGAATGGAGACGCCGAGTCAGTTGATTGCGAGTAGCTAATCAGACCGAAGGCCTCCGGACCATTGTCCGTGAACTCCAATCCAAAATGCCAACTGGTTCCGCGCGCCATTTTCCAACCCTCGCCCGGAGCGTCAGACAAGCCAGCTGTATTTTCAATGGTACTTGGTGCAACGCGCGGGAAGCGCGTGTCCTGTGCAAAATTATCCGTTACTACACCAATTGCATTGAAAGCGCCATCTACTGAACCATCACCACCATGCCACGGGAAGGAATTGCCGAGATCACTTGGCGTGCCACCGCTCAAACTACCGCCTGGAAGCCCGGGTAATGCCCCACCCGATGGCTGGTAGTACTGAACAGAACCTAGAGCGACATCGTAGGCGATATTTACCGAATCGAGAGTCTCTAGTCCCACGGCAAGAGCCTGGAGCATCACATCGTCAGGACCACCTTCACCGGTACTCGAAGGTGTTGAAGGGGTATTAACAGGCTCAGTAGGATCAAAGGCTACAGTAAGATCCGAAGCGAAGCTGTCGCGGTAATTCGCGATGAATACCCGGAACACGTGGGCGCCAACGCTATCAACATTGTAGAGCCCGTCCCAAGATTGCAAAACACCGCACGCCTCGTCAACGGTTCGCGAACCTCCGCTGGGGAGATTGACCGCTGTCGCGCCAATCGCTGTGCAACGAGTCCTCAGTTCGGCAAGGAACTCATCCGTGTACCAAGCCCGATTGTTATAGATAACGTTAACCAGATCTTCAGCCCCAAATTTGCCATCCTGGCCTGCTGGCAACGGCGCAGTCGGTGACACTGGACCTGCCGACAGCGGATTCTGCAGCATCGTGATGCCAAGGCGCGTCCTGGGACCCAGTTCAGACTCTTCAGGCCCGAATAACGGCGAATAACCGGTCAGAAATTGAGCAGGATTGGTAGACCAATAACTGTCATTTGAGTTTTGAACCCAATCCGCCCGCAACAACTTTGGTTTATCGTCATAGGGAACCAAACCGTCACATTCGCCCTCAACCCAATCATCCCTTGAGGTATCGCCGTCGAGCAATGTCAGGCCGGCATTAAAGAGCTGATTATAGGCCTCGCTGGCCTGACGCTTAAACTGAACAACTGCAAGCGCCGCGTCAGACAGATTCGGCACCGAACTACTATCGATGTAGAAGGCATTGCCTTCGTCGTCTGCGTAGGTGGAATTGGTCCAAAATGTGGTACCGCAATCACGGAATACCTGCTGGAATTCCTCCAGATTCTTGGCCCGACTCATCTGCAGCCAGGTATCCAGAAGTTTGGTGGTACCGGCGTTTGCGTCCCTGTATGTATACGCCGTGCCATCCGCGCCCCATGTCGGCAGACCTCCCTGTGTTACGGCGTTCGCCGACAGCATTGGACCATACTCGGAGTAATAGAATTTACGCTCAAGGACGGTTGGCGTGGGGGAACCATTAAACACTTCTACTTGGAAGGTCTCAGACGTAATAGGGCGTTCCTCGCCATCCTTGATGTAGGTGAGATTATCCCCCGACTTTAGCGTCAACTCATAGAGCGTGAATCGCCGACTGGTGGTTACAGTGTGGGACCATCCAAGATTTTCATTGAAATTAATCAGCGGTATCGCGGTTCCAAGTAGCCCCGCCCCCATCGTGTTGAGATAACCTGGGACAGTCATTTGAACCTGATAAAGTCGTCGATGGCCGGTGTATGGAAAGTGCGGGTTAGCCAATAAGGCTCCCTTCCCGCTTTCGGAAAGCTCCTTACCAATACCCCATGCGTTACTAGCCAAGCCCATATCCTGGAAATTATCCGCCTGTTCTGCGCTGACCCGCGCGTTAGCAGCAATCCGCCGCGCCAGTTGTCCACTATCATCGGAGGATGTCTGTGCGACCACTTGAGGAGCGACCGCCCCTTCAGGAGGAACAGCAAGAAAAACAGCGCCTGTCGCAAAAAGAGCGCCGCTGGCATATTGACCAACAACCCGATAGTGAGCAAATAGGTCTACCGGTGTAATTGGCTTCACCCAAGGCTGGTCTCTGCATTCAGTCGGTAAGTCAGCAGGATCAGTTTCGGCCACGAACTTATTGTAGCCCTCGGCAAACCCTTCGATCAGAGCTTTGGATTCATCGCTGAGAGACGAGAATTCAGCCTCAGCACCACTCAGAATTTTCTGGGCCTTGTAACTAAAGTCGTTGATAATATTTATATCATCTGGCCCCGGCCCAAAGTACTTCGCCCGTTCGCTGCGGGCTTTTACTATTGCCTCTGCCAGTACACACACATTGTCCTGCGCTTGAGCGTAACCATGGCCAAAAGCCGCCGATTTGAGATTGTCGGCCGTAATATGAGGTACACCACCCGTGGTACGGCGGATGGTCGCTTCTAATTGACCATCCGCCGGGAAAAGATTGGTATCAACAGTGTTCCCAGAGCCTCCAGAGGAGCTATCGCCATCAAAACAACCCGTTAAGAACCCACTGCCTATCAATACGAGTGCCAGGCTTCGCCCGCCCCAACCTCCGCGTTTAGTCCAGTTTTTCATAGTGTCATCCTTATACTTGTTCACTACGGATTCACCGTTTCCGGCAACACTAATAAAACTAGCAGAGCCCCCGAGTTCGACCAGAAAATAACGGAACAGGAATTCACTTGATGATTTGAAAGGAGGCGGCGCCTTCATCCTTTGTCGCCGCCCGGTTCAGGTGGGCCTAGGAGGATGCTTTCTCAAACTTGATGGGGAATCCGAGTTGCCGTTGTTGCGTACCATCCCCCCGGTCAACCTCAATCACCATACCCCGTGCTTTCAACTGCGGATGCTCAGCCGCCTCCGAAATAGTCAGCACCGGTTCCACACACGCATCCTGGTCCGCGAAGATTTCCTGCCATTCCGCGAGCGTCTTTTCCGAAACCTTTTCCTTTAGCGCCGCTTTTAACGTCTGCTGATGTTCCGGGTTCTGGCTCAGGGCAAGGCTCTTCATCTCGCTCAGGACAAGGG
The DNA here is from genome assembly GCF_019443085.1 of Marinobacter sp. F4218. Lineage (GTDB taxonomy): Bacteria > Pseudomonadota > Gammaproteobacteria > Pseudomonadales > Oleiphilaceae > Marinobacter > Marinobacter albus. The sequence continues at coordinate 130,418 of NZ_JAHZIL010000004.1, forward strand.
TCTCACAGAGGCGCGCGGAGAACTGGGGTTCGAGGCTGCCGATGGACAGCCAACGGTTGTCCCGGGTTCGGTAATAATCGTAGAACGAACCACCATTAAGAAGGGCGGTTTCAGGCGCCTGTTCCTGCCCACCGGCGAGGCAGGCGGCACCGGACATGGCATTCAACGCGAAGGCGGCATCGGTCATGCTGATGTCGACAAACTGCCCTTCCCCGGTCTGCTGGCGCTCGATGACGGCAGCGAGAATGCCCATGACGGCGTGGTGCGAGCCACCGGCCACATCGGCCACCTGGATACCCATGGGAGGGGGGCCGCTATCGGCGCGGCCACAGTGGCTGCTGACCCCGGCCAGCGACAGGTAGTTGATGTCGTGGCCGGCACGGTTCCGGTAGGGGCCCGTCTGGCCGTATCCGGTGATGGCGCAGTAGATGAGTTGGGGATTGATCGCCTTGAGCGTGTCATACCCGATACCCAGGCGGTCCATAACACCCGGCCGAAACTGCTCGACCACGATGTCGTAGTCCCGAACCAACTCCTTCACTTTCTCAACGGCCTCGGTCTGTTTGAGATTCAGCTGGAGGGTTTCCTTACCCCGTGTCAGATAGGAAAACGCGGTGCTGATTTTCCCGTCAAACGGCGGCATCACCTTGGTCAGGTCCACCCTGTCCGGTGCCTCAATTCGCAGCACCTCCGCGCCCATGTCTGCCAGCATCATGGTCGCATAGGGGCCAGGCAACAGGGTGCTGAAGTCCAGGACTTTCAGTGAGGTCAAGGGGCCTGCCATGCTGTTCTCCTTACGTGGTCGGTTTCTTTTTGTCAGGGTAATCAGAGTTTCTCATGCTGCACGGTTTTGCCAACCGGGCCAACCGCCGGTTCCGTCATTCCAATTGGCCAATTCTTCCAGCTTACTGATATACCCTTGGTTGCATTGTTCTACTGGGGTTTTATGATGGGTCTCGTTTACATGGAATGGCGAGTAAAATGTCCAACCTGACGGTTTCAAAGCACTTCGTTCAGGCCGCACTGGCTGGGGCCGAGCGTCTTGGCTTCGATACTAACGAGATGCTGCGGGAAGCCGACATCTCCCCGGACCTGCTGCGCATCGAGATGGCCCGGGTCAGCAGCGATCAATTCAGCCAGCTAATGCAGGTGTTGTGGCACCGGCTTGATGACGAATTCATGGGGCTGGGCCCTCGACGCGCGCGCAGCGGCACCTTCGCGACCATGTGCGCCCTGGTTATCGACTGCCCCAATCTCGAGGCGGTCTACCGGCAGGCCTTCCAGTTCTCAAGGTTGTTCGAGCCCATGGTAACCATGGAACTGGTCACGGAAGGCCCGTCTGCCCAACTGGAAACCCGGATTGAAGGCGACATTCACGATCCCTCCTACTTTCTGCGGGAAAGCCTGCTGGTAATCTGGCACCGGCTCGGAAGCTGGCTCATTGGCCAGCCGGTTGAACTCGAGAAGGCAGAATTTGACTATCCCCGGCCGCCACATGGCGACGAGTACCGGCATATTTTTCACTGCCCGCTGGAATTTGAATCCGATCGTACCGCGCTGACTTTCGACAAACGCTTTCTCACGGCCCCGGTGATCCGGGACCGGTCGGAAATGCGGCAATTTCTGAAAACCTCGCCGGCAGACCTGCTGTCGAGACCCGATGAAAGCAACACGTTTACCGGCCGGATTCGGACGCTGATCGGGCGGGATTTCTCGAAACCGCTGCCAGACTTCGAATGGATCGCCGCAGAATTGCACACCAGCCCTCAGACCCTCCGGCGACGGCTGAAACAGGAGAACACATCGTTTCAGGAGATCAAGGATCTGCTACGCCGGGACATGGCCATCTACTATCTTGGGCGGCAGGAATTGCCAATCAACGACATTGCCGGCAAGGTCGGCTTCACCGAGCCCTCAACCTTCCACCGGGCCTTTAAGAAGTGGACCGGTGTTACTCCGGGGGCTTACCGGGAGGGCGAACGGGGAAATCTGCAGGAATGAGGTCCTTCAGGACCCCGTCGGGTCCTGAAGGTTGCGAATAAGACGCCCCATGGTTTGCGCGATTTCCTGAGTCCGCTGGCGGTTCATGGCCAGTTGCAGCAACCGCGAACCGTCCCTGGGATCATAGACCCAGCACGTGGTGGCGGCCGCCTCGCAGGCCCACTCCACCTGGGGATTAATGCCGTAGACCGACAGGTTCTGGTTTTTCCTCACGACGCGACCGTCGGCATCACGGCGAATTTCCTGAACGTTGATGGAGCTCTCGTCCGCGCTGATCCGATATTCGATGTCAGCCGGCTTATCCACCTGCACTATCGTCTGGTCTTCGCGCCATCCCGCCACTTCCAGCAAACTGTTGAGATGCAAGGTGAGTGCTTCCCTGTCGGTATCCACCAGGTAAAGCTTCCTCAATGACGAGACCTGCTGATCACCGGCGGGCTCAATCACCGCGATTTTACCGCCGTTGCCATTAGAGGACTGTGGCGCCTGCGCCTTTTCACTCCGAGCCTTCTCCACTTCGGTAATCAGCTTGAGTGCTTCCTGGTAATGACTCCCTTCCGTGCCCGCGGACGTTACATAGGCTTCCAGCGCGGATTGAGCCTCATTGAGATGTTTGGCCTGATACATGACCCGGCCGCGGTAGTAAAAATAATCCGCCGGTTTGCTGCCTTCAAGCTGTTGCAGTCGATTCAGGTATTCGCCGGCTTCTCCCCAACTCTCCGCAGCCACAGCTTCCTCTGTTGCCAGCATCAGACGACGCATCTCATGCTCCGGAGCCAATGCCATTGCTTGCCCCGCCAGCAATGTCGACGCCAGAACCAGCCCACGGGCCAGTTGACGACCTTTTTCATACGTTACTGCCATGCCATCTACTCCTGCTGATTATCCGCGCCAATCGCTGACTCTTCCGTCTCTGACTCGTCAAATTCGTCGTCGATGTCCGGAACGTCTCCGGCATCCACTTCCGCCTGATCCATAATGCCCTTGGGAAGCTCTTTTTTAACCCTGACACCAAGCTCAACAAACCGGTTGGCCTGTGAGATCAGGTTCCCCCGCCCACGAGTGAGCGTGTTCATCGCCGAATCGTACGTGCCCTGTGCCGTATGTAATTGGCCCCCGAGACGCTCCATCGCCTCCACAAAAACCCGCAGCTTGTCGTAGACTGCGCCGGCCCGGTCAGCGATACGACGGGCATTCTGGCTTTGCCGTTCATAACGCCAGATGTTTTCAATGGTCCTGAGCGTTGCCAGCAGTGTGGTTGGTGTTACCACGATAATCTTTCGCTCAAACGCTTCCGCGAAGAGGTTCTCGTCCTGCTGAAATGCTGCCACGAACGCAGGCTCAATGGGCATGAACAGCAACACGAAGTCCGGCGAATGCAACCCGTTTAACTGACTGTAGTCCTTTTCGCTCAGTGTGCGAATGTGGTTCCTGACCGCCTCTACATGCTCTTTGAGCGCTTTTTCACGGACGGCATCATCCTCCTCGGTTGCCCACTGCTGATACGCCAACAGGGACACCTTGGAGTCGATAATCAGATTCCGGCTGTCCGGGAGGTGAACAACCACGTCAGGACGAAGCAGCTGATTGTCAGCGTCGCGGTAGCTACCTTGAGTGTCGTATTCCACCCCCTTGCGAAGGCCGGACTTTTCCAGAACCCGCTCAAGAATCAGCTCGCCCCAGTTGCCCTGGATTTTTTTGTCCCCTTTCAGCGCGCGAGTCAGGTTCGAAGCTTCTTCCGTGATCTGACGATTCAGATCCTGAAGGGACTTGATCTCACTCCTCAATGCCTGACGATCACGGGTCTCGGTGGTGTAAACGTCTTCCACCCGCTTGCGGAAGTCCTGCAACTGGTCCCGGAACGGGTTCAGCAAAGTATCAAGGCTGGTACGTGTCTGCTGGCTGAAACGTTCGCTCTTCTGCTCGAAGATCTTGTTGGCGAGGTTTTCGAACTCCTGCTTCAGCGCATCACGGTTCCTTTCCAGGAGTTCAAGCTTCTCTGTCGTGGCACGCCGCTCCTTGTCCAGGGTGACCTCCTGCTCACGCAACGCAACCTGAGCCGCATGCAGTTCTCTGGACAACGCTTCTGACCGCTGTTGCTGGCTCTCACGCTCACCTTCCAGCTGGCCGATTCGCGTTCTGCGCCCCTCCAGATCGGACTCCAGGCCGGCAACACGATTCTCCAGCCCTGTGGCGCGCTGCCGCCAGTGTTCGAGATCCTGTTCATGCTTTGCGAGACGGGCTCCCTGCTCCTCCAGAGCCTTTTCCAGGTATTCCGTTTGCTGTCGATCCATCGCATTCTCGTGCTGAGCCTCCCGAAGCAACCGTTCGACGTCATCACGGGCCGTTGCCAGAGTTTCCAGGTCGACCGCCAGCTTGCGCCCTTCCAAATTTGCGCGAATCGCCACCACGGCCAACACACACACTGCGATCACCATTACACCCATCCAGCCGGCCATGAGATCAGGCCGGGATACCATCAAATCGGTGACAGCCTCTGGCACTGCGCGCACTCCTGTATCTGCTTGTGTTTGGTAACGAAAGCGGAATTATGCCCCAAAGTTACAGTCTACCTCATCAATGGAACCTTTTTCGCACCAAGCCGTGGCAGGCTTTACGGATCACCGTTGTGATATCGACTGCGTAGCAAATCCACAAACCGGCTGAATCTGTTTGTGGACGCGACACGTAATATCGTCTAAAAGGGTAAAAGGTTCCTGTGCCTTGAGGCATTACGTTTTTTTAACGGCTTCACGGGCGCGAACAGGATCGCAAATGGACTACTGATCATGTTGAAAGAACTCTGGCGAAAACTGGGAACAGACTTCATGCAACCGGACTGCACGGCGGGCGATGCGGATTCCGCATTGTTCGGATCCTGTGGCTCTGGCACAAGATCAGGGGGCTTTCGCATTCTCCCGCACATCACCCACACCGGGGAATTCCACCTCGAACGCCTGACCAGCCTCTTGAAAGCCCGCTATAGCAAGAGTTTCGAGCCGTCGGACAACAAATCCGGCAGTGATGAGGCCATCCGCGAGCTGATCAGTTACGCGGCCAGAATTCAGGACCAGGACGTGCAACGGGAGCTCCTGCTGTTCTACCTGAACTGCTCTCCGGTGATTCAGGAATTTCTGCGCTCCGAAACCTCTCTTGGAGACGCTAACTTTCCATTCCGGTAATCACTTACGCCTCAAACGTGAGACTCACTCGAAAAATCTGCCCTCTTAACCAACTGTAAAGCAACTACACACTTTGGTTGTTGTATACTCCTGCGCCTACTAATCTTCAGAAACATCAGACTGTCCGTCATTTCAGCAGCATGAAAGACGTGACCGGCAGTTGGCGCAGGGGTTCTTAATGGGTTCAAAACAGATGCGAGCTGGTTTTTGTCGCTCAATGAGTCTGCTAGCTTCCGGCTTGGTACTGTTGCTCGCCGGATGTTCGGCAGACCGCTACCTTATGGTGCCCAAAGAGAACCTGAATGAGCTGAACAAGTCGGTGCAGACTCAACGCGCCACTCTCGTGACAATCGAGGGCAACGCCAACGCCCGACACGAAAAGTTGCTGGGGGTGGAACGGGAATCCACCCAGTCCATTCTTGAAGCGATCAAGACCCAAGTTGAAAAGCCAAGCTGCCCCCCCGTTCAGCCCCAGACCATCTGCCCCAGTGCCGACCCATCGAGAGGCATTGCTGATCGGCTGAAGGGAAAGCTCATTGTCGGTGAAGTGGAACGAATCTATCTGGCTGATGCCGGCCAGGTCTACACCGCCCGAATCGACAGTGGCGCCGAGACGTCGTCCATTGATGCCCGTAACATCACCCGGTTCGAGCGGGATGGTAGCAATTGGGTTCGCTTTGATGTCCCGGTGTCCGGCAGCGATGAGCTAATCACTCTGGAGAAGGAGGTTTCCCGACGGGTCAAAGTGATCCAGGCCAGTGCCGAAGACCCTGAACGACGGGTTGTTGTGGAACTTCAGTTTGCCATAGGCGATCACCAGCAGGTCGCCGAATTCTCGTTAACGGACAGGGATGACCTGTCCTACGAAGTTCTGATCGGGCGCAATGTCCTGCGAGACGTCATGCTGATTGATGTTGGCCGGGAGTTCGCCACCAAGCTTCCCGACTCAATCCTTCATAGCAGGAACGACTCGTGACCCCCCGCTCCCGTCTGCCCTTTTACATCGCCGTTTTTCTCCTCATCGCAGCCGGCATTTCCCTGGCCATCTGGCGCCACATAGAGCTTGGCATTCCCTGGCTTTCCGGCGAACAGCGCCCCGTCTGGATGATTGAGGCCAGAGTTGATTTCGACGCAAACAGTGGGGCCGTGCTTGCGAGCCTGAATGTGCCAGAAAACCCACCTGGTTTCCGGATCCTCTCGGAGCAGGCCGCTTCACCAGGCTACGGATTCTCGATCATCGAGAAGAACGGAAGTCGTCGGGCTGAATGGACCAAGCGAAACGTGTCCGGGCGCCAGACCCTGTATTTCAAAACCCAGTTTATCCCGGACGATTCGGCAATTGACCGGCAGCCCACCCCAGAACCTAAAGCCCGCAAAATATTCTGGGAGGAGCCCCAGGCTACGGCTGTGCGCGAAGTACTGGCTCAGGCAGAGGAACGGTCCAGCACCCCGGAGAGCATGACCCGGGAACTGATCCGGTTCATGCAGCCGGATACCCGAACCCAGAACACCACACTGCTGGTTTCCGAGGAAAACTACCTCGATTTGCTGGTCGACATGCTGAATCACTCAGGTATCCCGGCACGAACGGCCGACGGGCTGAAACTGGAAGACGCCCGCCGCCGGCAATCCTTGATGCCTTTCCTGCAGATCTTCAACGGCGAGCAATGGCTGACTTTTGACCCGAATACCGCTGAGCAGGGGGTTCCAGAGAGTCTGCTGCTATGGCGACAGGGCTCGGCGTCTCTGCTGGATGTCGTTGGCGGGGACAACTCGGAAGTCAGCTTCTCGATGCTCCGGCAAACGGTTCCGGCCCTACAGCTCGCAACCATGGAGTTCGATTCCAACGGCCTTGGCTTCCTGAGCTTCTACGAGCTCCCCATAGAAGAACAAAGCATGTTCCGCATGTTGCTACTGTTGCCACTGGGGGCGCTGATGGTGGCCTTCATGCGGATTGTCATAGGCATACGCACCTCCGGAACCTTCATGCCGGTTCTGATTGCCGTAGCATTCGTCCAGACAACCCTGGTTCCGGGCCTGATCGCCTTCCTGTCGGTGGTCTCGATTGGCCTGATGATGCGGGGCTATCTCTCCAGCCTGAACCTCCTGCTGGTTTCGAGGATATCCGCCCTGATCATACTGGTCATCTTCATCACGGCGGGTCTCAGCATCATTGGATACCAGATGGGTTTCAACACGGGCATGACGGTGACCTTTTTCCCCATGGTAATCATTGCGTGGACCATCGAACGCATGTCGATACTCTGGGAGGAAGAAGGTGCCCATGAAGTCCTCATCCAGGGTGCCGGCAGCATGTTTGTCGCCATTTGCGCATATCTGCTGATGAGTGCTCCCTTGGCAGGCCACCTGACGTTCAACTTTCCCGAGCTGCATTTAGTGATTCTCGGCCTGATTCTGCTGATGGGCCAGTACACCGGTTACAAACTGAGCGAGCTCAAGCGGTTCACACCCATGAAGGCCTACGACTGATATGGGCTGGATATCACCGAGAACACTCAATCGTCTGGGTATGCTGAACATGAACCGGCGCAATGTGGATTACATTGCCCGGTACAATGAACGCTCCTCCTATCCGCTGGTCGACAACAAGCTCAAGACAAAACTCGCCGTGGCGGAATACGGGGTAAGGACGCCCCGCCTGCTCCAGGTCGTTCGCCAGCAACACGAAATTTCCGGTTTCCGGCAGATGGCAGAGGACCTGGGAGGCTTTGCCATCAAACCTGCCAAGGGTTCTGGGGGAAAAGGCATCACCGTCATTACCGGCCGGGATAACGACGAATACGTCAAGGCCTCAGGCTCCAGGATTCCGGCATCTTCCCTGGAACGACACCTCACCAACATCCTCGCTGGTCTTTACTCGCTGGCAGGCACTCCGGATGTTGCCATTGTCGAGAGCCTGGTTGAGTCCGTTCCCACCCTCGCCCGGTATTCCTTTCAGGGCGTGCCTGACATTCGTATCGTGGTGTTCAGAGGCTACCCGGTCATGGCAATGCTCAGGCTCGCCACAAAGGCCTCTGACGGCAAAGCGAACCTTCACCAGGGCGCGGTAGGTGTGGGCCTCGATATCGGCACTGGACAGAGCCTGAATGCGGTTCAATTCAACAAGCCAATCACGTTGCATCCAGATACCGGTCTGGCCCTGGAGAACATCGAGATCGAAGCTTGGGGTGAAATGCTGGAGATGGCGGCCCGCTGCTACGAATCAACCGGGCTTGGGTACATGGGGGTGGATCTGGTGGTGGATGCCCACGAAGGGCCATTGCTGCTGGAACTGAACGCCCGGCCTGGCCTGGCGATCCAGATGGCCAATGGCCGGGGGCTGCTGCCGCGCTTGCGCACCATTGAGCGCCTCAAGCGCCCCCATTTCACGCCGCAGGAGCGGGCCAATTACGCCATGGAGGTATTCGCCTCGCTCTAGCGGGGGAAGCGTCCACAAAAAAACCGGGGCTTTTGCCCCGGTTTTTTTATGCCTGAATTGACACTGCTACATTTCGCCCCTGGCAATCAGAAGCTTGCGCTCGTGGGACAGGCCTTTCAGAAGCCCCCACGTCATTACCAGCAGTATCGCGGTAAATGGCAGACCGGCACTGATCGCCGTCGCCTGGATCGCTCCGAGGGCGTCTTCACCGCCACCAAAGATCAGCGCAGCCGCGATTGCACCTTCCATAACTACCCAGAAAACACGCTGAGCGGTCGGTGCGTCGGTCTTGCCTCCGGCGGTGATGCTATCGATAACCAGTGACCCGGAATCCGAGGAGGTTACGAAGAACACCAACACCAGAATGATGCCCACGAAGGAAATGATGCCAGTCAGCGGCAGGTTGGTGAACATCTGGAACATCGCCAGAGAGACATCGGTCAGGCCATTTTCAGCCAGAGCACCAATACCATTCTGAATCTGCTCCAGTGCAGAGCCACCAAAAGCGCTCATCCAAACCACGGTAATCACAGTAGGAATGATCAGCACCGCAGTCACAAATTCCCTGACAGTCCGGCCGCGCGATACGCGCGCGATGAACATGCCAACGAACGGTGACCAGGAAATCCACCACGCCCAATAGAACACAGTCCAACCCTGGAACCACGCTTCGTCTTCACGGCCGAACGGGTTACTCAGAGGAACGATGTTGCCGACATAGCTTGAGGAGGTCACCCAGATGGTTTCCAGCACCGTCATGGTTGGTCCGGCGAAAATGATAAAGAACAGCAGGATTCCGGCCAGAGCCATGTTGATATTACTGAGTACCTTTACACCACCATCGAGGCCACGAAGGACGGATATCAACGCCAGCGCGGTAACACCCACAATGATCGCCATCTGCACGTTGATTCCCCCGCCCGTATCGAACAGGTAATTCAACCCGGAGGCCGCCTGCTGGGCGCCAAACCCGAGGGAGGTTGCCAAACCAAAGATGGTTGCAACGACGGCCAGAATATCAATGACGTGGCCAGGCCAGCCCCAGACCTTATCGCGCAGCAGGGGGAAGAACGCCGAGCGGATGGTCAGCGGCATGTTCTTGTTGAACGAGAAAAATGCCAGGGACAAAGCAACAATGGCGTAAACCGCCCATGGGTGCAGACCCCAGTGGTACATTGTTGCGCCCATGGCGAGATTAGCCGCTTCGGGCGTATTCGCCTCAACGTTGAACGGCGTCTCATACCAACCGGTGTAGTAGGCGGTGGGCTCCGCAACCGCCCAGAACATCAGGCCAATACCCATGCCAGCCGCGAACAGCATGGCGAACCAGGACATGGTTGAAAACTCAGGTTTGGCGTCCATCCCGCCCAGTCGAATCTTGCCCACTGGCATGAAGATCAAGGCCAGGCACACCACCACAAAGATGTTGGCACTGAGCAAAAAGAACCAGTCAAATGTCGCAATAATGTCCCACTTTGCACCGTCCAGAAGTTCTTTCGAGCCTGCCGGGAAAATGAGGGTTCCTACCACGAAAAGCACGACCAGTATTGCCGTAATCGGGAATACCGGCGCGTGAAGATCCAGGCCAAAAGGATTGATATTATCCTGGCCTGCGACGTAATCCGTCTGATATTCGTCTTTAACTACCTCGCCCACGTTTGGAGCCTCCTGAATTGGAAAGTCTTTTTTTGGGAATCGGTATTCAAACGTTACAAGCGCGTCATACTAATGTTTTGAACTCAAAACATCAAAACCTGGATGCAGTGATTCACTGCCCCCAATCTCAGCATAGACCATGATCTCGGGAACAGTGACCCAACATCAGGCAATCGGCTACAGATTTCGCGGCGTATCGATATACTCTGGTGCAAATATCCGCAAACCCCGGCAAACCGTCCCCACTTGAGGTATCCATGGAGAAAACCACAACCTTTCCGCTCCGCTACACCGTTTACGCACTGAGCATTGCCGGCTTTCTAGCATCTTTGGTCGCAAGTTTCTTCACCGATGCCGCCTACTTTTTCCTCGTTGCCTTCGGCGCGTTGACTGCTCTCGGCACTTACGACCTGCTTCAGAGAAGACACACAGTCAGCCGCAACTACCCTATCCTTGCCAACTTTCGGTACCTGCTTGAATCCGTTGGGCCGGAGATACGTCAGTACTTCATTCAGTCCGATACTGAGGAACGCCCTTTCTCAAGGGAACAAAGAACCATTGTTTATCAGCGCGCCAAGAACGTGCTCGACAAGCGGCCCTTTGGGTCCCAACTAGGTATGTACGACGAGGGATTCGAATGGATGAATCATTCTCTTAATCCCACCAAAATAAGCGACAGCGACTTCAGAATCCTGATTGGGAAACACTGCGCAAGGCCTTACAGTGCAAGCGTTTTTAACATATCAGCCATGAGCTTTGGTTCGCTTTCGGCAAACGCCATCCTGAGCCTCAATACCGGCGCGAGGCTTGGCGGCTTCTACCACGACACCGGCGAGGGCTCAATTTCCCGATATCACCGCCAACCCGGTGGCGACCTGGTCTGGGAAATTGGCTCGGGTTATTTTGGCTGCCGCCACAAGGACGGCACGTTTAACGAGGAAATGTTCCAAGAAAACGCCACCATCGATCAGGTCAAAATGATAGAGATCAAACTATCTCAGGGGGCCAAACCGGGACATGGGGGAATTTTGCCCGGGGCCAAGGTGACACCGGAGATTGCTGAAGCCCGAGGTGTGGCGGTCGGCGAGGACTGCGTGTCGCCTGCCCTCCATTCGGCGTTCTCCACCCCCCTGGAACTCCTTGCTTTCATCGACCGGCTCCGGGAACTGTCAGGCGGCAAGCCGGTAGGCTTCAAGCTGGCCATAGGCCACCCCTGGGAATGGTTTGCCATCGTGAAGGCAATGCTCGAAACCGGTCAAAAACCCGACTTTATCGTCGTTGATGGCGGCGAAGGAGGCACAGGCGCCGCGCCCCTGGAGTTCATTAACCGGCTCGGCATGCCTATGACCGAAGCCCTGTTGCTCGTACACAACACCCTCGTTGGCACGAACCTCAGGGAAGACATCGCGATTGGCGCAGCGGGCAAGATTACGTCGGCATTCAACATTGCCCGTACCCTCTCCCTTGGCGCTGATTGGTGCAATTCAGCCCGTGGGTACATGTTCTCACTGGGCTGCATTCAGGCCCTGAATTGCCATACCGGGCGCTGCCCAAGCGGTGTCGCAACCCAGGATCCCCGACGTGGCAACAAACTGGATGTGGAGCTCAAGAGCCAGCGGGTCTACAACTTTCATAAAAACACCCTTGATGCCTTGCAGAACCTGCTTGAATCATCCGGCCTGCGCCACCCGTCGGAGCTCGGCCCTGAGCACGTGGTGCGCCGTGTCTCCAAGACGGAAGTTCATTCCTACATGGATCTGTTCCCATACCTTGAACCGGGTGCCCTGCTCGAAGGTGAAACCGGCCACACGGTATTCGACAAGTACTGGCCACAGGCTAGCCCGGCAACCTTCGATCCGCCCGACTCTATTCTCAAGCTAAGAGAGACCAAGCTCCGCTGAAAATCAGGGCGCAAAATCTCTAAAGCCTGTTTATTTTTCTTATGGGCTGGTGTAGACTTCGCTCCCGCTAAGCCACTGAGATAGCTCTTAAGTTTTCTCGGGGCCCACAGCGAATCGGGGCGTAGCGCAGCTTGGTAGCGCACCTGCATGGGGTGCAGGGGGTCGTAGGTTCAAATCCTACCGTCCCGACCAGATTCAAAAGAAAAGGCAGGGGCCTGGGCCCCTGCCTTTTTTGTTTCCGCACCACTTTCACCCTCCACCACTACCACTAAAGCCGTGTCAAAACGCTACCCCAGTACCATAGTCTTCAAACCTTCAATGCTGCTAGCGTATGTCACTTGCAATGAGCCGCAATCGAAGACAGACGGAGAGCACCCATGGGCCCGAGGTCCACGATACACAAGGCAATGTGGCTGACCGCGGTGTTAACGCTACTCAGCGGACCAACGCCGACTCAGGCCTTTGAGGACGACCAGAAACGTACCGCCCGAGACATCGTTAAAGTGCTGGAGGCCTACGCTGTCTATAAGATGGGGCAATACGATCTGGCTTTTGAACGGTACCTCACACTGGCAAAAAGGGGTAACCGGCAGGGGATGCTGAACGTCGCCAACATGTACTCGGAGGGAATGGGTGTCGAGCAGAGCGATGCCAAGGCCTTCAGGTGGTACAGGCGACTGGCCGAGTCCGGCGACCGGATAGGAATGGAGGAAACGGCTCGCGCTTATCGAACCGGAGTGGGCGTCACCCGGGATGAGGATCGCGCAATCTACTGGGAGCATCTCGCAAACACCGGGAGAAACCAGAGCAACCGCCCGGACAGGAACTGATAGCACCCTTGCCCGGATCGTTTTCGCTCACTACCGACCTCGCGAACACGAAAAAAGCCGAAGAGGCTCGCCCCTTCGGCTTTCCTTTCGGCGCTGCGGTTATTTCACCGGCGCGTTCAGCACATCCAGCACCTCTTCCAACTCCGTTATCATCTGTCGGATCAGCTGTTTGTACTGGGAAGTATCGTCCTTCACCTCGTGGCTGCTGAGCTTTTGCTTGGCACCACCAATGGTATAGCCCTGATCGTAAAGCAGGCTGCGGATCTGACGAATGGTTATAACGTCTGCCCGCTGATAATAGCGGCGGTTTCCTCGACGCTTTACCGGCGATAGCTGCGGGAATTCCTGCTCCCAATAGCGCAGGACGTGTGCCTTGACCGCGCAAAGGTCTGCGACTTCACCAATGGTGAAATAGCGCTTCCCGGGAATGGTGGGAAGTTCGTTATTATGACTGGGTTCCAGCATACGCTTCTACTTTTTGCTTTAGTTTTTGTCCCGGGCGAAACGTAACAACACGCCGTGCACTGATTGGAATTTCCTCACCAGTTTTCGGGTTCCGTCCCGGTCGCTGTTTCTTGTCACGCAGGTCGAAGTTACCGAAGCCCGATAACTTCACCTGTTCGTTATGGCTGAGTGCGCCTCTGATCTCGTCGAAAAAAGCTTCCACCATTTCCTTGGCTTCGCGTTTGTTCAGGCCCAATTCCTCGTACAACCGCTCTGCCATTTCCGCTTTCGTCAAAGCCGCCATGTCTCAACTCCTCAGTGTTGCCCCCAGCTCTTCTTTCAATGCGTCGATTACACCATTGAAGAGCGAATGAACCTCGTCCTCGGTCAATGTGCGCTCCGGGTGCTGCCAGAAGAGACTAAGCGCCAGGCTCCGGTTCCCCTCGCCCAGGCTCTCACCTTCGTATACATCAAACGCACGCAGCGCTGTCAGTCGTTCGCCGGCATGCTTTCTGGCCACACGCTCGACATCGGCAAACGCCACATCGCTTCCGATAATGATAGCCAAATCCCGACGAACTTCAGGGAATTTTGAAATTTCTTTGAAATTAGGCACATAACCAGTAACGATCGAATCCAAGAATAGCTCAAACATCAGGATCGTGCCATTAAGTTCAAGATTTTTCTGAACTTGTGGGTGCAACGTGCCTAGCCATCCTACATGTTCGCCATCCCGGAGCAATTCTGCGGTCTGGCCCGGATGCAGCGCAGGATGCTGGCTGCCAACGAACTGGATCTCGATACCGAGCAGACGGAACAGGCTTTCCAGGTCCCCTTTTACATCAAAGAAATCGGCAGTTCTGCGACCGTTTACCCAGTTTTCAGGATACTGGGAACCTACCACAACGCCGGCCAACATCTGCTGTTGGTCAATTCGCTCGCCCTCCTGCTCGAACCGCAAACCGGTTTCGAACAGGCGAATCCGCCCCTGTTGGCGATTCTGGTTGTGGGCAACGGTTTTGAGAAGGCCACTCCAGAGACTGGTGCGCATGACCGAGAGATCGGAGGAAATGGGATTGGCAAGGGCAATTCCCTCGCGGTCCGGATCAATCAGCTTCTGAACCTTGGGATCCACGAAGCTGTAGGTGATAGCTTCCTGATAACCGTTATCCACGAAGAATTTCCGGATCGCCGATACCGGACGGGTAGCTTCATCTTGCTGACGCAGCCCAAGAGCCCCCGTGGGCTCGGTCACCGGCAGGTTGTTGTAACCGAAGATCCGGCCAACTTCCTCGATCAGGTCTTCCTCAATGGAGATGTCCGGGCGGAAACTGGGCACACTGATCCGCCACCCCGCCTTCAGGAGCTTGTCGATATGCAGGCCGAGCCGACTCAGGATTTCTTCAACGGTCGTCCGGTCAATCTCAAGGCCCAAAACGTCGTAAAGACGATCCGAACGTAAATCCACCACTCGGTCCTCCGGCAGGTGCTGATCACTGACCACTTCAATGATTTCACCGGGCTCACCGCCAACAATATCCATAAGCAACTGCGTCGCCCGCTCCATCGCTTCGCGGGCCAGATTGTAGTCCACGCCCCGTTCGAAACGGTGGGAGGCATCTGTATGCAGGCCGTAATACCGGGCCTTGCCCGCCAGGGTAATGGGATCGAAGTAGGCGGATTCGAGAATCAAGTCATTCGTCTTCTCACTGACCCCGGAATGCTCACCTCCCATTACACCGGCAATCGCAACCGGTTTCTCATGATCGGCAATCACCAGGGTCTGCTCGGTAAGCTCAACTTCCTGGCCGTCGAGCAGGACCAGTTTTTCGCCGGCCTTTGCCATCCGCACCACAATGCCGCCCCGGATCTCTTCTCGATCGAACGCGTGCATCGGCTGACCCAGCTCCAGCATGACGTAGTTGGTGACATCCACCGCCGCGTCAATGGAACGAATTCCTGACCGGCGCAGCTTCTCCTGCATCCACAACGGAGATTCTGCCCTGAGATTCACATTACGCAGAACACGGCCAAGATAGCGCGGGCAGCCGGCTGCCGCTTCGACCCGGATATCAGCAACCTCCGAGTGCACCGCCTCGATAGGTTTAATCTCAGGTCCCTCAACCAGCATGCTATTCAGTACGCCCACCTCACGGGCAATGCCCTTGATCGAGAGACAATCGCTGCGATTGGGCGTCAGGTCCACATCAATCGTTACGTCATTCAGCTTGAGGTAGTCGGCCACGTCCTGCCCTACCGGCGCGTCTGCCGGCAGCTCCATCAAGCCAGCATGGTTTTCCGAAAGTCCGAGCTCGGATTCGGAACAAAGCATGCCCTCAGATGGCTGCCCGCGCAGCTTTGCCTTCTTGATCTTGAAGTCGCCCGGCAGCACCGCACCGACCACGGCAAACGGGACCTTGAGGCCGTCTCTCACGTTGGGAGCGCCACACACTACCTGAACTGTCTGCTTGCCATCGCTTACCTGGCACACCCGCAGTTTGTCGGCATCCGGGTGCGGCTCAACCGACTGCACCTCGCCGACAATGACGCCGCTGAACTGACCTGCGACCGGCTCAAAACCATCCACTTCCAGACCGGCCATGGTGATCTGGTCCATCAATTCCTGGGTTCCGATGGTCGGATTTACCCACTCGCGCAGCCACTGTTCACTGAATTTCATGGTTATAGCCTTGTTGTCCTGATGCGGTTTCGCCTGTTGATTTGAGTGCCGTAGAACGCCGGATTAACGGAACTGGCGCAAGAAGCGCAGGTCGTTTTCGAAGAACATCCGAAGGTCATTGACGCCGTAGCGGAGCATGGCCAGGCGCTCTACGCCAAGACCGAACGCAAAGCCACGATATTCCTCGGCATCGATACCGCAATATTCAAATACTTTGGGATGAACCATGCCGCAACCCATCACTTCCAGCCACTTGATGCTGCCATCGGCCTCCCGGCCCCACTCGATATCCACCTCGGCAGACGGTTCGGTGAACGGGAAATAAGACGGACGGAATCGCACCTTGAGATCGCGCTCGAAGAACACCCGCAAGAACTCTTCCACGGTGCTCTTGAGATCCGCAAAACTGACATCTTTTTCGACCAGCAAACCCTCAACCTGGTGGAACATTGGGGTATGGGTCATATCAGAGTCACAGCGGTACACCCGACCTGGACAAATCATCCGGAACGGCGGCTTTCCAGCCTCCATCGTGCGAATCTGGACCGGGGAGGTATGGGTCCGCAGGAGCGTGCCCGGATTGAAATAGAAGGTGTCGTGCATGGCACGCGCCGGGTGGTGCCCGGGAATGTTGAGCGCTTCGAAGTTATGGTAATCGTCTTCGATTTCGGGGCCCTGCTCGACCGTGTAGCCGGCACGGGCAAAGAACTGCTCGATGCGTTCCAGAGTGCGGGTCACCGGGTGCAGCCCGCCAAGGTCCTGGCCACGGCCTGGCAGGGTAACGTCAATGGATTCGCTCGCGAGCTTCTGCTCAATTGCCGCTCGCTCAAGATCAGCGCGCCGGGCGTTGATGGCCTGTTCAACCTGCCCCTTGGCTTCGTTGATTTTCTGGCCTGCAGCGGGACGCTCTTCGGCAGAAAGCTTACCCAGTGTCTTTGCCTGCTGGGTGATCACACCCTTTTTGCCCAGGTACTCAACACGAATTTGATCAAGCGCCTGCAGACTGTCGGCCTTTTCCACCGCAGCCAACCCGTCCTGAACCAGTTGCTCCAGGTTTTCCATTGACCCTGCTCCAAACCAGAAATGGGAGTACTAATACGAATTCTTAAAACAAAAATAGGGGAAGAGCGTGCCCTTCCCCTATCAGAAGGCGCCTTCATGATGACATGAGACGCCCGTATCGATCAGCAATCGATGAAGAGCTTAAGCGATCACAGGGACGCTTTGGCTTTCTCGACAACAGCGGCAAACGCCTGCTGCTCGTTCATGGCCAGGTCAGCCAGAACCTTACGATCGATTTCAACGTTAGCCTTTTTCAGACCAGCGATCAGACGGCTGTAGGACAGGCCGTTAGCGCGGGCACCAGCGTTAATACGAGCAATCCACAGAGCGCGGAAAGCACGCTTACGGTTACGACGGTCACGGTAAGCGTACTGACCGGCCTTGATAACCGCTTGCTTGGCTACACGGAATACACGGCTACGAGCACCGTAGTAACCTTTGGCCTGATTGAGAATCTTTTTGTGACGACGGCGTGCGACCACACCACGTTTTACACGAGCCATATCTTAATCCTTCTACCTTAATAAACCTTTTCAGGAATGATTCGCGCGCTGTTTAGCCCGCGGTCATACGCTTGATGGAAGCCACATCAGACTTGGCAATCAGCTTGGTACCACGGAGCTGACGCTTACGCTTGGGGCTCTTCTTGGTCAAGATATGACTGGTGAAGGACTGCTTGTGCTTGAAGCCAGTGGCGGTTTTCTTGAACCGTTTCGTGGCTCCGCTTTTGGTTTTCATCTTAGGCATTTTTTAAAACTCCGCATTCTATTTTTAAGAACAACAAATGTGCCCCTGAACGACAAATCCCCCGCATGCGCGGGGGATCATCACCCGATCAGGTTCACTTCTTTTTTCGGGGCGCCACTATCATGGTCATCTGACGGCCTTCCATTTTCGGCCGCATTTCCACAGTTGCCAGCTCCTCAATATCCGTCTCGATGCGAGCCATGAGCTTCATACCAATTTCCTGGTGTGCCATCTCACGCCCACGGAAGCGAATAGTGATTTTGCCGCGGTCCCCGTTTTCAAGGAAACGTACCAGGTTGCGTAGTTTGACCTGATAATCCCCTTCTTCAGTTCCTGGTCGGAACTTAAGCTCTTTGACCTGCGTCTGCTTCTGCTTTTTCTTGGCAGCCGCCTTGGCCTTCTTCTCGTCGAAGATTTTCTTGCCGTAGTCCATTATCTTACAGACGATCGGATCGGAATCCGTAACCTGGACCAGGTCAAGCGATGCCTCTTCTGCTTGTTTCAAGGCATCCTCAATTGGTACTACACCGACCTGATTGCCTTCTGCGTCAATCAGTCGGACTTCGGTTGCGTCAATATTCTCATTGATCGGCGCTTTTGGTGTGCGCCCACCCCGATTCGCTCGCTGTTTAATAATTAGATCTCCGTCTTTGTTTTGCCCTTGCGTTCAACATCTTTCTGTAAAAGCTGCTCAAACGCTTCGAGCGATAGTGTTCCCAGATCTTCACCTTTGCGGGTTCTCACCGCAACAGCGTTGTTGTCGATTTCTTTGTCACCGACAACGACAAGATAGGGAACCTTGTTAAGAGTATGCTCGCGGATTTTAAAGCCGATCTTCTCGTTTCTCAAGTCAGCATTAACCCTATAGCCCAAAGAATCCAACTTTTTCGCCAGATTCTGACAATATTCACGCTGATTATCGGTGATATTGAGTATGGCAACCTGGGTCGGTGCCAACCAGGTCGGGAACGCCCCTTCGTATTCTTCGATAAGAATACCGATGAAACGCTCAAACGAACCGAGTACCGCGCGATGCAACATCACCGGTGTTTTGCGCTCTGAATTATCGGCGACATACTGGGCACCGAGGCGGCCCGGCATTGAGAAATCCACCTGAATGGTGCCACATTGCCAGACCCGACCGATGCAGTCCTTGAGCGAGAACTCGATTTTCGGGCCATAGAACGCGCCCTCCCCCGGCAACAACTCCCAGTCGACACCCTCGCGATTCAGGGCTTCTTCCAGTGCGGCCTCGGACTTGTCCCACACTTCGTCAGAACCAACGCGCTTCTCCGGACGGGTGGAAAGCTTATAGAGGATCTCATCGAAGCCGAAATCCTTGTACACCTCGTGCAGGAGATCGATGAACCGGGACACTTCCTCCTGGATCGCGTCTTCCTCGCAGAAAATGTGGGCATCATCCTGGGTGAAACCACGCACCCGCATCAGACCATGCAACGCACCGGATGCCTCATTACGATGACACGAACCGAACTCTGCCAGTCGCAGAGGCAGATCCTTGTAACTCTTCAGGCCCTGATTAAACACCTGGATATGACACGGACAGTTCATCGGCTTGATGGCGTAGTCATGCTTCTCGGACTCTGTGGTGAACATGTCGTCGTGGAACTTGTCCCAGTGCCCCGACTTCTCCCACAGGGCACGGGAGACCACCTGAGGCGTCTTGATCTCCTGGTAGCCGTGGTTGCGCAGCATATCGCGCATGTACTGCTCGATCTCCTGATACACCGACCAACCGTCCGGGTGCCAGAACACCATGCCCGGCGCCTCTTCCTGCATGTGGAACAGGTTCAGTTTCTTGCCGATCTTGCGGTGGTCACGCTTCTCGGCTTCCTCCAGGCGGTGCAGGTAAGCCTTGAGATCTTTTTTGTTGCCCCACGCAGTGCCATAGACACGCTGCAACTGCTCGTTACTGGTATCACCGCGCCAGTACGCCCCGGCAACCTTGGTCAACTTGAAGGCCTTGAGCTTGCCGGTGCTGGGCACATGCGGGCCGCGGCAAAGGTCAATGAAATCGCCCTGACGGTAAAAAGATAGATCCTCGTTACCCGGGATGTCCTCAATGATACGGACTTTGTACTCTTCGCCCATTTCGTCGAACAGTTTCACCGCTTCATCACGGGACAGCACGGAACGCGACACGGGGATGTCCTGCTTGGACAGTTCTTCCATTCGTTTTTCGATCCGCGCCAGATCTTCATTGGTAAACGGGCGGTCGAACTTGAAGTCGTAATAGAAGCCGTTGTCGATAACCGGACCAATGGTTACCTGAGCTGAGGGAAACAGTTCTTTCACCGCCATTGCCAGAAGGTGGGCCGTTGAGTGGCGGATAATGTCAACACCGTCCTCATCGCGATCAGTGATAATCGCCAGTTCGGTGTCGTCTTCAATACGGTAGCTGGTATCCACGAGCTTACCGTTCACCCGGCCGGCCAGTGCGGCCTTCGCCAGACCAGCGCCAATGTCTGCGGCGACGTCATGAACGGATACGGGTTCTGCAAAACTGCGATGGCTGCCATCCGGCAAAGTTACGACGGGCATGAAAAAACTCCAGTTGGTTACTCAGCGGTGATCTATACCAGAGATCACATGATAACGGCGTTCCACGACACAAACCGCGGGCCGATTCGACCGGGAGTCTAACAGAAAAAAACCCGGCAGGTTAATGCCGGGTTTTCAGGGGCGAGCCTGGCCTCTCCAGAATCAGGCCGCCTGCGGTTCTCCACCCTCACGGGCCCGCCTTCGAAGCTGTCCGAAGGCGAGTAACGCCAGCAGGATCAGAGCCGGAATGAACATCAGCTCTTTCGGCGGGCGTTCGTTCTGGACCTGCACCGCATCGATGCTCCAGCCGAAACTGATGCCCGCCTTCTCAGCAATGCTCCCGAAGCTTACGAAATCGACAACCATCTGATCTCCCTGCGGCGAAACCTCCAGCCCTGCTGCGGCCAGTCTCTGGGCCGGCGTCTCTGCCTCAGGCAGCGGCAGTCTCAGGTATTTCGATACTTCCTCTCCGTCAATCGACATGCCGGAAGCCTGGATGATGATGGCCTCATCGGCAGGTACGTCATCCACGTATTCGAGAACTTCAGCCCCAGGGCGATTCTCGGTCGGTGGATAGACCATGTCCCACCAGAAACCCGGACGGAACAGGGTGAAAGTAATCAGGAGCAGGAATACGGTTTCCCACCAACGGGTTTTGGTAAACCAGAAGCCCTGGGTCGCTGCCGAGAACACCAGCATCGCCGTCACTGCGCTGAAGATGGTCACCAGCAGGTCTATCCAGCCAGTAAGCCCGATCAGCAACAACTGCGTGTTGAAGATGAACATGAATGGCAGGATGGCGGTGCGAATGTCGTACGTGAAACCCTGGACACCCGTTCGTATCGGATCGGCTCCGGAGATTGCCGCGGCGGCATAGGCCGCCAGCCCCACGGGCGGCGTGTCGTCCGCGAGGATCCCGAAGTAGAACACAAACAGGTGAACGGCAATCAGCGGAACCAGCAGACCATTCGCCGCCCCCAGGGTGACAATAACAGGCGCCATCAGAGTGGACACAACGATATAGTTGGCCGTTGTAGGCAAGCCCATCCCGAGGATCAGACTGATGATGGCGGTAAAGATCAGCATCAGCAACAGGTTGCCGCCCGAGATAAACTCCACGAACTGGGTCATCACCAGGCCAATGCCGGTCAGGGTAACAGTACCCACAACGATGCCAGCGGTGGCGGTTGCAACCCCGATACCCACCATGTTTCGGGCGCCGGTGACCAGTGAATGAGCCAGGTCGATACCACCCTGTTTCAGTTGGCGGCCATAGTGACCCTTCTTGTAAAAAAATGCTTTTAACGGCCCCTGGGTAACGACAATGAAAATCATGAACACCGTTGCCCAGAAGGCTGACAGTTGCGGCGAGAACCGTTCAACCGTCAGACACCAGACCAGGACCACCACCGGCAGCAGGAAATAGAGCCCGGTTTTGACCGTGGGTCCGACCGGCGGAAGCTCGTCCATGGCCTCATCAGAATCGTCCTCCTCCAGTACCGGGAAACGGGTTGCGTAACCAACCAACCCCACGTAGACAAGGAGCAGCAACGGCGTGAGCACCCACATGGCCGCTGCCCCCAACCAGTCCTTCATCCAGCCGATGCCGTAGTAGACAACCAGCGTCAGGATGCTGAGCCCCAGCAGTATCACCACCCAGTTGAGCATGCGCTGAGCCAGTGTCGGGCGATCCACGCGCTCGATGCCCTTCATATTGAGCTTGCAGGCCTCCAGGTGGACGATGTAGATGAGCGCCACATAGGAAATCATCGCAGGCAGAATCGCGTGCTTGATGACTTCGAGATAGGAAATGCCCACATACTCCACCATCAGAAACGCGGCCGCGCCCATGATGGGGGGAGTCAACTGACCGTTGGTCGAGGCGGCAACCTCGACCGCTCCGGCCTTCGTTGCCGGAAAGCCAACCCGCTTCATCAGCGGGATGGTAAAGGTACCGGTGGTAACCACATTGGCAATGGATGACCCTGAAATCACCCCGCTCAGGCCACTGGACACCACTGCGGCCTTGGCCGGGCCACCACGCATATGGCCAAGCAGTGCGTAGGCCACCTGGATGAAATAATGCCCGGCACCGGCACGCTCAAGCAGCGCACCGAAGAGAACAAACAGGAATACAAAGCTGGTTGAAACGCCCAGCGCAACACCAAACACCCCTTCGGTACCAAGCCACTGGTGAGATGCGAGCTTGCTCAGGCTTGCGCCCTTATGGGATATAACGTCCGGCATGTAAGGGCCGGCGAGAGAGTAAACAATGAAAACCCCGGCAACGATTGTGAGGGGCAAACCCAGCGAGCGCCGCGTGGCCTCAAGCAGCAGTACCAGGCCAGACAGGGCGACAACCAGATCCCGGGTTTCCGGAGCACCGGGCCGTGTCGAAAGCTGATCGTAGAAGACGTAGAGATACGACGCCGCGAATGCCGCTGCCAGTGCAAGAATCCAATCATAGATCGGAACGTGGTTGGCGTGCTTTCCGCGAATCATCGGGAACGCAGCAAAAGCCAGAAAGGCGGCAAAGGCCAGATGAATTGATCGCGACTCTGTGGAGTTAAAGACGCCAATCTCGAAAATGTACGGTAGCGGTGACGCTATCCATAACTGAAAAAGGGACCAGAGCAGAGGGACGACAAAAAGGATGACTGCAGCTGCGCCAGTCGTGGCTCTCCCACCGGATTCGGTCTGGAGAACCTCTTCGACTTTCGGTCGGTCGGCGTCATTCCCGGCTCTCGGGTCGCTATTGCTCATAGCTGAATCCTGTCAGAGGAAAACGGGAGGGTCAGTCATGGCCGCCGGCAGGAAGTGCCGGCGGCCACCTAGAAATGGCGCGTGATCAGTCGATCAGGCCAGCTTCCTTGTAGTACTTCGCCGCACCTGGGTGCAGGGGCGCACTCAGAGCGTCGGATACCATTTCCTCTTTGTTCAGGTTGGCAAAGGCCGGGTGCAGGCGCTTGAAGCTGTCGAAGTTCTCGAACACTGCCTTGACGACCTCATAAACCACCTCGTCCGGAACGTCAGTGGATGACACGAAGGTTGCAGCCACACCAAAGGTTGTTACGTCCTCGTCGCTACCACGGTACATGCCGCCCGGAATGGTGGCTTCGCGGTAATACGGGTTTTCGGAAATGAGCTTGGCGGTCGCGTCATTTTCGACGTTGACCAGGACACTGTCACAGGAGGTCGTTGCCTCTTTGATGGAACCGGACGGATGGCCAACGGTGTAGAAGAACGCATCGATGTTTCCATCGCAAAGCGCCTGCGACTGCTCCGCCGCCTTGAGTTCGGCCGCCAGCGAGAACTTGTCCATGCTCCAGCCCATCTCATCCATCAGCACCTCTGCAGTGGCGCGCTGGCCAGAACCGGGGTTACCCACGGAAACCCGCTTGCCTTCGAGATCCTCGAAAGTGGTGATCCCTGAACCCTTGCTGGCAACCACGGTGAACGGTTCGGGGTGCAGTGAAAAAACCGCTCGCAGGTCCTTGTTTGCGCCATCGTCCTTGAACTGGCTGGTGCCATTGTAGGCGTGGTACTGCCAGTCGGACTGGGCGACCGCCAGATCCAGCTCGCCCTGACGGATCGCGTTCAGGTTGTATACTGAGCCGCCGGTGCTCTCAACTGAACAGCGGATACCGTGTTCTTTACGGTCCATATTCACCAGACGGCAGATGGCACCGCCCGCCGGATAATAAACGCCAGTCACACCACCAGTACCAATCGTCACAAAACGCTGCTCTTGAGCGGAAACAGAAGTTGAGGCCGCGCCAAGACTGACAGCAGCAGCAACGGCGAGAGCGGATGCCTTAAGTTTCAGTGTCATGTGAGTTCTTCCTTCTTCTGATAGTTGTCATAGAAAGCCCGTCGTTTCTTGGGGACAGGCTCGAGATTCATCTTAGAACATAGACCAGTTCGGCCTATAAATAAAGTACGAGTTTCCCGGCTAACCTTTTGACCAGACAACAAAAAAGCCCGCAGAGCGGGCTTTTTTGCGGGTCCTCGGAAGGACTACTTCGAGGCGCGGGCCTTGGCCAGCATGCGGTCCGGGCGCAGCAGGAAGCGCGCCAGGGCCGGCAGCAGCCAGATAGCCCCAACCATGTTCCACAGGAACATGAAGAAGAGCAGGAAGCCCATATCGGCCTGGAACTTGATCGGCGAGAAAATCCAAGTCACTACGCCGAGGCCCAGGGTCACACCAGTGAACATGACCGCTTTACCGGTGGAGCGCAGGGTCTCGAAATAAGCATCCTGCAGGGTCTTGCCTTCCAGCAGGAACTTTTCAAGCTTGCTGTAGATGTAGATACCGTAGTCCACACCAATACCGACACCCAGGGCAATAACCGGCAGGGTCGCGACCTTGATACCGATGCCCGAGACCGCCATGATCGCCTCGCACAGGATTGACGTCAGCCCCAGCGGGATAACGATACAAAGCACGGCGCGAATGGACCGGAATGTCAGCAGGCACAGCAAACTCACCACACCGTAGACCATCATCAGCATCAGGTCCTTGGCATTGGAGATGACCTCGTTGGTGGCCGCTTCGACACCCGCATTACCGGCTGCCAGAAGGAAGGTATGGTTCTCGTTGCTGTTGTTTGCCGCAAATTCCTCAACCCGCTCCACCGCGGTCTGCAGGGTTTCGGCCTTGTGATCCTCAAGGAAAACCAGCACCGGCGTAAGGCTGCAGTCAGTGTTGATCAGCCCGGAAGGTGCATTTCGGATAGACGCGTTAATAATGGTCTGGTTGCGGGAAATCTCGAACCACTTCCAGTTACCTTCGTTCAGCGCCTTGGTCACAATCTTGGAGACATCAGCCAGGGATGCGGTCGACTGAACCCCCGGTGTGTTTTGCAACTCCCACTGCAGACTGTCCATGGCACGCAGCACGTCATACTGGGTGCACTGCTCGACCGGCGTCTTCACCATAACCACGAGCACGTCGGCACTGGTCGAATAGTTATCAATGATGAAGGCGTTATCCTTGTTGTAGCGGGAATCCGCGCGTAACTCCGGCGCACCGCGATCCAGATCGCCCACCTTCAGGTCCTGCTTGTAGTAGAGACCAAGTCCCAGACCAATAACGGCGATCAGCAGTGAAATCGGCGCCACACCAGGATGGGAGAAGTACGACATAACTCGCCACTTGCGATCCTGTTTCTCGCCATGATTCTGAACATGGCGAACACCGCCCTTGGAAATCCCGACATAGGACATGATCAGGACGTGCAGCACCAGATTGGTGACAATCACGAAGGCGACACCGATACCGGCAGCCACAGCCAGATCCCGGATTACATCGATCTCGATGAAGAACAGTGTCAGGAAGCCGAATGCATCGGAAATCAATGCCAGCATGCCGGGGATGTAGAGGGCACGAAACGCAAGACGCGCAGCCGTGACGGAGTCAAAGCCTTTGGCT
This sequence comes from Marinobacter sp. F4218, assembly GCF_019443085.1. Lineage (GTDB taxonomy): Bacteria > Pseudomonadota > Gammaproteobacteria > Pseudomonadales > Oleiphilaceae > Marinobacter > Marinobacter albus. The sequence goes on from NZ_JAHZIL010000004.1 coordinate 156,353, forward strand.
GACTCGACCGCCATGGCGTTGACTATCTGAACCCCGTGGCTGATCCCGATCGCAAATACCAGGAACGGCACCAGAACAGAGTACGGATCCAGACCATAGCCAAGCAGGCGCAACGCGCCCAGTTGCCAGAACACCGCGATAATCGAGGTGAATACCGGAACCAGCGTGCCCGCGATGCACCGGGAATACCAGAACAGCAGCAGCGTGGTCAGAATGATGGTGATACCGGCGAACCAGGCGATTGAACCGATCCCCTCGATCAGGTCGCCCACTTTCTTGGCGAAGCCCACGATGTGGATGTCAATATTGGGATTCTGGGCTTCGTACTTCTGACGGATCTTTTCTTCGAGCTGACGGGAGAACTCGCCGTAATCGAGCGGCTGACCGGTCTCGGGGTTCTTCTCGTAAAGCGGCGCGTAGACAATCGTGGACTTGAAATTGTCCGCAATCAGACGCCCAACCTCGTTTGAGCGCAGCGCATTCTGGCGCAGCTGCTCGAGGCTGGTGTCTGAGCCGTCGTAGTTATCGGGAATGACGGTGCCGCCCTGAAAGCCCTGCTCTGTAACTTCAACCCATCGGACGTTGGACGTCCACATGGATTTAAGCCCGGAGCGGTCAACGCCGTTCAGGTAGAAAACCTCATCGGTGATCTGCTTCAGGGTCTCCATGTACTCGGCGCTGAAGATGTCACCTTCTTTAACTTCGACCGCAATTCGGACGAAGTTGCCGAGGTTCTGGAGATCATCCCGGTGATCCAGCATGTTGATGATGTAAGGATGTTGCAGCGGGATCATCCGCTCGAAGCTGGCGTCGGGCTGGATTTTCGCAGCGTTGTACCCCAGGAACAGGGTCACCAGTATAAAGCCAATCAGGATGGCCGCGCGGTTGTTGAAAATCACGCGTTCCAGAAATGGCTCCGCCTTTGGCGTCGTCAGGTAATGTTCGCCCTTGTCATGCTTAGGGTTGGACATTCAAAAGCCCCTCTATTTTTCTGTTCGGTTGTTGCCACATCAGGGCGTTATTGAAGGTTTTTGCCTTTGGCATCGGTCATTTTCACGCCACCTTCACCAACCAGCAGCAGGTTGGTACCCGAAACCGGCACTACACTCATGACGCCCTGTCGGTCGTCACGCAGATACTCACGGAAGGTATCACCACCGTTACCGCTGGTGAGGACGGCGCCGCTATTACCAACCAGTACAATTCGGGAATCCTCGGCAAAGCCGTCGTTCAACGTTGCGGTGGAACCGGTACTGACCATAGACCAGGACTTACCAAGGTCCGTTGACAACATCAGCGTCCCACGAAGGCCAAACGCAAGGATTTCATTCACCCGACCGGTACCGATCACGCCAAACAACGAGCCCGGATACGGGCCTTCACGCCGCTCCCAGTTCTGTCCCTGATCAACCGAGACATGAATCTGGCCGGCTTCGCCGACGATGACCATCGCACCGCCACCGACTCTCGAGATGGCGTTCAGGTGGAAGTTCTGGGGATTACTCAGTTTTGGCGACCAGTCCTGCCAGGTCTCGCCCCCATCTTTGGTGTGGAAGAACATACCATAGGCACCAATCACGAACCCCTGATTCTCGTCTGCAAACCAGACGTCGAGGAATGGATTGACCGGACCGATGTCGAGATCCGCCTGCATATTCTCAAGTGCGAAGTAAAGATCATCCAGCGCCCATTCGAGATCGGATTTCTTCTCCTCTGGCGCTGCCTCTACGCGCTCTTCCATGGCAGCAATGGCTTCTTCCTGGCTCTCGATCGCCAGTTCAGCGGCGCGCGTTCCGGTAAGCTGAAGCTCCCAGGTTTGGCCGGCATCATCCGAATGAAGCACCACACCGCTGTGACCCACCGCCCAGCCATGGGTGTCACTGCCGAAATCAATACCGGTCAGGGTGACAGAGACCGGAACCTCTGCCTGGGTCCAGGTGTCACCCTCATCATCGGAAAAGATGATGTGGCCACGCTCGCCAATCGCCAAGATACGGTCGCCGGCACGTTCCACATCATTCAGAAGATTTTCGGGAGCCAGCTCAGTTGGCCTTGCTGGTGTTTCAATAACGTCCGTCAGTGCAAATGCGACAGGGGACGCACAGGCCATGGAAAGCCCAAGGCACGCTGCACCCAGGGTTTTACACATAAAGCTTGTAGCCATTCGGATTGCCTATAGGTTGTTTTTACGTGTGTCTCTGACCGGGTCATCCCGGCTCTAACTGTAAAGATACCGGCAACCTTTCGGATGCCGGTATACCGAGCGCCTACTCCATTGGGCGCGGGAAACTCCTGGTTATCTGAACCTTAGCGGACGCTCCGGCGGCGCAGGGAAGCCGGAGAGAAGTACCGCTTGTTCGGAACGTCATCTGTGAAGACCCTGGTATTCGGTTCTTCGGTGTCCAGGCCCTGAACATGATAGCGACGGGCCTGGAGATCGTGAAACGCTTCAAGCGTAGTCCATACGCCCGGCAATTCGTAATAGTTTTTAAGAACGCCCATGCTCACGCGCCACAACTCGCCACGGCCGTCATACTGGTCAAGCAGGGCGGTATTCCAGCTATCCTCGTCAACATAGAAACGACGCTTGGCGTAGATGTGTCGCTCGCCATCCTTCAGGGTTGCGGTCACGACATGGACCCTGTGCAACTCCCAACGCATCAGATCAGGATTCAGATGCGCCATTCCGAGGATTTCGGTGTAAGGCAGTCCTTCCTGAGCAATCTCATAGTTGTTGTACGGGATATAGATTTCGCGCTTACCCTCATAGGTCCAGTTATACCGATCCATGGCACCGTTAAAGATGTCGGTGTCATCGGCGGTACGCAGGTTATCGGCTGCCGCGATCGGGGAATCGTAACCGAGGTTCGGCGCCCGGCGGACACGGCGTTGACCGGCGTTGTAGCCCCAGCCGTTACGCGGGTTGATGATCTGGTTCATGGTCTCGTGCACGAGAATCGCACCACCAGCCAGACGGGGCGGAGACTGGGTAAACGAGAGGTAGTAGAAAATCACGTTTTCGAGGGTCTTTTCACCGCCTTCAGGATTGTAGAAGTTGAAGAAGGCTTCTTGCTGTGATGTCACCAACGTGTAATCGCCGTTCTGCTGAACCGCCACTTCACTGGCACGTCGGGTCAGCGAGACACCACGCCAACGGGTCAGATGGTTCCAGATGACCTGCCACGCTTTCTGCTCATCATTGCCGCTGAGAATCGGGAACGGATAGCCGCCGAACGCACCATCGATACCGGCGCTTTCACCAACGATTTCGGCACTGGTAGCATTTTCGCGGGTATTGGCTTCAACCCAGTCCGGCAGGGAATGGCTCCTGCGGGTTTTGTACACCGGAATCCGGAACGTGGTCGGGTAGGTTTCCAGCATCGCCTTCAGACCATCCGTGAGGTGCTCGGAATACTGGTCAGCATTGCTGGCATTGATGGTGAACAATACCTCGTCGTCCGGGAACGGATTGGGATGGTGCTGGCCGCTCCCCTCGTAGCTTGCCGGTGGCTTGGTGATGCCACCATCCCAGGCGGGAATGGTTCCAGCCTCGTTGCCCGCCTTCGGAGAACCGAAAGGCGTCAGATCTTTGCCGAGGCGCGCAGCCTCACTTGAGGAAACCGCGGCGTATGCCGGCGCTGCGGCGACAGAGAGGGCCATAAGGCCGCCGAGAATAGCGTTCTTATTGTATCTCATTATGTAACCTTAATCCGTCTGGAAGCCTCTGGAGGGCTTTTTATTATCGTCTGATGGGAGTACAGACTTTCCACCAGATTAGCGGATCGAGCATTATTGTCTATCGACCGAAAGTGCGATTTTGTATCCGGCTGTGACCACCACCTACAATCCCAGCCGGATCATCACGGGCTTGGTCAGCCAGCCAGACTCTTGTGAACGACCTCGTAGACGTCGCGTGACAAGCCTGACTTGTCACGGATACGCTCCAGTGCCGACTTCATCAGTTCGCTGTACGCGGGGGCAAACTTCTTCCACCGGGTCAGAGGTGTTACCAGGCGCGCGGCAATCTGGGGATTACTGTCGTCCAGGCGACAGACCTGATCCGCCAGGAAGTTGTATCCTGAACCGTCCGGACGGTGGAAGGCTGCGAGGTTCTGGCCGGCGAAGGCCCCAACCACGGAGCGAATCTTGTTCGGATTCTTCCAGTCGAACGCCCTGTGCTCCAGCAGCGCCCGGATCTGGGGCAACTGGCCGGCCCGATCGCTGGCAGCCTGCACCGAGAACCACTGCTCCACCACTTGCGGATCTTCCTGGAAACGCTCGTAAAACTCCTCCAGGACCCGCTCGCGGTCTTCCTCGTAATCGGAGTTCACCAGGGCCCGGAGCGCGCCCAGCCGATCGGTCATGTTGTCCGAATTCCGGAATTGACGCAGAGCCAGTTCCCGACCTTCCTCGTCGTTGATCTGCAGCAACCAGGCCAGCGCCGTGTTACGCAGACTCCTGCGCGCAATCTGCTCCGGCGTGACCGCGTAGTCGCCTTCTTCCAGGTTGCGACGGTAACAGGCGACCAAATCATCGCGAAGCGCGATGGCCAGATGTTTGAGCACACGCTCACGGGCCTCGTGAATTGCCGGTGCATCGGCACTTTCCGCCAGCTCAATCAGGTACGCGGCCGAGGGCAGCTGCAGCATCTTGGCGACCAGTGCCTGATCGAGCGACGAATCCGAGATCAGGTGGCGATAGGCGGCAACCAGACGGGCGTCAATCGACGAATCTTTGGGTGCACCGATCAGTGACTGAATGACATCCACCGCCAGACGCTGACCGGCATCCCAGCGATTGAATCCATCGGGATCGTGACTCATCAGAAACAGCATCTGCTCACGGGTCCACGGATAGCGCACACGGACCGGTGCCGAGAACTGACGCAGCAGTGACGGCACAGGGCACTCGTTCAGACCGTGGAACTCGAACACGTGGGTTTCACCGGTCAGCTCCAGCACACGCTCTGTCGGAGCGTCCTGGGAATCGGATTCGAGACGCAGTGGCAGCGACTCTCCCCTGCTCCCGAGAAGACCGAGCGCAAACGGAATGTGCTGCGGTTTCTTTCCGGTCTGCCCCGGGGTGTCCGGAATGCTTTGCCGGATCGTCAGCCGATAAATGCCCTGCCCCGAATCAAACTCGTCTGACACGTCGAGCACCGGGGTTCCCGCCTGCTCGTACCAGAGCCGGAACTGCGACAGATCACGACCGGAGGCGTCCTCCATCGCCCTGACAAAATCGTCGGTGGTAACGGCCTGGCCATCATGACGCTGGAAATACAGGTCACTGCCCTTTCGGAACATGTCAGGGCCAAGCAGGGTGTGGATCATGCGAACCACTTCGGCACCCTTTTCATAGATGGTCAGGGTGTAGAAGTTGGAGATCTCCATGTAGGAGGCCGGGCGGACGGGGTGCGCCATGGGGCCACCGTCTTCGGCAAACTGCGCGGTGCGCAGGACATTGACGTCTTCAATACGCTTGACCGTGGGCGAACCCACGTCCGCCGAGAACTGGGAGTCCCGGAAGACCGTGAAGCCTTCCTTGAGGCTCAGTTGGAACCAGTCCCGACACGTGACACGGTTACCCGACCAGTTATGGAAATACTCGTGGGCCACAATCGCCTCAATGCGCTGGAATGCCACATCCGTAGCCGTTTCCTGGCTGGCCAGTACGCACGACGAGTTGAAGATGTTCAGGCCCTTGTTCTCCATAGCGCCCATGTTGAAATCATCGACGGCCACGATCATGAAGATATCGAGGTCGTATTCGCGCCCGTAGGTCTCTTCGTCCCAACGCATGGAACGCTTGAGGGAATCCATCGCGTGATCGCATTTTTCAGCGTTGCGCGGTTCCACGTACATGCGCAGATCGATGTCGCGCCCCGAGCAGGTGGTGAATGTGTCCCGCTTTTCCACCAGGTCGCCGGCCACCAGGGCAAACAGGTAACAGGGCTTGGGAAACGGATCTTCCCAGGTGACAAAGTGACGCCCCTCACCCAGATCGCCCCGTTCAACATCATTTCCGTTCGACAGCAGTACCGGGTAAGCCGATTTATCTGCCTCAACCCGGGTCCGAAACCGGGACATCACATCCGGACGATCAGGGAAGAAGGTAATGCAGCGGAATCCCTCCGCCTCGCACTGGGTGCAGAACATCCCGGACGATTTGTACAGACCCTCGAGGCGGGTGTTGTTCTGGGGCTCGATCCAGGTCACCACCGACAACTCGAACTGCTCGGGTACCGATTCCACAATCAGCTTGTCACCGCGATCCTCATACTCGCCCTCACTCAACGCTTTGCCATCGAGGGCGACGGACTCAAGGACCAGGCTGTCGCCGTCAAGTTCGAGCGGAGCCGCACCGGCGTCGGACTCCGGATTGCGACGGACGGCCAGGGTACTGTGAACGCGGGTGCCGTCCTCGAACAGCTCAAAGCGCAGGTCGACCGTATCAACCAGGTAAGCCGGCACTCGGTACTCGCTCAGGTAAATGGTCTGGGGCTGGTTGGTACGCATGATCTATCTCCAGATTACTCAGCCGCTGCCTGCCGGCGGTCCGGCAAACAGGTAGTGTCAGGTCAGACGGGGATGGCGCAATCAGTCGTCCATCACCCGGAAACGTACTTCGTACCCGGTAAACTTCCGGATATTGATCACTCCGGTATCCAGAATGAGGTACTGGCCCTTGATGCCCTCCAGCACACCTTCCACTTCCGGATTCTTGTCCAGATTGTGAGTTTTGATTTTTTCGGGCCAGACATCAACCGGGTAGCTTAACCCGAGCCCGTCTTCATCCACTTCGCGAATTGCATCCTGGCCGTGAGTCTCCCGCAAGGCAGACAGATCATCGGCAATCAGGGCCAGCATCCGCTGTCGCTCGTCAGCCAGGTTCAGCTCAGGCACATCACCTTTCAGCATGGCGCGCCAGTTGGTCCGGTCCGCCACATGGCTCTTGCAGGCAACTTCCACCAGCCCGGCAATATATCGGGTCGCAACACGAACCATGGGGATCGCATCAACCGCGCCCTGGTCTATCCAGCGGGTGGGCACCTGGGAACCACGGGTAATTCCCACCTTCAAACCGGACGAATTGGCCAGGTAAACGACATGCTCAACCATACAGTGGGTTTCGCCCCACTCCGGCTCGCGACAGGTACCAAGGTGATAATGGCACTTTTCCGGACTCATGATGCAGCTGTCGCAGGCCGCCAGCTTCCGGAAACAGGGGTAACAGTAGCCCTGGTTGAAGCTTTTCTTGGTGGCGCGGTCACAGTTAATGCAGCGAATGACGCCATCGAAGTCGAGGCGGACACGCTTGCCGAGAAATTCGTTCAGCGGAACGCGACTGTCCCCCACCGAGATGGAGTAGGCCACCGGTGCCAGAGCTTCGGCAGGCATTTTGCGCAGCCGGCCGGTTACGTCGATCAGCTCGCTCAAGACTTGACCTCAACGAACTGGTCAGGGTCCACGTCGCCTTTGCCGGCATTGGCCCGCTGCACCGACGGATCGCAGGCGGTGCCAGCTTTGGCGCCGCGGTCAATGTAGCCAGTGCGCTCCTCTTCAGGTATCTGGTGCAGGTTCTCGTAGTAAATGACAGCCTGCAGACTGATTTCCCGCTGCTCCGGTGTGAGCGTCCTGCCGTCCGGCCATTTTCCGAGTTCGATCGACTGACGAAGGCTCCGGTAGACATTGGGATCCAGTCGCTCAATCAGTTCATCGTAGGTCATTCGGTTCTCCCGAAACGTGTTCCAAAAAAGTGCCTCAACCGTTTGACAGATGCAAACGATAACGATTATCATTTCTTCACCAAATGACGACGGTCGTATCATTTGGTCTCTCTCATCAGGAGCTAAATGCTCTTTTTATGCCCCGCCCTCAGGCGGGGCTTTTTTTTGGCTCCTCACTGTCTCTTTACGGGCAGAATCAGCGCCAGGGCCACTCCACTGACAAATCCGCCCAAATGGGCTTCATTGGCCATGCGCCCCAACCCCAGAAATTCCGTAAAGGGCGTGAAACCGATCACCATCCAGACCACGGCAAACGTCACCAGTGCCGGCGGAAAGTGAAATCTCGGAACCTTGCGCTGACTCAGCCAGCAATAGCCCAGAATGCCATATACCACACCGGACAGACCGCCAAACAAGGGTCCGGAAACCAGGTATTGAAGTCCATTCGAAAAAATACTGGTCCCGAGAAAGAGCACAATCAAGCGCCCACGCCCATCGAACCATTCGATCTGGCTTCCAAGAAACCACAACATGACCGCATTGAAGATGATATGGGTCCAGCTGAAGTGCAGGAAGTCAGGGGTCAACAGTCGCCAGACCTGCCCGCCGGCCAGGGTATTGGCCAGCGCATCAACGCGGCCAGCCATGGTACTCCAGTCAAAGTCCCGGGGATCGATGACCATCAGCGCGGCAGCAAACTCGTTCCGGCCCATCGCCGTGACCCAGATCATGATCACTGCAAGTATGATCAGGCCCAACACAACAGGTGCATGCCGGGGCGAGGGTTGCCAGCGCCCACGAACGAAGACCGGAGAATGGTGCTGGCGTTCCACCGCGTCCCGAAGATCCGGTTCGGCCAGGAACCTCTCCAAAGCTATCAGGACCGGTTCGGCATGCTCCGGATTCTCCAACCACAGAACCTGATGATCGTTTTCTTCTGTGATCCGATGCGCAACGCCCTGCCCAGACAGCCATCGACTGAAACCGGCGAGATTCACCGTGGTATCCATCTGCTTCACGCGGTACACAAAAAACCTCGCCTATCAGGGTATATAGGGTAATCGAGCTCCGTTAACTCAACGGGCAATACTGTCTTCCGTGCCGGAATACCCCGGCTGCTCCGGACGATCGACCTCCACCCAGACAAACTTGTCCGGGGAAAGCACCGACTCATCGTCCATACGGTACGCTACCAATCTGCCGTATTTCACCGCACTGTAATCAATGCAGGCAACGTTGGCCTTGAGCGGCGCCGGCTCCCCTTCCATCCAGTAGTGGCCCACAAACACCGGGGGCGCATCCAGCGGGTAGCTGATAAGTTGCTTGCGCTCGTTTTCCGTCAACTCCATGCGCGCCACTTCCGGCGGCAAAGGATCCGGCTGAAATACGACATCGGCATAGGTACGCGGGGCATCGGCCCAGAATTTGGTCCGGAAAAACTCACGGACATAACCGTCCCGGCCGGTGATTGCCGTTCCCTCCGGCAAGCGCAAATCCGTTCCCCGAAGCAAGGTGTCCATGACCTGGCCGGCAAACGACTCGATGGCCGCCGACGCGTGCAGGAAATCCTCGTCAATGCAGGCGCCACCCTGGAGCTGTTTGAACTTGTCGATCAGTTCTCCGTCCCAACAGGCGTGGACCACCCGGAAATCCTCTTCCTCGATAAACAGGGGGATGGTGTAGAACCATTCCAGGAACTCGTTCCATTCATGGGGATGGGCGTCAAACTGCTCAAGGGTTTCGCGAATCAGCCGATCATGGCGGGCATTGTGCTCGCGCAGCCACTTCTTGCCGCTGCCGGAACGGGCACGGGTGCAGTAGCCCAGCGCATTGTACTCGTGATTGCCCATCACAATCCGGGCCGAGCCATGCTCCACCATGTCGCGCACCAGGTGCAGGGCTTCACGGATTCGGGGTCCGCGGTCGATAATATCGCCGATGAAAATCGCCTGGCGCCGGTCGTGCTGATACACACCGTTCACCTTCCGGTAGCCCATCTGTTCCAGCAACCGGATCAGGGTGTTGGCGCAACCGTGGATGTCGCCGATGATGTCGAAGCCGCGGCTTGCGGAGTGTCTGTTTACAGCCATGATCAACTCGCTGAAATTTCACTTGCCCAGCCAAGCTTGTCACGGCAGGTGGCATAGAAATTGTGATCGGTGGGGTGGATCAACCGGATCTTGAAGGGTTTCTTGGTGATACGGATAATGTCGCCCGGCGCACAGGCGATGTTCATCTGACCGTCGAACGAAATCTGCGGGTAGGTTTCGTTGGTTTCCCCGATCACCAGTTTGATCTCGCTTTTGCCATCCACCACGATGGGGCGACTGCTGAGCGTATGCGGAAACATCGGCACCAGCACAACCGCATCAAGCTTCGGATGCATTATCGGGCCACCCGCCGAGAGCGAATACGCCGTCGAACCTGTCGGTGTGGCGACGATAAGTCCGTCGGAACGCTGGCTGTAGACAAAGTGGCCATCAATAAACAGATCAAAGCCGATCATCCGGGTCGACTTGCCCGGGTGCAGCACCACATCGTTGAGCGCGGTTCCAAACCCCAGCGGCTGCCCGTTACGCTCTACATTACCATCCAGCAGAAAGCGCGTTTCTTCCACGTACTCGCCTTCCAGAACCTTGCCCAGACGCTCTTCCAGATCGGATGGAGAAATATCGGTAAGAAAGCCCAGACGGCCTCGATTCACACCAAGCAGGGGGATCTTTGACTTCGCCAACTCCCGCGCGGCACCCAGCAAGCTGCCGTCACCACCCACAACAATGACCAGGTCGCAGATCTCACCCAGCAGCTTTTTGCTGGCAACCTGCAAACCATGGCCCGGCAGCATACCGGCGGTGTCTTCCTCGAGAATGACGTGGTAGTTGTTGGCAATCAGGTATTGTTTGAGCTGACGCAGTGATTCAACCACCTTCACGCTGCCCAATCGGCCAATAACACCAATATTCCTGAACTGATCCATGAGGCTTCCTGTGGTGTCGGGATGCGGTGGGGCCGGCCAGATCCGCCAGCCCCGTGACAATCTGGCTCACAGTTTAACGAAAGTCACCCCGATACTGAAAAAAGATCGAAACTTCAGGATTGATGCTGCTCGCAGCGGTCGTCAATGCCGGACCGAAACTCGCCTGGTTGGCTGATCCGCATGATGGGCTCGCCACAGGTCTTGCCATCCTTACCCTCGTGCTGGCACACCGGGTTCTCGTAATGCTCAAGCCACTGGCGATACGCAGGCTCGTTCATGCCGCAGCGCTCTGCCGCGTATGCCACCGGATTGGTGAAGTAGGTTTCGATGTCGTCGTAGGGCAAGGTGATATGGCCGACACCGGGATGGTAAGCCACGAGAAACACAGCCTGTTTCCTGAGCTGGCCCATGATGGAATTTTCCGCAGGCTCCTGGTGCTGGAGCTCATGGTTCTCCTGCTCAAGTGCCGCTATCCGCTCATCCCGGAGTTCCAGTTCACGGTGCTTCCGGTCAAGCTGTTCCCGGAGGAGCACCAATTCCGCATCGGTGTTGGCGTCGTCCCGCTCCTTTTCCTCGCCACCGGAGGCAATCTGCTCCTGCATGGTGAGGTACTGCTCATTCCGTTCAGACAAGCGCTTCTTAAGCTGCTCGTTACTCAGGCGCTGGCGTTCGTACTTTTGCTCCAGGTCGGAAAATTCACTGCGCAGCGTCTGCAATTCCAGGCGATGCTCCCGCTGGATTTCAGACAATGAATCCCGATGGACACTCTGGAGGGTTTTGATGCGGAGACGCTGCTCCCGAATGAGCTGGGCCAGACGGGCCCGGTCGGCCGCGTTGTCCGCGTCTTCCTGAGACTCTGCGGACGTTGCCGGAGCCGAATTGAGCACCGGAATGTCTTCTTCCTGCGCCGGTTGAGGCTCAATTTTTCGAAACTTCAGAGAGTTGGAATCGACAGCCTTGCGAATGGCCTGGAAATGATTGTTACCGGGCGTCATGTCCGGATCCCAAAGCTCCTCGGCATAGCGAGGCTCCGGGCATTGGCTCCGGCACACCAGCCGGATGGGGCCTCCCCCCATGTCCGGGCCTTTGGCACCGCGCTTGGCCAGCTCTTCAATGGGCACGTTCCAATTGCTATCCGCCCGGCCCTCCTCATCGAACCAGATCCGGAAAAACACCAGGGATTGCACGAGGAGATCGCCACTCAGCTCAACCAGAACCGCTTTAACATCGGTCTCGGCGAGGTCCGATAACCCTACGTATCCGTCCAGAAAAGCCCCAAATTCACTGGCACGCATCTGGCGCGCCACATGGCTTCCATCCACGAAAAACACCGCCGCATAACCATCAGTCGCCTGGTCGGCAGATACCATTTGTGACTCTCCTAGCTCTTAAAGATTCGACACCAACACGATGAAGTCACACAGAATGTTCCATCGGGTTCCGGTGTCGGCAAACACCGCCCTCACCGGTTGAGAGAGGGCGGATACGCAAACTGACAGACTCAGGCTTACTAGTCTAGCCAGTCAATCTTCGGTGCACAGAGAAAAACTGCAACGTTTTGTGATCACAGTTGCGCAGCGAGCCGGCTTCCCTGATCAATCGCCCGCTTGGCATCAAGCTCCGCCGCGACATCGGCACCGCCGATCAAATGCACGGCCACACCGGCTGCCTCAAGCCCCCCCTGAAGCTCACGCAGCGGCTCCTGTCCGGCGCAGATGATAATGGTATCAACCGGTAGCACGCGATCCTCGCCCTGCTCCGCACCTTTGGGCGTGACCGTGATATGCAGCCCCTGATCATCAATCTTGCGGTAGCTCACGCCCGGCACCATCTGAACCTGACGGTTCTTCAGGGACGTCCGATGAATCCAGCCAGTGGTTTTGCCAAGATTCTTACCCACCTTGGATGCCTTGCGCTGCAACAGGTAGACCTCCCGGGCAGGTTCCGGCACCTCGGGCGAGACGCCTTGAATTCCACCACGGTGCTCGACACTCAGATCAACGCCCCACTCGCGCATGAAGTGCTCGGTATCAAGCGAGGCTGAAGCCCCCTTGTGCACAATGAATTCTGAGACATCGAAGCCGATTCCTCCGGCCCCGATCACCGCCACTTTCTGCCCAACGGGCTTGCGCTCGAGCAGGGCATCGAGGTATCCGATGACTTTCGGGTGATCAATCCCCTCGATGTCCGGTGTGCGCGGCTCGACGCCGGTCGCCAGAACCACGTCATCGAAACCGCCAGCCTTGAGGTCGTCAACATTCACCCGGGTGTTGAGACGGACATCCACGCCATGCTTGTCCAGCATGACCCGGAAATAACGCAGCGTTTCATGGAACTCCTCTTTCCCGGGAATCCGCTTGGCGACGTTGAACTGGCCGCCAATTTGGCTACCGGCATCAAACAGGGTCACCTTGTGACCACGTTCGGCCGCAACCGACGCAAAGGCAAGGCCCGCCGGCCCGGCACCAACCACCGCAATTGATTTGGGCGCAGCCGTCTTGACCCAGGTCAGCTCGGTTTCATGGCAGGCCCGGGGGTTGACGAGGCAGGAAGTCAGCTTGCCGCTGAAGGTGTGATCCAGGCAGGCCTGATTGCAACCGATGCAGGTGTTGATTTCATCGGCACGATCTTCAGCCGCCTTCAGGACCAGGTCCGAATCCGCCAGGAATGGACGCGCCATAGACACCATGTCGGCATCGCCTTCGGCCAGGATTTTCTCGGCAACGTCCGGCATGTTGATCCGGTTGGTGGTTACCAGCGGGATGCTTACCTCACCCTTGAGGCGGGCGGTCACTTTGGTGAACGCACCGCGGGGCACGGAGGTTGCGATGGTCGGCACCCGGGCTTCATGCCAGCCGATGCCGGTGTTGATGATGGTCGCGCCAGCCTTTTCGATTTCCTTGGCCAGGTGCACCACCTCTTCCCAGGTACTGCCATCCTCAATCAGATCCAGCATCGACAGGCGGTAGATCAGAATGAAGTTCTCGCCCACCCGCTCCCGGACACGACGCACGATTTCGATCGGCAGGCGAATCCGGTTCTCATAACTTCCGCCCCAACCATCGGTACGGTGGTTGGTGTGGGACACAATGAACTGGTTGATGAAGTAACCTTCGGAGCCCATGATCTCGACACCGTCGTAGCCGGCGCTCTGAGCCAGCACTGCACAGTCGGCGTAATCCTGAATCTGTTTCTCGATACCCGCCTCGTCCAACTCTTTGGGCTTGAACGGGTTGATTGGCGCCTGGATGGCAGAGGGCGCCACCAGTTCCGGCGAGTACGCATAACGACCTGCGTGCAGGATCTGCATACAGATTTTGCCGTCAGCCTCATGAACGGCCCGGGTAATGACCTTGTGATTTTCCACTTCGTCTTCGTTGGTCATCTTGGCCGCGTGCTGGAACACACCGCCCTCCACGTTCGGCGCAATACCACCGGTAACAATCAGGCCAGCACCACCACGGGCGCGTTCCGCGTAAAAGGCCGCCAGACGCTCAAAACCGTTTTTCGCTTCCTCGAGACCGGTGTGCATGGAACCCATGAGAGTCCGGTTGCGGAGCTTGGTAAAGCCGAGATCGAGGGGTTCGAGCAGGTTGGGGTATTTGGCGACACCGGGGGTAGCGGGTGCGGTCATGATTGATCTCCTCATTATCAATGGTTGCGGACCTTTGGAGGCCCGACTCGTTTTATGGCCCTAAATTACCCGGCTGACTTGCCATCAACAATATCCCTTAATAACATTCTATTATCTTCAGACAACATGTCGGACAAGCGCTGATAATGACCAGACAAACAGCCTCCCCCCAGCGCCCGCGCAATGCCCTGGGCAACATCAGCGTGCTGCACGTGTCGGTTCTGCTGAGGGCGGCCGCGGCGGAAGGCGCAGATACTGAACACCTGACCTCCAACTTCCGGCTGAGCGCAGAAACCCTTGCGTCCGCTGCTGCACGGATCAGCATTCCGCGTTTCATGCGACTGGGCCACGCTGCCATAGCCCAAACAGGGAACCGTGCCCTCGGTCTGCGCATCGGGGCCCTGACACGGCCCGTCGATGCGGGCATCGCCGGATTGGCGGGCCAGTCAGCGGAGACCGCTGGCGAAGCCCTCAGCACGCTCATCCGATACTCCCTGCTCACCAGCCAGAACAGTCGCGGCGCCCCCTCCCTCAACGCAAAAGATCGCCAGGCCCTGTTCTATTCCATACGCCCTTACAACGCGTTCAACTTTTTTGTCGTGGATTCAGTGCTCGCCGCCTGGACCCAGTTTGTTCGAAACGTTACAGGCCAGTATGAGGTGCTGGAGCGGGTCACCATCGAGTATCCGTCCGTTGGTCAGGATGATCTGTTTGAAAGCTGGTTCCGGTGCCCGGTTCATTTTGGCGCCAAGGAGAACGGCATTACCCTCAAACCCGAGATCTGGACTCAGCCGACACGGCAGGCGCAGGCAGCCATGCATGAAAAACTGGTGGACCTGTGTGAGCGGGAGTTGCAGCAAATTCGGAAAGGCTGGACCACCGGCGACCGGGTAAAGCACTTGCTGACACCTCTGTTCAAGGGTGAAAGCCCGAGCCTTGAAACCATTGCCAGCAAACTGGGCGTGGCTCCCTGGACGCTACAGCGGCAGTTAGCTGCGGAGGGAACAGGGTTTCGTGAACTGGTGGACGAGACGCGGAAACAACTGGCAAGGGATTATATTCGCGAAACCGAGACGGCTCTTTCGGAGATTGCCTGGCTTCTGGGCTTCGCCAATCCGGCGGCATTTCATAAGGCCTACCGGCGGTGGTTTGATATCAGCCCCGGTGAACACCGGAACCGGCTGAAGGCAGAACGCTAGATTTCGGTAGCGTCGTCGTAGCCTTCGTCGTCGTCAAACTCTTCGAACTGGCTTTCGATCAACTCTTCTTGATAATCCGACATGCATCTATCCTGCGTGGGTTCATTCAGAAGCAGGTTGACGCCAGATCATGACAGTGCAATGACAGAGAACAGAAAAACCGAACTACGAGGGAAGGAAAAATGGCGGAGCGGACGGGACTCGAACCCGCGACCCCCGGCGTGACAGGCCGGTATTCTAACCAGCTGAACTACCGCTCCGCGTTGGTCATCACGTCGTGCCCGAACTGGGCGGTGCAATCAGGGGTGTGACTGCTCGGTGACAACGAGGGCGCATTATAAAGAGGCACCCGGTTATGTCAACGCTTTTCCCGAAAAAAATTCCCGGGGGCGTTGACGCTAGAGGGCATCGACCATGGCGTCCTTGCCCTGAGCCGTTTTCCGGTACTCGATCGGTGTCATGTTCGACCAGCGCTTGAAAGCCCGATAGAAAGTGCTGGGCTCAGAGAACCCGGTCAGGTAAACGATCTCGTCAATCGATTCGTCGGTGGTCGCCAGCAACTGACGGGCCAGACGGTAGCGGAAGTCCGCCAGCACCTGGTTGAAGCTGGTCTCTGCCTCCGTCAGCCGGGTACGCAGGGTCCTGGGCTTGATTCCGAGGCGCTCGGCAACCGCATCGAGGGTGACCTCGCCGCTATCCAGCAACTCCGCCACAATCCTCTCCACCTGCCCCACGATGTCCCGCTTCTCAAGACGAGCCACCTGTTCGCTGGCAAACCGTTCATGCAGGTCAAGCAACTCGGGCTCCGCATGGGGCGAGGCATGGGTGAGCAGCGTCGCCGGGAAATACAACCGGTTCTCCGGCGCGCCAAAGACCACGTCACAGCCAAGCACCTCGGCCGCGTGCTCCTGGCCGGAGTCTCGGTGATGTTCAAACTCGATGCGGGAGGGGTAGAAAGAATCGTCGGTGATGGAACGGAAGAAGGTAATCACACCCTGCACAAAACATTCATTGAAATGTTTCAGGCGACTCACTTCATCAGAGGCCGCATCCAGAACCATGCAGGCGTCGTCGCCCTCAATAAAGAAATCCGTGTTGGCGGCGTCGCTCAACAGACGCTGGTAATTCTGGGCACGCCGCAGGCCCTCGCCAAAGGTCGGACTGCTGAGAAAAAGGTATTCCAGAACCTGCCCTTTGTAGGCGGGCAACAAGGGCCCGAGATGAAGACCGATGTCCGGATCTCCCGATACGTCTTCAACCGCTTGCCAGAAGTAAAGCTGGGCGCTGTGGGGGGTGCGCAACTGCTCGGTATAAACGTAGTTCTCGTCGACGCCCAGGCGACTGAAAATGGCATCGGTATCAATGCCTCTTTTCTTCATCGCCTCGTAAATCAGGCGCAACATTACTCCCGCATCACGAAGTTCCTGCATAAAATCCCGCTTTTTTTATTCGTTTAATACCACTTTGACCCGGCGGACAATTTCCGGGGCAAGCCAAGTCAATGCCTGATCCAGCCGGATTTGCCAGAGTGAAGGCCTTTGATATGAAGCTTCTAGGACTAAGGTCTGATATTAGAGCATATCAGGCCACAGACGCACAGTTGTACCAGAATGTAAAAATAACCGGTACTTACGTGACCAATTCACGACTACAGTTAATGGCGAATACCTGCGCCGGGAGACAACCCTTATGTCAGATACTTTTATTTACCGCAACGCCCCGCCGGGCCTGCTGCCCCTCTACGCCCGGGCACTGATGCCGAAACCGGTAAAAGCCGGCCGCGACGTCACCATACCGGCATTGTCTGCACGACTGCTGGGCGCCAGCACCGCAGGTGATAAGCTGGCGCGGTATAAAACAATCTGCGGCTTCACGCAGACGACCAGCATTCCCGTGACCTGGCCGCACGTCATGGCGTTTCCGCTCCACCTCAAGCTGCTGACTGCCCCATCCTTTCCGTTGCCTCTTCTGGGACTGGTTCACCTGCGCAATACCATTACCCAGCACCGTGCAATCGGAGTGGGTGAAACCCTCGATCTGACCGTTCGCCTGGGCAAACAGGAGCGCACAAGCCGGGGTATCGAGTTCGATCTGATTACCGAGGCCCACGCCGCAGGCAAACTGATCTGGGAGGAGTCCAGCATTACGCTGTACCGGCGAGCGGCGACAGAATCCGGGACTGGCCGGAAGTCCGCGCCGCCGGAGCTGGAGCGGTACCCCAATACGCTGAGCATCGACGCTCCGGAATCCATCGGCCGACAGTATGCCGGCGTCTCGGGCGACAGCAACCCGATTCACATGCACGCACTCAGCGCCAAAGCCTTCGGGTTCCCGAGGGCAATCGCCCACGGCATGTGGAGCAAAGCCCGCGCACTGGCACTACTGGAACAACAGGAGGACTGGAAGCCCGGCGCCTTCCGGGTGTCCTGCCAGTTCAAGAAGCCGCTGTTCCTGCCCGGAACGGCGCAACTCAACTGGCATTCCGGTGCGTCAGGCTGGGACTATCAACTGTTGAATTCGAGGGGCGATGCCCCGCATCTCAGCGGTCACATCGAATGGCTGTAAAGGCCCGGAGGCTTGGTATTCAGGCTTCCCCGGCGCCCGAGGCGACTTCAGGGGCACAGGGCGCTCCGTCCGCTCCAGCCACTGGCAGGGTAAAGTAGAAGCAGGCGCCCCCGCCCTCGGGGCGCTCAAAGCCGATATCCCCACCTTGCGCCTGAATCAGGGACCGGCAGGTGGCAAGGCCGATGCCCATGCCCTCATCCTTGGTGGTGTAGAACGGCAGAAACAGCTTGTCTTCGGCGTCTGCCGGCAGGCCAACGCCATGGTCCCGCACCTGGACACGAACGCAGCTTGAGCCGAGCAATTCGGCACTTACCTCAACCGGCGTTGAGGCATCGGCGCTCCGGGTCGCCTCCAGCGCATTACGGATCAGGTTCAGGGCAACCTGCTGGACCTGGATCGGATCGGCCGCCACATCCGGCAGCGAATCCGGGACCGACAGCTCAATCCCACCCTCGTTGTTACGCATGTCGACTTCTGCGAACTGGCGGGTGTCCTCGAGCAGCGCCGGGACCGATATGACTTCTTTGCCAGTCGCCGGCTTTTTCATGAATCGACGAATTCGGCGAATGATCTCGCTGGCGCGGTGGGATTGGGCCTCGATCTTGTCCAGGGTCTCACCCAGCAAACCGAGGTCGGGGTTTTCCTTGCGCATCATTCGCTTGGACACCCGGGCATAGTTGGTGATTGCCGTGAGCGGCTGGTTCACCTCATGGGCAAAGCCGGCCGCCATCTCGCCCATGGTGGTCAGTCTCGATGCGTGGGCCAGCTGGTCCCGCTGCTCCTGAACCAACGCCCTGGCCTCTTCCAGAGCCGCCTCGCTCTCGAGTTCTGCTGTGATGTCCCGGAATACCACCACGGCGCCATGCAACTGGTCATTATCAAGCTTCGGCGTCGACCGGTATTCCGCAGGAAACCCGCTGCCGTCCGTCCTCTTCATCCGGATGTTGCGCTGGCCCTCGGCCCTGCCCTGGCAGCAGGTGGTCTGAACCGGCAAACCGTCCGGACAATCACCGCAGGTCGCAAAGTGCACTTCAAAAAAGTTTCGGCCAACCAGCTCATCGACCGGGCAGCGCATGATCTCCGCCGCGGCCGGATTGGCAAACTCGATAACCCCGTTCTCATCCAGACCGTAAATGCCTTCACTGATGGAGTTGAGAATCCGGGTCTGGTCGCCCTGGAGTTCCCGGTTCCGTGCCTGAAGCTCCCGCTCAAGACGAATAACCCGGGCGTGGGTCTTCACCCGCGCAATTACCTCAAGGGACTGGAAAGGCTTGGAAATGTAATCGGCACCACCGAGGGAAAATCCCTTCACCTTGGCCTGCAGATCGTCCAGGGCAGACAGAAACACCACGGCGCAGTCTGCCGTCGCCGGATCCGCCTTGAGGCGTTCGCACACCTCGTAGCCATCCATTTCAGGCATCATGATGTCCAGCAGGATTACTTCGGGCTGGTGGCGATGGGCAAGGTCCAGGGCCTTTTCACCTTCGTTGGCGATCAACAGGCGATAGCCCTTGTCTTTCAGGGTCTCATAGAGGACTTTGAGGTTCTGTGGATTATCATCCACGAGCAGAACCGTCACCTCCGAGTTCTCACTGACAACTTCAGTCATATAAACGGGGCCGATTGAAAAGGTCTCCGTATGATGCCGACAGGATCACCGGGCGTCGATAAGGTCCTTTACGGACAGGACCATACGAACCAGGTGCGCCAGGGAGTGGGTCCCCATCTTGTGCATAACCCGGGAACGGTGAATTTCCACCGTCCGTTGACTGATTTCCAGCTCGATCGCAATCACCTTGTTGGCCTGTCCCGCAATCATCCGGTCCATGATCTCGTGTTCGCGGGGGGTGAGGCTTTTAACGCGACGAATGATTTCCTGCTTCTCATCGAGGGTCTTGCGCTGCTCGAGATCCTGTTCAAGAGCCGCCTCGATTTTTTCCAGCAGGGCTTCTTCCCGATAGGGCTTCTGGATAAAGTCCACAGCCCCTTCCTTCATGGCGTCCACGGCCATGGGGACATCGCCGTGTCCAGTCACAAAAATGATGGGCAGGATGGAGTGCTTTTCGTTCAGCTTTTTCTGAAGCTCCATACCATCCATACCCGGCATGCGGATATCCAGCACAATGCACCCGGCCATCTTTTCGGAGTAGTCCTTGAGAAAAGCCGTTGCGTTCTCGTAGGTCTTCACCGGCTTGCTGTCTGACTTCAGCAGCAGCTCCAGTGAATCACGAACCGCTTCATCGTCTTCTACTACGTATACGGTCTGCTGGATATCAGTCATGTGTGTGTTCTCTCCTGTCCACTTTCTTATGATGTCCGGTCAGTGAATTGACGGATCCTTATGATCGTCCCGGGCATGTTCCTGACGCTCATGTTCACGCATTTTTTCAAGCCGTTGTTGGATAATGCCAAAAACGCTCTGCTTCGGGTACCTGCCCTTGTCATCCGCCTTGCCGGCAGGTTTGCCGAGCAACAGGGTGACAGCCTCTTCCAATCGGCTGGCGGCATAGACCGCAAACCGACCCTCGCGGGCGGCGTTGACCAATTCACTGTCCAGCATCAGGTTCTGGACGTTGGTACTGGGGACAATTACGCCCTGGGTGCCGGTGAGACCGCCTTTTAACTGACAGGTTGCAAAGAAGCCTTCGACTTTCTCGTTTACCCCGCCAATAGGCTGAACCTCTCCGAACTGGTTGACTGAGCCGGTAATCGCCAGGTCCTGCCTGACCGGGATCTCGGCCAGGGCCGAGATCAGGGCACAGAGTTCCGCCAGGGATGCGCTGTCGCCGTCAATTTCTCCATAGTTCTGTTCGAAGGTCAGGCTGGCAGACAGATGCATCGGGTCTGTGATTGCAAAGTGAGATGCCAGCCAGGAGCTGAGAATCATGACGCCCTTGGAGTGGATATTGCCTCCCAGCTTCACATCCCGCTCGATATCCATCACCGCACCATCTCCATAGTAGCAGGTTGCAGTGACACGGTTGGAAAGGCCGAATTCGAACCCACCGGTCGACAGCACCGACAACGCGTTTACCTGCCCAACGCAGGTGCCGCTGGTGCTGACCAGGGTCGACCCGTCACGAATGGAATCGTAGAACTGGTCACGGATACGGCTGCTGCGGTATTTGGCGCTTTCCAGTGCCCGCTCTACGTGTGCGTCCTGAATCAGTTTCGCACCCGCCTGGCGAGCCCAGAAATCGGACTCGCGAAGCAGATTGGCAATATCGGCGGCGTGCAGAGAAAGGCGGTCCTGATGCTCCGCCATTCGCGAACTGTGCTCAATCACCCGAGCCACCGCCTTGTTCGAGCAGTGCAGGAGCTTCTTCTCGCTGACAAGACTGGCAATGAACTTGGCATACAGCAGCTGGCTGTCGTCGGACCGATACATTTCATTCTCGAAGTCCGCCGTCACCCGGAACAATTCGGCGAACTCCGAATCGTATTCCTGCAGCAGCATCCAGGTTTCCCGGTCACCAAACAGGACAATCTTCACATCCAGCGGCACCGCTTCCGGCTCGATGGAAATGGTGCCAGACAGGGTCAGTTCGCGCTCCAGCGAATTGATCTGGATGGACTTGGATCGCAGAGCCCGCTTCAGACCATCCCAGACGAACGGCTGCTCCAGTACCTTGATGGCATCCATCAACAGGTAACCACCGTTGGCCCGGTGCAGGCTGCCCGGCCGGATCAGCGAGAAGTCGGTGAACACCGTGCCTTTATAGGTCACGTTCTCCACGTAACCGAACAGGTTGTGGTAGGTCGGGTTATCCTCAACCACCACCGGTACTTCGTTGGTTTTCTGATGTACCAACAGGTTGACCAGATAGCGCCGGGGCATTTTCTTGTCGAGCGAGGCGTAGGCAATAGCCGCCTGTTCGTCGTCATCGTCGAGGAAAATATCCAGGTTCTCGGCGAGGTCGTTCCGCACCGCCTCAAAATAGGAAACCACGTCGGGCAGATCCCGGTATTTTTCCTCCAGCTCGTCAATCTGGTGGCCCGAAATGCCTTCGAGGGTTTCCTTGTTCAGCGCCTGCTGCTTGTCGGCATACTCCTGCTCCCAGTCTGCCAGCTTGCGCAGCGCCTGCCGGAGCTTCTTTTCCAGCTTGTTGATTGAGTCCTCGAACTTGTCCCGCTGCTCTTCGGTCAGTGCCTGGAAGGACTCTGCGGTGTGCGGTTCGTCGCCGTTCATGGCGACAAGCCGGTAACCACCGGGCGTGGTGACGGTCAGGCTGACCTTCTTGCGCCTGGCCTGGGCCGCCACCTTCTCCAGTTCATCTTCCTGCATCTTGCCGTATTCGTTCTTGAGCTGTTCCGACCGTTCCAGAAAGCTGTCGCTGTCGAACGTCTGAGGGATGACCTTGACCAGCCGGCTCATCAGCTTTTCCATGTCCTGCTTGAGCTGGGTGCCCTTGCCCGCGGGGACTTGCAGCAGCCGAGGAACCCGTGGTTCCTCAAAATTGGCAACATAGCACCAGTCATGACTCTGCTGGTCCGTATCGACGTGGTGCTCGAGGTAACGCAGCATCATGGTGCGCTTGCCCAGCCCGTTTCGTCCTACCGCATAGACGTTATAGCCGCCATGGGGCATGGCCAGTGCGAAGCGAACGGCCTCCTGGGCCCGATTCTGGCCGACGATTTCGGCCAGTGGCTCCAGTTGCCGGGTGGTTTTGAATGGCAGGTCTTTCAGAACACAGGCTTTGTAGAGCTGGTGCAGAGACAGTGACTTCAAGGTACGGTCCTGTAACGGTTGAATCATTGGCCGGTCATTGTAGATTCTGCGGCCGCCCCTGTCGCGTGCGAGCACAAGATTTCTGCCGGGCTGGCGGCCCTTTATGGAAGTGTTAGCCAGTTCACACTTTCATGAATGGTTATTTTTCAGACAGATGTTCCAGAACTAAACTTCATCTCCCGGTCGCAATCCGTCTGCTGGATTGCCGGGGGACAACAAAGACAAGACACGCAACGGACGCACCTGTATGACGAGTGATTCAACCGATCGGAGAATCAAGGATCGCTACCCAGCCTCTTGCCTTCAGGTCTGGTTACGGGAACGCGGGTTCCTTGGCCGTGGCAAGCAGGCCACCTCGGTCACCTGCCTGGACCTGAACCGTTACGGCATGGCCGTTCTCTGCCCGCGACCGGTGGAGCCTGGTGTTCGTTTATTCCTGGACTTTGCCGGCAAGTACATCCGGGAATCCCGTGTGGGTGCCCGGGTTGTGGAGTGCCAGCCATACCAGGCCGGCTTTCGGATCAGCGTACAGTTCAGTTACTGCCTGGATAAAAAAGGCTATTCACGCGCCATGGACAACGCATTGTCACGGATCGAAGGTTTCTACAACCGTTTAGCCAGCTAACTCCCCTTCCAGGCCAACTCCGGGGGTTAGATCAGGCCGGCATCCAGGCTGGCCGCCACATACAGGCCCAACTCCTGGCACTGCTCGGAAAATTCCTCGCGGTATTCGCCGCGACAGATCAGCGGCTCCTGAATCCGCTTCCAGCGCAGGCCTGTTGCGATCGACTCGATGGCGCGATGGGTGCCGGTGCCATCATGGCCCGCCCGGATGTAATAGGCAAAGGGCAGGCCCTGGGTGCGCTCCAGGCACGGATAATAGCTTCGGTCAAAGAAGTCCTTCAGCGCCCCGCTCATGTAACCGAGGTTTTCAGTGGTCCCGAGGATAATGGCGTCGCAGGCGAGTACGTCCTCCGGGCCAGCATCCAGGGGCGCCAGAACGGTCACCTCTACATTCTCGATATCCGCATGCCGTGCGCCCTTCTCCACCGCCTCCCGCAGTTTGAGGGTATTCGGGGACGGCGCATGAGCCACGATCAATAATTTTTTGCTGTTTTCCACACTTTCTCCCGGATCGGTTCGCAGCATTGATGCCCCTGCGATTACCGAATATGCAGCAGGGAAATCCAGGATCAGTGTAACAAAGTCAATTTTCCAGAACTTCCTGCAAGGGCTGGCCAACCGCGCCTGAAGGCGCTTTGGCACCGATCACAGCAGACAGTGTCGGGGCAATGTCATACGGCGCTACCGGTCGAGTGACGGTCCGGGCCTTCAGGCCGTATCCGGAAAAAATCACCGGCACGTGGGTGTCATAACGCCACGGTGACCCGTGAACCGAAGCCACCTCCAAGCCATCAAAATCGTTAATGAAGACGTTGGGGTTGAATACCACGTAGATGTCGCCCGAACGTTTCGGGTGGAAGTTATTCAGGACGGCATCGATGACCGGAACATTCGGGAATGCGCCCGACCGCAGGGCCGAGCTGGGAATTGCCACGGAGATACCCTCAAACTGCATCAGCGTCTCGGCAAGCGTCTGTTCGACAGCCACTTTATCCAGGCCTTCCTTCTCAATGATGTCATTATTGAGATACAGATAAGGCTGGAAGAACGCCTCGATCAGCTCCTCGCCGATGCCAAATTTCGTCTTCAGGGCTTCAATGGCCGGCGTTTTGTCCAGCGCCTCAACATCGAAATAGCTGGCGGTGGACACGCCGAGCTGGTTGAGATGGCCGGGGACCTCCGGTTGTCCGTGATCCGCCGAGAGCACAATCAATGTGTTCTCAAGCCCCACGTGCTTGTCAACAAAGCCGAGCAGGTCCGCCAGGGTGCGGTCGAGACGAGCCATGTTGTCTTCGGCCTCCAGACTGGAGGCACCAAATATGTGACCAACGTAGTCGGTTGAGGAAAAACTGACCGCCAGGAAATCCGGCACATCGTCCTGCCCCAATTGCTCTTCAGTCAACAGCGCTTTTGCAAAATCGAGGGTCAGTTCATCTCCGGCCGGACTGAGGGTCAGGCGGGTGGTCATGTACTTATCGTCGGCCGCCCCCAAGGCGTGGGGAAACGCACGCCCGAAACCCGGGAAATCGGTCTCGAAGCCTTGATCATCAGCGCCGGCGAACTGGTAGGCATCCGGTTCAAGGAGCAGGTCCCAGGCTTTGCCCGCGTACTTGCCAACGGGCTTGCCCGCATTCCAGTCCGTCACCCACTGCGGGTACTCGTCATAGTAATAGGTGCTGGTAACAAACTCCCCGGTGGCCTTGGAGAACCAAAAAGCTTTCCCGGTCTGCCCCGCCAGCGTAACCGCGCCGCGATCTTTCACGGAAACGCCGAATATCTTCGAACGCCCATTGAAATAAATCGCCAGTTCATCGCTGAAGGTCGACGTCAGGATGGCGGTTGGTGACCGGCCATCCACCTTGGCGGCCTTCTGGGTCGGATCGATTTCAGTCTGTTCATCCACGTCAGCGCCCGCGGTCAGCAACCGATAGCGGGCGTCTTCGATGTTGTAGACCAGGCGCCCCAACTCACGGTCAAACCAGACATTCCCGATCATCCCGTGGCGCGCCGGTACCGTGCCCGTGGCCAACGAGGCGTGGCCGACCACGGTCTCCGTGTTGGCGTGGCGGTAATTGGCGTTGGAATAGGTGATTCCATTGCTCCACAGGCGCTTGAAGCCATCCTCTCCCAGAACGGACGCGTAACGCTCCGGCAGATCGGCCCGTAGTGCATCCACGGTGATTTGCAGAATCAGTTTCGGGTGGCCGCCCCCGGCTTCTGCAGCGCCTGATACGCCGGGTGTCAGCCCGACGATCAGGACGGCAAGTGCAGGCCCGAGCACTACACGCGCCCATCTATTTAGAACGTGCTTCATTCCAGTCCCCCAGTCGACCGGCGAAATAGTGCCCCTCGATTATCCAACGATAAGCGCGATCGGGATTACCCGCCCTGATTTTCCTGCAACATTTCCAGGACCCGTTCCAGATTGAAGCTGCCGGGCTTCTGACGGGGAGGGAAATCTTTATAGGTCTCCAGATGCTGACTCACGTAAGCTGAGCCGGGCAGCAACAGGAATGCACGGTCAAAGCGCCACATCGCATACTTTTCAGAGTCATGGTCTGCCCGTTCAAACGGATCGCCGCGCATATCAAACAGCTTGGGCACGCGCAGGGTAACCATCGGCTCCTGCCACACTTCGAAACCGTGAGCTCGCTGCTCCATGAAGACCAGCTTCCAGCGGTCATAGCGCAGGCACGCCAGGTCGCCATCATCGGTCCAGTAGAAAAATTCCTTGCGAGGGCCCTCTTCCACTTCGCCTTTGAAGTACGGCAACAGGTTGTAGCCATCCAGATGAACCTTGAAATCCCTGCCATTGGCTTCGTGGCCTTCCAACAACTTTTCCTTGATGTCGGGCTCACCAACCGCCGCCAGGAGGGTAGGCAACATGTCTTCGTGGGAAAACACATCGTTGTATACGCTTCCGGGTTCGATCACGCCGGGCCATTTGATCAGTGTCGGCACGCGATAACCGCCGTCCCAGTTCGAGTTTTTCTCGTTGCGAAAAGGCGTCATGCCGCCATCGGGCCAGGCAAAGATTTCGGCACCATTGTCAGTGGAGTACATGATGATGGTGTTGTCTTCGAGCCCCAGTTCACGCACCTTGGCGAGCAACTGGCCGACATGACCATCATGCTCGACCATACCGTCGGCATAGACACCCAGGCCGGTAACGCCTTCCGACGCTGGCTTAAGATGGGTATTCACGTGCATGCGGGTGGAATTCCACCAGACAAAAAAGGGCTTATCGGCTCGGTGAGCACGGTCTATGAAATTCAGGGCGGCGCCTGTGACTTCGTCGTCGATGGTCTCCATCCGCTTTTTGGTCAGCGGACCGGTATCTTCGATGTCACCATCGGCAAAGCTCTTGATGACGCCCCGCGGCCCGAACTTCTTCTTGAACTCCGGGTTCTGCGGGTAATCCGGGTTCTCTGGCTCCTCCTCGGCGTTGAGGTGGTAGAGGTTGCCCAGGAACTCATCAAAACCATGGTTGGTTGGCAGCATTTCATCCAGATCCCCCAGATGATTCTTGCCAAATTGCCCGGTCATGTAACCATGGTTTTTAAGCAATTCTGCGATGGTGGGGTCTTTTTCCGACAGACCTTCCTTTGCGCCCGGAAGCCCGACTTTCAGCAACCCGGTTCGGTACGGACTCTGTCCGGTAATGAAGGCCGCACGTCCGGCGGTGCAACTCTGTTGCCCGTACCAGTCGGTAAACAAGGCGCCTTCTTTGGCAATGCTGTCGATGTTGGGCGTCTGATAGCCCATCATTCCCCGATGGTAGACACTGGGGTTCGACCAGCCGATGTCATCACCCCAGATGATCAATATGTTCGGCTTTTCCGACTGGGCATAAGTGAGGGTGGAGCATAGAGCGAAGAGTGCAAGAAGGCACAGCTTCAGGGGAGCGTAATGCGGCGTTTTCATGGGGATACCCTGGTTTGGTTGAAGATCCTTTTAACCAAACAATCACCACTACGGCCCCGCGTTTCTAGCGGGGCCACTACCCGGATCGTCTTATCTGTGTATAACACACAATCCTTGCTTTTCAAGTCGGCGGCATCCCCGGCAAGACAGGTACGTCGAGACGAAAGGGATCGAAAATCGGAGGGATGGACTGGACTGGAAGGGAGCATGGGCAGCAGGAAATGCGTCCTGCTGCCCATTCTTGGACGGACAGTTAGTTAGAGCAGTTCGCCATTTGCTTCAGCCGGGGCTTCCTCGGCCTTCTCTTTTTTCTCCGGCTTTGGCATCAGCTTGTCACGGACCTTGGCTTCAATTTCCGTGGCCAGATCCAGGTTCTCTTCCAGGAACTTGCAGGCGTTGGCCTTGCCCTGGCCAATCTTGTCGCCGTTGTAGGCATACCAGGCACCGGATTTGTCCACGAAGCCTTCTTTCACACCCATGTCCAGAACCTCGGCCATGTGGTAGATACCCTTGCCGTACATGATCTGGAATTCGGCCTGGCGGAACGGCGGCGCCACCTTGTTCTTGACCACTTTCACGCGGGTTTCGTTACCCACCACTTCGTCGCCATCCTTCACGGAACCGATGCGACGGATATCCAGACGCACAGAAGAGTAGAATTTCAGGGCGTTACCACCGGTCGTGGTTTCCGGGCTGCCGAACATAACACCAATCTTCATTCGAATCTGATTGATAAAGATCATCAGACAGTTGGCGTGCTTGACGTTACCGGTGAGTTTGCGCAAGGCCTGAGACATCAAACGCGCCTGAAGCCCCACGTGACTGTCGCCCATTTCGCCTTCGATCTCCGCTTTCGGCGTCAGAGCTGCGACGGAGTCCACGATGATCACGTCAACGGCGTTGGAGCGAACCAGCATATCAGCGATTTCCAGTGCCTGTTCGCCGGTATCCGGCTGGGACACCAGCAGGTCGTCGACATTCACGCCCAGCTTTTCAGCGTAAATCGGATCAAGTGCGTGCTCCGCATCGACAAAGGCACAGGTTTTTCCCTGCTTCTGGGCTTCAGCGATGACCTGGAGGGTCAGCGTGGTTTTACCGGAACTTTCCGGGCCGTAGATCTCACAGATCCGCCCATAGGGAAGGCCGCCAATACCCAGGGCAACGTCGAGTCCGAGAGAACCGGTGGATACCGCAGGAATGGCTTCACGGGGCTGATCGCCCATTTTCATGACGGCGCCCTTGCCGAACTGGCGCTCAATCTGACCCAGTGCTGCGCTTAGTGCTTTCTTGCGGTTGTCTTCCATCAGTGCAAACCCTCTGTCGCCGTAGCCACCGGTCGTCACTTAACGCCGGTCGCAGAATTTTGGAGCGGGAACTTGTACAGCAGATACAGCAAATTCCCTGTATATTTGAACAGTATTAAAACATAACCCGATGAGGAGACCAACCCCCTCTTTCACGAAACTGACCCGAGGCTTCCGCCAGTCCCATCTGACGCCATTCAGGATGCGCCCAGGAAATCACTGACCCCCTGCAACGCAAAGAGCACCGCCTGGCGCCGAACCTGGTCCCGGTCACCTGGAAAATGGGCCACCACGGCTTCCGTGGATGCCTGGCCTCGGCCCCAGGCAAACCACACCGTGCCCACAGGCTTATCTTCGCTGCCACCGCCCGGACCCGCGACACCACTGATGGCCACAGCCACATCCGCACCGGTCACCGCCAGCGCACCGGCAACCATTTCCCGAACCACCGGTTCACTTACGGCACCGTGGTCAGCCAGTGATTGGCCGCTTACGCCCAGCAACCCTTCCTTGGCACTGTTGCTGTACGTTACCAGGCCTCCCAACACATACGCGGAGGAACCCGCCCTGTCCGTCAACACCTTGGCTACCCAGCCTCCGGTGCAGCTCTCGGCCGTGACAACCATACGTCCCTGCCGCTCCAGCAGTTTGCCAAGGCGGGCCCCCGCCTCAGACAATTCCTGATCACTGGCGGTCATAATGATCTCCTTCGTTTCATCCGGGGCGTTATTTTCTTACAATTCACGCCTTCATCCAAAGCAAGGCAATCCGGACCGTCCATGTCAGCAGCCCAGACCGATCTCTCCAAGCACACCCCCATGATGCAGCAGTACCTGAAGATCAAGGGGCAGCATCCCAACGAGCTGGTGTTCTACCGCATGGGGGACTTCTACGAGCTGTTTTATGAAGACGCCAAGAAAGCCGCCGAGCTGATGGACATCACATTGACAGCTCGCGGGCAATCCGGCGGCAACCCGATCCCCATGGCCGGCATCCCGTTCCATTCATCTGAGGGATACATTGCCCGGCTGGTGCGGGCGGGTCAATCCATCGCCATCTGCGAACAGATTGGCGATCCGGCCACCAGTAAAGGCCCGGTCGATCGCCAGGTGGTTCGAATTGTCACGCCGGGCACACTCAGTGACGATGCCTATCTGGAGGACCGTCGCGACAATCTGCTGGTAGCCATTTACAGCCATCGCGAACAATTCGGCTTTGCCTCGCTGGATATTTCCAGCGGCCGCTTTGCGGTCTCTGAGCTGGACGACCTGGAAGCCCTGCAGGGCGAACTCCAGCGCGTGCGTCCGGCGGAAATCCTGATAAGCGAGGACTTCCCTTACGAAGAGGTGCTGGAGGGTTACACCGGCGTTCGCCGCCAGGGGCCCTGGCTGTTCGAATCCGATACGGCACGCCGGGTCATCACACACCAGCTGCAGGTGCGGGACCTGACCGGGTTCGGCTGCGAGGACCTGACCCTGGCCATCTGCGCTGCCGGCTGCCTGCTGCAGTATGCCAAGGAAACCCAACGCACCGCCCTGCCCCACATCCGGAAACTGACCCGGGAACGGCGGGATGAAGCGGTCATCCTGGATGCCGCCAGCCGCCGCAACCTCGAGATCGACTCCAACCTGATGGGCGGCCACCTGCATACGCTGGCCTGGGTAATGGATCGCACTGCCACCTCCATGGGCGGCCGGGAGCTGCGGCGCTGGCTCAATCGCCCACTGCGCGACGTGACTGTGGTCTCCCAGCGCCAACAGGCGGTATCGGCGTTGCTGGACGGCTTTCATTATGAGCCGGTGCACGACCTGCTGAAGGCGGTCGGAGACATTGAACGGGTGCTCGCCCGGGTCGCCCTGCGCTCGGCCCGCCCCCGGGACCTGGCCCGGTTGCGGGATGCCTTCCAGGCGTTGCCCAGCCTTCAGGAAACCCTGAAACCGGTCAATTCCCATCACATTGTGAAGCTGGCGACCATCATCGGCGAATACCCGGAGCTGGCTGACCTGCTTGAACGGTCCATCATCGACAATCCGCCCGTGGTTATCCGTGACGGCGGCGTTATCCGTGAGGGCTTTGACGAGGAACTGGACGACCTACGCAACATCAGCGAGAACGCGGGCCAGTACCTGCTGGACGTGGAAACCCGGGAACGGGACCGTACCAGTATCAGCACCCTCAAGGTGGGCTACAACCGGGTGCACGGCTACTACATCGAAATCAGCCGGGCCCAGTCCGACCAGGCTCCGGTGGATTACATTCGGCGCCAGACCCTGAAAAACGCGGAACGGTTTATCACCCCGGAACTGAAAGAGTTCGAGGACAAGGCCCTGAGCGCCAAGAGCCGCGCGCTGGCCCGTGAAAAGGCCCTTTACGATGAGGTCCTGGAAGCGGTCGCCGAGCAGCTGGCGCCACTTCAGGATGCTGCCCAGGCTCTGGCCGAGCTGGACGTCCTGAGCAACTTTGCCGAACGGGCCACCACCCTGCGCCTTGCGGCACCGGAATTCAGTGAATCACCGGGTTTTGATATCGAAGAGGGCCGCCATCCGGTGGTGGAGCAGCTGCTGGATGAACCCTTTGTGCCCAACGACCTGCTGATGGATACCCAGCGTCGTATGCTGGTGATCACCGGCCCGAACATGGGCGGTAAGTCCACCTACATGCGTCAGGCCGCGCTGATTGCCCTGCTGGCCTACACCGGCAGTTTCGTACCGGCCAACCGCGCGGTTCTGGGGCCCGTCGACCGGATTTTCACCCGCATGGGCTCCTCCGATGACATTGCCGGCGGTCGCTCCACGTTTATGGTGGAAATGACTGAAACCGCCAATATCCTCCACAATGCCACGGAGTTCAGCCTGGTGCTGATGGATGAGGTGGGCCGCGGTACCAGCACCTTCGATGGGCTTTCCCTGGCCTGGGCCACGGCCGAACACCTGGCAAAAAACATTCGCTGCTACACCCTGTTCGCCACGCACTACTTTGAACTGACCCAGCTCGCCGATGACCTCGCCCACGCCGTCAACGTGCACCTGACTGCCACCGAGCACGACGACAGCATCGTCTTCCTTCACAACGTCCACGATGGCCCGGCGAGCCAGAGCTACGGCCTGCAGGTGGCCAAGCTCGCTGGTGTACCTCAGGACGTGATACGCAACGCCAAGGGCCAGTTGGCCCACCTCGAAGGCAGCGCAACCCCCGCTGCAGTCCCTACGAACCAGGCCCCGGCGCCAAGCGCTCAGGAGGCCCGCCCGCAGCCTTCAGCGCGCGTCAGCGAGCCGGTCATGCAAGGTGATATGTTCGCAAGTCTGGAGCCCAGTGTGGTCGAACGAACACTCAAGGCGCTTGAGTTGGATGACCTGACCCCGAGAGAGGCCCTGAACCGGCTTTACGAACTGAAGGAATTGCTGGAGAAATGACCGGAATTTTCCGGCTTTTTGATCCAAGTAATAACGATATAGCGGGTCAACTCTTGCGGGTCTGCGGGGCGCTCCCTACAATATCGCGCAATAAAACATAACCATGGAGCCTGACTGCAAGCTCCCGATGAGATTGACCACTGGACCAGGGATCTGACTATGGCGTTTATCGTTACTGATAACTGCATCAAGTGCAAATACACAGACTGCGTGGAAGTCTGCCCGGTAGACTGTTTCTACGAAGGCCCGAACTTTCTGGTAATTGATCCGGACGAGTGCATTGACTGCGCCCTGTGTGAGCCCGAGTGCCCGGCAGAAGCGATCTTCTCCGAGGATGAGCTGCCCGCCGATCAGGTCCAGTTTGTAGAGATCAACGCCGATCTCGCGGGCAAGTGGCCAAACATTACCGAGAAGAAGGACCCGCTGCCGGACGCCGAGGAATGGGACGGCAAACCGGACAAGATCCAGTACCTCGAGAAGTAAGGCGACGCCTGAATGCAAAAAGGGAAGCTCCCAGGGCTTCCCTTTTTGTTTGCCTGTTCAGGCGTCCTTCCAATCCGATCGGTTCAGCTACTGGCCAGCTTCGCCCCCATGGCGACAAAGAACCCGCCGGTGGCAGCATTCAACGCACGTTTCACCCGCGCACTCGCCCCCAGCCCCTTGAACCGGACCACCGCAAAGGCCAGCCCACACTGCCAGACCATGGCGAGCAGGAAATGGACACTCGCCAGGACCAGCGACTGCTGGAAAGCGTTACCGGCTGGGTCCACGAATTGTGGCAAAAGGGCCATATAGAACAGGGCTGTCTTGGGGTTGAGGACATTGGAGAGCAGCCCCTCCCGGAACGAGACCGACGTGCCCACCCGCCGCCTGACCACCTCGCGCGGCTCCGTCTTGGGCCTGCTGTTCCTTGACCAGGCCTGGCGGAGTGAGGCAATGCCCAGCCATACCAGATAACAGGCTCCCGCCCATTTCAGTGCGGAGAAGGCCCACGCGGTTTCAACCAGCAAAATGGAAATCCCCAGCGCCGAGAGCGTCGCGTGGATAAACAGCCCGCTACAGATACCGACACTGGTCACACAGCCATCTCTCAAGCCACCACGACCGGTATTACGCATCACCAGCAGGGTGTCGACACCCGGTGTAATGGTCAGCAGAGTAATAGCTACCAGGTACGCCCAGAACAATTCTGTAAACATGGCAGGCCTCCGGTGAATGGCCGGTGGCTGCGCTGGTCAGGCCTCCGGCTCAAGAATCTTGCGTGCCGCCGCAGAACTGTAAAAGCTGCTCAACCTGCGGCGCACCAGGGCCTCAACATAGCCCTGTTCCCGCAACACGTCCATAACCGGAAGTGCGTAGGCATCGATTTCGGCCATGATCATTTCCCGGGTGACTCCAACATCTTTAAGCAGGTCGCTGATCGGACGGTCGCCATACTTGGCAAACAGGTGTTCCACCACCGCGCGGGCACATCCCTCGAAGTAGGCGGTTTTTCGGAACTCAAGCCAGAACTCGTAGCCCAGCACCACGAATTCCTGAAGTTCGACATCCCCCATTCCTTCGCGCAGTTCGGCAATGGTGCGATTCTCTACCGACACCCAGCCGGCCATAACACTGTCCCGCAGTTCGTCATCGGACAGCGCCTTGTTGAGGAACTCCTCGCTGCGGGCAATCAGCCCCGGCAAGCTATCGGATAACCAGGCTTTTATCCGCCGCTCAAACGTTTCATCCAGTCCCGGCACGGCCCGATTCGCCATTTTCTTGCCGAACTTCATCATGGAACCCACCCCCGGCACCGACTTGGTAATGAGGTTGTCCTCGTAGAGGTAATTCACGAGGCCGGCGTAGACCACGTTGGACACCAGCTCCTGATAGACCGGATGTGCCATGATCTCGCTGATGACCCGCTCCCGCTGCTGGCGCAATTCCAGGGCCTCTTCCACGAAACCGGTTGCCTGGTCCCGGCTGATGATTTCGCCCAGCGTGGTCTGTTCCTGCACCGGCGCGTTCATCACCTCCGTGGCCATTTCCGCCGCCAGTTCAGGGATACCGGCATCCAGCTCCATATTCACGACGATCCGCTGGATCACCCCCATCACCTGCTCCACAGAACTCAGTCGACCAAGGGTAACCACATCAGCCTGCCCCAGGAGTTCCGTCACCTCGCGCTCAAGGAACTTGCGCAACCTGGCCCCTTTAAGCGACGCCATTTCGTGCTTTACGTGCTGTTCCAGCAGCCTGCTGGCGAGATCCGCATTGCTGTTGCTCATGGGTTCAACGGTCCTGTATGCAAAAGGTTTGGAAGAAGGCTTACGAGGCTAACACGGCAGCGCCAGGGAAGAGTTTGCCAAAACTACCGGGTTACGACCGCGGCTGGGCAAATGCCGGCCGCCACGTCGGTTTGTAGCGGCGGCGACTTACTGGAAATCGTTGAAGGTGTGCGGATCAGCAGCCAGGGCGAGACACAAGCTGCCCGGCCCCACATAGATGCTGCTGGTGATCCCCATCTGGGACAGCAACAGCTCGACGCCATTGCGTTCGCAGGCGTCCCGAAGACGGTTCAGCCCCGGCAGGTCCTCGATTTCGGTCCAGGTCAGGCCACAGGACAGGCTGACATAGGGCGTGGCCAGGCCCGCCTCCACCCGGGCGGCAGCGTAGTTCATCACTTTTTCCACCGCCACATCAAAACTTCGGGTCTTGGCCACGGGCTGGCCTTCTGCTCCCTTACCGAAGATCACCGGCGTGATATTGAGGGCCTTTCCCAGGAAGGCCACCAGCGCCGAGACGCTCTTGTCGCCGCGTCGACGGGCCCGTTCCCGGATGTAGTGAAGGTCTCGCGGGATGACACAGGTGTAGATCTTGTCCGAGAAGGTCTCGACCTCATGCCGAAGGGCGTTCTTGGAGAGCTTCTGCTCGATCAGTTTCAGGGTATGGGCGGCAAGGAGGCCCTGGCCGGCAAAAATCTGCTTGCTGTCGATGACCCGCATCGAGAACTTGCCCTCACGCCCTGCTGCCGCGCGGGCCTTGTCGTAATTGGCGAGCACACTGTTCATGGCCTCGGTGGCATTTTCAAAGATCAGGCTTCGACTGCGGGTGACGGTTTCACAGAACGCCACATCGAATTGGGTGATGATCTTCTCCATGAACAGGTCGTAGATCTGCTTCGGCGAATAGGCCTGGGTCTCGGCCTGATGCCCTTTCTGCAGCAACCCGCTCTGGTAGAACTCCTGGGTCCTGACCGGGTCATGCTCGTCGATGTAGGTCTGGCCATCTATGACAGCCGTAACAGGAAGGATAAACAGGTCGTGCTTGCGACTGAATTCGTAGGGTAAATCGCACGCGGAATCGACGATCAAACCAATTCGCATGATGAGGCCTCCAGCGCCGGGCTGATCCTCGATGGGAACGCCCTTTATTGTCATTATTTTAAAAGGAGACCAGTTTTACACAACCCGGTCAGAATTTCAGCACCACACCGTCAATGGGCGGATGGTGCTGCCTCCAGTTCCTTCAGGTTTTTTTCAAGAAGTCGCCGGTTGTCCTGTTGCCAGGGATGGAACCCTTTGCGGAAGTAGGCAAGAAATTCGGGCAGGCACTTGCGGATAACCCCGGGTTTTCCCCACAGGAAATTCAGGCCGCCCAGCCACGTTTTCACACTCCAGAGCTTGCCGTCAGTCTTAAGCAGGCTACAGGTGTTCAGGAACGTGTACTTGAAGAAATTCCAGGTAACAAAGAGGAACACGATGCGCCGCAGACGCTCATCGCCGACACACTCGCGATAGACATCAAAGGCCACTGATTTGTGCTCGGTCTCCTCGATCGCGTGCCAACGCCAGAGACGCGCCATGGCCGGGGTCGCGCCCTCCATCCATTCCGGATGGCGGAGTATGGCGTTCGCCAGAACTGCCGTGTAATGCTCAGCGCCACAGGTTCCCGCCAGTTGCCGACTGGGCGGCAGATTGGCCACCCACTTCATGTGCCGGGCGAATCGTTCGTCAATGGCATCGATGTCATAACCCCGGGCTTTCAAGGCTTCGTTGTAGCTTTTATGTTCACGGCTGTGCAGCGCTTCCTGACCAATAAACCCGCGTATTTCAGCCTGGAGCTTGGGGTCTTCAATGCGATCCCGGTATAGCCGAACGGCGTTGATAAACTGCTGCTCACCATCCGGAAACTGAAGGGACAGGGCGTTGAAGAATGCGGTCCTGAAGGCATTGTTGCCGTGCCAGAAGGATTTCAGGTCGTCACTGACATCGAACCGGATATGCCGGGGCTGAACCGACACCCCTTCGGGAGTGGAACTGATGGTCATGGCTGCCTCCTGTTGTTATCACGTTTTGTCGTGTTGTTATCGATTACAAACAGCGGTTAAACATTCACCAGTGGAATCAGTTTAAACCTGAAAACAAGAACGAAGGAAGGCTTTGGAACGAACATTTCGACAAATTGTCACGAAATGACATTCTGTCATCATTCAGAATGTGGAGAAAAAAGGGAGGCATTCCGCCTCCCAAGGACACACGGGGGGGTGGCCCGCCTCCGGTCCGAAATCGGAGGCTGCGGCCCATGGGATCAGTCCAGCTCTTTGGCCTGATCCCTCAGCACGAACTTCTGGATCTTGCCCGTGGAGGTCTTGGGCAGTTCCGAGAACACGACAGTCTTGGGAACCTTGAAGCGAGCCAGGTGCTCACGGCAGAAGCTGATGATGTCGTCCGCACTGACTTCACCCGCTTCGGGCTTGAGGGTCACAAAGGCGCAGGGCGTTTCCCCCCACTTTTCGTCCGGTCGAGCTACCACGGCAGCCTCAAGCACGGCAGGATGACGGTATAGCGTGTCTTCCACTTCGATGGTGGAAATGTTCTCACCACCCGAGATGATAATGTCTTTCAGGCGGTCCTTGATTTCCATGTAGCCGTCCTCGTGCCAGACGGCCAGATCACCGGTATGGAACCATCCGCCCCGGAAGGCCTCCTCGGTGGCCTTCGGATTTTTCAGGTAACCCTTCATCACGGTGTTACCGCGCAGGAAGATCTCACCGATGGTCTTGCCGTCTTTGGGCACCGGTTCCATGGTATTCGGGTCGCCCACCATGGTTCCTGCCAGGGTGTGGTAACGGACGCCCTGGCGGGCCTTCTTCCTGGCCCGATCATGCAACGGCAGCTTGTCCCACTCGGTTTTCCACGCACAGACGGTCACCGGGCCATAGACTTCGGTGAGGCCGTATACGTGGGTAACCTCAATGCCCATCTCCTCAATGGCTCCGATTACCTGGGCAGGTGGCGCCGCACCGGCCGTCATGGACTTCACGTCGTGATCAATACCGGCCTTGGCCGATTCCGGCACGTTCAGCAGGGCGTTCAGCACGATCGGGGCACCACACATGTGGGTGACCTGGTGATCACGAATGAGTTGCAGAATTTTCTCCGGATCTACCCGACGCAGGCACACGTGGGTTCCGGCCATGGCCGTAATGGTCCAGGGGAAACACCAGCCATTGCAGTGGAACATCGGCAACGTCCAGAGGTAGACCGGGTGCATGTCCATCGACCAGACCGCCTGGTTACCCAGGGCGTTGAGGTAGGCACCGCGATGATGGTAGACCACGCCTTTCGGGTTACCGGTCGTGCCGGAGGTGTAATTCAGGGAAATCGCGTCCCACTCATCCGCCGGAAAGCTCCACTGGAACGCGGGATCACCTTCATGCAGAAAGGCCTCATAATCCAGTTCGCTGACCCGAACCCCCTCGCCGTACTCGGGATCGTCCACATCAATAACCAGTGGCTTGTGCTTGAGGCGGCTGACGGCGTCATTGATGACATCGCCAAACTCGCGATCGGCGATCACCACCTTCGCTTCGCCGTGCTCCAGCATGAAGGCAATGGCTTCGGCGTCCAGCCGCACGTTCAGGGTGTTCAAAACCGCGCCGACCATGGGGACACCGAAATGGCTCTCCACCATGGCCGGAATGTTCGGCAGCATCACCGCCACGGTATCACCCCGGCCAATACCGCGCCCTTTCAGGGCCGAGGCGAGTCGCACGCAGCGCTCGTATGTCTGGGCCCAGGTGTACCGGATGGCACCGTGAATGACGGACGGGAATTCCGGGTAAACGCCGGCAGTACGTTCAATAAAATCAACCGGCGATTGAACGGCGTAATTGGCATCGACGGGCGCAAGGCCCTGATCAAAAATCGAGGTCATTGTGGGGTCCTCTGTGAGCACTGTTGTTCTTATGGTGTATTCAGGAGAATCGCTAAAGCCGCTATACTTCGAGCTGGCCGAAATGGTATTTGATAGAACAAATACTAGAAATTACACTAACGTATTATAGTGCAAATACCATATTAACCACGATGACAAATTCTCCCCCCGTAACCGTATTTAGTTTGCCGGACGCAGACCCGCAACCCGGACTGGTACTGAATACCGATTGCGAGTTGCTTCTGCTCAATCGTGCAGCCAGGGAATTGATTGTGCGCAACGGCCTCACCGACGCACTGGACCTGTTACCGGTCAATACCTGTGCACTGGTGATGTCAGCGCTGAACCAGAACCGGGCCATCGAGGGCGTGGAAGCGAGGGTCGGCGAGACCATTCTGCTCTGGGCCTTTATCCCTGATCCGCAAACCGGACAGCTACTGGTTCGGGGCCGGGATGCGACGGAAGACGTGCGCATGCGTGAAGAGGCCACCCGCTCCAACAGGCTGTATCGGCTGATTACCGAAAATACCACCGACCTGATTTCCCGCCATGCACCGGACGGACGCTTCATTGATGCCACACCGGCCTCCTGGCGGCTGCTCGGATACTGGCCCGAGGAACTCCGTGGAAAATCCCTGGCAGGCATCTTCAAGGGAAATTCGGTAACCCGGAAGCTGACCGAGACCCGCAACCGCCTTCGTGACTATGGCTACGCCACAATGACCGTGGACATTATCCACCGTGACGGCACCCGGCGCTGGTTCGAAATCGCCAGCCGGGCTATCCGGGAAACCTATACCGGCGCCGTCATCGAGGTTGTCAGCGTCTCCCGGGACATCACCGGCCGGGTTGAGTCGGAGGAGAGCAATCGGCGTCTTGCCGACGAACTGGCCCATGCCGCGCGTCTGGCGACCCTGGGGGAACTTGCCTCCGGCATTGCCCACGAGATGAACCAGCCTCTGGCCACCATCGTGAATTTTGCCAGCGCCAGTCAGCGCTACCTGAAAAATGCCCGGACCAATCCGGAATGCCTGAACCGCGTGGACGATGGCCTGCAGAAGATCGTCCATCACGCCAACCGGGCGTCAGAAGTGATCAAACGATTACGGGCGTTCCTGCGCAAGGGTCACAAACGTACCGCGCCGGTATCCCTGAACGACGTCGTCGCCAATGTTGCCCGCCTGTGCCAGTGGGAAGCGGACAAGAACGGTGTCCGGATTACCCAGCGTCTCGCCCGTTGTGCCCCGGTGATAACTGCTGATCCGGTGCTTCTGGAACAGGTGCTGATCAACCTGATCCGCAACGGTATCGAGGCGAACGTTGAAGCCCGGGACCGGCACGCCGGCGACACGCCCTCCTCGGTCGTGATCAGCACCTGCGTCAACACCGCCGGGGAAACCCTGATTGAGGTAAGTGATCAGGGCACGGGCCTGGATGACCGGGGCATTCGGCAGATGTTCCAGCCGTTTTACACCAGCAAACCCCAGGGGCTGGGACTGGGGCTCTCCATGAGCCGCTCCATTATCGAGGGTTTTGGCGGCTTTCTGGATGCCACTCCGGCCAGATCCGGCGGTCTGACGCTGATCTGCCGGTTTCCGCCAACAACCTGCACCCAATCCAACGCTGCACCCCGCACGGAGACTCAACCCGATGACTGATACCTCAGCCACCGAATCCACCACCGTTTATGTGGTTGATGACGACGCCGGCATGCTGGAATCCACCCAGTGGCTGCTGGAGTCGGTCGGCCTTCACGTGGCAGCCTACAGCGACGGCCGCAAGTTCCTGGATGCGGTTAGCGGCTCGGATGCAGGCTGCGTGGTGCTGGATGTCCGCATGCCCGGCCTGGGCGGACTGAACGTGCAGGAGGAATTGCAGAAACGAGGGTTGGAGCTGCCCATCATTTTCGTGTCCGGCCACGCCGACGTGCCCATTGTGGTCCGGGCCTTCAAGTCGGGTGCGTTCGATTTCATTGAGAAGCCGTTCAACGAACAGCTATTGCTGGACAGCGTGCAACAGGCGCTGCAGGAGCACCGCCAGACCAGTCACCGGCAGCAGGGTGACGAGTCCACCGAAAGCCTTCTGGCGACCCTCACCCGGCGGGAGCGGGACGTATTCCTGCCGCTGGCCCAGGGCTATACCAGTCGTGAAATCGCCGACCAGCTGGACGTGGGCGTGAAAACCATAGACCTCTACCGCGCCCGGGTGATGAAACGACTGGAGGCCGAGCGTCTGCCGGATGTTACCGGCATCGCCATCGCCGCCGGCCTGATTGACCCGCTGGACTTGCGGGCCGGGGACTAACCGGCCACTTTCCGCTCCGCGTGGGCCAACGCGCCCAAACGGACCACGGCCTGTTCAATACGCTCGGTCCAGGGATTGGCGCTGTTCAGGCGAAGGCAGTTGTCGTATTTGTTCGTGGTTGAAAACATCAGTCCCGGTGACACATTGATATTCTCCGCCCTTGCCTTCTGGTAGATCTCGGTCCCCGAAATGCCGTCCGGTAGCTGGACCCACAGGACAAAGCCGCCTTGGGGCCGGCTGACGGCGGTGCCTTCCGGGAACGATCGGGTAATCGCCGCCCGCATTCGCTCTGACGACTCCCGATAATGCTGCCGGGCTGAACGCAGGTATCGATCGTAACTGCCCTGCTCCAGGAAATGGGCTACCGCCAACTGCGGAATGGAGGACGTGGCCAGGTTAACGAAATACTTGTGCTGTCGGGCCATGGCCATGTAACGACCGGGTACCATCCAGCCCAGCCGAAGCCCCGGCGAAATGGTTTTTGAGAAGGAACTGCAGTAGATCACGTTGTCCGTGCGATCAAAGGCCTTGGCGGGCCGGGGCCGTTCCCCGGAGTGGTATAGATCGCCGTAGATGTCGTCCTCGATCAGCGGCACCGAGGCGGCAGCCAGCATGGAAACCAGCTGTTTCTTGCGCTCGTCCGGCATTCTCGCGCCCATCGGGTTGCTGTGGTTGGTGACGACCACGCAGGCCTTGAGCGGCCATTGGTCAAGCGCCAGTTGCAGTCCCTCCAGGCTCATCCCGTCCGACGGATGGGTCGGGATCTCAATCACCCGCAGTCCCACCACTTCCAGGGCCTGCAGGATTCCGGGAAACGACGGCGTCTCAACGGCAACAATGTCGCCCGGTTGGGTCACAGCCCGCAACGCCAGGATGATCGCTTCCTGGGCACCGTTGGTGGCCAGTACGTCGTCCGGCGTGATGGGTACACCCAGGGCTGCCATGCGCTGGGCAATCTGGCGCCGGAAGGATTCCTTGCCCGGGAACGCATAGTCCAGGGTCTCCAGACCCCGGCGCGCCGCCCACAAGGTACTTTGCTGGATCTGACGCAGGGGTAGGAAATCCGGGTGCGGAATTGCGGTGGCCAATGGCACCATGCGCTTCTGTTCGTCCACGCACAGGTCAAGAGTCATCTCGCGGGCGGTCACCGGTACCGGTTTGGCACGATGCTTCTGCATAACCGGCTCCGGCGCATCCAGCGCCGGCAGTCGCACGAAATAGCCGCTGCGCTCACGGGCATCGAGGTACCCCCGGCCTTCCAGGGTCTGATGGGCCTGCAAGACCGTGGAAATGCTCACCCCGAACTGCCGGCTCAGCACTCGCACGCCGGGCAATCGATCTCCGTCCCGATAGACGCCATCCTGAATCAGCGCCTGTAACTGGTCCGCCACCTGATTGTATAGAACGCCCATGTCAGCCACCTCCCTTTCAAGCTCCAGACTCCCATTGCACCAGATTCAGGACCAAACGGATCGGTACAGTTCGAGGGGAATTCGCCCGGTACAGTTGAAGCCATGATACTCCTGTACCGGTTCAAAACCAGATCATCTGCATCTGTAACGACTGCCGACCGTGCCACACAATAACCCCGTGAACTGACGCCCTTCCGGCGTTATCGTGTTCTCAGCCACAGGGAGAAGAGAAATGACCTATTCCATCTATCAGGTAGACGCCTTTACCGATCGCATTTTCGGCGGAAACCCAGCAGCAGTCATGCCGCTGGAGCATTGGCTCCCGGATGCCACGTTGCTGGCACTGGCCAACGAGAACAATCTGTCGGAAACCGCCTTTCTGGTCCCCTTGCCGGACAACGAGGACGCCGATTTTCATATCCGCTGGTTTACCCCGGGTGTCGAGGTACCGCTCTGTGGCCATGCAACCCTGGCCAGTGCCTGGGTGCTGTTCAACAAACTGGGCTGGACCGGGGAGACTGTTCGCTTTCAGTCCAAGAGCGGCATCCTGGGTGTTCGCCAGGATGATGGGGGCTGGCTGGTTCTGGATTTTCCGAACCTCGCATTTGAGCAGCAGGATACCCCGCAACTGGTGAGAGAAGCCCTCCCCGAAGCGCCGGAAACTGCCTTCTTCGTACCCAACGACACTAACTACATGGTGGTCCTCGACAGCGAAGCTGCGGTGCGGGCGGCGCAACCGGATTTACGCAAGCTCAAGACGCTGGGTAACCAGGGTCTGATCGTGACAGCCAAGGGCGAGGAGTGCGACTTCGTTAGCCGGTACTTTGCCCCGGGCGCCGGCATTGACGAGGACCCGGTGACCGGCTCCATCCACAGCGTGCTGGTGCCCTACTGGGCCGAGGTTCTGGGCAAGACCCGGTTGAACGCACACCAGGTGTCGAGACGAGGTGGTGTCCTGCGCTGCGAGTTGAAAGGTGAGCGCGTAGCCATTGCCGGGCAGGCGGCCTTTTTCATGGAGGGTTCCATTCAGCTGTAGCCGGGTGCGGCAATTACACGATGGCAATGTCAAACGGTGAGAGATTTGGCGCCAACCGGAGTATAAAGCCCAATACATCCGGTAAAAGGAGCCTGAACCATGACAGCGACCAAAGCATTCGCGGCACAATCTCCCACCTCCGGCATGGCCCCGCACGACATCACGAGGCGGTCGTTGCGCAAGGACGATGTTGCCATTGAGATCGACTACTGTGGCGTCTGCCATACCGACATACATTTCGCCGAGAACGACTGGGGCGTCACCCAGTACCCGGTTGTTCCCGGCCATGAAATCGTCGGACGCGTCACGGCCGTCGGCCCCGGCGTGAAGAACTATCAGGAAGGTGACATCGTCGGCGTAGGCTGCATGGTCGATTCCTGCCGTACCTGCTCTGCCTGTGAAGCCGGCCTGGAACAATACTGCAGCGAAGGCATGACCGGCACCTATAACGGCGAGGACCGTTACGACCACTCCATCACCTTCGGCGGTTACTCCGAACGGGTTGTGGTCAGTGAACGGTTCGTGGTCCGGGTCCCGGACAAACTGGACATCCAGAAGGCAGCGCCGCTGTTGTGCGCCGGCATCACCACCTACTCGCCCTTGCGTCACTATGGCGTCAAAGCGGGACACAAGGTCGGCGTGATCGGCATGGGCGGTCTTGGTCACATGGGCGTGAAGTTTGCCAAGGCGCTGGGCGCCGAAGTCACCATCTTCACCCGCTCTGAAAGCAAGGTCGCCGAGGCCAAGAAACAGGGTGCCGACCATGTGGTGATATCCACCGACGAGGACCAGATGGCGGAAGTCGCGGAGACTTTCGACTTCATGCTCGACACCGTCCCGGTACAACACGACCTGAACCCTTACCTAAACTGCCTGACCTACGATGGCACCCACATCATTGTCGGGTTGCTGGAGCCCATCGAGCCGGCTCTGGAGGCAGGTGCCCTGGTGTTCAAGCGTCGGGTTCTGGCCGGTTCACTCATCGGCGGCATGCCGGAGACCCAGGAAGTCCTGGATTTCTGCGCCGAGCACGACATCAGTTGCGATGTCGAGATGCTGGACATTCACAACATCAACGACGCCTACGAACGGATGAAAAAGGGC
Organism: Marinobacter sp. F4218; assembly: GCF_019443085.1. Taxonomy (GTDB): domain Bacteria; phylum Pseudomonadota; class Gammaproteobacteria; order Pseudomonadales; family Oleiphilaceae; genus Marinobacter; species Marinobacter albus. The sequence continues at coordinate 200,505 of NZ_JAHZIL010000004.1, forward strand.
GACGTGAAATACCGGTTCGTGATTGATATGGCAACACTGAAAAACAGCTAGTGGCATCGCGTATAATGCCCGCACATTTCTCTTTGTGCGGGTACTCATGAGTTCGGACTACGACGTAATCATCATTGGCGCGGGGGCCGCTGGTCTGATGTGCGCGGCCACGGCAGGATACCGTGGCCGCAAGGTGCTGGTGATTGACCACGCCAACAAGCCGGGCAAGAAAATTCTGATGTCCGGTGGCGGCCGCTGCAACTTCACCAACCTGAACAGCACGCCCGCCAACTTTCTGTCCGATAATCCTCATTACTGCATTTCGGCGCTCAAACGCTATACCCCCCAGGACTTCCTGGAACTGGTGGAGCGCCACGGCGTAGAGCACGAGGAGAAAGCAGCGGGGCAACTGTTCTGCAAAGACAGCGCCAAAGACATCCTGAACGTCCTGCTTACCGAGTGCGAATGGGCCGGCGCTGAAATCCGGTTAAAAACCTCCGTATCCGGCGTACAGGGCATCGATACCGGTTACAAGCTGGCCACCAGCGCCGGCTCGCTGACCTGCGAGTCCCTGGTCATTGCCAGTGGCGGGCTATCCATTCCCACCATGGGCGCCACCGGCTTCGGCTATGACATCGCCAGACAGTTCGGGCTCACCCTCCTGCCCACACGGGCCGGCCTGGTGCCGTTTACCCTGCACCCGGAACTGAAGGAACAGCTCGCGCCCCTGTCCGGCGTCAGTTGCCCGGTCGACGTCTCGTGCCGTGACCAGCATTTCCGCGAACCCATGCTCGTCACCCACCGCGGTCTGAGTGGCCCCTCAATGCTGCAGATCTCCAGTTACTGGCACCCGGGTGACGAACTGACGGTAGACCTGTTGCCCGCCAACCGGATTCACGAAGACCTCCTTTCCCTGAGGAAAAACAAGCCTCAGTCCACCGTCGGCCACTACCTCGGACAGCATTTGCCCAAACGGTTTGCCCAGGCTTACAACGACATGCACGGCTGGACAGGCCCCCTGCAGGGCTATAAGAACAGCGACCTGGAACAGGTAGCGGAAGCGCTCGGCCAGTGGCACATCAAGCCCGCCGGAACTGAGGGCTACCGAACGGCGGAGGTGACCCTGGGTGGCGTGGATACTCGACAGCTGTCCTCAAAGACCATGGCCGTACTCGAACGCCCCAATCTCTATTTTATCGGTGAAGTGGTGGACGTGACCGGGCACCTTGGCGGCCATAACTTCCAGTGGGCGTGGGCCTCGGGTGTGGCGGCGGGCAACGTTGCCTGAAGGTGTTCGGGTGCCTTTGGTGGGTGTGACCCTCTATGATTTTATCCCTAACGCCCACGAGGGAATGTTATCCTCAGCGCCTTCAGAGTTCCAACAACCAGACCTGCACACTGAGACCTATGATTACGGCCCTCCACCGTAAAAAGCTGCTTCCGACTCTCGTCATGCTGTTCGCGCTGGCAGGCTTGTCACTCTCGGTAATCGGTGAGGCTTTCTCACACGGTGTGGCTCAGATGGCAGGAAGTCCGGAAGCGGGCCAGGCCGATCATTCACACAGTGATGATCGTCACAGCCACGATGCCGGTCAAGAACCAGATACCTCGCGGCATCACGATGCCGGCAACCATACCCACGACACCGTGGACCAGCTGACGATTCCTCTTATCTCCCAGGGTATGGCCGCGCTCAGGCAACCGGTTCCTTTTGCCGGTGACTCCCCCCGCAGTTTTCGCTACCGGCTTGAACGGCCTCCTAAAGCACTCCCTTCTGCTTGAATCTCGCTGCCCTTGCAGCCTTATGAAACGAAAACTGTTGGAGTCTTTATGCTACCAAGCTTGCTTGACGGTTCCCGGCGTGCACCTGTTGCGCCCCGAGCCAGCCGTCTCTTCTGGATATTCCTGACACTCGGATTGCTTGGCTTAAGCACCGATGTTCTGGCTCATGCTGTTGCCCAGGGCGACAAGGGCTACATTCAGGAAATTTCCGGAGTGAACCTCATCGCGTTCATCTACCTCGGTGCCAAACACATGGTTACCGGCTATGACCACCTGCTGTTCTTGCTGGGTGTGATTTTTTTCCTTTACCGCATGCAGCACATTGCTATCTATGTGAGCCTGTTTGCCCTGGGGCATTCCACCACGATGTTGCTGGGCGTGTACTTCAACGTCGGGATCAATAGCTACATCATTGACGCCATCATTGGCCTCTCCGTGGTCTATAAAGCCCTGGACAACCTCGGAGCCTATCAGCGCTGGTTTGGCTTTCAACCCAACACCAAAGTCGCCACTCTCGTCTTCGGGTTCTTCCACGGCTTTGGCCTGTCCACAAAGATCATCGAGTACGACATCTCCCCGGATGGACTCATCCCCAACCTCCTCGCCTTCAACGTGGGCGTTGAGATCGGGCAGCTTATTGCTCTGGCGATGATCCTGATTGTGATGAGCTTCTGGCGAAAAACCGATGGTTTTTTCCGCCACGCCTACACCGCCAACGTAGCCATGATGAGTGCAGGGTTCCTGCTCATTGGCTACCAGCTCACCGGCTATTTTTTCGCTTAATTCTGGAGATGTCTGATGTACAACACCGATATGCCGAGCCGTGAAGAATTGCCCAGCACCGGCAAACTGATTCGCTCAACGATCATAGCTGCCATCGTGGCGCTGGTGCTTCTGGTTACTGTGGTTATGCCTGCGGAGTACGCCCTGGATCCGACCGGCGCCGGCCGACTTCTGGGACTGACTGAGATGGGTGAAATCAAAGAGCAGCTTGCCGACGAAGCCGCGGCTGACGAGACCGCTCAGATGGTTGCCGTGAAGTCGTCGCCCGACCAGGAGGCACCCGAAGTTACCGAGCCCGTCGCCGAGACAGCGAGCACTCCTGAGCCTGAACCTGCACCCGTTGAGGAAGCACCTGCCGCAGAACCCGCCCAACCACAATGGCAGGATGAGGTACGCGTGGTTCTCACACCAGGTGAAGGCACCGAATTCAAGCTCACCATGGACCAAGGTGCTGTCGCACGTTTTTCCTGGGTTTCCGAGGGCGGCCCCATCAACTACGACACCCACGGCAATGGCGGTGGCCAGTCCATCTCGTACGAGAAGGGGCGAGGCGTGCCACAAGATGAAGGTGAGCTGGAAGCGGCTTTCACCGGAAAGCATGGCTGGTTCTTCCGAAACCGGAATGACAACGACATCACGCTCGTGCTTCGTACCGGGGGTGATTACGGTCAACTGCAAAAGGTTCTGTAACGGGATTTACGCACTGACCAAAATCCCCACGCACCGAATTCACCGGATGTTGAAACGGTGCGGCTTGAAGCCGCACCTTGTCTGAAAAGGGGGCCGCTGTTCTAACGGCTGCTCGGGGTAAGGAGAGCCTACGGCCAATACCGAAGTGCCCTGAGCATCCCCTGCCCGTCGATCAGCAGGGTTCGCTGGCGCTCCACCTCGCTCGCGAACTCCACGCTGACCTCGTCACCGTCGTCCAGATTTGTGCGCGCATCTGCCAGAGCCCGATCCAGGTTTGCCAGCGCTTGTGCCCGGTTATCCCCCAGCGAGAGGTTATCCAGCAAGATCAGCCAGGGGGTCGATTGGGCTGGATCGGCCTGTTCGATCCGCTCACGGTAGATGGGAAGCTCTGCCCCTGAAACCAGGGCGTAGTCGTAGAGCATTTCCGCCGCCGAAAACATGAGGTCCGGCTCACACGGGCCTTCCAGGTACCTTTCCATCGCCTGCACCAGATGTTGGTCCATCCGCCTTGCACCGCGGCGGCCGTAACTGTCGGCGATCATCTCGGGCATGGTGCACAGGAAGTAATTGCCCGCGTAATAGGCGCTGGTCTCGCCATCGACGGCGGTGAAAGGCCGTTCTGGCAGGTGGGAGCGTTCGAGAAACAGGGGGTACAGCCGGGCGGCCAGCTCGTAGAGCTGTTCAGCTTCTGAGAGGTTGGCATCACCGGCAACCACCGTTTCCACGGTGTCTGACAGCCGGTTGAAAAAGTCGCCCCAAAGCCTGTACTCGGGCGCGGTGGCCGGGCCTGACTGGATCAGCGTCAGAAAATCCTGACCAACGGTGCGCAGTTTTTCGGACCAGCGGACGAAGCCGTCTTCGTCAGCTGGCAAGGCCTGGGCGTTCAGTTCAGACAGCGCCCGATCGATCCGATCCAAATGATTTGAGTAGGCCGGATCAACCGCTTGCTTGTCCGTCTCCGCCCGGCCCGAAGGGACCTGTGGTTGAGGTGGTGAAATGGATTGGCAGCCGGCCAATGCCAGGACCAGAATCAGCATGACAATGGCCGGGCATCGCCGGCTCAGACCATTGAGCAAGGTAGCCAATCCGCGCACTCCTGAACCCGTTCCGTCACAGATCCTGATTAGCGCAGGATCACCAGCGGCTTTTCGGCCGTCTTCAGCATGGTCGTGGTGGTACTACCCACCAGGAACTGGCGAATTCGGGAATGACCATAAGCGCCCATGACCAGAATATCGATGTCGTGCTCTTCCTGATAGGCGTGCAATGCAGGTTCCACATCGCCCGCCCGGATGGCGAGAGTGATGTCGGACTCCAGCCCGGCCAGCATCTTCTCCGCCTTTTTCAGCTGCTCCCAGCGGTCGTTGGTGTCCGCGCCGATCATCACCAGGTGCAGCGGCATGCCCTTCAGAACCGGGCTTCCGGCCAGCAGCTCCACGCCCTTGAAGGCGGTGGCGCTGCCGTCGAACGCCAGCATCGCACTTTGGGGGGCCTTGAATTCGTCCGGCACCAGCAGAATCGGCCGGTGCATGCTGCGAATGACGGTCTCAAGCTGACTGCCGATGTGTATATCCCGATCAGAGCTGCTTTCTCCGTGCAGCCCCATGACCAGAAGGCGGGTCTGGTTCTCAAGCGCCAGCAGTGACTCGGTCAGATCGCCGTGGCGCTGGCGTTTGGCGATGTCTTCCACACCCGACGCTCTCACTCTGCGCTCGGCTTCGTCCAGCATGTGGTGGCCATGCTCCAGAGCAAGCTTGGAGCGTTTGCGGTCCAGCTCGGCCAGCTCGTCCAGCAGCTGCTCGCGGCTTCCCAGGCCAATGCTTCCGGCCAGGTCGGGTTCGGCCGGATACCGTTCTTCGTCCAGAACGTGCAGCAGAGTCACCGGGGTTTGCATGTGCTGGCTCGCCCAGCTGGCATAATCACACACCGCCGGTGCGGCGCGGGAACCATCAATACAGGCCACTACTCGTAACATCTCAACCTCGCCTTGCTGATCGTTGTGGTTGTTATTCTGACGGCGATCGTCACCGGATTCCTTGGTCTGCGTCATGGTCAGTGTCCCATCAGCTGGTCAACGGCTTCCGGCTTGTCGTGAACACCGAACCGGTCAACGATGGTGGCGCTGGCCTCGTTCAGACCGATCACTTCCACATCCGCACCTTCACGGCGGAACTTGATCACCGCCTTGTCCAGTGCGCCAACCGCAGTGATGTCCCAGAAATGGGCCCGGCTCAGATCAATCACTACATTATCGACTGCTTCCTTGAAATCAAAGGCCTGTAGGAGTTTTTCCGAGGAACTGAAGAACACCTGGCCTACAACCGTGTAGGTGCGCGTGTCCGTCTGCTCATCCAGATCCGAGCTGACCATCATGTAGTGGCCGATCTTGTTGGCAAAGAACAGCGCCGCCAGCAACACACCGGCCAGCACGCCAAAGGCCAGATTGTGGGTAGCAACCACAACGATCACCGTCACCAGCATGACGATGTTCGTGGACAGTGGGTGATCCTTGAGGTTGCGAATCGACTCCCAGGAGAAAGTACCGATCGACACCATGATCATCACCGCCACCAGGGCGGCCATGGGAATCTGCACCAGCAGGCTGTCGAGAACCAGCACCATGATCAGCAGGAATACACCGGCGGTCAGTGTCGACAGCCGGGTCCGACCACCGGATTTCACGTTGATGATGGACTGACCAATCATGGCGCAACCGGCCATACCGCCGATCAGGCCGGAGCCGATGTTGGCAATACCCTGGCCCTTGCACTCGCGGTTACGATCGCTTTCGGTATCGGTCAGGTCGTCGACGATGGTTGCCGTCATCATCGATTCCAGCAGGCCAACCACGGCCAGCGGCAGCGAGTACGGCAGGATGATCATCAGGGTTTCGAGATTGAGCGGCACATCCGGCCAGAGGAAAATCGGCAGCGTATCAGGCAGTTCACCCATATCGCCGACCGTCCGGATATCCAGCCCGAGAGCAACAGCGACTACGGTCAGTACGACAATGCACACCAGCGGCGAGGGCAGGATCCTGCCGACCACTGGAATCAACGGGAACAGGTAGATGATGCCAAGGCCCGCGGCGGTCATGGCGTAGACGTGCCAGGTAACGTTGGTCAGTTCGGGCAACTGGGCCATGAAAATCAGGATCGCCAGCGCGTTCACGAAACCGGTGACCACAGAACGGGACACGAACCGCATCAGGCTGCCCAGTTTCAGGTATCCCGCAATGAGCTGAATCACACCGGTCAGCAGCGTTGCCGCCAGCAGGTACTGCAGCCCGTGCTCTTTAACCAGCGTCACCATAAGCACTGCCATGGCCGCGGTCGCCGCCGAGATCATGCCCGGACGACCGCCCACAAAGGCAATGATGACGGCAATACAGAAGGACGCGTACAGTCCCACCTTGGGGTCTACCCCGGCGATGATCGAGAAGGCGATGGCCTCCGGAATCAATGCCAGCGCCACCACGATACCGGCGAGAAGATCCCCGCGGATGTTGGATAACCATTGGTTTTTCAGGGTATTAACCATGTTCAGTTCCGTTATTGGTAAAACAGGGACAAAGCTATTGGACCGTCACCCGGGGTGATCGCGAAAAATCCCGACTGTAAGAGAGAAAAACGGGGGCTGGCGCTACGGTGGACTGGTCTTCACAGGGTTCCGGCGAGCTTTCATCAAAAGGGTTGCAAACAAGGGCCGCGAAGCTTACCAGATTCGCCCCCCACAAGTAAGGTAAGGGATGCCCGCTGAATTTCCTGCGGCGCCTTTGCCGAGCTACAATTTACCGAGACTTACACAGACTTAGGGAACTCCCGTCACCCATGGATGATGTCGCCGCCCAGTTCATCTCGAGCAATCAGACCACACTCCATCTTGCCGTTGCGCTTTTACTCGGGGCCATCATAGGCCTGGAACGGGGCTGGGACGCCCGCGACCAGAAATCCGGCGAGCGCATCGCGGGCATCCGGACCTTTGCACTGGTGGGGCTTCTGGGCGGGCTTTCAGCCGTGCTTGCCGATGCCATTACGCCCTGGGCCTTCCCGGTGCTGCTGATCAGCGTGGTTGCCATGGGTCTGGTGGGGTACAGCGAACGCCTGGCCCACATCCGTAATTTCAGCATCACCGGGATGGTGGGCATGGTGCTGACCTTCTGCTTCGGTGCGGTGGCCGTAGCAGTGGATCCGGTTATGGCGACGGCTGCGGCCGTTGTTACGGCCATCATCCTGGATAACAAGGAAGACATTCACGGCTGGGTCTACAAGCTCAAGGACCACGAACTTGACGCGGCTCTCAAGCTCCTGCTGATCTCGGTGGTGATGCTGCCGTTGCTGCCCAATCAGGAAATGGGGCCGGGCGGAGTCCTCAATCCGCGGGAAATCTGGTGGATGGTGGTGATGATCGCGTCCATCTCCTTTGTCGGCTACTTTGCCATCCGGGTGGCGGGCACCCGACGAGGCATCCTGTTTACCGGGGTGTTTGCGGGGTTGAGCTCCTCTACCGCCCTGACACTCCACTTTGCCCGGCAATCCGCGCAATTGCCGCAGCTCAGCGCCCAGTTTGCAACCGGAATTCTCATCGCCTGCGGCACCATGTTTCCGCGAATCCTCGTGTACTGTTTTGTCATCAACCGGGAATTGCTCCCCACCCTGATCTGGCCGGTCGTCACTATGACTGCCCTGCTCTATGGCCCGGCGTTGCTGATCTGGCGGCGAAACTCGGATCGACCGGAAGTTAACCAGCCGCCCCTGAACCAGAACCCCCTGGACCTGACCTCAGCCCTTCTGTTCGGCCTGCTGCTCATGGCCATCCTGCTGCTGGGTGAATTTCTGACCGGTTGGCTGGGCAATGCTGGTATTTACATGCTCGCCGCCAGCTCGGGCATTGCTGACGTTGATGCGATCACGCTTTCCCTTACGCGGATGTCGACGACCAACCTGGACATGAACGTCGCCGTCGTCGGCATCGTCATCGCCGCAGCCACCAACAATTTGGTCAAAGCGGGCATGGCTCTGGCCATTGGTACTCGGCAGGCGGGCATGTTGGTGGGCGTTCCGATGGTACTGTCGCTGGTCGCGGGGCTTGCCGTTGCCTGGTTCCAGTAGTCAGCAGGCGCGACGGAAGGTGAGATTGTAACGGCAGGCACCGGTCAATGGGTGGCTGCCGGTTTTCAGGCGCAGGACACCGTGATAGCGCAATCGCGACGGGCCACCCCAGACCACCACATCGCCATGGGCCAGTGGGATATTGACCGGGCGCTCGTTTCGTTTCAGCCCGCCAAACTGGAATACCTGGGGCAGCCCCAGGGACACTGACACGATCGGCTGCTCAAAATCGGTCTCGTCCTTGTCCTGATGCAGCCCCATTTTAGCCCCCGGCTCATAGCGGTTGATCAGGCAGGCATCGGGGCAGAAATCCCTGTAGCCGGCGGCCTCCGCAGCGTCCCGGGCCAGCCGTTCAAAGACCCCGGGCATCGACGGCCACGGCGCGCCAGTAAGGGGATCGGTGGGCTGATAGCGATACCCCCGGGTATCCGTCACCCAGCCCTGGTCGCCACAGCAGCTCATGGCCACCGACATGGTGTGGCCACCGGGCGTCTGCATGTGCCTCAGGGGGGCAGACGCCGTGACCCGATCGATTGCCGCCAGCAAAGCCTCCGCTTTTTCTCTCGCGAACTGGCGCAGCACCACTGCGCCATCAACAATGGCCTCAGACCTGGGCTCGCCAGGCAGATCGTCAAAAAGGTCCGCAATCATCGGTGGCTACTCCATTCAGTCGAAAACAGCGCCGCTGTACCGGTCATGGTTGCAAGGAATTCGCAGGCTTCCTCCGGCCATACGCCACTCTACACCGGTGAGGATCACCCGTGCAGTGACATCGAATGAGCGCGACGAATGAAAGCCTGTTCATGAACCCGAATTAAAAAACCCGTATATTCTATGGACTGTTCCCTTTCGGATTAAGGACCTATTGATGCTCTTGGCTCTGATTTTTGGTGGTTTGATTGGCTATGCGTTTGGCAAGTTTCCCGGATTCCTGGTGGGTGCTGCCATCGGTGCCTTTATCTTTAACCGCCTCAAAAGCCGTCTGATTGGCAAGCTCCACAACATTCAATCCGGCTTTGTTGAGTCGGTTTTTGCCGTTATGGGCGCACTGTGCAAGGCCGATGGCGTGGTGTCTCAGGATGAAATCCAGGTCGCAGAAGCCATGTTTGTGCGTTTTCGTCTGAACGAAACCCAGAAGGCCAAAGCCAAGGCTGCCTTCAACCGTGGCAAGGCACCGGACTTTGATCTCGACGCAGAGCTTGCCCGTTTCCTGCAGATGACCGGACGCCAGCCCGCGTTTCTCCAGATGTTCCTGCAGGTACAGGTTTCGGCCGTAGCAGCAGATGGTGTCATCCATCCCGCAGAACACGCCATGCTCGTGCGTATAGCCCGTGGCCTGGGCCTGCCAGAGAGTCAGGTGGATCAACTGGAGGCCATGCTGCGCGGGGCTCACAGCGGACAGGCTGGTGCCGGTGCCGGCCAGCGTTCTTCCAGCCAACAGATTGACGATGCCTACAAGGTTCTTGGGGTTTCACCCTCCGCCAGCGACGACGAACTGAAAAAGACCTATCGCAAGCTGATGAGCGAGAACCATCCCGACAAGCTCGCCGGCAAGGGCTTACCCGAAAGCATGCGGGAAATGGCAGAGGAGCGGACGCGGGAAATCAGCCACGCGTACGACGTGATCAAGGACGCCCGCAAGAAGGCAGGATAATCCCGGCTAGAACCATCGTGGCACGCGCGCCCGATACTCATCGTAGGGCGCGCCGTATGTGCTCGACAGGGCCTTCTCCTCTTCTCGCGCCTGGCGGGTGATCACCAGCACCCCGGCAATCAGGCAGACCAGCGAAAAGACACTCGGCAGTGCCAGGAAAAATCCGAACTGGCCGGTCATTACGCTGATGAACAGCGGGTTTCGGGACCGGGCAAACGGGCCGCTGGTCAGCAGCTTGGGATGATCCTCGCGGTGATCAATGCCGGAACGCCAGTCCTCATGCATGTACGCCTGGAGATAGTTCACAGAGGTGAAGGAAACCAGCAGAAGCAGCATTCCCAGCAACAGTACCGGCCACTGATACAACGCGCCGAACACCCCCAGCCAACCGTCGATGTCCGCAAACACCCGAACCACGCACACCGAAAGAATCAGCGCACGGAACACGTTGAAAATTTGCCGGTGCCACCAGGGAGCGGATCCGCGCTCTCCGTAATTAATGTGGGAAAAACGCATGCGCTGATAAAGGCCCAGAGCCCGACTCGCAAACTGCAGGCCGATCATCAGGAAAAAGATGCCGAGAAAATGGCGCACAAGAGGTTCAATGAATTCCATCGGGCTCGCTTAGTAAAGATTCACACCGCAAGCTTATTACCTGAAAAGGTCTGTGAAAAGCGTGTTAATCGGAAGCCGCTGCAATAACCAACTGACCAATCACATGGAATAACACAAAAAAGTGCCCCTGGGGTCTAACCTCCTCTCAGGAAAACCGGTCATAACAGCGGCCCCACCATTGCAACGGCGTTATTCCAGAGGCGTCGACGCCACCCCCAATTATTCACATCGTCGAAAGAAACAGGATTGGAGCTGGCAACGTATTCCATTTGGCGGGCAAACATGTCTGCAGTCAGCTCAGGATCAATACACAGTATATTGTTCTCGAAATTAAGCTCGAAACTCCTGCGGTCAATGTTGGAGGAGCCGATCAGCGTTATGTTGTCGTCCACGGTCACGGACTTGGAATGCAAGAGTCCGCCGACAAACTCATGGATCTTTACCCCGGCCTTGAGCAATTCCCGGTAGTAACTTCGACTCGCGGCGGCCACAACAAATGAATCATTCCGGGCGGGGAAGATAATCGTAGTATCAACCCCCCGGTTGGCCGCTGCACACAGCGCTGCTTGAAGGGATTCATTGGGCACATAGTACGGCGTCGTGATGGTGAGCCTGTCTCGCGCTGAATACATCAGCGCCTCGAACATTTCAGGGGCTGCAGAGGGGCGCACCGTGGGCCCTGTCGCAATAACCTGGGCAAAGAACCCCGGCATGAACGACTCCACCTCCTTCTCCACCACATCACTGATGTCTTCATCCACGCAAGCCATCCAGTCACTGGCAAAAACATGCTGGTTCTGCAGGGCAACAGGGCCCTCGAACCGTATTACGGCGTCGACCCACGGCGCGTACTTGCGCTTTACGAGGAACTCAGGATCTGCACAGTTCTGGCTGCCGCAATAGGTAATCCAGTTATCGATTACGACGATTTTCCGGTGGTTTCGCAGATCAATACGCCCTCGCAAGGGCTGCAATAACAGATTGCCGACCGGAAAAGAGACGCCCAGCTTAACGCCGCTTTCCCGCATTGCTCGCCAGTGTTTCGAGTTGATTAGTTGGCGGGAACCCAACCCATCGACCATTGCCCTGCAGTCGATACCGCGCGAAGCGGCCCGTCTGAGGGCCTCTACGACTCTGAGGCCATTATTGTCACAGAGCCAGATATAGAAGCTCAGGTGGACATGGGCCCTGGCAACATCTATGTCCTCGACGATTGAAGAGATCGTGGCGTTGGAATTTCGCAGCAGGTAGGCACGGTTGCCTGCAAGAGGCTTGAAGCCGTTAATGGTTTCACCGAGTCGAAATAGCGACGTGTAACGATCCGGTATCGCGGGCGTCGCTTCCACGGTCCCTGTTGACGCTATCGAGCCCGGCGCAGGCAAATACTCAGTCACCCTTCGAACACGATTACGGCGACCCCGTCCGATACTGGTTTCACCGATCAACACATACATCGCCATACCGGCGATTGGTACGGCCGCAATCACAACGATCCAGGCAATCCGGGAAGCCGGTTGCCGGTGCGGCCTCAGGAGCACCCGGGCGATAAACAGCAGTTGGACAAGCACAAATGCGACAAAACCCAGGATCGCCGACATGTTTCCGCTCCCGATGGAAATTGAACAATCCAGATCTCTTTCCCTGCGGATTGGAGGACCCAATCCATGGCGCTGTTGTCCGACTGAACCGTCGTCCTCACACTTTCCTCAAATGACATGTCGCCACATATTTGAATGCAGTACAGTCAGTAAACGTATAAAACTAGGAAGTTTCCAGCCATGCCGTCGAATTCAGGCCCCCAATCCGTGCACGCCTATACCAACGACGCCCTCGGCGTGGCCGACGCGACGGAACTGGCCCAGCGGGTGAAGCGAGGTGACGTGTCGGCCGAGGAACTGGCGGACGCTGCCATCGCGCGGGCCCGAAGTGTGGAGCCCCTCATCGGAGGGCTGGTCGCGGACAACTTTGAGGGGGCGATGGAAACCGCGCGGCGCCTGGACCGGCGGCAAGCGGGCACGGAATCCGGTTTTTTCTCCGGCGTGCCAACGGTGATCAAGGACAATACTGATATCGAGGGACTGGCCACACGGCACGGCTCCAAAGCGGTGCCTGAATCAGCCGCAGCAACAACCAGCCCATTCGCCCTGCAACTGCTCGACCAGGGCTTCGTCTGTCTGGGCAAGAGCGCCCTGCCCGAGTTCGGATTTAATGCGACCACCGAACCTGCGCACCAGCCACCGTCACGGAATCCCTGGAATCTGGATTACTCCACTGGCGCATCGTCCGGCGGCTCCGCAGCGCTGGTGGCGGCCGGTGTGGTGCCCGTAGCACACGCCAATGACGGCGGAGGATCGATTCGAATTCCAGCAGCCTGCTGTGGGCTGGTTGGCCTGAAGCCAAGCCGGGGGCGCCTGATCGACAATGACGCCGCGCGAACGCTACCGGTCAACATCCTCGTGGACAGTATTGTCAGTCGCTCGGTCCGGGATACCGCCCATTTCATGGAACAGGCCGAGCGGTATTTCCACCGGTCCTCCCTCCCGGCCCTCGGCAGCAATGAGGGACCATCCGGCAAGGCCCTGACCATCGGTCTGGTTCTGGATTCCATTAACGGGCATGCAACCGACGATGACACCCGCCGCACCGTGGAAAACACGGCCCGAAAACTGGAAAAACTCGGGCACCGGATTGTGCCGATGGAAGTACCGGTTGCGGCCTCTTTTCCGGAGGATTTTGCCCTCTACTGGGCATTCCTCGCGTTTGGCGTGAAGGCAAACGGCCGAAAGCTTATAAATCCCGGCTTTGATAAACAGCAGGTTGATGGGCTGACCAACGGTCTGGCGAGTAAATTCCGGCAGCAGTTCTACCGGTTTCCGGCGGCACTCTGGCGCCTGCATCGCTCCCACCAACACTACGCCCGGGCAATGACCAGGTTCGATGCAGTCCTGACACCGGTCCTGGGCCACACAACGCCACCGATTGGGCATCTCAGTCCGAATGTGCCCTTTGCCACCCTGTTCGAGCGCCTGACCCGTTACGTCGGTTTTACGCCGCTGGCCAACGCAACGGGCGCACCCGCCATATCCCTGCCCATGGGGATGAGCCGGGACAATCTGCCCATTTCCGTCCAGTTCATGGGCCGGCATGGAGGCGAGCGAACCCTGCTCGACATCGCCTATACACTGGAAGCGGAGGCGCCGTGGCCGGCGCTCCATCAGGCGGGTGCGGGCACTCAGGCCCCGGTGACTGCCGGAACCATCCTCTGACCGTCGGCCTTACGAGCCACGACCCGATTCCGGCCCTGGCCCTTGGCCTCATAGAGAGCTTCGTCTGCCCAATTGAAAATATCTTTGGTTGCATCGGCTTTCAGGGGCGAGACGCTGCAGACTCCGGCACTGACCGTAAGGTGCAACACCTCACCAGAGACCCGGAACGCCGAGCCCTCGATTTCGGCACGGATACGCTCCGCCACCCGGATGGCACCGTCGACGGGGGTGTCCGGCAGCAGAACAACAAATTCCTCGCCACCATAGCGCGCGGCGAGATCCTGGGGACGCGTCACATGCTGACGAACGCATTGGGCCACCATCTTCAGGCAATCATCCCCGACCAGATGGCCGTAGGTGTCGTTGAATTTCTTGAAGTGATCGATATCCAGAACCAGTAGCGACAACTGTTCCTGGTAACGAAAAGCCCGCACGACGGCGGACTGAAAGGTCCGGTCAAAATAGCCACGATTTTTCAGGCCGGTCAATGCGTCGGTGGCACTGAGCTCCAGCAACTGCTCGTTGAGGCTCTCAAGATCCCGGGTTCGCGCATGCACCCGCTCCTCCAGGAGTGTGTTGGCTTCGCGCTGCACCTGGAGCGACTTCTCCTGCGCCATTCGCGCCTTGCGCTCCTCCCTGAGCAGCCGTTGCTGGGCCTGGAAGGCGCGTTTCTTTTCCCTGTCCAGGCGGTCCGCCAGCGCAATGGACAACAGAATCACGCCCAGTGCCGAGCCAACCTGAGTGGCATTCTCAGTCAGCAGGTTGCGGGGCAACACCGTGAATTTGCTCAGGGCCAGTACGATGCCGCCAAAGAGCATGGACACCCAGGCAAGGGTGTAATAACGGGCAGCCGGGTCTCGTCGATACCATCGGATAATGCTGAGTATCAGCATGGTCGTGCAGCCCACGAAGGCAACCAGAATGGTGGGAAGAATCAGGAGCCTGTACGGCAGCAGCAAACCACACACGGCCAGAGCACCTGCAGCCGTAATCACCGCAACGGTCCATCGGTTGAAACGCGGATGGTTTTCGCGGGTAACGTTGATAAAACGAATGCTGAACGTACCACCGAACAGCACGGCCAGGTTCAGAAACACAATGATGGACTGGTCATTCCACCACGTTGATTCGGGCCACAGGTACTGGAAGGCAACACCATGAAGACTGGCCAGAAACAGGGGCATCGCAGTGATGTAGCCCACGTAGTGCAGGAAGCTCCGTTCGCCAACCGCCATGAACACGAACAGGTTGTACAGGACCATCACCAGCACAATGCCGTAGTAGATCCCTTCAAACATGGTCCGGGACTGCTCCGCCGAGTAAAAACTGTCCCGATCCCACCAGATCAGGGGGACCTGCATGGAGCTGGTGGTTTTCACCCTCAGGAATACGCGGGTCTGCTCACCGGCGGCCAGGTCCAGGGGCACGACGAAGTTGCGGTGGTCAATTGGCCGATCGGAAAAGGGTTGTTTGTCGCCAAGAACCAGAGGTTCAACGCCGGAGGTCATGGGATCGATGTAGATCTCGATCCGGTCAAGCACGGGGTATCCGATCTCCAGAAAGGTCTGGATCTGCTGGCGCGCCGCGTTATTGAGCGTCACCCGGAACCAGTAGATGTCCTTCGCGTAACCAAGACTGATGCTGTCACTGCCATTTCGGGTCCAGTCTGCCTCGTCAAGCGCCGTCACTGTCTCAATGCCCACAGGCGTGGCCGGCTCTTGCCAGTAATCGACGAACCTTGACAGTTCAACGCGAGTGGAGCCCGTTTCCCACGTAGCTGTATCCTGAGCGGAAACTCCGACAGATGGCGAGGCAAGCAGAAAAAAACACAGCAAGCCGATGAATCTTTGCACAATGGGCCTCAATGAACCACAGATTACATTTTGTTATTGTCGCCCGAGCGATTATGGGCTAAACGGGCAGAGTTAGCCCCTTCTCGCTACCAATCGACGCAAATCGACATAAAACGGATACAAAACCCCGCTCGAACCTTGTTCAACCCACCGCCCGTCGCAAGTAGACAGTCCCTGACTAGCCTGTCATATTTCAGTTACTGATTAGGGCTTCGTGACGCGCCAAGGCGCCTACCTGTGGTTGTTGATTCAATCGCGCAACACCAGAAGAACTTAACTCCACCATGCGTGACAGTGAGATACTGGTTACCCACCACAAGGCATTAATGGAACTCAGCCACGATGCCGACTTTATCGAGCAGCCAAGACATCAAAAACTGGCAGCCCTGACCGAGCTCTGCGCCCGGCGCCTCAATGTGGAACGCGTGAGTGTGTGGTCATTCCCGCCCAAGGGCGATCGCATCAACTGCGAATGGCTCTATGATGCTTCCGCCGCGCCATGCGACAGAAGCAATTCCGGCGGGCCTCTCAGCCTGTATCAGTCCGAACATCCTGCCTACTTTACGACCATCGGTTCCGAGCGGGTGGTTGCCGTGGAAAATGCCCAGGAGGATCCGAGAACCCGTTCATTTGCACGTAACTACCTTAGCATTCACAACATCAACGCCATGCTCGATGCCCCCGTTTTCGACGGCGCACGGATGAGCGGTGTGATCTGCCTGGAATCCCGGCAAAACAGGCTCTGGAGCCCTCCCGACATCTCATTGGCGGTGGCCGTGGCGGACACAGTGAGCCTGATGAATACCCACGAAGCCTGGATCCGGTCCAAGCAGGCACTGGACTATGTCACCCGATTTGACTCCCTGACAGGGCTCGCCAACATGGACTCGCTCAAAGCCCGGATCAACCACCTGATCAAGAAGGTCAAAAAACGGGGTCGCGGCGCGCTGGCACTGATCTGGATTGATATCGATCGGCTCAAAATCATCAATGATGGCCTCGGGCCCCAGGCAGGCGACCAGGTGATCGCAGAAATCGGTCGCCGGCTCAACGACCTGCAGCTCACGGGCAAGGATTACCTGGCCCGGATAGGCGGGGATGAGTTTGCCGTGGTTATTCGGAACAAGACCCTGCCCGCGCTGTTGGACAGCGCAGCCGAGCTCATCCAGCAACGAATCCGGTCACCCATTCGCGTCGATGGACAGGACCTCACCATCACCGCGAGCCTCGGGATCAGTCACTACCCCGGCGACTGTGAAGGCGGGGAAGAACTGCTGCGCAGTGCCGAAGCGGCGATGTATCACACCAAGTACCGGGGCCGGGGCCAGTCCACCCAGTACGATTCGGAAATTCAGATGACAGCCCGTTCCCGGTTCGCTGTCGAAAGTGAATTGAAGCTGGCGATGGAAAATGGTGGCCTCGACGTTTTCTATCAACCGATTATGGACAGCACGGGAACCCGGATCGAGAGCGCAGAAGCGCTGGTCCGATGGAACCACCCTGACCGGGGCTGGCTTTCCCCCATCGAGTTTCTTGATGTGGCCCGCAGTGCCGGCCTGATGTTTCGCCTCGGTGAATGCGTCATAGAGAGGGTCTGTGACGACTGGCGCGCATGCCGGGCCAAAGGTATCAATCTGGCCACGATCTCGGTCAACCTTGCTCCGGAACAGGTCATGGTGACCAACTTACCGAGTCTCATACGCGACGTATGCGGCAGTCACTCGATGCCCGTCAGCGCGCTGCAGTTCGAAGTGACCGAGGACGCCCTTCAGGGTGAACTGCGGGTATTGAGCAGGGTCCTGGAGGATCTTGTTGATTCCGGTGCCATGCTGGCGATTGATGACTTCGGTACCGGTTACTCTTCCCTGGCCCGGCTCAAGAGTCTTCCGTTTTCACGAATTAAAATTGATCGTTCTTTTATCAAGCACTTACCGGACGATGACAACGACCGGGCCATCACCCTCTCGACGATAGGCCTGGCCCGGGGACTGGGGCTCTCCATCGTTGCCGAGGGGGTGGAGACACAGGCCCACGAACGCTGGCTGTTCGAAAACCATTGCGATTACCTCCAGGGGTTTCGCTACAGCATGCCACTTCCCATCGGAGAGCTTACCCGCCGCTTCTATGGGACCGACCGACTCGTCGCGAGTCAATTGCGGCACTGAAAAACTGACAAAACCTGCTGGAAGCTGGACTCTGGTTCGGCCTGAATAGCAATGGCCGCTCCAGTGTCCGGGTGCGCAAACTCGATTCGCGTGGCCGCCAGCATCAACCGCCCCTCCCCGAATCGCTCTGCAAAATACCGGTTGTGCCGGCCACGACCGTGGTTCGCGTCACCGATGATGGGATGACTGATGTGTTTCATATGGCGGCGCAGCTGGTGCTTTCGGCCGGTTTCCGGATATAGCTCGACAAGGGCATAGCGGCTGGTGGCATACCTCTCGATTGCCACCGGAATTTCCGTCCTCGCCAACGTCCGGAAGCGGGTGCGGGCCTCCCTGACCGGCTGTTCCACCCCTTTCAGGCGCCGGTCCTCGGGCTCTTCCCGGAGCGGGTGATCAATCACGCCATTGTCGGCGGGCCACCCACGGACCATGGCCCGGTAGGTTTTGCTCACCTCCCCCGACATCATCGCCTGCCCCAGCTTACGGGCGGCTTCCCGATCTCTGGCGAACACCAGCACCCCGGAGGTGGGGCGATCCAGCCTATGCACCGGGTAAACATGGTCGCCGTCATTAAGTGCCCGGGCATACTGCAGGGCAAACTCGGTTTCGTGCCGGTCGATGGGACTGCGATGTACCAGAAGGCCGGCAGGTTTGTGCACCACAAGCAACGCCTCGTCCCGGTACAGCAACGCCAGAGGATTCATGAACCGTCCCGAAGCGACCGTTGACGGATCCAAACCCTCGCGCTCCTTACACGGGCGCCTGCATTCTCACCAAGCACCAATAGAGCCGGGGTCAGCAACAGGGTCAGAATCGTTGCGAAGGCCAGCCCCCCCGCGATGGCACTGGACAACTGAGTCCACCACTGGGTAGAGGGAGCGCCCAGCCCCAGTGACGGCGTCAGCAGATCCACGTTGACACCGAGCACCATGGGCATCAGCCCCAGAATGGTTGTGATGGCGGTCAGCAGCACTGGCCGCAGGCGCAGGCAGCCGGTCTCAAGGGCAGCCTCGAAGGCCTCAAGCCCCTCTCTGCGCATCTGGTTATAAGTGTCGATGAGGATGATGTTGTTGTTCACCACGATACCGGCCAGCGCAATGATGCCCATCCCCACCATGACGATGCCAAAAGACTGACCATTCAGCAGCAGGCCAAGCAGTACGCCGGCGGTGGACAGGAGTATCGCGGACAGAATCAGGAAGGTCTGGTACAGGGAATTGAACTGGGTCACCAGAATCAGCAGCATCATGGCCAGCGCGACCAGAAAGGCGCTGGCCAGAAAATTCGAGGCCTGCTGCTGGTCTTCGTTCTCGCCGGCGAATTTTACCGATACCCCTTCCGGCGGCTCCGGCATGTCGGCCTGCAGGCTGTTAAGCAGTTCATCCACCCGACGGCCCGGGGCCAGCTCGGACTTGATGGTTACCGTGCGCTGGCCATCAACGCGAACAATGCTGTTGGTTTTATCGCCGGGTTCCAGATCGACAAACTGCGACAGCGGCACCTGACCACGGGAGGTGTTAATGGTCTGCCGCTGGAGGTGATCCAGTTCGCGCCAGTTATTGGGCACACGCACGGCGATGTCCACTTCATCCCGCACATCTTCCGGACGGTAAGTGGCCAGAACCAGTCCATTGGTCACCAGGCGGACCGCACTGCCCACACTCAGCACGTCGGTCGAGAACCGGGCCGCCGCCTCGCGATCGACCTCCAGCCGCCATTCGATGCCGGGCAGGCTCCGGTCGTCCTCGATATCGACAAAACCGCCCATGGCGCCCATGCGGTCCTCAATCTGGTCCACGTACGCATTCAACTCGCTGCTGTCGCGGCTGCTGACCTGAAGTTCGATGGGCTTGCCTTCAGCCGGCCCACCTTCCTGCTCGCGGAATTCCAGCTGCACCCCCGGGATATCCTCCGTCCGTTTCCGGAAATCCTCGAGGATGGCGCTTGCCGGTCGACGGCTGTACCAGTCGGTAAACTGGAACTGCAGCACCCCGATGACATCAGGCGCCATCCGGTTGCCGGCACTGATCATGGACCGTGCATAGAGTGCATTGACCTCGGGCATCCCCCGAAGCCGCTGCTCCACCTCACGGACGATCGAGTCCCGCTCCCGGATGGACAGGTCGCCCCGGGCCCGTACCTGGACCTGGGCCGAATCGGGCTCCACGCTCGGGAAGAACTCCACCCCGAAATTGAACCTGGCGTACGCCGCGTAGATCACCACGATGATGCCGAGCACACCCAGCAACGTCGTCCCCGGCCTTTTCAGTAGCGCGGACAACAGGCGCCGATAGTGCTTCATCATCGCCCCCGCCCCATGGTGCTCACGGGCGCGGCGACCGCCGCTGACTCCACCCAGTACCGGCAAAAATACCAGCGCCATGGCCAGGGATGCCGCCAGACAGATGATCACCGTCAGCGGCAGGAACTTCATGAACTCCCCGACCACGCCGGGCCAGAACAGCAACGGCACGAAAACCGCCAGGGTGGTGGCGGTCGACGCGATAATTGGCCACGCCATCCGGCTGGCCGCCTCGGCCCAGGCGGAGCGCACGGTCTGTCCTTCCGAGAGATTACGGTCCGCCAGTTCCGAGACCACGATCGCGCCATCCACCAGCATGCCGGCCACCAGGATCAGACTGAACAGGACCACAATATTGAGCGTCAGTCCCAGCCCCCAGATCACCAGGATGCCGGTCAGGAAGGCACCCGGGATCGTCAGCCCGACGAGCAGCGCAGAGCGGGGACCCATGGCCGCGATCACCACAATGATCACCAGCACGATGGCCGTCAGGACGTTGTTCAGGAGGTCACTGAGGATGTCCCGAACCTCGTCCGACTGATCCATGATGTAACGCACTTCCAGTGTGTCCGGAAGCTGGGGCCGCGCCTGCTCGACCAGCTCCCGGACCTGGGCCACGGTTTCAATGATGTTGGCGCCGGTCCGCTTTGAGACTTCCAGAACCAGCGCGGGCTCGCCGTTGATTCGGGCAAAGCCGGTGGGATCCTTGAAGGTGCGCTGCAACATGGCCACATCGCCAAAGGTCACGACGGTGTCGCCGTCGACCTTGACCGGCATGGACATGACATCCTCGATGGTTTCAATCACGCCCGGCACTTTCAATGCCATGCGGCCATTGCCGGTATCCAGTGAGCCTGCCGCCACCAGCTGGTTATTACGGGTTACCAGGGCGGCCAACTGGTCAAAGTCGATGCCATAGCTTTCCAGCACCTGGGGATCGACCACCACCTCGAGAAGATCCTCCCGGTCGCCGCCGATTTCCACTTCCAGCACTTCCGGGATCGCCTCGATCGCATCCTGCAGCGCCCGTGCGACGGTAATCAGTTCCCGCTCGGACAAAGGGCCTGAAAGCCCAACCGACAGGACCGGAAACAGGGACACATTGATTTCATTGACCCGGGGTTCATCCGCCTCTTCCGGCAGCTTGCTGCGCGCAGTGTCCACTTTCTCACGGACATCCTGCAGGGCCTTGTCGGAATCGAAGCCGGCATCGAATTCCAGCATCACCGACGCGGAACCCTCCGAGGCCCTGCCACGCATTTCCTTCACCCCCTCAAGGGACCGGAGTTCCTGCTCCATGGGACGCACCAACAGGCGTTCGGCATCCTCCGGACTGATGCCGTCCAGGGTCATGGACACATAGATGATGGGGATGGTGATGTCCGGATTGGCTTCCTTGGGGATCGTCTGGAACGCGGCGATGCCGCCCAGAATCAGAAACAGCAGCGTCAGCAGCGTGGTGCGGCTGCGGTCCATGGCGGCAAAGATCAGCGTTCGCATTCGGCTCAGCCCCGGTCTTCGGCGGCGTCGACAGGTCGGACCTGTTCGCCCACGCTCACGAAACCACCACCCCGGGTTATCAGGCGGATTTCATCCGGCAACCCGGTTACCCACGCGCCATTAGTGGCAACGCTGAGCAGTTCAACGGTACTGAATACCACGCGGTTGTCCTCGTTCACGTACTTCAC
This sequence comes from Marinobacter sp. F4218, assembly GCF_019443085.1. Classification (GTDB taxonomy): domain Bacteria; phylum Pseudomonadota; class Gammaproteobacteria; order Pseudomonadales; family Oleiphilaceae; genus Marinobacter; species Marinobacter albus. Next base: position 222,405 of record NZ_JAHZIL010000004.1, read on the forward strand.
GCCGGGGCGCCCGTCGTCCCCAAGGGACAGGTAGGCCGGTGAGATGAACATGGCTTTCACCTCAGGCAGAGCAATCCGGAAACTCGCACTACCGCCGGCCACCCGGCGAAGATCGGGATTCTCGACGGCAATTTCCACCGCGAAGCTCCGGGTCTCGGGGTTGGCCGCGCTCGCCACGAAAGTGACTATGCCATCCAGCTTTTTGCCATTCAGCAGGTCCACCCGCACCCGCTGCCCCGGCGACACCTTGCCCGCGGACTGCTGGGGAATTTGTCCCGTCGCCTTGAGGCGATCAATGCGGACCAGTTCAAACATGGGAGAACCGACCTGAACCAGCCCGCCCTGCTCCACATCGCGGGCATTTATGATGCCGTCAAAGGGGGCTTTCGGGGTCAGGTGGGCAACATCCAGTCTGGCGGCGGCCAGCTCAGCGTTTGCAGCCGCCAACTCACTCTCGAGATTCAGCATTTCGGACTGGGAGGCCAGATTATTCGAACGTAGCTTGCGAGCAGCCGCAAGATCTGCCTCCAGGCTGCGCACCCTGGCCCGCCAACGGTCGACGACGGCCCGGCGGCCATCATCGGATAGGGTCACCAGGGTATCCCCCGACTTCACATGCTGGCCCAGATCGACCTCAATCTTCTCAACGGTGCCTGCCACCCGGGCACTGATCATCACCGCGTGCCAGGGTTCCAGTTGCCCCTGAAGCAGAAGCCCCGGTTCGTGAAGCCGAGCAATAAGCGACTCAACCTGCACGCTGGTCAATTCCTGCTCGCCAATCTCCTGTTTCTCCGGTGCAGCTTCGCTCGCCATCTTGATGTCGCCGGTCGCCAACCACACCGCCAGCGCAATAATGACCAGGAGCGACAGCCCCAGGGAACCCCACTTTCCTTTGCTCATGAAACGTTCGCCGTGCCTGAAAACCGTGATCGGGCCCAGAGAATTCAGGCCCCAAGAAAAAAACCGGCAAGAAACGGTTGCAACCGGTTAAACGCGTGGGGTAGATTCTACACAGAAATTTTTCACGAATTCAGAGCAGATTGTTCATTTTATGAATCTCAACGCAGTAATCGTCCTTGTGAAGCTTGTCCTGGTGGTCGTGGTACCGTCCGGGGGCTTTTGCGTGGACAAGCGGGTGAGATAGCAACAACCTGACAAGACACCAAAAAGCCCCCGGCACCGAAAGGTCCCGGGGGCTTTTTTTTGCAGCAATAAAAAGGGAAAACGACCATGAACGGCGCACAACACATTCTCGACGCGTTCCATCGCCACGACATCCGTACCGTATTCGGCTACCCCGGCGGCTGCATCATGCCGCTATACGATGCCCTGGTGGACGATGTCGGAACCGAGCACGTGTTGTGCCGCCATGAGCAGGGCTGCGCCCTGGCCGCCGATGGCTACGCCCGGGCCGGTGGCAAGCTCGGCGTGTGCATTGCCACGTCGGGCCCCGGCGCCACCAACCTGATTACAGGGGTTGCCAATGCCCACCGGGACTCCATCCCCATGCTGGTGATCACCGGCCAGGTTCCCTCCGGCCTGATCGGAACCGATGCGTTCCAGGAAACCGATGTTCTGGGGATGACCCTGGGCATCGTCAAACACAGTTACCTGGTGGACAGCGCCGACGACCTGCCCGCGATCATGGAAGAAGCCATCCACCTGGCCCAGAGTGGCCGACCGGGGCCGGTCTGGATCGACATTCCCAAGGACATCCTGCTCACAGAAGCCCACGCGCAGGCACCAACCCGCACAGGATCCGGCCCGACAGACTGCCCCAACCTGTCCGAGGCGCTGACCATGCTGCGGGCCGCCCGCAAGCCCCTGCTCTACAGCGGCGGCGGTGTCAGCCTGGCCCACGCCGAGGCCCGCTTCCGGGCCTTTGCCGAAACCTCCGCGTTGCCGGGCGTTGTCACACTCAAAGGTATCGGCAACGCAGGCAAACACAGCGATCAGAACCTCGGGATGCTGGGCATGCACGGCTCGAGAGCCGCCAACCGTGCCGTGGACGAGTGCGACCTGCTGCTCGTTGTCGGAGCGCGTCTGGATGACCGGGCCACCGGCAAACTGGACACCTTCGCCCCCAACGCCCGGATGATCCACATCGATGCCGATGCCGCCGAAATCAACAAATTACGCCCGGCAGACCTGGCCATCCGGGGCGACCTCAATACCATCCTGGCGGCCCTGACCCGGGAGCTGGAAACCGAACCGTTGGCGATTGCCGACTGGCAAAAACAGTGCCGCACCTGGAACACCACCGGCGGCTTCAACGCGGCCGACAACGAAGAGCCCCTGGCCCCGATCACCGGCCCCGCGTTCGTGCGACAGCTCTCCCGAATCGCGCCGGACGATACCGTAATCGCCTGCGACGTTGGCCAGCACCAGATGTGGGTCGCCCAGCATTACCAGTTCAACCACCCACGCCACCACCTCTCCAGTGGCGGACTGGGCACCATGGGCTTCGGCCTGCCGGCGGCCATAGGCGCCCAGTTCGCCAACCGCGGCAGCACCGTGATCAACGTTGCGGGCGACGGCTCCTTCATGATGAACGCCCAGGAACTGGCCACCATACGGCGCTACAGACTCCCCCTGAAGATGATTATCCTCGACAACCAGTGCCTGGGCATGGTCCGCCAGCAGCAGGAACTATTCTACAACAACCGTGAAAGCCAGATCGACCTGGACGACAACCCCGACTTCGTCGCCATGGCCCGGGCCTTCGACATCCCGGCCCTGCACATCGAACGCACCGACCAGATCCGCCGCGGTATTGAAACCATCCTCGCCTACGACGGCCCCATGCTGCTGCACGTTGCCATCGCCCGAGAAGACAACGTCTGGCCCATCGTCAAACCCGGCGCCAGCAACCGCGACATGATCGACGAATCCCAACGCACCGCAAAATCCAGCAAGGAGCACGTTGCATGAACCCCCAGCGCCAAACGGATACACCCAGCTACACCCTCACCTGCCAGATGAGTCATGAAGCGGCCGCGTTGGAGCGATTGTGCCAGGTGGTACGGATTCGCGGATTCCGGATAGCCAGGATGGCGGTGGAATCAGCAGGCGACGAGCTCGCCATCGCCCTCACGCTGGAGGGCACAAGGCCCATCAACATGCTCAAATCGCAGCTGGAAAAGCTGCACACAGTAGGGGACGTGGTTCTCGGAGTTCATGAAATGAAACAAACAAAGACAGCTTAATGTCTTTAAAGGCGAGTCTATCTGAGCAGTCTGATCGAGCGTGGGGAGGGATCTCTTTTCCCAGAAGAAAAGAGATCCCTCACCGCGCCCAGACTCCATCAATCCAGCACGTTGCAACAATTACCAGGACTTGTAGGGCAGGAACTTCCCGTTCATGGTAATCACCACCCGATCCCCCTTCGGATTCTCTTCCTTGTCCACATGCATCGAGAAATCGATGGCACTCATGATGCCGTCACCAAACTTCTCGTGGATCAGCTCCTTCAGGGTATCTCCGTAAACACCCACCACCTCGTACAGGCGATAGATCAGCGGATCCTGCGGCACCGAATCACCCCAGGCCTTCTTCGGGCACACCTGAAGGGTTTCCGCGACGACCTTGTCCAGCCCGAGAGTCTCGCAGAGGGCAAGCGCCTTTTCCTCAGTCAGACTGTTCATGCCGAGGCAAGCCGACGTGGTAAACACCGGCGACATGCCAATGGCCTCCGAAAGCGCCTCCCAGGAGACACCCTTCGTAGCCTTGGCTTCCAGAATCTTCGCGGTCATCAGTTCTTTGTTCATCATAAGGCACTCACCCTTTGCTTCAGTTGGTTTTGCACTGTTCCAGTGCAGCCTCCGGGCGCGAACGATTGTTCACTTCCCGACGCTGCATGAGCCTGTCAGGGCTATCGCAGACTTCGTGCCAACCAACAGAAATATTCCAGGACTTTGTTTTTGATGGCATTTAATGAATGGCCGAATTCAGGCCGCACTACGATATTTCGTAGACCACGAAAATTCGTGCTCCCGACTACGAGTTATCGTAATTGGCACGGGACTTGACTCATCTTCCCGGAGACACCGACAGGATGAGAGCGATGAACACCACGACTGCCGTCAGCGAAACGGCAACTGCACGCCCCCGGCCTTCCCAGCACCAGGCACCCCAGGACAGCTGGATCGACCTCCTGCCTGAAGCCGCCCTGCTCGTGGATTGCACCGGGGACCGGATTCTCGCCGCCAACACCCTGGCGGCCCGGATGACCGGTTCCGAGCGGGCGTCGCTGATCGGCGTCCGCTGCACCGCGCTGTTTCCGGACCAACGTCCCACCCTGATCGTCTTCACGGAGGAAACCCTGTTACGGGGACGCGGATGGAGCGGGGATTTCACGCTCCGGCATCAGGACGGGCACACGGTCGAGCTGGAGATTTCCTCGGCGCGCGCCGAAGGAGCCGATTCCCGCGACATCCTGTTCCTGCTTCGGGACCGAAGGCAGCTACGCTCCCTGCGCGAGCGCCACGAGGTCAATCATTACCATCGCGGCGGACTCCTGGAGTGGCGAAGAGTCGAGGCACTGTTCAAGGATATGGAGCGGGAGAATCAGCTGATCCTCCATGCCGTGGGCGAGGGAATCTACGGCGTCGACGCAGAGGGCCGCACCACGTTTATTAACCCGGCCGGCGAAAAGATGCTGGGCTGGCGAACGGACGAACTGATGGGGCGCGTGATGCACCGGGTCGTCCACCATTCCCATGAGGACGGCTCCCTGTTCCCGCTCAAGGACTGCCCCATCTACGCTGCGTTCCGCGACGCCAGCGTCCGGCGGGTGGGCGAGGACTGGTTCTGGCGCAAGGACGGAACCGGCTTTCCCGTGGAATACACCAGCACCCCGATCATGGACAACGGTCACCCCATCGGCGCGGTCGTCGTATTCAAGGATATTTCCGCCCGCCAGCACGCCCAACAGGAACTGCAACACGCGCTGGAGGAAGTTGAAAGCCTGAAACAGCGGCTCGAGATGGAGAATGCCTACCTGCAGGAGGAACTCAGCGGCGAATACCATTTTCACGACCTGGTCGGCCAGAGCGAGGCCATCAAGGGCATTGCCCGCCGCATTGGGCTGGTGGCGCCCACTGATGCAAACGTGCTGATTACCGGCGAATCCGGTACCGGCAAGGAACTGATTGCGCGTGCCATCCACCAGGCCAGCGACCGACGGGACCGGCCCATGATCCGGGTCAACTGCGCGGCCATCCCCAAGGATCTGTTCGAGAGCGAGTTCTTCGGTCACATCAAGGGTGCGTTCACCGGGGCCGTGAGCGATCGGATTGGCCGCTTCGAACTGGCCGATGGCGGTACACTGTTCCTGGACGAGGTGGGCGAAATCCCGCTGGAGCTTCAGGGCAAGCTCCTCAGAGTCCTGCAGGATCAACAGTTCGAGCGGGTGGGCGAAAACCGCACCCGGGCGGTCAACGTCCGGGTGATTGCCGCCACGAACAGGGAGCTGAAATCGGAAATCCAGGCCAAGACATTTCGGGAGGACCTATACTTCCGCCTGAATGTCTTCCCCATCGAATCGGTGCCTCTACGCCGGCGTCTGGAGGATATCCCCATCCTCGCCCGGGAATTTCTCAACCGGGCCTGCCAGAAGTTCAACCGCCCCACCCTTATATTGCGAGAACGGGACGTGGAAACCCTACAGGCCTACCACTGGCCGGGCAATGTGCGGGAGCTGGAAAACGTGATCGAGCGACAGGTGATCACCGCAAACGGCGGCCTTGATCTGGACCTGCCGGGACAGGATTCCCCGGCCAGAGCATCAGCGGCATCCACACCACCGCCCAGGCACTTCAATGGCGAGCTGATGACCGAGCAGGAATTGAGGGACCTAGAGAAAAAGAACCTGACGCAGGCCCTGACCATGAGCAATGGCAGGGTATTCGGCGATGACGGCGCGGCGACCTTGCTGGGCGTCAAACCGACCACCCTGGCCTCAAGACTGAAAAAGCTAAAGATCGAACCGCTTCGATTCCGGTCAAAGAATAATTAACTCTGTAAACCCGACAAGTTAAATCGGCGCGGGGTGGCCGGTGGATTTTTCGCCGGAAAAAGGTGTCTGAGCGAAGCGAGTTCTTTTTCCAAGAAAAATCCACCGGCCACCCCGCAAGCCCGCCCCAAAATAGGCAGGCTACATCACGGAGCGATCACCAAAATCAGATCAACTCAATGGCCACCGCCGTACCCTCGCCCCCACCGATGCAGAGCGAAGCGACACCACGCTTGAGGCCACGCTGTTTCAGTGCGTTGATCAAGGTAACGATGATGCGTGAACCGGAAGAGCCGATCGGGTGACCAAGAGCGCAGGCGCCGCCGTGCACATTGACCTTCTCTGCGGGCAGGCCAAGCTCGTTGATCGCCGCCAGGGTTACCACCGCAAAGGCCTCGTTGATCTCGAACAGATCAACGTCGCTCACGGACCAGTCGGCCTTTTTCAGGACCTTCTCGATGGCTCCGATAGGCGCAAGGGTGAACTCCGAGGGCAGTCGCGCGTGGGTGGCGTGGGCCACGATCCGCGCCTGCGGAACCAGACCACGCTTGTCGGCCTCGGCAGCCGAGGCCAGCACCAGGGCCGAGGCGCCGTCGCTGATCGAGCTCGAATTGGCCGCCGTCACCGAGCCGTCTTTGGCGAAGGCTGGCTTCAGGTGAGGAATTTTTTCCGGCTTGGCGTTACCCGGCTGTTCATCGATTTCCACCAGGGTGTCCCCGCCACGGCCAGCAACACTCACCGGGACAATCTCGTCCCTGAACCAGCCATTCTCGATAGCCGCCAGGGACTTCTGCAGGGAACCGATGGCGAACTCGTCCATGGCCTGCCGGCTGATGTCGTACTTGTCCGCCGTGCGCTGGGCAAATACGCCCATCAGGCCGCCTTCGTACGCATCCTCAAGACCATCCAGGAACATGCTGTCCAGAACCTGGCCATGACCCATGCGCATGCCGGCGCGGGCCTTGGGCAGCAGGTACGGCGCCTGGCTCATGTTCTCCATACCGCCGGCAATCATGATGTTGTTGGTCCCGGCCTTGATCTGGTCGTGGGCCATGATCACAGACTGCATGCCGGAGCCACACATCTTGTTGATGGTGGTGCAGCCGGAGCTGTCCGGAATGCCCGAGGCGCGCGAGGCTTGTCGGGCCGGGGCCTGACCCAGGCCTGCGGGCAGCACGCAGCCCATGATCACTTCCTGGATATCGGCCGGCTGCAGGCCTGACCGCTCAATGGCGGCCTTGATGGATGCCGCGCCAAGCTGGGGGGAGCGAACGGAGCTCAGCGAGCCCATCATGCCGCCCATGGGAGTCCGCGCCGAACCGGCAATTACTACGCTGTTGTCACTCATGATCTATCCTCTCTCAAACCTTCAGCCCTTGCCCAGAACGGACCGGGCAATAATCTCTTTCATCACTTCCGAAGTACCGCCGTAAATGCGCTGAACCCGCGCATCCATGAAGGCCCGGGAAATGGGGTATTCGGTGGTGTAACCGTAGCCGCCGAACAGCTGCAGGCAACCGTCCGCCACCCGACACTGCATCTCCGTGGCGCTGTACTTGGCCATGGACGCCGTCGGCGCATCCAGCTCGCCCTGCTCGTACTTGGCAATACACTCGTTCACGAACGCCTGATTGACCCGGTAGTCGGTTTCCATGCGGGCAATCTCGAAACGGGTATTCTGCAGCTGCGCCAGCTTCTGACCGAACAGCTCACGTTCCTGGGCGTAGGCAATGGTCAGGTCCAGGGCACCCCGGGCCGCCGCCACACCGAGCGCTCCGATCACCAGGCGCTCTCGGGGCAGTTCCCGCATCAGGTACATGAAGCCCTGCCCCTCTTCACCCAGCAGCGCCGAGGCGGGGACGCGCATGTCGGAGAAGAACAGCTCGGAGGTGTCACCGGAATGCTGGCCGATCTTGTCCAGGTTCCGGCCCTTGCTGTAACCCGGCAGTGACGTATCCACCAGGAACAGGCTGATGCCGCGGGCACCAGCTTTCGGGTCGGTCTTGGCGGCGACAATCACCATATCGGCGTGCTGGCCGTTGGTGATGAAGGTCTTGGACCCGTTAAGGATGTAGTCGTCGCCATCTTTCACCGCACTGGTGCGGATCGCCTGCAAGTCACTGCCGGCGCCCGGCTCGGTCATGGCGATGGCGCCAACCGCTTCACCGGAAACCAGCTTCGGCAGCCATTGTTGCCGCTGTTCCTCGTTGCCCATGTGGCTGAGATAGGGTGCAACAATGTCCGAGTGCACCATCACGTTGGTGGACAGCGCGCCGAATCCCATCCGGGCCAGTTCTTCCCCAACCACCACAGAAAACTGGAAAGGCGCACCGATTCCACCCCACTCCTCGGGCACATCCACACACAGCATTCCGGCGTTGCCCAGGGTGTTCCACAGCTCTCGGGGCACCAGCCCGGACTTTTCCCAGGTCTCGTAATGCGGCGTTACTTCCTTTTCCAGGACCTTGACTACCGAATCCCGGAACATCGCCAGTTCTTCTTTATCAACAGACACGGTCATGTATGTCTCCTGCAATTGAATGCTTCACTTGGGCGCCATGCGAAGCGCGCAGTCCAGACGAATCACTTCGCCATTCAGAATCGGATTACGCACCATCTGGTCCACCATCATGCCGAATTCCTCCGGCTTGCCGAGGCGTTTCGGAAACGGCAGGGTGGCAGCCAGGCTTTCCTGAACTTCCTCAGGCATACCTGCCATCATGGGGGTCATGAACAGGCCCGGTGCAATCGTATTTACACGGATGCCCTCTCGAGCCAGCTCGCGCGCCGACTGCAGGGTCAGCGAAACCACCCCGCCCTTGGATGCACTGTAGGCCGCCTGGCCGATCTGGCCTTCGTAGGCCGCCACTGACGCGGTATTGATGATCACGCCCCGCTCGCCGTCGGCGTTGGGTTCACGCTGGGCCATATCGGCCGCCACCAGTCTCAGGATGTTGAAGGTACCAATCAGATTGACCTGGATAACCTTGCTGAAGTTCTCCAGCGGCATAACGCCCTCACGACCCAGGATCTTGGAAGCCGGGGCGATGCCGGCGCAACTTACCGCCACACCGCAGCGGCCATGGGCTTCCCGCGCGGCATTAACCGCAGCTTCGGCACTGTCTGCGGAGGTTACGTCACAATGCAGGAAGATACCGCCAATCTCTGCGGCCACTTTTTCACCCTGCTCCTTCTGTACGTCAAGGATCGCCACTTTGCAGCCTGCTGCTGCCAGTGCACGGGCCGCACCTTCGCCCAGCCCCGATGCACCACCTGTTACTATGGCCGCCACATTTTTGAATTCCATCGTTTACTCCTGCTCTAAAGACACTTTTTGTTCGAAATCTGACCGTAAAAGCACTTTACGTTTACGTAAACTTTATCTAACCTAAGTCTAAAAAGGAAATCGCCATGGTGAAAAAAGAAACATACAGCATCAGCGAACTCGCCAAGGAGTTCGACGTGACGACCCGGAGCATCCGATTCTACGAGGATCAGGAGCTGCTCAAGCCGACACGGCGTGGGCAAACACGCATATTCAGTTCCAAGGATCGCGTTCGGCTGAAGCTGATCCTTCGGGGCAAACGCATGGGGTTCTCACTGGCAGAAACCAAAGAACTCTTCGACCTGTGGGACGAAACCCTCAGTGGCAACGAAAAACAGTTGCTGCTCATGCTGGAAACCCTGAGCCGGAAACGGGCCCAGCTGGAACAGCAGAAGAACGACATCGCACAGGCAGAGATGGAAATGGACACCGCCGAAGCGCGGTGCCGTGAAGCACTGGCAGACCTGCAGAAGAAAAAACGAGAACAGCAGATGCGGGCGAACAAAGAACCAACGACAACCGCCGAACAGCGCTAAGCCACAAGGGCACTCAACGTCGCCCTGCGCCATGGCTGTCCGGTTATGAATCCTCGTAAGTCAGAGAGCAAAATAAAAGGTAACCGACATGAAATCACAGTACTCAGAGCTCAACTTCGGCCTTGGTGAAACCCTCGATATGCTGCGTGAGCAAATCAACGGCTTCGCCGCGGCCGAAATCGCTCCGCGCGCCGAAGAGATTGATCGCAACAACGAGTTCCCCATGGATCTCTGGCGCAAAATGGGCGACATGGGCCTGCTGGGCATCACCGTTGCCGAGGAATACGGTGGCTCCGATATGGGTTACCTCGCCCACGTGATTGCCATGGAAGAAATCAGCCGCGCCTCGGCCTCCGTCGGTCTGTCCTACGGGGCCCACTCCAACCTGTGCGTGAACCAGATCCACCGCAACGGTACCGAAGAGCAGAAGCAGAAGTACCTGCCCAAGCTGGTAAGCGGTGAACACGTTGGCGCCCTGGCCATGTCCGAGCCCAACGCCGGCTCCGACGTCATCTCCATGAAGCTCTCTGCCCGGGACGAAGGCGACCACTTCGTTCTCAACGGCAGCAAGATGTGGATCACCAACGGCCCCGACGCCCACACCTACGTGATCTACGCCAAGACTGACACCCAGGCCGGCTCCAGAGGCGTAACCGCGTTCATCGTTGAGCGCGACTACCCGGGCTTCAGCCGTCACCAGAAGCTCGACAAACTCGGCATGCGCGGCTCCAACACCTGTGAGCTGGTGTTCGAGGACTGCAAGGTGCCCCGCGAAAACATCCTGGGCGGTGAAGGCAACGGCGCCAAGGTGCTGATGAGCGGCCTGGACTACGAGCGTCTGGTTCTGTCCGGTGGCCCGCTGGGCATCATGCAGGCGGCCCTCGACGTCACCGTGCCCTACATCCGTGAACGCAAGCAGTTCGGCCAGGCCATCGGCGAGTTCGAACTGGTCCAGGGCAAAGTGGCCGACATGTATACCTGGATGAACTCCGCCAAATCCTACGTCTACATGGTGGCCATGTCCGCCGACCGTGGGGAGACCACCCGTAAAGACGCCGCCGGCGCCATCCTCTACTCCGCGGAAATGGCCACCAAACTGGCCCTGGATGCCATCCAGCTGCTGGGCGGTAACGGCTACATCAACGAATACCCGACAGGTCGCCTGCTGCGCGACGCCAAGCTGTATGAGATCGGCGCGGGTACTTCAGAGATTCGACGCATGCTGATCGGTCGCGAGCTGTTCCTGAACAAATAACAAACACCCGACACGAACACGCGCGGGTAAAAGTACCAAGCACAACGCGGGGATGGCGGCCTGGCTTTCCGGGAATGTCGGAGGCCAGGGACGGCCGGAGACAAGCGCACAAGGATGTGCTCGTAGCGGTTCCCGGAAAGCCAGGCCGCCAGCCCCGATGCACGGACCCAAAAGCTATGACCATACTCCAGAGCAAAATCAATCCAAGGTCTGACGAATTCCAGGCCAACCAGGAATCCATGGCGCAAGCCGTCGCGGACCTGCGGGACAAAGTTTCCACCATCCAGCAAGGCGGCGGCCCCTCCTACCAGGAACGCCACATCGCCCGTGGCAAGCTGCTGCCCAGAGAGCGGATCAACCGCCTGCTGGACGACGGCTCCCCCTTTCTGGAAATCGGCCAGTTTGCCGCCTACAACGTCTACGGCGAAGAAGTCCCGGCCGCGGGCCTGATCGCCGGCGTGGGCCGGGTCTCCGGCACCGAGTGCATGATCATCGCCAACGACGCTACCGTTAAAGGCGGCAGTTACTACCCGCTGACCGTGAAAAAGCACCTGCGGGCCCAGGAAATTGCCCTGGAAAACCGTCTCCCGTGCATCTACCTGGTGGACTCCGGCGGCGCGAACCTGCCCCGCCAGGACGAAGTCTTCCCGGACCGGGACCACTTCGGCCGCATCTTCTACAACCAGGCGCGCATGTCCGCCGACGACATCCCGCAGATTGCGGTGGTGATGGGCCTGTGTACCGCCGGTGGCGCCTACGTGCCGGCCATGGCCGACGAATCCATCATCGTCCGAAACCAGGGCACCATCTTCCTGGCCGGCCCGCCGCTGGTTAAAGCCGCCACCGGTGAAGTGGTCAGCGCCGAAGACCTGGGCGGTGCCGACGTGCACTGCAAAATCTCCGGTGTTGCCGACCACTACGCGGAAAACGACGCCCACGCCCTGGAAATCGCCCGGCGCAGCATCTCCAACCTCAACCGCCGCAAGCCGGCCGATGTGGAGATCCGCAAGCCCAGGGCACCGCTGTACGACGCCGAAGAGATCTACGGCATCGTCGGCACCGACCTGCGCAAACAGTTCGATGTGCGTGACGTGATCGCCCGCATCGTCGACGGTTCCGAGTTCGACGAATTCAAACGCTATTACGGCCAGACCCTGGTAACCGGCTTTGCCCACATCCACGGCTACCCGGTCGGGATCATCGCCAACAACGGCATCCTGTTCAGTGAAGCCGCCCAGAAAGGCGCGCACTTCATCGAACTGTGCTGCCAGCGCAACATCCCGCTGCTGTTCCTGCAGAACATCACCGGCTTCATGGTCGGCCAGAAGTACGAGGCCGAGGGCATCGCCAAACACGGCGCCAAGATGGTCATGGCCGTGGCCTGCGCCAACGTGCCCAAGATTACCGTACTGATCGGCGGCAGCTTCGGCGCCGGCAACTACGGCATGTGTGGCCGAGCCTACAGCCCGGACTTCCTGTGGATGTGGCCGAACGCGCGCATCTCGGTGATGGGCGGTGAACAGGCCGCCGGCGTGCTGGCCCAGGTCAAACGCGAAGGCATGGAGCGCAAAGGCGAGGAGTGGAGTGCCGAGGAAGAGGCCGAGTTCAAGCAACCGGTGATCGACAAATACGAGGAACAGGGCCACCCCTACTACGCCAGCGCCCGGCTCTGGGACGACGGCGTAATCGACCCGGCCCAGACCCGGGAAGTGGTTGCCCTGAGCCTGTCCGCCACGCTCAACCGACCCGCGAAGCCCACGCGCTTCGGCGTGTTCCGCATGTAATCGGGAGACTATGCCATGACAGAACAAGAAAATGCGGTTCTGCTCAAGCGCCGCGCCGAGGGCATAACCGAAGTGGTGCTGAACCGCCCGGACAAACGCAACGCCTTTGACGACGTGATCATCCAGCAGCTGATCAACGCGCTGACCGAAGTCAACGACGACGCGAACACCAAGGTGGTGATCCTTCGCTCCGAAGGCAAGCACTTCTCCGCCGGCGCGGACCTTGGCTGGATGCGCCGCATGGCGGACAACACCCGCCAGGAAAATCTCGATGACTCCCGGGAACTGGCGCGGCTGATGAACGTGCTGAATCACCTCTCCAAGCCGGTCATCGGCCTGGTGCAGGGCGCGGCCTTCGGCGGTGCGGTGGGCCTTGCCGCCTGCTGCGACATTGTTATCGCCACCGAGAAATCCAGCTTCTGCCTGAGCGAAGTGAAGCTCGGGCTGATCCCGGCTGTAATCAGCCCCTATGTCGTGCGCGCCATTGGCGAACGCCAGGCCCGCCGGTACTTCATCTCCGCCGAGGTGTTCACTGCCCGGCAGGCCGAAGAATACGGCCTGGTGCACATCGTTTGCGACGATGTCGAGGCCATGGAGGCCCGTTGCAACGAGATGCTTGAGCAGCTCGCCCTGAACGGTCCGGAAGCCATGAAAGCTGCCAAGGATCTGGTGTTCGCGGTCAGCCACAAACCCATTGAAGACGCCGTGATTGACGACACCGCACACCGCATCGCCGACATTCGCGTGGGCGAAGAAGGGCAGGAAGGTTTGAGTGCCTTCCTGAACAAGCGCCGCGCCAACTGGATTCCGGAGAACAAGTGACATGTTCAGCAAAATACTGATCGCCAACCGGGGCGAAATCGCCTGCCGGATCATACAGACCGCCCACCGCATGGGCATCCGTTGCGTTGCGGTGTATTCCGACGCCGACGCCAACGCCCGCCATGTCGCCATGGCCGACGAGGCGTTTCACATTGGCCCCGCCCCCAGCTCCGAGAGCTACCTGCGGGCCGAGAAAATCATCGAGATCGCCAAGGAGAGCGGCGCCCAGGCCATCCACCCGGGCTACGGTTTCCTGTCCGAGAACACCGGATTTTCCGAGGCCTGCGAGGCCAACGACCTGGTCTTTATCGGACCGCCCTCCTCCGCCATCGCGGCCATGGGTTCCAAGTCCGCCGCCAAAGCGATCATGGAGAAGGCCGGCGTGCCGCTGGTGCCCGGCTATCACGGCGACGACCAGTCGCCGGAAACCCTGCGCGCCGAAGCGGAGAAATGCGGCTTCCCACTACTGCTGAAAGCCGTGGCCGGTGGCGGCGGCAAAGGCATGCGCGTAGTCGAGAACATGGGCGAATTTGACGACGCCCTGGCCGCGGCCAAGCGCGAAGCCAAGAATGCCTTCGGCAACCCGGACATGCTCATCGAACGCTACCTGACCCAGCCGCGCCATGTGGAAATCCAGGTCTTCTGCGATCAGGACGGCAAAGGCGTGTATCTGGCCGAGCGCGACTGTTCCGTGCAGCGCCGTCACCAGAAGGTGCTGGAAGAGGCACCGGCCCCCGGCCTGAGCGAGGATACCCGCAAGGCCATGGGTGAGGCCGCGGTGCGGGCTGCCCAGGCCATCGACTACGTGGGCGCCGGCACCGTCGAGTTCCTGTACGACGTGGACGGCTCGTTCTTCTTCATGGAGATGAACACCCGTCTGCAGGTGGAGCACCCGGTCACCGAAATGGTCACCGGCCAGGACCTGGTGGAATGGCAGCTGAAGATCGCCTGGGGCGAGCCACTGCCGCTGGCCCAGTCCGAGGTAAAAACCCGGGGCCACGCCCTGGAAGCCCGTATCTATGCGGAAGATCCGGATCACGATTTTCTGCCGGCCACCGGCCACCTGCGTTACCTGAGCACCCCCGATGAGAGCGCCCATGTGCGCGTCGACACCGGCGTGACCGAGGGTGACGATATCAGCATCCATTACGACCCCATGATCGCCAAGCTGATCGTGTGGGACGAGACCCGGGACCAGGCCATCAACCGCATGGTGCAGGCGCTGGAGAACTACCGCATTGCCGGGGTGAAGACCAACATCCGTTTCCTGCACGCGCTGGCCGATGCCCAGCCGTTCCGGGAGGAGGACCTGACCACCGGCTTTATCGACACCCATCGGGACCTGCTGTTCCCGAAATCCAAGCTGGATACCCACAAGGCCCTGGTTCTGGCCGCCGGCTTTGTGCTGGAAGAGCGCAAATCCAGCGAGCCGGCCTCCACCGATCCCTGGTCCCCGTTCGGCCGCCGCAACAGCTGGCGCATGAACTCGGAATACGCCCAGCCGCTGCAACTGCAGGTGGGCGAGGAGATTCACGACCTCAAGATTCTCGAGCGGGATGACCGGTATCAGGTGTTCGTCGGCGACAGTGTCTACAACCTGACCGCCCGGCTGGACGACGATTACCTCCAGGCCGTGATCAACGGCCACCGGATCAGCGTGCACGGCAACCTGTACAAAGACCAGCTGGTGCTGTTCTACGAAGGCGACACCTTCCAGTGCAGCGTCTACCGCGAGACCTACGGTTTCGAGGACATGTCCGGCGAAGGCAGCCTGGAAGCGCCAATGAACGGCGCCATCGTCGCGGTGCAGGCCAAGGTGGGTGACAAGGTCACCGCCGGCCAGACCCTGGTGATCATGGAAGCCATGAAGATGGAACACGCCATCAAGGCCCCGGCCGACGGCGTGGTGAGCGAGATCTTCTTCGGCGAAGGTGACCAGGTCTCCGAAGGTGCCGAGCTGATCGCCATCGAGGTGAGCGAAGAGGAGGCAGAGTAATGGCCTTTCCCAAGCAGGTTCGCCTGGTCGAGATGAGCCCGCGGGACGGGCTGCAGAACGAGCCGGGCCCGGTCATCGCGACCCGCATCAAGACCGGACTGATCGACCGGCTGGCCGACTGCGGCCTGACCCACATCGAGTCCGCCAGCTTCGTGTCACCCAAGTGGGTGCCCCAGATGGGCGACGCCGCCAAGGTCATGGCCGGCATCAACCGCAAGGCCGGCGTACGCTATTCGGTGCTGACGCCGAACCTCCGGGGCTTCGAGAACGCCCTGGAAGCCGGGGTGGACGAAGTCGCGGTGTTCGGTGCCGCCTCCGAGTCGTTCAGCCAGAAGAACATCAACTGCTCCATCGCCGAAAGCCTTGAGCGCTTCCTGCCGGTGATGGAAGCGGCGAACAAGCACAACATTCCCGTGCGGGGGTATGTCTCGACGGTTCTGGGCTGCCCCTACGAGGGCGACATCGCCCCGGAACAGGTGGCCAAAGTCGCCAAAGACCTGGCCGACATGGGCTGCTACGAGATCTCCCTGGGCGACACCATCGGCGTGGGTACGCCGCTGAAAGCCAAGCGCATGCTGGAGGCGGTCGCCAAGCACGTTCCGGTTGAACGCCTGGCCGCCCACTTCCACGACACCTACGGCCAGGCCCTGGCCAACCTCTACGCGGTACTGGAGGAAGGTGTCGCGGTGATTGACGCCTCGGTCGCCGGCCTCGGGGGTTGCCCGTACGCCAAGGGCGCCTCCGGCAACGTTGCCACGGAAGACGTGCTATACCTGCTTAACGGCCTCGGCATCGACACCGGCGTGGACCTGAACCGGCTCGTCGCCACCGGCGACTGGATCAGCGGCCAGCTCAAACGTCACAACGGCTCCAAAGTGGGCCAGGCTCTCGGCGGCAACTGCTGAAACGAAAAGGATTCGACATGAACCAGAACAAGAACGTCGTTGCCCTGGATCTTCCGATCCCCGGGATTTCCGACATGCCGGAAGATACCAAGAAGTACTTCCAGATCTGTCAGGAAAAGCTGGGCATGATCCCGAACGTGCTCACGGCTTACAGCCAGAACCTGAAACAACTCGAAGGCTTCACCCGCCTGTACAACGAGCTGATGCTGGGCGAAGGCGAGCTCAGCAAGCTGGAGCGGGAAATGGTCGCCGTGGTGGTCTCGTCCGAGAACAAGTGCTTCTACTGCCTGGTGGCGCACGGTGCCGCCGTGCGGGTACTCAGCGGCGATCCAACACTGGGCGAGCACATGGTGATGAACTACCGCAGCGCCAAACTGGACAAGCGCCAGCGCGCGATGCTGGATTTCGCATCCCACCTCACCCGCTCACCGGCAACGGTCACGGAAGAGGACATCCAGGCCCTGCGCGACGCCGGTCTCAGTGACCGCGCGATCTGGGACCTGAGCAACCTGGTCGGGTTCTACAACATGTCCAATCGCGTCGCGATTGCCAGCGATATGCAACCAAACCCTGAATATCACAGCCAGAGTCGCTAGCGGGGTTAGCCCTGCTTGCCCTCGACTACAAAAACAATGGAGGCAGAGACAATGAGCATGACTCTTCCAAGCTACACCAGCGGCACTTCAGAGACACCGCTGCTGGGCATGACCATCGGCGAGATGCTGGACCGCACCGCCGAGAAGTACCCGGACACCGAAGCCCTGGTGTGTCTGCACCAGGACATTCGCTGGACGTACAAGGAATTCGTCGAGAAAGTGAACGAAGCTGCCCGTGCCTTCATGGCCATTGGCGTGAAGCGTGGCGACCGGGTCGGCATCTGGTCCCCGAACCGCTATGAGTGGACGGTGACCCAGTTCGCCACCGCCAAAGTCGGCGCCATCCTGGTGAACATCAACCCGGCCTACGGCATGCACGAACTCGAATACGCCATGAATCTGGCGGGCATCAGCGTGCTGGTGACCGCGGACAGCTTCAAGGCGTCTGATTACCGCCAGACCCTCTACGACCTGGCGCCGGAACTGAAAGCCAGCCAGCCCGGCGAACTCAAGGCCCGGCGCCTGCAGGACCTGCGTGCGGTGATCAACCTGGATACCGAAAAACACGACGGCATGTGGACCTGGAACGAGTTCGTCAAATTCGGCAGCGACGTCAGCCAGGACGAACTGGACAAGATTCAGGCCAAACTGCAGTTCGATGACCCAATCAACATCCAGTTCACCTCAGGCACTACCGGCAACCCCAAGGGCGCCACCCTCACCCACCACAACATCCTGAACAACGGGTATTTTGTGGCCGAGAGCCAGCTTTTCACCGAGAAAGATCGCCTGGTGATTCCGGTGCCGCTGTACCACTGCTTCGGCATGGTGATGGGCAACCTGGGCTGCATCACCCACGGCTCCACCATGATCTATCCGGATGAAGGGTTTGAGCCCAAGTCTGTGCTGAAGGCGGTTCACCAGGAGAAGGCGACGGCGCTGTATGGCGTACCCACCATGTTCATTGCCGAACTGTCGGACCCGGAATTCGAAACCTACGACCTTTCGACCCTGCGCACCGGCATCATGGCCGGCTCCATCTGCCCGGCCGAGGTGATGAAGCAGGTTAACGGCAAGATGAACATGAAAGAGGTCCAGATCGCCTACGGCATGACCGAGACCAGCCCGGTGTCCACCCAGACCAGCTCCCTCGACCCGTTCGAGAAACAGGTCACCACCGTGGGCCGCACCCAGCCGCACCTGGAAACCAAGATCGTCGAGCCGGGTTCCGGAAATGTAGTGCCACGCGGCGAGATCGGCGAACTCTGCACCCGGGGCTACAGCGTGATGCTGAAGTACTGGAACAACGAAGAGAAAACCCGTGAGGCCATCGACGACGCCGGCTGGATGCACACCGGCGACCTGGCCACCATGGACGAGGACGGCTACATCCAGATCGTTGGCCGCATCAAGGACATGGTGATCCGGGGCGGTGAGAACATCTACCCGAAAGAGATCGAAGAGTTCCTGTACACCCACCCCTCCATCGAGGAAGTCCAGGTCACCGGCATTCCCGATGAGAAGTACGGCGAGGAACTGATCGCCTGGGTGAAACTGCGCCCGGACGCCGATCCGGTCGATGCCGACGATCTGATCGCCTTCTGCCAAGGCCAGATCGCCCACTTCAAGATCCCGAAGAACTACAAGTTCGTGGATGAATTCCCGATGACCGTCACCGGGAAAATCCAGAAGTTCAAGATGCGGGAGATCTCGATTGAGGAGATGGGGCTGAAGAAGTAAGCCCTGCCCTTTCCTCGTGAAACCCTCAAACCCCGGCAACTTGCCGGGGTTTGTTCTTTGTGTACGCGACGCACTCGACAAACATTATCGTACAAGACGAGGCATCACCCAGGACAATACCCCGGAATCAAACGACAGCCTGTCAGCACCCCGTCGCCATGCTTCACTCTCGGGAACCGCACCCACCGCTACCGGAGTCTACTTCATGCCCAACCCTGTCCGCCCAGGCGATCGGCTCGCTGGAGAACGAGCTGGTGGGTATCCGCCAGGACATGGATGAGCTGATCCGCAATATGGAGCAGTCAATCGCGGAGTCCGAAGCCTTTATTCGGCGCTTTCGTGAAGGCGGGTAACGTCTGGCCACACAGGGCCAAGAGGGCTACAGTCAAATCGAAGGTCGAATCAGTAGCCGGACCATCCGGGGCAAACAGGGAGTAAAAGCTATGGAGCACCAATACGCCGACCCTGAACTTGGGCCAGCCGTGATGCAGTTTGATGCGGCGCTGGCCGATTTCGCCCGCGCCCGTCGCTCAGATCCCCAGTCATCCAGCCTCGCCCTGCTTGAGCGGGCCCGGATGCTGATGACACTGCCGGATGGATTTGACGCCTTGTACAGACGAGTTCGCGGGCTGGAATCCGCCGGTATTTTCGGCACCAGTGATTGGTCAAAGCCGGCGATTCTGCAGCCGGCACTGGCGAAGCGCTCGCTGCGCGAAGCCGGCGCCGTGACAACGGTGGTTGAAGCCATCAGCGAGCTCCGGATGCTTGCGGTCACTCGCGGGGATTACTTCCATCCGGGCATTTCCGCGGAACAGGCCAGGCACTTCCTGACCCAGGTGATGGCGCTGAACCTGGACTTGCTGTCCGGTCAACTGACGGAAGCAGACCGGGAACGCCCCAAGCAACTCGGTGTCATCGTACACCAGCTGTACCAGTACCTGATTTCTCATCTGGGTTACGAAAGCCTGCTCGACAGCCTGGTTGCAGAAGTCTGGCGATTACTGGATCAGGGGCCGGTCCAGGTAGACAGCATCTGCGAGATGATTGGCCAGATTGCAAAGTGCCTCTATGACCCGGAAACGGTAACCATAGACAACGCCGACGCCGCCCGCCTTGTGCACTCGTTGTTCGCGCCCACCCCAGGCAGCATCGAAGACCCGGGCTTGGAGCTGTATGGCCAACGGCTGGCTCAGATGGACGATGCCGGCCTCAAATCCGAGGCGACTCATTTCGCCCGGAGCATGCATGACACCGGTCTTGCCTCGCCCTACCACGCGGTTATGCTGAGGTTCCTGCGCAAAACTGGCAAGGACGACCTGATCCCAACCACGCTTGGGCTCACCATGACGGGATTGGACGACCTTTACTGCTATACCGAGCTGGTCCACGCCCTGATCGACGAGGCCATCTACCCGGAAAGCTGCCAGGCCGTTTTCGGGCTTACCATGATGCTGGAGCGGGGTTCGCTGTTCACTCCGTCGGTTGCACAGGCACTGTGGCGTCATATCAAACTTGAGCTGTCGGAAGAGACGACATCGGCGCTCGAAGGCACGTTTGGAAATGCCCAGCCAGCCAAGGTGTTCCTGCTGGCCGGCGTTCTCAACCTCCTGGGCCAGCCGCTGGGTGTCGGCCAGGGCAATAACCCCAGCTGTCAGTCGGCCATTGGTCTGTCGATGTGGGCTGCGAACGAGGCCGACTACTTGCTTCAGGTTCTGGCCTGGGCCGCCCGGGATAACGAGGTTCTGGGGCGCTTCGAGGGTGCAGAAGTCTCGTCCAGGAATCTGGAACCGGGATTGGTCAAGGAGGCACCGGTGGATGTGGATCCGGTATCACTGATTCTGATTCCGCACCTGGACCGGATCTATGGTGAGATGTGGCGGCGCTGCCAAGGCCGGGATGATGACGCCCACCGCTGGATAAATCCGGAATTTTACGGGTGGTGGGTCAGCCACGGCTTTCGGGTGGTGGCCGACATTCATACCGGAGAGGTACACGACTACGACGGCTTCGTTCGCCATTTTTACGCCAGCTACCACCCGTTCTACAATGGCCAGATGCCCGTCATACATGCGCAGCCCGCTGGCATCGCCGTCACCGACAGCGCCGCCCGTTTTGTCGGCCGCCACGCCATCAACATCCTCAGGGTCGGGCTCAGCCCCGAAAACGAGACGCGGGTCTACTTTTTTAATCCCAACAATGACAGTGGCCAGGACTGGGGGCAGGGCATTACCTGTTCCACCCGCGACCACGGCGAATTCCGGGGGGAAGCCTCCTTACCCATTGCCGAGTTTGCCTCGCGACTGTACGCGTTCCATTACGACACGCTGGAACTCGGTGACGTGAATGAAGTACCGGATGAGGAAGTCGCCCGGGTCATGGAACTCGGCCACACTAGCTGGGCGGCCCCCCCAGACACGTCAACCCGCTCAGGAAATTAACCGAGGCCACTTTCCCGGCCTTAATTCCCGATGACCGTCACCGGGAAGATCCAGAAGTTCAAGATGCGGGAGATTTCGATTGAGGAGATGGGGCTGAAGAAATAAGCCCTGCCCTTTCCTCGAGGAAACCAACAAACCCCGGCAACTTGCCGGGGTTTGTTGTTTGTGTACTGTGTGGCTGCGCTCCAAGGGCGATGGAATCGTGAAGCGCGCTTCGTTATTGCGCAGTGATATTACAAAGATATCGAATGTCGGGACCTCAAGACTCTGATTCTTATATTCTTTTTATCGCCGAGTTTGGAGACTTAATCAGAGGTTACCTAAAACTACAAATTTCATGAAAACATTTAACCTATTTGAATCTTTTAAGCGCATAGTACCTGCCTCTCCTACCGTCTAAGGCCCGGTTCCAGACGGAATATTTTCAGTTTCAAAACCCTAATCATAATTTAGACGGCGATCTATCTTGTGACTCCACCGTAAGCCCCATGCAATAAAAAAGAACCCTCCGGTCAGAGCAAACCTCTTACCGCCATTAATCGCAGTATGTATTGATCTGCGGTTAAAACATGTAATGGATACAATAATGAATACGATAAAAAACTATGCAAGTCGAAGCGTATGGATCAGTGCGATCATGTTCACTGCTTTATTGGCAGGATGTGGTAGTGATAGCAACAACAGCAGCGACAACGGCTCCGTGGCAGCCGCGCTGACGGTTACGTCTACCGCCCCGGCCAAAGCTGCCGACCTGGTGCCACTCAACAGCAAAGTAGTCGCCTACTTTAGTGAAACGATGGACGCGGCAGCCATCGACGGCTTCAGTTTTACTTTGGCTGGTGACACCGGACCCGCACTCACAGGTGCTGTGTCTACCGACGCCAACAGCAGTAGCGTAACGTTTACACCCTCTGCTCCCGGTTTCACC
The DNA here is from genome assembly GCF_019443085.1 of Marinobacter sp. F4218. GTDB lineage: Bacteria > Pseudomonadota > Gammaproteobacteria > Pseudomonadales > Oleiphilaceae > Marinobacter > Marinobacter albus. The sequence goes on from NZ_JAHZIL010000004.1 coordinate 244,743, forward strand.
GCCGATACGCCTTACACCGCCACCATTACCGCAGCGGCAAAAAGCCTATCCGGTAAGTCACTGGCAAACGACTATGTCTGGCAGTTCAGAAGCGGGATCACGGCTGACACTGACGCTCCCACGGTAGTCTCCACAGACCCGACTGATGCAGCGACAGGCTTTGCACTCAACCGAAACATCGATGCGGTGTTTAGCGAAACACTGGATCCTGCCAGCGTTAATTCAGAAAGCTTCACTCTGACCATGGGTGGAACAGCCGTACAAGGTAGCGTCAGTTACTCGAACAAGCTGGTGACCTTTAACCCTCTAAACAATCTTGCTGCCAGCACCACCTATACCGCGACATTGACAACGGCGGTAACGGATCTCGCAACCAATGCGCTTACAGCCGATTACAGCTGGACATTTGAGACCGGAGACACCATCGCGACTGGCCCGGAACCCGTCAATCTCAGAACCGCCGGAGATTTTGTCATACTGACTAAAACCGGTATTACCAATGTGTTTCAATCCGCTATCACTGGGAACATCGGTGCCAGCCCAATCACCGCGACGGCCATGAACAATGTTTCTTGCGATGAAATGACTGGCATCATCTACGGCGCTGATGACGCCTATGTCGCCAGTGCTGGTGGCAGAGCGTGCTTTGCCGGCACAGCACCAGACAACACGCTGGTTGCCAACGCGGTACTCGACATGGGAACGGCCTACAATGACGCAGCAGGCAGAACCACCCCTGACTTTACCGAACTGCACGCAGGTGATGTCAGCGGCAAGACACTGGTCCCAGGTCTTTATAAATGGGGTACCAACGTGTTGATCAATACGGATGTGACGCTTGCAGGCAGCGCCAACGATGTCTGGATCTTCCAGATAGCCGGCGATGTACTTCAGGCAAGTAATACCCAAGTGCTTTTATCAGGCGGGGCGGTGGCGGAGAATGTCTTCTGGCAGGTTGGCGGCGGCACCGGTGTGGTACTTGATACAGGTGCAAGTTTCAAAGGCATTGTGATCGCCGAGAAAGGCGTTACCGTTAAAACAGGCGCAACGGTTAACGGCAGGCTGCTATCACAGACTGCTGTGACCCTGGAAATGAACACCGTTACAGCGCCATAGAGTCAGGTATTGCCCGTTGCGGGCACTCATCAGCAGACAACTCGATCGACAGAAGGCAGCTCCGGCTGCCTTTTTTTATGGTTCATCGCGCAAGACAAAGAAACACGGCGATATCCAGCGGGAGCGCCGGCCTCTGCGGGCGGATCATCGGGCCGAATAACGTCGCCGTCGCGGAACGACTCCGGGAGTCGGGACTCCCGGCGCTCCAAAGCGTTGGCTCACCTTGTCATCAGGACAGAATCACCAGGTGATCGGGCAGTTCATTGCGCTCGTGGGTGGCGGGCACATGCTCTTTCAGCAATTTGCCGCAAGCGGCAATGCAGTCAAGAAACCCCTGCCGGGTCTGGCCCTGATGCACCTTTGCGGTGAAGTCTGCGACGATGCTTTCCCATACCGAGTTGTCCAGCACATCGGCAATGCCCTGATCCACCAGAATCTCCACATAGCGCTCCGCTTCCGAGACGAAGATCAGCATGCCGGTGGAGCCTTCGGTATGGTGCAGGTTCCGCTCCAGGAACTGCCGCCGCGCGAGGTTGGAAGCCCGCCAGTAACGCACCTGCTGGGGAATCAGGCGGGTGTTGATGCCGGGCACCCGGAACAGCAGGCTGAGCAGGATGAACGTACCCCACTGCGCCAGCATCAGCATGTCGGCACCGAACCAGTTACCGAAGTAATTGGCAATGCCCGGCACCAGCAACGCCAGGATGCCGGCCCAGAGCAGTGGAATATAGCTGTAGTTATCGGACTGGGCCGTCAGTACGGTGACCAGTTCGGCGTCGGTTTCCCGTTCCACGTCGTTGATGGCGGCGGTAACGGCTTCCTGATCGCTTTTGCTTAATAATGTCATGATTCTTTCATTCTCATTGTCAGGTGAAGGGATTCAGCGCGCTCGGCTATCGGTGCGGAGCTACCAGCCACCAGAGGCACCGCCGCCGCCGAAGCCGCCTCCACCGCCGCCAAAGCCACCACCGCCGAAGCCACCGCCCCGGCCGCCCATGGCGCCACCCAGCAAAGCCGCGCCTAACAGGGCTGCGCCACCGCGACCACCGCGGCCACCGCGACTGCCGATAAAGAACACCACGGCCATCATGATGAAGAAGACCAGCGCCACCATGCCGGCTTTGGGCTTTTCCTGGACGGCACCGGACTGCTGGCCCTGGGCAACTGCCATGGGCTCGCCGCCGAGCACCTGGATCATGGCCGCGGCGCCGTTAACAATGCCGGCCTGAAAATCCCCCTGACGGAACGCCGGGGAAATAATGCGATTGATGATGACCGAGGAGTCAGCATCCGTGAGCCGGCCTTCAAGGCCATAGCCCACCTCAATGCGGATTTTGCGTTCTTCCTTCGCCACGATCAGCAGGGCGCCGTTATCCTCGCCCTCCTGACCGATACCCCAGTGCCTGCCCAGCTGGTAGCCAAAATCCTCAATCGGGAACCCCTGAAGGTCCGGCAAGGTAACCACCACCACCTGTTCGGTGCTGGCCTGCTCGTGAGCCTGGAGCATCTGGCTCAGGCGCGTTTCCACCTCAGGAGACAGCATCTCCGCGCGGTCCACCACCCGGCCAGTCAGCTCGGGAAATTCCGGCGTGGACTGGGCCCAGACGGTGGCCGGCAGCAAGACCAGTAACACCAACAGCATGCTTTTGTGGAACTGAGCAACCATCAGAATTCCACCGCGGGCGCTTCATCCGCATTTTCCGTGGTGGCTTCAAAGTTGGCGCGGGGCTCCAGATCGCTGTACAGGATGCTGTGCCAGATCTTGCCCGGGAAGGTTCGCAGTTCGGTGTTGTAGCGCTCCACCGCCTGAATGAAATCCCGGCGCGCGACGGCAATACGGTTTTCCGTGCCTTCAAGCTGAGACTGCAAGGCCAGGAAGTTCTGATTCGACTTCAGATCCGGATACCGTTCCGACACCGCCATCAGCCGGCTCAGGGCACTGCTAAGCTCCCCCTGGGCCTGCTGGAACTGCTGTAGCTTCTTGGGGTTGTCGAGAATGCTCTCGTCCACCTGAATTGATGTGGCCTTGGAACGCGCCTCAATCACCGCGGTCAGGGTTTCCTGCTCCTGGGCCGCGAAGCCCTTGACGGTTTCCACCAGGTTGGGAATCAGATCGGCCCGGCGCTGGTACTGGTTTTCCACCTGGGACCAGGCAGCGGTGACTTTCTCATCGTAAGTGGGAATGTTGTTGATCCCACAGCCACTCAATAACAGAACCAGTGCCATCAGCGGTGCCAGCTTCCAGACAGTCCACTGTTGAAAGGGTTTATGAACGATTCCCATAGTGCGTTTCCCGGTGGTGAATGCATGAAAAAGGGAGGATGCCTGACCCTCAGGCCGAGGCATCGAACTAACCTCTAAGTGGGGACAAAGCCAGTGTTTTCAAGGTGGCCAGGGTATTCCGGCCCCACATCCTTTATGGAACAGGGCCGTTCCCGAGCGTTAAAAATCCGAAGGCGCGGTGCCCGGTCAAACCCCCGCAGCCTGTTGGTAACCCCGGAGCTAAACGAACGCGTTCGCAAAACTCCCCAAAATCCCATGGGAAATGGAGGTAACCATCTGATAGGGTTGGAAAGTTGGAGTACGAAGGGCGGAGTTTTAAGCCCATAGCTGGGACCGGGAGTGGCTCGGGAGCGGGCGTGTAACTTCGGCGGCAGCCATGAAAGCTGGTGCTCAAGGTACTCTTTTAAAAGAAGAATCAGGCTCCTGTTTGGGAAAACTGGGCGGAGTTTTAAGAACGGGTGATATACGAACGCGTTCGCATAATTGGCTGTTAGCCATTAGATATTAGGACTCTAGGAATGAACGAGATTCTAAATAATATTAGCTCCATCTCATGGTGGTTTGGGGTAGTATTTGTTGGGGTTATTGTTAGCTTAACTGCTAGTTATATAAAACCACGTTTGGATACTTGGCTGGCGAATTTTTCGAAAGCTAAGAGAGAGAAAAATGAAAGAGCAAAGAGAGCCTGGGCTGCTGAAATTGGAAGGCTGCAATCAGACGAATTGTATCGAGCCTTCTTTGCCTCAAGAATTAGCCATGAGCATGCTAAGGCCACCTTTATAACGGTTTTGGGGGTGGCAATGTTCCTGATGAGTGGCGCATTTTCGCTGATCTTTCAATTTCCTGAGGTTGCAGATCCAAATAGTGAGAAAGCAATTAGTGAATTTTTAACAAATCTGCCTAAAGAAGAGATAATATTTGTAATAAAACTATTCCTTTCCTTTGTTGGTAGCATCAGCCTGTTGTTAGGAATGGCGTTTTTTAAAAGTGCGGAAAAACTACAAGCCCAATTCGAGGAATCTGTTGAAGAATTGGCTAACAAGCAAAAGCAGCCGGACGCATAAATGCGCCGCTGTTTTGGGCGTTAGACGAAAGAGCTAAATTGAGAATGTATGGAATTATTCAGACCTAGATTAACTGACTATCACGGAATTCATAAATCTCAATCAGATTTGGATTTTGCCATTCAATTTTTTGATGAGGATATCCCCCTATACATTGACCCATTTCTTTTATGGAAGTCACCATCACAACAAGATCAAGCGTTACACACAGCTATTACAAATTCATTTAATCATTTAAACTTTCTTGTTAAAAAAAACCGCGAAGATGATGCTGTTGAAACGCTTATCAATCTATCTGAATGTTCAGAGGTAGGTCTCGGTTTATCAAAAACGAGAAAGGGGGTAAAGATTGGTGCAAAACAGGCCAATGAAATACTCAGTCTCTTTAAAGATATACCTGAATATAGTCAGTTTGGTTTTACACATTTTGAAATCATACAGCTATATGTTTCTGGAATTTCTAAAGACAGAATCAGTGATATAGCTTGCAACTACATAAAATCCTTCTTAATCGATTACACAGTTGAGCAGTGTGAACTAAATAACATTCCAATAGAAGGTGTAATTCTTGATTCTGTGTATAACTATCAAAAAAATTCACTTGATTTTAACCAGAAATTGTATTTGCCTGTCAACCCAGTAACGAAGGAACCAATAATATTTACACCCAAACGCTGGTTAAGATTCAATCCCTGGATTAATTTTGAAGATTACTTTAAATCTCATTGCCCTAGGGACGAAATATTCAACCCAGAAGAGCCAGAAGAACGAGTGAAGGTTCTAAATTTCAATAGAGAAAATTACGGAGTTATCGAAGAATACGTAAAGTATAAAGATAAGAATTCAAAGGATTGCAAAAATGATCCGCTATTCAGTCAAATTCCAGTTTTGTCTGCAAAACGAAAGCTGAATGAAATACTAAAGCTAGGTACAGGAAAGGAAGACGGCGCTGACATGAAGTATGAAGATCTATCTGCTGACCTTTTAGCTTCTCTTTTCTATCCCCATCTAGATTTTGCTCAGACACAAAGTAGGACCGATTCTGGAAGGCACATCAGAGATTTAATATTCTATAACAATCGTGACGTAGATTTCTTAGATGAAATATTCACTGATTATGATAACCGCCAACTTGTTATTGAGATGAAGAATGTAAATAAAATAGATCGAGATCATATTAATCAGCTCAATAGATACCTTCAAGCCAATATAGGTAGATTCGGGGTATTCCTGACGCGAAACCCCCTGCCTAAGGCAATGTTTACAAACACTATTAATTTATGGTCTTCTCAGAGGAAGTGCATAATCGCAATTACCGATGAAGATTTAAAGTTAATGGTTGATGTTTATGAGAGTAAGCAACGCGCGCCGATAGAGGTATTAAAGAAGAAGTATATTGAGTTTAGACGAGCCTGCCCGTCCTAATGGAGAAAACATGAACAGAAGTAACGTAGATATATTTGAGAAGGTGTCAGGTCAACTATTGAGCCTTTATGAAGAGATATCACTGCTCTCAAAGAAAAGCCCAAATGATGCCGTTAACAAGTTCAAGCTTAATTTTGTGAACAAACTGCTAGCGCAAAGTAATGATTATTTAGCTGACAAATACAAGCCATTCGATGACTTTGAAGCGTTTGATGAAGATGATATCCCCCAAAATAGTGATGTTGTATTTATTCTATCCCAATATTTACAATGCTTTGAGAAGTTAAGATCGGATAATGTGGTTATTAGAAATGGAGCTTGGTTTTGGCGTGTCGAAGGTGGCGAAAATGACAAAGTGGATGATGACGGCATGATTTTAATTCGAACAGTTAAGCCTAAGAAGTTAAAGGATTAAAATGAGTACTAATAAGACAACTATAGATCGTGCAAATACACATGACACTACTATGCCACTATTGAATTCAATGTATACCGAATTCAAAGAGCTATCTAAGAAGAAGCCTGAAGCAGTCATAAGTAAAAATAAGATTAAAATCGTCAACAGGCTACTTGAAAAGGTAAGGGAAGTTTTAGTTGAAGAGGAGTCAATTGAGTTCTTGGATCTACTAGATGAAGATGACGTCCCTCAAACAAGTGATGTAACTCTTATACTTTCACAGTATGTGGCTGCCATGAATGGCTTTCATTCTAAATACTATGGCTATGTATCCGGAGAAGGACATATATGGCATGTTTAATGTCAAAAAATTTCGGGTCGGGCAATACGTCTAACAAAGCACTGCTGTCGGACAAATTTTCCGCTGCGCTCCAAATTTGCCGCAGAGCGCAGCGTTATTATGTGTTACTGCCAAGGAGCAAGTTCTTTTGCCTGAATTGAAAACCGTTGGCCTTTTCCTCGTTACCGCGTTGGCGGAAATTGTCGGCTGTTATTTACCTTACCTTTGGCTTCGCGAGGGCAAAACGATCTGGCTTCTGGTGCCTGGTGCGCTCAGTCTCGCGGCGTTTGCGTGGTTGCTGTCACTGCACCCTACCGCTGCCGGCAGGGTCTATGCTGCGTATGGTGGCGTGTATATCTTCATGGCAATACTCTGGCTATGGGCAGTCGACGGTATTCGCCCAACCGCCTGGGACTTGATTGGCTCAGCCGTCGCTTTGGTGGGCATGGCCATCATCATGTTTGCCCCGCGCACCACATAACCAGGGCTTTTTCTCCGCATAGCTATGTAAAAGTCGCCGTTTATGCGGGCGTCATGTGTACCTGCAGGATCCCTGGCGGTAATGGCTTACTGGTGGCTGAGTAACCTGACAGGTTAGGAGCTATAAAAATGCTCTACCCGCCTCAGAATCTGGTGATATATTAATCAAATCCAGCCAAATCCCATTCTGGTGGTGGTGAGACCAAGCGTGCCGACAGGATGCGTGTTTCCTGCTGTCAGCCCCGCCTGCCACTTGTGATCTCCTTTGCGTTAGCCCGATGGGCGATGGTTCCCGAACCATGCCGGCCGTCGATGTGTGCGAACGGCAACCGTTATTGAGGAGAGATGCCATGAAACCTGCCCTTATTCCGTTCCGCCCTGCCGGTTCCATCGGCTTGTCGGCACTGCTGGTTCTTTCGGGCGTAGCGATCGCCGCCGAACCCCAGGTTTTTACGGGGGAACCCGTGGTGGTCGGAAACGGCTCCGCGCGCGTGGTGATGGCGCTAAACGCCGAGAACGAGCCTGAATCCGTATCGGTGCTAATGACCAGGGACGCCCTGGAAGGACTGCCGGAAGCCAGCGCCGAGCAAGAGTTTTGGGAGTTCTCATTGCCCATGCCGGATGGCGCCCCGGTGACGGGATACGACCATGTCGTTCTTGACTGGAATCCAGTCGGGCACCCTCCCGAGGGTGTTTATGACCTTCCCCATTTTGATGTGCATTTTTACCTGATCGGAACGGACGAGCAGGAGGCGATCACGTTCCACGGCGAGGGCCGTGAACTGGCGATGGCGGCACCGGATCCTCAACTCGTGCCCGAGGGCTATGTGATCCCGCCTGATGCCGCTGTCGAGAGAATGGGGATGCACGGCCTGGATCCGGCCGGTGCCGAATTCCAGGGGGAACTGTTCAGCCACAACTTCATTTATGGTTACTACAAGGGTGAGTTGATGTTTGTGGAACCGATGGTGTCCCTGGCTTACCTCCAGTCACTGCCGGAGATGTCGTCACCGGTTAAAAAGCCACAGCGGTACAGCTATCCGGGCTGGTATCCGGGGACTTACCAGATCGGTTACGACGCCGGCAAAGGCGAGTACCGGATCGCGATCCGGGATTTGCAGAGGTATGACTGAAGCAAAGCGCATTAACGAAGGAGGAGATGGGGCTGAAGAAGTAAGCCCGGCACTTTGCGAGTGGAATCCAACAAACCCCGGCCTAATGCAGGGGTTTGTTGGTTATGTACCGCGCCTCTGCGCACCGTGCGGTGACACATCCTCGATACCGGGTGGAACTTAACGTGCTTTTGAGATGTCTGAATATTGTAAGCCCACGGCGCGTGGGCGTCGGTTAGTAGTCCGACTTTGCTTGATTGATCAGAGAGGGCTACAAGATGAAAAGAATAATGAATGTACTGCTTCTGGCTGCCGTCGTTAATGGGCTGGCAGCCTGCGCGGCGTTTCGCGAACCGACCTACGGTGAGCAGATTGAGGACGAAGGCATGGCGTTGAGGGAAGTTGGAGCGCAGTGGTCAAAGGGCGAGTCGTTGGTGGAAAAGGGCGAGGAGCGGATCAGGAGTGGTCAGGAACGGATTCGTGAGGGCGAACGTATGGTCGAGGAAGGACGCGAGATGACCCGCGAGGGTACCGAGCTCATGCGCGCTTCCAAACTTCGCTACGAAGAGGGCGGTGGCGATTCCGCGTACTGATTCTTGTTTCCTAGACCAAGGTTATGCCGGGGTATGAGTGAAGCGAAGCGCATTAACGACGATTAAAAGCAAAAACCCCGGTCTAGGCCGGGGTTTTTGCTTTGCGTTACGAGTCGGGCACCAATCAGGCCTTCCTACGCAACCGCCGCCAGATGACCAACGGGGCCAGCAATCCCAGGACAACCCCGAAGGAGCCACCGCCGCCACTTCCGCTGCCACTGCCACTGCCACTGCCACTGCCACTGCCACTGCCACTGCCAGAAGAACTTTCCGCTACCTTGAGCGCAAACGTTGTGCTCGCAGAGGCTCCATAGGTGTCTGACGCGGTGACGGTGATCGCGTAGTCACCCACAACCTCTACGGAACCGGAAATGACACCACTGGTCGCATCAATAACGACACCCTCCGGCTCACCATCGATCGCGTAACTTAGCTGGTAGCCCTCCGGATCGCTGAAGGCCTCGCTCGCATCCACAGAGAAAGGCACACCAGCGGCTACTTCAAGAGCGTCTATAGCGGAGGCAACCGGCGACCGATTCCCCGACTCCACAGCACCAATATCGATTACGCCATTGAGAACACGGGCACTGCCTCGCTGATCCGTTTCTGGCTCACCGATGATATTAGGGTTACCCGCCTCTAGCAGCGGGGAATCGGCCATGGGGAAACGGGTCTTTGTTAGACCACCGTTGTCAGCCAACTCTCCCAGCCCCGGGTTCACTTCATCCAGGATGTTGGAGGTATCAGCAACCGGAGGGGTACAGCTGGTATCGTAATTGGTCGTGTTGTCCCAAAAGCTGTAATCTAGGACCGCCTGAACCGCCGTTGAAGATTCCCCGACACATATATTGCCAGTGCCTTCTCCACCTTGGGTATTACCGGCAATGACCGTGTGACTTATTTCAATACTGGCCGCACCGTCCGCGTTCAAAGCACCCGCGCTATAACCGGCTGGCCCCGCCGACTGATTGTCTGTAATGGTGCTATGGTTGATGGCAATATCGGGAGAGGAGGCGGACCCGATGACAAAAATGCCGCCCGCAGTAGTCTGAGCCGCATTCCCATGAACTGTAGAGCTTTCAACGACCAATCCGGGTTGCGGTATACTCGCGTACACCCCACCGCCGGAGGCACCAGCGCTGTTGTTAGCAAACGTAGTCTTACTCAGAGACACGGGCGAGCCGAGGCTGCCATTGCTGACGTAGACTGCGCCTCCGTTCGCGTCAGCCTGGTTCTGCTCGAACACGCTGTCTTGAATATCCAAATCAACAGAGGAGCTTTGAGAAATGGCTCCGCCTGACCCGGTCGACTGGTTACCCCGAAATTCACTTCGCAAGACAGCCAAGGTTCCGGAACTCTCTCCCACCTGATTGATTGCGCCTCCTGAGCCCACCTGCGACTGGTTGCCATCAAACACAGAGTCTTCGATGGTCAGCTCAACCGTATTGCCGCTAATAGCACCGCCGCTTGAAGCTGCGACGTTGCCACGGAATTCACTACCAGTAATGGTCACCTGACCAGTTGGCGCCGATATCGCGCCCCCAGCGCCGGCAGACGAGTTGGCCTCAAAAACACTGTCTGCAATGTTCAATGTTCCTGATGAGCTAATGACGCCTCCAGACGGACTGCTGGCATCAAATCCCACAAACTCCGCACGATCAAGGGAAAGTGAACTGGCACTATCCACAAAGACCAAGGTGCTTACTCGAAGGCTGTCGGGGTTCGGTACGAATTTCAGGTCGGAGATGGCGAGCGACGAATTCTCTGAAAATGCTGAGACTGTTGGACTGACCGCAATGGTTGCTGCCCCAACCGAAGGGCCAGTGATCGTTACCGTCCTTCCGCTCAGGCCAAGGCTAGTACTTGCCCAATCTAACGTCTGCCCAGCCAGCGAGTTATCAATACTAATCGAGCCACAGTTTTCCGGATCGGCAAGTACGGTGCCAATCGCCTCATCGAAGGTAACCGTCTGGTCTGTATCGCTCGATGCGGTAGCCGCCGTCACCACCACATCCGCACACCCAAACGCCATCTGCGCATTCGCCAATGCAATCATTGCGACCAGCGGCTTCAGTACCGGCTTGGCCTTGCTGAGGTCAGTCATTGCTTGTCCCTAATGCTATTGGTTTATCGTCCTGATTCCTGACCAGCCGCTTCGGTAAATCGCCTGTTCCACTGGCAATCGTAAGAAAGGTAGGCTTAGAATCCTTTATTCGCTGGGCAAATATTACCCCGCTTCTTTATTCCTATCTTGTAAATTAATGTGAAATAGTCATGAAAGCTGAGAACCGTCACCATTTCGGTGTCCCCATTCTTGAAGTCCAGCTTCCCGAAGTTCGGGCCCGGTCCGAAGAGATTCGACAGTATTTGGAGAAAATGCGGGACGAAGATACCGATGGCATCCAGCGGTCAAACCAGCGCGGATGGCATTCCGGCGACTCGCTGCATCAATCGAAAGACTCAGTCATGCAATGGCTTACGGAGCAGATCTTTCAGGTGGGCAGCCGGCTGGCACTGCACGCCGAGCGTAAGCCACCGGAAACCGAGATTTACCTGTCGTCACTCTGGGCAAACATCAACGATTTCGGTGCCTGGAACGCGCCCCACGCCCACCTGCCCTGCGAGTGGAGCGGCTGTCTGTATATTGATGTTGATGAGAACCCGACCGAAGAAAATGCGGGCATATGCCCGGGCGATATCATGTTCTTTGACCCGATCCCGGTGGGTGCGCCCTACCGCCCGGCACCCACGGTGAGCTATACCCCGAAGATCGGCACCATGTATGTGTTTCCGGGTTACCTGCTGCACATGGTCGCGCCCCACTACAACGAACGCTCCCGCATCAGCATGGCGTTCAACTTTCGGTTCGGAGAAAACCTGACCCAAATTGCCCGCTGACCCGGGACCAGAGAACAGCCACCAGTGCCCCCATAATGAAGCCAAGATGGTGGGCCTGGTGGACCACCCGGAAGTCATGCATCGGCTCGCTGCCCACAACGGGCCACCCCGACGCATCGCCCACCAGTTTGATCACCACGAGCGCCAGCCCAGCGAGAGCGAGCCAACGGTGAGTGCTGATCATAAACACCGAACCGGCCGCAAACAGGCCATACAAAACGCCGGAAAAGCCTTTGTACCAGAGGATATTGGGGTAAAAGAGAAACAGCCCGCCGGTCACGGCCAGGCCACAAGCCAGCGTCACCACCAGCCACTTGAGTTGAGACAGCGCACTGCCGAACCACCAGGCCATCAGCCACAGCCCGGCCAGATTAAATAGCAGGTGGGAGCCGTCAATGTGAGCCAGGTTGGCAGTCAGTAGCCGCCACAACTGCCCCTGCCCGATAAGCGCCCGGTGGTATTCAAGCCACTGATCAACAGGCAACAGCCAGACCAGCACGATCAAGGCACTGATTGAGATGGGAACCAGAGGCAGGTTTCGAAACATGGACAGCAAGAACAGCACCCTTGAATTCATTCAGATGCCATCATATATCGATCACCCGCCGCCGGTCAGGCTTACCGTGAGTGCAATTCAAGAAGTGTGTACCAGCGCCGCATCAAAACCGTTTTGAGCAAGCCGTTGAGCCTGATTGTCCGTCATGCCCAAATCCTTCCGCAATGCCTCGAAGTTTTCCGTCATGTAGCCCCCGAAGTAGGCAGGGTCGTCGGAATTGACGGTCACCTTCAGCCCGCCCTCCAGCAGGTCCAGGATCGGGTGCTGCTTGAGGCTGTCGTATACCTTCAGGCGGATGTTGGACAGCGGACAAACTGTGAGCGGAATCTGGTCTTTGCGCAGGCGTTCGATCAGGGCCGGGTCTTCGGTTGCGCGAACACCATGATCGACCCGCACGACACCGAGTTCGTCCAGCGCCTGCCAGATGTACTCGGGCGGGCCTTCCTCACCGGCGTGGGCCACGGGAAGCAGGCCCAGTTCACGAGCCCGGGCGAACACGTGCTTGAACTTGGAGGGCGGGTGGCCCATTTCACTGCTGTCGAGCCCCACCCCGATAAAGTGGTCCCGGAATGGCAGCGCCGCATCCAGGGTTCGCTCGGCCTCATCCTCGCTGAGGTGCCGCAGAAAGCACAGGATCAGTCCATAACTCAGCCCCCACTCGGCATTCGCCTCTTTCAGGGCCCGGGTGATTCCGATTACCACCGTCGCCATATCAACGTCCCTGTCCGTGTGGGTCTGGGGATCGAAGAATGGCTCAACATGGGTCACGCTCTGTTCGCGGCACTTCTCAAGGTAGGCACGGGTCAGGTCGTAGAAGTCCTCTTCCCGCAGTAGCACCTGCGCGCCACTGTAATACAGGTCCAGGAAGTCCTGAAGGTTGCCAAAATCATAGGCCTTGCGCAGAGCCTCGACACTGCCATAGCGAAGCTTGATGCCATTGCGTTCAGCAAGACGGAACATCAGCTCCGGCTCGAGGCTGCCTTCCAGATGAATATGCAGTTCGGCTTTTTTCAGGGCGTTAAGGTCAAGAAACATAGCGGTCACTGTCACTTTCGGAGGGTGTGATTTCACCTTAGCTGATTATCCTTCCCGCAGCCTCGAACGTAACGAAGAAAATATGGGTATTGACACCCAACATCCCTTCGTGATGTTATCGCTGTTAACATTGTTATCAGCGTTAACTCTATGAACGAGACAAACACAACCCGGCCAGCGCCTTACCACCACGGCGACCTTCGGCAAGAGGCCCATCAACAGGCCTTGGAGATCGTTCGTGAGCATGGCGATACCGCCATCAGTCTCCGCGCCCTCGCCAAGCAGCTGGGGGTCAGCGCACCGGCCCTCTACCGGCATTTCATTGATCGCGAAAGTCTGCTCGCCGAGCTCGCGGTCACCGGTTTCGAGGCGCTGCGCGAGCGACTGCTGGCGATAGACTCATCCAACCCGCGGCAGGCATTGATTGATATCGGCCTGGTGTACGTATCCTTTGCCCAGGACGAACCCAACCTGTATCGGCTGATGTTTGGCGGGCGGGTATTGCCCCGGGGCGTTCATCCGCGCCTGGACGCAGCCGGAAAGGGCGCGTTCCAGGTACTGGAAGACACCATCGCCCGGGCTCAGCACGTCGGTTACCTGAAGCCTATGCCGCTGGCACTGATGACGGCCGCGGCCTGGTCGCTGGTGCATGGGCTGTCCCAACTCACGATCGATGGCCATTTACCGGTGGCCGAGGCGGAACCGCAATTGGCTGAGGGGGTCCTCACCCTCCTGCTGGACGGTTCCAGAAACAGCGCCCAACAATAAACACGCAAGGACCCGCACTATGAGCAGCCCCAAACCCAGCACCATCCGAGTCGGTCGCCGTTATCGCGCCAATCGCCTCGATGGCCCCTACGACGCCATTGTCATCGGCTCAGGCATTGGCGGCCTCACCGCCGCAGCCTGCATGAGCAAGCTCGGCAAGAAAGTGGTGGTGTTCGAGCAGCACTACACGGCCGGCGGATTCACCCACAGTTACGATCGCAATGGCTACGAATGGGATGTGGGCGTGCACTACATCGGCGACATGGGCGCGGACCACACCCTAAGCAAGCGGCTGTTCGACCACATCACCGATGGCCAGCTCAAATGGGCCCCGATGGACGACCATTACGACCGGATCTTTCTCGGCGACCGCCACGTCGATCTGGTGGCCGGGCCGGACGCTTTCAAGGCGGAACTGAAGCAGGCGTTCCCCGGCGAGGAACAGGCCATCGACACCTACCTGGATTATCTGCGCCAGGTTGCCAAGGCCATGCCCGGCTTGGTGGTGGGCAAGGTGTTACCGGACCTTGCCGCCGGCCCCTTACGGAAACTGGTCGGCAAGGCCGCACCGGATTTTCTCAACAAGCCGACCCGGGAAGTTCTGGAAAGCCTGACCAGCAACCAGGAACTGATTGCCGTGCTGGCCGGCCAGTGGGGCGACAACGGCCTGCCACCGGCTGAATCCAGCTTCATCATCCACGCCCTGATCGCCCGGCACTACCTGTATGGCGGTTACTACCCCATTGGTGGGGCGTCGGAGATGGCGAAGACCATCATTCCGGTCATCCAGCACGGTGGCGGGGAAGTGTTCACCTACGCGGATGTCACGGAAATCCTGATCGACAAGGGCAAGGCCGTGGGCGTTCGCATGGCGGATGGCGAAGAGGTGCGGGCGCCACTGGTGATCAGCAACGCCGGCGTGTTCAATACCTTCGGAAAGCTGCTGCCGGACTCGGCGCCGGAGAAAGACTACTACCAGCAGAAGCTGCAAACGGTCGAGCGCTCCATGGCCAGCAATTGCCTGTACATCGGCCTGAAGGATACGGCGGAGAACCTGAAACTGCCCAGGACCAACTACTGGATTTACCCCGGCCCGGACTACGAGAAAAACCTCAGCGACTTCATGGCCTCACCCGAGACCGCCGACATTCCGCTGACCTACATCTCGTTCCCCTCGGCCAAGGACCCGAGCTTTGAAGAGCGCTATCCCGGACGCGCGACCATCGAAATCGTCGCTCCCGGACCCTACGAGTGGTACGCACAATGGGCCGACAAACCCTGGGGCAAGCGGGGTGAGGATTACGAGGCCGAGAAAGAGGCCTATGCCCAGCGTCTGCTGAAGAAACTGTACGAGAAATTCCCGCACCTGGAAGGCAAGGTGGATTACTACGAGTTGTCGACGCCCCTGTCCACCGACTACTTCTGCCGCTACAGCGCGGGCGAGATCTATGGTCTCAACCACACTCCGGACCGTTTCGAGCAGGACTGGCTGAAGCCGAAGACCCGCATTCCCGGCCTCTACCTGACTGGTCAGGATGTGATGACCTGCGGCGTGGTAGGCGCCATGATCGGCGGCCTGCTGACCACCATTGCCGTCAGTGGCCTGAAAGGGCTGCCACTGGCCAAGAGGATGTTTGTCGGCTAGGAGGCTCGTGACCGCCGGTCCCGCAACGACTGGATCCATTTGTAGAAAACCGGGACAAGGAGTGTACCGAGGATGGTCGCCATCACCATGCCGCTCAGCACGGTAATACCGAGGCTGATGCGGCTGGCCGCCCCTGCCCCGCTGGCCAGCACCAGCGGCAGCACGCCGAGCACGAAAGACAACGCCGTCATCAGCACCGCCCGGAAACGCAGGACGGCGGCCTTGTTGGCGGCTTCTTCGGCACTCAGCCCCGACTGCCTGAGCTGCATGGCGAATTCCACGATCAGGATCGCGGTCTTGGTCGACAGCCCCACCAGCAGGACCAGCCCGACCTGGGCGTAGATGTTGTTGGCAAGTCCCACCAGCCAGAGCCCCGCCAGGGCGCCAAAGATGGCCATGGGCACGGCGCCGATGACCGCGATCGGTAGACTCCAGCTTTCATACTGGGCCACCAGGAACAGGTAGACGAAGACGATGGCCAGCAGGAAGATGACCAGGGCCAGGTTCCCGGCCTGGATTTCCTGCAGACTCTGCCCGGCCCAGCTGAACTCGTACCCCTGTGGCAGGCTCGACGCGAGCGCCTCCATGGTGCCGATGGCATCGCCACTGGCAAAGCCGGCGGCGGCCTCACCGGATATCGTTACCGACCGTTTCAGGTTGAAATGCTGGATGCTGGAAGGCCCGAGTACCGGCCGCAGCGACGCCAGCGTGGTCAGGGGCACCATATCTCCGTCACGGTTGCGAACGTAATAGAAGGACAGGTCCTCAGGCCGCTGCCGGAACTCCCCCTCCGCCTGCAACAGCACCCGGTAGTTCTTGCCGAAGCGGGTAAAGTCGTTCACATACAGCGACCCCAATTGGGTCTGCAGGGTCGAGAAAATATCCGACAACTGGATGCCCAGCGCCTTGGCCTTGTTGCGGTCCACTTCCAACAGGTACTGGGGAATATTCGCGCGATAGGTGCTGTAAACCCGCGAAAGCTCATTGCGCTGGTTGGCCTCGAAGATCAGCCCGTTCATCACCTGCGCCAGTTCAGACACATCCCGCCCAAGGTTATCCTGCAGCCGGAAATCGAAGCCCGATGAGGTTCCCAGACCTGGGATCGGGGGCGGATTGAATACCATGACCTGGGCCTCGGAGACCGCCCAGAGCCCCGAATACAGACGGGGCACGATCGCCCGGAGCCCGAGCTCCGGGGCCTCACGTTCTTCCCAGTCCTTGAGCATCGCGATGCCGAGACCGTTGTTGGAGCCGCTGCCACCCAGCAGAGAAAACCCGGAGACCGAAATGAAATCGGTGACGGCGGGATCCTCCAGCACCATGTCGGTTACCTTGGCCAGCACCGCATCGGTCCGCTCCAGGGACGATGCATCCGGCAGCTGCACGTCGACAAACAGGAAGCCCTGATCCTCCGGCGGCACGAACGCCGATGGTACCGACTTGAACAGGCCCACCGTGCCCGCAAGAACCACAACCAGCGCGACACCCACCAGGGCACTCTTGCGCAGCAGGCGGCCGACCACCTTCGAATAGCCCCGCGTGCCCAGCGTAATCGCCTGTTCAAAAGGCCGGAGCCAGCGAATGGACTGATTGCCCCCGCCCAGCAGCGAGACACAGAGCGCGGGGCTCAGCGTCAGGGCATTCACGGACGAGATGATCACAGCCACGGAAATGGTCACCGAGAACTGCTGGTATAGCTTGCCGGTAATGCCAGGCATAAAGCCCACGGGCACGAACACCGCCAGCAGCACCAGAGTGGTTGCGATCACCGGCCCGGTTACTTCCTCCATGGCCTTGGTGACCGCGTCCCGTATCGGCAACTGCTCTTCCTGCAGAATGCGCTCGACATTCTCAATGACCACGATGGCGTCGTCGACCACGATACCGATCGCCAGCACCAGGCCGAACAGAGTGATGGTGTTGATGGAGTAGCCGAACACCGCCATCACGGCGAAGGTACCAATCAGGGAGACGGGAATCGCGATGGATGGGATGAGCGTGGCCCTCCAGTTCTGCAGAAACAGGAAGACCACCAGGATCACCAGGCCGACTGCCTGAAAGAGCGTGACGATGACTTCGTCAATGGACCGGGTAATGAATTCCGTGGTGTCGTACAGGATGGCGTGGGAGACACCGTCCGGGAAGGTGGTGGCCGCCTCATTCACCACCTGCTTCACCTGCTCCGCGACATCCAGGGCATTAGCGTCCGGTAGCTGGTAGATCACCACGAAGGCGGTATCCTGATTGTTCAGTTTCGCAGTGGATGTGTAGGAGCGGGACCCCAGCTCTATTCGCCCGACATCCCGCAGCCGCAGGAAACCGCCACCCGGCCTCGCCCGGATAATCATCTGGCCGAATTCCTCGGGGTCCGACAGCCGCTCCTTGCTCTGGATGGTGTAGACAAACTGCTGCCCCTCGGGCACCGGCGCCTGCCCCAGCTTGCCCGCCGCCACGATCTGGTTCTGCTCCTGGATCGCAGCGGCCACCTCGGTCACCGTGACATCCAGTGAGGCCATGCGCCGGGGATCAAGCCAGATCCGCATGCTGTAGTCCTTGGCGCCCATGACCTCCGCTGACGCCACGCCGGGTACTCGTCCCAGGGTTTCCACCAGGTTATTGGAGGCGTAGTTGCTGAGGAAAATGCCGTCCAGGTCCGGCCGCTCGGACGTCAGGTTTATCCCCAGCAACATGTTGCCGGACTGCTTGCTGACCACGACGCCCTGTCGCCGGACCTCATCGGGCAGAAAGGGTTCCGCCAGCGCGACCCGGTTCTGCACGTTGACCTGGGCGATATCCGTGTCGGTGCCGCTCTCGAAGGTCAGCGTGATGGTCGCCGCGCCTTCGCTCGAGGCCGTGGACTCGATGTAGATCATGTCCTCCACGCCGTTGAGCTGCTGCTCGATGGGGCGGGTCACGGCCTCTTCCACCACTTGGGCACTGGCGCCCGGCAACGTGGCGGTCACCTGGATCTGCGGCGGCGCCATGTCCGGGTACATATTGACGGGGAGTAGCCGCAGCGCCAGCAAGCCTGCCAGGGTAATGAGAATCGAGATGACAAACGCGAATTTCGGACGCTGGATGAAGACGCTGCTGATCATTGTTCAGCCTCTTCGGTCTCCCTGAGCGCGCCGGTTTGCGGATCGATCCATTTCTGGACCGGATTCACGGTGATTCCCGACCGGACCTTCTGCAGTCCCTCCACGATCACCCGGTCTCCGGCCTCCAGGCCACTTTCCACCACCATCATCGCGCCCCGCCGGGGGCCGGTTGTCACAAAGCGCTGGGCAACCTGCTGCTCGTCGCTCACCAACAGCACGAACTTGCCCTCAATGGTCTCCTGGATCGCCATCTGGGGGACGAGAGCCTGAACTTCACCAGACTGGCCTTCAATCAACAGGGTCACATACAAACCGGGGAGCAGGATCGCGCCCGGATTCGGGAAAACGGCGCGCATGGCTACCGTGCCGGTGCTGTTGTCGGTCCGGACATCGGCAAAATCCAGAACCCCGTTCTGGCCATAGCTTTCACCATCAGGCAGTGTGAGTGACAACGACAACTGACTGGCAATGTCCCGCGTCGAGCCGGAGTTGGCCCGGCGGTACGAGACATAATCCGCCTCATTAACCTCGAACTGAACGTAGATGGGATCGGTGACCAACACTTCGGTGATCGGCCCGCTCGAGGGATTCACCACCGCACCCACGTCAAAGTTGAGCTTGCCGATCCAGCCATCAAAAGGCGCGCGGATTTCTGCGTAATCGAGATTGGTTCTGGCTTTGTCTACCGCAGCTTCCGCCGACTGAAGCTGGCTCTGGGCGGCATTGAACCGATCCTTCAGCTTATCCAGGTCCGCATCGGACAGAAATCCCTTGCCGGCCACCTCCTCGCCGCGCCGGAGGTTCTTGGTGGCCGATTCCACCTCTGCCCTGGCGGCAGCCAACTCCGCCTCCGCCTGCTTGAGACTGGCGCTGGCCGTGGTGTCCTCGAGACGGAACAGCACCTGGCCCCGACTGACCCTGGCGCCCTCCTCAAACAGAATCTCGCGGATTTCGGCTTCAATACGAGCGGTGATGTCGGCTTTCGCGGAGGCGGCGGTTCTCGCCACGAATTCACGGGAAGGCCGCACTTCCGAATCCTCGACCACCACCACGGATACTGACGGCGGCTCGGCCTGCGGTGGCTCGGAGGGCTCAGAGCATCCCACAATCAGGCTCAAGGCCAGGACAAAAACCGGAAGATGCTGAACGTGTTCCTTTCGAGCAAAAGAGCTGGACATCGATTCCCTTCCCTCTTTGATGCAGTCACATGCCGCGAGAACTCACAGAATTACCCCTAGATTAGTCGATAGGCCCGAAAAAGCGTGGATGTTGGGATAAGACGCCAGTTTTATCTGGCCTGAGGAAACATCGTCCAGTTCACTTCCGGCTTTCATCCATGTTTTTCAGGTACCACCTGCCCTCGTCATTCCGGCAAATCTGCAGATCCTGGTGCCTTAGCAGTTCACCTTTCCTGAAACTATTGAGCGCGACCATCCGGCAGGATTCGCCGCCCTCGAACGAATCCGAAACCAATTCAAATCGACCGGTGATCGAACCATCGGAGGTCACAAACTCCTCCGAATTGCCAACCTCTGCCGTATTCAGAAAGGTCTGCAGCCGACTCTCAAGCCTGGCGCGATCTTCGTCCGACAGCCTGACGTCCGAAGGTACCAACATCTGGGCCGCATTTCCGAGCAGGTTGATCGGTGCCTTGATTATGCCGGTAATGACGTTGGTAAACGTTTTTTCGCCGGCACTGGAGGCAATCTCGTTCGCATCCGCCACTATCTTTTCGACCCGGTCGAGGGTCGGGGGAATGGTCCGGCGGATATTCTGGCTTTCCTCCAGCACGGACGGAATGATGGCCCTGTAGGCTTCGAGTTCCGCGAGGACTTGGGGCATGAGGGACCTAACTGCGGCCACCTCAGAGCGAATATTTATCGATTCCTGCCTCAACAGGTCTGCCTGTTGGATAACCTGGGGCAGAGTGTTCCGGATCGCCTCGGATTCCTTCAACACGGAGGGCACCAGCAATCGAACCGCCTCCGTTTCTTTGAGGGCATCCCGGGCCAGGAATCTCAATTGTTCCGACTCGTTGAGAAATTCCGGCGCCAGCTCAACCGCGGGCTTAAGCGACTCGGCAATCCCGGATGCCTTTTGAAGGCCCTCGGATATCCGGTCGGCGCTTCGGAGCACGGCGTAGCCAAAATAGAAAATAGACGCCGCCAGCACCAGTATGCTCAGCGTTCGAAAGGATTCGGATAACGTCTTCACGGAGCGGCCTCCCCGACCCTGGGGCCCCACAAGAGGTATGAAAAGATTAGACCAGCCGTTGCCGGGCGTCCACGACCTGAAAACGCCCCCAAACTTGGCCTGCCGGCTGATCAAAGATGACTATACTCATTGGAATCGGCAGGGAGCGGACAAAAAATGAGCTACCAGGCATGGTTGGACTCACTTTCAATCGGGGAAATCTTTATCGTTTTCGTGCTGGGTGGCGCCGTGATTGCCGAGTGCGGCTACCGGATCGGTCGCTGGTGGCAGTTTCGTACTCCCGGAAACAAGGAGGGCCCCACCCAAATGCTCGTCGGTTCGCTCCTTGGCCTGCTTGCCTTCCTGCTTGCGGTCACCATGGGCATGGCCTCGGATCGTTTCGACACCCGCCGGGGCATGATTGTTACCGAAGCGAACATGATCGGAACCGCCTATCTGCGGGCCGGCTTCCTGCCTGACGCGGAGGCTGCGAAAAGCCGGAGCCTGCTTCGTGAATACGCCCCACTCCGGGTCCTTGCGGACCACCCGCAGGATGTTCCGCAAAGGATCGCGCGGTCACTGGAACTGCACGAGGAACTCTGGACCATTGCCGAGACACTTGCCCATTCAATGCCCGAATCCGTGGTTCTGTCACTCTATATTGATGCGCTGAACGAGATGATAGACATACATGAATCACGGGTGACAGCCGGTATCTACGGGCGGCTCCCCGCGACTATCTTTATACTCCTGCTGATCAGTTCGGTGCTGACCCTCAGCATGGTCGGTTACAGTGCCGGCCTGACCGGTCGCCGCAGCCCACCCACCGCTGTCGTGATGATTGTTGTGCTGGGCGCCGTTATTACCCTGCTCCTCGATCTAGACCGCGGCCGTGGCGGTTTGATCACCATAAACCAGCAACCACTGATTGATCTGCAGCAGAGCATGGATGCCGATTTCGAGAGGAATACACTCCAGGACGACTGACAGGCACCGGAATTCCCATAAAAAAAGCCGCTACGAATAGCGGCTTTCTCGGTGGTCGGAGCCCAGCTCCTAGCCCAGATTCTTCTTCACGAACTTCTGGATCTCGCCAACGATACCACTGCGGAACGCGAGCACCGTAAGAATGAAGATTCCGCCGAGGATCGGATCAACCCAATCCCTCAACGCGCCTTGGGACAGCTGGTACTCGACGTTCACCACAAAGGTGGCGCCAACCACAGGCCCGAGCAATGTTCCCATACCACCGACCAGGGTCATCAGGATCACTTCACCCGACATGTGCCAATGGGCATCGTTCAGCGACGCCAACTGGAACACCACCGATTTCATTGACCCGGCCAGGCCCGCCAGGGCGGCAGAGATCACAAAGGCCAGCACCTTGTAACGGTTCACGTTGTAGCCCAGAGATATGGCGCGGGGCTCGTTCTGCTTGATCGACTTGAGTACCTGACCGTAAGGACTGCTGACAATGCGTTGAACCAGCAGGTAACACCCGAGGAAAACCGCCAGCACGAAGTAGTACATGTTCAGGTTGTTCTCGAGGTTGATCAGGCCGAACAGGTGGCCACGGGGGATGCCGTGCATGCCATCCTCGCCGCCGGTGAACTCCGACTGCACGAAGAAGAAGAACACCAGTTGGGCCAGCGCCAGGGTGACCATGGCGAAGTAGATGCCCTGACGACGGATCGACAGCAGGGCAAACGCCAGGCCCAGCAAGGTGGCAAGGGCCGTACCCGCGAGAATCCCCATTTCTGTGGTCAGACCGGAAAAGTTACTCAGCAGGTACCCGGTGGTGTACCCCCCGGTTGCCAGGAACGCCGCGTGGCCGAAGGACAGCAGGCCAGTGAAGCCGAATAGAAGGTTGAAGGCCACCGCGAACAGCGCGAAGCACAGGATCTTCATCAGGAAGACCGGGTACATGACAAACGGCGCCGCCACCAGAAGCAGGACCAGTACGCCATTGAGCATCATTTTCTTGCGATCTTCGATCTTCTGCTGTTCCAGAATAGCTTTTTGAATGTCGGCCGGATTGAATGACTGGCTCATGGTTACGCCTCCTTACCAAACAGGCCTGCAGGCCGGAACATCAGAACCACCACCATGACCAGGAAGATCACCGCGGACGAGGCAGGCGGATAGAAGGTTTTCGTGAGCCCTTCGATAACCCCCATCAGGATACCGGTAATGATCGCGCCCCCGATGGAGCCCATGCCGCCGATGACGACAACCGCAAACACGGTAATCAGGATGTGGGAGCCCATTACTGGCGTGACCGAGTAGATCGGTGCCGCCAGAACCCCGGCGAACGCAGCCAGCATGACGCCAAAGCCGTATGTGAGGCTCACCAGCAGCGGCACGTTGATCCCGAAGCCCTGCATGAGCTGGGCGTCTTCGGTGCCCGCACGCAGGTAGGCACCAAGCTTGGTCTTTTCAATCATGAACCAGGTGCCAAAGCAGACCAGCAGGGCAATCACGATGACCCAGGCCCGATAATACGGCAGGAACATGAAGCCGAGGTTCATCCCGCCCTTGAACAGGTCCGGCATAGAGTAGCGCATGCCGGACACGCCATAGATGTTGGTCAGCACGCCCTGAATCAGCAGGGCAATACCGAAGGTCAGCAACAGACTGTAGATATGATCCTGGCCCGCTATGCGGCGGAGCAGGAAATACTCGATGATCACCCCGACCACACCAACCAATAGTGGCGCCAGGAGCAGCGCGACCCAGTAGTTGACCCCCAGAACGTCGAACAGGATGACGGTGGCCATTGCACCGAGCATGTACATCGCCCCGTGGGCAAAGTTAATAATCTTGAGCAGACCGAAAATAACCGCCAACCCGAGACTCAACAGCGCGTAGAAAGCGCCGTTAATGACCCCGATCAGAAGCTGACCAGACAGCACCGCAAGGGGGACATCGAAAATCATGGACATGTTGCTAACTCCAAAAGCAGCGCGGACGGTTTACCTGACACCGTCGTTGCAGATTCCTGGGGCTAGCCCGGCCAAAACGGCCGGGTAGCTCCCTGGGGTTACGCTCTTACTTGCTGGTTACCAGCGGGCACTTGCTCTCGGAGAGCGGACGGTAGGCTTCATCTGCGGGAATGGTGCGCAGAATCTTGTACAGGTCCCACTCGTTCTCGGACTCGTCCGGAGTTTTCACCTCGGCCAGGTACATGTCGTGCACCATCCGGCCGTCTTCGCGGATCTGGCCGTTGGTCGCGAACATGTCGTTGATCGGCGTATCCATCATCTGCTTGCGCACGGTCTGTGCATCGTCAGAACCGGTTGCTTCAACAGCTTTCAGGTACTGCATGGTGCTGGAGTAGACGCCGGCGTGAACCATGGTCGGACGCACGCCGGTCTCTTCCATGAAGCGGTCGGACCACTCACGGGTGTCGTCGTTCATGTCCCAGTACCAGCCGGTGGTGAGCTGGATACCCTGTGCGGCCTCAACACCCAGTGCGTTTACATCGGTCAGGAACAGCAGCAGTGCGGCAAGGGTCTGGCCGGACTGGGTCACACCAAACTCACTGGCGGTGTTGATCGCGTTGGTGGTGTCGGCACCGGCGTTTGCCAGGGCGACCACGTCAGCACCAGACGCCTGGGCCTGCAGGATGAATGAAGAGAAATCAGGTGTCGGGAACGGGTGACGCAGTGTGCCGATCACTTCCCCACCGTTTTCCTCGACCACGCGGGAGACATCGCCCTCAAGGGCATGGCCGAAGGCGTAGTCGGCAGTCAGGATGTACCAGGTCTTGCCACCCTCTTTTACCACGGCGCTCGCCGTACCGTTGGCCAGCGGATAGGTGTCATACACGTAGTGGATATGGTTCGGCGTGCAGTGTTCGTTGGTGATGCTGGAGGCGGCGGAACCGGAAATGATACCCAGCTTGTCGTTCTCTTCGAGAATGTCACTGACGGCAATCGAAACCGACGAGGCAACAAGCCCGGCTACCAGATCAACGTCTTCGTTCTCGACCCAGCGACGCACGGTGGAAGAGGCTACGTCTGCACTGTTGCGGTCGTCGGCGCTGACGACTTCGATCTTGGCGCCATTCACTTTGCCGCCGAAGTCGGCGATCGCCATTTCCATCGCTTTCAGGCCGTTTGGACCTGCCAGATCCCGGTAGGTACCAGACATATCCGCCAGATAGCCGATCTTGACGGTATCGTTTGAAATGGCGGCCTGGGCACCGCTGGCCATCATGGCTGAGGCAACGGCTGTGGTCAGAAGCTTTTTCATCATTGTCATTGTTGTATCTCCGCTACTGTGTTGCGTTGGTTCGGGTTTATTTTTGCTTTTGTTGCTTTCGCTCTTACCTATCCGGGATCACACACCCAAATAGCGATCCAGCACCGACTGTTTGGCACTCAACTCATCGGCACCGATTTCTTCCACAATCTGCCCATGCTCAACCACGTAATGGCGATCGGCCAGGGGC
The DNA here is from genome assembly GCF_019443085.1 of Marinobacter sp. F4218. Taxonomy (GTDB): domain Bacteria; phylum Pseudomonadota; class Gammaproteobacteria; order Pseudomonadales; family Oleiphilaceae; genus Marinobacter; species Marinobacter albus. Next base: position 270,199 of record NZ_JAHZIL010000004.1, read on the forward strand.
GCTGCGAAGTGGAAATTCTGTTCGACCAATACAATGGTCAGACCCTTGTCCTTGAGCTTGATCAGCACTTCGCCCAACTTCTCGACGATGACCGGCGCAAGACCTTCGGTAATCTCGTCCAGCAACAGCATGTTGGCTCCGGTGCGCAGGATGCGGGCCATGGCCAGCATCTGCTGCTCACCGCCCGAGAGCTTGGTGCCCTGGCTGAAGCGACGTTCGTAGAGGTTGGGGAACATGGTGTAAATCTCTTCCAGGCCCATGCCACCGCTGCGCACCACCGGTGGCAGGGTGAGGTTTTCCTGGACGCTGAGTGCCGAAAAAATGCCCCGATGCTCGGGGCAATACCCGACACCCAACCTGGCAATATGGTGCGGGGCGCAGGACATCGTCTCTTCCCCGTTGATCATGATCGAGCCCGTGCGGCGACCGACCATGTTCATGATCGCCTTCAGGGTGGTGCTGCGGCCGGCACCGTTGCGGCCCAGCAACGTCACCAGTTCACCGCGATTAACCACCAGATCAATGCCATGCAGAATGTGGGACTCGCCATAAAAGGCGTGCAGCCCCGAAACGCGCAGCTGTTCGTATTCCCGGTCCAGACGCTGACTCATTGGGCCGCCTCCGCCTTGTTTTCCGGATTCTGGGAACCACGTTCACCGGTTTCGCTGCTGCCCATGTAGACCTCCCGAACACGCGGATCGGCCGACACGGTCTCGTAGTCGCCTTCAGTGAGCACCGCGCCCTGAGCCAGCACGGTAATCCGGTCACACAGCTTGCTGACGACACTGAGGTTGTGCTCAACCATCAGCACCGTGCGGCCCTGGGCAGCTTTGCGCACCAGCTCCACCACCCGGTCAACGTCTTCCGCACCCATGCCCTGGGTGGGCTCATCAAGCAGCAACAGTTGCGGCTCCATCGCCAGGGTTGTGGCGAGTTCCAGCGCCCGCTTGCGACCGTAGGCCAGCTCAACAGTGGTGGTGTTGGCGTATTCGGCAAGACCCACGGAGTCCAGCAGCTCCATGCAGCGTTCGTTCAGCTTGTTGAGGGAGAGCCCGGATTTCCAGAAACTGAACGACGAGCCTTCAAAGGATTGCAGCGCTACGCGGATATTCTCCAACGCCGTCATGTGCGGGAACACGGCCGAAATCTGGAAGGAACGCACCACCCCTTTGCGGGCGATGGCTGCAGACTTCATGGCGGTGATGTCCTGGCCGTTGAACAGGATCTGGCCACGGGTCGGAATCAGGAATTTGGTAAGCAGGTTAAAAACAGTGGTCTTACCTGCACCGTTGGGACCGATCAGGGCGTGGATGTGGCCTTTCTGAACCTTCAGATTCACGTCGTCGACCGCGACAAAGCCCTTGAACTCTTTGACAAGGTTGCGGGTCTCCAGAACGTACTGTTCACTCATGAGCCAGTCTACCTTTGTTATTGTTGTACATTTGAACTACTCTACAGATTAGATTGACGTATACGTAAACGTCAACAGGTATTTTGGGTTTTTCAAGCCAACGTCCTTAGCAAAAAGTCGCAGACCAGGTCGTGAACCTTGTCCGGCTTCTCGAGATGGGGAGAATGCCCGACCTCCGGTAAAAACACGGCTTCGGCGCTCGCCCCAATGCCTGCGACGATATCGGTTACCTGCTCAGGCACACCGTATTCGTCGTCCTGCCCCTGAATGATGATAGACGGACATTGGATTGCCGCCAGCCAGCGGTCGAAATCCATGTGATTCTGGAAGCCTTCATCCAGCCAGACCGTCTGCCACGCGTTGAACAGATCATCGGTGCGATCACCATGATAGCGCTGCAGCTTGTCGCGAATGTCGGTTTCCCGGTAGCGCGAGGCCATTTCCCGGATTCCGGCAATGGTCAGGTGGTCGGCGTAGATGTGCGCTGCCATGGTGACCAGCGCCCTCACCCGCGCGCCCAGTGCGCCCGCAGCAATAAGGGCTATAGAACCGCCATCGCTGTGACCGATGAGAACCACATCGTCGAGGCCGAGCGCGTCCAGCAGGGCCGGCAAAAGGACCTCACCTTCCTTCTCCTGGTAATCGTAGGGGCGCGGCAGGGGTTCGTCAGAGGAATGCCCGTACCCGAGACGGTTGTAGATCAGGGCATCGTATCCGGTGGCCTTTGCCAGGCGTTCGGGAAATCGCCGCCACAGGGCAATACTGCCCAGGGATTCGTGCAGGAAGACCAGTGTCGGCCTCCCCTCCTGGCCTTGCCCCTCGTGGCGGATTCGGCGAACTTCCACGGAAGCCCCCTCCCCCAACGACACCATCATATCCCGGACCTGCATGGCGCTAACGCTCAGGAGGAATGGAGTAGGTCATGGTGGAATGAGCAACCGGGTCCTCAGCGCCCTCGGAGTAGACAAATACCTCGCCGACTCCCATGGTGCGCCCGACTTTCAGCATCGTTGCCCTCGCCCAGATGGGCTGATGGGCCACGGGCTTGCGCAGAAAGTTGATATTGAGGTTGGTGGTCACCGCCAGCGGGACCAGGCCGATCTTGCTAAGCAACGCGGCGTAGAGGGTGACGTCCGCCAACCCCATCATCGCCGGTCCTGAGACCGTGCCACCCGGCCGCAGGTGCTCTTCGTCCACCTCCAGCTTCATTTCCGCCCAGCCGTCACCGAGTTTCTGCAGGGTGCCGAACGCGGCGCCCTGCGGAAACTGTTCGTCGAGAAACGCCTGCAGCTCTTCGAACGTGATGATCATGCGCCCTTTTCTTCCTGAGCCCGGTTGCGCAGGACAAAGCGCTGAATCTTGCCGCTCGGCGTCTTCGGCAGCTCATCCACAAACTCGATCTCCCGCGGGAAGGCGTGGGTGGACAGACGGCGGCGCACCAGATCCTGGAGCTCGTCCTTCAGGGCCTGGTCGTCTCCCGGCGCCTGGTCACTCTTGATCACAACGTAGGCCTTGATGATGGAGCCCCGCTTTTCATCCGGCTTACCGACGACGCCCGATTCGGCCACGGCAGCATGCTCCAGCAGTGTGCTCTCCACGTCGGCCGGTCCGACCCGGTAGCCTGCGGTGGTGATGATGTCGTCATCCCGACCACTGAAGGAGAAGCAACCGTCACCGTGGCAGACCACCATGTCACCGGTAAGGTAGTAGCCTTTCACAAACGGGTCCTTCTCACCCCAGGTGTAGCCATCGAAATGGAACAGTGGCGATGCCGCGACGTCCACCGCGAGCTGCCCTACTTCCCCGGCGCCCACCTCTTCGTTCTTCTCGTTCAGGGCGACCACCTTGTGGCCCGGCGAAGCGTAGCCCATGGAGCCTTCACGCACCGGGTGTTCCAGGCCGTGGAAGTTACAGCAGGTCATGCCGGTTTCCGTCTGGCCGTAGTGATCCTTGACCGGGCAGAAATGCCGATTCCTGATCCAGTTCACCACTTCCGGGTTCAGTGGCTCGCCAGCACTGCTGGCCACCCGGAGCCCCAGGTTCTCGCCTTCGGGCAACACATGATCGTTGGCCTTGAGCAGACGGTATGCCGTCGGCGCCGCCGCCAGGTTGGTGATCTTGTACTTGCGGATCATGTCGTAGGTGGATTCCGGCGTGAAGCCGCCGGGATTGAAATGTGTGGCGTGGCCCATCAGCAGCGGCCCGACCACGGCATAGTACAGCCCATAGGCCCAGCCCGGATCGGCCACGTTCCAGAATTTGTCGTCTTCGCGCAGGTCGATGGCGTACTTCATATACACATAGAACGCCAGCAGGGCCCGGGCCGGAACGGCGACGCCCTTGGACTTGCCCACCGTGCCTGAGGTGAACATCTGCAGGAACGGATCGTCTCCGGTCACCATCACCGGTTCGAATTCGCTGGACTGACTGGCGAGGGTGGCCCCGAAATCGGGGATGTCGGCCTCGATCGAACCGGCGTCCACGCCCATAACCGGCGGGCAGTCTTTGACCTCAGTCAGCTTGTGGTAGTTTTCCGGGTTGGTGACGACCAGTTTGGTGCTCGCCCGCTCAAAGCGGTACTCAATGGCACCGGACCCAAACGCCGTAAAGAGTGGCTGGTAAACGGCACCGGCGCGCAGCGTTCCGGCAATCACAATCAGCAGTTCGGGGGTACGCGGCAACAGGGCCGCCACCCGGTCACCTTTACCAATGCCCTGGGATTTCAGGTAGTTGGCAAAGCGGGCCGAGGCTTCCTTCAGTTCGGCAAAGGTCAGTGTGCCCTCACCTCCACCGTCCTTCTCGTAGTAGAGAGCGACTTTCTGCGGGTCACTCGCCCACTTGTCACAGATCTCGTGGCATACGTTCAGACCGCTGTCCAGGCGGCCATCCAGGACCTCGGCCTCCAGTGCGATCGGATCGAAATTGTTGTACACGGCGGTATATTCCGGAAGGCTCATTTTCGACTCCTGTTGTTGTTGTCGTTGAATCCACGACGTCAAGGTTTATCACAGGGTTCACCTTACGTAAAGGTAAACTTTAGACCAAAAAGGCAGAAAGCCGGACACTCTTATTAGGGAGGGGAAACGGCACGACCGGGGCGCCGTGCCACAGGGCAGGCAGGAGAACGGACCTCAGGAATCCGGTTCGTTTCAGGTGACGTGCCGGCTCGACAGGATATGGTGCAAGCTGTCGCATTCCACCATGGGATCGTCACAGTTCACAACGATATCCGAGCGGGCAATGACATAGCCTTTGCCGGTGATGTGATTTTTCACCACCTGGTACTCCCCTTCCTGTTCGACCGCACTGAACTGTCCGATGAAGCCGGTTTCCCGCAGCGAGATGGTTTCCAGCCGGTCGCCGGGCTTGATGATGCCCTGGTAGTTCATCAGGGCCAGCCGGGCCGAGGTGCCTGTTCCGGTGGTGCTGCGGCAAATCACGCCGGGATGCACGTAGGTGGCTGACCGGGAGCGATAGTAGCCTTCCGCCACATGCTCCACCGGCCCCATGAAATGGAGGAACGGCAAGGGCCCGACGTCTCCCAGGGTGTAGTGGGAAAACCCTCGCTCGGCCTGGATTGCCTCGACTATGGCATGAGCGGTTTCCGCCAGCCGGCGCTCTTCGTCCAGGGTAAGGTCGAAGCCCAGCTCCTTCGCATCCACCAGGGCGTAGAATCCACCACTGTAGGCAACGCTGTAGGTCACCGTGCCGAGGGACGGCACGTCGATGGCGGCCTGGTATGTGTGAATGTAACTGGGCAGCCCCTCACAGGTGATCGCTTCGACCACACCGTCGCGGACCTGCGCCTCGATCTGGACCAGCCCGGCCGGGGACTCCAGCATAAAGTGCTGCCGGCCTTCCCGCTTGGGCACAATCCCTGCCTCAAGCACGGCGGTGGCGGTGCAGATGGTATTGGAGCCGGAATAGATCGGGTAACCCATCACCTCCATGATGATGTACCCGGCCGCCGCCCGGGGATCTGTCGGCGGCACCAACAGGTCCACAGACATCTCCGGTATGCCATAGGGCTCTTCCAGCAACAGCCTGCGCAGACCGTCGGCATCATCCCGCAGGTATTCCATCTGGGCCCGAACGGTGTCACCGGGGAGGGGATCAATCCCGCCAGTAACAATACGGCTGACGTCACCGCCGGCGTGGGTGTCCATCAACTGGATGGTCAGTTCCGGTTTCATCAAACGTTCTCCAGTGACCAGGGTTTGCCGTGATCATCCCACTGGGCGTCGGGAACGATCACGATCTTGCCGAGATAATTGCTACCCCGGTTCACAAAATACTCCTCGGCGTGGTGCAGGTCCGAGAGCCGGAACGCGCCGTGCAGAACCGGCTTGAGCTGGCCTCCCCGGATCCAGGCCATCAGCTGGTCGGCTTCCTCGCGAGTGCCATGGGATACCCCGAAGATCTGCACCTGGTACAGGTAGATCCGGGTCCACAGTATCTCGCTGATGTTACCGCCGCTGGCCCCGGCAATGCTCAGGCGCGGGTAGGTGGCACGGGCATTCATGTCGAAGATCATGGTGTCGATGAAGATGTCGGTCACTTCCCCGCCAACCAGATCCATCACCGCATCAATGGGCCGGCCTCCGGTTTCGGCCTTCACCCGGTCCACGAAGCTGTCCATATCCGAGCGATCCAGCACCGCTTCGGCGCCGAGCTTGATCAGGGCATCCGCCTTGTCCTGCTTGCTCAGGGCATAAGGCACGGCACCGATAATGCGGCACAGCTGGATCAGCGCGGTACCGACACCGCCGCTGGCCCCCGTTACCAGCACGCGCTCGCCGGCTCGGATATTGGCGGAAGTCACCATGTGGTAAGCGGTCTGATAGGAACACATGCCCATGGACGCCACTTCAGCGTCCGACAGCTCCGGGTTCGGGATATGATGAAACTGATCGGAGGGCAGCGCGACGTACTCGGCATAACCGCCATCGGCTCCGTGGCCGTAGTAATCCGGGGTCAGGTTGATGTCAGGACGATTGTTGGCGTAAATGTTGAAATCCAGCAGGCCACGCTCGCCAATGCGCCCCTCATCCACGCCATCGCCGACGGCGACAACCCGGCCGGCAATATCGGCGCCCTGAATGCGGGGAAACAGCAGCGTCGGCTTGCCCCCCATCTGGAAGGATTTCATTTCCCCTTTTTTGGTGGGGTACAGCCCTTCCCTCGCCTTGCGATCGGTGTTGTTCTTGGCCGTCGCCGTCACCTGCACCAGCACCTGCCCGGGCCCGGGTGTCGGCGTCGGCACATCCTGATACTCAAGTTTGTCGACACCACCGTGTCCGGTCAGAACCATGGCTTTCATGGTAGTGGGTATCATGGGCGAGCGATCCTCCCTGTATCCTGAATGGTGGGTATCGATTCAGGATAGGTTAGATCGGCAGAGGTGTCAGTGGGTGTTGCGGGTATCCGTTATTCGCCTACCTCGCAATCACCCGATACACCGGCCGGAGCTTTGGAATCTGCTTGAGCACCGCCTGGATGACCGTCATCAGCGGCACCGCGAGTAACACGCCAACCGGCCCCCAGAGCCAGCCCCAGAAAAAGATCGAAACAAAGATGATGACCGGGTTAAGGGCCATTCGAAACCCATGGACCCAGGGCTCAATGAAGAAGCCGAGGAGCGTAGTAAGCGCCAGAAAGCCCAACGGAGCGATTGCCATCATCCACAGCACGTCCAGGCTGATGGCCGACACCACCGCCAACAGGGAAATGGTCAGAATCACGCCAAGATAGGGGATGAACCGGGCCAGACCGGCAATCAGCCCCCAGACGGCCGGGTCCGGCAGCCCTGCCGCCCAGCACATCAGGCCCGTTGCCAGGCCCACCGCCGTGTTACTCAGCGCCAGAACGCCGAGGTACTGCGCAATCTCGTGCTGGGAGTCGTGGGTAATGCGGAGCACGGTCTTTCGCTGTTCTTTCGGCAACTGGCGCACGAAATTCCTGACGATCCGATCACCGCCCACCAGCAGGAAATAGGTCAGCGCCATCGCCAGCAACAGGCCCGCGATACCGTTGCGGGCCCTGCTCATCAGCTGGCTTCGCCAGGACTCGGTTTGCAGCACAACCGTAGTAGGCTTGGCCTGGCTGCTCTCGGACAGTTCCTCCATGGATTTTTCGACCTTCTCGGCCGACTCCGTCACCTTGCTGATTTGCCGCTTGATCTCACTCTGGCCCACCAGCAACCGGGAAATCCCCTGGGGCGCTTCCTCCGCCCATTTAAGCACCGGGGTTGCGACCGCGTAGGTAACTCCGGCGATCCCCGCCAGCACCAGCAGCACCAGGAACAGGGCACTGACCATCCGAGGAATGCGCAGGGTCACGTAAAGCTTTTTCACGATGGGAGACAGCAGCAGGCTGGTCAGAATGGCCAGGATGATGGGCAGGACAATCTGGTGCGCAACGTACAGCGTGTACAGAATGCCAAGGGTAAACAGTCCGTAGATCGGCGTGGAAAGATCGGAGGAGATGAGGGGCCTTTTGCCACCCTCGGCTGGCTCGTTATTCGTTTGCTGGTCGTCCACGATGCGCGCGCTGTCCCTGTTCTGAACCTGATCCACTGGACTGCCGACACTGTGACATCGGCACCCCGGCACCTGAATAGCGCTACTCTAACCCGTTCAGGCACCGGACCGCATCCGCAAGACGTTACTGTCGGGTCACGTGTCGATACCCCGTGCCCTTTCCGGCGGCTGTGCAGACTGCCCGGTGCCACGGCCCGGCAAGTCGCAATATTGATCTGGGTCCAACTTTGTTCGATGGCGACGCTATAATCTAATCGTAGGCACTACCCATGATCTGGCTGCGCCTTCATGCGAGCAAACAACCCTGACGGTGCAAGGCGCGCCGCAGTACACCGTCGCATACCGCCACATAAAGGAGGTCCTCTCATGTCCACTGAAGAGGAAGTCCGTAAGGCATCAACGCAGTTCTACGCGGCACTGAACACCATGCTCAATGGTGATGCTGCCCCACTGTCTCAAATCTGGTCACACAGCTCGGATGTCACCACAATGCATCCGGTCGGTGGTCGGCAAGTCGGATGGAGCGAGGTTCAGAAAGCATGGGAGCAGGTAGCCAAGGCGACAACAGACGGGAAAGTTGAACTGAAGGATCAGCTTATCCGCATCGCTGGAGACGTCGCTTACGAACTCGGCACAGAGAGCGCCGAGTTTACTCTGGGCGGACAAAAGGTGTCGGGCGAAATTCGCGTGACCAACATCTATCAGCGAGAAGCCGGTGGGTGGAAGATTACACACCACCACACGGATGTGGTTCCGGCAATGGTGGAAGCCCTCAATCGCTTGTAGCCACCATCGGGAAATGCCTGACGACGGCATTAAGGCCGACGTTTAAACTTCCTCCTGGTTCGCGGGTCAAACCTGGAGATCGGGCGTTTGCGCCCGAGATCCGGAGATTTCCTGGGCAGGGAGTGAGAATGGTCTATTTTAAGAACCTGAATCAGATCGTTGAATCGCTCGAAACGGACGAATCAACCAAAAACGACCCGATCAAACGCGTATTTGTTTTCGATGGTAAGCATCTGACTGCGAATGTCGGAATTGTTCGTGACAGTGGAAATGCCCTCCACACGCAACCCGACCACGAGGAGATACTCGTAATCATTGAAGGCAACGTCGACTTCAAAGTGGGTAACGAAACAAAGAGAGTAAGCCCGGGCGATCTGGTATTCATTCCCCGGAACACACTCCACGGCCCTGTCCTCGAGCCCGGACAACGATTTGCCGCGCTTTCGGTATTCGCCCCATATTTTGACAGGTCGAGGAATAATCTCGTTTGGGATCGGGATTCCGCTTAGCAGACAGGTAGTATTAATGCTAAAGATAAATTCAAGTTGGTGAACCTTGAAATCATCGGGCCCGCCCGTCCAAAAACTGGCAAATGGAATCCCCCCCTGCAAGGAGCAGCGCCGTGAGATACTTCCTGTCTTCACTACTAAGCCTGGGTTTACTTGTCGCGTCTCACTCCGGGCTGGCAGCCGAAACCGCCGACACGGTCTTCCTTAACGGCAACATTTTAACCCTGGATGACAATCAACCCACGGCAGAAGCCGTTGCGGTTAGGAACGGAAAAATTCTCTCCGTGGGCACCCGGGGCGACATCATGGCCTTGGTCGGCAACAACACCAACCAGATCGACCTGGAAGGAAAAACACTGCTCCCAGGTTTTGTCGATTCCCACGGCCATGCCTGGATGATTGGCTTCCAGGCTCTCACCGCCAACCTCCTGCCGCCCCCCGATGGCGAAGGCAAGGACATCGATTCGTTGATCTCGTTACTTGAAGGCTGGGCGAAATCCAACGAACAGGCGGTGAAGGATGTTGGCTGGATTATTGGCTTTGGGTACGACAACTCGCAACTTGCGGAACAGCGCCACCCGACCCGCCACGATCTGGATCGGGTGTCAGAGGATATTCCCGTACTGATCATTCACCAGTCGGGGCACCTTGGCGTTGCCAATTCGAAGGCTCTGGAGATCGCGGGCATCGATGCTGAGACCCGGGATCCCGAAGGCGGCGTCTTCCAGCGCGAGGAGGGTGGAAACCAGCCCAATGGAGTCGCGGAAGAGTACGCCTTTTTCCAGCTGGCCTTTGCCTTTGGCAAGTCACTCGATCCGAAGACCATGGACACCTTTGCCCGTGAGGGCAGCAAGCTTCTCGCGTCGTTCGGGTACACAACCGCTCAGGAAGGCCGCGCCACGGGAGCCAGTCTGAACGCAATACGGCGGGTAGCGGAGGCGGGCGCGCTGAAAATCGACGTGGTCGTGTATCCGGATATTCTGGAAGTCGATGCGATTGAGCCGAGTTCTGAGTACACCAACCGCTTTCGGGTCGGCGGCGCCAAGCTGACGATTGACGGATCGCCCCAGGGCAAGACCGCGTGGCTGACCGAGCCCTATTACGTGGCTCCCCCAGGCAAGGATGAGGATTATGCAGGTTACCCCGCCATCACCGAAAAGCAGGCGATGGATGCCGTTGAAAAAGCCTACGCGAATAACTGGCAGATACTGACCCACACGAACGGTGACGCTGCGATTGACCTGCTGATCAAGGCCGTTTCCGCTGCAAAACAGAAGTATCCGGACGTCGAAAACCGGCCCGTAATGATTCACGGTCAGACCCTGCGCAAAGATCAGGTCGGCCCGCTGAAAGAACTCGGCATCTTTCCGTCCCTCTTCCCAATGCATACCTTCTACTGGGGGGACTACCACCGCGATTCGGTGCTGGGCCCTGAACGGGCCATGAACATCTCCCCCACCGGCTGGCTCATGCAACAAGACATGATGTTCGGATCCCATCACGATGCGCCGGTGGCCTTACCCGATTCCATGCGGGTTCTCTCGGCGACCGTCACCCGCCGCTCACGCAGCGGGGCGGTGATTGGAGAGAATCACCGGGTACCGATAGAGACTGCCCTCAAGGCAATGACCATCTGGCCGGCGTGGCAGCACTTTGAGGAGGACCGCAAGGGAACCATAACCGCGGGCAAGCTCGCAGATCTTGTGGTTCTCTCCGACGATCCGAAAAACGTTCCTGAAGATCAGTTGGACGACCTGCTGGTGCTGGAAACCTACAAGGAGGGCGTCTCTGTCTATAAACGATCCGAGACGACCGCAAACCGAGCCTCGCCAGCCCTCTTTGGCCTGGCACCCATCAAATCCCACGATGGGGATCACGAGTTCCTTGGCGAAAACCACCTGCATGGTGATGGCTGCTTCAATCCGGGTTTGAGCCTTCTTATCAATGCGGTAGTTAGCGGCAGAGCGGACTAGACGGTTTTTCATTGTGTCTGGGGGCCTAACATCAACCGCATAGCAAACGCTGTTGTTCGTGCTTGCTATGCGGTTGGATCTCTATTGCTCCGTGATCTTTAGCCGTCCTGGTGAACGGGATTTCTCTCAAATCCGCTCAAGCGTAACTGAAACAGGTCGGCACACCGTGTTGCATACAGGAGAGTGGTTCTTGGCGAACGACAGCAGATCATCCAGCTCTTCCTCACTGCAGTCAGCTTCGATGTCCATCAGGATGCGGATGCTCTCGTAACCAACCGTGGCGTCGTCGTTCAGCGCCAGCAATCCTTCCAGGTTGATATTGCCTGACAGTCTGGTCGACAAATTCCTGATCGTAATACCCCGCGCGGCTGCATGCAGAACGGTAGTGGTGGTGACGCAGCCAGCCAGCGCATGCAGCAGGAATTCCACCGGATTCGCTCCTTCGTTGTTGCCCAGCAGGACCGGTGGCTCACCGTTTGTGAAGACGAAGTCTTCAGCGCGGGAGTCGTCTTCGGCGCCAGCGCCGTAGAAGCCGCGAATCGTGGAGCGGTTTTCACCGCCGTTCACCCATTGGTTGCTTGCCCGAAACTCGAACTGCGCGAGGCTCGGATTGTTCTTGAGGGCTTCAACTGTCTGCCCCATCTGAACCAGGTCGAGGCCATTTCGGCTTTGGATATCTACTTGTGCGTTCATCATTCTCACCTTGCTTCATCGTCTACAGGGACCCGGGAACCGGGAGACGCTTTGTGTGGCGTCTGGGTATAAAGTAAGGCAAGACGGCGGACACTCTCAGATGGATATCTGACAAAAAGGGGGCATTCGTGCCACCAATTTAAGGGGGAATGAAATATGTCATGCCGGCAGAAAAAAGTTCTCATTCTGGCGCTGCCAGAAACGGCGGGGTCGGCGCTGTATGGAATGGTCGATGTGCTAATGTCGACAGGCAATATATGGCAAACGCTGGTGGGCGATGCGAGTCCATCCCAACCCTTTGATGTTCAGATTGTTTCCATCGAGACCAAGCCATTTTATTGCGGCCACGGGATACCGGTTCAGCCGGCTTATGCCATCACTGACGAGCCCGATGCGGATATCCTGATCCTCCCGGAGATCTGGCTCGGTCCCCATGAAGAGATTCGTGGTCGCTATGACGCGCTCATGGAGTGGGTCAACGTCAGGTTCCGCTCGGGTACCACGATCTATTCCGCCTGCTCCGGGTCGGTGTTATTGGCCGAGAGCGGATTACTGGATAACTGCGAGGCCACTTCTCACTGGGGATATCAAGAGCTGTTTCGCACTCACTATCCGAAGGTGCATTTCAGGCCGGAGACGAACCTGGTTTACGCCCATCCCGGTGGCCGGCTGGTGACGGCAGGCGGAACCACGTCGTGGCATGACCTGGCACTGCATATCATTGCCCGCCACGTGGGCATCGGCGAAGCACTGCGGATTGCCAAGGTCTACCTGCTCAAATGGCATGACGAGGGCCAGCTTCCATTCACGGGTCTGGTCCGACAGACGCATCATGCCGACTCGGCGGTGCGCAGGTGCGAGGAGTGGCTGAAGGAGCATTGCCGGGATCCCGCGGCCATTCCCCGGCTGATAGAGAGCTCCCCCCTGCCCGAGCGAACGCTCAAGCGGCGCTTCAAGGCTGCCACTGGCTCCTCGATGATCGAGTACCTGCAGAACCTTCGCATCGAAGCGGCCAAGCGGTTATTGGAGGAGGGAAAGCTGTCTGTAGAAGAAGTGAGCCTGGAGTCCGGCTATGAGGATGTGTCCTTCTTTCGCCGCTTGTTCAAGCGCCTGACGGGCCTGACGCCGGGCGAGTACCGACGCCTGTTTCGACCTCTGATCGAAGAGGCGGTTGGCCGCCTGATTTGACTGGCGCCCGGCACGGCGGACTTATCGTCGTGCTTCGAGTAACGCCGTTTCCATTTCACAGACCCCAATGGGAATGAGTATGCTGTGTGGTCAGACACATAGGCACAGGAAAGCTATCCATGAAAAAAGCAGCAGGTCTGGCCGCTTGTCTCGCCCTCGTCAGCCTCAATGGCTGGTCCGGGGAGATCGATTATGACAAGCGCAATATGCATATTTTCTGCGCATCCCACTTGTCGTTGATCAGCGAATCACTTGACGACAACGGCGATCAGCAGCAGGCGCTGATGATGTTGTCCAACCGGCACCGAAAGGAAGCGAGAAAACTGGGAGCCACCCGACAGCACTTTGACGATGTAGGCGGGTACCTGAACAAGGTGCGCCGCAACCACGAGCAGAAATGGAGCCGGCTTACCGCCCAGAGCAAGCGGGTTTGCCTGCCGAATTCCTGATGACGAAACCGATGAAGGACACGGAACACTGGTCGCAGAAGGTGACGCAATCCAGCGACGCGCTGGATCTTGAGCACGGGGTGTTTTCCCTGGAGGATCCCCGGGACATTGCCCGTTCGCTGAAACAGTCGGCGGAAAACAGCACCCGTCGCAAGTCTGATCCCTACCGCTCAGCGATGTCGATGCTGACGTTCTACATCAACCGTGCCGGCAAACAGCTCGCGCCCGAACAGCGCGAGCGTCTGGAAGCCGCCAAGGACGAGTTGCGGGCGCTGTTCGGGAAACCACGGAAACGTCAGTGACAATGGCCACTGGCGACAACCAGCCCCAACCAGATACTTAGTCCGGTCCAGGAATTGATGGTTGTCTGCACCTGATCAAGTGACATCCCTGACCTCCCGTTGAGTTCAGATTTGCCACCACAGCGTAGGAGGTAACAGCACTATCCGCCAACCCGCGGAGCTGATTCGAGGGCACGAACGGGCCGTGCCCTCTTGGTCTTACTCCGGCTTGTACAGCCGCTGGATGCTTGAGAAATCCAGGCCGCCGTTGCCCTGCCCCGCGTGAATCTCGAAGAGGTTGCGGGCCAGGGAGCCCATAGGAATCGAGGCGTGGTTTTTCACCGCGTTGTCAAAGGCCAGGCCGAGGTCCTTGTTCATCAGGTTCACCAGGAAGCCGCCCTCATAATTGCGGGATGCAGGCGCCGCTTCCATCACACCCGGCCACGGGTTGTAGACGTTCAGGGCCCAGTTGCCGCCAGAGCTCTGCTTCATGATTTCCGAAAGCACGGCCGGATCCAGGCCATTCTTCACGCCGAGGGCCAGGGCTTCACTCGTGCCCGCCATCAGGATCGCCAGCAGCATGTTGTTGCAGATCTTCGCGACCTGGCCGGAACCGTGGGGGCCAGCGTGGAAGATGTTCTTACCCATAGCATCCAGGATCGGCTTGGCCTTGTTGAAGGTTTCCTCCGCACCGCCGCAGATGAAGGTCAGGGTACCGGCCTTGGCGCCACCGACACCGCCGGAGACCGGCGCATCCAGGAATGGAATGTTCCGGGCGGTGGCTTCCTCAGCGACACCGCGGGCCGTTTCCGGCGCGATGGTGGAGGAATCAATCACCAGAGTGCCCTCGGGCAGCTTGGCCAGCAGGCCGTCTTCGCCGAGATAGACCGCTTCCACGTGTTGCCCCGCGGGCAGCATGGTGATCACACATTCCGCGCCCTTCGCGGCCTCATGGGCGGTCTCTGCCGTCTTCGCGCCTTCGGCTACCAGCGCCTGCACGGCGTCTTTAGACAGGTCGAACACGGTCACGTCGTGACCGGCCTTCACCAGGTTGCTGGCCATGGGACCGCCCATGTTGCCAAGGCCAATAAATGTAATCGTTGCCATATCTCTTCCCCTTATTGTTCTAATCGATTGAGTGGGCCACCGGTGCCGGTGGCCGTTTGGCTATGGTTTGAAAAAATCGTCGATCCAGGCACTGTCCATTTCCGCCAGGGAGGCGTAGCGCCACCGTGGCTGCTGGTCCTTATCGATCAGCAGCGCCCGGATACCCTCGGCGAACTCGCCCTTACTCAGGCACTTCTGTGACAACACCAGCTCCTTGTCGAGAACCTCCTTGAGGCCATCGTGCTTGCAGTTGTGCAGATGGTGCCAGACCAGGGTCAGAGAGGTTGGTGAAGCGGACGCCAGGGACTTTGTCGCCTTGGCCACCCAACCGTCACCACCGGATAGTTCCTTCAGCTGGCTGACCACGGCCACCAGCGAATCGGCGTCGGTTACCCGGTTGATCTCGTCAAAATGGGTACGAACCGGCGATTCCGGCATGGCCTCGGCGCTCTGCTGTTCAAACTGTCTCAGTACGCTTCCAACCACGGCGTGGGCATCCTCGCCCTGCCATTTGCGTTGCCGGAGTTCGGTGACCACACCAGCCTTGAGTTCATGCTTGATAAAGCGGTCCGCAAGCCCCGTGAACAGCGCATCGGCACCGTTCATCCGGGCGCCAGTCAAGCCCAGGAACAGGCCTGTTCGACCGGGGGTCCGGTTGAGGAACCAGCCCGCCGCCACATCCGGATACAGACCAATGGTGATCTCAGGCATGGCCAGCTTCGAGCTTTCGGTCACAACGCGGTGGGACGCGCCCTCGAGAATACCCATGCCGCCACCCATCACGATGCCATGTCCCCAGCACACAACAGGCTTTGGAAAGGTATGGATGAGGTAATCCAGCTCGTATTCCTCGGTGAAGAACGCTTCCCCCTCACTCGCGCCCTGAGGCTCGGTCATGCTGCGGTACAGGGCCACGATGTCGCCACCGGCACAGAACGCCTTGTCGCCTTCGGCTTCCAGCCAGACCGCGCGGATACGGTCATCCTCCGCCCAGCGTTTGAGCTGCGGCGTCAGCAGTCGGATCATTTCCAGCGAGAGGGAATTCAGGGCCTTGGGCGTATTCAATCGCGCCACGGCAATCAGCGCATCGTCGCCGGTTGTCCACTCTTCAAAAACGATGGGTTGGTCACTCATAACATTTCCTTCAACCGTTGCACTGCCTCGGGTTTCAGCGGTTTTTCCATTCCGGTGCGCGTTTGTCGAGGAACGCGTTGACGCCTTCCTTCTGATCTTCGGTGGAGAACAGTTCCACGAAGAGCTCACGCTCCATGCGCCAGCCATCTTCGTGGCTGCGGCCATCCCGCGCGCTCATCACCAGGGTCTTGCAGCGGGCGGTGGAAGACGGGCTCTGCTTGCAGGCCATTTCCGCCAGCTCCAGCGCTTTCTCAAGGCTCTTGCCGGAAGGCACAACCTCTTCCACCAGGCCAATCTGCAGGGCCTTGTCCGCCTTGACGCGCTCGCCACACAGGATCATGCGCTTGGCCCAGCCCTCACCCACCAGCCAGGGAAGGTTCTGGGTGCCACCCGCGCACGGCAGCAGGCCAACACCGGCTTCAGGCAGGGCCATCTGGGCGTGCTCTTCCGCGATACGGATATCGCACGCCATCGCACATTCCAGGCCGCCGCCCATCGCGTAGCCGTTCACCGCCGCGATCGACACGCCGCGGAAATCGCTGAGTGTGGCAAACGCCTCACCGAACAACTGGGCCATCTCATTGGCCCGGGCCTTGTCGCCGTCGGCAAAGGTTTTCAGGTCGGCGCCGGCGGAGAAGAATTTTTCACCCTGGCCGGTCACTACCAGCGCGAAGATGTTCCGGTCCGCGTTCAGTTCACGGATGGTCTCTCTCAGAGCCGGCAGGGATTCCGCCGTCCAGGTATTGGCCGGCGGATTATTGATGGTCAGTACCGCAATGTGTCCGCGTTTTTCGAGCTGAATCAGATCGCTCATGGTTTTTCTCCCGTTATCCTTGCGGTGTTCTTGAATTTGTTACTGGATCGCTTCGGCCACGCCGTCATCCAGCAGGCGACGAGCCACAATCAGGCGCATGATTTCGTTGGTTCCCTCGAGAATCTGGTGCACCCGCAGGTCCCGCAGGTATCGCTCCAGCGGGTACTCCCGGATGTAGCCGTAGCCACCGTGCAGCTGCAGCGCGTCGTTCACCACGTCAAAGCAGGCGTCGGTGGCGAAGCGTTTGGCCATGGCACAGTGCAGGGTTGCTTCCGGATCTGCGCTATCGAGCTTGAAGGCACCCAGCCGCACCATCTGGCGGGCCGCCACCAGGTTGGTGGCCATGTCGGCGAGCTTGAACTGCAGCGCCTGGAATGCGGCCAGGGGCTTGCCGAACTGTTCGCGCTCGTGCATGTAATTCCGGGCTCGCACCAGTGCCGCCTGGGCACCACCGAGGGAACAGGTGGCGATGTTCAGCCGGCCACCGTCCAGCCCTTTCATGGCGATGGCGAAACCGTCGCCTTCCTCACCTACGCGATTGGAGACGGGGATACGAACGTTATCGAGACTGATCATGCGGGTCGGCTGACTGCGCCAGCCCATTTTTTCTTCATTCTTGCCGTAGGTGATGCCCTCGGCATCGGCCGGGATCACGAAGGTGGAGATGCCCTTGGAGCCACTGTCCGGCGCTCCGGTACGGGCCATCAGTACCAGGATATCGGTACTACCGGCACCGGAAATAAACACCTTGCTGCCGGTTATCACGTAACTGTCTCCGTCACGGACCGCCTTGGTTCGAAGGCTTGCCGCATCGGAACCGGCCCCGGGTTCAGTCAGGCAGTAAGACGCCAGCCACTCGCCGCTGGCGAGCTTGGGCACGATCTCCTGCTTCAGGTCATCCGAGGCAAAGCTGGCCACCATCCAGGTCGCCATGTTGTGGATGGTCATAAAGGCTGCCGTAGATGGGCAGGCAGCGGCCAACTCTTCGACAATCACCGAGGTATCAAGGCGGGACAGCCCCATGCCGCCCAGGGATTCCGGCGTATACAGGCCCATAAAGCCCATCTCGCCCGCTTCCTTCATGACGTCGATGGGGAAGATATGCTCGTCGTCCCATTGTGCCGCGTGGGGCGCCATGGATTTCTCGGCAAAGGCGCGCGCTGCTTCCCGGAACGCCAGCTGGTCTTCGGTCAGATTAAAGTCCATTGAATCACTCCAGATCTAAGAGGTCGGGCTGAGGTGAAAAAAGGGGGCCGGAAACAGGTTCCGGCCCAACTTACCCCACCTACAACACACTCAACGCAACTGGATAGAGAAGTTCGCCTCGGTGCTGGCTTCGCTTGAGAACCAGCGCGACGTGACCGTCTTGGTTTCGGTGTAGAAGCGCACAGCCTGCTTGCCGTAGGCGTGCTGGTCACCGTAGAAGGAGCCCTTCCAGCCGGTGAACGAGAAGAACGGCAGGGGTACCGGGATGGGAATGTTCACACCCACCTGGCCCACATCGATCTCGTGCTGGAAGCGACGGGCGCAGCCACCGGAGGAGGTAAAGATCGAGGTGCCGTTGCCGTACGGGCTGTTATTGATCAGCTCGATGGCCTCACCCAGGCTGTCAGTCTCCATGCAGGACAGGACCGGGCCGAAGATTTCCTCGTTGTAGATGTCCATCTCGGTGGTCACCCCGGAGAACAGGGTCGGGCCGACCCAGTTGCCGTCAGGCAGACCGTCCACAGTGCAACCGCGGCCATCCAGCAGCAGCTTCGCGCCCTGCGCTTCGCCGGTGGCAATCAGGGACTCAACGCGGTCCTTGGCCTTGGCGCTGATGATCGGCCCATAGCTGGCACCGGCGTCGTCCCAGGCGCCCGGACGGACCTTGGCCATGGCTTCCTTCAGTTCCGGAATCCACTGCTGGGCCTCGCCCACGAAGACTGCAACGGAAATCGCCATGCAGCGCTGACCGGCAGCACCCACAGAAGCACCAACCAGGGCGTTGATCACCTGCTGCTTGTCCGCATCCGGCATGATCACCATGTGGTTCTTGGCGCCAGCGAAGCTCTGAACACGCTTCATGTTGCGGGTACCGGTCTCGTAAATGTAACGGCCGACCGGCACGGAGCCAACGAAGGAAATCGCGCGAATGGCGGGATCGGTCAGCAGCTTGTCGACCTGCTCTTTGCCGCCATGAACAACCTGCAGTACGCCTTTGGGCGCACCGGCCTCCTCGAACAGTTCAGCCAGACGCATTGGTGTCAGCGGATCCTGTTCGGACGGCTTCAGGATAAAGGTGTTGCCGCAGGCAATCGCCATCGGGAACATCCACAGGGGAATCATGGCCGGGAAGTTGAACGGGGTGATACCGGCGCACACGCCCAGCGGCTGGATCCAGGAGTGGGTGTCCACTTCCCGTGCCACGTTCTCAACGGTTTCGCCCATCATCAGCGAGCCCACGTTGGCGGCATGCTCGACCACCTCGATACCGCGCCAGACGTCACCCTTGGCGTCTTCAAAGGTCTTGCCGGTTTCCTGGGACAGGATTTCGGCAATTTCGTCGTGGTGCTTTTTCAGCAGCGCCTGGTAGCGCAGCATGACCCGGGCGCGCTCGGACACAGGTGTTTCTTTCCAGGTCTTGAACACTTCACCAGCGTACTTGATGGCCTGGTCCATTTCCGAATGGGTGGTGCACGGAGCCTTGGCGATCACTTCGTTGGTGGCGGGGTCGGTGACATCGATCCATTCATGGGTCTGGCTCTGGATGAATTCACCGGCAAGGTACAGAGGTACATTTTTCATAGCGAAATCCCTGTTTGTTGTTATGAGGGAAGCAAGCCGAAAACCGTGAGGTTCCGACCACGAATGCAAAAAGACTAGCACGGGGTGTGCGGGAAGGTGATTGACTAAATTTCGCTCTTGATGGACTATCTTTCGATTACCCACAAAACCAGCGACACCGTAATGACACAAACCTCGCAGTGGCCGGTACCAGAGGACAGCGTTCGCTATGTGGTACCGGCTCCGATTATCCGGCTGCTCTCCAGTCACCCGCTGACCCGTGACCTGTATCCCCTGGCATTCGGGCACTATCGCCGGGCGGTGGGGCATCACATGCACCGGGAGCACCACAGCGACAATCTTATGATTTACTGCACCGAGGGCAAGGCGTTCCTGAATGTGCTGGGCGAACCCTATACGGTAGAGCCCGGCGACTTGCTGCTGCTACCGGCCGGCGCCCACCACCGTTACACCGCCGATCCGGCCAACCCATGGACAAT
This sequence comes from Marinobacter sp. F4218, assembly GCF_019443085.1. GTDB lineage: Bacteria > Pseudomonadota > Gammaproteobacteria > Pseudomonadales > Oleiphilaceae > Marinobacter > Marinobacter albus. The sequence goes on from NZ_JAHZIL010000004.1 coordinate 290,349, forward strand.
CCATTGGGTACATTACACCGGCCCCCTGGCTGAGGAATTCCGGAATTACATGGGCTTCTCCGGTACGACCAGGATCCGCCACCTGGGGCGCCAGCCCCGGCTGCTGGTGGACTTTAACGGGTTGCTGTCGGTGCGCCAGACCGGCTTCCGGGCCCGGGGCCTGATCCATGCCGCAAATCGCCTGCGCCAGTTAATGGCGGCCGTCCCCCTCAATGCGGACGAGACGAGCCACGAACACAAGGCTGAGCTGGACACCATCCATAACTACATGCGGGAACATCTGGACGAACGCATTTCCCTGGACCAACTGGCCGATCTCGCGGGCCTGTCTCCGGCCCATTTCGCAACGCGATACCGGGAACAGACCGGCACCTCGCCCATCCAGCATTTCCTGCACCTGAAAGTGGAACGGGCCTGCCAGATGCTGGACACCACCGAGCTCAGTTTTGCCGACATAAGCCGCCGCCTTGGCTACGACGACGCCTATTATTTTTCCCGGTTGTTCAAGAAGGTAATGGGACAGTCGCCGCGGGATTACCGGCACACGGCCCGGCACTGAACCGCGCGATTCAGGCCAGAGTCGCATCTGTCCATTACTGCGACTTTTGTTTGAACAATCAAACGGATACCCTTGGGCGACATAACGCATAACAAGAGTAAGCCCATGGCCATGTATACCATTGAAATCAAGGAAACATTTGAAGTGCCCCGCGACCGGGTTTTTGCCCTGTTTGCCGATCACCACCGCTTCGGCAAACTGCTCGGAGCGCCAATCAAGCGAATAAAGGACAGCGATCAGGCCGACCCCAACGGCATTGGTTCCGTCCGCAAGATCGGCATTGGACCCTTAGGCCTGAAGGAAACCGTGCTCAATTTCGAGCCGGATACGTTGATCGAATACACCATTACCAGCATGAGCCCGATCAGGAATCACATCGGCCGAATCCTTTTCGAGGACACCCCCGAGGGCCATACCCGTATCCACTACACTATCTCCTTCGAAGATATCGTGCCCTTTACCGGCAAGGTGGTCAGGAACGCGCTTGAGCAAGGCATCCGCCGGGGCATCAAACGTGTGCCCGAACTGGCCTGAGAGCTGTCCGGAAATACAAAACCTTACTTGATGAATATCAGATATTTGACCTGTGGCAATAGGCTGTCATTCGGGATTTTGTAATCTCCGCGCACTTTGCAATAGCCGGCCACCCGGCCGGCTATTCCACTTCCAGCGGGAGACCACACATGGCAGCCGAGCCGATTGTTCTGTTCGATAACGGACACCACAAGTGCCTGATGTTCGATTCACTGGTAACCGGCGAGGGCGTTCAGTCCAACCAGTTCCTGATCGTTGACGGCAAACACGAAGCGCTGATCGATCCGGGCGGAGACCTCACCTACACTCCCCTTTCCGTCGCCGCATCGCGGTACATGAATATCAGTGACATGGATTATGTTTTCGCCTCGCATCAGGACCCGGACATCATCGGTGCCATCGATCGCTGGATCGTTCACACCCGGGCCAAAATTGTCACCTCCAAGCTCTGGGCACGGTTCCTGCCCCACCTGGTGTCCGGCTATGTCACCAGCCAGCTCAGCGGCAGCGTCTACGATCGGATCGTGAGCGTGCCCGACGCCGGCGCCAACGTGAAATTCGGTGATTCCTACCTGCAGTGCCTGCCGGCCCACTTCATGCACTCGGTTGGCAACCTCCAGTTCTACGATCCGGTGGCGAAGATACTCTTTTCTGGAGACCTGGGCGCATCACTCGGAGGCGAGGACGACCATCTGCCTGTCGCCGATTTCGACAAGCACATTCCCAGCATGATCGGCTTTCACCGTCGCTACATCGCCTCGCGAAAGGTCTGTCGCCTCTGGGCCAACATGGTGAGGGAACTGGACGTGGATATGATTGTGCCTCAGCACGGCAAGCGCTTCGAAGGGCCAGCCATGGTTGAGCGCTTTCTGGACTGGGTCAGCGAGATGGAATGCGGAATCGATCTGATGACGCAGGAGCATTATCAGCGCCCCATCGACTACGTTTAATCAGGAAGGAACGGCCCCGGACGGCTGTTCCTTGATGCCGGCATATGGAGATTCAAAGCGAACCTGACTGCCGGCTAAATGGGGGCGATTTTAGTATTCGTGATGAATACGCCCCCGATGGCCGGTCCGCCAGTCATGCTTGCGATCCCGATCGTACATACTTCGGCCATCAGGATACCCGGCTGCCGTGGCGGGCAGGTTCTCGATATCATCGATACTGCTAACGCCGGCCGTCGTTGGCATAGTCTCGATATAATCGACACTGTTCTTACCACCCCGCTCCAGCATCATCCTTCGATTTTCCTCCACGCTGGCTACGCGGTACGGCATTCCATCGTCAGAATACATCTGGGACTGATTTTCCATCATCTCCTGGTTAAACCTCTGACGCTCCCAGTTTTCGCCATAAGACGGCGCAACAAACAGCGTCAAAGCCAGTGTTGCCGAACAAATCACTACCTGTTTCATTGAGATACCCTCCTTTTCAAGCCCGATATCCCCGGGCTCAGGAACAGCATCAAAGGACCGGCCATATCAACCCGATCCACCGACTCAGGATACTCCCCGGATCACTCCGGGTAATGCTTAGAGGGTAAATTCGGCAATTCGTTACAAGAATTTCACGGGAAATTCATGCTGCAGACATGTTGCTGACATCCCAGACGCACTGAAGCCTGTTCCCCCGCCAGCCGGGAAGCCCATCGCCGGCTAAATAAGCCTGTTCCATGAGGGCATAGTTGAGTAAAATCCGGCCCTTTCCCAAGAAATAGAGAGGCAGCGCAGATGGGCAGAGCCTACCAGAACCGCAAAGAGTCGATGGCCAAAACGGCCGCAGCAAAAACCAAGGTCTACAGCAAATATGGCCGTGAGATTTACATGGCGGCCAAGTCCGGCGGCACGGATCCGGATGGCAACCTGTCCCTGCGTGGACTGATCGATCGCGCCAAGAAAGACCAGGTACCGTCTCACGTTATCGAAAAGGCCATCGACAAGGCCAGGGGCGGCGCTGGCGAGGATTATTCCCCGGCCCGATATGAAGGTTATGGCCCGGGCAACTGCATGGTGATTGTCGACTGCCTCACCGACAATCCGAACCGCACGTTCGGGGACGTCCGTCTCGCCTTCACCAAGACCAAATGCAAGATCGGCACGCCGGGCGCCGTGGCGCACATGTTCGACCACTGCGCCATTTTCGCGTTCAAGCACGACGACGAAGAAGCCGTGCTGGAAGCACTCATGGAAGCCGATGTCGACGTGACCGACATTGAGAACGAAGACGGGCTGATCACCGTATTCACCCCGAACACTGAGTACGCCAAGGCCCGCCAGGCCCTGGTAGACGCCTTTGAGGGCATTGATTTTGAAGCGGACGAAATCCAGTTCCTGCCGAAGACCACCACCCAGGTGGAAGGCGATGACATTCCGCTGTTCGAGAAGTTTCTCGACATGCTGAATGATCTGGACGACGTTCAGAACGTGTTTCACAACGCCGAAGTGCCCGAGCAATCCGAGTGAATCGTCAGGCAAGGGTCGTCATCCTGAAGACCGGAACCACCTACCCCGCCATCAGGGAGACCTCAGGTGATTTCGAAGACTGGTTCGTTCGTGGGCTTTCGGACGAGCTGGAACTCACCGTTATCAACGTTGAACAGGGTGACGCTCCCGGCAATGTGGAAGACTGGGACGGCATTGTGATCACCGGTTCCCCTGCCATGGTCAGTGATCGGGCGGAATGGAGCGAAACCACGGCGCAGTGGCTGACCGGGGCCGTCGACAAAAAGGTTCCGGTTTTGGGTGTGTGCTACGGACATCAGTTGCTTGCCCACGCCCTTGGCGGTGAAGTCGGGTACCACCCGGAGGGCCGGGAAACCGGCACCTGGTCAATTGAACTGCTGCCGGACGCCGACTCCGACCCCCTGTTCGCCGACCTGCCCGCATCCTTCAAGGTCCAGCTTACCCACAAGCAATCAGTGCTTGGCCTGCCGCCCGGAGCCGTACTTCTCGGTCGCAGCCGGTTTGAACCCCATCAGGCCTTCCGGGTGGGTGAGTGTGCCTGGGGCGTGCAGTTCCATCCGGAATTCACAGACGACATCATGAGAGCCTATCTGTCGGTGCAGACACCGGAACTGGCCGCCGAGTGCCTGAACCCCGATGCACTGCTGGCGGCCGTCGAGCCGGCACCGGTTGCGTCCGGGCTCTTGCAGCGCTTTTCTGAGCTCGTGATTGAAAAACTCGACTGAACCCGGATACGGCGTTCAGTCGAGAATGTAGGCGGTTTTCTCGAGGGCGTTCTCGTCTTCGTCAATAAAACGGAATTGATTCCAGCCAACCCGCACCATATCGTTGCTGTTCAGGCGCTGGCGGCTCTCGACGCGAATGTCGTTGACGAACGTGCCGTTGGTGCTGTCGCTGTCCGTGATGTAATAGTCAATCGTACCCTCGAGATAGGCGTTGGGTACGGCCTCGATAACCGCATGGTGGCCACTCACGGAAATCTCGTCGATCTGGATATCGTTGTCGGTGCGCCGGCCAATCCGGGTCTGGGGTTGGTCCAGCTCAAACGTGTTGACGACCACGTTGTCTACCAGCTGTGAAAACGATGCCATGTCAGGTTCCTCTGCTTAATTCAGGGTCATTAGTACTACAGACACGTTGTCCGATGCCTGATTGTCCAGGGCGGTTTCAATCAATGTCTCCACGGCGCATTCCGTGCTGCCAGCGTTCTTGAGTATGTCTTCCCAGTCCGGCTCCGGAACGGAGTTGGTCAGGCCGTCCGAGCAAAGCAGCAACTGATCGCCAGGCTGGAGAGAGTGGCTGCAGTAGCTGATTTCAAGCGGGTCCATGGCTCCGACCGCCCGGGTAAGCACGTTTCGAAACGGGACATTGGGGGCATCCGTCTCGCTGATGCTGCCATCCTCGAGCATGTTCTGGACGACGGTATCATCGCGGGTCAGGCAGTCGGCTTGCCCATGCCGGATCAGATAACACCGGGAATCCCCGACGTGGGCAACATGCGCGGTGCTCCCTTCGATCCAGGCCACCACCAGGGTGGTGCCCATCTTGTCCAACTGACTGTCGGAAGCCCGCCGCACCTGAATGCGCTCGTTAGCGAGAGCAAGCGCTGCACCGAGGTTTTTCCGGGTGGGCTCCTCGCCGGCGAACAGGCCCGGCGTAAGCGCCTCCATCACCGAATCGGCTGCCAGGCGGCTTGCAATCTCGCCCCCCTGGTACCCGCCCATGCCATCGGCAACGAGCATCAGCGCCGCACCGCCATCATCGCGGACTTGCCACGCCACTACATCCTGATTGCTTTCCCGAACCACTCCTGTGTGGCTCCGGCCTGCAACGTGAACGCTCATCAGGAGACCTCCTTCGCTTCCCTGACAGCCAGCCGGCGGACTGCTTCGGCCATGGCGGACGCGGACGCAAAGCGTTTGTCCGGCTCTCGCTGAATCGCCTTGTTGATCAGTCTTACCAGGCCATTGGGAAGATCGGCATTGAATTCGCGAACACTGCGGGGACGCTTGTTAAGAATCTGATAGGTCAGGTTGGCGAGGGTATCCCCCTGGTAGGGTGTTTCTCCGCTCACCAGTTTGTACAGGGTGACACCGAGACTGTAGATATCGGAGGCACCACTTACCTTCTGCCCCTTGAGCTGCTCCGGCGACATGTAAAGCGGGCTACCCATCACGCTGCCGGTGCGGGTCCGGGAGTCATCGGAAATCTTGGCAATGCCAAAATCGGTAATCTTGATGCCGCCGTCGTCCGGGTTGTAGATGATATTTCCCGGTTTAATATCCCGGTGCACGATTTTCTGGCTGTGGGCATAGGCCAGCGCATCTGCCACCTGGGCAATGATTTCCAGCACGGTATGCAATGGCAGTAACCGGCCTGGCTTGCCGAATTCACTCAGGGGCCGCCCCTTGGCGTAATCCATGGCGATGTAGGCCAGGTCCGCCTCTTCACCGACGTCATAAACCGTCACAATGGCCGGGTGATTTAGCCGACCTGCGGCTTCGGCTTCGCGGAAGAAACGGTCTTTCAGCTCCGCCAAATGACCGTCATCGAATGCCTCGTAGCTCAGGGTCTTGATGGCGACGGTCCGCGCGATTTTGGGGTCCTTGCCGAGGTACACAACTCCCATGGCACCGCGACCTATCTCCCGTTCGATCTCATAACGGCCCAGGGTGGGCCGGCTCAGGGACTGGGCTGGCATAAGCAGCGTTCGGGTACTGTCGAATCCGCCGGTTTGCAGGGACGCTGTTTCCGGGGACAATTTTTCCAGTGCAGAAAGCCGGTCCGCGGCATCCCGGAAACCCTTGCGGTTATCGAGGATGTCCCGGTAGGTCTGAATCGCTTTCTCGTACTGACGCTTCCGCTCCTGCTGGATGGCGATCTCGTATCGGACCTCAAGCGCATCCTCACAGACCGGACACGCCTCGACCGCATCCAGGGCCTCGTCGGTGTGCCCCTGTTGCAGCAGCAACCTCGCGAGACGCACGCGAGCCTCGCGGACGTTGGCACTCAAAGCACGAATCTCACGATCGGGCTGGAGCCAGAACAGCATGGTCACAAACCCGGCAACCAGCAGGGTGATCACCTCGCCCAGCGGTAACCATTCGCTGTGGTAGAACGTCAGCGCTGCCTGCAGAACAATCAGGGAGCCGCCCAGCAGGAGCGTGACCGGAAGTGCCACCGCCGCACCCATTCTCGGGATAGCAAGCACCAGATAGAGAGCCGAAAAAAACAGCCCCACGCGAATGGCCAGATCGGACCAGACCGGCTCGGACAGGCCCCGCGCCATCAGGGTCGACTGCAGTGCATCGGGCGGGATCGGGAGCGACAGGCTTTCGGATTCCGGCGCCCCCAGCAAACTGAGCAGGACTCGATCGGCCCAGCTCAGAAACGCAAACTGATCGCCGGCGAGGGCAAACAGGATCGCAGCAACAACCACCAACAGCCTCAGGCTGAACAAGTGCGAAAACAGGAAGAAGAGTGAGTTCACAGGCTACTTTATTCTAAATGTTTGATCTGGCTAGTTTAGAAACAGTGGACGCCCGGCGATACCGGTAAAGAAGTGTTTTTTGTAAGTGTTTGTTTACCTGAGAGGAAGCTCACGTATAGTAGCCCCAGCACCGATAAAGGATGGCGGACATACAGACATGACATTGAAGTTGCTAATTGCCCTGTTTTTCCTCCTGCTGGCCGGGATTGGCCTGTATCACACCAACAAGCCATTGCCGGCAGGCATCAGTTACCGGGGTACCCCCTCTCCGCTGGAAAACCCGGTTTTGCTTACCGATGTTACCCGGCACCACACGGACGGAACGGAAACCCTTGATCATGAAATTTTCGACGAAGTCCTGCGCCTGATCGGCAGCGCCGAAAAATTCGTGTTGGTGGACATGTTTCTGTACAACAGCACTCAGCCGGAGGGCGCCGCCCACCGGCCCCTCGCGAAGCAATTGACGGAAGCACTCCTGGCCCGCAAGCAGGCTCGGCCGGAGATTGCCATGATCGTCATTTCCGACCCGCTCAATACGATGTATGGGGGCTCCCGATCGCCCTGGTTCGAAGCCTTGCGCGAGGCGGGGATAACCGTCGTCGAAACCCGCTTGCCACCGCTGCGGGATAGCAACCCGGCCTGGTCGTCCCTGTGGCGGCCCTGCTGTCAGTGGTTGGGCAACGATCCTGACGGTGGCTGGCTGTCAAACGCCCTTGGCAATCGCCTGGTAACCGTGCGCAGCTACCTGGCGCTACTGAACTTCAAGGCCAATCACCGCAAACTGCTGGTGGTCGATCAAGGTTCCCGCCTCCGGGGCTTGGTTACCTCCGCCAATCCTCACGACGGTAGCAGTCGCCACGGGAACATTGGCCTCAGCTTCACCGGTAAGGCGGTCGCTGATCTCCTGAAAAGTGAACAGGCGGTGCTGGCCATGTCCGGCGCCGACACATCGGCAGTCGACCGGTGGATCACCATCGCCGAAAATCGTAAGGCTCCGGTAGCCGATAGCCGCACGGCTGCGCCGGACACGGGCCGCGTCATGGTGCTCACCGAGTCTGCGATCCGCGACAAGGCACTGGATATGATTGATCGTGCCGGCCCGGGTGACCACCTGGACCTGGCGGTTTTCTACCTTTCCCATCGCGGAATCGTTGACAGCCTGCTTGAGGCCCACCTACGTGGCGCCATATTGCGGGTGTTACTGGATGCCAACAACGAGGCCTTTGGCCATTCCAAGAGCGGAGTTCCCAATCGGCAGGCAGCGCTGGAGCTGCACCGGGCCGGCGCATCCGTGCGCTGGTGCAACACCAGAGGCGAGCAGTGCCACAGCAAGCTGCTGATGCTCAGACCGGAACAGGGCCACATCGAGATCCTGTTGGGCTCCGCCAACTTTACCCGCCGCAACCTGGACGATCTCAACCTGGAAACCAATGTCTGGCTGTCGCTGGCATCCAGCGCAGCGCCTGCTGCCAAGGCGGTTCATTTTTTCAACGAACAATGGCGGCTCGGGCCCGGTAATGACCCGGTCATGAGCCTGCCCTACGAGGCGTGGGCCGATGACTCCAGAGTCCGTTACTGGCGCTATCGCATTATGGAATTTACCGGACTTTCAACATTCTGAATTCAGTAGATGACAAGATTGTATGTTGAACAGCCTTCCATGTCTGGTCTATGGTCATAACACATAACTAAAAGCGGGAGCCCGATATGTCCGGTATTAGAAAGCACCTGAGATATGTTTCGTTTTTCATGGCCCTGATGATCAGCCTCGGGTCAGTCTGGTCCTCCACCGCCTCCGCGGCCATGGTCGGAACCGGAGAGATGATCAGTGGCCAGGAGGTCCAGCTGGATCGCCAGCAACTGATGGATATGCTGGAAACCCAGGAGGTTCAGGACAAGCTCGCCGAAATGGGTGTCAGCGACGATCAGGTCAGGGACCGGATCCAGAACCTGACACCGCAGGAACTGGCCGATTTCGAGCAGCAGCTCGCTGAAGCACCGGCTGGCCAGGATGTGGTCGGTATCATTGTTCTGTTCCTGTTGGTCTTCATCATTACCGACATCCTGTGTGCAACGAACATCTTCCCGTTCATCAACTGCATTCGGTAAGTGCCCTTCACCATCCTTCCTAAACCGGCCGGCAGCCTGACCAGTCTACTACTGGTTCTGCTGCTGGCCGGCTGCGCTTCAGCCCCCAAATGGCCCTCAGGCACCGACGGCAATCCGTCGCTGCAGACACGCACGGTTCTGGATGAGGTTCCTTTCTATCCCCAGGAACGCTATCAATGTGGTCCGGCCTCATTGGCGATGATGCTGAACAGCCAGGGTCTGGAGACCAACCCGGAAGTATTGCGCGATCTGGTCTACATTCCAGGCCGGGAGGGATCATTACAGGTGGAGATGGTGGCCGCCGGGCGTGCCCACAACATGCTGGTCTACACCCTGGACGGCAGCCTGGAAAGCCTGCTCAAGGAGGTGGCGGCGGGCAACCCTGTTCTGGTCATGCAGAACCTGCTGTTCAACTGGTTGCCCCAGTGGCATTTTGCCGTGGTGATCGGTTTCGACGCGCAAAAGCAGACCATTATCCTGCACACGGATACCAGGGAACGCCATGAAACCAGCGTGGAGGTCTTTTCCAACACCTGGTCTCGGTCCGACAACTGGGCCGCCGTCATGCTGCCACCCGACCGAATTCCCGCGAGCGCCGAACCTCTGGCCTACCTGGCCTCGGCCAACGATCTCGAAACCACAGGGCGGACCAACGCGGCCATGACCGCCTACCAGACTGCGGAACGGCAGTGGCCGGATCAGCCAGCCGCCATTCTGGGCCAGGGTAACATCGCCTACACGCGCCAGAACCTGCAGGAAGCCACCAGCCACTTTGCTCGCCTGGTCTCCCGATTCCCCCGGGAAGCCGTTGGCTGGAACAACCTGGCCCACACACTGGGTGAAACAGGATGCCTCGAAGAGGCAAAACAGGCCCAGCGCTGCGCCTCAGCGCTGGCACCCGATCGTTTCGGCGCTCAAATCGATCCGGGCACGGCGGTGCAGAGTCCGAGTGACTGCCCGACACTGGACTGTCCTGCCCTCACTACGCCCCAGGAATAGGCGGCTTACGCAGCAACGCCACGTCCTTTCGAGGCACCGTCAATTCCCAGCCCAACTGCCCGGCAATGACGGCTAATGTCTGCTCCCGGTAAAAGACTACATGAGTCGGATCCCGTCGGTAATGCCAGTTGGCAAATCGCGCATCGTCCGTCTGAAAGCAGGTCATGATGCCCAGCCAGCCGCCTGGCTTTAGCAGCTCATCCAACTGATGGAACACCTTTGAAGGCCGATGCAGGTGCTCAATTACCTCGGTACAGGTCAGAAAATCATACCGTCGATTGAGCACGTCGGTTGAGGGGTGGAAAAACGGGTCATAGACACACATCTCCATGCCCGCTTCCTTCAGCATCCCGGCCAGTTCAGGACCTGGCCCGCATCCGAAATCCAGGCCGGACAGCCCGGGCTCAAGGCGCTCCAGCAGAGGCTCCGCCAGCTTCGACAGGAACCGGCGATAGCCGGGATCCCCCGTGTCGTTTTCGTGGTAATCGTAGACCGCCTTCTCCTCGGCTTCCGACAGCCGACAGGATTCCGACATCACCGTGGCTTCGCAGACCGGGCACCGCAGGTAATGCCGGGCACCGACCGTCTGGAAATCCATCAGTTGTCCCTGCTCGCACACCGGGCATGTCATGACATTCCGCCGCCGGTGCTGTCGGCCTCCTGAAGACCTGCGGCCGCCTGAACCCCATGGTCCAGATCGGTTTCCGGTAGCTCCCCGGCGCTGATGACCTCAATCCGGGACAGATCGCGGGGTTCGCAGTCAGTAACGGACAGCGAACCATCCACCATATTGAGCGTTCGCCAACCATCGAGACAGTGAATGACAGCCTTGAACCGTTCAAACCGACTGTCCATGGCCAATGCCATAAGCCGCTTTTCGTCAAACCGGATCTCCGGGTGAATCCGCCAGCCAAGGCTTACGTAGCCCTGCCCGGCGTTTCTGACCCGTTGCCACGGCTGCTCCTGAATGTCGGGCGCCGGCACAAAGCCCTTTTCATCATGATGATGGTGGGCGTGAGGGGTCGTTACTTCGGGCAGATCGGTCTGTCCGTCCAGCCATTCGGGCCTCAACCGGCCCAGGCTGGTCAGGAATACCCCCCGCTTTGTGCCGGCGAGAGAGGCAGCCCAGCGCTCAAAAGCGTCAACCTGCGCTGGCGAGGCAAGATCGGTTTTGTTGGCCACGAGAATGTCGGCCGCCGCCACCTGGTCACGAAACTGCACATTCTCGAGCACGCGAGGGTCTTCCAGCTTGCGGGGATCGACCAGTGTGATGACCGGCCCGAGATTAAGCACAGTTGCGTAATGCTCACCGGTCAGGGTCTCAAGGATCTGTGACGGATGACCCAGCCCAGTGGGTTCGATAATCAGACGATCGGGCCTGGCCTGCCGGATCAGCTGGTTCAGACCAACCTGCATAGGCAGGCCGGCTACACAACACATGCAGCCCCCGGGGATTTCCTTGATCACGGCACCCTCGGACTGCAGCATCGCACCGTCTATGCCGACCTCGCCAAATTCGTTGACCAGCACCGCCCAGACCTCGCCGTCGGGTTTGGCTTTCAACAAGTCCAGAATCGCGGTGGTTTTGCCGACACCCAGAAAACCGAGGATCAGGTTGGTAGGAATGGATGTTTTCATGAACGGTATTGCCGCCTTATCGGTTCTTCTGTGTTAACAATCGGTCCAGCCGGAGACGCTCACGGTCGTCGAACAGCCGGCGACTGCCCCACGATACCGCCATCAGGGTTCCGAAACCGGTGCCGACGGTGATAGTCAGCATCACCAGAATCTGGTACTTCACCGCCACCGCGGGAGGGCTGCCGGCCAGAATCTGGCCAGTCATCATGCCCGGCAAGCTGACGATACCGGCGGCGGCCATGGCGTTGATGGAGGGCATCATACCGCTGCGCATGGCGTGTCTGCGGATGTCTTCAAGAGCATCCCGCCAGGGCTCACCGAGCATCAGGCGGTTCTCGATGATCGAGCGCTGGCTCCAAACTGACTCGTTGAGACGGTCCAGGCTCAGGGCCACGCCGGTCATGGTGTTACCCAGCATCATCCCGAGCAACGGAATGGCGTACTGCGGCGCATACCAGGGTTCAGGACCAATGATGACCGCGAGCGTCAGCACTGTCACTGTGAATGAGGAAACAAACATGGCGCCGGTGCCAATGCCGAAGGACCAGAAGCCCCTCAGCCGGCGCTGTTGGCGAGCCATGACTTCCCGGCCAGCCACTAACAGCATGACCGTGGCCAACAGGGCGATCCAGTAGAATTCGGAAGACGCGAACAGTGCTTCCAGCACCAACCCGATCAGCGCAAGCTGGATGACCGTGCGGGTGGCGGCAATGAGGAGACTGCGGGCCACACCAAGCCGGGTGGTCAGGCAGACACCCGCCAGTGCCAGAATCAGCACCGCGGTGAGGGCCAGCTTCCACCAGGCGAGATCAATGACTTCCATGGACGGGCTCCAGTGCATGACCCCGAATGCAGTAGTGCCGATCAGCCACGCGTTCAATCTGGGCGGCATCGTGGGCGACCCAGATCACCGGCAGATCCCGCTTCCTGATTTCCTCAAGCAGCCAGCTTTCAACCTGACGGATCATGGCGTCATCAAGGTTCGCGGTGGGTTCGTCAAGCAGCAGGACCCGGGGATTCCGGACCAGTGCACGCAGCACAGCCAGGCGTTGCTTCTCCCCCGAGGATAACCGGTTCACCGCCCAGTCCATCACGTCCGGCGGGAACCCGAGCGCGCCGGGTACCTCGCGGGCATCCGAACCAAAATGAGAGCCGACGTCCTCAAACCACCACTGGCTGTCCGCCGGCACCATCATGACCTGCTGGCGCCAGATATGCCCGGGCACAGTTCCCTGGAATGTTTCGTCCAGCAGCACCCGGCCCTCATGGGGGTCCAGGTCCGCTACAGCTCGGAGCAGGCGGCTTTTGCCACTGCCTGAAGGCCCGGACACACAAACAATGTCACCGCCATGGACCGAGAGATCGACAGCGTGCAGCGTTCCAACGGAGAGCTTGTTCAAAGTCAGCGTCGTCAAATCGTGCTCCGCAATGGTCAGGACTGCTCGTTTCCGTTAAGAAACATCCGGACCAGGCGATCCGAGAGGAAAACATGGGCAAAAGCCGGATACGGCAGATAGTGAGAAAGCAGGGTCGCGGCGATCAGCAGGTCGAACCCGGTGTCCAGAAATACCCAGGCACCGAACGCCAGGAACAAAGCCCCCAGAAAACCGCCGTAAATCCACAGCGCCCGCGACCGCTCTTCCGGTAAAGGCTCCCGCTTCAGGGCGCGGGCCACCGAGAACCCCATGTAGGCCGCGATCAGTGCTGCAATCAGAACGGACGGCAGTACACCGGTGAATCCGAGAAGAAAACGGCAGAGATAATTCGCAAGGAAAAACAGGACAATACCGGTGACTGCGACAATCGTAATTCGTGTCTTTTCCATAAAGACCTTATAGACCGTTTGAGGGCCGCTCCGTGATGAGGTTGGCCCGTTTGTATTGCGCAAGCGCTGTCGAAAACGCTTCGACCAGATCTTCCGGAATCCCCCGTCGAAAGGCAAGGTATACCGGCCCGCCACTGATCGCGACGTCTGACAGCTCAATCTTGTCGGTCACCCCCATACGATCGGCCTGATTCAACACCACGTACCGGTTGGCAAGCGTGACATCGATGCGCCCCGGCAACAGCATGCGCAGTCCGGAGTCGATACCGGGCATCCTGATTTTCTCGAAGTTGGTGGCGCTGGCAAATCCCGAAGAGTAGGAGTAACCGGGCGAGATTCCGACTCTCAGACCGGCAAGCAAGGCCGTGCCTGCATATTAACGTGGATGATGTCCGAATGATGGCAGAGGCTACGGGAAAGCGCCAGCACAGAGGCTGTAAGCCCGGTACACCCCTGCTATCATGTGCTCACTCAGCCATCAACCGGACCACAGATGACCACCAGTTCCTCCACCCGTCTGAACAAATACATCAGCGAAAGCGGACTCTGCTCCCGGCGGGAGGCCGACCGTTACATCGAACAGGGCAACGTCTACATCAACGGTAAACGCGCCACGGTGGGCGATCAGGTATTGCCCACCGACACGGTCAAGGTCAACGGTCAGGTCATTGAGCCGCGATCAGAAGACGACCTGGTTTTCATTGCCGTCAACAAGCCGGTGGGCATCGTCAGTACCACCGACACCGCCGAAAAGCAGAATATCCAGCGGTTTATCGGTCACAGCGAGCGCATTTTCCCCATTGGCCGGCTCGACAAGGATTCCCAGGGCCTGATCTTCATGACCAGCAACGGTGACCTGGTGAACAAGATTCTCCGGGCCGGCAACAATCACGAAAAGGAATACCTGGTCACCGTCGACAAGCCCATCACCAAAGACTTTATTCAAGGCATGGCCGGCGGCGTACCGATCCTGGGCACCGTCACCAAGAAGTGTAAGGTTCAACAGGAATCCCGATTCGTTTTCCGGATCGTCCTGGTCCAGGGTCTGAATCGCCAGATACGCCGGATGTGCGAGCACTTCGGCTATGAAGTCACCAAACTCGAACGCATCCGCATCATGAACGTCAGCCTGGGCGGCCTCCCGGTTGGCCAATGGCGAGACCTCACCAGCAAGGAGCTGACGGTGCTGTTCGACGCCATCAGGGATTCCTCATCCGAGGCACCGGCGGGAACCCGTAAAAAGACCCGCCCCGCCAAACCGGGCGGCGCTGCCACTGGCAAGCGTCCCGGCAACAAAGCCCGCAAACCCGCCGCTGGCAATAAGCCGGCCGGGAAGCCTCCGGGGCGTTCAGGTGCCAAACCGGCAGCAAGCCGGAAGCCAAAGAAACAGCGCCAGCGCAGCACCAAGCGTTAGCGGCGGCCGTATCATTCCCCTCGCCAGTTCACGCTGTAAAGGTCATGGCGGCGGTCCTGAAGATTCTTCACCGTACCGCTGTTGCGCGCAGTAATCAGTACTTCCGGACGCAAGTCGGCAAAGGCCACCGTTTCCACATTGGGCTCTGTGTCAGCGGCGATACCATCCCGGGCGAACGGAAAATCACAGGGCGTCAGAATGCAGCTCTGGCCGTACTGGATTTCCATGTTTGGCACGTTGGGCAGGTTGCCGACATTGCCGGACATGACCACGTAAACCTGATTCTCCACCGCCCTCGCCTGGCAGCAATAACGTACCCGCAGATAACTCTGACGCTCGTCGGTGCAGAACGGCACGAACACGATCTGGACACCCTGATCCACGAGGTGTCGGGTCAGCTCTGGAAATTCTGCGTCGTAACAGATCAGCACACCAATCGGTCCGCAATCGGTTTCAATGGCACTGACCCGGTTCCCGCCCCGCACGTTCCACCAGTAGGCCTCATTCGGCGTCGGGTGAATCTTGGGCTGGGTGAACACCTGGCCATCGCGCAGACAGATATAGGCGGTGTTGTGAACGGACCCGTCCTCCTCTCGGACAGGCGTGGAGCCGGCAATAATATTGATGTTGTACCTGAGGGCCAGATCCCGCATCAGGTCCCGGTAACGTCCGGCATAATGGGTAACCGCAGCGAACGCCTCGGCCGCGCTTCCATCCCGCCGTTCAATGGACAGCAACTGGAGCGTAAACAGCTCCGGGAACACCACGAAGTCGCCCTTGTAGGTGGATACGACATCCACGAAATAGCGGACGATCTCGCTGAACTCGTCGAATGAACGGACCGGCCGTTGCTGGTACTGGACGGTTCCAACGCGCACCGTATCCGGCATCCGCCTGCCATAGCGCTTGCTCTGCTCGCCCGAACCGTTCTGGGGGACTTTCGGGTTACGCCAGACCAGATGAATGCCGTACCCGAGCGAGTCGTGGTCGGCATCGAGGTAATGGGGAATGATTCCGTGCACTTCGAAGCCATTGTGGAGCTGGAACGACAACACCGGATCCGACTGCTCCTTGGAACGGATGGCTTCAACGTACTCCTCGACGGACTCGTATTTCTTCAGCCGCTTGCGCAGGGTCGGCAGACGCCCGGCGAACACAACACCCTGCAACTCGAGGCTCTGACACAGCTGCTTACGTTCGTTATAGAGACGCTCGCCAATGCGGTAACCGCGACATTCAGGGTCCACGCACACTTCCATGCCATAGAGCCAGTCGCCCTCCGGGTCATGGCGTGAGGCGTACCCGTTTCCGGTGATGGACGTCCAGTCATGGGGCGCCAGGGCAATGGCCCCGGAAATCCGGAAGGTTGCGCAGTAGCCAACCACGGTTTCGCCGAGCATGGCGACAAACTGGCCTTCGGGGAAGGTGTTGATCTGGCCAGTCAGAGGGCCCTTGGTATAGCCATACATGCCTGTGCCTTCATACACACGGCGGCTCAGTTCAATGATTCCGGGAATGTCAGAGAGGGAGGCATTGCGCACGAACAGACGCTGATCGGGATCCGAAAACGGAGGACTCATAACCACCTCAGTGCAAGCGCAGGACTAACCTCATCTTTGGTGAGAGTCGGCGGTTTCGTCAAGGGAATTCGCCAGCGGGAAACGTTCCACCACGGTGTAGACGGAACCCGAGCCACCCTGGGTGCTTTCCAGCAGGACAAACTCCTCAACCAGAAACGCACCGAAGCAACCCTCACGGTGCGCCGCCAGCACTCCGGCCACTGAACCCCGCTGTTTCCGGAACCGTGCCAGGGTAATGTGAGGACGGAACGGTCGCTTCTCGAAATGGAACCCGAGATGCCCCAGACGTTCTTTCAGGATGCCATGGAGGGCTACCACCGGCGGCTCGGGGCAGACACCGGCCCAGACATTGCGGGGTGTTTCCGGGCGACCAAAACACCCCACGCCCCGCACCTCAAGCTCGAAACCGGCCAGTGGCAGCTCCTTCAGCGCCGAGCTGATCTCCGGCAGGCTCTCCCTGTCCACATTACCGAGGAACAAGAGGGTCAGGTGCAACTGGCTGGCATGCTGCCATTTGGCACCGGCAACCGGAGCGGCTACGTTGAGCAATCCTTTTTTCACGGGTGCCGGAATTTCCAGGGCGAAAAACAGGCGCGCCATTGCCCTATTCCCCGTATATCATCTTCCGGACCATGCCCCCGTCCACCACGAAGTTCTGGCCGGTAATGAAGCCCGCTTTTGGCGAGATCAGATAGTCCGTCATTGACGCGATATCTTCCGGCACCCCAACCCGGCCGACCGGATGTTGAGAATGATCTTCCTTGGTCAGCGGCGGAACGCCTTCGGAACTCCCCTGATGGGCCCGGGTATCAATCCAGCCCGGACTGATGCAGTTCACCCGGATTTCAGGGCCCAGGCTCATGGCGAGAGCGTGTGTCAAGGCAACAATACCGCCTTTGGTGGCCGCATAGGCTTCGGTATCCGGTTCCGACTGCAGGGCCCGGGTGGAGGCAATGTTCACGATCGCGCCCCGGGCTTGCCTCAGGTGGGGAACCGCATGTTTGGCGACCAGAAACGGACCGGTCAGGTTCACGTCCAGCCGGCGCTGCCACTCCTTGAGACTTAACGCCTCGACGGGACCGGTCTCCGGATTGGCAATGCCGGCGTTATTGATGACGGCATCCAGGCGCCCTCCCCAGGACAGTGTCTCGCGGAGCATTCGTTTCACATCGCGTTCGCTGGCGACATCGCCGGCAACAAACTTCAGCAACCCCTTGCCCGCTGACTCCAGCGTTTTGCCCACTGTGTCATCGAGGTCGCTGAAGACGACTTTCCAGCCTTCATTGCTCAGGTGCTGGACAATGCCCCGGCCAATGCCTTTCGCACCGCCGGTCACCAATGCCACTCGTTCAGAAGGGTTCACGGTAACCTCCGGTCACGGGAATGATCATTCTATCGTCGCGGCTAACCCGGATTCTGGCAAGGGCAAGAGGGCAAAACAGTACAGTAAGGCGGGTGGCAGCTGCCGGAAAACCCGACAGCTGCTCTGATTTTTCGAACCTTAGTCGACGCGTTTGAGGGTGACGTCGATGTTGCCACGGGTGGCGTTGGAGTAGGGGCAGACCTTGTGGGCTTCATCAATCAGCTGCTTCGCCTGGGCGTCGTCCATGCCCGGCAGGCTGATGCCCAGCTCTACCTCAATACCGAATCCGCCTGGAATCTGTCCAATGCCGACCGAACCTTCAATTGAGGCATCTTCCGGCATATCCAGCTTGTCTCGTCCGGCGACAAATTTCATGGCACCAATGAAGCATGCGGAATATCCCGCGGCGAACAACTGCTCCGGGTTGGTGCCTTTACCACCAGCACCACCGAGCTCCTTTGGCGTGGTCAGTTCGACGTCCAGAATTCCGTCCGAGGAAATGGCACGGCCATCACGGCCCCCGGTGGCTTCTGCAGATGCACGGTAAACGACCTGTTCGATCGACATAACACTCTCCTTCTCTACTTTGATGGTGGACGCCCGAGGCTGCACGGCAACCTCAGGACTTCCCGGATTCCAGATGGTTGAGAAGACGCTGCCTCAACGCATTCAGCTGATTTTTCAGCTCCTCCAGCTCATCCAGGGAACAGCCGGAAGCCGAGGCGACTTGGGGCGGGACGCCCAGCGCCTGTTCCCTGAGACTGTGCCCTTTGCCGGTCAGATGAATCATGACCTGACGTTCGTCTTCGGCGGAGCGCCGCCGGGTGAGCAGTTCCTGCGCTTCCAGGCGTTTGATCAGCGGCGTCAGCGTCCCGTAATCAAGGTGCAGACGTTCCCTGAGCGCAGATACCGACACGCCGTCGTTGTCCCACAGCACCAACATGACCAGATATTGCGGGTAGGTGAGCCCGAGATCGGACAGCAGTGGCTTGTACAACTTGGTCATTGCCAGCGACGCCGAATACAGGGCGAAGCACATTTGACGGTCGAGCTTCAGCAACCCGTCCTGTGATTCACAACCGTCAGCGTTTTTGAGTTCCACGAATTTAACCTCGCACACGATTACCTTGTGTACGAGGTAAATTAGCAAACAGTTCATGAAATCGCAAAAAAGCATCGAGAAGTCCCCACCTGGGCGGGGACAGGATCGAAAGGGCTATTTTTCAGCAGGTGTCGGACGCACCAGAATTTCGTTTACGTCGACGTGGGCAGGCTGGGACACCGCATACATCACAGCGCTGGCTATGTCCTCCGGTTTCAGAGCATGTTCCGGACGTTCGTCAAAGAACGGTGTGTCCACCATACCTGGTTCGATCAGGGTGACCCGAATACCCGAACCGCGAAGTTCTTCGCGTACGCCATAACCAATTGCGGAAACCGCCCATTTTGTCGCGCTGTACATAGAGCCGGGAATTGTCACTCGACCGGCGGCGGATCCGGTCAGCAGGAGGTGCCCCTTGCTTTCACGGAGTGCCGGCAGGCAATGCTGCACCGTCAGACCCACACCGTAAATATTTGTCAGGATCATGTCCTTCCAGACTTCCGGATCGGCCTTACTGAACCCGCCGGGCTCGCCGCCACGACCGGCGTTGGCAAAGACTGCGTCAATCCGGCCGAATGTCGCCAGCGCCCGTTGCACCATCGCTTTCTGATCGTCGCCATCCTGTACATCACACCGGACCGTCAGTACGGTTTCGTCGCCACCCAGCTCCCGGGCCAGTCCGCTCAGTTTTTCCTCGGATCGCGCGGCCAGCACCAGGCGGTAACCTTGTTTGGCGGCCGCCCGCGCAGTGGCAGCACCGATGCCCGAGGAGGCGCCTGTAATGAGCATTACCGGCTGATTTGCCATAAGTCTGGTCTCCAATCGAAAAATTACGAAGTGTGTTACGACGCTTTGGGTGCCGTCGATCAATGGATCACTAACCCCGAGACAAGTGATGCCCCAACAATCAGTCGATATTGATCAGCAACACCCCGATGATGGCGAGGGCGAGCAAAAACCACCGAGCGTAGAAATCGGGTTTGTCATCACCCTTATCGGACGCAACGGCAGTGTTACCACCGGCCTCGTATTCCTGAACCAGTTCTCTGGCCCGGTACAGGTCCTCGTCCTCCACGTGGACATTGCTGAAACCGGCGGCACCGATTTCGCCCATGGCACCTTGCAGGTAGTGTCCGCCCACATGGGCGTCAAGACCGTGGGCATTGAGATATCCCGCTACAATGTGTGCCTCGGTGATGTCCCGGGCCCGATAGGCTATTTGCATCGCCCTGCTCCTTCTGTGATCTTTGAGGGCAGAACCCGCCGCGATCAACGGGTATTATTTCAAGCATAGTTCGCCCCCATGTCCGGGGCCAATTTGATACGGACGCCCCATGCTCTGGATTCTTCTGGCTATCGTTGCACTGATTATTGTCGTCACCCTGGTGCTGTTCCGGGTTGAGGACCTGTCTCACCTCGACAGCCACGAGCACCCGGTCCGGGAGGGCCCTCCGAGCGATGCTCACCAGGAAGTCCTCGGCCGTATTAGGGAACTCGGACAAAGCTCCCGCGGGCTCAGGGGCAAGGCGCGCCTGACTGCCCTGCGGAAACATATGGATGGTCTGAGCGACGGGCTGAGCCTTGATTCCGAATTTCGTGCCAACGACAGCCCCCGGGGCGAATGGGTGATTGCTCCGGGCGTCGACACCCGTCGACGGGTCTTTTACATCCACGGTGGCGCATGGGCGGCTGGCAGCCCAAGAAGCCATCGGGGAATTACGGACCGATTTTCCCACCTGGCCAACGCCGCGGTTTTTGCGGTGGACTACCGGTTGATGCCTGAGAACCGCTACATGGACGGAGTCCGGGATTGCCGTAAGGCCTATGCCTGGTTGTTGAAGCACGGGCCGGATGGCCCCGGGGAGGCTTCTTTCGTAGTGGTCGCGGGTGACTCGGCGGGCGGCAGCCACACCCTCGGATTGCTGGCGTGGATCCGGGACAACGGACTTCGTCAGGCCGATGCGGCCGTAGCCCTGTCGCCGTCGACCGACCTGACCCTGACGGCGCCCAGCAATCGCGAAAACATCCGCACAGATCCGCTGCTCGGGCCCGCATTCGGGGGGCTGTCAAAAATTCCGTTGCCGGTGATCTGGTGGGCCACCCTTGCTGCATTCCGGGTGTCACCCGCAAGCGCCGTGGCGTCGCCGGTCCGGGGTGATCTGCGCAATTTGCCACCCACCCTGATTCACGCCAGCGATACCGAAATGCTGCTCGATAACGCCCGCAGGTATACCGCCAAGGCCCAGGCCGAGGGGTCGCCCGTGGAGCTGCACACCTGGGCCGGCATGGTCCATGTTTGGCACATTTTCGTGTCACTGCTACCGGAAGCGGAAGAAGCCTTCGAAGATATCAAAGAATTTTTGCACAGGGTCGAATCGGGCAGCGCTCAGCCGCAAACGACTCAGACCTGAACCTTGCCGCGCAGAGCCTTGGTCTTGCCCTTCTTGGTTTTACGGTCAACCCGCTTGCGTTGAGCGGATCGGGAGGGTTTGGTGGGCCGGCGGGCTTTTCGCGGTTTGACCGCTTCCAGTATCAGGTCCTTCAGCCGCTTCAGGGCGTCTTCCTTGTTCAGCTCCAAAGTCCGGAAGGATTGTGCTTTGATAACAAGGATACCGTCCTTGCTGATCCGCTGATCATTCAGCGCCATCAGTCGCTCCTTGTAGAACGGAGGCAGGCTCGAGTGCAGGATATCGAATCTCAGGTGAACGGCTGAGGCGACCTTATTTACGTTCTGGCCGCCGGCTCCCTGAGCCCGGATCTGGGTAAGCTCGATCTCCCAGTCGGCGAGTTCAACAGCATTGGATAGTTTCAGCATTCAGTAAGGGTAACAAATCCGGAGGCCCCAGGCCTCGAAAACCCGGTAACCTGAGACATGTGCGGAAGATTCACTTTCTATACACCACCGGAAACCCTGATCAATCACTTCTTCCCGGAGGGGCTTGAAGTCGACGGGCACTTCGACCCCGATTACAACATCCCTCCGGGGGTGGGCATTCCGATGATTCGCACCAGCATGAACGGCACGCTCATACTGTCGCATTCGCACTGGGGCTTCCGCCCTGTTTGGGCGGGTGACAAGGCGCCAGCACCGATCAACGCCCGTGCTGAAACCGTGGCTACGTCCCGGTATTTCCGGGAAGCCTTCGCCCATCACCGCTGCCTGATCCCGGCCAACGGCTGGTACGAATGGAAGCAAACCGAGCGGGGAAAGGAGCCACACTACCTGACCCCCGCCAATCCACGGCAGACCCCTGCCATCTTCTTTGCGGGCATCTGGACGCCCAGAGAGGGCGACGACACCACCGCCTGCGCCATCATCACCGAACCGGCCAGCGATGTGTTCAGGCACATCCACGACCGCCAGCCGGTCGTGCTTGACCCAGCCTGTTTCAAAGGCTGGCTGGATTCCTCATTGACCGATCGGGATGACATTCGCTCTGTCACCCACCGTCTGCCGGTGGAACAGCTGGAGGCGTTCCCGGTCTCCAGCGACGTCAACAATCCTCGCCACAATGAACCGGACCTGATCAACCCAGTGTGACGCCGCGGCTGTGGGTTCACCCAATGACAATAAACCGTAACCTGACATCCGGACCGTTCGGTAATAAGGTTTGTCGTAAACCTTTTCCCGGAGTTACGGAATGGCAGTCACGCTTAGACAATCACTTGTGCTGGTGATTCTCGCCTTTGCGCTCGGCGGCTGTGCCAGCAACCAGAACCTGCAAACCGGAACCGACGCGGGGCTTAAGCGAGTTGAGCCGGTTCCGTCATCGGACAAAGCCCATAGGCTCTGGCAGGTCTACGAACGCTATGCGGGGGCACCCTATGAATATGGTGGCACCTCGGCCGACGGATTCGATTGCTCCGGTTTTATCCTCACCGCATACCGGGAAGGGCTTGGGCAGCAATTACCCCGTACGACCTCACAGATGCTCCGGTACGGCAAAGTCGTTGCGCCGGATGCGGTCCAACCGGGCGATCTGGTGTTTTTCCGAATCCGCGGCAAGGAACAGCATGCCGGCATTTACATGGGCGATGACCGCTTTATCCACGCTTCCACGTCCGTCGGTGTCACCCAGTCAAAACTCGACGGTTATTACTGGAAAGACCGGTATACCGAGGCACGGCGATTTGACTAGACCGGGAATCGCCCTAGCGTTTCTCGCGCACGTAAGCATGTAGAGGGGGTCCACCATGCTGTAGAGCGACCCGCCGCAGTGGGTACCCACGTAGTTGGTGTTGAACCAGTGCTGGCGCATTTCGACCGTCGCGGTACTGAAATCGTCGGCGATATGAGCCACTTTGACGCCAGCACCCAGGTAGGGCCCGAAGGTGGTCAACCTGCGCCGCAACGCCCCGGCGCTCGCAAACCACTGGCGGATTTTTCTGTTCATGAGTACGCCCCTGCAGTGAATTCGGCTTTACATAGCAGCCTATCTTCAACAAGCGCACCCAAGGATGCAATCAAAATTCATACGGTCGTTTGATTTTCCAGAAATCCGATACCGGTCCGATCACAGTCCGCCGAAGGCAAGCTGCAAGGCGATGGCGGCCATCATCAGACCGATCACGCCGTCGATAATGCGCCAGGCCATGGGGCGCGAAAGAACCGGCGCCAGCGCGGAGCCACCCCACGCCACCAGCGTGAACCACAGAATCGAGGCACTGCTGGCCCCGGCCAGAAACGTGGTGGTGCTTTCCTGCTGGGCGCCCACCGCGGGAATCAGCAGGAGCGTATCCAGGTAAACCTGAGGGTTCAGCAGCGTTACCGCCAGGGTAGTGAAGAGCACACCTTTGAGGCTGCGCCGGGTGATTTCGCCGGCTTCCAGGGCCAACCGCCCCCGACCGGCCCGGTAGAAAGCCTGGACCGCCAGCCAGCCGAGAAAAACGACTCCCAGCCAGCGCAGAATTTCCAGTGCCTGTGGCATGGCCATCAGGGCGGCGCTGACACCGAACATCCCCAGGGTAAACAGGGACACGTCCGCGATCATGCAGATGCCGGCGGACCACCAATGGTGCTCACGGCGGATCGCCTGGCTCAGAATGTAGGCATTCTGGGCACCGATTGCCACGATGATGCCACCGCAGACCACCAATCCTGTCAGATAACTTTCCAGCACAGCATGAACTCCTCAGTTGATGGCGCAAGAATAACGGTTCCCGGCTATACTTGAAATTCATACTCGTAATGCTGCATAAGATTTTCTAATGATTGATTACAAGCTGCTGGAAGCCCTGGCAACCGTTATCGAATGCGGCGGGTTCGAACGCGCCGGCGCCGCGCTCGGCCTCACTCAATCCGCCGTGTCCCAGCGAATACGGACGCTCGAGATTCGTCTCGGCCAACCCGTACTGGTTCGCAGTCCCGCCCTGAAGGCGACGCCGGCGGGCCAGCGGCTGCTGAACCATGTGCAACAGGTTCAGCTACTGGAGCGCGACCTCGCCCGCTCCATCCCCGCCATTTCGGAACCGTCTGCCCGGCTGCGAATTGCCCTGAACGCCGACACCCTGGCCACCTGGTGGGCCGGGGCAATAGGGGCGTTTTGCAGTGACGAGGCCTTGCTACTGGACCTGGTGATCGAGGATCAGGACATTGGACTGCGTCGCATGCGCGAAGGCGATGTGGCCGCCTGCCTGTGCAGCAGCCCGCAACCAGTCGCCGGCGCGCGCAGTGTGCCGCTCGGCAGTATGGCTTACCTACCTCTGGCCACACCGGCTTACGTCCGGCGGCATTTCGGTGATGGCTTTAACGAACAGAGCCTGGAGACAGCGCCAGCCATCGTGTTTGGGCCCAATGACCAGCTCCAGCATCGTTTTCTGGCACAGTGCGGTTTCCACGGCAGCGTCCCGCACCACCTTTGCCCGTCGTCGGAGGGGTTTGTGAAGCTGGCATTGGCGGGAATGGGCTACGGCATGATTCCCGAGATGCAGGCGCGCAGGGAGTTGGACGCAGGTACACTGGTCAGCATTGCGCCCGGTAAGTCCTTGCAGGTACAACTATACTGGCATTTTTGGCGTCACAGTGGCGGAATCATGGATCGACTGACCGATACGCTGACAGCCGCCAAACCATTTACGTATTAAAGGAGCTCTGAGAATGGCCACACTGATTGCCGGCCTGGTTCTGTTTTTGGGTATTCACTCGCTTTCCATCGTCAATGAGCCGCTGCGGAACCGCTTGCAGGCCTCTCTGGGCGAATGGCCGTTCAAGGGACTCTATTCGATCGTCGCCCTGATCGGGCTGGTTCTGATTGTGATCGGCTACGGCGCGGCCCGACTGGACCCCACCGTTCTGTACACGCCGCCAGGCTGGTTGCGACACCTGGCCATGCTGTTGCTGGTGCCGGTGTTTCCTCTTCTGTTTGCCACCTATTTTCCTGGCCGCATCAAGGCCACGCTCAAACACCCGATGCTGGTTGCAGTCAAACTGTGGGCCTTGGCACACCTGCTGGCCAATGGAATGCTGCACGATGTGATTCTGTTCGGGGCATTCCTGGCCTGGGCCGTTGTTGACCGCATCTCCATGAAGCGAAGAACCCAGCGAGCGATCCCTGCCCTGCCCGCGGGGAAAGCCAATGACCTGATCGCTGTCATCGGCGGGCTTGCGGTTTATGTGGTCACCGTCGTCTGGGCCCACCAGTGGCTGATCGGCGTATCCCCCACCTGATAGGAATAGGTGGGACACGGTGAAACACCTGGTAGCGGTTTACGGGACCCTGAAGCGTGGCTGCTCCAACAGCGGTCTGCTTCGGGAGGCAACCTTTCTTGGCGAGGATGCTTTGACCGGGTTGACGTTGTATGACCTTGGCCCCTACCCCGGCGCGGTGATCAGGCCCTCGGACGGCGTAGTGGTTGAGGTGTACGCCATTAACGACCGTATCCTCGCGGATCTGGACGTTCTCGAGGACTATTTCCCGGCAGCACCGGAAGAGAGCCTGTACCTGCGCAAGCGCATGGCAACACATCATGGCTCTGCGTGGGTCTATATTTACAACAGGCCGGTTGCATCCCACCGGCGCATAACCTCGGGCGTGTGGTAACCAGCGCCCGCCCATTCGCACTGACAAGGACCCGATTTTGGACCTGACAACGCCTGCCCTGCTGTTCCCGGCGATTTCATTGTTACTGCTGGCCTACACCAATCGCTTCCTGGTTCTTGCCCAGCTCATTCGTCAACTGAAACAGATGGACACGGAGGAAGATCACGCGCTGATTGCCCGTCAGATCAACATGCTCCGCAAACGCATCGTGCTGACCAAGCGCATGCAGGCCTATGGCGTCCTGAGTTTTTTCCTGTGCACCATGTCGATGTTCCTGCTGTTCCTGGGCGCGGAGATGCCGGGCATTGTGGCCTTTGGCATCAGCCTGGTTCTGCTGTCCCTATCTCTGCTTTACTCCCTCTACGAGATACAGATATCCACCAACGCCATCAACGTCGAGCTGTCCAGCTTTGAAGCGCGCAAGAGCGCTCCGCAGGAGGATACCAATTAAGGGTGCTGTCGCGGCGAAACGCCAAACCAGTGTGGGAAACGCAGCAGACAGAACAGCGCGACCATGTCGTACACCGCGTGCCAGATCATAACCATGGAAAGGCTGTCGGACAGGGCGTAGGCGGTGCCCAGCAGCAATCCGAGCCCTGTCGCAACGAGAAAATAGGTGAAGGAAATGTAGTGCACCAGACCAAAGAGCAATGAGGCGACTGCAATCGCGGTCGTTTCGCCCAGGCTGCCAGTGAGCCAGCCCTGCACCGCTCCCCGGAATAGCAACTCCTCACCGACCCCGGCAATGACGGACAACACCACCAGAATCGCCCCACCAAAACTGGCGGCAAAATCGTGAAGATTTTTCATCTGGCGTTCGAGATTGTCCGGGAACAGACCCGGTATGCGGGTGAGCGCAATCAGCACCCCATAGGTACCGACAGCACCCAGACAACCCCAGGTAACACTCTGCAGCCAGGACAGCCCGCTATTCTGAACCGGGATACCAAAGACCAGTATGGCAACCAGCCCCACCACACCTATACCACCCTGAAATAGCAGGGCGCTGAGCGCGGAGATTCCGGAACGGGAGCGCCCGACAGCCATCAGGACTCGAACAGGCCTTTTACCGGGAGCAGGTCACCGTACTCCGGAACCTGTTTCTGGGCCTTGGCCTGGAAAGTTTTCATCATGTCACCCGGCCGGAACATGCCTGCCTGCCAGGTCGCCATGTAGCGAAGGCTGTCTTCGACGGAGTGATCACGGCTGTAGTTGAGCATTTCCTTGCAACCGGTGACCGCCAACGGGGAATTGGCACTGATCTGGCTGGCGATTTCCATAACGGCTTCCAGCAGCGAATCCTGGTCCGGGTAAAGAGCGTTAACAAAGCCAAGGTTCTGGGCTTCCCGAGCCGAAAACTTCCGACCGGTGTAGGCCAGTTCCCGGACCACACCCTCCGGCATTAGCTTTGGCAGCCGTTGCAGGGTGCCGACGTCTGCCGTCATGCCGAGCTCGGTCTCCTTGATGGTGAAGTAGGCGTCCTCGGTGCAGTAACGGCTGTCGGCGGCACACACCAGATCCAGGGCGCCGCCGATGCAGCCACCGTGAATGGCGGCGAGTACCGGCAGACGAACCTTTTCAAGGGAGGTCAGGGTGTCCTGGAGCTGCAGGACAACGCGGCGGAGGTTTTCCGCCATACGGCCCGGATCACCAGTCATGGGCACGGCTTTCGGATCGCTGAAAACCCCCAGATCCATACCTGCAGAGAAGTGCTTGCCGGTACTGGAAATAACGATCACCCGGGCATCGGTATTGGCCTCAATGTCCTGCATGCATTTCGGCAGTTCCAGCCAGAAAGCCTTGTTCATGGTGTTCAGCACGTCCGGGCGGCTGAACTGAACGTGGGCGATGAAATCTTTCACTTCAACGTTGAAGCTTTCGTAAGTGGCAAGATCAGACAAGACAGGACTCCTCCATAGGTTTTGTTTTTGGGCCAGAAAGCACTAGCCTGGCCAGCAACACAACATCATTACCCAGCTAACCATATGCCGACAACCCGGGGCAGGTAAATTCTGATACGTTCAGCCCGATTGCCTCTGCCAACCAGCTTGCTGTTTGATTCGGGCAATACCATGCTGAAGATTCACTGTAAGAGGCGAAAAAATATGACACAGCGCTTTCAGGCACGAACGGGAGAAGTGGGCGGCATACCCGTGGCCCGAAATCTTCCGACTCGGGGCCGTCGCCAGATCGGCGCCTGGTGCTTTCTTGATCACATCGGCCCGGTAACCTTCGATGAAGCCGATCCGGGCCTGCGTGTCGGCCCACATCCTCATATCGGGCTGCAAACGTTCACCTGGATGATTCAGGGCGAGCTTCTGCACCGGGACAGCCTTGGCACTGCCCAGCCGGTCCGACGGGGCGAAGTCAATCTGATGACCGCGGGCCAGGGGATCAGTCACACCGAGGAATCACTGTTCGGTGACCGGACGCTGCACGCCGCCCAGTTGTGGATTGCCCTGCCTGAGGCCGACCGCAATACGCCACCGCGATTTGATCATTATCCCGCTCTGCCCTGCTGGCAGAATCAGGGAGCAACCTGGACACTGCTGACCGGTCAGTACGAGAAACGTCAGGCAGACACCCTGCACTACTCGCCTCTGGTTGGCCTGGATATTGACTGCGAGTTGCGCCAGACCCTGGCACTGGAACTGAATCCCGAATTTGAATACGGCATCCTGCCACTGACCGGAGCCTGTGAAATTAACGGCGAGCGGTTCGAGGCGGACGAACTTGCCTACCTGGAAGAGGGCCAGACAACGCTGGCCGTAACCTGTGATCCGGCAACCCGCCTGCTCCTCATCGGCGGGGAACCTCTGGAGAAGGAGGTGATCATGTGGTGGAACTACGTGGGTTATCACAAAGAGGAAATAGTCGAGGCCGAGCAGGACTGGGACACCGAAAGCCTCCGGTTTGGCAATATTCCCGAGTGGCCGGGTGAGCGGCTCCAGGGGCCGCCGTCACCGTGGCGACGGTGAGGCCGCCAAAAGCTCTTCGCCGTCCACCAAGCGGGCGCGGATCCGCGGGAGATACTCCGGGTAGTTCTCCTGGAGGAAGGTAACCAGGCCCTCGCGTATAGCACACCTCAGATCCCAGGCCTTACTGGAATCCGGGGCACTCATCAGGAAGCGTACCTGGATCGTCCGGTCGTCGGAGTCAGTCACCTGTACCGTTTCCACCTTGCCATCCCATTGCGGTGCCTCCCGCAACAGCCGGGCAAACTCCTCCCGTAGCGGAACAATCGGCATGCCGTAATCGAGCCGGATGAACACGGTGCCGAGCAGATCGGAGTTGTTCCTGGACCAGTTCTGGAACGGATTCTCGATGAACCACTGCAGGGGCACGATCAGGCGCCTTAAATCCCAGACCCGCAACACCACATAGGTGGCCGTCACCTCTTCCACCCAGCACCACTCACCCTGCACGTACAACACATCATCGATTCGGAACGGCTGGGTCAGCGCAATCTGCATTCCAGCCAGCAGGTTCCCCAACACCGGCCTGGCGGCAAAACCCAGAATGATGCCACCAACACCTGCCGACGCCAGCAGGCTGCCACCGACATGGCGAACCGAATCGAAAGTCATCAGGGCTGCACCGAGACCGAGGATCACAATGAGAATATTCAGGCCACGGACCAGGAAGCGGGTTTGGGTTTCCACTTTCCGGGCCCGTTTCCATTCACCCTCGAGAACCGGGTTCAGTGTGACGATGACATCGCCGAGGGCCGAGGTACATCGCACCAGCGTCCAGGTACCGGTGATAATCAGCAACAGCGTTGCTGTGTGCTGCAATTCGGCCAGAAACGGAAGTCTGGAAGGGGCAGCCTCAAGGACACCATTGAGCACCATCAAACAGATAAAGATGCCCAAAGCCCTGGCTGATGCATCAAGGAAGAGGCGGGGGACCGCCTTACGGCGCGTGAGCCGCCGGATTATGCCGAGAACCAGACGGAAAACAGCGTAAGTCAGAGCGACGGACACGAGGGCCGTCAGGCCCGGATACAACCAAGAACTCGTGCCCGCCTGAAGAGATTCCAACATGCCCTGCTCCGACTACCCTAAGTGATTGTGTCTAAAGATAGCAGGCAATCTGGAACAGAAGACAGTTTCCGGCACTCCCTAGAGGCTCTCGCAGGGAGAGTCCTCAACTGGCACAGAGTGTATTGAGTTTGCTTCTTTGCTCAGGTCGATACCGAAGGTTCTCACCAGAGTTACATCGGAAAATGTTGTTCGGTTTCGGAAACAAACCGCTGTATTTTCTGATCGATATTCAAGGGGCAAGTCTAAACGGATGGGCAACGATACGACTCCATCGGCCACTTCTACCGGCATTTCCTGACCACCAACAATCCAGGCCAATTCCAAGTTCATAACCGGGTCGCCATCGGGATCCATGGCCATAGGTGGAGAATAGAGATCGACGCGAACTGGCTGAGCACCGTCCAGACCGTCCTTGACGATCAAATACTCCAGGGGGGCGTTTATCCAGAGCGGAAGAGCGTCATCGACAGGTTCGCCCAACAAAGGGGTTTCATTCTTAAAAACTCCGACATTGGTTACACTGCCATCCTGCTCAGACACGACCTCAGCTCTTACTCGCTGCTCCAGATCGGCGTAGTCCGGCAGGGCGATAGAATTTAGCTGGCCAACCAAAGTTACATCATCGTTATAGAACTCCACGCTGGCAAAATCATTAATGCCTTCGGGACCATTAGAATAGAATACTCCTGCCATCCGGTAAGCACCCAATTCCCAGTCCGTTACGTAAACGCTTCCCGAAAGTAAGGACTCCACTCTTACCGTTTCCTCTACGTCGCTCGAAACTTCGGTGTATTCAACCGGGAGATCCGCGACGATTCGAACAAACCGCTCCGAGTTCACCTCACGAAGTGTCGTGTCCATCGTCCATAATCGTTTAACCAGGTAATCATTCACCCCAGAATGAACGACATTTTGCCAGCCATGAAGTCCAAAGTACCCTTCGCTGCCAGTTACCCGAAGATCATAGAAAAATAGCCGGTATTCATAGAAATCCGGTTTTTCAGGAATCAGGTCAGTGGTGTCGACGTCAGGCCCCAACTCTATGACGACACCGGCGCTTGCTGACGCCTGGCCCGAGTCCGAGTTGCTTTGGACAATATCCGCGCCGATCGAACCATGGTATTGCCAACCATTCAGTTCAAAACCGTCAAAGGTGACGATAAGGCTGGCATTGGTCACTACATCTTCATTGCCTTCGACGCCTCCGACAACCCGAATGCCCGGCGCCTGTGCCAGGCCTTGCAGGCGTCGCTCGGCAATATCAAGCAGCAGATTGGGATTTACCCACTCGAACATCCAGTGAAGATTGGGGGCCGGGGTGGCTGGATCAGCCCAGAAAACTTTTGCCGCTTTGCGAAGGTTATCTGGGGTTGGCGTCATTGGCGATTGCCGCCCAGCGTAATTAGGGCCCGTATCGATCAGCGCGACGATATCCGCTTCCGACACCTCTTCTGGTAGCTGCGAATAGGTGGATATGAGGTGGTTACGGGCATACAGTTCGCTGACCAGGCCAACTCGACCTACATTCGCCAATGCTTCAAGCAGGACACGTGATTCGCCGAATTCTGAGGCAGGCCTGGACAGGTCAAATCCCAGATCCCCGAATGCTTCGTGTGCCTTCTCGTCGATGACAATACCGTTGCGAGGGTTCTGGTCGGCATCCAGGGTAATCAACAAACGCGCAATGTTAATGGCACGGGTGCCGTCCCATCCTGCGTCTTCATCCAGATTTCCGGGCATCATGAAGCCGACCGCTTCACTCGATCCAAGTTCGGTCGCGCCGATGCTGAAGGTAATTGTTTCGCCGGGAAGGTAACTAAACTGGCCTAACGGGCCAGAGAGACCTTCCTGGCTTTCCGTGCGGTAGGCCAGGCCTTTTACGGGGGAATCAACAAAGTAACCCGTGCTTGCCTCGCTTTCATCGGTTTGAACCGGGGCCTCCGTGGACTTTCCATTTTCTGCATTACCGCCGCCGTCACCACTACCACCACAACCGACCAGAATAAAAGCGAACAGCAAACCAATCGAAATTCCCTTTACAGCCACAACAGAGTCCCCATTTGTCATTTTGAGGGCTCATTGTAACGGGATGTAACCGGCTTTTTCGTGACACACCGCCGGCTACAAACATGTCGTCAGAACAAACGCCTGATCAGAGTAATGACTATTGGTCAGTGCTCCCCGGCGGCATCACCACCCATTCCGGATCTTCGAATTCCCCAAGTGGCGTAATCTCCACAAACGGAGCGGCACTTCGGATAATCTCCGCCACCCTGGGATTGTGTTTGGATTCCATGGCGTCCCGGGCCTCCTTGCTGTCCCAACTGGCAATGGCGATCAGGGTATCCGGGTCACCAATCTTGCAATGCAGCTCCGTGCCTCGGGCACCGGGCGCCTGCTGTATCAGCCTGCTTGCCCTCACCCAGGCATCGGCGTACTCCTCTGCGGTGTGGCCCTCTTTCACTTTGACTTCGAAGATAAACTTCATAGGCTCCTCCCTCATTCACGTGGCAACACATTGAATCTGAGGTTGCCACGGGTTTGTGCTTATAAGAAATCCCTTTGCATCTGCATGGTTGTGGGGTACAGTGGACGCCGTTGGAAAGATTTAGCAAAGCATTTCATCAATAAGACGCATTTAAGCTGTAATAAGTTGTACGTCCTGTTTTTGATCCCGCCAGTTTTTTGTTTCCCGCACAACGTCGATCAGATATCACGATGATAGTCTGGCGGCACATTAAAGATTGAATTCAGGAAAGTTATTATGTCTACAGTTACCGGCAACGTTAAGTTCTTCAACGAAGCAAAAGGTTTTGGTTTTATCACTCGTGAAGGCGGTCCGGACGTATTCGTTCACTACAGCGCCATTCAAGGCGGTGGTTTCAAGACTCTGGCCGAAGGTCAAGAAGTCGAGTTCACCGTGACTCAGGGCCAGAAGGGTCCTCAGGCGGAGAACGTTGTTGCTCTGTAATCCTTAACGGATTAAGCAATAACCGCGAAAAAGGCAGCTTCGGCTGCCTTTTTTTGTTTCTGCCCCCCCGTCTGGCCTAAGGCTGCACATCCACCGGAATCGTTTCCGTGTTCTTTATTTCCCGCAACGCAAAGTTCGAGTTAACCTGGGCAATGCCTTTCAGGGTGAAGATCTTTTCGTTCAGGAAGCGGTCGTAGCTGGCCATATCCGGAACAATGACACGCAACACGAAATCCGCATTCCCGGTCACCGCGAAACACTGCAACACCTCGGGATAGCTGCTCACCTGTTGCTCGATCTCCCCCGTGCTATCAATGTTGTGCCTCTGGAGAGAGAGATTGACCAGTACACACAACCCCTGCCCTATCCGCTCCGGGTCCACCCGCGCACTGTAACCCTGAATCACACCGGATTCTTCAAGGGTCCGTACCCGCCGCCAACAGGCCGCCGGAGATAAGCCGACCTGCTCTGCCAGCAACTGGTTACTGATTCGCCCATCGTGTTGCATAACCGAGAGGATTCGTCGGTCCAATTTATCCAGCTCAACCTGTTTCATTCAGTAACACCCAATTTTTATCAAATATTCTTCGATATTATTGTCATTCATCAAAGATTCTTTCGCAAACCCTCTCATGCAACCTCCAATAAGCAAGCACCTTTTGTCGACTTCCCTCTAAAATTTTGTTCATAAAATCGACAAAAAGGAGGGCACCATGTCCGCCGATACCCCCGAACTCGACAATTACAAACTTGAAGACCGCTACCTGCGGGCATCTGGCCGGGTATTTCTGACCGGAACACAGGCACTGGTCCGCATCCCCCTGATGCAGGCCGCTCTGGATCGCAAACAGGGCCTGAACACCGCCGGTATGGTCAGCGGCTATCGGGGCTCGCCCCTCGGCGCTTATGACCAGGCACTGTGGCAGGCGAAGACACTGCTGGACGACAACAGCATCGACTTCGTACCGGCGATCAACGAAGACCTGGCGGCAACCATCATGCTGGGCACCCAGCAAGTGGAAACCGATGACGACAAACAGGTGGATGGCGTATTCGGCCTCTGGTATGGCAAAGGCCCCGGCGTAGACCGTGCCGGTGATGCCCTAAAGCATGGCACCACTTATGGCAGTTCCCCTCATGGCGGGGTTCTCGTAGTCGCCGGCGATGACCACGGGTGCGTGTCCTCCTCCATGCCCCACCAGTCCGATGTGGCGTTCATGAGCTTTTTCATGCCCACGATTAATCCGGCCAACATCGCGGAGTACCTGGAGTTTGGCCTCTGGGGCTATGCCCTGTCCCGTTACAGCGGCTGTTGGGTTGGGTTCAAGGCCATATCCGAGACGGTGGAAAGCGCCGCGTCGGTTGATCTCCCGCCCCTGCCGGAATTTGTAACTCCGGACGACTTCACCGCTCCGGAGGGTGGCCTGCATTACCGCTGGCCGGACCTGCCCGGCCCCCAGCTGGAAACGCGGATCGAGCACAAACTGGCCGCCGTCCAGGCGTTTGCCCGAGCCAACCCCATCGACCGCTGCCTGTACAACAACCCAAAGGCGCGTTTCGGTATTGTCACCACGGGCAAGGGTCATCTGGATTTGCTGGAAGCCCTGGACCTTCTCGGTATCAGCGAAGACGGTGCCCGGGAAATGGGCCTGGATATCTACAAGATCGGCATGGTCTGGCCACTGGAGCGGCGCGGCATTCTGAATTTCGTTCACGGCAAGGAAGAAGTGCTGGTGATCGAAGAGAAACGCGGCATCATCGAAAGCCAGATCAAGGAATACATGTCTGAACCGGACCGGCCCGGTGAGGTTCTGATTACCGGGAAACAGGACGAATTGGGCCGACCGTTGATTCCGTATGTGGGTGAGCTCAGCCCGAAGCTGGTTGCAGGCTTCCTGGCCGCGCGTCTGGGCAGGTTCTTCGGTACTGACTTCAGTGCGCAGCTGGAAATCATCAATACCATGACCAACGCACAGGATCCGGGCGGCGTCAGACGCCTGCCCTATTTCTGTTCCGGCTGCCCCCACAACACCTCCACCAAAGTGCCAGAAGGCAGCAAGGCACTGGCCGGCATTGGCTGCCACTTTATGGCGTCCTGGATGGGGCGCAACACCGAATCCCTTATCCAGATGGGTGGTGAAGGGGTCAACTGGATTGGCAAGAGTCGCTACACCGGCAACCCTCACGTATTCCAGAACCTGGGCGAAGGGACTTATTTCCACTCGGGCTCCATGGCCATTCGCCAGGCCGTGGCAGCCGGTATCAACATCACCTACAAGATTCTGTTCAACGACGCGGTCGCCATGACCGGTGGCCAGCCCGTGGACGGCCAGATCACCGTGCCCATGATCGCCCAGCAAGTTGCCTCCGAAGGCGTCCGCCGGGTCGTGGTGCTGAGCGATGAGCCGGAGAAGTACGAGGGGCATGAGGACCAATTCCCGACGGGCGTCACCTTCCACGACCGCACCGAGCTGGATAACGTCCAGAGGGAGTTGCGGGAGATTACCGGCTGCACCGTCCTGATTTACGATCAGACCTGCGCGGCTGAGAAGCGTCGTCGTCGCAAACGCAAGCAATTCCCGGATCCGGCTAAGCGCGCCTTTATTAACCACCATGTCTGCGAAGGCTGTGGCGACTGCTCTGTACAGTCCAACTGCCTGTCAGTAGTGCCCCGCAAGACCGAGCTGGGCCGGAAGCGCAAGATCGACCAGTCTTCGTGCAACAAGGACTTTTCCTGCGTTAACGGTTTCTGCCCCAGCTTTGTCACCATTGAGGGCGGCCAGCTTCGCAAATCCCGGGGCATGGACACCGGTTCAGTGCTGACCCGCAAACTGGCCGACATTCCGGAGCCTGACGTGCCCGCAATGACCGGCTCCTACGACCTGCTGGTTGGCGGCGTTGGCGGCACCGGCGTAGTCACCGTGGGCCAGCTCATCACCATGGCTGCGCACCTGGAGTCCCGTGGTGCTTCAGTGCTGGACTTTATGGGCTTTGCCCAAAAAGGCGGCACCGTACTCAGCTATGTGCGGATGGCACCGTCCCCGGACAAGCTTCATCAGGTTCGTATCAGTAATGGCCAGGCTGACGCTGTCATCGCCTGCGATCTGGTGGTGGCCTCTTCCCAGAAAGCCCTGAGTGTACTGCGCCCGAACCACACCCGAGTGGTGGCCAATGAATCCGAACTACCCACGGCGGATTATGTGCTCTACCGCGATGCCGACATGCAGGCCGACAAACGCCTGGACCTGATTCGCGACGCGGTAGGCGACGATCATTTCTCCCGCCTGGATGCCAACGGCATTGCCGAGAAACTGATGGGCGACACCGTGTTCTCCAACGTCATGATGCTGGGCTTCGCATGGCAGAAGGGCTTGCTGCCCCTGTCCCAGGCGGCGCTGATGAAGGCGATTGAATTGAACGGCGTGGCCATCGAGCGAAACAAGGAAGCCTTCGGCTGGGGTCGGGTTGCTGCGGTCACCCCGGGCGCCATTGCCGATCTACTGGACGCCGATAAGACGCAGGTCGTCGACGTTCAACCGGAGCCGACCCTGGACCAGCTGATCGAAACCCGTCACCAGCACTTGGTCAAGTATCAAAACAAACGCTGGGCGGACCGCTATTCCGATCTGGTGGATCAGGTGCGTAAGGCGGAGGAAAGTCTTGGCCAGACCAACCTGCTGCTGACCCAAACCATCGCCCAACAGCTTTACCGCTTCATGGCCTACAAGGACGAATACGAAGTGGCCCGCCTGTTCGCGGAAACCGACTTTATGAAGGAAGTGAACGACACGTTTGAAGGGGACTTCAAGGTCCACTTTCACCTCGCGCCACCGGTCATGAACCGGGGAACCGATGCCCAGGGGCGGCCGAAGAAGCGCCAGTTTGGCCCCTGGATGTTCCGGGCCTTCAAGCTTCTTGCCAAATTGCGGGGACTTCGTGGCACGGCACTCGACCCGTTCCGATACTCCGCCGACCGGAAGCTGGACCGAACCCTGCTGGACAACTACCAGCAACTGATTACGCGCCTGACCCGTGAACTGGACGCCAGCAACTACGACACCTTCCTGCAACTGGCAGAATTGCCCTCAGATGTCCGTGGTTACGGCCCGGTTCGCGAGCAGGCAGCCGAGGCCATTCAGGAGAAACAGTCGCAACTGATCAAGGCACTGGATACGGGTCGACCGACACTGATTCGCACCCAACAGGCCGGTGATAAGGAGGCAGACCATGTTTGAGGCTCTCAAGCCCCTACCGCAGGATCCGATTCTGCAACTGATGCAAACTTTCCGGGACGACCCTCGCCCGGACAAGGTGGACCTGGGCATCGGCGTCTACAAGAACGACGCCGGGGCCACCCCGATCATGGCCGCTGTACACGAAGCCGAACGGCGCCTGCTTGAGGGAGAGACCACCAAGAGTTACGTGGGACCGGCCGGGTCCCAGGGCTTTAATGACGCGATGGCCCGCCTGATCCTCGGTAACGAAAGCTCACTGATCCGGGACGGCCGCACCTCCGTGGTCCAGACCCCGGGCGGCTGTGGCGCCCTCCGCATGGCGGCAGAGTTCCTGAGGCTATGCCAGCCAGACACCACGGTCTGGGTCAGCACCCCAACCTGGGCCAACCACCTTCCGCTGCTCGGTGGCGCCGGCCTGACCATTCGCGAATATCCCTACCTTAACCAGAACACGTTGCAGGTAGACTTCAACGCCATGCTGGAAGCCCTGGAGGGTGCGCGTGCAGGCGACGTGGTGCTTCTCCACGGCTGCTGCCATAACCCCTCCGGGGCAGACCTGACCTTGGACCAGTGGCAGGCCGTTACCACTCTAATCCAGCGCAAGGGCCTCCTGCCCTTTGTGGATATGGCGTATCAGGGGCTGGGTGACGGGCTTGATCAGGACGCTGCCGGCCTTCGCCATCTGGCCAGCCAGGTACCGGAAATGCTGGTTGCGGCCTCCTGCTCCAAAAACTTTGGCCTGTACCGGGAGCGCACCGGCGCCCTGATGCTGATCTCCGCTACGGCGACGATCAACGCGGCGGCGACCAGCCAGCTACTGAGCGTTATTCGCTCCCACTATTCCATGCCCCCGGCCCACGGTGCCGCGATTGTGGAAACCATTCTGGGAGACGAGGGATTACGCAAGCTGTGGCAGGACGAGCTGGATGGCATGTGCAAACGCATTCTGCACCTTCGCCACGCTTTCGCGGACGCCCTGGCCCCGGCCGGTGACTTCGGCTTTATTGCCCGGCAAAGAGGCATGTTCTCGTTTCTGGGCATTACCCCGGAGCAGGTTCGCCGGTTGCGGGAAGAGAACGGCATCTACCTGCTGGAAAGCAGCCGGGTCAACGTAGCAGGACTGAACGACCGGGTCCTTCCAGGCGTCGCCAAAGCCATACGCAACATCCTGTGACAGTCCGGCGCACAGGAACAACCGACTAAACCTGAAAAACGATCCGACAAAAACAACTATTCGGAGAAGCCAATGAGTCAGAATACTCAACCCCACCAGCAGGCCAACAACCTCTGGTCTTCAAAGCTCGCCTTCACTCTGGCGGCCGCTGGTTCTGCCGTAGGGCTCGGCAATATCTGGAAATTCCCCTACATCACCGGCGAAAATGGCGGTGGTGCCTTTGTGCTGATTTACCTGGCGTGCATCTTTCTCATTGGTGTGCCCGTTCTCGTGGCTGAAACCATGATCGGCCGCAAGGGCGGGCAAAGCCCTGTCGCAACCATGCGGACCCTGACCCGGACCGAGGGCACCTCCCGGGGCTGGCAGGCCATCGGCTGGAACGGGGTTATCGCTTCCTTTCTGGTGCTCTCCTTTTACGCAGTGATCGGTGGCTGGGCCCTGGTGTACATCGGCAAGGCCGCACTCGGCCTGTTCACCGGTGCTGATGCAGAGGCCATCGGCGGGCAATTTGGCAACCTGCTGGCCAACCCGTGGGAACTGCTGCTCTGGCACTCCGTGTTCATGGCTATCGTGGTGTTCATCGTCAGCCGCGGTATCCGCTCCGGCCTTGAAAAAGCCGTCAACCTGCTGATGCCCCTGCTGTTCGTGTTGCTGATCGCCATGGTGTTCTACGCCATGACAAGCGGCAGCTTCGGCCAAGCCGTCAGTTTCATGTTCTCACCCGACTTCAGCAAACTCACGACCGCCGGCGTGCTCACCGCCCTTGGCCACGCTGCCTTCACACTCAGTATCGGCATCGGCGTTCTGATGGCCTACGGCTCCTACCTGCCGAAAAGCGTGAATATCGCCAGAACCGCCATGACCATCGCCGTACTGGACACCGGTGTCGCCCTTCTGGCCGGCCTGGCAATCTTCCCGCTGGTGTTTGCCAACAACCTCGAGCCCGGCGCCGGCCCCGGCCTGATCTTCGTTACCCTGCCCCTGGCGTTCGGCCAAATGAGCGGCGGAGCACTCTTTGGCACCGTCTTCTTTGCCTTGCTTCTGGTCGCGGCCATCACGTCCGCCATCTCCATGCTGGAACCGGTGGTGGAATGGCTGGAAGAACACAAAGGCATCAGCCGG
The DNA here is from genome assembly GCF_019443085.1 of Marinobacter sp. F4218. Lineage (GTDB taxonomy): Bacteria > Pseudomonadota > Gammaproteobacteria > Pseudomonadales > Oleiphilaceae > Marinobacter > Marinobacter albus. Next base: position 330,012 of record NZ_JAHZIL010000004.1, read on the forward strand.
GTGAAGAGTGCCATTGGCGGCGGCTTTGCTATCTGGTTTATCGGCATTGGCACGGTATTGTCTTTCAACATCTGGAGCGATGTGCATCCGCTCGGTTTTATCAGCTTCCTCGAAGGCAAGACGGTGTTCGATCTGCTCGATTTCCTCGTATCGAACCTGATGATGCCCCTGGGCGGTCTGGCCATTGCACTGTTTGCCGGCTGGGCCATGAAACGGGAGGGCCTGGCTTCCGACATAGGCCTGAAAGGCGGAAGCTTCAAGGCCTTCATGTTTGTGCTTCGATTCGTAACACCGGCGGGCATCGGCATCGTGTTTCTGTATAACCTGGTCTGATCCGGTTATTGCCTGACATCAAACATAGCGCTCTCTTTTTGGCAAAATCCCCGGATCACTGCCACGCTTAAATCAAGGACAGGATGCAACATCCCAAGCTAGATAAGGAGAAGCGCTATGTATCACAAATTACTCGTGCCGGTAGACTTGGCACACACCGAAAAAATGCCCAAGGCATTGAACACAGCGATTGATATTGCCAAGCATTACGATGCCTCGGTTTGCTATGTCACCGTGACCAACACCGCTCCGGGCGCAGCAGCGCACAACCCCGAGGAACTCGCCGAAAAGCTTGAGGCCTTCGCCGAGGAACAGGGCAAAGCGCATGGAATCCGGGCCACAAGCAAAGTGCTGTCCACTGCAGACACCGCAGTAGAGCTGGATGACAAGCTTCTTGAGGCCATCAGGGACACTGGGGCGGATCTGGTTGTCATGGCATCTCACACGCCTGGCATTGGCGACAAACTGCATATCCTGCATTCCAATGCGGCCAATATCGTCAAGGAAAGCGATATCTCCGTATTTGTCGTGCGCTGAAGCAAGCCTTCGGGTAGGTCCAGGATCAGTGATGCTGATCCTGGCATTTGCAGAGCACGAACCAGAGCAGCAAAACGATCGGTAAGACTGGCTGACTGGCAATAACAATCCAAGCCATTAAACAGGGTTTCTGAGCTTTGGCCACACAGACTGGCCTGATCAGTTTCCCGGAAAGGTTATATCCGTTACGGAAACAACAAAGAACGGGAAATAGTACTCGGTACCAAAAAAGTTGCCGGCTTCCACCCGGGTTGCCAATCGGAATCCGCTGAACTCCTGAAAATCCGTCAGGAAGCCGCCGAAAGGCTGAAGGCGATAAACCTTCTCCGGATTGGCATCACTCCAACGAAAGAAACTGACCTGTAATGGCTGTCCGCTCTCGGCCACCCTGACCTCGACCGCCTGTTCCAAACCGTTCTTGCGGACAACCACCCTCGCCGTGTTTTCATCCACCAGCTCCCAACGGACTCCTGGTCCGGGCAATAATGCCGCCGGGCTCCAGAATACGGCTTCTGCCACATACCGACCGAATGCAGATCGGGCATGATTGAGGTCACCTCCTGAACGCGCGACCGGCAGAAGGCCCATCAACCAGAACCTCGTCCAGCGCTCTGTATCGGAGCCCGATAGGCGCATCAAGCCCCGCCTGGCCGCCATTTTCCAGGCAAACCCGGTCGGCAACGCCAGAACCTCCAGGGCACTCATATCGAGGTAATCCGGCTTATCTTTGCTCCCCATGCCAAACCGGCCCGCCATACCGATGCGAGCAACCGTGTAAAGCGGCGTGCCCGGCGCTATGGTGAAGAGAAAATAGCGGCGCGCGGGTTCCGGCAACCCTTCTATCATGGCAGGCTCGAATTGCTCCGGATGCAACGGTTGTGTTGCTGACAGACGGTCCATGGCGGCCTGATCAGCGCGATGATCCAACTGACGCCAGAGCCAGAGGGCCAACAGCCCGCCAGCAACTACAATCAACAGGATGACAAGAAGAGTTTTCATGTAAGCTATGCTCCGTACCCGTCATTCTCCAGGCCCAGCCCACGCCGGGCCTTGCTCCAGATCAACCAATCCGGTCGGGTCGGCAAACATACGGTGAACCAGAAAGGTTTTATGAAAGTACCGAAGCGATTACAACCCCTTGTCGACGATGGCATGGTGGACGAAGTGCTGTACCAGCTCATGAGCGGCAAGGAAGCACAGGTGTATGTAGTGCGCTGTGGCGACCAGCTGCGATGTGCCAAGGTGTTCAAGGAAGCCCAGAAGCGTAGCTTCAAGCAGGCCGTGGAATACCAGGAAGGCCGAAAAGTACGGAACAGTCGTCGGGCCAGGGCCATGAGCAAGAAGACCCGCTACGGACAGAAAGAGCAGGAGGATGCCTGGCTCAACGCCGAGGTGGACGCCCTGTACCGTCTGCAATCAGCCGGGGTACGGGTTCCCCAGCCCCTGGGCTTTGTCGATGGCGTGCTGCTGATGGAAATGATTGCCGACGCTGACGGCAAAGCAGCGCCGCGACTTGACGATGTCACGCTTGCCCCGGAGGTGGCCCGCCTTTACCACGACCGGGTCATTGCAGAAATCGTTCGCATGCTCGACGCCGGGCTTATCCACGGCGATCTGTCCGAATTCAACGTACTGGTAGATGCCGATGGTCCTGTGATCATTGACCTGCCCCAGGCTGTGAACGCCGCTGGCAACAACAGTGCCCAGCGCATGCTGGAACGGGATGTTGATAACATGCGTCGGCACTTTGGGCAGTACGCGCCGGACCTCCTGGCCACGGATTATGGCAAGGAGATCTGGGCCCTTTACGAGAGCGGGGATCTTCATCCGGACAGCACGCTGACCGGCTGCTTCGAGCACGATACCCACAGCGCCGATGTGGATGATCTGATGGCGGTGATTGATGCAGCCAGACTGGAGGAAATGGAGCGACAGGAACGCGTTCAGATGGAAGACGATGACTGAGATGCTGTCGCGTTACCAGGCCAGCCAGATAACGTGCCGGGCGCCCTTGCCCGGCCGATGGGCGCGCACGGTGACGGGCTCCACTGACAAGCCTGCCCGCTTGAGGCGTTCGGTAAATGCAGGGTCCTGCCCGGCCGACCAGTAGGCCAGTATGCCGTCCGGCCGCAGTGCGGCCTGGGCTGCCGCAATGCCCGCTCTGGTGTAAAGCCAGTCATTTTCCTTCCTCGTGAGCCCCTCCGGACCGTTGTCGATGTCCAGAAGAATGGCGTCATAAGTGGCGGGAGACTCCTTGATCAATTGCACCACATCCCCGATGTGAACCTGCGCCCTCGGGTCTTTCAGCGGAAAACCGGCGGCCCCACCCAAGGGCCCGAGGTTCCAGTCTTTCACCTCCGGCACCAACTCCGCCACGGTCACCTCCGCGGTCTCGCCCAGAGATGCCAGCGCTGCGGCCAGGGTATAACCCATGCCGAGCCCCCCGATCAGGATCCGCGGAGCAGGATGATCCGAAATCCGCTCGCAGGCCAGCGTTGCCAGTGCATCTTCTGACCCGTGAAGACGGCTGTTCATCAGCTCACCGGTACTGCCGGCAATCTTGATTGAGAATTCGTCATTACGCTGCAGCAGACGCAGCTGCGTTCCCTTACCGGGAATGATCGCTGTGCCTAGCAGCTCGAAACGGGCCATACAAACCTCGAATAATGTGGGTCAGTCGCCGGCCAGCAGACCGGCCAGAATTTGCTGTTCACTCGGGCCCGGCAAAACACCGGTCAGCCAGGCCTCAATCACTACGTCTCCATGCTGATTCGAGAGCACCGCTTCCGCTCGAGCCCTGCTCTTCTCATCCACCTCGGTGATTGTGAACACGCAGGTTACGGTGTCACCAAAATACACTGGCCGCCGGAACCGGAAATTCATTCCGGACGCCAGCCAGCCGATCTGACCACCGACTTCCGTGATCATGCCGCCGACGAGCAGGCCGTGACAGATCCGCCCTTGCAGGTTCTTGGCCCTGACAAAACCTTCGTCGTAGTGAATTGGGTTATAGTCGCGGCTGATCTCTCCGAAGGTCACGGTGTCCGCCTCGGTGAAGGTGCGAGTCAGCGTAAAGCAATCACCCGCCTCTAGCCCCTCTATGGTCTTTTTTCGAATGTAAGACATGGTCAGCTTCCCGGTTGCCCGACTCCAGACGCACTTTACAGATACCGGCCACCCGCGCCGACCACAATGACCACCAACCCCAGAATCAGGTTGATGCCGACCAGCCTGCGGATCTGGCCGACCCGTCGACCACCTTCCTGAGGATCCTTCTCGGCCACTGCCTGCTTGAGCCGGCGGAACGGAGCGAAGTACACGTGAAAGAACAGCAGCATCATGATCAACCCCAGCCCCTGCATCGCATGGATATGCCAGCCCGCGCCGGCCATCCCCCCGAAGACGCTGAACACCATCCAATAACCGGTAACCAGCAACAAAATGATGGCCAGCCAGACCCAGCGGAAGAACCGGGACAGGGTGCGACACCAGAGCGTGCCGCGCTGGCTTGCTTCAACCACCTCAATCACCGCCGGGCGCATGGCCATATACGCGAAGAACATGCCCCCTACCCAGACAACCGCAGACAACACGTGCAAGGCAATCGCCAGACTCATCAGCAAACTCCTGTTGATACTACCTGTGTGCCGGGCTGCCCCAGGGACACCCCGCCTTTGCCGGCGCCCAAGACAACCGGCTAACAAAACTCAGAGCGACCTTACCACGGCAACTCGTCTCCATTGCTATGCCAGAACGAGCCGGTGTTTTCGAGGTTGAGGCCCTCTATCCGGGCAGCCAGCCCCTTGGCGGACTCCTCGGGTGTAATCAATCCTCCGAAATTTACCATCCGCGTCTGTACATAACCCGGGTGCAACTGGGCCACGGCAATGCCCTTCTGTTTCAGGTCCATCGCCAACGATTTGCCAAACGCATTGAGCGCCGCTTTCGAGGCCCGGTAACCGTAGCGGCCTCCGGAATCATTGTCGGCAATGGATCCCATACGACTGGTAATGTTGGCGATCTTGCCACCGGACGGGATGTGCGACACCAGGGCCTCGGCAACCCGGAGCGGCGCGTAGGCGTTGACCTCCATTTGAGTGCGGATGGAATCGAAATCAATGGAACCGAGTTTTTCATCCTGCAGCAGGCCGGCGTTGTTGATGAGCAGATCAATTCGCTGACCCTCGAGCGCGCGGGTCAATGTCTGGATGCCAGCATCCGTCGTCACGTCCACACCTTCGACAACCCGGGCCGCGATTTCTGAGAGTTCGCTGGAAGCCTTCCGACAGACACCGATTACGTGACAGCCCGCATCGGCATAATGCCGTGCAAGCTCAAGGCCGATACCGCGATTGGCACCTGTGATAACAACGGTTTGTTTCTCGGACATGGCAGCCTCCTGAAGATCGTTTGGGGTAAGATGGCGGAATACCCATCGAAGTGGAACCCTAAAGAATGTCAGCCCTGCTTGTATTTGCGCTGTTTGCAGTGACCTTCATTGCACTGTCCGTATTCTATCTGTTTTTTTACCAGGACTGGCGCCGGAAACGGCAACTGAAGCAACCATTTCCCGAAGCATGGCGACAAGAACTGGAAACTTCGGTACCGCTCTACCGTAAGTTGTCTTCAGGTCTCAAAAAACGCCTGGAACAGCACGTTCAACTGTTTCTGGCCGAGAAGGCATTCTATGGCTGTGATGGCTTCGAGGTGGATGATCGGGTGCGAATCACCGTTGCCGGGCACGCCTGCCTGCTGATCCTCGCCCGGCCGTTCGGCGAATACGATGAAGTGCGGAGCATACTGGTGTATCCGGATGTGTACAGGGTTCAGGCTCCGGAACGGGACGGCATGGTGGTGAGTGTAAACGAACAGATCCGTGCCGGTGAAGCGTCTTCACGGGGCCAGGTCGTGCTGGCATGGTCCGAGTGTGAGGAAGGGGCCAGGACCCCGAATGGTCCGCACAATGTCATCCTTCATGAGTTTGCCCATCAGCTCGACTACCTTGATGGCACCGCCGACGGCGCTCCGCCACTCAGCGGCAAACAGGCTGAGGAGTGGCAACACACCATGACCAAGGCTTACGAGGACCTCCGGCACTCACTCAGGCATCACCACCAGGGCTGGCTGGATCCCTACGGAGCGACCCAACCTGCGGAGTTTTTTGCGGTACTGACGGAAGCCTTCTACCAGCAACCCCACCATCTGAAAGATACACAACCGGCTGTATATGAGGTACTTTGCGACTATTACCGGGTGGATCCCATACAACTGAACCTGTCCTGAACCATGACATAACCCGGGTTTGCATATAGTCTATGAAGACAGTTTTAAACGGACGTAAAACCAAGTGCTTCGGTTTTGGACCTTACTACTCCTTTTGTCCCTTCTGACTCTGCAGGTCTTCGCGACTGGCGCTTTCGGTGCGTCTTCCGACGAAGAACAGACAGTGCCCCGGCTGGATGCCCGGATGGGGTACCATGGTGCAATCGCGCACCGGATGGCGTTTATCGAAGAACAGGGTGAGGAACTCTCTGTTGGCGACATCCAGTTCCTGATAGGGGAAACGCCCGAAGGCGTGCAGCGTACCGATGACCGCGTTATGGCCAACGGTATTGATTCCGGTGCGGTCTGGCTGGTTGCAGATGTGATTAATCCGACCAGAGACACCATTACCAGACGCATGTCAGTACGGATTGGCTGGCTTGACCGGGTCGACTTCTACTTCATGCCGGCGGGCGAGCCACCCGAGCGTTTTATCAGCGGCGATAGCATTCCCGTCCACAATCGCTCATTTGCCACGCGGGTCCCAACTGCAGAATACGCATTCCCCTCGGGCATGACGCGCCTGTTTTTGCGCGTTGAAACAGCAGATCCCGTCGTCATCCCCTTCTATTTTTCCAGTCTCAAGGCCGGGCACGATCAGGAACAGTTCGACGCTGCTTTCTACAGCTTCGTCTATGGCGTCATGTTTGCTCTCGCGGCCTACAACCTGATGCTCTTCACCGGGCTCCGGCGTAAGCGGTACCTGTTCTATACCATTTACATGGTCTCCTTCATCCTCATGACTGCCTCCTATAGCGGCATTGGCATGGTGTTGATCTGGCCGTCTGCCGTGGTCTGGCAGCAGTGGGCGCCGCCCCTGTTAATGTTGGTTTTTGCCTTCTCCGGCATTACCTTTGCCACCAGCTTCCTGGAGGTGAAACTCCGGCGACGCAAACTGTTCCGGGCCATCCAGGTACTCTGTGCGGTTTATTTCGCGCTGTTTGCAGCCTGCTATTACATCGGCGAACGGGGGTGGGCCCTGACTCTCGCTTTCGCTTTGGTACCGGTCTTCACAGGCTTGATGCTTTACCTGGGCGTATCCAGCTGGATGAGCGGCATGAAATCCGCGCGCTACTACCTGTTTGGCACACTCGCCTCCGCGATTGGCGCGTCTATTACGGCACTGACCGTCTATGGCATCCTGCCGTACAGTCAGATTGGTTTTTATGCCGTGGACATAGGCATGGTGCTGGATGCCATGCTTCTGGCACTGGCATTGGCGGATCTGGTCAAGAGAACCCAGCAAGCGCGGATCGCGGCTGAACGCAAAGCCCAGGTGGATCATCTTACGGGCCTGGAAAACCGACGGGGCTTCCTGCCTGTCGCGGAATCGCTCTGGAACCTGGTAAAACGCAACAATCGCGATATCTGCGTGGCCATGATCGATATCGACCACTTCAAGATGATTAATGATCAGTACGGCCATGCCACCGGGGACCGGATACTGCGCAAAATCGCCAAGGTGCTCGACAGTTCCCGGCGCCAGGGGGATCTCCTGGCCCGCTGGGGCGGTGAAGAGTTCGTTCTGCTGTTACCGGAAACCGATCTTCCGGAGGCCTGCAACGTTGCCGAGCGCTTGCGCCAGAATGTCGAAGCGCTCACCATCCGCGAAGGCGCGGACATCCTTCAGTGCACCATCAGCGTTGGCGTCGCCAATCGCGATTCGGAAGAAGTAAGCCTGGATAAGACCATAGTGATGGCTGACCAGGCGCTCTACCAGGCCAAGCTCGAAGGTCGCAACCTTGTCTGTGCTGGCAATGCCTCGGATGCCTCCGCCCGGGCAGTACCTGTCTGAATTTGGACCAGCAATCAACGAGGCCGTATCAAAAACCAGCTGATCAGGACCAGGCCTCCAAACAGGGAATAGCTGAGAATAAACACCCACTCAGGAGCACTGTAATAGAGAATGGCGTGCAGCCAGTGCTGGATGAACGACCCCTCGTATACGGCATCGCCCGCCTTGTTCCGGAGCGCCATTTCCCAGGTGGTTAACGGACAGATTACTCCGACCCAGGATTGCAAGACGACAACAGCAATCGCAATCAGGTGAGACACCCTGAACCAGATGTTGCGCACCCACTCCCAATTCAGAAAATGACCGAGGTAGATAGCCAGCAGACCCAGAACCACAAATGCTACGAATACCACGTGCAACACAAGCAGCGAGTCTGCCAGAACTACGTATACCGAACCTGAGAACATGGAATTCACCGGGCACTATGCCAGCGCCCGGCATGGGGCTGACTCAGCAATACGCAATGAACATAAAATCAGTTTCTGCCGCTGCAAGCTGGTTTGTCCAGGCCGATACTCTGAACGAGTTGGCGCCAACGTTCTCGACAACTACGCTGACCCCCGGCGTCATTGACGTAGCAACAACCTGCATATCGAGCTCAGGATTGTTCAGGTTGAGATTATGAGTAATTTCATAGATTTCAGTCTGCTGCTGTTTGGAGACCGTCCAACTGGGCAGGCCGGCCAGAGGGGCCGGGCCTGAGAATCCCTCACCCGCCCCAACTTTTGCTGAATAGATTTCTGATGCAGGCATTTAAAAACTCCTTTTTAGTTTCCAGTTCAACGCTGTTTTCGGATAGCCCCGAAAACAAACATCACCAGATGCTTCCCTATATACATCATGACTAAATATAAAATACAAAGCGCATCTATCTTATGATCTCAATAAAACCAATCTTTTCCAGCGTAGCCTCGATAGAGCCTTCCGGCGAATAATAGTTTGGTGGATCCGGCAAGACGCTGCATTAATCCTTACCGGCCACCCACTTTTCAGCCGCCTCAAGGTCATTCACAGGAAAGTGCTTGATGTCCGCAGACAAAAAATGTGATGCGAGATGCTCCCCAAGGTCGCCAAAGGCCGAGTCCGTCACCAGTGCAACTTTCCTGATGAATTTGTGATGATCCCTTACGAAGCGAAAATGCGTGACCATTGCCCCGATGCTTTTCCAGCCCGGGAAGGTAGGACTACTGATGATAAGGCCCTCAAGTGCTCCGGTTTCTTCAATAAAGGGATCCGCCGTTTCCGCTAGCTGACGGAAATCGTCTTTTTCCAAAGACGACGTGGGACGGACATAGAGAATGGAATGGGCGGTATCCAGAGTGTGTTCGATCATGCTTTTACCCTCCATGGCTGAGGCGAACTTGATACCAGGAATCGAGCTTTGAGGTTCGCTTCAGTGTTGCGCTGCTTCCTGCCGCATACAGAACTTGGGATGCTCGAACAATTCCCAAAGTATAGATCAGACTGGATTTGTACCTTGCTTATTTTCAATCGCAAAAACCATGCGGCCCGCAACCGGATCAAAACCTCCTCTACCGGAGAGTTTTCCCCGCTTTCAGCGCGCGGAGGGCAGGTTTCCTCCCAGCATGTTTTCAACCACTGCAGCGTTATAGAATGCTTCGACCGTGTGGATTTTTTCGTTGCGCACGCGAAACCAGACTGCAAGCCGCACATCCCCAATCGGCTCAAAGTGGGTCCGGTAATCCAGGATCGCGAAAACATGCTCGCCGTCAGCACTCAGCTGCCGGAGAACCAGGTCTTTCTGAATGGCAACCATACCGAATTGGTAGGCCAGCATGTCATCGCGGCTGAGGAAGCGCATGTTTGGCCCGACGTATTCAAACTCTTCTGCAGCCAGCAAGGTCTTTGCCTCATCCAGCCTTTGGGCGTGGATGTCCGAGATGAACTGCGCCACGATGTCTTTTGGTTGCATGGATAGACTCCATTTCTAAGACCGGGACGATTGGAATGCCTGCATCCGCGCAGATGCCCTAAACAGTTTTACTCCCACTTTATCTTGATAACAAACAATGGCCCCGGACCGTTTAGGTAGCAGGGCACTCCCCACCCAAAGTGTTTGATGAGACCTCGACGGCTTCAGTTGCAGGCGGGAATGTTTTCTTGAAGGTGAACGCATCGTTTGTGGGCCCAGACTTCCTCAATCTCTGCAACTTTTCGGATGCCTCTTCCAGGGAGGGGATATGTCCGGCTGGCACCCACCAAAGCACCATGTGGGACTCAGCCAATTTGTGAAACCACTCCTTTTTGCGGCGCATGATCTCGACGTGAACAGACCGGTAAACGTAATCGTGCAACGCTTCGACCGACTCCCAGACCGAAAGGTTCACAATCTGGTCCGAGCCAAAATAATCAATGCCCGTGGCATCACCGTCTTCCGTTTGTAGCCGCCAGACAAAGCCTGGAGAGTCATCCGCCAAGGCATTGATCCTATCCAGATTCGCGACAAAATCTGCAAGCTGAGGGGAGTCTATCGGCGCCTTCAGCTTTGCCACATTGAGTTGCGCAATATGATACTGAGTCACGGTTTTCCTCCTGAAATCACTAACCGCCAGTCACAGCCGCTTTTCAGAAACTATTCAGCAGCCTTCGGCGATCGTCCCACTCTTTATCCTGGTAGAAGTTTATTTCAATAAGGTAGATACGGTGGCTATGTTGTTGGCATAGCGCTCGAACCCGGGAGTTCGTAGGGATCCAAGATGTATTTCAGAAAACAGATCACCACCTGAACTCCCTTTCGATCGTGGTTTAATCGTGGGTTCAGCGAACCCACTGAGTAGTGCTTGAGAACCTGCCACTACGGCTGAAACACTGAAGTCAGAACGCGTTGTTCCATTGTTCAGTATCGATAAACCATCGCTCCTCGTAAATTTTGTTGCCTTCAAATCGGAAAAGCACCGCTAGCTGGGAGCCGGTAATCTTTGATGATTTCCAATCAACGATCGAGACGACCTCAGCATCACCCTCTATGTTACGCAGTCCGGTAATCTCGAACCCTGGCGGAAGAATTTGCCCAAGACCATTGAGAGCCTCTCGGAAAGGCCCTCGACCTTCAAGTACATCCGTCTGCCCGGGCATAACGAATATCATCTCTTCCGAGTAATCGGCCACCACCCTGTCAAAATCTCCGGCGCCAACCGCATCCCATCCGCCTTGAACAATGTTTGCCAGATTCATGATCGCCCCCCCCTCTTTTGATGACTTATCACTTCTCATACCAGATTGACCGGAAGGCTCTGTGAAGGGTCTCCTGTAAACTGGAATTATAGTCGTCAAACAGGCGTGCTCCATAACATTGGGCAAACCTGCCGCGCTCTGGCAGTCTCGTCATTCCATCTGATGCCCAGAATGGTCCATTTCTTTTTTCATTACGCCGTAATCCAACGGCTCAACAGTGAGCTCGACCTGCACGGTTTCCGCTCCCCTGAACTTCAGTGTGAGAGGTATGCGTTCGCCTTCGTGCAAGGGTTCCGGCAGTTTCTCCAGCATCAGGTGATAACTGTGGGGTTTCAGCTCAACGGTTTCACCCGCGGGGATGACAAGACCCTGCTTCAGGGGCTTCATACTCATTACACCGTCACTCATGCTGGACTCGTGAATCGAGACGTGCCCTGCCCTTGGGGTTTGCGCTCCGATCAGGGTGATCGGCGCCTCGCCAATGTTGGTGATGGTCAGGTAGCCAACGCCGGTGGGGGTGCCCGGCGGGGTTGGGCGACTCCAGGGGTGGTCGATTTTCAGGTTGTCCTGAGTGTAGTCGTGGGCACTGGCCAGTGCAGGAATGATGGAAAGCAGCAAGGCAGCAACAAGGGATTTCACTTTCACGGTGCTTGGGTCCTTCGGGCAATTGATTGTGTGTTTGAGCTTACCCGAGGGCCATGACGGAACAAGGGTTTTTCTGCGACGAATCGTCGCACAAGGTCATTCGACGGAAGCGGTGAGCAGTTCCCGGACGTCGCCAATCGGTACGGGACGGCCGAAAAAGAATCCCTGAAAACGCTGGCAGCCGATGGCAATCAGGGTGTCGGCCTGCTCCTGGCTTTCAACGCCCTCGGCGACCAACTCCAGTTCGTGATTGCGGGCAATGGCGACGATGCTCTCCACCATTTTGCGGGCCTGTTTGTCTTCATTGATGCTGTCCACAAAGGTCTTGTCGACCTTCAACTCATCGATGGGCAATGAGCGCAGCAGACTCAGGGAAGAGTATCCCGTTCCGAAATCGTCCATGGACAGCCGGATTCCGGAATCCCGCAACTGATTCAAAACCGGCAGGATGGTGCTCTGGCGGGACATGAACATGGTTTCGGTGATTTCGAGGGTCAGCTCGTTTGGGGCCATGTGATTTTGGCGAAGCTTTTCGAGCACCGTTTCTGCAAACCCGGGCTGCATGAACTGCAGCACTGAAATATTGACGGAAAGCTCCAGTGGAAATGCCTTCTGCCGCGGCAACGTGCTGAAATCCTCAAGGCTACGATCCAGTACGTAGTTGCCAAGCTGAACCATCAGGCCCGAGGCCTCGGCGACAGACACAAATTCGTTCGGCGGTACATACCCCAGTTCGTCGTCATACCAGCGTGCCAGCGCCTCCATGCCGACCACCCGCCCCTTGGCATCAACCTGAGCCTGGTAGGCCATGGTAATCAGATGGGGTTCGAGCGCCCCTCTCAGGCGTTGTTCAATGTGAACCCGCCGCAGGTACCGGGTTTCGATGTCACTCTGGAACAGGCACACGTCGTTTCGGTTCTTCTTGGCCTTGTGGAGTGCAAGGTGAGCGCTGCGCACAATGCTGCTGAACGAATCGCCATTGGCTGGAAAAATCGCGGCACCGATGCTGGCGCCAATCTGCATGTTGAGCGCTCCACTGAGTACGCAGCTGCCGGTTTCGGTCAACAGGCTCTGGCAGTACTCGTAAACCTGTTGTTCGTCCGACACTCCCGCAACCACCGCAAATTCGTCACCACCAAGACTGGCCACCACGGAATCTTCGCCGGCGGCCTGGCGCAGGCAACGGGACCAGTCAGCCAGCACCCGGTCACCAAAATCCTGACCAAACCGATCGTTGATGCCGCGGAAGTTATCAATGTCCACGAGCGCGATGCAAAAGGGGCGCCGGGCATCAATCCGCGCGTGGATCTCATCGATGAGCCCTACCCGGTTCATCAGTCCGGTCAGGTCATCATGCCTGGATTGATGAAAGAGCTGGTCCCGCCGTTTCTTTTCAACGCGATCAATCAGACTGAACAGGTAATAGAGAAGGGCCGATATAACCACAAACAAACCAACGAAAATCGCCAGCTGCCGGAAGAACTCCCGGAGAACGCCGGCCATGTCGGATTCCGAGATAACCCAGAGTTCAAATCGTGAATCATAGACCGCCGCTCCCAGATAGGTACCGCTGTCCCGTTCGGAGTAATAGATGACGATATCCGCGTCTCTCTTGATGGCCTCGATACTCTTGCCGGACTCCCGCTCAAGGCGCTCGGTATCCGCCCGGATCTGATCGTCCGGGCGGCGAACCGTGGAGTAGACTTCAGGCCCGACGTCCTCCCGCGACAGAAACTGTAAGTAGCCATCCCGTTCACGAAACAGCATGAGGCTTTCGTCGTCTTCGTTGGGCCGATCACTGCTGAAAATACCATGCTCACCCTCAATCCGTATCCCGGCCGTCATTACCGCCAGCACTTCACCGGCGTCATTACGCAAGGCTTTGCGAACGGGAATGATCCACTCACCAAGAGGTTCGAAGAAATAGGTGCGCCCCAGAATCATCTTCTCTTCCATCAGCGCCTGCTGGAAACTCGGGCGCGTTCGTTCCGATTCCAACAGGTTGGGTAGCCGGTCCATATTGATGTTGGAGCTGAGCGCAATCAGTTGGCCATTGGGTCGGGCCAGGCCCAGGCCGGCCAGCGAAGGACTGGATTTCATGGCGCTGTCCAGCAGTGGCAAAGCCTGCGGTTCCACCGGGAACCTATTCCGACGCAACAGTTCCCGGCCGACCACATCCAGTACCAGTTCCTGCGTGCCAAGGATGTTGGCGACCGATTGGGCAAAGAACTCCACACGGGATTCGTGGTGACGTTCGTATCGGTCAATCGTGGTATTCCAGGAGGATGAAACAAGAGCAATGAGCAGCACGAGGCCGCCGGCATAAACCAGCCAGAAGAGCGTCCAGATGTTACGCTTGAGTGTGGTCAAAGTACCTCCCGGGCATTCCCGCGAGATGTCGAGGGCATCCAGCCAATGCATTGAGTATAGGCTGACTCTCGCCCTCCGTATGCCCGGACCTATTTCGCCATCAACGCCTCGACCATGGCGCCCAGAAACCGCGAGGCCTCACCTCCGGTCGCCGCCCGGTGATCGAACGTGAGGGACAATGGCAGAATGCGCCGCACTGTCGGTTTTCCACCGCGAGGAACGACTTTCTCGCGGATCCTGCCAGCGCCAACAATCGCCACCTGGGGAGGGGTCACAATGGGGTTGGCGTACTGACCGGTCATGGTGCCGAAGTTGGACAGGGTGATCGTGGCCCCCTGCATTTCCCGGGGTGGAATCTTGCGGGTGGCAACCGCTTCCCGCAGGTTTTCCAGCCCCTGGCGCAGATCCTGTTGCGACCGGTGATTCACGTCCCGCAGCACGGGCACGAACAGCCCCTCCGATGTATCCACCGCAATGCCCACATGCACTTTATCCAGCAGCCGCCGGCTCAGGTTATCGCCATCGAACCAGGCATTCAGCTGCGGAACCGCCTCACAGGCAAGGGCGATCGCCTGCACCAGGCGCATGGTGATGTCCGTGCTTTCGTTCCAGTCGCCGATGTCAGCGTCCTCGTAAATGGAGACTGGCACCACCTGGGCGTGGGACAACGCCATGTTCTTGGCCATGGTCCGGCGCGGGCCCCGCAGCATTTCCGCCTCACCCAGCTGTTTCTGATGGCTGGCCTGTTTGTGCACATCGTCGTTGGTAATCAGGCCGCCGGGGCCGCTGCCCTTGATCGATTCGAGGCTGACACCCAAGCGCTCCGCCAGCGCACGGACTCCCGGCGTCGCACGGTTGGCCCGGGCCCGTCGGCTGGACACCGCTGCGCCGATGATGAACTGATCCCGGGTGGATTCTGCCCCATTGCCCTTGTCGGAGGTTTTCAGCTCACCCACCACAGTGCCGGTGTCATCCCCCTCACCTTCAAACGCCAGCAAAGGCTCACCGGTGTGGATGATGTCGCCTGGATCGCCGTAGAGCTTCGCGATGGTACCCGCCTCGGGAGATGGCACCTCCACGATGGCCTTGGCGGTCTCCACGGAAACCAGCACCTGATCGACGTCGACAACGTCGCCCACTTTGACGTGCCACTCGACAATTTCAGCCTCGGGCAGGCCTTCGCCAAGATCGGGGAGTTTGAAATTTTTCATAGCGCAATCACCTGTTCCACAGCCTCGACAATGTCGCCTACGGTGGGCAGGTAGGCCATCTCATTCCGGTAATACGGCATGATGGTGTCGTAACCGGTTACCCGAACCACGGGTGCCTGGAGATCAAGAAACGCGCCTTCCGCAATGGAAGCGGCAATTTCAGCGCCCACGCCGCCATTGCGGCAGGCCTCGTGAATGATCACGGCGCGGCCGGTTTTGGCCACCGAACACAGCAGCGTTTCCCGGTCCAGCGGGCTGACGGAGGCGACATCGATTACCTCCGCGGACACCCCCTGCTCGGCCAGTTTGTCGGCCGCCTGCAGGGTTTCCATCACGCACGCCCCCCACGTGATCAGGGTGACATCATCCCCTTCCCGGAGCGTGAAGCAGGTATCGAGCGGTAAGGCCTCACCGTTGTTTTCCACGCTCTGGGTCACCGCGCGGTAAATGCGTTTGGGTTCGAGGAACACCACCGGATCGGGGTCACGAATGGCGGCCAGCAACAGGCCGTACGCCCGTTGGGGCGAACTGGGGATGACCACACGCAGGCCGGGAATGTGAGCAAACAGGGCCTCGGTGCTTTCCGAGTGGTGTTCCGGTGCGTGAATACCCCCGCCAAACGGCGCCCTGTAGACGATCGGGCAGTGCAACCGGCCCCGGGTACGGTTGCGCATTCGGGCAGCGTGACTGACGATCTGCTCCATACCGGCGTAGATGAACCCCATGAACTGGAATTCCGCCACGGGTTTCAGGCCCTGGGTGGCCATGCCCACGGCCGTTCCGGCAATCAGGTTTTCCGCCAGGGGCGTGTCCATCACCCGCTTGAAGCCGAAAAGTTCCTTGAGCCCCACCGTGGCCCGGAACACCCCGCCATTGGTGGCAATGTCCTCGCCCAGCAACACCACATTCTCGTCATGAGCCATTTCCCAGGCCAGAGCCATGTTGACGGCCTCCACCAGGGTGACGTCACGAACCTCTGCCGAGCTCATTATTCACCTCCCCGGTATTTGGCGGCAAGGCGCTCCCGCTGCGCCCGCAACGAGACGGGCAGGTTTTCGAACAGGTAATCCACCATGGCCGTGGGTGGTTCGGCTTCGGTGGCGAGGTACTCTTCCACCGCCTTCTCAACCGTTTGCTTGCACTCGGCCTGCAGCGCCTTTTCCTTGTCCGGATCCCAGAGGCCGGCATCGTGCAGGTAGTTCTGCAAACGTTTGATGCCATCCTTCTCCCAGGCTTTTTTCAGATCCTCGGCACTGCGGTAGCGGGTGGCGTCGTCAGCCGTGGTGTGATCCCCCAATCGATAGGTGACCGCCTCGATCACCATGCCGCCCTTGCCGGCGTGAGCCCGCTCGAGGGCAGCATCCAGGGCCTCGATGACGGAAAAGTAGTCATTGCCGTCCACAATGTGGCCTGGCAATCCGGCGCTGATGGCTTTCTGAGCAATGGTCTCGGCACCGGTCTGGATGCCGCGGGGCGTGGAAATCGCCCATTGATTGTTGATCACCATGAACACCACGGGCAGGTGCCAGGCGCCGGCGAGGTTGATGCTTTCGAGGAAATCGCCTTTGGACGTGCCACCATCTCCCACGCAGCAGACCACCGCCCGCTCCTCACCACGGATGCGAATGGCCGACCCCACACCCACGGCATGGCAACACTGAGTGGCAATGGGAACGGCAATGGGAAGGTCTTCCGGGCAGTTTTTCCACGCACTGCCCCGTTCGTCACCGCCCCAGTACAACAGCATTTCCACCAGTGACGCACCGCGAAGAATGTGCGCAGCCTGGTCCCGGTAGTAAGGTACAAACACATCGGTTTTTGCCAGGCTCTGGCCAATTGCGGTGCCAATCACTTCGTGCCCTAGCACCGAGGGGTAGGTGCCGCATTTGCCGGTGCGTTGCAACGCGATGGCTTTGGCATCGAAAGTGCGGGTGAGC
Source organism: Marinobacter sp. F4218 (assembly GCF_019443085.1). Lineage (GTDB taxonomy): Bacteria > Pseudomonadota > Gammaproteobacteria > Pseudomonadales > Oleiphilaceae > Marinobacter > Marinobacter albus. The sequence continues at coordinate 347,357 of NZ_JAHZIL010000004.1, forward strand.
ACCATATTTCGGTAGGCAGCCAGGGTACGCTCGGTATCCTCGGCCTGGGCCGGCAAATCATCCAGTGGCTTGCCGTGGTCATCCAGATAGCGGGTGCTATCCACATGAAATTCGAAGCGTTGTTTCATCCCACCCTCCTTGCCCCCGCTTCCTGGTGAAAGCGCAACTGCAGGAGTTCTCCGCTTGTGGCGGAGGGGCCGGCAGTTTAGGAGCCAGTCGTCTTGTCGTAACGCGGGTCGCACGTTGTTGGGATTTACTCAGAGCATTCGAAGACGCCCTGAGTAATATCTAGACGATCCGGAGGGATTGGGCAATTCAGGCTTTTTTCACGAACTCCGACTTCAGTTTCATGGCACCGATACCCTCAATTTTGCAGTCAATATCGTGATCACCGTCGACAAGGCGGATGTTCTTCACCTTGGTGCCCACCTTAACGACCGAGCTGGATCCTTTGACCTTCAGATCTTTGATCACTGTGACCGTATCACCGTCCTGCAGTTCATTACCGTTGGAATCCCGAACCACTGCGCCGGCCTCGGCTGCGGCGGCTTCCGCTTCCGACCATTCGTGACCGCACTCGGGACAGACGAGCTGAACGCCGTCTTCATAGGTGTATTCAGAGCTGCATTGGGGGCAGGGAGGAAGCTGGGCCATGAGGGGTTCCTGAAAAAGTAAAGGGCGCGCATGATACCAGAAAGCACCCTTCTGCCGCCCGCCTGCCGTTACTTCCCCGGTGCCACCCGAGCCAGGATTTCCGGCGAGTCCGACAGTGGAAGTGCGATTATGACGCCCTCATTGGAGGCCGGATAAATCCCTGTCAGTGCCGTGGTGTTGACCTGATGGGATACCAGGATAATGGGCGCCCCGTCTGCCATGGCGTTCACGCCCTCAATGGTTTCCCGGGTCTGGCGGGGCCCGCTGCTCCGGTTCTGGAAGAACGAGTTCAGCGGCGGCCAGCCGGTCACCTCGCCGACATTCATTTCGGTTGCGGTATCCATGCACCGGCACCACTGGCTCGAATACACTCGCGCCCCGGTAATGCCATGCTCCGCCAGAAACGTTTTCCAGGCCCGGGCCTGCTCCCTGCCGGTCTCGTTCAGGTTCCGCTGGGTGCTGCAGTCATCCAGTTGGAAATTCGCCGGGTCGCCTGTACCCGGAGCCAGGGCGTGGCGCATCATCAGTATCGCTTCGCCATCGCGAAGTGCCTGCCATGCACTGCCGTTGTTGTCACTGGCCGCCGCCGGTAACGACAAAACCAACACCAATATTCCCAAGGCCAAACCTTTTGAAATCATGTCAGTCCCTCCTGTGCCTGAAATCTCCTGCCATAGAGTGTGATACGCCACATCAACCTACCAGGCTCACACCAACAGAAGGTAAACTTGCCGCCAGAACCAATCGATGAAGGAATCCGCCATGCCTATCTGGGTCGATGCCGACGCCTGCCCTGTCCCCATCCGGGAAATCCTCTGCCGCGCCGCCACCCGCTGGCAGGTCCAGACCACTTTCATCGCCAATCACAGCATCAACCTCCCGCCGAGCCCCTACATACAGCGCCGCCAGGTGCCCCAGGGCTTCGATGTGGCGGACAACGAAATTATGGACCAGATGAGCCCCGGCGACCTCGTGATTACCCAGGACATCCCCCTGGCGGCGGAAGCCATCGAAAAGGGTGCGGATGTGTTCAATCCCCGTGGCCAGGCCTTCACCAGGGAAAACATCCGCCAGCGCCTGGCCATGCGCAATTTCATGGAAGAAATGCGCAGTGCCGGCCAGGTGACCGGAGGCCCCGCACCGTTCAGCCAGACCGATCGCAAGGAATTCGCCGACAAACTGGACCGCTGGCTGCAACGCAATCTCAAGCAATGACTTCCTGGGCATCCGGACTTTCGTTGCGCAGTTGTTGGTAATGATTCTCTTTTATTTTTGAGACGTACCAGCTACCCTTTGCGCTTTTCCAGCCCTTCGCGGAGTGTTTTCATGCCCGGCCATGCCAGCCAAACCACCAGCAGTTTCGCCGCCCTGGCCCGCCTTTTGCGCTACGCGCGGGGCTATCGCCGACAGATTATTGCGGCCGCCACCTGCTCCATCATCAACAAGCTGTTCGACATTGCCCCGGAGATCCTGATCGGCGTCGCCATCGACGTGGTGGTCAACCAGGAACAGAGTTTTGTCGCCGGGCTGGGGTTTGAAACGGCGCGGGAGCAGATCACCATCCTGGCCGTACTGACGTTCTTTATCTGGGCCGGGGAGTCGCTCTTTGAATACATGTTCCAGATACTCTGGCGCAACCTGGCCCAGCGCCTGCAGTCGGATTTACGCCAGGATGCCTACGAGCATGCCCAGCGTCTGGACATGAGTTTTTTCGAGGCCCGCAGCTCTGGTCAGTTAGTGGCCACTATGAATGACGACGTGAACCAGCTTGAACGTTTCCTGGACGGCGGTGCCAACGCCATGATCCAGGTGCTGGTCACGGTGGTAGCCGTGGGCGCCGTGTTCTTCGTCCTGTCGCCGTTAATCGCCCTGCTGGCCTTTACCCCCATTCCCCTGATTATCTGGGGCGCCTTCTACTTCCAGCGCAAGGCGGGTCCCCTGTACGCCGATGTGCGGGAGAAAGTCGGCGATCTGTCCAGCCGGCTGGCCAACAACCTGGGCGGTATCGCCACCATCAAGAGCTTTACCGCAGAACAGCGGGAAGCGGCACGCCTGAAGGAAAGCAGCGAGGCCTACGTGGAGGCCAACCGCCGGGCCATCCGAATCAGTTCCGCCTTCATTCCGGTAATTCGCATGGCGATACTGGCCGGTTTCCTGGCCACTTTCACCGTCGGCGGCATGATGGCTCTGGAAGGCACTCTGAATGTCGGCGCCTATGGCGTGCTGGTGTTTCTGACCCAACGCCTGCTCTGGCCCCTGACTGGCCTTGCCGAAGTAATCGATCTGTTTGAGCGGGCCATGGCCAGCACCCGGCGTATCCTTGATCTGCTTGCAGAGCCTGTCTACGTGCACGACGAGGCCGGGCAACCACTGGCTGGGCCGGTCAAGGGCGAAGTCCGTTTTGAAAAAGTAAGCTTTCACTACCCCGCCAGCGGCGCCGGTATCCGGGATATCGATCTGCAGGTACCTGCCGGTCACACCCTTGCGCTGGTTGGTGCCACCGGCTCCGGTAAATCCACGCTGATCAAGCTTCTGCTGCGCTTTTACGACCCCAGTCACGGGCGAATCCTGATCGACACCCAGCCCATCCAGTCGGTCAGTCTCAAGTCACTGCGTGAGGCCATTGGCCTGGTGAGCCAGGATGTCTACCTTTTTGAGGGCAGCATTCGGGAAAACCTCGCTTACGGAAAACCGGACGCCACCGACGAAGAAATCGTCGAGGCGGCGAAAACCGCCGAAGCCTGGTCCTTCATTGAGGCCCTGCCCGAGGGACTGGAAACGCCGGTTGGCGAACGCGGCATTCGTCTCTCCGGGGGCCAGCGCCAGCGCCTCTCCCTGGCCCGGGCGTTGCTGAAGGACCCGCCGATTCTGGTGCTGGACGAAGCCACCAGTGCCGTTGACAATGAAACGGAAGCTGCGATCCAGCGCTCACTCAAGCGCATTGGCCACAACCGGACGGTGATCATGATCGCCCACCGCCTGTCCACCATTGTCGACGCCGACACCATTGCCGTCGTGGACGCCGGCCAGGTCGTGGAAGCCGGAACCCACCAGCAACTGCTCGACCAACAGGGTGCCTACCACGCCCAGTGGCGGGTGCAGACCGGGCAGGCCTGAGACCCTGCCTCACCCTCAGATCATATTGATAGTAATTCGCATTTAGATTATCCTGCAGACCTTCAGATAGCCCGGAGCCTGCATGTCTGCCTTTTTCGAAGTGACCAACCTGGGTGTCCGCATCGGCGACACCGCCATCGTCAGCAACCTTAACATCGGCTTTCGGGAGGGCGAGGTTACCGCCCTCCTCGGCCATAACGGCTCCGGCAAATCCACCCTGCTGAAAATCCTGGCCCGGCAGCTCTCACCGTCCACTGGCGAGGCCAGCCTGCTCGGGCATTCGTTCCGCGACACCGGGGCCCGGGAGTTTGCCCGTATCGTGGGCTACCTGCCCCAGCACCCTCCCGGAACCGATGGCCTTACCGTCCGTGAACTGGTGGCGCTGGGCCGCTACCCATGGCGTGGGCCGTTGGGACGCTACACCGATGAGGACCACCAACTGATTGACCAGGCCATTGAGGACACCGGCCTGAGCCGCTTCCGGCACCGCTCGGTGGACACCCTGTCCGGCGGCGAACGCCAGCGCGCCTGGATTGCCATGCTGCTGGCCCAGAAAACCCGCTGCCTGTTGCTCGACGAACCGATTTCGGCGCTGGACGTGAAGCACCAGGTGGAAACCCTGCGACTGGTGCACCGCCTCGCCGAGGAAAGGGACCTGACCGTGATTGTGGTTCTGCACGATGTTGATCTGGCCGCCCGGTTCTGCGACCGCTTGGTAGCTCTGCGTGAGGGCCAGTCGATTGCGGACGGGACACCGCAGGAAGTTATGACCAGCGACACTCTGGAAACCATATACGGTGTGCCGATGGGTGTGATGGAACGGGCGCCCGGCCAGTGGGTGTCCTATGTCCATTAGTATCCTTCTCCGAATCACTGCCGTTCTGTGCCTATGTGTCTCCGCCACGGTGGCCACCGCAACAACCTGGCAGCATGAGCAAGGAACCCTGACCCTGAGCGAAACTCCCAAACGCGTGGTTGCCCTGAACTGGGCCGCAACCGAAGCCCTGCTTCTGCTCGGCGTGACTCCGGTGGGAGTGGCGGACAAGGCCGGTTATTCGGTATGGGTCAAGGAACCCGAATTGCCGGAAGCGGTCCCCAATATCGGCACCCGCGTCGCCCCCAGCCTCGAAGCGATTGCCGAACTGAAACCCGACCTGATCGTCACCAGTTCCGAGATGGCCCCTGCGACCGACCTGTTGGAGCGCATTGCACCCACCTACGTGATCAGTGTCTACAAGAAGGACTCCAGGCCGTTTTCAAAAGCCCGGGAAATGCTCCTCACCCTGGGTGAAATCCTGGATCTGGAGGAACGTGCCCAGGCCATTCTGACCGATATCGATCACACCCTCGCCGCCCAGCGCGAGCGCCTCCGGCGGCATGGTGCCGATGATCAACCGGTGGCCCTGGTGAATTTTCTTGACGACCGGCACGTGCGAATCTATGCCCCGAACGGGCTGTATCAAACCGCCCTGAACGCGCTGGGATTGACCAACGCCTGGCCACATGCGGGCAACTACTGGGGGTTTTCGGTGGTCGGCCTGGAGGCCATCGCCGCCTACCCGGACAGCCGGATTGTGGTCATTGAACCCACCCGCCCGGGTCTATCCGAACATCTTGAAGACAGCCCATTCTGGACCTACCTGCCGGCTGTTCAGCGCGATGAGATTTACCAGGTCGATGCGGTGTGGCCATTCGGCGGCGTGTTCCCGGTAATGCGACTGGCCAGCAACCTGACAGACGCATTGATTCAGGGAGGCACCGACAATGTACGCTGAAACCCGGCTGGCCACGAACACGCCCGGGCTTCCCGCCAGACTTCCGCTGGCCGCGGCCCTGCTGTGGCTTGGAGCACTGGCCGCCAGTGCGTCGCCCTGGCTGGCCGAACTGGATCCGGCGGCATTGATTTCCGCGTTCTGGACCTACAACAGCCACGACTACACCTCGGTACTGGCCCATTTCAGCTGGGCGCCCCGGGTCTCCGTGGCCATCCTGATTGGCTGCGGACTGGGGCTGGCCGGGGCAGTAACTCAGCAGGTTCTGGGTAATCCGCTAGCGTCCCCGACCACGCTCGGTGTCGAAGCCGGGGGGCAATTCGGCGTGACCATTGCCACCCTGTTCGCCCCGGCGGTGTTGGCGTTCAGCCCGGATCTGGCCGCCGTCGCCGGCGGCTTGCTGGCCATTTTCCTCGTCATCGCGCTGACCTGGCGCCTTGGTTTTTCCCCGGTCACGGTGATTCTCGCCGGCCTGGTCATCACCTTCTTCATGGGCGCCCTGAACATGGCGTTCCTGCTCCTCAAGGGCGAATGGCTGGGCAACCTCTTTATCTGGGGCGCCGGTTCGCTGGTACAGAACAACTGGACGCCTTTTATGGATCTATGGCCGCGGGTTCTGGTTCTGGCTCTGGCTCTGGTGCTGCTGATGCGACCGTTGCAGCTGTTGCAACTGGGTCAGGCCTCCGCCAGCTCGCTTGGTGCCCGTGTCGGCATGATCCGAATGCTGGCGCTGTTTTTGGTAGTGCTGATGAGCGCCACGGTGGTTAGCCGGGTTGGCGTGGTGGCGTTTGTCGGGTTGGCGGCGCCGGTACTGGCCCGGCTGCTTGGCGCCCGGAACCTGGTGGAACGGCTGGTATGGAGCACACTCTTCGGCGGTGGCCTGCTGCTCCTGGCAGATACCCTGGCGCACTGGGCCTCCACCTGGGGTGACGGCTCGCTGGTGCCAACCGGCACAACGACCGCGCTGATCGGAGGCCCCATCATCCTGCTGGCCCTGCAGAGCTTCAGGAACACCCACCACATGCCGGGCCAGGATGCCAGCCCCACCGGATTTATACCCATAAGACGCCCGGCCGTTGTGATCGGCTCGGTATTGCTGACGCTTCTGCTCGCTACGTTTATCGTATCCATGGGCTGGTCGCCTGGCCTTCAGGAATGGAGCTGGACGCCCCTGAGTCAATGGGACGATGCCTGGGTCTGGCGCGGTCCGCGCATGCTCGCGGCCATCCTTGCCGGCGTATCCCTTGGCCTGGCCGGCACCCTCATTCAGCGCATGACCGGCAACGTGATGGCCAGCCCGGAAATGCTCGGCATCAGTGGCGGCGCGGCCCTGGTAATGGTGCTGATTGTCCTGAGCGGCGCTGAAGTAGGACGTGCGGGCCAGCTGACCGCCGCCACCGTTGGCGCAGCCGGCGCCCTCGGCCTGTTGATCCTGCTGGCCCGAAGGCACCGGTTCGCGGGCACTCAGTTACTGCTGGGCGGGCTCGCCTTGTACGTGTTCATGGATTCCGGTTTGCGACTGGTGATGGCATCCGGTGGCACCGTGGCGTCCAAATTGCTGAACTGGATGTACGGGGCCACCTGGCTGATCTCCGAATCCGAGGCCCTGGCACTGCTGAGCCTGATTCTGCTGATCAGCCTGTGCCTGTTCACGGTGATTCGCCCGCTGACCATCCTTCCGCTGGGTGATACCTCGGCATCCTCCCTGGGGCTGCCTGTTGGCCGGGCACGGCTGGCGCTGCTCTTGCTGGCCGCACTACTGACGGCATCAGCTACGGTGGTCATCGGGCCACTGAGTTTCGTGGGCCTGATCGCACCGCACCTGGCCCGGGTACTCGGGCAGCATACCGTGGGCCGGCAGATGATGGTGGCGGCCCTCGCCGGCGGCCTGCTCCTGGCCGTCGCCGATTACCTGTCCCGGATTGTGGTCTACCCCGGCCAGTTACCCGCCGGGCTGCTGGCGGCACTGGTCGGTGGTCTTTATTTCCTGTGGGGGCTGAGCCGCCATGGTCGCAGCTGATCCCTCCGGCGCCGACTGGCCCGGGCGGTATCGGCACTTGCTGGCCAGCGCAGGCCTGAATGCCGAATCCGTCATCGGCCAGGCTTTACAGCCTCACGACCTGGATCGTCCTGCACTGCTCTCGCTCGCCCAGTGCCTCGAACGGCCGGAACTGCTGCAACAGCAGCTCACAAAGGACTACCCCGACGCCAGCAACGCCCGCGCACTACGGGCGTATCTCTCCGTCACCCAGCAGGATCTGGCGCTGTCGGTGATTGCACCGTTGACGCTGAGACTGTTTCGCGATGGCAAGTCACCTTTACCCGACCCCCAGCAGATTTTTCTCGGGCGGGCCCGCGAGGGTGCGACGGCAGCGCGATGGTTTCATGCCCCGTCACAGCCAGCGGTTGGTTTAGCAGACTTCATCGGGAAACTGGATGAGCTTGTGACTGCCTGGTATCCGGTTTTCCGGCAGGGATTCGGGGTCAGCCCGGGGGCTTACTGGAGCAGTATCGGTCTTGGTCTGGGAGCGCCTTTTTCGGTCGTGTGGAACCTTGCGGATGCAGAGGCCGTATGCAACCTGGCACAGGCCTGGCTGGAGGAGTTTGCATGTGGTGCGAACCGGTTCGTTGATTGGGTACCGGCCGAGTTCAGTGGCCGGCAATGCGCCATTCCGCAGCGCAAGGGCTGCTGCCTGAAGTATCTGCTGCCGGAAGGTGGTTACTGTGGCACTTGTGGCATTTATCGTAAGGCGCGTCTGGCTGAGACTAGCCGCCGATCCCGGAGCCCAGCGCCAGACCAGCGACTGCCAGCGCAATAAACAGTCCGGCGCCGGCAGCGATTTTCAGCCCTTCGATCATTTCCTGTTCCGGTGTCATCACTCTTGCTCCCTGCATCCATCGACCAGAAGAGAATTCCGGAGCGGACAAGGCCCGCTCCGGAACCGGGTTCAGTACGCCCAGGAGACGGTCAGGCTGGCGTTAGCCGGCTCGCCGTAGAAGCCCTGGGCCGAGGCGCCGAATTTCTTCAGGCTCTCAATGTATTTCTCGTCGGTGACGTTGTTGACGTTCAGGGTAGCGTTCCAGTGGCGGGCAAAATCGTAGCTCGCCATCAGATCCAGGACCGCGTAACTGTCCTGCTCGGTAACAATAGTGGCACCAGCGTTCGGGCCAGTGGTCGCCACGCCCTGCTCCTGACTGATCTCGGACTGCCAGCGGACCTGGCTGCCGACCTTCAGGCCATCAATGCCGGGCACTTTCCAGGTACCCCGCAGTTGCGCCAGGTGTTCCGGTACAAAGGATTTTGCAGCGTTACCATCGGCGTCTTCGATGTCCACGAAGGTGTAGCCGGCGAACAGCTGGATCCGGTCGGTCACATCGCCAACGAACTCGAGCTCAACACCCTGACTCTCGAGACCGTCGATGCCCCGGTAGTAAACGTCGGGTGAGTTCGGATAGGTGCCGGCAGCTTCCGCCACGTTTTTCTGTTCGGTCTGAAACAGGGCCACGGTGGTGTTCACCCGGTCATCGGCGAATTCACTTTTCAGCCCGAATTCGTAGTTCACGCCGTCAATCGGGTCGAGGCGGTCGCGATTAATATCCAATTCCGTCTGCGGCGCAAAGATTTCGGTGTAGCTGGCGTACAGGGAATGGTTGTCGTTGAGGTCATAAATCAGACCTGCGTACGGCGTTTCCACCGCGTCATAGCTGGTGGTTTTGGCGGTGCCATAACTGACGCCTTCACTGTCCAGCCAGGTCAGGCGCAAACCGGTGATAGCGGTCAGTTGATCGGTCAGGCTCCAGCGCGCGGCGGCGTAGGTGGCCACTTCCTTGTCGGTCCAGTCCGAGCCACCCACGCCATTGTCAAAGGTGGGCTTGGGGTAATTGCCATCCCATTCATTCAACGGCGGCAGTGGATCGCCAATGCCCTGACCATAACGGGATTCGTCAACGGTCTCTGAGCGGGACCAGGTAGCCCCCAGAACCAGTTCGTGGGTGCGATTGGCAAGGTTGAACGGGCCAGTGGCGTAGGTGTCCACCACCCATTGTTCAACGTCGAGATCATACTGGCTGGGGTAGGCAAAGAGGCCCTCGCCGGTCTGCGGATCCGGGGTGCCATACTGGTAGAAGAGTTCGGATTCGCTCTCGTTCTTGAGCCGGAATACCGTGCCCTGGGCGCGCCAGCCACCGGCCAGCTCCTGTTGAAGCTCAATGAAGCTGTTGTCCTGGGTGTTGTCCCAGTAGGACCAGTCGGAAGCGGTGCTGGTTGACCGGGCATAGTCCGTTGCGGTGCCGTCGGAATAGAACAGGGGCAAGGCGCCCCACAGCGGACTGTCGGTGTCGGAGGTCTGGAACGAGTGTCCCAGCGTCAGCAGCGTGGTGTCCGTCAGATCCGCTTCGATGACCCCATAAAACATCTGCTTTTCGTTGCTGTACCGATCCAGGTAGGAGTCCTTGTCCTCGTATCCCGCCACAACCCGGCCACGCACAGCACCGGATTCAGACACGGCGCCGGAGACATCACCCACGATGCGCTTCTGGTCCCAGGACCCACCGGTTACGGAAACCGAGCCACTGGATTCGGCCGTCGGGCGCTTGCGGATGAAGTTCACCGTCGCGGCCGGGTTGCCGGAGCCGGTCATCAGGCCATTGGCGCCGCGAACCACCTCAATACGATCAAAAAACGCCGTGTCCAACTCACCCTGCACATTGTCGTAAACCGCCGGCAAGCCAACACCATCGTACTGGAAGTTGTTGATGTCGAAACCACGCGCGGTGTAGTAGGTCCTGTCGGATTCCACCGACTCCACGGTTACGCCGGTGGTGCCTTCAAGCACGTCGTTGATATCGTTCTGGGCGAAGTCATCCATCTGCTCGCGGGTGATAACCGTGACTGACTGCGGCGTTTCGCGGTGGGTCAGGCCCATTTTCATGGTTGTGGTCGTGGATTCCGCGGTGTAGCTGCGGGTCTCTTCCGAGGTAACCGGACCGCGGTCAGCAGACACCTCCAACGCGTTCAGGACGACGGGCTTGTCTTCCTGCGCCCACGTCAGGCCCGGCAAGGTGGCGGCCATCATGGCTGAAATCAGGGCCTTGCGGCGGAAGGCGGTTTCGGGATTTCGGGACATCTTCTTCTCCGTTTCATGGGGTCACTCAAACTTCAGACGCACATCTTAATGCGAATGATTCCGATTTCAAATGTTTAATTTGGAATGACCACCTGAAACGACTTTCTTCCAGCCACCCGGGAACCGGCGGCGTGACGCAGCAGGTGCTATTCTGAGAACTTCGCCGGCAGGTCAATCGAATGCCCCTGAACTCGACACACCGGGAGATTCCAATGCGCTCATTCCGACAACTCGCGATGCTAGCCAGCCTCTTCCTGGCGGGTCTGCCCATGGCTTACAGCCAAACCTTCTCCTCCGACGCCGGGCAGTTCCGGCTCGAAACCGTGGCCACGGGGCTGGAGCATCCCTGGAGTCTTGCCTTCCTGCCGGATGGTTCCATGCTGGTGACGGAGAGAGCCGGACGGCTTCGGATTCTTCGCGATGGCGCTCTCGACCCCGATGCGATCCCCGGTGTTCCGGAGCTCGTGGTTTCCGGCCAGGGGGGGCTGCTCGACGTTCTGTTACACCCGGACTTTGCGGAAAATCGCACCCTGTTCCTCAGCTACGCACACCGCGCGGACCGCGGCATGACCACGAGAGTGGCGAGGGCCAGGTTTGAGCAGGACCGTCTCGAGGACGTCGAGGTGATATTTGAAGCGCTGCCCCGCTCCGGTAAGTCCCGGCATTTCGCCGGGCGCATGGCCTTCGACAGCAACGGGTACCTGTACGTCGCGGTCGGCGACCGGGGAGAAATGGACCGCGCTCAGGACACTGCCGACGACGCCGGCGGCGTGCACCGGATTACCGTGAACGGCGAGCCCGCCTCCGGGAACCCGGGGATGGATAACCCGCAAGTCAATGACACGTTCTATACCTGGGGCAACCGGAACATTCAGGGGATGACGGTACATCCGGACACTGGTGATGTCTGGACCCACGAACACGGTCCCCGGGGTGGGGATGAAATCAACATCCTTCGCGCCGGCACCAATTATGGCTGGCCTGAAATCACCTACGGCATCGGCTACTCCGGCATTCCGATCACCCTGGACACCGAAAAGGAAGGCATGGCCCAGCCGCTGCATTACTGGGATCCCTCCATCGCACCGTCGGGTATGGCGTTCTACACCGGCTCAGGGATTCCGGAATGGCAAGGCGATCTGTTCGTGGGGGCGCTCAAGCTTCAGAAACTCGTGCGCCTGAAAATCAGGGACGAATCCGTGCGCGAAGAAGAGGATTTGCTGACGGATCTGGGAGAGCGGATACGGGATGTTCGCATGGGCCCCGATGGAGCCCTGTGGCTTCTGACCGACGATTCCGACGGCAAGGTGTACCGGTTGCTGCCGGCTCAGTGAGGGTCGTTGGTTCGCTCGGTTTTCTCGAACTGGGGGATGTCGTCGGTGATCTCGAACCAGTCCGATTTTGAACCTGTATACACATGTTGTGCCGGGCCCTTGCCCAGCGGTTCATTGATGACACCGACCCGCAGGCGAAGGATGCCCGGAATCGCATCCACCCGGCTGTAAAGCTGGCTGCCGCAGCGACTGCAGAAGGCCCGGTATTTACCGGGCCGGGATTCGAACTCGGTGACCAGGGCTTCGCCGCTTAAGAACCGGAACCGGATTTTCTGGATAGGCGCACTGGCCGAGAACGCACTGCCGTGAGCCCTTCGGCATTGACTGCAGTGGCACAAGGCAACCGGACCGAGAGGACCGTCGTATTCAAAGGTGATGTCGCCGCACAGGCACTGGCCGGTATACATAGGTTTTTCTCTCAATCTGGCGAGGCGCGTCAATTCAGCGCCGATGATACCCGCCGGCCACTTGAAGAACCAGAGCGCCGACTCCATCTTAGGAACACACAGCTCGAACAGGAGGAACGTATGGCATTCAGCACACTTCCGAACATCGGCATGGGGACTTTCCGGCTGAAGGGCAATGATGCACGGGAAGCGGTCAAAAGTGCCCTGTCTCTGGGTTATCGGCACATTGATACCGCCCAGATGTACGACAATGAGGCGGAAGTTGGCGATGGCATCACGTCCAGCGGCATTCCGCGCCGCGAAATCTTCCTGACCACGAAAATCTGGCACGACCAACTGCACGCAAGCGATCTGATCAACAGCCTGCATGACAGCCTGGCCCGGCTCAAAACCGACCACGTCGACCTTACGCTGATTCACTGGCCCTCCCCCGACGACGAAGTGCCCATGGAGGAATACCTGGGCGCCCTGCGAGACGCCCAGCGGGAAGGGCTGACCGATCACATCGGCATCTCCAACTTCACCTGTGCCCAGATGGACAAGGCGGTCGAGATTCTTGGCCATGGCACCATCTTTACCAATCAGGTGGAAGTGCACCCGTTCCTGGCGAACCGCAAGGTCGTGGAGCACGCCCAAAAGCTCGGAATTACGGTAACCGGCTACATGCCCCTTGCTGTCGGCAAGGTTATGGAAGATGAAACGCTCCAGCGCATTGCCCAGACCCACAACGCATCACCCGCCCAGATAGCGATTGCCTGGGTGGCGTCCCGCAGCGTTGTGCCGATCCCGTCCTCGACACGACCGACGCATCAGAAAGCCAATCTTGATGCCCTGAACATCGAGCTGAGCGAGGACGAGATTCGCCTTATCGACGAACTGGACCGTGGTGAGCGGATTGCGGACCCGGGCTTTGCACCGGCCTGGGACTGAGCCAGACACCCGCGACCAAAGAGGCCAGCGTAGCCAAGGGCAGGAGTAACAACCACTGGGTCTGCAGGGCCCAGTAGGTGGCCGTGCTGAAGAGAACCCAGGTAATCGGCACCGGCAGCAGCAACCAGAACGTTGCGCGGCCGAAACCTCCCACCAAAAGGACACTGGCCGCAACGGTAACGCCCGGCGACAGCCCAAACAGCGCCAGGGTCGTTGGCTCCCCGGACTGGACAACAGTAAGCCAGGGCAACAGCACCACCGCCGCCAGCCAGAACGCGGCAAACCACCCTGTTCTGCCGATCGACAGACGGGGGCAACCTCGGGTAACGGCCAGTGCCGCAAGCAGCCCGCCCTGTACGGTGAACGCCCAGCCAATCCAGACCGCCGGCCAGTTGATCTCACCGAAGTAGTTCACCAGAAAGCCACCGCCACTGAGAATCCAGGCCGCAGCAACAATCACCAGTGCCAATCGACGCCAGACGATCTCGGGCCGGCCTGCCATCCAGGGGACAATGAGGCTTAACGGAACAACGAGGAGCTGCCACGGCCAGAGGTCCTGATTGATCCGCGCAAACAGTCGCAAAAACACCTCTGGCCCAAACATCAGGAAATCCTGCAGGGAATAGCTCAGCCAGGCTGGATCACTCACAGAGACCTCACGTAGGCCACCATCCGCTGCCGCTGCTGTTCATCCGGCAACTCGCCATACATGGCCGCCATATTCTCCTGCATATGCTCAACACTCGAGGTTGCCGGTATGGCGCAGGTTACCGCCGGATGGGCAACAATAAACTTCAGGAAAAATTCGGCCCAGGTGCTCACGCCCGCTTCCCCGGCCCACGCCGGCAGGGGCTCGGACTGAAACCGCCGGAACAGCGAACCGCCCTGGAAAGGCCGGTTTACGATGACCGCAATGCCCCGCTCCTGCGCCAGAGGTAACAAACGGGCCTCGGCCTCACGGTCCAGGACGTTGTAGGTCAGCTGAACGAAATCGAGCGGCTGGGTTTCCATGATGCGGGCGAACTCGCCATGACGTCGCCCGTGGGATGTGGTGATACCAAGGTAACGCACCTCTCCCGCCGCCTTCATGGCCTTCAGCGTCTCCAGGTGTCCCTGCCAGCCAAGAAGATTGTGGACCTGCAGCAGGTCGAAGCGTTCCACACCCCACTTTCGACGGGACGATTCCGCCTGCTCCCTGGTCGCCGATTCATCACCAGTCCAGATCTTGGTGGCGGCGAAAAGCTGATCCCGGGCCCCCAGGGCATCAAGGGACCGCCCCAGAACGTCGGCGGAGGAACCGTACATCGGCGAACAGTCGACCACACTGCCACCATGATCAAAGAACGTCTTGAGCACCTTGGTGCGTTGCTCAATCAGATAGGGATCGCTGCCGACATTGAAGGTAATCCAGGTCCCCATGCCGATGGCGGGGAGGCGTTCGCCGGTCGAAGGAACAGCGCGCCTGATCGGTGCCGGGAGTTGAGTATTCCCGTGCATCGCGAACAAGCCGGGCGCATGAAGAGCCAGCCCCGAAAGACCAGCACCCACAAGAAGCTGTCTGCGCGTAAGATGTTTTGCCATGACCACTTTCTCACTGTCGCGGTGTCAGTGCGAATGGTACGAATGCCGACACTGCCTGGACTCTGATCAGGCAGCGTAATGGGTATCCAGGTATTTCAGGATCCTGGCGGACTCGAACATACCCTCGCCGGTGTTCGGATCTTCCAGATAGGGTACCTGAACCCGCTTGTGCACCTGAAAGAAGGCATCGCGCTTGCCACCCGGAATGGGCGTATACGGCCCCGGCTTCAGGCGCTGCCTTGCCGGGCCGACCTCGGACCAGTGCTCCTTCCCGAGGTTATGGAGCGTGTAGGGAATCTCCAGTTCACACAGTTTTTCACGCACCAGTCGGGAAAACGGACTGCCCTCGAAACTCCAGAGATGCAGAGGCTGTTCTGGCCGCTTTCCAGCTTTTGCCCGCAAGCCCCGCAAGGCACTGGCAGCTGAGGCGACGGACCCCAGTGCCGGCTGCCAGGCCTTGCCCCGATAGAACTTCGGGACCGGCCGGCCAGCGTACTCCCGGAACAGGTAGGCCACGATATTGTTCGATTCGTACATCACCGTGCCGGTATTTTTGTCCACCAGCAACGGGAACTGCTGCTTGCCGCCGAGGGCGGCAGCCTCCTCCCGGAAATTCTGGCCGCCCTTCGGGCAGGGCCGGATTTCCACATCCAGATGGAGCGCGGTGAGCGCCTCGCGCACACGGCGGCAAAACGGGCAGGCCTCCATGTCATAGAGAATGATGGGCTGTTCCGGCTGCACGCTCTTTTTCACGACCATACAGCCCCGCCAGGCTGTCAATGACGAGGTTGTCACGGAACCGAGTAAATTGACGTTGTGTGTTAGCCCGTTGGACATAGTTGAACCCTTGATTGGAATTTCCCTCATTATCACGCAATCGCCCGATTTTCCATTGGCTCGCGGGTACCCATGATGTAATCAAACCAGGGCCTGGTCACACACCAGTTGGCGTCGGGATTCGACCCCATATGATGATCATAGTGCCAGGGCAGGTGTTCCCGGGCCCAGCCCGGATCAAGATGCGATTTCCGGTGGACGCGGTAGTAGTTCCAGGCGCAGTAATACAAGGTTCCCACATAGAAGGGGGCCACCGGCATCAGCGGCGTAACGGCGGCCGCACCCGCGACCAGGGCCGCCACTTCCTTGGTCTGGGCATTCCAGTTCCAGGGCGGTTCCCGGTAATCCTCATCCAGAAACCCGTTCTTGCGCACCTGACGGTGGTGGTCATGCCAGTGAAACGACCAGAAACTGTCGCGGTTGCGCCCCAAATTGTGCAGGACATGTTTGTGGAACACCCACTCGACCGCGTTAGCGGTAATCAGCCCCAACGGTATACCGATCATGATGGCCTCCTGTTCTTGTTTTCGAAACCTGTGGTGACACATTCGATAGCAAACGCTCTTTTGCCGTCGGTTTCCATGACCGAAATGCCGGAAAATGCCCGGATAAAAAGAATTACAAAGTCATTGACATGGAAAATGCAAAACTTCCGAACGCTAACCCTATGATTCACAAAGGACGACTTACAGGAAGTCACAAAAACCAATACAAACAACGACTCTACTGCCATTTTTTAACGTCATGTAGAACTTCTCTGCATAGTACACGCCCCAAAGATGGGCTATTGTTGAAGGATAAGAATTCATGGATGGTTAGCAGGATGATTTGGGGTATGCGACGCGCTCACACGACAGGTAACCTTGGGTCGATTTTCAAACGAACGGTCGTGGCAACGAGCGCGGCACTGGCTGTGGCTGCGAGCCCCGCCCTGCTGGCTCTGGACAAAGACGACTCCAGCTTTTCCTCGGCTCGAGTCTGGAGCAGCCAGGTCCGCGATTATGCCGTCAAATCGCTCAACGACGAAAACGCCCTGAGCATGGCGGCCATTCCGCTGAATGGCCCCGGGATCGACCAGTACATCAACGCCGACGAATTGATGAGCCCCGGTTCCATCATGAAACTGGTGACGACCTATGCGGCACTGGAAATTCTCGGCCCAACCCATCATTGGGATACCGACTTCCTGACCGATGGTGAACTGGTCGGCGATACCCTCAAAGGCAATCTTTACGTCCGCTTCGGCGGGGATCCCAAGCTGACCATCGAGCGGCTCTGGGGCACGCTGCGCGAACTCCGCAGCATGGGTATCACCAGCATCGATGGCAACCTGGTGCTGGATGGAACCTATTTCGAAGTAGACGGCGGCTTCCCTGCGTTCGAGGACAACGGCGACAATCCCCATGCGCCGTTCCTGGTTGAGCCCTCCGCCTACCTGACCAATCTCAACCTGCTGCACTTCCAGATTCGGGCGGATGAGCGAGGCACCCAGGCCTGGAGCACGCCGTCACTGGATCAGGTAATGATTGATAACCGGGTAACCGCCACGGCCGAGGGCCCCTGCCCCCGCCGTCGCAACTTCGAGTGGGAGCCAATTTTCCACGATGACAACAAAGTCACCGTTCGGGTGACCGGAGAACTGCCCCAGGGGTGCCGCACCACCCGTTACCTGTCTCTGCTGCCCCATGAGCAATACAGCGCCGGCCTGATTCGTTCCCTGCTCAATGAGACCGGGGTGGCTATAACCGGAAACGACACCGTGGGAACCACCCCGGAAGATGCCCGTCTGGTGCTGAAAACGACGTCGCCGGATCTGGTTACCATGGTGCGCGACATCAATAAGTGGAGCAGCAACGTGATGGCCCGCCAGATGTTGCTGACAATTGGTGCCGAGAACCGGCTGGATGAGGAGGCGGATGATCGCGTCGCCGGCATTCGCGTGATCTACGACTGGCTGGAGAAGAAAGGCATCAATACTGCCGGTATGGTTATCGACAACGGCGCCGGCCTCAGCCGTCACGGCCGGATTACCGCGCGGCAGGGTGCTGAACTGCTGCAACACGCCTGGAACAGCCCCTTTGCTGCCGACCTCATGGCCTCCATGCCGATCATCGCCATGGACGGAACCATGGCTCGCCGGCTTCGCAACACAGGTATGGACGGCAGCGGCCGGATCAAGACCGGCTACCTGGAGAACGTCCGCTCCATCGCCGGCTTTAGCCGGGATGAACACAACACCACCTGGGCCGTTGTCGGAATGGTGAACAATGACCCTGCCTGGAATGGCCAGTCTGTCCTGGATCGCATTCTCTACTCCCTGCATTACCGGCCACCCACCGGCACGGCCATTTCCCGGGCCGACTCGGGTTCGTCGAAAACGACCATTCAATAAAAAAGCCCCGGCCATGCCGGGGCTTTTCAGTTCTGACGCAGAGTGCGAAGCGATCAACAACCTGGTTATGGGCTCACAAAATCGTCCAACAGCGTAAGGCCAGCAATATCGGTCTCGGCGCCGGTCGCCAGGCGCGCAATGGCCGTGTATACACTTCCAGCGGCCAGCGTAATACTGCCGGTCTTGAGCAGCGGGCTGCCGTCGGTGGTTGTGATGAAGACCACATAGTCATCCTCCGGCACCTGCAAGTACCCGGATGAATCACCGAACTCGAAATCGTTCAGCGCCGGCTCAGAGTTGTTGATCTCCGTGGCAGATGCACCGCCTTCCGCTGTGGGAATCAGATAAACATCAACCACTCGCGCCTCAAATGCACCGTGAATCACCCTCAGTTTCGCCGCCGTTGCAATACTCCGGTTGTCATCGGCAGCAACGATCGCCTGAATGCTGCTGTCGGCCACGGTTCCAGCCGCAATCACAGTGAACACATCACCCAAGGCCAAACTGAGTGTTTCATCAATGGCTGCAGTGGTCCCCCCTGTCCCGGTGACAATGATCTGATTCTCACCCGCGCCAAGCGGGACATAATCCCCCGTCACCGGCGCAGCGGGAACAGTGTCAGGGAACTCCAGACCAACAATCGCCGCGACATCAACGCCGGGCGATCCATTAACGTAAATATCCACCGGGCCGACATCCGATGAATTATGAACGGCCCGGATACCAGCTCCGGTATTGGTATCCAGAATCTCGGTTACCGCATCGCCGTCTATGGCGATGAGGCTCACGGGTGCTTCGCCAGAAACGGTGTTATCAACCGCACCGATCAGCAAATCAGCTCCCGCCTGCAGTGGCACCGTTCCGCTGTCATAGACCACCGTATCCGCCCCCGCAGGGGTCACCCGAATCTGGTAGTCACCCGCTGGCACCTCAAGCGGCCCTACGCTCTCTTTGAAGGCAAAGGTAAAGGTGGCTTCGTCAGGCAGTGCTGCGCCTGCCGCCGTCACATAAACATCCACCGGTCCAGCCGCGGCAGCCTGGGCGCCGGGGGAAAGGTGGGCAACGCGAAGGCGCACAGAATTCGCCGAATCCCGGCTTCCGTCGTCCGTGAGGATGAGCGGTTCGATGGTCTGGTCGCCGACCTTGCCCACCGCAATTACGTCATAACTGGTATCAAACCGGAGCGATGCATCCGCCTCGATCACGGTAGCGGTTTCACCGCCGGGGAGAATCCCGTCAACAGCGATGGTCGCACTCCCGGACCTCGGGTTCAGAACTGCGGCCTGCTTGAAATCTGCGCCTGAAACCACGGTATCGTCATTCAGGCGGACATTAACGGCCGGCGCATCAGAGGAGGCATGTACCACCCGGACGCTGGTATTTGTAGGATCGTCATCATCGTCAAAACAACCGGAAAGCAGAACGCTCCCGGCTACCACTAACGGCAAGGCAAGTTTTGTATTCATTGTCCTGTTCCTCGATTGCTGAGGTTGATTACCAAGGTGAAGTGGTTCGAACCTGCACTCATTCATTCCATGAACTGTGCTTACCAGCAATCTACGGGGCCTCCGAACAATCGGATTAACACGATTTTACATTTGAGCGAACAGGTGTTTTCCAGCAATCATGACTCAAACAGGCGGAGCGTCCCCTCCGTCAGGCGGCCCGCCAGCGGCGCGATGAAAGTGACCAAAGGAAACGCAACCGCCCAGGCAACCAGGCCGGCCGTGGCCCAGCGAGCGGGGAAGCCGGCATCAATACCGGTATTGAGAAACGTGATCACACCCGACATCAGAAAAGACATTATTCCAGACATATAGACGCCAAAGACGAGTTGGCGAACGCGTGCAGGCTTTATCCTGCGCATAATACCTCCAGCGGGATCACCCGGATTGTGGACACCCCATCCGAAAACAAGGGAATGTCGTACACTGAGTCAGAAAGGGATACGCATTTTAGTAAGCTTGCGATCTTTTTGCGAGAGCCCTGTTCACCTCGGCGAGATACTATGAACAGTCCAAACTCCTGTCCACCTGGCAGCATCCGCTGGATCGCAATCATCTGCGCCAGCCTGATGATCGTGTCGGGCTGCAGCTCGACCCGAACGGCCTACCGATACGCGGATTGGGGTATCGTCTGGTGGGTTGAGGATTATGTCACCCTGACCGATGCCCAGGCAGCTCAACTCAACGCCGGTATCGATCAGCTACGGCAGTGGCATTGCTCCCGGGAACTGCCCCGATACGGACGTTGGCTCGAGTCCCTGGAAACCGACGTTCGGCAGCGAGACCTCGACCCGGACACCATCGCCTATCATCAGGAACAGCTCTTCGGCTTTTTCCCGCCACTCTTGGACAAAGCCACGCCCATCGCCACCGACTTGCTGGCCAGCCTGACCGACGCCCAGGTCCGGGAGCTGGCCGAGAACATGGAAGATAGCCAGCGTGAGCGGGAAGAGGAGTATCTCTCTGACAGCATGAACGAGACCGCCTCGGCCCGGGCCGAACGGACCGAAGAGCGAGTGGAACGGTGGCTGGGCGACCTGAACGGAACGCAGAAGAGGATTGTCGCCGAATGGTCGGAACAACGGGGACGGCAGACAGAAATCTGGCTGGAGGGCCGGCGAAAATGGCAACTGGCCTTGCTTGAGGCACTTGAGCGGCGCAATGCCCCCGGCTTCGCGGCCGACGTCGAGCGACTGATCAAGGATTCGGAGGAAATCCGGGGCGAAGAGTATCAGGCCATGATGGTCGACAGCCGGGCCGCCATGAAGACCCTCATGCATGATCTGATTGAGGCGGGCAACTCAACTCACCTCGCACACCTGCAGAACCGGGCGGCTGAACTGAACAGCGACTTCGAAGCCCTGACCTGCTCGGCGGGCTCCGAAGTCGCGAGTAGCGCTAGCGATTAAACCGTCAGGTAACCGCCATCCGCATTAATACAGGCGCCGGTGGTGTAGCTGGAGGCACCGGACACCAGGTACAGAACCGTGCCCGCCATCTCATCAGGATCGGCCACGCGCTTCATGGGAATATGCGCCATGGCCTGCTTCTTGATTGCCTCATTGGTGGTCAGCGCGCTGGCAAATTTGGTATCAGTCAGGCCCGGCAGCAGCGCGTTTACGCGTATGTTCTGCTGGCCCAGTTCCATGGCAAACGACTTGGTCATGGAGATAACCGCGGCTTTGGTGATGGAATAGATGCCCTGGAAATGCCCCGGGTTAACACCGTTCACCGAGGCAACGTTCACGATGGCACCGCCACCGGCCTTCTTCATCATCTGGGCGCCGCGGGCGCACATGAAGAAATAGCCCCGGATGTTCACATCGACCGTTTTGTTGAATGCACCGAGATCGGTATCCTCAACTGGCCCGAAATAGGGATTCGAGGCGGCGTTGTTGACCAGAATGTCGAGCTTGCCGTGTTCTTTCTCGATGTGCGCCCAGATCTTTTCGATCTGATCCATCTCGCCAATGTGGCAGGCATGGGCTTCGGCGCTGCCACCAGCTTCACGGATGCTGCTGGCGACCGCTTCGCAGCCATCAATCTTGCGGCTGCTGACAATGACGTGGGCCCCGTAATTGGCCAGCGTGCGCGCAATGCTTTCACCAATGCCCCGGCTGGCGCCGGTAATCAGGGCGACCTTGCCGGTCAGATCAAACAGGTCTTTATTGCTCATTCACACACCTCAATCGTTATCGGAAGGTCACCAGGGCGGGGTCTTCCGCTTCCAGGTGACTGTAATTGTTGAACACCGACAGGCTGCGGCGGGGCCCGGAGTAAAGCACGCGGCTGACACTGGTGTTGGCGATGACCTCGTTGAGTGCCAGAGCGCGTTTGTCGTCCAGTTCCAACAGGTGCTGACAAATCACCGAGATCGGACCACCGGAGGTAGCCACCAGAACATCGCCGCCATCGGCGAACTCGATCATCTCGTCAAAGGCCTGCAGCACCCTGGCCTTGAAGTCCGGCCAGGTCTCGTCGTATTCGTGATCGTGCTCGCCCGAGGCCCAGCGACGGACCGCCTGGACGAAAGCCTCCTGAAACGCCCTCGCCGGTTTCGGGAAGGACTGGAGGTCCCTGGCCATTACCGTCCGATCACTCCACGCCGGGCGAAAGCGAGTGACCACCTCGTTATGGTCAAACTCGTTGAATCCAGGGACAACCTGCATGTCCGGCAGCTGGCTGCCATATCCGGTAGCGATGGCCTCGACCGTTTCCCGGTGCCGTTCCAGATTGCCGCCAAAAACGGCATCGGGCGTCACCTTACCAACCAACCAGCGACCAAGTGACCGCCCCTGCTCCCAACCGGTCGGCGAAAGCTGATC
Organism: Marinobacter sp. F4218; assembly: GCF_019443085.1. GTDB lineage: Bacteria > Pseudomonadota > Gammaproteobacteria > Pseudomonadales > Oleiphilaceae > Marinobacter > Marinobacter albus. The sequence goes on from NZ_JAHZIL010000004.1 coordinate 369,837, forward strand.
GTAGTTGGCCTTGCCGAAGCTGGCCTGTCCGTGACGAACCAGATACACCGTAGCCATTACAGTGAACTCTCGGCGATCAGCCGCTGACACCGCTTTTCCAGATAGTTGGCAGCGTGGCCGAAGGCAGCAAACCGCTTATCCTTGGTCTGGCCATGGTAGAAACGGTAATAGATCTGCTGGATGATCACCGCCAGCCGGAACAGACCATAGATTTCATAGAAGTCGAAGTTATCGACCCGGAAGCCCGACTTCTCCATGTAATACTCGACTACCTCTTTGCGGCTCAGCATGCCCGGCCGGTGCGTGGGCTGGCGCCGCAGCATCTGGAACGGCCCTTCATCATCAGCTTCGATCCAGTAGGCAAGACTGTTGCCGAGATCCATCAGTGGATCACCAATGGTCGCCATTTCCCAGTCCAGTACGCCAATGACTTCGAAGGGGTTATCCGGATTCAGCACCACATTGTCGAAGCGGAAATCGTTATGGATAACGACCTGGGCAATATCATCGGGCATCTTGTCGTTGAGCCAGGCCATGACCGACTCGAAATCACCGACATCCTCCGTGCGGGCCTTGCGGAACCGGTCGCTCCAGCCACCGATCTGGCGCTGAACGTATCCCTCGCCCTTGCCGAGCTTGTCGAGACCAGTGGCCTTGGCATCCACCCGATGCAGATCCACCAGCTTGTCGATCACGTTCAGGCACAGCTTGCGGGTATCGGCTTCGCTCAACTCAAAGCCTTTCGGGAAATCCTGGCGCAGGATGATGCCTTTGAGGCGCTCCATCACATAGAAATCGCACCCCAGCACATCGTGGTCATCGCAAATGGCGATGATGTTCGGGACATAGGGATAGACAGGCTTCAGAGCCTGCATCACTTTTGCTTCGCGGAGCATGTCATGAGCGGACTTGGCGATCTTGCCAAACGGGGGACGCCGCAGCACAAACGAGCGATCGCCATAATCCACCTGATAGGTCAGGTTGGACGCACCGCCCGGATACTGGCGAATTTCAGGTTCACCCCCGAGGTCCGGCATGGACTGTTTCATGAACCGGTCCACGGCCGCTACATCCAGCTCCTCGCCTTCGCGAACATCCATCGCCTGATCAATCTCAGTCATTCAGGGCTCTCCTATTCTGTTACCTGCCGGTTTGCCTCAGGCCTTGGCCATGCCGCCCATTTTGCTCATCCAGCGTTTGCTTTCCTTGTACATCAACCAGTCGAAGGCCTTGGGCGCATGTCGCTTAAGTAGCCACATACGCCGTTCTTTCGTGTGAGGCAATACCCAGAAGCTCTTGTCTTTCACCGACCGCACGATATCCTCAGCCACGTCCTCAGCGGTGATGTTGGACCGCTTCATCAGTTTATTCACGTTCTGCTGCACGCCGGGCAGATCTGACCTCATGCTGCTGGCCAGGTTGGTCTGGAAAAATGCCGGGCAGACACAACTCACATGAATGCCATCACTGCGCAATTCCTGACTCAATGTCTCGGACAACGCAATAACTCCTGCCTTGGATACATTGTAGCTATTCATCAACGGCGCCAGCATCAACCCGGCCATGGAGGCAATGTTCACAAACGTGCCTGAGCCCTGCTTCTTGAACTGGGGCGTAAACGCCTTACAGCCGCGCACAACACCCAACACGTTGATGTCCAGGATCCACTCCCAGTCGGCCATGGTGGTGTCTTCGATAGAACCCGCCGAAGCAACACCAGCGTTGTTCACCACCACGTCTACCCCACCCCACCTGGCGGTCAGATCGTCACAGATTTTCTCGAGATCCGTCAGCCGGCGAACATCGCACTCCACGAAGTAGCCTTCGCCACCGGCGTTGTTGATCTCCTGTTGCACGCTGGCACCCTGCTCCGGATTGATGTCACCGATGCAGACTTTGGCGCCCTCTTTAGCGTAACGCAGGGCGATGGCGCGACCGAGACCGCTCGCGCCGCCCGTGATAAATACTCTCTGTGTCATAGTGTTTCCGTCTCGCTGGAGGTTCAGTTTTTGTATTTGCGCAGTTCCAAGCGTGCCACCATAGCCCGATGCACTTCGTCGGGGCCATCCGCCAACCGCAATACCCGAGCATAGGCAAACAACTGGGTCAGCGGGAAGTCATCGTCACTGACACCGGCGCCACCGTGGATCTGAATGGCCTGATCAACAATGGTCTGCAGCATGGAAGGAATCACCGCCTTGATCATGGACACCTCCTGCAACGCACCACCAATGCCCTTGGTATCCAGGGCCCAGGCACATTTCAGCGTCAGCAGCCGCGCCTGTTCTATCGCCATGCGCGCATTGGCAATGATATCGGGGTTTCCGCCGAGCTTGGCAATGGGCCGGCCAAAGGCCTCGCGTGTTGTCGCCCGCTTGATCAGCAGTTCCAGGGTGCGTTCGGCCGCGCCGATAGCCCGCATGCAATGGTGTACGCGGCCGGGCCCCAAACGGCCCTGGGCAATTTCAAAACCGCGCCCCGGGCCGGCGATGAACGCGCTCTTGGGCAGGCGGACATCCTCAAAAACCACCTCGCCGTGACCATAGGGCTCATCGTATTCACCAAACACCGGCAGCATACGCTCGATTCGCACACCCGGCGCATCCAGAGGTACCAGAACCATGGAATGACGGCGATGTTTCTGCGCGTCCGGATCCGTCAAGCCCATGAAGATCGCCACCTTACAGTCCGGGTGGCCGATGCCGGTGCTCCACCACTTGCGACCGTTCAGCACGACCTCGTCGCCTTCGACGACCGCAGTAGCTTCCATGTTGGTGGCGTCGGAAGAGGCCACGCCCGGTTCGGTCATGCAGAAGGCCGAGCGGATTTCGCCACTCATCAGCTTCGGCAGCCACTCGGCTTTCTGCTCGTCGGAGCCGTAGTGGATCAGCACCTCCATATTGCCGGTGTCAGGCGCGTTGCAGTTGAAGATTTCCGGGGCAATGAAGCTACGCCCCGTCTCCTCGGCGATCAGGGCATAATCGGAGTTCAGCAGGCCACAACCATGCTTCTCATCCGGGAAAAACATGTTCCACAGCCCCCGGGCCTTGGCCTTTTCCTTCAATTCCTTGATAACCGGCAATACTACCCAGCGATTTTCCAGGGAGGCCAACTCCCTGTGATACTGCTCCTCGATGGGAAAAATCTCGTCCGCCATGAACTTTTTCACGCGGTTGAGGTAGTCCTGACCTTTTTCGGAAATAGCGAAATCCATCGTCATACCCTCACTGAAAAAATCACAATGATTGCAGTCTAGGGACGAGCCAACTATTACGCGACTGAATTATTCTTATCGTTTATCATTACCGAAACTAATTCACAGACCCGGATCTTCGACATGGCCCTGAATCGCCTGGACCTGAACCTTCTGCATGTTTTTGACACGATCTATCGGGAGGGTAGCCTGACCCGTGCAGCCCGGGCCCTGCACCTGACACAGCCGGCGGTCAGCCATTCGCTGTCGCGGCTGCGGGACCATTTTGACGACCGCCTGTTCACCCGCCAGGGCAACCAGATGGTGCCCACGCCGCTGGCCCGGCGTTTCCTGGAATCCATGCGCCCCGGACTCACCCAGATCCAGAGTGCAGTCAACCAGTTCCACGCTTTTGATCCGGCCAACCAGAGAAAGACTTACTCGCTGGGACTGCGGGACATCCTGGAATCAACCTTCCTGCCACAACTGATGAGGCGACTGGATCCCTACCCGAATCTCGAAATTTTCAGCCAGCGTATTGCCCGGCGAGAGATGGAGACCCAACTGGCGGCTGGCAAGCTGGATTTTGCCGTGGACGTGCTGTTACCGGTGAGCGACCAGACTGCCCACGAGCTGCTCCGGCGGGACCGGCTGGTCGTGCTTGCGAGGACGGGGCATCCGTTGGCGGACGGGGGACTGTCGATGGAGGATTACCTGACCGCCCGACACGTTCTGGTGTCGTCGCGGACGGAAGGACCGGGCATTGAGGATTTCGAACTCTCCCGGCTTGGCGTTCAACGCAGCATCCGGCTTCGTTGCCAGCACTACTACGCGGCATGTCGGGTTGTGGAAAAAACCGATCTGCTGCTGACCATGCCGGAAGCCTATGCCCGCATCATTGCCCAGAGAGCGAACATCGTCATCATGGATCCGCCAGCGAACCTGCCGTCAATTGACGTGCATCTATACTGGCACAAAGCCTATGAACGGGAACCGGCACTGATCTGGTTCCGGGAACAGTTGCGGGAAATCAGTTGAGGGTGTCGCCTAGTAGGCGCCCACGGCCATCAAGAACCCAAAGAAGCCAATGGCGGTAATGCCCAACGCGGCCACCACGATCCCGAACCCCCACCAGATGGCAGCCCCGTCGGAAACATCAACGTTGTGCCCACGCAACGTGCGATAGAACGCCCAGGGGCCGAGAATGAAGGCACCGACCACAGCGAAGACGAGCCCGACACTGATGCCGGCAAACGTCCAGGTAGCCAGTGAAGTGGCCCGATCCGAGACCTGATCGGTGACGCCGTGGTGCTCAAGAAATTTCTTGCAGAAAAACCACAACAGCGCGAACAGTGCGGCAACAAAAACCAGTCCGCCGACGAAAGTAATTATTCGATAGAGCAAAGGAATATCCTGTCAGGTAAAGGCTGCCTCACACCGGAAAAACCGGCTCTGGCAGACATTCGAATCCGGGTTTGGCGAACAGGAAGCCCTGGTAGAGGTGAATCCCCTGAGAGCGCAACCAGAAGTACTCTTCCCTGGTCTCCACGCCTTCCGCCACAATCCGCCCCCCCAACTGTTTCATCATGCTGATGATGCCGTTGACAACAGCTTGCTTGTTGGGTTCATTGTGAATATTTCGAACCAGTCCCATATCCAGTTTCAGCAGGTCCGGGGGACTCGCCATCATAATGTCATAGCGGGAATAACCGGCACCAAAATCATCGATGGCAGTACTGAACCCCATTTCCTGATAGGCCTCGATGATTGAGGCCAGGTGCTCCACTGATGTCAGCTTCTCATTTTCCGTCAGCTCGAAAATGATCTTCCGGGTGTCGAAGTCGTAGGTTTTTGCTGCCGCCAGTGTCGTTCGGATACAGTACTCCGCCTGATAGACCGCGTTCGGCATGAAATTGATGCTGAGCATGGTATCCATGTTGAGACGGGAGGCAAGTTTTACGGCTTTGACCCGGCAAACCTGATCAAAGGAATACTGGTTGGTCTCGTTCACCTTTGACAGGATGTGTGACGCCCCTTCTCCATCCAGCCCCCGGACCAGGGCTTCATGGGCAAAAACAGACTTGTTTATGACATCGACAATGGGCTGAAAGGCAAACGTGAAGGAAAAACCCAACCCTTCACCACACGCACATTGATCACAATGAGACTCATCAAAAAGGACTGCGGGCTGGTTCACTTCCACTCCTGAACATCACTCTGAACTGTTTACTGCGCCGATCAGACAGACAACTTCATTCACTATAGCTTTCGGACCCGCTGCGACACAACGCTCGAACGCTATTACCTTGATTTTGGTGGCATCCCCACGCTAGAAGACTAAACTGGGACACTGGTGCACCTACGAGCCAATTGAATAAAGGAGTCCCCCGAATGGCCGAAACTACCCGCATCGCAATCACCCCCGGCGACGGCATTGGACCGGAAGTGGTTGGCGAAGCTGTACGCTGCCTGGAAACCCTGCGCGCCAAGCACGGGCTTGCCATGGAGTGGACCCGATTTCCCTGGCCGTCCCACGCTTGGCATGAGGAGCACGGCGACTCCATGCCGGAGGATGCTCTGAAGCAACTTCAGGCCTACGATGCGATTCTCCTCGGCGCCTTGGGAGACCCGGGGCCGATGGACGACCCTGACCGGTACCTGCTGCCGGACAGCATTTCCCTGGCACCTCTGCTGGATATGCGCAAGGGCTTCGATCAGTGGGTGTGCGAAAGGCCCGCCCGCCTGTTGCCGGGCGCGCGCCAGTACCTTGCCGATGAGCGGGCGAAGGACATAGACATGCTGGTCATTCGCGAAAACTCCGAAGGTGAGTATGTGAGCCAGGGTGGCCGCTTGCGCAAAGGCACCGCCGATGAAGTAGCGACACAAATGGAAGTGTTCACCCGCAAGGCGACTGACCGGATCATCCGATATGGCTTTGAGCAGGCCCGGATTCGTGCAGGGGAAAGGGTGAAAGAGGGGCGAACGCGTAGTTTCCGCACCCTCGACGGCCGGACCTGTGAGAGCCAGGTGTGCCTTGTAACCAAACGCAACGCGCTCCGCTACTGGGGCGACATGTACACCGAGGCGTTTGAAGAGATCGGCAAGGAGTTTCCAGACGTGGCGACCCACCACGAACTGGTGGACGCCGCCTGTATGAAATTCGTGCAAAGCCCCTGGGCCTTCGATGTCGTGGTCGCCAGCAACCTGCAGGGCGATATCCTGACCGATCTGGCCGCGGTATTATCGGGAGGCATGGGGGTTGCCCCATCCTGCAACCTGAACCCGACGGACCCGACGATGCCGTCGATGTTCGAGCCCACCCACGGCAGTGCGCCCGACATTGCCGGCCAGGGCCTCGCGGACCCGACCGCCATGCTGTTCACCACCGCACGCATGCTGGAATGGCTGGGCCGCAAGGATCCGACGCTTGCCGCCGCAGGCAAGGAGCTGTTCGAGGCGGTTGCGGCGGACCTGGCGGAGAACGCAGGGAGCCAGCGCGGTACCCGCGAGATCGGGGCGGCTATCTGCAAGCGATTGACCGCCTGATACACGCCATCAGCGGCGCGCGATCAGTCCAATAGCGCGCCGCTCGGTTGATTTGGCTTCCACCACAGGGGGCTCACTGGTCCGCCATGACGAATTCGAGACGTCCCGGCGCGACACGCACATCCACCGGCATCGCTCCGAACATTCGCTGGGCAAAATCGGTTTCATCCAGACGGTAAACCGGCATGGTTTCCAGCATTTGGGCCACCGCTCGCATGACAGTGTCGGTCACCGGTTTCAGATCTCCCTTGAAATAGGGGGATTCAATATTGCTTTCAAGCAACTGAAGCCGACGGATGAAGATGGCTTTTTCCGTGCTGTCGTATACCGGCGCACCCTCGACTTTCAGAGCAATATCGACCGGCAATTTGGCCAGCAAGGCGTTCACAGCGATCTGGCCCTTGACGTCAATCACGGCAACATCCCGCCCATCGGGGCCAAGGGTAATATCGGCGTCGTTCAGGCTCAGGCTGAGCGGCGAACCACTCTGCAACTGCTGACGATCAAAATCCCTCACCACATCCTGAAGGTGCCGTTCCAGCTCCCCCTCGGAAATGGAATACGGCGAGAAACTGGCACAGCCACTGGTCAATCCAACAACCATGAAAACCAGCGCCCACAGGCCTGTCTTGGGTAATTTAAGCATTGGTTTATCTCCGTAAAGTCGGCTTATATCCTGCGGCAGGGCGGCAGCGGGGGCAAGGTGGGCAGATTAAGGATTGGTCAGGATAGCGCCGGGCCGGTTACTCGTTCTCGGCCCGGACATCCACATGAGGAGTCAGGTCGTCGTCGAAAGTTACGTGAATCAGAATGGGACGACAGCAGACCTGGCAGTCCTCGACGTACTCCTGCTCCGGCACCGACGGGTCGACGCTGACATCCAGCGTCTCCCAACAGTAGGGGCATTGCACGAGGACCGACTCCAGGGCAGACATGACGTCACCTCAGAACTGTTGCTTCGCCATCCAGGGAATGATGCGATCGAACGCTTGCTCGAGTTTCTCGCAGGTTGTTGAGAAACTGATTCGAACGGCGTTGGTGGATTCCTCACCGAAGGCATCGCCCGGCACCACACAAACCCCGGTTTCCTTGAGCATTCGCAATGCCAGGTCCGAACCGTCCACATGAGGCGGCAGAGCCGGAAAGGCGAAGAAGGCACCGCCGGGCTTGTAGCCAGTCATGTGCGGCGTCTGCTCGATCAATTCCACCGTTTTGTCGCGACGCTCGCGGTAGATATTCACCATGTCCTGGACACACTGCTGATCACCGGTAAGTGCGGCCACGCCAGCGAACTGGGACGGCGTGTTCGCCACGGACGTGGTGAACATGTGATAGCGCCGCAGGGACTTGATCGCGGCCTGGCTCGCGATCACCCAGCCAACCCTCAGACCGGCCATGCTGTAGGTTTTGGAAAAACTACTGATGCACATGATGTTGTCCAGGTCCATTGAGCAATTCAGGACACTGGCAAAATCATCATCATCGAAAATCAGGTGGTCATAGACTTCGTCCGCGTAGACCTGAATGCCCCGATACGCGCATTCTTCAAGTATGGTTTCTACGGTACTGCGCGGATAGACCGCCCCGGTCGGGTTGTTGGGATTGTTGAGAATCAGTGCAAAGGTGCGCGACCCCATGGCCCGGATGACTTCATCCGGATCAAGCTGGTGGTCGTTCTCCGCCCGCGTCGGAACAAACTTGACCTCACCGCCATTCATCCGGATCAATGGGGCATACAGCAGGAACGACGGATCGGTCACGATGAATTGCCGACCCGGTGCCGACGTCGCCGAAATGGCCAGGTACATGGCCTCGGTCGCACCACTGGTGATCAGGATATTGTCACGGGTCAGCTTCCGGTTGTAGCGCTTGCCGTAATAGTCTCTGAGCGCAACCAGCAACTCGGGGAGCCCGGCATCCATGGTGTAACCGGTCTGCCCGGCATTCAGGGCATCAATATAGGCATCGATGACGTGCTTGGGCGTCGGCAGGTCCGGCTGACCGATGGAAAGATGGATAACATCTTTCATGGTGGCCGCCATATTCACCATGCGACGAATGCCCGGCACCGGAATCGCCTGCATGGCAGGGTTCCAACTGGCCTTGTTTTTCCGGTACTTCACTTTACGCGGTCTGGACTGGCCGGTTTCGTGGTTGGCGGCTTCTGCCATAAACACCTCCTGCAAACGGGGCAAAAAAACCTACCCCTGCAGGTTAGCCAGTAACACCCGGCCACACAAGGCAAAAACTGAGAAAGATGCGGCGCTTGAAACCACCATCAGGATCGCTTTTCCGGAAGCTCAGGAGTAACAGCAAGTTGACCGCACTGCACCGGCATACCAGACTGTCGTGAGGCCCACACAGACGATCGTCAGTCACACACACAGGCGGAGGTTCAATGACACAGCCAAGCAAGCCCGTTGTAACCGTTCTCACTGCTCCGGGGGAGCCGGAGCCACCGGGAATGGATGCTCTCAGGACACGCGCGGAAGTACGGTTTGCCTGTGACGAACAGACACTGAGGGACACCCTTCCCGGCACCGATATCATGATGGTAACGGACTTCCGAACCGAAGCTCTGGAAGCCGCGTGGCCATCGGCGGATAAGCTGCAGTGGATTCATGCCACCAGCGCGGGCGTGGATGCCCTGATGTTCCCTGCCCTGATCAAGGGCGATGTGGTGGTGACCAACGCCCGCGGCATCTTTGATCGCACCATTGCCGAGTACGTGCTGTGCACTATCCTGATGTTTGCCAAGGATTTCCCGGGTTCAATCCGGCTGCAGATGAAGCATCAGTGGAAACACCGGGATACCGAGCGGGCCGAGGGCAAGCAGGTGTTGGTGGTCGGAGCCGGATCTATTGGTCGGCAGATTGGCCGGCTGGTTGCCGCTGCCGGCCTGAAACCCCATGGTATTGCCCGCACGCCCCGTCACGACGACCCGGATTTTGTGAAAGTCCACGGCAATGACGAACTGTTCGAACAGTTAAGCCATGCCGATTTCGTGGTGATTGCCGCTCCGCTGACGCCGCAGACCGAGGGCCTGTTTGATGAGAAGGCCTTCAAGGCCATGAAAAACACGGCACGACTGATCAACATCGGCCGAGGCCCGATCGTGAAGACCGACGATCTAATCACGGCGCTCCAAAACGGCGAGATTGCCGGCGCTGGCCTCGATGTCTTCGAGGAGGAGCCGCTGCCGGAAGGCCATCCGCTCTGGGACATGGAAAATGTCACCATGACGGCCCACATGGCCGGTGATTTCATTGGCTGGAAACGCGCCCTCACCGACCAGTTCCTGGAAAACTTTGATCGTTGGCACAAAGGCGAGGACCTGTTCAATTTCGTGGACAAGGAACTCGGCTACGCCGGCAGCAAATAAAGCCGGTCAAGATAGAAAGGGTGGGCCTCGGCCCACCCTTTTTTCATCTGGTTCGGAGTTAACGGTTACTGGCCGCGTACTGCTTTTGCAATGGAAGCAGATCAACCACCCGCCCGGGGTTGTTGGGATCGACCAGTTCCGTGGCTGAACGGTAAACCCGCGGCGTGCTATACAGCAGCTTCAGTGCCGTGGAGTGCGGCATCGCCACGTAGCGATCGCCATGGTGCTGCTCCAGCCAGACCCGCACCCGCGGCGCCTTGTTGGAAGACATCTTCGGAAAGAAATGATGCTCCACATGGTGACTGAACCGGAAATGCAGACGATCCAGCACCGGATGGCTTCGCAGACTCATGGAGTTATCCAGCGGGTTGTTGGTCGCGGTCTGGGGTCGCAGGAAATGGTTGGTCAGGATGTAACCCTGCCCCAGGGCGTTCGCCACCATAAACGGCACCAGCACGGTGAAAACCACCAAAGGGCCGGACAGCACCGCAAGCACGCCCCAGGCCGCCACGCAGACAAACGATTGCCGAATTGCCTTGCCGCGGTCGAAGCCCTTGAAGGGCTTCCGCTTCCTGGCCTGGAACCACAGCACCAGCTGTGCGTGAAAGGTAAACGAGTAAACCAGAAACAGATAGCTGTACCAGGTACCCGATCCCGGCGCCAGTCGGGTGAATCTCTTCTGTTTGGGGTCCGCCTTGTAGCGACGCAGTGTGCCGAAGCTGTCCGGATCGGCATCACCGGCATTGGTATTGCCGTGGTGAACCACGTTGTGCCACTTTCGCCAAAACTCAGGCGGCACCACAAACGGACCAAAGCCCAGCCAGCCAAAGAAATTCTGCCAGCGCCGGCTCATGCCCAGTGCACCGTGTAGTACCTCGTGCGCCAACAGCGCCTGGCAACCAATGCTGTGCCCGACCACCAATGCCAGCGTTAGATTGCCATACCAGGGCAGGCCCGCCAGCAGAATCACGGCCATCCCGCCCCAGATGAGCATCTGCAGCGGCAGGAACCAGATCACCCGCCAGGTCTGAGCCCTGAATGTGTCCGGCGGCAGCTCTCTCTTCATTCTGTCCCGAAGCTCACGTTCATCGGGTTTCCCATATACGGTCTCACCCAAGATGTCGGAGTTCACAGCTACATTCATCGGTCACCTTCGCCTTCCTGACATTTGAACTCATACATATCGCCACTCCTATTTAGGAGTACAGTTGTACGCTGAAGTTAACCAATTAAGACAGCAATAACAATGGCATTGTTATTGTTTCTCGACACAGAAATAGTTATACAAAACAGATGTACCGTTTTTTAGGGATGGAGGCGGGCAGATGACGATGGTCTGGAGGGATAAAAAAAGGGAGCCCGGAGGCTCCCTTTTTCCTATTCGCGGACTAGCGCTGGCATTCAGCTACCCGACAGCGACTGATCCGAAGGATCGATCTCCATCTGCTGAATGGCAATCACGGCCTGGGTGCGGTTGCGAACCCCAAGCTTACGGAACACCGCGGTGATGTGAGCCTTGATGGTAGCCTCCGACACGTCCAGATCGTAGGCGATCTGCTTGTTCAGGAGCCCCTCGGCCAACATCCCCAGCACCCGGAATTGCTGCGGCGTCAGTGAGGCCAGCTTTTCCGAGAAATCGGTGGCGTCCGAATGCATTCGCTCAATCTTGTCGGCCACCCCATCGGGCAACCAGACATCCCCTTCCAGGACTGCCTGAATCGCCTCGGTGATGGTGGGCAACGGGGCGGACTTCGGGATGAAGCCGGACGCCCCGTAGTCGATTGAACGACGCATTACCTGCAATTCTTCCGAGCCTGACACAACCACGACGGGAAGCCCCGGATACTGGCCACGCATGAACACGAGTCCGGAGAAGCCATGGGCACCCGGCATGTTCAGATCCAGAAGAACCAGATCCGCGTCCGGGTGCGACTCTACCGCCGCCTGCAGTGCCTTGATGCTGTCGACCTCTACGGTCTCCGCATCCGGAACCGCCTGACTGACCGCCTGTTTCAATGCTGCCCGAAACAGCGGGTGATCATCGGCGACGATAATTGTTTGTGCCATTCAACAGTTTCCTTAACAGGTTTACGTTGGGTACTGAGATCCTACTTGAATTCACGACTGCTGATCAGCTCATCGACCACACCCGGATCTGCAAGAGTGGATGTGTCTCCTAACTGATCGTGCTCGTTGGCCGCAATCTTACGCAAAATCCGACGCATAATCTTGCCCGAACGCGTCTTCGGCAACCCCGGAGCCCACTGGATCACATCCGGCGAGGCAATCGGACCGATTTCCTTGCGCACCCACTGTACCAGTTCTTTCTTCAGCTCGTCCGACGGCTCTCCGCCCTGCACCAGAGTCACGTAAACATAAATGCCCTGACCCTTGATGTCATGGGGATAGCCAACCACAGCCGCCTCGGCAACCTTGTCATGAGCAACCAGCGCGCTTTCGACCTCGGCGGTGCCCAGACGGTGTCCGGAGACGTTCAGAACGTCATCGACACGGCCGGTGATCCAGTAGTAACCATCTTCATCACGACGGGCGCCGTCGCCCGTGAAGTAGCGCCCCTTGTAGGTACTGAAGTAGGTCTGCTTGAAGCGCTCATGGTCACCATAGATGGTACGCATCTGGCCTGGCCAGCTGTCCAGAATAACCAGGTTACCCTCGGTTTTGCCTTCAAGGATGTTGCCATCGTTATCAACCAGCGCCGGCTTGATACCGAAGAACGGCACCGTCGCCGAGCCAGGCTTGAGATCAATTGCACCGGGAAGTGGCGAAATCAGAATGCCGCCGGTCTCGGTCTGCCACCAGGTGTCCACGATCGGGCATTTGCTGTTGCCGATCACGCTGTGGTACCACTCCCAGGCTTCCGGGTTAATCGGCTCGCCGACCGAGCCAAGCAGCTTCAGGCTGTCGCGGGTCGTCCCATCCATGCAGGAAGCACCTTCAGCCATCAGCGCGCGGATTGCCGTCGGGGCGGTATAGAGGATGTTGACCTTGTGCTTGTCGACCACCTGCCCCATGCGCGAGCTGTCGGGGTAGTTGGGCACACCCTCGAACAGCACGGTGATCGCACCGTTGCACAGCGGTCCATACAGAATGTAGCTGTGCCCGGTAACCCAGCCAAAGTCAGCCGTGCACCAGTACACATCGCCATCGTGGTAATCGAACACGTACTCGTGGGTCATGGAGGCGTACACCATGTACCCCCCAGTGGTGTGCAGCACACCTTTCGGGGCGCCGGTCGAGCCTGATGTGTACAGCATGAACAGGGGATCTTCGGCGTTCATGGGTTCCGGCGGGCAATCCGCGGAGGCAGACTTCATCAGATCCTCGTAACGCTCATCCCGAGCGTCGTTCCAGGGCACATCCTTGTTACCGGTCCGGGTGACCACGACCACTTTTTTAACGCCGGCTGTATCTTCGTTTTTCAGGGCCGCATCCACGTTCTTCTTGAGCGGAATCTTGCGACCGCCACGAACCCCCTCATCGGCGGTGATCACGAACCGGGAATTACCATTAACGATCCGGGCACCCAGGGCTTCCGGGGAGAACCCACCAAACACGACCGAGTGAATCGCGCCAATACGGGCGCAGGCCAACATGGCAACCGCGGTCTCAACGATCATCGGCATGTAGATGGTGACCACGTCCCCTTTCTTGACACCCAGCCCTTTCAGCACGTTGGCGAACTTGCTGGTTTCCTCGTGCAACTCACGATAGGTCACGTGACGGGAGTCGGCCGGATCATCACCTTCGAAGATGATAGCAGTCTGATCGCCTTTGTCGGCGAGGTGACGGTCAAGACAGTTGGCTGAGGCATTCAGCTCGCCGTCTTCAAACCATTTGATGGAGAGGTTGTCGTAATCGTACGTGGTGTTTTTCACCTTGCTGTAGGGCTTGATCCATTCAAGGCGTTTGCCGTGTTCGCCCCAGAACGTATCCGGATCTTCAACGGATTGACGATACATGTCGTCATACTGTTCCCGATTCAGCAAGGCCCTTTTGGCCACGTCCGGGCTTACCGGATAAACCTGTTTATCGGTCATTGTGCTCCCCCTTTAGTCAGAGTCTGTTGTCATTGTCGGTTATTGGAATACAGAGCGAAGAGGCCTTCGTTGGCCTTTAAGACGGATAGCCGTAGTTCAACATGTGAGCGACTGAACAATGAATTAGACTAACGTCCTAATGTGCCTGAACTTTTAGCCGAAACGTCTCGGCAACCTGCACGCCACCAACAGCATATTGTGTGGGATAAGAAGCTTTTTTAAGGATAGACCTAAAGGACCTGTTCGCAACCAGGCTCATGTAACGGAGGAGCAGCTTCCACGCTGGGCAATGCCCGGAAAGGAACGTTAAAGGAAGCCCGGTCCGGATGGACCGGGCGTTGAGGGTTCGGCTTACGCCGCTTTTTTCCGGGCCTTCGCCGAACGCAGGCTGTACAGTTTCCGTTCCTTGAGGGCATAGCGGTTCAGACCGGCCAGGTGGATCTTGCGGAGGTAAACACTCCAGTCGATCTGGCGGGCGTCCACCGGAAACAGAACCTTGTCGACCTCGCCCATCCGGGAAGAGAGGGACAACAGCTCGTCATTCCGGAAAATGTAGTTCGGCGCCGTATAGAAACCGAAGATCGTGGCGAGCGACCGGGTGGTGTCCAGATTCTTCAAAACTTTCAGCTCGCGATTGTGCCCGAGCATTTTCAGGACCCGGCCGGTGAGGCTGAGCGGTATTCGCACACCGCCGACCACTGCATCAAACAGCTTTCGGTTAACTGCCACAAAGGGCTTCGTCGGCTGCCGATAGAACAACTGGTCATACTCTGCGTAACTGGCCTTGGCTTCAACCATCAGGTGATCGATAAATTCACCGAGGGAAATCGGATTCGAACTGCCGCTGCAACACTGGTAGATCCGCTGCCCTACAGGCTCGGAAAGTGCTTCGGCCAGGGACAGAATAATGGCATTGGCAACCAGGTCCACCGGAATGACATCAATGACGCCTGAGCGCTTACCCGGAAACAGAGTTACCTTCTCGCGGGCGTAGGCAAGGATAATGGCATCAGCCACCTTCACGCCCTCAATCCAGCCCGGCGCAGGTTCCTCCAGCGCACTCTCTATAATTGAGGGACGAACTATGGTCAGGGAACGGCCAGACAGAGCTTTCATGAGCAACTGTTCCCCCAGCCACTTGGTGAAGGTGTAGGTATCGCTCCAGCCATAACGGTTGGCTTCCCGAATGCCCAGGTCCACCAGTTTTTTCTCCAGTGTCTTGCCGGAATACCGGGAACGCACGTCCGCAATCTTGTCTTCCAGCAAGCGGACCAGCTCATCAATCTCGTAGTAGCCCTCCGGGCTGCAGGGAATGTCCTCTCCGGCGGGCTTGATGATGGATTCGGTAACCTGGCCGGAATTAATCCCGTTGACGTAACAGGTGGACACCTGCAGAACCGAGAGCTCCCTGTTCTGACGGGCCAGTTCGGCGACATTATCGAGGCACCGGGTGTTGATGGCGAGGGCCTTATCCAACTCCTCCCGGAAGTTCACACTGGCGGCGGAGTTGATAACGGCATCAATCCCTTTGGCCAGGTTGCGGAACTGGTCGGGAGAAAGGCCGAACAGGGGCTCAGTTACTTCGCCGGTGACACAGTGAACCCGCTCTTCCACGAAGGTTTCGAAGGCTTCGTTGTCGTCGTGGCGCAAACGCTCAAATACCGAAGACGTTGCTATTTCATCCAGAAAGCGACCGCGGGCATCTGGGTGTCGTTTGTTCCCCCGGATCAACAGGTGAATGCCGCCAATATCCGGTACCGCCCGGATCAGTTTTTCAAGTACAACTTTGCCCAGGAATCCGGTCGTGCCGGTGATAAGGACATGTTTGCCTCGGAGCTGTTCAAGAACATTTGACGACGACTCTCCGGATTTCAACTGCTGTGCTGCCATGGGTGGAACTCCTTCTCAACTTTCAAATCTACGACCGGTCGAACACCTTGCCGGCGGGGAAAATGTGTTTGTGAATTGCTCACAGGAAAGAAGTTGCATTATACGGGCCACCGCCGAACCCCATGATTAATATTTGCACACTATTCGTGACAGAGCGGTGACACACTGCAAAATTACGCCACAAAAGGTGCTAATAAAATGACAGGGAACTGGGCAGGTTTTTTAGGGGATCCGGGGTCATTTCCGGTCATTGCCGGCCAGGGAGCGCAACAACTGATCCAGTGAAATCTCCGCCGGCTGCTCCTTGAGCGCCCTCACCAGGCGGTCCTGCTCACCGAAGCTGACACGATCATAGACAGGCTCTGCCTGACCCGG
Source organism: Marinobacter sp. F4218 (assembly GCF_019443085.1). Lineage (GTDB taxonomy): Bacteria > Pseudomonadota > Gammaproteobacteria > Pseudomonadales > Oleiphilaceae > Marinobacter > Marinobacter albus. The sequence continues at coordinate 386,281 of NZ_JAHZIL010000004.1, forward strand.
GCCCGTCGATACCGGGGCCGTATCCGGTCCCTGTTCCGGAGCGATCTGGTCGGCCAGGTGCCTCAGGTGCATGGCCAGATGACGTTTCTTCTCATCACTCAGTTTTTCCCATTCGAGGGAGCCAAGCCCGGTCTGGATAATTTCAATGGTGTCACTGTCCGGCGTGCTCCCAAGAAGTGCAAAAAGCCGGGTAAATGCTTCATAACGCAGCATTGCATTGTCGGGCGTTTGCGCCAGCGTTGCCTCAAGATCACTCACGGCATTCAGGCAACGCTGACGTGGATTCGCCGGTTCGACCAATCCCGCTTGCACCGGCCTGGCCTCCAGCTGCTGGCGCGAAACCCGGTGCCAGTAGGCGGCGATTCCGGTCTTTCTCGGCGGCGACTGAGAGAGGCGAACATTGAGCATGTCGGCAAGGGTATGAAACTGACGACAGGAGGGATCGCCAACCGGCAGCAGTGCAACCGGTTTCTGGTTGAGCACCGACTGCCGCAGGGTTTCGTCTCTCCAGATCCCCCCCATGTAGTGAAGGGTCAGGTCGAGATGACGCCGGGCGGCCGAATCCAGGCGCTGGAATACAGACCGGGCCTGACTGGCGCCCTGAGCCATGTTGACCAGGACACTTGGAACCCGCTTGTAGCCCCGACGCCGGATGACTTTGATGAGCGAAAATGCATCGGTCAGTGAGGCCGGATCCGGGGTCACAACAATACAGGCCAGCTCCGCCGCCGCGATCATGTGCAGGCTCGGCGCCTGCAGCCCGGCCGCAGTATCCGTAATCACATAGTCGTACCGGCTTTCCAGCTGAGAGAGCGCCCGCAGAATACGCAGGCTATCGGAGGGGCTCATGTCCATGCACTCCTGAACGCCAGAAGCGCCGGGGACAATATGCAGGCCATAGTCCGTCTCGAGCAGGGTGTCCTGTAACCGGCATTCACCGGCAATCACGTTGGCCAGGGTTTTCTCGGGATAAAGACCGACCATGATGCTGACGTTGGCAAGGTCAGTGTCGCCATCAAGTAACAGGACTCGTTTACCCTGGCGCGCCAATGTAAGCGCCAGGTTGAGAGCAACCGACGTTTTGCCGACCCCGCCCTTACCGCCGGTAACGGCAATGGTTCGAGGTTGGTTCGATTTGGGCGTGCCAGATTCTTCTACGGTCATGACCGGAGCTCTACGTCCCTGATTGTAAGGAATCCGCCATTTTAACCTGTAAAAATTCTACACATATCACAAGACAGATAATATACTGCTTAAAAATACACCAATAAGTATTTAATAACGACGGATTATTGTCTAAGCTCCATTGCAACAACAACTACGAATACCCCGTCATGCGTGAACCGACGACGGCATGACACCGAATTAGGCGCGACAGGTAAGCTCTATGGATTTAGCTCCTGATCTACAGTTACCGAGTCTCCCGGAGGTTACCCTCCGGGCACTTGAGGCCTGTCACCAGGACGAGAGCTACCGAACCATCAGCGAGATCGTGTCCGTGGACACGGCTCTCGTTGCCAGAATCCTGGCGCTTGCCAACTCCGCACTCTATCGCCCGGCCACACGCATTACCTCGGTGGACCAGGCCTTGTTGAGACTTGGCACACGTCGTTTTCAAACTCTGGTGTTGACGGCCGCCCTGCGCCAACTCCTGTTCGAACTGGGGGGCGACGAATGGCAGCAGCTCAGGGATTTCTGGCGACACTCACTGACCACGGCCCTGACAGCCCGGGCTCTGGCCACGCTCACGCGTTACCGGGAACCCGACGAAGCGTTCATGTTGGGCATGGTCCACAACATCGGCGAACTGATCGCCATCAAGACGCCCGCACCCGACGCCAAGCAGTACTTTATCACTCACCAGTCCGACATAGCTGCAGAGCTGGTGACGGCCTGGGGCCTCGGCCCTATGGCCGCAGACGCCATGCGCTACCAGCAGGCGCTTCCCCACGAACTCCGGGACGCCGGACACCTGGTCAAGCTGATAAGCCTCGCTACACGACTGGCACTGTCCGATGCCGGGGGTATCGCCGCAGCAGCTACGGTTTTTGGCCTGAGTGAAGAACTAACAAGGGAGATAAACCGGCGAATCTCCCACGAAGTCTCCGGCATGGCCGCGTCATTGGGAATTCCCCTGGACAACGAATATGACGGTGAAACCGCCACCCGGAAACTGAAACAGACGATCCTGCGGCAGGCGATGGCCAACCAGTCGCTCGGTTTTGCCAATCTGCATGGCCCGGTCGACGACGTTCTCTCGGAGACCGTAAACAGCCTGACGCTGGTTACAGGCCTGCCCGCGCTCTGTTTCGGGCATAGCGACGATAACCTGGTTCTTTTGTCGGGCACCACCGGCGCGGTTCCGGAGCTTGCGGTTTCCGCCAACCCCGGCGGCAGCGTGCTGACCGATGCCTTCAGTTCGGGCAAGCCGGTCAGCCTGGCCGACCGCGCGCCCACGGTTCTCGATCGCCAACTGCTGACCCTGCTGCGGACCCCCTCGCTGCTCGCTGTGCCAGTAGTCACAGGTAACGACCGCCCCGGCGTGTTTGCTCTGGGCACCGATGAAAAAGACCCGACGACCACATCCGAACTCGCCACTCTGTTCGCCCGCCAACTGTCGGTGGTCCTCGAGGACCGATCGCAGACCCCCGATGCGGATGGCCAGCAGGATGCCATCCAGCAGGAAGTTGCTCGCGAAATGGTTCGAAGGCAGGTTCACGAAGTCAGCAATCCCCTGACAATCATCCGCCAGTATATTTACCAGCTCAGGAATCGGCTTGAGGACTCGGACGTTCAGCGGGAGCTGGACGTTATCCGTGACGAACTCGATCGTGCCGGCAATCTCCTGCTGCAGATGGGGCACACCACCACAGATGACGATGCCGAGGGCGCCGAGCTCAATGCCGAACTCAAAAGCCTGTCACGCATTCTGGAGGACAGCCTGTTCACGGACGGCAAACGTCAACTCAACGTGATAATGTGCAGGCAGCCGACGCTGCTGACGGTGGGTGCGGCACCCATTCGCCAGATCGTCATCAACCTTGTACGCAATGCCGTGGAAAGCCTGCCCGAGAAAGGCGGCAAGGTTGAGATACGGACATCGGCCCCGGTCTGGCAGAACAACCGGACCTGGGTGGAACTGGAAATAACGGATACCGGGACAGGAATTCCCGACGAGATCCGAAGTTCCCTGTTCACCCCGGTGAAAACCACAAAAGGAAAAGGCCACAGCGGATTGGGCCTGAGCATTGTGAAACAGCTAATTGATGACATGGAGGGCATCATTGCTTGTCGCACAGGGCAGGAAGGCACAGCCTTCAGGATTCTGCTTCCGGCGGCCAACCACAACAAGAACGAGACCGACTGACGCAGAAACGACGGACATAGAGCGATGGCACCTGAACTCACTGATCAGCTTCTCAGTAACGAGTTAACGGCACGCATCCTGGTGGTGGACGACGAACCCCGCCTGCTGGATTCACTCGCCGCCCTGCTACGTGACAGCGGTTATCAGGTCACCGAAGCCCACGGAGGAAAACGCGCCTGCGAGCTGGCGGATTCGCAGTCGTTTGACCTGGCCTTGCTTGACCTCAGAATGCCGGACGTGGATGGCTTCGATGTCATGGCTCATCTGGCCGACGTGCAGCCCGACTGCGGTGCCATCGTGGTCAGTGGCGAGAGCTCGTTCAGCGCCGTCAGCCGGGCCCTGCGGCGGGGTGCGCTGGATTACATCCGAAAGCCCTTCGATCCGGAAGAATTGCTGGCAACGGTTGCCAGCGTGACCAACAAGCAGTCCCTGCTCAAGGCCCACGAACATATCCAACTGCGCCTGGAAAAATCCGAGGCGCTGCACCGCTACATCGTCAACAGCTCACCCGATATCGTGTTCATGCTCGACGACGACGGCCACTTCTGTTTTGTGAACAGCAAAGTGGAAAGCCTGCTGGGCTACCCGCCCTCCGAACTGTGCGGGCATCATTTCCGCCATATCCTGGATGACCGGGACGTCACTCGGGGCATGTATGCCCTGAACGGACCCAACATAACCGCCGATAACCCGCGAACTCTGGAGGTCCGGCTGAAGACCAGGGGCAGCCGGCGAGCTACCCGCCATTTCGAGATCACGGCGTTTCCAATTGACCCGCAGACCTGGCCATATTCCCATGCCACGCAAGGCGGAGGGAACGGCCAGACCGCCCGCTATTACGGTACCGCCCGCGATGTCACGGAACGTAAGGAAGCAGAGGCGTTCATCAACTTCCAGGCGTACCACGATCTGCTGACACGACTGCCCAACCGGGCCCTGTTCAAGGACCGTCTGGAGCTTGCCATTACCCACGCCCGCCGCAGCGACCAGAAACTGGCGGTCATGTTTTTGGACCTCGACCGGTTCAAGGTGGTGAACGACACCCTCGGGCACGCCATGGGTGACCGGCTGCTGCAGGCAGTCACGCACCGGTTGGAAAAATGCCTCCGCAAAGGCGATACCCTGTCCCGCTTCGGTGGCGATGAATTCACGCTTCTCTTGCCATCCATCCACAGTCATGAGGATGCGAGACAAATCGCAAAGAAGTTGATCAATGCGCTGCGGGCGCCTTTCCAGCTCGGCGACCACGAGGTGTTCGTGGGAGTCAGCATAGGTATTTCAATCTATCCGGAAGCTGGCGACAGCATGGACCACCTCATCCAGAATGCCGACATCGCGATGTACCATGTCAAAGCCAGAGGCAAGGACGGCTACCGTTTCTACTCCGAAAGCATGAGTATCGATTCCGCCAACCGCCTCAACCTGGAACGGGATCTGCGCTTGGCACTTGAGCGGGACGAATTACGGGTGTTCTATCAACCCCAGGTGTGCTCAACGACCAATCGCATTGTCGGACTTGAGGCTCTCGTTCGCTGGCAGCATCCGGAGCGCGGACTGCTCTATCCGCGGGACTTCCTGCCACTGGCCGAGGAAACCCGCCTGATCGGCCAGCTCAGTGAGCGCGTCCTCGACCAGGCATGCCAGGACGTCGGACTGTGGATTCGATCGGGGCATTCCGACCTGCGACTGGCGGTCAATCTCTCGCCGGTTCAGGTCGAACATCCGAAGTTTGTGGATACACTCATGCAACGGGTGAGAGCCCACCGCTTCCCTGCCCAGAACCTGGAAATCGAGATCACCGAAAACGTGATCATGAACGATCTTGAGCAAATCAGCCAAAAGCTCCGGGAACTGGCCGCCCTGGGCGTGCGCATAGCCATCGACGATTTTGGTACGGGTTATTCATCCCTGAACTACCTGCACCGGCTTCCCATCCATACCCTGAAAGTCGATCAGTCCTTTGTCAAAGCGATCCGCAGCGGTGACGACGGCGCCTGCATCGTCAACGCCATTGTTGCCATGGCCCACGGCCTCAAACTGGAAATCGTCGCGGAAGGGGTTGAAACCGACGAACAGCTCGAATACCTTCGAAAGCTGGGCTGTCATCAGGTTCAGGGTTTCTACTATGGCCCCGCTCGACCGGCGGAGCATATCTCCAGAACCCTGGCGTTTCCGACAGCCCAAGCAGCCTCCATCTGACACCCAATTATCAATTGTCCGACACTCCTAACTAAAACCTTGATGCGGTTTGCAAAGTATTGCAAAGCGTTATTTTTTGTATCCCGAAATGCGTAGTGCTGCACATAAATCCCCACCCCTGTTCTCTAAGCTCGAGATCGTTAGGCGTTGATCACCGGAATCCCGACAGGCCGTCGGGCAACAACGACAAAAACGGTGACAACATCCCGAGGAACAAGAACAGGCAGCAGTCATCATGCGCGACAAGTACAAATACATTGGCCCGGTTTACGATTTCCTGAGCAATTTATACAGCGGCAAGAACATACATCGCTGCAAAACCGCCATGCTTGATGTAGAAACCGTTCAGCCCGGGGATCGCATCCTTTTTGCCGGAGTCGGCCATGGCAGAGACGCCATCCGCGCCGCCGAGCTGGGCGCTGACGTAACCGTTGTCGATCTTTCCGAAACCATGCTGCGCAAGTTTGGAGAAGCCCAGGAAAAGAAGGCGCCAAACCTGGCCATCCGCCGCATCCACAGCGACATCATGAAGGTGGAAGAGTTCGAACAGTACGACATGGTGGTAGCCAACTTCTTCCTGAACGTGTTCGACGAAGACATGATGGTCCGGGTCCTGGAACATCTGATCCGCCTGGGCAAGTCCGACGCGCGGGTCGTGGTTGGAGACTTCTGCTACCCCACCGGCAATATAGTCGCCCGCATGTTCAAGAAGCTCTACTGGTACATGGCGGTCTTTACCTTCTGGCTCTTTGCCAACAACGCCTTCCATAAGATCTACAACTACCCCGAGCACATGCAGCGTCTGGGCCTGCAGGTCACCGAAAAGAAGCATTTCAAGCTTCTGAACATGGACTGCTACTGGTCCATCCTCGGTCGCAAACAGGCCTGAGTGCCGCAGCCATCCAACCAACAATAAACCGGGGAGCAGAGACATGTCGGATCAGATTCTTGCACTGGACGGACTCCGTGAACTGGCAGACAACTCATTTACCTTCGCGGAACGGGTTGGCTACCTTAAGAAATACGGGCTCCACTCCCAGTCTTTTTCAACCCTGCAGCCCGGCATGCAGTACTTTGACGTTCCCGGGATCGGGTACCTGGCTTACATGCGCAAATGGGGTGGAACCTTTGTGCTGTCGGACCCGGTCTGCGCCCCCGAGAACTTTTCGGTGATTCTCGAGCATTTTCACAACCGTTTTCCCAATGCCTGCTACATTCAGGTTTCCAAGCCCGTGGTGGATTTCCTGCACCTGCGGTTCGGCCTGTATGGCACGCAGTTTGGCAGCGAATCGCGGATCGACCTGAGGAAGTGGTCACTGGCCGGCAAGAAAAAACAGATCCTTCGCACCGCACTGAACCAGGCCGAGAAGAGCAACATCACGGTGAAAGAGCGGTTCAGTGATGACCACACCCGGGAGATTTCCGAAGCCTGGATACGGACCCGGAAGTGCAAGAGCAATGAGATCCGCTTTCTGATTCGCCCGATGGAGATGGAGTACCGGGAAAACGAGCGCCATTTCTACGCCTATCAGGGGGACAAGGCCGTCGGCTTCATCTATTTCGACCCGATTTACCGCAACAATGAAATCATCAGCTACGTGCCGAACATTTCCCGGGCCAACGCCGATTTCCGCCAGGGCATTTTCTACACCTTGATGGCACACGCCATGGACGTGTTCAAGGCCGAGGGGGTTCCCTACCTCGACCTGGGCCTGATTCCACTGTCACTGGATGCCACCACCGAACACCAGGAAAGCCGGTCGCTGAAACGACTCCTGCACCTGGTCTACGAGAAGGGGAATTTCCTATATAACTTCAAAGGCCTGGAATTTACCAAGTCGCGTTTCCGGGGGGATGGCTTCAAAACCTACTGCTGCCACAAACGCGCGATCCCTGCCCTCGAATTCTTGGCCATGTTCAAACTGACGCGGCTGTTGTAACCGGACGGGGTTGCGCGGGCCAGTCAGCAAGAACTGATCTTGGCGCCAGGCCCAGAGCTTCCATGAATCCGGCCACTCCCTCGGGAGCCGGGCCGGAAAAGAGCGCAGCCCGCACCGGTTGGCTATTTGCCGGGTTTTCCCGACTCGCGTCAGGCGCCTTCCCCAGCTCCTCGAGCAAAACCGCCACCCGCCGGGCGATGGCTTCTCCAGAGTCCACCCAGAATTCAACGTCGGGCAGGACTTCCCTCAGAGCATCCAGCAATAAGGGGTAGTGTGTGCACCCCAGAACCACGGTGTCCACCTCCGCCTGATGAAAGCCCGCGACCGCTTCGGCCAGTTCATGGCGGGGCACATCCGCACCACTCACCGACTCTTCCACCCAGCGCACCAGATCCGGGTGCCCGATACGCTCGACCTGGCAGTGTCCGGCGAACTCGTCGACCAGGTTGTCCAGATAAGGTCGGCGCACCGTGGCCGGGGTTGCCAGCAGACCGATACGACCATTCCGGGTTTTGGCGGCAGCCGGTTTGATAGCGGGCACCACGCCAACCACCGGTGTCGATGTCATGGCCCGGAGATGGGGCAGAACTACCGTACTGGCGGTATTGCAGGCGACGATGATGACGTCGCAGGGATACTGGGCCAGCGACTCGCCAATCAACCGGCAGCAGCGCTCAATAACTACCGACTCTGGCTGGTCACCATAAGGAAACCCGGCATTGTCGGCCAGATAGACGAGCTCCGTTCCCGGCAGATGCTGGATGACGCTGGCCGCAATACTGAGGCCACCGACGCCGGAATCGAACACCAGAACCCGAGGGGAAGAATCCGTCTTCAAGACGCTGATCCTCTCGGAGAAATAGCGCTCTCCATGGCCCGGATCAGGCGACCGGCAATGGTCGTTTGAGGCGGAACCGGGGGAGTGTCGCCCGGCACAAACCAATCCGCATCGGCCAGCTCGTCTTCCTGGAGTACAAGATCGCCGCCGGCGTAGTCAGCAAAGAACCCAACCATAAGCTGGTGCGGGAACGGCCACGGCTGGGACGATTGATACCGGACGTTGGTCACGTCCAGGCCAGTTTCCTCTTTAACCTCACGGACCACGGCTTCCTCAAGACTTTCGCCCGGCTCGACAAAGCCGGCAATCAGACTGTAGAAGTGATGACGGGCCCGGGAAGACCTGGCGAGCAACAGGCGGTCATCCCGCCGAATCACCACGATTACACAGGGCGCCAGTCTCGGGTACCAGGGAATCCCGCAGGGTCCGCACCATTTTGCCCGCTCGTGTGGATGAAATTCGGTTTCCTGCCCACATCGCCCGCAATAGCGATGATCCCGCCACCACTGCCATACCTGGAATCCGGTACTCAACAATTCGGCAGGAGCCTCCTCCATCATCAACAGGGCATCCCTGAGGGGCACGGGTTCCAGCCCGCCCCTGACAGGGTCCGGCAATTCCGTGACATAGACGGGCTTACCGTCCACGATACCAAGGGAGACAGGCTCACAGTCGATTCCCTGGTGCACGTCAGAACCCCATAAAAGAAACCAGCCCTCTTCCGGCTTGAGAATGGCCGAGCCGGAAATCGCCAGCAAACGGTCTCCGGCCTGTGGCGGGTTCGTGGTCCAGCCCGGAGTCCAGTCTGTGTTCGAGATTGCCATTAACTGTCCACACCTGCGTGATGAATGGGCCAAGCTGAAATGTACCACACTGAATGACGGGGCAAGTAAGAGGAGTGACTTTCCGCACCGTACTCAACCAAGTAAACTTGGCCCCTATCTGATTCACCGGAGCAACAGTTTATGCGACTTTACCAGGGCATTCGCAGCCTGATCCTGACCATTCTCCGCAAGATGCTGTTCCTTTGGGTCAGGACCGACGTCAGCGGGAATAGCCTTGAAGCTCTGGGACTGGATCCGGACAAGCCCGTCTGTTACGTGCTTCAGTACAGCAGTCTGTCGAGCCGGTTGGTACTGGAGCAGGAAGTCATCCGCGCCCACCTGCCCGGTGCCACCGATTCGTTGCCGGTAAAAAACGGACCGTCCCACTCGTTCTTCTTTCTCTACCGTCGCACCGGCGGTCTGTTTCGCCGTCGGCAGACCCCAGTACTGACCACCGAGTTCGAGGCATTGATTCAGTACGGCCTCGAGCATCCGGACGAGGATGTCCAGATCGTGCCGGTATCCCTGTTCTGGGGTCGCTCGCCGGACAAAGAGAAATCCCTGGTAAAATTGCTGTTATCCGATACCTGGACCGTGGCAGGGCGGCTACAGAAGTTACTGATCATCATGGTTCATGGCCGCAACACCTATGTGCAGTTTAATCAGCCCCTGTACCTGAAGCAGGTCATCGATGAATACCGGCACTCCGAAGAACGTGCGAGACGCAAACTTGCGCGCATTCTGCGCACCCACTTCCGACGCGTTCGTCAGGCTGTTCTCGGACCGGACCTGTCCCACAGGCGAACCCTTGTCGGCGGATTGGTGCGCACCCAGGCGGTCAAGGAAGCTATCCGGGAAACCGCTGCAAAGGATGATATTCCGCCCGAGAAGGTTCGCGCCAAGGCCTGGAAATACGCGGACGAAATTGCCGCCAGCATGTCGATCGTTACCATCCGGTTCCTGGAAGTGGTATTGGCCTGGCTCTGGAACCGCATCTACAACGGCATTGCCATCAACAATATTCGTGTGGCCAAGGAAGTGGCCCAGGAAAACGCCGTGGTATATGTGCCCTGCCACCGGTCACACATCGACTACCTGCTGCTGTCCTACGTACTGTACAAGAACGGCCTGATGCCACCCCACATTGCCGCCGGCATCAACCTTAACATGCCGATTGTAGGTCCGATCCTGCGCCGCGGCGGCGCTTTTTTCATGCGCCGGAGCTTCAAGGATAACCCCCTTTACGCCACCGTATTCAACGAGTACATGCATGTAATGTTCTCCCGGGGGTACTCCGTTGAGTATTTCGTCGAGGGAGGTCGTAGTCGGACCGGTCGCATGCTGCAACCACGGCCCGGCATGCTGTCGATGACCGTTCGCAGTTTCCTGCGCGATCACCGCAAGCCGATCGTCTTTGTGCCGGTCTACATTGGCTACGAAAAGGTGATGGAAGGCCGCTCCTATCTGGGCGAACTCCGGGGCAAGAAAAAGCAGAAGGAGAACGTGTTCGCACTTGCCAAAACCGTTCGCAAACTGAGCAACTCCTTCGGCCGCGTGGCAGTCAACTTCGGCGAAGCCATCCCGCTCGCCGACGTGCTTGATGAGGTTCACGACAGCTGGCGGCAGGAAGCCTACGATTCGGAATATCGCCCGCCGTGGCTCAAAGAGGCGGTTGACCAACTGGCGTTGCGAGTGGCCTCCAATATCAACGCCTCCGTTGCGGTCAACCCCATCGGGATGACCGCAACGGTCCTGCTCGGAACCGATCGTATGGCCATGGACGAAGGCCAACTGATTCGCCTGATGGATCAGTACTCTGGCCTGCTCAAAGCCTATCCTTACGCCGAAACAGTGACGTTGCCGGAGGGATCTGGCAAGGACTGGGTTGCCTACTGCGAGAACATGGGGCTGATCACGCGGCAGCCGCAGAAACTGGGCGATATCATCGCACTGGAAGGCAGCAATGCCATCCTGATGACCTATTACCGCAACAACATACAGCACCTGTTCGCGTTGCCGTCACTGGTCGCCAGCCTGTTCGAGAACACGGATTCGCTGCGACGGGACAAGGTCGTGTTCCTGGCCAGCGTGGCCTACCCCTACCTGCGGTCTGAACTGTTCCTCAAGTACCAGACGGAGGATGTGGAAACCGTCATCAATCGCTGGATCGATGTGCTGATCGAACAGGGGCTGCTGGAAAGTCTGGATGACGATCGCATTGGCCGGCCCGAGGAAGGCACGGAGGCCATGTTACGACTGAGGGTACTGTCGCACTTCATCATCCAGACCCTCGAGCGCTATCACATTGCCCTGGGCATCCTGCGCAAGTACGGCTCGGGCAAACTCAGCGCAGCCGAGCTCGAAGAACAGAGCACACTGCTGGCCGAACGCATGTCAATCCTGTTTGGCCTGAATGCCCCCGAGTTCTTCGACAAGAGCCTGTTCCGGAATTTCATTGCCAACCTGCAGAAGAACGGCGTCATTACCACCGACGAAACCGGATTGATCTGCTATGGCAAGGGGCTCGATGACGTCGCCGAAGACGCCCGACTGGTGCTCAGCGTTGAGAAACGGCAGGCGATCCAGCAGGTCACGATGCTGGGAGCTTAAGGGAGATTACCGGGCGGGCAGCGCTTTGAGAGAATAGATGTCGTAGCGACTGCTCTTGCCCTCTATCCGTGTTGCGGGCTCGGGGCCGGCGATCGTCGGAGCCTTGCGGGGACGCTTGACGACGACCCGGTAGGTCGCGCATCCAAGTGCCGCTTCCAGGAGCGCTTCGGCGTCGGTGTCGTCACCCACCACCGACCGGAATACCTGCATTTCCTTTTTGACCAGGGCTGACTTGTCCCGATGCGGGAACATGGGATCCAGATAGATTACGTCTGCCGAACCCGGCGCTGCAGCCTCCAGCCACGTTAGACTGCTGCCTTCCTTGAGCGACATGCGCGCGATAATGGGCGCGCAGTCCACGTTGAGCGATGCCCTTGCCAGGCCGTCGGCCAGCAGGGCATGAATCACGGGATTACGCTCGAACAGGGTCACCTCACATCCCAGACTGGCGAGCACAAAGGCGTCCTGACCAAGGCCGGCAGTGGCATCGACCACGCGCAAGGTCGCGCGGGTTTTCTGCAAACCCACGGCTTTTGCAACCATCTGCCCGGCCCCGCCGCCGTGCTCTCGGCGATAGCCCATTTTCCCGGTGACAAACTCCGCGCGCACCGGCCCTGGGGCGCCTTTACCGGTCACCTGCAAACCCAGCCCGTTCTCATCCAGATACAAAACCATCGCGAAGTCCCGGATCTCCTTCGGGCGAACGATGCCAAGGTTTTCGATGGCCAGGGACTGGCTCAGTGCGACAGCCTGTTCGGCATCCCCGAGCGGACTGCGCCCCACCGCTAACGCACTGGGCATGTCAAAATCATGGGCGGGAAAGGAAGGGAGATCGGTCATCAAACCAGAATATCAATGCCGGCAAGCGTAGCGTCGCCGCCGGACGCCTGCCCTGCGGCTGCAACCGCTGCAAACGTCGACAGCGCCCGAGCCGTCGGCAACGGCAGGTCGTCAGCCCGAAAGCGCTCCAGGCGGGCATCTTCCGCGGCCCGGCGGGCCTCTACCCGTCGTTCCAGACTGGTATCGGGGACACACTCAATGGGGGTAAGCGAACGGCCATCGGCCAGATTACGGCGTGCAGACTCGGTGGACTTCTCCGGGGAAGACGCCGGCGCACGGGCAACATCGCTGCGCTCCCGGGCCGGACTATTGTTTCCGGGCTGGTAGCCGTAACCGTTTCCTGAATGAATACCACCGATCATGAACTGATCTCGCTGGCTCAGTGACAAAGATGTAGAAGGAAAGTATGGAAGAATCCCGCCGGGATTAAAAGCGCCTGATGTTATTCACGACCCGGCAGTTTTTTCCAGGCAACCTCATCCCGGATATACACCGGCTGCGCCTGGTCGGCAGGAACCGCCTGACCCTCCCGGTATCCGGTTTCCGCCAACCTGGCGACCCAGGCTGCCCGCGGGACCAGAGTGTCGTCGACAGACGCAACCCGGGCCAGCACCTCTGCGGGCATATCATCCCGCAAGCGCCAGCCCTGCCCTGCTCCCACCCAGTGCCCGAAATCGCCTTCGAGGGCAACCAGGGCAGGTGGACATACCCTTTCTTCGCCCAGCAATACCGGGAGTCCGTCGCGGCGGGAAAAACAGCCCCAATAGACCTCTCCCATACGGGCATCGAACGCCACGGCAACTGCACCATCACCCTGCAGGTCCATGGACTCCATCGCTCCAAGCGCTACGGCCGCCAGCGAGGACACCGGCACCACCGGCACATCCAGTCCCCATGCAAGGCCCTGAACCACGCCCGTCGCAATCCGAATGCCGGTGAAGGAACCCGGACCACAGGCAAAGGCCAGCGCATCCAGGTCCTTGGGCTCCAGACTTTTTTCAGCCAGGAGCTCCCGCACCATGGGCATCAACAGCCGGGTGTGGCCGCGGGGCGCAATCTCGAAACGTTCGGATATCTCGCCATCAAGAAGAAGGGCTGCCGAGCAGCCCTCCGATGACGTATCCAGTGCAAGCAGTTTCACGGACGTGAAAACCCTCGGGTCGGGATATCGTTGATTTACTGAAGCTTGGACAGAATCTGGTCACGAATGCTGTCGAGGCTGCCAACGCCCTCCACACGCACGTACTTTGGCGCGTCCTCCGGAGCCTCAGCAGCCCAGTCCTGATAGTAACCTACCAGCGGCGCCGTCTGGTCGTGATAGATTTTCAGACGCTTGCGAACGGTCTCTTCCTTGTCGTCTTCACGCTGGACCAGTGCTTCTCCGGTTTCGTCATCCTTGCCCTCAACCTTGGGCGGATCGTATTTCACGTGGTAGATACGGCCACTGCCTTCGTGCACGCGGCGGCCGGAAAGACGGCTGACAATTTCTTCGTCATCGACCGCAATCTCGACCACGAAATCGATAGCAATACCCTGATCCTTCAGCGCTTCGGCCTGGGGAATGGTGCGCGGGAACCCGTCCAGCAGGAAGCCGTTCTTGCAGTCAGGCTGCTGAATGCGCTCCTCGATCAGGGCGATGATGATATCGTCAGATACCAGACCACCGGTTGCCATAACCTCCTTGACCTGTTTTCCCAGATCGGATTCGGCCTTGACCGCGGCACGCAGCATGTCACCGGTGGAGATCTGGGGAATATCGAAACGTTCGGTGATGAACTGGGCCTGCGTCCCCTTCCCCGCGCCCGGCGCGCCTAACATGATGATTCGCATAACGTTGTGCTCCCGTTTTAGTCATTATCGTTTGAAAAGTTATGGCAAAAGCCCTTGCCTTTGCGACAACCTCTCGGTATCGAACGGATGTGCGCCAGGATCGGCGAACGCGCATTATACGAAGTCAGCCTGCCCAGAGAAAGTCGACCTCCGTATCATGAACTGCGAATGGGCATTTCGGGCCCGGAACGCCCGGCGGACTCAGGATGACAGGGATGTGGCCAGTGCGTCCAGATCCGGGGCAACACGATCTATCTCGAGCTCGAGATCGTCTACCACCGCAGGAGAGAGCCCGAGTCCTTCAAGAAGAGAGGGGATATCGTCAGCGTTGAATTCGTCACCAATTCGCCGAGCCTTGAGCAGGGCGTTGGCCAGTTGAACCATCAGCACATACTGTTCATCGTCGCCGTGATACCCCGCATGCTGGTGCATGCCGGCTGACTTGATCACTGGATCGGGCAGCTGCCAGAGTCGGTGCAGGATGCCGCCAATTGCACCGTGACCGACGGCAAGAACCTGCTCATTGCGGGCATGCCCGAACACCTGCTGCTCCAGGGAATACATGCTCGCCTCCGGATTGGCCTCGCGCAGGGCGTTCAATTCCTCGAATTCGGCAGGGAACAGGTGTCCTACCAGCAACAGGCCAAAGTTGTGCAGCAGACCGCACAGGTAGGCCAGCCCCTTATCGACGCCACAATAGGGCGCCAGGCTCTGACACAGGAACGCGCAATAGAGGGAGTGGCGCCAAAAATTGTCCATGCCCAGCATGCCCTTGCGCGGTATATCGAAAGCTCGCACCGAGGCGATACCCAGGGCGATGTGAGCCACCCGGTCAAAGCCCAGCACCCGCGTTACCGCCTCCTGGACCGAGTTGACCTGCCCCGGGTAATTGAACAGGGCCGAACGGGCGTAGCGCATGATCTGGGCGGTCAGGCTGGGATCAAATTCGATCAGTTCGGCCAGCTCCCGGGCGGTAGCTTCGGTGTTGGCGGTCAGGCGCAGAATACGCAGGGCCAGGGCAGGCATGGGCGGGAGTCGATACAACTGCTGCAGCTTGTCGGCGACCTCATCCAGAGTCAGCGCGGCACGATTGCCGTTGCCCTGCCCCCGGATGACGAGATGCCCACCACGGCTTCCCGCCAACGCCAGCCTCAGGTGACACCCTTCCATTTCAAGCACCCCGTGGTCGGATCCACCGGTAAACAGAACCCGCTCCGCCCGGGACACGTCTTCGTCCACCAGTACGGGCAGCTCATAGGCCGCACCAATCGGTGGAACGAAGCCCGGATCGCAGTCACTGAACAATCTCATGGTCTGACGGGCGGTCAGCAGTTGCAGATTGCGACCAGTGAGGTGATGGACCGCATCCAGATCCAGAGAACTGTCGAATTTGTGCACTGCCATGACGGCGCCGCCCATATCGATCAGCAGGGTTGCCTGAATGAAGTCCGCCTGTGGCTGTCCGGAGGCCCTTACCGCTGCGTCGAGGTTCGCCGCCTGGTCGATCCGGAGATCCGCGTAGGGTATGGCCTTTCGGGCCAGAAATCGTTCCAGTCGCGCAGCTAGAGCCACAGCCTACTCCCGTTCTTATTTATTGGCGCCAGTACAGACCACCGGTTTTATCGAGCCTAGCTTAACCGGTGTTGCGCATACCCGCAGCAATTCCCGCCATGGTCACCTTGAGCGCCCGTTCGACAAGCTCGGGCACCTCACCCTTGCCCTCACTTTCACGATTGCGCCGAAGCAGCTCGGCCTGCAGGTAATGCAGGGGATCCGTGTAGGGGTTGCGGACCCGCATGGAGTGGGCGAAAACCGGCTCGCCCTCCAGCAGATCTGTCTGCTCTTTCAATTCCAGCAGGCGCTGGATACATCGCCGCAGGCGGTCACGGAGATCGGCGCCAAGAGCCTGCAGTTTCTCGTCGTCCAACAGGGTTTGCTCGTAGTAGCTGGCAATTCGAAGATCCGACTTGGCCAGCACCATTTCCAGCATATCCACGTAGGTCCGGAAGAATGGCCACCCCTTCATCATGTCCCGTAACACCGGCAGGCGATTGTCCTGGGCCGCCTCTTCCAGCGCCACGTCACTGCCCAGCCAACTGGGCAGCATCAGCCGCATCTGGGTCCAGGCGAAAATCCAGGGAATGGCGCGCAAACTTTCGACGCCGCCCGTGGCTTTGCGCCGTGCCGGTCGGCTGCCAAGCGCCAGTTTGCCCAATGCCTGCTCGGGCGTGACCTGACGGAAGTAAGGCACAAAATCCGGATTTTCACGGACCACCTCTCGATAGGCCTTGAGGGACCGTTCGGTCAGCCAGTCCATGGTTTCGCGCCAGCCGGACTCCGGTTCCGGTGGCGGCGCCAGGGTCGCCTCAATAACCGCCGTGGTGTAAAGGGTCAGACTTTGCACCGCCAGGTGCGGCAGACCGAATTTAAAACGAATCATTTCACCCTGCTCGGTGATCCGGAAACTGCCGTTTACCGACCCCGGCGGCTGCGAAAGGATCGCCCGGTTGGCAGGACCGCCGCCCCGACCAACTGTGCCACCACGGCCGTGGAACAGGGTCAGGTGCACACCGTACTGGTTGGCAACCTCAGTGAGTTTTTCCTGAGCCTGGTATTGCGCCCAGGCCGCCATCAGCTGACCGGCATCCTTGGAAGAATCGGAATAACCGATCATGACTTCCTGACGCCCCTGACAGTACTCCCGGTACCATTCGACTTCGTAAAGTGACGCCATGCTGTCTGGCGCGCCCCGGAGGTCATCCAGGGTCTCGAACAGGGGGACGACCCGCATCGGGTACTTCATCCCGGATTCCCGAAGCAGCAGAATGACGCTGAGCACATCCGAAGGTTTGCTCGCCATGGAGATTACATAGGAACCCAGAGCCTGAGGCGTCTGTTGCGCTACCACTTCACAGGTTGCCAAGACCTCGCGAACTGGCTCCGACGGTTCCCAGTTGCGTGGTACGAGAGGCCGGCGCCCTTGAAGCTCGTTCACCAGAAACGCCTGACGGTCAGCTTCCGACCAGGACAGGTAGTCGCCCAGGCCAAGGTAGCTCACCATTTCGGCCACCGCCTCGGCATGTCGGGAGGCCTCCTGGCGAATGTCCAGACGAATCAGTGGCAAGCCAAAGGTGTGGGCGCGGCGAATGGTATCGAGCAGTGGACCGTTGGCGATCGATTCCAGCCCACAGTCCACCAGCGAGCGGTAGCACAGCTCCAGCGGCGCGGTGAGGTCTTCATTCTCGAACAGAATGTCCGTGGCATCGGCAGCCTCGCCATTGACACTGGCCTCCGCCCAGTCACGGGTTTTGACCAGACGTTCGCGCAGCTTTGCCAGCACCTGACGATAGGGCTCGCGGGTATCGCCGACGTGCTCCCGGAGCTCGTCACTGGCCTGCCACATGGACAACTCTGCCCGTAACGCCTGAATGTCCCGCAGGTAAAGGTCAGCCGCCATCCAGCGGCCAAGCAGGAAAACCTTTCGGGTAACCTGGTGAGTGACGTTGGGGTTGCCGTCCCGATCGCCACCCATCCATGATGCAATGCGGATGGGTGAGGCCTGCAGCGGCAACCCCCGACCGGTCGAATCGGCCAGGGCCGCATCGAGACTGCTGAGGAAACGTGGCAGGGCCTGCCACAGACTGTTCTCAATAACCGCAAAGCCCCACTTGGCCTCGTCCACGGCCGTTGGTCGCTCGTAGCGAATCTCGTCGGTGTGCCAGGCCTCGGTCACGAGCCGGGAGAGCTGATCGACAATTTCCTCGCGCTCAGCCGGCATAAGGTCGTCGTGATCCAGTCGCGCCAGGCACTCGGACATCTCGTCGTACTTCATGATAAGAGTCCGGCGCGCGACCTCGGTCGGATGGGCCGTCAGTACGAATTCAATGCGGAGGTTGGCCACCCGCTCGTGCAGCTCCTCGGGACTGACGCCGCCCGATTTCAGACGACCAAACACCTCTCCCAGGGACTCGACCATCAGGTCTGACTGATGGCCGCGTTTACGACGAATACCGTGGTACTGCTCGGCCAGGTTGGCGAGGTTGAGAAACTGGTTGAACGCCCGGGTAACCGGCAGCAGTTCATCGTCGCTCAGCTTGCGCAGCAGGCTGACCAGGCGCTGGCCAGAACCACTCTCCTGACGCCGATCGCCCTTGGCCGCAGCGCGCACCTCCTCGATCAGTTCGTAACATTCCAGCCCGGGGTAACGCTGGATGCTCTGGCCCAGCAGTTCCCCCAGCAAACGCACGTTCTCTCGAAGATCGGGATGTAGCTCGGTCACATTGACGTCCTTTTAAATTGACGGAGGCGAAGTAAACTTACGATACTAAGGAATAGTCGAGAAAGTCTATTGGCGTTTCAAGCCTTTGGCCGCAAGGAGTATTCATGAAAGTAACTGATCTGCCCAAGCACTGGGAAAAGCAAAAAGAACCCGTGGAGCGGACCCACGACTACAACCTGCGCCTGCCGTTGGAGGACGCAGCACGGATTGCCGCCCTGGCAGAACTGTATCCGGACCGCAGTGAAAGCGACATTCTCAACGACATGATTGGCGCGGCCCTGGACGATCTGGTCCGCCAGAGTCCGCTGAAAGACAAGCTGGAAAACAAAGACAAGTAAGAATCCCGAAACACCGGGCAGGAAATACAGAGCGTAGGGCGTAGGTTCGGAGTGGCGAACGCCACTCCGTCAATTCGATCGGGACAGGCCTTGGGCTGTCAACCGGTCAGGCGACCGATTCCAGCTGACGGGCCTTGAGACGCTGGATATGCTTCTGGCTCAGACTCACGAACCTGGGGGTCAGCCCTTGGTCCTCATAGATTTCAAAGCCGTCCTCATCATAAGCCACCACCTTGGTACCCTGAACATAGGGAAAACTGGTTTCCATTTCGTCCAGCGCAGCTGAAATCAGGTCACGCATCAAATCCTGCGGTGATTTCATCGGGTAGAGCGCTGCCAGTTTTTCCAAACGCTTGTGATGCTGGTCGGACAACGCCATAAAGTAGGCGTCGCGGGTCAATCGTCCGCGCGCATGTTTGTCCCAGTAATTGACCAGATCCTTGATTTTCATGGTGCCTTCACTCCTGCATCTTATTGATGGCGCACGGCGCACGGAATCAGTGCGTCCGTTCCCCGAAGTGTAGACGAAGCGGCTGCGGCGGGAACCTGGTAATTGGTAACGGATTGTACTTACCGTTGCCCTATTATCTGTTCCCGGAGCTCCCCTTTTCCACGCCCTTGACCGCTTGCCACACGGCGTCCAGCGCTTCGAGGGATTCCTCGTCCATGTCGCGGCCTTCTCGCGTGAGCACCCTCTCAATCGCCCGGAACCGGGCATCAAATTTGTGATTGGTGCGCTTGAGGGCCTGCTCGGGATTAACCTTCATGAAGCGTGCCAGATTCACACACACAAACAGCAGGTCACCCAGCTCATCCTCGACCGCATCCGGATCACCGGTTCCGCTCTGGGCGGCATGCCAGGCTTCCTTGAGCTCATCGATTTCCTCGTGGAGCTTGTCGAATACCGGGCCAATTTCCGGCCAGTCGAAACCGTGCCTGGCCGCCCGCTTCTGAAGCTTTTCTGCGCGCGCCATCGCCGGTAGGGTCCGGGCGATGCCATCAAGCCGACTGACGGGCGCATCCGAAGGCGGAACCAGTGCTCTCTCCTCGGCTTTAATACGCTCCCAGCTTTCCTTGATCCAGGACTCATCGGGCCGATTGTCCGGATCGATCCGACTGTCCAGCGTACCCTCTGGAAACACGTGGGGGTGGCGCCGGACCAGTTTGCGAACCAGGTTGTCGACCACGCCATCGAAATCAAAATGCCCATCCTCCTTCCCCATCTGGGTATAGAAGATCACCTGAAACAGCAAATCCCCGAGTTCATCCTTGAGATGGGGGTAGTCCTCCCGCTCGATGGCATCGGCGACTTCATAGGCCTCCTCCAGCGTGTGCGGAACAATGGTTCCGTAGGTCTGCTTTGTGTCCCAGGGACAGCCGGTTTCCGGATCCCTGAGACGCGCCATCAGGGTTTTCAGGTCGTCTATGGAATAGCTCATCCGCGCTTGCGCCTCACGTCGATGATATTGGGCAGGTTGCGAATCTGTGCCAGCAGCCGGGCCAGTTGTTCGAGGCTGGATATCTCCACCGTCACCGTCATGGTTGCCGTGTTCTCATCCTGGTTGGTCAGGGTATTAAGGGCCAGGACATCACTCTTTGAAGCCGAGAGCACTTGGGTAATGTCCCGCAACAGCCCGGAGCGATCATAGGCCTCGATCTGAATATCCACCGGATACACGGCCGCGGGCTGACCGCCCCAGCTGACTTCGATAATCCGGTTGGGCTCAAACTCCCGAAGGTTCAGAAAAGTCAGGCAATCCTGACGGTGCACAGTCACCCCCCGGCCGACGGTGATGTAACCACCAATGGGATCCCCGGGAAGTGGCTTGCAGCATTTGGCCACCTGGGTCTTGAGCTTCCCGACGCCCTGTATCTGGATATCGGTTGCGGTGTCGTAGGGCTTGTGGCGTTGGGCACTGAACTTCAGATCCAGTTGCTCGGATTTGGGCTCCAGCATCTGCTGGGCAACATGCGCGACATGGGCCGGCCGGAGATCACCGGCGCCGATGGCGGCAAACATGTCCTCCGAACCGTGATAGTTCACCTTTTCCGCCAGATCGTTCAAATTGACGTCATACAGTGACAGCCGCTTGAATTCGTCCTCAAGAATGGCTCGCCCATCGATGACATTGCGACCGCGGTCTTGCTGTTTGAACCAGTGGGTCACCTTGGCCCGGGCGCGGGACGTCTGAACGTAACCCAGGCTCGGATTCAGCCAATCCCGGCTGGGTGCCGGGTTGTTCGAGGTAAGGATGAAAATCTGATCGCCGGTTTTCAGCGGGTACGTCAGCGGCACAATCCGGTTGTTGACCCGCGCGCCGCGGCAGGCGTGACCGATCTCCGTGTGAACCCGGTACGCAAAGTCGACCGGTGTTGCGCCCTGGGGCAGATCCACCACGTGTCCTTCCGGGGTAAACACGTAAACCCGGTCCGACGCGACATCCGATTTCAGGTGGTCGGCAAGGCCCGAGAGGTCTCCCAGATCTTCCTGCCATTCCAATACCTGACGCAGCCAGTTGATCTTGGCGTCGTAGCCGGTAGATTTGTTCCCCCTGTCGGTGCCCTTGTACAGCCAGTGAGCACAGACGCCCAGCTCTGCTTCCTCATGCATTTTATGGGTACGGATCTGGACTTCCATCACCTTGCCCTCGGGGCCAATCACGGCGGTGTGCAGCGACTGGTAACCGTTTTCCTTGGGATTGGCGATGTAATCGTCAAATTCGTTGGGGATATGGCGCCACAGACTGTGAACAATCCCCAGTGCGGCGTAGCAGTCGCGGACCTCGGGCACCAGAATCCTGACCGCTCGCACATCGTAGACCTGGGAGAAGTCGATGCCCTTGCGCCGCATTTTCCGCCAGATGCTGTAGATGTGCTTGGCCCGGCCCGACAGGTCCCCGACGATACCGGAGGCGTCCAGTTCCTTGTGCAGAGCGTCAATGACACGTCTGATGTAATCGTCCCGATCCAGCCGCTTTTCATCCAGCAACTTGGCGATTTTCTTGTAGGCAGTCTCGTGCAGGTACCGGAAGGACAGGTCCTCCAGTTCCCACTTGATATGACCAATCCCGAGTCGGTGGGCTAGCGGGGCGTATATGTCGAACACCTCGCGCGCCACCCGCATACGCTTTTCTTCCGGCGCATTCTTCACCGCCCGGATCGCGCAGGTACGTTCAGCGAGTTTGATCAGGGCAACCCGAACGTCGTCGATCATGGTGACCAGCATTTTGCGGACGTTGTCGAGCTGGCCCTCACTCTGCCCCAGGACATTGCCCTTGAGCGGATGATGGATGGACGAGATGGCCGCCATCTGCTGGACACCGTTGATCAGCCCGGCAATTTCGTCGCCGAATTCCTTGCGCACGTTATCCAGCGGCACCCGCTCCTCGCGAACGGCCCGGTAGAGAATCGCGGCAACCAGGCTGGCCTGGTCCAGGTGCAACTCCGCCAGAACCTGTGCCATTTCAATGCCGATTCGGAAACTGCTGGACCCCGGTGCCCAGAGTCGGTCCTCGCGAAATGCCTGAAGATCAATCTCCGCCGCCTTTTCGCAAGCTTTGCGAAACTGATCGACATCGTCCAGATGGGTCTGAGCAGCGATTGTCTGGACCCATCTTTCGATGTCCACCTCGCCGTCACCGGTTAATGCATAATCTTCGCGAACTTTTACCATATCGGTTTTGCCATTTCTGCTGGTTCCCGCACCCATCCCTGGGACATATCTGTTCCGTCAGCCGGAATCCCGCTCAAATAGGGCGATGGATTCAACATGAGTGGTATGGGGGAACATGTCCATCACACCGGCACGCACAAGCCGATAGCCGTTGCGCACCATAACTCCCGCATCCCGTGCCAGGGTTGCCGGGTTGCACGATACGTAGACGATCCGGTTAGCTCCAAACGCGGTCAGGTATTTGCAGATTTCTTCCGCACCGGAACGCGGCGGGTCAATCAGGATCTTGTCAAACCCCTCTTTCGCCCAGCTCTGGCCGGTGAAGTCCCCGTGCAGATCGGCACCGTGAAAAGCCACGTTTTCCAGGCCGTTCAGTGCCGCATTTTCCCGGCCGCGAACCACCATCGCATCATCCCCTTCCACGCCGACGACCTGACCACCTTTTCGCGCAAGCGGCAGCGTAAAATTGCCGAGTCCGCAGAACAGATCAAGCACCCTTTCTCCGGGCTGGACATCCAGCCATTCGACAGCCCTGTGTACCATGGTGCGATTGATACCTGCATTGACCTGGGTAAAGTCCATGGGATGAAATTTCATGGTCAGGTCGAATTCGT
This sequence comes from Marinobacter sp. F4218, assembly GCF_019443085.1. GTDB lineage: Bacteria > Pseudomonadota > Gammaproteobacteria > Pseudomonadales > Oleiphilaceae > Marinobacter > Marinobacter albus. The sequence goes on from NZ_JAHZIL010000004.1 coordinate 409,633, forward strand.
CAAGCCGGTAACTGAGGCGCTCGTCTTCATGGCCCGCGGATACAGGCCAGATCCGGTGCACCGTATCCGGCCCCTTCGGCTGCAGGTAGATATGCAAATCGTGGGCCTGACCAAACGCGACAAGCCGGCTCCGGTCGTCCTCGCTCAGGTCGTCCATGTTGCGAAAGACCATGACTGCCTCGTCATCACCGCACGCCACTTCGACCTGCGGGATGCGATTGTAGGCATCGAGGCCGTGGAGCAGTTCGCGCAGCGGCAGAATCCGTTCACCAATTCGGGGATCCAGAACGACACACCGGTCTATGTCAGTGAGGAAGCTGTTCCGCTTCTCGCGAAAACCTACCAGCACCGACTCCCGCGCCGGAACGTAACGGACGCCCAAACGGGCCTTTCGGCGGTAGCCCAGAGTGTTTTCCGAGCGCATCGGAGCCACCCACTCTTCCGGCTCTATGCCTCCAAAATGGGCAAAATGTTCCCGCAGCGTATCCTCCTTGAACCGGATCTGGGCGTCGCCGCTCATGTGCTGAAGGCTGCAGCCACCGCACAGATCGGCAAAGTCACATGGGGGCGTCTGGCGTTCCGCAACGCTCTCAAGCACCTCCAGGGTTCGCAGCTCGTCAAACTTGCTGCGGGTGCCCACCATTTTGGCCATGACGGTTTCACCCGGCAGGGCGCCGTCCACGAACTGGGTTTTGCCGTCCTGACGGGCAATACCCCGCCCATCGTGACTCAGCTTCTCGATGTCGCAGCGCACGGGCTCTTTGGGAAGAGCCTTCCGGCGTCGTCTACTCATACTGGTTACTCTTGATGAAAGGGTCCGGTTCAGGCGCCCGGGAAGACGCCGGTGGACAGATAGCGGTCGCCGCGATCACAGATGATGGCAACGATAACGGCGTTTTCAACCTGTTCGGAAAGTTTCAGTGCTGCGGCGATGGAGCCCCCGGACGACACGCCGCAGAATATCCCTTCCTCCGAAGCCAGGGCACGCATGGTATTCTCCGCCTCTTCCTGGCCGATATCGAGCACCTGATCCACCCGCGTGGCGTCGTAGATTTTGGGCAGGTATTCCTCCGGCCAGCGACGGATTCCGGGGATGGCCGCTCCTTCCTTCGGCTGCAGCCCGATAATGCGGATATCCGGGTTGCGCTCTTTCAGGTACCGGGAAACCCCCATGATCGTCCCGGTCGTACCCATGGAACTCACGAAGTGGGTTACCCGGCCCTCGGTCTGGCTCCAGATTTCCGGCCCCGTCGTGCGGTAATGAGCGAGGGGATTGTCGGCATTGCTGAACTGGTCCAGCACCTTGCCTTTACCCTCGACTTCCATCTGCAACGCCAGGTCCCTGGCCGTCTCCATCCCTTCTTCCTTGCTCACGGTAACGATTTCCGCGCCATAGGCCCGCATGGAGGCCCGCCGTTCTTCACTCATGTTCGCCGGCATGATCAGCACCATCCGGTAGCCCTTGATGGCGGCGGCCATGGCAAGTGCAATACCGGTATTACCGCTGGTTGCCTCGATCAGGGTGTCGCCCGGCTTGATCTCGCCACGACGCTCGGCTTCCTGGATCATACTGATCGCCGGCCGGTCTTTCACGGAACCCGCCGGGTTATTGCCTTCGAGCTTGGCGAGAATCGTGTTGGAGGTCTCACCGGGGAGACGTTGCAGGCGAACCAGTGGGGTATGCCCGACATAATCTTCAATCGTGGGGAAATTCATATCATTACCCTGTGGTACACTTTTGCGTTCGCATGATACTCGTTATGACCGCAGTCTCCCAATACAGCTTCTAGCTATATCCATGACCCGTGGCTATAACCAAATCACGATATCAGGTGGCCGTGGGACTAATACCTCAGTCAATGGCCTCCGGATCATCTATTCTGACAGGGACGTGACTCCGGAATTGCTCCCGGGGCCGAGGCAATAAATCAGGAACAGGTATGCGACGCTGGGGCATTCGCAAAAAAGTACTGGTAGTGACGCTGGTCCCTACCCTGCTCACCACACTCATGCTGGGTATGTTTTTTACCTACAGCTGGGTGAAAAACATCGAGAGCCTGCTCAAAGACCGGGGAGAGTCGCTCTCCCGCCAGTTGGCTGCCGGCTCCGAATACGGTCTGTTCACCGCCAACCGCAGCCTCTTGAGCAGCCTTTCCAATGCCCTGCTGGAAGAGCAGGATGTCCGCTCCATTACCTTCTTCGGCAGCGACGGTGCCAGGCTTCTGCATACCGGGCCAGGCAGCTCCGATTCCATCACGGCGGACGAACTGCCGACCGAAACGGCGACCAGCGTGCGCCGGGAAAACAGTACCCGATTTGTCACCCCGGTCACGCTGCAAGACCTGATGCTCGAAACCATTCTCGACCCCGATGCCCGGGAATCGATGGCCCAGCCAGACGCTCCATTAGGCTGGGTAGCGGTCGAGATGTCCCACGTCCGGACCGAAAAGGAAACTTACAAGGCCCTGTTGATTTCGCTGTTGCTGGTGCTCGGGGGGGTGGTCATCAGCCTCGCCATCGCCCTCCGGCTCAGTCGAGCCTTCACCAACCCGGTCTTCGAACTGAATGAAGCCGTGGCCAAACTCAAAGAGGGCAAGCTCGATACCCGGGTATTCACCGGGGCCGGCCCCGAATTCGAGCAACTCGAATCCGGTCTGAACGCCATGGCCGAGGAGTTGAGCAAGGCCCAGGCCGAGATGCAGCAGAACATTGACCAGGCAACGGAAGATCTCCGGGAAACTCTCGAGACCATCGAGATCCAGAACATAGAGCTGGACTTTGCCCGCAAGGAGGCGCTCGAAGCCAGCCGAATCAAGTCCGAATTCCTGGCGAACATGTCCCATGAAATCCGCACTCCGCTGAATGGCATCATCGGGTTCACCGAACTGCTTCTCAAAAGCCCACTACCCCGCCAGCAACGGGACCATCTGAGCACCATCCGCAAGTCCTCGGAGATTCTGCTGACGATCATCAACGACATCCTGGACTTCTCCAAGATTGAGGCTGGCAAGCTGATCCTTGATCGCGTCCCCTTCCAGCTTCGCGATATTGTCGAAGAAGTGATGGTCATGTTGGCGCCGGCAGCCCACGCCAAGAACCTGGATCTGGTGCCTCTGGTATACAACGACGTGCCCGACAACATCATGGGAGATCCGTTGCGGGTGAAACAAGTGATTACCAACCTGGTCAACAACGCGATCAAGTTCACCCAGACCGGTGAAGTGGTGCTTCGGGCAAGCCTCGAAGAAGAGGAAAAAGACAGCAACCGGGTCACCCTCAAGCTGAGTATCACCGATTCCGGCGTGGGACTGTCCCGGGCCCAGCAGCAGTCCCTGTTCAATGCCTTCAGCCAGGCCGACGCATCCACCGCCCGGCAGTATGGAGGCACCGGCCTCGGGCTGGCCATTTCCAAACGGCTGGTGGAGGAGATGGGCGGCAAGATCGGTTTGGAAAGCGAACTGGGCAAGGGCTCCACGTTCTGGTTCACCCTGACCTCCGAGCTTTCCGCCACCGGCGAAGCCATTGCCCCCAGGGACGCCCTTCGTGGCGAGCGGGTTATCTATCTCGAGCAACAGAAAACCACGGGCCTGGCGGTAGAGCACCTGCTCAAGGACTGGGGCATGACCGTTGACCGGGTGGCTTCACCCGCTGCCATGCAGGAACAGATTGAAGAGGCCCAGAAGAGCCAGGCCGGGTACGCCCTGGCCATTATCGGGATTACCCGGCACCTGCTGAATTCCAGCCAGTACTGCGGGCTGGTACGCACCCTCGAGATCGAGCGGGATTGCCGCACCCTGCTGCTGACCCCCACCCTTGAGACCCACGACAGCGCACTCTCCGGCCTCGCCAGCGGCCACCTGAGCAAACCTGTCTGCCGGGATGCATTCTACGAGGAACTGCTGCTCCTCGTGCACGGCATCAGCTCCGGTGGGCGAATGGCGCTGGACTACGACAGTTCGGTGGCCCGTCTTCCAGCAGGTAACGTGCCCAGAGTATTGGCGGTGGACGACAACGACGCCAACCTGAAACTGGTGATGACCCTGCTGAACGACTTTCAGATTGAAGCCGAGGGCGCATCCAGCGGATTCGAGGCGTTGAGCAAGGCCCGGCAGAAACCTTTTGACCTGGTCTTCATGGATCTGCAAATGCCGGGGATGGACGGCGTGGAAACGACCTCCCGGTTGCGTGACATGGACCCCACCTCTCACCGAACTCCAATCATTGCCCTGACGGCCCACGCCCTCGCCGACGAACAGGAGCGCCTGATTCAGCAGGGTTTTGACGGCTACATGCCGAAACCCATCAGCAGCGCCCAGTTGACTGACATCATCCGCGATTACACCGGTTATGTATGCACCAGGCCCGATCGCGAAGACCAGATTCTGGTACCCGAGGTTCGGGATACCCGGCGCGCCATGCGGCCATCCACACGCAAGATGCAGCAGGACTGTGTCAGTATCCAGGAAAGCATTCAGCTCGCCGCCGGCAAGGCAGATCTTGCCGAGGAGCTGTTCAGCATGCTGCTTGAGCAGATGCGAAGTGACCAGTCGAGGGTGGAAGGGTTCTGGAACAACGGCGACCTGGACGGCCTGCTGGAGTGCGTGCACAAGCTGCACGGGGCAACCCGCTACTGCGGGGTTCCAGAGCTTCGGGCCGCCGCGAACCGTCTTGAAACAGCGCTGAAATGTTCGGCGCCGGACATCGAGCACCAGAAAGACCAACTGGTCTCAGCCATGGAGCGCCTGCAGATCTGGAGCGACCAGACCGACTGGCAACTACTCTTCCGGGAACAGCATCAGCAAACGGAAACGACCTGAAGACCGGGGTTACCGGCGCCAGTCAGATTCTGCCACGGGCCTGATCCAGAATCGCCTTCATATCACGGACCGCTTCTTTCAGCCCGGTAAACACGGCCCGGGCGATGATGGCGTGTCCGATGTTGAGCTCGTTGATTCCGGAAATCGCAGCCACCCGCTCGGTGTTGTGATAGTGCAGGCCATGACCTGCATTGACGATCAACCCCTTTTTCCGGGCGTAGGCCACGGCGTCGGCGATAACCTTGAAGGCGGCTTCGGTTTCACCGGCGGTCTTCGCTTCCGCGTATTCACCGGTATGCAGCTCGACAACCGGTGCGCCACAACGGACGGCTGCATCGATCTGGATCGGATCCGGGTCGATGAACAGCGACACTTCCGATCCGAGTCGGGCAAGACGCTCGCACGCCTTGGCCACCCTCGTTTCCTGACCTTCGACATCCAGACCGCCTTCGGTGGTCAGTTCCTCGCGTTTCTCCGGCACCAGGCACACACATTCCGGCCGGACCTGCTCGGCAAACGCCAGCATGGCGTCGGTCACCGCCATTTCGAGGTTCATCTTGGTCTGCAGTGTCTCCCGGAGCAGGAGCACATCCCGATCCTGAATGTGACGCCGATCCTCTCGAGGATGGATGGTGATGCCGTCTGCGCCGGCTTCCTCCGCCACCAGTGCGGCCTGAACCGGATCCGGGTAGCGCGTCCCCCGAGCCTGGCGCAGTGTGGCCACATGATCGATGTTGACGCCGAGTAGGACTCTAGGATTCATGCCGTTCTCCCCGAAGGTGACTGAATAAACTGCGACTGTGCAGGGGCCGTCCCTGCAGAAGATAATCGGTTAGTACCCGCATTACCCGCTTGGCGGTACGCCGGGACGAATCCGATTCCAGATCCCCCGACGCCAGGGCCAGTAACACGTCCCCGGACAGGTTCTGCAGCCGGGTGCCCGGCCCCGGAGACGCCACAATACCCTGCTCGGGGTCATAACAATACGGCTGGCCCGGCTCGACGGTTCGTCCGGTATCCGTTACCAGGTCCCAGGCAAAATCAAAGCCGAGCGCGGCCGCAAAGGCGCGCTCAAATCGACGCAACACGGGTTCAACGTCGGTCGTTTCGGCCAGTTCCGCGAGTGCATCGATGTAGGCAGCAAACAGTGTCGGATGCGGATCCACCGCCGGCATGACGCGCTGCAGAAGCTCATTCAGGTAAAGACCGCTATAGAGCGAAGCCGTGCGATGCAAGGAAGGCCCGCTGCGCACTTCAACATTGGTGAGCGTCTTCAGGTCCCCTCGTCCGGTCCAGTCCAGCATTAATGGCTGGAACGGCTGCAACTGAGCCTTTAGGGGACTCTTGGCGCTGTTGGCACCGCGGGCGATGACCGTCATACGCCCACGGTTGAGGGTGAACACGTCCACCATAAGACTGGTTTCCCGCCAGGGCCGGCGGTGAATCACGTAGGCGGGCTCCTGCTGCTCCGGCCCCCTCATAGACGCCTCAGAGGTCGTTCATCCCGAGGCTTTTCAGGGCCCGGTCGCTGTCGGCCCAGCCCCTCTTGACCTTGACCCAGAGCCGCAACATGATTTTGCTGTCAAACAGCCGCTCCATATCGGCCCGGGCTTCCTGGCCAATCCGGCGCAGGCGCTCTCCCTTGTCACCGATCATGATCTTTTTCTGTCCTTCCCGCTCGACCAGGATCAGTGCAGAGATATGCAGGGTCTTACCTTCGCGCTTGAATTCCTCAATCTCCACCGCAACGGAATACGGCAGCTCGGCGCCCAGTTGGCGGGTAATCTTCTCACGCACGATCTCCGACGCCAGAAAACGCTCGCTACGGTCGGTGATCTGATCATCGGGATAGAAGTGGACACTTTCCGGCAGAAACCGGCCAACGGCTTCTTCCAGTGGCTCCAGGTTGTTTTCCTTCAGCGCGGACAAGGGAATGATCTCCGCGAAATCGCGCTTCTTGGACAGCATGTCCAGGTGCGGCAACAGGGTTTCCCGCTTCTCAATCTTGTCAACCTTGTTCACCGCGAGGATGACCGGGCATTTGAGCTTGCTGAGTTTCTCCAGAACCAGTTCATCGGCGGTCGTCCAGTACAGCTGGTCGACGACGAAGATCACCACATCGACATCAATCAGCGCAGACGTCGCGGCCTTGTTCATGTAACGGTTCAAGGCCCGGGGCTCTTCCTCGTGCATCCCCGGCGTATCCACGTAGACGGCCTGCACGGGTCCCAGGGTCTTGATGCCCAGCACCTGATGGCGGGTGGTTTGGGGCTTGCGCGAGGTGATACTCAGCTTCTGGCCGAGAATGTGGTTGAGCAATGTGGATTTGCCCACATTGGGTCGACCGACAATCGCCACAAAACCGCAGCGACTGTCCGGGTTTTCCGGACGGGTGATATCGTTCATTACTGGTTCTCCACGCCCAGCTCTTGCAGGGCGTTACGGGCTGCCTGTTGCTCGGCGACCCGGCGACTGCTGCCGGTTCCGGTCGTCTTACGGTCCAGCGAAGGCAACGCACAGGATACATGGAAAGTCTGGTTGTGGGCTTCGCCATCAACAGAAATAACGTCATAACGCGGTAATGGGAACTGACGGGATTGCAGGTACTCCTGCAGGCGGGTCTTCGGATCCTTCTGGGTATCCTGAAGGTCCAGTTTCTCGAGCCGCTGTTCAAACCATTGCAGAACCTTTTCCCGACAGGTATGGAAATCGCTGTCGAGATAAATCGCACCGATGATTGATTCCACCGCATCGGCGAGGATGGACTCCCGGCGGAAACCACCGCTTTTAAGCTCGCCCGAGCCCAGACGCAGGTAGTTGCCCAACTGGAACTCCCGCCCGATCTCGGCGAGAGTCACCCCCTTGACCATACGAGCACGCAACCGGCTCAGTTGGCCTTCCCGGGCCTTTTCAAAGTGCAGAAACAGGTACTCGGCAATCACCATGTTCACAATGGAGTCGCCCAGAAACTCCAGGCGCTCGTTATTCTGATTGCCATAACTGCGATGGGTAAGCGCCAGCATCAGCCGCTCGGGCGATTTGAACTGATAGCCTATGCGGCGCTGTAACTGATCCAGATCCGGTTGCGAACTCACTTGCCCTTCATCTCGTATTCATGCTTGAAGTGGACGACCGTATCCACATTACGGAAAAGATTGTTGCGGACTTCGTAGTCCACCAGGATCACAACGAACTCGCCGTTCTTTTCGACGGAGATATTCTTGGCATCAAAACCGCGCACGTTGTTCACACTCAGACGCTTGTTTATCAAGGTGCGCACCTGAGCCGGCCCCATGTTGGACAGACCTTCCGTCCCGTCCAGGCTTTCCAGTGCCTCCTGAATGGTGATGTCATCCAGGTAAACCGGGCCCAGCTTGATCAGCAGTGTCAGCAGGCCGCCGAAGAACAGCACCATGACCATGACCGTCAAAGCCGAGGCGCCGCCCTGTCGCCCCATGGCGGAGAGTTTGTTTTTCTTCATTGTTACTGCACTCCAGACTCGTTCGAATTACTCAATGCCGCCTACTCGATCAAAGGATGGCAGACTGGTAAGTGATTTCCAGTGCATCCAGATGCCGAAGGCCTTGCCCACCACCAGCTCGTCGGGAACCATGCCCCAATAGCGGCTGTCGTTGCTGTTATCGCGGTTATCGCCCATGACAAAGTAATGGTCCTGCGGCACGACCCATTCACCCTCGCCGGCCGCACCGGGACGGCCCATGGTCAGGAAGATATCGTGCTCCACTTCGCCGAGGTCTTCACGGCGCAATTCCACGGGAGGCAGACGGGCGACAAACCGGGTTTCGACCTTCTCACCGTTTATAAACAGCTGCTTGTCCCGGTAGCGAATCCGGTCGCCGGGCATCCCAACCACCCGTTTGATGTAGTTGGTCTCGCCGTCCTTCGGGTAGCGGAACACCATGACATCGCCGCGTTCCGGGTCGCCCACTTCCAGAACCTTGGTACCGGCAACGGGAAGGCGAAGACCGTAGGCATACTTGTTGACGAGGATGAAATCACCGACTTCGAGCGTCGGCAACATGGAACCGGATGGAATCTGGAAGGGCTCAACCAGAAACGACCGGAGCACCAGAACGATTGCCAACACCGGAAAGAACGACCGGCTAAGGTCAACCAGGTAAGGCTCCTTCGGCTCCTCAGTCTCGTCCGTAACCGCATCTTCGGCTGTCGTGCCGTTGGCGCGCGCCGCAGCCAGGCGGCGCTCTCTCAAGAACAGTTTGTCCGCCAGCCAGATCAGACCTGTGGCAAAGGTCAGAACAACCAGAACCAGGGGAAAATCAATATCCATCCAGGTGCCTTTTATTTATCCACTTGCAACACGGCCAGAAACGCTTCCTGAGGCACCTCGACATTACCCAGCTGCTTCATGCGTTTCTTACCCTCTTTCTGCTTCTGGAGCAGCTTCTTCTTCCGGCTAACGTCACCACCGTAACATTTGGCCGTTACGTTCTTGCGCAATGCCTTGACCGTCACCCTTGCCACCACCTGAGTGCCAATCGCAGCCTGAATGGCGATATCAAACATCTGCCTCGGGATCAGTTCCTTCATCTTGTCGATCAACTGACGCCCTTTGTAATGAGCCTGCTCCTTATGGACGATCAAGGCCAGGGCATCCACCCTCTCACCATTGATCAGGACGTCCAGACGGACCAGGTTGGCTGGCTGGAAACGCACAAAATGGTAGTCCAGCGAGGCAAAGCCCCGACTGGCCGATTTGATGCGGTCAAAGAAGTCCATCACCACTTCCGCCATCGGCAGCTCATAGGTGAGCTGCACCTGGGTGGACATGAAGTGCATGTTCTTCTGTACGCCCCGCTTTTCCTCACACAGTGCGATGACGTTACCCAAGTGCTCCTGGGGTACCAGGATGCTGGCCTCGACAATGGGCTCGCGCATTTCTTCGATGGACCCAATATCCGGCAGCCGGGACGGGTTGTCTACCGAGAGTGTCTCACCCTGCTTGGTAACCACCTCATAGATTACGGTCGGCGCCGTGGTAATCAGGTCAATGTCGTACTCGCGCTCAAGCCGTTCCTGGATGATTTCCATGTGCAGCATGCCAAGGAAGCCGCAGCGGAAGCCAAAACCAAGCGCATCGGAATTCTCGGGTTCAAAGAACAGGGAGGCATCGTTCAGGGTCAGCTTTTCCAGGGCATCCCGGAAATCGTCGTAATCGTCGGCACTGACCGGGAAGAGGCCCGCGTAGACCTGAGGCTTGACCTTCTTGAACCCCGGCAGCATCGGTGTTTCTTCGGCAAACTTCTGGTGTACGATGGTGTCGCCCACCGGAGCCCCGTGAATGTCCTTGATGCCCGCCACGACGAAGCCGACGTCGCCAGCTTCGAGAATATCGGTATCCTTGGGTTTCGGGTTAAAAATCCCGACCTTGTCCGCATTCCAGCTTTTGCCGGTGGACTTGATCACGATCTTGTCACCCTTTTTCAAGGTGCCCTCGGTCACCCGCACCAGCGACACCACACCCAGGTAGTTGTCGAACCAGGAATCAATAATCAGCGCCTGCAGCGGCGCCGCTCGGTCGCCCTTGGGCGGCGGAATCCGCTTGATCAGATCCTCCAGCACATCCTCCACACCGAGGCCGCTCTTGGCACTACAGCGCACGGCTTCTACCGCCTCAATCCCGATAATGTCCTCAATCTCTGCGGCCACGCGCTCGGGTTCGGCCTGGGGAAGATCCATCTTGTTCAGAACCGGAACCACCTCCAACCCCTGCTCGATCGCGGTATAACAGTTGGCCACGGACTGGGCTTCAACGCCCTGGCCGGCATCAACCACCAGCAAGGCGCCTTCGCAAGCGTAAAGGGAGCGGGAAACCTCGTAGGAGAAATCCACGTGTCCCGGAGTGTCGATAAAGTTCAGTTTGTATTCGTGACCGTCCTTCGCCGTGTAGTTGAGCGTCACGCTCTGGGCCTTGATGGTGATCCCACGCTCCCGCTCCAGATCCATGGAATCCAGGACCTGTTCGGCCATTTCCCGGTCCGTCAGGCCACCACAAATCTGGATAAAGCGATCTGCAAGGGTAGATTTACCATGGTCAATGTGGGCGATGATGGAGAAGTTACGGATTCGGCTCAGTTCAGTCACAGACAATGAATACTCATATAAGACGTAGGATTGAGCCCGGAAGGGCCGCTACCGGGATCCGGGAACGGCGTGATTTTACCGGTTACCGGCTGTCATTGCCATGATCAGGACATAAGCGGCTTTTCATACTGACGGATCAGGAAGCCGATCAGCGCGTCCTCATCCAGTGGATAACTGAACAGATTGCCCTGACACTGGGCGCACCCGGAGGACTTGAGGAAGCTGAGTTGCTGCGGTGTTTCGACACCTTCCGCCACAACCGTCAGGTGCAGTTTTCGGGCCAGGGCGATGACCGCAGACGCCACATCCGTGGCACTGACGTTGTACGGGATATCGCGGATAAACCGATGGTCAATCTTGATCACATCCAGCGGTAGCTGCTGCAGCGACACCAGTGAACAGGACCCCGTCCCGAAATCGTCCAGAATCAGACAGACACCGAGATCGTGCAGGGCAATCAGCAGCTCCCGGAGCGTCCGGGGGTCCTCATTCAGCAATTCCGCCGGCATTTCCAGTTCCAGCCGCTCCGGCGACACCCCGGTCTCGGTGATAACCTGCCGGATCATGTCCAGGAAACCGGAATCGGTGAGCTGCCGGACCGACAGGTTAACGGCCATCTTGAGGGATTCGAAGCCCGCCCGCTCAAGCGCCTGCACCTGAATACAGGCCTGGCGCAACGCCATTTCGCCCAGACGCACAATCAGACCGGTTTCCTCCGCGAGACCGATGAACTGCTGGGCCGATACCAGCCCCTTTTCAGGATGATGCCAGCGCAGGAAGGCCTCGACCCCAATCACCCGATCGGTCGCCAGATCCACCTTGGGCTGGTAATGCAGCACGAAGCGATCACCCTCCAGCGCCGTCGCCAGCTCTTCCTGCTGAAGCAGCCGGCGCGCGGCCTTGATGTTCATGGCGGGGGTAAAGAACTGGTAGGTGTTTCGACCCAGCTCCTTGGCCCGGTACATGGCCAGGTCGGCATACTTCATCAATGTCCCCGAATCCTCACTGTCGTGGGGAATCATGGTGATGCCGATACTGACGGTAATTCCGACTTCGTGGTCATTCAGGCGAATGCGCTGGCACAGACGACGCAGAATGGTCTCCGCCACCTTGCCTGCGGCATCGGGCCCGCTTATCCGGGACAGCAAGACTACAAACTCGTCCCCGCCCAGCCGGGCCACGGAATCCTCCTCACGCACGCAGCCCTCCAGCCACTCGGCCACCTGACACAGCAGCTCGTCTCCGGAGTCGTGGCCCAGGGTGTCATTGATTCGTTTGAAACCATCAAGGTCGAGGAGCATGAGCGCCGCGGGCTCGCCACTGCGACGGCTGCGACGCACGACATGATTGAGCCGATCACGGAATAGCTGGCGGTTCGCCAGCCCGGTCAGGGGATCGTAAAACGCCAGTCGGTGAAGTTCGGACTGGGCCGCTTTCAACTGTGTCAGATCCCTCAGGCTCAGCACCACACCGTTGACCCCCGGCACAGTCAACATGGCAGTGAACGTTCCCTCCATATCGCGCCACTGGCCACCCGCATCGCGGATCCGGGCACGAATCACCGGCATCTGTTTGCCCGGGGCCGCGATCGACTCATCAAACCCCTTCAGCAACTGAGGCCAGTCGTCGGCGTGCGCGAGGGATTCGAGCGCGAGTGCCTGCAACTTACCCGGATCAAAGCCAAGAATATCGAAACTGGACGGGCTGGCGTAGATGGCGTTCCCGCTCCGGTCCATGACCAGCGTAACGTTGGCGGCGCCCTCGGTAATCGCACGGTAGCGACCGGCGCTGATCTGCGCCATCAGGCGGGAGCGAATCAGCGCCAACACAAACAGGAACAGGAGCACGCTGATCACCAGACCGCTTCCCAGTACAATGGGGGGACGCGGGTCCGACGCCAGGAAATCGAAAGCCGGTGTTGAACGTGTCTGCAGAAGCCAGTCCCGACCACCGGCGGTAACCGTCTGGCTCATCTCGAAACTGAACTCGTTGTCCAGTGACCCAAGGTTGGAGCCATACATCAGGGTGTCCCTGCTGACCACGCCGTTGTCGTAGATGCGCACGTCGAGGAAGGGCGAGATTAACCCGACAATGCCATCAATCAGGTTATTCATCCGAAAGGCGCTGAACACATACCCGGCCAGCATCATGCGGCGCTCGGCCCGGATTTCCGGGACATTTCCTCCCTGATAGACCGGGTAGTACATCAGGAAACTCGCCTGATCCTCCGCAAGCTCCTCCTGGACCAGCACCACCTTGCCGGTCACCGTCGGGATCGCGTCATCCCGGGCCTGCTCCATGGCACGACGGTGGACCGGGTCACTGAAAGCATCATAGCCCAGAGCCCGGCGGTTTCGGTCAGTACCGGGCTCAAGGTACACCATGGGATAGTAATATGGGCCGGAACCCAGCGGGCTCACCAGATAGTTGTGGACACCGTCGGCACGGACTGACGCAATGTGGTCGGCCATCTGCCGCACACCAATACGCCGGACATAGCCAATGCCCTGAATGCCGGGGTAGTAACGGTTGATATCGACCTTGTCGACGTATTCACGCCATTGCTCCCGGGACACGTCTCCGGCTACTGCAAACAGGCCGGCACTACCCGCGAGCACCTGCTCGTAGTTCAACAAACGTTCTTCGATGGCGGTTTTGAGCTGCAGGGACTGGGTCCGGAAACGGGCCTGGGTCCGGTCGTCCACCAGGCGAATTGACACCTGCCAGAGCAATGTCGTGACCGCAATCACAACGGCAAAAACAAGCCACGCGACCCACGCGTTCCGAAATTCCAACAGCTGTCGGAGGGGTAGATCCTTTTTGTTCATCATCTGATCCGGTCCGTTCCATGGCCATGCTATTTTTTTGTGTCGCGAAAGTATAACAAAAGCCTCCGGACGTGTCGTTTTCAACACGCACCGGAGGCTTCGTTTATGACTTGATTGGCCCGATCAGGGCTTCATGACAAGATAAACCGCTCGGCCCTGGCGAACCACCCGGACAGACACCGCACGATCTTTCGGAAGCGACTCCACGACGTCTCTGAACTCTTCGACCGACGCCACCGACTTCCGGTTGATCTCGGTAATCACATCGCGAGGGCGAATACCCGCTTCAAAGGCAGGCCCACGGCTAACGTTGGTAACAACCACACCACCGTCAACTCCCAGGGAATCCGCCAACTCGGCCGGAATGGGCTCAACAATCATCCCCAGAGGGGCCGAAGACGAACTGTCACTCTCAGAGGGCTGAGCCTGCTGCTCGCCGCCCTGCTCCGGCAGCTTGCCAATTTCAACATCCAGCGTCATTTCCTCGCCACCTCGGAGGACGGTCAGACTGGCAGTTTCACCAATGGGTGTTCTGCCCACCATGGGGGGCAAATCGGATGACAGCTGTATCTCCTCACCGTCGTACTCAAGCACGATATCGCCGGACTGAAGGCCCGCTGCCTGCGCCGGTGATCCGTCCATCACCTCCGCAACGAGAGCACCCCGAGGACGCTTCAGGCCGAAAGATTCAGCCAGATCCCGGTTCACTTCCTGAATCAGGACACCAAGCCAGCCGCGGGCAACCATGCCAGTATCCCGGATCTGACGAAACACGTTCATGGCGTCGTCAATCGGGATGGCGAAGGAGACCCCCATGAACCCACCGGAGCGGGTGTAGATCTGGGAGTTGATCCCGACCACGTCACCGTCGAGGTTAAACAGTGGACCGCCGGAATTGCCCGGGTTAATGGCGACATCCGTCTGAATAAACGGCACGTAGTTCTCGGTCGGCAGCGACCGGCCCAGAGCACTGACGATGCCTGCCGTAACGGTGTAGTCAAAGCCGAACGGCGAGCCGATGGCGAATACCCACTCGCCGACTTTCAGATCCCGGGAACGCCCGATCTCCACCACCGGCAGATCATCCCCGTTTTCAATCTTGAGCACCGCCATGTCTGAGCGGGGATCCGTCCCCACCAGTTTGGCTGGCAATTCCCGCCGATCATTCAGTCGAACGATAATTTCGTCTGCACCCTCAACCACGTGGTTGTTGGTGAGCACATAGCCATCGCGGGATACGATAAAGCCCGACCCCATTGAGCGACGCGGCTCGGCGTTGCCTGGAGCCCCACCGAAGGGGGATTGAGGGCCGCGGAAGAAATCCTGGAAGAATTCTGGCAACTGTTCGAGCTGACGCTCACTGAAGGGCGATCCATTTCCGGCGCCACTCGCGGCCTTTGGCGTGCTGGTAGTACTGATATTCACCACGGCACCGGCATTATCCTCCACCAGTTCGGTGAAATCCGGCAGGTTTCTCGCTCCCGCGCCCTGACTCCAGAAAACCGACACCATGACGGACAGCATCAGCAGAGCACCCAGTATTTTCCTTGCCCGCACGGCAGGATCTGGCTGGGCAACCTCTGTCAGTATTCTCGGCATGTTATTCCCCCTTGCGTTCGTGTCACTAATCGAAATTTTGAGATGCTGAATGCGATTTTCAACTTACAAAACAGTAGGGTTTGCGTAGAGTTCAGGTACAGGCTTCAGACACGATGCGATTCACCCGAAGTAGCCGTGGTTCAAACTGACCTTCCTTTCGGGCCTGCATCCGACGGCTTAATAGAAAGCCCGACAACAACCCCACCACGGCACCCAGGATGGCCCCGGGATCGGAGCCACCAGACAACTGATGCCCGACAATGCTCGCCAATACCATCAGAAGCAAAGGCAGGGCATACACGATCAACGAAGCCCCCAGCAGTGCCTGTTCGTCAATGCCTATGGTCACCTCGTCGCCGACCTGCGCCCTGACAGTATTCTCGACCAGCACCTGATTGGCGCGACCGCCGGTGGCCGAAGCCAACACCCGCTGGCCGCAGCCGCTGCGCGCGGAACAGCTCTCGCAGGCACTCTGACGAATGGTCTGGACCCATACCCGATCATCCTTCAAGGCGACGACCGTTCCGTTTTCCGTAATCATGACCCACCCGAATGCTGCGCAAGAGCGTCACCGATCTGGACGGATTCGGCAACCTGGCGGGCGGTCTTGGGCGGTATTTCGCCAACCACGGTGACCAGAAAACTGCCACTGCCAGCTTTCAGCTCTCGCATATAGACCGTAGTGGCACCGATTCGGGACGCACCTATGGGCATCCGGACCTTTCCCTGCGGCTCGACGAAGACCGAGAAAGCGGCAACCCCATCGGAAAATGCCACCGCCTGCCCCCGGCCGGATCGGGGTGCCGCGGCGGGAACAAACCCCTCCGGATGCCAGCCAAGATTCCAGCCGTCCATGGACGACCGCTCCACAGGCTCGCCGGAGGCGACATCCTCCAGATTTCGGGTAATCTCACGACCCTCCGTCTGGATTTCAAACTCCCCGTCCGGAATATGGTCCGTGATTTCGAGGCTGGTGAACTGGAAATGTTCAAGCACCTTGCCGCCGGGTTCACCCACATGACTCTTGACCAGCAGACCGGAATTTTGCTCCAGCCAGAGACGGTGACTGTACCGATGCGAATCTTTGGCGGTAAGCGCAATAATCACCACGTCATAACCGGCAATACGGTCCTCGCCCACCAGCTCGGCCTGATACCACCGACTGACGGGCACGAGCTCGTTGGCGAACGCTTCCGCAAACGGCCCTGAGGGAATCACCTGATCCAGCCTGATCCGGCCTCGTTCGGGCAGCACGCACACCACGTTCATGCCCTTTCGAACGATCTCTCCGTCACCACCATCCTGGAGCACCAGACGCTCCTCAACCATGCCGTTATGAAAACGGTGGGCAATGCGCATGGAGTGAACGCGGTCCCCCCGGGCATATACAAACACCCCCCGGTACGTGGTCATATTGAGGGCAGGGCCCATCCGTTCCAGCCACCGGGTTGCCTCGGCATCTTCGGCCGCAACCGGCCGGACCACCAGTAGTATGAAAACGATCATCAGGAGCGATGACAAGGCCGCTTGCCGGGTGCCATTGCCCGATCCAGACGAGGAAATTCGGCCGTACATAATTAGTAACCGCTGCCCGAGGCACTCACCAGCCGCGCATAGCCGACGGAACCCCGGCCAGCCCCCACACTGTTATGCTGGGCATGTTCCAGGAGGTAGCGGCTCATGTGCTCCCACTGCTGCTCATCGAGTCCCTGGAGTGCAATTTCATTGACCGGCTGCGCGGTCGTTTGATCAACCGGCTGCGTGGCTGCAACCGGGGCACCGACTGTGCCATCCACTGATTCCCAGCCGGCACCGGCACCAAAACCGATCAGAAGCGCCATGGTCACCATGGCGACGGCCGGCCATTGCCAGCGAGCCGCAGGCTTCGGATCCGTCACCATGTGGTCACCGGTCTGTCTGGCCCGCCCGTCCAGCACTTCCCGCACCGCCACACTGACATCGACGCCGTCTGCCGGTGAGTGGCTGCTGTGCATCAGCCCACGTACCTGCTGCCAGCGCTGCCACTGCTCGCGCACCTCATCCTGTCCGCCATGGGACAGTAGGCGCCGAACCGCCAGCTCATCGGCCTCGTCGTCCATCATGGCTGAAAGTGTTTCTCTGAGACGATCGTCCATAGGATGCACCCTCAACTACGTCACTGAATTATTAAGCAAAGGCCCGAGGTGCCGGTCAACCGCATCCCGCGCCCTGAAGATCCGGGAGCGCACGGTACCGATCGGGCAGTCAAGTATCCGGGCGATGTCCTCATAACTGAGGCCGTCATACTCCCGCAGCAAAAATGCCGAACGTAACTCCTCCGGCAGTTGCGTAATCGCCTCTGACAGCGCTTTCTGGAGCTCTTCGCGCTGCAGCAGTCGCTCCGGAGAGGCGACGTCCCTGAGGCGACCGCCGTCATCAAAATTTTCAGCCTCGACCACATCGGCACTGCCCTGGGGTCGACGCCCCCGGGATTCCAGGTAGTTCTTGGCGGTATTCACGGCGATCCGGTAGAGCCAGGTATAAAAGGCGCTGTCCCCACGGAACCGGTCCAGGGCCCGGTAGGCTTTGACGAAGGCTTCCTGGGTCAGATCCATCACTTCCTGACTGTCGTAGACGTATCGACTGATAATCGATGCGACCCTGGACTGATACTTGACGACCAGCAAATCAAAAGCCGCACGGTCCCCATTCCGCACCTTGCGTACAAGTTGCAGATCGGTTTGGCTGTCGGAACTTTCACCCTGTCTCTGGTCTTGGTCAGGAGTCATGGACTGTGTGCCGGGCTTCCCTGTTTTAACGGCCAGTTGACCGATCTTCGCTAGGTTTCGATGCGTCATTGTTGCTGTCCGGCGTCCATTCATTGAACGGGTCGAGCTACCCTTTCGGAGGCTTACCCTGTCAGGCCAAATAGACAGCACGTCCAAAGTTTAGTTCAATAGACCTCCACATTATGGCCCGCGATCACGACCCAATGCCACAGTCCTACGAATTCGATGTCCTCATTATCGGCAGTGGTGCTGCCGGCCTTACCGTGGCGCTCAATTTGCCGGAGCACCTGCGCATCTGCGTTCTCAGCAAGGCCGAAATTTCCAGTGGGGCGACGCTTTGGGCCCAGGGAGGTATTGCTGCCGTTCTGGATGACGACGACTCCATTGAGGATCACATCCAGGATACGCTTGCGGCCGGCGCCGGGCTCTGCCATGAGGATGCGGTCCGGTTCACTGTTGAACATGGCCGGGAAAGTATCGACTGGCTCATCAATTCCGGCGTCGACTTCACCAAAGACGAGAACGCCCATTACCACCTGACCCGTGAGGGCGGGCACAGTCACCGCCGCATCATTCATGCCGCCGATGCCACCGGCCATGCGGTATCCACCACGCTCACGGAGCAGGCCCAGGCTCGCCCCAACATTGAGCTAATGTCCAGCCGGGTTGCCATCGACCTGATAACAAACCGCAAGCTGTCGCTACCGGGCAACCGCTGTGTCGGCGCCTACATCCTCAACCTTGAGGACAACCACGTTGAGCTGTTCCGGGCCCGGTTTACGGTGATTGCCACGGGCGGCGCCTCCAAGGCCTATCGCTACACCACCAATCCGGACGGCGCCTCCGGCGACGGGATCGCCATGGCCTGGCGTGCGGGCTGCCGGGTCGCCAACATGGAATTCAATCAGTTCCACCCGACCTGCCTGTATCACCCGCACGCCAAATCGTTCCTGATTACAGAAGCCGTACGCGGTGAAGGCGGACTGCTGAAGCTGCCCGACGGCAGCCGCTTCATGGACCGGTTCGACGAGCGGGCCGAACTGGCACCGCGGGATATCGTGGCTCGAGCCATTGACCATGAAATGAAACGCCTGGGTGCCGACCATCTTTATCTGGACATCAGTCATAAACCGGCTGACTTTATTAAGCACCACTTCCCGACCATCTACGAAAAATGCCTTGGTTTCGGCATCGACATCACCCGGGAACCTCTCCCGGTCGTGCCAGCCGCCCACTACACCTGTGGCGGAATCATCACCGACGAACGCGCCCGCTCAGACATCAACGGCCTCTATGTGGTCGGCGAGGCCGGTTTTACCGGCTTGCACGGCGCGAACCGGATGGCCAGCAACTCCCTCCTGGAGTGTCTCGTCTATGGCCGTTCCGCCGCCCAGGACATCGCCCGCCGGGAAGCCGATATTCCACCACCGCCGGAAGCACCGGACTGGGATGAAAGCCAGGTGCGGGACTCCGACGAGGACGTGGTCATTTCCCATAACTGGGATGAGTTGCGGCACTTTATGTGGGACTATGTCGGTATTGTCAGGACCACCAAACGACTGCAGCGGGCGAAACACCGCGTCGACCTGCTGTCCCGTGAAATTGGTGAGTTCTACAGCAACTACCGGGTCTCCAACGACCTTCTGGAACTGCGGAATCTGGTGACCGTGTCCGACCTGATTATCTGCTCTGCTCTCCAGCGGAAGGAAAGCCGGGGGCTGCATTACACCCTTGATTACCCGGGCCTGACCGGTGAAGCCAAAGATACTGTACTGGTTCCGACGACCTACCGTACGCTGTCTCCCTGAGCTGCGGTTACTTTTACCATTGACTCACACCACACCAACGGAATCTGCTATGCCCGAACACGCTGCTCCCTCAGACAACTCCGAATTCAATCGACTATGGTGGCATAGCCGCCGCGGCATGCTGGAACTGGATGTCCTGCTGATCCCCTTTGTTGAAGAGGCTTACCGAGACCTGCAAGCCGAAGACAAGGCGCGTTACCAGAAGCTGCTAAGCTGCGAAGACACCGACATGTTCGAGTGGTTCATGCAACGCAGCCGGCCCGAAGATCCCGATCTCCAGCGCATGGTTGATATGATTCTGAATCGTGTCCAGCCGGATTGAACTGACCCTCATTCCATCCGTTGCCACCGGCCTGTTGGCGATCGCCCCCTGGCTGGTCCTGCTTGGCTTCCTGGTAGCCGCGGCGTACGGGGACAAACCGTGGCTGCTGGCTGGCCTGCCAATAATGCTGGCGGGTGCCGCCGTTCAATACCGGCGCGCCGGTCGGCTCAGAGGCCGCTCAGCCGTCAACGCACTGATCGTTGAACATGGTCAGCTGAGCGCCCGACTTGGCGACGGCCGACAAATTTCCGTAAAGGCAGCCAGAACGAGCCGGCTTGGCGCTCGCCTCGCCCTCTTGAAACTCCACCCCTGCGACACCACAGTCAAAGCGTATTCTGCCATTCTTCTGGCCAACACAGCCTGCCTTAAAGGCAACGTGCCGGAAGACGAATTTCGTCGCCTCAGGATGTGGCTTAGACTGGGACAGCCCCAATCAACATCCCGGCGACGCCCTGATCAGGAGTAATGCATGACCGACCCAGTCACACCAGTCTCCGGCGCTACATCCTCGGTTCTCACGACTGCCGCAGCCCCCTTGCCCGAGGCCGGCTGGTCTAAGCTAAGCAACCGCATGCTTGTGCGCGTCAGCGGCCCCGGTACCGACAAGTTCCTGCAGGGCCAGTTCAGCCAGCACCTCGATGAGGTTGTCGCAGGATACTCACCCCGGGCCGCAGCGGCCACACCCAAGGGGCGCGCCTACTGCCTGACCCGTTTGGTACGGGATGGTGCCGACATTGTGATGGATCTGGACACGGCACTGGCAGAGTCGACCCTTGCGCACTTGCGCAAGTATCTGATGTTGTTTCGGGGCACCTCCGCAGACCTCATCGCAGACGGTTGCATCTTTGGTCTGCTTGGCGACTCAGACGCGCAAAAGTTGGCGGGGGAGGCGGTTTCAGACCTGAAACGCCCGGGCGATTCGCTGGCACTCGACCACGGTTTCCTGATTCGTGTGGAACCCACCGCCGAGGGCCTGCCCCGGTTCGAATTCTGGCAAACCGACGATTCCACGACGGGCCTGGACACCCGAGATGAGCGCAGTCTGACCGACTGGCAGGCATCAGAGATTGCTGCCGGTATCGCTGCGCTGACAGAACAGACCAAAGAGGCTTTCGTACCCCAGATGCTGAACTGGCAGCATGTCGGTGGCGTGCACTTCAAGAAAGGCTGTTACACCGGCCAGGAAATCATCGCCCGCATGCATTTTCTGGGTCAGCTCAAGAAGAGCCTGTATCGCTTCCGGCTCGAAACGACCGTGCCCCCCGAACCCGGCAAATCCATCCTCGCCGGTGAACGGTCGGTCGGCAGCGTGGTCAATTCCGTGGCGTTGCAGAACGGCACCTGCGAGCTGCTGGCAGTGGTCAGGCATGACGCGGCGGACGATGAGCTGACGGTCGACGGACTGGACGGCCGGATGCTGGTCCAGCTACCCCTCCCCTACGCCGTGCCCGAGAGGGAAAAAAGCCCACAGACAGATACATAAGTTGACAGGCAAATCGATCGTAATTTGCTATAAAGTAACTCACTTATATGATTTTTATGGTTGCTGGCGACCGCTGTACGCCGGCACCAAATCCTGTCAATCGGACTGTTGCTGACCATGTCGAATATCGTCGAAACCATAAAAACTGATCTGATCACCGCCATCGAAAATGACAAACTCGTCCTCCCGACACTGCCGGAGGTGGCCCTGCAGGTCAGGGAAATCGCCGAGTCGGAAGACTCCGCAATTGCCGATCTGGTCAAGGTGATCAGCAACGACACCGCGCTCTCGGCTCGCATCATCCGGGTCTGCAACAGCCCGCTTTTTCGGGGCAGTCGCGCCATCGAGAACCTGAACATGGCGTTAAGCCGTCTGGGCATGGCGTACACCAGCAACCTCGCGATGGGCCTCGCGATGGAACAGATGTTCCAGGCCACGTCTGACATGGTCGACAAGCGTCTGCGGGCCACTTGGCAGACCAGCACTGAAGTGGCCGGCGTCTGTCATGTACTGGCTCAGCATTACACCAAGCTGAAGCCGGAGCAGGCGACACTGGCGGGCCTGGTGCACCAGATCGGTGTCTTGCCGATCCTGCGTTACGTCGAGGATCAGGATATCCAGATCAGCAGCATCATGCTTGATAACGTGATTGATGAGCTCCATCCCCGACTGGGTGTGGCGATCCTGAAAAAGTGGGATTTCCCTAAAGAACTGCAGAACGTGCCCCTGGACTATGCGAAGTTCCAGCGACAAGCGCCAGCCGCCGATTACGCGGACCTGGTGATGGTTGCTAACCTGCAGTTGGTTGCCGGCAGCGGCCACCCATGGAACGAGATCGACTGGAACAGTATCTCCGCATTCGACCGCCTGGGGCTCGATCCCAACATCGACATGAGCGAGGAAGAAGACCTGAATGCCGAGATGGAAGCGGCAATGGCGCTGCTTCAATAAGACCTACTTCTGGTAGCGGGCAATCAGCTCGGCTTTCGAGGGCAGCGTCCAGTCAATGGATGGCTGCCCTTTTTGTCGCAACCAGTCGTTAGCGCGGGAAAAGTGCCTGCAGCCAAAGAATCCGCGATATGCACTGAGTGGTGAAGGGTGTGGGCCCTCCAACACCAGATGCTGGTTGCGGTCTATGTGCCGGCCTTTCTTTCTTGCGTAGCTGCCCCAAAGCAGGAAAACCACACCTTCCCTTTCCCGGTTGATGGTTTCAATTACCTTGTCGGTGAAGGTTTCCCAGCCCTTGCCCTGGTGCGCACCTGCCTGCCCCTGAACCACCGTAAGTACGCTGTTAAGCAACAGCACACCGTCTTCGGCCCAGGGCTGTAAGCAGCCGTGATCGGGGGCTTCGATATTCAGATCGCTCTGGATTTCCTTGAAGATGTTGACCAGTGACGGCGGTGGCGTAACGTCCGGCCTGACGGAAAAGCACAAGCCATGGGCCTGCCCGGGGCCATGATAGGGGTCCTGCCCGAGAATCACTACGGAAACCTTATCCAGGGGCGTGCTGTTCAGCGCATTGAAGCAATGCTGGCTGGCGGGAAACAGGACCTTCCCGGCCTGCTCCTCTTCGGCAAGGAATTCCGCGAGCGCCCGCATGTAGGGCTGACGGAATTCGTTGCCGAGATGATCGGACCAGCCCCGGTCAGGCCTGAGCTGGCTAGCCAGTACCTCAGCCGGGTGCATGGTCTACGCCTCGTCGCCTGCGTCGTGGTGGTCGGAACGGTGCTCCGGGCGCATGTGCGGGAACAGGATCACGTCACGAATAGACGGGGAATCGGTCAGCAGCATGGCCAGACGATCGATGCCGATGCCTTCGCCGGCGGTCGGCGGAAGGCCATACTCCAGCGCCATTACGTAGTCCTCGTCATAGAACATGGCCTCGTCATCGCCGGCATCCTTTTCAGCTACCTGGGCCCGGAAGCGCTCAGCCTGATCCTCGGCATCATTCAGCTCCGAGAAGCCGTTGGCAAGCTCGCGGCCACCCACGAAGAACTCGAATCGTTCCGTCACGAACGGATCGTTGTCCTTGCACCGGGCCAGCGGAGAAACCTCCTTGGGATAATCGGTGATGAAAGTGGGCTGGATCAGCAAGTGTTCCGCCGTCGCTTCGAAAATTTCGATCTGCACCTTGCCCAGGCCCCACGTATCCTTGAGCTGAATGCCAAGATGGGCGGCAACGCGACGGGCACTGGCTTCATCACCGAGCTGACCGGCCTGGATGTCGGGGTTGTGTTCAAGGATGGCCTCAACGACCGTCATGCGCCGGAACGGCTTACCGAAATCGTATTCGACGGTTTCCTGCTCGCCGTTGGAGAGCTCCCGGGTGTTCACCACGGTCGTGGTGCCCAACACCTCCCGGGTGACCTGGCGCAACATATCCTCGGTCAGATCCATCAGGTCGTTGTAGTCGGCGTAGGCCTGGTAGAACTCGACCATGGTGAATTCCGGATTGTGCCGGGTCGAGAGACCTTCATTCCGGAAGTTGCGGTTGATCTCGAACACCCGCTCGAAACCGCCAACCACCAATCGCTTGAGAAAAAGCTCGGGGGCAATGCGCAGATACATGTCGATGCCCAGCGCGTTGTGATGCGTAGCGAACGGACGCGCCGTTGCACCACCCGGGATCACCTGCAGCATCGGCGTTTCGACTTCCATGAAGCCGCGGGCATTGAAATAATTCCGCATGCTGCTGATCAGGCGGGTGCGGGCCATGAACACCTTGCGGGTATCTTCATTCACCATCAAATCGACGTAGCGATGACGGTAACGGGCCTCCATGTCGGTCAGCCCCTTATGCTTCTCCGGCAAAGGACGCAGCGACTTGGTCAGGAGCACGTACTCATCCATGGTTACGTACAGGTCGCCCTTGCCCGACTTGGTCAGCGTGCCGCGAACACCCACGATATCGCCCAGATCCCAGTGCTTGGTGTCCTTCTGGACATGCTTGGTGGCGTAGATCTGGATCCGCCCGGTCATATCCTGAACAACCTTGAACGCCTTGCGGTCGAGCATCATGCGGCCGGCGATGGCCACCTTGATGTCCAGCTTTTCCAGCTCTTCCTTGCTCTTCTCACCGTATTTTTCCTGCAGTTCAGCAGCAGTGCTGTCACGGCGGAAATCATTCGGGAAAGGATTGCCTTCGGTGCGCAGCTCGGCCAGCTTGGCACGGCGCTCGGCAATCAGCTTGTTGTCCTCGTGCTGGGTGGCGCTGTGGGTTTGTTCAGTCATGTTGGCTCACTAAAGATCGGGAATTATCCGGGTTTTGGTTTGATGGCGCGGGTTACAGCGCCATCTTCAGACTGGCTTCGATGAACTTGTCGATATCACCATCCAGTACCGACTGGGTATTGCTGGTTTCGACCTTGGTGCGCAGATCCTTGATACGGCTGTCATCGAGCACGTAGGAGCGGATCTGGCTGCCCCAGCCGATGTCGGCCTTGGCGTCCTCGGCCTTCTGCTTCTCGGCATTACGCTCCTGCATCTCGCGCTCGAACAGCTTAGCCTTCAGCTGCTTCATCGCCTGGTCTTTGTTCTGATGCTGGCTTCGGCCGGCCTGACAGGCAACCACGATACCGGTCGGGTTGTGGGTCAGACGAACGGCCGACTCGGTGCGGTTGACGTGCTGACCACCGGCGCCGGAGGCGCGATACACATCGACGCGCAGGTCGGCAGGGTTGATTTCAATCTCGAAGCTGTCATCCACCTCCGGAGACACGAAGACAGATGAGAACGAGGTATGGCGACGGTTGCCGGAATCGAACGGCGACTTCCGGACCAGGCGGTGAACACCGGTCTCAGTGCGCAACCAGCCGTAGGCGTAATCACCCTGAATGTGGATAGTGGCGCTCTTGATACCCGCCACATCACCTTCCTGCAGTTCGACGATCTCAGCCTTGAAACCACGACGCTCGGCCCAGCGCAGGTACATGCGAAGCAGCATGTTCGCCCAGTCCTGGGCCTCGGTGCCACCGGAACCGGCCTGGATATCCAGGTAGGCATTGTTGGCATCCATTTCACCGGAGAACATCCGGCGGAACTCGAGCTTCTCAAGCTCCTTGTCGAGACCGTCAAGATCCGCCTCGATCTCGGCCACCGTTGCCTCGTCGTCTTCCTCAACCGCCATGTCCAGCAGACTCTCGGCGTCGCCCAGACCACTGGTGAGGTTGTCGATGGTTTTGACGATCAGTTCCAGATCCGCCCGTTCCTTGCCCAACCCCTGGGCCCGCTCGGGATCTTCCCAGACCGTGGGCAATTCCAGTTCACGCTCTACCTCGACCAGACGTTCACTGCGCTGGTCGTAGTCAAAGATACCCCCTGAGCGCTTCAGTACGCTCACGAAGCTCTTTAATCTTCGTCACAATGGGATTAATTTCCATGAAACCCTTACTCGCTCTAGAAAATGGTGAGTAAAACAGTGGCGGGATTCTACCGGAATTCTGTACTTAAATCAGCCGGGGAAACCGTAACGCCAATCACGGCAGTGGGGCCTGCAGCCATTCTCATGCAGCTCGGTGGCTAGTTCAAAGGCTCGAGATAATCCACCAGGAGCTGTAGATTGGTGCGGCCCCGAAACGTATTGGCATCCGGCTTGTACACGACCCGGGCCCCCGTGCGGGTATAGTCTGGCACTTCCGGACCGGTATTGAAGGCGATGCCATCGATGATGCCACCACCCTCCAACGGCTGCAGCACCAGTTTCAAATGGTTGTCCCCCACAATGCGCTGGCTGACCACCCGGAACTCGCCATCAAAGACCGGTTCCGGAAAATGCTGGCCCCAGGGACCCGCGCGTTTCAGCAAAGCGGCGGTATCCAGGCTCAATTCATCGACACTCAGAGGACCGTCGGTGGTGATGGCGGCCTCCAGGTCTTCGGCCCTCAGGGTGTCCCGAACCGCCTTATCGAAGGCCTCGGAAAACCCGTCAAGGTCCTCCCGCGCCAAGGTCATGCCAGCGGCCATGGCGTGACCGCCATACTTCTTCATCATGCCAGGGTGCCTGGCGTCTACAGCCGCCAGCACGTCACGAATGTGCAGGCCCGGTATTGACCGCGCAGACCCCTTGATGTCCTGACCGTTCTCGTCATTGGCGAAGGCAATGGTTGGACGGTGGGTCTGCTCCCGAATTCGGGCAGCCAGGATCCCAATAACCCCCTGATGCCACTCCGGGTCAAACAGTGCAAGCCCCCAGGGCAGCCCCTCCAGGTCAAGGGACATGGACGCCAGCAAATCCTGGGCCTGGGCCTTCATGCCCTTTTCGATGGTTCGGCGTTCCCGGTTGAAGCTGTCCAGCTCCTGCGCGAGGCGACGGGCTTCGTCCTCACTGTCGGCCAGCAGGCAGGCGATGCCGACACTCATGTCATCGAGGCGTCCGGCGGCATTCAGCCGGGGCCCCACCACAAAACCGAGATCGGTTGAACTGATGGCGGCGTGGTCGCGACCGGCCACCTCGAGCAACGCCAGGATGCCGGGGCGCGCCTCGCCCTTGCGTATACGGCGCAATCCCTGCTCCACGAAGATTCGGTTGTTATGATCCAGAGGCACAACGTCCGCCACGGTACCAAGTGCCACAAGATCCAGAAGTACGCCGAGGTTGGGCTCGGGCTGGGCCAGGCGCCCGGTTTCGCGAAGGTGTTTGCGCAGCCCGGTGAGCACGTAGAACATAACGCCGACACCGGCCGCATTTTTGCTCAGGAAGGGACATCCGGGCTGATTGGGGTTCACAATGGCATCCGCATCCGGCAGCGTTTCTCCCGCCAGGTGGTGATCGGTAACAATCACCTTCATGCCCCTTTCCCGGGCGGCTTTGACACCGTCGATGGCGGAAATCCCATTATCGACGGTGACCAACAAATCCGGCAGCTCACCCTCGTCTGCAAGCCGCTCAATGATCCCCGGAGTCAGGCCGTAGCCATCGGCAAACCGGCTTGGAACCCGGAAATCGAGCCCCTGAAGCCCGAGCATCGACAGACCAAGCATGGCCACCGCCGTGCTGGTGGCGCCATCGGCATCGAAATCGCCAAGAATGAGGACCCGCTGCTGTCGATCAATGGCCTCGGCCAACAGGGCAACGGCGCGACCAATACCGCGAAGCTGCATCGGTGAGGCAAGCGACTTGAGGGTGTAGCTCAGTTGCTCATCGGAGGTAACCCCTCGAGCAGCATAGAGGCGACGAAGCAGTGGCGGGAGCTGTTGCCCCCAGGCGGACGTATTATCCGGATGGGGGCGGCGCAGGATCTTTTTCAGCGTCATACCGGATCAGGCATTTTTCCAGTGCCTGGCTATGAACTCCTGAACACCGGCAATATTGTTGTCCAAAACGGTGTAGCGCTCTTCCCGCTCAAACAGGTCCGCCATGTGGGCGGGCAACTGAGGCTTCACCGTCACTCCGGATTCGGCCACGGCATCCGGGAACTTCGCCGGGTGAGCGGTACCCAGGGTGATCATCGGTACTGAACGGTCACGCCGGCAGTTACGAGCCGCGCGCACGCCAATGGCTGTGTGCGGGTCGAGCAGGTATTCGTTCTGCTCATGAATTTCACGGATGATGTCGCAGGTCGACTTGTCATCAAC
The DNA here is from genome assembly GCF_019443085.1 of Marinobacter sp. F4218. GTDB lineage: Bacteria > Pseudomonadota > Gammaproteobacteria > Pseudomonadales > Oleiphilaceae > Marinobacter > Marinobacter albus. The sequence goes on from NZ_JAHZIL010000004.1 coordinate 437,954, forward strand.
CGCGTCACTGTCGAACAGCTTGCGCGCGTGACGCCAGCGGTAATCCTCAATGCTCACAGGGCCCTTGGCAGCGTTTTCCAGCAGGGTTTTCACCGCCTGACCATCACGACCGTGCAGGTCAAAAAGCAGACGCTCGAAGTTGCTGGATACCATGATATCCATGCTTGGCGACAGGGTATGCTCCAGCTTGTGCTGCTCGTATTTGTTGCCACTCATGAACCGGTGAAGGATGTCATTGCGATTGGTGGCAATAACCAGCTGGGATATCGGCAGCCCCATCTTTTTGGCCAGATAACCGGCAAAAATGTCACCAAAATTGCCGGTTGGAACCGAAAACGCCATGCTTCGATCAGGGCCACCGAGCGCCAGGGAAGCCTGGAAGTAATAAACGATCTGGGCCATGATCCGCGCCCAGTTGATGGAGTTCACCGCTGCCAGTTGGGTTTTACCACCCAGGAAGCCCTGGTTACCAAAGCTTTCCTTAACCATGCGCTGACAATCATCGAAATTGCCCCGTACCGCGATGTTATGGATGTTGTCGCCTTTGACCGTGGTCATCTGCCGGCGCTGTACTTCCGAGACACGCTCATAGGGATGCAGGATAAAGATATCCACGTGCTCACACCGGCGACAGCCCTCGATCGCTGCCGACCCAGTGTCACCTGAGGTGGCGCCCATGATCACAACGTGTTGCTTGCGCTTTTCCAGCACGTAATCCAGCAAACGGCCCAACAGCTGCAGGGCAAAATCCTTGAACGCCAGGGTCGGCCCACGGAACAGTTCCATCACCCACTCGTTGCTGTCCAGTTGAACCAGCGGGGCCACCGCCTTGTGACTGAACACGGAATAGGTTTCGTCCAGCATCTTGCGGAAATCGTCGGCCGGGATGGCATCATCCACGAACGGATGCATCACGTTAAATGCGAGCTCGCTGTAGGATAGTCCACGCCAGCTGCGAATTTCCTCGAGACTGAAGTGCGGGAGCGATTCCGGCACATAAAGCCCGCCGTCGGTGGCCAGACCGGTCAGCAGAACATCCTCAAAGCCCAGTGCGGGCGCTTCCCCCCGCGTACTGATATATCTCACAAGCGTACCTGTTAGTTAAAGTTTTCAGCGCGGATGCGAACGACCTGACCATCGGTATCGGTCAGGGCTTCCAGCTCTTCGATGGCACGATTGACCTGCCGCTCCTGGACCGTGTGGGTCAGGATAATGACCGGGATACGGCCATCCTGCAGCTCGGATTCCTTCTGCATGATCGACTCGATGTTGATGCCATGTTCGCTGAGAATAGAAGCAATCTTCGCCAGCACGCCCGGGCGGTCCAGAGCGGTGATTCGCAGATAGTAGGCGGACTGGACATCCTCCATGGACAGTACATCAAGGTCCTCCATAGCCTCTGGCTCGAACCCGAGGTAGGGCACCCGCTGCTGGCTGCCGGTGGAAACGGAGCGGGCAACGTCAACAATATCGGCAATGACAGCGGAGGCTGTCGCCTCATCACCCGCACCCGGCCCGTAATACATGGTTTGACCGACGGCATCGCCGTCCACCAGCACCGCATTCAGCACGCCGTCCACCTGGGCAATCAGATGGCTCTGGGGCACCAGGGTCGGGTGAACCCTGAGCTCGATACCGTCATCGCGGCGACGGGCAATGCCCAAGTGTTTGATGCGATAGCCCAGCAGCTCGGCGTGAGCGATGTCATAGGGCGTGATTTTCGAAATGCCCTCGGTGAAGCCTTTTTCAAACTGCAAGGGCACACCAAAACCGGCGGAGGCCAGGATGGTCAGCTTGTGGGCCGCGTCGATGCCCTCGACGTCAAACGTTGGATCGGCTTCGGCGTACCCGAGGTCCTGGGCTTCCTTCAACACCTCGGAAAATTCACGCCCGGCACGCATTTCGGTCAGGATGTAGTTGCCGGTGCCATTGATGATGCCGGCAATCCAGTCGATGCGGTTCGCCGCCATCCCCTCCCGGATCGCCTTCATGACGGGGATACCGCCCGCCACACCGGCCTCGTAGGCAACGACCACACCGGCCTTCTCGGCGGCGTCAAAAATCTCGTTGCCGTGCACCGCAATCAGGGCCTTGTTGGCGGTAACAACGTGTTTGCCATTCCTGATCGCCGCCAGCACCAGTTCTTTTGCGGTTTCGTAACCACCGATCAACTCCACAACAACGTCCACGGCGGGGTCGTTTACCACGTCAAAAATGTCGGTGGAAAACGGTACATCCCCGAGATCCATATCGGTCCGGGGACGACGGCTGGCGATCCTGGTAATTCGGATGTTGCAACCGGCCCGGCCTGCAATGAGCTTTGCATTCCGGGTCAAGACATTGAACGTACCGCCGCCAACGGTACCCAGTCCGCAGATTCCGACACTGACGTCTTTCAAACTCTCACCTCTGAACCCGTAAGGGGTGCTGATGAATTACAATTAGGGAGGCATAGTATACCGATTCAGGTGCCCGTGAATAAGCCCTGAACCGGAAGGATGTGAAATCCGTGAGAGGCCCCGCACAGGAGCCCGACCCTCAAGACGGTCAGAGCAGGCCGAGGCCCTTGGCAAGGTTATCGGCGGGAACATAGCCACGGACCATATTGCCGTCCTCCAACACGATCGCGGGAGTTCCGGTCACACCGATTCGGCCACCCAACTGGTACTGCTCGAGCACGGGATTTTCACAGCTGGCCGACTCCACCGGGCGACCGGCCTTGGCTGCATCCATCGCTGCCTGCTGATCCTCTGCGCACCAGACCGACACATATTTAGCGAACGATGGCGTGCCCGGACCGGAACGTGGGAAGGCGTAATAGTTGACCGTAATGCCATAGGAATTGAGTTGCGGCACTTCAGCGTGAAGTTTTCGGCAATAGGGGCAGTCAATGTCGGTAAACACATCAATAACGGCCTTTTCCTTGCCGTCTGCCGGGAAGCGGATCACGCCATCGTCACCAAACTCCGCCATAACCTGTTCCCGCTGCCCGGCCCGGGCCTCTTCGGTCACATTGGCGATGCCGTTGCTGGTGATCTTCAGCAGATCCCCGGTCAACAGGTACTGTCCGTCTGCCGTTGTATAAATCGTATCGCCGTTATTGCTCTGCACTTCGTACAGACCCTCGGCTTCGGATTTCCGCACGGACTGAATCTTGAGCCCGGGCACGGCCGTAGCCAGACGCTTGGCGATCCCATCTTCAACCTCGCCGGCGGTGGCCGGCAATGCGATCACAGCGCCAGCCATCAGGCCAACCGCCATTGCAACTTTCTTCACGCTTTCTCTGGCAGACATAGTTACATCCAGTCAGGTAATTTTGGACCCCCGCCCAAACAGGCCGGGCCATGGGAATACGATACTGCGACACAGGGCTGCCGCAAAAGTTCAAACCCGGTACCTTACCCAAAAACCCCGACCTCAGCCACGGGGATGATGCGACTGATGCAAAGATTGCAGGCGCTGGCGCGCGACGTGGGTGTAGATTTGCGTGGTTGAAAGATCGGAATGCCCCAGCAGCATCTGAACCACTCGCAGGTCAGCCCCATTATTAAGCAGATGGGTTGCGAACGCATGACGCAGGGTATGAGGCGAAAGGTGCTTGCGGATGCCAACTCGGGACGCGTAATGCTTGATGCGATGCCAGAAGGTCTGCCGGGTCATTGCGGCGGGCCGGTTTCCCGGGAAAAGGGCGTCACAGGAGTGCCCCTTGAGGAGCTCGGCGCGAGCTTCCTTCATATACCTCACCAGCCAGTCGACCGCCTCCTCCCCCAGTGGCACCAGACGCTCCTTGTCCCCCTTACCGGTTATGCGAATCACGCCCTGACGCAGGTTGACCTGGTCAACACGCAAACAGGTGAGCTCGGTAACTCGCAGGCCGCAACCGTACAGGATTTCCAGCATCGCCTTGTCCCTGAGCTCAATGGGCACTTCCGGGTCCGGCTCGGCCAGAAGGGAATCCACCTCCTCTTCCGTCAGCGAATCCGGCAACCGTCGCGGCAGACGCGGGCTGTCAATTCGCAGTGTCGGGTCCTCGGCAATCAGGCCCTCGCGCAGGAGAAACCGGAAAAACCGACGCATCCCCGACAAACGCCGCGCGGCGGTGGACGCTTTCACACCCTCTGCCAGCCCTCTGGACATCCATGCCAGCAGGTCGGTTCTGCGAGCCGCCTGCAGCAAGGGCTGCCCTGGCTGCTCTTCAAGCCAGGATGCCAGACGCGCCAGATCGCTGCGGTACGCCTGGCGCGTTTTTTCCCCCAACCCGTCCTCAAGCCAGATGGCGTCGGTAAAACGGGTGATCATGGCCTCATCTTCCGGTCTCACATCACCACTCTCATGCTTTCACCCTGAAACGAGCATGCCTCACCCGGGGAACAGACACAAAAAAGGCAGCCCGAGGCTGCCTTTTTATAAGCGCGCTGTTCAGCGAATAGCTGATCAGCCCAGCTTCTCCTTGATACGAGCTGCCTTACCAGACAGGTCGCGCAGGTAGTAAAGCTTGGCCTGACGCACGTCACCGCGACGCTTCACACTGACGCTGTCGATCAGCTTGGAGAAGGTCTGGAAGGTACGCTCGACGCCCACACCGTAGGAAATCTTACGTACGGTGAAGGAAGAGTTCATGCCACGGTTACGCTTGCCGATGACAACACCCTCGAACGCCTGCAGACGCTCACGGTTACCCTCGGTTACGCGAACCTGAACGACCACGGTGTCGCCCGGCGCAAACGCAGGGGTTTCCTTGGTCATCTGTTCTGCTTCAAGTTGACTGATGATGTTGTTCTTGCCGCTCATCGTAATGCTCCTGATACCCAATCTTTTAATGCCCTGATGATTCAGAGGCACCCGGTTCGTTCAAAATCTCTTCCAGCAGCTGACGCTCTTCATCCGTAAACACCCGCTGCTCCAGCAGGTCGGGGCGCCGCTCCAGGGTTCGCCTCAGCGACTGTTTCAGTCGCCAACGCCGGATCTGATCATGGTGACCGCCCAATAAAACATCCGGCACCGCCTGACCTTCATAAACCTCGGGCCGGGTATAGTGCGGACAATCCAGCAAACCGTCAGCAAAGGAATCCTGCTCTGCCGACTGCGCATGACCCAGCGCTCCGGGGATGAGGCGTGTAACCGCATCAATGACGGCCATGGCCGCCAACTCGCCACCGGATAAAACGAAATCACCCAGCGACACTTCCCGATCGACTTCCGTCGATATCAGGCGCTCATCCACACCCTCATATCGGCCTGCAACCAGAATCAACTGTTCCTCCGCCGCAAGCGACTCAACAACAGATTGATTCAGCGCTTCACCCTGAGGCGACAGATACACCACACAGGCCTTGCCGGGCGCTGACTCCCTTGCCGCATGAATGGCGTCCCTGAGAGGCTGAATTTTCATCAGCATCCCTGGACCACCACCATAGGGCCGGTCGTCCACGGTGCGATGACGGTCGTGGGTGAACTCACGGGGATTCCAGCTCCGGAAAGTCAACAGACCCTCCCGAACCGCTCTACCCGTAATACCGTAATCCGTTACCGCACTGAACATCTCCGGGAACAGACTGACTGCGCCAATCCACACCCGTTAAAACTCCGGGTCCCAGTCAACGACCATACGGGCCGCAGCCAGATCCACTTCCCTCACTACCTGATCCGGCAGATAGGGAATCAGTCGTTCTCGCTGATCAATGGAGCCTGCCGAGGCATGCACCACCAGAACATCGTTGGAACCCGTCTCAATCAGGTGATGCACTGTTCCCAGGCATTCACCCTCGACCGTAAAGACATCAAGGCCCTCGAGCTGGAACCAGTAAAACTCCCCTTCCGGGAGGTCCGGCAGCTCATCGGTACCGACTTTGACGTCCGCGCCGCAGTACTTGAGTGCGACATCCCGGTCATCAATACCTTTAAGCCTGACGACGATCCCCTGCCCTTGGCGGCGACCTTCCTCAAGCTTGGCCGGAACACGTTTACCGTCCAGATCCAACGTCCAGTCGCGGTAGTTCAGTATTCCTTCCTTGGGGTCAGTGTAGGAGTAAACCTTGAGCCACCCCTTGACCCCAAATACCGAGGTAATCCGGCCGATCACAGTTTCCTGCGAATTCTGTGTCATGCCATGAACCTCAGCCTCAAGACGTGATTACTCAGCGCCCTTCAGCAGCTGCGCAACGCGCTCGCTGGTCTGTGCACCCTGGCCCAACCAGAAATCCACACGATCACGATCCACGCGCAGACGCTCTTCCTGACCACGGGCGATCGGGTTAAAGAAGCCAACACGCTCAATAAAACGACCGTCGCGAGATTTGCGGCTGTCGGTGACTGTCAGATGGTAGAACGGGCGCTTCTTGGAGCCGCCACGAGCCAAACGGATTATTACCATTTAACCAATATCCTGTTCTGTTGTACGAACTTTGTACGATTCACACCAACCGAACCACGGCTGACGCGAAGACCCATACTCGAAAGGGGCGCTATTCTATGCTAAAAAAGCGCCAAAGAAAACAGGAAAACACGCTGTTTCCCCGTTTTTGGTGTAAGGCATTTTACATACGGCCAAACGGAGGCATACCACCTCCGCCACCACCGGGCGGCATCATACCACCAAGACCGCGCATCATATTCGCCATACCACCCTTTTTGCCAAACTTTTTCATCATCTTCTGCATCTGCTTGTGCTGCTTGAGCAGTCGATTGACGTCCTGGATCTGGGTACCGGACCCACCAGCGATTCGGCGTTTGCGGGAATTATTGATGACATCGGGATAGCGGCGTTCCTTGGGCGTCATGGAACAAATAATTGCCTCCATCTGCCCCATGGACTTGTCGTTGACCTGCTGCTGTGCCATCTGCGCCATTTGGCCCATGCCCGGCAGCTTGTCCATCAGGCCACCAATGCCGCCCATGCTCTTCATCTGCTGGAGCTGATCGCGGAAATCCTCCAGGTCAAAGCTCTTGCCCTTCTTGATTTTCTTGGAGAGCTTCTGGGCCTTCTTCTGATCCAGCTTGCGTTCTGCCTCCTCTATAAGGGAGAGCACATCACCCATACCAAGAATGCGGGACGCCACACGATCCGGGTAGAAAGGCTCGAGCGCATCCGATTTCTCACCGACACCGAGGAACTTGATGGGCTTGCCGGTAATGTGACGGACGGACAGCGCCGCACCGCCTCGGGCATCACCGTCGGTCTTGGTGAGGACCACACCCGTCAGCGGCAGCGCATCATTGAACGCCTTGGCGGTATTGGCCGCATCCTGACCGGTCATGGCATCAACCACGAACAACGTCTCAACCGGATTGACCGCCTTATGCAGCCGCCCGATTTCGCCCATCATCTGTTCATCAATGTGAAGACGACCGGCAGTATCCAGAATGACCACATCGACGTGCTTTTTGCGGGCTGCAGAGATCGCGCCCTCGGCGATGTCCACCGGATCCTGATCTGCGGTGCTGGGGAAAAACTCGACACCCACTTCACCGGCCAGCGTCTCCAACTGCCGGATAGCGGCAGGACGGTAGACGTCGGCACTGACCACCATGACCGACTTTTTCTGGCGCTCTTTAAGGAAACGGGAAAGCTTTGCCACGGTGGTGGTTTTACCCGCACCCTGGAGACCCGCCATCATGATGACCGCTGGTGGCTGCACCGCCAGGTTGAGGGATTCGTTGCCCTCGCCCATCACGCGCTCCAGCTCCTGCTGGACCACTTTCACAAACACTTGCCCCGGTGTCAGACTACGCTGCACTTCCTGACCAACGGCACGCTGGCGAACACCTTCAATGAAATCCTTCACCACCGGCAGGGCGACGTCTGCTTCCAGCAGCGCCATCCGCACTTCGCGCAGCGTGTCCTTGATGTTGTCGTCGGTTAGCCGCGCCTGACCGGAAATCTTGCGCAGGCTACCGGAAAGTCGGTCTTGGAGGTTCTCAAACATGTTGCTATTCCGTACCCCGGATAAATTGAGTGCATGGTCCGCAGAGCCGGCCCCGGCTCCTTGATTCCAGTTGCATAATCGCGACATTATAACCAGACTATCGCCCTGAAACGACCAGCCCGGTCAAATCGGTGTTTCGAGCCACCGATCCCCAGCAAGAACAGTGGTATATAAGGAAGTCATGGGAACGCTGATCCTCGCGGTCACCTCACTTTTTCTGTACAGCGTTGGCACCGCGCTGCAGGCGCTCCATTTCAGAGGCCGAGTCACCAGCAATCTTGCCGTTACCACCCTGATCGGCGTTCTCGCCCTGACCAGCCATGGCCTGCTGATCGCCCAGAGCGTTCATCACGATGGGGGGTTTGATTTCGGCTTCTTCAAGAGTTCGGTTCTGATCTCCTGGCTGATTGTCTTTCTGCTGCTGGGACTGAACCTGAAAAAACCGGTCCAGAACCTGTTTCTCGGCGTCTACCCGCTGGCCGCGCTGACCATCATCCTGGCGCTGGTGACCCACTCCCCCTCGAGACTCGTGTCCGATGACAGCTACGGCATGTTGTCACACATTGCCCTGTCGGTAACAGCCTACAGCCTGTTTACCCTGGCTGCCATCCAGGCCACGCTGCTCTACTTCCAGAATCGCCAGCTCAAACACAATTACAACAGCCTTCTGGTGCGCAACCTGCCACCGCTCCAAACCATGGAGTCCCTGCTGTTCGAGATGGTGTGGGCGGGCGTCGTCATGCTGATTCTGGCAATCGTTACCGGTGCCCTGTTTGTCGAAGACCTTTTTGCCCAGGACCTGGCCCACAAAACCGTGTTTTCCCTGCTGTCGCTGGCGGTGTTTGTCGCGCTGTTGGTCGGCCGCTACACCAAGGGCTGGCGTGGCATTACTGCCAGTCGCTGGACGCTGGCCGGCTGCGTCCTGCTGATGCTGGCATTCTACGGCAGCAAGTTTGTCCTGGAACTGCTGTTTCAGAAGGGCGGCTGACTGACCGGACCGCATAACTTGACACCGGGCTTGGCCACACCCTATTTTCCCTACTCGTCGGTAATATAAGGACTCCTTCTCTTGAACGAAACATCGCTTACCGCGCTGTTTATCCTCCTTGTCGGTCTGATCCTCCTGTCCGGTTTCTTCTCGAGTTCCGAAACCGGAATGATGTCGCTGAACCGGTATCGTCTGAAACATCTCGCCAAAACTGGTCACAAAGGCGCTAAACGGGCACAGAATCTGCTCCAGAGAACAGATCAGCTGATCGGCGTCATTCTGATCGGCAACAACTTCGTCAACATCTTTGCCTCATCGATCGCCACGGTCATCGCCATTGAGATCTGGGGGGACGCAGGCATCGCGATTGCCACCATTCTGTTGACCGTGGTGATCCTGATTTTTGCCGAGGTGACTCCGAAGACTCTGGCCGCCTTGTTCCCCGAGAAAATCGCCTTTCCGGCGAGCTACGTGCTCGGCCCGCTGCTCAAGATCCTTTATCCGATCGTCTGGGCGGTTAACCTCCTCACCGGCGCCATTCTCAAGCTGCTGCGCATCTCGCCCGAGGAGGCAGCCAGTGACCACCTCAGCCGCGAGGAACTGAGGACCCTCGTGAATGAGGCCGGTGCCCTGATTCCGGCAAAACACAAGGACATGCTGGTCAGCATCCTTGATCTGGAGAAGGTCACGGTCAATGACATCATGGTGCCGCGCAACGAAGTGGTCGGCATCGACCTGGAGGACGACACCGACACCATCCTCCGCCAGCTCCGGAGCAGCCAACATACCCGGCTGCCGGTGTTCAAAGGTGACATCAACAGCATCCAGGGCATTCTGCATCTGCGCAGCGCATCAAAACTGCTCCAGCAGGAGGAAATCAACAAGGCGATGATCATGCAGCTGTGCCAGGAACCCTACTTTATTCCCGAAAGCACGCCGCTGAACACGCAGTTGATCAATTTCCAGAAGGGAAAACGCCGGTTCGGTATCGTTGTGGATGAGTATGGCGACGTACTCGGGCTGGCGACGCTCGAAGACATCCTGGAGGAGATTGTCGGCGAATTCACCACCGACTACGCCGCGACCAGTCCCGACATCATCCCCCAGGATGATGGCACCTTCATCATCGATGGCACGGCCGCAGTGCGCACCATCAACAAGACGCTGGGCTGGAAGCTACCGATCGATGGCCCGAAAACCCTGAACGGCCTGATCACCGAGACCTTGGAAAACATCCCCGATACCAACGTGTGCCTCAAGGTGGAGGGGCACAGGGTTGAGGTTCTGCAGATCAAGGACAACGTGGTAAAGGCAGCCATCGTGCACCCCCGGAAACGAAGAAAACGCTCACTCGGCCGCTGAAGCCCCCTCCCTGAAGCTCCGCTATAGTCCCCAAAGTTATAGCGGAGCAGTTTCTAGAAAGATCACAATTTAACCGCTTCCTTGACCCTTATCGAATCGCCACCAACACTCAAACGGTGCGAGACAAAAACAATGATAAGGAGTACATCCATGAGCCTAACCCACAGCTTTGGCCTTCTGACCCACCCGGATCAGGAATGGGAAGCCATTCGCAATGAATCCGAAACGACTACGCGGCTGTACCTTGGCCACATCCTGCTACTTGCCCTGATTCCGGCGGCGGCAGGCTTTTACGGCACCACTCAGGTGGGCTGGCAGATCGGGGACGGCCAGATAACGCGACTGTCGAGCGGGAGTGCATTGCAGCTTTCCGTGCTGTTCTACGCGGCCATGCTGGCTGGAATTTTTGTGCTCGGTAAGTTTATCGATTTTTTCGCGGCAACCTACGATGCCGTGGAGCGAACCCCTAGAGGCGTTGCCCTTGCCGCTTATACAGCCACGCCGGTTTTTCTGATTGGCGTGATCGCGATCTATCCCAACATCTGGGTCAACATGCTTGCGGGGCTGATTGCCATCTCCTACGCTGTCTACCTCCTGTACGAGGGCCTTCCCATCCTGATGAAAATTCCGGAGGAACGTGGTTTCATGTTCGCCTCCGCGGTGCTGACCGTCGGCCTGGTGATGTTCGTCGCGCTGATGGCGATCAGCGTAGTTATTTGGAGCATGGGAGTTGGACCCGTCTATGTGAGCTGAGCTTGAGCTATCGATAGCAAGCCGCTGAAATAGCGAAGGGTGCCCGCACAGGCATCCTTCGTTTTTTTGAAGGCTGTCCCATGTTTGCTTTTATTCATGTTAAGTTTGCTGGAAATGCGGTAAATTTGATCAATAACTAAAAGATAGGATTGAAAGCTCGGTCATGTATCCGGTTGAGGCGTAAAAGGAGTCTGCCATGAACAAGCAGTCCGGCATACATTACCTCCGTGAGCACAAGGAAGCGGGCAACGGCAAACCGGTTCCTGTGGAGGTTACCCGCATCCGTGACACGGTTGTCGCCGGACTTGGCGACCTGATGCAGGGCGCTTTCGATGCCGTCGATGATTCGCTGTTCGAATTGGCCAATAATGCCCGCAGCAACAACGAGCAAAACCGCTATTTCGAAGCGATGCGGGAAATCCGGATCAAGCGGAAAGGCGTTGAACGGCATTTTCAGAGCGCAGTTGCCCGGTTTTTCTCTCGCCCCCCGCACACCGGACAAAGCCAGGAAGAGACCCTGAACCCGGAGCCCGGCATCGACGGCTTGTCACTGGTTGGCGATGAAGACCTGGAAGAACAGGTTGCAATCAACGCCATGATCACCAAGGCCAAGGCACACTTTCAGGGCCCACTGCTGCAACTTCAGACCCGATTCAGTCAGGTTTACCCGGAAGCTACCGACGAATCGCCCGTCAACCCGATGGCGCCGGAGCATCTGTGCAGCGCCTTTATCGAGGCCATCCAGTCGCTCGAGATCCAGATCCGCGAACGCCTCATCCTGCTGAAACAGTTTGACCGCTACGTTGTCTCCAACCTGGGCATGTTACTGGACGAGGCCAACCGGATACTGATTCAGGCCGGAGTCATTCCCAACTTCCGTTACCACGGCAAAGCGGGCAAACAGCATGGGGCCGAGGCTGACAAGAGTGCCCGCTCCCAATCGGCCCAAACCGAGACCGGTCACACTGCTGAGGACCTGAGCAACAGCGCTGTTTTTGACCAGATTCGGCAAATGTTGGCACTGCAACGCGCCAATGCCGGCATTCCACCCCGCGCGTCCGATCCCAACATCCGGGTTGTCGGGGATTCCGAACTGGCCGACCTGCTCAATGCCTTGCCGCTGCCGGATACCCGGCCGATCAGTGGAAACCTGAGCGATGGCGAACCGATTACCATCGACCTTCGATACGTGGTGCAACAGATCCTCGCGAACGCGGATGCCGGCGACGGTCGCAAGCCTGCACTGAATGAGGCTGACGAGGATCTGATCAATCTGGTCTCGATGCTGTTCGAGTTCATACTTGATGACTACAACCTCTCGGCCCCCGTTCAGGTGCTGATCAGCCGCCTGCAAATTCCGATTCTCAAAGTAGTGATCCGGGACAAGAGCTTTTTCAGCCAGGCGACTCACCCCGCCCGCCGTCTCCTGAACTCGCTGGCCCGCGCCGGTATTGGCTGGAGCTCCAGTGACGAGAAGGCCCGGGACAAACTGTACAATCAGATTCACAACATCGTTCAGCGGATTCTCAATGAATTTAATGGCGATATAGCCCTCTTCGAAACCCTGAACCACGAATTCGAACAGTTTCTCGAAAAAGAAAATCGCAAGACTTCCCTCGTCGAACAGCGCACACGGGAATCAGAGCGCGGCCGTATCAAATCTCAGAAAGCACAGGAAACCGTAGACAACCTGTTGAAGCAGAAAATCGCTCGTTACAAGTTGCCCGATCCCGCCCATGACATTCTGATGAATGGATGGAGCCGTGTCATGTTCCTGGCGTATTTGCGGGATGACGTGGAACACCGCTGGAATGAAACTGTGCGGATTGTTGATGACCTGATCTGGTGCCTGCACCCACACCAGGAGGATGAAGAGCGGGATCAGTGGGTGAGAGTGGTGCCAAGCCTGCTCAAATCACTTCGGGCCGGCCTGGAAGAGGTTTCCTACAACTCGTCCAAACTGGATGAAATGATGGGCCGTCTCAAACACGAACTGGCCGAAGCATTCCGAACCAACGCTGCCATTGAGGCACGCGAGGATTCGCCCGCAGATGACGAGGAAGAATTCGCCCCACTCCACCCGACCGCTGTGGAACGACAGCAGCAGCTGGAGGAAGCGGCGATTTCCGAATTCGTTGCCCAGATCGACAGTATCGAAATCGGAAATTGGGTGGAATTCCGTCTGGTGAATGGCGCCAGCTTCCGGTGCAAGCTGTCGGCCATTATTGAAGATGCCGACAGCTTTGTCTTCGTGAACCGCATGGGCCTGAAGGTAATCGAGAAGAACCGCATTGAACTGGCGCACGAGATGCGTCGGGGTCGCCTGACACTGCTTGAACAGGGCGCCCTGATAGATCGGGCCATGGACGCGGTGGTAGGCAGCTTGCGGAGCAAGACAGCCTGATATTGATGCCGGAGCTACAACTGACGACACACCGCTCGCCGGCAAACTACAGGATCGGTCTGGCAGTATCCACGGCGCTGCTGATACATACACTCCTGCTGTCCGGATTGCCCGCACCGATCCAGCAGCCCGAAGACACTCGCCACCGCATTCGCTTCGAACTCGTCAGCCCCGGGGCAACGGCCAGCCCCGCCCTGGCCCCCTCGACCTCCACGGAAGCTCCCGACAATCGTAACCCGAGATTCGAGGTAGCGCCAACGGTAACCGATAGCGCCCCCAACACCCCAGAGCCAACGACAACCGAGTCTGAGCGCAAAACGGCGAGGACCGAGCCTACACCCCGGGAACGGACTAGCCAGGCTTCGGAGGATCAGGTGAAGGCAGCGCCAACGACGTCTTCGCCGGCCCGCGAATCCCAGGCCGAGGAATCCCGCGCCACGGTCGCGGCCCGCTCAGGCGAACAGGCTCCCGAGACAGAATCCAAGCCGACCGCCAACGCAACCCAGGTCACCGAGTCACCGAGCGAGCGGGATCCATACCTGGTCAAACTGGCCGTCCATCTGAGCCATGAGCTTCAGAGGCTGAGAGTGCCGGCGATCAACCAGCTCTCAGAGAAGGTGGCGATGGAAATTGAGCTTCAGCTACTGGAAAACGGCGCCCTGACACGGGCAAGAATTCTGAAATCGACGGGGATAAAAGTAATAGACGATGCGGCTTATCGCGCATCACTGGCCGCCAGCCCCTACCCGGAGCCACCGGCCGGAAAGGAAAGCCAGAACCGCTTCGAGGTGGAACTGGTGTTCTCCCCGGAACGGCTCTGATTGCGCTAAATCAGGCTTCGGCCTGCTTTGCGGCTTCCTTGACCATTTTGGCCAGCTCGCCGCTCTCGGACATTTCCAGAATGATGTCGCAACCGCCCACAAGCTCACCATTGATGTAGAGCTGGGGATAGGTGGGCCAGCTGGAATAGACCTTCAGGGCCTCGCGCAGCTCCTGATTATCCAGGATGTTAACGAACGCGAAACGCTCGCCACAGGCCATCAGTGCCTGGACTGTCTTGGCGGAAAATCCGCACTGGGGCGCCTGCGGGCTACCCTTCATGTACAGAATGACGGGGTTAGCTTCGAGCTGGCTCTTGATGGTTTCGTTGATGTCCATGAACACTCACCTCTGAAAGGAAACAAAATTGCCAAAGGGCAACGGACTTGACGCTATTGTACACGTCACGCGAACACCGCACCAAACGTCTGACTTCCATCGCCCGTGGGGCCCCGGCCTGCGGCGTTGTCATCCCCGCCGCGAAGGGCTAGACTTGTTGGCCCTTTTTCAGGCAACACCTTAGCCATATTTTTCGCTGACCCCGCTGATCCGGGGGTTCGTTGACATAAGGGCCATTGCATGGCGGCAAGACACTTTCTGACATTGAACGACATGAACACCACCGAGCTTGAGAGCCTGGTGGATCACGCCACCAGACTCCGCAACGAGTGGCGTCAGGGAAAGGTTCGGGACTCCCTGAAGAATCGCGTTCTGGCGATGATTTTCGAGAAGTCTTCCACCCGGACCCGAGTCTCGTTCGAAGCCGGCATGGCCCAGCTAGGCGGTTCAGCCCTCTTCCTGTCTCCGCGGGATACGCAACTGGGGCGCGGTGAGCCGATTGAGGATTCTGCCATCGTGATCTCAAGCATGGTGGACGCCGTTATGATCCGCACCTTTGCCCACGATACGGTCGAGCGCTTTGCCGCCGCATCCAGAGTGCCTGTGATCAATGCCCTGACTGACGACTTCCACCCCTGCCAGTTGCTTGCGGACATGCAAACATACCGCGAACATCGTGGCAGCATCCGGGGAGCCACCGTGGCCTGGATTGGCGACGGCAACAATATGTGCCATTCCTACGTCAACGCGGCCTCGCAGTTCAATTTCCATCTGAATGTAGCCTGTCCGGAGGGTTACGAGCCCGATGCGGCGCTGCTTGAGGCCCATGGTGACCGGGTCACCGTCTTCCGGGACCCGGCCGAGGCGGCACGCAATGCTAACTTACTGGTCACGGATGTCTGGGCATCAATGGGCCAGGAAGAGGAGCAGAAAATTCGCGAGCGGGCCTTCCGCAACTACCAGATCAATCCGGACCTGATGAAGGTCGCGGATAAGGATGCGCTGTTCATGCATTGCCTGCCCGCACACCGCGGCGAAGAAATCTCGGTCGATATGATGGAACACCCCGGCTCGGTGGTCTGGGAGGAAGCCGAAAACCGGCTGCACGCGCAGAAGGCGTTGCTGGAATTTCTTATCCTCAACCGCCTGGATTGAGCCCATGGGAATGACGGCGAATTCTCCGGGAGACTGGCTGCTTGAAGTCAACAACCTGTCCTGCGGTTATGGCGGAGATTCCGTGATCCGGGACGTGAGCTTTGCTCTGAGTCACGGCGATATCGGCTGCCTGCTCGGTCCCAGTGGTTGTGGGAAAAGCACCATCTTGCGAGCACTGGCGGGCTTTCTCCCGCTAAACAGTGGCGAAATCTGCCTGCAGTCCCAGGCCATCAGCCTGCCCGGAAGGACACTGCCCCCGGAGAAGCGTCGTATTGGCATGGTGTTCCAGGACTATGCTCTGTTCCCGCATCTGACAATAGCCGACAACGTCGGTTTCGGCCTCCGCAAAATGCCCAAGGCGGACCGGCGCCAGAAAGTGATGGAACTGCTCGACGTCGTGCATCTGCGGGACCTGGCCGACAACTATCCCCATGAGTTGTCAGGTGGCCAGCAACAGAGGGTTGCACTCGCCCGGGCACTGGCACCCGAGCCGACCCTGATCCTGCTCGACGAGCCATTTTCGAACCTGGACGCAGACCTGCGCCGACGCCTGAGTCTGGATGTTCGGGAAATCCTCAAAACGCTGGGCATCAGCGCCATTCTGGTCACCCACGACCAGCAGGAAGCCTTCGCCATGTGCGACCAGGTTGCGGTCCTGCGGGACGGGCAAATCCAGCAGTGGGATGTGCCCTACAACCTTTATCACGAGCCTTCGAACCGGTTCGTCGCCAGCTTTGTTGGCCAGGGTGGCTTTGTACCGGGGAAGGCGCTGGGGCCGGACACGATTGAATCCGAACTGGGCGTCATTCGTGGTAACCGGGCGTACAAATGGTCACCGGGCACTCTGGTAGATGTCCTGATTCGACCGGACGACATTCTCTACGATCCGGACTCCGAGCTGCGCCCCAAGGTGGTTGAGAAAACCTTCGCCGGTACGTCGACGCTATATCGCTTCCGTTGCTCGGAGGAAACCGAGTTCGAGGCCCTGTTCCGCAGCCACCTGGATTTCCACTTGGGCGAGACGGTGCCAGTGCGGGTTGAAGCCGACCACCTCATTGCATTCGAGCGCACCGCCTGAACAAGGCTTAGTTGTTGCAAACGCGCTCTACCGCATCCAGCCAGCCGGCATACAGTGATTCCCGTAGTGCCGGCCCCATTTCGGGATGGAATTGGCGCTCACACTCCCAGAGACGGGATATCTCGTCCAGGCTCTCGTAGACTCCGGTTTGCAGGCCCGCAAGAAAGGCGGCACCCAGCGCGGTGGTTTCCGTCACCTTGGGGCGATCCACTGTGACGTTGAGAATGTCGGCCAGAAACTGCATCACCCACTCGTTGACCACCATGCCGCCGTCCACGCGCAGTGACTCCAGCCGCGCACCATCGTTTTGAATGGCTCGGACCAGATCCTTGGTTTGGTAACACACCGACTGCAAACCAGCAGTCACGATTTCCGCGATCCCCGTGTCACGGGTCAGCCCCATGATGGCGCCACGAGCGTGAGGGTCCCAATGGGGGGCGCCCAGACCGGTGAAGGCGGGCACCATGTACACGGGGTTGTCGACGCCGACCGACTCCGCATGGGCCGACGATTCATCAGCATGACTGATCAGCTTCAGCCCATCCCGCAACCACTGCATGGCGGCCCCAGCCACGAAAATGCTCCCCTCCATGGCGTAGCAAGGTTTCCCGTTCAGCCGGTACGCCATAGTGGTCAATAACCGGTTTTCAGACCGTAATGCCCGATCGCCGGTGTTGAGCATCAGAAAGCAGCCCGTCCCGTAGGTGCTCTTGGCCATCCCGGACTCAAAACAGGCCTGACCTATCAGTGCCGCGTGCTGATCACCGGCAATACCGGCGACGGCGACCGGAGCACCCAGCCATTCCGCGTCGGTGCTGCCAAAATCGGCTGCGCTGTCCAGGACTTCAGGCAACAGGGCCGTCGGTACTCGAAACAGTTTCAGGAGTTCATCGTCCCAGGCCTGACTGTGGATGTTGAACAGCGCCGTACGGGATGCATTGGTCGCGTCGGTGTAGTGGGACGTACCACCGGTCAGATTCCACAACAGCCAGCTGTCCACGGTACCGAACGCAAGTTCCCCGGATTCGGCCCGGGCTCTCGCGTCCTCGACGTTATCCAGGATCCAGGCAATCTTGGTCGCGGAAAAATAGGGATCGATTAACAGGCCGGTCCGCTCGACAACGGTATCCTCGTGGCCATCGGTCTTGAGCTTGGTACACAGGGAAGCTGTCCGCCGGTCCTGCCAGACGATGGCGTGGTATATGGGCTTGCCGGTGGAACGTTCCCAGATCACCGTGGTCTCGCGCTGGTTGGTGATGCCGATGCCGGACAATTGCCTGGCCGCCACGCCGGCTTTCTCCAGTGCACCCCGACAAACCGCCAGCGTACTGTCCCAGATTTCCAGCGCGTCATGCTCCACCCAACCATCCCTCGGGAAATACTGGTGAAACTCCTGCTGGTCAACAGCGACGCTGCTGCCGCTCTCGTCAAATACAATGGCACGGGAACTCGTGGTTCCCTGGTCGATGGCAAGCAGATAGCGGGTCATGGACATCTCCGGTTGTTTTTCCGGATTCTAGCAGCAGTGCCACGACGGTGAGAGTGAACAGGACAAAAAACGGGAGGAAAGGCATAAAAAAAGGGCCGGAAAAACCGGCCCTTAAATGACGAATGAAACAAGGAAAGTTCGTAAGAACTACAACCTCAAAAGTCATCCCTTACGCTTTCTATTATTGATAATGTCGCCGGGATCTTCAGTAGCGGTTATGTAGCAGCTTTGTTACATCAGGTTAGAGGGTGAGGTGCAGTTCACACAACGGCATCGACAGGCTTCTTACGCGGCCACACCAGGCTGAATCGGGCCCCGCCCAACGCATCGCTACGGCCGACAAAGGCCTGGCCACCGTGCCAATAGAGAATCCGCCGAACAATAGAGAGCCCCAGACCGTAGCCACCGGAGGTCCGTGTCCGACTGTCATCGAGCCGGGCAAACGCGGTAAACACTTTTTCCCAATCCTGCTCCGGCACGCCTGGCCCGTCGTCCTCAACGTCGATGCGACAATTGTCCTCGTCAATGTGACAGCGAACCAGCACACGACCTTCGGCATACCGACCCGCATTGCCTACCAGGTTCTGGATAGCCCGGTGAATGTAGCGGGGTTCGACATCCGACATTGCCCACCGTTCCGCCTCCGGTTCGATGTCTGCCTCGATGACCAGCGCCGGGCGAATGATCTGCTGTTCGGAAACCACCTGCCGGACCAGATCCGTCACCGATGCCTCCTGCAGCGAAAATACGGGGCCGCCCTGCTCAAGGCGGGCGTACGTCAGAATCTCATCGATGAGTTCATCCAGCTCCTGGATGTCGCCATCGATGTCGTCGAGCTGTTTCTGCAGCCGGTCCTTGTCCTGGCAGGACTCGATCATCTGAACGCCAAACCGGATTCGTGCGACCGGCGTCCGTAACTCGTGGGACACTGCATGAATCATTTCACGCTGGACCTGAACCAGACGCTGGATGTGTTCCGCCATCCCGTTAAAGGAGGCCGCCAGCCTGGACACCAGGGTGCCGGTACCGGCTTCAACTCGCGCCCCCATCTCGCCCCTGGCTATGCGGATCGCAACCGACTCCACCTTGCGAAGATTACTGTCGACTTCACGCAATCCGAGATACAGCGCCACCGCGAGCACGCTACCGATGACCAGGACCATTAACAGAATGACCGGCCACGCCCAGGGGTCAAAGGGGCCCGCCATATCCATCCGCAACAACTCCCCGTCTTCAAGCCTGATCAACACTTGCCCCTGCCCGGAGGCATCATCACGAAAGAACACCATGCCCTGTCTGGCAACCTGATCAAGCACCTCAGCGGAAGGCAGAAGCGCAACGTCATCAACCGGCCGCACCCGGACATTCAGCTCCTCCGACATCCGCGCTGCCATTTCCGAGCGCTCGTCGGAACCGGATGAATCCAGGTGCCACCGAACGATCAGGGCCACCGCTTCAGCGACCTGCTTATAGGTATCGTCCAGCCGCACCTGCAGGACCCGGCCTTCTTCCGGTGCGCCCACCAGAATTCGGTAACCGGTCGAGCCTTCCACAGCGACGACCTGATGGTAGCCGAGACGTTCAAGGGTGATCGCGGACAAGGATTCGAGCTCTGCCGAACCGAGGACGGAAAAGTTGTAGAGCGATCCAAGCCAGTGATAGCGATCGGAGGCCGCTGGATCGGACTGCAGCCAGCGCATCAGAGGCTCGGGGAAACGCTCATGCCAGAACTGTGATCTGACCGAATTGACACCGACAAACAACGCTACACAGAGCAGCACCACCAGTGCTGTCAGGCCGGCAACTCGGGCATAAAGCTTGAGGAAGAACATCAGGGGCATGTCACAAACCCTGGCACGGAACGCCGGCGTAACCAACGCGGTTCACACCGGCTCCAGAGGCTGAATCGTCAGGCTTCCTTAACGAACAGGTAGCCTTTGCTGCGAACGGTCTTGATTCGCCGTGGGTGGATGGGATCGTCACCAATTTTCGGCCGTATCCGGGAAACCCGGACATCGATGGAGCGATCCTGGCCGTCGTACTCGATGCCACGCAATGCCGTGAAGATTTCTTCCCGGCTGAGCACGCGACCGGCATTGCTGGCGAGCAGCCAGAGCAGATCGAATTCCGCGCTGGTCAGATCGATGCTTTCGTCGCTCAACCAGGCTTCGCGCATAGAGCGGTCGACCACAAGGTCATTGAACTGCAACCGTACCGGTTCCTCCCCGCTCTTTTCTTCACCACCATTCTGGCCGGTCTCGGTAACCCGGCGCAACATAGCCCGGATCCGGGCCAGCAGGACACGGGGCTTGACCGGCTTGCCGACGTAGTCGTCTGCGCCCATTTCCAGACCCAACACCTGATCCAGGTCGTCGGTGCGGGCAGTCAGCATGATGATTGGACCGGAGTAGTAAGGGCGCACCCGACGACAGATAGACAAACCATCCTCGCCCGGCAGCATCAGGTCCAGAACCACCAGATCAGGCTGTTCGTTCCGGATGCGCTCCACAGCCGGGCCCCCATGGGTTTCGAGGGACACCTGTAGCCCGTTACTTTCCAGATACTCACGGGTCAGTTCTGCCAGCCGCTCGTCATCCTCGACAATGAGAATTCGCCAACTTTCGTTTGTCTGTTCCACGCCATCCATCTCTGGTTTTGTTATTTCGGTTGTGAGTAACATTGCTTGCCCGACGATACAGGCAACCTGCCGTAACAGCAATTATACATGCTATTCAGAAATATACATGGAAGGACGCCTCTGTTACACCCCGTGACAATAGGCACAACTGGCCCAGATCCAAGGGCAATGTCACGAAGACGTCACTCCCCGGTCACCCATGTGTCACACCGGCTTCATAACCTTGTCGGCAAATGGACACAGAAGAGACCATGCCATGACCGCACAATCCCTGAGACCCCGCCGCAGTGCCCGTCGGCTGAAAACCGATACCACCCGCACCCCTGACATGATCGAAGAGGCACAGCGTTTACGCTATCGGGTGTTCTCGGAAGAATACGGCAGCGATCTCGGCGCGGAAATTCCAGGCCTCGACGCAGACACTTTCGATACCGTCTGCGACCACCTGGTTGTGACCGATAGCGACAACGGTCAATTGGTGGCCACCACCAGAATCCTGCACCAGGCAGACACCGGCCCTGTCGGCGGCTTCTACTCGGCCGGGGAGTTTGAGCTTTCTGCCCTCAAGAACCTGCCCGGCGCCGTTGCCGAACTAGGACGCACCTGCGTGCATCCCGACTACCGGAATGGCGCGACCATCAGCCTGCTCTGGTCTGCGGTGGCAGAATACCTGGTGTCCCACAACGTCGACTACCTGATCGGCTGCGCGAGCATCAGCATGTCCGATGGCGGACTCAAGGCCTGGCGGATTGCTCGTCACCTGCAACGGGAATACCTGGCGGACGACACCTTCCGAGTCTACCCCCTGCGCGCCCTTCCGCACCTGACCCACACTGCCAACGAGGAGCGCCCGGTAGAGGTACCACCGCTCCTGAAGGCCTATATGCGACTCGGCGCACGAGTCTGCGGCGAGCCGTGCTGGGACCCCGACTTCCGGTGCGCTGACCTGCTCGTGCTCCTTGAGGTCAACAACCTGGCCTCCCGTTACAGCCGGCACTTTCTGGGCAAGGCTTCCTGAAGCAGAAACGGCCAGGAGGCCCCCATGGAATGGCTCAGACTGACCTTCCGGCTCACAAACTTCAGCCTGTTCCTGGCGGCCACCGGCTTGCTGGCGACGTCTCTTCTGATAGCCGAAATCCTGGCGCGGCGGCCCATTGACCGCACGCGCTGGGCCCGGCGCTGTTTCCGCGGTGCATGCTGGTGCCTCGGCCTCGACATTCATGTCCACGGCACGCCCCCCGTTCGAAACGCCCTCGTTGCCAGCAACCATATCAGTTGGTCAGACATTCCGATTCTGGGCAGCCTCACCCCGGTCCTGTTCCTGTCCAAGGCCGAGGTCGGGCAATGGCCGGTGATTGGCTGGCTGGCACGAGAGGCGGGTACACTTTTCATCAAGCGTGGCGGCGGCAAGGCCCGGCGAATCCGGCGAGCAATTGCCGAAAAGCTCGCAGCAGGCGAATCCATTCTCATCTTTCCGGAAGCAACGACCAGTTGCGGCCTGACCGTTCTACCCTTCCACGGCTTGCTCCTAGGCGCTGCCGCAGATTCCGGCGTCCCGATTCAGCCGGTGACCATCAGTTACCGGCGCAACGGGCGCCCGGACCACCTGGCCCCCTTTGTGGGGGAGGACACCTTCCACGGTCACATCGTGACGATGCTGAGACATCGACCCGCTCAGGTCGATGTGCTTTTTCACCGCCCGATCGAAGTGGGCCCGGAGACGGGCACAGCGGGCCTCGCGGAACAGCTCCGGAACATTGTGCGGGCGGGCTTGGCCGGAATCCAGCAGGGAGAACTGGACGTTCAGACTGAGCAGGGGATCAGAACAGCGGGCGACCCTGGGTTATCTCGTCCTCAGTAGCTTCCCGCCGACCGACGATTTCCAGGTCAAAGTAGAGCGTGAAGCCCGCCAGCGGATGATTGGCGTCAACCTTCACCAGGTTTCCGTCAATGCCGACGACCTGGACGATCTTGGCCTCGTCGCCGGTGTTGGTCTGAAACTTCATGCCGATCTGAAGATCTTCCACGCCCTCAAACATGGACCGTGGCACCTTGCGGATCAGCTCCGGATTGTGTTCACCATAAGCCATCGCAGGCGGGACCGTGACTTCCAGGCAATCGCCCACGTTGCGATCTTTCACCGCTTTCTGAATACCCTCAATGATGTCGGGGCTGCCATAGATAAAGTGGAGCGGCTCGCTACCTTCGGAGGTGTCAACGAGTTCGCCAATCTTGTTCTTCAGAACGTAGTGGACGGTGAAAACTTCGGGTTTGGCTTGTGAAACATCCATCAGGCTTCTGGCTTTCCTGTATCGGTTGGTGTGTCAATCAGTTGCAGACCGTGAATAACCAGACGCTGGTCCAGCTTCTCCCGTACCCCGGAGGGGCTACCCAGGCCCATGCGTTCCAGCAATGAACCATAGCGACCCTTATCATCCCGGGCCCGGAAGGCCTGCCACAATGTTGACAGTTTACCACGGCGGGTTGCCGTTGCGGCCTTCAGGGTTTTAAGGGCTTTCCCTAACGTCAGCTCCTCGTCGGTAAAATCTCGGCCGAACGGAAAGGCTGGGAACCAGTCTTGATCGCCACCCACTGAAACCGCGTTGCGAACCGCTTCCGGTGTGTTGTTGCACCAGTCAGCCGGCAGCCGGAAGGCCGAATCCACCTTGCCCGCCTTTTGCGCCTGATTCAGCAGGTCCTGCTGGAAGCGGGAATCGGCAATACGGATGAGCCGCAGATAAACCTGCTCGTCCGATTGACCTCGCAGGTCGGCGATACCGTACTCGGTAACCACGATATCCCGGAGATGGCGGGGAATTGTGCAATGGCCATAATTGAAAACGATGTTGGAGAGCGTCTTACCGGCGGAGTGGCGGGTGGCACGCAAGGTGAGGATGGACCGCGCGCCTGGTAACTCGTGGGCCATGGCCACGAAGTTATACTGACCACCTACACCGCTGACAACCCGACCGTCGTCCAGACCATCAGACACCGCGGCGCCATTGAGCGTGTGCATCATGGTTGAATTGATGAACCGACTGTGAACCCGCTGTGCCGCTTTGAGTCGCTGGTTCCCGAAACGATGATCGTATAGCTGGTTGATGTAATTCACGCTGGTCATGCAGATCTGGTTACGCTGCTCATCGCTCAGTTCCCTCAGCGCCTGGTAGAAGCGCTCTGGCCCGACGTAAAAGCCGCCATGCATGGCAATACCGCCCTTGAGACAATTCCCCAGCGCCAGGGTTTCGATGGCCTCACGGGCCTCCTGGCTGTCGAGATCGCCCTCAACGGACTGCTCACCGATCAGCAGACGCCCACCCTTGAACTCCACCGAGTCCTTCAGGACCCCCAACTGCACCAGCCAGCTGACGTCTCTCGCCCGCATGGGTGAATCAATCAGCCGTTCCCGGCGGAGCACGTCCAGCGACGCCATGGACACGTCCCGGGTCAGTTCCCCCTGGTTGATGAGGGTCTGGAGGTCGGCATGATCAAACACCTCGCGCCGGAGAATGCCCGCCTGCATGAGGTAGAGGAAGCCATCCACCATCATTTCACTGCACCCGTACAGGCCCTTCTCGAACGGCCCGGTGCCGCCGTCGGTTTCGACGACCGGGAAACGCTCCGCGACCTTGAGGTGGTCGAACACAGCCCGCCAGGCGTCGTTATGCTGGTGCCGGAGAATGGCGCTGTGAACCAGGGCGGCGCCCAGGGATCCGATGCCCACCTGCAGAGTCCCTCCGTCCCGGAGCAGAGCACTGGCATAGAAACCGATGAGATGGTCCTCGGGGCTCACCGCCATTTCCGGAGCTGAGAACAGCGGGTGGTCGGTGTCCGGTTGATCGAGGACCACATCGAATTCCGCCTCCTCCACCGCCGCATGATGATCCATCCACGGCAGATTACGATTCATTTCCGCCACCAGCGCTACCGGTGTGCCATTGGCTTCACGCTCACGCATCAGGGGTAACAGATCAAGCGTCAGATCCGGGTTGCAGCTGAGGCTGACCATGCCGGGACGGTCCGAAGCCTCGCCCGGGGAAACCATCTGTGCCACGACATTGATCCCCTGAGCCATCAGGTCGCGCACCGCATGGGTGTAATTACTGCACACGTAATGCCGCTGCTGCGACCGGTTGTTGAGGTAACTGCCCGCTTTGAAGAAGAATTCGGAGACCTGCACGTTCGCCGGCAGACGATTGGCAGAGACCGCCCGCGCGTAGGCCAATTCCGGAATCTGGCCGTAGAGGCGCTCGGCGAAAGGACCCAGAAAGCGCTTCTCCAGGGAAGAGGCGCCTCGAGGAGCCAGAAGCGAGAGGGCCGTGACGATGCGCAGTTGAATCTCGGGATCGTCGACGGCGCGCTGGTACATTGCATTAACGAACCGGACCGGCTTCCCCAGACCCAGCGGCAATCCCAGCGTAATGTTTTTGCCTACCCGACGAATCACTTCATCGACACAGGCGTTCACATCGTTTGCACGACGATCATTTTCGTCCGCCATCTACCAAGCTCCTTGTGGGTCAATCAGGCTGTTGGGCGATGATCACACGACGCAAAGGCACTGGCAATGCGCCAGATCATGATTCAGGAGAAGTTTCGGGAGAGGCTGACTGACAGAACGTTGACGAAATGAGAGGGGAAAGGCGTCAGAAGTTCCACTTCAGGTTAAGGCAGGCGCCCTCGTTGAGCAGGGCGATGCCGTGGTCGGGTCTAGCCGGCTCGGAAGCGTAGCGCTTACCGCTGTTGTCGGACCGGGAAAGCGTCAGGGTCAGGAGGCGGGAACCAAGCTCACTGAAAGCCTCCACCGAGTCCTCTTCGAAATCGCCTGACATCTGCTCCTGAAGCTCATAAACGTCTTCAATGACAACGGCTTCGCCCATCTCATCGAATACGCGCTCGCCTGCTTCGGCGCGCACGACGAAAGCAACCAGATTGAGAACGAGTAATGCGACAAAAATGCGAATAATCATGACACTTCAAAGACCTTTGACAGAGCCGGAATTTTACGGATACGTAAGGCTAAAGTCTAATGATTAAACGCCGGAAAGATGTGAATTTGCACACATATGCGTCGATTATTTGTCAACAAACGACCATCTTTTTGTCAAAATATAATCCAGAATATTTCAGGTTGTAACCGTGGCAGCGGCAGACCCCGGCAACCTTGGCTCCGGGGTCTGCTTGCAAAATTACGGGCAGGGATATGTGAACTCCCCGTGAATTGACTCGATGGCCTCAAGCACCTCCGCATTCAATTCCAGTGTTGCCGAGCCGAGGTTTTCCCGAAGTTGCTCCATGGTCGTGGCACCAATGATATTGCTGGTTACAAAGCTCCGGCTGTTGACGTAGGCCAGTGCCATCTGAACCGGCGACAGGCCGTGTTTGCGGGCCAGCTCCACGTAAGCACGGGTAGCGTCCATACCGCGGCCACTGGTGTAGCGGCTAAATCGCTCGTACAGGGTCAGCCTTCCTTTCTCCGGCCATGCCTCGCCCAGGTATTTGCCGGACAGCATACCGAAGGCAAGCGGTGAATAGGCCAGCAGCCCGACCTGTTCCCGGTGCGCGATTTCCGCCATTCCCACTTCGAACGTACGGTTCAGCAGATTGTAGGGATTCTGGATACTGACCGGGCACGGCCACCCTTTCTCTTTGGCAAGGCGCAGATACTCCATTGTTCCCCAGGGGGTTTCGTTCGACAGCCCGACATGGCGGATCTTGCCTTCACGGACCAACTCGTCCAGGGCACCCAGTGTCTCTTCAATTGGGGTAAAACTCTCGTCCGGATTGTGCTCATACCCGAGCCGGCCAAAGAAATTGGCATTACGATCCGGCCAATGCACCTGGTACAGATCAATGTAGTCCGTTTTCAGGCGCTGCAGACTCGCATCACAGGCCTCCCGGATGTGCGCCCGGGTCAGCCGAGGCCCGTTCCGGAGGTAGGTCAAGCCGTTACCCGGCCCTGCCACTTTGGAGGCGATCACGAGGTCATCCCGACGCCCGCGCTTCGCCAGCCAATTGCCCAGACAGGTCTCAGTCTCCCCCTGGGTCTCGGCACGGGGCGGCACCGGGTACATTTCTGCCGCGTCGATGAAATTCACCCCCTGCGACGTGGCGTAGTCCAGCTGCTCAAAAGCGTCCTGCTCGGTATTCTGCTCACCCCAGGTCATGGTGCCGAGGCAGATCAGGCTGACATCAATGTCCGTATTTCCAAGCTTTCGCGTTTGCATAGTATCTCCGCATCAGTTTGCTCAACGGGTAAAGGGAATGTCACGGGACTGTCGTTTAACTGTCATGCCCGCTTCCCACACTGGGGACATGTCAGAGGAACCACAGGAAACATCGTGACCGAGACCATCCAGGCCAAGCGACGTGAACAACACATTACCATTGTTTCCGAGACCTTTCCGCCGGAAATCAATGGGGTGGCGAATACTCTGAGGCATCTTTGCCAGGGTCTGATGCAACACGGACATCGCGTCACCGTGATACGCCCCCGACAGCGTCACGAAAGCAGGGGCACGGTGGCCGGTGCTGGCCGCGCCCTGTTCAGTCACGAGCATGTGGTTACCGGCGTGCCGCTGCCGGGCTATGCAGATCTCCGGTTCGGCCTGGTTCGCAGTCGCCACCTCAGGAAGCTCTGGCAAAAAGACCGACCAGACGCCATTTACGTCGCGACCCAGGGTCCACTGGGCGTAGCCGCCGTGACGGCCGCGCGGGGATTGGGCGTACCCGTCAGCTCTGGTTTCCACACCAATTTTCACAGTTACAGCCGCTATTATGGCGTCGGCATCCTGGAACGCCTCCTGTGCGCCTATGGCCGCTGGTTTCACAACCGCACCGCGGTCACCCTGGTGCCAACGCGAAAGATGGAGCAGACCACGGCAACCATGGGCATCAGAGCCACCGGACTCTGGAGCCGTGGTGTCGATTGCGGCCGCTTCAGCCCATACAAACGGGACAACGCATTGCGTGCATCCTGGGGCCTGAAGACCAATGACCGCGCGGTGATCTATGTCGGCCGCCTGGCGCCGGAGAAAAACTTGCGCATGGCCGTGGCCTGCTACGAGCGGATCCGAAGCCTGCACCTCCAGACCCGTTTCATACTAGTTGGCGACGGCCCCCTGCGGCGGCAACTGGCGGAACGGCACCCAGATTACATTTTTTGCGGTACCCAGCGCGGAGAAGACCTTGCACGCCACTATGCCTCCGCTGACCTGTTCCTGTTTCCGAGCAAAACCGACACGTTCGGGAACGTCGTCCTGGAAGCCATGGCCAGCGGACTTGCGGTGGTGGCCTTTGACGACGGCGCCGCCAGCGAACACTTGCGACATGAAGGGAATGGTATGAAAGCGGCCCTGGCCCAGGACGAAGACTTTGTCGACAGCGCCCTGCGCCTGGCCGACCAGCCTACCCTGCTCAATCGAATTCGCGCCCAGGCTCGCCTCGACGCCCTCGAACTGGACTGGAACTCGCAGATTGACCAGTTCGAACACCTGGTTTTCAACCAACAAGTCAGGATCGGATACCGTGGCATCAGCAAGCAAAGCATCTCGATTCTTTAACCTGGCAGACCAGCGGGAATACGCCTTCTGCCAGGCCATCAACCGCGTGGCACGATTCCCGGGCGTGCTCGGCTACTTCCAACTGGTCAGCCGACTCGGCGACGGCGGGTTCTGGTATGCACTGATTCTCGCCATCCCGCTGCTGGTCCCGGATCAGGGACCGGCGCTGGCCCTGCTGATGACATTGACCGGGCTGGCCTGCACGCTGACCTATAAGGTGCTGAAACGCAGACTGGTTCGTGAGCGGCCCTTCATTTCTTTTCCATCCATCAACTGCGGCACGCCGCCCCTCGACCGTTACAGCTTCCCGTCCGGCCACACCCTGCACGCCGTCTGCTTCCAGGCCATGCTGCTAAACGCTGCGCCTGCCCTGGCGCTGGCGATCCTGCCGTTTACCATCAGCGTGGCTGCATCCCGTGTGGTATTGGGCCTGCACTACCCCACTGACGTTGCCGCCGGCGCCGTGATTGGGGGTCTGATGGGCTATGCCTCTACCCAGTACGTGCTTTTCGAAATGCGGGTGTTGTTGTCAGCCTGAGGTCAATCGAACAGTCGAAGCTGGGTGACCGGTGCGTCATCGTTCCGGAACCGCACTCCAAGCCCCAGCAGGCGCACCGGCCGGTCCTTGTCACCAACCAGTTCCTTGAAAAGCGGCAGGTAATCCTCGAAAACAGGTTCTTTGACATGCTCACGTACCCGCTCCAGCGTATGGGTTGAAAAATCGCTGTAGCGGATCTTGATGAATAGCTTGTGAATTGGTTTCCGCCGTGCCTTGCGAGTAAGACGGAGGTTCAGGTCTGCCACCAGTGAGGCCATGACAGTCTCACACGCGGATCGGTCCGGAAGGTCCTGGGAAAAGGTACGCTCGACGCTGATCGACTTGGCGATGCGGGAGACGACCACTGGGCGCTCATCACGGCCGTGCGCCATTTCGTGCAGACGGTATCCCTGCTTGCCAAACCGGTCCACCAGCACCTCCGGACCCACGGCCTGGAGATCTCCGCAATTTTCGACACCGAGTGCATGCAATTTCGCCGCCGTAACCTGGCCGACGCCAAACAGCTTTTCCACCGGCAGCCCGCGCACGAAGTCATCGACGTCTTCGGGCCGGATCACGAACAGGCCATCGGGCTTCTCCCAATCGCTGGCAATCTTGGCCAGAAACTTGTTGGGGGCGACGCCTGCCGAGACGGTAATACCGACTTCCCGCCGAATGCGCTCCCTCAGGTAGCGGGCCATCAACGTGGCGCTGCCCTTGTGATCGGTTATTTCGGAAACATCAAGGAAGGCTTCATCCAGCGACAGCGGTTCGACCAGGTCCGTCATCTCCCGGAGAATGGCCATCACCTGTTGCGATGCTGCCCGGTAGCGGGCCATATCGGTCGGAACGGTCACCAGGCCGGGACATAGCCTCCGGGCCTCGCTGCCCGGCATTGCGGAGCGCACCCCGAACGCCCGCGCCCGGTAGTTGCAGGTGGTCACCACACCGCGGCCGCCGTCACCGCCCACCGCCAAGGGTACATCCCGAAGGCTGGGATCATCCCGCATCTCCACCGCCGCATAGAAGCAGTCGCAATCCACATGGATAATCTTGCGCTGGTGCATGGTAAAGGGGCTGCTCGCGTTTACATTCTGTACATTTATACAGCCTTGTATCTTAAGCTATCATGCTGAGAATGTCAGGAACCCCTTATAACGAGTGAGAATCATCGCGAGGCCCCATGAGCAACCCAATTCCAGAGTCCAACCGCACTGAAATCGAGGCAGCCGCCTTCCGGCGCCTGGTAAAGCATCTGCAAAGCAACACCGACGTGCAGAATATTGATCTGATGAACCTGGCCGGTTTCTGCCGAAACTGCCTGTCGAAATGGTATCGCGCCGAAGCGGAAGAGCGCGGGTTCGAGATTTCGGATCCGGACGCCCGGGAAGAAATCTACGGCATGCCGTATGAAGACTGGAAATCCCGCTACCAGACCGGTCCCAAACAGGATCACAAATAATGAACGTCAATGACGCGGTACGCATTCATCTTGCGTCTCTTGCGGCAGGCCATGCCGATTTCGACGATACCCTGGCGCTGATCGACCGTCACTTCGAATACCAGCCGACCGGCTTTCACAACGGCCCGCTTCACAACCCCGCGGGCGAAAATGCCGGTTCGTGCCGGGTGTTTGCCCTGGGCCGCTACTGCACCCTGCCCGAGGCGGAAACCCTGCAACTGTTCGCACAGCACTACCAGCAGGTCATGGGCGATCCCGTCGGTGATAGCCATGGCAACATTCGTCAGTTCATCAGTACCGGTTGGTCCGGCATTCGCTTTGAAGACGAGCCCCTGCGACTGCGCCCAACGCCAAACACCATGGAAGAGACCCGTTCATGACCGATACCGCCACCTCCGGGGTTAACCAGGTTTTTCAACTGAAAAGCGCCAGCGTGTCCATGACGGCACTGGAACTTCATTACTTCGACAACGATGATTTTGAAGCAACATTGCGGGACAAGATCAGCCAGGCACCGGGCTTCTTCAAGGACATTCCGATCATTGTCAGCCTGGACAAATACGAGGGGCTCGACAGCGAGCTGGATTTTTTCAAGATTATCGGCACCTGCCGCCGCCACAACATCCATGTTGTCGGGGTTCGCGGTGGCAATGATGACCAGCGTCGACTGGCCAGAGGCGCGGCACTGGCGTTACTGCCCGGCAACAGTCAGCGCGACCGCGCCCACGAGCAGACTCGTGAACCGGAGTCGACAGCCACCGGAGAGACGCCGGAAGCCACCGAACCCGCGGCTACCAACACCACGGAACCCAGCCCTGCCCGGGTGATCAATCAGCCGGTTCGATCAGGCCAGCAAGTGTACGCCCCTGACGGGGACCTCATCATACTGGCACCGGTTCAGGCCGGCGCCGAAGTACTCGCTGCCGGCAACATTCATGTGTACGGCCCCTTGCGGGGTCGAGCCCTGGCGGGCATTCACGGGGCCGAATCGGCCCGGGTTTTCTGCCAATCTCTTGAGGCGGAGCTTGTGTCCATCGCCGGACACTATAAAATCTCCGAAGATCTTCAGGACAATGGCTGGAAAAGCGCTGTACAGATCCAGCTCAGGGACGACCTGCTGGTGGTAACGCCACTGGACAAGGCCTGATATCAAGAGGACAACAACAACTTGACCGGATAATTCGGCAGACACGACGAATCCACCGCGAAACAGGAATCTAACCTTGGCTAGAATCATTGTCGTTACTTCAGGAAAGGGCGGCGTTGGTAAGACCACCACCAGCGCCTCAATCAGCACCGGCCTTGCTAAACGCGGCCACAAAACCGTCGTCATCGATTTTGACGTGGGACTGCGCAATCTTGACCTGATCATGAATTGCGAACGACGGGTCGTGTACGACTTCGTCAACGTTATTCAGGGTGAAGCCAGCCTGAACCAGGCGCTGATCCGCGACAAGCGCGTCGATACCCTTTACATCCTGCCAGCCTCCCAGACCCGCGAGAAGGAAGCGCTGACCAAGGATGGCGTCGAGAAGGTCATCAACGAGCTGTCAGAAACCTTCGATTACATCGTCTGCGATTCACCGGCCGGGATCGAGCATGGGGCCCTGATGGCCCTGTACTACGCCGATGAAGCAGTTGTGGTCACAAACCCTGAGGTCTCCTCGGTTCGGGATTCCGACCGCATTCTGGGTATTCTGCAAAGCAAATCCCGCCGGGCAGAGATGGGGCAGGATCCTGTCAAGGAACACTTGCTGCTCACCCGCTACAACCCGGACCGGGTCGAGAAAGGCGAAATGCTGTCGGTGGGTGACGTCGAGGAAATCCTTGCGATCCCCCTGCTGGGCCTGATTCCGGAAAGCCAGGTGGTGCTGAACGCCTCCAACCAGGGTCTCCCCGTGATTCTCGAGGAAGAGAGCGACGCCGGCCAGGCCTACGAAGACGCCGTGGCCCGCCTTCTGGGCGAAGACCGGGAACACCGGTTCATGACTGCCCAGAAGAAGGGTTTTTTCTCACGGATGTTCAAGGGAGGCTAACGGATGAGTTTCCTCGATTACTTCAAGGGTAAGAAAACCAACACCGCGCACGTGGCCAAAGAGCGATTGCAGATCATCGTTGCCCACGAACGCGGCCAGCGAGACCTACCGGATTACCTGCCCAAACTGCAGCAGGAGCTGTTGGCGGTGATCCGAAAATACGTCCAGATCAGCGACGACATGGTACAGGTCGAGGTGGATCGCAACGAAAGCTGCTCCGTTCTCGAACTGAACGTGACCCTGCCCGAACGATGATCGATCCCGCCGGAGCCCCGGCATAGCGGGGGCTACCAGCGGGCGAAATGATCTTCCATTAATCCCCGTAGGCCGTCTACGGGGATTTTTGTTCCCGCCTCATCAACAACATGACCTGTGAAAGTGCCAATGAACTGGCGGAAGTTGGACGCCAGTACCAAAGCATTCAGCTTTTCCTTGCGCACCCCTGCCGGCACGAACTTGAGATCCACCCGGCCATCGTCCGTACTCACCCCCCAGTCACTGCCCGGCCGATAACGGTCAAACTCGAACCGGGCAGCGCCCAGCTTGATGCACCGACCATCCAGCCACAGGGCGTTTTCGGTCATCCCGGT
This sequence comes from Marinobacter sp. F4218, assembly GCF_019443085.1. Classification (GTDB taxonomy): domain Bacteria; phylum Pseudomonadota; class Gammaproteobacteria; order Pseudomonadales; family Oleiphilaceae; genus Marinobacter; species Marinobacter albus. Next base: position 471,092 of record NZ_JAHZIL010000004.1, read on the forward strand.
TTCATTGACACCGGCTGCGAGGTTGAGGCCAAGGGAGCGACCGTCCGCCAGTTTGCCCGCAAGGCACGCCCAGTTCCAGGCGGTCTCCCGACGCATGAAACCACAACTCCAGTCGATGGAGGCGCGGGTGTCGGCATCACATCGCCAGATGCGATGATCCCAGCGTACCTCCCCTTCCACCGGCAAGCCGGCGGATTTCCGGGTAAACACCCAGCCATTGTAGCCGGCCGGACACACCAGCCTGAGCGGGTCGTGGTCCTCCTGGATCTCAAGGTCGACCCGGATACCCCCCGGGGCAATGACCGTGATGTTGCGACCACCCGGTGCGGCAACGATCCGGAGCGCAACCTCGCCCTTGATGAACGTTGCCATGCCATGCTCGGGATTCGGTTCGATCCGTGCGCCACGGCCGAAGGGCTGGAGAAAGGACTTTTCATACAGGGTGCCGGTTTCAAAGTCGTACAGGTAGAAGAACCCGTTCGCCACCAGCTTCAGATCCACCAGAGCCATTCCGAAGACCCAGCCGGGGCCCATGGCGCTGACAAACTGGAACTGGTTGAAGCGCCACTGGCGGGCAAGGCGGGAGCGCGGCCGGTCCATGACCGTCCGCAGATCATAATCGAGGTAATTGATCTCATCCACCGGACCGTCGAGGATGCCGGCAGTGATTTTCCCGTTTTCATCAATCAGCTTTCGTGTGCTCATGGTCATCGTCACTTCGGGCCATTTGACGGGAGCAGCGGTCCAGGGAGTTACCTGGTTCACAATCCCTTGTTTCCGTGGCCTTATCCATTAAAGCGTCATGCTAGACTCGGGCCACCATCGTTAAGGAAGTTTACCCTATGAGAAAGACCGGAGCCCACCGATTTACGGGCCTGGCCTCAGCCATCAGCGGCGGCCTCTGTGCCCTGCTGGTTACCGCCCTCGCAGCAGCCCATGCCCGGGCGGAACTGCCGGCCGAGGATGCGGATGGCTGGAGCCTGCGCAAGGAAGCCGACAGTATTCGCGTCTACACGATTGACCGGAACGATTCCAGCTTCAAGGCCTTCAAGGCGGAGGCCGTTCTGGACGCGCCCATCGAGAACCTGATGGCCGTGATGATGAACCCGCAGTCCTGTATCGAGTGGGTCCACAACTGCACCGAGTCCTACGCTTTCGGTAAGGGCAACTTTCATGACCGGTACGCCTATTCGGTCAACGACATGCCCTGGCCAGTAACCGACCGGGACTACGTTCTGCGCATACGGACCCGAGGCAACCAGGCGTCCGGCGAGATCATCATGGATCTGAATGCCACCCCGAACCAGCGCGCCGAATTCAACACCCGGGTTCGGGTAGACCGCTCGGACACCCTGTACCGGTTTATCCCGGAAGGTGACAAGACCCGCATGATCTGGTTGCAGCACACCGATCCCAACGGGGCCCTTCCGGGCTGGCTGGTCAATTCCCTGCTGGTGGACATCCCGGTCCGCTCGCTGCAGGCTCTCGAGCAGGTTGCCGGAAAAGATCGTTACCAGGGCTTTGAACTGGTCTATGATGAAACCGGACAGCTTGTGGATGTGCGCCGTTCCGGAAACTGAAGGGATGACGCACACCCACTGAAAGGCTAAGCTTGAGCCAAAGGACATTTCAGAGGCAGGCGCTATTCGATGACCGTTCTCGCTTACGAGATCATGACCCCGAGTATCAAGGCAGTACCCCAATCCTGGACCATGAACCGTCTGGCACGCTTCCTCACCGACAACGAAATTACCGGCAGCCCGGTTACCGACGAGAACGGTGACATTGTCGGCATCGCCACCCTCAAGGACATCACCGAATTCCGGTGGAACGCCAACCGTTCCGATAACGATGCCCGCCTCACGCCCGAGGAAGAGGAAGAAGCCCGTCGCCTGCGGATGGTCATTTTCGAGGAGATGGGCAAGGTTCCGGTCGAAGTCCGGGACATTATGACCCCCAGCGTTTTATCGGTTGACGAGCAGACGCCCGTGCGCGACATTGCGGATATCATGATGCGCGAGCACCTGCACCGGATCTTTGTCACGAGGGACTCAAAAATTACCGGTATCATAACGACTTACGATATGCTGAAGCTGATCTCGGACACGGAACTTACCCAACGCTGTACCCGTAACGACTGAGCCACCAGAGAGGTAGCGCCACCTATGCCCAGAGCACCGCAAGCTCGCAAAAAGATGTACGTCCTCGACACCAACGTCCTGATTCACGATCCCAACGCCCTCCTCAACTTTGAAGAACACGATGTCATCATTCCGATGACCGTCCTCGAAGAACTCGACAGTCTGAAATCCGGCAAGCAGGCGGTGGCTGCGGACTGCCGGCAGGCCATACGGAACATCGACAAGCTGCTTGGCGATGCCAGCCCGAAAGAGATAGAGAAAGGCGTTCCGATCGTACGGGGCAAGAAAGCGGATCCCCTGGGAAAACTGCTCATCCTGATGAGCACCGAGCATGTAGAATCCCACTCCCTGCCGGAACACCTGAACGACAACAAGATCATCAACACCCTGGCGGCCCTGCAGAACAAGCACAAGGCCCGGGACATTATCCTGGTGAGCAAAGACATCAACATGCGCCTGAAAGCGCGTGGCTTTGGTGTTGAAGCCCAAGACTATCATAATGATCAACTGCTCGATGACATCGACCTGTTGCCCAAGGGCTACCGGGAATTCCCCAACTCTTTCTGGGACACCATCGAGAAGGTTGAAACCATCCAGCGGGAAGGAATCACCGAGCACATCCTCAGGCGTGAAGGGGATCTGGCGCGGCTCAACATCAACGAGTTCGTCATTGATCAGCAGGGCTTTGTCGGCAAGGTTTCCGATCTCTCAGACACCCAGATAGTGATCCGGGATCTGCATCAGCACGACCTGATGAATGAAGAGGTGTGGGGACTGGTGCCAAGGGATGTGTATCAGGCCCTGGCCCTGAACCTGTTGCTGGATCCGGACGTTCACCTGGTGAACCTCACCGGTTCCGCCGGCTCGGGTAAAACCATCCTTGCCCTGGCCGCCTGCATCGAAATGACAGTCGCCTCCAAGCTTTACAAACGCATCATCGCCACGCGCTCCACCCAGGGACTGGACGAGGATATCGGTTTCCTGCCCGGCACCGAAGCCGAGAAGATGGAACCCTGGCTGGGCGCCATCGTCGATAACCTTGAGGCCCTGCACGAGGACGATGAGAACATGACCGCCAGTGTGGACTACATCCTCAGCAAGGTTCCGCTGCACTTCAAATCCATGAACTACATCCGTGGTCGCAGCTTCCAGCACAGTCTGATTATCATTGACGAGTCCCAGAACCTGACGCCACATCAGATCAAGACCATCATTACCCGGGCCGGCAACGGGTCCAAGGTGATCTGCCTGGGCAACCTGGCACAGATCGACACGCCTTACCTGAGCGCCCTGAGTTCGGGCCTGACCTACATGACGGAACGTTTCAAGAGCTTCCGACACGGCGCGCACATACACCTGCAGGGGGTGCCCCGCTCCGTGCTCGCGGAATTTGCCGAAGCCAATCTCTGAGGCAGAAACGAAAAACGGGGCCCAGGCCCCGTTTTTTTTGTATCGTTTTCAGTCTTTGAACTCGGCCTTGTCCAGGCCATGTTTTTTCATTTTGTCGTAGAGGGTCTTGCGGGCAATGCCGAGCTGGACCATGGTGTCCTTGATACTGCCATGGCAGGCATTCAGGGCACTGATGATGGCCGAGCGTTCGAAGCCATCCATCATCTCGGTGAGGGTTTGCCGGCCCGCAACATTGGCGGTGCCATCCCCGGCATTGCCATCAAGGGCTGCCGGACCCAGCAATACATAGCGTTCAGCCAGGTTACGCAACTCCCTCACATTACCGGGCCAGGAGTGTTGCATCAGCCGCGCTGCCTGACCGGCGTCCAGAGGCACGCTTTCCCGATCATAGCGTGCGGCGGCGATCAGCACGAAGTGGTGGAATAGCAGCGGAATATCTTCTTTGCGCTCCCGCAGTGGCGGGATATCCACCTTGACCACGTTCAGCCGGTAATAGAGATCCGAGCGGAACTCACCCTGATCGCTGAGCGCCTTCAGGTCGGCCTTCGTGGCGGCGATGATGCGGACGTCCACATCCTGCACCTGATTACTGCCCAGTCGCTCGACTTTTTGCTCCTCCAGTACCCGCAGCAGTTTGACCTGCAACGGCATCGGCATGCTCTCGAGCTCATCCAGGAAAAGGGTACCCTGATGGGCGTGTTCGATCTTTCCAATCCGGCGCTTGTCGGCACCGGTAAAGGCTCCGGCCTCGTGGCCAAAGAGCTCGCTTTCAATCAGGTTTTCCGGCACCGCACCGCAATTAATGGCCACAAAATTGTGGGCACTCCGGCGGCTGTTCTCATGAATGTAGCGGGCCAATGCATCCTTGCCCGCTCCGGTTTCGCCATGGAGCAGGATGTTGGCCGAGATATCCAGAACCGGATCGACCATTGCCATCACCTTCTGCATGGTTGGCGAATCCCCCAATATTCGGGGACCGGGCCGCGCCAGATGGCGTAACTGGGCCTTCAGGCGACGATTTTCCAGTGCCAGGTGGCGCTTCTCCAGGGCATGGCGCAGCAGCTCGATCAGCTCCTCGTGATCAAAGGGCTTCTCGATGAAATCGTAAGCCCCCTGCTGCATGGCGGAAACCGCCGTGCTGATGTCACCCTGCCCCGTAAGGATGATGACCGGAATGGCCTCGTCCACATCCCGAATCCGGTCCAGCATCTCAAGACCGTCCATCCCCGGCATGTTGTAATCACACAGCACCACACCTTCGTACTCCGGGGAAATCAGTTCCAGTGCCGAAGGCGCGTCCTCGAAACAGGCGACGGGCAACTCCTCCAGGGCGAAGGTCTGACTGATGGCCTGACGAATGTGCGGGTCGTCGTCAACAAAAATTACCGAAGGATCTGTCATTCCATGGCCTCCCGTTTTTTCAGGGTTAACACGAATTCCGCGCCCGGCCCGCCGGACCGGTTGTGGCCCGTCAATCGACCGCCGAGGGCGTCGACAATCTGCCGGGAAATGGACAGCCCGAGGCCAAGCCCCTGTTTCACCGATTTTGTGGTGAAGAAAGGCTCGAATATCTGCTCGGTGTTACCCGGCAAGCCAGAGCCATTGTCCCGGACAATGCACTGCCAGCTATCGCCATGATCCCTGATTTGAATGCTGACGCGGGGGTCTTCCCGCCCCTCTACGGCCTGCACCGCGTTGGCCATCAGGTTCACCATGACCTGTTCGATACGGATCAGGTCACCGTGACACATGACCGCCTGGTCCGGACGTTGCCAGTCTATATCAATACCCGTGCTGTTTTTCTGGGCGGTGATGATCTTCAGCGCCGCATCCACCGGCAAGCGCAGATCCACCACCGACGGTGGCCCCTCCGATTTCCGGGCAAACACTTTAAATTGCCGGGTCAGCTCCGCCATCTTGTCGCACAGGGTGACGATTTCCTGCAAGTTGGCATCCACCATCTCCGCGGCGCCCTTCTCAAGGAACTTGCGACTGTTCCGGGCGTAAGTCTGGATCGCAGTAAGCGGCTGGTTCATTTCATGGTTCAGACCCGCCGACATCTGGCCCAGGACCGCCAGCTTGGCTGCCTGAATCAGTTCCTGCTGGGTTTCCCTCAGCTCCGTCTGGGTGCGTTCCCGCTCCCGGATTTCCTCAAGCAACTGCTCGTTGGAACGCTCCAGATCGGCGGTTCGCTCCGCCACGCTGCGCTCCAGCTGCTCCCCCCTGAGTGCCAGCTCCGCTTCCCGACGGTAACGCTCCCGCAGGTAAAGCCAGGTGAGGAAGCCGCCACAGAAAATGGCAAGACCGCCCAGTACGAACCCAAGCCGGGTCCAGACTACCGGGCGGGTGCTCACCATGACCTGAAGGGTCCAGTCCAAGCGAGGCAGAGCGGTGCGAACACTGAGGTAGTCCCCGCCCCGGATCTCTTCCTGGATGCGGATTTTTTCAGACTGTTCGGAAAGACCCCAGGGCCGGCCAAGCAGCTCAATCTGAATCGGCGCAAGGTCGCGGTCGGGGTAGCGTTGTCGGGCTTCCTCATTCGCCTCCGGGCCGGTTTGAGGTTCGAAGTCCCGATACAGCCAGTTGGGTTTACTGGCCAGGAAGCTGACCCCTGACGGGTCCAGAACCACCATTTCCGCTTCGCTCAGGGAGGCGGGGCGGTGCCATTGGGATTCCAGTTCATGGACCAGTACCTTGACCGCAATGACGCCCAGTGTCGCTCCACGCGCATCCCGGATCGGGTGCGAAAAATACAGCCCCCGCACCCCCGACATCATGCCGAGCGCAAAATAGATTGCCGAATCACCTGAGTTCACCGCCTCAAAGAAATAGGGCCTGAAGGCATAGTTACTGCCCACAAAGCTGTCTTTCTGCTGGTAGTTGCTCGATGCGATCGTCAGGCCGGTTATGTCCATCAGGTAAACGTCAGAGCTACCAACGATGGTGGCCATGCGTTGCATTTCTTCGTTGGCCTGAAGAATGACCGTTCTGTCGTCCGGGTTTTCAAGCGCTTCGCCCAGCAACGGGTGCTCGGCCATCAGTTCTGGAATAGGCAGATAACGATTCAGCTCGTTGGCCACAAGCTGGCGGTAGCGGAAGGATTCCTCGAGGCTTTCCTGTTCAACCTGGCGATAGCCAACCCAGCCGCCCAACGTCCAGGACGCGACCAGGGTGATGACAAACAGTGCCAAAGCGCCAATCCGGTAGGGCATGGAAACCGGTTCCTGCAAAAGCCGCTAGAGTAGCGCCCGGAACCGGGCGGGACAACCACAAGGGATGCGATTGCCCCGCCCGACCCAGGCTCGGGGTCAGGCTATCGCCATTCCCAGCGCCCGCTGACGCTGCATGAAGAATGCGAGGACCGCCAGCCCGATGCCACCGAGATCGGTCCATCCACCCCCCTCGATCATCATCAGGGCGGCGACGATCAGCAGGATGCGGGTGGACCAGGGCGCCGAAACCCGGGCAAACCAGCCCAGGACTCCGCCAGACAGGATGTACACCCCGAAGGTGGCGGTAACCAGCGCCCGCGCAATCTCCAGCCACTCGGCTTCCATCAGCAGCGCCCCATTGTAGAAAAACATGAAGGGCACGATGAAGGCAGCGATGCCGATGCGGAAAGAGGCGACCGACGTCTCCATGGCGTTGGCGCCGGAAATGCCCGCGGCTGCATAGGAGGCCAGGGCTACCGGTGGGGTAATGGCGGACACAACCGCGAAGTAGAACACGAAGAAATGCGCCGTCAGTGGCTCAATGCCCAACTGGACGAGGCCCGGCGCAACGACGGATGCAGCCACCGCGTACGCGGCAGTGGTTGGCATGCCCATGCCCAGCAGAATGGAAATGAACATGGCGAACACCAGCGCCAGCAGGTTACTGGCGGCGGCGACATCCAGAAGCAGAACCGAGAAGCGCGCGCCAACGCCAGTCAGGGAAATCACCCCGACAATCACCCCGGCGGCGGCACAGACCACGATGATCTGAATGGCCATGTAGGAAGCAATTTCCAGGGCCCTCAAAATGGAAGCGATGCCCATCTTGTGCGGTGAAATCCAGCTCACGACCGCCGCAGACACGGTGGCCAGGGTACCTGCCCGGATCACGGAATAACCCTGGAACAGGGCCACGATCAGGATGACGATCGGCACAAACAGGTACGCCTGTTTCGCCAGCCGCTTCAGGTTCGGCAGCTCGTCTTCGCGCATGCCACGCATGCCTAGCTTCTTGGCTTCGAAATCCACCATGAAGTACACCGACGCGAAGTACAGGATGGCCGGGATAATCGCGGCAATGGCAATTTCGGTATACGGAATGCCAGTGATCTCGGCCATGATGAACGCGCCGGCGCCCATGATCGGTGGCATGATCTGGCCACCAGTCGAGGCTGCAGCTTCCACTGCACCTGCGGATTTCTTGCTGTAGCCAACCTTCTTCATCAGCGGGATGGTCAGGGAGCCGGTGGAGACCACGTTGCCGGCACTGGTGCCGTTGATCATGCCCATCAGGCCGGAAGCAAAGATCGCCACCTTGGCGGGCCCGCCCCGGGACCGTCCCGCCGCCGCAAATGCGAAGTTTACAAAGTAATCGCCTACCTTGGAGGCCTGCAGGAAGGCGGCAAAGATGATGAACAGGATAATGTAGGTGGAAGACACAGCCGTGGTCGGACCGAGGATGCCCGCGTCAGTATAGACCTGACTGAAGAAGCGCTGGACCGACAGCCCCGGATAGCCGAGAAAGCCCGGCAAGTAGGGACCGGCAAAGACGTAGATCAGGAAAACCAGCCCGATCACCACCAGCGCCATACCGGCCACGCGGCGGGTCAGCTCCATGATGAGTGCGGTACCCGCGATGGCCGCAAAGGAAATGCCGATCGGTGCAAACGATGTCCCCGTGGACATCCGCATACTGGTGTTATAGACCACGAGAAAATACGCTGCGACCGCCACGGAACACACAATCAGCACTAGGTCCGGAACACTGAACCGGGCCCTGTCGCGCTGATGGAACCAGCTCATGATGATACCGGTAGCCGTCGCCGCCAGTAGAGGCCAGCCAAACTGCCAGGTTTCGAGTTCGACAGGAATCCGCACGGTGCCGCCCTGCACCATCTGATAGAACGAATAGGTCTGGTACAACGCATAGAGCGCCGGCAGCAGGGCAACCGCACCAATCCAGGTGGTCCAGCGATGACGGGCCGGGCCTTCCTCAGCAGACACAAAACGGGCACCGGCATAGAGTATAAAACCGAGCACCAGGGCGCCGGCTATGTGCACGATGCGGAAAGACCAGGTCTCCAGCGGCGCGATGTTCAGGGTGTAAAGGTGGAATGCTGAATAGGCGATGGCCAGCAGCGTCACGAATTTCAGGAGCCCACCCTCAAACACTCGGCGATTGGCTTCAACCGGCTCTTCATCCACGTCGTGGGCGAGTATATGATCGTCATCGGGCATGGCATTCTCTGACGATTGGGTAGAACCGTCTTTGGGATATTGTTCTGTGGTCATGATAAACCCTGCTTACAGAAAAACCGGAATCGGCAGGTGGCCGACGGCACCGAGGCGGGCCGCAGGGGCGACCCTCCTCGATGCGATGGTTACTACTTGATCATGCTGTCTTCGATCGGGTAACCGTTCTCGTTGAACCAGCGAGCTGCACCGGGATGCCAGGGCAGGACATTGTTCTTGGTGTAATTCTCGGGAACGGAGTTCTGCGCTGCCTTGTGGATGGAGACCATCTTGTCGTTGTTCTCCATGGTCAGCTTGGTGATTTCATACACAAAGCTTTCCGGCATGTCGCAGTTCACCATGGCGAAGTTCCACATAGACACCACGCGGGACGGCTCGTTCAGGGACTGATAGGTGCTGGCCGGGATCACGAACTCGGAAACCGGAAAGTTGTTGATAACTTTCTTGGCCTCGGCATCGTTCATGCTGATGATATTCACATCGGTCTGGACCTCCAGCTGGCTGACCGCCGGAATCGGAATCCCCGCAGCAAACGCTACCACGTCAATCAGGCCGTCCTGCAGCTGACCGCCCAGATCGGACCAACTGCCATTGCGACGCTCAAAATCCACACCCAGGGTTTCCATCATGCGCGGGAAATAGGTGTCGGATGTGGAGCCCGCCGGACCGAAACCGATGGTGGCACCGTCAGGAATGTCGTCGATGGAGGTAATACCGGAACTGGACAGCGCGGTCACCGAGAACGGGGTTTCGTACATCGGGAACATGGCGCAGACGTTGTCCATTTTCATGCCGGGAGCCAGCGGGCTGTTGCCCTCCATAGATTCCCGGGCCGGGCCCATGGTGGTCAGGCCGAATTTCAGGTCGCCGGTGTGAACCAGTGCCATGTTCTGCATCGGACCGCCGGTGATTTCGGCACCGCCAGAAACATTCAGGTTTTCGGCAACGAAGTTGGCCCACCCTGAGCCATAGGCGAAGTAGGTTCCCCCCTGACTTGCGGTGCCAACGGTGAAGTTATCCGGCCATTCAGAACGGTCCTGGGCAACTGCAGGGTTTGCAACAACGAGAGTGGAGGCGAACGCCGCCGCCATTACAGCTTGGGTTTTCATAGAGAGTGCTCCCCGTTTCATTTTGTTTGTTGGGTGCTTGACGGAGCCTTGGGAACTCCGGTGGTACACAAGGGAGCAAAGAGCAGACCACATCCGAAAAATTCATTTAAAACAAGGGATTCCAGAAAATCATGGACCGTTTCTGGCGAAAAATGGGTGTAATCTCACCCATCTTTCAGGAGCAATGGGTGGAAATACACACCTGGTCGACTCGGGGAATGGGAACTGCGAGGGAGGACTGCATTAATCGGGCGGATTAACGACCCTGCAGGGTCGCCACCAGTCGACGCCCACCGGCACGATCCCGATGTTCACAGAGATAGATGCCCTGCCAGGTACCGAGCGCCAGCCGGCCGTGGTTGACCGGCAGCGTCAGGGAAGGGCCGATCAGAATGTTCTTGATGTGGGCCGGCATATCGTCCGGCCCTTCCATCACATGCTCGTAGTGTGGGGCGTTCTCGGGCACCATCACGTTGAAGTGCCGCTCAAGATCGCCGCGCACGTCGGGATCGGCGTTCTCGTTAACCGCCAGCGACGCGGACGTGTGCTGGATAAACAGATGCAACAGACCCACTTCGCAGGTGCTGAGGTCCGGCGACCGGGCAATGATCTGGTCCGTTACCAGGTGAAAGCCCCTCGGAAGCGGCGCCAAGTCAATAAATGTCTGCTCCCAGATCATAGCCGTCCTCGTGTTTATCTCTGCCGATCATCCCACGGGTGAACCGGAACCACATCGTCGCCAACATCACTCTCATAGCTACTCCGGAAATAATCCATGGCTTTTTCCGCCTCGCCGAGCTCGTCGAACCGGGCCACGTGATAAATCGCCTCGCCCTCGTTGACCAGCGGCAGGTTGTTCACGCAGATAACGATACCGGAGCAGGGTGACACCACGGCGGTTTCAGATTCTCCGAAGGGATCGGCGACCATCGCCAGCCGCTGCCCTTTTCGGACCTTCTGCCCCAGGCGGGCGACGGGCCTCATGATGCCGTCGATATCCGCCCTCACCCACAGGGAGTTGGCGGCGGTTTCCGACCGTTTTTTCGGTGCCTTCGGCCCCTTCTTGGCGGGCACCATTTCCAGTTCGCGCATCACCCGGATCACGCCCTTCACACCGCTGCCAATCACCACATCATCGAAACGCAGCGCCTCGCCTCCCTCAAAGGTAATCACCGGAATATCCTGTGAATCGGCATAGGCCCGAAGACTGCCCTCGCGCAGCCCGGCATTTATGATAATTGGGGCACCGAATGCTTCTGCCATTCGGACCGTTTCCGGATTTTTCAGTTCGGCCCGTATTTGCGGAAGGTTGAAACGGTGAATTGCTCCGGTGTGCAGGTCGATAATGTGCGTCACCTTCTCCATGATCTGGGTGCGCAACAGGTAGGCAATGCGCCCACCCAGCGAACCCGACTCACTACCCGGGAAACACCGGTTCAGGTCCCGCCGGTCCGGCAAATATCGGGTGCGCTGTACGAATCCGAAGATATTGACAATGGGTACCGCCACCAGCGTTCCTCGCAGGTGGCGCAGGGCGGAATTGGTCAGCACCCGCCGGACAATCTCGACGCCGTTGATTTCATCGCCATGAATGGCGCCGCAGACCATGAGCACGGGCCCGTCCCGGCGACCGTGGACCACTTCCACCGGGATATGCAGGGGGGTGTGGGTGTAGAGTTTGGCAACGGGGACTTCGACGGTTTCCCGGGTCCCGGCTTTGATCTGGTTTCCGGCTATCTCAAAGGGCGCACGGGCCATACATCAGCCCCTTCCCTTCGTTCTGGTTTTCCACGGCTGCTGATTCTTTTCAGTCCAGTTGATGATCATGCCGGCAACGTTTTTGCCGGTGGCGTTCTCAATCCCCTCAAGGCCCGGAGAAGAGTTCACCTCCATCACCAGGGGACCACGACTGGAACGCAGCAGATCCACACCCGCCACATTCAGGCCCATGGACTTAGCGGCCGTGATCGCGGTTCGACGCTCTTCGGGGGTAATACGCACCAGCGACGCGCTGCCGCCTCGGTGCAGGTTGGAACGGAACTCGCCCTCCGCTCCCTGTCGCTTCATCGCGGCGATCACCTTGTCACCAATGACGAAACACCGAATGTCGGCGCCACCGGCTTCCTTGATGAATTCCTGAACCAGAATGTCGGCCTTCAGGCCCATAAAGGCTTCGATGACGCTCTCGGCAGCTTTGCGGGTCTCGGCCAGCACCACACCAATGCCCTGGGTACCCTGCAGCAGCTTGATCACCACCGGTGCCCCTCCCACCATTTTCAGCAGCTCCGGCACGTTATCGGGCTTGTTGGCGAACCCCGTCACCGGCATCCCCACGCCTTTGCGGGCCAACAGCTGCAGGGAACGCAACTTGTCCCTCGAACGGGTAATGGCCACGGATTCGTTCACCGGGAATACACCCATCATCTCGAATTGGCGCAACACCGCCGTTCCGTAGAAAGTAACGGAGGCACCGATACGCGGGATAACGACATCGTAGTTCTCCAGCACTTCCTCGTGGTAGTGGATCTGGGGTTTGGCCGAGGTAATGTTCATGGAACAGTGCAGACAGTCAATCACCCGCACCTCATGTCCCCGATTGATGCCCTCTTCCACCAGACGACGGGTGGAATACAGGTTCTTGTTGCGCGACAAAACCGCAATTCTCATTTTTCAGTCCTTAGGGCCGGTTCACCGGCAAGATAAGAAGCTTCGGGGTAAACCACAGAGCGACCGGACATGGCGGTGCGCCCCAGCAGCATCCGGAAGCGCATGGAGTCCCGGTTGGTCAGTGTCATTTCAATGGGCCAGCTCTGATCACCCACCACCAGAGTGGTCTCAATCACCAGGCGGATTTCTTTGTGCCCGCCCGAGTCCGACACGTTGCGTTCATCCAGCACCTTGGCATCGCACTCCACAACATTGTGCATGTCATTCTGCACCGGGTGGACCCAGAACCGGACCCGGCGCTCGCCATTCTCGGTGTAGGGTTCCGTGCGGAAGGTATGCAGACACGAGGTGCGTGCGCCGGTATCCACCTTGGCCTTGATACGGCTGATATCCAGATCCGGGAGGGCGACCCACTCCCGCCAGCCAAGGCCTACCTTGTTTTCGTTGGGTTTAGGAGGGATCGGTTTGATCACTTCAACGGTCTTCGTCGACATCCAGTGGTTCCTTGTTAACAAGTGTCTCCGGCCCCAGCAGCTGCACACGGAAGGGCTCGGAATGGCTACCCGCATAGACACTGGTGTGCGGAAAAGGTATCTCGATGTTTTCCCGATCCAGCGCTTTCTTGATCGCCACCATGATACTGCTGCGCCCATCCAGCACTTTGTCCTTGGGTACCCAGAAGGAAAACTGCAGATCCACAGACGACGGTCCGAACGCGGTCACCAGCACAAATGGCTTGGGCTCCTCCAGGCAAACAGGGTTCTTTTCCGCCAGCCTTAACAACAGAGCTTCGACTCGTTCCACATCTTCAGCGTAGGCAATCCCCACCGTCAGGTCGAGCCTACGAATGGGAAACCGGGATCGGTTCACCACTCGCGTCTTGATCAGGGTCTCATTGGGAATACGCACGTACAGATTGTCCGGTGTGCGCAACTTCACGCTCAGCATGTCGATACCGACCACTTCGCCGAGGGTTGCGTCGACCTCGATCAAATCGCCAATTTCAAAGGGCTTCTCCACCAGCAGAAACAGGCCACTGATCATGTTGGACGCGGAGGTCTGGGAGGCAAAGCCGATGGCAACCGTCAGAATCCCTGCCGCGCCAAGTACCACATCGAGCGAGAATCCGGCTTCCCGGAGCGCGGCAAAGGCAAACAGCAAGACAATGAGATAGAACACCAGGCGGCGAACCATGACGGTATGGTGCCGGGTGCTCCTCTGGGACATGAAACGGGTGATGCTTCGGGCCGCCAGTGACGCCAGCACCAACCCGAGCAGCATCAGAAAAATCGAATTGACCCACGTTCCCCAGGCAACACCGTTGAGTACCGACATGGCGCCGGTTTGAATCTGCTCCAACAAGACTTCGACTCCCTAGGGGATTAACCAAACATTCGATCAAAGGCCCGGACAAGTCTGCCCCGGGCCATGTTTTCACGGGCCGGCCCGACTTGCCGACACGGACCGGCTTCCGCCAGCAGCGTGTGCTCCACGCGCAGGCTCGCCGAGTTCATTTCGGTTTCGCACTCCACCGTCACGCCGGGGGTCCATAACTGGCCCCGCTCATTCAGGTGCAGGGATAGCAACGGCGTCGGCAGGCTGAAACGCTCCAGCAGCAACGGTTCCTCGCGCCGGTTGACGATGGTCACGGGTGTAACTGCGCGCCAGGGCCGTTTAGGCACGGCTTCAAGGACCAGACGGGCATAGCTGGACGAGGAATAACACAGTTCCCCCTCCATGGTATTGCGCCCAACCCACGTCAATGACGGGACACCGAGGGGAACCTCGGTCAGCACGGTTTGCTCTTTGCCGACGCAGACTTTCATCCAGAGCACTGTACCAACGTAGATGACGCAGCTCCCGTCGGCTGGAATCGTGAGTGACTGATAGGGACGAATCACGGTAGGCAGGGCGGCAACAGCGGGGATGAATGTAACCGTTTCGGCTTCACCCGAGCGAATAAAACGCTGGAGCGGCACATCGGATGATGGCAGCGTATGACCAACGGTTTCAGTCCAGGTCACCGGATCGGTGTCCGGCTCCATCGTCTGGGCGCGAACCTGCCATTCCTGATCCAGCAGGGTCACCCAGAGGCGTACCTGCCCTAACTGGTGGTACTGGGTCTGCCCGGAAGCCAAGTGATAGGGCTGGGCCCATACGCCATCACGCCGCCCTTCGGTTTCGGATTCCATCTGCGCCACGTTTCTCCTTACAGTCTTGCGGGCAATTTCAACTTACTATAATCCAATCATGGCACCTCAGCGAATATCCAAGTCTGTGATTTTATTGAAACACTGGCATGTATTTACCCTTATGCCCGGATGCACAACGCGACACAGGACTTCCCATGAAACATCTGGTCTGGTTCCGGAACGACCTCCGGATTGCTGACAACCCTGCTCTCACTGCCGCCTGCAAGGAAGCATCCGAGTTACGCGCCTGTTTTCTAGTGACCCCAGAGCAATGGTTGGAGCACGACTGGTCGCCCGCGCGAGCGCAGTTTGTCATCGCTCACGCCAACGCGCTGTCCGAGGAACTCGCCAAACTGGGCATTCCGCTGACATTCATCATGGCCAAGCGATTCGAGGACAGCGTGGACCGGCTCGAGCAGTTCTGTCGCGACAACGACATTTCCCGGGTGCACCTCAACGAGGAGTACGGCGTCAACGAACGGCGACGGGACAAGGCTCTGAAACACCGGCTGGACAATCTGGACATCGGGGTCAGCAAGTATCGCGATCAGACCGTGGCACCGGTGGGCGAAATACTCACCCAGCAGCAGGAGCCCTATTCCGTTTTCACTCCCTTTTCGCGACGCTGGCGCAGTTGGGTCGAGGAAACCCAACCGGTTGCATTCCCGATCCCGCCGGCCCAGGGTACTCCAATCAACCCTGAACGGATGGACGACATCCCGGAGCCGTTCCGGGATGCACCACCGGCACTGGTGGAAACCGGTGAGGATGCGGCCCACAGCCAACTGGAGTCGTTCCTGGGCGAACGGGCCGGAGCTTACAAGAACGATCGCGACTTCCCCGCCATTGACGGCACCAGCCAGCTCTCCCCCTACCTGGCCAACGGCGTCCTTTCCGGCCGCCAGTGCCTCCTGGCCGCGCGTCAGGCCCAGGGCATGGGCGGCAACCAGGAAGGACTGATGACCTGGATCAACGAGATCGCCTGGCGGGATTTCTACATCAACATCCTGTACCACTATCCCCGGGTCAGTATGCATCGGGCGTTCAAGCCGGAAACCGAAGCCCTGGTGTGGAATACCCCGGGCGAGAAGTTTGAAGCCTGGAAGGCGGGGAATACCGGCATTCCCATCGTCGATGCAGCCATGCGCCAGTTGAATGAAACCGGCTGGATGCATAACCGCCTGCGCATGGTCACCGCCATGTTCCTGACCAAGAACCTGTTCATCGACTGGCGCCTGGGCGAAGCCTATTTCATGTCCAGGCTCGTGGACGGCTTCCTGGCGTCAAACAACGGTGGCTGGCAATGGAGCGCGTCAACGGGAACGGACGCCGCGCCCTATTTCCGGGTCTTCAATCCGGTGACCCAGAGCGAGCGCTTTGATCCGAAGGGCGATTTTATCCGCCAGTGGGTGCCCGAGCTGGCAAAGCTTGACGCCAAACGCATTCACGATCCCGGCAAAGGCGGCGTGATTCCCGGCGGTTATCCGAAACCGATCGTAGACCTGAAGGAAAGCCGGAAGGAGGCTATTGCGAAGTTTCAGGCATTAAAGGAGTGAATTCGGGACTGGTGCAACAGCGAACCGAAAGACCTCTCCAAAACACGCTGTGAATACCTCCCTGTCCGCTCGGCTCCGCCATCCATGGCTCCGCACGGTTTTGGAGAGGCCTTCCAGTCCGATGCTATCCGATTACGAAGGTCTGCATACAGGACATTCCGGATCCCGGGCCAGCTTCATCTCGCGCCACTGCATGTCCCAGGCATCCAGAATCAGAAGCCGGCCAATCAGCGGCCGGCCAACTCCGGAGATCACCTTGATTGCTTCCATCGCCTGGGCTGCTCCGATCATGCCCACAAGGGGCGCGATCACACCAGCCTCCGAGCAGGTCAGGTCCTCGTTGCCCTGCTCAGGGTAGAGGCAGTGGTAACAGGGGCTGCTTTCATCCCGGGAATCGTAAACTGATAACTGCCCCTCACCTCGAATAGCCGCACCGGATACCAGCGGCACGCCGGCGGCAACACAGGCGCGATTAAGGGCAAAACGGGTGGCAAAATTGTCACTGCAGTCCACCACCAGGCTGGCCTCTTCCACGGCCCGGTCCAGGGCATCGCCGTCCAGGCGCTGGTTCAGTGCGGTGACAGAAACCAGGGGGTTGATCCGGCGTACGCGGGCCGCCAGCGCCTCCGCCTTGGAGTCGCCCAGCTCCGACTGCTCGAAACCAATCTGGCGCTGGAGGTTTGCCAGCTCAATGTCATCATCATCCACGAGCGTCATCTGTCCGACGCCCGCAGCGCCCAGGTAAAGTGCTACCGGGCAGCCCAGGCCGCCGGCACCAAGAACCAGCACCCGGCCGGATTTCAGTTTTTCCTGGCCGGCCACGTCGAATCGGGGCATCAGTATTTGTCGGCTGTAGCGAAGCAGCTCGTCATCACTGAGCATCTTGGTCTCCTGTTTCCTGATCCGGCAAGGCAGCGCCCTGTGGCCACTGCCCCAGTGTCATTCGCTCTTGATTACCGTAGTCCTTCCGGCTTTCAACCGCCACGAATCCCCGGGCTTCGAACAGCGCACGAACCGCTGCGGCCTGGTCGAAACCGTGTTCCACCAGTAACCAGCCTCCTGCCTCGAGCCAGTCCGGGGATTCATTGATGATCACTCGCAGATCGTCCAGACCATCGGCACCGGACACGAGCGCCGAAGCCGGCTCAAAGCGGACATCGCCCTGTTCAAGGTGGTGGTCCTCGGCGGCAATATAAGGCGGGTTAGAGACGACCAGATCGAACGGCCCGCCGCTCAGCCCCCGAAACCAGGAACTCTGCGTCACACTGACCGGAAGGCCCAGTTCCCGGGCATTCCGCTGCGCCAGCTCCACCGCCTCTGGCACACAGTCGCAGGCGCTCACCTGCCATTCCCGGTGTTCGCTGGCCAGCGCCAGGGCAATGGCACCGGTGCCAGTCCCCAGATCCAGCACCCGGGCACTGACCGGAAGTGGCAGGCTGAGCGCTGCCTCTACCAGGCATTCGGTGTCGGGCCGGGGAATCAGCGTGGATGAACTGACGTGTAAAGGAAGGGACCAGAATTCCTGGTTTCCAAGCAGGTAGGCAACGGGTGTTCCGTTCACCCGTTTGGACACCAGTTCCTCGAATCGGGCCGCATGGGTGGCGGAAATCTCCTGCTCCGGCCAGGCCCGGAAACTGGTCCGGCCAAGCCGGGTTACGTGGCTCAGCAGCAGTTCCGCGTCCAGTCTCGGGGTTTCACCGGCAATACGTCGTGCCGCCTCCTGCAACAGGCTCTCACAGGTCAGTGAAGGTTTACTGGTCATCGGCAAGGGAGGCCAGGAGCTCAGTCTGATGTTCCTGCTGCAGAGGAACAATAACCGCATCCAGATCCCCGGACACGACCTCATCCAGCTTATACAGGGTAAGATTGATGCGGTGGTCGGTGACCCGGCCCTGGGGGAAGTTATAGGTACGGATACGCTCGGAACGGTCGCCACTGCCCACCAGGCTCTTGCGAGTCTCAGCCACCGATTTCTGCTGACGCTCTATCTCCGCATTCTGCAGCCGGGACGCCAGAAAACTCAGGGCCTTGGCGCGGTTCTTGTGCTGGGAACGCTCTTCCTGGCACTCCACCACGATACCCGTGGGCAGGTGTGTAATCCGGATGGCCGAGTCGGTCTTGTTGACGTGCTGACCACCGGCTCCCGATGCCCGGAAAGTGTCGACCCGGAGGTCGCCCTTGTTGATTTCCACGGCCTCGGCTTCATCTGCTTCCGGCATCACCGCCACCGTGCAGGCCGAGGTATGAATACGGCCCTGGGATTCGGTTTCCGGCACCCGCTGCACCCGATGGGCACCGGATTCGAACTTCATGGCACCGTAGACCCCTTCGCCGGCTACCCGGGCGATAATCTCCTTGTAGCCACCGTGCTCACCCTCACTCTCACTCAGGACCTCCACCTGCCAACGGCGGCGCTCGGCATACCGACTGTACATCCGGAACAGGTCGCCGGCGAAAATAGCGGCTTCGTCGCCGCCGGTACCGGCACGGATCTCCAGAAAGATACTCTTGCTGTCGTTGGGGTCCTTGGGCAGCATCAGGCGCTGCAATTCTTCGTCCAGCTCTTCGCTCTTATGCTGGGCCGCGTCCAATTCATCGGCGGCCATCTCACGCATGTCTGCGTCGCTGTCTTTCGCCAGCTCCCTGGCTTCCTCGATGTCATCGAGAGAACGGCGCCATGCCTCAAAGCAATGCACGATCGGTTCAATCTCCGAGAACTCCCGGGAAAGATCACGGAACTGGTTCTGATTGGAAATAACGGAGGGATCGCTGAGCAACGCGCTGACCTCCTCGAACCTGTCAGTGAGCTGTTCGAGGCGGGATTGGATCGATGGTTTCATAGTTTTTCCGGGGTGGTCGGCTCGTCTGCCTCAAGAACATCCAGCTGGTGCAATTCACGCAGCCATTCGGTCACCTCGGGACGCCCTTCGGTGGTCGCCTTGCGGACCTGAACCGACGGTTCATGCAGAAGTTTGTTGGTAAGGCCTCGAGCCAGACTGCGCAGTACCGTTTCCGGATCGCCGCCGTTGCGAAGCGTGCGCAGAGCTTTTTCAGTTTCGGTGTCGCGCAGGATTTCGGCGCGCTGACGGAACTGCTTGAGGGTAGATACGGCGTCCAGGGCACGTAGCTGGTTCAGGAAATCCTGCACGCCAGCGGCCACCAGGTTTTCGGCCTCCCGGGCGGCTCCCTCGCGAGACCGGATATTTTCTTCAATAACCAGGCGCAAATCGTCCACGGTATAAAGATAGACATCTGCCAAGGAGGCCACTTCCGGTTCAATGTCCCGGGGCACAGCGATATCCACCATGAAATAAGGCCTGTGCTTGCGCTTCTTCAACGCGCGCTCGACCGCCCCCTTGCCCAGAATCGGCAGGGGGCTGGCGGTCGAGGAGATGATGATGTCGACGTCAGTCAGGTGGTCGGGGATTTCCGAGAGCAGGATGCCCTTGCCGCCGTAGGACTGCGCCAGCTCCTGGGCCCGCTCCAGCGTGCGATTGGCAACCAGAAAGTCTTTCACCCCGGCGTCGGAAAGGTGTCGCGCCACCAGCTCAATGGTCTTGCCGGCACCGATCAGCAACGCCTTGTTGCGGGCCAAGTCCGCAAAGATGTGGTGTGCCATGCTGACGGCAGCGTAGGCCACCGACACCGGGTTTTCGCCGATCGCGGTCTGGGTGCGCACGCGTTTGGCCACCGAAAAGGTCTGCTCGAACAACCGGGACAGAAACGATCCGCTGGCGTCGTTTTCCCTGGCCAGGGCGTAGGCGTCTTTCAATTGGCCAAGAATCTGTGGCTCTCCCAGAACCATCGAATCCAGCCCCGCCGCTACCCGCATGACGTGCCGGACTGCGTCGGCATCGCGGTGCACATAAAGAGACTGTTCCAGCTCGGCGGCATCCAGATCATGGAATCCAGCGAGCCAGCGCAACACCGATGGGGCACAGTCGTCGTCGCCGGCGAGGTAGAGCTCGGTGCGGTTGCAGGTTGAGAGGATGGCCGCTTCAGACGCACCCGACGCAGCCCGCAACTCGGCAAACGCCTCGGCCATGCGCTCGGGCGTGAACGCAACGCGTTCGCGCAACTCGACCGGAGCGGTGCGATGATTGATTCCGAGCGTTACAAGTGCCATCTCGTAGGTGAACAACCTTATGCGAACAGGGGGTATTTGCCGACATTTTAACGGTCAGCGCCCTCCACTGCCACCCAAATGCCTGAGCGCTTCGGCAAGTGCGGACAGGTTGGGCAAGATCAGACGCTTATGCCATTATAGGGAACCGGCCGAGGCCACGAGCCGATCCAGCTCAAAAAAAGTAGCAGATTGGCAATTATTTCTGATGCGTTGTCGACAGATTCACGGGAAGTTGCATGCACAAATCCGCACCGTTTTTGGTTAGCTGCCTGATTGGCCTCTCTCTCGCAGGCTGTGCCGGCCTCACGGGCCCCAAGGAAGCACCGGACACAGAAGAGCCCGCCACTTCCAAGGCAGAAGCTCCCAGTGAAGACAGCATCCAGTACGCTGACTTCGAGCCGGAAGTTCTCTACCTTCTATTATCCGGAGAGATTGCCGCCCAGCGAGGCCGCTTCGACGTCACCCTAGTCAACTACCTGAAGGCGGCCCAGAAATCCCGGGACCCTGGCGTCATCGAACGCGCCATGCGGATTGCCCAGTCCCTGAACGGGGATAACGCCCAGAAGCAGCTTGCGGACCTCTGGCTCGAAGTCGATCCGGACAACCCGAAGGCGCTTCGGGTCTCCGCCATCCAGGCCGTGAAACGAAAAGAGCTGGACGTTGCCCTCGGCCACATGGAAAAAATCATGGATCAGGGTGGCGACGCGGATTTCGATAGTCTGGCCGCCTTGGCCGGCAACCTGCCCCCAGAAGAACAGCAGGAATTGCTCGTCCTCTATAAGGAACTGGCGGAACGTCATCCGTATTCGCCGGAACTGGAATACAGCATCGCCCTGCTTCTGAAAGCGATTGGCGATCCCGGGCAGGCACTCGACCGGCTCGACCCGTTGCTCGAGGCTCACCCCAACTTCCAGCCGGCAATCATCCTCAAAGGCGACCTATTGTACCAGGCGAATGCAAAACAACAGGCACTCGACTACCTGATGGTCAACACCCGCCGCTTCCCGGCCAATCGCCAGATGGGCACCCTGTATGGCCGGATGTTGATAGGCGAGGGCGAGTTACAGGCAGCCCAGGACGAATTCAACCGCCTGACCAAACAATACCCGAACAACCCGAGCCTGCTGCTCTCCCACGCACTGGTAGCCCTGGAGAACGGCCAGACCGATCTGGCAAAGAGAGAGCTGAAGAGCCTGGTCCAGCAAGGCCATCACACCAACGAGGCCAACTACTATCTGGGGCGCATCGAGGACGAAGCCGGCAATACCCAGCAGGCGATCGGCTACTATTCGGGTGTGACCCAGGGTAACTACTATTTCCCGGCGCTGGCCCGGACCAGCGCCCTGCTGGCTGCTGACGACCGACTCGATGAAGCGGTCGCCAACATTCGCAACCTCAAGGGAGCCAACCCCCAGCAGGCTGAGAACTTCTGGCTCCTGGAAGTGAACCTGCTGCTCGACCAGAATCAGCAACAGGATGCACTGGCAACCGCCACCGAAGCCCTGGAAGAACATCCCGACAACATCCAGATCCGTTACGCCCGCGCCATGCTGCTGGACACCCTCAATCAGCCAGGCCGCGCAGAGGATGACCTCAAACGGATCATTGACGAGGATCCCGGCAACGCGGTGGCACTGAACGCCCTGGGTTATATCCTGACCACCCGAACTGACCGACTCTCCGAAGCCCGCAATTACATTGAGCGCGCGCTGGCCCTGGACCCGGAGAACCCGGCCATTCTCGACAGCATGGGCTGGGTCCTTTTCCAGGAAGGGCAGCTCAAGCCGGCCCTGGATTATCTGGCCCGAGCCTGGTCGGCTTACCCGGACCCGGAAGTGGCCGCCCACTATGGCGAGGCACTGTGGACGAGCGGAGCCGAGGAACAGGCCCGCATCGTCTGGAAAGAAGGACTGAAGCAGGATGCCGATCACGATATCCTTCGGGAGACCATCCAGCGGCTGACCGATAACGGTGATCTTTGATGGTTCAATCGTTCCGCCTCTGGCTGATACTGTCACTGCTGGCTGTGCTGGGGGCCTGCACCACCATCCAGCTGGAACCGCTACCCGAGGGCATGACTGACCAGCCACCCGCAAACTGGGCTGAACGGAGCCAGCAGCTCAGCCGTTTCGATCACTGGCGCCTGATGGGTAAGCTGGCCGTGCGCCAGCCTTCGGACAGCGGCACGGCCCTGATCAACTATTGGATCCAGAACGGTGAAGCCTACGACCTGGCACTGTCTTCCTCCTTCCTCGGAATGGGCAGCACCACCCTCAAAGGCGTACCCGGCTTCATCGAGCTGACACTACCCAGCGGCGACACCTACCGCTCCGGAGACCCTGAAGCACTGGTGGCAGCCGCCACCGGATGGCAACTGCCCCTGAACCACCTGGTCTGGTGGATTCGCGGC
This sequence comes from Marinobacter sp. F4218, assembly GCF_019443085.1. Lineage (GTDB taxonomy): Bacteria > Pseudomonadota > Gammaproteobacteria > Pseudomonadales > Oleiphilaceae > Marinobacter > Marinobacter albus. Next base: position 494,168 of record NZ_JAHZIL010000004.1, read on the forward strand.
CTACCTGCACCAGGTGACGATTTCCGACTGCTGTTTGATGAAAGCAGCCAGCTTGCCATGATTCGTCAGGCCGGCTGGGAAATCCGCTATGACCGGTGGCAGCAGTTCCTGCCCGACCACCCCACCCTGCCCGCGAAAATCACCGCCCTGAAGGACGACAAGCGTGTTCGCCTGGTTGTCAGTGAATGGAACCGGCACGAGGCGGAACAGTGACCGCCAGCCTTACCCTGCCGTCACCGGCCAAACTGAACCTGTTTCTCCACATCGTCGGCCGCCGGCCTGACGGCTACCACGAACTGCAGACCCTGTTTCAGTTTCTCGACTTTGGCGACGACATCACCTTCACCCTGACACCAGAGCAGCCCGGAATTCGCCTGACCGACTCGGTGTCCGGCGTACCGGACGACGAAAACCTGATCGTCCGGGCAGCCAAGGCGTTGGCAGCAAGCGTGTCCGGGCCGTTGCCCGGAGTCAATATCGGGGTCGCCAAACGCCTGCCCATGGGAGGCGGCCTAGGCGGAGGCAGCTCCAACGCCGCCACCACGCTGCTGGGCCTGAACCATCTCTGGCAATTGAACCTGCCCATTGATGAACTGGCCGAACTCGGGCTCGCCCTCGGCGCAGACGTTCCGGTATTCGTGCGGGGCCGCGCCGCGTTTGGCGAAAGCGTTGGCGAGAAGCTGACGCCCGCCAACCCGCCGGAGGACTGGTTCGTGATTCTGAAGCCCGCCTGCAACATCAATACTGGCAAGATTTTTTCCGAGGAAGGGTTGACAAGGAACACCCCGAGAATCAAAATAGCGCCCGCTTTTGAGGGAGACGCCTCGAGGTACCGAAACGACTGTGAGGATGTGGTTCGAAAACTGTATCCTGAGGTTAACCGAAGCCTGGAATGGCTTGCACAATTCGGACCTGCAAGATTAACCGGAACCGGGGCTTGCATATTTGGACGTTTCCCGACAGAATCCGCAGCCCGGATTATCTGGGAAAGCAAACCCTCCGGCGTCACGGGGTTCGTAGCTAAAGGGGTGAACAGTTCACCTCTACACAAAAAGCTAACAGAGCTGAAATGATGCCTAAAAAGCACGATACTGGGGTGTCGCCAAGTGGTAAGGCAACGGGTTTTGATCCCGTCATGCGCAGGTTCGAATCCTGCCACCCCAGCCACCTTTCTCCCGCTTCTTCTGAATCAAACGCCGATACTGAGAAGGATGCCGTCGTGTCCAAACTGATGATTTTCGCTGGCAATGCCAACCCCGAGCTTGCCAAAGCCATCGCGCAGAAACTCCACATTCCCATGGGTCAGGCCACTGTAGGTCGCTTCAGCGACGGCGAGACCACCGTTGAGATCAATGAGAATGTTCGCGGCCATGATGTTTTCATCATCCAGCCGACCTGCTACCCCACTAACGATAACCTGATGGAATTGATCGTGATGGCCGACGCACTTCGCCGTGCCTCCGCGACACGAGTCACTGCCGTTATCCCCTATTATGGATACGCGCGCCAGGATCGCCGGGTACGCTCAACACGGGTAGCTATCAGCGCCAAGGTCGTTGCAGACATGATCTCCAGCATCGGCGTGGATCGGGTCCTGACCGTCGACCTGCACGCTGACCAGATCCAGGGTTTCTTCGACATCCCGGTGGATAACATCTACGCCACCCCGGTCATGCTCGAAGACATCGAGAAGCAGCGCTTTGAGAACTTCGTTGTGGTGTCCCCCGATGTCGGTGGCGTTGTTCGCGCCCGCGCTGTGGCCAAGAAGCTGGACGATGCAGACCTCGCCATCATCGACAAGCGTCGGCCGAAGGCCAACGTGTCGCAGGTCATGCACATCATCGGTGACGTGAAAGACAAGACCTGCATCCTGGTCGACGACATCATTGATACCGCCGGCACCCTGTGTAAGGCAGCCAAAGCTCTGAAGGAGCATGGTGCGGCACGCGTAGTGGCCTATATCACCCACCCGGTTCTTTCTGGTCCGGCGATCGACAACATCAACGCCTCCGAGCTTGATGAGCTGGTAGTCTGCGATACCATTCCGGTGAGTGACAAAGCGAAGAATTGTGATAGAATCCGCGTCCTCGGAATGGCCGGTCTGCTCGCGGAGTCCATTCGCCGCGTCAGCAACGAAGAATCGATCAGCGCCATGTTCGACAATGCCTGAGCGAATTTAACGCTTTAGTTTTCAGGCAAAACAAGCAGTTATCGGGTCGGGAGCCTAATCAGGCTCCCGACTCTTTTAGTCAGTCGGAAAAATCCGGCTTTTCAGAAACATCACCTGATCCAACGCCTGGTCGCGGGCAGTTCAGGTGACGATTGAGGTTATTACCATGTCTCAGGAATTTGTTATCGAAGCATTTCCTCGTGACGATCAGGGGAGAGGTGCGAGCCGCCGCCTGCGTCGTGAGGAACGGAAAATCCCGGCCATCATCTACGGTGGCAAAAAGGATGCGACTCCGGTTGCCATCTGGCACAACGAGCTGAAGAAGGCTCTGGAGAACGAAGCATTCTTCTCTCACGTTCTGACCATTGAGCTGAACGGCAAGAAAGAAAGCGTGATCCTGAAGGATCTGCAGCGTCACCCGTACAAGCCTATCCTGACCCACGCTGACTTCCTGCGCGTAGACAAGGATCACGAGATCCACGTCAACGTACCGCTGCACTTCATCAACGAAGAAACAGCACCGGCCATCAAGCTTCAGGGCGGCGTTGCCAACCACCAGATCAACGAAGTGGAAGTGATCTGTCTGCCGCAGAACCTGCCCGAGTTCATCGAAGTCGACATGAGTTCCGTTGACATGGACCAGGTAGTTCACCTGAGCGACCTGAAACTGCCGGAAGGCGTTCGTGTTGCAGCCCTGCTGCAGGGCGAAGATCACGACCTGCCGGTTGTCGCCATTCACAAGCCGCGCGGCGCCAAAGCTGACGAAGAAGCGGAAGAAGGTGAAGAAGGCGAAGAAGGCGGCGAAGAGAAGGAGTAAACACTCCGGGGGCAACGGCGAATGGCACAGGATATTGTCATGGTGGTCGGTCTGGGAAACCCCGGCCCTGACTACGAGAATACCCGCCACAATGCCGGCGCCCTGTTCGTCGAAGCGCTGGCCCGCCATGCGGGCCAGACGCTCCGCCCCGAAAAGAAATACCACGGGCTCTACGCCCGCATCCAGTTGCAAGGTCTTGACCTGCACCTGCTTAATCCCTCGACGTTTATGAACCGCAGCGGCCTGTCCATCAAGGCACTGGCGGACTTCTTCAAGATTGCTCCCGAACAGATCCTGGTTGCCCACGACGAACTCGACCTGCCTCCCGGTACCGCCAAGCTCAAGAAAGGCGGCGGCCACGGTGGCCACAACGGTCTGCGGGATACCATTGCCCATCTCGGCACCAGGGATTTCCAGCGTCTGCGCCTGGGTATCGGCCATCCCGGCGACAGCCGCAAGGTGACCGGCTTTGTACTGGGCCGGCTCGGCAAACGGGAAACCGAAGAGCTCAACGCGGTGTTCGACGAAGTCATGCGGGTGCTGCCGGATGCCGCCAGCGGCAAACTGGCCGCGGCCATGAACCGGCTGCACAGCTTCAAGCCCGCGCCCTGAGGGGGCATTTCCCCTTACTCGCACCCACCGGCAGACACCGGTATAATCCGCCCAAATTTTCCGTACCAGCAGAGGCATTCCATGGGATTTAACTGCGGCATCGTCGGCCTTCCCAACGTCGGCAAATCCACCCTGTTCAACGCACTGACCAAATCCGGCATCGGCGCGGAAAACTTCCCGTTCTGCACCATCGAGCCGAACGCCGGTGTGGTGGCCATGCCCGACCCTCGCCTGACCAAGCTGGCCGAGATCGTGAAGCCCGAGCGCGTGGTGCCCACCACCATGGAATTCGTCGACATCGCCGGTCTGGTGGCGGGCGCTTCCAAGGGCGAAGGCCTGGGCAACCAGTTCCTCGCCAACATCCGCCAGACCGACGCCATCGCCCACGTCGTGCGCTGCTTTGAAGACGGCAATGTAATCCATGTGGCCAACAAGGTGGATCCCGCCTCCGATATCGACGTCATTAACACCGAGCTGGCCCTGGCCGATCTCGACACCGTGGAAAAGGCGATCAAGCGTGTCCAGCGGGTTGCCAAGAGTGGTGACAAGGAAGCCAAGGCCCAGCTGGAAATGTTCGAGAAGCTGCTGCCGGTTCTGAACGAAGGCAAGCCGGTGCGCAGCATGAACCTGGATAAAGACCAGATGGCCCTGGTGCGGGAACTGTGCCTGCTGACCGTCAAGCCGACCATGTACATCGCGAACGTGAACGAGGACGGTTTCGAGAATAACCCGCACCTGGACACCGTGCGAAAAATCGCCGAATCCGAAAACGCCGTGGTGGTGCCGATCTGCAACAAGCTGGAAGCAGAGATCTCGGAACTGGAAGACGACGAGAAGGCCATGTTCCTGGATGAAATGGGCATGGAAGAGCCCGGCCTGGACCGGGTCATTCGCGCCGGCTACGGCCTCCTGGGCCTTCAGACCTACTTTACCGCCGGGGTGAAGGAAGTACGCGCCTGGACCGTAAAAATCGGCGCCACGGCGCCTCAGGCGGCAGGTGTGATCCACACCGACTTCGAGCGCGGCTTCATTCGGGCGGAAGTGGTCAGCTACGACGACTACGTCCAGTACAACGGCGAAGCCGGCGCCAAGGATGCGGGGAAATGGCGCCTGGAAGGCAAGGACTACATCGTCAAGGACGGCGACGTTATCCACTTCCGCTTCAACGTCTAACTTTTCAGGAAAAAATGGGCCCGAAGCCTTGACAGCATGGGCCCAAATACTGAAAATACGCGCCTCGTTTGGGGCGAAGCCCAAAGCGAAATGGCAAGGTAGCTCAGTTGGTTAGAGCACAGCACTCATAATGCTGGGGTCGGCGGTTCGACTCCGCCCCTTGCTACCAGTATTCGAGAAGGGTCACGATTCACGTCGTGGCCCTTTTTTGTTGATTCTGCCACTTTCCCCGGCCGGTCCCTGGCACGCCACAACTTCGCTATTTAGCCAGACTGCATTCTTTTACAGCCTTCTTTAGCTTATCGGTGAGACCGGTCTTTTCATGCTTCTTAGCAATGTAAAAAGACACCCCGAACCGACCGGCGTATTGCTGGTAATAAGTGCCTTCATAATCCTTCATTTATCCGGCGACAAGCAATTTGGGGATCAGGACAGCGCCTGCCCTGCCCCTCTTGAGCACCTCCGGAGCCTGTTCCCAAGTCCTCCGCCTGAACGTGTTGCGCACAGAACATAGCGCCGAGAAAGCAATATCTGATCACGACATTAAAGCTTCTCATCTTCCGATGGAGTCCTAATAATCACTGTCCGTTGATTCTATACTAGCTATGGTGGACCTACTCCGGGTTTATTCCCGGTGTCACTTCGGCGAAAACTGCGACAACCGGGGAAAGCCTGGAGTTGATGTGTATCAAGACTGATACCGAGCGAACGGCCCAGAATTCTCTGACGGTAGTTTGGGGTGGGCAGTGAAATGTTCCGGGACACTGAAGATATCATTGTTACTCTCCCACTGGACCTGGCCGCCATTCTCCTCATAGGCATCGCCATGATCGCCTTCCATGACACCAGTGCCAACCAGGCGTTTCTGTTCGCGGTTTCGGTTGTCCCACTTTCCAGGGTCTGGACTATGGTGTACGAACGGCGATGGGGAGATGAGCAGCCCGCCCAGGAGGAACATGGCAGCCGCAACAGGGGGCTGCTCCAGAAAACAATGAGTTACGTCGGCTTTGAACTCGTCCTGTTTTTTGCCTTCACGTCTTGCAGCATCTGGATTCTCAATATCGACACTATCAACGCCATTCTGACGGGCATCGTTCTCGTGCCTGCACATACCACCTATTGGGCCATGGCAAAGTCAATTACCGAAGAGCGCTGACGTTGACTGTGTTCAGTGGGCACCGGCCTTGGACAGTACATTCAGCACGAAAACGCCGGACACGATCAGTGCCATGCCAGCGACTCCCCACGCGTCCAGCTTCTGGCCAAACACCAGCCAGCCGGCAGCGGCGACCAGCACGATTCCAAGGCCAGCCCAGATTGCGTACGCGGTGCCCACCGGGATGGTTCGCAATGCCAGTCCAAGAAGGTAGAACGCGACCCCGTAGCCCAGGATCACGATCACCGACGGCATCAGACGGGTGAAACCCTCACTCGCCTTCAGTGAGGACGTCGCGACCACTTCCGCGATAATAGCCAAGGCCAGAAAAACCCAGTTCGTCATAGCACAACCTCCTGAATCAAGGCGGGCCATTGTGCTTGGGGCCGGCCGGAAAATGAACCGTAAAAACCGATAGCACTCCAGTCGAAGTCTGCCCCTTCACCCGATTGAAAGAATGGCATAAGCTCCTGTTTTACCCGGAGGACCTGTTCATGCCCCAAACCACCACCGTCGCCGGCCTGTCGCTCGACCGACTGGAGCGCATTTCCCGCCACCTTGACGAAAACTACATCCAGCCCGGCAAGCTTCCCGGAGCCGTGACACTGGTGGCCCGGCACGGTGAAGTGGCCTGGACGCGGGCCCAGGGACTCATGGACATTGAACGCAACAAACCGGCCCGGCGGGATACCATCTTCCGGATTTATTCCATGACCAAACCGGTCACTTCCATTGCCATGATGCAGTTGTACGAACAGGGCCGTTTCCTGCTGGACGATCCGGTCCACAAGTACATACCCGCGTGGAAAAACCTGTCCGTGTACAAGGCGGGTTCCTGGCCGGACTTCCAGACCGAACCGGCCGCGGCCACCATGACCATTCGTGACCTGCTCACCCATATGTCGGGCCTGACCTACGGGTTTCTGGAGCGAACCAATGTCGATGCCGCGTATCGACACCTGAAGCTTGACGGCAGCGGCAGCCTTACTCTGGACAAACTGATCGACCGGCTGACAGAACTGCCCCTTGAATTTTCGCCGGGAACGGCCTGGAATTACTCGGTGTCTACCGATGTGGTCGGCTACCTGGTGCAACTGCTTTCCGGCCAGCCCCTGGATGACTATTTCCGCGAGCACATCTTCTCGCCCCTGGGCATGACGGACACGGGTTTTCAGGTACCCGAGGAAAAACGGGAGCGCTTCGCGGCCTGCTACCTGCACCAGCCAGGCGACACCATGAGACTGCAGGATGACCCGGAGCGTTCCCGCTACCTTCGGACCCCGGCATTCCTGTCAGGCGGTGGTGGTCTGGTGTCCACGGTGGACGACTACCACCGTTTCGCGCAGGCACTGTGCCAGGGCGGTGAATACCGGGGCCAGCGCATCATCGGGCGAAAAACCCTCGAGTTCATGCGCAGCAATCATCTGCCCGGCAACCAGGACCTGCCGACTCTCTCCATCGGGGCATTCAGCGAAACCCCTTACGAGGGTAATGGATTCGGGCTGGGCTTCTCGGTCAAAACCGACGTTGCCAAATCCCATACCAACGGTTCGGTGGGAGAGTATGGCTGGGGTGGTCTGGCCAGCACCAATTTCTTTATCGATCCGGAGGAGGACATGGTCGTCATTTTCATGACCCAGCTGATACCCTCGTCCTCGTACCCGGTGCGACAGGAATTGCGGGCCATGGTGCACGGCGCGCTGGTCTGATCCGGGCACGGATCCTACCTTATCGAACTCTGTGGCATACTGATTTTCGACACCAACAACACCAATGATTACACAGCAAGGAAGTTGCGATGAAACTCGAGACACTGGCTTTACACGCGGGCTTCAGCGGAGACCCGACCACCCATGCGGCGACTACGCCCATCTACCAGACCACCTCCTATACCTTCGATGACACGCAGCACGGTGCGGATCTGTTTGATTTGAAGGTGCAGGGCAACATCTATACGCGCATCATGAACCCGACCAACGGGGTGCTTGAGGAGCGCATGGCGCAACTCGAAGGTGGTGTTGGGGCACTGGCGCTGGCCTCGGGAATGGCCGCCATCACCTATGCCCTGCAAACCATCTGCAAGGTCGGCAACAATATCGTCAGCACCAGCCAGCTTTATGGCGGCACTTATAACCTGTTCGCCCATTCGCTGCCGAACCAGGGTATCGACTGCCGGATGGTGCCCCACGATGATTTCGATGCGGTCGAAAAAGCCATTGATGACAACACCCGCGCCCTGTTTTGCGAATCCATCGGCAACCCGGCGGGCAATGTGGTGGATATCGAGCGCTGGGCCGACATTGCCCACAAGCATGGCATACCGCTGATCGTCGACAATACGGTGGCAACACCCTTCCTGTGTCGACCGTTCGAGCATGGGGCCGACATCGTCGTCCACTCCCTCACCAAGTACATCGGCGGCCACGGCACCACCGTGGCGGGCATCGTGGTGGATTCAGGCAAATTCGACTGGAAAGCCAGTGCCGACAAGTTCCCCATGCTGAACGAGCCAGACCCGTCCTATCACGGCGTGGTGTATACCGAGGCTCTCGGGCCCGCGGCCTTTATCGGTCGCTGCAGGGTGGTTCCCCTGCGAAACACCGGAGCCGCCCTGGCCCCCTTCAATGCTTTCCTGATCATGCAGGGACTGGAGACCCTCGCCCTTCGCATGGAACGTCACTGCGAGAACGCGGAAAAAGTTGCCAACTTCCTGCAGGACCATCCCTCCGTCGAATGGGTGAACTACGCCACCCTCGATGGCAGCCCCTACAAGGCGACCTGTGAGAAAATCTGTGGCGGCAAGGCGTCGGGCATCCTGAGTTTCGGGATCAAGGGCGGCCTTGAGGCCGGAGCACGGTTCATCGATGCCCTGCAACTGATCTACCGGTTGGTCAATATTGGTGACGCCAAGTCCCTGGCCTGCCACCCGGCTTCTACCACCCACCGGCAACTGAATCCGGAGGAGCTGAAAAGCGCCGGTGTGAGTGCGGATCTGGTGCGCTTGTCCATCGGCATCGAGCATGTGGACGACCTGATCGCCGACATCACCCAGGCGCTGGACGCTGCAACCGCCTGATTGCTCCCTGCCGGGTACGACCAATGTCGTGCCCGGCACATCCCCGTGATTGCCCGTACCTGCCTTGTATCTCCGAGTCCCGGCCATTACTCTTGAAGGCTGACCAAGCCTTCATGAGAGTCCCGTTGCAATGAGCGACAGCGCAAAACCCCGCATTACCAGTGGTTCCAAATTCCGTAATGAGCACGGCTTTTCCGCCATCAAGGATGGTATCAAGCGCAGCTCGGGCGAGAATCGGGATTCCAGGCCGGTGGAGCGCAAGCCAAAATGGCTGAGGGCTCGCATGCCAGGGGGCGAGCGCTACGAAGCAGTGCGTAAGAATGTCAGCGAACACCGCCTGAGTACGGTCTGCCAGGAGTCCCATTGCCCCAATATTGGTGAGTGCTGGACGGCCGGCACGGCCACCATCATGGTGATGGGTTCAGTCTGCACCCGGGCCTGCAAATTCTGCGCGGTAGATACCGGCAACCCCAAAGGCTGGCTGGATCACGAGGAACCCGAGAACACCGCCAAGTCCGTCGAGCTGATGGGCCTGCGTTACATCGTTCTGACCTCAGTAGACCGCGACGATCTGGACGATGGCGGCGCCGCCCACTACGCCGCCTGCGTATCGGCGATCAAACAGCGCACGCCGGAAGTGGCCGTCGAGGCCCTGACACCGGATTTCGATGCCGTCATGCCGCATGTGGAGAAAGTAGTGGATTCCGGGCTGGACGTGTTCGCCCAGAACGTTGAAACCGTGAAACGCCTCACCAGCCGGGTGCGGGATCCCCGCGCCGGATACGAGAAGACCCTGAGCGTTCTGGCACACGCCAAGCAATACCGCCCCGACGTGCTCACCAAAACCAGCCTGATGCTGGGACTGGGTGAAACCGAAGAGGAAATCCTCCAGACCATGGACGACCTGCGCGCCATCGGTGTGGATATCCTGACCCTGGGCCAATACCTGCGGCCCACGCCGAACCACCTGCCGGTGGAACGGTACGTCACCCCGGAAGAGTTCAATCGCTACCGGGAAATTGGTCTGGAGAAGGGTTTCATGGAGGTGCCCTCCGGGCCGATGGTTCGCTCCAGCTACCGTGCGGACAAGGTGTTCGACCAGAACAACCTCGGTCTTGCCGTACCGGAAGTACCCCAGGCCACCAACGCCATGCAGATTCCGGTCAAAGCGGTCGACTGACGCGGCAAGCCGCTTTTCCCCGGCGACATCGCCAAAGGTCACAGTCACCGAAAGTTTGTGGCACACTCTGCACTCGTTTTCCAGCAGAGTTGTTGCTTCATGAACCGGTTACGCGCCCTGTACGATCGCCTGATCCTTCCCCACCCCGTTGTTGTCCTAACCGTTTTCGGCCTGTTACTGGGTCTGGCCGCAGTGAAATTTGGCGAGTTCCGGCTGGACGCCTCGGCCGAATCCCTGGTCCTGGAAGACGACCGGTCGCTGGAACAGTATCGGAAGGTCCATCGCCGGTTCACCACCTCCGACGACTTTCTCATTGTTACCTACACCCCGAAACGCGAACTGTTCTCCGAACAGGGGCTCGACCACCTTCGCGCGCTGAGGGATGAGCTGCAGGCGCTCGACGCGGTCGGTTCCACCAACAGCATTCTGAACGTACCTCTGCTGCACAGCCCCGACCTGACCCTGGATACCGTCGACAGCGAGATCAAAACGATCGATGCCGACAATGTCCCCCCGGAAACAGCCCGGGAAGCGCTCCTGAACAACCCGCTCTACCCCAACCTGCTGATCAGCGAGGATGCGAAAACGACGGCCATCCAGGTTAATCTGCCTACGCCGGAGCGCTACTTCGAGCTGCTTCAGCAGCGTAACGAGCTGCGCGACAAGGTTGCAGGCGGCAAGGCGTCTGATGCTGAACGGGCCCAGCTGGAAACGGTCCGGCAGACATTCATAGACTACACCGGAAAGCTCGGCCAGGAGCGTGACGCCACCATTGCCACCGTGCGCACCATTCTGGACAGGTACCGGGACCAGGCGGAGATTCATCTTGGTGGCGTGCCTATGATCGTCTCGGACATGATTCGCTTTATCCAGAACGACCTTTCGACCTTCGGGTTCGGGGTACTGGCCTTTCTGTTGCTCACCCTGGCGATCATCTTCCGCCAGTGGCGCTGGGTGCTGATACCCACTCTGTGCTGTGGCTTTACGGTGTGGTTGATGGTTGGCTTCCTGGGCTGGGCTCAGTGGCCGGTAACGGTGATCTCCGCGAACTTCATTGCGCTGTTGCTGATCATGACTTTGTCTCTCACCATTCACCTGATTGTCCGCTACCGGGAATTTCAGCACGACGAACCGGAGGCCGACCCGAAAGACTCGCTACGCAAGACCGTAATGGCCATGATCAAACCCTGTTTCTACATGGCCGTTACCACCATCGTCGCGTTTGGCTCGCTCACGTTCAGTGGCATCCGCCCGGTAATCGACTTTGGCTGGATGATGACACTCGGACTGACCGTGGCTTTTCTGATCACCTTTATTATCTTCCCGGCCCTGCTCCGGATCCTGCCACCGCCACTGGACAAAAGTGTGCTGTCCAACCGGATTCCGTTCACCGACGTCTTTGCGAGCTTCACAGAGCGCTTTGGAAAGACCGTTCTGGTGGGGTCAGCGGCAATCGCCATACTGTGTGCAGTCGGCGTGAGCAAGCTAACCGTGGAAAACAGCTTTATTGACTACTTCAAGTCATCGACCGAAATTCACCAGGGCATGATCACCATCGACAACCGCCTGGGTGGAACCACACCACTGGACATCGTCATTACCGATGAAAAACCGCCGGAAAATGCCACAACCGACAGCGATCCGTTTGCCAGTGGCTGCGATCCCTTCGCCGAGGATTGCGGCGGTGAGGAGGAATACCGGGACACCTGGTATACCTACCAAAAAATGCAGAAACTGGAGAAGGTGCACAACTACCTCGACAGCCTGCCGGAAACCGGCAAGGTCCTGTCCATCACCTCCACCCTCGACATCCTGGCACTGATCAACCAGGGCGAGCGACTGGATGCCCTGGAGCTGGCGTTTGTGCCGGCGGCAGTTCCGGATGATTTGCAGGACGTTCTGCTGACCCCCTATATCTCCGAGGAACACGACCAGGCCCGTTTCAGTGTCCGGATTCTGGAGACCATGCCCGAACTCCGGCGCCAGGCCCTGCTTGACCGCATCCACTCACACCTGACTAACGAACTCGACTACGACGAGGACCAGGTCCTGTTCGCGGGCATGACCGTCATGTACAACAACATGCTCCAGAGCCTGTTCGATTCCCAGATCAAGACCATCGGCGCGGTGTTCCTGGCCATCATGGCCATGTTCCTGTTGCTGTTCCGCTCGTTCAAAATGGCCCTGATCGGCATTGCACCTAACCTGATTGCCGCGGGCTCCGTTCTGGGCCTGATGGGGTGGCTTGGCATCCCACTGGACATGATGACCATCACCGTGGCGGCGATTACGGTCGGCATCGCCGTGGATGACACCATTCACTACCTGCACAGGTTCAAAACCGAGTTCGCAAAAGATGGCGACTACCTGGCGACAATGCACCGGTGCCACCGGAGCATTGGCCGGGCGATGTTCTACACCTCTCTGACCATCATTGCCGGCTTCTCGATTCTTGTGCTCTCCAACTTCATCCCGACCATCTACTTCGGCCTGTTTACCGGGTTTGCCATGTTCATGGCCTTGCTCGGAGCTCTGACCCTGCTGCCCCGGTTGATTGTCATGGTCAAACCCTTTGGCCCGGGCGCCAGCGCCTGAACCAAAAAAAGGGCCGCATCCGAAGAAGCGGCCCTTATTCCAAGGCAGTGGGACCGGGTGCGAGGTTACTGACCCTGGCCCTGGCCTTGCTGCTGCATCATCTGGCGCTGTTGCTGCATTTGCTGCTGCATCTGCTGCATGCGCTTGTCGAGAGTCTCACGCTGCTCTTCGGTAAACACGCTGTCGACTTTCGCCTGCATGAGGGTCGAGAGCGCAGCGATCTCACCAGTCAGGTCGCCCAGTTCCTCGGCATTTTCGCGGATGGAGTCTTCGTCGTATTCCGGCTTGATCTCGGCCTGCATCTGCTGCTGAAGCGCGCGCGCCTCCTGACGGAGTTCAGCGATCTTGCCCTGCATCTCGTCGATGATGCCCCGGATCTCGGTTTGTTGGTCGTCAGAAAGACCCACCATCTGCGCCAATTGATCAACCTGATCCGGCTGACCGCCAGCGGCCTGTTGGGCCAGCGCCGGAGCGGAAAGGCTCACGGCGACAAGGGCAGTACCAAACAATTTTGCGAGCTTCATAAGGTTCTCCGTTTACAGGGTGGCCACGTCTGAAATACCACCGATTTGCGTTGGTTTCGTCATTCAGGTTGTACACCCTAAAACATCATGGCGACGTTTTTCACCCCGATGCCCCTCCTTTTTGTACACACTTCTCACCCGGTTCCCCCTCAACCCGCCACACAGGCGGCTCCAAACAAATGTGAAAATTTGGTCATTCCCCTTCATAATGGCGCCGTTCACCGACCGGCGGAGTATACGAGATGGCGATTAACTGGTTTCCAGGGCACATGCACAAGGCCCGCAAGGAGATCAAACAGGTAATGCCCCAGATGGACCTCATTATCGAGGTACTGGATGCGCGCATCCCGTTCAGCAGCGAAAATCCGCTGGTGCCCGCCCTGCGTGGCGACAAGCCTCTGATCAAGGTGCTCAATAAACGCGACCTCGCCGATCCGGAGATTACCGGGCAATGGCAGGCGTGGCTTGAACAGGAACGCGGCGTGCGCACCATAACGCTGACCCACAACCAGCGCAGCGAAGCGCTGGGCATCCTGAAGCTGGCCGAGGAAATGACCCCGGACCATGACCGCCAGAAAAGCGCCCTGCGGGTGATGATCCTTGGCATTCCGAACGTCGGAAAATCCACCATCATCAATACCCTGGCCGGACGGCCGGCCGCGAAAACCGGTAACGAGCCGGCGGTGACCCGTGCCCAGCAGGCCATCAAACTGCCCGACAACATCCTGTTGTACGACACGCCCGGCTTCTTATGGCCCAAACTGTCACCGGAAGCCTGCGGCTATCGTCTGGCAGTCACCGGAGCCATTCGCAGCTCTGTCCTCGATTTCGAGGATGTCGCCCTGTTCGAGGCGGATTACCTGAGACAGGCTTACCCGGAGCTGGTTAAGGCCCGCTACGGCCTGGAGCAGCTACCCGCCGATGGCCTCGGTCTGATGGATACAATCGCCGCGAAACGCCGGTTCTTTGGCCGTGGTGGTATCCCGGATCTGCACAAAGTGTCCGAGGTCCTGCTCAACGAATTCCGTGCCGGCACCTTGGGACGCATATCCCTGGAAACCCCGGAAATGGTGGAAAGGGAAGCAGAGGAAGCCGCTCAGGCCGCCGCCGACAAGGCCGCCCGGGAAGAGGTCAAGGCGAAGGGGAAGAAGAAAGGCCGCACCGGCAAACCCTGAACCACCCGGTGGTGACATACTCTGACGGCAGGGCGTCAAACATCCCCCGTGCGGTGCGAACAAAATGCGGCTGATCGTAGAACCCGGCTTCCATTGCCAATACGGACATGGACTTGCCCTGCTCCCAATGGGCCAGGACACGGTTCATCTTCAGGTGCAGCAGAAACCGTCGCAGCGGTACCCCAATCTCCTGCCGGAACAGGTGGCTGAGTCGCGACGACGATAGCCCCACCGATTCTCCCAGCCACGGCACGTCCACTTTTTCGGGCAACTCAGCACGAAGGAAGTCACAGACCTTCCGAACGCGGGGGTCCAGCGGCTCCGGCGAGTCGCCAAGGCATTCAACCGCTGTCGACAGAGCCTGCCAGACCGCGTCACAGCCTCCGGTCTCCAGGGCTGGAATACTGTCGTGCGGCAGCACCACATCCACCGATTGCCCGCCCTTCAGGATCGGCTGGAGAGCCCGCCAAAAGGCGCTGTCTGGGTCCAGTTGCGCGCACCACATGCGGGTGTCGCCGGGTTCCAGCGCCTGCACGGCGTCGGGAGCCACCAGCGCTGCCGATGTCGAACGCCACTGGCCCGCCACCTGAAGTCGAAACGGCCCATCAAGGCCAACGAGCCACGAAGCGCTGATGTGACGGTGAGGACGGTTGGGCATGAGATGCCCGACCACATGCCAGTGGTCGGGCCAGAGGAACAGGGTGCCATTCGGCGGATGCTGCATAGTCGGGCCGGTCAGTGAGTTTTCCTGTGGCCAAAGCATACCCCAGGTCAGCGGTTTCGCCAGCGCATCACCGGCCTGCGTGACATCATTGGCCCTGGATTGACCCACCGTGCTGGTCCTTGCCGTGGCTGCTCAGGGCAGAAGGCACAGGAATTCCAATCTTGGCGGCAAACTCGATGCTGACAAAAATGGGCCCGATCAACAGAAACACCAGATCTTCCACAAACGATGGCTTTTTCCCTTCGACCTTGTGGCCATAGACCTGCAAGGCCCAGGCCGCGACCCAGACCACGAGACTGCTCCAGAACAGTGACCAGCCGGCAGCGATAACACTCTGGATGAGCCAGGCCGAGACGGCAAACCACCCTGCCATCAACACGAATACCCACAGCGACAGACGCAGGTATACAACACCTGACAGCACCGCCAGCACGGTGGCACCATTGACCCACTCACCCGCCATGCCCGTCAGGCCCAGCCAGCTTCCAACCGGTATTAGCCAGAGCAGGCCGAGAGTGGAAAACACAATGGCCGGCACGCACACAATGTGGACCCACTGGTTGAAGGAATTCTGGTGGCTCTCACCGTAGTCGCTCAAAAACTGCGGCAACGATCGCATGGACATCTCCCATTGTTGTTGTCTTTGATAATTGTCACTATATCAAGCTCCCTTTCCCGGTCCTTGTACGTAACAGCTATTGCCCGGTCATTGCCGATCGACTCAATCGCCCCTTACCAAGGTCAAATATCACCGCCACGGCAAAAAGCCTAAACTGTTCATAACGTCACTGATCACATGATTTCGCCATGCCTGGCGGGTCGTAAAGGAGGAAAGTATGAGACGCGTTGTCGTCACCGGTATGGGCATTGTTTCCTGCCTCGGTAACTCACTGGACGAGGTAACGGAAAGCCTGAAAAACGGAAAATCCGGCATTCGATTCAATGAAACCTACAAGGAGATGGGGTTTCGCAGCCAGGTTTCCGGTTCACCGGACGTGGACACCTCGGTCATTGATCGCAAGATCCGTCGGTTTATGGGCCCCTCGGCCATGTACAGCTACCTGTCCATGGAACAGGCCATCGCCCAGGCCGGCCTGACCGAAGACCTGATCTCCAATGACCGCACCGGCCTGATTGCCGGCTCCGGCGGGGCCTCCTGCTCCAGCCAGGTGGAGGCAACCGACATCATGCGGGAGAAAGGCGTCAAACGTATCGGGCCGTACATGGTGCCACGCATCATGACCAGCACGGTGTCGGCGTGCCTGGCCACCGCCTACAAGATCCGGGGCGTGAACTATTCCATGTCCTCGGCCTGTGCCACCAGTGCGCATTGCATCGGTCACGCCATGGAGCAGATCCAGGCCGGCAAGCAGGACATTGTCTTCGCCGGCGGCGGTGAAGAAGAGGACTGGAGCCTGACCATGATGTTTGATGCCATGGGCGCCCTCTCCACCAAGTACAACAATGCACCTGAGACCGCATCGCGCCCGTTCGACAGTGGCCGCGACGGATTTGTCATTGCCGGCGGCGGCGGCATGGTCGTACTGGAGGAACTGGAGCACGCCAGGAAACGCGGTGCCAACATCATTGCGGAACTGACCGGCTACGGCGCAACCTCGGACGGTTATGACATGGTCGCGCCCTCCGGCGAAGGCGCACAGCGATGCATGAACCAGGCCATGGCGACTATTCGCGGCAAGGTTCAATACATCAACGCGCACGGCACCAGCACGCCTGTGGGCGATGTGGCGGAAATGGGGGCTGTACGGAATACCTTTGGCGATAACATTCCCGCCATTTCCTCAACCAAATCCCTGTCCGGCCACTCTCTCGGGGCAGCCGGCGTGCACGAGGCGATCTACTCACTCCTGATGCTGCAAAACGGTTTCATCGCCGGCACTGCGAACCTCAAGGATCTGGATGAGAAAATCAGCAACATGCCACTGGTTGGCCCGGCATCGCAGGAGGCCGACCTGTCTACGGTGATGTCCAACAGTTTTGGCTTTGGTGGCACCAACGCATCGCTGGTGTTCGAGAAGCTATAAGTTGCACGGATTTGCGGGTCCCTCGGGCCCGCTCTTTATTGGCGGTATATACTCTTAGTTCTGAACTTGCTCATTGGCAACATCGTTGTTCCGTATTAAAGTACGCGTTGACATGAATCAATTCGGACGGTTCACCTAATATGGCACAAGCAATCCGACTCCGTCAGGCTTCTTCTCCTCTCAAAGCCTCATGCCACCAGTGCAGCCTGAGCAATCTGTGCCTGCCTCTTGCGATCGAAGAAAATGATCTCGACAGTCTGGAGGATATCGTCCAGCAGGGTCGTATTTTCAATCGTGGCGAGCACATTTTTGATCAGAGCACGCCCTTTCGCTCCTGCTTTGCAGTGCGGAGCGGCTCGGTAAAAACCTCGATTATTACCGAGGGCGGAGAAGAACAGGTCACCGGCTTTTTCATGCCCGGAGAACTGATCGGCCTCGACAGCATGAGCAGTGACAGCTACGCCTGCACCGCCAAGGCTCTGGAGCGAACCAGCGTATGTGAATTCCCGGTTGAGAAACTGGAGGAACTGACTGGAAAGCTGCCGGACCTGCAGCATCACATGTACCATCTCATGAGCCAGGAGATCCAGAACAGCCACCAGCTCGCAATGCTGTTGAGCAAGAATACCGCCGAGGAACGCATTGCAGCGCTGCTACTGTCACTTTCCAGCCGGTTCCAGCGCAGGCGTATGTCCGGCACCAACTTCAGCCTGCCAATGGCGCGTAACGATATCGCCAACTTTCTGGGCCTGGCTGTGGAGACCGTCAGTCGGGTCTTCACCCGGTTCCAGAATCAGGGCATTATCAAGGCCCGTGGGCGCGAGGTTGAGCTTCTGGATGTGGAAGCATTGCAGATGGTCACCCGGGAATTCTCCCGCCAGGGCAGCCAATAAGACATCCGATCCGCCGGCTATTCAGCCGGCGCTTTCACCTCTTGCGGACTGGAAGTCTTCAGCATAGCCAGCTCATCCATCAGCCCTGAGCGCCACGGAAGCTGTTTGATACCAAAGGTATTGCGGATCTTGGTGCAGATAAGCGTGGTATTGAGAGGCTCCAGGTGGCCCCAGTTGGGCACCTCGTCCACCACGCGAATCCCTTCAGGAATGCCCGGAAGACCGGCGATCGCCAGACCGAGTTCGTACAGATTGATTTCTTCTGCGCCCGCATATTGATAGGTGCCCCAGACCTCGGCACCACAATCAATCTGCTGGATCACGGCAGTCATCACCCTCGCCAGATCACGGGCCGCCACAGGCTGACCGCGGCACCGTCCCGGCAATGAGAGCGTCTCCCCTGCCGCAGTGCTCGCCTGAACTTTTCGTATGAACCGTGAGAGACTCCAGCCGGTGCGCAGAATGATGTGCCGGGGCAGGAGTGTTCGCAGCGCCTGTTCACACTCCCACTGCCAGTTGCCGAGCTCATTGAACGGCTGACCGGGATTCGAGGTTATGTACCCGCTTTGTTTGCGGCCATCGAAAACGTAACAGGACGACAGCTGCAGCAACGCCATGCCACGCTCCGAGGCATATTCCGCCATGGCCAGTGGCAGGGAGAAAGCCGCCTTGTGAGTATCTTCCGGGTCATTCTGGGCAACTTCCGGATCCGAAAGCCAGAGGGCATTGACGATCAGGTCGGTATCTTCCGGAATCCAGTTCTCAAGGGCGTTGAGATCAGCACTGGCGGGATCACTGACCAGCAACGGACTAACCTGCAGCGACGTTTCACGCAAGCGCTCCAGCAACAGTTTTCCCAGCGGGCCATAATCATGAACAACGAGCACGTGCACGGGGGCTCAATACCTCCAGAATATCACTGATATGACGGGCCTCACGGACCGGTCAGGCCAATGGCTTAGAATCATCGGCCCCTACAATAACAGCCAATATTAAACGCAAACAGTTTAAAGTTTGCCTTCTCTTTACGGCATAAAAACAAGAGGAACCGACATGCTGAAACAACAGAGCCACATCGTGGCGCCGATTCCGGACGAACTTCGCACCAGGGCACTTTACACAGTAAACGAGCTCCGGGAGCGCGGCAAAGCCGATAAGGAGGCCATAGACAAGCTGTTTGAACTTATTGTGGAGCTCACCGAGTCGGGGCTGGACTTCTTTTTCCTCGAGCCTCTACGTCGCCTTAACGCCAGCAGCATGATGTTGGGAATGGCCCGGATGGGCATCAGCAGCATGCTCAAAGGCAGCAAAATGGTGGTTCACAAAGTCCTGAAAAAACTGGACGACAAGAGCCTGGCAGCCATTCTCGACTTCATAGACGAAATCATACACGAGCCGGAACAGGGCTGAACCGTCTTCGCACCCTGACCAGCTTACCGGTACTCTCTTGGCACCCGTGCGGTGATGCCGGTAAGCAGCTCGTAGGAAATCGTTCCGGCACATGTCGCCACTTCGTCAACGCCCACCGTTGGCCCCCAAAGCTCCACCGGATCACCTTCCCTCGCATCCGGCGCGTTACTCAGATCGACTGCGAGCATGTCCATTGAGACCCGGCCGATCAACCGGATCCGCTGGCCATTCACGGCGGCAGGCGTGCCAGTGCCTGCATGACGGGGGTACCCGTCACCGTAACCGATAGCAACCATGCCCATGCGGGTATCCCGGTCCGCCACGAAACCGCCGCCATACCCCACCGTCTCGCCGGCCCGCACGGTTCGGGTGGTGATCAGTGGAGCTTCAAGTGACATCACGGGCTTCAGCCCCAACTCGGGGCCAATCTTGGCCAGCATGGGCGACCCGCCGTACAGCATGATGCCCGGACGGCTCCAGTCAAACATAGGCTGACCGGGAATAAAGTGGGCGGCGGAATTACCGACACTTCGCATCAGCTCCGGCCAGTGCGCTGTCGCTTCCTCAAAACGCGCGGTCTGCTCGGCGGTCATCGAGCTGTCGAGGTCATCGGCGCAGGCAAAGTGGGTTACAAAACCCAGCAGGCCTGGACGGGCACCGATTGCATCCAACTTCCTCATCACCTCGGCCAGTTCGGCGGGCAGGAACCCAAGACGGTTCATCCCGGTGTTTACCTTGACCCAGAACGTTGGCCGCGCCGCCATTTGGTCCAGCCAGGCAAGCTGGTGATGACTGTGCAGAACCGGCTCAAAACCTTGCCGTACACACAGCCCGAGATCCCCGGGAGCATGAACACCCTGAAGCATCACCACCGGCTGCCGCAGCCCGGCGTCGCGAATGGCGAGCGCCTCTTCCAGGCAGGCGACCGCGTATTTCGGAGCATCGTTCGCGAGGGCCTGCGCCACGGGCACAATGCCATGACCGTAACCATCGGCCTTGACCACCGCCATAGCCTGCGCCGGGCCAGCATGCTCGCAGGCCAACCGGTAATTCTGGCGCAACGCCCCCAGATCAATACGGGCAACAGTGCTTCGGGGCATCAGTAATCACCACCGTAATCGCCATAATCACCGTGCGCCAGATCTTCAAACTTGGTGTATTTCCCGATAAAGGCCAGACGGATCGTGCCGATGGGGCCGTTCCGCTGTTTGCCGATGATGATTTCGGCAATGCCCTTATCCGAAGTGTCCTCGTTATAAACCTCGTCGCGGTAGACGAACATGATGACGTCGGCGTCCTGCTCGATCGCACCGGATTCCCGCAAATCCGAGTTCACCGGGCGCTTGTTGGGCCGCTGCTCCAGGCTCCGGTTCAGCTGCGACAGGGCCACCACCGGACAGCTCAATTCCTTGGCGATCCCCTTCAGGGAGCGGGAGATTTCGGAGATCTCCGCGGTCCGGCCCTCGGTGTTGCCCGGCACGCGCATCAACTGAAGGTAATCGACCATGATCAGGCCGATCTTGCCGTCGTTCTCCCGGGCGATTCGCCGGGCCCGCGACCGCATTTCCGTGGGACTCAGGCCCGGCGTGTCATCGATGTAGAGCGGCTTGTCCTTGAGCAGACTGACAGCCGAGGTCAGGCGCGGCCAGTCGTCTTCCTCAAGCTTGCCGCCGCGGACCTTGGTCTGATCAATACGACCCAGGGAGGACAGCATCCTCATGGCCAGGGCATCCGCCGGCATTTCCATGCTGAAAACCAGGACCGGCGTGCCGGTGCTGATCAGCGCGTTCTCAACAATGTTCATGGCGAAGGTGGTCTTACCCATGGAAGGCCGCCCCGCGACGATGATCAGGTCGGCCGGCTGCATACCGGAGGTCCGGTCATCCAGGTCCCGGAACCCGGTGGTCAGGCCCGTGGTCTGCTCGCCCGATTCGAACAGCTCTTCAATACGGCTTAGCGTCTTGGTCAGTATTGGATTGATGGCCTGGGGGCCGGAACCTTCCTTGACGCGAGACTCCGCAATCTGGAACACATTGCGTTCGGCTTCATCGAGGATCTCGTTACTGTTTCGCCCCTGGGGATTGAACGCAGAATCCGAAATCTTGCCGGAGACCTCCACCAGTTGGCGCAGGACCGAACGCTCGCGAACGATATCGGCATAGGCCCGGATATTCGCGGCACCTGGAGTTTTCTCGGCCAGCTCGGCAAGGTAGGCCAATCCGCCGGCATCTTCGATGTCGCCGGCGCGTTCGAGAAATTCCGCCAGGGTGACAACATCCAGAGGCTCACTTTCACTGGCCAGTCGCTCGACAGCACCGAAAATGAGACGGTGATCCTGCCGGTAGAAATCGACAGCAGAAATGATCTCTGAAATCTCGTCAAACCGGCGATTGTCCAGCATCAGGCCACCGAGTACCGCCTGCTCCGCCTCGACGGAATGCGGGGGGACCTTGATGCGACTGGTTTCTAGATCAGAGTTGGCGGATTTCAGGTTGGGCTTGGCCATAACAACGTCTTCAGCTGGATACCACGAAGCCCACAGTTTACGGGGAACGCTTCGGGAATGGGAGAGGCTTACAGAAAGCTAAGAATACCAGAAAGCAACGGGCCCGAAACCGTCTCCGGCTCGGGCCCGTTCAATCAAGCGCGGCCGGGTTGCCCCGGCCTGGCCAATGTTGTTGCAGATTACTCTGCAACAACCGCCAGCTTGACAGTTACTTCAACGTCAGAGTGCAGCTGCAGCTCGATATCATACTCGCCGGTCACGCGGATCGGACCTTCAGGCAGACGAACTTCGCTCTTCTCGACTTCAGTGCCACCGGTGGTGATCGCGTCTGCGATATCACGAACACCGATAGAACCGAACAGCTTGCCTTCCTCGCCAGCCTTGGAGCTGATGGTGAAAGACGCACCTTCCAGAGCTTCGGCGCGAGTCTTGGCAGCAGCCAGCTTCTCGGCAGCCGCTTTTTCAAGCTCTGCACGACGCTCTTCGAACGCCTTCAGGTTCGCTTCAGTGGCAGGTACGGCCTTGCCATACGGAAGCAGGAAATTACGACCGTAACCGGCCTTGACCTTTACCTTGTCACCCAGGGATCCAAGGTTTGCTACTTTCTCGAGCAGAATAACTTCCATCTCGTTAACCTCTTCGTGCTTTATTCAGCCGGCCCGGCAGGGCTTATACGCCTCCGGATATCCAGCCAGCTATCCACAAAAGCCAGAACCACTAACAGAATCATCAGACTTGGGCCCAAAAGGATCAGCGCCACATAGAACATCGCCAACCAGTTCCCACTGAGCTTTTTCAAACCAACAACGCCGTGAACCAGGGCCAGGCTGGCCAGGAACAGCGGTGTTCCCGCAGCCCAGGCAAGCAGCATGGAGTTCAGCCCGAGAAGCGGGCCACCCACCATGGTCACCGCACACAATACCGCAATGGGCGCCGACAGCCGCAGGCCATGGAATTCCTTCCGGAATCCGCCGGGGTTATAGAGCCCCGCCTGCCAGGACCGCGCCAGCATGGTCATGCCCACACCCGTTGCCAGGTAGGTGCCTGCCATGCTCGCGTTCATGGTGTCCCGGATAACCTTATCGAGGTCATCGCCGAGACTCTGCGCAATTTCGGCATTGTACTGTTGGTAAAAGCTCACCCCGGCCTGGACCAGATCGTCCAGCAGACCCGGGTAGATCACAGGCAACATCAGACCTGTGACGATTGCGAGAAAGCTTCCCGCAAGCAGGGCTTTTTCCCAGGACTGCGTGGTTCTGATCAGCGACGCCATGAGCATAACCTGAAGCAGTACAGCCAGAGCGGTCGGGTCCTGCCCGAAAATGCTCCAGCCAAGTGCCGGAAGTAATGCCCAGAGCCCGATGTTGAGCCCCTGGCTGATGCCAAGCCTGAGAATAACCAGGCCAACAACGGCTGCGCCAATCCAGAACAACAAAGGTACCGCAGTCGTAACTGCTGCTACCCCGCCGGCCTGGAAGGGACCGCGCATTACATACTGTGCAAGTGCACGCATGGTCCCAAGTCCTGTGTTTCTGTTACTTAGTTATCGTGGCTGTCCGAGTACGGCAGCAGTGCCAGGTAGCGGGCACGCTTGATAGCGGTAGCCAGCTGACGCTGATAACGTGCTTTGGTGCCGGTAATGCGGCTGGGCACGATTTTGCCGGTTTCAGTGATGTAGCCTTTCAGGGTGTCCAGATCTTTGTAATCGATCTCCTTGACACCCTCTGCCGTGAAGCGGCAGAACTTACGACGTCTGAAAAAACGAGCCATAACTTAACTCCTCAACTCCGGTTAATTACTCTTCTTCGTCCTGGGTTTCAGCACGCTGACGTGACTCGTCAGATTCGGCTGAACGACGCGGGCGATCATCTCCGCCACGACGGTCTTCACGGGACTCGGAAGCTTTCATCGGGGACAGGTCTGTATCCGCACCATCGCGGCGCAGGATCATGTCGCGGATGATTGCATCGTTGAAACGGAAGTTGTGAGTCAGCTCGTCCATCGCGGCCTGTGAACATTCAACGTTCATCAGTACGTAGTGAGCCTTGTGAATCTTGTTGATCGGGTATGCCAGGTGACGACGGCCCCAATCTTCAAGGCGATGTACCTGACCGCCATCTTCAGTGATGACGCCGGTATAACGCTCGATCATCGCGGGCACCTGCTCGCTCTGATCCGGATGTACCATAAAAACGATTTCGTAGTGACGCATGAGTTCTCCCTACGGTTTAAACAGCTTTCTTTTCAACCTTCGGACGCCTGGCCCAACCGGTTAAACGTGAAAGCAAGGAGGTGACAGCCTGGGCTGCCGTTTTTTTTGCTTTATCAATAAGGCTTTACAAGAAAGGCTTGATCAAAAGCGAGATTTTGGAGGCCTGACAAGCAGGCAATACAAAACCACCCCTTGGAAAAGGGGTCACGTATTCTAGGCGGCCGGGGGCTTCTGTGCAAGGGTTAACCAAGTCGCTGGCGCAGGGCTTCGTATAGGCAAACACCCGTAGCCACGGATACGTTGAGGCTATCCACGTGACCCAGCATCGGAATATTGATGAGCTGGTCGCAGTGCTCCCGGGTCAGACGACGCATGCCTTTGCCCTCGGCGCCCATGACCAGGGCCACTGCTCCCTTGAAGTCAGCCTGAAACAGCGTGGCACTGGCCTCACCCGCGGTACCAATTAACCAGACCCCCTGATCCTTAAGGGTTCGCAGAAACCGCGCCAGATTGGTCACCCGAACAAACGGCACAGTTTCCGCCGCTCCGCACGCCACCTTTCGGGCCACCGGGGTCAGTGACGCGGATTTGTCCTTCGGGACCACGACGGCCTGAACGCCGACCGCATCAGCCGTGCGCATGCACGCCCCGAGGTTGTGAGGATCAGTTACGCCGTCCAGTACCAGCAGAAACGGCGGCTTGTCACTGCCAGCGAGTTGGGCCAGCAGATCATCTTCCGTCCATTCACGGCTTTCACTGACCGCCGCCACAATGCCCTGATGGACACCGGACACCCGCTCATCCAGTTCCCTGCGATGCACCACCTTCCAGCGAACGCCAAGGCTATCAAGGGCGTCGGTGACACTTTTTACCCGCTTATCCTGACGACCGGTCTGGATCCAGACCTGCTGCAACCGCTCAGGCTCACGCTTGAGAACCGCCTCAACCGCATGCCAACCAAATACAAACTCTCCGGACACTGGCTTTGTTTCCTGTTACTTGCGGGATTTCCGTTTTTTATCGCCCTGACCGGACTTCTTGCCTTTCTCCAATGCGAGCTTGGCAGCCTGAGCAACCAGCTCATCCCTGGCCGATGGCGGCTCATTATCTGCACTGGAAGGCTTGGCGGGCGTAGCGGGTTTAGCGGGCGGCTTGCCACCGGATTTTTTGCGCGGACGCTTCAGCTCACCTTCAGCCGGCGCACGCCCTTTCGGACCCGATTTTTCCCGGGCTCCCGCCTTGCCTTTTCCACCGGTACGCTTGCCCTTCCCCTTGCCACGCTCATCGCCCTTGGGAACAGCCAGAGCGTCACGATCCGCCTGACGGTGCACTGGGTCGCTGATCAGTTCCAGGTCGATCTTGCGATCCTCCATGCCGACTCGAACGACCTTGACCCGGACCTCATCGCCAAGCCTGAAGCTCATCGCGGTGTGCTCCCCGATCAGCCGATGCTTGGCGGCGTCGTGGTGGAAGTAATCCCCGCTCAGGGTCGACACATGGACCAGGCCCTCGATGTAAACACCGGACAGCTCCACGAAGAATCCGAAAGGCACCACAGCCGCAATAACGCCGTCGTATTCCTCCCCGACGTGGTCACGGAGGTACTCGCACTTGAGCCAGGCCATGACGTCCCGGGTAGCGTCATCCGCCCTCCGCTCGGCCATCGAAGTATGCTCGCCCAGGCGTTCCATCTGGGGGAAATCGTAGGGATATTCGGCCAGCGCCGGGTCAGATTTCGGCGGCTTGACCACGTCTTTTGACGCGTTTTCGCCGTGAACAACGGACTTGACTGCCCGGTGGGCGATCAAATCCGGGTAACGCCGGATTGGCGAGGTGAAATGCGCGTAGCCCGCAAAGCCAAGGCCGAAGTGGCCCCCTTCCTCAGGGCTGTATACCGCCTGACTGAGGGAGCGCAGCATGACCGTCTGAATAACATTCGCGTCCGACCGTTCGGCAATTTCGGAGAGCAACGCCTGATAATCGGCGGACGTGGGATTGTCTCCGCCACCAAGCTGCAGCCCCAACTCGCCCAGGAACAGTCTGACCGCATTCAGGCGCTCTTCGGAGGGCCCATCGTGGACCCGATAAAGCGCAGGAATCTTATGTTTCTTGAGGAATCGAGCTGTGGCAACGTTCGCACACAA
This sequence comes from Marinobacter sp. F4218, assembly GCF_019443085.1. Taxonomy (GTDB): domain Bacteria; phylum Pseudomonadota; class Gammaproteobacteria; order Pseudomonadales; family Oleiphilaceae; genus Marinobacter; species Marinobacter albus. The sequence goes on from NZ_JAHZIL010000004.1 coordinate 520,580, forward strand.
CATGCACTCCTCGATGATCTTATGGGCGTCGTTACGGGTAACCGGCACAATCTCTTCGATTTTCCGATTCGCATCGAAGACGATCTTGGTTTCCGTGGTTTCGAAATCGATCGCACCGCGTTCGGTCCGCGCCTCGCGCAGCAGCTGATAAAGCCCGTACAGATTATGCAGCTGCGGGAGGACGTGGGCGTACTGCTCCGACAGACGATAGCCCGACTCGGAGTCGGGGTGCTCCAGCATGTCGCTTACCTTGTTGTAGGTAAGGCGCGCATGGCTGTACATCACCGCCTGATAAAAGCTGTAGCCACTGATGTTGCCAGCAGCACTGATGGTCATGTCGGCCACCATACACAGGCGATCGACGCCCGGATTCAGCGAGCAGAGGCCGTTCGAGAGTTTCTCCGGCAGCATCGGAACCACATGATCCGGAAAGTACACCGAGGTACTGCGATTCACTGCCTCTTCATCGAGTGGCGTACCGGGACGGACGTAGTGGGAAACGTCGGCTATTGCGACAATCAGGCGGTATCCGCCCCGCGGCCGGGGCTCACAGTAGACCGCGTCATCGAAATCCCGAGCGGTTTCGTCATCAATGGTCACCAACCGGAGATTGCGGATATCAACACGATTTTCCTTGTCTTTTTCGGTGACTTCTTCCGGAATCTTTGCCACCTGCTCGCCCACCGACGGCGGCCAGCTGTGGGGGATATCGTATGAGCGAATGGCGACATCGATTTCCATGCCGGGCGCCATGTGCTCGCCCAACACCTCGACCACTTTCCCCAGGGGCTGGGTACGAACACTTGGCTGACGGATGATATCCACCACCACGTACTGCCCGTGACGGGCTTCCCCGGCATGTTCCTGGGGAATCAGAACCTCGTGGTTGATGCGGGCATTCTCCGGCACCACGAAACTGATCCCGCTTTCCAGGAAGAAACGCCCGACCGTCTGACTGGTCCGATACTCGAGAACCTCGACAATCGCGCCTTCCCGGCGCCCACGATCGTCAACCCGATCAACCCTGGCAGCCACCCGGTCGCCATGAAACACCTGCCGCATCTGACGCGCGGTCAGAAACAGGTCAGAGCCACCATCATCCGGAACCAGAAAACCGAAACCATCTTTGTGACCAATCACCCGGCCGGTGACAAGATCGGCCTCTTCGATCGGGAGGTAGGCACCGCGACGATTGCAAATGAGCTGGCCATCCCGACACATTGCGATCAGGCGCCGGCGCAGGGCCTCAATGCCCTCGGGCGAGGTTTGCCCCAGCTCCTCACAAAGTGTTTCGTGAGTTGCCGGCGCACCCCGGTCTTTCAGGTGTTCGAGAATGAATTCCCGGCTCTGTATGGGGTTCTCGTAGTTCTGGGCCTCACGGCTGGCGTGAGGATCCCGGTCAGTTTTCTTCCTGGCAACCATTCGGATCCTTGCTGTCATACTGCACCGGATCGGCGCAGGTTCATTCGTTTGCCATGCAGTATAACGTTGGGATGGCGCACCTGCCTAACATGGAGACAAGAATAGGCATAATTACCTGCCAACCTTTTTTGCAAAAAGTGTTTGACAGGTTTTCCGGGAATTATTAAAGTACGCGCCATCGGTTGGGGGACACACTCTGGCCTTGGCAGAAAGGCCCAGTTTTCAATAAACTAACGGCTAATCTGCAAATCACCTGCCGAGGTGGTGAAATTGGTAGACACGCTAGCTTCAGGTGCTAGTGGGGGCAACCCCGTGGAGGTTCAAGTCCTCTCCTCGGCACCATTCTTCCCTGAATGGTCTCCCAGATATAATCCTTCTCTATCCATAAGCGCAATTGCCTTTCTGATTACGAAACGGCTAATCGCTATATGAAGCGCCTTTGTGGCCGCAGAGTTGATCTCAAAAACCCTCTCAGTCGAATCGAGCTCAATGGTTTTGAGTCCCGGCATTCCGCAGGATCAAGCAACCTCTGCCTTCGGTTGCCCGTTTCCAAGCCCCCCGATATCCATGTTTTGCAAACAAATACCCTCTGAATATCCACTTTCTGCAAAAATAACCGGGCGTTTGCAAGCCATAGCGCCCAACCAAAATTTTTTTTACTTTCAATACATAGAGTTAACGTTCACTCCACGCCTGATTTGATTCATTCAGAGTGAATCTTTAAAAAAACAAAACAAGACAGCACAAGTTGATTTGCAGCATAGTTGGGCAGGCATGGATGCCTAAAATTCACCTATGACTCTGCTGAAGAGGTGCGTCCGTGCGAGCCAATCACCCTGTCACCAACCGCAGCGTGCCTGTCAGTCGAAGCGCCAATATTCTCTCAACAACCAATCCGAAGGGCCAGATCACCCACATTAACGATGAATTTGTTGAGATCAGCGGGTTTTCACGGGAAGAACTGATTGGCCAGGCTCACAACATTATTCGCCATCCGGATATGCCCAGGGCCGCATACGAAGAAATGTGGCGCAGACTAAAGTCAGGCGAGACCTGGCTGGGAGCGGTCAAAAACCGGTGCAAAAATGGCGATCATTACTGGGTCAAGGCCTATGCCATTCCGGTGACCGGGAAGAACGGGGAGGTCCTTGAGCTTCAGTCAATCCGCTCACAGCTTGATCCAGCGGCCGAGGCCCGGGCAGACAAACTGTATGCCAAGCTTCGCGAGACCCAACCGACCAAAGGTCCGGTAGAACCAGTGAGCCTTCGCCGCGGGTTTTCACTGCATCTGAAGCTAATCATCGCAATAGCGCTGATACTGGCCGCGGTCAGCGCAGCTCAGTTCTTTGCCACCTCCGTCTACGCCGATCTCGCAATCCTGGCGGGTGCCTTTCTAGTAACCTCTGCGGCAGTTATCACCCTCACCCGCCCGCTGCGGCAATCTGTCCAACGAGCCCGGGATGTCATCAATGACAGCGTCGCTGAGAAGATCTTTGTCGGGCGCACCGACGATATCGGCAGCCTGGATCTCGCTATCCTTCAACAGGCCGCAGAACTGGACGCACTCGTCAAACGCATGGACGACGTTATCGGGAAACTGCAAAGCGGCGCCGAGCAAACAATTTCCCGAAGCAATGACGCTCATTCCGCCGTGCAGGAGCAGTCTACTGCCACAGACACCATCGCCGCTGCCAGTGAAGAAATGTCCTCCACTTCGCGGGAAGTGGCCAACAACGCGTCCGGCATGCTTGACCAGGTTCGTTTGGCCAACGACAGGGTTTCCAGCGGACAGTCCCTCACCCAGGAAACCCGCCACAGCATGGATGCGCTATCGAATGAGCTTTCAGAAGCTTCGCGAACTGTCGGCCAGCTAACCGAAGCAAGCAAGGGCGTTGCCCAGGCACTCAACGTTATTGGCGAAATCACCGAACAAACCAACCTGCTCGCTCTGAATGCCTCTATTGAGGCCGCAAGAGCGGGTGATGCCGGTCGCGGCTTTGCCGTAGTGGCGGATGAAGTCCGCAGTCTTGCGTTGCGGACAAAAACGACAACAGAACAGATTAACCAGACCCTTGGCCACTTTCATGAAACCGTTGCGAGTGCCACCGACTCAATGCAGCGCTGTGGCAGCTACGCACACAAAACCGTTGAAAACGCCAACAACTCGGAAGAGACCCTTGCAGAGCTGGTGACATTCATAGAACGAATTTCAGAGGCCTGCGATGGAACTGCCGCAGCGGCAGAACAACAGCACAACGCATCCGCTGAAATATCAGGGAAAATCGTCAGCATCAATGAACTTGGCGATACTGCCATGGGGGTGGTCAAGGAAGCCCAGGAGTCCATGCATGAGCTGAAAAGCCAGATCGGCGAGGTGGCCGGATTGGTTGACAGACTGCGCCAGCGGAACAGCCCCTGATTCAGTAACGTCCAATAAATCACCGATGGTTGTTCTAAGTGATTGAAATCCAGGTTTTGGGTAACAAAGAAACCGCTGACTGGCTGGCGCGGAAGGAGAAAAGCCTCTCCGCTTCCGGATTCCGCTGTCAATTCAGTGGCATAGATGACGAGCCAAGACCGGCAGAGGCCCCTGATGCCTGGCTTGTTGACTTTGATGCATGCGGAAAACCCTCTCTTGCTGACGTCCTCGAAGGAATAGGCAGCAGCGCCAGCGGGGCGGTACCGGTGGTGATTGCCGGAAAAGCAATCAGCATCGGGTCTGCCAGGCAGGCAGCGCTTGGCGGTGCTAGGCGCTTTCTGGAAAAACCCCTCACACCACGAGCACTTGTCAACGCGTGTAGGGGGCTCGGGATATTCAACACCCTGAGCTCCAGAACTGCTGTCGTTCTTGAGAACCGGCAGGCAATCCTTGAAAAAATCTGCAGGCCACTGGCCGAGCAGTCAGTTAATGCATTGCCCGCCAGCTCCGTTGAAGAGGCTCTCAACCTGGCGCGACATAACGATTCGGACGTCATCGTTATCAGCCATGACAAGGAGTCTCAGAGCTATCACGAACTCGCGGCATTGTTTGGCTTTTTCCCGGAGACCTCAGACATCCCGGTTATTTTCATCAATGAGGATATTGCCGATGCCGCTGCAAAGGACTTCCTGAATCGCCTCGGAACCGGGACCTTCTGCCCCTCATACCGAATGCTGGGACAGTTTCTGAGGGAGCAGACAGGCCGACAAAGTCGCCGCACACTCTCAGGTGGACGGGTCTATGACATCCTGCACGAACGGGAACAGGAACACTTTGCGCTGAATCATCACGCCATCGTCAGCACGACAGACAGCAGAGGGATAATCACCGAGGTAAACAGGCGGTTCTGTGACGTCAGCCAGTACTCCAAGACCGAGCTGATCGGCCAGAACCACCGCATTCTGAAATCCGGCTACCACTCCGCCGACTTTTACCGGGATCTCTGGAAAACCGTATCCGGAGGTGACGTATGGCAGGGCGAGATATGCAACCAGGCCAAGGACGGCAGCCACTACTGGGTATCGTCCACGGTCGTACCGTTTCTCGACAGCAAAAAGCGGCCCTACAAATACATAGCAATCCGGAAAGACATCACCCATGTCAAAGCATCGGAGCGTCAGGTGGAGCTCCAGGGTGAGCTTGCAAAGCTCGTCAGTGAAGCCAGCGCGCACGTTCTGTCGGGACACTGGTCCAACGCACCGGAAACCCTCCGATCAGCGCTGCACCCCCTGTGTCGGTTTCTTGATGTCCGCCACGTTTCCATCAAACTGCACCGGGCCGTCGGACTTTTATCCAACTGGCAAAACTACACCAGCGGTCCAGACCAGGATGTCTCACTTACCATAACCAGTTTTGAAACCGCCGGAACAGAAAGGCAAGAAAACAATAGCCACGTGATTGAATCCCGACTAGGAACAGGCGAGGAGGAGCTGGGCTCACTGACCATGCATGCAGGTCAGAACAGGATGATCGAGGTTATTTGCGCCCAGGGACTGATCGACGTGATGGGAAATGTCATCTCCCATTCCCTGGTCCGCTGGATATCGGAATACCACAAGGAGCGAGACCGGGAACGATTGCAGACAGCACAGTCGTTCGCGAGGATTGGCACATGGGAGTGGAATCTGGAAACCGACGAACTTCTCTGGACCGACATCATCCCCGCACTATTTGGTCAGCCCGAGGACAATGTGGAAACCTCCTATGACAACTTCATGTCAGCCATTCACCCCGAGGACCGGGAAAAGGTGGAATCAGGGGTAACCGCAGCAATTGAGCGCAATAAGCCCTACCGTGTTGAACATCGGGTGGTCTGGCCGGATGGCACTGTCAGATGGCTCCGGGAAACCGGGGCGGTCAACCGAAGCGAAGATGGAACCCCTCGGCAGATGCTGGGTGTTGTCGAGGATATTACCGCCGCCCATGAAGCGGAGGTTCAGCTGGCGCGCCAGGCTCAAATGCTGAACATGCTTCACGACTCCCTGACTGCGTTCATCCTCGACGGGAAGTTCGAGGCCACAATAGAGGCCATGCTGGAAAGCCTGCTTGAGCTGACCGATAGCGAGTCCGGTTTCATGGCCGAAGTGCTTTTTGACAGCACAGAAGAGCCCCACCTCAGGATTCAGTCCATGACCGACATTGGCTGGGACGAAGCTTCCAAGGACATATATAAGCAGGCCCGTACCGACAGGATCGAATTAAATCAACTGGACAAAATGCTGGGTGCTTCGATCAGGGAAAGGAGGATTATTCATAGTAATGAAGCCGAGTCAGAAGGCATCTTCAACCATCTTCCACAAGGCCATTCGCCGATAAAAACCTTTCTGAGTGTTCCCATAATGGTGGGTCCCGACCTGGTCGGAGTGTTTGCGCTTGCCAACCGTAAATCGGGTTACGATGACGCTCTAATCAATTTCCTACGTCCTTTTTCAGCAACCTATGGCGTGATCATCAATTCCCAACGAATGGTGGATATGGAGCAGACCCATCGGAAGAACCTGATCAGGGCCAAGCTGCGGGCTGATAAGGCGAACCGGGCTAAATCCGAATTTCTTTCCAGCATGAGTCATGAATTACGCACACCGCTTAATGCCATTCTCGGCTTTGCCCAGCTGCTGGAAAGCGATGACGAATTGAATGACGACCAGCAGGACAGTGTCCGGGAAATCTTCTCTGCGAGCGAACATCTCCTGGCCCTGATCAACGAGGTACTGGACCTTGCCCGGATCGAATCCGGCAAACTGGACCTCTTTCTGGAAACGGTCCCGGTTAGAGATGTAGTCGAGGAAGCGCTCACGCTTGTCCGTCTGTCCGCCAAGAAACGCGGTATCCGCATCAACCTTGACGGACTGCATAACTTCTGGGTGACCGCGGACTGGACCCGGCTCAAGCAGGCACTGCTAAACCTGCTTTCCAATGCGGTAAAGTATAACCACACGAATGGCACCATCTTCCTGGAGACCCTCCCCCAGGGGGACGCCTGGCTAGAGATCCGGGTAACCGATACCGGCGTTGGCATCCCCGAATCCCGGATCCCGGAACTGTTTCAGCCCTTTAATCGCTTGGGTGCGGAGCTCAGTCACATTGAAGGCACCGGTATTGGATTATCACTCACCCAGAGGGTGGTGGATCTCATGGGGGGGAGCATCGGTGTGCGTAGCACGGTAGATGAGGGCTCGACCTTCTGGATCCGCCTGCCTGTCCAGCCCCGGGATAACAATACGAACGAGGAACCATCCCTCTCCAGCGATGCCGTATGGGAGGCACCGAAAGACCAGTCTCTGGCCGAAAAACCGACGATTCTTTATATCGAAGATAATCCAGCCAACCTGAAACTGGTCAAACGTATCATTCAGTGTGATGCCAGGTTTTCACTGTTATCGGCATCCAGCGGAGAAGAAGGATTGCGAGTGGCCGACAACTGCAAGCCGGATCTGATTCTTCTCGACATCAATCTGCCGGACAGGGATGGCTATCAGGTCCTGCACGCGCTAAAGAGCCGGCCCGGAAACCGGAGCTTGCCCATAGTGGCCCTGACGGCTAGCGCGATGCCGAGTGAAGTCTGGCGAGGCAATAATGCGGGCTTTGACGACTACCTGACCAAGCCGTTCAACGTTCAGGAATTGATGAGCACACTGGAAAAACACCTCGGGTAAAAAGATTCATGCATGTAATCCCTGAAGAAAACCTTTTTGAACAGACGATCTTTGTCATCGATGATGAGCCGGTTAACCTCAAACTGCTCAACAAGATCCTTAAAAACGCAGGCTATCTCAACCTGGTTCTGATCAGCGACCCCCGGGATGTTATCGCTTCATACCGGGAACACCGCCCGTCATTGATACTGCTTGATCTCAACATGCCGAATATTGACGGCTATCAGATCATGGAGCAACTGAAAGACCTCGACGATCCGCTGCTGCCCCCCATCATCGTCCTGACAGCCCAGAATCAGCAGGACTACCTACTGCGGGCACTGGAGACCGGGGCCAGGGATTTTGTCAACAAACCATTTGACCGGCGCGAATTACTGATGCGGGTCCGAAATTTCCTGGACGCCCATGTTGCCCATAAGCTGGTTCGCGACCAGAAAAACCATCTGGAGCTTTTGGTGGAAGAGCGGACCCGGGAGTTACAGGCAACCCGACTCGGGATAATTCGCCGGTTGGGCCATGCAGCAGAATACCGGGACGAAGAAACAGGCAACCATATCTTGAGGATGAGCAAGATGTGCGCCCTGCTTGCCAGCAAGGCCGGCTATAACAAACAACAATGCGACCTGATCCTGGCTGCCAGTCCGATGCATGATATCGGTAAAATCGGCATCCCTGATTCAGTCTTGCTGAAACCGGGCAAGCTGGATCCAGAGGAGTGGCGGATCATGAAATCACACTCCGAGATCGGCGCTCGCCTCCTGGAAGGAGATGACAGCGAACTCCTTGCAATGGCCCGCGAGATTGCCCTTACTCATCATGAAAAATGGGACGGGACGGGCTATCCAAACGGGCTACAGGGGAAAGCCATACCGCTACCGGGAAGAATTGCAGCCCTGGCTGACGTCTTTGATGCATTGACCTCTCCCCGCCCCTACAAGGAAGCCTGGCCAATGGAGAAGGCGGTAGAACTGATCCGCGAGAACCGCGGAAACCATTTTGATCCGGACCTCGTCGACCTATTTCTGGGCAACCTTGATGACTTTCTTGAAATCAAGCTCGCTCACCAGGACGGCACTGACTGAAAAGCCAATGAATCCTGAAAACCTGAAGTGAATACTGAATGCCATACCGGATGCCGCTATCCTGATAGATCCCGGGCACTTTATCGTTACTGCCAACTCCCGAGCCGCAGATATCTTCGGCACCACCGTTGAAAGCATGACAGGTGCGCCACTGGACATCCTGATTCCGGAACACGCGGCTGGAGGCCGCCAACCTTCGGCTGACAAGAGCCCAGGATGCTGGCGGACTGCGAGCAGGCACTCAAGCGTGCAGATGAGGCACTTTACCAAAGCAAAACCGATTCCAGCCGCGCCTATGGGCTGATCTCAACGGAACGAGGAATTGCAGAGCCATGGCGCACACCCTGCCGACTGCGCGCCCCCTCAACGGCCCCCACGTTTTCTGAAAATTTTGTCAGGGATTCAAGGCATTCGAGCGTCTCGCTTGGATACTCACCAAAATGCTCACGGTAATAAGAGGAAAAGCGGCCGAGATGGTTAAATCCCCAGCGGAGTGCGTGATTGGCAATCTGGGGGTCTTCCTCATAATTGCGGATCAGGGACTCCCGGGCCTTTATCAGACGGCGGGACAGACAATAGTTATATGGGCTCATGCCCGTATATTTTTTCATCAGATAGTAGAGGTTCCGGATACTTAACCCGGACTCACTCGCAACCATTTCCAAATCAACACCATGTTCAAGCCGCTCATTTATCAGCTTCACTGCCTGACAAATCCGGCGTTCATCACGGACATGAACCTCAGGCAGTGAGGTAACTGAACCGTCGCCGCAATGCTGCACCAATGCTCGCTCAAACCATTGGACACGCTCCAGGGCATGCTCATGCCCCTTAAGGAATGCCATTTGGATCACAAAACTTTCAAGTAGCCTCGCGATGTTCGGGTCACCGCTCCTGGGGAATGCTTGCGGTTTTCTGGCACCGGGCGATCCCATCTGAACAATGAAGAGATGGGTTTCCGCCGACACATGGGCGCAATACTCGGCATTCGGTTCAAGAACGAAGGGAACTCCGGGTGCACTCAAGAAACTCTGACCATCAAGCTCAAACTCCGCGGCGCCCTCAAGAGGCAAAACAATCACCGGAGATTCGGTATTTGAGCCAGATATTCTATAGGCCTGATTCAGATAGATACCGCAAAGATTGACACGTTTACCCGGCAGGAAAGCCAGGTGGGCATAGAAATCCATCCGCTCACTGAGACCAGTGATTTCCTGCGACATCTTGAGGTTGCCACTCAAGGTCTGAAGCGAGGACAGACAATAGCTCGGACTTCTCGTGGCAAAGCGAAGGTAGTGCTCAAGAATGAAGCATTGGCTGCTACAGGCTCGCAAGACAAACTCCTCTGTTGTACGCACAAGGCTCGCGTATCAACATATCTACATAAGCTGAATGAACCAATATTTCGCTATGCAACTCTTTGTTTCATAAGGGCAAGCTTTATTTTTGCAGTATGCGGACATTGAGAAATATGTTCTGCGCGTATACTCAAGCAGTTGAAATGAGTTGTTTACCTGAAGAAGCCGCTCTTCCTCCAAGTCCAATTCCAAAAATAAAGCGCGCCCTTCACAGAGCATTACAAAAAAAATACGAACTATTTCATTCAGCAATATTAGGTTTCATTTTTATCTTTAAAACATACATTTATGTATTACATTGCGACATATGTTCCACTGAATACTCTACAGGCCGGCCTTAGACTTTTATTGATCAGAATCAATTTTTATAAAGACCTTCAATTCAGATATAAGCCGAAATTCATCAATTGCCGGTAACGCATTTGTCGCTTTGGGAAATCGCATGAACAGCAGAATAGAGTCTTCCAACACCACGAACGCTGGGAAAGCGGAGTTTTTCAGCCCCGACGATTGTCTGATCACAAGTTTCCGGCGAGCGTCAGCGAACAAGCAGGACATTCGCATCTCAACAGACGCTTATGGGGACTTGGTGCTCCTCAGTACCCGGGGAGAATATTTTGCAGACAGCCCGGATTTGCCGGGGCTCCTTCAACACTCTGTGGGGAAATTTCGTGTAAAGGTTCTCTCCGCAGAAGACAGTGACGCCTATGAAAACAAGGTGGGCAGAAACATAGACGAACTGATGTGGAAGACCGCGTTTTATGTTTCGAAAGGACGCCTGATGGAAGGCTGTCACTGGAACGATGTGGTTCAGCTTGATTACTGGCCTAATCTCACCCGCCTCCCCTTAACACCGGATACATTCAGGATCTTGGCCCTGTTTTTCAAACATCCGACATCCATCTTCTTTGCGTCCCGGCTGTTAAAGGTCCCGGCCAGTGAAATGTGTCAGATATACAGCGCAGCCCGCGCAGCCGGTTTCGCTCGCGCCATCAACCGGAAGCCAGAGGAACCCCGACTTGAGCCTCACCGCAGCCAGACCCTCTTGTCCTCGCTTCTCAGCAAACTCGCCGGGCGCTAGGAGCTCTTTATGGAACATAAAATCATCTTCGCCGGGCCTGTCGGTGCGGGTAAAACGACGGCAATAGGGGCCATCAGTGATATCGAGGTAGTCAGCACTGAAAGCAAGGCAACCGATAGCGTTTCACAACGCAAGGAAACCACGACCGTTGCGATGGATTACGGCACTCTGAATGTCGGAGACGGGCAAAAAGTTCACCTGTACGGGACCCCTGGACAGGAGCGCTTCAGCTTTATGTGGGACATTGTCACGATTGGGGGGCTGGGCCTGGTCGTGTTAATCGACAATAACCGGGAGGATCCACTTGCCGACCTGGAATTCTATATTCAAGCCTTCCGCCCTTTCATTAGAAAAAGCTCTCTGGTCATTGGGGTAACCAGTATGGACAAGAAGGCCCGGCCCGGCCTTTATTCCTACCACACAAAGCTCAGTGAACTCGGAATAAAAGCCCCGGTTTTTGAAGTCGATGCCCGCGAACGAAATGATATTTCTGTTTTGCTACAGGCGCTGTTGGCCATGCTGGACCCGGGAGTGAAGCGTTGAATAGCTTTGAACAGGATGGGCTAACCCCATCGGTTCTTTCACTTAATGGCTTCGGTGTGGCTTTCCGAGAGAAAACCGTGCTTGCGAGTGTCGACCTCGAGGTTGCGGACCGGGAAATCACAATTCTTCTCGGACCCAGCGGAACCGGAAAGTCGACATTGCTCCGGACACTAGCCGGTTTTAACGACCCAAACCCCAATCTCCGTACCTGGGGCAATGTAAGCTACATTGGCGACTCCCTGGGCGAGGGGGAACGGCCCGTACTTGCCGCACAGAACGCCAGAATGGTCATGGCGAGTATCCTCGAAAACATTATTCAGGATCTCCCGGAGAGAAGGTCCCTGTCACCTATACAGCAACGTCGGCTGGCACAAAGACTTCTGAAAACCGCCGGGCTGCAGGAACTCGTTGACAGAATTGATGAGCCCGTTATCCATTTGAGCCTGGCACAACAAAGACACCTCACCACCATGCGGCTTGCAGCAACGGGAGCTCGCCTGATGTTGCTCGACGAGCCAACTACCGGCCTGAATGATCAGGAAGCAGAGCGCCTGCTGCATTATATTGCTTCCGAGGGGCAGCGCCGCTCAATCCTCATCGCATTGCACAACCTCTCTCATGCTTCACTTATTGGCGGGCGCATGGTTCTGATTGCAGGAGGCACCGTTCATGAGTCTGCAAAAACGAGCGACTTTCTCAGGCATCCATCCAGTGAGGCAGGAAAAAGCTTTGTGAGAACCGGCTCCTGTGCCGTTGCTGCTCCCGACGCAGATCCTGAGACTCTGGCTCCTGAAACGCCACCTCCGCCACCTCTCCCGGAGGAAGCGCGTTCCTATGTCAGCGACAGCTTCGGCCCGAGAGGTTTTCTCTGGCTCAAGAAAGGACAACTGGCAGGCACACCCAGGCCGGGAATTGTTCAGGATCTTGAGTATGACCTCAAAGCACTGAAACGTGTTGGCATTACAACTTTAATCACACTCACCGAGACCCAACCTGACACCGAAGCTCTGGCCGAGTACGGGATCGAAAATATCTGGTCGCCATTCCAGGATATGGCGGCCCCTTCAATTACCCAGGCTGCAGGCCTCTGCAAAATGATACAGAAACTCTGCGATGAGGGCGGCGTCGTTGCTGTCCATTGCAGGGCCGGCCTCGGTCGCACCGGAACCATACTTGCCTGCTGCCTGATCTGGGAAGGCAAGGCGGCACTCGATTCTCTGGAAACAGTCCGCCGTATCGAGCCCCGCTGGGTTCAGTCCGAAGCACAAGTGGAATTCCTGGAGAAATTTGCCCTGTTTTTGAACGAACGGGTAAGAAACACGCAGGCATCCTGACAGATCCTGTGAAAACTAAAAGATGAGGAGAACAACGAATGTCCGACCTTGATAACGCTATTCAGCAAGCTATATCAACCATTCCGGAGTGCCTTGCCGGTGGCTACGTAGATCTGTCCAGCGGGATGCTTCTCGGTATTAAAACCGTGGACTCACACCCTGAGGAAGTACTTGAAATGCTCGCGGCAGCAACTGCCGACCTGTTCCAGGGTCCTAACGTCGTCAGCATCGAAAATATGTTCAAGAAAGCCCGAGGCTTGCCACTTGACGACTTCCATTACTTCCAGGAAATCATTGTTAACAGCGAAAACCTGATTCACGTGTTCATGCGAACCAAAGAAAACCAGGACCACGTTGTGACCTTTGTCTGTCGCAAAACAGCCAACCTGGGCATGGTAATTACAAAAGCCCGCAGCGCTCTACCAAAAGTTGAAGCAGCACTGTAACTCATCTGCCGGCCGGGCTTACGCTCGGCCAGGCAACTCCTCCAGTGAGCTATTAAACAGGAATAACGGATGACCGCCGAGATTAATTCCGGGCAAAATCACCCGAAAGCGAGTGCTGCAAGGTCGATTTTGAGAGAGTTAAACGCTTCCTCAGATGACATAGAAGCCTCAGCCACAATGACAACCGACGGTTACATCATTGGTGCTGTACTGAGTAAAGATACTGATCAAGACCGGTTTGCGGCAATGTGTGCATCTCTACTCGCATTGGCTGAAAAGGCTGCGGACGAGATCGCCCGAGGCCAGATGAAGCAACTTTTAATAGAAGGATCTCAGGGACTGATGCTTTTGGTAAGGGCCGGCGGAGACAAGGTTCTCGCGGTGGCTGCAAAACCAACCGTCAATCTCGGACGCATCTTTCTTGAGGCACGCAAATCTGCCACAAAAATTGACCAACTCATCGGTAACGAATACTGAAGCATGAGCAATAGCAATGTTTAAAGTTGAATATCTGGGAAGCCATTATAACTGTGGGTCAGAGGAGACAATACTTGAGGCTATGCTCCGGCAAGGTGTGAAATTTCCATTTTCATGCCGCAAAGGCTCCTGTCACGCCTGCATCCATATTGCCGAAAAGGGGTCGCTTCCCCCTGACTCTCAGAAAGGATTAAGTAGCGAGCAGGTCGATGAGGGGTTCTTTCTTCCCTGTGTCTGCAAACCGACAGACTCGCTCTCGATTATTCCAGGAAACAAAAGAACCCTGAATAAAAAGCTGCCCGCTGGTGCCTCTGAGGGTGGCACATTTTTATCGCCTGACCCTGAAATGTGGGAAGCATTGGACGATGGTCGCGTGCTGGCTGAGATTCTGGAAGATTTCTACACAGAGGCTTTTTCAGATGAAAGGCTTTCTCCCTTTTTTCACGGCGTAACCCAGCAACGCGCTCAAGAAAAACAGTACCTCTTCCTCCGACAAAAATTTACCGGAGAAAAAGTCTATTTCGGAGACAGGCCAAAAAATGCCCACCATTGGATGGTCATATCCAACGATCTTTTCGATTACCGAGAGTCGTTGATGATGGAATGCCTGAAACGCCATAACTTGCCTGAACACTTGATAGAGCGTTGGCGCAGTCTGGAAAACAGCTTTCGTGGGGATATTGTCAAGGATGAGCCCTGGAATCGAAAAATAGGCGATATCGAAATGCCCGTATCGGGTTACGGAGAAGTCACGCTGGAAATCGGGTCACTCTGCGATAGCTGCAATGCTGAGATACAAGAGGGCACAACCGTGCGATATCATCTTCGCTTGGGGACTCTTTACTGCCCCAACTGCATGAATTCGCCTGTGGAGGGCTGACCTGACCATTGAGTGCCGTAATAAGCTCCCAAGCCCATCTTCTTAGTCATTCGAGTAAACCCAGCAAATAATCGGATAACCTCTGGTAGCCATACTCCACGCGAGCATAGACTCCCGAAGGTGCTTCCTCAAATTCCCGCCCGCAGGCCCGGGCACCGCTGTATTTCTTCAGATAAGCTTCTTCGATTAGGTTGGGCTGCCCGGCCTCGAAGGTGCCTTCGCCCACCGGCGGATAATACATCACCCATTCGAAACTTCCGTCGGCGTCGACGTTGGTCAGGCTGGCCGATGCCGGGTCCAGGAAACCATACCGGAGCGGACGTTTGAGCGTGAGGCGGTCTTCAGGCCCCGGATATGCAAATTCCCTCGCATCAAATTCCAGCGCGAGATCCACAAAACTAGCGGGCTGGGGCGAATACCCCGAAAAGTCATAACCCTGAGCCGCACTGACGACCAGATCCATGCCAACGGCCTCCTGCGCCACCGTGCAGTCAGTCAGGGCTTCACTGAAGGTCAGCGCTTCGAGCTCTGAGCCGCTTTCGCTCAACCGGTAACCGGGAAAGCCGGCCGTGGCGTTTGCCTCTTGCGGCTCCAGCGTTCGGGTAAGCATGGAGCCACCGGGCTGGGGGATTTGAGCAACCAGCTCGGCCAGACTGCCATCCTGCATCGTCCAGCTATAAGTGACTTCCGGATTGCCACCCAGCTCGCTGGACCCCGCAAAAATACCCTCCTGATCGTGACAGGTGGTCGTTGTCTCGAAATAGATGCGGTTATTCACCCAATCAAACTCAAGACGCTCATCAACGCCGGCGTTGGCGAAGTTAATCCGGCTCTGGGCCGACAAAGCAGCAGACGGCAGCCACTGGGTACCGAGATTGGCGACATAACCACCCGCCGAAATCAGCCGCGCCAGCTCGGGCATCGAAGGGGACAGGCAGCCCTCGGCAGAGACGGACTTGATGCGCCCATCTTCGCTGTAGTCAAAGGCCAGTTCGGCCGATATCTGCAGGTCCGAGAGGTTGGCTGGCAAGGTATCAGATCGCTCCGGCTGCGCGAAAACCCGCTGCAGGGTGAGCAACGTCGGATCACTCAGCGCCAGTGGAACCTCCGGCAGAACCAGCGAATCGATATCAACGTTGGCGAAATCACCATTCGCGGCGTCGTTCACGATACCGATCACCTGATTTGCATTCTGGACCAGGGAAATACCAAGAAGGAAAGCCGCCTGAGGGCTCAGGTACCGTTCGGTACCGTCGCTGCCGGGCGCAGCCAGAAGGTGGTTGTACTCCTGGGGCACCTGACTGGCCATGAATCGCGCCAGGGCACGGGCATAGGCGTGTGCCTGATCGTCACCGGCGAGGACGTAATCCCGAACCAGATTGAGGTCGACCAAACTGGCATCCAGGTCCTCCCCTGCCCCTTCCGGCAGGCCAGCCAATCCCCGGAACCTTGCCAGCGTGGTCAGCGGAGTGATATTGCGGAGCCCCGGCGATGCCGACATCATGAAGGCATCGGTAACGACCAAGTCACCGGCCCGGGTCTCCTCCAGTGTCTGCCCCGGGATCGCCAAGGCGATCAAGGGGTAGTCCCGGGGATCCAGATCAGGTCCGACAACGGGGTCAACCGACAGCTCGGATACGTCCAGGGAAAACGCACCACCCGCCCCGCTCATGGCCGTTGGTTCGCCCGACTCCAGAACCACATCAGCGCCATTTTCCAGGGTGATAATCAGCGGCCCGGCGGTGTACTGGCCATCCCGATCCATATCCAGCCAGACCCGTGCATTTTTCAGGTAGCCATCGATAACCTTGCCCGTATAGGCCGCAGATTCGCTGTATTCAGCACCATCAAAATCTCTGCCATCCACGGGCAGCTGATCGGATTCCTCACCGCAACCGGTCAGGGTGAGCGTGAGAGCGAAGACGGAGAGACTCGGGAGGCGTTTCATCGCGGCAACCGTTTATCCTTGTTAGAGGTTGTGCCGCTACTTTAGGGGATGTGGAGATCGGAGACCTTGATAGGTTTGGCAATTTGTAAACTTTGGTAACGCATTCGCAGCGACGGCGGGTCCCGGCGGCTTGACACCGCCGGGACCCAGGCGCTTCAGAAGGAGCGGGCCACGATTTCTTTCATGATCTCGTTGGTGCCGGCATAGATGCGCTGGACACGGGAATCGGCCCAGGCCCGAGCGATCGGGTATTCCCACATGTAACCGTAGCCACCGTGAAGCTGAACGCACTCATCCATGACCTTGCACTGCAAATCCGTGGTGAGCTGCTTGAGCATGGCCGCCGTCGGAATATCCAGTTTCCTCTCGAGATGAAGTTCCAGGCAGCGGTCGGTGAAAACGCGGGCCGCGGTAATCTCAGCCTTCATTTCCGCCATCTTGAACCGGGTATTCTGGAACTTGATGACCGGCTTGCCGAATGCCTTACGCTCTTTCACGTAATCCAGCGTCCATTGCCACGCCGCTTCAGCGGCAGCCACGGCCGAGAGTGCAACCTGGAGGCGCTCAGCCGGCAGCTCCTGCATGAGCTGGAAGAAACCCTGGCCTTCCATGGACCCCAACAGGTGGGTAACCGGCACCTTCACATCCTGGAAGAACAGCTCGGAGGTATCCTGAGCTTTCATACCAACCTTGTTCAGGTTCTGGCCTTTTTCAAATCCTTCCCAGGCGGCCTCAACCAGCAGCAGGCTGGTGCCCTTGGCCCCCTCTTTCGGGTCGGTCTTGGCAACCACAATAACCAGGTCGGCCAGCTGGCCGTTGGTGATAAAGGTCTTGGAGCCATTCAACACATAGTGATCACCGTTTTTGACCGCTGTGGTTTTCACACCCTGAAGGTCGGTCCCGGCACCGGGTTCGGTCATGGCAATGGCGGTGATCATTTCGCCGGATACCAGCTTCGGCAGATAGTGCTGCTTCTGCTCTTCCGAGCCGTAATTGAGGATATAGGGCGCTACGATGTCCGAATGCAGGCCCCAGCCGATACCCGACAGACCCGCCCGAGACACCTCTTCCATTACCACGGCACTGTAGCGAAAGTCCGCGCCGGCGCCGCCGTACTCCTCGGGCGTAGTGGGGCACAGGAAACCGAGCTCCCCTGCTTTCTGCCAGAGTTCACGGCTGACCTGGCCGTCCTTCTCCCATTGCTCATGGTATGGCACCGCTTCCTGCTCAAGAAACTTGCGGACGGAATCGCGAAAGCCTTCTAGATCGGCATCGAAGAGCGTACGTGGAATCATCGTGAACCTCGGTGGATAACCTGTGTTGTGTTTGTCGTCCACCAAGTCTCGGCCGGGAGGCCCGTTCGCTCAATGATGAAAACCATCAATCGCGCTGACCAAAACCATCGCCGGGGGCAGGATCAGGTTGATGCGTTGCGCTTGGCTTGCG
Source organism: Marinobacter sp. F4218 (assembly GCF_019443085.1). GTDB lineage: Bacteria > Pseudomonadota > Gammaproteobacteria > Pseudomonadales > Oleiphilaceae > Marinobacter > Marinobacter albus. Next base: position 538,732 of record NZ_JAHZIL010000004.1, read on the forward strand.
CTCGTTCCTCGCCCCAGCGAGGCATCAGATCCTGGGAAATTTCGAGATGATCCAGCACACGGGCTACCACAAAATCCACCAGATCCTGCACCGATGCCGGCTTGTGGTAGAAACCGGGGCTGGCCGGCATGATCACGGCACCCATCCGGTTCAGCTTCAGCATGTTTTCCAGATGAACCTCGGAAAACGGTGCTTCCCTCGGCACCAGGATCAACTGCCGACGCTCTTTCAGAGCCACATCACCGGCCCGCTCGATGAGGTTGTTGCTGGCGCCTGTGGCAAGAGCGGAGAGGGTGCCGGTGCTGCAGGGGCAGATCACCAGGGGCGCTTTTTCACCTGAGCCCGACGCCGGAGGTGCAAACCAGTCTTCCCGGCCGAACACCAGCACCTGCCCCGGATCCGCCTGCGCCCACTCGGTCAGGGTTGCCTGCATCCCGGGCGGCGTGCCCGGCAGTTTCAGATCGGTTTCTGTGGCAATAACCACCTGCGCCGCCCGGCTGATCATGACATGAACCCGACAGCCGGCCGCAACCAGACATTGCAGGAGACGCAACCCATACTGGGCACCGGACGCGCCGGTGAACGCCAGATTGATGGTTCGCGCCTGCGGGGAATGCTCGGTCATGGCTCAGCCCTGGGTAGAGGAAAGGAACACTGGAATATCAGTTCTGGATACGTTCAAGCTCGGCAACGAGTTTGCCGTGAATCCCCCCGAATCCGCCGTTGCTCATGATGACAATGTGGCAGGGACTCGGCAGATCGTCCAACGCCCGGCCAATCAGGCTGTCAACCGACGCTTCAACGCTGTGCTGACCGGCATCGTCGTGACCGGACTGCCAGTCGGCAACCAGCTCTGGCAACCACGCCATCCCGTTGAGGTTGGCCCAAAGCACCCGATCAGCGGCTGCTGCGCTTGGCAGCAATGTTTTCTGGTGCACACCCTGCTTCATGGTGTTGGAACGGGGTTCAATCAGCGCGACGATCGGTTCGTCCCCCACCTGCGCCCGCAGCCCTTCGAGCGTGGTCGCGATGGCTGTCGGGTGATGGGCGAAGTCATCGTATACCCGGACCCCGCCCACATCGGCCAACAGTTCCATTCTGCGCTTCACGCCGGAGAACCGGCACAAGGCCGCCACAGCGTGGTCCGGCGTCACCCCCACGTGACGGGCGGCGGCGATCGCAGCCAGGGCATTGCGCACGTTGTGCATGCCAGTCTGGGACCACTTCAGTGTCGCCACAGGCTGTTCATGGTGGATCACCATGAATCGGCTACCGTCCTCCGATAGCAGCTCGGCCCGCCAGTCCGAAGTGCGGGGTGTTTCGCTACCGATCGACGTGTCCTGGACCGGGCTCCAGCAACCCAGCTCCAGGGCATTGTCCAGATGTGCGTCCACCGCCGGCCGGATGATCAGCCCCCGGGAAGGCACGGTCCGGACGAGATGATGGAACTGCCGCTCGATAGCCTCGACATTGTCGAAGATATCGGCATGATCGAATTCCAGGTTGTTGAGGATCAGGGTGTGGGGCCGGTAGTGAATGAACTTTGAGCGCTTGTCGAAGAACGCGCTGTCGTATTCGTCGGCCTCGATGACAAAGAAATCGCTGTTGCCAAGCCGCGCTGACACCGGGAAGTCGTTGGGCACACCACCCACGAGGTAACCCGGCTCAAACCCGGCCTGCTCCAGAATCCACAACAGCATGGACGTGGTCGTGGTTTTGCCGTGGGTTCCCGCCACGGCAAGCACCCAGCGATGCCTCAGTACTTCCCGGGCCAACCACTCGGGCCCTGACATGTAATCGATGTTCTGGTTGAGGACCGCTTCCACCTCCTCATTGCCCCGTGACATGGCGTTGCCAATCAGCACCAGATCCGGTACCGGCTCGAGGTGGTCAGCGCTGTAGCCTTCCATGAGCTGGATGCCCTGAGCTTCCAGCTGGGTACTCATGGGTGGATAGACGCCCTGGTCGGAACCGGTGACGGTATGGCCCAGTTCCCGCGCCAAAACCGCAAGGCTGCCCATAAAGGTGCCACAGATCCCCAGGATATGAATATGCATTCCGCTACTGCCCTCTCCCATTGAAACCCGACAAGCCTCCCGTATCCGTCCGGGCCCGTCAAGAGGCTTGCCATCAGCAATCCTGCTCATGAAAATCCGCGTCGATTGGCGTATCATCGGCGCCATTGTCGAACCAGCAGGAGGCTCCAGCCCAAGATGGCCATCAAGAACGCATTCTACGCTCAATCCGGCGGCGTTACCGCCGTTATCAATGCCAGTGCCTGCGGGGTCATCCAGACCGCGCGCAAGCATCCGGACAAGATAGGCAAAGTCTTCGCCGGCCGTAACGGCATCATCGGGGCATTGAGGGAAGAACTGATTGATACCAGCCTTGAAAGCGACGACGCCATCCAGGCCCTGATCCACACTCCCGGTGGCGCATTCGGCTCCTGCCGTCACAAGCTCAAGAACATCTCCGAGAACCGCCGCGAGTACGAACGCCTGATTGAAGTTTTCCGCGCCCACGACATCGGATACTTCTTCTACAATGGTGGCGGTGACTCTCAGGATACCGCCTACAAGGTATCTCAGATTGCCGACAAGATGGGCTACCCCATTACCTGCATCGGTGTCCCCAAAACCGTCGACAACGACCTGCCTTTTACAGACTGCTGCCCCGGCTTCGGCTCCGTTGCCAAGTACATTGCCACCTCCACACTGGAAGCCAGCCTGGACATCAAGTCCATGTGCGAAACCTCCACCAAGGTCTTTATTCTTGAAGTGATGGGGCGTCATGCGGGCTGGATCGCCGCCTCGGGAGGCCTGGCGGGCCAGGGCGAAGGCGAGCCACCGCACATTATCCTGTTCCCGGAGATCCCGTTCGATCGCGAAGCCTTCCTGGCACGGGTCGATCACTGTGTAAAGGAATATGGTTACTGCGTGGTGGTTGCCTCAGAAGGGGCCCAATACGAAGACGGTCGATTCCTGGCGGACGCCGGTGCCAAGGATGCCTTTGGCCACACCCAGCTCGGCGGTGTCGCCCCGGCACTGGCCAATATGGTGAAGCAGGCCCTTGGCCACAAATACCACTGGGCAGTTGCCGATTACCTGCAGCGCAGTGCCCGGCACATCGCGTCAGCTACCGACGTACAGCAGGCCTATGCAGTGGGCGAGGCGGCCGTGGAAATGGCGATCAGTGGCAAGCAGGCCCTGATGCCGACTATTGTCAGGGAGCAGGCCAAGCCTTACCGCTGGAAAATTGGTGAGGCTCCCCTGAGTGAAGTGGCCAACCAGGAAAAGAAAATGCCGATCCACTACATCACCGACGATGGGTTCGGAATTACCCAGGATTGCCGAGACTACCTCGAGCCGCTGATCGCCGGGGAAAGCTTTCCTCCGTTCGATAACGGCCTGCCCAGGGTGGCAAAACTGAAAAACCAGCTGGTCGAGAAGAAACTCAAAACCCCTTTCGATCTTTGAACCGCGCAGATATCCGCCCAATAAAAAACGCCCGGAAGCTCAAACTTCCGGGCGTTTTTAATCCCGTCGGGCGAAGCCGGTCAGTCGGCTGTCGCCGCCTCCTGCTGACGCACGAACATGAAAAACTCGTCGCAACCACCAATGTATCGGTCACCCACCAGAATCTGAGGCACCGTATGCACGGGCCTGCCAATGCGATTGGCGATGTCAGTCTTGCTCAGCCCCTCCGCCATCATATCGACCCACTTGTACGGCAGCCCTTTCGCTTCGCAAAGGCTCTTGGCCCGCACGCAAAAACCGCAGCTCGAGCGGCCATAAATAATCACCTGATCCATAACGACCTCCTGAACACCGGCGCTATTTTACGTTCTACCCATTAAATCTTGGGCCCAATGATCGCACGGTGGCCAGCAATTGAAAATTGATGCTTTGAATCACCGCCATAGTACGGGACGATGTCGCGACTTCTAACCGGGCCCGCGCCCGGATCTCCGGTCAGGTTATCAGTCGCCCAAGCTCCCGCTCGAGTACCTGAACCTGTTCATCCAACGCCGTGCCGCTGCTCTTGACCCGGGTAGCCAATTCCCTCAGATCGTTCGCCGCATCACCAATCTGGGTCAGGTTTCGATTGATCTCCTCACTGACAGAACTCTGCTCTTCGGCCGCCGTGGCGACGTGCGTCACGTGCTCGACAATGGTGCCAATGCGCTCGACCACCGTTGCCAGCGAATGGGCCGCTTCCTGGGTACCGTCGACTGCGTTGGAGGCGCGCTCCACGCCACTCTCGATGACCGAGACCGCACCGCTTACATCGGCCTTCAGGCCGTCAATCATTTCGCTGATTTCGTCGGTCGACTGCCGGGTGCGTGAGGCCAGCGTCCGAACCTCGTCCGCGACCACCGCGAATCCGCGCCCCTGCTCACCGGCCCGGGCGGCTTCAATGGCGGCGTTGAGCGCCAGAAGGTTTGTCTGCTCGGCGACCCCCCGAATAACATCCAGAATGCGATTGATATCCTCGCTGCGGCTGGCAACGTGGCCAATCGCCGTGCTCGCCTCGCTCATGTCTACGGACACTTCGTTGACACCATTGACCGCCGACAGCAGGGTATCCTGGGTAAACCGGATGCCGTCCTGAGCCATTCGCGCGTTATCCGCCGCATCCACGGCAAAGCCGGCGACCTCGCCGGCCGCCGCCGACATCTCGTTCATGGCGGTCACCACACTGTCAATATCCTGATGCTGACGGGAAGTCTGCTCGTCGGTTTCCATGGCAATGGCACCGACGCCTCTGGCCTGTTCGCTCACGCTCGCGTTCACGTCCTTGAGGTCATTGATCATGCCCCGAAGCCGGCTCAGGAAGGTATTGAAACCCGCCGCCAGGTCGATCAGCTCGGCGTGCGTATCGATATCCAGTTCCCGGGTCAGGTCGCCTTCGGCGCTGGCCAGGTTCTGCATCCGGTCCCGGATTTCGTTCAACGGCCGGGTCACCGACCGTACCAGCAGCACCAGTGCCAGCGTAGCCACCACGACCACCACCACGCCAACCAAAGTCTGGCCCGTTGCCGTTGCAGCGACTTCGTCCGACAGCATGGTCGTTATCTCGTGCACACCGGCAAGCGCGGTATCCCGGGGCAACTCGATCAGCAGGGACCACTGGGTATTGGCGAGGCCGATCTCAACCGGATAGGACACAGCGAGTGTGTCGCCGGTATCAAAACTGCCGTCCTCCCGATGCAACTGGACAAACGGATCCGCCAGCTCAGGCAGGGCCTCGCGCAGTGGCCGGCCAAGGTGTTCCTGATAATGGCTGGACGCGGCGATCAGACCTTTTGCGCTCAACAGCGTTACCCGGGACTCGCCGCTGAACAGGTTCTGGCTGACGCCCGCGATGGTTTTCTGCAGTTGGGACAAGTTAATGTCGGTGCCGGTAACCCCGGCGAATTCACCGTCGTTGAGGATCGGCATGACCAGGCTGGTCATCAGTTCGCTGTAACCCCCTTCGATCTCGTATTCGTAGGGCTCCATGATGCAGGGTGACCTGGTGTCACGGGAACAGAGATACCACTCCGCTTCCCGGATGCCGAACTCGTTACGCTGTTCCAGGTATTTGGTAGCAGGGTCCTCGGTCCGGCTGAACACCACGTTGTCGTCCGGGTCCCGATAGTAGTAGATTTCCAGGGTTCCTTCGTCGCTGCTGTGTTCTTCGACGCCCCCGGTAAAATAGCGGTCCTGGCCATCGTAGGCATCCGGCTCGAACTGGGCATAGATGGAACTGAGACTCTCCTGCTCCTCCAGAACCGCGCCAATGGTTTCCTGGAGCGCAAGACGACTGATTCGCCCGGAGCTGTCCGCCTGAATGTTGCGGGTTATCACGTTCCGAACCACCTCCGGCGTCCGGTAGGCGGTGGCAAACTGACCACTCACCAGTTCGCCATACTTCCCTGCCGTTGCGCTCAACTGGTCCATGACAATACCCTGAACCGTATCCCTGGTTTCGGTGGTCAACCGCTGCTCCATGCTGCCGAGTGACATCTGGGCAGTGATGACAATGCTGATTCCCATGACCAACAAAAGCGATATCACCAGGGCATAGAGTTTGAACTGAAGGGAAAGCTGTTTCATGGTGGAGCGACCTGTTTGACGAGAAGGCAACGTTCTGATTCTTGATGGAAGGAGATCCGGTTGGCGTACCTGACACTGTTCCTGACGGCTTTTGCAGCCGCGACACTGTTGCCCGCGTATTCAGAAATACTGCTGGGAACCCTTGTGGCGCAGGGACTGTCGTACTGGTGGTTGTGGTTCTGGGCCACCCTGGGCAATACGCTTGGCTCCGTCGTTAATGGTCTTATCGGCCGGCAGGTGGATCGCTTTAAGGATAAAAAGTGGTTTCCGATCAGCGAATATCAGTTGCATCGTGCACGGAACCGTTTCAACCGGTACGGTCAGTGGTCGCTGCTTCTGGGCTGGCTGCCTCTCGGCGGTGATGCACTGACTCTGGTAGGCGGCATCATGCGGGTGCCCTGGTTCAACTTCGTGATCCTTGTAGGCATTGGCAAGGGGCTTCGCTACGCCTTCGTGCTCTGGCTGGTGGCTGAAGCGTCTTCCCCGTAGAGATACTTGCGCAACAGGGGCTCACCGTTGAACTCAGAGTGCAGCACCGCGATAAAGGTGTACACGCCGATCAGTTTACGGTTGAGAAAAACAAATTCCTTGGGCGGTACCCGGAAATACCGGCTGATGGCGGATCGGGCCGCCTGGCGGGCCACCCTGGAGGGCAGGTCGCTTTGCTTCCAGCGGTACTGGCCATGGACGTTCACCGCATAATCCGGCCACTGGTCCTGATTCCGGGACAACGGCTCCAGCACTGACATGCAGACCGAACCAAAGGTCTCCAGCACATCCCCGGGCCAGTCCCGGCTCATGAAGCGCAGTTTTACACCGCCCTCTATCACCGCTTCCAGATCATTTTCGTAGGAGGCGCGGATCATCTGCCGTACCGGATCAAGAAACTCGTCGCTGTAGGCCTGAACGGCACCGAAATCCAGCAGTACGATGCGATCATAGCCGGGGTCTTCTCCCTCCTCGCCGGCAATCCGGATCCGGTAATTGCCGAAATTGGGGTCGGTCTGGATCTCGCCCCAGACAAACAGCTCACGGAAGAACAGTTCCAGCGCTGCCTCGCCGAGGGCCGTGCGCCGTGCGAGCGGGAGTTCACGGACGGGCCCGGAGCTGACCGCATGACCGTGCTCGTAGGTTGAGGCAATAACGTGGGCAGTGGAAAATTCCTGCAGCACCCGCGGTACGATAAATCGCGGATCGGAAGCCAGCATGCCACGGAATTTTTCAGTCGTTCGGGCTTCGAGACGGTAATCCACCTCTCGGTGCATCATATCCCGCACTTCTTCCAGCCAGTCATTGAATTCCGGACCAAAACTGACCAGACGGGCAATTTTCAGGAGTTGCGCAACCGCATTCAGGTCGCTGTCGACCGCATCTGCCACCCCCGGATACTGGACTTTAAGCACCAGCTCCAGACCGTCGCTGCGCCGCACCGCACGGTGAACCTGACCCAGGGACGCAGCACCGATGGGCTCGGGGTCGACGTCCAGCTCCGCCAGGCGCCCGGCCCCCAGCTCTTCTTTCAGGACTCGCTCTATCGCCGGCCATTCCAGCGACGTGGTCTGATCCTCCAGCGTATGCAATGCCTCGGTCACTTCCTCCGGCAGGAAGTGCTCACCGTAAAGCGCCATGACCTGACCAATCTTGACGACACTGCCCTTCAACTGACCCAGCTCGTCAACGAGGAAGCGAGCCTGACTGGACAGCATGGCCCGGTGCTTCTTCTCTCGCTTTTCCTTGTTGCTGAACCAGTTGGTGGCCATGTGGGAAGCCATGCGGCCGCTCGCGTAAAGACCGGCGCGGGTGAGGCTCAATCGGCGCTCGAAGCTGCCGGTTTTGATGCGGGAGACCGATTTACCTGGACGTCTGGCTGACATGAATGACCTGTCGCGATCCGAAAATTTCACCGTCACCGGCGGCTGTCTTCATTATACGGATACTGTGGCAGCGTAACCTAACCGTATCGACCCTTACTCCTCGGCCGCCGAGCCAATGCACCGGCCTGGCTGCAAGGTTAAAGGTGTCTGTATTACCTGTTTACGTTTTTATACAGTTTTCGGCCCAAAACCGATCTAGTATTGGCTTGCACAGGATCCATGAACCGCATCACAACAACAAGACTCGGACATGACAACTGGTTCACTGAAAACTCCGGACCCGAAACTGTCTCAGTTTCGGGTCAAAGGGGAAATACCGGTCCCTTTACTGATCAACTGGCTGACCGCCGTTGCTATCCCTCTGCTGCTGTTTTTCGCCTGGCGCTCCAGCCTGCGGGACGATCCAGTCACCTCGCCCCTACTCGTTACGATCGCTGTGCTGCTCGCTATCAACGCCGCCGTGTTCTGGTTCAGCGGCAGCAAGGTCGCACAGCGACGGGGTTTCATCGCCCTGATAACCGTGCTGTTTACCTACCTGGCCGTCCATGCGGTGGAAGATGGTTCCGCCATTATCTGGCTGTTCGCCTACCCGCCCATCATCTTTTACATCAGCGATGCCCGCGTTGGGGTGCTGGCCTGCGCGGGGGGCTTTATCGCCCTCTTGCTGCTCTTCAGTCCGCTGGGCGATCTGATCTTCAGCGCGCCATACAGTCCCGGCTTCCGACTCACCATGCTTGCGGCTCTCGGGTTCGAGATGGTCACCTGTTACATCCTTGATCAAAGCCGCAGGCGCAGCAAGCTGGGCCTGCTCAAACTGGCGGCGGATTTCGAATACGCGGCCAAACACGATTCCCTGACCGGGCTTGCCAACCGCCGGGAAGCATTGGCGCAACTGGATGCAGAGTACCAGCGCTACCTGCGCAGCGCGCGCTCCTTCTCAGTTCTGTTGATGGACATTGATCTGTTCAAGTCGGTGAATGACACCCATGGCCACCATGTTGGTGATGAGCTGATCATCCTGGTCGCCCGAACGTTGCGGGGTGAGTGCCGAAAGATCGACACGCTTGCACGCTGGGGAGGGGAGGAGTTTCTGGCCCTGTTACCGGAAACCGAAACCGACGAGGCCCTGAAAATGGCCAATCGAATCCGGGAAGCTATTGCCCGATCCGCCGTGCCCGTGGATGAACATGCGGTAAAGGCAACCATCAGCATTGGCGCAGCCGGAATGCGCGCCTCCGAATCCATCGACCGCCTGCTGCAACGTGCGGATGAGGCCCTGTACCGAGCCAAAACCCTGGGTAGGGATCAAGCCTGCGCCGCCGAAGGGGAAAATGCAGCCTGAGCTTTACCAGCCCTGGCGGTAGTCGACGGCAGCGGCTCCGAGACCGGCAACCAACTGCGCAACCAGGCGCGCTTCGAGGTCACTGACTGTCGCACCCGGGACGAAGTCTGCCACCTGGCTCATGGGCATACCGGCATAGCCACAGGGATTGATTCGACGGAAGGGCTCCATGTCCATGGCAACGTTCAGAGCAAGTCCGTGGAAGGAACAGCCCCGCCGGACCCGAAGGCCCAATGAGGCGATCTTGGACTCGCCAACGTAGACACCCGGGGCATCCGGCCTTGGAGCGGCCTCGACTTCCAGCTCGGCCAGGGTGCGAACAATACCCTGCTCGATTTCATCCACCAGGGTTCGCACCCCAAGCTTGCGTCGGCTCAGGTCAATCAACAGATAGACAACGAGCTGTCCGGGCCCGTGATAGGTAACCTGACCGCCTCGATCCACCTGAATGACCGGGATGTCTCCCGGGGCCAGGATGTGTTCGGCCTTGCCGGCCTGTCCCTGGGTATAGACCCGGGGGTGCTCCAGACACCAGAGCTCGTCGGTAACCGTCTCGTCCCGCTCAGCGGTGAAGGACTTCATCGCTTCCCAGGTTTCCGTGTACGGCTGCTGGCCCAATGAACGGACAATAAGATCGGTCATGCTGGTTACAACACCATGTGAACCCGACCGCTGGCCTTCAGTTCCTCAAACAGCGCCTTGAGCTGGGCCTCACCGGTCGCCACGATGGTAAGCTGAACCGATGAGAACCTGCCCTTGCTGCTCTCGTTAACCGAGATGTCGGCTTCAGTGATGCCCGGCGCATGTTGTTCCACAACTTCAACCACAAAATCCGTGAAGTCGGGCGCCGAGTTGCCGATGACCTTGATGACGTAGTCACAGGGGAATTCGATTTTTGGTGCTTTCGGCTCACTCATACCGTCAATACTCCCGGGGCCTCACTCAGTCACCCCTGCTCAGAACAATTGGAAGAAAAAGAGCTTGATGGCATCCCAGATACGTTTGAAGAAACCGCCCTCAGGTACCTCAGTCAGCGCGAGTACCGGCTGATCCACCAGCACGTCGCCATTCAGGGTCACTTTGACCCGACCCAGCTCATCCCCAACTTTAATGGGCGCTTTTATCACGGAATCAAGGTCCACCGTGGATTCCAGGTCGTTGCGGGAACCCCGGGGGATGGTGACGTAGACATCCTCGGTCAGGCCGACCGATAGCTGATCGGACTGCCCTGCCCAGACCCGGGCTTCCATCAGCTCCTGGCCGGCCCTGAACAGGCGCTCACTCTCGTAGTAGCGGAAGCCATAGTTCAACATCTTCTGAATTTCCTGGGAGCGCGATTCCGAGCTACTGGTCCCCATGACCACGGCAATGAATCGGGTGTCGTTGCGTTTTGCCGATGCCACCAGGCAGTAGCCCGCCTCCTCGGTATGTCCCGTCTTCAGGCCGTCCACACTGTCATCACGCCACAACAGGCTGTTCCGGTTCGGCTGCCGAATGTTGTTGTAGGTGAAATGCTTTTCCGCGTAAATCGGGTAGTTTTCCGGGTAATCGTTGATGATCGCCCGAGCCAGAATCGCGAGGTCATACGCGGTGGATCGGTGTTCGGGCGAGGGCAGGCCGGTGGCGTTCTCGAAGTTGGTATCCTTCATGCCCAGTATCTGGGCCTGCTGGTTCATGATGTCGACAAACGCGCCCTCGCTACCGGCCACAAACTCTGCCAGCGCGACCGAGGCATCATTTCCCGATTGGATGATCACACCTTTCAACAAGGTCTCGACGGGCACACTGGTGCCCTCCCGAATGAAGGTTCGTGAGCCCTCGGTTTTCCAGGCGCGAACACTGATCGGCACCATGTCGGACATGGAGATGCGCCCCTCATCAAGCTCCCGCTCGACGATATAGGCCGTCATCATCTTGGTAAGGCTCGCCGGCGGCAGGCGCTCATGGCTGTTTTCTTCCATGATGATCCGCCCGCTCTTCGGATCCATCAGCACGTAGGACGTGCCGGCGATCTGCGGCGGAGAGGGTATCAGAACTGACTGCGCGGTCGTTTTTCCCACCAGCATCAGGGTCAGGACAAAAATGATCGAAAAGGAGCGGAACAAGGATTTTAAGGCCATGGGTTCATTCATTCGTCGTTAGGTGTGTGTCTTTTTAATTGGTATCAATGTGAATCGGTCAACAGTATCGACTGGGAAAATCCCCGCGACTCAAGCAGGCTCTGGGTTCTTCGGGCACTGCCCTCATCGGCAAACGGACCAACCTGGACCCGGTGGAAGCGCCCGGACGCGGTGTCGATGGCCCGAACGCGCATGGGGTTCTCAAGCACCGCCCGGGCCCTGCCCAGCAATTCTTCTGCTGGATGCCGGCTGCTGAAGGAACCAAGCTGGACGAACAGGGCCTCATTACCGGGCGCTATCTGCCCACTGGCTACCACCCTGCTCTCAGGGTAGCTCACTGATGAGCCCGGCACGAACGGCTGGCCGGCCAAAAACATGGATCCGTCCGGTTTGACCGTTATGGCTGCCACCTCGACCCGGGCAGTCCCCCGCGACTGGTAGCCAAGCTTTTTCGCCGCCGCGTAGGACAAATCAATCAGACGATCGCCGTGGAAAGGTCCGCGATCGTTGACTCTCACGATGACCGACCGGCCATTGTCCAGGTTGGTCACCCTCGCGTAGCCGGGAATCCGCAGGGATTTGTGCGCCGCGGACATCGTGTACATATCGAAGGTCTCGCCGTTGGATGTCTTGTGGCCGTGGAATTTTTCGCCGTACCAGCTGGCCGTGCCACGCGCCACGTAGCCGTCGTTAGTCCCCATCACCTGATACTGTTTGCCCCAGACTGTGTAGGGGGACTTGTTACCGGCCCGCCTCGGCTTCTCGTACACGGGCCGGGCATCGGATAACCCGGACGCATCAAAATCCCCCGAGGGCGCGCGATCCTGGGATATTGTGTAACGGGAGGAATGGTCTGGTTCAGGTGCAGACGCACAGCCACCTAACACCAGGGCAGACATCACCGCCAATATCCATGAGAGCGAGGGCTTGAAGTTCACAGTCCGGAATTCCTCTTTCAAGACGGCCGCCGGATTCACTTTCACGCTTTGACGACCATGTCTTTATTGTAACGGGTTATAACCGGTATTCACCATTACCCACTTTCCACCTTTTGCAGGCCGCCGTCAGGCGCTGATCATTCGTCGATGGGTGTGGATGGACATCAATACACCAAAGGCGGCCATCAGCGTCACACCCGAGGTGCCACCATAACTGATCAACGGCAACGGCACACCAACCACCGGGAGCAATCCGCTGACCATTCCCACATTCACGAAGATGTAGATAAAGAACGTCATGGTCAGGGCACCGGCGAGCAGGCGACTGAACGAATCCTGGGCCGTCACCGCAATGTAGAGGCAGCGCAGGATGATGAGAAAATACACGGCCATCAGAGCCATCATGCCGATAAAACCAAACTCTTCCGCCAGCACCGCAACGATGAAATCCGTGTGGCTTTCAGGCAAAAATTCCAGATGGGACTGGGTCCCCTGCAGCCAGCCTTTCCCCTCGATGCCACCGGAACCTATGGCGGTCTTGGACTGAATAATATTCCAGCCTGCACCGAGCGGATCGCTCTGGGGATCGAGCAGGGTCAGGACCCGCTGTTTCTGATAGTCGCGCATGACAAAAAACCACATCATGGGCGCCGAGACCGACACCAGCGCCACGAAGGCGGTGATGAGCTTCCAGCTGATGCCGGCGAAGAACACCACGAAGATCCCGGCCATGCCCACCAGCAATGAGGTCCCCAGATCCGGCTGCTGAATAATCATCATCATTGGCACCAGCACAATGGCCAACCCGATGATGACATGCCGGAAACGGGGCGGCAGGTAATGTCGCGACAGATACCACGCCGCCATCATCGGAACCACCAGTTTCATCAACTCCGAAGGCTGGAACCGGGGCAGCCCGGGAATCGACAGCCAGCGTTGGGCGCCCTTGGCCCCCACACCGACCAGCAGGACCGCCAGCAAGGCGGCAATGCCCGCCCCGTAGAGCCACGGAGCCCAGCGCCTGAATACGGAAGGATCCAGCTGGGCAAACACCAGCATCACGACGAAGGCGACCCCAAGCCGAATCCCCTGGGCCTTGACCACCTCAATGTTTCGATCCGCCCCGCTGTACAGGACAAACAGACCGCCGGAGACCAGGATCAGAAGAAGAAACAGCAGGATCGGATCCAGGTGCAAGGCCGACCAGATTCCCCTTGGGCGACCGAGGGGGTTGGCGGCCGTCGAATCCACGAAATCGTTCAGCGCCATTACCCATCCCCTCCGGCTTTCACGCTGCCCACCAGGGCGCCGTCGTCGTTGGCGGGAAATTCGAGCAGCCAGGCATCGAACAGAGCCCGGGCAACAGGTGCCGCGGTGCTGCTGCCGCCGCCGCCATTCTCGACGATGACGGAGACGGCAATTTTTGGATTTTCAACCGGCGCAAAACCGACAAACAGGGCATGATCCCGCAGCCGTTCCCGGATTTCCTCGGCATCGTACTCCTCATCTTCCGCGAGACTGAAAACCTGGGCAGTGCCGGTTTTGCCTGCCATTCGATAGGGGGCATCGCTGCCGACCCGACGCGCCGTCCCCCGACGACCGTGCATAACCTCGGCCATGGTTTCGACGACGAATTCCCAGTCCCCCGGATTCTTGAGCTTGAGGGGTTCGTGGGTGCCGTCGGGCAGGTAATCCGTCACCGGAGTATCGCCCTCGATTTCCTTTAACAGCCGGGGTTCCGCCCAGGTGCCGCGATTGGCAATCAGCGACGTGGCCGTCGCCAGTTGCAGCGGCGTTGCCAGCATGAACCCCTGGCCAATACCCAGATTCACTGAATCGCCGGGGTACCAGGATTCGCTGCGCATGGCGCGCTTCCATTCCCTGGACGGTAGCAAACCACTCAGGGCGCCGGACACGTCGAGGGCTGCGTCCTCGCCGAATCCGAAGCGGGAGAGATAGCTGTACATGGTGTCCACGCCCATCTTCACGGCAATCTCGTAGAAGTAGACATCACAGGATTCGGCCATGGCGTCCATGAGATCAACCCAACCATGACCGCCCCGCTTCCAGTCCCGGTAGCGACGGCCGGAGTCGTTGAGCCGGAAGTAACCCGGATCCCAGATGGTGTAATCGCGCGTTGTCGCGCCACTGTCCAGGGCTGCGATGGCCAACATCGGTTTCATTGTAGAGCCCGGCGGATACTGGCCCCGGAGTGCGCGGTTGAACAGGGGCTTGTCGCGGCTCTCGCTGAGCTCGCGGTAATCATTGACGCTGATGCCGGTAACAAACTTGTTGGCATCGAACCCGGGCACGCTCGCCAGCGCGAGTATCCCGCCGGTGGCGGGCTCAATAGCGACAATTGCCCCGCGCCGGCCATCCAGCAGCTCGTGGGCCCGTTTCTGAAGTCTAAGATCGAGGTGCAGCTGGAGGTCCTCACCCGGAACCGGATTTTCCCGCTCCAGGACCCGCAGTGTCCGGCCCCGGGCGTTGGTCTCCACGTGCTGATAACCCACCTGGCCGTGCAACAGATCCTCGTAGAAGCGCTCGATGCCGGACTTGCCGATGTAATTGGTACCTGCATAGTTGACGGGATCAATGCGCTGAAGCTCATCCCGGTTAATGCGACTGACAAAACCAAGCGCGTGTGCGGTCAGCTCACTGTGGGGATAATAGCGGACCAGCTCGGCCGTCACTTCCACACCGGGTAATTCATGCCGGTGGACCGCAAGCCGCGCCATCTCCTGTTCATTGAGGTCGTAGCGAAGCGGAATCTCCTGGAAGGGGCGCCGGGGTTCCTGCAGACGGCGCTGGAACCGTTCCAGGTCCTCCTCGGAAACATCGAGAATTCCGCCAAGCTGAGACAGGGTCTGCGCCATTTCGTCCACCCGCTCAGGCACCAGCGTCACGCTGAACACCGGACGGTTTTCGGCCAACAAAGTGTGATTGCGATCGTAGACGAGACCTCGGGGAGGCGGAACTGACTGGACCTGAACGCGGTTTTTATCCGACAGGGTTGTGTAAACGTCGTGCTCAATCACCTGGAGCTGGTACATCCGGGCCAGCAACCCACCGATCAACAACACGACGAAGGTCAGCATCACCATGGCCCGACTCTGGAACAGTCGGCGCTCGGCAGCAGTGTCCTTGAATTCACCCCACGGCATGACGTTTTCCTAAGCCCGGTGGTACGGGTGGTTGCGGGTGATCGACCAGGCCCGATAAAGCTGCTCGGCCAGCACAATACGAACCAGGGGATGAGGCAGTGTCAGGGGCGACAAGGACCACTGCTGGTCCGCCCGCTGGCGGCAGCCCTCGGCCAGCCCATCCGGGCCACCCACGAAGAAACTGACGTCGCGGCCATCCTGCTGCCAGTTCTCCAATTGGCTCGCGAGTTTCTCGGTTGACCATGGCCGACCGCCCACTTCAAGAGCTATGACCCGGTCTTTCGGGCCGGCAGCAGCAAGAAGTGCCTCACTTTCGCGTTGCATCAATCTGGTGATATCCGGGTTCTTGCCTCTATGTGCCAGGGGAATTTCGACCAGCTCCAGGGGCAGTTCCGGCGGCATCCGGCGGGCGTAATCGTTATACCCGGCACTGACCCAGTCGGGCATTTTCTGCCCCACGCAGATCAGACGTAACCGCATGATTATTCGCTGCCCGCAACACCAAGATCCGGGGCATCCCGCCAAAAGCGCTCCAGATCATAGAACTCACGGGTGGCGGGCATCATGACGTGAACAACCACGTCGCCGAGGTCTACCAGTATCCAGTCACTGGCGGTTCCGCCCTCAACATTACCGGCACGGACGCCCTCTTCCTTGGCTTCGGAAACTACGGAGTCGGCAAGTGACTTTACGTGACGGTTGGACGTTCCGGATGCCAGAACCATGAAGTCTGTGACACTGGTACGGTCACGGACATCAATGACACTGATGTCCTGTGCTTTCACATCTTCAAGCGCGTTAACTACCAGATCTTTCAGTTGTTCTGCCTGCATAATCACCCTGTTAGACGGGCGTCGGCCGAAATGGCCGCCCGAAAAGTCATATTCAGACGCGATTGTAGCACTAAAAGTTCCCGCCGGGGCAGGCACCATAGAGCCCCAGACGACGAATCTCCCGCCACACAGAATCCGGAACCAGGTAACGCGGGGACCGACCGTCGCCAATCCGTTCCCGGATGCCGGTAGCGGAGATATCCAGAAGCGGAGGGTCCAGCTCGAGCATCAGACCGCCGGGCTGATTGTGCAGCAGCCTGACGTCCCGGACAGCACGTTTCGCCAGCATCCGCGATGGCTCACCGTCCGGATCAAGCCCCGCGCCGGGCCGGCGGACGACAATGATGTGGGCGAGATCGGGAATCTGCTGCCACTCCTGCCAGCGATCGAAACCGGCAAAGGCATCCGTCCCCACCACCATGGCCAGCGGAGCGTCAGGTCCGAGCTCGTGGCGCAGCTGTCGCAGGGTATCGGCGGTGTAGGACGCCCCGGCCCGCCGGAGTTCCCGATCATCTACCCGTAATTGGGGCTCATCGGCCACAGCCAACTCCAGCAGCTTCCAGCGCTGCTCGGAGGTGGCGCCGGTGTCGCCCCGATGGGGCGGTATATGACAAGGCACCAGACTGACCTGATTGACACTCAGTCGGTCACTGATCTCCAGCGCAAGACGAAGATGGCCGTGATGGATCGGATCGAAAGTTCCGCCGTAGATCACATGCATCGACATCAGGTCCGGATGTGACCGTCGCCGAATACCACGTATTTCTGGGACGTAAGCCCCTCTAACCCGACCGGTCCACGGGCGTGGATCTTATCGGTGGAGATGCCGATTTCAGCCCCCAGGCCGTACTCGAAGCCGTCCGCGAAGCGGGTCGAGGCATTCACCATTACCGAACTGGAGTCCACTTCGGTAATGAACCGACGGGCCCGGGTGAAATTTTCAGTGATGATGCTGTCGGTATGCTGGGAACTGTAGCGATTTATGTGCTCTATGGCACCGTCGAGACCATCAACCACACGAATCGCCAGGATCGGCCCCAGATACTCCGCCTCCCAGTCGGCTTCGACCGCTTCATCGGCATCGATGATCGCGCGGGTCTGGTCACACCCCCGCAACTCCACCCCTTTTTCCGAGAAGGCGGAAGCCAGCAGCGGCAACATATCCTCGGCGATCTCACAATCCACCAGCAGGGTTTCCATGGTGTTGCAGGTGCCATAGCGCTGGGTCTTCGCATTCACCGACACATTCAAGGCCTTTTCCGGATCGGCATGACTGTCGAGGTAGACATGACAAACCCCATCAAGGTGCTTGATGACAGGCACACGGGCATCCCGGCTGATGCGTTCGATCAGCCCCTTGCCACCGCGTGGCACAATCACATCCACATACCTGGGCATGGTAATCAATTCACCCACCGCGGCTCGATCGGTGGTTTTGATAACCTGCACGGCGGTTTCAGGAAGACCGGCCTCGGCCAGTCCGCGGGCCAGGCACTGCGCAATGGCCTGGTTGGAGTGAATGGATTCAGAACCACCCCGAAGGATGGTTGCATTACCCGATTTCAGGCAGAGGCTGGCGGCTTCGACCGTCACATTCGGACGGGATTCGTAGATGATGCCGATCACGCCCAGCGGCACCCGCATTTTGCCAACCTGGATGCCCGACGGGCGGTAGGTCATGTCGGTTATTTCTCCGATCGGATCCGGCAGCGATGCCACCTGGCGAAGGCCCTCGATCATCGCATCAATGCGCTGCGGTGTGAGCTCCAGTCGGTCGAGCATGGCAACGTCCAGCCCGTTGTCACGGCCACTCTCGAGATCCCTGCTGTTGGCCACGGCCAGTTCGTCGCGGGCCTCATCCAGCGCGCGGGCCGTCGCCAACAGGGCCTGATTGCGCACGGCTGTGGTAGAGCGCGCCACTTGCGTTGCCGCTGCGCGGGCCTGTTCTCCGACGTCAGCCATGTAAGCTGCAATATCCATCCGTTTACCTTCGTGTTTTCGAGCAGAATTCATTAATACCCGCTAACTTTACCTTTCCCGTTTCAAGTACGCACCCCAAACAGATATTATAGCGCTGCGGTATGCCACATACTTAGGGAGTTTCAGAAAAGGAAGGACACCATGGCCCAACTGGCCGAGAAATTTCTATTGAGCAGACTGTCGCGGGCCGGATTCGTCGCCCTGATTGCCATAGCCGCACTTTGCGCCGTGTTGGGGGAGCCACTGACGTCCGCCACGGCAGCCGCAGCCGCCGGAATCGTCATCTGCGGGCGCACTTTTCACGCCAGTCGCCAGCACCGTCCCTGGCCACAGCTCCAACAACTGTTTTTCGTGGTCCTATTGCTGCTTCTGCTGACCAGCTTCTGGACCGGACCCTGGGCTCTCAGCCACTGGTTTTATGCGATCCCCCTGCTTGCCTTTGCCCTGGTCAGGCCGGGCCTGGCAATCGCGATCACCCTGGCATTCATGGCCCTGGCCGGCCTGGCCATTCCTACGGCAACCGGCCTGGCCGATCGCCACCAGATGATCAGCGCGTTCATGCTTACCACCCTGCTTTCGGGCCTGCTGGTGTTCCTGCGCGAGTATAAAACCCGCCAGCTCGCCCCCTTGCGCCGCACTGACGAGCTGACCCAGGCCGCCAGCAGGGAGTACCTCTCGGCTGACCTGCACAAGGAAATCCAGCGCAGCGAGCGCGAAGGAACCGACATGTCGATTATCATGATCGGCCTCGACACCCACTTGAGCGACCATGATCCGGACGAGGACATCCGATCCATCCTGCCCCGGATTGGCCGTTACCTGCACAGCCAGATCCGGGATTTTGATACCTATTATCGGGTCGCGGACCTGCAATTTCTGGTGATTCTCCCCGGCATTGCCACCAGCGACGCCATCAACCGGTCTGAAATCATCCGAAAGGGTCTGTGCACCCTGCTGGAATCCCACGGCATGGCGCTAACCGTGAGCACGGGCATCGCCGGGCTCAACATCGGCGATGACGCCGACAGTTTGCAGCAGAGCGCCGCCAACGCCCTGCGCCGGGCCCAGCAACAAGGTGGCAACCGGACCCAGGCCTACAGCGCCTGGACGCAATCCGGAACCTCAGGCTCAACTTCGGCTGAAGGACCTGCATCATGACCGAAACGCGTCTGCGCACCCTGACCCACAGCATCGGTTACATCCTGGCGACTCTGTTCATCTTCACCCTGGCAATGCAGAACCTTCGCTATGGTTTTTACGAGTTGTTCTACCTTGCCACCGGCATGGCCATGCTGACCCTCGGCGGTGTTGCCTATACCTTCATTTGTCGCCGGCACCAGTTGTCGGCGCCGGGGCACCTGATCATCCTGGCGGGGCTGAACAGCGGCCTGCTGGCCGCCCTGCTCACCCTGGACAGCCCCGGCATCGCCCACTGGGCCATGCCCATGCTGATCCTTAACCTGCTGATCCTGCCGCTCAGACAGGGCGTGGCACTGTCTGTCCTGCTGCTGCTGCCGACCTCTGCAGCGGTCCTGTTCCGGCAGGCACCCGCAGACGCCCTGACCGTGATTGCAGGACTTTTCATTCTGCTCACGGCGGCCTCCCTCTACATCTGGCATTATGACCACATGGCCCAGTCCGCGGAGGATCTGGCAATCACGGATTCGGTCACCGGAGCCCACAATGCCCGCTTTCTGGACGAAACCCTGCAGAAGGAAATCAGCCGGGCCATCGCCACCGGCCACCCGTTGTCTGTGATTGATCTGAGTATCGACTACGCAGATGAGGCCGAGGACCTTTACGGCAAGGGCGGCGTACAGAATCTGTTTCGCGACATGACGGAGCACCTGTTCGGCGTGATCCGCGCCGGTGACACGCTCTATACCTTGAATGAGTCGGAATTTTTCCTGATTCTGCCCTTCACTCCGGAAGAAGGCGTGAGAGTGATCGCTGAGCGCATTCGTCGCACCATCGCTGAACACCAGTGGCCAGTTGTTGGCAAGGTTACGGTCAGCCTCGGCTGCACCACCCGTGGCAGCGGTGACACGCGCACCGACGGGCTCCGTAAGCGCGCCCACGAGGCCATGGAGGAAGCCCGTCGGCGCGGCGCCGATTCGGTCTGGTTCAGTGCTGGAGAGACCATCACGGCATGAGCGCGGACTGGCTGCAGAATCTGTCGGCCTGGCTCAGCGTGCACCCCGGCTGGCTGGCTATCGCCCTGTTCAGCACCGCCTTCGTTGAATCCCTGGCCCTTGCGGGTATCGTTGTGCCCGGGGTCGCCATTCTATTTGCGTTCGCGGCACTGGCCGGAAAAACCGGCATGCCCCTGACGGAAACACTCATCTGGGCCGGCCTGGGCGCGATTGCCGGCGATACGCTCAGCTTTGCCCTGGGACGGAAACTCCAGGGTCGGCTGGATTCGGTCTGGCCGCTCAGCCGCTACCCAAAGCTCATTCGCAAGGGGAAGTCCTTCTTTCGTCAACACGGCGGCAAGAGTGTCGTCATAGGTCGCTTCGTTGGGCCCGTTCGCCCTGTCATCCCGCTCATTGCCGGCGCCCTGTGGATGCCCTGGCAACGGTTTCTCGCCTTCAATATCGCTTCGGCAATTGGCTGGGCGCCGGTATATATTCTGCCGGGCTTTCTGGTCGGAAGTGCACTGGCCAGCGAGATTCAGCCGCCCGCGCATTTTTACGCCGTGGTGGGGGTCAGTCTGGCGGTCATGGTCGTGGTTTACCTGGTGCTGATACAGTTCCAGCTCGGACTCGGTCAAGGCAGCCGGTTTTACTCCTGGCTGGAACGACGGATGGCGACCTACGACGCTACCCACCGCTTCTGGCGACTGTATACCAATCACCGGCCGGACCGGGGTGGTGAGTTTCCCCTTCCCTCGCTAATGATGGCATTGGGGGCTTCCGGCTTACTGTTGCTGTGGGGACAGCTCGCGACAAACACTGCGAGCCTGGAACCGTTCGACCAGCTGGTGTTCGCCTGGTTCGAACAGCTCCGGCAACCCATCCTGGATGGCCCGGTCATCATCGCGACCCTGCTGGGAGATCCGCCAGTGTTGATCACTGCGGCGATTCTCGCGACCCTGGCGCTGGTTTTTCGGGGCTACTACGCCGCCGCTATCCACATTGTCATGGCGGCGGCGCTCACCTTCGTCCTGGTCTGGCTGTTGAAATCCACGCTCGGGGTCACGCGACCGGACGCGGTGCTCAGCCCGCCTGCGTCGGATGCCTTTCCGAGCGGTCATAGCGCTGGAATCACTGTATTTGTGACCCTCGCTGCCAGTTTCGTTGCCGGGGAAACCCGAAGCCACAATCGGTGGCAATCCTACGTGCTATTGTCTCTGCCGCTGCTGCCTGTGGCGCTTAGCCGACTGTATCTCGGCGTACACTGGTTTACGGATGTGATCGGAGGCATCTTGCTGGGGATGGCGATTACCGGGGCGATACGGGCAAGCTACAGCCGATACGATCGGATTCACCTGGCACCGGATGTATCCATGGCAGTGGCAGGCGCCGTATGGCTGGCATTCACCATCGGCTATGTGGTCCTGGCATGGCCACAAGCGCAGATGGATTTCCGGCCGATCTAACCCTCTTCAAGGGCTTCGAGCAGTTCCTGCAATCGGCTGAGCCTTTCAAGCGGATCCTGCAACTCAACCAATCGCTGCTTTTCCTGCTTATCCAGTGGCAACAGTTCGGTCAGGCGCCAGCCCACGTGTCGGGCATCCCGGTAGTCCACATCCATGTCGAGATCACGAACCACCGGATGCTTGAAAAGCGCCCGAAGCACCGAGGGCAGCTCGCTGAACCGTGCCGGCACTTCGCGGTCGGCCTCGTCCAGCAGGACCTCGACATCACCGACATTGAGGCCATCGTCCTGCTGCCAGCTGCGAACCACCGTCACTTTGGAGGCGCCTTCCACGGTGATGCCGAGCAGGCCATTCTCCAACTGCTGAAAATCAATAATCCGGACGTAGGTGCCGATGTCATAAAACGAAGCGGTCGGGCCTGTCTCCGCGCCATCGCGCAAGAGGACCACGACAAATCCGCGATCTTCCTTGAGGCAACGGGTGAGCATATCAATATAACGGGGCTCAAACAGCTGCAGGGGTATCCTCCCCCGGGGGAGAACGATGGAATTCAGGGGGAAGAGAGGTACATTCATATCAACACTAGTCACCGCGTGGCGGACCCAAAAAAATCAGACCCATCGGGTCATCGAATAGAAAGCAACTGCTGTACTTCGTCAACCCGGGCACGAGCCTCGGTCAACAGCTGGAGGCTGCGCGAGGCGTTAAGCTCCAGCTCTCCCAACCGGCGATAGGCCGGCACCTGATCGAACCGTGGTAACTCGGCATTCTGGTGCGAACCAATCATCGAATGCAATTGCGCAACGATCACCACATCGGTCAGTTGCGGCTCCGGTTCGCGACATTCATGGTGCCACTCTTCCGCGTGGCGAACCGACTCGATGAAGGCCGGCGGAAACGCCCAGCTTTCCAGCACCGCCGTACCGACATCTGCACGAAGTTCACGGATCGCATGTCGCAGGTTGTCCGGATCCGAGAACAGGCTCGGGTGATGCTCCGCCTGGACCAACACCGGCACCACACCGATGTCGTGCAACAATCCGGCCAGCATGGCCTCCTCCGGGTTCAGCCGGGTAGCGTGATCGGCCAGCACCCAACACAATGCCGCAACCTCCCGGGAGTGGCGCCACAGGTTCTCCATCTCTTTCTGCAAAGCTGCCTGCCGGCTCTTGAAGACCTCGCGCATGGAGAAAACCGTCACCAACTGCCGGGTGGTTCTCATCCCCAGCCGAACCACCGACTCGCGAACATTGCGCACGTCACTGAAGCCGCGATACAGCGGACTGTTGCACGCCCGCACCAGCTTGGCAGCTATGGCCGGGTCGGCGGAAATGGCACTGGCAACCTGCTCGGCCGTGGAATCTTCCCGGTCAACCAGCCGGCGAACCTTCCATGCCACGTCCGGGACGCTGGGCAGCTTGATCTGGTTGGAGCGCAGCTCGGAGTAAAACTCCATCAGCAGCTCATGCGCTTCACCTTCTCTGCCACCAAAACCTTCACCCGAATTCATGTCCACCTGGTCTACGGGTGCTGATCGCAGCATCTGGTTCAGGATATCCTGCTCGACCGCAAGAATTTCGCACGGCCGTACCGCCGTCACCTCGTACATCCGTGGCTGAAGTCTGGCAATAGGATTGAGCGCTTTCTCGGTCTCGGCCTCGATCAGGGATTTGCGACCATCAACCGACTCCAGCTCCACCAGGCCCGAGACCAGGAAGAAATCGAGACCGTCCCTGACCCCGCGTTCCACCACACGTTGGCCGGCACCGTACGTCCGGCGCTCTGCACGACTGGCCAACAGTACCAGTTGATCATCGCCAAGCCGGTTCAGGGGCTGGAATTCTTTCAGACGGCGAAGTGGCAGGCTTTCCCGGCCGGCCATAGGCAAGCTCCTTTCATGAGGCAAATCCGGAGGCGATTTGTGCTCCCTTATATGCATTGTAAACACGGCCTGCTAAAACAACCATGCGATAGGAGTCTAATCTGGTATTCTTTTACGTCGCACAAAGCCAACCAGAAACCACCATCAGGTAACAACAGAGAGATCAGAACACCATGCCTCAGTATCGTTCGCGGACTTCCACCGCTGGCCGCAATATGGCCGGCGCCCGCGCCCTCTGGCGCGCCACCGGTATGAAAAACGAGGATTTCGGCAAACCCATCATCGCAGTCGCCAACTCCTTTACTCAGTTCGTACCCGGTCACGTCCATCTGAAAGATCTGGGGCAGCTCGTCTGCCGCGAAATCGAGGAAGCCGGCGGTGTCGCCAAGGAGTTCAACACCATCGCCGTCGATGATGGCATTGCCATGGGCCACGACGGCATGCTGTATTCCCTGCCTTCCAGGGAGATCATCGCCGACTCTGTTGAGTACATGGTCAACGCCCACTGCGCCGACGCATTGGTCTGCATCTCCAACTGCGACAAGATCACCCCGGGCATGCTCATGGCTGCCATGCGTCTGAACATCCCCACCATCTTCGTGTCCGGCGGCCCGATGGAAGCCGGCAAAACCAAGTTGTCTGAACACAAGCTTGACCTGGTTGATGCCATGGTTATCGCCGCCGATCCCAACGCCGACGATGAAACCGTGGCCGAATATGAGCGCAGTGCCTGTCCCACCTGCGGCTCCTGTTCCGGCATGTTCACAGCCAACTCCATGAACTGCCTGACGGAAGCCATCGGCCTGGCCCTGCCCGGCAATGGCTCCCTGCTGGCCACCCACGCCGATCGCGAGCAACTGTTCCTGAAGGCCGGTCGTCAGATTGTGGAGAATACGCGGCGCTATTACGAGGAAGACGACGCCAGCGTTCTTCCCCTGAGCATCGCCTCCATGGCCGCGTTCGAAAACGCCATGGTAATGGACATCGCCATGGGCGGCTCGACCAACACCATCCTGCATCTTCTCGCGGCGGCTCAGGAAGGCGGAGTGCCGTTCTCCCTGAATGAAATCGATCAACTCTCCCGCAAGGTGCCCCAGCTGTGCAAGGTTGCCCCCAACTCGCCCAAGTATCACATGGAAGACGTCCATCGGGCCGGTGGTATCATGGGCATTCTCGGGGAACTGGAACGGGGCGGATTGATCAACACGGATTTGCCCACCGTGCACAGCAAGACCATGAGCGAAGCCCTCGAAACCTGGGACATCATGCGCTCTCCGCCCGCCGAAGTGGTGGAATTCTACAAGGCTGGCCCGGCCGGGATTCCAACCCAGACGGCCTTCAGCCAAAGCACTCGCTGGCCAGCTCTTGATGGCGACCGGGAGACCGGCTGCATCCGGTCGGTTGAGAATGCCTATTCCTCCGAAGG
The DNA here is from genome assembly GCF_019443085.1 of Marinobacter sp. F4218. Lineage (GTDB taxonomy): Bacteria > Pseudomonadota > Gammaproteobacteria > Pseudomonadales > Oleiphilaceae > Marinobacter > Marinobacter albus. The sequence continues at coordinate 563,987 of NZ_JAHZIL010000004.1, forward strand.
CGGACTGGCAGTGCTCTACGGGAATATTGCCCTGGACGGCTGCGTTGTTAAAACCGCCGGCGTCGATGAAAGCATCTATGTGTTCGAAGGGACGGCGCGGGTGTTTGAAAGCCAGGACTCCGCTGTCGCCGGCATCTTGAGCGACGAGGTCAAACCGGGCGAGGTGGTCATTATTCGTTACGAAGGCCCACGCGGTGGCCCCGGCATGCAGGAAATGCTGTATCCCACCAGTTACCTGAAGTCCAAGGGGTTGGGTAAGGACTGCGCCCTGCTGACCGACGGTCGCTTCTCCGGCGGCACCTCTGGCCTGTCGATTGGCCATGCCTCGCCCGAGGCCGCAGCGGGCGGTGCCATCGGCCTGATTGAGAATGGCGATCGCATTCGCATCGACATCCCGAACCGCACGATCAATGTCGAGCTGGACCAGCACGAACTGGATCGCCGGCGGGAGGCTCGCGAGGCCAAGGGCTGGAAACCCGACCTGGCCCGGGACCGCAAGGTGTCGGCGGCCCTTAAGGCATACGCCCTGCTGGCCACCAGTGCCGATAAGGGCGCGGTAAGGGACCTGAGCAAGCTCGATTAGGCCGCGTCCGCCCAAAAAAAAGCCCGCTCAGGATACCTGGCGGGCTTTTTTGTCGGTGGCCGACTTACCAGAGCGACCAGCCGCCCTCGTCATCTTCTTCAATTGCACCTTCTTCGGCGCTTTCGGTCTTGGCCGGCGCCTCAGACTTCGCTGGTGCGGAGGAGCTGGCACTGCTCTGTGCCGGCGCGGTAGAGGCCGCAGCGACCTTCACCGAAATCATGCCCAGCGCCTTTTTGGTCTCATCGTTCAGGGTTCCAGTCGCCTGAAGTCCGTTTTCCTTCTGGAACGTGGTCAACGCCGCGCGCGTGGCATCGTCCATTTTAGAGCTGACGTTCGTAATGTTATACCCGGCGCCATAGAGCGCATTCTTGAGGGCAACGGTTTCATCCGCATAGGCTACGGGCGCCAGCCCAAGCATGGCAGCGGTGCCGGCCGCCATTGCCAGTCGGCCCAGATGGTTGGTCGCTTTTCTCATGGTACTCACCTGCATTACTCCTGATATCTCGCCGATACCCGTTTCTTTTTTGTTTTGTGGTGCCTATCTCCACAGGCTGGGGCAAACAATGAAAATCGTATCACACTTTCGCGACATGTAACCTCACCCGGCTCCATCGTCACCATGGCCGTGACTGGGTCCAACTTTTTCAGTCCGCCCGGTCTCCTCCCCAAACTCGCGGATAAAGATTCCCCAGAACGCCATGAACAGCGCCGCCACCAATGGCCCCATGACAAAACCGTTAACTCCGAACATGACGATGCCCCCCAGAGTGGACAACAGTACGATGTAATCGGGCAGCTTGGTATCGCGGCCCACCAGCACCGGGCGCAGGAGGTTGTCCGCCAGGCCGATAACCACAACGCCAAAAATGGTCAGTATCACTGCCTGGATCGTGTCCCCGACTGCGGCCAGGTAGATGGCGGCCGGCACCCAGACCAATGCTGCACCCACGGCCGGCAACAGGGATACGATGGCCATCACAACACCCCAGAGCAGTGCGCCGCTAATTCCCAGGATCCAGAAAATCAGACCGCCCAGAGCCCCCTGGATAATGGCGATCAGTAGATTGCCTTTCACGGTGGCCCGGGTTACCTCGGCAAACTTCGCGAACAGCAGTCGTTCACGCTCATCGCCGAGCGGCAGTGCCCGAATCATCAGCTCCACCAGCTTGGTGCCGTCGCGTAGCAGGAAGAACGCCAGATACACCATCAGTGCCAGGCCCAGGAAAAACTGAAAGGTATTCTGACCAACCCCAAGCGCCTGTTTTGCGAAAAACTGACTGCCACCGACAAAGATGTTGACCGCGCGGTCACGAATTTCGGCGAAATTGATATCAAACTGGGCCAGAAACGACTGGATGGCGGGGAATGACTTGTTCACCTGATCAATATACTCGCCCGGTCGTATTTCACCATCCTGGATCTGCTGGTAAACGCCGACACCCTCGGCGATGAGCGACGTTATCAGCACCAGCACCGGAATGACGACAATCACCATGCAAGTGACAAGCGTAATCAGGGCATTCACGTTCGGACGCTCTCCGATCTTGCGTACCAGCAGTTGCTGAACCGGGTGAAAAATCAGCGCGATGGCAACGGCCCAGAAAATGGGACCGAAAAACGGTTTCATGAGCCACACAAAGGCCAGGGAAACCCCCACCAACATCGCGAGAAAAGTCCGAGTTTCCAGTTTTGCGTACATAATTGTGGTTTTTCCTGACAAGTAAGAGCAAAAAGACGGCCCTGCCCGGCTTCAGCCGCAGAACAGGGCTAGCCTACCACGGCAACGTGGCCACTGTAGCCCGCTTCAGGTTATAGTGAACGGTTGTTGATCAGCTATTAAACAGGTCGCGCTGTTGGAACTGGAAACCTTTACACCGGAAACCGCCCTGGAAGCCGCCATTGAACTGCGCCGGGTGCTGGCAGCCCGTACCCACCGCCGCAAGGTGTTGGGGCAGGAGGTGCTGGTCCCGGGCCAGTTGGGTGAGGCACTGCAGCTGCCGCGTACCATCAACCGTCTGCAGAGCAAGCAACAACGGCAACGTGAACTCGGCCTGGACGATTTTCAGGAATTGTGGCCAACCCTTTCACCGACAACTCGCGAAAAAGTGCTGAATGGCATAGGCTGGTATGATCCGAAGGAGCTTGATTGGGAAGACAAGCGTTCCAACCGTCGACCAGTGGTCGATCCGGATAACTAACGCGTAATGGGGCAGGAGACTTTTATTTGTCACACTCCGTCCCTAGGTTGGACTTTATCAGGAGGATAATCATGAGCATAAACGATCAACATATCTACACTGCCCTGGTTGCTGAGGGCAGTGCCGTCCCGACCCTTCTCTGCGGTCATTGTGGTTCAATACTGTCCCGCGCCCGGATTTTCCGGAACGAAGGCGATCGCCTTCAGGACGTCAAATGCATGACCGTCGGTCTGTGTTCGGCCGACGATTGCGGCGCCGTAAACTGCTGCGATTCGGCCATGGCCAGCATTGAAAACCCGGACCAGCTATTTGGAATGGCGTCCTGATTCAAAGCGGCAACGCACTGTTACGCAACTCAAACACACAAAATTTCCATCTGCTTTATCCTGATCTTCGACGATTGTCTTATCGGCCTTCCAGTGCAGGAAGACCCGGACAATCACGCAACCAATCAGTCAGGACAGTCGATGGCATGCGTATTCTGAGAACCGATGAAGCCCGCTTCGCAGGCCTTCCGGATTACCCTTTTACTCCGCATTATCTTGATGTAGCGCCCAACCTGCGTATGCATTATGTGGACGAGGGCCCGGAGAGTGCTTCACCGGTGCTGATGCTGCACGGTGAGCCATCGTGGTCTTACCTCTACCGGCACATGATTCCGCAGGTGGCTGCGGCCGGCTACAGGGTTCTGGCGCCGGATCTGATCGGTTTCGGAAAATCCGACAAACCCGCGGCCGTCGAGGATTACAGCTACGAGCGACATATGGAATGGCTTGCGAGCTGGCTGGAAGCCCTGAATCTGACAAACGTCACCCTGGTTTGCCAGAACTGGGGGTCGCTGCTGGGTCTGAGACTGGCAGCAGAGCACCCTCAGCGTTTCAGTCGGATCATCGTCGGTAACGGAATGCTGCCGACCGGCGAGAATCGTGTCCCGACGGCGTTTTCACTGTGGAAGGCCTTTGCCAGCCACAGCCCCTGGTTTCCGATCGGGCGAATCGTCCAGCTCGGCACTGAACGGACCCTGTCCAAGGCAGAACTGGCCGCGTACGAAGCACCGTTCCCGACAGCGGATTACAAGGCGGGCGCCCGGGCATTCCCGAAGCTGGTTCCCCTGTCCGGTGATGATCCGTCGGGGGAAGCCAACAGGGAAGCCTGGAGAGTGTTGGAGAAATGGCGCAAGCCCTTCATCACCTGCTTTAGTAGCGGGGATCCGATTACCCGGGGCGGTGATCGCTACATGCAACGCCGAATCCCCGGCGCCCATGGTCAACCGCACATTACATTGCGAGGCGGGCACTTCCTGCAGGAAGACTCCCCAGAGGACTTTTCCCGCATCATTATAGATGCCCTGAAATCAGAAATGGCGGCCTGAGTCGCCCGGCGACAGTGCAGGACGTGGGTGGATGATATCAAGGGCCCAGCTCAGCGAACTGGCAGGTACGGGGCCACTTAGGTGCGGCAGGACCGCCGTTGGCCAGGTGTTAACCAGAGCCACGATGTGGGCATCGGAGAAGGTTTCAGGCGACTCGCGGAATTGCATCCAACCTCCCATTTCCCGTCCGCCCTTGCCTGAGAAGGGCATATGCCCGAATGACCAGCGCATCTCAATGTGCCGAGTGAATTCCGGGGTCGTATTGGGAATATAGGGTAACGCCGGGCACTGCTCCACGGGTTGAGCCTCGGATGCCGAAAGGGCATCCACCTGCACCACGGATTCCCGGTCGCCGACAACAACTGATCAAAGGTCATTCCTGAACCCTGTTAGCAACCTACCGGAAAAGGAAAGACTGCCTCAGATGCACCACCAAAGCAATAGTGGCGCACCGGCAACTACCTACAGGGATTAGGGGATTATGCATATTAAAGCAACGGCAAAGCGGCTATAATGCGGCCACATCGTGCATTGCCCGACAATGCCTTACCCCCCGAATTCCGAGTAAATCAATGTCAGAATTGTCCTTTGCCGAACTGGGTCTGGACCCGGCCGTACTTGAAGCCGTGACCGCTGTTGGCTATGAAAAACCGTCTCCCATTCAGGCTCAGTCCATCCCCGCACTGCTGGCCGGAAACCATCTTTTGGGTGTTGCCCAGACAGGTACCGGTAAAACAGCGGCCTTTGCGCTTCCTCTGCTGAGCCGAATTGACGCATCCATCACTGAGCCCCAGATTCTGGTGTTGGCTCCGACCCGGGAACTGGCCATTCAGGTGGCTGAGGCATTCACAACCTACGCCAGCAAGTTCCGCCAGTTCCATGTGCTGCCGATTTACGGCGGCCAGGATTTTTATCCCCAGATCAAGGGCCTGAGGCGCGGTGCCCAGGTTATTGTCGGCACCCCGGGGCGCATGCTCGATCATCTGCGCAAGGGTACCCTGAAACTGGACAGCCTCAAGGCTCTGGTTCTGGACGAAGCCGACGAAATGCTGCGCATGGGTTTCATTGACGATGTCGAAGCGATCCTGGCCAAGACGCCAGAGAACTGCCAGCGCGCCTTGTTCTCGGCCACCATGCCTCCTCAGATCAAGAAGGTCGCCCAGACCTACCTGCGCAACGCAACCGAAGTAAAAATCGAGAGCGAAACCCGGACGGTCGAGCGGATCTCCCAGTTCGTCCTGCCGGTCTACGCCGAGCGCAAGCTGGACGCCCTGACCCGCATCCTGGAAGTCGAACCGATCGATGCCGCCATTATCTTCGTGCGCACCAAGGCCGAAACCACCATGCTGGCGGAGAAACTGTCGGCACGCGGCCATGCCGTCGCGCCCCTGAGTGGCGATCTGAATCAGCGCCAGCGCGAGCAAACCGTTGAAGACCTGAAACGTGGCAAGAAAGACATCATCATTGCGACCGATGTAGCCGCCCGCGGTCTGGACGTCTCTCGCATCACTCACGTCATCAACTACGACGTGCCCTACGATACTGAAGCCTACATCCACCGGGTGGGCCGGACCGGTCGCGCCGGTCGTACTGGCAAAGCCATCCTGCTGGTCACTCCCCGTGAGCGCAGCTGGCTGAAGACCCTTGAGCGCGCCACCAATTCGCCGATGGAAGCCTACGAACTGCCCTCCCCCACTGATCTCAAGAAGATGCGGGAACAGCAGTTTGAGGCCCAGCTGCTGGGTTTCGCGGAGGACAAGAAACTGGCGAAGGCGATGTCGCTGCTCGACGAGATTGCCGAGCGTAATGAGATGGATATGGCGATGGTTGCCGGTGCCCTGGCGTGCTGGATGGAAGCTGCGCAGCCAGGCTCACTGCCGCTGGAGCAGCCGGAAGCCCTGCCGGTCGTTTCTGCCACCCCGCCCCGCCGTGATCGCAAAGGCGGGCGTCCTGGCGAGTTTCGCAAGGGCCCGAAAGGGGGCTTCAAGAAAGGCGGGCCCAAGGGCAAAGGCGGCCCAGGCGGTCGCGGTAAACCGCCCGGCAAGGGCGGCAAGCCCGCTGGAAAGCGCCCACCCCGCCAGGCTTAAGCCTGGCGCTGGTAGACGACGAAACTGTAGTCGTACGGATTGTTGTCGGACGCGGAGAAATCCTCCCGTCCGATCTCTTCCCACTGGCCCCAGTCCACTTCCGGAAAGAACGCGTCCCCGTCCACTTCTGCGTGCACCTGGGTGACGTACATTCGATCCACCATCGGTAGCGCCTCGGTATAGATCTGGCCGCCCCCGATGATCATCACCTCGTCCCCCCCTTCCAGCTCGGCCTGAGCCTCGGCTTTGACCAACGCATCCTGCAGCGACGTTGCCGCCACCGTGCCGGCGGGTGCCTGCCAGTCCGGATTCCGGGAAATAACCACGTTCATGCGACCCGGCAGTGGCCGACCAATGGAATCCCAGGTCTTACGCCCCATGATTATGGGCTTGCCCATGGTCGCCTGCTTGAAGTAGCGCAGGTCGCCCGGCAGGTACCAAGGGAGATTGTTGTTGCGACCGATGACCCGGTTACGGGACATGGCGACGATGAGGGCTTTCCTCATTTCGGATCCTCTTGCTTTGGCGTTGGCAAGCTCTACCTCCCGCCCGCAGTCAGGCTGAAGAAACAGTCAACTGAAGTTTAAATCGCGATCGGAGCCTTGATCCCCGGATAAGGGTCATAACCTTCGAACTCAAAATCTTCCAGTTCATACTCGAAGATGGATGCCGGTTTGCGCCTGATCACCAGCTTCGGCAGGGCACGCGGTTCACGTTTGAGCTGTTCGAAGACAATGTCGTCAGTCAAGTGGTTCTGGTACAGGTGGCAATCACCAAACGTATGCACGAACTCACCAACGTCCAGATCGCATTGCTGGGCGATCATATGTGTCAACAGGGCGTAAGAGGCAATATTGAACGGCACGCCGAGAAAGAGATCGGCGCTGCGCTGGTAGAGCTGGCAGGAGAGCTTGCCGTCGGCCACGTAGAACTGGAACAGGCAATGGCAGGGGGCCAGCGCCATACGACCTTGACGAACGTTATCCTGGGGGCCGATGGACTCGTCCGGAAGTTCGGCCGGATTCCAGGCCGAGACAATCAGGCGCCGGGAGTTCGGCTTGGCTCGGATCTGCTCAACCACTTCGCTGATCTGATCGACCACCCGACCGTCCGGGCACTGCCAACTACGCCACTGCTTGCCGTATATCGGTCCCAGGTCGCCATCGTCCAGGGCCCACTCGTTCCAGATCGACACCTTGCGCTCTTGCAGCCAGGAGTTGTCGGTGGAACCGTTCAGGAACCAGAGCAACTCGTAAATAATACTGCGCAGATGGACTTTCTTGGTGGTGACCAGCGGAAAACCATCCTGGAGATTGAAGCGGACCTGGCGCCCGAACACGGATCGCGTGCCGACGCCAGTCCGGTCACCTTTACCGTATCCGTTATCGACAACATCCTGCATCAGGTCGAGATAGGCTTTCATTCCGCATTTCTCCGGTAAGCAATGTACATAAGGGCGGCACCAGCCAAAATCATCGGCGTCGACAGCACTTGCCCCATGGTTAGCCAATCAAACGCCAGGTATCCAAGTTGCGGATCCGGTTCGCGCACGAATTCCACCATGAACCGGAACACGCCATAGAAAATCAGAAACATGCCGGACACCGCCATCCGCGGTCTGGGCTTTGCTGAAAACCACCACAGGATAACGAACAGCGCAACGCCCTCAAGGGCAAACTGATACAGCTGGGAGGGGTGCCGGGCCAGTGCATCCGGCGCAGTCGGAAAGACCATGCCCCAAGACACATCGGTCGGCTTGCCCCATAGTTCGCCATTGATAAAGTTACCAATACGACCCGCGCCTAGCCCAACCGGCACCAGCGGCGCCACGAAGTCAGCGATTTTCCAGAAACCGGCTCCGACTTTGCGCCCGTACCACCACATTGCCAGCATGACGCCCAGCAGGCCACCGTGAAAGGACATGCCGCCCTCCCAAACCCGCAGCAGCCAGAGGGGGTCCGCCAGGAAAACATCGAAATTGTAGAAGATCACGTAGCCAAACCGGCCACCGAGGATTACCCCAAGGGCCAGGTAGAACAGCAGGTCCCCCATCTGCTCTTCGTCGATCGGAGACCCTGGTTTGCGAGTACGCAAGCGCCCGAGCCACCAACCGGCAACAAACCCCACCAGGTAGGTCAGGCCATACCAATGAATCTTGAGTGGACCGATGGCAATGGCCACCGGATCAATCTGGGGATGCTGCAGCATCGACAACCTCTCAGCTCAAAAGAAAACGGAGCCCCACAAGAAGCAGGACGACGGCAAAAACTCGTTTCAGGACCACGGCATCCAACCGGTGCGCCAGCGTAGCCCCCACCCGGGCGAACACCACGCTGGTCAGGATGATACCCAGGAGTGCGGGCAGGTAAATAAACCCAACGCTGTACTCTGGCAGGTAGGTGTTGCCCCACCCCGTCCAGATGTTACCCAGTGCACCGGCGACGGCAATCGGTAAGCCACACGCCGCAGAGGTGCCCACCGCGTTCTGCATGCGCACATTGCACCAGGTCATATAGGGCACCGTCAGGGTGCCACCACCGATCCCGAAGATGGCAGAGGCCCAGCCAATTACTCCCCCGGAGGCGACAAGACCCGGTTGGCCCGGAACAACCCGCCCCGGCTTGGGGTTGGCACCGGTCAGCATCTTGATGGCGACCGCGATGACAAACACCCCGATCACCAGTTCCAGTGCCGGCCCGCTCAACAACGACGCTGACCAGGCGCCAATTATCGCGCCGACCACGATACCCACTGCCATGGGCCGAAAAATATCCCAACGGACGGCCCCGTGCCGGTGATGGGACCGGATGGAGCTGAGAGAGGTAAACACAATGGTCGCCAGAGAGGTGCCAACCGCCAGATGGGCTGCGATTTCAGGACTGATGCCCTGAAGACCGAAACTGAAAATCAGTACAGGGACAATAATAAGCCCGCCACCGATACCAAACAGACCCGCCAGCGTACCAGCAAGGGCACCAAGCGCCAGATAGGAAGCAAATACGTAAATCAGGGTCATCGCCTTGTCCATAGCCCCGCAGAACAAGGCTGGTATGATACACACCGCAACTGCCAACTTCATCAAATCCGGGAGTGCCACGCGACACTATGTGCCTTATCGCTTTTACCCTTGGCCAAAACGCCAACTTTCCCCTTGTGGTGGCTGCCAACCGGGACGAATTTTTCCGGCGCCCAACAGCGCCGATGGATTGGTGGGAGACCACGCAGGGCACCCGGATACTGGCCGGACGGGATTTGCAATCCGGCGGCACCTGGCTGGCAATTTCCGGCGACGGCACCGTCAGCGCGGTGACCAACGTACGCGAGGGCACCCCCGAAGACGGCCGCAACAGTCGTGGGGAACTGCCGTTGCGAGCCCTTGAGGAGCCGATCCCGGACCTCGCGGCCAGATTATCCGATGAACCCGGGCAGTACGCAGGGTTCAACCTTGTTTATCTGAACGATTCGTCGGGCTGGTATTACAGCAATCGCGACGCTCACCCCGGTCGGAACATACACCGCGGCGTCTACGGGCTTAGCAATCATCTGCTGCAAACGCCATGGCCCAAGTTGCTGCGCCTGAGGCAGGCCGTAGGCGATACCGTGGCATCGGCCGATAATGACGCCGAAGCATTACATCAGGAACTGATCGCCCTGCTTCAGGATACGACACCGGCTCCGGACCATTTGCTGCCGGATACCGGCGTCGGCATTGATACCGAGCGCTTCCTGTCTTCGCCGTTCATTGTCGGTGATTCCTACGGAACCCGCGCCACCACCATTGTCAGCGTCTCCCGAAGCGGTGAAATACGAGTCAGCGAACAGGGCTGGGGCCCCAATGCCGAACCCCACCCATGCCGGCGTTTCCACTGGCAGCGGTAGCCGGCAAGCTCTGATATAATCCGCGAAATTCTGCCACCCATCGGAGGGCCCCTGATGGCCAGTGAACAAGGCGCCACATCCATTGCCGATTTCGAAAAATCCCTTGATGAACTGGAAACGCTCGTCCGGGATCTGGAACAGGGCGAACTGTCTCTCGAGCAGTCACTGACCGCGTTCGAGCGCGGCGTCAAACTCACCCGGGAGTGCCAACAGGCCCTGAAAAGTGCCGAACAGCGGGTCGAGCAACTGGTCCAGAACAGCGATGGCACCCTGGAAACCCAACCGTTTACTCCGGACGATTCGGATTGATGACTGATCAGAACAAGCTGGCTCAGGACTTCCTTGAGACCTGTCGCGTCCGGGTGGACGCCGAACTCGAACGCTGCCTGGAGCACGGTTGCGCCTCCGAGCGACTGCAGGAAGCCATGCGCTACAGCGTGCTTGGCGGGGGCAAACGAATTCGCCCCGCCCTTTGTCTGGCTGCAGCCAAGGCGGCCGGGCAGACCGGTGACGAAGTGCTGGCGCCCGCCTGCGCGGTGGAACTGATCCATGCCTACTCTCTGATCCACGACGATTTGCCCGCCATGGACGATGACGAGTTGCGCCGGGGTCGTCCGACCACGCATATTGCGTTCGATGAGGCCACCGCGATTCTCGCCGGCGACGCGCTTCAGGCGCTGGCCTTCCGCTGGCTGTCCGGCAATGACAAGATCGAGGCGGCGGCACGACTTGCCATGGTGCATGAACTGGCTGGAGCAAGCGGCCACTACGGAATGGTCGGCGGCCAGGCCATTGATCTGGAGTCTGTTGGCAAAACCCTGTCCCTCGCCCAGCTCGAAACCATGCACCGGCACAAGACCGGGGCACTCATTGAGGCCAGCGTGAAGCTGGGTGCACTGACTGCCCCCGCCGTGCCCGAATCGGCACTTGGCAATCTGGGCACCTACGCCAAGGCACTGGGCCTGGCCTTCCAGGTGCAGGACGACCTGCTGGACATCGAAGGCGATACCGCGGTTATTGGCAAGCCCCAGGGTTCGGATGCCGCACGCGCCAAGCCCACCTACCCGGCCCTGCTCGGCGTGGCCGGTGCCAGGGAGCATCTGGCCGCACTGCTTGCCAGTGCCCAGGAAAGTCTGAGGGACTTCGGCCCCGAGGCCGATCCACTGCGGGCGATGGCCGATTATGTGGTGGCACGGACCCATTGAATCCCGGCGCCTGAAGGGCGCACACTGAGCTTAACAATCTCGCAATAACTGGCCCAATGGGTGTGAAACAGGCGGCCCTGTTCCCCTATAATGCCAAGCAGTTGCCGAACATTCCGGAAAAGACCCGAGCAGATGCAGGACACTTATATTTTCAAGGAAATCCCGTCACAGCGGCCCAATACCCCTATGCTGGACCGAATGGATTCACCGGCTCAGCTGCGAGAGCTGCCCGCTGACCAGCTTACGCAGCTGGCCAGGGAGCTGAGGGCGTTTCTGCTGTGGTCGGTCGGACAGACCGGAGGCCATTTCGGCGCAGGCCTGGGCGTACTGGAACTGACCGTTGCCCTGCATTACGTGTTCAACACCCCGGAAGACCGCCTGGTCTGGGATGTGGGCCATCAAGCCTACCCCCACAAGATACTGACCGGCCGGCGGGAACAGATGGGCACGATTCGTCGCAAGGACGGTCTGGCCGGATTCCCGAAGCGGGCTGAAAGTGAGTACGATACCTTCGGCGTGGGCCATTCCAGCACTTCCATCAGCGCTGCACTGGGCATGGCCATCGCCGCGCGTCTTCAGAAAACCGGTCGCAAGAGCATTGCCGTGATCGGCGATGGCGCCATGACCGCGGGCATGGCCTTCGAGGCCCTGAACCATGCCGGCCACCTGCATGCGGACATGCTGGTTATTCTGAACGACAACGACATGTCGATTTCCCGTAACGTCGGCGGCCTGTCCAATTATTTCGCCAAACTGCTTTCCAGCCGGACCTACAATCAGGTCCGGGACAGCAGCAAGAAGGTACTTCAGGGCACACCACATCTGATGGCACTGGCGAAAAAGACCGAAGAACACTTCAAGGGCATGATTGCGCCCGGCACCCTGTTCGAGGAGCTGGGATTCAATTACATTGGCCCGATCGATGGCCACGACCTGCCGCTGCTGGTCGAAACCCTGGAGAACATTCGGGAGTTGGAAGGCCCACAATTCCTGCACGTAGTGACCACCAAGGGCAAGGGCTTCGCGCCGGCCGAGGCAGACCCCATTGGCTACCATGCCATTAACAAGATCGACCCGGTGCCGCCCAGCAAGCCGGAACCGGTCAAGCCCAAGCCGGCGAAGCCCAAGTACGCCAACGTTTTCGGCCAATGGCTGTGTGATGCTGCGGCCCAGGACGAGCGGGTCGTGGGCATCACTCCGGCCATGTGCGAAGGCTCGGACCTGCTGGCCTTCTCCGAACGCTTCCCGGACCGTTATTTCGACGTCGCCATTGCCGAACAGCATTCGGTCACTCTGGCTGCTGGTCTGGCCTGCGACGGTGCCAAGCCGGTGGTGGCAATCTATTCCACGTTTCTGCAACGCGGCTACGACCAGCTGATACACGACGTCGCCATTCAGAATCTGGATGTTCTGTTCGCCATTGACCGCGCTGGACTGGTCGGTGAAGACGGGCCAACCCACGCCGGCGCGTTCGATATCAGTTACCTTCGCTGCATTCCGAACATGGTGGTCATGACACCTTCCGACGAGAATGAAACCCGGCAATTGCTGCACACGGGGCTGATGTTCAGTGGCCCCGCCGCGGTACGATACCCGCGCGGCACCGGTCCCGGCGTGGCAATCCAACAGGAGTTGCAGGCGCTGCCCATGGGCAAGGGGCGCCGCGTTCGCGAAGGCAGCGGTGTGGCCATCCTGAATTTTGGCACGCTGCTGGCGCCGGCGCTGGAAGCCGCAGAGGCACTGGGTGCCACGGTCGCGGACATGCGTTTTGTGAAACCACTGGACGAGGAACTGGTGCTGGCGCTCGCCGAGCAACATGAGTTACTGGTGACCCTGGAAGAAAACGCCATTGCCGGCGGTGCAGGCAGTGCCGTAACAGAGTTCCTGAATCGGTGCGAGGTTCTGATGCCCGTGCTACAACTGGGCCTGCCTGACACCTTCATTGACCACGGCAAGCACGGCGAACTGCTCGAAGATTGCGGGCTCGACGCCGACGGCATTCGAATTGCCATTGCAGAGCGCATGGAACGCCTGCAGCGCCAGAGCCTGAAAGCGGTCAAGTAGACCGGTCGCAGGCACAAAAAAGCCCGCCATAACGGCGGGCTTTTCTTTGGGCGGACCGACAGCGCGGCATTATCCCTCGGGATCGTCGTCCTGATGAGTCTCAAACCAGTGTCCGAGCTTACTTTGCTTGGTGTCGAGGTAGTGCTCGTTATGGGGGTTGCGCCCCACGTGCAGGGGCACCCGCTCGGCTATGTCGATGCCATAGGACGACAGGGCCTTTACCTTGCGGGGGTTGTTGGTCATGAGCCTCAGGCTTTTGATGCCCAGGTGCTCCAGCATGTCCTTGCACATGCTGTAATCCCGAAGATCTGCCGCAAAGCCGAGCCGTTCATTGGCTTCTACGGTGTCCGCGCCCTGATCCTGCAGGTGGTAGGCACGAATCTTGTTCAACAGCCCAATACCCCGACCTTCCTGACGCAGATACATGAGGATCCCCCGACCTTCCCGGGCTATGCTGCGCAAGGCCTCTTCGAGTTGATAACCACAGTCACATCGCATGCTGTAAAGCGCATCACCGGTCAGGCACTCGGAGTGGGTCCGGGCAAGCATGGGTTCCGTGCTGTTCAATTCACCCAGTGTCAGTGCTATGTGTTCTTTGCCAGTGTCCGGTTCTTCAAAGCCGTGCATGTCAAACACCCCGAACGGGGTCGGCAACCGGCAGGTCTGGATGTAACGAACAGCCACAGTCGTTCCTCGTGGTTCAGTCAATCGGGCCGCGCATTCTATCACGCGGCCGTCGGCTTGGCGTAGTCCCGGCACTGTAGCTCCTCCGATGATGTTGAGATATCGGTGATTTACGCACCGGCGATCCGCCCGGATTAAACCTCAGGGACTTTCCGCCACCCAATGGCCGCTGCGCCCACCTATTTTCTCGAGCAGGCGGACCGCCCCTATTTCCATGCCGCGATCCACTGCCTTACACATGTCATAGAGGGTCAGAGCCGCAACGCTGGCTGCGGTCAGCGCTTCCATTTCCACACCGGTCTGACCAGAGAGCTTGCAGCGGGTCAGGATGTGGACCGAAGCGCCATCATCTCCAGGCGTCAGCTCTACTTTCACCGAGGTAAGGTTAAGTGAATGGCACAGGGGGATCAGCTCATGGGTTTTCTTGGCGGCCATGATGCCCGCAATTCGGGCAACCGCCAGCACATCACCCTTGGGATGTTCACCCTCAATAATCATATTCAGGGTTGCCGGTGCCATGCGTATCGTGGCCTCGGCGCGTGCCTCACGTTCGGTGACCGCTTTCTCGGTCACATCGACCATGCGGGCCTCACCCTTGTCATCAAGATGCGTCAGTTTGCTCACAATGTCTCCAGGAATTGTTGAACGGGAATGACTACTGCAGGAGGACGAGCATACCAGATGACCGGCGACACCGCCGTCAACCGTCAGAGTTCAGGCCACCAGAACCGGATGCCCGCCACACCCTGACCGCCTTCGTCACGGGCACGTGTTACATCGTCGGGCCCCAGTCCACCGAGAGCATAGACAGGAACCCGGGCGGCAGCCGCCAGGCGTCTGAATTCATCCCAGCCGATTGCTTTGGCTTCCGGATGGGTGGCCGTAGGCTTAACCGGTCCAAGGGTGACATAGTCCGCCCCCAGCGCGGTCGCGTGGGCAATCTGCCCGGCATCATGACAGGACACGCCAAGCCAGGCGCCATGAGAAATCGGGCGGGCCGACAACGCGGCAGCTTCCCGCCCGGGCAGATGCAGCCCGGCTGCCCCCGGGGTTTCCCGGTACATCGCAGGGCCGCCATGGACAATCAGTCCGACACCAGCCTCGCTGCACTCCGGCAGCGAGTGTCTTGACAATCGCAGGTATTCCACCGGCGCCAGGGCGGGCGCTCGCAGAACGACCAGGCCCGCCGCCGATCGCGCCAGCGAGGCCCGTAATGCCGACACGCCGTCAGTCACATTCCCGATGGCACCGGTGATGGGCAGGACCGCGGGCAACCTCAGGGCCCGGATGATTGGCCGGTTGGCAGCGGGAAAGTCCTCATCCCGCAGTTCATCGGGCAACACCCACTCCACCGGCTGACCTTCACGGCCCTCGGCAACTCCAGCAGCGTCCTGCGTGCGCCAGACGTCCAGAAACACTCGCTTGTCGCCGTAGTCATGGCGAATCCCGATGACCGGCTCCAGGGAGCTCTCAGGCACGCTCAGACCAGTCTCTTCCGCAATCTCCCGAATCAGGGCCTGCTGCACCGTCTCACCGGGCTCAACCTTGCCACCGGGGAACTCCAGCAACCCACCCTGATGCACATGATCTGGCCGCCGGGCAATCAGCACCCTGCCATCACGTATCACCACTGCCACTGCAACATGCACCTCTCTGACCACAGAGCTCAGCCCGGTCATGCTCAAGTCCGGTACTCGGCATTGATGGTGACGTAGTCGTGGGAGAAGTCGCAGGTCCAGATTGTTTCCCTCACATCACCGCGTTTCAGGTCGATGGCAATGGTGATCTCTTCCCGGTCCATGACTGCCTGGCCCCGTTCTTCCGAGTAGTCGTCAGCACGCCCACCGTTTCGGACCAGGCACACATCGCCCAGGAAAATCTCCAGGGCATTGAGATCCAGATCGGGAACACCCGCCCGTCCCACGGCCGCCAGAATCCGCCCCCAGTTGGGGTCCGAGGCAAACAACGCGGTCTTCACCAGAGGCGAATGGGCGACCGTATAGGCGACATCCAGTGCTTCCTTCTGGCCCGCGGCGCCCGCAACGTCAATCGTAACAAACTTGGTGGCACCCTCACCGTCCCGGACGATGGCGTGGGCCAGTTCCAGGTATACCTGCTCCAGCGCCTCCCGCAGTTTCGCCAGCGTCGGGCTGTCGGGCCTGATTTCCGGTCCCCCATACTGACCGCTGGCCATCAGCATGCAGCAGTCGTTGGTCGAGGTATCACCGTCAATGGTGATGCGGTTGAAGGATTTTTCTCCAAGCTCGACGGCCAGCGCCTGCAACAACCCGGGCTCAATGCGGGCATCGGTCGCGATGAACCCCAACATGGTTGCCATGTTCGGACGAATCATCCCGGCACCCTTGCTGATCCCGGAGATGGTCACGGTATGACCGTCAAGATCGAGCTGACGGGACGCTCCCTTGGGACGAGTATCCGTGGTCATGATACCGCTGGCTGCCTCGGCCCAACGGTTCTCATCGGTATTCGCAAGCGCCTCGGGAAGTGCCCGGACAATCTTCTCAACGGGTAACGGCTCGCCTATCACTCCGGTGGAAAATGGCAGCACCTCCTCCGGGCTAACGCCGGCCCTCTCGGCCAGGGCGCCACAGCAGGCAATAGCATCGGTCATACCTCGCTCGCCGGTACCCGCATTGGCATTACCGGTATTGATAAGCAGATAGCGCGGCGCCTTCTGTGCCAGGTGTCGGCGACTCAGGGTCACCGGCGCCGCACAGAACTGGTTACGGGTAAAAATACCTGCAACGCGGCTTTCCGGCGCCAGCTCAAACAACACAATGTCCTTTCGTCCGGGCTTCTTGATGCCGGCACTGGCAATGCCCAGCTTGACTCCGGCAACCGGGAAAAATTCGGGCAAGGTTCCGGGACCTACCGCCATCCTGCAACTCCTCTGATAACGCCTGAAACAGGCAATTCAAAACGCAAAAACCCGCAGCCTGACCATGTCAGGTTGCGGGTCTCCAACTCTCATTCAGTGTCGGTGATCAGCTGACCTTGCCGTGACACTGCTTGTACTTCTTGCCAGACCCGCACGGACACGGTTCATTGCGCCCCACCTTTGGTTCCTGCCGGACAAAGGTTTCCGGGGTACCCGCAGGCTGCTGCGCACCCTGGGCCTCTCGCTCACGCTGGCTCTCGGCGGTCGCGCTGGTCTGGTCATGGCGCAGGCGAGCCCGGGCCAGCTCCTGCTCAAGCTCCTGCTTGCGACGACGCTCGACCTCCTCCATCTCCTCGCGGCTCTGAACCCGGACGTGACAAAGCACGCGAGTGACGTCGCGCTTCATGGTTTCAAGCATGTCCTCAAACAGGTTAAAGGCCTCGCGCTTATACTCCTGCTTGGGGTTCTTCTGGGCGTAGCCACGCAGATGGATACCGCGACGCAGGTGATCCATGTTGGAAAGGTGTTCCTTCCACAAAGTATCCAGCACCTGCAGGAAGACCTGCTTCTCGAACTTGCGCATCGCCTCGGAGCCGGCTATCTCTTCCTTCGCCTTGTAGGCGGTCACAACCTCGTCGAGAATTTTCTGACGGAGATTTTCCTCGTACAGGTTGCTGTCCTCTTCCAGCCATTTCTGAACCGGCAGATCCAGGGCCATCTCCGACTGGAGCTGGGATTCCAGCCCGGCGACATCCCACTGCTCCGGCATGCTCTGGGGCGGGATATACTCGCTGATCAGAGTTTCGACGACATCGGCCCGGATGGTGTCCACCATCTCGGAGATGTCCTCAGAGGACATCACCTCGTTGCGCTGCTCATAGATGACTGTCCGCTGATCGTTGGCCACGTCGTCGTATTCCAGCAGGGTTTTCCGCATGTCGAAGTTGCGACCTTCCACCTTGCGCTGGGATTTCTCGATGGCGTTGGTGACCATGCGGTGCTCGATAGCCTCGCCCTTCTTCATGCCCATGGCCTGCATCAGGCTCTTGACCCGATCTGGCGCAAAGATCCGCATGAGGTTGTCTTCCAGGGACAGGAAGAAGCGAGAGGAACCCGGATCACCCTGACGACCGGCACGACCGCGCAGCTGGTTATCGATACGACGGGACTCGTGGCGCTCGGTGCCGATGATGTGCAGACCGCCGGCGTCCAGCACCTGATTGTGACGTTCGGTCCACTCGGCCTTGATCTTCGCGATATCTTCCTCGGACGGGTTCTCCATGTCCGCGACTTCGAATTCCCAGTTACCGCCCAGCACGATGTCGGTACCACGACCCGCCATGTTGGTGGCAATGGTAACCGCTCCGGGACGGCCGGCCTGGGCAATGATCAGGGCTTCGGAATCGTGCTGCTTGGCGTTCAGGATCTTGTGCTCGATCCGGGCCTTCTTGAGCAGCATTGACAACAGTTCGGAGGCCTCGATGGACGCCGTACCCACCAGAATCGGGCGGCCCTCGGTGGTGACATCCTTGATCTCGTCGATGATGGCGTGGAATTTTTCGTCCTGGGTCAGATAGACAAGGTCGTTGTAATCAATCCGCTGAATCGGCTTGTTGGGCGGAATGACCACGACGTCCAGGCCGTAAATCTGACGGAATTCAAAGGCTTCGGTATCCGCGGTACCGGTCATACCCGCGAGTTTGTCGTACAGACGGAAATAATTCTGGAAGGTGGTGGAGGCCAAGGTCTGGCTCTCCGCCTGGATATCAACTCCTTCCTTGGCCTCAACGGCCTGATGCAGACCTTCGCTCCAGCGGCGGCCGGGCATGGTGCGTCCGGTATGCTCGTCGACAATCACCACCTGGCCACCCTGGACGATGTAGTCAACGTCTTTCTGGAACAGATGGTGCGCACGCAGAGCCGAGTGCACATGGTGCAGCAGGCTCAGGTTGGCGGCCGAGTACAGACTCTCACCTTCCCTCAGGAGGCCCTCTTTCAGCAGCAGCTCTTCGACCCGTTCATGGCCAGCCTCAGTAAGTTCCACCTGCCGGGACTTTTCATCAATAGTGAAATCACCTGTGGGTTCGCCTTCCTCGGGCACCTCACCCTGCTCCAGGTTTGGAATCAGCTCATTGATCGCCTTGTACATCTTGGAGCTGTCTTCGGCAGCGCCAGAAATAATCAGCGGAGTACGGGCCTCGTCAATCAGGATGGAGTCCACTTCGTCCACGATGGCGTAGTTGAGTCCTCGCTGCACCTTGTCTTCGGTGCTGAACGCCATGTTGTCCCGAAGGTAGTCGAAGCCAAACTCGTTGTTGGTGCCGTAGGTGATGTCAGCCTGATAGGCAGCGCGCTTCTCTTCCTGCGGCTGACCCGATGCCACCACGCCGACCTGCAGTCCGAGGAAGCGGTACAGCTTGCCCATCCACTCGGCGTCGCGGCGAGCGAGGTAGTCGTTCACCGTCACCAGGTGCACCCCTTTGCCGGGTAACGCATTCAGATAGACCGATGCCGTCGCTACCAGCGTCTTGCCCTCGCCGGTCTTCATTTCGGCGATATGCCCTTCATGGAGCGTTATCGCACCCACCAGCTGCACATCGTAGTGGCGCATGCCCATGACTCGACGACCCGCCTCCCGAACCGTGGCAAAAGCCTCCGGCATAACGGCTTCAAGGGTCTCACCTTCATCGATACGCCGACGGAACTCAGCGGTCTTGCCCTGCAACTCAGTATCAGACAGATTGCCAAACTGCTCCTCAAGTTCATTAATGCGCGACACAACCTTGCGCATTCTCTTGATTTCCCGGGCGTTTTTACTGCCGAACATTTTGGTTGCAAGCTTTGCGAACATAGACCACTGCTTCTTTGATTAAACGGAGGAAGCCGGCATTCTAACCTTATTTCGCGACAGGACAAAAGGTGGGCCTCACAGCCGCCGGATTTGATATAACTTACTGATGTGTTCGGACCGCCGGCGCGGATGATTACAGATGCTGCCGGCGATTACGGGACTCAGGGAAAGGCAAGAAAACCGGGATGAAAACGCGCCTAGTTGCTCGAACGGGCGATGTATTTTACCGGATCTTTGGAGCGACCGTTGTCCAGAACCTCGAAATGCACATGCGGCCCGGTCGACCGGCCAGTGCTGCCCATCAGGGCGACTACCTGCCCTTTCTGGACCACATCACCGACCTTGACCTTGATGGTCTTGCAGTGCCCGTACCGGGTCACCAGGCCATCACCATGGTCGATTTCCACGAGGTTGCCGTAGCCGTACCGGTCTCCCGCCCAGGTAACGACGCCACCAGCCACCGAAATGATGTCACTGCCATCCTTACCCGCCAGGTCGACGCCGTCGTGCCAGGTACGCTTACCGGTGAAGGGATCGGAGCGGTACCCGTACTTGGAGGAGAGCCAGCCCCAGGTGATCGGGCGCCCCTCGACAAACATCTCCTCCTCCAGCTTCTTACGGGAGGCAAGCTTGTCCAGCAGGCGCAACTGCTGTTCGCGGTCATCGAGTTGGGCTTCCAGTCGCTCGATCATGGCGGTCAGACCGGGCGCGGTGAAGGACTCTTTCTCAGTACCGCCTTCCGGACCACCAACGGCTGCTGGCTCGCTAAAATTGAACTCCTCACTGGCGACCAGTCCGGATTCAACAAACCGCTGTCCGAGTGCATCCAACCGGAGCAGGCGACCCTGCATCGCACCCAAACGAAGCGTCAGCGCGTCAATCTGCTGCTGAACTTCCTGCTCCACCGCGACCAGCTCGGACTTCTGCTCATCCAGGCGCGCTTTCCAGTGGGCAACCAATCCGGAAGGAGTCGGCTTCTCTGCTTCGGCTTTACTGATCGCGACCTGATAGCCCGCCCAGCCAGCACAACCGAGCAAGGCAAGCACAAGAAGAACAAGGCCGATGGCGACGGCGCCGTTCAGTGCCACCACACGGGATTTCCCATGGTGCTTGCCAACAAGGATAATGTTCATATTGTCATCTGGTTTCATCGTTGAGCCGCAACCTGGTTCCTGTAGTGTTGCGCCCCGGAAGTTTCCGAGTGGGCTTGCCGTCCATGACAACAACTACGTACCTAAAAAGTCGCAGCGCCCGGGTAGACATAGTGAGTTTCCACAATGTAAAACGAGTCTAATACAGGCACTACGCACAAACCGTGCCGAAGTGTAACCAATCGTAAACGAATTCGTCGAGTGAACGGTCGTCAATGAAGCGAAAAAGTGAACAGAAATTGAGCTTCGACAAACTCGGTGGCACGCCGGTTTTGAAAGATCTTGTCGCCAGGGCGGAACTTCATCGCCAGGCAGAAGAACAGGTTCTTGGCGCTGTGCCGCCGGCACTTGCAGCCGGAACCCGATTTGTCAGTTGCCATGAAGGAGAGCTCGTGCTGTCCGCAGAGACCGCAGGCAAGGCCAGCCAGATCCGTTTTCGCCAGCACGAAATCATGGAAAAGGTCCGCGAATATGAGCTGTTCCGGTACGTCTGGAAGCTGAAGGTCAAAGTGACCCCACCCCGCTTTCGGGAGAAGCCGGCATTCAGAAAAGCGCCGCTCAGCAAAGAAAATGCCCGGCTCCTCAAAGAGGAAGCCGGGCACACGAAGGATAAAAAACTACGCGAGGTTCTCGAAAAACTCGCAAGCCACGTCCGGGATTAAGGCGTCCTGCCTTAAGCCTGGGCCGCCAGCACAGGTTTCATGTAGGAGATAGGCGCGGTGGCTTCGTCGTCAAACGTGACCACTTCCCATGCATCCTCTTCTGCCCTGAGCTTGCGGAGCAGCTTATTGTTCAGGTCGTGACCGGACTTGATACCACGGAACTCACCAATCAGGCTGTTGCCCAGCAGGTAAAGGTCACCGATGGCGTCCAGGACCTTGTGCTTGACGAACTCGTCGTCGTAACGAAGACCGTCTTCGTTAAGAATCTTGTAGTCGTCAACCACAATGGCGTTATCCACGCTACCACCCAACGCCAGATTCATCGCCCGCAGCTTTTCAATATCACGCATGAACCCGAAAGTCCGGGCGCGACTCACTTCCTTGACAAAGGAAGTGCTGGAAAAGTCGACAGTGGCGGTCTGGGCACGGCCCTTGAAGACCGGATGGTCGAAATCGATGCCGAAGCTGACCTTGAAGCCCTCAAACGGCAGGAAGGTGGCTTTCTTGTCACCCTCTTCAATGGTCACTTCGCGCTTGATGCGAATGAAACGCTTGGCAGCTTCCTGCTCGGCGATGCCGGCAGACTGGAGCAAAAACACAAACGGTCCCGCAGAACCATCCATGATCGGCACCTCGGCAGCACTGAGTTCCACAAAGCAGTTATCGATACCGAGACCAGCCATGGCTGACAGCAGATGCTCTACTGTTGCCACACGGACACCGTCTTTTACCAGCGTCGTGGACAGCATGGTCTCACCCACATTTTCCGCGCAGGCACGAATCTCGACCGCTGGGTCCAGATCGGTCCTCCGGAAGATGATTCCCGAGTCAACCGGCGCGGGCTTCAGGGTCAGGTATACCTTCTCTCCTGAGTGCAGCCCCACACCCGTTGCTCGGATAGTGTTTTTTAGTGTCCGTTGTCTGATCATCGGTTCATTATTCCGTCACAAAATGTCGATATTCTGAGCAAAAATCTGCCCGGAGAATATCAGAAAGTAATACTGAGTACCATTTAACCAGCTTGGCTTTGCGTCAAATTTACAATAAGCCAACGTTCGGTAATCAGTGCACGTTTTTTCCGGATTAATGGTTCATTATTTTTTACATTCCATGGAGCCAAACCCCAAACCGGACCAAAGTTACAACAGATTATCAATCAGCCTGCCGACGGAGGAATGCGGGAATGTCGAGATAGTCGACCCCCTGCTCTTCGCTCTCTTTGCTCTGATCAATCGCCACGTTACCGTGAGATACGGCACGGCGGCGCAGAACGGCCGGACGATCAAGCTGGTTGTAGTCGGTTTTGCCGTCCAGGGTGCGGGTATTGTCCACCACCTTGGTCGGCTTCTCGCGATCCCCTCCCAGGCCAGTCGCAACCACGGTTACCTTGAGCTCATCAGTCATCTCCGGATCAATCACTGTGCCCACGACGACGGTGGCGGAATCAGACGCGAATTCGCGCACGATGTCACCAACTTCAGAGAACTCGCCCAGGTTGAGATCCATACCAGCGGTGATGTTGACCAAAATACCCTTGGCACCCTGCAGGTTGATATCCTCCAGCAATGGGCTGCGGACAGCAGCTTCGGCGGCTTCGCGGGCCCGGTTTTCGCCGGTCGCGCGGGCGGTGCCCATCATCGCCATACCCATCTCCGACATGACCGTCTTTACGTCGGCAAAGTCGACGTTGATCATGCCGTTGCGGGTAATCAGGTCGGCAATGCCCTGAACCGCGCCGAGCAATACGTCGTTGGCTGAGGCGAAGGCATCCAGCAGGCTGGTCTTCTTGCCCATGACCGCCAGCAATTTCTCGTTCGGGATGGTGATCAGCGAGTCGACGCTTTCTTCCAGTTCCTTCAGGCCGGACTCGGCAACGCTCATGCGCTTGCCACCCTCAAACATGAAAGGCTTGGTGACGACGGCAACGGTCAGGATCCCGAGCTCACGGGCGACTTCCGCGACCACCGGCGCAGCCCCCGTTCCGGTACCACCCCCCATGCCGGCGGTGATGAACACCATGTCCGCGCCCTTGAGCGACTCAGCGATGCGATCCCGGTCTTCGAGGGCTGACTGACGCCCCACCTCCGGGTTTGCACCCGCACCCAGCCCCTTGGTGATGTTGCCACCCAGCTGGATGATCTGCCGGGCATCCATATCGGTCAGTGCCTGGGCATCGGTGTTGGCGCAGATGAACTCCACACCTTCAATGTCGCTGTTGAGCATGTGACGTACGGCATTACCGCCACCACCACCAACACCGACGACTTTAATGACAGCGTTTTGCTGGACATTATCGACGAGTTCAAACATTCCCCTACTCCTTCGTGCTGTTTTATTCAGCCTTTCCAGGCTGTTATTTCGAGATTGTGTTTTCGAGATACCTTCGTTTACTGCCTTCCCGGTGCCGTCAGAAATGACCGGTGAACCAGGCTTTCATTCGCTCAAACAGCGTGGGTGCTTCCTCACCCTTGAGCACTGGCGTCCGCCCAAGATCCATCTGGCGGAAGCCATGAATCAGCAACCCCACGCCCGTGGCGTAAATAGGGTTGTTGACCACTTCCGTCATGCCGGAAACCGCCTGCGGACAGGCCAGCCTTACCGGCATGTGGAAGATTTCTTCGGCCAGTTCCACCACGCCTTCCATGGTGGAGGAACCGCCTGTAATCACGATGCCCGCGGGAATCAGGTCCTCGAAGCCTGAGCGTCGCAACTCCGACTGCACAAGGGTGAACAACTCCTCATAACGAGGTTCCACTACCTCGGCCAGGGCCTGACGGGACAGGTCCCGCGGTGCTCGGTCGCCGACACTCGGGACCTTGATGGTTTCATCTGCACCCGCCAATTGGGTCAGGGCGCAGGCATACTTGATCTTGATCTCCTCGGCGTTTTGCGTGGGCGTGCGCAGTGCCATGGCAATGTCGTTGGTGACCTGGTCACCGGCGATGGGGATCACCGCGGTGTGGCGGATAGCGCCGCCGGTAAAGACGGCGATGTCCGTGGTGCCGCCACCGATGTCCACAACACAGACTCCAAGCTCTTTTTCGTCCTCGGTCAGGATCGCGTGGCTGGAGGCCAGTTGCTCCAGAATGATGTCGTCCACCTCCAGGCCACAGCGCTTCACGCATTTCTCAATGTTCTGAGCGGCGTTCACCGCACAGGTCACCAGGTGCACCTTCGCTTCAAGGCGCACACCGGACATGCCCATCGGCTCCTTGATGCCCTCCTGGCTATCAATCACGAATTCCTGCGGCAGGATGTGCAGGATTTTCTGATCTGCCGGAATCGCTACTGCCTGGGCGGCATCAATCACCCGATCGATATCGGCCTGGGTCACTTCGCGGTCACGGATCGCAACAATGCCATGGGAGTTCAGGCTCTTGATGTGGCTGCCGGCAATGCCCGCAAACACCGAATGGATGCGGCAACCTGCCATCAATTCAGCTTCTTCCACTGCGCGCTGGATGGCCTGGACCGTGGTTTCAATATTGACCACGACCCCACGCTTCAGCCCTCGCGAGGGGTGCGAGCCAATACCCACCACCTCAATGGTGCCGTCCATCTTGCGTTTGCCGACAATCGCAACCACCTTCGATGTTCCGATATCGAGGCCGACAATCATGTTTTCCGTTTCAACCGATGACATGTATCTCACCAAACCGTGGTCTGAATTAACCGTTACTATGATTTCGGGCCGGAAGCGGATTCCGCCGCTTTCCACTGCACCGCGACACCGTTGGTGTAACGGGCATCCACCCGACTGACTTCATCCGACCGTGACGCCAGCCGGGTTTCATACACTGTGATAAACCGTTCAAACCTCTGCTCTACCTGATCCCGACCCAGCACCACTTCGATGCCGTTGGCCAACTGCAGCGTCCAGGCACCGCGCTGCTCCAGTGACAGCCCCGCAAAGTTCAGACCGTGGCTAACCAGTTGTTCACTCATGATCTGAGCCATCTTGATGACGTCCCGTACCCGCTCATCCGGACCAGCCAGCCTCGGCAGCCGCCCCGCGACCTGCGGATTGGCCGGCGCAAACAGTTCCCCGGTCCGACTCACCAGGCGCCCGTCGGTCCAGTAGGCCAACGGCTTTTTCTCCCGGATATCGATCACCAGGCGATCGGGCCACACCCGGCGCACGGCGGCCGACTCAACCCAGGGCCTTTGCTCCAGATTGGCCTTGATCTCCGACAGGTCCGTGGCGAAATAACTCTTGCCAATCCAGTTACCGGCAGCCCGTTCAATCGCCACCCGGCTGTCGCCGATAAATTCGCCATTCACGTCGACCGCCATAAATTGCTGGTCCATGGCTCCCAGCACCTTGCTGGTGCCCCAGGGCACCAGCGCCGCCAACAACACGATCACCGCGCCCATGCCCACCTGCAGCCAGGGCACCGCGGCGAGCACCGCCTTCAACACACCAAACCGGTCCCGCTCGGGCCCGAGGGACGTAGCCCCCCGGCGCCGCGAGGGTTCGGACGGTACCGCCCGACTCCGGATCAGCAGTGTCTCAAGCATCGGCGTCCTCCAGGGTGTCGCGCAGAATCCGGACCACCAGTTCTTCGAAACTGATCCCGGCGGCTTTCGCAGCCATCGGCACCAGACTGTGGTCGGTCATGCCCGGCACTGTGTTCACTTCCAGCAACCAGAACTGGCCATCTTCGTCCTGCATGATGTCCACCCGCCCCCAGGTCCGGCAGCCGACTACCCGAAAGGCGTCCAGCGCCAACTGTTGCAGACGGAGCTCGTCCTCCGGTGCAAGGCCGCAGGGAATCCGGTAATGGGTATCATCGGCCAGGTACTTGGCGTCATAGTCGTAGAACACATGATCGGTGCTCAGGCCGATGGCCGGCAGTGCCTGATCCTGCAGAAGACTGACCGTGAACTCCGGACCCTCGATCCACTCCTCCACCAGCACCAGGGTGTCCAGCGCTTCCGCTTGCTTATAGGCCTCTGCCAGCTCCGCGGCATTGCTGACCTTGCGGATACCAATGCTCGACCCCTCCCGGGAAGGCTTTACGCTCAGCGGCGGTCTCAGCACGGCGACAATCTGCTCGGCCTCATCTGCAGCGGCCATGGTGCGGAACCTGGGGGTCGGCAGCCCGCAACCTTCGAACACGTACTTGGTGCGCAGTTTGTCCATCGCCAGCGCAGACGCCAGCATCTCACTGCCGGTGTAGGGAATCCCGGCCTGAGACAGAATGGCCTGTAACGTACCGTCTTCTCCGCCGCGGCCGTGCAGAGCGATAAAGACACGGTCGAAATTCGGGTTCTCGGCAGTCTTCAGCAAGCAGCCGCGAACGTCGACCGCAAAAGCATCGACACCGGCCGACACCAGTGCTGACAACACTGCCTTGCCGCTCTTCAGGGACACTTCGCGCTCGGCGGAATCCCCCCCCATGAATACCGCAACTCGGCCCAGCGCCCGGACGAGTTCCGGGGGCGCCTGGTAGGCCTGAGGTTCGGGATGTTGCATCTCACTCACTGGCAATCACTCCTGCTGCGGCCAATCTCGCCGCTACACCACCAATATCTCCGGCGCCCTGGGTCATCAACAGGTCGCCGTCCTGAAGCACATTCGCCAACAGGCTCTCGATTTCGTTGTTGTCTTCGACAAACATGGGCTCAACCTTGCCCCGTTGCCGGATGCTACGACAGAGCGCACGGCCGTCAGCGCCGGGAATGGCGGGCTCACCCGCGGAATACACTTCCATCAGCAACAGACCGTCGACCTCGGACAGAACCCGGACAAAGTCTTCGTACAGGTCTCGGGTTCGGCTGAACCGATGGGGCTGGTAAAGCATCACCAGGCGACGACCCGGCCAGGCATCGTGGGCGGCCCGGATCACCGCTTCGACTTCGGTCGGATGGTGACCATAGTCATCCACCAGGGTGATCATGCCCTTGGGCGTTTGATAGTCGCCGTATACCTGGAACCGGCGGCCCACGCCTGCAAAGCTGGCAAGGCCCTTGCAGATTGCATTATCGGCAACGCCCTCATCGGTTGCCACGGCAATGGCCGCGAGAGCGTTCAGCACGTTGTGACGCCCCGGCATCTTGAGCTCCACCGCCAGATCACTCCGGCCACCCGGACGCTTGACCAGAAAACGGGTCCGCAAGCCGTCCGATTCGATGTCCTCGGCGCGGTAGTCGGCCTCGGGATTATCAATGCCGTAGGTAATGATGGCCCGGGAAATTCGCGGGATGATTTCGCGGACAAAACCGTCGTCGACACACATGACGGCAACGCCGTAGAACGGCAGGTTGTGCAGAAAGTCGACAAAAGTCTGTTTCAGCTTCTCGACGTCCCCACCATAGGTATCCATATGGTCCGCTTCGATGTTGGTCACCACCGAGATGACCGGTGTCAGATGCAGGAACGAGGCGTCGCTCTCATCCGCTTCTGCGACGAGGTAACGGGAATCGCCAAGCTGGGCATTTGTGCCGGCGCTGTTCAGCTTGCCACCGATGACAAAGGTGGGGTCGAGACCGGCCTCACCCAGCACCGACGCGATCAGACTGGTGGTGGTCGTCTTGCCGTGGGTGCCTGCCACCGCGATGCCATGCCGATAGCGCATGATCTCCGCCAGCATTTCAGCCCGGGGAACGATAGGAACCCTCCGAGCGCGCGCCGAAACAACCTCGGGGTTGTCATCAGCCACGGCGGAGGACACCACGACAACGTCCGCCTTGGCGCTGTTTTCGGGACCATGACCGATGTGCACTTCCACGCCCATGGCCTTGAGCCTCGCAGTGACTGCCCCCTCCTTGATGTCCGAACCAGAGACATCGTAGCCCTGATTCTTCAGCACTTCGGCAATACCACTCATGCCGGCGCCGCCGATACCCACAAAATGGATATGGCGAATCCGGCGCATTTCCGGCACCTGATAGACCAGCGGCGGATTCGTTGCATCAGCCATTGGCGGCCTCCAGACAGTAATTCACGACTCTCTCCGTTGCATCCGGGCGGGCCAGCGCGCGTGCGGCCTTCGCCATGTTTGTTACCCGGGTCCGATCTCTGCTCAGGTCGCCCAGGGTCTCTGCCAGTCCTTCCGGTGTCAGCCGGTTTTGCGGAATCAATATCGCCGCACCCGCGTTCACCATTTGCTGGCCATTCTTGGTCTGGTGGTCGTCAACTGCGTGCGGGAAAGGCACGAGGATGGCCCCGATGCCGGCCGCACAGAGCTCGGAAATGGTCAGGGCTCCGGCCCGGCACAACACGACATCAGCCCAGTCGTAGGCCTCAGCCATATCCTTGATAAACGGCTCGACTCTGGCCTCGACCCCATGCTGCTCGTAGGCGGCACGGGCCGCCTCAACGTGTTTCTCGCCGCATTGATGCCGGACGACCGGCCGTTCGTTTTCAGGCATAGCTGCCAGGGCCTCCGGAACCTGCTGGTTGAAAACCTGCGCTCCGAGACTGCCACCGACCACCAGCAGCCGCAGTACACCGTCACGGTTGGCCATACGCTGGTCCGGTGTCGGCAATTTCGCCAGATCCTGCCGGACCGGATTGCCGGTGCACCGGGTAATCACCTCGGCACCGAAACTGCCCGGAAATGCCTCGAGGACCGTCTCGGCAAACCGCACCAGCAGACGGTTGGTCATCCCTGCCACCGCATTCTGTTCATGGATAACCAAAGGTGTACGCGTCAGCCACGCGGCCACGCCGCCCGGGCCGGTCACAAAACCGCCCATACCCACAACACAGTCAGGGCGAATCCGCCGCATGATGGTGAAGGCCTCACCCAGTGCCCGCATCAAGCGGAATGGAGCCAGCAGCAGTGCCAATTTCCCCTTGCCCCGCAGACCCGAGATGTGAATCAGGGACAGCGGGATGTCGGTGTCGCCGATCAGACGCTGTTCCATGCCACCGCTGGCCCCAAGCCAGTAAACCTGGTGCCCCTTTTCCTCGAGCGCGCGGGCCGTTGCCAGCGCCGGGAAAACGTGACCACCGGTACCACCAGCCATCATCAGGAAACGGCGCTGGTCAGTCATAAACCGCACCTCCCCGGGCTCGTGGGCGGGCCTTTTCCTGCCCCAGGCGTACCTGGTCCAAACGTTCCATCTCGACCCGAGCCAGGACACCGATACCCACACACATGATCATCAGACTGGAGCCGCCATAACTGACCAACGGCAGAGTCAGCCCCTTGGTCGGCAGCATGCCGGTGCTGACGGCAATGTTGATTGTCGCCTGCAGCCCAATCAGCAGGGTGATGCCATAGGAGAAACACGCACCAAAGGGCATGTTCGCTTTCTCGGCCCGACGGGCAATAACAAACCCGCTGACCACCAGCAGGGTAAATAACGCCAGGACAATCAATGAGCCCAGCAGGCCGAATTCCTCGGCGATAATGGCAAATATGAAATCCGTATGGGCCTCGGGCAGATAAAACAGTTTCTGGATTGAGTTTCCGAGGCCAACGCCGCCCCAGTCGCCACGACCGAAGGCAATCAACGACTGGGTCAACTGGTAGCCACTGTCAAACTGATCCTTCCAGGGATCGAGATAGCTCACTACGCGCTTGAGACGATAGGGCTGGGTCAGAACCAGCAGCCCGCCGAGCACAACCAGAGTCACGATCAGCGGAACGAACCGGCTCAGCCGGACGCCACTGAGGAAAATCATGCCGGCGGCAGCCGAAACCAGTACCACGGTGGCCCCGAAGTCCGGCTGAATCACCAGCAACACAGACGCCACCCCAAGCACGACCAAGGGCTTGAGAAAGCCGACCCAGGTGTTCAGCAGCTCTTCGCGGCGGCGGACAACGTACCCGGCGAGATATGCGATCAGACACAACTTGGCGACCTCGGATACCTGAACATTGAACAGACCGAAGGGAATCCAACGGGTAGAACCATTCACGGTGCGCCCCAGCGGTGTCAGAACCAGTACCAATACCAGAAGGCCTACGCCCAGCATGAGCCAACCGCTGCGCTCCCACCATGAGATGGGCACGTTGACAGCCACCAGCGCCAGCACGCAGCCCAGCGTGGCAAAGAGCAGCTGCCGAATCACATAGTGGTAGCTGTTGCCCATGGTTTCGGCAGCCATGTCCATGGACGCCGAGGAAATCATCACCACCCCCATCACCAGCAAGGCAACGGCACTGATGACCAGCATCGGAAGCGGCTGAAGCTCACCCAGCCACTGGTTTCGGTTTGGCAACGTGATTCCTGTCTGCATCACAACGCCTCCACCAGTGTGCGGAACTGGTCGCCGCGATCACCATAGTCGCGGAACATGTCGAAGCTGGCACACGCGGGTGACAACAACACGCGATCGCCGTCCTGTGCCAGCCCGGAAGCGATGGTGACCGCTTCCGCCAGCGAGCGGGCAATGTGGCTGTCAACGCCGTTGCCGATGGCTTCGGCGACCTGCCCGGCATCCTGGCCAATCAGCACCAGCGCCCGACAGTGCAAAAGAACAGGCGCCTGCAGCGGGGCAAAGTCTGCACCCTTGCCGTCGCCCCCGGCGATAAGCACGACCTTGCCTCGCTCGGGCGCCAGGCTCTCGATCGCCGCCACTGAGGCACCCACGTTGGTGCCCTTGGAGTCGTTGATGTAATCGACCCCGCCCACCTGCCGGATAAACTCACAGCGATGTGGCAGACCGGGGAAACGGCGGGCCACATCGAGCATGACCTCCATTGGCAGGCCCGCGGCATACCCAAGACCCAGGGCCGCCATCACATTGCTGATGTTGTGCTGGCCCATCAGGTGCAGGTCACTCGCCAGCAACAGATTGTCAAAACCGAAGGTAATCCAGGTGCCCTGATCGTCATCCCGGGTACTGAAGGTTTCCGGATTCACCCGGTGAAACCCGAAACAGATGAATCGGAGGTTGTCCCTCGCCATCGGCGTACTCAAGGCATCATCCAGATTGACCACCGCGTTCTTGCAGCCCCGGAATATCCGCTGCTTGGCCTGGAAATAGGCCATTTTGTTCGGATAACGATCCATATGATCGTCACTGACGTTCAGAACAGTAGCCGCCAGGGCGTTCAGTTCCTCGGTGGTTTCAAGCTGAAAGCTGGACAACTCCAATACGTATAGGTCGGCACCGCGCCCGAGGAGCTCGAGTGCCGGCGTGCCGATATTGCCACCCACTTCCACCCGGCGACCGGCGGCCTTGGCCATCTCCCCGACCAGCGTGGTAACCGTGGTTTTACCGTTGGAACCGGTAATGGCCACGATGGGGGCATCTGCCGCCTCGGCAAACAGATCGATATCGCCGCGGATCCGGGCCCCGTTCTTGCTCGCCCGGGCAATGGCCGGCTCGGCAATGTTGATGCCGGGGCTCACCACCAGTTCATTGAAACCTGCGAACAGCTCCGCATCAAAGGCGCCAAGATGAACCGGCACATCCGGCCAGCCCGCCCGCAACTCGTCAAGACCCGGCGGTGCTTCGCGACTATCCGCAACCGCAATCTCCCGTCCCTGTTCGGATAGATAGCGCACGCAGGAGAGCCCGGTTTTACCGAGCCCTACAATCAATGTGCGACGATCCGAAACAATGACGCTCATAATAGATGCGTACCCTTATCGTATCTTCAGACTGGCGAGGCCAATCAGAACCAGAACAACCGTTACCACCCAGAACCGCACGATGACGCGCGGCTCGGGCCAGCCCTTCAATTCAAAATGATGGTGCAGAGGCGCCATCCGGAAGATGCGACGGCCCGTCAACCGGAACGAAGCCACTTGCAGAATCACCGACACCGTCTCCATCACGAACACACCGCCCATGATGAACAGCACGATTTCCTGCCGAACGATGACCGCCACCACACCAAGGGCAGCGCCCAGCGCCAATGCGCCGACGTCCCCCATGAACACCTGCGCCGGATAGGTGTTGAACCACAGAAACCCGAGCCCGGCGCCGACAATGGCACCGCAGAACACGATCAGCTCACCGGTGCCCGGAAGATGGGGAATCAGGAGGTAGTCGGCAAACTGCGAGTGGCCGGAAACGTACGCGAATATACCCAACGCGCCCGCCACCATCACCGTCGGCATGATCGCCAGACCATCCAGGCCATCGGTCAGATTGACGGCGTTACTGCTGCCGACAATGACGAAGTAGCTGAGCAGGATGAAGATCACCGGTCCCAGCGTCAGGGAAACCTGCTTGACGAAGGGCACGTACAACGACGTTTCCTGCGGCATCGACGAACTGAAGAACAGGGCTATGGCGGCCCCCGCGCCAATTACCGACTGCCAGAAGTATTTCCAGCGTCCCGGCAGACCCCGCGGGTTACGCTCAACCACCTTGCGGTAATCATCGACCCAGCCAATCGCACCAAACAACAGGGTAACGAGCAGGGTGACCCAGACGTAGCGGTTGGTGAGATCTGCCCAGAGCAGCGTGCTGATCCCGATCGCCACCAGAATCAGGGCGCCACCCATGGTCGGCGTACCGGCCTTGCTCAGGTGAGTCTGGGGACCGTCGTCCCGAACGGCCTGACCGATCTGGTACTGGCTCAGCTTGCGGATCATCACCGGACCAATGATCAACGAGATCAGCAAGGCTGTGAGGGTGCCCAGTATTCCGCGCAACGTCAGATACTGAAACACGGTCAGCGCCGTGAAATATTGTGATAGAACCTCTGTCAGCCAGAGCAGCATGAGTTATTCACCTTTTCTTTTAATCCCTCCACCACGCGGTCCATGGCGGAACTGCGAGACCCCTTCACCAGCACCGTCCTCGGCGACTGACTGGCACTGACGATGGCCTCAACGGCTTCACCGTGGGTCTGGTACGCTTCCGCTCCGGCGCCGAAGCCATCGGCATAGCCTTCGCAGCCCGGCCCAACGGTGAGCAAACGGTCAATATTCTCGGTCCTGGCGAACTCGCCGACCTCACGGTGCAGGGCCGGAGCCTCCGGACCAAGCTCCGCCATGGCGCCAAACACGGCGACTCTCTCTCCACGGCGCCTGGCCAGCACGCTGAGCGCGGCCTTCATTGAGGCCGGGTTGGCGTTGTAACTGTCATCGATCACGGTGAGATCCGGCGCAAGCTCAAGGGTCTGCAATCGCCCTTTAACCGGTGCGAGTTCAGCCAGCCCTGCTGTAATTTCGTCACTGCCAGCCCCAAGATGCCGCGCTGCAGCGATCGCAAGCATCGCATTGGTCTGGTTGTGCTCTCCTTCAAGGCCGAGGCGAACGGTACATGCCCAATTGTCAGGGCCGCTTACGCGGAAACTCTGGCCCGGCGCGTCCGACTCGATCGGCTCTGAGCGATAATCTGCACCGGGGTGCCCAAGCCGACTGACACTTACCACTGTGCGATGGCCTGCACGGGCCTGCCATTGCTCAAACGCGGGGTCGTCCCGGTTCAACACAACCAGGCCATGTTCGGTAACGCCATCAATGATTTCGCCTTTGGCCTGGACAATATTTTCGTAACTGCCAAATCCCTCCAGATGCGCGGAACCGGCGTTGGTCAGGATCACCACCTCCGGGCGGGTAATCGCGACCGTGTGGGCAATTTCCCCCAGTCCGCTGGCTCCGAGCTCGATGGCACCAAAACGGTGGGCCGGGGTGAGGCCAAACAGGGTCAATGGCACACCAATGTGATTGTTCAGGTTACCCTGGGTCGCCAGGGTAGCTCCCAT
Source organism: Marinobacter sp. F4218 (assembly GCF_019443085.1). Taxonomy (GTDB): domain Bacteria; phylum Pseudomonadota; class Gammaproteobacteria; order Pseudomonadales; family Oleiphilaceae; genus Marinobacter; species Marinobacter albus. Next base: position 598,245 of record NZ_JAHZIL010000004.1, read on the forward strand.
TCTCGCCAGAATCGCCGCCGTCATTTCCCGCACGGTGGTTTTGCCACTGCTGCCGGTGACAGCAACGAACCGGGCATCACTCTCGTTGCGATTGCCGGCAGCCAGCTGAGCCAGGGCGTTAACGGTGTCGGCGACCACCAGCTGCGGCAGGTCGACGGCCGCATCTTCGGTATCGACGATTGCCGCCACCGCGCCGCACTCCTTAGCCTTTTGCAGGAAGCGATGGCCGTCGAAATTATCACCGCGCAGAGCGACAAACAGCTGACCGTGTCCGAGAGACCGGGTATCGGTGGAAACCCCGGTAAAATGAAGATCTTCCAGGCCCCGGCTGCCAGTGGTCGCACCCGTCCAGCGCCGGGCATCGGCCAGGGAGAATTCGCGCATCATGCCACACCCCCGTTCAGGTGCAGGCCATGACGCACCTGTTCCGCATCACTGAACGGAATCTTCTGGCCAGCCACTTCCTGATAGGCTTCGTGCCCCTTACCAGCCACCAGGACAAGGTCGTCGGCGGAGGCCATCTGGATGGCGGAACGAATCGCTTCCGCACGATCATGAATCACCGATGCCCGCTCCGGCTCGGAGAAGCCCGCCACTATATCGGATGCAATGGCAGCGGGATCCTCACTGCGCGGGTTGTCATCGGTAACGATAATGACATCGGCCACTTTCTCGGCCTCCCTTGCCATCTCCGGACGCTTGCCGCTGTCCCGGTCGCCGCCGCAACCGAAAACGCAGATCAGTCGTCCCGCAACATGGGGCCGCAGGGCTGCCAGCGCATTAGACAAGGCATCGGGGGTATGGGCGTAATCCACAATCACCCGGACACCATCGGCGCTGCTGAATTTTTCGAGTCGGCCCGGAGGTGGCGTCAACTTGCTGACCGCCTGCTGTACGCGTTCAACCGGGACCCCCAGGGTCAGCACCATGGCCATCGACGCCAGAACGTTGCTGGCGTTGAAACTTCCCATCAGCGGCACCGCGATGTCGAACGTCCCCCACTGGCCATCCACACTTGCCTCAAAGCCGTCGTCGGTCGGACTGAAGGACTTCAACCAAAGCTCCGTCTGGGATTCATGCAGACTGAAACGGATGCGATCACACTGGCCTTCGAGCTGATCGAACAGCTGACGACCGAATGGGTCGTCGAAATTGATCACGGAAAAATGCAGCTCTTCCCGATCAAACAAACGGGCCTTGGCCTCGCCGTAGGCCTCCATGGAACCGTGGTAGTCGAGGTGATCCCGGGTCAGATTGGTGAAGATTCCGCCCGTGATGGTCAGGTCATCCACCCGCCCCTGATCGAGAGCATGGGAGGACACCTCCATAACCGCGGCCCGACCACCCTGAGCCAGAATGCGCGACAGAACCCGGTTTACCTGAACAACGTCCGGGGTAGTATGCGTGGCGGGCTGCAATGCTCCAGGCATGCCGTAGCCCAGCGTGCCCAACACACCACAGGGCGTACCGGTTTCCTTGAGCAGTTGCGCCACGTATTGGGTGACCGAGGTTTTGCCGTTGGTTCCCGTCACGCCAATCAGTCGCAATCGTTGGGACGGGTGTTCAAAGAAGCGGTCCGCAATCTTGCCCAACAGGGACCGCAGGCCGACTACCGGCACCAGCAGAGCCCCGTGACGCTCGGTGCATTCGCCCGCTGCCTCGGATTCCAGCAGCACTACCGTGGCGCCCGCAGCAATTGCATCCTCCAGATAATGATCCGCCGGCGTTCGGGCACCGGCCAGGGCAACAAAGGCATCGCCCGACCTGACATCGCGACTGTCCGTCTTGAGTCCGTGAATGGTTACGTCGAATACCGACGGCACCGGCACAATTCCTTGCAACAACGTGCTGAGTGATGTGATGCACATAGCTTTACCCTCGCTCCCCGGCGGTCTTTCCAGGCACTTTCGCGCCACCGACTTCCAGTTCAGGCTTCACATTCAACAGTCGCAGTGCGTCACTCATGACCCGTGCGAATACCGGAGCAGCTACTTCGCCTCCGTAGTATTCGCCGGACTGCGGCGCATCAACGGCCACAACCGTTACAATTCTGGGGTTATCAATAGGCGCCATACCAGCAAAAATCGCCTTGTACTGACTGTCCTCATAACCCTGCTTGCCAACAAGATGGACGGTCCCGGTTTTCCCGCCGGCCGAGTAGAATCCCGGCTGGGCTCGCTTACCGGTGCCTCGGGAAACAACCTCCCGGAGCATGCCCCGAACTTCGTGGGTCACCTTTTCTGAGAGTACCCGCTGTCCTTCAGGTTCCCTTTCCAGCTTGATCAGGCTTAACGGATAACGTACACCGCCGTTGGCAATAACCATATAGGCCTGGGCAAGCTGCAGCGCATTAACGCTCATGCCGTAGCCATAGGAGAGAGTGGCCTCCTCAACGGCACGCCACTTCGGCGGTGACGGAAGCACACCAACGGCCTCACCCGGAAATCCGATACCGGTGGGCTGGCCGAGCCCCAGCCGGCTGTAAAGATCGCGAATGGTGTCACCGCCAATATCAGTGGCAATTTTGCTGATACCCACGTTACTGGACTTGGCGATGATATCGGTCAGATTCATCACACCATAGTTGCGATGATCGCGGATGGTAAAACGACCAAAACGCCGGTAGCCCGGCGAGGTATCGATGGTGGTGTTGACCGAGTATTTGCCGGTTTCAAGGGCCGCGGCCATAGTCACCGGCTTCATGGTCGAGCCGGGCTCAAACAGATCCGTAATTGCCTTGTTCCGAAGATTCTCCGGCGCCAGCTGGCTCCGGTCATTGGGGTTGTAAGATCCCTGGTTGACCATGGCAAGCACTTCCCCGGTATCCACATCCAGCATGACCAGGGTTCCACCCCGGGCGTCATGAGCCTGAACCACGGCCTTCAGCTCACGGTAAGCCAGATATTGCAGGCGCAGATCGATGCTGAGCTGGAGGCTATTTCCGGGACGGGCATCGCGAATCAGCGTCAGATCCTTGATGACGCGGCCGCGATTGTCCTTGAGAACCCGCTTGCGACCAGACTCACCGGACAGCCATTGGTTGTAGGTCAGTTCCATGCCTTCCTGACCACGCTCGTCAATGTTGGTGAAACCGACAATGTGAGCGGTCACTTCGCCGGCGGGATAGTAACGGCGGTACTCCTGGCGGGTGTAGATGCCATCGATGTCCAGCGCCATTATCTGGCGCGCCAATTCCGGCTGAACCTTTCTCCGCAGGTACATGAATTCGCGACCTGCGTAATCGTCCAGGCGCTCACGCAATCCCGCTTCGCTGATGTCGAGCAATCGTGCGAGGTTAGCCAGGCGCGCTTCGCCGGAATCTGCCTCTAACGGATTGGCCCAGATGGTCTGGACCGGCGTACTTATCGCCAGGGGTTCACCGTAGCGGTCCGATATGACTCCTCGATGGGCGTCGATGGACTCAACCCGGATGGTACGGACGTCGCCCTGCTTGCGCAGGAATTCGTTATCGACAATGTGGAGATCGACCAGCCGCCAGCCCAGGCCGGCGACCACCATCAGAAAAACGCCCAGCACAGAGCAATAGCGCCAGGCTTTCAGGCCGGACACCAATCGCTGGCTCCATGTTCTCTGCGTTCCCTGACCGGACAAATCGATCACCCTGACGGTTGTTGTTATCGTGTATTAAGGCGCTGACGTCGGCGACATCAGCGGTACCAGGACAATGTCCTGGCGCCCCGGAACCACCATTCCGAAACGCTCTGCTGCAAGATTTTCAACGCGCCCATGGGCACTCAGCGCGCTCTGCTCCAACAGCAACTGACTCCACTCCTGCTGGTAACGATCACGTTCGCCCTGAAGGTGAGAGAGCGTATTGAACAGCTCTCGGTTTTCATGTGCGCTGACGACCACGCCAATAGATGAGGCCAGGAGCAAGGTCACCAACGCCAGAGAAATCATCACGTTACGCTGGCGAGTCGCATCGAAGACCTGCCGCGAAATCCGAACAGCCGTGGCTACGCCATCGCGCATTCGCTGCTTGTTAAGCTTGGCCGTCTTTACTGGCTGTTCTATGGCTACGGCGCCCATGACTATGCACTCCCCTTCGAGTTCGCATCTGAACCAATTCGTTCCAGGACCCGCATCACTGCGCTCCTGGCCCTGACGTTGTCACTTACTTCTTCTGCATTCGCCTTTGATGCTTTACCAATCAAACGGAACGCCGACGCTTCCTGATCTGCAGTCACCGGTATGCCCTTGGGAAGCTGGGGCCCGCGCGCCAGATCCCGCATGAACCTTTTGACGACGCGATCCTCAAGCGAATGAAAACTGATCACTACCAGTCTGCCCCCAGGTGCGAGGCGATCAACTGCAGCCTGCAAACCAATTTCCAGATCCTCGAGCTCCCGATTTATAAAGATCCGGATCGCCTGAAAGGTCCGGGTCGCCGGGTGCTTATGCTTCTCCTTCTTGGGCACCGCCTCACTAACCAGTTCGGCCAACTGGCGAGTCGTCTCGATTGCCTCTTCCTGGCGACGCGCCACGACCAAACGAGCGATACGGCGAGAGAACCGCTCTTCGCCGTATCGCCAGATCACATTGGCAATGTCCCGCTCGTCAGCTTCAGCGAGCCACTCTGCCGCGCTGGGTGACTGCTGCGGATTCATCCGCATGTCCAGAGGGCCGTCACGCATGAAGCTGAAGCCTCTCGACGCGTCATCCAGCTGCGGGGAGGACACCCCCAGATCCATCAGCACTCCATTCACCTCGACCCACTCCCGACGCGCGAGAGCCAGATCAAGTTCCGCAAAGGAGCCATGGAACCAAGAGAACCGCGGGTCTTTGATAGCCAACTGCTCAGCTTCGCGAATCGCCTCCGGGTCTTTGTCGATGCCCAGAAGGTGCGCACCATCGCCCAGACGGTCCAGGATGAGCCGACTGTGACCACCCCGGCCAAAGGTGGCATCCACGTAATTGCCGTCGGGGTCATTGACCAGGTAGTCGACCGCCGAATCCAGAAGCACCGAGCGATGCGGAAGCGCAGCTCCGGGCCCCTGCCTGCGATCGGAGGTCATAAGGAGAGCGCCTCCATTTCGGGTGGCATCTCGTCGTCGTCGGAGGACTCATCGAGCCAGGCGAACCAACGTTCCTCGCTCCAGAGTTCCAGTTTTTTACCCTGGCCAATCAGCATCAGTTTTTTCTCAAGGTGGGCATAGCTTCTCAGGGTTGGTGGAATCAGGATACGCCCAGCGGAGTCCAGCTCCATGGGCGCAGCATTACCAAGCAGTAAGCGCTGCAGCCGGCGCGCGGCCTTGTTCATATTGGGAAGCGCTTCGATTTTGGGCCGCAGCTCTTCCCACTCCGGCTCGGGATAAACCAGCAAACAGCGCTCTTCATCGGCATTGGCCGTCAATACAATGCGCCCACCACAGGTCTGCGCGAGCTCCTCGCGCACCTTGGCGGGGATCGCCAAGCGACCCTTCGCATCCATATTGATGGCATTGCTGCCGAGAAATTTGCTCATTTACACCGTCTCTGGGAGCTGGATACCCACAAAAAACCACTAGAAACCACTTTTTCCCACTTCTGCACACTATAGAAACACGCATTACACAATGCAAGCGCCGCAAACAGCGTCGCACTGGCAAAAGTTCCTTTTATGACAACAAGTTACGGGCAAGGATTTGGAAAAATGGAGAGATTACGAAAAAGAAAAGGTGAAAAATCAAACACCTGCAAAAATGTCTGAAGAAGGCAAGTTAGGATTAAGATTTTTTAGCTATAACGGAAATCTACTGAGAAGGAAGCGCATCACATTGGGAAAGCGGGGAAGCGAGCTCGCCGATAAGCCGGGTTCTGTCGTGGACAGTCATTCATCTAGGGCCTGCGTCACCACAGGCCTCAAGCAACCTACCCGAATCCAGCGCGGGCCACGCCATTGGATTCCTATTTGGTCTTGCTCCAGGTGGGGTTTACCATCGCCGTGGACTGTTGCCAGCCACGCGGTGCGCTCTTACCGCACCGTTTCACCCTTACCGGCACCCGAAGGTGCTTAGGCGGTCTACTTTCTGTTGCACTTTCCGTCGGCTCACGCCGCCCAGGCGTTACCTGGCACCTTGCCCTGCGGAGCCCGGACTTTCCTCCCCCGGCGAAACCGGCGGCGACTGTCTGGCGAGCTCGGGCGAGACAATACTCCTGCCTTAAGGGCCTTGCAAGGAAAACTCGCGGCAGACATCAATCCTGCTTGAGCTCCAGTGCCCGCTGGTAGAGATCGTTTTTTGAGCGGCCACTGAGTTCGGCCGCCAGTTTCGCCACTTTTTTGACTGGCATCTCCGGAAGCAACAGCCTGATCAGGTGATCAACGTCCAAAGCCCCCTCCTCATCGTCATGACCGGCTGGCTCCGCCCCCCGGATCATCACCACAAACTCTCCCTTGGTCCCGTGGGGATCGGCCTCCAGCGCAGGAAGCACTTCGGCGACAGCCCCTGAATAGAAAGTTTCGAAGGTCTTGGTCAATTCGCGACCCAACACGATCTCCCTGCTATCGCCGAGGACTGCCGCGATATCGCTGACGGCATCCAGTATTCGGTGAGGTGATTCATAAAACACCAGGGTCGCCGACTCCTGACGTAGTGGCTCCAGAGCGGCGCGGCGGCCTGTTCGCTTGGCGGGCAGAAAACCGACGAATAAAAAGCGGTCTGTGGGCAAACCGGCAGCACTCAGCGCAGCAACCAGAGCGCATGGCCCGGGAATCGGTGTAACCGTGAGCCCACGGCGCCGGGCCTCACGAACAAGCACATAGCCCGGGTCCGAAATCAGGGGCGTGCCAGCATCCGAAATCAAGGCGACACTGTGCCCCCGCTCGAGCTCATCCAGAATGCTGCCGGCCCGATCCCGCTCATTGTGGTCGTGCAGTGCAATCAATCGCTTCTGGAGCCCGAGGTGCTGCAACAGGCGACCGCTGTGGCGGGTGTCCTCGGCTGCGACCACATCAACCCGGGACAGCGTGGCGGCAGCACGGGGAGACAGATCATCCAGGTTGCCAATCGGTGTCGCCACGATATATAGAACACCACTGGCCCCTTCTTTGTTGCCGGTTATGGATGCCGACTTCTCGCCCTGGGATTTCAAATTGCCCGCCTCATTGTTGCTGCCACTCTTACCATGACACTTACGTCATGTGAATTGACCCCGGAGCTGTTAAACTTGCCACCGTTAGATCGGCGCCACAAGCCCAATAATCCGGAGTATTTCGAGCTTGCCATGATCAAAAACCCCACCAAACATCGAGCCCTCGCCACAGCCTTTACCGTGGCACTGTTGTCCGCCGGTTGTGCCAGCGTCAACCTTCAGTCCCATGTTGCACAGACCCCGCAGCAGGCCCTCGAGCTTGCCAGCCAGGAAACCAATCGCGAGACTGCTCAGCGCTATCTGCTGCGCATCGCCAGCCGTTTTCAGGATCAGGGGAACCATCAGGCTGCTCGCACGCTACTGCAAAGCTCCCAGCTGGCGCAAGCGGAACCGGCGCTGGAAAGCCAGAAGCGTCTCCTGGCCATGGCCAGCGCGACGGCACTGGAAGACGACGAATGGGCTCGCACCCTGGTGGCAGACCTGACCCCCGATAGCATCACCGACTACGGCCCCGAATTAATGGGCCGCGCCGCCCAGCTACAGTCACAGGCGTTTGCCCTGGCCGGCCAGCCTCTGCCCGCCGCCATGACGCTGGTGTTGCAGACACAAACGGACAGCAGCGCCAACCCGCAACAACTGCACGACCAGATCTGGCAGCTGCTGAAAACGGTGCCAGACGATGAGCTCAATGCCGCCAGCAGCAGTGCGATCGGCTATGAGGCACAAGGCTGGCTGGAGCTCGCCGCATCGGTGCGAACGCCGGAAGTTGAACTCGATGAGCAGGGCCGTTCCATTCGCGGCTGGCAGAACAACTGGCCCGGTCATCCGGCGGCCCAGGTTTTGCCATCAGAGCTGCAGCTGATTGCGTCCCTGGCCGAAAGCCGTCCTGAAACCATTGCGCTGGCCCTGCCACTCAAGGGCCCCCTGGCAACGGCCGGCAAAGCCATTCGCGACGGCTTCATTGCGGCCTATTATTCCGATGAATCCGCTGACCGTAGCAAAACGGACATCCGAATCGTCGACACCTCGGACTCCGAGTTCACCGAGCTGTACAAGGAACTGTCGAGCAAGGATGTGGACCTGATTGTTGGCCCTCTCGAAAAGGAGGCGCTGACCCGACTCGGGTCCATGAACACCCTTCCGGTCCCGGCACTGGGGCTCAACTACCTGCCGGTTGACCAGAAGGTGCCGGACGGTCTCTACCAGTTCGGACTGTCTGCCGAGGACGAGGCGCGGCAGATTGCCGACCGGCTGGATGCAGAGGGCCTTCGCCATGCCCTGGTTCTGATTCCGCAGGGCGAGTGGGGGGACCGGGTCGAAGCCGCCCTCCTGCAGCGCATGGGTGCCAACGGCAGTACAGCCCTGGATATTGAGCGCTTCTTCCGTGACGATAACCTTCGTGCGGTAACCGCAGACCTGCTCGGAATCACAACCTCCCGGGACCGGGCCATTCAGGTGGAGAGAACCATTGGGCTCGACCTGGAATTCGAACCCCGGCGCCGGCAAGACGCCGATGCGATCGTCATGGTGGCTGAACCGACGATAGCCCGCCAGTTCAAACCGCTATTCGCCTTTTACTTCGGCGGCGACCTTCCGGTTTATTCCCCCTCCATCGTATACGAGGGCACCCCGGATCCAGCCAGGGACAGGGACCTGGACCAGGTGATTTTCACCGATACGCCCTGGATTCTCGGTGAAGGGAACGAACTGCGAATGAAGGCAGACAAACATCTGTCCGGCACCCGGGGCCAGTTGGGCCGGCTGTTTGCCATGGGGGCGGATGCCTGGCAGCTGAGCAAGCGGCTCCCGCTGCTGCGCCAGGTCGAAACCGCCTCCATTGACGGGCAGACGGGCATTCTCACCATGACCAGCGAAGGCAGCATTCATCGCGAACAACTCTGGGCCCAGTTCCAGAACGGCACGCCCAAATTGCTGCCGGATCCTGAACCCCGACTCTCCGAGACGGAGCCCTCCCCGGTGGAGGACAGCAGCCGGTCACCGGGCCTTAACCAGTAACCCTGACTTTTGGAACCAAATGCCATGGAAGGCACAAAAGCACTGGGCAATCACTTTGAAGGGGTGGCTGCCCGGTACCTCATGAGTCGAGGCGTGACCATCTCCGAACGCAACGTCTACAACCGTGGCGGCGAAATAGACCTGATCGGACGTGACGGAGACACACTCGTTTTCTTTGAAGTGCGCTACCGCGGCGCCGGCAGCCTGACCGATCCGGCCAGCTCCGTGACGTTTCCCAAGCAGAAACGACTCCTGAAGGCGGCATCCTTTTACCTACACAAACACGGTCTCTGGGACACTCTGACCCGCATCGATGTAATTGCCATCAGCCCGGGAACGGTCAAGAAATACCGAGTACAATGGATAAAAAATGCAATCCAGGCAGGATAGACAGACACAATGACGGACACCGAACACCAGATCAGCCAATGGTTTGCCAGCCACATGGAACACACTGCCCAGGCCGCCAGCACGGTCGGTCCGGCGATTGAAGAAGTTGCAGACGCCTTTGTAAACGCGCTGCTGCAGGATGGAAAGATTGTTACCTGTGCCAACGGCAACGCCAACATTCTGGCCCAGTATTTCTGTACCGCACTGCTGAATCGATTCGATCAGGACCGTCCGGCCCTGCCCGCGATCAACCTGGGGGCCGACGCGACGACCTATTCGGCCATCTGCCGGGACAACCGCTTCAATGACACCTTCTCACGCCAGGTCAGAGCGATCGGAAAACCGGGGGACCTGCTTTTTGTCATTGTCGACGATGGTCACAAGGCCAACCTGATTCAAGCGATTCAGGCCGCCCATGATCGGGAGATGAACGTCGTGGTGCTGAGCGCGCGCGAGAAATCCGATATCACCTCCCTGATGCATCCGGAAGATCACGAAATCGCCCTGAACGACCTTACCCCGACCGAGGCTACGCCGCTGTTACTGGTGATCATCAATGCCCTGTGCGGACTGATCGACAGCAAACTGTTCGGAGGATAAAGAAAAAGCCAGCAATTGCTGGCTTTTTTGGGGCTACTTGGCGAGGATTATTTGACCACCTTCAGGGTCGGTCGCCCGGAGGGACGCTCATCGCCACCCTGACGGGCGTCATCCTTGTCGCTGGTACCGTCCGGATCGGGTGAGCCCGGCTCACTGCCAAACACCATGCCCTCACCATTCTCTTTGGCGTAGATTGCCATCACCGCCTGCAGAGGAATAAAGACCTGCATGGGGACCCCACCAAAGCGGGCACTGAATTCCAATGCTCCGTTGCCGATCACCAGCCCCCGGACAGCCCCGGGGCTGATATTAAGCACGATCTGACCGTTGGAAACATGCTCGGTGGGAACCTGAACACCTTGAACACCGGCATCCACCACAATGTAGGGGGTGCAGTCGTTGTCCAGAATCCATTCGTTAAAAGCCCGAACGAGGTACGGCCGACTGGACGTCATGGTGATTTTACTATCAGGCACTACCATTCTCCTGGCCCGGTGTTACGGGAGCCGCCAATTCAGCTGCGCATGTCTTCTTCGAGATCAGAGAGGCTGGCCTTGAACCCCTCCCGACTGAAGATGCTCTCCATGTACTTCTGCAGCGGACGGGCCTGCTTGTCATTCAGCTCAATACCGAGCGCCGGAAGGCGCCACAGGATCGGGGCAATGCAGCAGTCAACAATGGTGAATTCCTCTGACAGGAAAAATGGCATCTCTCCGAACAGAGGCGCCGTTGCCAACAGACTCTCACGCAATTCCTTGCGAGCGACCTCGGAGGCTTTTGCATTCGGCTGCGCCAGGATCTGATCGACCAGACCACACCAGTCGCGCTGGATACGGTGAATCATAAGGCGGCTGTTGGCCCGGGCCACCGGGTAAACCGGCAACAATGGCGGATGCGGAAAACGCTCATCGAGGTATTCCATCATGATGTTGGGCTCGTACAGAACCAGATCACGATCCACCAGGGTCGGCAGGGCATTGTATGGATTCAGATCGGCCAGCTCGGCCGGCGGGTTATCCGGATCCACGTCAACGATGTCGACGGTAACACCCTTCTCTGCCAATACAATACGCACCCTGTGGCTGTAATGGCTGGCCGGATCCGAGAAAAACGTCATTGATGACCGCTTGGTCACAACGCCCATAGAACTACCTCACGAGTAAACAAACCGAAATGATCCCGAAAAAACGCAAATTCCAGCGGGCCGGTTATTGCCCGCTGGAAATCAGGAAACGGGATTATACCCTATTTCTCAGTGCACGTCCTTCCAGTACTCACGATTGAGCAGGTAGGCAAAGACAAAGAAGATAGCGACAAAGATCAGTACGAAGATACCCAGACGCTCGCGCTCTACTCTGACCGGATCTGCCATGTAAGACATGAAGTTGGTCAGATCGTACATCGCCTGATCAAACTCCCCGGCTGACATGCTGCCCTCAATGGCGTACTCAGGACAGGCATCGGCGTTGTTGATGTTGCCACTTAGCGGCTCAACACTTGCCTCAACCCCGATATGCGGCTCAACGGCACACAGCCCCTGTAGCCCAACCATCACGTGCGGCATACCTACGTTCGGGAAAACCACGTTGTTCACGCCCAGCGGACGGCTGTCATCCTGGTAGAAGCCACGCAGGTATGAGTAAACCCAGGACTCGCCGCGCAGGCGTGTCTCGAGCGTCAGATCCGGTGGCGGCGCACCGAACCAGTCGGCAGCCATGTCCTTGCTCATGGAGTTCTTCATCAGTTCACCGATTTTGGCGCCCGTGAAGATCAGGTTCTCCTCGTACAGCTCAGCCGGGATGTCGAGATCGTCGGCAACGCGCTTATAGCGCGCATATTCCATGGAGTGACACCCCATGCAATAGTTGCTGAAGAGAGCCACACCACGCTGCAGGGACTCCTTGTTGGTGTGATCTGTCTCGATGTGATCGAGAGTAACCCCACCACCCGCAGCCAGCCCGAGAGCCGGCAGGAATACGATGAAAAGACCAAAAATCAGTTTTCTCATTATCCTGTCACCCTCTCTGGCACTGGCTTGGTTTTTTCCATCCGCGTGTAGAACGGCATGAGAATGAAGTAGAGGAAGTACAGCACGGTCAGAATCTGCGCGACTGTGGTCCGCCCCGCAGTTGCCGGAACCAGACCCAGGTAGCCCAGAACGACAAAGCTGACGGCGAAGATCGCGAGGGCGATTTTGCTGAGCCAGCCTTTGTAACGCATGGACCGGACCGGGCTCTTATCGAGCCAGGGCAGCACAAACAGAATGGCAATGGCCCCTCCCATGACGACCACACCCCAGAACTTGGCAGGCAGACCGAACAGATCAACTGTTACCGCCCGCAGCATTGCGTAGAACGGCGTGAAGTACCAGACCGGCGCAATGTGCGCGGGAGTTTTCAGTGCGTTAGCCGGCTCAAAGTTCGGCTTCTCCAGGAACAGACCGCCCATTTCCGGGAAGAAGAAGACCACAACGAAGAAGATGAAGAAGAACACAGCTACACCCAGCAAGTCGTGCACGGTGTAATACGGATGGAACGGAATGCCGTCTTTGGGAATGCCGTTCTCGTCCTTGTTCTTCTTGATGTCGATACCGTCAGGATTGTTCGACCCCACTTCGTGCAGCGCCAGGATATGAAGCACCACCAGACCAAGCAGCACGATTGGCAAAGCCACAACATGCAATGCAAAGAATCGGTTCAGGGTAATCCCCGAGATCAGGTAGTCACCGCGAATCCACAGGGAAAGATCTTCACCGATCACCGGGATAGCGCCGAACAGGTTAACGATAACCTGAGCACCCCAGTATGACATCTGCCCCCAGGGCAGAAGGTAGCCCATGAAGGCTTCGGCCATGAGCACCAGATAGATCAGCATGCCGAAGATCCAGATCAACTCACGGGGCTTCTGATAGGAGCCGTACATGAGGCCGCGGAACATATGGAGGTAGACCACGACAAAGAACGCCGATGCGCCCGTGGAGTGCAGGTAACGGAGCAGCCAGCCCCATTCAACATCGCGCATGATGTATTCAACGGAGGCAAACGCACCCTCCGCCGAAGGGTTGTAGCTCATGGTCAGCCAGATGCCGGTAACCAGTTGGTTGACCAGTACAAGCATGGCGAGCGAGCCGAAAAAGTACCAGATGTTGAAGTTCTTTGGCGCGTAATACTTGCCAAGGTGCTTGTTCCAGGCTTCAACGACCGGCAGACGTTCGTCTACCCACTGAATGAACTTCTGCATTACGCTGCCTCCGGGTCAAGACCAATCGTGAGGGTCACGTCATCGTCGTAACGATAGGGCGGAACCTCGAGGTTCACTGGAGCAGGCTGGGCCTCGTATACGCGACCGGCGAGGTCGTATTTCGAACCATGGCACGGACAGAAGAGGCCACCGAGCCAGTCCTCACCCAGATCCGCCGGCGCAACCTCGGGACGATAGGACGGCACGCAACCAAGGTGGGTACACAGACCTACAATCACGGCAATTTCCGGTTTGAGGGCCCGATAGATACCATCGATGTAAGGAGGCTGCTGCGGTGTTTCGGACTGCGGGTCCTTCACCTTTTCGTTCAGCTTCTCGATGTTCTGAAGCATCGCTTCATCACGGCGGATAATCCAGACTGGCTTACCTCGCCACTCAACGGTGATCTGTTGACCCGGCTCTATCTTGCTGATATTGACGGTTACCGGCGCACCAGCTGCTTCCGCCTTGGCACTGGGATTCCAGGATGCCACGAACGGAACTGCCGCACCGACGACGCCGACTCCACCTACCACCGACGTAGCACCGATCAGAAACCGGCGCCGGCCTTGGCTCACGTCGCCATTACTCATTATGGTTTTCTCCCATCAGGCGATGTCACAGCCCGCCGAACAGCCGGCAATGTGCATCAAAAAGGACTTCACAACCCAAAAATATAAGCGCCCAAATGGTAATGAAATTACCGGGGGCTTACAAGTCGGATAGCCGCCTCGGGCGGCCTCATCCCTGCTCCAGATCAATTCACCCCGAATCATCCGGACATAAAAAAACCCGACCAAAAAGGCCGGGTTTTCTGGATCCTGCTCCAGCGGTCTTAACGCTTGGAGAACTGAGGACGCTTACGCGCCTTGCGCAGACCCACTTTCTTACGCTCGACTTCGCGGGCATCACGGGTAACGTAACCCGCTTTGCGCAGCGCCGGACGCAGAGTTTCATCGTAATCCATCAGGGCACGTGTCAGACCGTGGCGAATCGCGCCGGCCTGACCACTGATACCACCACCCTTGACGGTAATGTTGATATCGAAGCGATCGGTCGATTCAGCAACAACCAGGGGCTGACGAACGATCATGCGCAGAGTCTCACGACCGAAGAAGTCTTCGATAGTGCGACCGTTGATGGAAATGTTACCGCTTCCCGGCTTGATAAAAACCCGAGCCGTGGATGTCTTGCGGCGACCAGTACCGTAATTTTGTGCTACAGACATATCCGCCTTCCGTTAAATGTCGAGTTCTTTGGGCTGCTGGGCTGCGTGAGGATGCTCAGCGCCGGCATAGATTTTCAGCTTTTTGAACATGGCGCGGCCGAGCGGGCCCTTCGGAAGCATGCCTTTGACAGACTTCTGAATGATTTGCTCAGGCGCCTTGTCCACCAGCTTCTCGAAGTTGATGGACTTGATTCCACCCGGAAAGCCGGTATGACTGTAGTACATCTTGTCAGATGACTTGTTGCCGGTAACCCGCACCTGGCCCGCATTGATAACAACAATGTAATCGCCGGTGTCTACATGAGGGGTGTACTCAGGCTTATGCTTGCCCCGCAGACGACGGGCGATTTCGGTTGACAGACGACCCAGCGTCTTGCCGGCTGCGTCTACAACGTACCAGTCACGTTTTACTGTTTCTGGTTTCGCACTCAGAGTCTTCATTGATTCCGCCTTGAACGCTATATAAGAAACGTTAAAAACCACCACCGGTACATGCTTGGCATCCGGAGGAGGTTCTGTACCTGTAATTAATGCGGCAGTGACACCGTTCGGGGCTGAGACAGTGACATCGCCTTGAAAAGCCAGGGCGCGAAGTATACTCGAACGGCTGAAGAAAGCCAACCCCGAGCCCCGGTGTTTCGTTATTCCCCTATACCCCCTGTTCCAAGCGGTATAACCGCCGGGCGTTCTCCAGCAGGACTGGCGCCAACGCTTCGGGGCTGACGCCTCGGAGTTCCGCCAGGACCCGCAAAACCAGTCCGACGTTTGCGGGGGAATTGCGCCCTTTTTCGACGCCACTCGGCGCCATATCTGGAGCATCGGTCTCCAGCACCAGGGCGCTGAGCGGCAACTTTGCCACCGCCTCGCGGGTCTTCCGGGCGCTGACGTGGGTAATCACCCCGCCGATACCGATGCAACACCCCAGATCAACTAACTTGCAGGCCTGCTGATAACTTCCGGAAAACCCGTGCACGAGAGCCGGCCCCTCCCAGTTCGCCCGGTTCAGAATGCCGTGGACCTCGTCATGGGTTCTGACCGAGTGAACGACCAGCGGAAATTGCTCTCGCATCGCCAGGCCGACCTGCGCCTCGAACCAGGGCCACTGGGCATCAAGGTCGCCATGGACGCGATCAAGACCGCATTCACCGATAGCAACACACCGTTCCGGACGCTGCCTTATGAGGCGCTCGAGCAGCTGTAAGTCGCTGTCGTCATGTTCCGCCACATACCATGGGTGAATGCCCAGACAATAAAACGTCTCCGGGTATGCCAGTGCGGTCTCGCGAACCCGATCCCAGTCTGCCCGGCGCACTCCCGGTATGACCAGTCCGACCAGCCCTGATTCCCGCGCCCGATCAAGCTCGCTGTCTCGGCATCCGTCGAACCGGGGGAAATCAAAGTGACAATGAGCATCGATCAATCGCACTCACACCTCCAGCCCGAGCCTCAGTGCTCCCGGGTCTTGTGGAACTCCACATCCGGAAATCTCTCCTGCGCGAGGTTGAGATTTACCATCGTCGGTGCGATGTAGGCGAGTCGATCACTGCCATCAAGAGCCAGGTTGTCATTATTCTTGCGCTGAAACTCATCGAATTTGCGCTCGTCCTTACAGGTTACCCAACGCGCGGTTGCCACGTTGATCGGCTCATAGATCGCCTCCACCTTGTATTCGCTCCTGAGGCGACTGACCACCACGTCGAACTGCAGCACACCAACCGCACCAACAATGAGGTCATTGTTCCTGAGCGGACGGAACACCTGGACCGCCCCTTCTTCCGACAGCTGGATCAGGCCCTTCTGAAGCTGCTTGGCCTTGAGCGGGTCCTTCAGGCGGATGCGGCGGAACAGTTCAGGCGCGAAGTTCGGAATCCCGGTGAACTTCATGTCGTCACCGGCAGTAAACGTATCACCCAGCTGAATCGTGCCGTGATTGTGCAGGCCGATGATATCGCCGGCGAAGGCCTCGCTGGCATGCTCACGATCACCAGCCATAAAGGTCAGTGCATCTGAGAAGCGAACCTCCTTGCCAATCCGGACATGGCGGGCCTTCATTCCCTGGACGTATTTTCCCGAGACGATCCGCAGGAACGCGACGCGGTCCCGGTGCTGAGGATCCATATTTGCCTGGATCTTGAAAACAAACCCGGAAAAACCGTCTTCGGCCGGCTCGACCAGACGCTGGTCCGTTTCTCGCGGTTGCGGCTGTGGCGCCCATTCAACCAGCCCATCCAGCATGTGATCGACACCAAAGTTCCCCAGAGCAGTACCAAAGAACACCGGGGTCAGTTCTCCGGCCAGGAACGCCTCTTGGTCGAACTCATGAGACGCCCCTTTCACCAGTTCGATTTCGTCCCGCAGATCACCCGCGTAAGCCCCGATCGCCTCATCAAGCTCGGGGTTGTCCAGGCCGGGAATGATCCGGGTATCCTGAATGGTATGCCCCTGGCCGGACTGGTACAGAACTACCTCGTCGCGGAGCAGGTGGTAAACCCCCTTGAAACTCTTCCCCATGCCAATCGGCCAGGTAATCGGGGCACAGGCGATTTTGAGGACATCCTCGACCTCATCCATCAGCTCGACGGGATCGCGGGTATCCCGGTCCAGTTTGTTCATGAACGTCAGAATCGGTGTATCGCGGAGGCGAGTCACTTCCATCAGCTTGATGGTTCGCTCCTCGACGCCCTTGGCACTATCGATAACCATCAGACAGGAGTCGACCGCCGTCAGGGTCCGGTAGGTGTCTTCTGAGAAGTCCTCGTGACCCGGCGTATCCAGCAAGTTGACCAGTTTACCGCCGTAGGGAAACTGCATCACGGAGGTCGTTACGGAAATCCCCCGCTCCTTTTCCATTTCCATCCAGTCGGACTTGGCATGCTGCCCGGATTTTTTCCCTTTCACGGTGCCGGCCTTCTGAATCGCCTGCCCGAACAGCAGGACCTTTTCAGTAATGGTGGTCTTACCGGCGTCCGGGTGCGAGATGATCGCGAAGGTGCGGCGCTTGGCCACTTCCTGGGAAAGGTTTGACATAGTAGAGAGGCAACCTGAATCAGATGTTCGAGAAAGCGGCTATTATAGGGGCTAAGCGACTTTTACGCGAACCGGAACGCCATCACGCGGGCATCCTCGCGCCCGTCAGCCGCGGGATAGTAGCGCGGCCTACGGCCGATTTCGGCAAAACCCTCCGCCAGATAAAGCTGGTGGGCGGCCTTATTGCTGAGGCGAACTTCGAGGATGGTCTGCCAGAGGTTTTCACGGCCCGCCTCACCCAACAGGTGACGCAACAGCTGCCGACCGAATCCCTGACCTTGCCGGTCCGGGTGTATACACAGATTCAGCAGGTGCGCCTCGTCGAACATATAGGCAACCACGGCGTACCCAACCAGCACATCCCCCTGGCAGGCGGCCCACAGGCGGTAGTTTTCCCGAAAGCAATCCCGGAAAACCGCTTCGGCCCACGGATGGGAATAACTCTGTCGCTCTATTTGAAGAACCTGAGGCAGGTCCTCCCGGGCCAGAAGCCGGATGGTCAGGTCACTGTGCATGACCCGGCGAAAGGCCTCCGATTCCAACATCACTGCCCTGCCAACGATTTCAGTTGCTGCCACAAGGCTCGCTTCTGGGCGGGATCAGACGCCAATTCGGCCAACGTGCCCGCAAAGTTCAGATCCGGACGGGTACCGGAAATGTATTGCAGCCAACTCTCATCGCCGTCATACCCCTCCGGCCCAGGGAGCCCGAGTACCACAACTTTCTGGCCCTGCAACGTCGACAAAGCATGATCAAGAACCGACCTGAGATCTGCCATCGAATTACCTGGCGCCCGCAGATTATTAAACACCGGCCAGCGGACGGGCCCCACCCGGCGAAGCTGGGTTTCGCCAAGACTCTTGAGGATGTTCTCAGCCAACGTTTCCTGCAAACGCAGGCTCGCCTCCGCCGAAAGGCTTGCGATCATTGATACGTCCCGTCCGATCCATAGCTGCAAATTGAGTTCGGGTGTCAGCCCACCACTTATGACCGGGGCCACATCCTTCTCTGCAGAGCCAGGTTCGCTCTCTTCTGGCAAAACCTTGTCACCCTGTGAGCCATCAGCCCTACCCGGACGGCCGGAAGGAGATCCGGCGTCGTCAATTAACGCCTGAAGGTTGGCGACCCTTGCGCCACCGGTTTCCTGACGATCTCCAGGCGGGGAGGCTCCGCCCCGGACAGGCCGAACTGGAGCCGAAGGGACGGGAACCTCTAGCTGATCGGCCTCGGAGCCCTGCTCATCGTCAAAAATATAGTCTGGGCTTGGTGCTGCTCCCGGCAAAGCGCTCCGGGCATACCAGAGCCGCACGCCCGCCATACCAAGATAGAATTGCCGTTCGGTTTCCGATTGCATCATTGGCTGTCTGAAACTTCCGGTCATTTACGTTTAAACATCCGCAACCTGAGGGTGCTGCCGAATACCCCCGCGGCTAATGAGGTTGAGCGCCTCGATGTAGGCCTTGGCTGAGGCGATGATGATATCGGTATCCGCACCGACGCCGTTTACGATCCGACCGCCACGCTCAAGTCGAACCGTTACTTCGCCCTGGGCATCAGTGCCACTGGTGATGTTATTGACGGAATAGAGCTGCAGATTACAGCCGGAATCCACCAGCGACTCGATCGCCTTAAAGGTGGCATCGACCGGCCCACTGCCTTCCGCTTCCACCTTATGCTCCTTGCCATCTAGGGTAAGGGTCAGGTTGGCTCTTGGTACCACACCGGTTTCGGAACAGACCTGCATACACACCAGGCCATAACGCCCAACCTCCTCTTTCTGGCGGGTATCACTGGCAATGGCTTGCAGGTCCTCGTCAAAGATCTCGTGCTTCAGATCTGCCAGGGCCTTGAACCGGGTAAAGGCCTCGTTGAGCTCGGTTTCCGTCTCGAACTCGATGCCCAGCTCCAACAACCGGGTACGGAAGGCATTGCGCCCCGAATGTTTGCCGAGAACCAGGCTGTTGGTATGCCAGCCCACATCTTCGGCGCGCATGATTTCGTAGGTTTCCCGGTGCTTCAGAACGCCATCCTGATGAATACCGGATTCGTGGGCAAACGCATTGGCCCCCACAATCGCCTTGTTCGGCTGGACCGGAAAACCGGTTATGGTCGAAACCAGACGGGACGCTGGAACGATGTGCCGGGTGTCGATTCGGGTATCAATCTCAAAGAGATCCTGACGCGTTCTTACAGCCATCACCAGCTCTTCCAGCGACGCGTTTCCCGCACGCTCTCCCAACCCATTGATCGTGCATTCCACCTGACGCGCCCCTTTGGTCACTGCCGCCAGTGAGTTGGCAACAGCCAGCCCCAGATCATTGTGGCAGTGAACGGAAAAGATGGCTTTGTCGGCGTTGGGGATGCGGGTCAGCAGTTTCGCGATGGTGTCACCGAACTGTTCGGGAATGGCGTAGCCCACGGTATCCGGAATGTTGATCGTGCGAGCCCCCGCGTCAATGGCCGCCTCAATGATCCGGCACAGGAAATCCAGCTCAGAACGACCGGCATCCTCACAGGAAAATTCAACGTCATCAACATGACTGCGGGCACGCTTGACGGCACGCACGGCCTGCGCGACCACCTCGTCGGGCTGCATCTGAAGCTTGTGCTTCATATGAATGGGCGAGGTGGCAATGAAGGTATGGATACGTCCCCGCTCGGCGGGCTGAATGGCCTCCGCCGCCCGGTCAATATCCTTATCCAGAGCCCGGGCCAGACTGCAGATGGTCGACTCCTTGATCGACTCTGCGATGGCCTTCACCGCCTCGAAGTCGCCCTGACTGGCAATGGCAAAGCCCGCCTCAATCACGTCGACGCGAAGCTTCTCCAGCGCTTTTGCAATCCGAAGCTTTTCGGCCTTGTTCATGGTGGCACCGGGGCTTTGCTCGCCGTCACGGAGCGTGGTGTCGAAGATAACCAGATGGTCGGGGGCGGGCATTCGCAGGCTCCATCAATTAATTTGGCTCGGATACCGGAGTATACCACTGACGGGGATTTTTTAGAGGGCAATAAAAAACCCCAGCCTCGAGGAAGCTGGGGTTTTTGGTATTAGGAGTCTGACGATGACCTACTCTCACATG
>NZ_JAHZIL010000005.1 GCF_019443085.1 Marinobacter sp. F4218
AGGTCATCGTCAGACTCCTAATACCAAAAACCCCAGCTTCCTCGAGGCTGGGGTTTTTTATTGCCCGGAGAAAAGTTTGGCATTGGACTCAAGCACCTATTTCTTGAAGTGCCTCACAGTGACAATTCGTAAAAAAGATTAACCTTACGTAAAAGAACTGGCCAAATAACCTAAAAACTCCCAGCCAGCCTCAGAGACGCTCATCAGTCATCATTTGACTACGCCGTGAATAAGAATAATGCGGCTTCAAAGGAATGAGACTATGAGTATGAAAGCAGTTTCCTGCCTTCTGTTGCCGCTCGTCAGTGCGGGAGCCGTAGCCGGTCTTCGTCCAATTTCCGACCAGCAGATGGCGGAGGTTAGGGGCCAGGCCTTCGTTTCCATTGATCGGCAATATCACCCAGGTACGAATGACAACACCGCTTATACCCGGGTCAACCTTGGGATGGGTATCGATATCCAGACCAACGTGGACACCCTTGAACTGGGGCGTTACGAGCGTGATGGCGAAAAGCCCGGCACCTCCGATGTGTACATAGAGGATTTCGCCCTCGGTTATATCAACAATCAGGCCTACTACAACGTTAATCCCGATGCACCCCGGCAGCGTAAGCCTGACGGCTCGGCGTACGCCGAAGGCGAAATCGTCCCCTTTTTGATACAGAACCCCTATTTTGAATTTGCCTTCGATGAGTCCAGCGAAGAAATCGTAGGCTTTCGGCTGGGCTTTGGTGAGTCCATGGGCATTCTTTCCGGGAAGATCAAAACGCTCACCGGAAATGTAAACGTCGACATTATTGATCGGGGAGAGGGGCTGAGCGAAGCCAGTTCCAGTGGCAATTTTTTTGACCAGGTAATCGTCTTGTTGACGCCCCTTCTGGAAGGGGGAAGTCCGCTCTCGACCAGGGCGGAGCTGGTGTACGGTGAAGAGGGCGACCCGAACATCGGAGCCCTGGACCCGGTTAGGGCCGAGTACATCGGTATTCCCGATGGTGAAAAATTTGTACTTGAGGGGGCCAGCGGTTTCACGCGGTGGTCGGTAAAGAACCTGATTGGCTGGGGTTCCACTTCTCGAATTGAGGTCCCGGACTGCTCGTTTTTCAGTTGTGGCAGTGGCGATATTAACGTCTACGCGGAAGATTGCCTGGTGCTTGGTATCGACTCCTGCTTCGATCTGGATATCTACAACAGCTTCCCCATCGGACAAGTCGGCGAAGTTGACGGGGAACGGAGGATTACCGGGCCCGCCGATGGGGCATTTATTTCTTTTCAGACCAGGGATCTCGATTGGCTCAAGGACGTCAGCAAAACCGACCTGTCCCAGGAGGATTTCATGCGCGCGACCTCCGGCGCCTTTTTCAATATTCCAAACGGGGCCACAGAGGTAAACCTGAGCGAAGCACTTTACGGTACCCAGCGCCATCGAACCGAGTATATCGACCGTGGAAAAGGTCTTTTCTGAGGAAGGCGTCATGACGAAAACCGCGATGGCATCCGTCCGGGGCTGTGCCGTTTTCCTGCTGGTGATGGCTGCGACGGTATCGGGCTCGCTGCCGGCTCGTGCTGAGCTTAAGGGGCTTTCGGAAAATGAAATGTCCAATGTCGGCGGCGCCGGGATCGGGTTTGTCCTGGAAAACTTCAAGTTCTCCCATGGTACGGATAAGCCCGACGCCAGCAGTAACCAGGCGCGTATTTTCCGCATCGGTGGCATCCGGAGCACCGATGGGCGGGAGGTCGATATAACGGTTAATCACCTCTATATCTCCGGCGCCGGCAGTGACTACGGCGAAAACCTGAGTCCCGTGAATCTTGGGCGCTTGGTCAACCCATGGAGCATCGATATCGTCGATGGCAATACGATCGGAGTTGCGAACAAGGCCGTAGTTGAATTCGCCGCTCCGGGCATGGTCGCGGCATCCCAGGGATACGACTGCATGAACGGCAGCGCAGTGGCTGGCAGCGGCGCCTGCTCCAGTCGCCCGGCCAGCGCCGATTATATCGGGGAGCGACCTGATATTGGCCTGCAGATGAATGTTGCGGTTGGTGAGGACCGCTCCGCCAATATCAATGTCCATGCGAAGACCGCGGTCTTCGATGGAAGTTTCCTGCGCTTGTGGGGGGATAACGAACGCCGCCAGATGGTCGGGCAATTCAGGCTCAATTTTTATTCACCCGAGCTCTCCATAAATGCCTGTTCCCAGGATGGCAGCTCTTGCGGATCGCGCATTCTGATGACTGATTTTGCCCTGCAGCTGGCCATCGGCAATCAGTTCCAACCGGTTTTCTTTGATGTGGATGGCGCGGGTAATTTCCTGGTGGACGTGGCCTCGATCCGTCCGCCCGCAGCGGGAGAGATCGCGGCCAATGGGCTTAGAAACAGCAGCAACACCGAAAGCTGGGATTTCTACGAAGCCTACTACACCAATCCGGAATACCGGAGTGATCTGAACATCGGGAATTTCAGTGTCGGTACCCGGGACTTCGGGTCCGCCCGGGTTCAGGGCATGCTCATTCAACACCTGAACATTCGAACCAGGGATCTGGCGCAATGACTGCCCGAAAATGGACAGTCCGGGCGTGCTCATTGTTGCCACTCATGATGGGGTTTCCGGTTTCTGCCGAGATGTCCCGTATGGGAGACGAGGCCATGTCCCGGGTTGCTGGCCAGAGCGGCATCTACCTATCCGGTGATATCAGTATCAATGAGGCGGGTGGCCCGTTGGAAACCAGCTACTTTGGACGCTGCGACGATGCAGGGAAAAAATGCGGGGCCCGGTTTGCCTACCGGTTAAAGGAAAACGGCGGTTGGATGGTGCTGGATGATATTCGGGGGACCTTTGCTTTTGAGGGCCTGACACTGCGGATACGAACAGTCGATTCCGGGTTTGGAGGGGATGGCGAACTGTTCAATCGTGACGTGCTCGAGCTGGGGCTTCCGAATACCGTCCGTTTTAACGACGCTCGATTCAAGATCGCTGCCAGTAGTACGGCTCGTCCGACCGAGCCGGGCTTTCAGCAGACCGACATGTTCTCGGTAGAAATGCAGGGTGAGGTCGTCATGGAAGGCAATCTGCTGGTCTTCCCAACCGGGAGCCCATAGTCGCGGGCTGTGAGGATGGTTATGACAAAGAGAAGCCGATATGTGGCGGCAGTCACGATCAGCACAATTGCGTTCTGCGGTGGGTTGGCGTCGGAGGCTTCGGCCGAGTTGAAGCGTCTCGACGATTCCGCAATGGCCGGTATCAGCGGCCAGCGCGGCTTGACGATGGAGCTGGGGTTAGGATTGTCGGCGAATCGGATCTCCTTTGTTGATGACGGCAATGGCATCAATCTCGAAGGTTTTCGGGTGGGGTCTGCAGTTGATCCAGCGGGGCAGGCGTATCATCTGGTGGTGATTGATATCGGTGCCGATGCCTCCCTTAATCTGGATTACCTGGTGGAAGACCGCCGCATTGAATTCGGAGATGTCCGCCTGGCCGGGGCGCCCGGTGTAAGCATGGGTGGTGTGTTCTTCGACCATTCCCTCCGGGGCACATTGAGTATACGGCCGGGCGGTGCAGTGGGTGGGGCCGGGTACACCTTTGACTCTGCTTACACCATGACCGGTGGACGGCTCGGCTATCGGACGAACGGCAACGAAGTTTTTCTCGATGATGTCAGCATTGATATCGAAGCCCTGGGCGTCACGCTGAATGTGGCGGGCGATACCCTGCAACTCAATGCGCCGAGGGTAGCGGCTGACTGGACCGTTGGTGCCATCCGGTACAGTAATAACCCCCGGAATCACGGCGTGAGTGTGGACGTTTCGTCGGGGCAGCCCCTGCCGTCGTTCGGCGGATTGAGCGGTGACTACGAGTTGTCCTCCTCTACAGGAATCACAGCCGGTGGCCGCAATGGTGAAGGTTTGCGTATCGATAACGAAACCACCATCC
The DNA here is from genome assembly GCF_019443085.1 of Marinobacter sp. F4218. Classification (GTDB taxonomy): domain Bacteria; phylum Pseudomonadota; class Gammaproteobacteria; order Pseudomonadales; family Oleiphilaceae; genus Marinobacter; species Marinobacter albus. The sequence goes on from NZ_JAHZIL010000005.1 coordinate 3,933, forward strand.
ACAGCGCCGCGTTTCGGTATCACGATGACGGTAACACCCTGGCATTCCGGGACATCACCGGTGGCTATGTCATCGATGACTTTCGGCTTGATGTGTCCACCGACGACCAGGGCCGCGCGGCCCTGGCCTTCACCGTAGACTCGATAGATGGTCAGTTTTCCGTGGGTGCGATCGAAATGGGTGGCAATGGGAAAAGCATGGGGGCCGTGAACGTAAGTTTTCTGTTCGAAGACCAGTCGTTCGGCGGGCGCACCTATACCAACGCCCTGTATCTGCAAGGCGGTGGCCATGCGGATGCCGGTCCCCAGGGTCTGCGTCTCGCGGCGGAGTGGAGCTTGCGCCTGGCTGATCTCAGTTACACGGAAAATGGCAATCGGGTGATCTTCAGTGGTCTGCAATCGTGGGGGCAGGGCGATGTCACGGTTAACGTGACTCGGGAGGAAGTTCGCAACGGTACCCGGTTCTATGATGGGCTCCGTGTGGGGTTCGAGGGAATCCGGGCTGGATACCTGATCAACGGGTTGCGGGTCGGGAATGACGATGCGCCACTGCAGGGTGGTACTGAGTTGTTGCTCGCGCTTGGATTCTATCCGTCTTATGAGTTCGAGCTCGATGGTCACATGACCCTGGGCCCCGGGGGTGCCACCGGGGAGGGCCTGACGATCAATTCCGATATCAGGATTAGCAATGGCAAAGCCGCAATTATTGCCGCACCTTACGATGAAGGAAGTGGTGAAATCGGTCAGAAAGGGCTCTGGATTGGAGAGCTTGAATACGATGGTCACGTCCGTGACATGACCCTGGATCTGACGGAGGACGGGCTGGTCATTGGCAAAGGCGAGACCTGGAGCACCATGGATATCGGGAACCTGAGACTCGGTGATAAGTCCACCGGTCAGAGCTTCGGTCGCTTTGTCTTGCAGAAATACGAAACCGGGAGCAGCATGACTATTATCCCGGGTGGGGCGGGATTGGTCTGTGCCGGCGGGGCCGGCAGTGACGAGACTTCGTGTCTGGCTTCAGGCGGCTTTTGGGAGAATCGTGGGGACGAGGGGATCACAATCCAGTTGAAGCAGGTCCTCGCCCGGGCCGCCAGCGATAGCAGGAAGAACGCCCTGACCTGGGAAACCAACCGCGACAAAGATGGCAGTGACAACCCAGTGAACGGAACCGGTACCCGCCTGATTATTGACGATATCCACACCAGTGACGGAGGAGATTACGACGGCGATGGAGTCGATGATAATACTTTCGGGGTCCGTACTGATCTGTCGGCAGATATCTATCAGACCAGGGTCGTCAAGAAGGCTACGGGGGCGGATTCGTTGGGTGTGGTTGGTGCCCGGGGCGACGAGAAGGTCATGGATGCGGCCGCACCTGAGGGCTATCGCTATGTCTCCGAGCCAACTGCGGCCGACCGTTCCGACCGTCCCCTCGGCTTTGCGGTACAGGCCCGGAGCCGGTTCAAGGAGTTGTCGATCAGCACTATTGATCTGGTCCATCCGGGCGGGGGAGCACAGACGGCGGTTTACGGGGTCAAGATGCAGAACTTTGATATAAAAGCTAACCTGACAGCCACGCCTATTCCGTGAGGGTTTTAGTGGTCGGTCGCACAGACGTGGGTCGCCAGTTTTGTCTTTTGCGCTCTCCTGTTGTTTAATCCGGCGTTACTCACTCTCCTGGCCGGAAAATCTCTGATGAAATCCAAGGCACTGATTACCCTACTGAGCGATGGCGAAGTTCACTCCGGAGAATCTCTCGCGGGTCAGCTCGGCGTGAGCCGAACAGCGGTCTGGAAGCAGATCCGGCGGGCGATGGACGAGGGCTTCAAGATTGACACCATACGCGGTCGCGGGTACCAGCTGATATCTGTAGTTGACCTGCTGCAGCATGACGTCATTCTGAGTGTCGTGGACCAGCCTCATCGACCGGATCTGAACCTCGCGATTCTGGAGGAGGTGGACTCGACCAACGCCGAAGTCGTTCGCCAGGTGGGCCGGGGTATCAGCGGCATTCCGGTAGCCATCGCCGAGTGTCAGACCGAAGGGCGGGGTCGCCGGGGACGAACGTGGAGCAGTCCCCGTGGGCAGAACCTGTACATGAGCATGGGGCTTACCTTTCACGGTGGGTTCTCGGTTCTTGATGGTTTGAGCCTGGTTCTCGGGGTAGCTGTTGCCAATGCCCTCGAGGGGCTGGGGGCATCCGACATTGGTCTCAAATGGCCGAACGATATTTTTCTGCCCCAAGGCAAGTTGGGGGGAATTCTGGTGGAGCTGCAAGGGGAGTTGCAGGAAGGGGTTGTCCAGGTGATAGCCGGCATTGGTATCAACGTTCATATGTCGGAAGTCGAAGGTGTCAACCAGCCCTGGAGCAGTCTGGCTCGGGCATACCCCGCGGTTGACTGGTCCCGGAGCGAGATCGCCGGTTCGATCATCAACGCTGTTCTCGACGCAGCCCATTTGTTCTCGGACGTTGGCTTTCGGGATTTTCGCGAGCCCTGGCAGCGCCGGGACATTTTTCAGGGGCGGCCACTGGAGGCGAAAGGAGGAAGTGTTCGGGGAACCGGGCTCGGTATTGATGAGTCTGGCAATTACCTGTTGCGAACGGACGAAGGCGTCGTCCCGGTGCGGGCGGGCGAGATAAGTTTGAGGATGGCGCCATGAAGCTGTTGATCGATGCCGGAAACTCCAGGTTGAAGTGGCGCCTGGATCAGGATGGCCGGATTCTGGAGCAGGGGGTTGGTACCCTTGACGACGCGGATCCGCTTCCGGGGCTTTCCATTGATGCAAGAAACCTCACCGGTGTGGCTGTCTCGACGGTCGCGTCCGAGGAGAGGCGTCTGAATTTGATGGAACAGCTGTCCGCGCGGACCGCCGCCCCAATCCGATTTTACTGGGCCGAGACCCGTCGCGGCGGGCTTGTTAATGCCTACGCCGACCCTCGAATGATGGGGGCAGATCGTTGGCACGCAATGTATGGGGCGTGGCGCTCAATCAACGCCGGCTTTGTTGTAGTGGATGCCGGGAGTGCGGTGACCGTGGATTATGTGGCCCCTTCGGGCCAACACCTTGGAGGGTTTATTCTACCGGGTCTGCATATGATGCTTCGTAGCCTCAAGAGTGATGCCGCACGAATCGGTTTCGATCCGGACCAGGTCCTGGATACCCGCCCGGGTAAATCTACCGGCGAGTGTGTGAATCATGGTCTGGCCTGGCTGTCGGCGGCCGTAGTGGATCAGATACATAAGGATGCGCAGGCCTTTGGTCTGGACCGCATCGTTGTTACCGGGGGCGATGCTGATCGGCTTCTGGGTCTCGGGCTGTCCGCGGCCAATCGGCCGCAACTGGTTCTTGACGGGCTTGCGTTGATCGACAATGAGGATCAGGCGCAATGAAGTGGCTGGCTTTCCTTCTGTTAATTCTGAACCTGTTGGTATGGCATTTCGCCGGTACCCTTCAGGGGCCCGCAAATTCGGCGTCTGGTGCCGCCGGGAACCTGCCTCGTGTTGCCAGTCTGAAATCTACGGAGGAGGCAGCGTCGAAACCCTCGGATCCTGAAGTGCCGGACGTGGAACCTCCGGCTCCGGAAGATGCCCCTGCCGGGGACGACGGTTCCGAAGTCGCGGTGGGTGCCGCACAGCCTGGTCAGAATAACGAACAGGAGGCGGTGGTCGCGGAACCGGCTGCTGTTCCGCCAGACTGTGTCCGAATGGGGTGGTTTGGTTCCCTGAATGCGGCTCGCGCCCTGGTGGCTAACCAGCCTCTTGCTGACCAGGTTGATGTGACCGTCGAGGAGGTGGAGCGGGAGCTGACCCCGTACCACTGGGTCATTATCCCGCCCCAACCCAGAGCGGTAGCCTTGAAACAGTTCCGGGACATTCAGCGTCAGGGCATAGATTCGTATCTGGTCACGGAGGGCGAGAACCGGAACGCGATCTCTCTCGGCCTGTTTGAGTCGCGGGAAGCAGCAATATCCGTGCTGGAAGAAAAAAAGCGCCAGAATTTTAATGCGGTACTGGCCAACTTCCCCCGAAATCAGATAAGCTACGCGCTCGTTTTTGAGGCTGAGCCAGGGCTTGCTAAAGAGCTGGTTGAGGCGGTGAAAGCGGATTACGGGGGCAATTTCGATTTCGTCGAAATCAACCCTTGTGAGGGTGTTGCAACGCCCCCAAAAAATCCGTAGTATACCGCCCTCGCTGACGAGGCGATTGTGAGCTGGCGTAGCTCAGTTGGTAGAGCAGCTGACTTGTAATCAGCAGGTCGGGGGTTCGATTCCGTCCGCCAGCTCCACTTTTTTGTTTTGACGGTTTCGTGTTAACGGGATCGACTCGGAGGGGTTCCCGAGTGGCCAAAGGGATCAGACTGTAAATCTGACGGCATCGCCTTCGCAGGTTCGAATCCTGCCCCCTCCACCACTAATTGCTCGCGGGCATCGTATAGTGGCTATTACCTCAGCCTTCCAAGCTGATGACGCGGGTTCGATTCCCGCTGCCCGCTCCAATTTAGCAAGCAATGCTCATGTAGCTCAGTTGGTAGAGCACACCCTTGGTAAGGGTGAGGTCGGCGGTTCAAATCCGCCCATGAGCTCCATTATTAATCCGGTCAACGTTATGATCCAGGTTGATTAGGGAGATTGGTCGAATGTCTAAAGAAAAGTTTGATCGCAGTAAGCCGCACCTCAACGTAGGCACCATTGGTCACGTTGACCATGGTAAGACCACTCTGACCGCCGCCCTGACTCGTGTGTGTCACGAAGTCTGGGGTACTGGTTCTGCCAGTGCATTCGATCAGATCGATAACGCACCGGAAGAGAAGGCGCGTGGTATCACCATCGCGACTTCCCACGTTGAATACGATTCTCCGAATCGTCACTACGCCCACGTCGACTGCCCGGGCCACGCTGACTATGTGAAGAACATGATCACTGGTGCGGCGCAGATGGACGGCGCGATCCTGGTGTGTTCTGCAGCTGACGGCCCCATGCCGCAGACTCGTGAGCACATCCTGCTGTCCCGTCAGGTTGGCGTACCGTTCATTGTCGTGTTCCTGAACAAGGCCGACATGGTAGACGACGAAGAGTTGCTCGAGCTGGTTGAGATGGAAGTTCGTGATCTGCTGAGCCAGTACGACTTCCCGGGCGACGACACGCCGATCATTACCGGTTCTGCGCTGATGGCGCTGGAAGGTAAGGACGACAACGAGATGGGTACTACCGCTGTCAAGAAGCTGGTAGAAGCCCTGGACGAGTACATCCCGGAGCCGGAGCGTGCGATTGATCAGCCGTTCCTGATGCCGATCGAGGACGTATTCTCCATCTCTGGTCGTGGTACCGTTGTGACCGGTCGTGTTGAGCGTGGCATCATCAAGGTTGGCGATGAAGTGGAAATCGTTGGTATCAAGGATACCGTGAAGACCACTTGTACCGGTGTTGAGATGTTCCGCAAGCTGCTGGACGAAGGTCGTGCCGGTGAGAACGTTGGTGTTCTGCTGCGTGGTACCAAGCGTGACGACGTTGAGCGTGGTCAGGTTCTGTGTGTGCCAGGCTCGATCAAGCCGCATACCAAGTTCGAGTGCGAAGTGTACGTATTGAGCAAAGAAGAAGGCGGTCGTCATACTCCGTTCTTCAAGGGCTATCGTCCGCAGTTCTACTTCCGTACCACCGACGTCACAGGTTCCTGTGAGCTGCCGGAAGGTGTGGAGATGGTTATGCCGGGTGACAACGTCAAGATGAGTGTTACCCTGATCGCTCCAATCGCCATGGAAGATGGTCTGCGCTTCGCGATTCGCGAAGGTGGCCGTACCGTTGGTGCCGGCGTGGTCGCCAAGATCATCGAGTAATAGACTCGAAGTAAGTGCACTGAGTTGTTTCGGTGCAGGCCAGTAGCTCAATTGGCAGAGCAGCGGTCTCCAAAACCGCAGGTTGGGGGTTCGATTCCCTCCTGGCCTGCCATTTTTAAACATCCGGATACATAAGTTGATTCCTATGGAGTCAAAAGCCGTTCAGTCAACCAGTCGTTTCGATTTTTTGAAGTGGCTGGTTGTTTTTGCTCTGATTGCCATCGGTGTGGTGGGCAATCAGTATTTTAGTGCCGAGTCTCTGCTGTATCGGGTTCTGGCTCTCGTGGGTCTCGCTATTGTTGCGGCCCTTGTGGCGCTCCAAACTGATCGCGGTCGTCGTTTTGCGACACTGTTGAAAGAGGCGAGGGTTGAGATCCGGAAAGTGGTATGGCCCACCAGGCCCGAGCTCGTGCAGACTACCGCCATTGTGGTGGTGTTTGTGCTGGTTGTGGCGCTGTTGTTGTGGGGTATGGATTCGCTGATCAGTATGCTGGTCGCCGGGTTTATCGGTTAACGGGAGTGGGCAATGGCTAAGCGCTGGTACGTCGTTCATGCGTATTCTGGCTTCGAAAAGCACGTGATGCGCACTCTGAAAGAGCGCGTAGCGCTTAACGGCATGGAAGACAAGTTCGGCGAGATCCTCGTCCCGACCGAAGAAGTTGTCGAAATGCGCGAAGGTAAAAAGCGCAAAAGCGAGCGGAAATTCTACCCCGGATACGTACTCGTGCAGATGGAAATGGACGACGGTACGTGGCACCTTGTGAAGAATACTCCGCGGGTGCTGGGCTTTATTGGTGGCACTAAGGATAAGCCGGCGCCGATTACCGAGCGTGAAGCTGAAGCAATTCTACGCCGGGTTGAAAGTGGCGCCGAAAAGCCGAAGCCCAAGACCCTGTTTGAACCGGGTGAAATTGTTCGCGTTGTTGAAGGGCCGTTTGCGGACTTTAATGGCGTGGTTGAGGAAGTTGACTACGACAAGAGTCGGGTCAAGGTTGCTGTATTGATTTTCGGTCGTTCAACTCCGGTAGAGTTGGAGTTTGGGCAGGTCGAAAAGGACTGATCAGCGGCTTATAAGCTGAAAGCTCGCGCGCTCTGGCGACGCGGGCTTTTTGTGTCTGCACTTAGCAGTTATGAAACCAGGGGAGCCGAAAGGCGTTTGAACCCAAAGGAGATTTATCATGGCTAAGAAGATTGAAGCCTACATCAAGCTTCAGGTTGCTGCCGGTAAGGCCAACCCGAGCCCCCCCGTTGGTCCTGCGCTGGGTCAGCGTGGTGTGAATATCATGGAATTCTGCAAGGCGTTCAATGCCCAGACCCAGGATATGGAGCCGGGCCTGCCGATTCCAACTGTTATCACGGTTTACAGTGATCGCAGCTTTACCTTTATCACCAAGACTCCGCCTGCACCGGTTCTGCTCAAGAAGGCAGCTGGCATCAAGAGCGGCTCTGGACGTCCGAACACCGAAAAGGTCGGAACCGTGACCCGTGAGCAGCTGGAAGAGATTGCCAAGACCAAGGAGCCGGATCTGACTGCTGCCGATATGGACGCAGCGGTTCGTACCATTGCAGGAACAGCCCGTAGCATGGGCCTGAACGTGGAGGGCCTGTAACATGGCAAAGCTGAGCAAGCGTCAGAAGCTGATTCGTGAAAAGGTCGATCCGACTCGCGCCTACTCCGTAGACGAAGCCGTTGCCCTGCTCGTTGAGCTGGGACAGAACGTGAAGTTCAAGGAGTCTGTGGACGTTGCCGTAAACCTGGGGGTTGATGCTCGTAAATCGGACCAGGTGGTTCGTAGCAGCACTGTTCTGCCCCACGGTACCGGTAAAACCGTGCGCGTAGCTGTATTTACCCAGGGCGCGAATGCCGAGAAAGCCACAGCAGCGGGCGCTGACGTGGTAGGTATGGACGATCTGGCCGACGAAGTTAAAAAAGGCAAGATGGACTTCGATGTGGTTATTGCCACTCCCGACGCCATGCGTGTTGTTGGTCAGTTGGGCCAGATCCTCGGCCCCCGTGGCCTGATGCCGAACCCGAAAGTCGGCACCGTAACCCCTGACGTTGAGACCGCGGTGAAAAACGCCAAGGCCGGTCAGGTTCGTTACCGTACCGACAAGAACGGTATTATCCACGCTCCTCTGGGTAACGTTGAATTCTCTGCGCAGAACATCAAGGAAAACCTTGAAGCTCTGATCGCAGATCTGAAAAAGGCCAAGCCGTCTTCGGCGAAAGGTGTGTATCTGAAGAAGATCACCGTTTCGTCGACTATGGGTCCTGGCCTGACTATCGATCAGGGCGGTCTGGCAATCTGATCCTCTGAACGGTAGTCACTTTGTAGTCTGGGCGGAAGCCAAGGCTGTCAAAGACCGCAGGCCCCCGAAGCCCTCTGTTCAAAAGGGCCGCAAGGGTTAAAGTAACGCCTGCGCAGACGGTGTGAAGACGTTCTCTCTGAACCCAAACACCGTTAAGGCGCCCGCAAGGGCAATGATGGGTTTGCCGGGATAAACCCGGCGAAATCGAGGAGAAATCCAGTGGCAATTAGACTCGAAGACAAGAAAGCGATCGTCGCTGAAGTCAACGAGACTGCCGGTGGTGCTCTGTCTGTGGTTCTGGCTGACTACCGTGGTGTCACCTCTGGTGACATGACGGCTCTTCGTGCCAAAGCTCGTGCCGAGAATGTGCGTCTTAAGGTTGTTCGTAACAACCTGGCAAAGATTGCTATTCGCGGTACCGAGTTTGAGTGCATCGATGAGGCCCTGGTCGGCCCGACCATTCTGGCGTTCTCTATGGAAGATCCAGGCGCGGCAGCGCGTCTGTTGAAGGATTTTGCCAAAGAGAAAGAGGTGTTTGAGATCAAGGGACTGGCCGTCGGCGGTGAGCTGATGAGTGCAGACCAGATTGATCGCCTTGCCAAGCTGCCAACACGTCACGAAGCGTTGACAATGCTGGCCGCTGTTACACAGGCACCGATCACCAAGCTGGCACGGACACTGAACGAAGTTCCTTCGAAAGTGACTCGTGCTGTAGCGGCAGTTCGCGACCAGAAGCAAGAAGCTGCTTGATTCTGTTGAACACCATTTTTTATATTTTTGGGAGAAAGTCATGGCTCTGTCTAACGAAGACATTTTGAACGCAATCGCAGAAATGAGCGTAATGGACGTTGTTGCGCTTGTTGAAGCAATGGAAGAGAAGTTCGGTGTATCTGCCGCTGCAGCTGTTGCTGCTGCGCCTGCAGCCGCTGGTGGCGAAGCCGCCGCTGTTGAAGAGCAGACCGAATTTGACGTTGTTCTTACCGGTCCTGGTGAGAAGAAAGTCAACGTAATCAAGGCCGTTCGTGAACTTACCGGCCTGGGTCTGAAAGAAGCTAAGGAAATGGTCGACGGCGCACCTTCCACTATCAAGGAAGCTGCTAGCAAGGCTGACGCTGAAGAAGCCAAGAAGAAGCTTGAGGAAGCAGGCGCTTCTGTTGAGCTCAAGTAAGAGTCGGCTGTTGATCGAAACCGTGCATTAAGCATGGACAGGCTGGTGGCTTTGTGCCACCGGCCTTTTTCTGTTGTATATGCTATAGAGTCTGGCCGGTGAATACAGGTTGGTGTTGAATCTACAACCTACTGCCAGAGTCTTGTTCAAGACGGCGCGATAAGCCGAGCAATTCGGCCCCGAAGCAGAACAATGGTTGCTTCTTGATACCAGGTATCAGGTCTAAAGCTGGGGAATGCAGATGACTTACTCCTACACTGAGAAAAAGCGGATTCGCAAAGATTTTAGTAAATTGCCTTCCGTGATGGACGTCCCCTATTTGCTGTCTATTCAGCTGGATTCGTTCCGGGACTTCCTCCAAATGGAAGCCGCTCCTGAAGACCGCCGGGAAACCGGTCTTCACGCAGCATTCAAATCCGTATTCCCGATTGTCAGTTACTCTGGCAACGCCGCGCTCGAATACGTGAGTTACCGTATCGGAGAGCCGGTTTTCGATGTCAAGGAATGCCAGCTTAGGGGCGTAACCTACGCAGCGCCGCTGCGGGTGAAAGTCCGACTTATCATCTACGATAAGGAATCGTCCAACAAGGCGATCAAGGACATTAAAGAGCAGGAAGTCTACATGGGCGAAATGCCCCTGATGACTGAGAACGGTACCTTCGTTATCAACGGTACCGAGCGTGTTATTGTTTCCCAGTTGCACCGTTCTCCTGGCGTGTTCTTCGATCACGACAAGGGTAAGACCCACTCTTCCGGCAAGCTGCTGTATTCGGCCCGGGTGATTCCTTACCGTGGCTCCTGGCTTGATTTCGAGTTCGATCCGAAAGATGCCGTGTTCGTTCGTATCGACCGTCGCCGGAAGCTGCCAGCCTCGATTCTTCTGCGTGGTCTCGGGTATACCTCCGAGCAGATGCTGGAGATGTTCTTCGAAACCAGTAAGTTCAGCCTGGGTGCCGAGGTCTGCAAGCTGGAGCTGGTTCCAAGTCGTCTGCGGGGCGACATTGCGACCTTCGACATCAAGGACAATGACGGTAACGTGATTGCTGAGGAAGGTCGTCGTATTACAGCGCGCCATATCAAGCAGTTGGAAAAAGCGGGCATAAATGAGCTCGAGGTTCCGACTGAGTATCTCTATGGCCGGGTACTGGCCAAGGATATGGTGGACACCAAGACCGGAGAAATCCTGGTTGAGTGTAACTCCGAACTGACCGAAGAGCTGATCACCAAGATCCTGGATGCGGGTGTTACCGAGATTGAGACTCTGTACACCAACGACCTGGACTGCGGTCCGTTCATGTCCGATACCCTGCGTATCGATCCGACCCGCACTCCGCTGGAGGCGCTGGTTGAGATCTATCGCATGATGCGCCCTGGCGAGCCGCCTACGAAGGAGTCGGCCGAGAACCTGTTTAATAACCTGTTCTTCTCCGAGGAGCGTTACGACCTGTCTGCCGTTGGTCGCATGAAGCTCAATCGTCGCCTGCGTCGTGAGGAAAGCACCGGGGAAGGCATTCTCACGCATGCCGATATCATTGATGTCCTGAAGACACTGATCGATATTCGTAACGGTCAGGGCAACGTGGACGATATCGATAACCTCGGCAACCGGCGTGTGCGTTGTGTTGGTGAAATGGCCGAGAACCAGTTCCGGGTTGGCCTGGTCCGTGTTGAGCGTGCCGTGCGTGAGCGTCTGAGTCTTGCCGAGAGCGAAGGCCTGATGCCGCAGGACCTGATCAATGCCAAGCCAGTGGCGGCTGCGGTTAAGGAATTCTTTGGTTCCAGCCAGCTGTCCCAGTTCATGGACCAGAATAACCCGCTGTCCGAGGTGACTCACAAGCGTCGTATTTCGGCCCTTGGGCCGGGCGGTCTGACTCGTGAGCGAGCCGGTTTTGAGGTTCGGGACGTGCATCCGACCCATTACGGGCGGGTATGTCCAATCGAGACGCCGGAAGGTCCGAACATCGGTCTCATCAACTCGCTGGCCACCTACGCCCGATCCAATTCCTACGGATTCCTGGAGAGTCCGTACCGGAAGGTGGTTGATGGTGTGGTTACCGACGAAGTGGTGTACCTGTCTGCCATCGAAGAGAGCAATTACGTCATCGCCCAGGCCAGTGCGGCCATGGACGAGGAGAGCAAGCGCCTCACCGATGAGCTGGTTACCGTTCGTCACCAGAACGAATTTACCGTCACGCCTCCGGAAAGCGTGAACTTCATGGATGTGTCGCCGCGTCAGGTTGTTTCCGTGGCTGCGTCCCTGATTCCGTTCCTTGAGCATGATGACGCCAACCGCGCCTTGATGGGTGCGAACATGCAGCGTCAGGCTGTGCCGACCCTGCGTTCGCAAGTGCCTCTGGTAGGCACCGGTGTTGAGCGCACCGTGGCCCAGGATTCCGGGGTTTGTGTGACTGCCCGTCGAGGCGGTGTGATTGAAAGTGTGGATGCGGCCCGTATCGTGGTGCGCGTTGACAACGAGGAAACCGAGGCAGGTGATGCCGGTGTGGATATCTACAACCTCACCAAGTACACCCGCTCGAACCAGAACACCTGTATCAACCAGCGTTCGATTGTGCGTCAGGGTGACGTGATCGCCCGGGGCGACGTGCTCGCCGATGGCCCGTCGGTTGATCTGGGTGAGCTTGCGCTGGGGCAGAATATGCGCATCGCGTTCATGCCCTGGAACGGTTACAACTTCGAGGACTCCATCCTTATCTCCGAGAAAGTGGTTCAGGAAGACCGTCTGACCACCATCCACATTCAGGAACTGACCTGTGTGGCCCGGGATACCAAGCTGGGAAGTGAAGAAATCACGGCGGACATTCCGAACGTCGGTGAAAGCGCGCTGTCCAAGCTGGATGAGTCCGGTATTGTCTACATCGGTGCTGAAGTTGGCCCGGGCGATATCCTCGTCGGCAAGGTAACGCCGAAAGGGGAGACCCAGCTGACGCCGGAGGAGAAGCTCCTGCGTGCCATCTTTGGTGAGAAGGCCTCGGACGTGAAGGATACCTCTTCGCGTGTTCCGACCGGTACCCGCGGTACCGTGATCGACGTGCAGGTCTTCACCCGTGACGGTATCGAGAAGGATCAGCGTGCCCAGTCCATCGAAAAAGAGCAGCTGGATCAGTACCGCAAGGATCTGAAGGACGAATACCGCATTGTTGAGGGTGCAACCTTTGAGCGTCTGATGAACGCGCTGAAAGGCCAGGAAGTTATCAGTGGTCCGAGCCTGAAGAAGGGTGCCACGCTGGACGAGGCTTACCTTGCCGAGTTGCCGCGCCCCGAGTGGTTCAAGCTGCGCATGAAAGATGACGGTCTGAACGAGCTGCTCGAGAAATCCGAGCAGGGCCTGGATGACCGCAAGAAAGAGCATGAGGCACGGTTTGACGACAAGAAGGGCAAGTTGCAGCAGGGCGATGACCTTGCTCCGGGCGTGCTCAAGATCGTCAAGGTTTACCTGGCTATCAAGCGTCGCATCCAGCCGGGTGACAAAATGGCCGGGCGTCACGGTAACAAGGGTGTTATCTCATCGGTTATGCCGATTGAGGACATGCCTTACGACGAACACGGCAACACGGTCGACGTTGTGCTGAACCCGCTGGGTGTACCGTCACGGATGAACGTCGGGCAGGTGCTCGAGACCCATCTGGGTGCTGCGGCCAAGGGCCTGGGTGAGCGTATCAGCCGGATGCTGGACGAGCAGCGTAAGGTCGCTGAGCTTCGCCAGTTGCTGGATGAGATCTACAACCACTCGGACGAAGTGTTCAAGGTGGACCTGGATTCGCTGAGCGACAAGGAAATCCTTGAAATGTGCGGCAACCTGCGCACGGGTGTTCCTATGGCAACGCCGGTCTTCGACGGCGCCAAGGAAGCCGAGGTCAAGCGGATGCTTGAGCTTGCCGGACTGGACACGACGGGCCAGACAATGTTGTACGACGGCCGTACCGGTGACGCATTTGATCGTCCGGTGACTGTCGGCTACATGTATATCCTGAAGCTGAACCACCTGATCGACGACAAGATGCACGCTCGTTCCACCGGCTCCTACAGCCTGGTTACCCAGCAGCCGCTGGGTGGTAAGGCGCAGTTCGGTGGCCAGCGCTTCGGTGAGATGGAAGTGTGGGCCCTTGAGGCTTACGGTGCGGCGTATACGCTGCAGGAAATGCTCACCGTCAAGTCTGATGACGTGAACGGTCGGACCAAGATGTACAAGAACATTGTCGATGGCGATCATCGTATGGAGCCGGGCATGCCCGAGTCCTTCAACGTTCTTGTCAAGGAAATCCGCTCGTTGGGTATCGACATCGAGCTGGAATCCGAGTGAGCCGAATTGTTTTTGGCAGCGTGAGCGGGCACAACCTGTGCCCGCCCGAGATTAACGCCATCCGGAGCTTTTACTGATGAAAGATTTGCTGAATCTTCTCAAGAGCCAGAACCAAAGCAAGGAATTTGATGCCATCCGCATTGGCCTGGCATCGCCTGACATGATTCGCTCATGGTCTTTTGGTGAAGTGAAGAAGCCTGAGACCATCAACTACCGTACCTTCAAACCGGAGCGTGACGGTCTTTTCTGTGCCAAGATTTTCGGCCCGATCAAGGACTACGAGTGCCTTTGCGGTAAGTACAAGCGCCTCAAGCATCGCGGTGTGATCTGCGAGAAGTGCGGCGTTGAAGTGGCACTGGCGAGTGTTCGCCGTGAGCGCATGGGTCACATCGAGCTGGCCAGTCCGGTCGCGCACATCTGGTTCCTGAAATCACTGCCGTCCCGCATCGGTCTGATGCTGGACATGACCCTGCGCGATATCGAACGGGTGCTGTACTTCGAGTCGTTCATCGTGATCGAGCCGGGCATGACCACCCTCGAGAAAGGGCAACTGCTGAACGACGAGCAGTATTACGAAGCCCTGGAAGAGTTCGGCGACGAATTCGATGCCCGCATGGGTGCCGAGGCGGTCAAGGAGCTGCTCGAGGGCATCGATCTGCAGGCCGAGGTGGATGCGCTGCGTGAGGAAATCCCGCAGACCAATTCCGAAACCAAGATCAAGAAATTCAGTAAGCGTCTGAAGATTCTTGAGGCCTTCCTGTACTCCGGTAACAAGCCGGGCGACATGGTAATGACCGTGCTGCCGGTTCTGCCGCCGGATCTGCGTCCGTTGGTTCCCCTGGACGGTGGTCGTTTCGCGACTTCGGATCTCAACGATCTTTACCGTCGTGTGATCAACCGGAACAACCGCCTCAAGCGCCTGCTGGAGCTCAACGCCCCGGACATCATCGTGCGCAACGAGAAGCGGATGCTGCAGGAAGCCGTCGACGCGCTGCTGGATAACGGTCGTCGCGGTCGTGCCATCACCGGTACCAATAAGCGCCCGCTCAAGTCCCTGGCTGACATGATCAAGGGCAAGCAGGGTCGTTTCCGTCAAAACCTGCTCGGTAAGCGCGTGGATTACTCCGGTCGTTCGGTGATCGTGGTCGGTCCATACCTGCGTCTGCATCAGTGTGGTCTGCCCAAGAAGATGGCGCTGGAGTTGTTCAAGCCGTTTATTTTCTCCAAGCTTGAGCACCGTGGTCTCGCAACGACTATCAAGGCTGCCAAGAAGATGGTCGAGCGCGAGGAAGGCGTGGTCTGGGATATCCTGGACGAAGTGATCCGCGAGCATCCGATCATGCTGAACCGTGCTCCGACTTTGCACCGTCTGGGGATTCAGGCGTTCGAGCCGGTACTGATTGAAGGCAAGGCGATTCAGTTGCACCCGCTGGTCTGTGCGGCCTATAACGCCGACTTCGACGGCGACCAGATGGCGGTCCACGTGCCGCTGACCCTGGAAGCCCAGCTGGAAGCCCGTGCGTTGATGATGTCCACCAACAACGTACTGTCGCCGGCCAACGGCGAGCCGATCATCGTGCCGTCCCAGGACGTGGTTCTGGGCCTGTATTACATGACTCGTGAGCGCAAGAATGCGGTCGGTGAGGGGATGACCTTCGCGGATGTGAAAGAAGTTCACCGCGCCTACGGTGCCGGTAAGGTAGACCTCCAGGCGCGCGTCAAGGTGAGGGTCAAGGAAGTTGCCATTGCCGAAGATGGTTCGCGCACTCAAGCCTATAACATTGTTGATACCACGGTTGGGCGCGCCCTGCTGTTTGATATCGTGCCTGATGGCCTCTCCTTCGAGCTGGTCAACAAGCCGATGGTCAAGAAGGCGATCTCGAACCTGATCAACACCTGCTATCGGGACGCCGGCCTCAAAGACACGGTTATCTTCGCGGATCAGCTCATGTACATGGGTTATCACTACGCGACGGTTTCCGGTATCTCCATCGGCTTCAACGATTTCGAGATTCCCCCTGAGAAATACGAGCTGGTTGATGCCGCTTCCGAGGAAGTTAAGGACATCGAAACCCAGTATGCGTCCGGTCTGCTGACCCAGGGTGAGAAGTACAACAAGGTGATCGACATCTGGTCCCGCGCCAACGACAAGGTCTCCAAGGCCATGATGGAGCGTCTGGCCAAGGAGCAGGTGATTGGCCCTGATGGGAAGCCTGTGAAGGGCGAGGATGGCGAGTTCGTCATGCAGGAGTCCTTCAACTCGGTCTACATGATGGCGGATTCCGGTGCCCGGGGTTCCGCGGCCCAGATTCGTCAGCTGGCCGGTATGCGTGGCCTGATGGCGAAGCCGGATGGCTCCATCATCGAGACGCCGATTACCGCAAACTTCCGGGAAGGCCTGAACGTACTTCAGTACTTCATCTCGACCCACGGTGCACGTAAGGGGCTGGCGGATACCGCCCTGAAGACCGCGAACTCCGGTTACCTGACTCGTCGTCTGGTCGACGTGTCTCAGGATCTGGTCGTAACCGAAGAAGACTGTGGCACCGATGAAGGCCTGTTGATGACGCCGCACATCGAAGGTGGCGACGTTGTTGTGCCGCTGGGCGATCGTGTGCTGGGGCGTGTGACAGCGCGCGATGCCTTTACACCAACCGATAAGGACAACGCCGTTGTTCCTTCCGGAACGCTGCTTGACGAGAAGACTGTTGAATCTCTTGAGCGTGCGGGTGTGGACGAAGTCTGGGTGCGCTCTGCGATCACCTGTGCGACCCGTCACGGCATCTGTTCCAAGTGTTACGGCCGCGACCTGGCCCGTGGCCATCGGGTCAACGTCGGTGAAGCCGTTGGTGTTATCGCCGCCCAGTCCATCGGTGAGCCGGGTACCCAGCTCACGATGCGTACCTTCCACATTGGTGGTGCTGCGAGCCGGGCATCAGCTGTAGACAACATCCAGGTCAAGCACGGCGGTACCGTACGCCTGCACAATCTGAAGTCTATCGAGAAGAGTGATGGCTCACTGGTCGTGGTATCGCGTTCCTCCGCGTTGGCGATTGCCGACGAGCAGGGCCGTGAGCGCGAATGGTACAAGCTGCCTTACGGCGCAGTGCTGTCCGTTAAGCATGGCGATACTGTTGAAGCCGGTGTTGCGGTTGCCAAGTGGGATCCGCACACTCACCCGATCATTGCCGAGGCCGAAGGCACCGCGAAATTCGTCAACATGGACCAGGGCATTACTGTCCGCACCCAGACCGACGAACTGACCGGCCTGTCGACCATGGAAGTTATCGATCCCAAGGAGCGTCCTGCGGCTGGTAAGGACATCCGTCCTGCCATCCAGATGCTGGATGCCAGCGGAAACGATGTGGAGCTGCCCGGTGGCGGTGCCGCGATCTACTTCCTGCCGGCCAATGCGCTGGTGACCATGGCCAACGGCGCCCGGATCGAGCTGGGTGATGTTGTTGCCCGGATTCCGCAGGAAAGTTCGAAGACTCGTGATATTACCGGTGGTCTGCCACGGGTTGCCGATCTGTTCGAGGCCCGTCGCCCGAAAGAATCGTCCATCCTGGCGGAAATCAGCGGCATGGTGTCGTTCGGCAAAGAGACCAAGGGCAAGAAGCGCCTGGTGATCACGCCGAAAGATGCCGACGCCTACGAAGTGCTGATTCCGAAGCACCGTCAGCTGAACGTGTTCGAGGGTGAAACGGTTGAGAAGGGCGAGGTGATTTCCGATGGCCCATCCAACCCCCACGACATTTTGCGTCTGCTGGGTGTGGTAGAGCTGGCCAAATACATCACCAATGAGATCCAGGACGTCTACCGTTTGCAGGGTGTTGTCATCAACGATAAGCATATCGAGGTTATCGTTCGGCAGATGCTGCGCAAGGTAGAGATCACCGATCCGGGTGATACCACGCTTCTTTCCGGTGACCAGGTGGAAATTACTCAGGTTTTCGAAGAGAACGAAAAGGCCAATGCTGCCGATAAAGAGCCTGCACGATTCGATCGTCTGCTGCTCGGTATCACGAAGGCCTCGCTGGCAACCGAGTCGTTCATTTCGGCGGCTTCGTTCCAGGAAACCACCCGTGTACTCACCGAAGGTGCGGTTACCGGAAAGCGTGATTACCTGCGTGGCTTGAAGGAAAACGTTGTGGTGGGTCGACTGATTCCGGCTGGTACCGGTCTTGCCTACCACGCTGAACGTCGCCGCAAGCGCGACCTTGAAGCACAGGGCGTCACCGCAGCCGACGTCGAAGAAGCGCTGAGCGCCGAACTCAACCGCGAAAGCTGAGTTGAGTCGGTCCGCCGCCTCCGGGTAGATACCTACCCGGCAGGTGGTTAAAAAGAGACCAGTCATCTTGACTGTCCAGGGGCGCAGGCTTACACTTGCGTCCCTTAAATTTTACCCCCTGCACAGGGGGTAAGTTTCATTGATATGGTTTTTTGGAGTTTGCTTACATGGCAACGATTAATCAGTTGGTACGTAAGCCTCGTAAGCGCCGGGTAGCCAAGAGCGATGTTCCTGCTCTGCAGGCCTGCCCTCAGCGCCGTGGTGTGTGCACTCGTGTATACACTACAACGCCGAAGAAGCCGAACTCAGCACTGCGTAAAGTGTGCCGTGTTCGTCTGACCAACGGCTACGAGGTTTCCTCTTACATTGGTGGTGAAGGTCACAACCTTCAGGAGCACAGTGTTGTGCTTATCCGCGGCGGTCGCGTAAAGGACCTTCCGGGTGTGCGCTATCACACTGTTCGCGGAACGCTGGACACCCAGGGTGTGCAGAACCGTAAGCAGGGCCGCTCCAAGTATGGTGCAAAACGACCCAAGTCCTGATGTCCCGAGCGGGTGTCTTTTATCGTTGCTTGTCAGAACGGTAAGAGTAAGGCTGAGTAGCAGATTGCTATCTCAGGGGTTCCTGAAGACCTTTTAGATATATAAGGGCTTATCGATGCCTAGAAGAAGAGTTGCAGCAAAGCGGGAAATTATCCCGGATCCTAAGTTCGGCAGTGCACGTCTTGCCAAGTTCATCAACCACGTGATGGAAAGTGGCAAGAAATCTGTTGCAGAGCGCATTGTTTATGGCGCGCTCGATATTGTCGCCGAGAAATCGAAGGAAGAGCCGATCGACATGTTCGAGAAGGCCCTGGAGAACATCCAGCCGATGGTTGAGGTTAAGTCCCGTCGTGTGGGTGGTGCTACTTACCAGGTGCCTGTCGAGGTACGGCCTTCCCGTCAGAATGCGCTGGCCATGCGCTGGCTTGTAGAATTTTCACGGAAGCGTGGTGAGAAGTCCATGGCGCAGCGTCTTGCTGGTGAGATTCTCGACGCCGCTGACAGCAAAGGCTCTGCTGTTAAGAAGCGCGAAGACGTTCATCGCATGGCGGAAGCCAACAAGGCGTTCTCTCACTTCCGTTTCTAATCAGCCGAGGTTAATACAGTGGCACGCAAGACTCCTATCAAGCGTTACAGAAACATTGGTATTTGTGCGCACGTTGATGCGGGCAAAACCACAACCACCGAGCGGGTTCTGTTCTATACGGGCATTTCCCACAAGATCGGTGAGGTTCATGATGGTGCGGCTACCATGGACTGGATGGAGCAGGAGCAGGAGCGTGGTATCACCATTACCTCTGCTGCGACTACCTGCTTCTGGCAGGGCATGGACAAACAATATCCGGAGCATCGGATCAATATCATCGACACCCCGGGGCACGTTGACTTTACCATCGAGGTAGAGCGTTCACTGCGTGTGCTGGATGGTGCCGTTGTTGTTTTCTGCGGATCCTCCGGTGTAGAGCCGCAGTCCGAAACCGTATGGCGCCAGGCCAACAAGTACGAAGTTCCCCGCATGGTGTTCGTCAACAAGATGGACCGTGCCGGCGCTAACTTCCTGCGCGTTGTGGATCAGATCAAAACCCGTCTGGGCGCGAACTGCGTTCCCATTCAGTTGCCGATCGGTGCCGAGGATGACTTTGCCGGTATCGTCGATCTGATTCGTAACAAGGCGATTTACTGGAACGAAGATGACGCGGGTGCGACCTACGAGCAGCGCGACGTTCCGGCCGAAATGGTGGACGAAGTCGCCATGTACCGTGAGCAAATGGTCGAGGCGGCAGCCGAGGCTAACGAAGAGCTCATGGAGCGTTACCTGGACGAGGGTGACCTGAGCGTTGAGGACGTCAAGAAGGGTCTGCGTATGCGTACGCTGGCCAACGAGATTGTTCTCGCGACTTGTGGCTCTGCGTTCAAGAACAAGGGTGTACAGGCGGTTCTGGATTCCGTTATCGAATTCCTGCCGGCGCCGGACGAAGTCAAGGCGATTCGCGGTGAAGTCGATGAAGACGGCACCGAAGAGACGCGTCAGGCGGACGATGATGCGCCTTTTGCGGCCCTGGCATTCAAGATTGCCACCGACCCGTTCGTTGGTACTCTGACCTTCTTCCGGGTTTACTCTGGCAAGCTGGAGTCCGGCAATGCGGTCTATAACTCTGTAAAGGGTAAGAAAGAGCGCGTTGGTCGTATGGTTCAGATGCACTCCAAAGATCGCCAAGAGATCAAGGAAGTGCTTGCGGGTGATATCGCCGCGGCAATCGGCCTGAAGAGCGTGACCACTGGTGACACCCTGTGTGACGAGAATCACAAGATCATTCTCGAGCGCATGGAGTTCCCGGAGCCGGTTATCTCTGTTGCTGTTGAGCCGAAGTCCAAGGCGGATCAGGAAAAGATGGGTGTTGCCCTGGGTAAGCTGGCTCAGGAAGATCCGTCTTTCCGTGTCCGGACCGATGAAGAGTCCGGTCAGACCATCATCTCCGGTATGGGTGAGCTTCACCTGGACATCATCGTTGACCGCATGCGTCGCGAGTTCAAGGTAGAGGCGAACATCGGTAAGCCGCAGGTTGCATACCGCGAGCGTATCCGCAAGCCGGTGGATGTCGAAGGTAAGTTTGTTCGCCAGTCAGGTGGTCGTGGTCAGTATGGTCACGTCAAGATCAAGCTTGAGCCGCTGCCTCTGGATGATGAAGATGGCGAGAACTTCATCTTTGTAAACGAGATCGTTGGCGGTGTGGTTCCGAAGGAATACATTCCAGCGGTCCAGCAAGGTATTGAAGAGCAGATGCAGAACGGCTGTTTGGCCGGTTATCCGCTGCTGCGCATCAAGGCCACGCTGTACGATGGCTCTTACCACGATGTGGACTCCAACGAAATGGCGTTCAAGATCGCCGGCTCCATGGCGATGAAGAAGGGTGCGCTTGAAGCGGACCCCGCTCTGCTTGAGCCGATCATGAGGGTCGAGGTCGTGAGCCCGGAAGACTACATGGGCGATGTTGTTGGTGACCTGAACCGCCGTCGTGGTGTCATTCAGGGCATGGATGAGTCGCCTGCTGGTAAGATCATTCGTGCCGAAGTTCCGTTGTCGGAGATGTTCGGTTACGCCACCGACCTGCGTTCTGCAACACAGGGCCGGGCGTCTTATGCGATGGAGTTTGCGGGTTATTCCGAGGCTCCTTCGAACATTGCCGAAGCGATCATTAAACAGGGTTGATCCCCAGGACTTAAGAAACAGGAAGAGGTGTAACCGTGTCTAAAGAAAAATTTGACCGTAGTAAACCGCATTTGAACGTAGGCACCATTGGTCACGTTGACCATGGTAAGACCACTCTGACCGCCGCCCTGACTCGTGTGTGTCACGAAGTCTGGGGTACTGGTTCTGCCAGTGCATTCGATCAGATCGATAACGCACCGGAAGAGAAGGCGCGTGGTATCACCATCGCGACTTCCCACGTTGAATACGATTCTCCGAATCGTCACTACGCCCACGTCGACTGCCCGGGCCACGCTGACTATGTGAAGAACATGATCACTGGTGCGGCGCAGATGGACGGCGCGATCCTGGTGTGTTCTGCAGCTGACGGCCCCATGCCGCAGACTCGTGAGCACATCCTGCTGTCCCGTCAGGTTGGCGTACCGTTCATTGTCGTGTTCCTGAACAAGGCCGACATGGTAGACGACGAAGAGTTGCTCGAGCTGGTTGAGATGGAAGTTCGTGATCTGCTGAGCCAGTACGACTTCCCGGGCGACGACACGCCGATCATTACCGGTTCTGCGCTGATGGCGCTGGAAGGTAAGGACGACAACGAGATGGGTACTACCGCTGTCAAGAAGCTGGTAGAAGCCCTGGACGAGTACATCCCGGAGCCGGAGCGTGCGATTGATCAGCCGTTCCTGATGCCGATCGAGGACGTATTCTCCATCTCTGGTCGTGGTACCGTTGTGACCGGTCGTGTTGAGCGTGGCATCATCAAGGTTGGCGATGAAGTGGAAATCGTTGGTATCAAGGATACCGTGAAGACCACTTGTACCGGTGTTGAGATGTTCCGCAAGCTGCTGGACGAAGGTCGTGCCGGTGAGAACGTTGGTGTTCTGCTGCGTGGTACCAAGCGTGACGACGTTGAGCGTGGTCAGGTTCTGTGTGTGCCAGGCTCGATCAAGCCGCATACCAAGTTCGAGTGCGAAGTGTACGTATTGAGCAAAGAAGAAGGCGGTCGTCATACTCCGTTCTTCAAGGGCTATCGTCCGCAGTTCTACTTCCGTACCACCGACGTCACAGGTTCCTGTGAGCTGCCGGAAGGTGTGGAGATGGTTATGCCGGGTGACAACGTCAAGATGAGTGTTACCCTGATCGCTCCAATCGCCATGGAAGATGGTCTGCGCTTCGCGATTCGCGAAGGTGGCCGTACCGTTGGTGCCGGCGTGGTCGCCAAGATCATCGAGTAATTCGCTCGTTTGATCAGGAAAAAGGGGCTGAAAGTTCAGCCCCTTTTTCTGTTTCAGTCGCAAAGCCTGTGCCCGACCCGGTCAAACAGCCTAGCTGTTGACAGGGTTGGGTATTATGCATACAATGCGGCTCCTTTTTTTGAAGGTCGGCTAACTAGTTAGTAGCTGCTACGAGTGGAGTTTGGTGCATCATGCAAAGCCAAAAAATTCGAATCCGGTTGAAGGCGTTTGATTATCGCCTGATCGACCAGTCCACGCAGGAGATCGTCGATACCGCAAAGCGGACCGGCGCTCAGGTGCGTGGGCCAATCCCTCTGCCGACGCGGAAGGAAAAGTACACCATTCTGATCTCCCCGCACGTCAACAAGGACGCGCGCGATCAGTATGAAATTCGTACGCATAAGCGTTTGCTCGACATTGTTGAGCCGACGGAAAAGACAGTAGATGCTTTGATGAAGTTGGACCTGGCTGCAGGTGTAGACGTTCAGATCAGCCTCGGCTAATACCGCCCGGTATTAGTCTGTGTAACTGTCATAAGGCCATAGAGGGTGAGAGCCCCGTACACTTAAGAGGTGAAACATGGCAATTGGTGTTGTCGGTCGTAAGGCCGGTATGACCCGTATTTTTACGGAAGATGGGCAGGCGCTGCCCGTAACGGTAATCGAGGTTGAGCCCAACCGGATTACCCAAATCAAGACTCTTGAAAACGATGGCTATCGAGCCGTTCAGGTTACTGTAGGCACTCGTCGTTCCTCCCGTGTAACCAAGAGTGAAGCAGGCCATTTTGCCAAGGCGGGCGTTGAAGCCGGTCGTGGTATGTGGGAGTTCCGTTTGGCTGAAGGCGAAGGTGAAGACCTTGCAGCCGGTGGCGAGATTACTGCTTCCGTCTTTGAAGATGGCCAGGTTGTTGATGCTGTTGGTCAGTCCAAAGGTAAGGGTTTTCAGGGCGGCGTGAAGCGTTGGAATTTTTCCATGCAGGACGCTACCCACGGTAACTCCCTCTCTCACCGTGCTCCGGGTTCCATTGGTCAGAACCAGACTCCGGGTAAGGTATTCAAGGGCAAAAAGATGGCGGGCCAGATGGGTAATGCACAGGTCACCGTGCAGAACCTGAAAATTGTCCGTGTCGACGCCGAGCGCAACCTGCTGCTGGTGAGTGGTGCCGTACCCGGCGCAACTGGCGGCGATGTTGTCATCAAGCCTGCAGTTAAAGCCTGAGGAGCGGTGCGATGGAATTGACTATTACAGGTAGCGGCAAGGGGATTTCTGTTTCCGACGCCGCATTCGCCAAAGATTTTAACGAGTCGCTGGTTCACCAGGTGGTTACTGCTTATATGGCAGCGGGCCGTCAGGGCACCAAGGCTCAGAAGACGCGTTCCGAAGTCAGCGGTGGCGGTAAGAAGCCTTGGCGTCAGAAGGGCACCGGTCGTGCCCGTGCGGGTACCATTCGTAGCCCGATCTGGCGTTCAGGTGGTGTCACTTTTGCGGCCAAACCTCGTGGTTTTGAGCAAAAGGTTAACCGCAAAATGTACCGCGCAGCGATGCGCTCCATTTTTTCCGAGCTGGTTCGCCAAGAGCGTCTCGTGGTTGTTGATGACATGAATGTCGACAGCCCCAAGACCAAGGCATTCAATGCCAAGCTGAAGGACATCGGTGTGAGCAATGCACTGATTCTGTCAGACAGTGTTGAGCAGAACCTGCATCTGGCGTCCCGCAACATCCCACACGTCGATGTGCGCGATATTGCCGGCCTGGACCCGGTCAGCCTGGTTGCCTACGAGAATGTTGTGGTGACTGTGCCCGCTCTGAAGAAGATCGAGGAGATGCTGGGATGAATCAGGAACGTATTTACAAGGTCCTGCTTGGACCACACGTATCTGAAAAAGCATCTCTGGTGGCCGAGCATGGCCAGGTTGTGTTCCGGGTCGCCCCGGATGCCACCAAGCCGGAGATCAAGAAAGCCGTTGAGCAGCTGTTCAACGTCACCGTAGAAGGTGTTCAGGTTCTGAACCGTAAGGGTAAGCTCAAGCGCACTATCCGCGGGTTCGGCAAGCGTAATGACATTCGTAAGGCTTACGTAAAGCTGGCAGAAGGTCAGGACATCGATTTTCTGGATGTGGAATAAGGTAAAGGGGTCGTAATATGCCGATCGTCAAAACCAAACCAACATCTGCCGGACGCCGTCACGTTGTAAAGCTTTACAACCCGGATCTGCACACTGGGCGCCCCTACGAGCCGTTGGTAGAAAGAAAGAACAAGACGGGTGGTCGTAATAATGCAGGCCGCATTACTACTCGTCACACTGGTGGTGGTCATAAAAAACACTACCGCGTTATTGATTTTAAGCGGACCAAAGATGGTATCCCGGCGGTCATTGAGCGCCTGGAATACGATCCTAACCGCTCCGCGCACATCGCGCTGGTTAAGTATGCCGATGGCGAGCGTCGTTACATTATCGCTCCCAAAGGTATGCAAATCGGTGATCCTGTGCGCTCCGGTATCGACGCGCCAATCAAAGTGGGCAGCACGCTGCCGCTCCGGAACATTCCGGTCGGTTCCGTGATCCACTGCGTCGAACTCAAGCCTGGCAAAGGTGCTCAGCTGGCTCGCTCTGCGGGCGCATCCGTACAGCTGGTAGCGCGTGAAGGTGCATATGCCACCATCCGCCTGCGTTCAGGTGAAATGCGTAAGGTGCTTGTAGATTGCCGTGCAACGCTGGGTGAAGTATCCAACAGCGAGCACAGCCTCAAGCAGCTTGGTAAAGCGGGTGCATCACGTTGGCGCGGCAAACGGCCAACAGTACGTGGTGTTGCTATGAACCCAGTTGACCACCCACATGGTGGTGGTGAAGGGCGTACCTCTGGCGGGCGTCACCCGGTTACTCCGTGGGGTGTTCCGACCAAAGGGCATAAGACTCGTAAGAACAAGCGTACTGACAAAATGATAGTACGTCGTCGTTCGGCCAAGTAAACGACTACATAGAGGTAATTGCTGTGCCACGTTCTTTGAAGAAAGGTCCTTTTATAGACCTGCATCTGTTGAAGAAGGTCGAGGCAGCTCTGGAAGCTAACGACAAGCGGCCGATCAAAACCTGGTCCCGCCGGTCGACAGTCTTCCCAGAGATGGTAGGCCTGACCATTGCAGTCCACAACGGCAAGCAGCACGTGCCGGTTTATGTCACCGAAGATATGGTTGGACATAAGCTGGGTGAGTTCGCGGCAACGCGTACTTATCGTGGTCATGCGGCCGACAAGAAAGCTAAACGCTGATTGTGAGGGAATAGAAATGGAAGTAGCAGCCAAGTATAAGGGCGCTAACCTCTCAGCTCAGAAAGCACGTCTTGTCGCTGACCAAGTACGCGGCAAGGCTGTTGAGGATGCCCTGAACATTCTGACTTTTAGCCCAAAGAAGGCGGCGGTCGTACTCAAGAAAGCTCTTGAGTCCGCCATCGCCAACGCTGAGCACAATGAAGGTCTGGACGTTGACGAACTGCGGGTTTCCACCGTGATGGTGGATGAGGGTCCGACGCTCAAGCGAATCAAAGCTCGAGCCAAGGGGCGCGCTGATCGGATTTTCAAGCGCACCTGCCATATCACCGTCAAGGTCGCCGACAAGTAGGAGATGCTCAGATGGGTCATAAAGTAAATCCAACCGGCATTCGCCTGGGTGTGATCAAAGAGCACAACTCAGTCTGGTATGCCGACAAGAAGGAATACTCACAAAACCTGCTGAACGATATTCAGGTTCGTGAGTTTCTGGACAAGCGTCTGGTGAAGGCGTCTGTCAGCAAGATTGTGATCGAGCGCCCTGCTCAGAACGCCCGTATCACGATCCATACTGCCCGTCCCGGTATTGTTATCGGTAAGAAGGGTGAAGATGTTGATCGTCTGCGTCGTGAAGTCGGCGACATGATGGGTGTGCCTGTGCACATCAACATCGAAGAAGTCCGCAAACCGGACCTGGATGCCCGCCTGGTAGCGCAAAACGTTGCCGGCCAGCTGGAGCGTCGTGTGATGTTCCGTCGCGCCATGAAGCGCGCGGTTCAGAATGCCATGCGTCAAGGCGCCAAGGGTATCAAGATCCAGGTAGGCGGTCGTCTCGGGGGTGCTGAAATTGCGCGTTCCGAGTGGTATCGCGAAGGTCGTGTACCTCTGCACACGCTGCGTGCAGATATTGATTACGCAACCTACGAAGCGCATACCACTTACGGCGTAATCGGCGTCAAGGTATGGATCTTCAAAGGTGAGATTCTTGGTGGTATGGAGCAGGTCCGTGCTGACAAGAAAGCCTCTGGGAAGAAAGGTTCTAAGTAAAGGGGCACTCTTATGCTGCAACCAAAACGCACCAAATTCCGCAAGGTAATGAAAGGCCGTAACACCGGTCTTGCTCACCGCGCCAACAAGGTGAGCTTCGGTGAATACGGATTGAAGGCGACCAGTCGGGGGCGTATAACTGCGCGCCAGATTGAGGCGGCACGTCGTACTATGACTCGCCGCATCAAGCGGGGCGGAAAGATCTGGATCCGGATTTTCCCGGACAAACCTATCTCCAGCAAGCCGCTTGAAGTTCGAATGGGTAAAGGTAAAGGTTCTGTCGAGTATTGGGTGGCTGAAATTCAGCCAGGCCGCATGCTCTACGAGATGGAAGGCGTTGCTGAAGACGTAGCACGCGACGCGTTCACACTCGCTGCGGCCAAACTGCCGGTACAGACCACCTTTGTAACGAGGACGGTGATGTGATGAAAGCAACAGAGCTGCGTGATAAGTCAGTCGAGGAGCTGAACAAAGAGCTGATCGACCTCCTGAAGGAGCAGTTCAACCTGCGCATGCGTAAGGCGACAGGTCAGCTGAATCAGTCTCACCTTCTCGGCAAGGTGAAGCGCGAGATCGCTCGCGTGAAAACAGTATTGAACGAAAAGGCAGGACAGTGACATGACCGAAGCTACCCAAACTGCCAGAACTCTGAGCGGCAAGGTCGTGAGCAACAAGATGGAGAAATCCATCGTCGTTCTGGTCGAGCGTCAGGTGAAGCATCCTCTGTACGGTAAGTACATGAAGCGCTCTACCAAGATCCATGCTCACGATGAGAGCAATCAGTGCAACGTCGGTGACACTGTGACCATTCAGGAAACCCGTCCGGTCTCAAAGACCAAGAGCTGGGCCCTGGTGGAAGTGACCGAACGTGCATCTAAGGTGTAATTCGCCCGGAGAACAACCATGATTCAGACTCAAACAATGCTTGAAGTCGCGGATAACAGCGGTGCGCGTCAGGTGATGTGCATCAAGGTCCTGGGCGGTTCACATCGGCGTTATGCCAGCGTAGGGGATATCATCAAGGTGACCGTCAAGGAAGCCATCCCCCGCGGTAAAGTGAAGAAAGGCCAGGTCCTGAAAGCTGTCGTGGTACGCACTCGCAAGGGTGTTCGCCGTCCCGACGGTTCGCTGATCCGTTTCGACGGAAATGCGGCAGTACTTCTGAACAATCAGGACGCTCCTATTGGTACCCGTATCTTCGGACCGGTTACCCGTGAACTGCGTAATGAGAAGTTCATGAAAATTATCTCACTGGCACCCGAAGTACTTTAAAGGACCAGAGGCCGGTTATGAAAAAGATCAAACGAGATGACGAAGTAATCGTCACCACGGGGAAAGATAAAGGCAAACGTGGTAAAGTCCTGAAGGTTCAGGACGATGGCCGTATGGTTGTTTCTGGGATCAACATGATCAAGAAGCACACCAAGCCGAACCCGATGCTGGGCACCCCAGGTGGCATCGTCGAAAAAGAAGCACCTATCCAGGCTTCCAACGTGGCTATTTTTAATCCGCAGACCGGCAAGGCCGATCGTGTAGGCTTCCAGATTAAGGAAGACGGCGCGAAAGTGCGGATCTTCAAGTCCACGAACGAAGCTGTCGATAACCAGTAAGCGGTGGTGGTTACGATGCTTAACATGAAAGAGCAGTACAGTAAGGAAGTGGTACCCGCCCTGCAGAAAGAGTTCGGCTACAAGAACGTTATGCAGGTGCCGCGTATCGAAAAGATCACCCTTAACATGGGTGTCGGCGAAGCGGTTGGTGACAAGAAACTGATTGAAAATGCCGTGGCGGATCTCGAGCGCCTGGCAGGTCAGAAAGTTGTGGTCACCAAGGCACGTAAATCCGTTGCGGGTTTCAAAATCCGTGAAGGTTGGCCGATCGGTTGCAAGGTTACTCTGCGCGGCGAACGTATGTGGGACTTTTTTGATCGCCTGGTTCACATTGCGGTTCCTCGCATTCGTGACTTCCGTGGTCTGAATCCCAAGTCGTTCGACGGTCGTGGTAACTACAGCATGGGCGTGCGTGAGCAGATCATTTTCCCTGAGATCGAGTACGACAAAGTCGACAAGATCCGTGGTCTGGACATCACCATTACCACCACTGCCGGTACCGACGATGAAGGTCGCGAACTGCTGAAAGCTTTCGGCTTTCCGTTCAAGAGATAAAGGAACGAGTGTAATGGCTAAGGTTTCCATGAAGAACCGTGAGCTCAAGCGCGAAAAGACCGTTGCGAAGTTTGCAGCGAAGCGTGCGGAGCTCAAGGCGATTATCAAGAACCCCAATACCAGCGATGATGACCGTTGGGATGCGCAGATGAAGCTTCAACAGCTTCCTCGTGACGCAAGCCCGTCGCGTCTTCGTAATCGTTGCCAGGTGACTGGTCGTCCCCATGGCGTTCTGCGCAAGTTCGAGCTTTCTCGGATTAAACTCCGTGAATACGGCATGCGCGGTGACGTTCCGGGCCTGACCAAGGCAAGCTGGTAAGATAGGCACCCGAACTTCGGTCGGGTGCCTGTTGGTAAGCGGTGCGGCACGCCGCTGCACAACTAAAAAGATCAGGAGCCTCATACCAATGAGTATGCAAGACACGCTTGCGGATATGTTTACTCGTATCCGTAATGCACAGATGGCGTCTAAGACAGATGTTACGATGCCGTCTTCAAAGATGAAGATCTCCGTGGCCCAAGTCCTCAAGGACGAAGGTTACGTTGAGGAATTTTCCGTTTCAGCCGACGCGAAACCCGAGCTGACGATCACTCTGAAATATTTCGGTGGTAAGCCGGTTATTGAAGAGATCAAGCGGGTCAGCCGTCCGAGTCTGCGCCAATACAAAGGCGCTGGGGAACTGCCGAAAGTATCCGGTGGTCTGGGAGTCGCGATTGTCTCAACGTCCAAGGGCGTTATGACAGACCGCGCCGCACGAGCTGCTGGCGTGGGTGGCGAAGTCATCTGCACCGTATTCTAGGAGATACACATGTCCAGGGTTGCCAATAATCCTGTCGTGCTGCCTTCCGGTGTTGAGGTTAAGCTGAACGGACAGGAAATTAGTGTGAAGGGTTCCAAGGGAGCGCTTCAGTTCACCATTCACCAGGCGGTCGAAGTAACGCAGGAAGAAAATGTTCTGCGTTTCATTGCTCGCGATGGTGCTACAAAGTCCCGCGCTCTTGCTGGTACTACTCGTGCATTGGTCAACAATATGGTGACCGGTGTATCCACAGGCTTTGAGCGTAAGCTCCAGCTGACGGGCGTAGGTTACCGTGCCCAGGCGCAAGGTAAGAAGCTCAATCTGACACTGGGGTTTTCTCACCCGGTCGAGTATGAGCTGCCCGAGGGGATTACCGCAGAAACTCCGTCCAATACGGAAGTTGTGATTCGCGGTATCGACAAGCAACAGGTTGGCCAGGTCGCTGCTGATGTCCGCGCGTTCCGTCCGCCCGAGCCTTACAAGGGCAAAGGTGTTCGTTATGCGGATGAGCAGGTCAGACGCAAAGAAGCCAAGAAGAAATAAGGCGGGACTATGAGCGCGAATAACGAAAGATTGCGTCGCGCACGCAAAGTGCGCATGAAGATCCGTGAACTGGGTACCAATCGTCTGTGTGTTCATCGCACACCGCGTCACATGTACGCCCAGGTCACGACTGCAGATGGCAGCAAGGTTATTGCCACTGCCTCCACGTTGGATAAGGAACTGCGCCAGGGTGCAACCGGTAACGTGGACGCTGCCAAAAAGGTCGGTCAGCTGATTGCTGAACGCGCCAAGGCAGCAGGAGTTGAGCAGGTTGCTTTTGACCGCTCCGGTTACCGTTATCACGGCCGCATTCAGGCTCTGGCCGACGCAGCCCGTGAAGCTGGCTTGCAATTCTAAGAGGTGGAGAAGATGAGCGTTAACGAACAGAAGGCGCCTGAGCTCCAGGAGAAGCTGGTTCAGGTCAATCGTGTCGCCAAGGTTGTAAAGGGTGGCCGTATTTTCGCCTTCACCGCACTGACTGTAGTGGGTGATGGTAAAGGTCGCGTTGGTTTTGGTCGTGGTAAGGCGCGTGAAGTGCCGGTCGCCATTCAGAAGGCCATGGAAGCTGCGCGCAAGAACATGGTCGACGTACCGCTGGACGGCACCACTCTTCAGTACCCGGTGAAGGCTCAGCATGGCGGCTCCAAGGTCTACATGCAGCCGGCCTCCGAAGGTACGGGTATCATCGCCGGTGGCGCGATGCGCGCCGTCCTGGAGGTGGCAGGTGTTCAGAACGTACTGTCCAAGTGTTACGGGTCTACCAACCCGGTGAACGTGGTACGTTCCACCATCAAGGGTCTCCAGGCAACACAAGCGCCTGAAGATATTGCAGCCAAGCGCGGTAAGACCGTGGAAGAGATTCTGGGTTGAAGTCATGGCGAACGCAAAAACGATCAAAGTAACTCTGACCCGCAGCCCTATCGGCTGTCAGCCCAAGCACAAATTGTGCGTCAAGGGCCTGGGTCTTCGTAAAATCGGTCATACCGTGGAAGTGGAGGATACTCCTTCCATTCGCGGCATGATCAACCGGGTGGATTACCTGGTTCGGGTTGAGGAGAACTAAGATGCGTCTGAACGAACTTAGTCCGGAACCCGGTTCACGCCAAGCTCCGAAGCGGGTTGGTCGTGGTATCGGTAGCGGTCTCGGTAAAACCGGCGGTCGCGGTCACAAGGGTCTGAAAGCCCGGTCTGGCGGCAGCGTGGCTCCCGGTTTCGAGGGTGGTCAGCAGCCTCTGGCTCGTCGTCTGCCGAAGTTTGGTTTCACCTCTCGCCAGCAGCGCTACGTTGCTGAAATTCGCCTGAACGAACTGGCGAAGGTTGAAGGCGATGTGGTTGATCTCGAGGCCCTCAAAAAGGCAGATATCGTTCGCGAAGAAATTCGTGAAGCCAAGGTTATCCTGTCCGGCGAACTCAGCCGTGCGGTAACCGTTAAGGGCCTTCGGGTAACCAAAGGCGCACGCGAGGCAATTGCCGCCGCGGGTGGTAAAGTCGAAGACTAAGGCGAGTCGAGGACTAAATGGCCAAGACAGCATCATTGCCTGCGGGCGCGGGTAAAGGACTGGCGGAGCTGCGATCGCGGCTCTGGTTTGTCTTCCTGGCATTGTTGGTGTACCGGATTGGTGCCCATATTCCGGTGCCGGGGATCAACCCCGACCGTCTGGCGGCACTGTTCGAGCAGAATCAGGGCACGATCCTGAGTATGTTCAACATGTTTTCCGGTGGTGCGCTTGAGCGCATGAGTATCTTCGCTCTCGGTATCATGCCGTACATTTCGGCTTCGATTATCATGCAGCTCATGACTGCGGTCAGTCCGCAGCTTGAGCAGCTGAAGAAAGAAGGCGAAGCTGGTCGCCGAAAGATCAGTCAGTACACTCGGTATGGTACGGTTATCCTCGCCCTGGTTCAGGGCGCTGGTATTTCTGTCGGTTTGGCATCGCAAGGCGTCACCTTTAATGACAGCTTCAGCTTCCATTTCGTGGCGGTTGTTTCGTTTGTCAGCGGTGCGGTCTTCATGATGTGGCTGGGTGAGCAGATCACCGAGCGCGGCGTCGGTAACGGTATCTCCCTGCTGATTTTTGCGGGTATCGTGGCCGGCCTGCCAGGCGCTATTGGGCAGACTCTCGAGCAGGCCAGAAACGGTGAAATGAGCCTACTGGTCGTTCTTGGGATTGGTGTGTTGGCGGTTGCGGTAATTGGCTTTGTGGTCTTCATGGAGCGCGGTCAGCGTCGTCTGACCATCAATTACGCGAAACGTCAGCAGGGCCGCCGTGTGTTTGCACAGCAGTCCAGCCATCTGCCTCTGAAGGTTAATATGGCCGGGGTTATTCCGCCGATTTTCGCTTCTTCCATTCTTCTGTTCCCGGCGTCAATCGGGCAGTGGTTTGGTCAGGGCGAGGGCATGGAATGGCTCAGCGATGTTTCCCAGGCCCTGGCTCCGAGCCAGCCTTTGTACATTATTCTGTTTGCGGCGGCAGTGGTGTTTTTCTGCTTCTTCTATACAGCCCTGATGTACAATCCGAAGGAAGTTGCGGATAACCTCAAGCGCTCTGGCGCATTTATTCCGGGCATTCGTCCGGGTGATCAGACTGCCAAGTATATCGACGGCGTTCTGACTCGTCTGACGCTGTTCGGTGCAATGTACATTGCAGCAGTCTCCCTGTTCCCTCAGTTTCTGATGGTGGCCGGGAATGTTCCGTTCTATCTGGGCGGTACGTCACTGCTGATTGTTGTAGTCGTGGTGATGGATTTCATGGCGCAGGTACAGTCGCACCTGATGTCCCATCAGTATGAATCACTGATGAAGAAGTCCAATCTCAAGGGCTATGGTCGGAACGGCTAAGCCGTTCCCCTTGAAAACTGGAGTCGACAATGAAAGTACGCGCTTCGGTAAAGAAAATTTGCCGTAACTGCAAAGTAATTCGTCGCAATGGCTCAGTACGAGTCATTTGCTCGGAGCCTCGCCATAAGCAGCGTCAGGGTTAATCCTTACGGATTCAGCACTGACATTGTTGAGGGTACGATTTATAGCGCTTGACCTCAGCCGGGGTCAGGCGCTATTATTTCGCGCCCTTTTATAGTGGCGGAAAATTCACACAGCAAAGCTTTGAACGCGGAGTAATTTGGATGGCACGTATAGCCGGTGTCAATATACCCGATCACAAACATGCTGTTATCTCGCTCACCTACATCTTTGGTGTTGGCAAGACAACAGCCCAGAAGCTTTGCGATGCAACCGGCGTTAAGCCGGACGTCAAGGTCAAAGACCTGAGCGACGAGCAGCTTGAATCACTTCGTACCGAAGTGGGCAAGGTGTCTGTCGAAGGCGATCTGCGTCGTGAAGTTCAGATGAACATTAAGCGTTTGAAGGATCTCGGTTGCCACCGTGGTCTGCGTCATCGTCATGGCCTTCCGGTCCGTGGCCAGCGCACAAAGACCAACGCACGCACCCGTAAAGGTCCTCGCAAACCTATTCGTAAGTAACAGGTAGGCAATCATGGCAAAGCCAGGTACACGTACCCGTAAAAAGGTGAAGAAGACGGTTGTTGATGGCGTCGCGCACATTCACGCGTCCTTCAACAACACTATCGTGACCATTTCTGACCGTCAGGGCAATGTATTGTCCTGGGCCACCTCTGGGGGTTCCGGTTTTCGTGGGTCACGCAAGAGCACACCTTTTGCTGCGCAGGTAGCAGCTGAAAGAGCCGGTAATGCGGCTGCTGAATACGGCCTTAAAAACCTGGACGTAGAGGTTAAAGGTCCGGGGCCCGGACGTGAATCCGCTGTACGCGCGCTGAATGGCTGCGGGTACAAGATTACTAACATCACAGATGTGACGCCGATTCCCCATAACGGTTGTCGTCCGCCCAAAAAGCGCCGCGTCTAACACAGGAGACAGTGAATTATGGCTCGTTACATAGGCCCGAAGTGCAAGCTGTCTCGTCGTGAAGGGACAGATCTTTTTCTGAAGAGCGGTGTTCGCGCGCTCGATTCAAAGTGCAACATTGAGACTCCGCCAGGTATGCACGGCGCGCGTCGCAGCCGTCTGTCCGAATATGGCGTGCAGCTTCGTGAAAAGCAAAAGGTCCGTCGTATCTACGGCGTACTGGAAAAGCAATTCCGCAACTATTATAAAGAGGCCGCCCGCGGCAAAGGCGCAACTGGTGAGAACCTGTTGCAGCTGCTGGAAGGTCGTCTTGATAACGTTGTATACCGCATGGGTTTTGGTTCTACCCGTGCTGAGTCCCGTCAGCTCGTTTCTCACAAGGCGATTCTGGTAAATGACAAGGTAGTGAATATTGCTTCCTACCAGGTCAAGCCAGGCGACGTTGTGAGTGTGCGCGAGAAGGCCAGAAATCAGCTTCGCGTTAAAGGCGCGCTGGATCTGTCTGCAAGCCGTGCACCGGTGAGCTGGGTAGAGGTCGACGCCAACAAGATGTCCGGCGTTTACAGATCAGTGCCTGAGCGTACTGAACTGCCGGCCGACATCAACGAGAACCTCATCGTCGAGCTTTACTCCAAGTAAAGCCCAGTTAGCAACGATAGTAGATAGGGGCGTCTATGCAGCGTTCAGTACATGAGTTATTGACACCTCGTACCATTGACGTGAAGGAATCGAGCGCCACGCGTGCCAAGGTAACGCTTGAGCCTCTGGAAAGAGGCTTCGGGCATACACTTGGCAGCGCACTGCGCCGTATTCTCTTGTCTTCGATGCCGGGCTGCGCTGTGACTGAGGCGCAGATCGACGGCGTCTTGCACGAGTACAGCGCCATTGAGGGTGTCCAGGAAGACGTCATCGAGATTCTGCTGAATCTCAAGGGCGTCGCCGTGAAAATGAACGGCCGGGACGATGCTGAGCTCACGCTCAGCAAGAAAGGCCCGGGCGTTGTCACAGCCGGTGATATCAAGCTCGACCATGACGTTGAGATTGCCAACCCGGAGCACGTGATCTGCCACCTGAGCGAAAACGGTGAAGTGAACATGCGCCTCCGTGTTAATCGCGGTCGCGGCTATGAGCCGGCGGACCAGCGTGGTCTCGACGAGGACGAAACTCGCGCCATCGGACGCCTGCAGCTGGACGCTACGTTCAGCCCGGTTCGTCGTGTGGCTTACGCCGTGGAAAGTGCACGGGTTGAGCAGCGGACCGATCTGGACAAGCTGGTTATTGATCTGGAAACGAATGGCACCATCGATCCGGAAGAGGCAATTCGCCGGGCGGCCACCATTCTCCAGCAGCAACTCGCGGTATTTGTTGATTTCGATCATGAGAAAGAGCCTGAGCGCGTAGAGGAAGAGGAAGAAATCGATCCGATTCTGCTGCGTCCGGTTGATGATCTGGAATTGACAGTGCGTTCAGCTAACTGCTTGAAGGCTGAAAACATTTACTACATCGGCGATCTGATACAGCGCACAGAAGTTGAGCTGCTGAAGACGCCTAACCTTGGTAAAAAGTCGCTGACCGAGATCAAAGACGTGCTTGCGTCCCGTGGTCTGTCACTGGGAATGCGTCTTGATAACTGGCCGCCGGCTAGCCTTCGTGGCGATGACCGGGTTTTGGGCGGTTAATCGCCGATTAGTTTAAGGTAAGGAATCAGAGCAATGCGTCATCGTAAGAGTGGTCGTAAGTTCAGCAGGACCAGTGCGCATCGCAAGGCCATGTTCCGTAACATGACTGCGTCACTGGTTGAACACGAGCTGATCAAAACAACGTTGCCGAAAGCCAAAGAGCTTCGTCGGGTAGCGGAGCCTTTGATCACGCTTTCCAAGAATGATTCGGTCGCGAATCGTCGTCTGGCGTTTTCGCGCCTGCGTGACGATGCTGCGGTTGCCAAGCTTTTTGACGAGCTTGGCCCGCGCTATAGCGAGCGTCCGGGTGGTTACCTTCGTATCCTGAAGTGCGGTTTCCGCGCTGGCGACAATGCCCCCATGGCATTTGTAGAGCTGGTCGGTCGCCCGCTGGATATTGAAGCGGAAGAGGTGGACGAAGACGAAGATTAAACTCTTCGGATTGGTCCGCGAAAAACCGGGTTTCGAAAGAAACCCGGTTTTTTTATGTCCCGGCTACAGTGCGTGCTGTAACCGAGCCTGGCCTCGGGCTACACGGCTTTGGCTTTCTTCAGCATCGGCTTCAGGTATCTCCCGGTGTGAGAGGCCGGGTTCTCGGCGACCTCTTCTGGGGTTCCTTCAGCGACGATCTGGCCGCCACCGGAGCCGCCCTCGGGGCCCAGATCTATGATCCAGTCGGCAGTCTTGATGACGTCCAGATTGTGTTCAATCACCACGATGGTGTTGCCGTGGTCTCGCAGGCGCTCAAGCACGTTAAGCAGTTGCTGGATGTCATAGAAGTGCAGGCCGGTGGTGGGCTCGTCAAGGATGTAAAGGGTCTTGCCGGTGTCTCGCTTGGAGAGTTCCTTCGCCAGTTTAACCCGTTGGGCTTCGCCACCGGACAGGGTGACTGCACTTTGGCCGAGGCGGATGTAGGAGAGGCCGACGTCCATCAGGGTCTGGAGTTTTCGGGCAAGGAATGGCACGGCGTCGAAGAATTCCCGGCCTTCCTCCACGGTCATTTCCAGGACCTCGTGGATGTTCTTTCCCTTGTAGCGGACTTCCAGCGTTTCCCGATTGTAGCGTTTGGCCTTGCAGACGTCACAGGGTACATACACGTCGGGCAGGAAGTGCATTTCCACCTTGATCACGCCATCGCCCTGGCAGGCTTCGCAGCGCCCTCCCTTGACGTTGAAGGAAAAGCGCCCGGGCTTATAGCCTCGTGACCGGGCTTCCTGGGTGCCGGCGAAGAGTTCACGAATGGGGGTAAAGAGGCCGGTGTAGGTCGCTGGGTTCGAACGGGGCGTCCGGCCTATTGGGCTCTGGTCAATATCAATGACCTTGTCCAGATGGTCGAGGCCTTTCAATGTCTTGTAAGGGGCATGATTGAGGCTGGTCGCCTTGTTCAGCTTCGCGGCTGATACCGGGTAAAGCGTACTGTTGATCAGGGTCGACTTGCCGGAGCCTGATACACCGGTGACGCAGGTCATGATGCCCAGTGGCAGGTTCAGGGTGACGTCCTGTAGGTTGTTGCCACTGGCCCCGGCAAGGGTCAGTGACTTGCCGGTCCCGGGATTGCGCCGGCTTGGTACGGCTATCTCACGAGTGCCGTTCAGGTATTGGCCGGTCAACGACTCCGGGGTGTCCAGAATGTCCTGCGGCGTTCCCTGGGCGATGATCTGTCCGCCATGCACGCCGGCGCCGGGACCGATATCAATAACGTGATCGGCCGCCCGGATCGCATCTTCATCGTGTTCCACCACGATGACTGTGTTCCCAAGATCGCGCAGGTGGGTGAGGGTGGCGAGCAGGCGATCGTTGTCTCTCTGGTGCAGACCAATGGACGGTTCGTCCAAAATGTACATCACGCCCACCAGGCCTGCGCCTATCTGGCTGGCCAGTCGAATGCGCTGGGCCTCGCCGCCGGAGAGCGTGTCGGCGCTCCTTTCCAGCGTCAGGTATTCCAGGCCGACGTTCACCAGAAACTGGAGCCGTTGGCGGACCTCCTTCAGGATCTTCTCCGCAATTTCGCCTTTTCGGCCCGGTAGCGTCAGCTGTGCAAAATAGTCGTGAGCATCGCCCACCGGCAGTCCGGTGACCTCCGGGAGATTCCGGTTTTCGATAAAGACGTGCCGGGCACTGCGGCGCAGACGTGAGCCATTACAGTCCTTGCATGGCTGGGTGCTCAGGTTCCGGGCCAGCTCTTCACGCATGCTTTGTGAATCGGTCTCCCGGTAACGACGCTCCAGGTTGGGCAGGATACCTTCGAAGGGGTGGGCCTTTTCCATGATGTGGCCGCGGGAGTTCACGTACCGGAAAGGGATGTCCTCCTTGCCGGAGCCGTACAGAAGCGTGTTCTGAAAGTCTTCCGGCAGATCGGCCCATGGCGTTTCCAAATCCATGCCGTAGTGATCGGCGACGCTGCCGAGCATCTGGAAATAATAAACCGCCCGGCGGTCCCAGCCCTTGATGGCGCCCGCCGCCAGTGTGGCTTCGGGGTGCTGGATGATTTTCTCCGGATCGAAGAACTGTTTTACCCCCAGCCCATCACAGGTCGGGCATGCGCCGGCTGGATTGTTGAACGAGAAGATCCGGGGTTCCAGTTCACTGAGTGAGTAACCACATTGGTTACAGGCGTATCTGGCTGAGAAGGTATGCTCTTCGCCATCGCCGCTCATGGGCGCCACGAGGGCGATACCGTCTGCAAGTTCAAGCGTGGTCTCAAAACTCTCTGCCAATCGCTGTTCCAGTCCAGGCTTCACCTTGAATCGGTCGACCACAACATCGATCTGGTGTTTGCGTTTTTTGTCGAGCTCCGGAATGTCATCTATGTCGTAGACCGTTCCGTCAACGCGCAGACGGATGAACCCCTGGCTTTTCATGGTGTCGATGACCTGCTGGTGCTCACCCTTACGGTCCCGGATCACCGGTGCAAGTATCATCAGCCTGCTGTCTTCGGGCATTGCCAGCACCTGGTCGACCATCTGGCTGATGGTCTGGGCCTCCAACGGCTGGTCATGATCCGGGCAGCGCGGCTCACCGGCGCGGGCGAACAGCAGGCGCAGGTAATCGTAAATTTCGGTAATGGTGCCAACGGTCGAACGCGGATTGTGCGAGGTGGATTTCTGTTCGATCGAAATTGCCGGAGAAAGACCTTCGATGTGATCGACATCGGGCTTCTCCATCATCGACAGGAACTGGCGGGCGTAGGTAGACAGGGACTCCACATAACGGCGCTGACCCTCTGCGTAAAGGGTGTCGAACGCCAGGGAGGACTTGCCTGATCCGGACAGTCCGGTGACGACGATCAGCTTGTCCCGAGGCATATCCAGGTCGAAGTTCTTCAGGTTGTGGGTGCGTGCCCCTTTGATCTGGATATGGTCCATAACACCTCGCTCAAATAAAAACGAAAATTATACCGCGTTCGGGCGGCTGCGGCGAAACTGCCGGTTGTTCCTGCGCACCGGGCACCGTGCCGCGATGATGCACCTTCTGTTACAATGCGCGGCCTGCGAAGGCTATGTGCCTTCTTGCTTGTCTGCTTTCAACCCCGGCTGAGGTAGTGGTTCCATGAACGCGCTGGAAAAACGATCGGTTTCGGCTCTCGCGTCTGTCTACGCCATGCGTATGCTTGGGCTGTTTATGGTCATGCCCGTGTTCATGCTGCTCGGTAGTGACCTCGAGGGCGCCACGCCGGCTTTGCTGGGATTCGCCATCGGCGCCTACGGTCTCAGTCAGGCCCTGCTGCAGATTCCGTTTGGCTTGATGTCCGACCGGGTTGGTCGCAAGCGCATGATCTATATCGGTTTGGTCCTGTTTGCTGCAGGCAGCGTCCTGGCCGGCGCCACCGACTCGATATACGTTGTGATTCTCGGTCGGATTCTTCAGGGGGCCGGGGCAATTGCCAGCGTGTTGATGGCGCTGTTGAGTGATCTTACCCGGGAGGAGCAGCGCACCAAGGCCATGGCTACGGTGGGCATTTCCATTGGGCTGTCGTTTTCTGTCTCCCTGGTCCTTGGGCCCCTGATTGGTTCTGTTTGGGGGTTGTCCGGCATTTTTTACACCACCGCCGCGCTCGCGGTGTTCGCGCTGGTGGTGGTCAGTCGTGTGGTTCCGACGCCCCATCAGCACAAGCTCAGTGCCGATACTCACCCGGCTCGCGAAATGCTGGGCAGGGTCCTCTCGGATGGTCGCCTGCTTCGGCTGGATTTCGGAATCTTTGCGTTACATCTGGTTCTGACTGCGCTGTTCCTGGTCTTTCCCTCTATTCTGCAGGACCAACTGGGTCTGGCCGGCAGTTCCCACTGGTGGTTTTATCTCAGTGTCATGGTGACCTCGTTCTTTGCGATGGTGCCCTTCATCATCCTTGGAGAGAAAAAGCGCAAGATGAAACCGGTGCTGTGTGGTGCGATCGCATTGCTGACGCTGGCAACGGCCGGACTGACGAGTGTTACGGCGGGGCTTCTCGCGGCATGGGCCGTGCTTTTCTTCTTTTTCATGGCGTTCAATCTCCTCGAAGCGAGCTTGCCGTCGTTGATCAGCAAGGAGGCGCCTGCGGCGACCAAGGGTACGGCGATGGGGGCCTACTCGACGTCCCAGTTCATGGGCGCGTTTCTTGGTGGTGCACTCGGAGGGGTATTGCTGGAGCAGCTTGGTATCAACGGTGTTCTATGGTTCATGGCTGCGGTTCTGGTGCTTTGGTTGCTGGTGGCCTTGACCATGCCGTCGCCGCGATACACCACCAGTTTCGTGTTACAGTTGCGGCAGGCTGTGGGTAATCAGTACAGCGATATCGATGACAGCCTGCGCCGGTTGCCCGGTGTACAGGATGTCGTAATTGTTGAGGATGCCGCGACTGCCTATCTCAAGGTGGATCGCCAGCAATTTGATGAGGCGTTACTTGCGGACTTTTCGTTTGTCCGGCACGGTAGCAGTACTTGAAATTTGGAGGCCCGCAGGGAGCGCGGGTGGTCCCTGAAAACAGAGTCAGGAGCAGAACATGGCACGAGGCGTGAACAAAGTCATACTCATCGGGAACCTTGGGCAGGATCCGGATACCCGTTATACCCCCAACGGCAATGCGGTGGTCAACCTGAACCTCGCGACTGACGAGAGCTACAAGGATCGTCAGACAGGACAGCTGGTGCCGAAAACCGAGTGGCACCGTATTGTGCTGTTTGGCAAGGTCGCCGAGGTTGCCGGCCAATATCTGCGTAAAGGTTCCAAGGTCTACATCGAAGGCAAGCTGCAGACTCGCAAGTGGCAGGGTCAGGATGGTCAGGACCGGTACACGACCGAAGTCGTAGTGGACATCAATGGCCAGATGCAGATGCTGGACAGTCGTGGCGAAGGTGGTATGAACCAGGGAGCGCCAGCGGGCCGTCCGCAGCAGTCTGGCAACAACGCTCCGGCGGGCCAGCAGAGCAACAACCCGCCACCGCAGCAGTCCGGTGGTTACAGTCAGCCGTCCCAGGGCAGCATGCCGGAGCCGGTTGATGATTTTGATGACGATATTCCGTTCTAGGACCGAAACTGAATCCTTGACCTCAAAGGCCTCCGTATGACGGAGGCCTTTTTGTTACTGTGTTGCAAAAAGACGTGAAATAAATCGAAAACCATAGAGTTCGGTTCATCTTCTCATCTATTATGTGAGCCAATGTAAAAATTGCTGAATTTTTGGACAAAATAAGAAAGACTTGGCTCCGGCGAGTGGTCCTGATTTCACCTGAAGTACTCTATGACAAAGCAATCCATCGTAAAAAATATTACCGGCTTATTCAGTGGGTCTGGGAGGCTTCAGCGCGTCTGTCTGGAGGTCCGACCGGATGGCATCGCCTGGGCCGAGGCAGCGGCGCGCTCCGGTGGGCCTGTTGGCTTCATTCAGTGTCGGCCAGCACAGCGCACCCAGGCGTTGCAGGAACTCGTAAAGCGGCGCGGCTGGTCAGGGGCGCTCACAACACTGGTGTTGCCGCTGGATCAGTACCAGGTCTTTCAGATGGAGCGTCCGGACGGGATTGAAGAGTCTGAACTTGGGGATGCCCTGAAGTGGAAACTCAAGGATTTCCTGGACTTCAGCCCAACCGATGTCGTGTCTGATGTCTTCCCGTTCCCTGAAGACGCTTCCCGGGGCCGTGGCGCTCTTGTAAATGTGGTCGCAGCGCGAAAATCCCTTGCGAGAGAACTGGTCGCCCTGGTCGGTGCATCTGATCTCCTGCTGGATCGTATTGATATAGCGGAACTGGCTTTGCGCAACCTTGTGAGTGCCCTGGATGAGACCAAGCGGGGTGCCGCGCTCGTTCACCTGCGGGAAAACTACGGCCAGATGATTGTTTGTCGGGACGACACACTCTACCTGTCGCGTCGTCTGGATGTGTCGGCGGAGGATCTCCGGGATGTTTCACGTCAGGAAAACGCGGTTCAGTCCCTGGCCCTGGAGCTGCAGCGATCGCTCGATTATTACGAGAGTCAGTTGGGACAGGTGCCCCCGGCTGTCATTCGTCTGGTTGCCCGAGACAGTGCTTTGCCGCTTGCATCCATGGTCTCGTCTTATGTGGCTGCAGGCGTGGAAATGCTGGATTGGTCGGTGTTGGGGCTGGATCAGCCCTTGGACAGCCGCTGCCTTACGGCCTGGAGTGCCGGTCTCTCAGGCACAAAAACGGGGGAGCGCTCGTGATTCAACAGGTCAATCTGTACGTCCAGGAACTGCGGCCACACAAAGAGAGGATGCAAGCGGGGATGTTAATGGGCCTGGTTGGGCTACTGATCCTGGTGATAGGCGCAGCCGGTGCTGTTGTGCATTACCAGAACAACCGGCTTACGACACAGGTCAATGAGCTTGAGTTGCAGAATATTGGCCTGGAGCAGGACATCACCCGGTTATCGGCAGAGGTCAGTGCGCGGCAACCGGCGCCCGAGGTTCGGGAGGCGCTCGAACAAGTTAACGACGCTCTCCTGCGTCGGCAACGCCTTCTGGAGCGGGTAGAGGGACTGGTGCTTCACGGTGGCGGGCGTTTCTCTCCCCAGATGGCGGCTCTCGCGCGCCAGATTCCGGATAACGTCTGGTTAACGGGTATCCGGCTGAACGGGCAGCAGTCCAAGGTGACCATTGAGGGCCGAGCCCGTTCGAGTGCCCTGGTGCCGGCGTATCTGGAAAACCTGAGTGACGAACCGGCTTTTGCCGGCAAGACATTTGGTGCCTTCAGGCTTTCACGGCCTGAAAGTGGGCGTTGGATCGACTTTCATGTGGCTACGGAACGTTCCGGGGAGGCTAACTGATGGCAAAGCCCTGGAGTGAGTCTTTGCAGAACGGGGCGCAGTGGTTTAACGACCGCCCCATCCGTGAGCGCTTTCTCATCACGGTTACCATGCTGACGCTGCTTGCATTTATCGGTTGGGAGCTGGGC
Source organism: Marinobacter sp. F4218 (assembly GCF_019443085.1). Taxonomy (GTDB): domain Bacteria; phylum Pseudomonadota; class Gammaproteobacteria; order Pseudomonadales; family Oleiphilaceae; genus Marinobacter; species Marinobacter albus. The sequence goes on from NZ_JAHZIL010000005.1 coordinate 47,109, forward strand.
GTGGCGCCAGCGATCAAGAAGCAGGAGATTCTGGAATCCCGGCTCAGTGTTCTTGCCTCAAGTCGGGACAGCCTGCAGATTCAGCAGCAAAGCCTGACTGATCAGCTGGCTGCCGATCCGTCACAGGAACTGCGAGACCAATTGGAGTCGCGCCGGGAACGGTTGGCACGACTCGACCGGCAGATTGCAGAAACGACGGGCCAGCTGATCGCACCCCGAGCCATGGTGTCTGTGTTGAAAGACATGCTGACGGCCCAGGAATCTCTGGGCCTCCAGGCTCTTGATCTGAAAACGCCGGCGCCTGTTTTTGCGCCGGAGGGTGATTCTCCGACGGATCCGACGGCTGATCGGGAGCAGGGCAGCCCGCTGCTGTATGCCCATGACGTGGAGTTGACGGTGCAGGGGAGCTACCTGGAAGTCTTGGCTTACCTTGAACGGCTGGAAGCCCTGGATGAGCGCCTTGGGTGGGTAATTCTTGAGTACGATTCGGAAAGCTGGCCGGCCGGTAAAGCCATCATCCGGGTAAGAACACTGAGTTTAGAGTCGGCCTGGCTGGGAGTATGACATGACCCGATTTGAAGCTTTGAAGCACACGTGCGTTGCGCCGATGGTCGTTGGCTGTTGGTTGGCGTTTGCTGGCCCGGCAGTTGCCCTTCAGGACCCAACGCGACCTCCGGGCTTCGACGAGCCCCAGGCACAAGCATTGCCGATGACTGACCTTGCGCTGCAGTCCATTCTGGTGGGAGCGGAGCGACGGCTGGCGGTGATCAATGGTGAGCCCCGAGTGGAAGGGCAGGCCTTTGACGGTGTCCGGGTGCGCCAGATTCATCGAGACCGGGTCGATGTGGTGGACCGGGGACGAGTTCGCACCCTGTATCTGGACGAGCTGCCTCAGGTACGCAGAACCCAATGACCAAGAAACAGGCGATCATGATCAAAAAGAACTCACTGGCGGTGCTGTTGATCGCGGCCACGCTGACGGCATGCAGTAACAATCCGCTCCTGCGCTCGTCCACCGCGACGTCGACGGATGTTGCGGATGATATTGACAAGTCGTTGGCACAGGCGGAGCAACAAGCCGCGACAGAGCAGCAATCAACCGGGTCTGCGGCGTCACTGCCTGCGGACATCAGTGCCGCGTTGTTGCCGCCCTTGTCCAGCAGTGAGGATCTGGATGAACGCTTCGACGTGAACGCCAGCAATATTCCCGCCGGCAGTTTCTTTGAATCCCTGGTTGAGGGAACCCGTTACAACGTGGTGGTTCACCCGGATGTGACGACGGTTGTTGATCTTCGCCTGCAAGATGTGACCGTTCCGGAAGTCATGGACATTTCTGCGGATCTATACGGCCTCGATATCCAGCGCGCCGGCCGACTTTTCAAGGTCAATGCGGATCGGATACAGACCCGGATGTTTCCGATCGATTACCTGCACTTCAAGCGCAAGGGTGGTTCGGAAACCCGGGTCAGTTCCGGCCAGGTGACCAGCACCCAGAGCAATGACCGGTTCTCGAACGGAAACAGTGACAACCGGAGCTCCGAGAGCAGGAACCTGATCGGTACGACCATTTCCACGGAAACTGAATCCAACTTCTGGTCCGATATCCGTCAGGCCCTGACGATGATTGTGGGCAACAGCAGTAATCAGCAGGTGGTTGTGAATCCGGGTGCGGGCCTGGTGATGGTCCGTGCCGGTACCGAAGATCTCAGGCTGGTCGAGGAGTACCTGCGCCGCACCGAACTGATCATGCAGCGCCAGGTCGTGCTGGAAGCCAAGATCCTGGAGATCATTCTTAACGAAGGCTACCAGCAGGGCGTCAACTGGTCCGATCTGCAAAGTGCCTCAGGGATCACCGCCTCTGACGGTTTGCCAGAAGATTTCACTGCCCAGGCGCTGGCGGGCCAGGTAATCAGTACGTCCGATATCGGGGGGCTGTTCTCCGCCAGTGTCCGCGCCGGCGATTTTACCGCGCTTATTGAACTGCTCGGTGAACAGGGCAATGTGCAGATTCTTTCCAGTCCACGAATCTCGACGGTCAACAATCAGAAAGCCGTGATCAAGGTCGGCACCGATGAGTTCTTCGTCACGGACATCGATTTTGACGACGACAACTCGACCCTCACCGGTTCAGACAGCACGTCCACATCGGTTGAGCTCACGCCGTTCTTCTCCGGAATCTCCCTTGACGTCACCCCGCAGATTTCCGATACCGGCAGCATCACCCTGCACGTGCACCCGTCGGTCAGCGAGGTTAATGATCAGAACAAGGTCATCACCATTGGTGAGCGTGATGTCACCTTGCCTCTGGCCATCAGTACAGTGCGGGAGACTGACAGCGTGATCCGGGCAGAAAGTGGCCAGATCGTGGTGATCGGAGGGCTGATACAGAACACCAGCGAAGATACGAATTCGGCGGTTCCTTTTTTCAGTGACATTCCCGTGGTCGGCGAACTCTTCAAGCAGCGCCGGTTTCAGTCCCGCAAGAGTGAACTAGTGATCCTGCTGCGCCCGGTTGTTGCCGAGCCGGCGCGTATGAACGCGGACATCGCCGCAAGTCGTGAGCGCATGAATGTGCTTCGGGAACTGCTGCAATCATCCAAGTCTGTTACCCCGGAACCGGAGAAAGCCCGTCGCTAGCATGTACGAATCCCACTTCGGACTGCAGGAAGCACCGTTCGCATTGACGCCAAACACCCGATACTTCTTGCGGGCTCCCAGCCATAGCGATGCGCTGGAGCTGCTGCTGGTTGCGCTGAGTGAACGTGAGGGTTTCATCAAGATTACGGGCGAGGTCGGCACGGGTAAGACCTTGTTGTGCCGCCTGTTGCTCAATGAGCTGGAGCTGAAGGCCCGCACTGCTTACATCCCCAATCCGCACCTGACCCCGGAAACCCTGTACGAGGCTGTGGCCGAAGAACTGGGCGTGGATGTGTCCGCCTGCGCCAATACTCATCAGATTCTCAAGGCTCTGAATGAGAAGCTGATTGGCTTGGCCATGGACCAGAAACCGGTGGTTCTGGTGATTGATGAAGCCCAGGCGATGCCGGAAGAGACCATTGAGGCCCTCCGTCTTCTGACCAATCTCGAGACAGAAAGCGTGCGGCTGTTGCAGATTGTCTTGTTCGGGCAGCCAGAGCTGGATGTGCTGCTGCAGAAAGACAGCCTACGACAACTGAGGCAGCGTATTACTTTCCATTACCGATTGGCGCCCCTGGATCGAAACTCTGTTGCCCAGTACCTTCGGCATCGAGTAGCGCAGGCGGGCTACAACGGTGGGGATCTGTTTTCCAGCGGTGCGCTGCGCCTTATTTCACGCTCTTCCGGCGGCATCCCGCGCCTGGTCAATATTCTTGCCCACAAGGCAATGCTGGCGGCCTGGGGTGTTGGCGACCGGCAGGTCGGGCGTCGCCATGTCGCCCGGGCCATCCGTGATACCGAAAGTGTCCGGGCCCCCGGTTTGCTGGCGAGGTGGCTATGAGCCTGCTCAACGACGCGCTGCGCGCGGCTGAACAGCGCCAGAAAAGGCCGGACGTGGCGGCCGCGTATACCGGCCAGTCCTTTGTGCCGCGGAAGCAACGGCGCTGGCTGTTACCGGTCTCGGTTGTGCTTACCGCCCTGGTGGTGGCCACTGCTGTTTACGAATATTCGTTCCGTGACCAGTCCATTGAGTCCGACGTTGCCGGGTCTGCGTCGAGGTCAGCGGTGAAGAGTAATCCAGAGCCTGCTGAAGCGGCCATCCAGGCTCCGCCAACCCCACCGAAAACCGCTGCGGATAATGCACGCCCCGCGAGCGAAGCCGAGAACACGACGGTTCAGGTTGAGCAGCCATCTGCGCCGGAGGAAGTCCGGAAGGTGACAGAAACGACGGCCGTTGAGCCTTCGCCAGGAGAGGTGGCCGAGACGCCAGAGGTAGCGGACCGGAAGCTGCAACTTACGGTCGACGCCCCGGCAACGGAAGAGTCCGAGCCTCGGCCAGCAGCCTCGCAGCCCCCTGTGAAACAGGTTCGCGAGACGCCTGAGGCTGTGGACCTGCGAGTCAGTCGGGAGCTGTCCAGCCTCCTGCGCACCGGCGATTCCCGGGCGGCCGAGCAGCGCCTGACCGACATCGCTTCGCGTCAGGACGCTCCCGTGAGTCGGGAGGTGTTCGCCCGAGCCATGCTGGTTCAGGACATGCCAGAGCGAGCTCTGCGCTGGTTGTCCGATGCCGAAGTGCAGGAGTATCCCGCGTTACGGTTGTTGGAAGCCCGGGCATTGTTGGCATTGGGCAAGCTTGAAGCGGCGCTGGCGACTCTGCTCCGGGATGTGCCATCGGTTCGGGAGTACACGGAATACCGGGTCACCCTGGCGACATTGTTGCAGCAATCCGGTCAGGCTGTTGAGGCAGCACGACACTGGTCGGCGCTGATTTCGGTGGATGACAGTCGCCCAGCGTGGTGGGTGGGGCTGGCGATTGCCCTCGAGTCCCGGGGCGAAGTGTCCGGAGCCCTGAAAGCTTATTTCCAGGCAGCACGGTTGCCTGGTTTGTCGCCTTCGCTGACGGATTATGTCCGTGATCGTTTGAAAACACTGCAGGCAGGATAGGAATGACGGAGCCCAAGAAAAAAATCCGTATTGGTGACCTGCTGGTCCAGGACGATGTCATTACCGAGCAGCAGCTAATGACGGCGCTACGGGAACAGAAAAACACTGGTCGGAAGTTGGGGCGCACCCTGATTGAGCTGGGCTATGTGGATGAGGACAATCTGCTCAACATCCTCTCCCGACAGCTCGAGGTGCCCTTTGTTCGGCTCAGGCACTACCAGTTCAACAATGAGTTGGTGAAAAAACTGCCGGAGGCCATGGCCCGGCGGTTTCGCAGCATTGTGCTGGCGGAGCAAGGTGGTGAGCTGCTGGTGGGCATGGCGGACCCGCTGGATATCTTCGCCTACGACGAGCTGGTTCGGATTCTCAAGCAGCCGGTTCGGCAAGCCGTGGTTCGCGAGAGTGAGCTGCTGAGTACGATCGATCTGGTGTACCGACGCACAGAGGAAATTGCCTCCCTGGCGGAAGAGCTGGAAGACGAACTCGGTGACGATGCCTTCGATCTGGCCAACCTGTCTGCTGAATCGGAGAGCGCCGAAGCGCCTGTTGTAAAACTGCTGCAGACCCTGTTCGAGGATGCGGTGCAGGCCAGAAGCTCCGACATCCATATTGAGCCAGATGAGACGGTCGTGCGCATCCGCCAGAGGGTAGACGGCGTACTCCAGGAACAGGTGATGAAGGAGAAGCGTGTAAACGCGGCTCTGGTTCTGCGCCTCAAGTTGATGGCCGGTCTCAATATCTCGGAGAAGCGACTGCCTCAGGATGGCCGGTTCAACGTCCGGGTGAAGGGGCGGAGCATCGATGTCCGGGTTTCCACCATGCCGGTCCAGTACGGCGAGTCGGTGGTCATGCGTCTTCTGGATCAGAGTCAGGGCGTTCTGAATCTTGACGGTACCGGTATGCCTCCGAAATTATTGGAACGGTTCCGTCGGATGATCCGGAAACCGCACGGCATGATTTTGGTGACCGGACCAACGGGCAGCGGCAAAACGACCACGCTTTACGGGGCATTGAGTGAGCTGAATCGGCCCGAGCTGAAAATCATCACGGCCGAGGATCCTGTCGAATATCGCCTGCCGAGGATTACGCAGGTTCAGGTAAATCCAAAGATCGGACTGGAGTTTGCTGGTGTTTTACGATCTGCGTTGCGCCAGGACCCAGATGTCATCCTGGTGGGGGAAATGCGTGACCGGGAAACGGTAGAAATTGGCCTCCGGGCAGCCATGACCGGCCACCTGGTGCTGTCGACCCTGCACACCAATGACTCGATCAGCAGCGCTATGCGCCTGATTGATATGGGTGCACAACCCTTCCTGGTGGCCAGTTCCTTGCTTGGCGTGGTTGCCCAGCGTTTGGTGCGACGGGTGTGTGACAACTGTTCAGCGGCCTATGAGCCAACCGAGCAGGAGAATATCTGGCTCGACAGCTTTGATCTGGACCCTCTCGATCGGGAGGCCGGTTTCATGCAGGGGCGCGGCTGTTATCAGTGCAGCAACACCGGCTACAAGGGTCGGGTAGGGGTTTATGAGCTGCTCGAGATGAATGAAAAGATGCTGGATGCGCTGCGCCGGCAGGATGTTTCCGCGTTCACCCGGGCCGCCCGCCAAGGCGATCTCTACCGTCCCCTGGGTCAGTGCGCCATGGATTATGCCCTAAAGGGAATGACGACTCTGGAGGAAGTGGCCCGTGTGGCCGCGACATCAGAGGACGAGTTCTCTGAAAGTGTGGAGATTCCCGTTCCGGATCAGCCTGTTGGGGAACTGCTCTGATGCAATACAGCTACCGGGGTAAAGATGATCGCGGCATCGTGCAACAGGGCTTACTGGTTGCAGCGAGTGCAGACGCTGCTGCCTCCGAGTTGATGCGCCGGGGCATTACGCCGCTCACCATTGATGAGCGACAGGAACAGGTTTCGCTGAGTGATCGCCTGAACGGCACTCCACTGTTCCGGAAAAGGGTCACGCTGGACGAACTGATCGTCTTCTGCCGGCAGATGAATGCGCTGACCAAGGCGGGTATTCCCCTGATCCGTACCATGCGTGGCTTGGCGGAGACCACCCGTTCGCCGGTACTGGCGGACGTTCTTTCGGACGTAACCTCAAGACTGGAGGGCGGCACCACCATGGCCGCGGCCATGCAGGCTCACCCCAGGGTCTTCTCAGAACTGTTCGTCGCGATGATCCACGTTGGTGAAAACACCGGCATGTTGGACGACGCCTTCAAACGACTGTCCGATATCCTGGAGTTGGAACGGGACACCAAGCGCCGCCTGAAGCAGGCCATGCGCTACCCAACCTTTGTGATAATCGCATTGCTGGCGGCCCTGATGGTGGTGAATTTTTTGGTCATCCCGAAATTTGCGGCCGTGTTCAACAAGCTGGGGGCGGACCTGCCGTTCCTGACACAGGTGCTTGTCGGAACGTCCGACTTCCTGTTGAGCTACTGGTACGTCCTGCTGTTTGCGATAGCTTCAGGCGGGCTTTTGCTCCGCCAGTGGAAGCAGACGGAGAAGGGGCGGCTGACCTGGGACCGGTACAAGCTGCGTATGCCCATCATCGGGCCGCTGCTGGAGCTGATCACCCTGAGCCGCTTTGCCCGGAACTTTGCCTCCATGCTGTCGGCAGGAATGCCGGTGACACACGCGCTGACGGTCGTGGCAGATGCCACTGACAATGCGTGGATTTCCAGTCATATCAAGGAAATGCGCGCGGGTATCGAGCGAGGTGAAAGCCTGCTCCGGACCGCCCGGCAGAGCCAGATGTTTACGCCGTTGATACTGCAGATGATCGCGGTCGGTGAAGAAACCGGTTCCGTCGATGAAATGCTCAATAACGTGGCGGATTTCTACGATGAGGACGTGGACTACGGACTCAAGCGGCTGGCGGAATCGATTGAACCGATCCTGATTGTGGCGATGGGCATCCTGGTCCTGATTCTCGCGCTCGGTGTGTTCCTGCCCATCTGGGATCTGGGAGCCGCCGCCATGGGGCGTGGTTGAGTGCAGGCCCAGGAACGGTCAGATGCGGACAGCCTCGCACTGGCCCGAACGTTTCGGTTCGGCGTCTCTGTGCTGGTCGTTGCAGCGCTGGTGTGGTACCTGCTCGGGGCACTCGAGCGGGAAACCCGAAAGGCCGAGGAGCAGGCCGCCAATATGGTGATGAACCAGCTGCGGGCTGCACTGGTCATCAAGGGGGCCGAGGTGATGCTGAGTCGGCATGGACGGTTGGAAGATCAGGAGGGGCTGAACCCCTTCGATCTGGTGAAGCATCGATGGTCGAACTATTCCGGGGCATGTCAGAAGCCTGCATCGGAGCCGGGAACCTGGTGTTTCTGGCGTGACGAATCCAGAGGAGCGACGGGTGGGTGGCTAATTTTCACCCCCAATCAGCCGATAACCCTGAACGGGCGGCGCGCACCGGTCGGGGAGCCTCTGGCCTGGTCGGTGACAACAGACTATGCAGACCGCAACGAAAATGGAGAGCGGGAGCATCAGGAACGATTGACTGGCCTCAAACTGGCGCCAGTGTCGTTAACAGGAGAAGCAGTGCGTGTGCAGGATGCGGGACACTGACAGAGCGAACACAAAAAATCGGGAATGAGGCTGACCAATGAGGCAGTACAGAAAAGTGAAGGAACAGCAAGGGTTTACCCTGATTGAACTGGTGGTGGTGATTGCCATTCTGGCCATCCTCGCCGCCTTTGCCCTGCCACGATTCGCCCAGCTTTCCGAGCAGGCGCATCAATCCAGCATCCGGGCGACGGCGGGCGCCCTGGCGGCAGGCGTGGCCCTGACGAAAACCCAGTGGGTTTCGAATGGTTTGACTGTCGCGACGGCGAATGTACAGGGATTCGGCAACGACAACGTTGATGTGAGCGGCGATGGCTGGCCGACAGCCACCGACGACACAACGGATCCAGCCATGACGGTAGATCGCTGCCAACAGGTCTGGGTTGGCGTTCTGCAATCCAATGCGCCCACGATCACCGGCGGAACACCGGATTATGCCGTCTCTGCACCCAGCGGAGATTGCCTGTTCACCTATCAGCTGGATGGGCAGGGCAGCACGATCAGCTATGACGCCGATAACGGCGAAATCACAACAACGATCAACTAACACACAAACTCAAGCGAGCAATTGGAGTACGACCATGAATATGATGAATGCAGTAGCGGCAAGAAAAGAGCAGGGCTTCACCCTCATCGAGCTGGTGATGGTGATTGTGATTCTGGGCATCTTGGCAGCGTTTGCGTTGCCGCGGTTTGCGGATTTTGGGAATGATGCGAGAAGCGCAACCATCAACGGTGCCGCGGGTTCGGTCCGTTCCGCCGCGTCGATCGCGCACGCTCGTTGGATTGCGGATGGTAACTCTGCAAGTACTGTTTCCCTGGATGGTCAGTCGGTAGATATGGACACCACTAATGGTTATCCAACTGCCACAACCGGTGGAATTGATACTGCAGCCCAGTTAAGCGCAGAATTTCAGGTCGGAACTGAAGCCTCGAATGCTGTGACTATCTCCCTGCTCGGTTCCGATGGCACTACGGTTGTTCCCAACTGCAACTTCAGCTATTCCGAGCTCACGGGTGTCGTTTCTTCAATAAACGATGCGTGCGAGTAAAGGTAGCCTGAAATTCTACTCCTACTAGCATGACAAAGGATTTCCCAGGGAAGGGAGTCCGCCCCGATTTCTGCACAGGATGTAAAGGTTTATGTGCTGTGACTCGAAAAACATGGGATATACGCTTGTAGAGTTGGTCGTGGTAATTGTCTTGATTGGGATTATTTCAGCCGTGGGAGCAAGTTTGTTCTTGAGTCGCTCGGCCTTTTCCCCCCTGCTGGCCACCCAGCAACTCTCCGCTGCTACGCTGCTTGCCCAGCAGGCAGCGCTGGCGGGGAATTCTGCAGGCCGACTGACGATTAATCAGACAGCAGAAGACTTCGTGTTTACCGTCGGTTCGGGCACGCCCAATGCCCGGACCTTCTCTCTTGATCGCGCCGGGACTACCTTGAGCGGCGCGTCACTTCCACTCACCCTGACCTTCAACATCAGGGGCGAAGTGGTTGGCGGCGGCAACACCAGCCTCACCTTCAACGGCGAAAGCGCTTACCAGACCTGCATCAGTTCCCTGGGTGCCGTCTATGCCGGGGGGTGCCAGCCGTGAGGCGGGAGATTCGGGGTGCCACTCTGGTGGAACTGGTCATCACGATTGTGATCATCAGCATCGCCATCGCGGGCGTAGTCGGTGCGTTTGCACTGATCTCCGGCCGCAGTGCCGATCCATTGAACGAAACCCGGGCCATTGCCCTGGCGCAGCTCTACGTCGATGAAATTCTGGCGAAAAAGTACGACGAACAAACGCCTCAAGGCGGTGTGCCCCGTTATGCCGGCGTCTGCAATGTAGGCGCTGACGGTACGGAGACCCGAGCGTCGTTCGACGATGTCGACGATTATGATGGCGTCAGCGATACACCACCCGCCAGTGCGTTGGGTGGTATCACCGGCTATTCAGGCTTTTCGGTCGAGGTATCCATTACCTGTGCTGGCGGCGAGGTGGGCTTGCCCGCCTCGCAGGCAAAACGGATAGATGTGTTGGTATCTGCCCCGGATAACAGACGTTTTGTGTTCTCGGCATACAGGGCCAATTTCTGATGGGCAGCAATCGTGGGTTTACGCTCGTCGAACTGGTCATGGTGATCGTGCTCCTGGCCATTGTTGCGACCATCTCGGTTCGTTTTGTTGCACTTTCAACCCAGGGGGCCGTCGATGTCAGCTCGCGACAGCTCCGGTCTTTCTCCGCCGTTATCATCAGCGAGCACCTGAGCCGGGCGCTTCGTGAAGCCCTGCCGGGATCCATCCGCGCGAACGGTGATGGCTCGTGCATCGAATGGATGCCGGTGGTTGCGGTCTCCAACTACCTGAATCTTCCCGGCAATGCGAATCCGGACTCCTTTGAAGCGGTCCCCCTGGCCGGTGGCGCCAGTGCCAGTGGCAGAGTCGTCGTTTACGGATACGGTAGCAACCTGTATACGACCGGTAATCCCGGGCCCATCTCGCCCGAGGCAACGCTGCCCTCTGGTGCTTCCCCGGTGACCGTGGCCTTTAATGGTGGTGCCAACCACCGCTTCACTGCCAAGTCCCCGGAGCGGAAGTTCTTTGTGATTGAGGAGCCCCGCACGTTTTGTCAGCAGAGCAGTTTCCTGTTTCGCTATCGTGGGTATGGAATCCAGAGTGCTGTGGCGTCGGCATTGCCGGCAACCATGCCGGGGCGCGAGGTGGTGGCCGGTAACCTGGTTCCCGGCTCCCTGAACTTTGAAGTGGTCCCACCGACACTCCAGCGCAGTGGCGTTGTCAGTTTCCGTTTCCAGGTCCGAAGTCAGCAAACCGGCGAGATGACCAACGTCAGCCAGGAGGTTCAGGTTCGCAATGTCCCCTGATTCGTGCCCAGGAAAACAAACCGGCGCCGGACTACCGGTGGCGTTATTTGTGATCACGGTGCTGGCCCTTCTGGTGGCTGTCATGGCGCAACTGCAGCAGGGCGGCGCGGAGGCTGTAAGCTTGCAGATCCAGTCTCAACGAGCGCTGTTTGCGGCGGAAAGTGGAGCCCAGGTCGGTGTCCGTGAAGCCTTGGAGGGGAGCGGCTGCAGTGCCGTTTCGTCGCCGAAAACGTTCACGGTTCCCGGGTTGTCGGGTTGTCGGGCCGTTATGGATTGCGAATCGGTTTCTGCCGAGCTGACGGGTAAAAGCCCGGCTGAAGAGATTTTCACCCTGACCAGTACCGGCCAATGTGGAACGGGTATTGATCGGGCCGAGCGCGTGGTGGAGGTCAAAGTCCGATGAGATCGACAAAGGTTCGTAAGCGTCTTTTGACAGGGCGTTTCATAGCTCTAGCGACCACAGCGTTCCTTTTGGTCCTGCCACAATTTCTGCGAGCGGAGTGCTCACCTTACGCAGGTTTGGCAACGATCAATGAAGTATCTCAACAAGATGGATTCATTGAACTCAAGCTCCTTTCGTCGCGCGTTGACTCATCAATCTACGGTGGCTGGCAGCTGGAGTTTTGTGCGATGGGAGGTAACAACAAACCACTCAGCTGCAGTGGCCTGCAATCTGTTTCCGGAGCGTCTGGCAACACCTATCCGTGGTTGGTGATGGGGGCGGCCAATCTGGGTGGCGGGAGTATTAATCTTGCAGGAATGGATGTCCGGCTTTCGGATTCCAGTGGCAGAACCATTGATTACCTTCGTGTAGGGAGTTCAGTCGATGCTTCAGAGGATCCTACATGTTCGTCAGATCCCGATGACCTGCCCTTCGATACCCGTCTGAGTCTGGTGGGTGGCGATAGTGGTAAATTTGCCAGTCGCAGCCCTGATGGAAATGGTGAATGGTCTTTGAGTTCCGGTGCCTCAGATGGCAAGGACTCCGAGGGTAATACTAACGATGAGGGTGTGTCCGGGCCTGCCATCAGTGTCGATAATGTTGAGGTTTTTCAAGGCGAAACCGCAGTCTTCACCGTCACCCTCAGTGCGAATCAGGGTTCGGATTTATTGATCGACTTTGAGACCCGAGATCTTTCTGCCAAAGCTGGCACCGACTACTCCTCCGAGACCGGCACAATTCGGGTTTCAGCCGGGGATGATCAGGCCACCGTAAGTGTGCAAACGTTTGACTCTGGTAATTCCGATCAGACAGAATTTTTTGTCGTTCTGAGCAACCCGAGAACCTCCGCGGAAACACAGTTTGGGACATTCACCAGTCAGGCTGGTATTGCAACGATTCTTCCCTTGGCAAATCGCCTGGATCGCTTCGAGGTAAGTGCCCCATCTTCTGCCAGTGTCTGTATACCGGTGGAGGTGACAATCCGTGCTCTTGATCAACAAGGTGATGTCGTTACGGACTACGAGGGTCAGGTGTCCCTGCAGACAACCGCCGGAAGCGGTAACTGGTCTGCAGCAGCGTCAGATGTGCCGACCGGGTCCTTGGCGCCGAGCCCGGACACCGATAATGATGGAACTGTGAGCTACCAGTTCGCCGGCGCCGATAACGGTACCGTATCGCTTGCCCTGGCTAATGCCACGGCGGACCAACTCAGGGTTGTTGTTACTGGCGTTGCCAATGGGCAGCAAGGCCGCTCGGCGCCGATCCAGTTTCTTGAAAATGTCTTGGTGATCGAAAGTGCCGATGCCAACGGTCTGGATCTCGTGGCGGAGCGTGACCACTTGTTTGTGGCGCGGGCGATCCGACGGGATCCTGCGAATGGTGAGTGTGGGCTGATACCGGATTATGACGGACAGGTGGACGTGAAGGCCTGGCTTTCACGAAGTGGCGACGATCCGGGCGGCGCTGCGCCGCTTGTGGACACTGGTGCTTCGGCGGCCACGCCGGGAACCGCTGCGCCTTCGTCGGACAACCTGACGCTCGATTTTAATAGCGGTCTCGCTGCGTTCTCATTGATCACCAGCGATGTCGGGCAATACCGACTGAACCTGTTGGACGACACCTCAGGGATTGTCGTCGATGCCGACGGCAATCCGCTCACTGTCTCGGGGCAGAGCTCCCTTTGGACTGTCAGGCCGGACCGGTTTGATCTCTTGGTAACGGACAATCCATCGGCCGCCGATGCAAATGGTCCCGTATTCAGGTCGGCTGGGCAGACATTTGAGTTGGTCCTGTCCGCCGTCGGTGCCGAAGGCAGCGTTTTACCGAGCTACGGCCAGGAAGGCAGTCCCCAGGGTGTGACCCTGAGCCACAGCCTTTTGCGGCCCGCCGGTGGCGAAGCGGGAATCCTGTCGGGAACGTTGGATGTAACGGGCACCTCCTTCAGCAATGGCGAGGCGACTGCGAGTAACCTGGGCTGGAACGAAGTGGGAATTCTGGAATTGGTCGCCGATAACCCCAGCTACCTTGGCGTAGCGCCTGCGATCACAGGGCAGTCTGGGGCGGTGGGGCGCTTCGTCCCTAATCGATTTGAAGTCGTGGTCTCATCCGGCGAGCTCGCGCCTTTCTGTAGCGCCGGTTCGGCCTTTGTCTATTCCGGTCAGCCGATGTCCTGGGCCGTTGTACCGGAGCTGAGCATTTTCGCGATGGGGCCAGGAACCTATGTCACAAGTAATTATACGGAGGGCGGTTTCCGGAAACTGGCCGCTGGCGATGTCGCCCGGAGCGAGCCGGTAACGGACAACGTTCAGACCTACCTGTCGGGCCCTGCCTACCCCGTTACCTCAAACCTGCAGGCCGGCCTGTTGTCCGTTGCCGCCCCGGGGAAGCTGACCTATTCGTTTTCAACCACTGATTCCTTTACCTATGAAAAGGCCGTCGACGCCCGGGTGCCGGCCTTCTCTCCGAATATGACCATAACCGTCGATGCCATTCGGGATTCCGATGGCGTGATGGCGCCGGCGGCACCGTTATCCGTAACGCCATTTTCCCCCCTGGAGATCCGGTACGGGCGCTGGGAGCTAGAAAACGTCTACGGTCCCGAAAACGTGAGCGAGTTGTTCATGCCCTTCCGGGCTGAGGTATGGAACGGGAGTCGCTTCGTCGAGCACGCGGCGGATGGCTGTTCGTCCTGGGCCACGACTCCCATCGCCGATCCTGAACTTCACCATGCCCTGGTGGCGGGAGCAGGCAGCCTGACGACGGGCAGTGGCGGGCCGCTCAGGCTTGAGCCGAAAGGTACGCAGGGAACCGATACCCTGGTTTGGGATGTGCCCGTCTGGTTTGAGTCCGATCAGGATGGGGATGGTTCACTGGACGATCCAGCCGGGCTCGCTACGTTCGGCGTGTATCGCGGCCACGACCGGGTTATATACTGGCAGGAACGTTGATCGGGGCAATAAAAAAGGGACAGATCTTGCGACCTGCCCCTGAAAAAAGAGCCTGGCGGCTCAATCGTCATCATTTTCCGGATGGTCCAGTCCCAGTTCATTGATTTTGCGGGTCAGGGTGTTGCGTCCCCAACCCAGCAAAACGGACGCATCTCGACGGCGGCCGCCGGTGTGTTTCAACGCCGTTTCTATCATGATCTTTTCAAACTCGGGTACGGCGTTGTCCAGAATGCCTTTCTTTCCCCGTTTGAGTTCCTGTTCTGCCCAGTTGCGCAGGCCTTCCTGCCAGGTGGTGCCAATGGTGGGCGTCTCGGCCTGATGCAGAAGCTCTGGCGGCAGGTCGTCGATATGGATCTCACGACCGCTGGCCATGACCGTGAGCCACCGGCAGGTGTTCTCCAGCTGGCGGACGTTGCCGGGCCAGGGCAGGGTGGTGAGGTATTCCTCGGCATCAGGCCGGAGAATTTTTGACTCAACCGCCAGTTCCTTGGCTGCTCGCTTCAGGAAGTGCTGCATCAACCGAGGAATATCTTCCCGGCGTTCGGCGAGCTTTGGCAAATGTACCCGGATGACGTTCAGGCGGTGAAAGAGATCCTCCCGGAAGGAGCCGGCCTGAACCAGTTTTTCCAGATCCTGGTGGGTGGCAGCGATGATGCGCACATCCACCTTGATGGGGGTGGTGCCACCAACCCGGTAGAACTCGCCATCGGCCAGTACCCTCAGCAGGCGTGTCTGGGTGTCTGCGGGCATGTCGCCGATCTCGTCCAGGAAGAGCGTGCCGCCGTTGGATTGCTCAAACCGGCCCTGCCGGGCAGCTCCCGCGCCGGTAAACGCGCCTTTCTCATGTCCGAACAGTTCGGACTCAATCAGGTCCTTGGGGATCGCCGCCATGTTCAGGGCGATGAACGGGTGCTTGGCTCGTGGACTGTGATTATGCAGAGCCTGGGCTACGAGTTCTTTGCCTGTGCCACTTTCGCCATTGATCAGGACCGTGATGTTGGAGTGGGATAAGCGACCGATTGCCCGAAACACTTCCTGCATGGCGGGGGCTTCGCCAATGATCTCGGCGTTGCGCTGAGTGCTTTCTGCCTGAGGCTCTGCGCTGGCTTTCTTTTCGTGGCTGTGCGCAACGGCCCGCTTAACCAGGGCAACGGCGTCATCCACGTCGAAGGGTTTGGGCAGGTACTCAAAGGCGCCGGTCTGGTAGCTGGTCACTGCACTTTCGAGGTCCGAGTGCGCAGTCATGATGATGACCGGCACGTCAGGGTGGACCTCGACGATCTGCGAAAGCAGAGTAATGCCGTCGACCCCGGGCATTCGAATATCGCTGATGATGGCGTCTGGTTGTTCGTGTTCGAGGCGCATCATGATGCTCTCGCCACTTTCGAAAACGCGGGGCTGCATACCGGCCTGGTTAAGGGCGCGCTCCAGCACCCAGCGAATACTGCGATCGTCGTCTATGATCCAGACGTTTGCCGGTTGGCTCATGGGGTGTCCTCCAGAGGCAGGAAGATGATGAAGTCAGTACGGCCGGGTTTGCTCTCGCATTCGACCAGTCCGTGGTGTTGGCCAATGATGCTCTGGGTTATGGAGAGACCCAGGCCCGTGCCACTGGCACGGCCGCTGATCATCGGGTAGAAAATATTCTGCAGCAGATCCGGTGGGATGCCCGGTCCGTTGTCGATAACATCCACACGACAGACCAGGCGATGTCGCCGGTGGCCTATGGTGAATTGGCGCAGCGCCCGGGTCCGGAAAATGATGGTGGGCGGTGCTTCGTTCTTATGGCCGCTCTGGTTCTCGAACGCCGCTTCCATGGCGTTACGTGCAATGTTCAGGAACGCCTGGATGAGTTGTTCCTTGTCGCCGCGGAATTCCGGAATGCTGGGGTCATAGTCCCTGCGGAATACCAGTCGCCCCTTGCTCTCTGCCTCCACCAGAGTTCCGACTCGCTCAAGCACTTCGTGAATATTGGTTTGGGCGATTTTTAGAGCCTTGTTCGGGCCGAGCATGCGGTCGACCAGACTGCGTAGGCGGTCTGCCTCGTCGATGATGACGCGGGTGTACTCCCGTTGGTCTTCATCACTGAGCTCCCGGTCGAGCAATTGCGCAGCACCACGAATCCCGCCCAGAGGGTTTTTGATCTCATGGGCCATGCCGCGAACCAGAATCCGGGTGGTTTCCTGTTGCGAGATAATGTCTTCTTCGCGACTGATGCGCAGCAGCCGATCCCGGGGCTGAATCTCGATGAGCAACTCGGTCGGTTCCAGGCTGATGGGCGTTACCGAATAATCGACTGTCAGATTGGCCCCGCTGGTCAATCGGAATTCGGCCTCCCGTCGGGTATAGGACTGGCCATTCTGAGCAGCCGCGTAAAGAGTTTTCAGAGCGTCTTCCGAATCGACCAGGATGTCGCTAAACGGTTGGCCCTGGCTTCGGGTCATGCTGGTTTCGAACAGGCTTTCTGCAGCCGGATTGAAGTAACGGATCTTCAGGTTGTCCTCAAGCACCAACACAGCGGTGGTGAGACTGTCGAGAATGCTTTTGTAGCCGTTCTTATTGGCAGTGGGCAATGCCATGCGTGAATCCCGTTGGTCCGACAGAGTAAATGTAATGACTTCGTGGCTTCTGCAAGAAGCGAACCACTTTGGAAGTCCGTCTCAAAAGAGTGGGCAAAGTACGGGCATGGGCGCCAATTGGCACTGAAACATGCCGTAAGCTGGTGCGTATTCAGGAAGGGATCGAGACCAGCCCGGACAAATCGCCCCGTTGCTGGTCAGAGTATGGCTTGTTTATGGTGCGATCGCACCAAATCGGTGCGATTCTGGGTTCAGTTGGCGACTGATGGGCGATGAACGGTGAAGGTGATTGCTGGCCCGGTTTTCACCTGAACGCCGTTTTCATCAACGATGTGCACGCGTGCATCGTGGGTTCCGCGGAACACATTGCTGACGGTTACGCTACCCGAGGTGGTCTGGCCGACGGGCTGGCCATCGAGGGTGACTTCGTATTTATGACCGTCCTGAAGGCCGGGCGTGCTTTGAACCTCAAACTGGACGTCACCGCTGCCAGTGTTAAACGCCTGATTATTTTCAGGGTAGGCAAAGGAAACGCTTTCATAAACCGCGCCCTCGCGCTTCACTTCCTCAAGGAGCTTGTCGGTTTCACGAACATTCTGGGGTTTCGGCAGGGTGACCGTGGTAACCGGCTTTACCTCAATAGCCTCGGCTCCGTCGGACGGTTCGTCGGAGTACGTGACATTGCCGTAGGTGTCTACATTCCGGTAGACCTCAGCGCTTGCGGGAACGGCCAGCAGAAGGAAGGCTGCGGCAACTAATCCGGTCCTCGGGTTCATAAGCACACCTGTTTCCATGATTTTAATTGATTATCTGCGGGCGCCGGAGTCATTTCAACGCCTGTGTGGCGGGTTGTTGGTTACATATCGTTAAGGACGTCAGGCACTTGTGAGAGGGTGCACAAAAAAAGCCCCGCACAGGGCGGGGCTTCTTCACAATCCCGAATTAACGGGTTGTTTTTAGCAGGAGTAGTACAGCTCGAACTCGACCGGATGCGTGGTCATGTTCAGACGCTCGACTTCACCGCGCTTCAGTTCGACGTAACCCTGAATCATGTCTTCAGTGAAGACGCCACCGCGGGTCAGGAACTCGTGGTCTTCTTCCAGGCAATCCAGAGCTTCGGCCAGAGTTTCGGCCACGACCGGAATGTTCAGAGCCTCTTCCTTCGGCAGGTCGTACAGGTCCTTGTCCATGGCGTCGCCAGGGTGGATCTTGTTCTGGATGCCGTCCAGGCCTGCCATCATGAGGGCGGCGAAAGCCAGGTACGGGTTAGCTGAGGCGTCCGGGAAGCGAACTTCGATCCGGCGCGCCTTCGGGCTGTTCACGTATGGGATACGGATGGAGGCGGAACGGTTACGGGCCGAGTAGGCCAGCATAACCGGTGCTTCGAAGCCCGGAACCAGACGCTTGTAGGAGTTGGTGGAGCTGTTGGTGAAGGCGTTGATGGCCTTGGCGTGCTTGATCACACCACCAATGTAGTACAGCGCCGCTTCGCTCAGGCCAGCATAGCTGTCACCCGCAAACAGGTTCTTGCCGTCTTTGCTCAGGGACATGTGTACGTGCATGCCGGAACCGTTGTCACCAACAACCGGCTTCGGCATGAAGGTGGCAGTCTTGCCGTATGCGTGTGCAACGTTGTGTACGCAGTACTTCAGGATCTGAACTTCGTCGGCCTTCTTGGTCAGGGTGTTGGCGCCAACACCGATTTCACACTGGCCAGCAGTACCCACCTCGTGGTGGTGAACTTCGATGTTCAGGCCCATGGACTCCATGGCGGCACACATCGCGCCACGCAGGTCGTGCAGGCTGTCGACCGGCGGAACCGGGAAGTAGCCACCTTTCACGCCCGGACGGTGACCGATGTTGTTGCGGTCGAAATCTTCGCCGGAAACCCAGGCCGCTTCTTCGGAGTGGATGGAGTAGCCCGCACCTTTCATGTCCACTTCCCACTTGACCGAGTCAAATACGAAGAATTCCGGCTCCGGGCCGAACAGGGCGCCATCGGCGATGCCGGTGGACTTCAGGTACTCTTCAGCGCGACGGGCAACGGAACGCGGGTCACGCTCATATCCCTGCATGGTAGAAGGCTCTACGATGTCGCAGGTGATGTTGAGGGTGGTCTCTTCGGTGAACGGGTCCAGCACGGAGCTGGAGTCATCCGGCATCAGGATCATGTCGGACTCGTTGATACCCTTCCAGCCTGAAATTGAAGAGCCGTCGAACATCTTGCCGTCCGCGAAAAAGTCTTCGTCTACCTCGGAGGCCGGCAGGGTGACGTGCTGTTCCTTACCGCGGCTGTCGGTGAAGCGCAGGTCGACCCACTTAACTTCGTGTTCTTTGATCAAATCAACTGTCTTGGACATTGTGCATGCTCCGTAAGTTATCCCGCGTGAGCGGGCGCATTCATGTTCGTTTTGCCGGATCGTTCAGGGTAGCTGATATCCGATCTTTTCTTCAGGAATTCGCAGCTTAGCAAAAGCGCCTGCCACTTACCTGCAAATTTCGGCTGAGTTCGTTTAAGCAAGGCTCTTGCCAATTTTTAGGGCATGCTCCAGGAGCGAGCAATGACGCGGGTTTTGGCCATTTGTGGAGCATGCGCGGGATTTCCACTGGTGCAAGATTGACGATGTGGTGCACAAAACTGGTGCGGATGCCATGTGGGTCGCCCTTAAATGGTGCAGAAAGGGTGTTCCCGGAATAGGCGTTTTTCTTCATATTAACGGCAGGGAGTTTTCGATATACTGCGCGCCACCTCATTTTTACCCCGAGCTTCACGTTTGGGACGCTGGTGCCGCCCGGTGCCGGATAATGGGTTCATTTTACGGATTTGAGACGGCATGTGAGAGGCTTGGCCTCCTTGATAGACCCTCTCAGGTCAAAGGAAAGCATGCCGCAGGATTATAGTTGTGATTGAGAAACTTCGTAATATCGCCATCATCGCTCACGTCGACCATGGCAAAACCACGCTCGTAGATAAATTGCTGCGTCAGTCCGGTACGTTGGATCGCAAAGAGCTCGAGAACGAGCGTGTGATGGACTCCAATGACCAGGAGAAAGAACGTGGTATTACCATTCTGGCCAAGAACACGGCGCTGAAGTGGAATGACTACGACATCAATATTGTCGACACCCCGGGTCACGCCGATTTTGGCGGCGAAGTAGAACGGGTGATGAGCATGGTGGATTGTGTGCTCCTGGTGGTCGATTCCATTGATGGCCCGATGCCGCAAACCCGATTCGTAACCCAGAAAGCTTTCGATGCGGGTCTGCGCCCTATTGTTGTGGTCAACAAGATTGACCGCCCCGGCGCGCGCCCGGATTGGGTGGTCGACCAGGTATTCGATCTCTTCGATAACCTCGGTGCCACCGATGAACAGCTGGATTTCCCAATTGTCTATGCCAGTGCCCTGAACGGCATTGCAGGCCTCGATCACGAGAATCTGGACGACAACATGGATGCCGTGTTCCAGGCGATCGTTGATCACGTGCCGTCGCCCAACGTGGATCCGGACGGGCCGTTCCAGATGCAGATCTCCCAGCTCGATTACAATAGCTTCCTGGGCGTTATCGGCATCGGTCGCATTATGCGGGGCAGGGTCAAGACCAACTCTCCGGTGACCGCGATTGGAGCCGATGGCAAGAAACGCAACGGCCGTATCCTCAAGATCATGGGGCACTCCGGTCTTCAGCGCGTTGAGGTTGAGGAAGCGCAGGCGGGCGATATCATCTGCGTCAGTGGTATGGATGAACTCTTCATCTCGGATACCCTGTGTGATCCGTCCAACGTTGAGGCATTGCCTGCGCTGACGGTCGACGAACCGACCGTATCAATGACCTTCCAGGTCAATGATTCGCCATTTGCCGGTCGGGAAGGCAAGTTTGTAACCAGCCGCAACATCAAGGAGCGCCTCGAGAAGGAGTTGCTGCACAACGTTGCGCTGCGGGTGGAAGAAGGCGAGTCTGCTGACAAGTTCAAGGTATCGGGGCGTGGCGAACTGCATCTGTCGGTTCTGATCGAGAACATGCGTCGCGAGAATTTCGAGCTTGCCGTCGGTCGGCCTGAAGTTGTCATTCGCGAAATCGACGGCGAGAAGCAGGAGCCGTACGAAAACGTCATCGTCGATATAGAGGAACAGCATCAGGGTTCCGTGATGGAGCAGATGGGTCTGCGAAAGGGTGATCTGACCAATATGGTGCCGGATGGCAAGGGGCGCATGCGTCTTGAGTACACCATCCCTGCGCGCGGTCTGATCGGCTTCCGGAATACCTTCCTGACCATGACCTCAGGCACCGGTATCCTGACATCAACCTTCAGCCACTACGGCCCCATCAAGTTGGGTGATGTCACCAGTCGCCAGAATGGCGTTCTGGTGTCCATGGCAACGGGTACTGCGCTGACCTATTCACTTGAAACGCTCCAGAGCCGCGGCAAGCTGTTCCTGGACCCGGGGCAAGAGATTTACGAAGGTCAGCTCTGTGGTATTCATAGTCGGGATAACGATCTGGTCATGAACCCGACCAAAGGCAAAAAGCTCGATAACATGCGTGCCTCCGGCAAGGATGAGGTCATTGGCCTGGTGCCACCGATCAAGTTCACTCTTGAGCAGGCGCTCGAGTTCATTGATGACGATGAATTGGTGGAAGTGACTCCGAAATCGATTCGTCTGCGCAAGAAGCTGTTGACTGAAAACGAGCGCAAGCGCGCGAAGAAAAAGTAAGTCTTCAGTGGTAACAAAGAAGGGGCGGGTCAGCAGTGACCTGCCCCTTTTTCGTTCAGTTCAGCTACACTCCGGTTAAACCCCTTTCAGGAGCGCCTGATGCTCACGCTCTACCCGGAAATCAAGCCGAATGCCCAGCATCGCCTTGCCGTTGAGTCCCCTCACGAGCTGTATGTCGAGGAAAGCGGCAACCCTGAAGGTATCCCTGTCCTCGTTGTTCACGGTGGGCCTGGTGGTGGGTGTGAGGAGTACCAAAGGCGCTTCTTTGATGCCGAACGTTTCCGCATCATCCTTATGGATCAGAGGGGCGCTGGCCGATCCACTCCGTTAGCGGAACTGGAGGGCAACAGTACGGATAAGCTCGTTGAGGACATGGAGACCGTTCGCTCGTTTTTCGGCGTGGAGCGTTGGCTCCTGTTCGGAGGTAGTTGGGGGTCGACGCTCAGTCTGGTGTACGCGCAGGCCTATCCGGAACGAGTCTTGGGTCTGGTGTTGCGAGGCATTTTTCTTTGTCGGCCGCGGGATATCCAATGGTTCTACCAGGACGGTGCCAGTCGGGTGTTTCCGGACTATTGGCAGGAATTCGAGGAACAAGTACCCGAGGGTGAGCGTGCCGACATGGTTTCTGCCTATTACAAAAAACTGACAAGCTCTAACGAACTGGAACAGATTCAGGCCGCCAAGGCCTGGTCTGTATGGGAGGGGCGATGCGCGACGTTGCATCCGAACCCGAGAGTAGTTGAGCACTTCGGACACCCACATGTGGCGATAGCCCTCGCCCGAATCGAGTGCCACTACTTCATGAATGAGGCGTTTCTGGATCCAAACCAGATAGTTCGCGATGCCCATAGGCTGACAGGTATTCCGGGAATTATTGTTCACGGACGTTATGACATGGTGTGTCCGCTGGATAATGCTCTGGCTCTCAGCAAAGCCTGGCCCGGTGCGGATCTCAGGATCATTCGGGATGCCGGACACTCCGCCTCCGAGCCTGCCATTGTCGACGCCCTCCTGAGAGGGGTCGAAGAGGTGGTTGCAAAATCTGGGAAAAGTGCGAGCTAGTCGTGCTTTTTGACGGTTGCGATTCGTTAATCCCGCCGATAGACTCGTTTTCGATTTGATGTTCCGCCGCAAGATTTTCCTCAGAGAGATGCATGAAAGGGCTGATCCAGCGAGTATCGGAAGCCAGCGTAGTTACGGGCGGTGAGCAAATTGCTTCGATCGGTGCCGGTCTGGTGTTGTTGCTTGGCGTAGAGCGTGAAGATAGCGAATCAGAAGTTCGGAACCTGTGCCGCAGGATTCTCACCTACCGGGTGTTCCCCGATGAACATGGCCGCATGAACCGAAGTCTTGTCGACACCGGCGGATCCATTCTCGTTGTTCCCCAGTTTACCCTTGCCGCAGATACGTCATCGGGCACCCGTCCAGGTTTTTCTTACGCGGCCGCCCCTGAACTCGCCAGCGAACTGTATCGCCGGTTTCTTGCAGAGGCCCAGATGCAAATCGGACGCGAACGAGTGGGGCAGGGTCGATTCGGCGCCGATATGAAAGTCCATCTGGTCAATGACGGCCCTGTAACGTTCATGCTCGAGGTATGACGGTGTTTAGTATGGCCGTAACGCACAATAAAAGTGCGGTCCAGTGCCTGATGTTTTTTATTGGTGCGCAAAAGCGGGTTCTGCCCCCCTGTGTAACGTATTTGTGACACTTTTTTTGATGTAACGTGTTGATTAAGAACCGTTAAAGATAATCTGGCCCCGGAATTGTTACACAGGGTTCAGGTTGCTCCTTGGTGCTGGATCGCATAAATACTTGCGTTTCTGGTGCGAAACGAGCTAAAAATGCACCGCCAAATGTTTGCAAAAACAGGTTCACTGTATTAAAACAGGTTCATCATGCAGGACTTTAATAAAGTCTTGTAAGTGACTGAGCTAAATAGACCTGCCGGAGAGTGGGTCTACATAACTAGAAGAAAAGTTATCCCATGTGTAACAAATCTGACATAGGGGTAATGCAGAATCGGGCCTATCCAGCAAAGACTGGTTATGCCTTAAAAAATCGGGATAAGAACCCGTCGCTAAAACCTGAGTTAACTCAAAAAGGAAGACGCAAAATGAAAAAAACGCTCATCGCATCCGCTATTGCAGCAGCGACCTTCTCTGGCTCCGCGCTGGCACAGATGGAAATGTCAGCTTCCGAGCTGGCAGCCAAGATGGACTCCATGCCGACCGTTTACGGTAACATCCAGCTGGCGGTTGCCCACCGTGACGTAGAAGACGCTGGTTCCGAAATCGGTCACTACGATAACGGTTCTACCATCGGCTTCAAGCACGACCACGAAATCGCGCCAGGCATCACTGGTTTCTTCAAGGCTGAGCTCGAATTCGACGCGGACGACAAGGCTGGCAACGGCGGTCTGAACGCATTTGACGAAGCCTACATCGGTGTGAAGGGTGACAGCTTCGGCCAGGTTTGGGTTGGTTCTGACGACTCCACCTACGAGAGCGCCGTTGACGAAATCGCCAACTACTACGAGTACGCTGCGCTGAGCGTTGGTGGCTCTTACGACACTGGTGAAGGCGACCTGATCCAGTACAGCACTCCGAGCTTCGGCGGCCTGGCGCTGCACGGTGCCGTTCAGTTCAACGGTGACGGTGACAAGGGCGAGAAGTCCTACCCGTACCAGCTGGCTGCGACTTACTCAGTTGACGCATTCGAACTGGCCGTCGCCATGGATTCCAACGACGGTGACCGCGCTTACTCAAGCAACGTTGATGGCAGCAGCGTGAACAACGAAAACACTTATGGTGTTCGTGGTAGCTACACTGCTGGCGATCTGCGCGTGACTGCTCAGTACCAGACCCGCAAGGACGTAGGCGATTCATGGGGTCTGTTCGGTGGCTACTCTATCGGCGCGAACACCTTCGCTCTGTCCTACGAGTTTGCTGATGCGGACAACACCGACGAAGAAACTTCCACTATCACTGCCCAGGCTCTGCACAACCTGTCCGACAACATGTACGTGTACGTCGAAGGTTACCTGAACAACGCAGACAGCGGCGTTGCTGATGTTGACACCACTGACCTCGTAGTTGGTGCTGTCTACTACTTCTGATTTAGCTAACCACTAATTCAGTCGTAATCGAAAACCGGTGACCTTCGGGTCGCCGGTTTTTTTATGTATTCTGAAAAGATCAATAGTGTCAGGAGTGCTGTATGGCTGAAGAGCTGGAAATAAAGCTCACCCTCAAGCCAGAGGATCTGGCGTCGGCATTGGACTGGCTGCTGGATCAGCCCGAAGCCACTCGGGAAAACAAAAAAGTGCTGATCAACCGGTACTATGACACCCCGGATGCAGAGCTTAACGGGCAGAAAGCCGCGCTCAGGGTTCGTCAGTCCGGTGACCGCTTCATTCAGACGCTGAAAACAAAGGGCGACTTTGTGGCGGGCGCTCACAGGCGTCAGGAATGGGAATGGCCTTTACCGTCGGCTGAACTGGATCTTGGGCTGTTGGCAGAGACGCCCCTGGCCGGTCAGATCAGTCTTGAGCGTCTGCGAACAGTCTTCGAGACCAACTTCGAACGTCAGATCGTCATGCTGCATGACGACCACAGCAGCATTGAGGTCGCCATTGATCGCGGTCAGGTCTTGAGTGGCGCCCGTTTCCGCCCGCTTAACGAAGTCGAGTTCGAGCTGAAGGCCGGAGATTCAAAGGCATTGATTGGCTGGGCCCAAAAACTGGCCAGTCAAGTCCCGGTTTTTCTCAATCTGGTGAGCAAGGCCGAGCAGGGCTATTACCTGGCGGGGCTTTATGCTCCGGGTCCGGTTGTCAGGGCTGGTGAGGCTAAGGCGATCTCGGTGACCGAATTCCTTCATGGACTCAGTCTGTGCTGGTTAACCGGAGAGCCCTTCCCTTTGGACCAGGTAGACTTGACCGGTGTCGCGGCAACGGCCCGACGGAATGGCGTCGGTGTCCAGTTCGAAAACATCATCCAATCCCTAAAGGACAGCAAGGTGGTTGCAGACATGCTGGAGAGCGTGACCCTGGGGCAGCTGCAGACGGCATTGGTTGCCGGCTGAGCAGCCGTTCAGGATTACGTCGAGGACTTTGCCGCCGGTTTGGTTTTCTCGTGCCAGCTGGCGATGAAGGCCCGGTACCTGTCCAGCGCTTCCTGAACCAGCTCGACACTCGGCGTATTCGCGGACTTAACCAGGACAATCAGTCCCTTGCCTTCGATTTCCTCCGTCGTCGGTGGGTGGCAGATCACTTCATCGTCGTTATCGATATAGGCCAGCGCGGTGCCAATGCCATGGCGAACCAGCGCGCTGACAATGTCCGCCCAGTTGAGATCGTCGAGGGTCAGGTCGTAGCGGTGGGGGTGGTCGTGCTCATAGTTGAACAAATCTTCCAGAACCTTTTCCGAACCGGGCGCAACGACCGAGCGCACCATGATTTCCGGGTAGGTTCGCACCGGCCGGATGATGGTCCGGATGCCCAGTGCCTTGAACCGCGACCGATTGTCATCGGAGACACACTCCACCGTGGTGCGACCGCCCAGATTGCGCTCGCTGAGGCGGTGGGCGATGTCGAAGGTCAAGCTGTCCGAGTAGGGATCGCATTCGTCCGCGGCAAGAACAATGATGTGCCGCGCACCGCCGGCATGAACCGCTTTTAAAGCCTGTGGATCGAAGCCGGAGCCATGGTAGTGCACAATGCCGACATCGGACAGTTCGGTGGGCAGGCCGTTTGGGAACTTTCGGGTCAGCAGCATGATCGGTATGGTCTCGTAGCCTGGTACCGAGCGGACCTGTGAGGCAAAACGCATAAAGTACTGTTCGCCGCCACTCTGAGGCGTATTGATCATGACGATGTGGTCGTTCATTTTGTAGATCCACCTCCCGGTAAGAATGCGTTCCCGGCGATAGAACCGGTACTCGATAAAGTCACTGACGATCAGCGTTAGCAGGGTGATTGCCCCGACGAACATGACCAGAATGGTGCTCAACCGTCCGACCAGTGTCTTGGGTGCGAAATCCCCATAGCCGACGGTGGATACCGTGGTCATGGTAATCCAAACTGACTCGAACAGGTTCAGATCTTCGACGGTCCAGATGACAAGAATCTGAACGGACAGGAGCCCCGCCAGTATCAGGAACAGGCGTTTCATCCTGTGCCGAATCAGTCCCCCCATGGGGAGGTGGGTCTGCTGGTGTTCCGGATTAAGCGGGCGTCGGTTTCTCTGCATCCGTGGGTACGGCCTGTTCAGTCGCGGTTGAGTTCGTTATACAGTACCGGAAATATAACAGAGAGACAGGGGTTTGCATTATGTCCGAGCCGTGGAGCTCCCTTCCCGCACCCTTAGCGGAAGACCTCGCTTCCAGTTGGGAATCGGTATTTCCGGAGGGCTTTCCTGACTGGCTGGAGGCAATTGAGGGGATGTCTGAAGAGGTGGTGGCCGGTGCCATGGCCCGCAGTCTGTTTCTGAGACAGACCCTCGAGCGTCACCCGGAGCAGGTCCGCGTCTTCCTCCAGCCCCGTCCGCTCGGCGAGCCGACGACCCCGGAGTATCTGGCGCATCGCTGGCAGGAGTACCTCGCCAGGGTAAACGATGAGGCCTCTCTGCATTCAGCGCTACGCCAGTTCCGTCGTGAGGCCCAGTTCCGAATCATATGGCGCGACCTGATGCGCTGGGCGGATCTGGACGAAACCATCGCTGCGACCAGTGCCTTTGCGGATACCTGTATTCAGGGGGCTCTCGACTGGCTTTATGAGGATGCCTGCAAGCAGTCCGGAACGCCCTGGGGAACGGATCCGGCCACCGGCCAGGAAGCACCCCAGAAAATGGTCGTGCTCGGAATGGGTAAGCTCGGTGGCCGTGAGCTGAATGTCTCTTCCGATATCGATTTGATTTTTGCGTTCCCCGGGAACGGGGAAACTCAAGGTGGACCGCGTTCTCTGGATAACCAGACCTTTTTTATCCGGCTGGGCCAACGTCTTATCCAGGCTCTGGATCAGATAACGGCGGATGGTTTTGTCTTCCGTGTCGACATGCGGCTGCGGCCCTATGGGCAAAGTGGTGCCCTTGCACTCAGTTTCGCCGCGCTCGAAGCCTACTACCAGGATCAGGGACGGGATTGGGAGCGCTACGCCATGGTAAAGGCCCGGGTAGTGGCGGGAGACCAGTCCGCCGGTCGGGTTCTGATGACAAGCCTGCGGCCCTTTGTTTATCGCAAGTACATTGATTTCAGTGCGTTCGAATCACTGCGCAGCATGAAGGCTATGATCAGCCGTGAGGTGCGCCGGAAGGGGCTTGAGAACAACATCAAGCTTGGCAGCGGCGGTATTCGTGAGATCGAGTTTGTGGTGCAGGCATTTCAGTTGATTCGTGGTGGCCGAGATCGTGAGCTCCAGCAGCGTGAATTGCTGGCTATCCTCCAGGAGTTGGAGGCACTTGAGCTGTTGCCACCGCAGGTGGTTAAGGAATTGAGAGAGGCGTACGTTTTCTTGCGCAATCTCGAGCATGCCCTGCAGGGCATGGAAGACAAACAAACCCAGCTGTTACCGGCCGATGACCTGAGCCAGGCCCGTATCGCCCTGATCATGGGGCATGACGACTGGCGTTCGTGCGAGACGGCACTGGATGAGCACCGGCAGCGGGTCGCAACCCATTTTGCCAACATCATTGCGACCGATGACGATGACCAGTCGGGCGCCGGGGCACTCGAAGAAGGCTGGCATGAGCTCTGGCTGGCGGAAATCGATGAAGCTGCATCAGCGCAGTGGCTGGCAGATCATGGTTATGAGGATGCGCCGGCAACCTGCCAGGCGCTGAAGGATCTTCGGGAAAACCGGACAGTCCAGACCATGCAGACCCAGGGGCGCACCCGCCTGAATCAGTTCATGCCGGTTTTGCTGGAGGCGCTGACGCAGGTCGACAACCCTTCCGAGACTCTGTTCCGGGTTCTGCAACTGGTCGACGCGATACTCCGGCGGACTGCCTACATGGTGCTGTTGCTGGAGAACCCCGGGGCACGGACCCAACTGGTCAAGCTCTGTAGTGAAAGCCCCTGGATTGCCCGGCAGCTTGCGGAAACGCCATTGCTTCTGGATGAACTTCTGAACGCAGAAAGCCTGTACCATCCTCCGGCCAAGGAGGAATTGCAGGATGATCTGCGGCAACAGATGCTGAGAATTCCCTTTGAGGACCTTGAGGAGCAGATGGAATCCCTGCGCCATTTCAAGAAGGCGCATATTCTGCGCTTGGCGGCCTCTGAACTGAAAGGGACCCTGCCGTTGATGAAGGTCAGTGATTATCTGACCTGGCTTGCGGAGGTGGTGCTGGATCACGTTGTTGACGTGGCGTTTTCCAATCTGGTGAGTCGCCATGGCTATCCGAAGCGGGCGGACGGTTCCGCCTATGAAACCGACTTTGCGATCATTGGCTACGGAAAGCTGGGCGGTATCGAAATGGGGTACACCTCCGATCTGGATCTGGTGTTTGTACACAATGCCGATCCGGAGCTCTCGACCGATGGTGAGAAAGCCATCGACAACGCCGTTTTTTATACCCGTCTGGGGCAGCGGATTGTTCATATTCTCAATACCCAGACCCCGGCGGGTTTGCTCTACGAAGTGGATATGAGGCTGCGGCCGTCAGGCAATTCGGGACTGCTGGTCAGTACGCTTCAGGCCTTCGAAAAATATCAGCGTAACGATGCCTGGACCTGGGAACATCAGGCGCTCGCCCGTGCCCGCGGGGTAGCGGGTTGTCAGGAAACGCTGGCCGGGTTTGAAGCGATTCGTCACGAGATCCTGTGCCAACCTCGGGATCGGGATAAACTCCGGGCGGAAGTGGTGGACATGCGGGAGCGGATGCGTGCCAGCCTGGGCACACCGGACCATCGCCAGCAGGAAGTGTTTCATATCAAGCATGACACGGGAGGGATCGTGGATATCGAATTCATGGTTCAGTATCTGATGCTGGCATACAGTTCAGAGCATCCCGAGCTGACCCAGTGGTCAGACAACATTCGACAGATGGAAGAGCTGGGGAGAGTGGGGGTCATGCCGGTTGAGGACACGGAGAAGCTGCGGGATGTTTTCATTGCCCTCCGCTCCACCATTCACCGGCGGGCTCTGCAGAACCTCAACAGCCAGGTCGAAGCAGCTGCTTTTCCCGAAGAGCGTGAGTATATCCGGGCCATGTGGCAACGAATCATGATTAATTAGCTTGCTATGTTTCTTTATTGAGAAATTTCCTGCTAGAATGCCGGTTCCCCGAAAACCGCTTTTTTAGGAGCAACGAAGAATGTCGATGGCTGATCGCGATGGCCTCATCTGGCTGGATGGCGAAATGGTTCCCTGGCGGGAAGCCAAAACCCACGTGCTGACTCATACTCTGCATTATGGCCTCGGCTGTTTTGAGGGTGTGCGGGCCTATAACACCGCGAACGGTCCGGCGATTTTTCGTCTGAAAGACCACACCGATCGATTGTTCCGTTCTGCCCACATCCTCAATATGAAGATGCCGTTCAGCAAGGATGAGCTTAATGCTGCCCAGTGTGCAGCCGTTAGGGAGAACAATCTTGACGAAGCCTACCTGCGGCCCATGGTGTTTCTGGGTTCTGAGGGCATGGGGCTTCGCGCTGACAACCTGAAAGTTCATGTGATGGTTGCCGCCTGGAGCTGGCCGTCCTACATGTCTCCGGAAGCCAAGGAATTGGGGATTAAGGTGCGGACCTCCTCCTACACCCGCCACCACGTCAACATCACCATGTGCAAGGCGAAGGCCAACGGCAACTACATCAATTCCATGCTGGCCCTGAATGAAGCGATTGCCTGCGGCTGTGAGGAAGCGTTGCTGCTCGATAACGAGGGCTACGTTGCGGAAGGGTCGGGCGAGAACATCTTCATCATTCGCGATGGTGTGCTGCATACGCCGGAACTGACCTCGTGCCTGGAGGGGATTACCCGTCAGACCATCCTCGATTTTGCCAACGAGTTGAATATTCCGGTCAAGGAGCGTCGCATTACCCGTGACGAGGTGTACATCGCCGAGGAGGCCTTCTTTACGGGCACGGCCGCGGAAGTGCTGCCGATCCGCGAACTTGATGGCCGGGTAATCGGCGCCGGCAAGCGCGGACCGGTTACCGAGAAGTTGCAGGGTATGTACTTCGATGCGGTCAAGGGCAAGCTCGAAGCCCGAAGCAGCTGGTTGACGCTGGTTAACAGCTGATCAGCGAGAAATCCCCAGGCCGCCTTCTGTTCAGAACAGTCAGGCGGCCTTGTTGTTTAAATTCATTCAATTTTCAGGAACAGCACATGGCAGACGTCATTAAAGTCCCCGTCTCCTTCGGCGAGGTCCTCGACAAAATTACGATCCTTGAAATCAAATCCGAGCGCATCAAGGATGAGGCAAAGGTAAGGAATGTGCGCCTGGAACTGGACGAGCTCAGCGCAACCTGGGACCAAGCCGTCGAGGATCAGAGCGCCATCGCCGATCTGAGAAAACAGCTCAAGGCCGTGAATGAAGCACTGTGGGAGATCGAAGACGATATCCGGGACCAGGAAGCTGAACAGGATTTTGGTCCGCGTTTTATTGAGTTGGCCCGGGCGGTATACGTAACGAATGACAAGCGCGCCGCGATCAAGAAAGACGTGAACCTCGCGCTCGGTTCACGTTTCGTGGAAGAAAAGTCCTATCAGGATTATACCGCGAAGAAGTCGTAGTCCCGGCAGCCCCGATACGGGGCGGCAGTCTTTGGCTGCTCCGTATCAGTGGCGGGTTTTGCTCTCAATCCACTGGTCCAGCTTATCGGTTGCGTCTTTTACCGTGACCAGTTCCATCGCCCCTTCGAACTCCGCCTTGGTGCCCCATCGGGCCTCTTCGACCGACTTGCCGGTGAATTGCTTCAGCGCCTCCGGATAACGGTTTACACACCACTGAAGTGAGTTGTACGGGCCCGAGCGGTCAGGGTTGCTGGCTGCATACAGTCCAAGGACGTCAGTGCCCACGGCGCTGGCTATGTGAGCCGGACCGGTATCGGGGGCCACCACCAGATCGGCGTGTGTCATGAGGGCGGTGAGCTGTTTCAGGGTGTCTTTACCGCAGATGTTGTGTGCGGTTTCCGTCATCCGGTTTTCGATGGCAGCGCAATAGTCGGCTTCAAAAGGCGCCGGACTGCCCACCAGGATTACTTTCATTCCATGGGCGCGAATGGCGTGGTCGGCCAACTGGGCATAATGGTCTGCCGGCCAGTTACGCAGTGTGTGGCTCGCACATGGACTGATCACCAGATTGCGTCGATCTGACGCGAGATGCTCACGGGCGAAGACGTGGTCGCTGTCGGCCAGGGGAATGATCCATTTTGGAGCGGCAGGTTCGAGCCCTAGCGGCTCCAGGAAACTCGCCAGGCAGTCGCGGACGTGCTGGTGGTGAGCCGGCTGGATCCGTCGGTTGATGAACAGGCTGTGAAGGTCCTTGCTCCGCGCTTTGTCGTAGCCCACGCGGAGCCTGGCACGAATGCAGGCCGACGCCAGGTTGGCGCGGAAGGCAACCTGCATGTGCAACAAAGCGTCGAACCTGTGACCTTTCATGGTTTGACGCAGCTCCGAGTAGCCTTGGCGACCCGCCTTCTTGTCGAAAATGATGAATTCGACACCGGGAAGGTCGCCAATCAGCTTCGCTTCTATTTTGCCAATGACCCAGGTGATTTTTACGCCGGGAAGTTGTTCCTGGAGGCTCAGAACAACGGGAACAACGTGTGTGACATCGCCAATGGCGGACAGGCGGAGAATGCAGATCGACTTCATTGGGAGGGGATCCATGGCATGTTCGAAAACAGGTTTGTAGAGGTTTACAGCTAATCATTGGTAAACTGGCCGCCATTCTATATTACTCGCCGGCAGACGTCCCGATACCTGTCTGGCTTGTGGACGGCTCTCATTTTCTGGCGCACGGGGATCCATGGTCGAGTCTGAAATCTGTGAACGGCGAGCGGGCTCAGGATTGCTCATTCATCCGGATTACGAGGGCAGGGTCACAGTTGACTGGTTCGATCCGGATTATTGGGGAGCGCAAGCCCAGTCTGTAAGCAGCGGAGGGCGCGGGGCTGCCTGGTTCATTGATGCCGATGGAAGCCGGCTTGTATTGCGGGAGTATCGTCGTGGTGGCCTGGTAGCCAGGCTATCAGAAAGGGCTTACTTCTATACCCGGGAACAGGACGTGCGTTCGTTCTCGGAGTTTCGGCTGTTGAACCAACTTCACCACATGGGGCTGCCGGTACCGAAGGCAGTGGCTGCCTGGTACCGGAAAGTGTCTCCGGTGCAGTATCAAGCAGCCATTATTATTGAGAGGCTCGACGAGACGGTGCCGCTTGCCGAGCTGATTACTCAGCTTCAGCCCGATGACTGGTATTCGTTGGGGCAGACCATTCGGCGCTTCCACGACGCTGGCGTTCGCCACGCGGATCTGAACTGCTTCAATGTCCTGGTCAAGGGATCATTGTTCTACCTGATCGACTTCGATAAGGGGCAGATAAGGCCATCCGGATCGGCATCCAACTGGAAAAATGCCAACCTTGAACGATTTGCCAGATCTCTGAGAAAAGTCGCGGGTGAAGCCGCGCAACAGAAGGTCTGGGATGCATTTATGAACGGATATAACGGGAGTCAATCCGCTTGATCGACCAACAGAAAAATACCTCGCTGCCAGCCGTACTGTGTCTGACAGACGCATGCGACCGACCGGAGACAGAACTGTTCATCGGACTGAAGAAGGCGGGTTTCGACGTGGACGTTATGTGCAACCCCGAGGGTCGGAACTATCAGCGGCTGGTTGATGAAGGCATGGTTGCGCAGCCGATGGCGCTGGAAAGCCGCTTCGACAAGGCCGGCATAGCCGCGATCCGGGAGCAGCTCACTAAGAAAAATTACGAGATTATTCACGCCTATAATCCTAGAGCCCTGGCCTGCGGTATTAAAGCATCGAAAGGAACCGATATCAGGATCGTTGCCTATCGCGGGGTCATCGGGAACATCAGCTTTCTCAACCCCGAGTCGTGGATAACGTTCCTTCATCCGCGGGTCAGCAAGATTGTTTGTGTTGCGGACGCCATAAAGGACTACCTGGCGAGTCTGAAGTTTCTCTGGATGCGCATTCCCGACTCGAAACTCCAGCGGATTTACAAGGGGCATGATCTTGACTGGTATCAGGCGGAGCCTGCGGATCTGAGTGAGTTTGGCGTTCAGGAAGACGACTTTGTGGTCTGTTGCACAGGGCGCAACTCACCTCGAAAGGGATTCGATGTGCTGGTGAACGCGATGGGCGAGCTTCCGTCGGGCGTGGCGCCTCATTTGCTACTGGTGGGTGACGTGGACAAGAATGAGGAGATAAAAGAACTGGTCGCTCGGTCACCCCATTCTGAGCGAATTCATTTTACCGGCTACCGCAACGACGCCCCCGCTATTGCCGCTGCCAGTGATGTCTTTGTATTGCCATCCACAGAGCGGGAAGGGTTGCCGCGAGCGGTGATCGAGTCGATGGTTTATGGCGTCACCCCTGTTGTGACTTGTGTGGGCGGCATGCCGGAACTGGTTGAGGATGGCGTGAGCGGTCTGGTCATTCCTCCGAAAAGTAGTGCCGCGCTGGCTGAAGCGATTGAGCGTCTGTATCGCGATCGGGACTTGCTGACCCAGCTTGGTCAGGCAGCCAAGAACCGGATCGCCACTCATTTCCACACCTCCCAGACCATCCGTGAGACCGGGGATCTGTATAAGTCTTTAACAGGCAGGAACTGAATGCGCCGTTATCTGTTTTTTGTCAATCAGCCCTATTCCTACTCGATTCTTCGTCCCCTGCAGGACGAAATTCGCCGGCGAGGAGGAGAGGCGGCGTGGTTCGTGGCTGGGTGCACAGCGGAGCCCCTGGGTCCGGATGAGCGTCACCTCAAGACCGTGAAAGAGGTCATGGAGTTCAACGCCGATGCCACCTTTGTTCCCGGAGACTGGGTTCCTTACTTTTTCCCGGGTATCAAGGTCGAGGTGTTCCATGGAATGGCGCGCAACAAACGTGGCCACAGTAGCGAAGATGAAAGTGACCACTATCGTATCAGGGGCTGGTTTGACCTTTACTGCACTCACGCCGAGAAAGATACTGCGAAATTCCAGCAACTGGCTGAACTTAAGCAACATTTTGCGGTTGCCCGCACGGGCTGGCCGAAACTGGACCCGCTATTGAAAAACGCGGCACAAGGGCCGCGACCTCGTGGGCAGGGCGAGCTTCCTGTTGTGTTCTACGCATCGACTTTTAGCCGCTCCGTGACTTCGGCGCCGGCTCTAGTGAAGAAAATTGGGGAGTTGGCTTCAAGTGGCCGTTGGAAGTTTATTGTGACACTTCATCCCAAGATGGAGCCAGCCGTAGTTGAGCAGTATCGCAAGCTTTCGGGAGATCACCTTCGCTTTGTGGAGAGTGATGAGGACTTGCTGCCGATCCTGCCAGAAGCCGACGTCATGCTGTGCGACACGTCGTCAATCATGTTTGAATTCATGTTCCTGGATCGTCCCGTGGTTACTTTCAGGACAAAGATGCCAGGCCCCTACCTCATAGATGTGGATGACGAGCGGGATGTGGAGCCGGCACTGGAAAAAGCGCTTAATTACCCTCAGGATCTGATGGACGAGACTCGGGCGCTCTGCAATGAGCTGCACAGTTTTCGCGATGGCCGTTCCAGCGAGCGGGTTCTGGATGAGGTAGAGGATTTTCTGGTCAACAAACAGTCGGGGTTAAAACGAAAGCCTCTAAACCTACTCAGAAAGGTCAAGGTGAGGCGTCGCTTGCGAAGGGAACTCAAGCACGGCCTTCGGCAGGTACAATGAGCGATTACCCTTCATGACTCGGGAGCGCAAGAGCTTGAACAGCAATCGGAGTTCCATCAACGTTTTCGTTGCCAGTACACCGTTGCAGCTCATCAGCTGTTCCGAGGCTCGGGAGCATTATGGATGTTCGGCTGACTCTTGTGTATTGATTGTGGCCAGGCCTGACAACAAAGAAACGGAGTCGCAGATGGCGTTCCTGGCCGATTCGTTGGGCTGGAACGATCAGCAGACAGTATTTCTTGGAAAGACATCGTTTTATTTTAAGCTGGCCTCTATTTTCCGGAAGCTATCGAGTCGTTTGATTGCTTGCCTCTTTATCGGAAACAAGAATAGCTGGGTCCACGAGGCCTTTTATCTTGGTCTCGATAGTGGTCAGGTGGTCTTTGTCGATGATGGTCTGGCGACCGTCAAGTACTACCATGCCATTCACGATGAAACTTTCCATTCCAGGGTTTCGAGCGGGAAGCGGCGCATCCTGGCTGCCATGGGTATTCAGCTCAACCGGGCACGTGACACAAGTGCTATCGCTTTTTTTACTTGCTTCCCCTTGTCTGATTCCGAACGGATAAGCGTAGAGGTTCACGATTTTCCCCTGTTTCGACGGACATTCAGAACCCAGATGCAACGTTCGGGAAACAGGCCTGTCGTCGCCTTTCTCGGACAGCCCTTTGGAGGAATGGAGCGACTGGAGCAGCTTAAGATGCAAATGCAGCTCGTAGTCCAGCGCCACAAAGATGCTCGCATCCTGTATTTTCTCCACCGTAAGGAGGTTCCCGAGGAGCTTGAGAAGGTGCTTGGAGGCTTTCCGGTGGAAATCCGGCAAGCGGGCCGCCCAATTGAGGTCGAGGTGGCCCTGTCCGGAGAATCTTACCTCGGGTTCTACAGTTTTGCCTCAACGGCCCTGTTCACGATCAAGAAGATTTTCCCTGAGATGCAGGTTTTCCAGATTGATGACAAGATCCTCGCATCCAGACTTCCTTACTACGACGAAATTGTCGAAATGCTTCACCAAATTGGTGTGAAGACAACGGGTTTGCATTCGTTCGCGGTGCCGGAATAGAGCAGGCTATTCCCGTGCTTTGTTACTCCTTTCCTCCCGCGACAGCGTCCATAGCCCTGCATACTTATTGAACGTGACCTGGGCATAGGTCACCGCCGTCAAGTACCCTACCGCGCCATCAAGAAATCCGAACCGGATGAAATAAACCTGAACAAAGGTCATCAGGCCTCTTAGCGTCGGGTATAGCATTGTCCGGGTTTTCTTGCCCTTGCGGTGTTTTTCCAGTGAGCCCAGCCATGCGTATTTGGCGCTTTTTTCCAGGGAGTGACCGAAATCCCGGTGCGTGTAGTGGGTCAGTCGGCCTCGCAGGGTTTTTACCTTTCGGCCCTCAGGAATCAGGATCCGTTCATGAACCAGGGCGTCGGAAAAACTCACACCCTCGCGGCGAAACAGGCGCAGGGGCGCGCGGCCGCTGCGACCGAAGTCGAGACGCGTGCCATAGATCGTAACTGCCCAGGGCAGCTTGTAGGCATCGGCGTCGGGGTCGGCAAGATGGTGATTGATTTCCCGGGCCAGTTCCGGTGTCACACGCTCGTCGGCATCCAGTGAAAGTACCCATTCTCCTGTCGCCTTTTCCAGGGCCCTTTGCTTCTGAATGCCGAAGCCTGGCCAATCGGTGACTTCGACTACGTCGGCATACTCTCTCGCAATTTCTGCGGTTCGGTCCGAGCTGCCGCTGTCGAGCACGATGACCTCGTCGGCTACCAGTCGCGCCGACTTCAGGCAATCGGCAATATGGGCTTCCTCGTTTTTGGTGATAATGGTCGCAGAGACCTTGCGGTTGCGCTGCCGAACATACGAAGCACTCAGTTCGTGAAACAGGGCCGAGGCAATTCCCGCGATGGCAAGCAGGTAAAAGGTCAGAAACAGATTCCGGTTGAACGTGGCTTCCGTCAAGCCAAAGAAAAAATACCCGACGCTGACAAGAACGCCCGCCGTCGCCAGGTGTGCGGTGGGGAGGTGTTTGCTGAAAAGATGCCGGGCGAAGATTGCCAGTGGGATGAAAATCACCAGTGCCCAGCTCAGGATGCCCGGGATGCCGCTGGTGGCAGCGTTGTTGAAGAAGTCGCTGTGTGCGTGCCCCGAACAGCAGGTGAGCAGGTATTGGGTCGCGTCACCATTTGCCACAGCGGATTCAATGACGTGTGTGTAGCCGCCCAAACCAACGCCGGTCCATGGATGGTCCATGAACATGTCCCAAGCCAGTCCCCAGACCTCCAAGCGTATGGCCATGCCATTATCGAGGGTACCACCGTTCATCAGCGCCTGGACGGATTGGGCCATGCGATCGCCGGAGACGATAGCCAGTGCCAGCAGGACAGGAATCAGAATCAGGCCGGCAATTCGTGCTTTCTTGCCGACAAGAGGTAGGCAGACAAGCAAAAGAAAGGGCAGTGCGACCAGATTGCTTCGGGTTTCGGAAAGCATGGATATGACTGCTGCAGAAACGCCGGCCACGGCGAACAGGGCGGCCGGGACTCTTTTCCCGGTTCGCAGGAAGAACGAAGCGCCGACCAGCGTCAGTATGCCCCCCAGTAGTGCAAGATTGCCAAAACTTATCGGATTGATTCCACCACCGAAACGCATGGTCAGCAGGTGGTCGACGGACCACAGCTGGCTTGCCAGTGCTGATATGAAAGCGCCAATGGCCGACAGCGAAACAAGGCCAAGAGCGACAAACATCGTTTGTGCCCGCAAGCCAATGTAGCTGAGGGCGATGACCAGTGGCCAGAACACAAGGAACCGTGCATGAGAGCCCAGGGTTTTGCTTCCCTCGTAGTCAAAGCCTTCGAACAGCCACGAGCAGACACTGACCAGAACGAAGAACCAGAACGCGAAGTGCAGCAATCGCAGTTCTTTCGGCGTGTCCCAGCCCGCCTTGTATGGGGATTTCCGGGCAATAAATACACCGCCGGCAATGGCCAGAAGCAGGGTGGCGCCCGCCAGGATGCTCGAGGACAGAAGAGCTCCGCCAAGTCCGACCAGAAGCAGCGCAGGTGGTAAAGTCCGGGAGGGCACAGTCATGTCAGGAAAATCCGAGAGTTAAAAGTGAATAAACAGATCAGGCGTGGCACAGTGCTCACTGAATCAACAGACTCGATCGCGATTGTAGGGATTGATCTCCCCGGGGGGGCGGTGACGCATGCGTTTATATTCCCATTGGTACTGCTGAGGGATTTCAAGAACACAGTGCTCAATCGACCGGTTCAGGGCGGTTGTCGCGATAACCGGGTCCTTGTCACCCAGACGGGCTTCCGTTTTCCTGACCACGATACGGAAGCCACTGGAGTCCGGAAGGCGTTCAGCGTAGGTGATAAGAGCGTTCGCGCCGGTACGCTGAATCAGCTTGGAAACCAGGGTCATGGTTTTCACTTCCATGCCAAAAAAAGGGGCGAAGGCGTTGCCTTTGCCTCTGGGCGATTGGTCCGGCAATATGCCGGCTACCCCACCTTCCCGAAGTATGGAAGCCAGTCTCGCCAGTCCGCGCCGGTCACCGCGAACGAGTTCCGAGCCGAGGCGCCCGCGAACCTTGATCATATAATCTTCAAATTCGGGCATGTTGGGTGGGCTATACAGGGCGGCCATCTTGTAACGTGACGAGAAGAATAATCCGGCCAGTTCCCAGTTCCCGAGATGAGGCGCCAGAAGGATCAGTCCCTTGCCCTCGGACATGGCTTCGTCAATGAGCTCCAGGCCTTCGGTTTCCTTGATCAGAGCCAGACATCTCTGAACCGGCCATTCCCACATCAGTGGAACTTCAAGCATGGTTTGTCCGGTCTGGATCATCGAGGCCCGGGACATCGCTTCGCGTTCCGTGTCGGTTAGTTCGGGCAGGCATATGGCGAGGTTCGTATCCGTCACCTGTCGCGACTTGGTTGGCAGTTTCCAGATCAACAGGCCCAGCCATTTTCCGATTCTCTGGGCATTGGCCAGCGATAAACCGCCGGCGATTCTCAGCAGGCCGGCGATCACGAAGTATTTGAGTTTACTCATTTGCGCCCGTACCGGTCCTCGTACCTGACAATGTCGTCTTCGCCGAGGTAGGAGCCCGACTGCACCTCAATCAACTCAAGGTCGATCACCCCCGGATTCTCCAGTGAGTGCACCTGGCCAACCGGGATGTAGGTGGACTGGTTCTCTGTGACCAGATAGGTTTTTTCGCCATTGGTCACTTGCGCCGTGCCACTCACCACGATCCAGTGCTCAGCACGATGGTGGTGCATCTGAACCGAGAGTTTGGCCCCCGGCTTTACCGTAATGCGTTTGACCTGATACCGGGCGCCGTTGTCGATGGAGTCGTATACGCCCCAGGGCCGGTAAACTTCCCGGTGGTTCATGTGCTCGTGGCGACCATCATTGCGAATCTGTTCGACCACGGATTTCACGTCCTGCACCTTGTCCTTGTGAGCCACAAGAAGTGCATCCTTGGTTTCGATAATGACCAGGTTGTCGACACCGACCGTTGCCACGAGCCGACTGTCGGCACGAACGAGGGTGTTGGCCGTGTCCTTGGCAATGACATCGCCGGTCAGGCTGTTGCCGGCATCGTCTTTCGAGCTGACGTCCCAGAGCGCCGACCAGGAGCCGATATCACTCCAGCCGGCATCAAGGGCGACAACAGCGGCCTTGTCGGTTTTTTCCATCACGGCGTAATCCACCGATTCGGATGGACAGTCCGCAAACAGTTGCGGGTTTACCCGGGTGAAGTGCAGGTCCTTGCTTGCGTCGGCGATAGCGGCCCTGCAGGCCGAGAGAATGTCCGGACGGTGGGTTTCTAGTTCTCTCAG
The DNA here is from genome assembly GCF_019443085.1 of Marinobacter sp. F4218. Classification (GTDB taxonomy): domain Bacteria; phylum Pseudomonadota; class Gammaproteobacteria; order Pseudomonadales; family Oleiphilaceae; genus Marinobacter; species Marinobacter albus. Next base: position 87,535 of record NZ_JAHZIL010000005.1, read on the forward strand.
GTAGTCACGGGCAGAAAACAGGAACATGCCGCTGTTCCAGAGGTAATCGCCTGAAGTCAGGTAGGCGTTGGCCGTATTCACATCCGGCTTTTCGACGAATTTATCCACCGAATAGCAGTCGTTTGCCAGTTCGGTTCCCCGATGGATGTAGCCGTAGCCGGTTTCCGCGTGGCTTGGCACTATGCCGAAGGTGACCAGCTTTCCCTGTTCGGCCAGGGGAACGGCTTTGGCAACCCCTTTCTGGAATGCCTCGGTATCCTGGATAAGGTGGTCGGCTGCCAGAACCAGCATCAGCGGGTTGTCATTACCGGCGCGTTCACACAATTGGATGGCCGCCAGGGCAATGGCAGGAGCGGTATTGCGCCCGCAGGGTTCAAGGATGATCTGGACATCTTCCTGACCGAATTGCCGCATCTGCTCCGCCGCCAGGAACCTGTGCTCTTCATTGCAAATCAGCAGCGGTTTGTCAGCGTTCATGCCCTCAAGTCGGGCAACCGTGGATTGCAGCATGGACAGGGGACTGTCCGTCAGTTTCAGGAACTGCTTCGGATTCAATTGTCGTGACAGGGGCCAGAGCCGGGAACCGGTGCCGCCGGCCATAATGACAGGATGAATCATGAATTTACTCCGATCTTGAGTGTGAGAACGCCATGAAAAAGAACCAATTTAGGCGCGCCATCTTACCACATGGGTATCATAATATTGTCCCGCTACAAACCGAAAACCCGCACTTTGCCATCAGGAGTCACGATGAAGCTGCCACTTTCTGTTTATTTCATCACTCAGGATGAAGAGGCCCGGCTGCCTGAGTCGTTAGCGAAGGTCGCCGGCTGGGTCGATGAGATCATTGTGGTCGACTCCGGAAGTACTGACAAAACGAAAGACATTGCAGAGGAGGCTGGCGCCCGGTTTGTGCATCACGAATGGGAGGGGTTTGCATGCCAGAAGGCTTATGCCGCCTCCCTGTGTCGTAATGATTGGGTACTGGATCTGGATGCGGACGAAGTGCTGTCGGACGCGCTGGTTGCCAATATCAAGTTGCTGTTTTCCAGACCCATTGCCCCGGACGTGGCCGGCTTCAGGATGCGCTGGGTGTTATCCCCGCCCCTGCCCGGGCATCCATTCCGGCATGACAAAACCAAGAAAATTCTCCGGCTTTATAATCGAAATCGCGCAGCCATCAAGGCGGAAAAGGATAGCAATAACGACCGTCCGCAGGTGCGGGTCGGGCGCGTGCTTGATCTGGAAGGCGATGTCCTGCACCGGACGCTGATTTCGCTGGAGCAGATGGAACGAAAATACTGCCAACTCTCGACGGAACAGGCGCGTTTCATTGCAAACCGGGGGCGCAGTATATCCGGGGCTCGGCTGTTCGTTGAGTTCCCGTTGAAGTTCCTGAAGTATTACCTGCTGCACAAGCAGATCCTGAACGGCTGGTTTGGTTTGAGCGTCTCGATCACGGCGGCGAACCGTAACTTCATGCGTCTGGCCAAGGCAAAAGAACTGCAGCTTCTGGAACAGCTTGAGCGAAAACAGTAAGCCCGAAAAGGATGCTTCAGTTACCGTCACCATTGCTTGCCGACAGGGCGTCCCGATACAGCCGTTCCGTTTCATCGGCCATGTGCTCAAGCGTCAGTTTCTCCCTCGCAAAAGCCATGGCGGCAGTCTCGGCTTCCTTCAGTGCAGGAAGGTTGGTCAGGGCCTCCCGGAGCAGGCTGGCAAGACTGGTTGGCTTCCAGTCGAGGCTCAGTGCCTCTTCCGGGAGCAAGTATGCAGGGCCGGAAACCGGGGTTGAGATGATCGGGCAGCCGGCAAGCAGGCTTTCGATCAGTACGTAGGGAAAGCCCTCACGCTGGGAACTGATCACCACCAGGTCAGCCTGCTGGTATACCGACCCCAGATCTGCCTGATACCCGGTCAGGGTTACTTGGTCATTCAGCCCCAGACCGGCAATCAGACCGTCGAGCCGGGATCGCAGGCTGCCTTCGCCGAAAATGCTGAGGTGGGCGACAGTCCCGGTTCCTGCCAGTTCGGCCCACGCCCGAATCAGGTTCTCGAACCCTTTTACGGGTTCAAGGCGGCCAATCGCAACGACGTTGGTCACTCCCTTTGGCAGGACCTGCCACTCACTGGCCTCCTGGCGTTTTTGGGGCGGCAAGATGCCGTTGAAGATCAGTTTTCTGCCGGGGTGATCAAGACTTTCAAAGATCTGCGGGCTGACGGCAATGACGCTGTCGAGTCCCTGAAACGCCTTGTGACTGGACTTGCTGCCATGAACTGTGCCCACGCGAATGCATCGGCTTTTCGATTTGATGGTCTTGATCAACTGGGCAGATTTGTTGCCCTGGGCATGGAGGATATCCGGCACGATCTCCAGAACCAGCCGTCTCAGGTAGAAACGGAGCCAGGGGTTGCGCCGCCCAAGGTTCACCGGTGCAGAGTGAAAGTGCACCGTATCGGGAAAGTGTTCCCGGTAACGCTTGTGACCGATGACGTGGATCCGGTGTCCACGCTTGGCTAATGCCTGAGCCAGGTCGGCCGTGTGCTTTTCCATGCCCCCCCAGGTGGTGCCGGGCGTCGAAAAAAACAGGGCGATGGTGAGCTTTTCGCGGTCGGTCATTGCTGAAGTTGGCGCCGTTCAAGGACTTGTTCATAGATCTTAAGGGTGGACTCGGTCTGCGCCTCGAGGTGGAACCGGTGGGGAATTTCAATGGCAGACTTCCCGGAATCAAGAAGTCGGAGGACGGTTTCGGCGAATGCGGTTGTGTCATCGGGGGTGACCAGACCAGCCTGGAAACAGGCCTGGAGCGTTTCGGCGGCTCCTCCGCGATTGTAGCCCGCGACCGGTGTGCCTGAAGCAAGGGCTTCGGTAACGGTTCGGCCGAAGGGCTCAGGCTTGGTGCTCATGTGGCAGACAACATCGGCCAGTAGGTAGAGCGTGGTCATGTCATTGCGCTGGCCCAGAAAGCTGACCTTGTCGGTCAGTTCCAGCAGACTGCGTTCCCTCTCCAGTTGCTCCAGAAAGCGCTCCTTGCCCGGTTCGGTACCGCCAACAATGATCCCATGACAGTCAGGGCGATGGCGAACCAGCTTAGCCATCATGGCCAGAAAATCCATCTGGCCTTTCCAGCGTGAGATGCGCCCCGGCATCATGATGACTTTCTTGCCAGCCAGTTGCGGATACTGTCGAAACCATCGCTGCAGCCATTGCGGACTGAGTTCGCGCTGTCGAAAGGCGTTGATGTCCACACCGCGCTGTATCACGGTCAATTTATGCTCGGGCACCGGGTAGTTGTCCAGAACGTATTCCCTGACGCATCGGGAAACAGCAATCAGATGATCGGCCCGGGTCATAATCGCGCTGTATGGATTGACCGAGTACATACCGTGAAATGTCGAAACGACTGCGGGGCGCTGGTGCGGGGCCATGCTCCGGAGTGCCAGGTGGATGATCCAGGCAGGCATTCTGGAGCGGACGTGAATGACGTCCGGTTTCAGTTCCAGCAGCAGTCGGCGCATGGGCAAGATCTGACCAAAGGAGGTCGGGGACTTTCGGTGTATGGGCATGAAAATGTGTGTCGAACCCTGTCCCCGAAGCTGTTCGGCCATCGGACCACCTTTGGATACCACAAAGGACTCGTGCCCCCGCTTCACCAGATCCGAAGCGAACTCCACGGTGCCTCGCTCGACACCCCCGCTGTATAGCGCAGGCAGCGCCTGGAGAATCTTCAAGCGATCTTCCTCCCGTTACCTGACTCCGTCTTTTTTGATGCAGGAAGCAGATTCCGTGCGATCACCCAGCGGGCGGCCCGGTCCGCTTCCCATAATGGCTCGTGGTGCATTGTCTTGCCGGCCATCACCGCTGCATGATCGCTCCACCGTGCCACCCGTCCCTCCTGAACCAGCCGGTTCACGCCTTCGGCGACCCGGCTGCCGGGGTGTGGCGTAAACTGGAAGAGGCCGGTGGGGACGCCTGAGGTGGCCGCCTCGCATACCATGGACATGCTGTCCGGGCTCACCCATACCGCTCGTGAGGCTGCCAGCTGATGGCTCAGCCAGTTCTCATGGGTTTCGGCTGGAGCAACCACAGTGATTTTGGGGCCCGCCAACTCCTGCAGCCTGGACAGCAATTCGTCCGGCGTTCGCCGCGACCCGCTGATGGTCCAGCGCCAGGTCGGGTAATGTCCGATCAGGTGATTGACCTGGCCAAGCAGTACATCGCTGTCCCAATCGAAATGATGAGAGGGACCTCCAATCAGGATCAGAGCCTCGGGTTTGTCGGTAATGCGCGCCAGCGGGGTAACGGTATTGATGACACCGTCGGTGAGCAAGACGCGGGAAGAGGCGTTAACACCGTCATGGACAGGCACGATGCCGGCGCTGACCCAGCCAAGTGGGAAACCTGGCTTCATGAGTACGAGGGTTTTGACCTTCCTGAGCCGACGTAACGACAGCAGCAGTCGGTGGGTACCTGTACCCGCAGCGACGACCAGATCAGGTTTCGGCAGGGCCTGGTCAACATTTGGAGCCATCGCCAGCAGGGCACGCCAGACAGACACCTTCACCTGACCGGCATCCACCCAGTAGAGGCTTGCCCCTGCGATCACACGAAGCCGGTTTCCCAGGCCTTTTAGCTGGTTGCGGTGCCCCGGCTTGTTGTCGGTCAGAAGCCACACCACCGGCGCCGTATTCTGCTGATCAGTAGGTTTGGACATAAATCCCGGTCATGGGTTGCCGGCCTCTCTGAGTATGCGGATTATTGACGCCCGTAGAATCCCGGGTCATCGGGATCCGGTCGGGTCTTGAACCTGCGATGCATCCACAGGTACTGGTCCGGCGCCCTTCGGATCTCGTGCTCAATGGTGCGGTTGATCAAAGTTGCGTCCTGCAAATCGTCGCCGCTCGGAAAGTTTTCCAGAGCCGGGTGGAAGAATATGTCATAGCCGGGGGCGTCGTCACGACGAACATGACTGAAGGGGACTACCTTGCAGCCGCTGCGCTCGGCAATCCGAGAAGTTGCAGTGATGGTGCCGGCCGGGATGTTGAAGAAGGGGGCAAAGACGATGTCCTTGCGGCCGTAGTCCTGGTCCGTGGCATACCAGACCGCGTGATTCTTTTTCAGGCTGCGGAACAGTCCTCTTAAATCCTTGGCGGCGAGCACTGTGCCGTAGCGCCGCTCCCGGGCACGGGTCATTACGGCGTTCATCAAGGGGTTGTTGTGGTCCCGCTGCATGACATCCGCAGCAATGTACTCGGTGACCAGGCTTCCTCCGAGGTCCAGCGTACTGTAGTGGCCCCCTAGCAGAAGAACGCCCTTGCCGTGGGCCAGGGCCTGTTCGAAATGTTCGAGGCCATGAACCGTGGTGATGTCCGTTAACCCCGCCGGATTCCGGAACCAGGCAAGTCCGAGTTCAACCAGCCCGATGCCATTGGCGATGAATGATTTGCGCGCCAGCGCCGATTGCTGGGCAGAAGTAAGCTCAGGAAAACAGAGTCGGATGTTCGTTTCGGTTATGTGTCTGCGGCTTCGGGCCAAGTGCCAGGCCAGAAGCCCTGCGACTTTCCCAAGCCACCACTGTAGGCGGATCGGAAGCTGCGCCACGGCCCACATCAGAGCCACGCCGATCCAGGTTGGCCACCAGCGGGGGTGGCGGTAGGCACTGTAGTCGGTATTCCTTGGAAGCTTTCGGTATTGCTTTTTCACTTGAAGAACGTCCCTGCCTGTTCGCAATTCTGGTTGCCGCCAGGAGCCGGTCAACAGCATCAACCAGAAGTAAATCAATAGGTTTTCGGCTATGATACCGTACTGTTTTACCGGGAGTCTTCTGTGCTGCACTTTATCTATTCCCAGCTGATCCGGCTACTTCTGCCTTTCATTCTGGTGCGCCTGTGGTGGCATGGTCGCCGAGCTCCGGAACTGCGCCGGAACTGGTACCAGCGGCTCGGAATCGTGCCTCGTACGAAGGGCAGCGTTGTGTGGGTGCACGCTGTTTCAGTTGGCGAAACCATCGCTGCGGGACCCATGGTCCGGCGGCTTCTGGCAAGAGATCCGGGTATCACCATTCTGATGACCGCCATGACCGACACGGGGCTGGCGCAGGCGCGAAAGATGTTTGGCGACCGGGTGAGGTACGCCTACGCGCCGTACGACACCCCCGGCTCCATCCGGCGTTTCCTGAAGCGCGCCCGGCCGCGCATTCTGGTGATCATGGAAACGGAAATCTGGCCCAACATGATACGGCAGTGCCGGGCGCTCGATGTGCCCATCTTTCTCATCAACGCCCGATTGTCGGAACGCTCGGCCCAGGGCTATGAGCGCATCCGGAGTCTGGCGCTTCCCGTGATGCGGAGCATTAGCTGGGTGGCTGCCCAGGCAGAGAAAGATGCCGAACGATTCTGCCGCATCGGTGTCGCGCCGTCGAAAGTGGCAGTGACCGGCAGCGTGAAGTTTGATGTCGACATCCCCGAGAACGTACGACGGGCATCCCTGGCACTTCGGGCAACGTTGGCAGGTCGTGCTGTCTGGATCGCAGGCAGCACTCACGAGGGCGAAGATGTGCAATTGCTGGAGGCCCATCGGAAGGTGTTGGCCGCCCATCCGGAGGCGCTTCTGATTCTCGTGCCGCGCCACCCCGAACGGTTCGGCTCAGTGGCGGACAAAATCGAGAAAGCCGGGTTCAACCTGGCCAGGCGGTCAGCGGTGGCCGAGCCGGGTGACGCGCAGGTTTACCTCGGTGACACCATGGGTGAACTCATGATGCTCTACGGCGCCAGTGACATGGCCTTTGTGGGGGGATCGCTGATTGAGCGCGGCGGACATAACCCGCTGGAACCCGCAGCCTGGGGCATACCGGTGTTCTCCGGGCCACACGTGTTCAATTTTGAAACCATCTATCAGCGCTTGCTGGACGATTCCGGCGTCAAGCTGGTTGCGAATGCTGAAGAACTGGCCGCCCACATCGTTACCCTCATTGATGATGTCGGGGAGCGAAAAGCCATCGGTGACCGGGCCCTGGCCGTGGTTGAAAAGAATCGTGGAGCACTTGGGAAGGTCGTCGACGGAATTATCGAGAGGGTTTAGGGCGGGCGACATCCGGCGCCCGCCTCTGGCACTTACTGGGTTGGGTCGTCCAGAATCTTGTCCTCGTTTGCCAGGGCTTCAATGCCCGGTGCGTCCTCGCTCAGCCAGTTGTTCAGCACGATCAGGTCCTGCGGGCTCAATGTCCCGGCTGCCTGCTTGAGCTGTAGCGTGTTGATGACGTAGTCGTAGCGCGAATTGGCGTAGTCCCGAAGCGCCACATAGTAGGCGCGCTCGGCGTCCAGTACCTCCACGATATTGCGTGTACCAACTTCATAGCCGGCACGGGTGGCATCCAGCGCACTTCGACGGGAAACGATTGTCTGCTCCAGCGCGGACGAGGTTTCGATGTTGTTGTTGACGGTCAGGAACAGGCTTCGGGTGTTCACCCGCACGTCCCGGCGTACCGTGTTCAGCGACTCCTGGGCCACCGTCACCAGAGAACGCTGCTGGCGAACGCCGGCCTGGGTGCCACCGCCGGTGTAGAGGGGCACATTCAGGGTCAGGCCAATGACGCCCTGGGTAGTGGTGCCATCCCGTTGCTGGAACGGCGAGCTGGCGCCGTCCTCCAGGCCATCCGTATTCGAGTTCCCGTACGAGGCATTCAGGTCCAGGGTCGGATAATGACCGGCCTTGGCGGCCTTCAGGTTGGCTTCGCTGACATTCAGGTCATACAGCGCGGATTGAATCGACCAGTTCTGTTCAAGCGCGCTGGTCTCCCAGGCCGATGGGTCCATTGGCTCAGGGCGGCTCAGCGGGAAATTCTGCCGCAGGTTCTCGAGATCCTCCGCGTATTCGCCTGTCAGACGGGCCACCTGTTCCCGCGCAATGTTCAGTTGGTTCTCCGCGACAATGCGACGGCTCCGGGTGTCGTCGTAGCTGGCTCTGGCCTCATACACCTCGGTAATCGCAATCAGGCCAACATCGAAACGCTCCTGCGCCTGTTCGTACTGCCGCTGGATGGCGGCCTCGGCTGCCAGCGTTGTGGTCACCGTGTCCCGGGCGCGAAGCACGTTGAAGTAGGCCGTCGCAACGTCCAGGATCAGCTGTTGTTGGGCGAGGTTGTATTGGGCTCGGGCAGAATCGGTCTGGAACTGGCTGGCATCGTAGCGGAACCAGGCATCGGCCTGAAACAAGGGCTGGCTCAGTTGAACGCCGTAGTTGAGTTCGCGATAGCCGTTGTCCTGGTTCGGGCCGTCCACATCAATGTAATTCGCCTCTCCAAATGCCCCGATCTGGGGCAACAGCACACTGCGGGTAACGTCGCTGGCGGCCTGCTGGGCTTCAAAGCTGGCTTGGGCGGCAGCAATTCCTGAATCATAGGAAAGTGCTTTCTCATAGGTCTCAACCAAATCCATGGCAAGGGTGGGCTGCGCCACCAAGAGGCCAACTAGTCCGGAAAGCAGTCGTTTCTTCATTATATCTCCTGAGTACCTGTGCACGTACGCGTTCCGTCCGGATACACCGTTATGGCTGCCGAACCACAGAAGCTGCGCTGCAACATGCGGTCGATAGTGCTTTGGTCGGCCATTATGGACAATAATCAGTCGCAGCTCTACACTTGCAAACGGCACCTATTTCGGGTGCCGCACAAAAAAGATTCGCGTCTTGACGGGGTGCTGGTCTGCCTGAACTGAAAGAGGGCAGCCGGCTGAGATTGCAGCGCAGAACCCGCGACCTGATCCGGATAATACCGGCGTAGGAATTAAGACCACACCGCTGATTGGCAAGAGTACCCCCGCATTCAGGGGAAAACCGGTCTCCAGCCCCGTCATACGCGACCCGACGTCCACCCCAAGTTCCGGGAGCGAATGATGACCGAGTTACCTTCCTACCTCAGCGATTCCGCCCAGGTAGATTCTGCAGCGATAAAACCGTTACCAAATTCACGGAAGGTGTACGTGCAGGGCAGCCGCCCCGATCTTCGCGTGCCGATGCGTGAAATCACCCTCGGTGATACGCCCACTGAAATGGGGGGAGAAGAGAACGCCCCCGTGATGGTCTATGACACCTCGGGCCCCTACACCGATCCCGAGGCCAGCATCGATCTGCGCAAAGGGCTGGCGCCGGTCCGCGCGGGCTGGATTGCCGAGCGCAATGATGTTGAACCCCTGCCTGGCTACACCTCGGAGTTTACCCGTCGCCGGATGAAAGATCCGCAGCTTGATCCACTCCGGTTCAGCGAGGAGCGTAAGCCGTTGCGGGCGAAGACCGGCCACAATGTCAGCCAGATGCATTACGCCCGCAGGGGCATGATTACTCCGGAAATGGAATACATCGCCATCCGGGAGAACCAGAAACTGCAGGAGGCCCGGGAAAAGGGGTTGCTGAAGGACCAGCACCCGGGCCGGTCCTTCGGAGCGAATCTGCCGGAGGAGATCACGCCCGAGTTCGTACGTGAGGAGGTAGCCAGGGGGCGCGCCATTATCCCCGCCAATATCAATCACCCCGAATCCGAACCGATGATCATCGGCCGCAATTTTCTGGTCAAGATCAACGGCAACATCGGAAATTCGGCGGTCAGTTCTTCCATTGAGGAAGAAGTGGAGAAGCTGACCTGGGGGATCCGCTGGGGCGCTGACACCATCATGGACCTGTCCACTGGAAAGAATATCCATGAAACCCGGGAATGGATCATCCGTAATTCGCCGGTCCCGATTGGCACGGTGCCCATCTACCAGGCGCTGGAGAAAGTCGGTGGCGTCGCCGAAGATCTCAACTGGGACATCTTTCGGGACACGCTGATTGAGCAGGCAGAGCAAGGGGTCGACTATTTCACGATTCATGCCGGCGTGCGGCTGCATCATGTACCACTGACCGCAAGCCGGACCACGGGGATTGTCTCACGTGGCGGCTCTATCATGGCCAAATGGTGCCTGGCCCACCATCAGGAAAGCTTCCTTTACGAGCATTTCGAAGACATTTGCGAAATCATGAAGGCCTATGACGTTTCCTTCAGCCTGGGGGATGGCTTGCGCCCCGGTTCGATTGCTGATGCCAATGATGCGGCGCAGTTCGGTGAGCTGGAAACCCTGGGCGAGCTTACCAAAATTGCCTGGAAGCACGATGTTCAGGTCATGATCGAAGGCCCGGGGCATGTGCCCATGCATCTGGTGAAGGAGAACATGGACAAGCAGCTTGAATGCTGCGATGAAGCGCCTTTCTACACTCTCGGGCCCCTGATCACTGACATCGCGCCAGGCTACGATCACATCACCTCCGGCATCGGCGCCGCGATGATCGGCTGGTATGGCTGCGCCATGCTTTGCTACGTCACTCCCAAGGAGCACCTGGGTCTGCCGAATAAGGACGACGTGAAGACCGGCATCATTACCTACAAGATTGCTGCGCATGCCGCCGACCTTGCCAAGGGTCACCCCGGCGCACAGATTCGGGACAATGCTCTCTCCAAGGCCCGCTTTGAATTCCGTTGGGAGGACCAGTTCAACCTGGGACTCGATCCGGACACGGCGCGCGCCTACCACGACGAGACCCTGCCAAAGGAATCGGCCAAGGTCGCTCACTTCTGCTCAATGTGCGGGCCGAAGTTTTGTTCCATGCAGATTTCCCAGGAAGTCCGGGACTACGCCCGGGAGCATGGCCTGGATGAGGTTGCTGCCGTGGACGCCGGCATGCAGGAAAAGTCACGGGAGTTCGTTGAGTCCGGTAGCAAGTTGTACGACAAAGTGTAGGTTTTCTGTCCGGGGCCAGGGATGGCCGGGTTCAGGCGTCTTCCGGCGGTGCCTGGGCAGCCGAGCGGGATGCTCTTTTTTGGCCTTGCGGCAGAGACACAGAACGAAGCTTGCAATGAACAACGGGCACCGGCTATCGTTCAAAGTCATTGTCGAAACAGGGTAGAAAATGACCAAGCCGTTCCAGTTCACAGCCAGCGATGTCAAAGTCGAAAAACGTGAAACCGTCTTTCAGGGCTTCTTCCGTATGGACAAGCTCTGGTTGACGCACCCGCGTTTTGACGGGCGGGAGATGCCGGTGTTTACTCGAGAGCTGTTTGTCCGTGGTGATGCTACCTGCGTGCTGCCCTACGATCCTGTCCGTGACGAAGTGGTGTTGCTGGAACAGTTCCGGCTTGGCGTCCTGGGCCGCGACCAGTCGCCCTGGCTGCTGGAGCTTGTGGCCGGAATGAACGAAGACGGTGAGTCCCCGGAAGATGTCGCCCAGCGTGAAGGTCAGGAAGAGGCCGGACTCACGTTCAGTCGTTTGCACCGGATTTGCGACTACCTTGTTTCCCCGGGTGGCACGACGGAAATGGTTCATCTGTTTTGCGGCCTGATCAGCACGGAGGGCGCCGGCGGGCTCTTTGGCGTTGAGCACGAACACGAAGACATACGTGCCCACGTCTTCAGTGCGGAAGAGGCAATTGGCATGATCCGCGATGGCCGGATCAACAACGCAGCGGCTATTATTGCTCTTCAATGGCTTGAACTGAATCATTCAAGCCTCCGGAAAGAGGCGACGCCATGACAGAGTGGAGCATGAAGCCGAAACGTTATGTACCGGACCTCAGGCAGCTTGGGGCCCTGTGTGACGGCAATTACCAGCGTTTGAGCCGGCTACGCCAGCTTGAGGTTGATGGCAAGCCTGTGTGTGCGTTCGAGTTGCACCGGGAAAACCTGTACCTCGGCAGGGTTCAGATCAAGGTACTGCAAACTGCAAGATTCACTGAAACCCTCCTGCTTGAGCAGGTCCATAATGCCGGTCGCTGGCTGAATAACCCCCAGATGACGGTGCGTGTCTACCACGATGCGGCTATGGCTGAAGTCATCAGTTGCTACCGGGATCGTCAGATTGCGCCGGTCAACGATTACCCCAATCGCTTCATGCACCATCCGGACGAAAAAGTTCAGGTCAACGGCTTCCTGGCGGACTGGCTCGATTACTGCCTGCGCTTCGGCCACCTGCCGATGGAGCACGCTGCCTGGTCGGCCGGTGAAGGCGTGGACTGACGACCGGCGAACTGGCGCCGGACACAGTACTAAAGTGGGCTGGCGCGAACCGGTCCGTGTGTCATAGTTGTCAAAAATTGCAATATGTCGCCGGTGCCTGGTCAGAATGTGATTCCCGTTGCATTCAAAAGTGATAAAACCGGAAGCTGTCGTCGTACACTTGTTCCACGTTCAAGTGATGAGCACTGATTTGACCAAGAGCGCCATGACCACAAAGGATGAAGCCCGGCCATTCCGGGTATTGCAACTGACTGACCCCCATTTGATGGCGAACGCCGACGGTGAGCTGCTGGGTGTGAATACCCGGGAGAGTCTGTCCGCGGTGATTGATGAGGTCTTAAAGGTTCATGGTCAGCCGGACCTCATCCTCGCGACCGGCGATTTGGCGCAGGATGGCTCTGAGGAAGCATATCGGGTTTTCGGGGAAAGTTTACGGGTGTTCGCCTGCGGTTCCGCCTGGCTGGCGGGTAATCACGACAGCGCCGAGGCACTCAGATCCGTTGCCGCCGAGTATCAGGCTGATCGCCGGACGATCGTCGAGGGCGGTTGGCAATGTATCCTTCTTGACTCATCCGTGCCCGGAAAAGTCTACGGCGAGCTGTCCCAGGCAGAACTCGATTTTCTGGAGGCTGCCCTGGCCGAACATCCGGACCTCCCGACCATGGTCACGCTGCACCACCATCCTGTGAATATTGGCTCGGACTGGATGGAACAAATTGGTCTCCGTAACCGGGAGGCCTTCTGGGAAGTTGTTGATCGATACCCTCAGGTGAAAATGGTGCTTTGGGGGCACATTCATCAGGAACACGCCCTGGACAGAAACGGTGTGAGCCTGCTGGCCACGCCGTCAACCTGTATCCAGTTCACGTCCGGTTCCAGCAGGTTTTCAGTCGAACCGCTGTCTCCGGGCTATCGCTGGTTCGAGCTGATGGCATCCGGCGACTTCAAGACGGAAGTTCGCCGGGCCGAGGACTTTGAGTTCGAACTGGATCAGAACAGCTCCGGCTACTGAATGGCTTGCCGAAGCTCCCGGGCGGCCTGAACCATCGCTCTCAACGCTGGCACCACCTCTTCCCATCTCCGTGTTTTCAGTCCGCAGTCCGGGTTGACCCAAAGTCGCGTGGACGGAATCCGTTCCGCGGCTTTTTGCATCAGCGCCACCATTTCCTGCTTTTTTGGGATGTTGGGCGAGTGGATGTCGTAGACGCCAGGGCCCAGTTCGTTGGGGTACTCAAATCCCCTGAATGCATCGAGCAGTTCCATGTCGGACCGTGAGGTCTCGATGGTAATCACGTCTGCATCCATCCGGGCAATGGCCTCAATGATGTCATTAAATTCCGAATAACACATGTGGGTATGTATCTGCGTTTCGTCCCTGACGCCGTTGGCAGCAACCCTGAAGGCATTGACGGCCCAGTCCAGATAGCTGGCCCGGTCTGCCTGACGAAGGGGGAGCCCTTCCCGCAGTGCTGCTTCGTCGATCTGGATGATTTTCACGCCCGCTTTTTCCAGGTCTAGGACCTCTCCCCGAATCGCGAGGGCCAGTTGCAGGGCTGTGTCTTTACGAAGTTGGTCGTCACGGACGAATGACCAGTTCAGCATGGTGACCGGGCCGGTGAGCATGCCCTTGAGCGGTCTCTCGGTGAGGGATTGGGCATAGCGAATCCAGTCCACCGTCATGGCTTTGGGACGGGAAATGTCTCCGAACAGGATGGGCGGTTTCACGCACCGGGAACCATAGGACTGGACCCAGCCAAACTGGCTGAAAGCATAGCCGTTCAACTGTTCACCGAAATACTCCACCATGTCGTTGCGCTCGGGTTCGCCGTGGACGAGGACATCAAGGCCGAGTTCCTCCTGTTGATTTACACAATAGGCAATCTCTTCGCGAATGCGGGCGACGTAGGCTGCTTCCGTGAGATTGCCAGTGCGGAACTGCTGGCGGGCCAGACGAATTTCCTCTGTCTGCGGGAAGGAGCCGATGGTTGTGGTGGGATACGCCGGCAGAACGGTTTGTCTGCGTTGTGCGTCGATCCTCTCCCTGTACGGTGCCTGGCGGGCGCCTGTGTGGCCGTCCAGGTTGCTCAGTGCGTCGGTGACTGCGGGCGAGTGCGCTCGTCCAGAGACTTGCCGACTCCGGATCAGTCGGGCGTTTTCTGTCAGCTGACGATGCACGGAAGCGCGGCCGGTATTCAGGGCCCGGGCAAGTATGTCCAGCTCGTCCAGTTTCTGAACCGCGAATGCGAGCCAGCTTTTTATGTCGGCGTCCAGTTTATGCTCAATGTCGACATCCACCGGAACATGCAGGAGCGAGCAGGACGGAGCGAGCCAAAGCCGGTCGCCAAGCCTGTCGTGCACCTGCTCCAGCCAATCGAGTGTCCGATTCAGGTCGGTCCGCCAAATGTTCCGGCCATCGATGATACCAAGTGACAGGGTTTTATGCGGAGGTAGCCAATCCACGACCCGTGCTACTTCCTCGGGAGCGCTGATGGCGTCCAGATGCAGTCCCGCCACTGGCAGTTCACAGGCCAGTTGCAGGTTTTCGCGCAGGTCGCCGAAGTAAGTGGTTACTAACAGCTTGGGCGTGCAGGTTTTCAGATCATGGTAGGCGAGGTTGAGAGCATGGCGCCAGTCGGCGTCGAGGTCAGTGACCAGAACCGGTTCGTCAACCTGCACCCACTCCACCCCTGCGGCGGCAATCCGGTCCAGAAGTGCGGCATAAACGGGAAGCAACCGATCCAGCAAACTCAGTTTGTCAGTGCTGCTGTCTTTGCTTTTTCCCAGCCAGAGATAGGTAACCGGGCCGATGAGGACGGGCTTGGGAGTTAGTCCCTGTTCTCTGGCTTCCTGGATTTGCTCCATCAGGCGTTCGGAATTCAGCGAAAATCCGGTATCTGAGTGGAATTCCGGGACGATGTAATGGTAATTGGTGTCGAACCATTTGGTCATCTCGCCAGCGTGTATTGCACAACCGTCGTCGTCATTTGCCGACCGGCCTCGAGCTACACGGAAATAACGATCGAGATCGCTGACTTCAGCAAGGCCGGCCCGCTCAGGGATGTTGCCGAGGGTGACGCTCATGTCGAGGACCTGATCGTAAAACGAGAAGTCGCCGATGGGCGCGAGGTCTAGCCCCGCCTGTATTGCCCAGTTTCTTCGACGCAGGCTTGCGCCTTCAGTGCGAAGTTCCTTCTCGGTGAGGCTGCCTTGCCAGAACGACTCGAGGGCATGCTTGAGTTCACGCCGTGCTCCGATTCGGGGAAAGCCGAGATTGTGTGTGGTAGCCATGACCAGGTGCTCCTGTGATTGCAGGTAGTGAATTGAGAAGTTCTAGCCTAGCCCGGTCTATGCATGAAAAATAATGGTATTATTTCAGTAAATCATGAGAAAAATTCATTTATTTGGGGGAGGTCGTGATTGAGCGAAACCATCTGGAAATCCTCAGAGCCGTTGCGGAGAGGGGTTCCCTAACGGCTGCTGCCAAAACCCTGAACCTGACTCAATCTGCGCTCAGCCATTCAGTGCGAAAGCTGGAGCAGCAACTGGGCACTGCAGTGTGGGTTAGGGAAGGGCGTCAGTTACGCTTGACACAATCTGGTGAGTATTTGCTCACGCTGGCGGGCCGATTGCTGCCGCAATTCGAGCACGCGGAGACTCTGATCGGTCAGTTCGCCACAGGGCAGCGAGGAAGCCTGAGGATCGGCATGGAATGCCATCCCTGTTACCAGTGGCTACTCAAGGTGGTAGGTCCTTATCTGGATCGTTGGCCGGGCGTTGATGTGGACGTGAAGCAAAAATTCCAGTTTGGCGGGATCGGCGCCTTGTTCGGTTACGACATAGATATGCTCGTGACACCGGACCCTCTGCACCGGCCGGGCCTGGTGTTCGAGCCGGTGTTCGATTACGAGCAGGTACTGGTGGTGGCTGACGGGCATCCGCTGGCGGACGCTCGATGGGCAGAACCTGCCGACCTCGCAAAAGAGACTCTGATCACCTACCCCGTGGAAATCGAGCGGCTCGATGTGTACGCCCGGTTCCTGTTGCCCGCCCACGCCAGTCCTGCTCGGCACAAGACGATTGAAACCACCGACATTATGCTGCAGATGGTTGCTGCCGGACGAGGAGTGGCAGCACTGCCGCGCTGGCTGGTGGCAGAGTATGGCGCCAGAATGGCGGTCAGGCCGGTGCAAATGGGTGAGCACGGGATTGCAAAACAGATCTTCCTGGGATTGCGCGAGCGGGACCAGCAGGTGGATTACCTGAAATCGTTCATGACAATGGCACGTGATGTTAGCTGGCGTTAGGCTCTTGCGGTAAACTGCGCGAAAAAATCCAATCAGGGAATCCGATCATGAGCGACATACCTGCAGATCTCAAATACATCGAAACTCATCAATGGGTCCGCATCTCCGATGACGGCACAGCCACGGTTGGCATTACAGACTTTGCCCAGGAACAGCTGGGTGATGTCGTTTACATTGGCGTGCCGGATTTGGGCATAACGGTCAATGGTGGTGAGGAGGCCGGCGTGGCCGAATCGGTCAAGTCCGCCTCAGACGTGTTCAGCCCGGTGACCGGTGAAGTCATTGCGGTGAACGAGGCGCTTGAGGACGAGCCGGAGAAAGTGAATGACGACCCGTATGGCGATGGTTGGCTGTTCAGGGTAAAGCTGACTGACCAGGGTGAGCTTGAAGGTTTGATGGATGCAGCGGCCTACGCGGAGCATGTGGCGGCCGAAGGATAACCTCTGGAACCGCGTTGAAGGGCTGGCTGGCCTGTCCGGCGCCCCCCCATCACTGCGTGCTGTCATTTCGGGGTTATGTATAATCCCCGCCCCATGTTTGTTTCCGTCAGGTGGTCGCTATGAATTTTCCGGTTCTGTATCTTCGAAAGGGCGCTGAGCGCAGGCTTCGGGCTGGCCACCTGTGGGTCTACAGCAACGAGATCGATACCCGTCGTTCGCCGCTGACCGGATTTGAAGCCGGCGTCCAGGCTGAGTTGAAAGCCTCCAATGACAAGTCTTTGGGTACCGTTTTCGTCAACCCGAATGCCCTAATCTGTGGTCGGTTGATCAGTCGGGACGGAAATCACGGCATGACGCCGAAACGCCTGAGTCAGCGTCTGGAGGCAGCACTGAGCTTGCGGGACAGGCTGTTCGACAAGCCGTTTTACCGCTGGGTGTTCGGTGACAGTGATGGGCTCTCCGGACTGGTCATTGATCGCTTCAATGACACGGTGGTGGTGCAGATTTCCACGGCGGGCATGGAGCAGCTGAAAGACACCATTGTTCGGTCCGTGCTGCGTTTGGTGCACCCGAAGGCAATTATCCTCAAAAACGACGGCAAGATGCGCAAGGTCGAGGGCCTCGATGTTTATGTGGAACAGGCGCACGGTCCGCAGGTCTCGCTGCTTGAGGTGGAAGAGAACGGGGTGCGATTCGAGGTGCCCCTGGAAGGCGGTCAGAAAACCGGTTGGTTTTACGATCATCGGATGAACCGTCAGCGCCTGCAGTCCTATGCCCCCGGCAAGCGGGTTCTGGATGTCTTCAGTTACGTCGGCGGTTGGGGCATTCAGGCCGCTTCTGCCGGCGCCTCTCAGGTGACCTGTGTTGACAGTTCGTCATCAGCGATCGACTCGGTGCATCACAACGCCCGTCTGAATGGCCTCGAGAACGTGGATACCCTGGAAGGGGATGCGTTTGAGGCGCTGAAAGCCCTGTGTGATGAAAAAGAGAAATACGACGTCGTCGTGCTGGATCCGCCGGCGCTGATTCCCCGTCGCCGTGACCAGAAGGCTGGGGAGCAGGCCTACGCACGGCTCAACCAGCTGGGCCTGCGGTTGCTGGACCGCGACGGCATTCTGGTTTCGGCTTCCTGCTCCATGCACCTTTCTCAGGACAAACTGACCGATATCATTCGCAGCAGCGGCCGCAAGATCGACCGTTTCGTGCAGTTGCTGGAGCAGGGGCATCAGGCCCCGGACCACCCGGTTATCCCGGGAATACCCGAGACCGATTACATTAAATCCTGTTTCGTGCGGTCCCTTACCAGCTTTTTCTGAAGGCTCCGGCCGATTTTCTTCAGTCCCGGAGAGACATGATCTGCCAGCCATGTTCCCGGGCCAGGGCCTCTAGAGTGGGGTCCGGGTCCACGGCGACTGGATTCTCCACGGCTTTCAGCAGCGGAACGTCATTGTGGGAATCGCTGTAGAACCAGGCGCCACCCAGATCTCTGCCGTGGGCTTCCAGCCAGTCATTCAGCCGCGCCACTTTGCCCTCCTGGAAGCTCGGCACTCCGGCGACTTCACCGGTGTAGCGGCCGTTGACCAGTTCCGGCTCGGTGGCAATCAGGTGCTCAATGCCCAGTTCTTCCGCAATTAGTTCGGTTACGAAGCGGTTGGTGGCGGTAATGATCATCAGCGTATGGCCCTGGTTACGGTGATGATCCAGTAGCTCGCCGGCCTTGCGCTGCATCATGGGGCGGACCTTTTTGTCCATGAAGGTTTCCCGCCAGGCCACCAGTTGATCCATGTTGTGGTTCGCCAGTGGTTGGAGAGCAAAGCCGAGGTAATGCAGGATGTCCAGTTCGCCGTTCAGGTATTCCTGGTAGAACCGGTCGTTGGCTTTCTGGTATTCCTCAGCATCCACGATCCCTTCTTCAACAAGGAATTCACCCCACGCGTGGTCGCTGTCCCCAGCCAGAAGGGTGTTGTCCAGATCAAAAATTGCGAGCGTCAAGCTATTACCTCCGGTGTTCACTGGGCCTGCCATGAGGGCGTCAGTCTATCACGACCCGGCGATTGCGGCTTCGTTTGCCGAACCCTTGGGTTTCTGCAAGAATGAGAGCAACTTGGATAAATCCGACCGGTTGATTTTTGTACCGGTCTGCCGACTTTTAAGAGGACTGTGCCGTGATTGATTCAGACGGTTTCAGACCCAACGTCGGAATCATTCTGGCTAACCACAGGGGCGAGGTTCTCTGGGCGAGGCGAATTGGGCAGGACTCCTGGCAGTTTCCGCAAGGTGGTATCAAACACGAAGAATCACCGGAAGAGGCGTTGTATCGGGAGCTTGGTGAGGAAATCGGTCTGGGTGCCGGCGATGTGGAAATCATCAGCTGCACGCGAGGCTGGCTCAGGTACCGGCTTCCCCGGAGGATGGTTCGCCATAATTCCCACCCCGTTTGCGTGGGTCAAAAACAGAAATGGTTCCTGCTGAGGATGCTGTCACCGGACGCGCAGGTGTGCGTGGACGGTACCGATTCGCCGGAGTTTGATGGCTGGCAGTGGGTTAGTTACTGGTACCCGCTCGGCCAGGTAGTCTCGTTTAAACGGGAAGTGTATCGACGTGCGCTGAGAGAACTCGCGCCACGACTGTTCTACAACATGGAGCAGTGGCATCGGAGCGAGCAGACTCGGCGCTTTAAGGAACACCAGAAATGACGGATTGACCCCGCCATGCTGAGCATACTGCGAAGTCTTGTACAAGAGGTAAACAGCGCCCGCGATTTGCAGGAGGCGCTGGATGTCATCGTGTCGCGTGTGCAAAAAGCCATGGGAACGGAGGTCTGCTCTGTCTATCTCCTGGACCCGGCGACCAATCGCTATATTCTGATGGCCACCGAGGGCCTCTACCGGGAGGCGGTGGGCAAGGTCAGTCTGGCCTACTCCGAGGGCCTGGTTGGTCTCGTCGGTTCTCGAGAGGAGCCGATCAACCTCGAAGATGCGCCGTCCCATCCCCGTTATCGCTATTTCCCCGAAACCGGTGAGGAACGTTTCCGGTCATTCCTTGGCGTTCCCATTATTCACCACCGCCGGGTGCTCGGCGTCCTGGTAGTGCAGCAACGGGAAAGCTCCCGTTGTTTCGACGAGGGCGAGGAAGCGTTTCTGGTCACGGTCTCCGCGCAGCTGGCGGGCGTTATTGCCCACAGTGAAGCAACTGGAGCCATCAGCGGGCTTTCATTGACCGGCGAAGAGGCCCGGGACGTCAGCTTTAGCGGTGTGCCAGGTGCTCCGGGGGTGGCGATTGGTGAGGGAGTTGTGGTTTACCCGGCTGCCGATCTTGATGTGGTGCCGGAAAAGCCCACCGAGGACATAGAGCAGGAACTTGAGCTTTTCCGCGAGGCTGTAAAGGCGGTGCGCGAAGACATCGAGCGGGTTGCCAAGCGGCTGGCTTCACAGTTACGCCCCGAGGAACAGGCCCTGTTCGATGTCTATCTGAGAATGCTGGGCGACGAGGCCATGCCCGGGGAAGTGGCCAACCAGATTCGGGAAGGCGTTTGGGCTCAGGGGGCTCTGAAACAAGTAGTGCAGCAGTATATTCGCCATTTCGAAATGATGGATGATCACTATTTGCAGGAGCGGGCGGTCGACGTGCGCGACCTCGGTCGCCGCCTGCTCTCCCACCTTCAGGAGGGTGAGCAGCTTCACCTGGAGTACCCCGCCCGTACGGTACTGGTCAGTGAGGAGCTGACGCCGGCCATGTTGGGTGAGGTGCCGAAGGGGCAGCTCGTTGGGCTGGTGTCCGTCAAGGGGTCCAGTAACTCTCACGTAGCCATTCTTGCCCGAGCCATGGGTGTGCCCACGGTCATGGGGCTGGTGGATATTCCGGTTAACCAGTTGGATGGCAAGGAGTTGGTGGTCGATGGCTTCGAGGGGCAGATATTTGCGTCGCCATCGGATGACCTGAGAGCGTTCTACCAGGCTATTTGTGACGAGGAGGATGAGCTCATTCGTGGGCTGGAGGTGCTGCGAGACAAGCCCTGCGAAACCACGGACCATCATCGGGTCTCGCTGCTGGTGAATACCGGGCTGATGACGGATGTGGTCCGTTCCCTGTCTCACGGCGCCGAGGGCATCGGTCTTTATCGCACGGAAGTGCCGTTCATGATCAAGGACCGGTTCCCGTCCGAGCAGGAGCAGAGAGAGTATTATCGGGAGCAGCTTGAGGCATTCGCGCCGAGCCCGGTCACGATGCGGACGCTCGATATCGGGGGCGACAAGTCACTGACCTATTTTCCCATTCAGGAGGAAAATCCCTTCCTGGGCTGGCGCGGCATTCGGGTCACCCTTGATCATCCGGAGATTTTCCTTGTTCAGGTGCGGGCCATGCTTAAGGCCAGCGAGGGGTTGAATAATCTCCAGATCATGCTGCCGATGATCAGCAATATCTCGGAAGTCGAGGAGTCCCTGCACCTGATCTACCGGGTTTATCACGAAGTCCGGGAGGAGGGGTACGATATCCATATGCCCAAGGTGGGCGTGATGGTTGAGATTCCCGCCGCGGTTTACCAGATTCGTGAGCTGGCGGACCGGGTCGACTTCCTGTCGGTGGGATCGAACGACCTCACGCAATACCTGCTGGCGGTCGACCGGAATAACCCGAGGGTCGCCCAGCTCTACCACTCTTATCACCCGGCCGTACTCCAGGCCCTGGTTCGCATCGCCCAGGACGCCCACGTCGTTGGCAAGCCGGTGGGTATCTGCGGCGAATTGGCGGGCGATCCGGGTGGCGCGTTGCTTCTGATGGCCATGGGCTATGACTCCCTGTCCATGAACGCGGCCAGTCTGCCGAAGGTAAAATCGGTGATTCGCAGCGTCAGCCGGGAATGGGCGATGCAGTTGCTGGAGGATGTCCTGCTGCTGGACTCTCCCCATGTGATCAAGAGCTGCGTTGACCTCGCTCTGCGGAATGCGGGCTTTGGTCGGTATCTGCGCCCGGGCAAGTCGACAACGATTGCCTTTGCTGAAAAGGCCCTTTCCTGAACGTTTGTCTCGTTTTGAACGAATATAGGGTGAGTACTCTAAAACCTGCTGATAGGTTTATGGGTAACTGCGGATTCGGAAGTCATTCCCCGAAACGCCAACCGGAAAAGGAAACATCATGACAGCTCCAGCCGATCTCAAATCTTCTCCCCGCGTAGGGCTTGCCCTCGGCGGTGGTGGGCCTTTGGGCGGGATTTATGAGATTGGTGCCTTGCGAGCGCTGGATGAAGCCCTGGACGGTCTCGATTTCAATGAGATTGATGTCTACGTTGGGGTTAACGGTGGGTCTTTCGTGGCGGCCAATCTGGCCAACCAGATGACCACAGCGCAATTGTGCCGCATTTTCGTTCGCAATGAAGCCGAGGTTCACCCATTCCACCCTGAAGTCTTCTATCGCCCCGCATTTCGAGAGCTGGGCAGTCGGTTGCTGGCGGTCCCGGGTCTGGTTTCAACGGCGGTCCAGCGGTTTGTGAACAACCCTTACGACCAGAGTCTTCTTGAGGCACTGACGATCCTTGCGCAGGCGGCACCGGCGGGCCTGTTCGATAACGAGGGTTTGCACGAGTATCTCAAGCGGGCATTTACCATGCTTGGCCGCACCAACGATTTCCGGCAGTTGAAGCGAAGCCTGTATATCGTTGCGGCGGACGTCGAAAGCACGGAGGCCGTATGCTTTGGTGCGCCCGGTTTTGATCACGTACCGATTTCCAAGGCAATCCAGGCAAGTACTGCGTCTCCCGGCCTGTATGTGCCAGTGGATATCGACGGTCGGTATTATGTCGATGGCACTCTGCGTAAGGGGCTACACGCCTCGGTAGCGTTTGAGGATGGAGCGGACTTGGTGTTTGCGGTTAATCCCCAGGTACCGATTGACGCCAGTGCTGCGGTTCGGGCGGGCACCATGAAACCGGGTGAGCTGACACGCTCTGGCATGCCCAACTTACTGTCCCAGATGTTCCGAACCATGGTTTACTCCCGGATGCAGTCTGGAATTGCGCAATACGCGCGGGACTATCCGGACAAGGATATCCTGCTGTTCGAGCCAACCCGGGATGACGCCAAGCTGTTTTTCTCGAATGTCTTCAGCTTCCAGTCCCGTCGAATGGTGTGTGAGCATGCTTACCAGATGACACGTCGGGACCTGTTGAACCGGGCCGACGAACTGGAGCCAAAGCTGGCGAAGTACGGCATAACGCTTCGCCGGGATCGGCTGGAAGACGAGCAGCGAACCATCAGCACCAGTCTCTACGGGGAGATGCTTCCGCTTTATGTGGCCAAAGGCCGGAAGAAAAAAGCCGAGAAGGGAAAGCTCGCATCGGGCCTGGAAAACGTGACTCACCTGTTCAGCAAGGCCCAGTAAACCCGGAGGCAGGGGGCACGATTGCCGCACCCCCCCCCGTTTTGCCGCAGTTACAGAATGTAGCGACTGAGATCCTCGTCTTCGGCCAAGGCTCCCAGCTTTTCGTCCACGTAGTCGGCGGTCACCTCAAAGCCATCATTGACCTGATCGCCCGCGTCGAACGACAGGCTCTCCAGTAACCGTTCAAGCACTGTATGCAGCCGCCGGGCGCCAATATTCTCGGTGGTTTCGTTGACCTTCCACGCCACTTCCGCAATGCGGGTGATGGCGCCTTCGCCAAAGGTCAGTTTTACCCCTTCGGTCGCCATGAGCGCCTCATACTGCTGAACCAGGGATGCGTCTGGCTCGGTAAGTATGCGCTTGAAGTCCTCTGGTGAAAGCGCCTCCAGCTCGACCCGGATCGGCAGCCGGCCCTGAAGCTCCGGAATCAGGTCGGAAGGCTTCGACAGGTGGAACGCACCGGAGGCGATAAACAGAATGTGGTCTGTACGAATCGAGCCGTACTTGGTGCTCACCGTGCTGCCCTCGATCAAAGGGAGCAGGTCCCGTTGGACGCCTTCGCGGGAAACGTCGGATGAGGTGTTTTCGGAGCGTTTGGCGACCTTGTCGATCTCGTCAATGAAAACGATGCCATTCTGCTCTACCACCTGGATGGCCTTCTGCTTTATCTCTTCCTCATTAACCAGTTTGGCGGCTTCCTCGTCTTTAACCCGTTTCAGCGCGTCACTTACCTTCATTTTCCGGGTCTTGCGCTTGTCGGAAGACAGGTTGGAGAACATGCTCTGGAGCTGATTCGTCATTTCCTCCATTCCCGGAGGCGCCATGATCTCGACGCCGGCCCCGCTGCTGCTGAGGTCGATTTCAATTTCCTTGTCGTCCAGCTCGCCCTCGCGCAGTTTTTTGCGAAACAGCTGCCGGGTAGAGGAATCCTCGCTGCGCTGGCTGTCTTGCTGGAAATCTCTCGCCGGAGGCAGAAGGGCGTCCAGAATGCGTTCCTCCGCGGCATCAAGAGCACGGTGCTCATGACGTTTCATTTCCTGCTCGCGCAGCATCTTGATGGCCATGTCGGCCAGGTCCCGGATGATTGACTCCACGTCCCGCCCGACGTAGCCGACTTCGGTGAACTTGGTGGCTTCCACCTTGAGGAACGGGGCGTCGGCCAATTTCGCCAGCCGTCGAGCAATTTCGGTTTTACCGACGCCGGTGGGGCCGATCATCAGGATGTTTTTTGGGGTGATTTCGTCGCGCAGGGTGCTATCCAGCTGCATCCGACGCCAGCGATTTCTCAGGGCGATGGCCACCGCCCGCTTGGCTTCTTCCTGGCCCACGATGTGTTTATTAAGCTCGTGGACAATCTCACGGGGTGTCATTGCAGACATGGTCGCTCCGGGTCACTCGTTGGTAGACAGCACTTCGAGGGTGCGATTGTGGTTGGTGTAGATGCAGATATCAGCTGCGATATCCAACCCTTTTTCCACAACCTCGTGGGCAGAGAGTTCGGTGTTTTCCAGCAGGGCTCGCGCTGACGCCTGGGCAAATGGGCCGCCGGATCCGATGGCTATCAGACCCTCCTCGGGTTCGATGACATCGCCATTGCCGGTAATGATCAAAGATGCGGTTTTATCTGCTACCGCTAGAAGCGCTTCCAGGCGGCGTAGGGCCCGGTCTGTTCGCCAGTCCTTCGCCAGCTCGACTGCCGCCCGGGTCAGGTTACCCTGATGTTTTTCCAGCTGGGCCTCAAATCGTTCGAACAGGGTAAACGCGTCGGCAGTGCCGCCGGCGAAACCGGCAATCACCTTGCCATTGTATAAGCGGCGAACCTTTCGGGCATTGCCCTTCATTACCGTATTGCCCAGGGAAACCTGGCCGTCGCCACCCATGGCAACTTCATCATCGCGGCGGACCGAAAGTATGGTAGTCATTTGGGCTCCAATTGCCTGATTGAAATCGGTATTGGGCAGTTATGGAGGCGTGGGAGGAGAATTCAAGTGGAGAGCCTGTCGACAGCGCGAAAAGCTCTCCCCAGGGTTCAGGTTAACCTTCCTTCGGAATTTTCCGGATGAGGGGCTGGATATTGATCGATACCAGCTTGTCGATCGCCGAATTCATCTGGCTCCGTGAGGTGAAAGGGCCCACGTTGACACGGTACCAGATGGATCCGCTGTCCAGGTCAATGCGCTGCACAGTGGCGCGCAGGCCCTGGAAGGCGATCTGGGCTCTTTGGCGCTCGGCGTCGCCCTTGCTTCGGAAGGAGCCGGACTGCACCAGGTAGGTGAAATCCTGCTTCACAGGGCCAGGGGTGTACTCGTCAACCTTGGGCGGCACGACCTCGGATTCCGGGAGCATTTCATAGAAGCGGAAACCGGGCTTTTTTTCCTCGGGTTCGGCGACCGTTTGTGACTGGCTGCTCTCTGTCTTGGTGGCCGGGGCTTGCGTTGCCTGCGGTGCACTGCCGGTTGGCAGGGAGTTCAGGTAGACAATGAAGCCGATGAAGCCGCCAACCGCAGCCAGTGAAAGGATCCATTTCACCGACAGGCCCCCGTGCTGAGATCGTGCGGGTGCCGCCGGCGCAGTCCGCTTCCTTGGGCTGGGCGAAGGCTTGGCGCGCCTTTTCTGTGATGTCGCGGAAGGCGAGGCCGAGCGGTTTTTTCGGGCGTAATCTCGGGACATGGTCGTTACTTACATCTCTTCCGGAGCGCTGACACCCAGCAGATCGAGGCCGTTGGCAATTACCTGGCGAATCGCAAGGTAGAGGCTCACGCGGGCATCGCGAATTGCCGTATCTTCAATGAGTACCTTGTGAGCGTTGTAGTAAGTATGGAACTGGCCCGCCAACTCCCGCAAATAGTGGGTCAAATGATGCGGTTCCCGTTGAGCTGCGGAGTTAGCAATCAGTTCCGGGTACTTGGCGAGTTGATTGGCGAGCTCTTTCTCCTCGTCCAGAGTCAGCAGCGACAGGTCACCCACGCACTGGTTGCGTTCCCGCTCTGCACCTTCCTCCGCGAGTTTTCGCAGAACACTGCAGATGCGAGCATGAGCATACTGGATGTAATACACCGGATTCTCATTGGTCTGGGATCGCGCCAGATCGATATCGAAGGTCAATTGCGAGTCGACGCGACGGGCGGCGAGGAAGAACCGCGTCGCGTCCCGACCAACTTCGTCGATCAGGTCCCGTACGGTGACATAACTGCCGGCCCGCTTGGAAATTTTCACCTCCTGGCCCGATCGGGTCACCATCACCATCTGGTGCAGAACGTAATCGGGCCAGCCCTTCGGAATGCCGGCATTGAGGGCCTGCAGTCCGGCCCTGACCCGGGTAACCGTGGAGTGGTGGTCGGCACCCTGTTCGTTGATGACGGTGGTGAAGCCCCGTTGCCACTTGTTGAGGTGGTAGGCGACATCGGGCAGGAAGTAGGTATAGCCACCGTCCTTCTTGCGCATCACCCGGTCCTTGTCGTCGCCGAATTCGGTGGTCTTCAGCCACATGGCGCCGTCCTGCTCGTAGGTGAAACCGTTATCCCGCAGACGATTGACCGTTGCTTCCACCTTGCCCTCGTCGTACAGGGACGACTCAAGGAAATAAACGTCAAAATGCACGCCAAATGCCTTCAGGTCCAGGTCCTGCTCCCGGCGCAGATAGGCGACGGCGAATTCGCGTATGGCGTCCTGGTCATCCGGATCTGCCTTGGCGGTGACCTCGCGGTCGTCGGCGGTCACGGTCTCGCCGGCCAGGTAGGCCTCTGCCACATCGACGATGTAGTCTCCGCGATAGCCATCCGCGGGCCAGCTGTCATCGTCGGGGGTCAATCCTTTTACCCGGGATTGCACTGACAGCGCCAGGTTGTTGATCTGGGCACCGGCATCGTTGTAGTAGAATTCGCGGGTCACGTTATACCCGTTCGCTTCCAGTAGCCGGCAGAGGCAGTCACCGATTGCGGCGCCGCGACCGTGACCGACGTGCAGGGGGCCGGTCGGGTTCGCAGAGACAAACTCAACCTGCACCTTTTCACCCTGGCCGCTGTTGTTGCGGCCAAACCGGTCGGTTTGCTCGAGGATCGTGTTCACGACCTCGAAAGCACTGGCGGTACTCATGAAGAAATTGATGAATCCGGGGCCGGCAATTTCCACTTTCCGGACAGCTTCGCTCTGCGGTAGTCGATCGATCAGTGCTTCGGCGAGTTTCCGGGGTGGGCAACCAGCAGCCTTTGCTGCTACCAGGGCGATGTTGCAGGCGTAGTCGCCGTGGGATTTGTCCTTGGTGTTGCCCACTTGCGGTGTAAATGCCTCGTCGGCAGGCAGGATGCCCTCGGATTGAAGGGAAGCCAGCGCGGACTGGAGCAGATCGGAAACGGTCTCTTTCATGCTGTCGGATGACTCGGTTTACTGGAGAATTGGAGTTAGGGCAGGGCGCCCGTTGGAAACAGAAGGCGGGTATTATCGCGGAAAGTTGAGCGGCAAGCAAAAAGCCCGGCAGTTGCCGGGCTGGAAGGATATTAATTAGAGTGCCGTAAAGGCCTCCGCGATATCTCCGCCGGGAGGGGTTACAACAACATTGAGTCTTGGTATTCCCTCAGGGCTCGCGTTTGCTTCCGCGAAAACACAGGTGGTAAGTCCTGTTTCGAAGACCAGTGCCGACCCTGTTCCGATGGTTTTGGACGCCTGGCTTTCGTTAATGATTGTGCCATCGGTTGCCGTAAACTCGATGGTTGTGCCAGAGGGAGGCACCACGGATGCGGTTGTACCGCCGTCGCGCACTACCACGGACGTTGTCGCACAGTATTCGTTGCCGGAAGTATTGGCCAGCGATACTGTCACGTTATCGGAGCTGGATTGCACGATAGCTGCGGCCTGCTCAACGGTTGTCGGCTCATAGGTACAGGTGCTCGTCGGCAAGAAACAGTCTGTGCCTGAGGTTACTCGTTCGCCCTGCGTGTAAGCGTAGATTATCGGACGAGCTTCCCGCGTTGCGAGGCTGGACCATGTCACGTTACATT
This sequence comes from Marinobacter sp. F4218, assembly GCF_019443085.1. Classification (GTDB taxonomy): domain Bacteria; phylum Pseudomonadota; class Gammaproteobacteria; order Pseudomonadales; family Oleiphilaceae; genus Marinobacter; species Marinobacter albus. The sequence goes on from NZ_JAHZIL010000005.1 coordinate 115,696, forward strand.
TGCCACCGTCGTCGAGTTCGCAGTCCGGCGTAATCGAGCCGTTGGAGGTTGTGAAGTTAACGATGGTGTTGCCTCGAATCGCATCCCCGTACCGGTCTGCCGCGGAGATAGTTACACCGACTGTCACGCCGTCAATGTTCATGGCATTCGGCAAGAAATTATCAATGCTCAGGGAGAAGTTCGCCTCAGTCGGGATGTAGGAGTTAACCGCGATAGGGGCAGAGGTCGTTGAGATGGTGTCGCCCGAAGAGCTCGTTGTCGTGGCTACGACACGAACAACCGCATTGGTCGTTCCGGCTTCTACGCTCGCCACAACCTGCCCGGCATCGTCTGTTTCGCCGCTTGTTTGGGTAAGTTTCAGATCAGTGTCTGCGGGAAACAGTGAAAAGTTAACGGTAGATCCGGGGATGCCATTTTCGGATTCATCCTCGAGTGTGAAAGTGACTTTAGAGACACTTTTCCGGCCCTCGATCGATTGTCCGTTCGGCGCGATTGAATTGGGTTGCGGCTGGGATGCGACCAGATCAACGGCCTCAGGAGGTGCAATGTTCAGCACCACGCTGGCCTCCGCCCCTGCGACTGTTGCCGTTACCAGATCCTGAGGCGCACAGCCCATTGCCGTGTATGTAGTCCTGGCGAAACCTGAAGACACTGTGACTGGATTGGCGGACAGTGATGCCCTGGCATTGTCCAGGCAGGGGGAGGAGAAAGTAACTTCGATACTTTCTCCGGTAACCAGGCTGTTGGCGTCATTCTGGTCTACTACTGTGACCTCCAGGTAGGCTTTTCCTCCTGATCCCAGATTGACGGTGGACGCCGATACCTGGCCATCCACAAAACCGCTGCCAGAGTTAATGCCAATTGCTATCGATTTAGTTTCCGGGGTGCTCGTAGACCCTTCATCAGTCGTGGCGTCACCCGTTGAGCCCGAACTGTTGCCGGAGCCTGAGTTTGCAAGGGGGGCAGATGCATCATCGCCACCGCAGGCGGCAAGAATCAGTGCCAGCGATATTGCTGACGTACGCGCAAGGAACTTCCCTGACATTTCCAATCTCCATGATTTCCGTTTGGTTTTGCAGTCATCCATAAGTGAATTCCCTGCATGAGAATCACATATATGATCTGTTTACATAAAAGACATGTTCATATGCGAATCAGATATTAGCACAGGCGTTTGATTTGCAAATCCCGGGACGCCCTTGAAGTGTGAAATGGTGTGAAAATTCGGAAAATTGAGAAAAGTTAGCCAGTTTCCTGCGGATCAACGTCAATCATCCATTTCAGGTTACCAGGAAGCTTTCGCTGATCCAGCTGTTCGCATATTCCTTTCAGCAAGAAATTCAGACGCTTCCTGTTGTCAGCATTGAGGACCAGTTGGGAACGATGGCGGTTGGCGCGCCGGGCAATCAGCGCGGGTAACGGGCCCCAGACGTCGATCCCCCGGGCTTGTGTGAGTGGTTTGATGGAGTCGAGCAGGGTAAGGCCTTGCTCCATGGAGTCGGCTTCCGCCCGAAAGATGGCCATGGCGCGGAAAGGCGGGAATTGGCCGGCCTCTCGCTCCGCCAGAAGCTGATCGGCCATGTCCAGGTAGCGTCCATTACACAGAGTGCGAAGCAGGGGGTGGTCGCTGTGGCAGGTCTGAACCAGGACCTTTCCGGGCACCCTACCTCGGCCCGCCCGGCCGCTGACCTGAAGCAGGGTCTGGATAAGCTGCTCAGGCGCCCTGAAGTCGACGCTGAACAGGCCGCCATCAGCGTTGACCACCACAACAAGCGTGACGCCCGGGAAGTCGTGGCCTTTGGCAAGCATCTGGGTTCCAACCAGAACACAGGGCTTGCCGGTGTTTACAGTGTTCAGGATGCCCTGAATGCTGCCCTTGCGCTGGGTGCTGTCGCGATCAACTCGGACGATGGGGGTCTCGGGAAATGTGGTCGCGAGAATGTCCTCGCTTCGCTCAGTCCCCTCGCCAACGGGTTTGAATGCTTCACTGTGACATTCGGGGCAATGGTCAGTGGCGGCCGTCTGGTAATCGCAGTGGTGGCAGCGCATGGCGCGATCCCGTCGGTGGTAGGTAAGCCGGGTGTCGCACCGGGGGCATTCCACCATGTGGCCGCAATCAAAACACATCATCACCGGGGCAAAACCCCGACGATTCACAAACACCAGCGCCTGTTGCCCGTTTTCCAGGGTTTTCCGGATAGCCTCGAGGGCGGGTTTTGAAAAGCCTCCCTCCAGCGGCCGGCTGCGAATGTCGAGCAGACAGATTTCCGGCGGCTGGGCATTTCCGGCTCGTTCTTCCAGTCGAACAAGGCGGTATTTTTGCTGTTTTGCGTTGTAATAAGATTCCAGCGAGGGGGTTGCCGAGCCCAGGATCACCGGGCAACCGTTCAGGTGCGCCCGGTAAACGGCTACGTCCCTGCCAGAGTAACGGAAGCCTTCCCCCTGCTTATAGGAGCTGTCATGTTCCTCATCGACGATAATGGTCTTCAGGCCGGTAAAGGGAAGCAGCACAGCTGAACGGGTCCCGATCAGTACAACCGGTTCGCCGTGTCGGATTTTCAGCCAGGTGGAGAGCCGTTCACCGTCATTGAGTGCCGAGTGCCAGACCACAATGCGGTCGCCGAAATAATGGCGAAAACGAGCAACCGTCTGAGGTGTGAGATTGATCTCCGGCACCAGAACCAGGGCTTGTTGATCCGCCTCCAGGTTCGTTTTCAAGTAATGAAGATAGAGCTCCGTTTTCCCGCTCCCGGTGATGCCATAGAGAAGCGAGGCGCTAAAGCCGTCCCCGGGCGGGGCAAGTTCGCGGGCGGCTTCGACTTGCGCGGCCGACAGTGCCGGCACCCTGCTGTCGATGTCCGCGTCAGTAGTCGCGCTGTAGCTGATGGCGCGGGAATGGGGCTCAATCAGCTTCTTGTCGTGAAGTGCTCTGAGTTGCGCCCGGGTGTATCCTGCCTGGGTGATGTCCCGGTCGGACGCCCCGTTTTCTCTGTCGGTCAGCCAGGCCAGCAGGGCCCTTTGTTTATGGGCGTTGTTCGGGAGTTCTTCTCCGGTGCCGACCGCTGTCCACCACTGTTCCGGTTTTTCTTCGGCGGCTCGTCCCTTCCGTAAGGAGGCGGGTAGAGCGGTAAAGAGGCATTCGCCAAGCGGGTGTTGGTAGTAATTGCTGGCCCAATTCAGCAATTGGAATGTCTCATCAGGGAGCGCCGGCCAAGGTTCAATGGCCGAGGTTACGGGCTTGATGGTGATACCGGCTGGCGGGTTGACGCCGGTTTCAACGACTATGCCGGTTGCCTGCTGGCGTCCGAACGGTATCTGGACTCTTTGCCCTGGAACGAGGTCAAGGCCCTCGGGAATCCGGTAGTCGAACAGCCGCCTTAGCGGGCGATTCAGGGCGATTCGTGCAATGGACGACACAGATTGCTCCAGTGAGAGTCGGGGGTCACGGTATTTGCGTATCCTTTAGGTGCCCAGCTATAGGTGACCCTTGCTGGTGCAGGCGGGGCGGAAATCCCTGCGGTGCTTGCCTGTTATTGCATTTGCAAGTAAGATTCGCGGTCTGTTTCCGGCAGGGCATGATTGTGCCCCGTCTTCTCAATTGATTCAAACATGCGGTGCCTGGCGCCCGGGCAATTGAAGGCCCCGTGATCAGGTGGCGGCATGACCTAACGAGGTTCGCCATGAAAGAAGGTATCCATCCCAAGTACGAAGACGTCACCGCGACCTGCTCTTGCGGCAACGTCATCAAGACCCGTTCCACGATCGGCCATGACCTGCAGCTGGACGTTTGCTCCCAGTGCCACCCATTCTACACGGGTAAGCAGAAGGTTATGGATACCGGTGGTCGTATCGACCGTTTCCAGAAGCGCTTCGGCGGCCGCATTGCTGGCGGCAAGAAAGACTGATCAAGCGACTCTGGTCAGAAAAGCGCCTCCGGGCGCTTTTTTTATGTCTTGATCCTCGCGTGTAGTCAAAAAAGACATACGCAATTTGCACTATTGACTGGTCACAAATTGGCCGGTTGGCACTTGTCGTTTGGGGGCGGTCGCGCCATAATGGCGCGCTCCGCTGAGCAGTGCTTTGCGGTTCATTACCTTTAAACGTGACAAACGGAACAGTGGCAATGTCTCAAGATCTGAAAGAAGCAGCCCTTGAATATCACGCCAAGCCGCGGCCTGGTAAGCTGAGTGTAGAAATCACCAAGCCAACCAAGACCTCCCGCGATCTCTCTTTGGCGTATAGCCCCGGGGTTGCCGAACCGGTCCGCGAGATCGCAAAGGACCCGGAGAACGCATACAAGTACACCGCCAAGGGAAATCTGGTGGCTGTAATCTCTGACGGTTCCGCGATTCTTGGTCTGGGCAACCTGGGTCCGCTGGCAAGTAAGCCGGTTATGGAAGGCAAAGGCGTACTGTTCAAGCGCTTTGCCGGAATTGATGTTTTCGATATCGAAGTCAATTCCGAAAGCCCGCAGGCGTTTATCGAAACGGTCGAGCGTATTGCTGACACCTTCGGTGGTATCAACCTGGAAGACATCAAGGCACCGGAATGCTTTGAGATAGAGCGTGCGCTGATCGAAAAGTGCAACGTGCCCATTTTCCATGATGACCAGCACGGCACCGCAATCGTAACTGCAGCCGGCATGATCAATGCTCTTGAGCTGCAGGGTAAAAAAATTGAAGAAGCGAAAGTTGTCTGCCTTGGAGCAGGTGCGGCAGCTATCGCTTGCATGAAGCTGCTGATCAGCTGCGGTATTCGCTCTGAAAACATCTTCATGCTCGACCGAAAGGGTGTGATCCACTCTGGTCGTGATGATCTGAACCAGTACAAGGCGATGTTCGCCAATGATACAGACCGCCGCACACTGGACGACGCGATTGATGGCGCGGATGTGTTCCTGGGGCTGTCGGGCCCGGATCTGCTGACTGCGGACCAGCTCAAGTTGATGGCGCCCAACCCCATCGTGTTTGCCTGTTCAAACCCCGATCCGGAGATCAGCCCGGAAGTGGCGCTGGCTACCCGTGATGATCTCATCATGGCGACCGGCCGTTCGGACTACCCAAACCAGGTGAATAACGTTCTGGGCTTCCCGTTCATCTTCCGCGGCGCATTGGATGTTCGTGCTACCGCAATCAACGAAGAGATGAAGGTTGCTGCAGTCAACGCCATTCGCGAACTGGCCAAAGAGCCTGTGCCTCAGGAAATCTGTGAGGCATATGGCGTGGATAGCTTCGAGTTCGGCAAAGAGTACATCATTCCGAAGCCGATGGATGTGCGTCTGCTTGAAGTTGTGCCTGCAGCTGTTGCTCGCGCAGCGGTTGATTCTGGTGTGGCTCGCAACCCGTACCCGGCGCACTACCCGCTGAAGTCCATGGACGACATCATCTGATTCTTCGTTCAGGGAAATAAAAAAACCGGCGGTGATCCCGCCGGTTTTTTTGTGTCTGCCTCTGGTGCCTGTCGGGTTGTTAGGGTCAGAAGATTTGGCGTGAGAGGCCGTCGCCGCTACCGTTGCCGTTGCGTTCGTCCTCGTCCTCTGCGGTGAGCGGGGCGGGGGCGTCCTCTTCCTTGAAGACCTCAAATACGCCGTCCTCGCCAGGCCTGGCGCGCTTGCCAGTTTCCGGATTTATCCGGATGTTCACAATCCCGTTAGGGCGGGGCATCGTGGCTGGTGGGGTTCCCTTCAGCGCGACTTCCATATAGTCAATCCAGATCGGCAGAGCGGTGCTGGCGCCGAATTCTCGTCGTCCCAGCGGGGCTGGCTGATCGAAGCCGACCCACGTCGTCGTGGCGACCTCATGGTTGAAGCCCGCGAACCAGGTATCTTTCTGTTCGTTGGTCGTGCCGGTCTTCCCGGCGATATCCGTGCGCCCGAGGGCGAGCGCTCGTCGTCCCGTGCCCAGCCGAATAACGTCCCGCATCATCGAGTGGAGAATGTACACCGAGCGCTCATCAGCCAGGCGTCGCATCACCCGCACTTCCGGCGCTGACTCACTGGCTGGGGGTACACTTTCCAGTTCAGCCTCCGAGGTGCCAGCGGCTGCCCCCTCAGAATTGGGTGTTGCCGAGGCTGCCAGCTCATCGCAATTTTGGTCACAGAGTATGGTTTCGGGTGCCTGATAAACAGTATCGCCGTTGACGTCCTCGATGCGCTCGATGAGATACGGCTGCACGTCGTAGCCGCCATTTGCGATAACGGCAAGGCCGCGGGCCAGCTCCATCGGGGTCAATTGGCCGCTGCCGAGTGACAGCGAGAGGTTGTCAGGCATGTTGTCGACCGGGATCTTCAGTTGTTTCAGGTAGTCCAGCGTCTTCTGGATACCGACATCCCTGAGGAGTCGGATGGAAACGATGTTCCGCGACCGGTAGAGGGCCTCGCGCAGTCGAGTCGGGCCATAGAATTGGCCGGAGGAATTCTGCGGCCGCCAGGCGGTTTCCAGTTCCGAGTCGTCGAAGACGATCGGCGCATCATTGTAGATGGTCGCCGGTGTCATGCCGTTTTCCAGTGCGTTCAAGTACAGGAACGGCTTGAAGGTCGAGCCCGGCTGCCGTTTCGCCTGGACTGCACGGTTGTATTTGCTTTGCCGGAAGCTGTAGCCGCCGGCAAGCGCCTGTATCGACCCAGTATCAGCGTCCAGCGAGATGAGCGCGCCTTCCGCACGGGGCACTTGTGCCAGAGCTACAGTCGGGAGTGTTTCTTTCCCTTCGCCGCCCGGTGCTTTCTCATTGATATGGACGTAGACCACATCGCCAACGGCAAGGACGTCCGACGGCTTTTCCGGTTCGGGGCCGCGCAGATCTTCCGTCTTGTAAAGCCTTGCCCAGGTCATGGTGTCAAAGGGCATCACTGCATCACCCACACCCCGGGCATGGACTCGCACGCTCAGTGTCTCATCCTTGATGCCGGTTACCAGTGCGGGCGTGAGTGATGCGACTTTGGGGTAATTCAGGACGAGGTCCGACGGGGTGGTCTCCTCCAGGGTTTCCTGATCGATCTGCCCGATCGGTCCCCTGAAGCCGTGTCGGCGGTCGTAGGCTTCCAGGCCTTCCCGGAGTGCGTCAGTGGCAGTCTGCTGTTTGAGACTGTCCACGGTCAGGGTTACCGTGTAGCCGTCAGTGTAGGCGCCATCGCCGAAGCGCTGGACGATGGCGGAGCGCGCCATTTCCGCCACATAGTCGGCATCCACCTCAACATCCGTGGCGTTGTAGCCGGCGGTCAGCGGTGCGGTGACGGCAAGGTCATAGGCGTCGCCGGTGATGAAGTCCAGGTCGCGCATTCGGCCAAGTATCCAGTTTCTCCGGATGAGGGCGCGGTCCGGATTGGCGAGGGGGTTAAATGCAGACGGCGCTTTGGGCAGGCCCGCAAGCATCGCCATTTGGGCCAGTGAAAGCTCGGCAACGGGTTTGTTGTAGTAAACCTGCGCTGCGGCTGCGATCCCATAGGCGCGATTGCCGAGGTAGATCTTATTCAGATACAGCTCCAGGATTCGGTTTTTGTCGAGTTCACGCTCAATCTGAAGAGCGAGAAGTATCTCGTTGAACTTCCGAATAAAGGTCCTGTCGCGTGACAAAAAGTAATTTTTTGCAACCTGCATTGTGATGGTGCTGCCCCCGGACTGGATGGAGCCGGTAGAGACCAGTTCGATTGCAGCCCGCGCCAGGCCTTTGATGTCGACCCCGAAGTGCTCGTAAAACCGCGCATCCTCTGCGGCCAAAAAGGCTTGTAACTGAATTGTTGGGATCTGTTCGATTGTGATCGGTGCCCTTCTCTTTTCACCGAATTCTGCTATTAATCTGCTGTCTTTGCTGTACACCCGGAGCGGCGTCTGCAACTTGATATCTAGCAGTTGCTCCACCGGCGGAAGTCCGGGGCGAAGATAAAGATAGAGTCCTGAGGTGACGATTACAGTGACGCTCAGGCCGGTGAGAAATAACCATGCAAAAAGGCGAGATGTGCGCAACAAATGAGACATTTTTTTCTGACAACTGTTGGATATAGGTCTATCATTTGAGAAATTGCTTTAGGAAGGATGAGTCGCTTCACCGCCGCAATGCCTCTCAATTAAAGAAGAAAGGGCATTGTAGACGGAATTCTGAAGAAATTCTCTTAAATAAAAAACACATAAGTAACTTAACCGGGTGCATCTAACCAGGTATAGGGTGAGCGCGTGTTCGGATTGTTCGGAAAGAAATCCAGTGCAGTGCTGGGCGTGGACGTAAGTTCCAGTTCGGTCAAACTTCTGGAGCTGTCAAAGCAGGGCGACCGCTTCAAGGTCGAGAGCTACGCGGTTGAGCCGTTGCCGGCGAATGCCGTCGTTGAGAAAAACATCACCGATGTCGAAGCCGTTGGCGAGGTGCTCAAGCGCGTCGCCTCGAAGTCGCGTACCGGCGTAAAACAGGTTGCGGTCGCGGTGTCGGGCTCTGCGGTGATTACCAAGACCATCCAGATGGATGGAGGACTCAACGAGTTTGAAATGGAAGATCAGATCGCCCTCGAGGCGGATCAGTACATTCCATATCCGCTCGACGAAGTTGCAATAGACTTTGAGGTCCAGGGGCCGTCGGAAAGTAATCCCGACCAGGTCGATGTTCTGCTGGCAGCGTGCCGGAAGGAAAACGTCGATATTCGCGAAGACGCCCTCGAAATTGCCTCCCTCACCGCCAAGATCGTTGATGTGGAAGCCTACTCTCTTGAGCGTGCCTTCACTCTGATCGAGCCTCAGCTCGATTCCCAAGGTGAGGAGCTGGTGGTGGCCATCGTTGATGTGGGTGCCACCATGACCACGCTCAGCGTACTCGCAGGCGGTAAAACCGTTTACACCCGCGAACAGATCTTCGGAGGCAAACAACTTACCGAGGAAATTCAGCGTCGTTATGGATTGTCGCTGGAGGAGGCGGGACTTGCCAAGAAACAGGGTGGATTGCCTGACGATTACGAGTCCGAGGTGCTCACGCCGTTCCGGGAAGCGGTTGTTCAGCAGGTTGCCCGGGCACTTCAATTCTTCTTTGGTGCCAGTCAGTACAATGCTGTCGACTATGTGGTTCTGGCAGGTGGTACTTCCTCTATTCAGGGGCTGACAGAAATGGTCGAGGAAAAGACAGGAACGCCTACCGTTGTCGCAAACCCGTTTGCAGACATGGCGGTAGGGTCACGGGTAAACGCATCTTCGCTTAGTAATGATGCTCCCTCGCTGATGATTGCCTGTGGTCTGGCAATGAGGAGTTTCGACTGATGGCGAATATTAACCTGAGGCCCTGGCGCGAAGAGCTACGGGCGGAAAAGCAGAAGCAGTTCGTTGTGATGATTCTCGGCGCTGCGATCATAGCCGCAGGCCTCGTGTTTCTATGGAAAACCGATATGGACAGCCGCATTGCCTATCAGCAGTCGCGGAACGCCTACATTGAAACTGCAACAAAGAAGTTGGATGAACAGATTCGGGAAATCGAAAGCCTCAAGCGCAAGCGCAATGAGCTCCTTGCTCGCATGCAGGTGATCCAGGACCTGCAGGGCACGCGCCCGGTGATCGTGCGGGTGTTTGATGAGTTGGTCCGTACGCTGCCTGACGGTCTGTTCTATACAGATCTCAAGAAAACGGAAGATAAGCTCTCAATTGTCGGCATGGCCGAATCCAACAGCAGAATCTCGACGCTCATGCGGCAGTTTGAAGAGTCTGACTGGTTCGCCGATCCGAGTCTTTCCAACGTAGCAGAAGCCGACAATCGTCGTGCCGGATACAGCCAGTTTAACCTGTCGGTGCAGCAGAAAACGCCCGAGCCCGAAGCGGAGGATAAGTAATGAGCCTCGCGGACTCTCTCAAAAGTCTTAACGAATTTGATATCAACGATCTGGATGTCAATAACGCTGGCATATGGCCGGCTCCGGTCAAAGCCATTGTTGTGCTCATTGTTTTTGGTCTGATTGTGGGTGGCGGTTACTGGTTCTTTATCAAGGACCAGTACATCCAGCTTGATCGGGTAGAAAAGACCGAACAGGACCTGCGCAAGAAATACGAGGAGAAGGCGTACCGGGTCGCCAACCTTGAAGTTTTCAAGGCACAGATGGCTGAAATGGAGGAAACCTTCGGCGCTCTGGTACGTCAACTACCTAGTGAAACGGAAGTTCCCGGTTTGCTGGAAGATATCACCAACACCGCTCTGGGAAATGGTTTAGCGTTGCGCGAAGTGAAGCTTCAGTCTGAGCGGCAGCGCGATTTTTATGCCGAACTTCCGATCAATATTAGAGTGTCAGGTACGTATCACGAGCTGGCATCCTTCGTAAGCAGTGTCGCAAGTCTTCCTCGGATTGTTACTCTGCATGATTTAACCATCAAACCATCTGGCGGAGACGGGGAAGAGCTTGATATGCAGGTTCTCGCCCGTACGTACCGCTACCGGGCTGGAGAATGAGCATGGCAAAAACGCATGCGGGAAAAGCCTGGCTGGGTATTTCCTTGGTATCCCTTTTGACGGCTTGCTCCCAAGGCAGCGGCTTTTCGGACCTCGACAAATTCATGGCGGACACGCGGGACAGGCCTCGAGGGCACGTCGAGCCCTTGCCAGAGTTCAAGGCATATGAATCTTTTAGTTACTCAGCTGCCGACCGACGAGCACCTTTCGAGCCGCCTATTGATGTTCAGCTCACCATGGTTGACGAGCAGCCGGTGAGTGATGTGGAGCCAAATCTGGACAGGCCCAGAGAGGTTCTCGAAAACTTTGACCTGAAAGAGCTGGATATGGTGGGAACGCTGCAGGGTACGTCCGGTAACCTGTTTGCGCTGGTCCAGGATGCGGCAGGCGGTATACACCGGGTCCGCACAGGTAATTATATGGGGCAGAATTACGGCCGGATTGTCGGTGTGAATGAAACCCGCATAGAACTGATTGAGATCGTTCCGAATGGCCGGGGTGGATGGGTTGAGCGTCCGCGCTCCCTGACGCTAAACGAAGAAGAAGGCTAAGGAGCGGCAGGATGAAGAATGAAAGAAACATGCACGAACAAAAAAGTTTGGGGTCGAGGCTAGCGATGTTTAAGAAACTCAATGTATACGTCGGCGTGATTGCTTTTGGGTTGTTGTCCGGCCTGGCCAATGCGGTCACGCTGGAAGACGTGTCATTTTCGTCGCTACCGGGAGATCGCCTGGAGGTGACGCTTGCCTTCGACGGTCAACCGCCGGAGCCAACGGGTTATACCATCGAGCGTCCAGCCCGGATTGCCGTCGATCTCCGTGACACGGCCAGCGGTCTTGACAGTCGCAGCATTCCCCTGGGCTCAGGCAACGCTCAGAGCATGACCGTTGTCGAAACCAAGGATCGAACACGCCTGATCTTCAATCTGGTTGAACTTGTTCCCTACGACACGGTTCGCTCGGGGAATTCCCTGGTCATGACCATTGGCGGTGAGGGAAGCGTGCAGCAGACGGTTCAGTCGTCTGGCGCAGCTTCGTCGCAGTCGTCTAGGGCTTCTCGCCCGAACACACTGGCAGGCGTCGACTTTCGTCGTGGCAAGGACGGCGAGGGGCGTGTGGTCGTGGATCTTGGCAGCGAGAGTACCCCCGTTGACCTGTCCGAACTGGGTGGCAAGATCCGCCTGACCATGTCGGGCGTTTCGGTTCCCGAAAATCTTCGCCGTCGTCTCGATGTCACGGATTTTGCGACGCCGGTTAATCGCATCGACACCTACATGCAGGATGGCAACGCCGTTGTCGAGATTCGTCCAGAAGGAAGCTACGACTATATTGCCTATCAGTCGGGCAGTCAGTTTACCGTCAGTGTTGAAAGGTTGACCGAGCAGGAAGCCGAAGCCCGCCGGGAGGAGAAATTCCCGTACACCGGCGACAAGCTCTCTCTTAACTTCCAGGACATTGAGGTCCGCTCCGTGCTGCAGTTGATTGCAGACTTCACCGGCCTGAACCTGGTGGCCAGTGACACAGTGGGCGGAAGCATTACCCTGCGTCTTCAGAATGTTCCATGGGATCAGGCTCTCGACCTGATTCTCAAGACCAAAGGCCTGGACAAGCGCCAGATTGGCAACGTTCTCCTCGTTGCGCCGGCAGACGAAATTGCTGCGCGTGAGAAGCTCGAACTGGAGACCACCAAACAGATCGCAGAACTTGCGCCGGTGCGTCTCGATATCATTCAGGTGAATTACGCCAAGGCGGCGGACGTTGTTGCCTTGATTGAAGCCGATAAAGAGCTGATTTCCGATCGGGGCTTTGTTTCCTCCGATGTTCGTACCAACACCATCAGTGTGCGCGAGACTGCGGAAAAGCTTGAAGAAATCCGTCGTCTTGTTTCGACGTGGGACGTCCCAGTGCGGCAGGTTTCCATCGAGGCTCGCATCGTGCGTGCCCAGACTAACGTTGCAGAAGATCTAGGTATTCGTTGGGGGGGCGCGGCCTATAACGTGAGTGGCGATAATGTGTTTTCGGTCGGCGGCTCTCAAGGGGCTGTTGAAGAAGCCCGCCAGGCTGCTGGTGGTACCAACAACACCATCACCTTCCCGGGTGCCTTGGCGGTTGATCTTGGTGTAACCGGCGACGGCGCATCCTCATTCGCCATCGGTTGGGGCAGCGACGATTTCCTGGTGGATCTCGAGCTGTCTGCCTTGGAGAGCGATGGTCAGGCGGAAGTGGTGTCCCAGCCTCGCGTTGTAACCGCTGATCGTCAGACCGCATCCATCAAGTCTGGTGAAGAGATTCCGTATCAGGAGGCTTCCTCCAGCGGTGCGACCTCCGTATCCTTCAAGGAAGCCGTGCTGTCGCTCGAAGTGACGCCGCAGATCACGCCGGATGACAAGATCATTATGGATCTGGTTGTGAATCAGGATTCTCGTGGTGAAGTGACGGCGGGCATTCCTTCCATAAACACGAACGAAGTGACAACCCAGGTGCTGGTCGGCAATGGCGAGACCGTGGTGCTGGGTGGTATTTTCCAGTCTGAGGTCGCAACCCAGACCACCAAGACCCCGTTCCTTGGTGACATTCCATACCTTGGCCGTCTCTTCAAACGTACAGAGCACATTGATGAGCGAAGTGAGCTGCTGATCTTCATCACTCCAAAGATCATCAAGAACGACCTGATTCAGTAAGTTGAAGGTGAGAAAAAGCCGCCGCGTAAAACCGGCGGCTTTTTTGTGCCAATCCGTTGGTGGGACGGAACCTGAAGTTTATGGAATTTGCAGCGCTGTGATATTCTCACCCGCCTGAACACAATTGAGCGGAAGTTATGTCTTTGCCCAAACGCGTTGTCCTGGTCGGCCCCATGGGTGCCGGAAAGAGTACGATTGGCCGGATGCTTGCCAAAGAACTGGGCTATCGTTTCTTGGACTCTGATCGCATCATTGAGGAGCGCTGCGGAGCAAACATTCCCTGGATTTTTGACGTGGAGGGGGAGGAAGGTTTTCGGCAACGTGAAACTGCGATGTTGGAAGAGCTCGCTTCTGAAGCGAAAACGGTTCTGGCGACCGGCGGTGGGGCCGTGATGCGGCCTGAAAACCGCCAGTTGCTCAAACAGGATGCTGTAGTGGTCTATCTCAAGACCTCGATTGAGCAGCAGGTTGAACGCACCAGAAAGGATCGCAACCGTCCATTGTTGCAGAATGATGATCCCGAGGCGGTCTTGCGCAAACTTTTTTCGATCCGGGATCCTTTGTATTCCCAGTTGGCAGACATCACGATGCACACGGATCGAAAGAGCCCGCGGCTCGTGGTCCGGCAACTCGTCAACAGGATGAAGCCACGGACCCCTCGTCACAAGAGACAAGTACGCAAGGAAGGACGGAATCATGTCTAGAGTATTGCATGAGCTGACCGTGGAGCTCGGTGAACGAAGCTATCCGATAATCATCGGGCAGGGGCTTCTTGGCAGTTATGACCTGTCCTCCTTTGTGTCCGGCTCCCAGGTAATGATCGTCACCAACGAGACGGTGGCGCCGCTCTACCTCGACCGGGCCGTTGGCTGTTTTCCCGGCAAACAGATTGACACCGTCGTTCTGCCCGACGGCGAGAAGTACAAAGACTGGCAGACCCTGAACATGATCTTCGACGGTTTGCTTGAGAGCAGGCATACCCGTAAAACCACCCTTGTCGCGCTCGGTGGGGGCGTGGTCGGAGATATGACCGGTTTTGCGGCGGCCTGCTATCAGAGAGGCGTACACTTTATTCAGATGCCAACGACGCTCTTGTCCCAAGTGGACTCGTCGGTGGGTGGCAAGACCGGGATTAATCACCCGCTCGGGAAAAACATGGTGGGAGCTTTCCATCAGCCTGAGGCTGTCCTGATCGATACAGACAGCCTCTGCACGCTGCCACCAAGGGAGGTATCGGCCGGCCTCGCTGAGGTCATTAAATATGGGTTGATTCGCGACATCCGGTTTCTGGACTGGCTTGAGGCAGAAATGGACAGGCTTGTGGCTCTGGACGCTTCGGCCATTGCTGAGGCCATTTACCGTTCCTGCGCCTGCAAAGCAGAGGTGGTGGCCCGGGATGAGCGCGAAGGCGGACTTCGGGCCATATTGAATCTGGGGCATACTTTTGGCCATGCCATTGAAACCTATGCCGGTTATGGCAACTGGCTCCACGGCGAGGCAGTAGGGACGGGGATGATCATGGCGGCCGACCTGTCGGTTCGGGAAGGTATGATCAGCCGTGAGCAGTGCGACAGGGCCGCGGCCCTGATCCGCCGAGCGGGGCTCCCCGAATTGCCGCCGGCAGGCATGACGCCCGGTGATTTCATGGAACTTATGTCCGTCGACAAGAAAAATGTAGATGGCGAGCTGCGTCTCGTTCTGCTTGATGGCATCGGGCATGCCGTCGTAACCGGCGATGCGGCTGCTGACAATCTTGATGCAACCCTTGCCCGTTTTTGTCGGTCCGGTTAACGACCGATACTCGTCGCTCTGACAAGGTCGGACCTAACAACAGGGAAGCCGTGGTGACTGAAGAGAGCTTGAACAGTCTGGATGCAGGCGGGCTTTTCCCCCGCCTGCAGCAGCGGTACGGATTCCGGGCCAATCCTTTGGAAATGGAGGCGCCCTTTTTTCCGGACGCGATGCGCCACCATGCCCTGGAAACGCTGCGCCACCTATGTGGCTTTGGCGATATGGCACTGCTGCTGACCGGAGCGCCCGGGTCGGGAAAGACCCGCTTGCTGGCGGAGCTTGTCCGCAGCGAATCAGCCCGTCTTGATTTCCATCGTATTCCCGTCTCTGCACTCGCCAGTTCCAAGTCGCTCTCCGCAGCCCTCAAGGCTCTCGCACCGTCATCGTTTCGGGCAGAGCAGAGTCCTCGTGAAGCGGTTTACAGCTTCTTTCACTGGTCAGAGTCCCGGGCCCGAAAAGGCCAGCGCATGGTCTTGCTGATAGACGATGCAGATAGTGCTCCGACGGATTTGCTAAAGCTCATCCTGGCAGGATTTTTGGCGTCGGAGCGAGCGTCCGCGGCGGTGCCGGTGTTGTCCGGGAGTGATGCTCTTGTTGGCCGGCTGGCACCTGATCCGGTATCGGCAAATGTTCACCAG
Source organism: Marinobacter sp. F4218 (assembly GCF_019443085.1). Classification (GTDB taxonomy): domain Bacteria; phylum Pseudomonadota; class Gammaproteobacteria; order Pseudomonadales; family Oleiphilaceae; genus Marinobacter; species Marinobacter albus. The sequence goes on from NZ_JAHZIL010000005.1 coordinate 131,212, forward strand.
ATCCATCTCCGCCCCTTGACGAGGGAGGAGGTGGTGGCCTACTTGGAGCCCAGAGTTCATCTGGCGGGTGGTAACCCCCGTGAGCTGTTGAGTCCGACCAATGTGGCCACGATTCACACCCTGAGTCAGGGCAGTTTTGGCCGACTCAAGCGGATCACGCCCGGGGTTTGGCTGGATATGGTGTCCTCGGTGTCAAAGGCAGGTAACTCGCGGATTCTATCGTTAAAGAGGCTGGGCTTTCCGGTGCTGGCGCTAGCGCTGCTGGCTGGATCCTGGTGGTTTGTCTCCACGCAGTACGACGAATCGGTTTCGGTGGAAGTCTCGAAAGCAGCGCAGCCGGAACCTGTCCGGAAAAGTATAACAGTGGGACCTGAGTCGCCTGTGGTGAATGATCCCGCCGAAACTCGAATGCTTGAGGATGGCTCTGCCGTGGCGGACGTTGTCGGTGATACTTTTTCAGAGCCAGAGCCAGAGCCAGAGCCAGAGCCAGAGCCAGAGCCAGAGCCAGAGCCAGAGCCAGAGCCAGAGCCAGAGCCAGAG
>NZ_JAHZIL010000006.1 GCF_019443085.1 Marinobacter sp. F4218
CCAGACGTGAAGGCGATTTCCCAGTCCGAACCTGAATTCAGACCCGGTAACGAATCCAGGTTTGTCGCCATTGATGATCTGAGGGCCCGAAACGGACTCACCATCCAACTTGTGGCCGGAAACCTCGAACAAACCGCCTTGACGGTTCTTGAGCGTTACCCAGAATTAAAGGATGCCGTCTACACCCGGGGTGAGCGAAATGGTGAACCCTGGTTTATGGTAATATATGGACAATACCAGACGAGGACTGCAGCTCAGAACGCATTGTCGGAATTGCCTCAGGCCTTGAGGGGCCAGTCACCCTGGATTCGTTCCGCCGAAGGTTTATAGCGGCATTTTTTAAAATGGGATAACTCGTTGTTCCATAAGCCTCCCGGTTGGGAAAACCGGTTCCTTTTCCCCAAAATAGCTTCACTCTCATTTGAGTACGTATTTCTACGTGTGTAAAATAGCCAGCCCCCATTTTCAGTGTCAAAGGGTGGGTATTCGGTTTTGTGCCGATTAACTCTTTGATTGAAAAGCATTTCTACGCGAGAGAACGCTTATGATGACAGGTTTGTATCATCCCGACGAATTCAGGGACAACTGCGGATTCGGTCTGATCGCCCACATGAAGGGCGAGGCCAGCCACAAGTTGTTGCAAACTGCCATCGAGTCGCTGACCTGCATGACCCACCGAGGTGGTATCGCTGCAGACGGGAAGACCGGCGATGGTTGTGGCCTCCTGATCCAGAGCCCGGACACATTCCTGAAGAAGGCTGCCAAGACGGCCTTTGGCAAGGAGCCAGGCGATCTGTTTGCCGTGGGCCAGGTGTTTCTTAACCCGGACAGCGCCAAGGCAGAGGCTGGCCGTGCTGCGATTGAGAAACGCCTGACCGAGCAGGGCCTTGAGATCATGGGCTGGCGCGAGGTGCCAGTAGACGACAGCTGCCTCGGCCCCATGGCCCTTGATTGTCTGCCGCGCATTGAACAGGTTTTTGTTGTTCCTGCTGGCAAGGCCGAAAAAGAGTTCGCAATCAGCCTGTTTGTGGGCCGTCGGCATGCCGAGCGCGACATGGTCGACGATTCCGAGTTCTACATCTGTAGCCTCTCGCACCGGACGCTGGCCTATAAAGGGCTGATGATGCCGGCGGATCTGGCCAACTTCTACAAAGATCTTGGCGACCCGGATCTGGAAACCGCCATCTGCGTTTTCCACCAGCGCTTTTCAACGAACACCATGCCTCGCTGGCCTCTGGCGCAGCCGTTCCGGTACCTCGCCCACAACGGTGAAATCAACACCGTTGACGGGAACCGGAACTGGGCCATTGCCCGTGCTGCCAAGTTCAGTTCCCCGGACCTTCCGGATCTCCAGACGCTTCAGCCTCTGGTCAACCTGACCGGTTCTGACTCATCCAGCATGGACAACATGCTGGAGGTACTGCTGGCCGGCGGTGTTGATCTGTTCCGAGCGGTGCGAATGATGATTCCGCCTGCCTGGCAGAACGTCGACAGCATGGACTCGGAGCTTCGGGCGTTCTACGAATACAACTCCATGCACATGGAACCCTGGGACGGTCCGGCCGGCCTGGTAATGTCCGATGGCCGCTATGCGGTCTGTATGCTGGACCGCAATGGTCTTCGCCCGGCGCGCTGGGTTATTACCAAGGACGACTTCATCACCCTGGCCTCTGAGATCGGCACCTACGACTACCATCCGGATGATGTGGTGGCCAAAGGTCGTGTCGGGCCGGGACAGATGCTGGCGATTGATACCGAGTCTGGAGAAGTGCTTCATACCAAAGACGTCGATCAGCGGCTGAAGTCTGCACAACCCTACAAGAGATGGTTGCGGGAGAACGCGCTGCGCGTGGAAACCACCCTCAATCAGGAAACGCCTGATTTCAAGCTGATGGACGCGGATGAACTCCTGATTCATCAGAAGATGTTCATGGTGTCTTTCGAAGAGCGTGATCAAGTGCTTCGTCCGCTGGCCGAAAACGGCCAGGAAGCGGTCGGTTCCATGGGCGATGACACCCCCATGGCGGTCCTGTCCAGCAAGGTGCGTCACGTGGCGGACTACTTCCGACAGAAGTTCGCCCAGGTGACCAACCCGGCAATTGACCCGCTGCGCGAATCCATTGTGATGTCACTGGAAACCTGTCTCGGGGCCGAGCGTAACGTTTTCGAAGAAACCGCGGAGCATGCTGACCGGATTATTCTGACCACGCCGGTTCTGTCTCCGGCCAAGTTCCTCAAGATCACCAACAACGATCGCCCGGGATTCGAAGTCGCCCGTATTTCGATGAGCTATCGGCCCGAGCAAGGCCTCGAGCAGGCGATTCGACGGGTGTGCGAGGAAGCCGAGCAGGCAGTACGCGACGGCAAGGTGATTCTGGTTCTGACGGACAAGGACCTGATGGAAGGCGAGCTGCCCGTAAGTTCCATGATGGCAACCGGCGCCGTTCACCACCATCTGGTTGCCCAGGGGCTGCGCTGCGACTCCAACATCCTTGTGGAAACCGGCTGGGCGCGTGACCCGCACCATTTCGCTGTGCTGTTCGGCTTTGGCGCGACTGCAGTCTATCCGTATCTTGCCTATCAGGTTCTGAATGACCTGATCCGCACCGGCGAGTTGCTCATGGACCCGATTGAGGCCAAGAACAACTATCGCAAAGGCATCAACAAGGGCCTGCTGAAAATCCTGTCGAAGATGGGTATCTCAACGATGACCTCTTATCGGGGCGCCCAGTTGTTCGAGGCGATTGGTCTGGCCGACGAGGTCGTCGATCTTTGCTTCAAGGGAGTCCCAAGCCGTATCCAGGGTGCCAGCTTCTTCGATTTCCAGCAGGATCAGGAACAGCTGGCCGCTGTCGCCTGGAAGCCGCGCAAGCCGATTTCCCAGGGTGGGTTGCTGAAGTACGTCCATGGCCAGGAATACCATGCGTTCAACCCGGATGTTGTCGGAAAACTTCAGGAAGCAGTGACCAGTGGTGATTACGGTCACTACAAGGAGTACGCAGGCTTGGTTAACGAGCGGCCGGTCTCCACACTGCGCGATTTGCTGGGTTTCCGTAAGGACCTCAAGGCCATTGATCTGGATGACGTCGAGCCGGTTGAGAACATCTTCCCTCGCTTCGATTCCGCGGCCATGTCCCTGGGTGCCCTGTCTCCCGAAGCGCACGAGGCTCTGGCTGTTGCCATGAATACCCTGGGCGGTCGCTCGAATTCTGGTGAGGGCGGTGAGGATCCGGCCCGATATGGCACTGAGAAGCGATCAAAGATCAAGCAGGTTGCCTCGGGTCGTTTCGGGGTAACTGCTGAGTATCTGCGCAGTGCCGATGTCATGCAGATAAAAGTCGCCCAGGGCGCCAAGCCGGGTGAGGGCGGGCAGCTGCCCGGCGGTAAGGTGAATGACCTGATCGCACGCCTGCGCTATTCGGTGCCGGGAGTGACCCTGATCTCGCCACCGCCGCACCACGATATTTACTCGATTGAGGATCTGGCCCAGCTGATCTTTGATCTAAAGCAGGTCAACCCGTCAGCCCTGGTGTCGGTGAAACTGGTGTCCGAGCCGGGCGTCGGTACCATCGCCGCCGGCGTAGCCAAGGCCTACGCCGACCTGATCACCGTATCCGGTTACGACGGTGGCACGGCGGCCAGTCCGTTGACGTCCATCCGGTACGCTGGCTCGCCCTGGGAACTGGGGCTGACCGAAACCCAGCAGGCGCTTCGGGCGAATGACCTGCGGGGTAAGATTCGCTTGCAGACTGACGGTGGCATCAAGACCGGCCTGGATGTGGTCAAGGGCGCCATTCTGGGAGCCGAGAGCTTCGGGTTCGGTACCACCCCGATGGTGGCGCTGGGCTGCAAGTACCTGCGAATCTGTCACCTGAACAACTGCGCAACGGGTGTCGCTACCCAGAATGAGCACCTGCGAGAGGAACATTTCAAGGGTACGGTCGAAATGGCCATGAACTTCTTCCGCTTCGTCGCGGAAGAAACCCGGGAGTGGATGGCCAAGCTGGGCGTTCGGAGCCTGGAGGAACTGGTCGGTCGAGTTGACCTGCTGGAGCGCCTGCCGGGTGATACCGAGCGGCAGAAAAAGCTGGATCTCTCGCGTCTGTTGTCCAACGACCATATCCCTGCCGACAAGCCTCAGACCTGTCAGGTCGAGCGCAATCATCCGTTCGACAAGGGCACCCTGGCCGAGCAGATGGTCAAGGACACCGCAGCGGCGATCGAGAACAAATCGGGCGGGGCCTGGTCCTACCGGGTGACCAACTGCGACCGTTCCATTGGCGCTCGCCTCTCGGGTGAGATTGCCGCCAAGCACGGTAACCAAGGCATGGTGGACGCGCCGATTACTCTCGACCTTACCGGAACCGCGGGCCAGAGCTTTGGCGTCTGGAACGTCGGTGGCCTGAATCTTATCCTTGAGGGCGATGCCAACGATTACGTGGGCAAAGGCATGACCGGTGGCAAGCTGGTTGTGAAGCCGCCCCGTGGCAGTTCATTCAAAACCCAGGAAACGTCCATTGTTGGCAACACCTGCCTCTACGGTGCCACCGGGGGCAAGTTGTTTGCCGCAGGTACGGCCGGTGAGCGCTTCGCCGTTCGTAATTCCGGTGCCCACGCCGTTGTGGAGGGTGCCGGTGACCATTGTTGTGAATACATGACAGGTGGCTTGATCACTGTCCTGGGTGTTACCGGCCATAACTTTGGCGCTGGTATGACCGGTGGTTTTGCCTACGTGTTGGACGAGAACAACACCTTTGTGGACAAGTACAACCATGAGCTCGTTGAAATCCAGCGGATTTCGAGTGAAGACATGGAGTCCTACCGCAACCATCTGCGCGGTGTGATTCGTGAGCACATCTCGGAGACGGGCAGTGAGTGGGCAGAGCACATTCTTGAGAATTTCGACGACTACATCGGCCGTTTCTGGCTGGTTAAACCCAAGGCTGCCAATCTTCGCAGCCTGCTAGCCAGCACCCGGGCGCGTCCAGAATAAATGAACCGGGTCAAACAGGGTTTTGGGGTGCCCCGGGGGGGGGTGCCCTGGTCGAAATTGAGCTGATGAGAGCATCATGATGAAAGAACGACTGAGTAACGACTTCCAGTTTGTCGAAGTAGGACGGATTGACCCGAAGAAGGTACCGGCCAGGAAGCGAAAGCAGGAATTTGGTGAAATCTACCATCCGTATACCGCGGACAACGCCGCGAACCAGGCCCATCGCTGCCTGGAATGCGGTAACCCGTACTGTGAGTGGAAGTGCCCGGTTCATAACTACATTCCGAACTGGCTGAAGCTGGTTTCCGAAGGCAACATCATGCGGGCTGTCGAGTTGTGTCATCACACCAACTCGCTTCCTGAAGTTTGTGGCCGGGTTTGTCCTCAGGACCGTCTGTGCGAGGGTGCCTGCACCCTGAACGATGGCTATGGAGCCGTCACCATTGGTTCGGTCGAGAAATACATCACCGACACCGCGTTCGCTCTGGGCTGGAAGCCGGATATGTCCGCCGTCAAATGGACCGACCGGAAAGTGGCGGTCATCGGTGCCGGCCCCGCTGGCCTGGGTTGCGCCGATGTGCTGGTGCGAAATGGTGTGAAGCCGGTGGTGTTCGACATCTATCCGGAAATCGGAGGCCTGCTCACCTTCGGTATTCCCGAGTTCAAGCTGGAAAAATCTGTCATGACCCGTCGCCGCAAGGTGTTCGAGGAAATGGGCGTGGAATTCCGTCTGTCCACCGAGGTGGGCAAGGATGTCAGGCTGCAGGACATCATTGATGAGTACGATGCCGTGTTCATGGGCATGGGTACCTACACCTACATGAAGGGCGGATTCCCGGGTGAAAACCTGCCGGGTGTCTACGACGCCCTTCCGTTCCTGGTATCGAACGTCAATCGCCGTCTCGGTTTCGAGAAGGACGCCTCCGAATTCATCGATATGAAGGGCAAGCGTGTCGTGGTTCTCGGTGGTGGCGATACCGCCATGGACTGCAACCGTACTTCCATCCGGCAACAGGCCGAGAGCGTAACCTGCGCCTATCGCCGGGATGAGGCGAACATGCCGGGCTCACGTCGTGAGGTGGCCAACGCCAAGGAAGAGGGCGTCAAGTTCCTGTTCAACCGCCAGCCGATTGCCATTATCGGCGAGGACCGGGTTGAGGGCGTCAAGGTTGTCTCCACCCAGTTGGGTGAGCCTGATGAGAACGGTCGGCGCCGCCCCGAGGTGGTTCCCGGAAGCGAGGAAGTGATCCCGGCAGATGCCGTGCTGGTTGCCTTCGGCTTCCGCCCGAGTCCGGCCGACTGGTTCGACGAACTGAAGATCGGTACCGACGATTCAGGCCGGGTGTCGGCGCCTGAAGAGTCCGACTTTGCCTTCCAGACCAGTAACCCCAAAATCTTCGCCGGTGGTGATATGGTCCGGGGCTCCGACCTGGTCGTAACCGCTATCTGGGAAGGCCGTCAGGCTGCCGAAGGTATCATGGACTACCTGGATATCTGAGGGCAGGCTTGATCCCGATCAGAAGGGCGGCTTACTAAGGGTAAGCCGCCCTTTTTTATTGTGGCGAACGGGGTATCATTGCTCCCCATTCCACAGCACCATTTACTGACTGAGAACGCTGGACTTGTTATGACCGAGCTGAAAAATGATCGCTTCCTGCGCGCACTCATGCGCCAGCCAGTTGACCGGACGCCCGTATGGATGATGCGGCAAGCTGGCCGTTACCTTCCGGAGTACCGGGCAACACGCGCCAAGGCCGGCGACTTTCTCAGTCTGTGCAAGAACACGCCGCTCGCCTGCGAGGTGACGCTTCAGCCGCTGGAGCGTTATCCGCTGGACGCCGCCATTCTGTTCTCCGACATCCTCACCATCCCCGACGCCCTGGGTCTGGGGCTGTATTTTGAAACCGGTGAGGGCCCGAAGTTCAAGCGCACCATCCGCTCCGAGGCCGATGTGGCAGCACTGCCTACCTTAAACGCTGAGGTGGACCTGGACTATGTCATGAACGCCGTGTCCACGATTCGCGGCGCGCTCAATGGTAGCGTTCCACTGATCGGGTTCTCCGGCAGCCCCTGGACCCTGGCCACCTACATGATTGAGGGCGGCTCTTCCAAGGATTTCCGGGAAGCCAAGAAACTGATGTACGGTCAGCCCGACGTCATGCATCGCCTGCTCGACCACCTGGCTGATTCGGTGGTCGACTACCTCAACGGTCAGATCAAGGCCGGTGCCCAGGCGGTGCAGATTTTCGACACGTGGGGCGGTGTGCTAAGCAGCTGGGCCTATGAGGAATTTTCGCTGCGCTACATGAAGAAAATTGTGGATGGTCTGATTCGCGAGCGCGATGGCCGTCATATCCCGGTCATTCTCTTTACCAAGAACGGTGGTCAGTGGCTGGAGTCGATCGCTGATACCGGTGCCGACGCCGTTGGTCTCGACTGGACCACCGATATCGGCAACGCCCGCGCTCGCATTGGTGATCGTGTCACGCTTCAGGGCAATATGGACCCGGCCATGCTCTATGCGCCGCCGGCGCGCATTCGTCAGGAAGTGGCAGATATTCTTCGGCGCTTTGGCTCCGGTACCGGCCACGTGTTCAACCTTGGGCATGGCATTACGCCTGACGTTGATCCCGACCATGCCAAGGCGTTCATTGAGGCCGTGGTTGAACTGAGCCCCGAATATCATCGTTAACCGACGATATTTTGCCTCCCGGAGCGCAAGCTTTGGGAGGCACGCCTCCCTTCCGGATAATCCCGGTGGATGTGGCCTCCTGTCCAGTCTATAGTCAGTTAAAACAAGACTGGTCGACAGGAGTAGCCACTTGCCCTCCAAGCCCCCCGAAAAACGCCGATTCCATCGCATCGAGTTCGATGCCCCCTGCGAGTTGCATTGCCTGGATCGTGTCTGGGCAACCGAAGTGCTGGATATTTCCCTCAAGGGGGTTCTGGTCAAGCGGCCGGAAGGCTGGGATGTTCCGCTCATGCAGCCGTGTGAGGTGATTGTTCACCTGAACGAACATGAAGCGGCCATTGTCATGGCCGTGGAGTTGCGGCACGTGGAGCCGCACCGGCTTGGCTTCAAATGCCAGTACATCGACCTGGAGAGTGCTACTCATCTCAAGCGCCTGGTCGAACTCAATCTCGGTGACCAGGCGCTGCTGGAGAGAGAGTTTGCCCATCTGATTGAGTGAGGAGGGTCCGGCCTTGCAGTTGCTCTAGAGTTCCTCAAGGGCGGAGAGGGCGTCACTCAGCTTGGTAACCGGTATCACCTTCATGCCCGCGATGTCCTTGCGAGGAGCATTGGCCTTGGGCACCAGTGCCCGGGTAAAGCCGTGCTTCGCCGCCTCGTAAATCCGCTCCTGGCCACTGGGCACCGGCCGAATCTCGCCCGATAAACCCACTTCGCCAAAGATCACCAGATCCTGAGGCAGGGAGCGATCCCGAAACGAGGAAACGATAGCGGCCAGCAGCGCGAGATCGGCGCTGGTTTCGTTCACCTTCACGCCGCCGACCACGTTCACAAACACATCCTGATCCGATACGTGCATACCCCCGTGGCGGTGCAGTACGGCCAGCAGCATGGCCAGCCGGTTCTGGTCCAGGCCAACCGCAACCCGGCGCGGGTAACCGCCCTGGGCCATGTCCACCAGGGCCTGGATCTCCACCAGCATCGGCCGCGTGCCTTCCCAGACCACCATCACCACGCTTCCGGGCGCAGCCTCCTCACCCCGGTTCAGGAAAATGGCGCTCGGGTTTTTAACTTCCTTGAGACCCTGTTCGAGCATCGCGAACACCCCGAGCTCGTTCACTGCGCCAAACCGGTTCTTGATGCCCCGAAGCGTGCGATAACGGCTGTCGCTGGAGCCTTCCAGCAAAATGGAGCAGTCGATCATGTGCTCGAGGACTTTCGGTCCCGCCAGGCTACCGTCCTTGGTGACGTGCCCAACCAGGAACAGGATGGTGCCGGTCTGTTTCGCGAACCGGGTCAGGTAGGCGGCGCTTTCGCGAACCTGGGACACCGAACCAGGTGCCGACTCAATCTCCGCCACGTGCATGACCTGGATACTGTCGACCACCAGAATGCGGGGCCTTTCGGCCTCTGCTACTTGCATCACCCGCTCAACGCTGGTTTCTGACAGCATTTTCAGGTCGCCGGTGGGCAAACCCAGGCGCTTGGCACGCATGGCCACCTGCTGCAGGGATTCCTCCCCCGTCACGTAGAGGGCCGGAACACTGGCTGCCAGGTGGCAGACCGCCTGCAGCAGGAGGGTGCTTTTGCCGGCGCCGGGATGGCCGCCCATCAGGACGGCCGAGCCTTCAACCAGGCCCCCGCCCAGCACCCGGTCAAACTCCTGCATACCGGAGCTGATCCGGGGCTGTTCGGCCAGGCTGACGTCGTCCAGGCTCTTGATCTCGGACAGGCTGCCGGCGAACCCCTCAAAGCGAGCACCCCGGGCACCTTTGGTGCCGTTGCTGACGCCGCGAACTTCGCTGACGGTATTCCAGGCCTGGCAGGCCGTGCACTGGCCCTGCCATTTGGAATAGTCTGCACCGCACTCGGTGCAGACATAGGCGGTCCTGGTTTTTGCCATCAGGCCAGCTTCTTGTACTTCATGCGCTGCGGCACCATGGCCGAGTCGCCCTTACGCTTCTTGTGGTCTTCATCGTATTCGCTGAAGTTGCCCTCGAAGTACACCACCTCGCCATCGTCCTCGAACGCCAGGATGTGCGTGGCTACACGGTCCAGGAACCAGCGGTCGTGGGAGATGACCAGCGCCGCGCCCGGGAAGTTGAGCAGTGCTTCTTCCAGGGCCCGCAGGGTCTCGACGTCGAGGTCGTTGGTCGGTTCATCCAGCAGCAGCACGTTGCCACCCTGTTTCAGGAGCTTGGCCAGGTGCAGGCGGTTGCGTTCACCACCGGAGAGGTCGCCTACGCGCTTCTGCTGGTCGCTGCCCTTGAAGTTGAAGCGCCCGACGTAGGCCCGGGAGGGGGTCTCGTAATTGCCCACCTTGATGATGTCGTTGCCATCGGACAGTTCTTCCCAGACGGTCTTGTCGCCATCAAGGTCGCGCATCTGGTCGACGTAGGCCAGCTCGACGGTCTCACCGACGACAATCTCACCGGAATCGGGCTTGTCGTAACCGGCAATCATCTTGAACAGGGTGGATTTACCGGCGCCGTTACCACCGATAATGCCGACAATAGCGCCAGGCGGCACGCGGAATGACACGTCTTCGTACAGCAGGCGGTCATCGAACGACTTGCTGATGCCGTCCACCTCAATCACCTTGTCGCCGAGACGTGGGCCGGGTGGGATATACAGCTCGTTGGTCTCGTTACGCTTCTGGAACTCCTGGGAGCTCATTTCCTCGAAGCGGGCCAGACGGGCCTTGCTCTTGGACTGTCGGCCCTTGGCATTGCTGCGAACCCACTCGAGCTCGTGCTTGACGGCCTTCTGGTGCGCCGCTTCCTGCTTGGACTCCATTTCCAGGCGCTTCTCCTTGTTCTCCAGCCACTGGCTGTAGTTGCCCTCGAACGGGATGCCCTGGCCCCGGTCCAGTTCCAGGATCCAGCCGGCCACGTTGTCCAGGAAGTAGCGGTCGTGGGTGATGGCAACCACTGTCCCGCTGTAGTCATGCAGGAAGCGCTCGAGCCAGGCAACGGATTCCGCGTCGAGGTGGTTGGTGGGCTCGTCCAGCAACAGCATGTCGGGCCCGGAAAGCAGCAGGCGGCAGAGTGCAACCCGGCGACGCTCACCACCGGACAGATTCGTGACCTTCTGGTCCCACGCCGGCAGCCGCAGGGCGTCGGCGGCCACTTCCATCTTGCGTTCAATGTCGTGGCCGTCGGTGGCCTGGATGAAGGCCTCGAGCTCGCCCTGTTTCTTCGCGAGGGCGTCGAAGTCGGCATCCGGCTCGGCATAGGCGGCGTATACCTTGTCCAGCTCGGCCAGCGCGTCGTGCACGCCGGAAACCGCCTCGTCGACGATTTCCTTGACCGTCTTGGTGTCATCCAGTTCCGGCTCCTGGGGCAGATAGCCCACGTTGATGCCCGGCTGCGGCCGGGCCTCACCGATGTAATCCTGGTCCACGCCCGCCATAATCCGGAGCAGAGTGGACTTACCGGAGCCGTTGAGGCCGAGGACACCGATCTTGGCGCCCGGGAAGAAGCTCAGGGAAATGTCCTTGAGGATTTCACGCTTGGGCGGAACCACCTTGCCCACGCGGTTCATGCTGTATACGTACTGGGCCATAACGGGCTATGTCCTCTGTTGTAATCCGAGGTAAATAAAAGGAACTCGCAGATAAGCCTCGTAAGGTAGCGAAACCGGAAAGCTATAGCAATTGAGGGAAATCGCGGGTTGCGGTGTGACGGTTTCTGCGGAGGCCCCGCGGGGCCTATAAAAGATGATTTTTTACCCATTTGTAAGATAGAATAGCGGCCCAATTTTTCAGGGAGCCTGTGGAAATATCCAAAGCTCTCCGGGTCAGCCAAGCACACAGGGGCAGCGCATCCATGTTTAACCGTGATATGAAAATCGCCGGCTTTGACGACGAACTCTGGAACGCCATGCAGGCGGAAGAGAAACGCCAGGAAGCTCACATCGAGCTGATTGCATCCGAGAACTACACCAGCCCGCGCGTGATGGAAGCGCAGGGCAGCGTGCTGACCAACAAGTATGCAGAAGGCTACCCCGGCAAGCGCTACTACGGTGGCTGTGAGTACGTGGATATCGCCGAAGAGCTGGCGATTGATCGCGCCAAGCAACTGTTCGGTGCAGCGTATGCCAACGTGCAACCGCATTCCGGCTCCCAGGCCAATTCCGCGGTGTTCATGGCGCTGCTGAAGCCCGGCGATACCGTTCTGGGCATGAGCCTGGCCCATGGGGGGCACCTGACCCACGGTGCCAGCGTAAACTTCTCCGGCAAGATCTACAGCGCAGTTCAGTATGGCCTGAACCCGGAAACCGGATTGATCGACTACGACGAAGTTGAGGCCCTGGCCGTTGAGCACAAGCCGAAGATGATCATCGCCGGCTTCTCGGCCTACTCCCAGGAACTGGACTTTGCCCGTTTCCGCGAGATCGCTGACAAGGTGGGCGCCTACCTGTTCGTCGACATGGCGCACGTGGCAGGCCTTGTTGCGGCGGGTGTTTATCCTGACCCGATACCGCACGCCCACGTTGTGGCGACTACCACCCACAAGACTTTGCGCGGTCCCCGTGGTGGTCTGATCCTGGCCTGTGACGACGCCGACCTGCAAAAGAAACTGAACTCCGCGGTGTTCCCTGGTGGTCAGGGTGGTCCCCTGATGCACGTCATTGCTGCCAAGGCTGTCTGCTTCAAGGAAGCCATGAGCGATGAGTTCAAAGCCTATCAGCAGCAAGTGGTCAAGAACGCCAGTGCCATGGCTCAGGTGTTTATTGAGCGCGGCTATGACGTAGTGTCCGGTGGCACCAAGAACCACCTGTTCCTGCTCAGCCTGATCAAGCAGGACATCACCGGCAAGGATGCGGATGCGGCGCTTGGCCGTGCCCACATCACGGTCAACAAGAATGCGGTGCCCAATGACCCGCGTTCGCCGTTTGTCACCTCCGGTCTGCGTATCGGCACGCCGGCCATTACCACTCGTGGTTTCGGCGAATCCGAGTGCCGTGACCTGGCGGGCTGGATCTGTGACATCCTCGACAACCTTGAAGACGAAGCCGTGAATACCCGCGTGCGCGAGCAGGTTGCTGCTCTGTGTGCCCGATTCCCGGTCTACGGCTAAAATTCAGGCAAGACCTGATGCGTCGGACGCATAAATGGGCGTCCGACGCTGACCTCCTCTCCGGAGTTTCTGACTATGCATTGTCCCTTCTGTGGTGAAGCAGATACCAAGGTAATTGACTCGCGCCTCGTTGCCGAGGGCGATCAGGTGCGTCGCCGTCGGGAATGCCTGTCGTGCCATGAGCGCTTCACCACATTTGAGACTGCTGAACTGGTGATGCCCCGCGTCGTCAAGCAAGACGGCATCCGCCAGCCCTTCGACGAGGAAAAGCTTCGATCCGGCATCATGAAAGCGCTGGAAAAACGTCCGGTAAGCATCGAGCAAATTGATGCGGCTTTGAATCGCATCAAATACCGGCTCCGTGCGACCGGTGAGCGGGAGGTCAAGTCAATGCAGTTGGGTGAGGAGGTGATGACCGAGTTGCGACAGCTCGACAAGGTTGCCTACGTCCGCTTTGCGTCGGTTTACCGCAGCTTCCAGGACATCAACGAGTTCAAGGAAGAGATTGAGCGGCTGTCGGCGACCAACGGCGAGAATGCTGTGGATGTCGCCAAGGCGCTGGCCGATAACCATTCGGCGAAAGGAAAAGCATGACCGAAGTTCGTGACCGGGCCATGATGGCGCGGGCCGTCCAGCTTGCCTGGCGCGGCCGCTATTCAACGCATCCGAACCCCAGGGTTGGCTGTGTTATCGCCCGTGGCAACGAAATCCTCGGTGAGGGGTGGCACGAGCGGGCCGGGGAAGCCCATGCAGAAATCCGTGCTTTGAGCCAGGCTGGGCCGTCGGCTCGCGGCGCAACGGCTTATGTGACGCTTGAGCCATGCAGCCATTTCGGGCGGACGCCGCCCTGCGCAAGGGCACTGATCGACGCGGGTGTGGCCCATGTGTTTGCGGCCACCAAGGACCCCAATCCGTCGGTATCCGGGCGCGGTCTTGAGTTACTGCGTGAATCTGGCATTCAGGTCACCGAAGGGTTATTGGCGGACGAAGCCGCTCGACTGAATCCGGGTTTCATGAAACGCATGAATACCGGCCGCCCCTGGGTGCGCCTGAAGATGGCCGCCAGTCTTGATGGCCGCACGGCGATGGCCTCCGGCGAGAGTCAGTGGATTACCGGTGGTGAAGCCCGTCGGGATGTCCAGCGTCTGAGGGCGATCAGCGATGCCATTGTCACCGGCGTCGGCACGGTGCTGGCCGACGATCCATCGCTCACGGTCAGAAGAGAGGAGCTGGGCGACATTGGCGATGCCACCGAACCGTCCCGGCAGCCACTGCGGGTGATCGCTGATAGGGATGCCCGGACACCGCCTTCCGCAAACATCCTGCAGGGCGGCAACGTCCAGGTGTTCTGCGCCTCGTCCACACTGGCGACGGCGCCCGCCCAGGACCTGGCCGCCCTTGGCATCAGCATCAACGGGGTGGCCTGGAAAGATAACGGCATTGATGTCGCGGAACTGCTGGACTCCCTTGGCGAGCTGGGCATCAATGAATTACTGGTGGAAGCAGGCCCGACGCTCGCGGGAACGTTTATCAGCGAAGGCCTGGTGGATGAGCTCTGGCTCTATCAGGCCCCGGTCTTTCTGGGCAGCACTGGGCGACCTACCGCGCATTTGCCACTGGAATCGATGGCAGACAAGGTGCAGTGGAAGGTGCTGGATCGACGTCAGGTGGGTGAGGATCAGCGCTTGATCCTGGCACGCCGGTAATCATTAAATTCACGGTGTCCCGACAGTCAGTGGCTGCGGGCCAGCCGCAAGGGTGCAAAACCGTATGGCACTGAACAGCATTGAAGACATTATTGAAGACATCCGTCAGGGCAAGATGGTCATCCTGATGGACGACGAGGATCGCGAAAACGAAGGCGACCTGGTGATGGCTGCCGAACACTGCTCGGCTGAAGCCATCAATTTCATGGCGCGCTTCGGTCGGGGCCTTATCTGTATGCCTATGACCCGTGATCGCTGCGAGCAGTTGGGGCTTCCGCTGATGGTGCAGCAGAATGCCTCGGGATTCGGCACCAAGTTCACGCTGTCGATTGAGGCCAAAGAAGGCGTAACGACTGGCATCTCCGCCGCCGATCGTGCCCGTACCGTACAGGCTGCAGTCGCCCGTGACGCCAAGGCGTCGGATCTGGTTCAGCCGGGTCACATCTTTCCGTTGATGGCGGATCCGGGTGGTGTGCTCAGCCGCGCCGGGCATACGGAGGCTTCCTGTGATCTGGCGGCACTGGCCGGCTCAGAGCCGGCGGGTGTCATTTGCGAGATCATGAACGACGATGGCTCCATGGCCCGTCGGGAGGATCTCGAGCGTTTTGCGGAGGAGCACGATCTCAAGATTGGCACCATCGCCGACCTGATTCACTACCGCACCATGAACGAGCGTACCATCGAGTGTGTGGAAGAAAACAAGCTGGACACCGAGTATGGCGAGTTCAGCCTGCGGACCTACCGGGACAACATCCAGGGCTCCACCCATCTGGCCATGGTCATGGGAGAGATCAGTGCTGACGAACCGGTTCACGTCCGCGTGCACATCACCGACACGCTGAGAGACCTGTTGGGTGCCCGCCGCAAGGATTCCCGCAGCTGGCCTTTGCACCATGCCCTGGAAAAAGTGGCCGCAGAAGGCAAGGGTGTCGTGGTGCTGCTGAACAGTGCAGAAGACAGCTACAACCTGGAAGATCGCATCCACGAGTTCTTTGACGAGGGGCAGGGCTCCGCTGGAAAGGGCAGCTCCGGCGTCTATTTCACGGTCGGCACCGGCTCGCAGATTTTGCGGGATATCGGTGTCGGCAAGATGCGCCTGTTGAGCCCGCCGATCAAGTTCTCCGCCATCTCCGGTTTTGATCTGGAAGTGGTTGAATACGTTCCCTATACCCCCGAATGATGAATCCGGTCAGGGCCTTAGTGCCCTGACCCGTTAAGGAGCCATGCATGGCAGATATCAAAGTAATTGAAGGTGACTTTACCCAGTGCAGCGGTCGTTACGCACTGGTGGTGGGCCGGTTTAATGGCTTCGTCGTCGAGAGCCTGGTTGAAGGTGCCATCGACACCCTGCGTCGCCACGGGATTTCCGACGATGACATTGTCATTATCCGGGTACCGGGTGCCTACGAGATGCCGCTGGCCGTAAAGCGTGTGGCCGAGACTTCGAACTACGACGCCATTATCGCGCTTGGCGCTGTGATCCGCGGTGGTACGCCGCATTTCGAGTATGTTGCGGGTGAGGCAGCCAGTGGTTTGGGGGCGGTCAGCCTCGAGACCGATGTGCCGGTTACCTTCGGCGTTCTGACCGTGGATTCCATCGAGCAGGCCATTGAGCGTTCAGGCACCAAGGCCGGTAATAAAGGCGCCGAAGCGGCGATTACTGCGCTGGAAATGGTCAGCCTGTTCAAGAAACTGGGTGAGTAATGAGCGCAACTGACGACAACACCCCCCAGCCGGCGCCGACCGGTCAGCCTAAAGCGGGCGACCGTCGCCGTGCGCGCGCGCTGGCGATGCAGGGCCTGTATCAGCGACATTTCAGCAAGAGTTCGATCTCGGATATTGAAGCCGAGTTCATGGTCGATAACGACATGAGCAAGGTAGACCAGCTGTATTTCCGCGACTTGCTCCGTGGTGTGCATCGCGAGCAGGCCGACCTGGATAAGCTCCTGGAACCTTTTCTTGACCGTCCGCTTCACGAAGTCGATCCCATTGAGTTGGCCATTGTGCGCCTGGGCGCCTATGAGTTGAAGCACCGATTGGACGTTCCCTACAAGGTGGTGATCAACGAAGGCATCGAAATGGCCAAGCGCTTTGGCGGTACGGAGGGGCATAAGTTTGTAAACAGCATTCTGGACAAGCTCAGTCGCCGTTTACGCCTGGCCGAGACGCGTCCCCGATAGGGTATGGGCGAATTCGAGCTGATCCGTCGGTATTTCCAGCCGATAGCGGACTCGCTTCCCAGCGGCGCGTTGGTGCTCGGGCCGGGGGATGACTGCGCCATTCAGCGAATTCCTGCTGATCACGATCTGGTGTTCTCCATCGATACTGTGGTGGAGGGCATCCATTTCCCCGAGGCCTTTCCGGCCGACCATCTTGCCTGGCGGGCTCTTGCGGCTGCCGCCAGTGATCTGGCCGCGATGGGGGCGGAGCCCGTTTGCTTCACCCTCGCATTGACCTTTCCCGCCGCAGATGAGCAGTGGTTGTCAGACTTCGCCCGCGGGCTTGCCGACGCAGCCAGGACCTTCCGTCTGTCGCTGGCCGGCGGCGATACAACCCGCGGACCCTTGACCCTGAGCCTTCAGGTCCACGGTACCGTCCCACGGGGGACTGGAATAAGGCGTTCAGGTGCGCAAGTGGGGGATCTGATCTGTGTCTCCGGGACCCTTGGCGACGCCGGCGCGGCGCTGGATTATCTGGACGAGCAGCAGCCATCTGACGACGCGAAGGCGGTGCTCAAACGCTACCATCATCCTTGTCCACGCTTGGAACTGGGGCAGGCACT
This sequence comes from Marinobacter sp. F4218, assembly GCF_019443085.1. Lineage (GTDB taxonomy): Bacteria > Pseudomonadota > Gammaproteobacteria > Pseudomonadales > Oleiphilaceae > Marinobacter > Marinobacter albus. The sequence goes on from NZ_JAHZIL010000006.1 coordinate 17,252, forward strand.
TGCGGGTATTGTGACTTCGGCTATAGATATTTCGGATGGGCTGCTGGCAGATCTCGGACATGTGCTCGAAGCCTCCGGCGCGGGCGCCACGATTGACCTGTCGACGGTTCCACTTTCGCCTGCGTTGCGCCGGCTAAAGGGCGATCAGGCACTCGGCTTCGGATTGAGAGCCGGTGACGACTACGAATTGTGCGTGACTATCCCCCCCTCTCGATGGAGCTCTGTACCCGAGGCAATAGGGCAGCATTTGACGGTGATCGGGGCAATTGAGGCCGAATCGGGTCTGCGTTTGACCGGCGGCAGCGCAAAGATTGACGATGCGGGCACCGGGTTCGACCATTTCAGGAGAGAGTCATGAGTCAGGAGGATCAGTTCCCCGAGCCGGATCTGCCGAAGGCATTGCTACCGCCGGGGTTCCTCAAGAACCCGGTCCATCTGCTTGCGTTCGGTTTCGGTAGTGGCGCGGCAGCGCGCGCACCGGGAACCTGGGGCAGTCTGGCCGCCATCCCTTTCTGGTATGCCTTTGCATGGCTGCCCGCGGCTGTCTACTGGGCCATCGTTCTGGCGGCTTTTCTGGTTGGTATCTGGTTGTGTGGAAAAACCGCCCGGGACCTGAAAGTCCACGACCACGGAGGCATTGTCTGGGACGAGTTTGTGGGAATGTGGATTGCCCTGGGCCTGTTCCCGGACCAGCTCGCGGGTGTGTTGCTGGCGTTTGCGCTCTTCAGGCTGTTCGATGTGGTCAAACCCTGGCCGATCAGTTGGCTCGATGACCGGCTCCCCGGTGGTCTTGGCATAATGATTGACGATGTGGTGGCGGGATTTATGGCGATGGCGTCCATGTTCGCCATTGACCGATGGTTGATGCCGGTCATTGTGTGAACGGACTAATGCGGGAATTCCGTGGCCCCTTAATGGAGTTGCTGGTCCTCCGGTAAAAGCCTCACAACGTGCAGAAAACGCCTGAGGCCGGTTTCCGCACGCTCTCTTGAGGCAAAGGGGCCGCTGTCAAAGCCTTCCCGAGTGGTGAAATACCACTTACTGCCTACGCAAAAGAACCGGCTACTTCTGAAGGGGACTGGCCCTGCTTCCCCTGATCTGCTTTGGGTGTCCATAGCTTCTCCTGTGCCCGATCCTATCTGGTCCATACCGGGCGCCACATTTGTACTGCCGATCTGTTTAAAATTAATCCAATTGAGGACGAATTCAACATTTTTTTACATTTTTACGGGGTGGGTCTCAAACAGGATCTGCCTATACGGCACGGCGTCACTGCAACAGATTGAAATGGCCGGCTTGCCCTCTTCAGAAGCACTCGTCAGAATGCAATCAAACGGATGCTAACCTCTAGGCCTTTCCCTCGTATATCAAGGAGATTTCATGAGTATCTTTCACCTATTGACGGCCCTGAAACCGGGTAGATCTAAAGCGGGACAGAGTGCCCGGTTTATCGTGGCTTTCGGTCTTCTGTTGGCAATGGCTGGCTGTTCTTCAACGCTTTCCAGGGTAGAGACATGGGACGGCGAGCCGGCGGCGGCAGCCAATGCTGCAACGCTCAAGGCGCCGGGAGCGATTCAGGTGTCCCGCATTAACGGCCGCAATATGAGCAACTTTCTGATGGATGATCTCCCCCTTGATTACGCGCTACTGCCGGGAGAGAACGAGGTCATCTTTACTTACAAGACCATCTGGGCTAAATCTGGTGTGGTTGAAAATGGCGAGTCCAAGGTTCATGTGTACACGAGCGAGCCCCGGGTCGTTCGCTTCAACGCGGAGCAGGACGAGGTTTACCGTTTCCAGTTCGATCAGCCTGAATCCCGGTCGGAAGCCGAGCAGATGGCCGAGGACTTCGTGGCAACGGTGGTGACCGTGGACGGCCAGGAAGTCGTTGCGGAATCGAGCGTATGGACCCCCGCCGTCGCGTCCGACCGCACCCCGATACCCGAAGGCGGACAGGTTGGTTCGGCCGAAACCACTGCACTTGAGACTCTGAAATCGGTCTGGGCAACGGCCACCGAAGAAGAGAAGAAGGCGTTTTTGCGCTGGGCCTTCGAATAAGCGGTTCGGGTCTGCCTCTCCGGGTAGGCCCACACCCTACGTCCGAAAGCGGTGAAGGGTTTTCTTGAGCACGCCCTCCAATGCGGTCAGAACGTCATCGGTCAACGTCTGGTGAGGTGACTCTGCATCGTTCTCCAGGTCTCCATCGAAACCGGGGTTCTGTGCAGCATCTTCGATGGCGTCGAGGCTCTCAGTAACGTATCCCTCCAGTGAACCACCCTCCGCCACAACATCCGGACAGAGCGTAAAATTGATTGTCAGCCTTCCCTGGTAACTCACTGCGACAATGACCAGCCCCATGCTGTCGAACAGCGGCGCGGTGTTGTACTGCTGGATGAGCCTGGCGCCTTGCAGATAGAGTGGCACCTGCGGACCGGGGACATTGGTGATCGGAAGATTGAATGCGGGCTGGTAGCGCTGGGCAATTTGCAGTTCGGAATACAGTCGGGCCGACAAAGCCAGCATCGTTGACGGCAGCAATTCCGTCAGCCGGTCGGCCGCAATGGCCTCCCGGTAGGGTTCCGAAGCGACTGCGTTCCGGTGGATCTTGCGAATGCGCTGGGCTGGATCGGACTCGCTGGTCGATAGGTCCAGCAGCATTGCGGACATCTGGTTGCCGGTCGCCCTTCGAAGGCTGTTGGAGCGCACGGATATAGGGGTCATGGCAACCAGCGACCTGCTGGTGTCAGCGCCATGCTCGGTGCTGTAACGGCGCAAAGCCTCGGCACACAGGCCCAGAACCACATCGTTGAGAGTAACGTCTCCCAGGGTTGCCTTGATGGCCTTGAGTCGGGACAGGTCCACACTGGTTGAAACGATCTGCCGGTTGGCGGTGATCTGCCGGTTGAACGGGCTGTGCGGAGCCGAGAACAACGGAAAGGGCATGGGCAGCTTGCGCAACTGCTTCTGGATCAGGCCCCTTGTGGTGGCTTCCGCGGCGTTGAAGGCTAGGGAGGTGAACTGGAGCGGCGTTCTCAGTATGTTGGCGCCGGCCTGGAGGATGACCCGCTCCTCCGATGGTTCGGGGCGGGGATACCAGGGCCTGGGTGGTGTGATCGGCCTCGGCTCCGGTGTGTATTCCAGCAGTTTGCCGATGATGTCCTCACCGCTGAAGGCATCAATGGCGGCGTGGTGGAGTTTGACGATCAGGGCGAATCCCTGGCGATCCGATTCGTCGTCATCGAGCCTGAAGCCGTCTACAAACGTGATGTGCCATAGCGGTCTGTCCCGCTTGAGTGGCTCCTCCAGGATCTTTGAAGCCAGCGTCATCAGGCTGGCCCGTCGCCCGTGTTCGCCCAGATTGACGTAGGCAAGGTGCCGTTCAATGCTGAAATCCGGGTCATCAATCCAGTAGGGGCGGCCCAGCCGCAGGGGGATCTCTTTCAGCCGTTGGCGAAAAACAGGCACGACGTGAAGGCGGCTGCGGAGGTAAGCGACAAATGTGCTGAATGCCAGGGGCGTTGTTTGCTCACTGGCATCAAAAACGTAGATGCCGCCAATGTGCATCGGTGTCGTTTCGGATTCCAGATACAGGAACGAGGCATCCAGTTCGGACAGCTGCCGCATTAATGAACTCCCTTCGGCATGTTGGTTCGCACAAAGTATAAACGACCGGTCGGTGTTTTCGGTTGACTGGGATGCCGGATTTTCCGGCGTCCGGCAGTCACTCCAGTCAAAAGGGTTTCAGGTGCTCAGCGAGCTCCTGACGGCGTTATCCGTCGCCAACCGTTCCCAGAACCACATCAGGGCCTTGCCCTGGTCATCGGCGTGGCGTGCCAGGTGTAACAGAACGGATTGCCTCGGTTCGTGAACCTGCTTTTCAACAAGGCTGCCGCGGGCCAGGTGGTCGCGAATCCGGGACTGGGGCAGCCAGCCAACGCCAAGCCCCGACTCCTGAACGGCAATCTTCTGGTCGATGTTGGCCACGGTCAGGGTCCGTTGCCGCCGAAAAATGCCGGCATGGCCCGGCGGCAAGGATCTGGACGTGTCGGCAGCGACGGCCGCAGGGTACTGTGAAATGTCGTCCTCCGTCAGCGGGGTTTCTATTCTTGCCAGTGGATGGTCGGCAGCGACAACAAACACGAAGCGCATTTCGCCCAGAGGTCTGGTGGTGAAGTTGCCGGCGGGCTTGCTGAACTGGTCGGCACCGACGATCAGGTCAATCCGGCGGTCCTGCAGGGCATCCCAGGACCCCGCGAAGACCTCTTCGATTATCTGAACATCGACAGGAACACCCAGCTCGTAAAAATCCCGGACCGCAGGGAACAGGCATGCGGCAGGGAGCAAGGAGTTAAAGCCGATTCGCAGGCGGGTTTCCCAGCCCTGGGCCACCTGTTTGGTGGTGTGGGCGAGGTTTTCAGCGGCTTCCAGCAACGTGCGGCCTTCCTCAAGCAGGTAGCGACCGGCCGGGGTCAGGCTGGCCCTGTGACCACTTCGATCAAAAATGGCGACGTTCAGATCCTCTTCCAGCTTTTGCACGGTGTAGCTGATGGCCGAGGGGACCCGGAAGAGCTCGTTGGCCGCGCCGGCGAAACTGCCTTTGCGATCAATGGCGTCAAGGACTTTGAGGGCGTCTATGGTAATGGCTGTGTGCATGTTCGAAATATCTGAGGTTGTTGGCCAGAAATGCTTGTTTGAGAGGGTAGCAGGGTCCCCGGTATTCTTCCCGTTAAATGTAATGACGGTGTCTGGGCGGAAGGACTGCGAGAGCGGTGTTCAGGCAACGCCGATGATTATGACGGGAGTTATCTGATGGGTCTTCTGGTTGATGGCAAGTGGCACGACAAGTGGTATGACACAGATAAAACCGGTGGCAAATTCGAGCGGGAAGCCGCCCGCTTCCGGAACTGGGTGACGGCTGACGGCGCGCCCGGACCGTTTGGCGACGGCGGTTTCAAGGCTGAATCTGGCCGCTATCACCTTTATGTTTCCATGGCATGCCCCTGGGCCCACCGGACCCTGATTTTTCGTAAGCTGAAGGGGCTGGAGGCTCATGTTTCGGTCTCTGTGGTTCACCCGGACATGGTGGAAAACGGGTGGGAATTCCGGCCCGAGGCGGATGTCCATAGGGATCACCTGCATGGTTTCCGCTTCCTGCACCAGGTTTACACCAAGGCCGCGCCGACCTATTCCGGGCGCGTGACGGTTCCGGTGTTGTGGGACAAGCAGAAGCACACCATTGTCAGCAATGAATCCGCCGAGATTATCCGGATGTTCAATTCTGCCTTCAACAACCTTGATGGCGTGCGCGCGGATATCGATTTCTACCCGGAGGCACTGAAATCGGAGATTGGCGAGGTGAACGAGCGGGTGTACCACACCGTCAACAATGGAGTGTACAAGGCAGGATTTGCCACTGCGCAGGACAAGTACGAAGAGGCGTATGCCGAACTGTTTCGGTCGCTGGACTGGCTGGAGGAGCGGTTGTCGTCCCGCCGGTACCTGGTTGGTGGCGCGTTAACAGAGGCAGATTGGCGTCTGTTCACTACTTTGATCCGCTTTGACGCTGTGTATTTCAGCCACTTCAAGTGTAACCGTCAGCGCATTGCCGATTTCCCGGCCTTATCCGGTTACGTGCGGGATCTTTACCAGGTTCCTGGTGTGGCCGAAACCGTGGATATCGCGCAGATCAAGCGCCACTATTACGTAAGCCAGCGCACCATCAATCCGACCCAGATCGTCCCCGTGGGGCCGGCGCTGGATTTCGACGCGCCCCATGGGCGGGAGGGCCTTAGCTAACCCGCGCGACAGCCACCTCGGTCAGGAGTTCGAGCGCAGTTCTGTGCGGAGAATCGGGCAGGCTGGACAGGCAGTCTGCCGCCTTGGTGGCCTCGTCTCTGGCGCGGGTCATGGTGTACTCCAGCGCGCCGGAGCTTTCCACAACCGCCAAGATCCTGGACAAGTCATCAAGGCCGCCTTTGCGGATGGCCTGGCGGATGAGTTGTCGCTCCTGTTCGTCGCCGTTGGCCATGGCGTGAATCAGGGGTAGTGTGGCCTTTCCCTCGGCCAGGTCATCCCCCACATTCTTCCCCATGGTTTCGGCATCACCCCGGTAATCCAGAACGTCGTCCACCAGTTGGAATGCCAGGCCCAGGTGCTTGCCGTAGTCGCGCAGCGCGTGTTCCTGCCGGGTTTCGGCGCCGGCCAGCAGGGCACCTGTGTGCGAGGCGGCTTCAAACAGCATGGCGGTCTTGTTGTGAATAACCTTCATGTACTGATCTTCTGTGAGATCGGGATTTTTCACGTTCATCAGCTGCATGACTTCGCCTTCGGCGATCACGGCGGTCGCATGGGACAGAACATTCATGATCGGAAGGCTTTCAAGTTCCACCATCATCTCGAACGCGCGGGCGTAGAGGAAATCCCCTACCAGGACACTCGGGGCATTTCCCCAACGCGCATTGGCAGTGCTTCGGCCTCGCCGCATGTCCGAGGTGTCCACTACATCGTCATGGAGCAGAGTGGCGGTGTGCAGGAATTCGATCACCGCGGCCAGTTTCAGATGGTTGTCGCGGGTGTAGCCCATAGCCTGGCTGGAAAGCAGAACCAGTAGTGGTCTCAAGCGCTTACCGCCACTTTCGATAATGTATTGGGCGATTTTTTCGACCAGGGGGACGTCGGAGGCGAGCCGCTGAATGATCAGGTCATTAACGCGGCTGAAGTCCTCGGCCACGGTGTCGTATATGCGCTGGGCTGTCATGCGGCTTGTAGATCCCTTGCTGCTGTTTCGAGGAAACGGTTTTTGATAAAAAGGGCAGGTCGCGGCAATGCTAGGTATTGCCGCTTACAGTGTCAACTTGGCTTGTATTGCGAAGCGCCTTTTCGTACAATCACGCGCCCAACTCATCCCAACCTGCGCTCCCTGCTATAGGGTCGCCAGAGTGCTTCCCTTAGAACCAGGTGGATAAGAGCAGGGATGGGTCAATCGCGGAGAAGGTTAATGTACGCAGTTATTGTTAGCGGTGGTAAGCAGCACCGTGTAAAAGAAGGCGAAACTCTGAAGCTGGAAAAGCTGGAAGTTGAAACCGGTGGTAACGTGGAGTTCGATCGCGTTCTGTTGGTTGCCGATGGCGACAAGGTTCAGGTAGGCGCGCCGGTTGTTGATGGTGCCAAGGTTACTGCGGAAGTGGTTAGCCACGGCCGTCACGACAAAATCAACATCATCAAGTTCCGTCGTCGTAAGCACCACATGAAGCGTCAGGGCCACCGTCAGTGGTTCACTGAAGTCAAGATCACGGGTATCAAGGGCTAAGGCTCTCGAACCACCCCTTAAATCAGGAGGCTTGTAATGGCTCACAAAAAAGCAGCAGGTAGTACCCGTAACGGTCGCGATTCCGAGTCGAAACGACTTGGTGTGAAGCGCTACGGCGGCGAAACTGTACCTGCAGGCAGCATTATTGTTCGTCAGCGCGGAACGCGGTTCCACGCTGGTAGCAACGTAGGCATTGGCAAAGACCACACCCTGTTCGCGAAAGCGGAAGGTCAGGTGAAGTTCGAAGTCAAAGGCCCGCAGAGCCGTAAGTTCGTGAGTATCGTTCCGGCTGCGTAAGCAGCGGCGATCCGGTTCTGTCGAACCTTGGGCAGCATTGATATCCTGATATAGTCAGTTATCAACGTTGCCCGGAGCCCCGCAAAGCTTCCTTGAGGCTGCGGGGCTTTTTAGTTTATGCGCGCAGCGCAAAGGGTTTATCCATGAAATTCGTAGACGAAGCCACCATCATCGTTGAGGCCGGAAAAGGCGGGCACGGGTGCCTCAGTTTCCGGCGTGAGAAATACGTCCCCAAGGGTGGTCCCGACGGCGGTGACGGCGGGGATGGCGGCTCCGTGTATCTGGAGGCGGACGAGGCGTTGAACACGCTGATCGATTACCGGTTCCAGCGCAAACACAAGGCCCAGAATGGCGAGCCCGGCTCCGGCCGGAACTGTACGGGCACGAAAGGTGAGGACCTGGTGTTGCCGGTGCCGGTGGGCACCACCGTCGTGGATATGGATACCCATGAGGTTTTGGGTGATCTGACTCATGCCGGTGAGCGCCTGAAAGTTGCTCAGGCGGGTTTTCATGGTCTGGGCAACACCCGGTTCAAATCCTCGGTTAACCGTGCGCCGCGCCAGACCACCAAGGGTTCCGAAGGCGAGCTGCGGAACCTGCGCCTGGAGCTGAAAGTCCTTGCCGATGTTGGTTTGCTGGGTATGCCTAATGCGGGTAAGTCCACCTTTATCCGGTCGGTTTCTGCGGCTCGGCCCAAGGTGGCGGATTATCCGTTTACCACCCTGGTGCCCAATCTTGGTGTGGTCAGCGTTCAGGCCCATCAAAGTTTCGTGATTGCCGATATTCCGGGGTTGATTGAGGGTGCCGCCGAAGGCGCCGGCCTGGGTATCCGGTTCCTGAAGCATCTGGTGCGGACGCGGCTGTTGCTGCACCTGGTGGATGTGGCGCCTTACGATGGCTCCTCGCCGGTCGAGTCCGTGCGGGCGATCGAGCATGAGCTTGAGAAGTTCAGCGAGACTCTGGCCAATCGGGAACGGTGGCTTGTGCTCAACAAGGTCGATATGGTTTCCGAGGAGGACCGCGACGCCCATTGTCAGGCCATCGTTGATGAGTTGGGCTGGAAGGGGCCGGTGTTCCGCATCTCCGCGCTCAGCGGCGAGGGCACCAAGCCGCTTGTTCAGGCGGTCATGCGCTGGATTGAAGAGCAGGCCGAGGAAGAAGCTCAGAATCCGGAATTTGCGGAGCGCGAAGCTGCTCGTAGGCGTCAGATGGACGAAGAGGCCCGGGCCCGGATCGAGTCGGAGCGCCAGGCCCGCAGGGCTGCCCGGCAGGACGACGATGATGACGACGACTTCGACGACGACGATTACGATGTCGAAGTGGTTTACGCCCCCGAGTAAGTCGAGAGAAGTGCACGCATCATGAGTGAACGCACCCAGTTGCGCCAGGCTCGTCGTCTGGTCATCAAAATCGGAAGCGCCCTGCTGACCAATGACGGCAAGGGGCTTGATGTCGCGTCATTGGGCCTCTGGGTCGATCAGATTGCGGAGCTGATTGAAAGTGGCGTCGAGGTGGTGATCGTGTCGTCCGGCTCGGTCGCCGAAGGCATGAGTCGTCTGGGTTGGACGACTCGCCCCCAGCAACTCCATGAGCTGCAGGCTGCGGCGGCGGTCGGGCAGATGGGGCTGGTGCAGACCTGGGAGGCGCAATTCAAGCGCCACGGTTTGCACGCGGCGCAGATTCTGCTGACTCACGATGACCTGTCCGACCGTAAGCGTTACCTGAATGGTCGCAGCACGCTACGGGCGCTGCTGGATTTTGGGGTGATTCCCATCGTGAATGAGAACGATACGGTGGTCACCGATGAAATCCGGTTTGGTGATAACGATACCCTGGGCGCCCTGGTGGCCAACCTCATTGAAGCCGATGGTCTGATTATCCTGACCGATCAGGTCGGGCTGTTTGATAAGGACCCCCGCAAGCACGCAGACGCCTCCCTGGTTACCGAGCGCAAGGCTGGCGATCCGGAGCTGGATGCCATGGCTGGCGGCGGTGCCGGTGTGCTGGGCCGGGGTGGCATGCTGACTAAGGTTCGGGCGGCCCGACTGGCGGCCCGGTCCGGTGCATTCACGGTGATTGTCGGCGGCCGGATCGAAGGCGTGGTTACCCGCCTGCGTCAGGGCGACGTGATCGGCACCTTGCTGCTCCCGGAACAGGGGCGAATTGCGGCCCGCAAACAGTGGTTGGCCAGTCATCTGCAAACGCGGGGCCAGCTGACGCTCGACGATGGTGCGGTAAAGGTGGTTTGTCTTGGTGGGCGCAGTCTGTTGCCTGTTGGTGTGAAGGCTGTCTCGGGCCAGTTTCGCCGGGGCGAAATGGTTTCCTGTGTGGATGCCCAGGGTAAAGAAGTTGCCCGAGGCCTGGTGAACTATGATGCGGACGAGGCGAGGGCAATCGCCGGACGCTCAAGTAACCGGATTGTTGAGGTGCTGGGTTATGTCTCCGGCGAAGAGATGATTCACCGTGATAACCTGGTGATCGTCTGAAAACGATTAGGTGTATTCGAGATCCAGCCCTGCTTCCATTTTCTTCAGAGATTTCAGGGCGTTTGTTTGGCCATCCGTTACGTTAGAGGCGGAGTTGTTATTGCGAGCCCTCTGCGCTGTCACTTCAAATGAGGTCAAGAGATTTCGCAATCCGCACACACCCGGTACGATTGGTGGCACCCAATTCAATAAAAAGCGCACTGACATGAGCTTTGATGGTGTGCTCCGTCAGATACAAGGTAGTGGCGATCTGTCGGTTGGTGTATCCCTGCGCAATCAATTCGAGAACCTGCTGTTGACGGCGGGTGATATTGCCAGTTTGAGCAAAACGTCGGGCCTTGAGTGCACTGAGTTGCTTGTTTGTGGCGGGCGGGATGTAAATATTTCCTTCAAGAATGTACGCGAGTGCCGCCAATATTTGCTCGGCACTGAATGACTTCGGGATTAATCCAAGTACCCCCATATCAAGCGCAGATCGAATCGATCGGAGGTTGTCTTCTTCCGACATGATCACCGTTGGAAACCTGATGCCCTGTTCCTGAAGTCGATATATGACTGAGAGGCCGCAAGTATCGGGCATCATAAGGTTAATGAATACCAGATCAAATGCCTTCCCTGACTCCAATAGAACAATGGCCGCTTCCGCGCTATTGGCCCCGCTAACCACTGCACTTGAGTTCAGCTTCTTCAGAACTTGCCGAACACCGTCAACAAACAGCGGATGATCATCAACAACCAGTACCTGCATGGCCCGTGTCCGATTCCTTGGAAAATGGCGCGAAATTAATACTTTTGCCTAATGACTGCTCATTTTCTTTACGGTATACCTTTTAATTGTAACAGGAATGTAACATAAAGTCGCAGAGCGTTCGGACCGGGATGTGCCTCAGAGTTGGCTGGTGGAGGGGGCGGTTGCAGGCGTGCAACAGGATGACGTGAGGGAAGTATGTCTGCTCAAATGGAAGATCTATCCAGTGTTGGAGAGTGTCATCTCGTAAAAACTAGTTGCCGCATCAATCGAGGGGCAAGAATTGCGGTGGTGCTGTTAGTGGCACTGCTGCTGCATGCTTGCGGCGGGGGTTCAGGCGAATCGGCCGACGTGACAGGTTCTGGTTCGGTTAATGTGGATGCGGGCGAACTGTCGGCAATTTCGAAAGTGGTGTCTTTGAGCCGCAACTACGTGGAAATTGAGTTCGCTGACCCCGTTGATCCGGAAGTGTCGGGGAATCCTCTCAGTTACAACATCACACTGTCGAACGGCAATCGAGTTGCGGTGGTGGCTGCATACCCGGGGCTCGACGGGACCTCCGTTTTGCTTCAGCTTGCTCCAGAGGAAGAGGATGTCCAGCTTATTCCAAACGGAACTCTGCAGCTGGATCTGGCAAATGTTGACGACGAACCAATCCTCTTTATCGGTGATGGCAGTGAGGAGCCGAGGCTGCTGAGCGTCGTCTCCCTCAGCGATGCTGTGGTGTTTTTGCAGTTCAGTGAGCCGGTTTCGGATGACGCGGGTGATATCAAAAATTACCGGCTGACATCAAAAAGCGGTAATGGCCTTAAAATCGAGCAGGTATTATTGGGTGGGCAGGCGGACACCGTCGTTTTGACGACTGAGTCGCAGGAGGACGCCTATTATGACCTTGAGCTGAGCGGGGTTACTGGTCTTATCAGTGGCTTGCCCCTGTATATGCTCCCCTCCGACAAGACATTCCTCGGTATGTCTCTCCAGACGGCTATCGCGGAAACTCCGTCCGTAGTCAGCGCGGCATCGTTGGATAACACCCATGTGCAGGTCACCTTCAGCAAACCGATGAGCGAGCAGACGCCAAGCTCTGCAACCTTTTCTATCACTCAGGCCAACGTGAATCCCGAATCGGGTGTTCTGGGCGTGATTGATGCACGCTTTGCCAGCGCGGACCGTCGGGTCATTGAGCTTACCACCCGATCCCAGAGTGAGCTGACCTATCAGGTGGCCGTAACCAACGCCACCGACATGTATGGTCAGCAGCTGAAGGTTAACGATGGCGTGGTCTCATTCGGGACCGCCAACACGGCCATCTTTGCCGGAACTCCTGCTGGAGCGGCTGAGCTCGTGGATTCCGATGGCGATGGCCTGTATGACAGTGAGGAGCAGGCCGGCACCATTGTCGTGGTGGAGATGGCGAACGGTGAAATCATTACCCGGCAGGTAACCAGCGACCCCAACCTCGCCGACACTGATGGCGATGGCCTCGACGACTTCCTGGAACTGCAGTTCGGCATGAACCCCCGGGCTACCGACACCGATGGGGACGGCATTCACGATAATCTCGAGCTGAACAAGGTCTACAGCAACCCGTTCGCCCAGGACAGTGATCTGGACGGCTTGCAGGATGGCTTCGAGCATTTTGACCTCAAAACGTCCCCGGTTTTGGCGGATACCGATGGCGATCAGCTTGATGATTATCGGGAGCTGTTCGAACTGAATCGTGATCCGCGGATTGCCGACGTGCCCAAGCTGACAATCAGCGTGGGTGATGTTCGGCTGCAGCTTGACGAACGGTTTAGTTACACGGATGAAACCGGAGAGGTGATTACTGAAGAGTCCAATACCAGCACAACGTTGACCCAGAGTGAAAATACCTCCTTTACTAGAACCGATGGTGGCACGGATGAGTGGGGAGGTGGGGGTGGTTTTAGAACAGGCCTTGGCAATGGCAGTTTTTTTGGCGGGGACAAAGGCGTTTCCGGTGGAATCGAGGTTACTGGTTATGTGTTTGACACCAATACCACCAATTGGCAAACAGACAATGGATCGGCCAGGGAGTCGCAAGAGGCTTATGAGCGATCGCAAACGAAGGGTAAGGAGCTGAGCAGTACTCAAACCGTGACGCGTGAAGTGATCGGGGCCAGTATTGATGTTCCCCTGAGTATCGCCAACGAGGGCAATGTTCCTTTTACCCTGCGCAATCTGGAAATTACCGTGTTGCAGCAGATAGGTGGTCGTGACACGTTTTTGCCAGTGGCAACACTGGTACCGAGTTCTGAGCTGGCGACGGGGTCTCCGCTGACGATCAATCTGGGAGGTAGCACTAATGAGCGTGGGCCCTTCTTGTTCAGTAGCCGAGAAGTGTTCCCGAATCTGGTCGAGAGTCTGATGCGCAACCCTGCTTCCCTGGTGTTTCGCGTCGCCAACTACGATGTCGAGGATGAGCTGGGGCGTAATTATACGTTTATCAGCCAGGTAGCCCGGGACCGCACCGGCAGCGTTGTGCTGGATTATGGCGACGCCAGCGCCGCTGAAAATTACCTGCTGGCCACGGCGGGCGTCTTGCAGGACGACCAGTACTTGGGCGGATTCAGCCCATCAGGACGGGCGCTGGGTCTGCCCCTGAGTTACTTGGTGGAATCAACTATTGGCCTGCCGCGTCATCAGACCAATCTGGATTACATTTCAGCTGGTAATGACGGTGTTTTGAATACGGGGGCCGAAGGCGACGACGTTCGGGATGAGGATAATCAGGTCATTCGATCGGGTCCCAACGGTTGGCTTGAAACGAAGCCGGGCGGTGACGACTACATTGCTAATCCGACCGGTGTTAGCGGCATTATCGCTGGCCTGAACAAGACAGCCGACAGTATTGCTCAGGGGGACGATATCCAGCTGGTTCCTGTGGGCACGAGTGGTGTTAGCCTCGGAACGATTGTCATTGGTCCTGGAGAGAACGGTGTGCTGGATACGCCTGCCAAAGACGATGATATTGTCGATTTTATTGGTGGTTTTGAAACCAGTCGCACGTGCTCGGCATTTTCCGAGAACGCGGGGGCAATTTGCCGGGTCGACGGTGAATGCCTGAGCGGCACCTGCAGCGGCCCCCAGAAGTTGGTGCGAATCAAATCCTTGCGCAATGGCGATTTCAACCGGGGCTGGGTGATTCTAACCTCCGGCCAGCTGCCGGATGCCGCCAATTTTGATCAGATTACCGTTGAGCCGGGCGACAACCTCAGTCTGGCATTTTTGCAGGATCTGGATGGCGACGGCCTGTTTGCGCGCAATGAATTCCTTTTTGGCTCTACCGACAGTGAACGTAACCGCTTTGACAACAGGCTTTTTGGTCCGGCTTTCTCGGGGGAAGCGGCGGGTACTGATGATGTGAAGGATTCGGTGGACAGCGATCAGGATGGTTTGAGCGACTTCGCGGAAGTCTTCGTTGGCTGGAAGGTCGCCGTAGACGGCGGGGCCTTGCGCCAGACCTTTTCATCGCCGCGGTTTGGCGATACCGATGGCGATGGCCTTTGGGATGTTGAGGAGCAGGATCTGCGGGGTTTTTGTGAGCCGGGAGATAGTCGTGCCCAAGCGCTTTGTGCCTTTCAGAGTGACGAGCCGGTCAGTCAGGCAGACGCTATCGGGATTATTGCGGGTCCAAACAACACTGCGGACACCACGGCAGAGGGCGATGATGAGCAGTTAACGCCCGTTGGTGCCGAAAATCTGGCCTACGGGACTCCAGTAGTCGGACCTGGTCCGGATGGCCAGCTCAATACGGATCCCGCTGTCGATGATGTCTACGAAGCCGCCTTCAGTGTTCCGCCCGCGACCGACCCGGCCGAGCCGGACACCGACCGGGATGGCATTTCGGATTTCACTGAGCTTGGCGGTTTCGATGCCTTGCTGGCCATCGTCGATGGTGGCAACGGTGAAGCGGAATCCCTGGCCAGCGGCGACGATATCCAACGTGCCTTTATCAACAATCCAGTTCCCTCTGGCAATGTGATTGTCCTGCCGGGAACCAATTCCGCTATCGATAGCACACCTGGAGGGGATGATGTATTGCGCGAAGCAGAGACAGTTCTGACAGATCCGCTTCGCCGGGATACCGATGACGATTCGGTGGCAGACGGCAGTGAGCTTGTTCGCGGTTCTGACCCGACTGTGGATGATAGGGCGGATTTCTTTGACGCGGATCAGGATGGTTTGACTGACGGCGAGGAGGATTTAGGCTGGCTGGTATCTGTCAATGGTAGCGCCGGGGATGAGGTCACCTCTAGCAAGTCGTTGCCAGATACTGATTTTGACGGCTTGCCGGATTTTGTAGAGCGTGACCTCCGTACCAATCCGCGCAGTGTAGACACCGATGGCGATACCATCAGTGATTACGACGAGGTGGCGGATCTGTCCAAGTACCTGAGCATTGCCGCGCTGTATCCCAACATGAACATCACATCGGCCAATACCGGTGGCTATGGTACGGATCCTACGAAGTCAGATACGGACGGCGATGATTTGTCCGATCAGGTGGAGCTGATTTCAGGGTCCAGGCTCAGTTTACCCGGAGAAACAACGGCAACCACGGTTTTCACGTCCCCCATTTTTGAAGATACCGATCTGGATGATCTGAACGATGGTGATGAGATTGCTGCTCAGACGGATCCGACCAATGCAGACACCGATGGTGATGGCCGGCGAGATGGTGCGGAGATTGCCGTTGGTACTGATCCCCTGGTGCCTGATGTCGCTTTCCGGGTCATCGTGCGCGACCTCATTATTAACAACCAATGCAAGGACGCCTCAGAGGGGAGTGCCGATGTGCAGGCTGGCGAGGTGATGTGGTGGGTCGTGGCCGAAGATCCTCAAACAGGGCAGAAGAAATTGCTGTCTGATGCGCTGGATGCCGAGACTTTTCAAAATAATGACGATGACCTGGGGGCCATTTTCTACCAGCCCGCGACGATTGACGGTGTAGATTATGAATTCAGAGATCGAGTGCCTGTTCAAATACCCGATCTTAATGAGGATGATCGTCGTGCCTGCTACTACAAGCGTGTTTGGAACCAAAGTACCTGGTTGCAGTTGGAAGATTCGTGGCTTAGTAACTCATTGCATGTGTATAGTTTGAAACCTGGTGAATCATTTGGCCTTCAGGCGGCGTTTCTTGAGGCAGATGAGTTTATCTCGGATGATTGCGGTGTCGCGCCGAATTTCATTCCTTCAACGGTCACTGCGAGCGAGCTTCACAAAACACTTCGCAGGCGCTACAGCTATGATGATTTGGTCAGTTCGAGTGGCATTTCCTTGACCGGTGCTGATGCAAACGATGTGGTTAACAACAACTCGTGCAGCATCGATTTTCGGATTGATATCGAGATAGTGCGTTAATCGTCCTGGAGCTAACATAAAAAAAACCGGCCAGTTGGCCGGTTTTTTTATTTCTGAAGGAAAATCCGCTTACGCGCTCTTCAGAGACTTGATCCGGGCGCTCAGGCGGCTCTTGCTACGAGCAACCTTGTTTTTCGCGAAGATGCCTTTGTTGACCATGCTGTCCAGAATCGGCTGAGCCTGCTGGAAGGCAGCCTGGGCTTCTTCGTAGTTGCCAGCTTCAATCTTGGACTGAATCTTTTTCATGTAAGTACGAGCCATAGAACGCAGGCTTGCGTTGTGCTTGCGGTTCTTCTCGTTCTGACGTGCGCGCTTCTTGGCTTGCGGGGAATTTGCCACCGTAAAACTCCTGAAAATCTAAAATTCGTTGCTGAATGATTCGTTACATCGCGGGCGCGCCAAAACCAGCGCGTCGAAATAAATGACGCGAAACTATGCCGCTGAAACCCGCAGATGTCAAGACCGAAACCTATTTCATGCACCGACACCAAAGGCCTGTGATAAACTCGCCGCTCACTGGATGCGGGCGCCCGGGCTGGACTAGTATTTCCCGAGATACCGCGCCAACTTGTTGTTTAATCCCTGGCCAGAGCCTTCATGTCGTCGGAACCCGAAACCACCACCGCGAAAAAATCCTTGCCGAAAGCGCCGGGTCTGTTGCGCTCCTCCGGGCTGGTCGGGGCTATGACCATGCTGTCCCGGGTGTTGGGTCTGGTCCGGGATATGGTGATTGCCCGTTATTTCGGTGCCGGTGCCGGGGCGGATGCGTTTTTTGTTGCCTTTAAGATCCCGAACTTCCTTCGTCGGCTGTTTGCGGAAGGGGCTTTCTCCCAGGCTTTTGTCCCGGTGCTATCGTCCTACAGGGAAGGGCAGTCAGTCTCTGAGGTTAAGCGCCTGGTGGACGCCGTAGCCGGCTCCTTGGGGCTGATCCTGCTGGCCGTCACTTTGGTTGCCATGCTGGGGTCGCCGGTGCTGACTGCCATCTTCGCGCCGGGCTTTCTGGACGATAACGTGAAGTTTGCGCTCACCAGTGACATGCTGCGCATCACCTTTCCTTATTTATTGCTGATCTCGCTAACGGCGTTCGCTGGCGGCATTCTTAACAGTTATGACCGGTTTGCGGTACCGGCCTTCACGCCAGTTCTGCTCAATCTGGCCATGATCGGTGCAGCCATCTATCTGACGCCGCTGATGGACGAGCCGGTGATGGCGTTGGCCTGGGGCGTATTCATTGCTGGTGCGTTGCAGCTGTTCTTCCAGATGCCTTTCCTGATGCGTCTGGGACTGATGCCGCGGCCACGAGTCGACTACCGGCATGAGGGTGTCAGCCGCATTCTGAAGCTGATGGCACCCGCCTTGTTCGGTGTCTCGGTCAGTCAGATTAACCTGCTGCTGGATACGGTGCTGGCGTCGTTCCTGCAAACGGGCAGCGTATCCTGGCTCTACTATTCCGACCGGCTGTCGGAATTGCCTTTGGGCGTCTTCGGGATCGCAATCGCCACGGTGATTCTGCCCAGCCTTTCCCGCAAGCATGCAGCGGACTCCGTCGACCAGTTCGCTGCCACTCTTGATTGGGCGGTTCGTGCGGTTCTGCTGATTGGCCTGCCCGCAGCCCTTGCTCTCGCTCTGCTGGCCGAGCCGCTTATCGCCACGCTGTTCCATTACGGGGAGGTGACGGATCGGGATGTGGTGATGTCGGCCCAGAGCCTGCGTGCGTATTCGGCGGGGCTTCTGGCATTCATGCTGATCAAGGTGTTGGCGCCGGGATTTTTCGCCCGCCAGGATACCCGCACGCCGGTGAAAATTGGCGTTATCGCCATGGTCGCCAACATGGTGTTGAACCTGATTCTGATTTTTCCGCTCGCCCATGCCGGATTGGCGCTGGCCACCTCGCTTTCGGCCTGGTTGAACGGGTTCCTGCTCTGGCGAGGGCTGCGCAAGGAGGGTGCGTGGCAAAGTCAGTCGGGCTGGCCGCGTTTCCTGATTCAGATTGGCGTTGCCAATCTCGCCCTGGCGCTCGTCATTCTCTGGCTCAAGGCACCGGTAAGCGATTGGCTTGCGGCGGGCGGCGTCCAGCGGGCGACCGACATGGCGCTGCTGGTGGGCGCGGGAGTGGCAGTCTATTTCCTGGCGCTGGCGGTGACTGGCGTGAGGGTAAGACATTTCCGCCAGAGGTAAGGTATAATCGCGCGTTTTCTCACCAGCGTTCCCCTGGCTCGACACTTCCTTGAACGTTTCACCGGGCGAGGCGGGGCGCTGAAAGCCAGCTGGCAACTGAAGGTTCGCATTGCATGCGTCTGATCCGAGGCCTGACTAACCTGACAACGCTGTCCCGTCGCGAGGCTCCACCCCTTGCCAATGGGTGTGTCGCGACCATCGGCAATTTCGATGGCGTACATATCGGGCACAGGACAATTCTGGAACAGGTTAAAGAAAAAGCGGCCGGTATGGGCCTGCCCTCTGTGGTCATGGTGTTCGAGCCCCAGCCCCGAGAGTTTTTTCAGGGTGCCGAGGCGCCTCCGAGGCTCATGTCCTTCAGGCAGAAGTTCGAGGCACTGACCGCAGCCGGCATTGATTACGTGCTCTGCCTGCATTTCAGCGGCCGTTTCCGCCGTCTGACGAGTCGGGAATTCATCGATACGGTGCTGGTGAATGGTCTCGGTGTGCGACACCTCGTGGTGGGCGACGATTTTCGCTTCGGATGTGATCGAACCGGTGATTTCATGCTGTTGCGTGAGGTGGGTGAATCGCTTGGATTTACGGTGGAAAATACCCGGACGGTGACGATCGACGGCGAGCGCGTGAGCAGTACCCGGATTCGTGAACGGCTGCAGGCAGATCGGCTGGACGATGCCGAAGCGCTTCTTGGCCATTCCTACCGGATTCGGGGCCGCGTCGTGTATGGGCGTCAGCTTGGGCGTGAGATCGGCGCGCCAACGGCGAACATCCTGTTAAAGCGCATGGCGCCGCTGCAGGGAGTGTATGTGGTGAGCACCACCCTTGATGACGGTTCGGTGTATGACGGTGTTGCCAATATTGGTCTGCGGCCGACGGTAGATGGCAAACAGCCGGCCCTTGAAGTGCACCTGTTTGACTTTACTGGCACACTTTATGGCCGCCACATAGACGTCGTGTTCCGTCACGGGCTCCGTGACGAGATCAAATTTAGCTCCGTGGATGCCCTGAAGGAGCAGATTGCCCGTGACTTCAGCGATGCCCGGGCCTGGATCGCGGATAATGGATCCTCTCGGGCAGCACATTGAAAACCCGGGGCTGCGGCCCACAAATAACTGATTACTGACCCAAACTGACCAAAAGAGCACGCACACAGACCATGAGCGACTACAAGCACACCCTGAATCTGCCGGAAACCGCCTTCCCGATGCGCGGCAATCTGGCCAAGCGTGAGCCGGACATGCTCAAGCGCTGGCAGGATCTCGACGTATACGGCAACCTGCGCAAGCAGCGCGAAGGGCGGGAAAAATTCGTTCTCCATGATGGCCCTCCCTATGCCAACGGCAGCATTCACATTGGTCATGCGGTCAACAAGATTCTGAAGGACATGATCGTTAAGTCGCGCAACTTCATGGGCTACGATGCGCCGTATGTGCCGGGCTGGGACTGTCACGGTCTGCCCATTGAGCACAAAGTGGAGCAGGAAATCGGCAAGGCGGGCGTGAAAGTCGATTACAAGACCTTCCGCCAGGCCTGTCGCGACTATGCAACCAAACAGATTGCGGGTCAGAAAGAGGACTTCATTCGCCTGGGGGTCATGGGTGAGTGGGATAAGCCCTACCTGACCATGGATCCTAAAGTGGAAGCGGGCATTGTTCGTGCGCTCGGGAAAATTGTTGCCAAGGGCCACCTGGTTCGCGGGTATAAGCCGGTTTACTGGAGTGTGGTTGGTCAGTCCGCACTGGCGGAAGCCGAGGTGGAGTACCAGGACAAAACCTCGACCCAGATTGATGTGCGGTTTACCGCTGTCGATCAGGCGAAGGCGTTGGCCCTGTTTGGAACCAGCAAGGGTGAGGGGGACGTTTCCGTTGTTATCTGGACCACCACACCCTGGACCATCCCGGCCAACCAGGCGGTCTCCCTGAACGCGGAGTTTCAGTACGCTCTGGTGCAGGCCGACGTCGGGCAGGGGCCGGAGCGACTGATCCTGTCGGCGGACATGGTCGACGGCATTATGAGTCGCTGGGAAGTTGAAGGATATGAGGTGCTGGCCACCTGCGCCGGTGCGGACCTCGAACACCTGGCCCTGATGCATCCGTTCTACGACAAGCAGGTGCCGGTTATCCTGGGTGATCATGTGTCCACCGACGCCGGTACCGGGGCGGTCCATACTGCGCCCGATCACGGCATCGAAGATTTTGAGGTTGGTAAAGCCTATAACATCGACACTCTCAATCTGGTTCAGGCTGACGGCACCTACACCAGCGCTGCGGGCGAGTTGGCGGGCGTGCATGTGTACAAGGCCGATGAACCGGTCTGCTCCGCCCTGACGCGTGAGGGCAAGCTGGTGCGTTCCGAGAAGTTCCGGCACAGCTATCCCCATTGCTGGCGGACCAAGACCCCGCTGATCTACCGGGCTACCCCGCAATGGTTCATCAGCATGGACAAGCAACATCTGCGGGCAGACGCGCTCGAAGCCATCAAGGGTGTCCGCTGGGTGCCGGCCTGGGGCCAGAATCGCATTGAGGCCATGTTTCAGCAGTCTCCGGATTGGTGTATCTCACGCCAGCGGACCTGGGGCGTGCCGATCACGCTGTTCATCCACAAGGAAACCCAGGAGCTGCACCCGGATACCCAGGAACTGATCGAAAAAGTTGCCCAGGAGATCGAGGTGGGCGGTATCGATGCCTGGTACGACATTGAGCCGGCAACGTTTCTGGGCACCGACGCCGATCAGTACGAAAAAGTCACCGATACGCTGGATGTCTGGTTTGATTCCGGCGTAACCCATGAATCCGTGCTGCGGGCCCGTGAAGAGCTGGGTCAGTTCCCGGCGGACATGTACCTGGAAGGGTCGGATCAGCACCGTGGCTGGTTCCAGTCGTCTTTGAAGACTTCCATCGCCATGAACGGTGTGGCGCCATACAAGCAGGTCCTGACCCATGGTTTCACGGTGGATGGCAAAGGGCACAAGATGTCCAAGTCCCTCGGCAATGTGATTGCACCTCAGGAGGTCATGAACGAGCTGGGCGCTGACATCCTGCGGCTTTGGGTGGCGGCGACCGATTACAGTGGTGAGATGACTGTATCAAAGGACATTCTGCGTCAGACCGCCGATGGCTACCGCCGGATCCGCAATACCTCCCGCTTCCTGTTGAGCAACCTCAACGGGTTTGAGCCCGAGCAGCACATGGTGGCGCCGGAGGACATGATTGCCCTGGACCGCTGGATGGTGGACCGTGCGTTGCAGCTCCAGAATGAGCTGCATGAGGATTACCAGAACTACGCCTTCCTGCGCATCTATCAGAAGGTGTACAACTTCTGCGAGGCGACCCTGGGCGGTTTCTATCTGGATATCATCAAGGATCGCCAGTACACCACCCCTGCCGACAGCCTTCCGCGGCGTTCGTGCCAGACCGCGCTGTATCACGTTGCTGAGGCCCTGGTGCGCTGGATAGCCCCGATTCTCAGCTTTACCGCCGATGAAATCTGGCAGCATCTGCCGGGCCAGCGTGGTGATACCGTGTTCTATGAGACCTGGTACGACGGTCTTGCCGAGCTGCCGGAAACGGCCGAACTGGGCCGGGACTACTGGCGCGAGATCTACAGCGTCAAGGAAGCGGTCAACAAGTGTCTGGAAGAAGCCCGCGCCCGAGGCGAGATCAAAGGGTCGCTGAGCGCTGAAGTCACGCTCTTCTGTGAGGGTGACCTGGCCGCGAACCTCAAGCACCTGGGCCAGGAGCTCCGTTTTGTACTGATCACATCGGAGGCAAGGGTTAAGCCGGTATCCGAAGCGGGTGATGCTGAACTGACTGGCCACGAGGGATTGCGTGTTGCGGTAACGCCGGCAACCTACGCCAAGTGTGAGCGTTGCTGGCACCACCGCGAAGACGTCGGTCGTAATGAAAAATACGCGGACCTGTGCGCCCGTTGTGTGACCAACGTGGAAGGGCCTGGTGAAGCCCGCTCGTTTGCCTGATGGACGCGACAATGACTGAACCGGCAAGTGGGTCCAAGTTGAAGTGGCTGTGGCTGGCGGTGCTGGTGATCGTACTGGACCTCGGTACCAAGGCCCTGGCTACGGCCATGCTGACCTACGGCGACCCGGTGCCGGTGATCCCCATGTTCAATCTGACGCTGCTGCACAATACGGGTGCGGCCTTCAGCTTTTTGGCTCAGGCCGATGGCTGGCAGCGCTGGTTCTTTGTGGCGCTGGCTCTGGTGGTCAGCACCGTGTTGATTATCTGGCTGAGAAAACTTCAGCGTCATGAAACCTGGGCGGCCATCGCCATCGTACTGATTCTCGGTGGCGCCCTCGGCAACGTCTACGACCGTGTTGTTCATGGCTACGTTGTCGATTTCCTGCATTTTTACTGGCAGGACTGGCATTTCCCAGCCTTTAACCTGGCGGACACGGCCATAACCATCGGCGCCGCCATGATGATCCTTGATATGTTCCGCAAACCCGCTGACTCTGACGGGGATGCCGAAAGGAGTGACTAACGCTCATGAAAGAATTGCCTGTAGATAAGGGTACCCGTGTCAAGCTGCACTTCGCCCTGAAATTTCCCGATGGCGAAGTGATCGATTCCACGTTCGAAAAGGAGCCGGCCACGCTGGAGATTGGCGACGACAACCTGCCGGAGAACTTCGAAGCCTACCTGATGGGCATGAAGGCGGGAGACCGTGAAAGCTACGAGGTGCCACCTGAGAAGGCGTTTGGCCAGCATAACCCGAATAATCTCCAGACCTTCAAGCGCCACGAGTTCAGTGCCGATATGGTGCTCGAGCCTGGAGTGATGATCTCCTTTGCCGATGCCCGCCAGAGCGAGCTTCCGGGTGTTGTCAGCCGTGTCGAAGGTGATGAGGTGGAAGTGGACTTCAATCACCCGCTGGCGGGGCGTACACTGACCTTTGAAGTGGAGATTATTGACGTCGAGCCGGCAAAGCCGACGCACTGACGCAAGCACGGACCCATCAACACCAGCAGGAAGTTACCATGCAGATCCGACTCGCCAATCCTCGTGGCTTCTGTGCCGGCGTGGACCGAGCCATCGAAATCGTCAATCGTGCCCTGGATGTGTTTGGCGCGCCGATCTACGTGCGGCACGAGGTGGTTCACAACAAATTCGTGGTCGACAACCTGCGTAATCGCGGTGCTATCTTCGTGGATGAGCTGGACGAGGTGCCCGATGACAAGCTGGTGATCTTCAGCGCGCACGGCGTATCCCAGGCGGTGCAGAACGAGGCATCGCGTCGTGGCCTGAAAGTATTCGATGCGACTTGCCCTCTGGTGACCAAAGTACACCTGGAGGTCATGCGCTACAGTCGGGATGGCCGGGAGTGCATCCTGATCGGCCATCATGGCCATCCCGAAGTGGAGGGCACCATGGGGCAGTATGATCACAGCAATGGTGGTGACATCTATCTGGTGGAAGACGAGGCGGACGTCGCCAAACTGGAAGTCAAGGATGCCTCGCGCCTGTCCTACGTAACCCAGACGACCCTCTCTATGGATGATACCGCCCGGGTCATAGACTCCCTGCGAGAAAAATTTCCGCAGATCGAAGGGCCGCGTAAAGACGACATCTGCTATGCCACCCAGAACCGTCAGGATGCTGTGAAACAACTTGCCGGCGACTGCGACCTTATGCTGGTGGTAGGCTCACCCAACAGCTCCAACTCCAACCGGCTGCGTGAGCTGGCAGAGCGGATGGGAACGCCTGCCTACCTGATCGATGAAGCAGCGCAGATTGAGCCCCAGTGGCTGGACGGCAAAACGTCCATCGGTGTCACGGCCGGGGCGTCCGCACCAGAGGTGTTGGTGAATGATGTGATCTCACGCTTGCAGCAACTCGGCGGCAGCGTTCCGGAGGAGATTGCCGGGCGCGAGGAGAACATTGTGTTTTCCATGCCGAAAGAACTTCGGATTGATGTGGTGAATGTCAGTTGATGTCTGGCCGATTGTTTGTTGGATGTCCTAGCCAAAAGCCCTCCTGAAAGATAGCCCCGGTTTTTGTGATAGAAGTCACCATCATTGGTGTGGGGTAACCGTTTATCCTTTTATCGGTGCCGCTAATCGACTTGCGCTGGCGTATAGAGTGCATCGCCAATAACCTCTGGTCAGTCAGTAGTAGGGATGTTTTATGTCTGGAATCCGGCGTAGTTCAGGTTTTACTCTCGTTGAACTTCTTATCACCATTACCATCCTCGGGATTATCGCAACGTTTGCGGTGCCTTCCTTTCGGGAGATGGTGCTGAATAACCGTCTTGCTGCGCAAACCAATGAAGTCAGCAGTTTCATCAGCTATGCGCGGAGCGAGGCGTCAAAGCTGCGAGAGGGTGCCGTCACTATTTGTGCCTCCGCTGACAGTGCCTCCTGCAGTGGTAGCGCAGCGTGGGACAGCGGAGTGATTGTATTCCTTGATGAGGATGAGAGTGCATCACTAGACGCAGCTGACACTTTGCTCAAGGCAATCGGTCCCCTTGCTGGTGGAAACACGCTCCGCATCCTCGATATGACCAGTGATGGCGGCAACTACGTGCAGTTTGACCACAAGGGTTTCCCCGAAGCCTCGGCTACCAATAATGTGGCTGGCACCTTCGTTATTTGCGATGAGCGTGGGGCTGCAAATGCCCGCGCTGTTTCTATTAATTTCTCTGGCCAGACCCATTTGGCAAGGGATACCGACGGCAATGGTACTTTGAACGACCATGAAGGCAACGATATTACCTGTCCCTGATGGTGAGCTAAGGCATGAGTAAAGACAGAAGTCACAAACATCCGGTTTTTCATGTCGGGCCTGCTGCCCGATGCCAGAGCGGTTTCACGCTGATTGAAATCCTCATAACCGTGTTTATCCTGGCGATTGGTCTCCTGGGGCTGGCCGGACTCATTCTGGAGGGTATGCGTAACAACCAGGGCGCTTACCTCAGAACGCAGGCCAGCATACTTGCCTACGACATGGCTGACCGTATGCGTGCCAACAAGCCCAGGGCAGCAGATTACGCAGGCTTCACTACAGATGGAGCATCAACCGCGCTTCCCGCCTGCGCCAGTGATGCGGGTGGGTGCACTCCTGCCGGTCAGGCCCAGTTGGATTTGGTGGAGTGGACCCGCCAAATTGAGGGTGTTGGCAGCGATATGGCCCTTTTGCCAGGCGGGGTTGGCACGATACAGCATGATGCTGCCACCTCCCGATATACCATCACGGTGACGTGGGATGAAGTTGCTCGTCAGGGAGACGCGGGCGAGACCATTGCTGGCGACAGCTCTTACTCCGTGCGATTTTCATTATGAGGTACAACATGAAAGGGGCAACTGACGTAAGGTTAATCGCCAAATTGAGGAAGACTCAGAGTGGCCTTTCTCTTGTGGAGCTGATGATCGCTCTTGCGCTCAGCGCCACTCTCATCTTCGGCATATTTACTGTCTACCTGGATTCCAGTCGAACCTCCCGGGTCGGCACCTCGCTTGCCCGAACTCAGGAAGCCGCCAGGATAGCGACTGACATAATGACCCGTGACATGCGAATGGTGGGTTTTCAAGGTTGCGCCGATCCGGATGACGTAACCTTGAACATCATTGCGAACAACCCTCCGACATCCGATTTTTTCGAGACGACTCTTCGAGGCTGGGAAGTTACTGATGGGGCCTGGGCGGATGGTACCGAATTCGACGGTACGACCGTTGAGTCGGGAGCTGTCGTGGGCAGTGATGTGATTTCAGTCCAGCGCGGGGAGTCCATGGCGATCGAGCTGTCTGGAAATATGACTGCGGCGAACGCCAACGTTCAGGTTAAGGGTGATGATGTTGTGAGGTTTGCCCAGAATGACATCGTGATGATATCGGATTGCGAAGCTGCAGACCTGTTTCGCATTTCAAGCAAACCGTCCTCTGACACGTGGGCCCACGCAAATAATGTAAACAGTACCAACCGCTTGAGTCAGGAATACACGGATTCCGCGCGCATCATGCGTTTCTCTTCCTCTGTTTATTTCGTTGCTGATACCGGAAGAAATGATTCCCAAGGCAACGACATTCTTGCCTTATACCGACAAGTCAACAATCTCGACGGAAGTCTGCTTCAGCCCGAGGAAATTGTTGAAGGCGTGGAGAATCTACAGGTCGAATACGGCGAACTGCTAGCCACCAATAATGTTCGTTACCGCCCAGCAGACGAGGTCGGAGATATGGCCAATGTAGTCGCTCTCAGAATCGGGATGCTGATCAGTAACGCTGACCCTGTCCGGGATAATGACGACACTTCGGATTACGCGCTTCCAGGTGAGGTTATTACCGAAGCTAGCGGTGGGGGTACGGTCACGCACCCGGAAGATCGTCGTCTTCGTCGAACATTTGTATCGACAGTAATGCTTCGTAATCGTGACTGATGGACCGATTGGTGGTGATCAAATGATAAGTAAACACAAGAATTCTTTGTCAATGTCCAGGGAGCGTGGGGCCACGCTTATCGTTTCCCTGATCGTTCTGTTGGTGCTGACGCTGATCGGCGTTGCGGGAATGAATACCTCGGTCATGCAGGAGCGGATGGCGGTTAATTCCCAGAATTCAAACAGGGCGTTCCAGGCGGCAGAAAGTACCGTCAGGTCGTTGATGGACGATGTTTATGCAAATGACCTTACGGTGCTGCGCCAATCGATGCAAAATTCCTCGGGGAAGAGCGACCGTACCAACATCACCATTGATCCGGGGAACGGTGTTAGCGGGAGCTATCAGGCTCGTTATCTCGGCGAGGTCATCATTACCAGCGGCAGCTCCATGGACGCAAATGAGAGCTCCAACCAGTTGAAGGGCTTTCGCTACGAGCTGGAAGGTGAGGCAAGCGTGGCCAACACCGGGGCATCGGCACGAGTGTTCAAGGGTATCGAATACTATTGATTTCAGAAATTAGGGGGAGTGACCCCTGGGGGCAAAGATGAGCAAAGTCTGGATGTATTCCGTGGCGGGATTAAAAGCGGGCATCGTTGCGCTGCTGATGACCGTGGGCGTGGTGGCATTGGCCAAGGAACCATCCGGCCAGTTAATCGACTCTCCCTACGTAGCGATGGAAGCGAGGGCAATCGAGTTGATAGTTAACGCCGGCGGCGATGTGGTTGGCATCAAGGGAAAAGGCTGTCCCGGTTGTCCTTCCGGTACTATTCTGCCGGCGCGGGGCCTGGTGGTTGAGGCGGCAGGGGGGCGTCGGCTTGATGGTAAAGAGATGACCAGCCTGAATGGAATGCCCGGAGTCATTCATATATATGAGCCCACCGGTATGGCACATCGTGTGTCATTCCCGGGTGTTCTTTATCCTGGAGGTGATGAGCAATGAAAGCGCGCATCAATATCCGTCTGATCGTTGCAGTGGCGGCAACAGTTTTTTCCGCCACGATGACAAGCCCTCTTCAGGCCGACGACACTGAAATCTTCTTCACTCCGCCGGGAACCTCTCAGATCGTAAAGCCGAATATCATGTTCATCATAGATAATTCAGGCAGCATGGGTACCAAGGTGGGGGGCAGCGACACCGAAACACGCATGAGTGTTGTTCAGACCGTCACCAAGAACCTCATCGACAAGATGCAAGATGTGAACATCGGGGTGATGAGGTTCAACATCGACACGAGGTGTGATACCAACGACAACTGTTATCGTGAGACGGAAAGCGGTGGTCACATCCTCTCTGCCCCCGTGGATGTGGTCGACAATGCAACCACCTTGAAGGGGCTCATCGAAGGGCTTACTCCTGTGGGTAATACCCCGCTGGCTGAAACTCTTGCCGAGACCGCCCGCTATTTCCGAGGGGATGCCCCGTCTTACGACGATGCTCCGATCGATTCGGTCGTCAACACGACAGGTGACTCCTATGTTTCGCCGGTAACTTACCAGTGTCAGAAAAACTATGCTGTTTTTCTGACCGACGGTGCCCCCACGGCAGATGACACCGATACCGCCATCGGAAAGTATATTGGCAAATCGTGTGGTGATGGGAACACGGCGGACTCGAATGGGAGCTG
The DNA here is from genome assembly GCF_019443085.1 of Marinobacter sp. F4218. Classification (GTDB taxonomy): domain Bacteria; phylum Pseudomonadota; class Gammaproteobacteria; order Pseudomonadales; family Oleiphilaceae; genus Marinobacter; species Marinobacter albus. Next base: position 45,675 of record NZ_JAHZIL010000006.1, read on the forward strand.
TCTAGACGAGGTTGCCGGCTTCCTGGCAGATAAGGATCTCAGTGATTCTCTGGACGGCGATCAGTACGTGATTACGCACACAGTTGGCTTCACTCAGGGGCAGGCGCTATTGTCGGATGCAGCCGAAGCCGGTGATGGAAGTTATTACCTGGCTAATGATCAGGTCGGGCTCGAAGCAGCTTTCGACAAGATTTACCAGGCTGTGAAGGCTCAAGGCACCACCTATGTCTCGCCCGGCGTGGCGATTAACACCTTTGACCGATTAAACCATTTGAATACCCTCTATTACGCTCTTTTCCGTTCGGATAAGGGCGCCGTCTGGGATGGTAACCTGAAGCGTTATAAGCTGGATGTCCGTCAGGACAGCTCAGGCAAGAACGTTGCGGTCATTGTGGATGTCAATGATAACCCTGCGATCGACAACACAACGGGCTTTTTTAAAGAGACAGCAAAGAGCTGGTGGAGCCCTGAGGTTGACGGCCCTGATGTGAGCCTGGGCGGAGCCGCGTCCCAACTGCCTGCAGTTACTTCCGAAAGAAAAGTCTATTCAAACCTGGCCTCCAACAAAGCGGATCTGACCGACACGGGAAATCGGGTCGTGACCACGAATACCAATTTGACGAAAGCGGATTTCGGCGACAGCACCATCGCGGATGCCGAGTTCGAAAAGGTTATTCAATGGACGCGTGGTGTCGATGTTAATGACGAGGATGGAGACTCGGATACAAGCGATGCCCGAAAGCTGCTTGCAGATCCTCTCCATTCTGTTCCACAGCTGGTTATTTATGATGCCACAGCCAACCCTCAGGTTACGACTATTTACTACAGCGATAACCAGGGGTTCATTCACGGTGTGGATGGCGATAGCGGTGACAGTCACTTCTCGTTTATCCCCCGTGAATTGCTAAAAAATCAAAGGTCTATGATGAGCAGCACCGAAAATTCCAGCAAGATTTATGGCATGGATGGGTCGGTCGTCAAATGGGTACACGATGATAACTTTGATGGAGCCATCAAAGCGGCAGATGACGACTTCGCCCGCATTTTTTCCGGGATGCGCCGTGGTGGCAGAAGTTACTATGCGCTGGATGTGACCAGTCCCTCTTCGCCTAAACTGATGTGGTCAATTACCGGTGGAGCAAATGCCACAACCGGATTCGAGGAGTTGGCCCAAACCTGGTCCACGCCGGTGAAAACTAAAATCCAGATTGGCAATTCTGTTGAGGACGTTCTGATTTTCGGGGGGGGCTACGATCCAGATCAGGATGATGTAACAACCCGTACCGCCGACGATGAAGGTCGGGCCTTGTATATCGTGGATGCGGAGACGGGTTCGCTTATCTGGTGGGCTGGCCCATCTAACAGCGGGGCTGATCTGGAATTGGCCCAGATGCAGTACAGCATTCCCGCCTCCCCCAAAGCTTTGGATGTGAATGGAGACGGTCTGGTAGACCAGATTTATGTTGGCGATATGGGCGGTCAGATTTTCCGCTTCGACCTTGGTGACTCCACCCAAGGTAACAGTTTGGTCGTCACGGGGGCTCCAATCGCGGATCTGGCCGATTCCACAGTAGCGGGCAACCGTCGTTTCTATCACACCCCCGATCTGTTCGGCGTCAAAATCGGAGGCCAGCGCTATTTTGGTCTGGTAATTGGCTCTGGTTATCAGGCTCACCCGTTGAGCACGTCGATTTCAGAACGTTTGTATATGCTGAAAATTGAAGCTGTTGGTTCAGCCCCAATTGATCCGAGTGATCCCAATGAAGAAAGGATTCTTTATCCAGACCCCGTCACCGAGGGCGATTTGTATGATGCAACGGATAACACCATTCAAGAGGGATCTACGGAGACAGCGCGTAATGAGGCTGCTACAGCCCTGGCAGGCAGCAAGGGCTGGTATATTCGGCTGGAGAATGCGGGAGAAAAGGTTCTGTCCGAAAGCACCACGATCAATAACGAAATTTACGTGACAACCTACGAACCCAAGGCTAGCGATAACCCCTGTCTGCCTCCGACAGGGACCTCACGGCTTTATCATATCTCGGCGCTGGATGGCAGAGCAGTTCATAATTATGACGGACTGAATGGCGACGATGCATTGACGAAGAATGACCGATACCAGGAACTCACCACAGCCGGACTGCCGCCGACCCCCCAGAGGATGAGGGTTGAGGACACCGACGTGATCTGTATTGGTACCGAGTGTAAGACCATCGACCCAGTCAAGGGTGTTGTAGAAACCTATTGGTATGAGGATTAAGGTTTGATGAGATCACAGAAGGGGCAGTCTGGCTTTACCCTGATCGAATTGATGATCGTAGTGGCCATCATTGGCATCATTGCCGCGATTGCGTATCCAAGCTACATGGATCATGTCGATAAAACGAGGCGCTCCGATGCTCAGGGAGCCTTGATGGGCCTGGCGGCGGCCATGGAGAGGCATTATGCATCGAACAACAGCTATGAGGGTGCGGCCAGTGGCGGTGGGGATACCGGTGCACCCGCTATATACCCCGATGAGGCACCCTTGGACGGCGACAATAAGTATTACGACCTAACCATTCAGGCCGCGGATGCAACCTCCTTTACCCTTCGCGCAGCGCCCAAAGGGGCTCAGGCAGGAGATGGTATGTTGGAGCTGGACTCTACCGGTGTGCGCCGGTGGGACAGTGACAACGTTGGCGGCTTCGGAGCCGGCGAAAATACCTGGACAGATTGAAGCCTTTAAAAGCCGGTTGGGAAACCGGCTTTTTTCTTTTAGCACCGAATTTCAGTACCCCAGTGAAGTTCGATCAGTCCGTCCCCGTCCTCATCTGATTGCACTCGGAATCGTCCAACCATGTTGACGGCCAGGTAGGTCATGGTTCCGGTTCTAACGTCAGCTGGGCAAAGTACGAGACTTCCTATTGCGCCGTAAGCAAATCCTTTTTGGTTAAATTGAAAGTAGCCCCGTCCCGCTGTTCTTGAACGAGTTCTAAAAGGATAGCCAGGCGGGGCAAAAATTTTCAGCACCTGGTCATTGTCCGGTTTTTTGTCGTTGTTTTTGTCAATGAAAACAGATATGGGCTTTTGCCAGTCGTCCATACACCTGTTTTGGTCTGAGAGCGGGCAAAGGGTGATCAGCGTGTGTTTGCTCGCAGCAGCCCAGCGCGCGAAGGCAAACAGGCTGTGATAGCTTTCAAGGACAGTTCGATGTCTGCTTTTTTCTAACGCAGTGTTCCAACCTTGAACCGCTAAAGAGGACAGAATGCCAAGTATGGCAATCGTTATGATGAGTTCGGGCAGGGTATAGCCTGCCAATCTCCTTGTGGCGTGCATTGGTTACGTTCCTTGTAAGTCTGTCTTGGTTCTTGCCCGGCGTCCTGCCGGGCAATGGATTATATTGAAGCCAAACCACTTAGGGAATGCTGGAGGACGCAGCTGGTGCTGAAGTGTTACTCCATCTCCAGTTTCTTCAATCGATATCGCAGCGCACGAAAACTGATCCCCAGTCTCTTGGCTGCAGCCGTCTTGTTCCAGCGGGTCGCCTCGAGTGCCTTTTCAATGGTCTGTCGTTCGATGGATTCCAGGAACCCTTCGAGGTCAATTTCTCCGTCCGGCACGGGAATGCTCCCCCCCTCGATTTCCTGTGGGGCAGTGCTCATGCCCGTTACTGAGGCGAATGGCGGCACGCCATTGCCCAGGTGCAGATCGTCCGCATCGATTGCGTCTTCATCGCATAGGGTGAAGGCACGCTCCAGGACGTTTTCAAGCTCCCGGACGTTGCCGGGGAAGTCGTAGCCCTGCAGTCGTTCGAGGGCCTGAGAAGTTAACGTGGCTGGATCGCACTCGTATTCCCGTGCGATCCGTTCGAGAATATGTCTGGCCAGCAGGGCGATATCGTCGACCCGGTCACGAAGTGGCGGTACTGCAAGTTCGATGACGTTAATCCGGTAAAACAGGTCCTGGCGGAAGTTGCCTTGCTGAACCAGCTCAGGCAGGTTCTTATGGGTGGCGCTGAGTACACGGATATCCACTGGCACTTCCTTGGTATCTCCCACGGGCCTTACCGCTTTTTCCTGGATCGCCCGCAGCAGTTTTACCTGCATGGCGAGAGGCAAGTCCGCTACTTCGTCGAGAAAGAGCGTGCCACCGTTGGCAGAGCGAAACAGCCCGTCCTTGTTTTCAACCGCGCCGGTAAAACTGCCCTTTTTGTGGCCGAAGAACTCACTTTCCATCAGTTCTGACGGAATGGCACCGCAGTTAACCGCGATAAACGGTCCGTCTCGGCGAGGGCCCTGGAGGTGGATCATGCGCGCGACCAGTTCCTTGCCGCTGCCCGATTCCCCGCTGATAAAAACCGGCGCCTGGCTTCTTGCCAGTTTTCGCGTCTGGTTCCGTAACTTTCGGATTTGGGGAGAGTTGCCCAGCAAGAGGCCGGGTTCGTCCTCGTCGGTGTCCTTTTCCGCCTTGGGCTGGGGTAGCTTTAACGCGCTGCTCACCAGTTCCCGCAGCCTGGGTAATTCCACTGGCTTGGAGACGAAATCGAACGCGCCCGCTTTGAGCGATTCGATGGCAGTGTCCATGTTGCCATAGGCGGTGATCACAGCAACCGGTGTTGCCGGTGTGTGCTGCTGGATCCACTGTACAAGCTCAATGCCGTTGCCGTCGGGAAGATTCATGTCGGTAAGGCATAAATGGAAGGTGTGCTCTTCCAGGAGCTTTCGGGCGCTAGCCAGATCCGGGGCGGTCTGCGCCTTGATGCCCATGCGGGTGAGCGTGATCTCCAGAAGATCCCGAATGTCCGGTTCGTCGTCAACAATCAGCGCGTTGTGAGTAGTCATCGTTGTCTATCGGTTCCAGGTCGTTCTTCAGGCGCTCGATCTCTGCCGGCGCCGGTTCAGATCAGTCGCCCCGGGTGGGCAAAAGTAATGCGGAAACAGCAGCCGGACAGGTCATCCTCCACCAGCGACAAGTGGGCTTGGTTAGCCTCGCACAGTTCCCGGGCCAGATAAAGGCCGAGGCCCGTTCCGCTCTTGTCGGTGGTGAAAAAGGGCTCGAAAACCGAGCTGTGATGCTCTGGAGCAATGCCTGGACCAACATCCCGGACCTCAACGTAGGCCCGCTCGCCATCTACCGTCGCTCCGGCATGCAGTGAAATCTTTCGCTCGCCTGTTTGCTGATGGCTGTAGCGCAGGCCGTTATCGCAAAGGTTCACCATGACCTGTTCGATCTGACTTTTGTCGAACCTGGCGAAGGGCACATCCGAATCAACGGTCAAATCGATGATCGATTGCGCAGATTCCTCATCCTGGGTTTGAAGGTAGTCGGCCCGGAACTCCTCAAGCCAGGGCCGGACCTCAGTCAGATCGGTATGGGCTGCGCGTCGGCGCGAAAGATCCAGGACATTTTCGACGATGCCGTTCACCCGTCGGGAGTGGCGACGAATGATGTCGAGCATCTGGTGATCCCCCTGGTCAAGGTGCGGGGATTCCTCCATCAACTGAGCCGCGTGACTGATCGCGCCCAGAGGATTGCGAATTTCATGGGCGATGCCGGCGGTCAGACGGCCCAAAGACGCCAGCTTCATTTGCTGGGCCTGTTGGGTAACCTTGCTCATATCTTCAATGAAAACGAGTATCTGATCGCCCCGATTCTGGTCCAACTGGGTGAAATTCGCCTGAAGAACGGGGGAGGTCTGAAATGGCTGGAACGGTTCGATCCGGCGCGTGGGATCTTTAATCCAGGACTCCAGTCCGAGCTTCAAGGGCTGGGGCAGAATCCGGGCGGCGCCCAGTCGCACGGGGTCATCAGATGGCGCGCCGAACAGGAGTTCCTCCGCAGCAGCATTCACCAGTCGTATCTGGCCGTATCGGTCCAGAACCAGGATGCCGGTCCGCATGCGCTGGATAATCTGCTGATTGATCTGCTCGAGTTCCGCGATGCTTTGCGCACGGCTGCTGGCTAGTGCCTCGCTGCGCATCATACGCCGGGAAATATACTGAAGCGCAAAGGCGGTCGCAAAGTAGAGTATGCCAAGGGAACCGGCTCGAACGATGTCATCACCGGATTCACCCAGCGTCAACACAGCCCAGCTGGAAATGCTCAATGAGCAGATGGCGGCAAGCGCCGCGTAGAAAGTCCCCAACCGGCTGGGCGTCAGGATGTTACCCGCCGCAACCGAGACGATGACAAGGTTGGCGAGCCCATTTGTGATGCCTGTGCTGGTGAACAGCAGCCAGTGCATCACCAGAATATCGAGAAGAATTGAAAGAGTGATGTGACGCTGGCTGGGCTTGAAACCAGCGAGGATGGTGAAGGCGATAAATGTGTTCAGGCCCAGATAGCCGGCAACGCCAGCCTGGTAGTAATCCAGCAGTCGAAAGCGTGTATCGAAATTGGCCGGGTCCAGAAAGAGCAGCCCCATTAGCATCAGGCTAACCACCAGCCGGTAGTGGTTATAGATGCGAAACAGCTTTACCTGCTGCACATCCGAAGGCTTTCGTACGCTGTTATCTGCCATTGAAGCTTGTTCTACTGCCATGGTTTACAGGAATCCGCTGATGGTCGGGAGAAATCCTTGCGCTTGCGGGGTTATAATAGCCTTTTCGTGGCAATGAGTTACAGGAGCCGATTTATGTCCGTTTCCGGGAATGCATCTTCCCCTCTCACTTCCCCCAAGAATTTGCGGGTCGTCATGGCCCAGCTCGATTTTCTGGTAGGGGATATCCCCGGGAACACGGATCTCATAATTGATGCGACCCGACGGGCCACGGATGAGCACCAGGCGGATGTTGTGGTGTTTCCTGAATTGTGTCTGACCGGTTACCCGCCAGAGGACCTGCTACTCAGGCCGAGTCTTGAGGTTCGGGTCCATGAGGCTCTTGAAAGGCTTCAGCAAGAGAGCCTCGGCCCCGCCATTGTAATCGGAGCCCCTCTTCGGGAAGGGGCGCTCCTGTATAACGCAGCGGTTGTTATTGAAAACGGGACTGTGACCGGGCGCTATTTCAAACGTTTTCCACCCAACTATCAGGTCTTTGACGAGAAACGATATTTCGCCGAGGGTCGTGATGTGGTGACTCTGGATATCCGGGGGGTGCCGGTTGGGATAACGGTCTGTGAGGACATCTGGAAAGACGGTCCGGTAGAAGAGGCTGCTCACGCCGGTGCCCGCCTGATTCTGAATCTTAATGCCTCTCCCTACGACGTCGACAAACAGGCTCGTCGAAAAGCTCTGCTGGAACGTAAATCCCGGGAAAATCTTGTGAGCATTGCCTACGTCAACCTGGTTGGAGGGCAGGATGAACTGGTGTTCGATGGCGGCTCCATGGTGTTTGATCACTCGGGTGCACTTGCGGTTGAGGCACCGCAGTTCCAGGAAGGGCTGTTCCCGGTTGATTTCCTCTGTGAGCACCACTGCCAGCCTGTCTCCCGTCCCTTGCCTGACGAGCCTTCTCTGGAGGAAAACGTTTACCGTGCACTGGTGACCGGTGTGCGAGACTACGTGAACAAGAACGGGTTCAAATCGGTGGTGCTCGGGCTCTCAGGCGGCATCGATTCTGCCGTCACTCTGGCGGTTGCAGTTGATGCGTTGGGCAAGGACCGAGTGAGGGCCGTTATGATGCCTTTCCGCTATACCTCCAGCATGAGCCTGGAGGATGCCGAAGCCGAAGCGGTGGCATTGGGTGTGCAATACGATGTGTTCTCCATTGAGCCCATGTACGACGCCTTTATGGCGACCCTGTCCGGCCCGTTCGAGGGTACCAGCCCGGATACCACAGAAGAAAACCTGCAGGCGCGTTTGCGCGGCGTGCTGCTGATGTCCCTGTCCAACAAGTTTGGCTCGCTGGTCCTCACTACCGGCAACAAGAGTGAGATGGCGGTGGGGTATTCAACACTGTACGGTGATATGGCCGGAGGATTTGACGTCCTGAAGGATGTACCCAAGACGCTCGTGTTTCGCCTGGCAATCTACCGCAACACCGTGTCGCAGGTCATTCCGGAGCGTGTCATTACCCGTCCGCCTTCGGCGGAACTGGCGCCGGATCAGAAGGACGAGGACAGTCTGCCGGGATACGACATTCTGGATCAGATTCTGAACCTATACGTCGAGCGGGATTTCAGTGCCGATGCCATCGTAGCCGAGGGCTTCGATCGCGCCGATGTGGACAGGGTGATCCGATTGGTGGATATCAACGAGTACAAGCGTCGTCAGGCGCCAATCGGCGTCCGGATCACGGAGCGGGGCTTTGGGAAGGATCGCCGCTATCCCATCACCAACGGATGGAAGAGCGGCAAATAACATCGATAGGGTGATGGTTTCTCTATTCGTCGCCCATAAGGCCGAACGTGACGACGCTGGACAGAGATCGGTTCTCGCCTTTCAGCACGTCGGCCTCGAATTCCCCGTCTGCATTGAATGCTTCGCTGTTGGGGAAGTTGGTCCGCAGCAGGGCAACGGCATCCTCGGCACCTTTCTTGAGATCAAGAAAACGGAAAGTTTCCGCCAGGATGATCAATGCTTCCTCAACCACTGGCGATGTGGGGTAGTTTTCCACGACATAGCGGGCCCGGTTGTTGGCGGCCACGTAGGCTTCGCGCTTGATGTAATAGCGTGCGGCGAATATTTCCAGTTGCGCCATTCGATTGCGGATGGCAATCATGCGCTGGCGTGCATCGGCAATGTACTGGCTGTCCGGATACCGATTCAGTAATTCGGAAAAGTCCCGAAAGGCCTGGCTTTGCTCACCGGGATCCCGTGCTGCGACATCGATCGGAAAATAGCGTGCTGCCAGACCGATGTCGAGGTTGTAGGAGGAGAGGCCGCGCATGTAAAGCGCGTAGTCTGCGTGGTCGCTCTGGGGGTTAAGCCGGAGAAAACGGTCTGCGGCGGCACGGGCACCCTCCAGGTCAAGGTTCTGGTAACGGGCGTAAATCAGGTCAAGCTGGGCCTGCTCGGCATAGCGGCCGAAGGGGTAGTAGGTCTCGAGTGAGTCGAGGTTTTCTTCGGCTTCGTTGAAATTGCCGGAGTTCATCGCCTCACGGGCGTTGTCGTAGTAGGTTTTCTCCGGCAGTACTTCTTCCTCCTGGTTGGAGGCGCACGCACTGACCAACACCACCAGTGTGGCCAGTAGGAGTAAACGGACAACTGATCTCATGCCGGAATCCCGTATAATGTCGATAAATTCAAAAGAGGGCCATTGTAGCGGGGAAGACGCCGTATGTGCAGACTGTGCCTCTTGGTTTGAAAAATTCTTTCCGAAACGTAACACACACCGGCCCCGGGGGCTTAATGTCATCTGAAAATCGAATTACCGCCAGCTTTGTTGTACCGCCGGAGTTGAGTGATCGGAGGCTGGATCAGGCCGCGGCTGAATTGATGCCCGAACATTCCCGTTCGCGGTTGCAAACCTGGATCAAGAGCGGTGCTCTGACCGTTAATGGCCAGGCCCGCAAGCCTCGGGACAAGGTCATGCTTGACGATCGGCTGGAACTTGATGCCGAGCCGGAGGCCCAGGTCAGTTGGCAGGCAGAGGAAATCACGCTCGACATTGTCTACCAGGACGAGCACCTCCTGGTAATCAACAAACCGGCCGGGCTCGTGGTGCACCCTGCGGCTGGCCATGCTGACGGGACGCTGGTGAACGCGCTGTTGAATTATGCGCCGGAAGTGGAGAATCTACCGCGAGCCGGAATCGTGCACCGGCTCGATAAGGATACGTCCGGGGTGATGGTGGCGGCGCGCAGCCTGATTGCGCATACCTCGCTGGTTGATCAGCTTCAGACCCGAACGATGGGTCGTGAATACGATGCGGTGGTTGTTGGCACTCTGACAGGTGGCTCGACGGTGGATGCACCCATCGGTCGGCATCCCCGTGAACGCAAGAAAATGGCAGTTGTGCCGTCCGGGAAGCCTGCGGTAACGCACTACCGGCTGGTCGAGCGGTTTGCCGCTCATACCCACATCAGCTGCAAACTGGAGAGTGGGCGCACGCACCAGATCCGTGTACACATGGCCCACGTCAAGCACCCCTTGGTGGGTGATCCGCTCTACGGGGGACGCCTGCGCCTTCCCAAAGGCACGACCGAGGAGCTGCGTGAGGCGTTGGCGGCATTCAATCGTCAGGCCTTGCACGCCCGCAAGTTAACGCTGGAACACCCCGAAACCGGCGAAACCATGTCGTGGGAGGTGCCGCTTCCGGACGATATGGTTGAGCTCATGGCAGCGTTGCGCAAACACGTGAAGGACCTGGAAAGCAGTGAATACTGAGCCGGAGTTGATTTGGCCAGAATGGCCGGCGCCTACCAAGGTTCGCGCGGTCTGTACCACCCGGCAGGGCGGGGAGAGCCTTCCACCCTGGGACTCGCTCAATCTGGGCACGCACGTCGAGGATGATCCGCATCACGTGGAGGCAAACCGTCGGCGGGTAGCCGACAGGCTGTCGCTCTCAACCGGCGCGTTTGGCTGGTTATCCCAGGTGCACGGCACTGACGTGGTCACACTTCCCGCAGAAGGAGTGCCGGTCGCCGACGCATCTGTTACGGCCCGACCGGGCCAGGTCTGCGCTATTCTCACGGCCGACTGCCTGCCGGTACTGCTCTGCAACCGGGCGGGTACCCGGGTTGCAGCGGCTCATGCTGGCTGGCGTGGCCTCTGTAATGGCGTGCTGGAGAGGGTGGTGAGGTGTTTTGACGAGCCCGCCACGGAATTGATGGCGTGGCTGGGCCCGGCTATCGGATCCGAGCATTTTGAGGTTGGCCCTGAAGTCCGTGAGGCGTTCATCGCCCGAAACGCCGGGGCTGCTGACGCCTTCTCGCAGCAGGGTGCCCGTCCAGGCCACTTCATGGCAGATATCTATCGCCTGACCCGGCAACGGCTGGAATCGGTCGGGGTGGATGCGATATACGGAAATCCCCTCTGCACGGTTTCTGATTCAAACCGTTTCTACTCTTACCGCCGTGATGGCCGAACTGGCCGGATGGCCACTCTCATCTGGCTGGATGGCTGAGCGCTTTCCGCCCAACCGGATGACTCCCGTCAATTTTCTGACAGTTTGGCGGTGGGCCCGCTTGAAGTCCCCTCGCTTGCCCTTACATTTAAGAGCAAAGCAATGCGGATGTTGGTTGAGCCGAGTGCTTCGCTGACCTCCCGGATAGACGAATTGGGGAATAGAATTTATGAGAATCGACAAGCTGACCAGCCGGTTGCAAACCGCGCTAGCGGATGCGCAATCGCTTGCGGTGGGCAAGGACCACAATTTTATCGAGCCGGTACACCTTATGCAGGCTCTCCTGGATCAGGAGGGGAGTTCGATCAAGCCGTTGTTGAAACAGGCCGGGTCGGAGCCGGGTCGAATCCGCCAGGCCATCGCGCGGGAAATTGAGCATCTGCCAGAAGTGCAGGGTTCCGCAGGCGATGTCTCCATGTCCAATGACATGGGGCGTCTGTTCAATATTGCCGACAAGCTGGCCCAGAAGCGTCAGGACCAGTTTATTTCCAGCGAACTGATGTTGGTGGCTGCGCTGGAAGACCGGGGCACCCTCGGCCGTGTGCTCCGTGAGCAGGGCGTGGACAAGGCCGCTCTGGAAAAGGCGATTGACGAGGTTCGGGGCGGTGAGGCTGTGAACGACGCCAGCGCCGAGGAAAACCGGCAGGCCTTGGACAAGTACACCATTGACCTTACCGAACGTGCCGAGGCGGGCAAGCTTGATCCGGTCATCGGTCGAGACGATGAAATCCGCCGCACGATACAGGTGTTGCAGCGTCGCCGTAAGAACAATCCGGTCCTCATTGGTGAGCCGGGTGTCGGCAAGACTGCCATTGTCGAGGGCTTGGCCCAGCGCATCGTCAACGGGGAGGTCCCTGACGGTCTGAAGGACAAGAAAGTGCTCTCCCTCGATATGGGAGCGCTGATCGCGGGTGCCAAGTTCCGGGGTGAGTTCGAGGAGCGCCTCAAGGCGGTGCTGAACGAATTGTCCAAGCAGGAAGGCCAGGTCATCCTGTTTATCGATGAGATTCATACCGTGGTCGGCGCCGGTAAAGCCGAGGGCTCCATGGACGCGGGTAACATGCTCAAGCCGGCGCTTGCCCGCGGTGAGTTGCATTGTGTGGGTGCGACCACTCTGGATGAGTACCGGGAGAATATTGAAAAGGATGCGGCGCTGGAGCGACGTTTCCAGAAGGTGCTGGTGAGCGAGCCGAACGAGGAAGACACCATCGCCATTCTCCGTGGCCTGAAGGAGCGCTACGAAGTGCACCACGGTGTTGAAGTTACCGATGGCGCCATTATTGCAGCGGCCAAGCTTTCCCACCGGTACATTGCCGATCGGCAGTTGCCAGACAAGGCGATCGATCTGGTGGACGAGGCCGCGAGTCAGATTCGCATGGAAATGGATTCCAAGCCGGAGGCCCTTGATCGTCTCGAGCGTCGGCTCATTCAGCTCAAGATAGAGCGGGAAGCCCTCAAGAAAGAAACCGATGAGGCGTCGAAGAAGCGCCTGGAGGAGCTGTCCGGGGTGATTGCCGGGGTTGAGCGCGAGTACGCCGATCTGGAAGAGGTCTGGAACACCGAGAAGGCCGCCCTGCACGGCTCCCAGAAGATCAAGAGCCAGTTGGAACAGGCGCGGATTGATCTCGAGAACGCTCGCCGGGCCGGGGATCTCGGCAAGATGTCCGAGCTGCAGTACGGCCAGATTCCCGAGCTGGAACGTCAGCTGGACATGGCCAGCCAGGCCGAAATGATGGAAATGAAGCTGCTGCGCAATCGGGTTACCGACGAGGAAATTGCCGAAATCGTCTCCAAGTGGACGGGCATTCCGGTGTCGAAAATGCTCGAGGGTGAGCGGGACAAGCTGATGCGCATGGAGGAGGCGCTGCATGGCCGCGTCATTGGCCAGGATGAGGCCGTTGAAGCGGTTTCCAATGCCGTTCGTCGCTCACGGGCCGGGCTGTCCGATCCCCATCGTCCGAACGGGTCCTTCCTGTTCCTCGGGCCGACCGGGGTGGGTAAGACCGAGCTCTGCAAGTCGCTGGCGGCATTCCTGTTTGATACCGAGGAGGCCATGGTCCGTATCGATATGTCGGAGTTCATGGAGAAACACTCCGTTGCCCGGCTGATTGGTGCACCTCCTGGCTATGTTGGTTATGAGGAAGGCGGGTACCTGACTGAAGCCGTGCGTCGTCGGCCTTATTCGGTTCTGCTTCTGGATGAGGTGGAGAAGGCCCACCCGGATGTCTTCAACATTCTTTTGCAGGTGCTTGAAGACGGACGCCTGACAGATGGTCAGGGCCGCACGGTCGACTTCCGCAACACGGTGATTGTGATGACCTCGAACCTGGGTTCGGACATCATTCAGCAGAAAGCGGGTGAGGAAAATTACGAATCCATGAAGAACGCGGTGATGGAAGTCGTGGGCACACACTTCCGCCCGGAATTCATAAACCGTGTGGATGAAGTCGTGGTCTTCCACCCGCTGGCGGAAAACCAGATCCTTGGCATCGCGAAGATTCAGATCGAGTCCCTGAGCAAGCGGCTGAAGGAGCAGGACATGAGGCTGGAGTTGGATGAGTCGGCCATGGAGCTTCTGGCGCAGGTCGGTTACGACCCGGTCTACGGGGCTCGTCCCCTGAAGCGGGCAATCCAGCGGATGATAGAGAATCCGTTGGCGCAACGGCTTTTACAAGGGGAGTTTGTGTCCGGTGACACCATCCTTGGCACCGTGAAGGATCACAGGCTGGAGTTCTCAAAGGCTTAACGTTGCTGGCGGAGCATCGTCTTCCCGATGCTCCGCCTCGATCTGATATCGGGTTTACTGCGCAGCCTCCAGGTTTTCGGGGCCGCAATTTTCGTCCGCGATTTCCTGGAACTTTTGCCGCTGGTCCGCGATCTCTTCGGGAGACAGGTAGCGTTGTTCGCCGTTATCCTGAACACGAATACGCGCGTTGCTGTCAATGATCTCCAGGTTGGATCGAGCTGTTTCACAGTTTGCGGCACGCTGTTTTGAGCGTGCTTCATTCTCAGCCGCTTCCCGACGCGTAACTGCGTCGTTCTCCTGATCTTTCTGTACTTCACTCAAGCGCTCTTGCGGACTTTGTTTTTTGCTTGCAGACTTTGCTGTCGTGCCCGAGCGCACATTCACTTTTTCCGATTGTTTTCCGTTAGGCTGTCGATCCCCAAAGTGAGTCACCCCGTTTTCGTCGGTCCATTTATAGACAGAAGCGCTCATCGAAATACCCGGTACAACGGCCAATAACAAGGTCAGCGTCAGGATTTTTTTGTTCATGGGTCTACTCATCGTGTGGTCACTGCTCCCGGTGCAGGTCAAAACCTGGGTAACCGGGCCCGTCTTTCTGTAGCTGCAAGGCTATCATGCCATCCATATCGTCTTTTTTCTTCTGTCTGGTTCAAAACTCTGTTCCAGAATTGATCCAAGCTGGCAGACCTTTGGCGATAAAGGCGCTATAAAGCCGTGACGACTATTGACAGGGAGTTTCGCGCTGTCAGAATTACCGATTGCCTGAAGACTGGGGTCAATACGGCAGGCAATCCCGAGCGAGTATCCCCCGTTAAACACCACACTGAACGCCTCGCGGTTCTGTCGCGGGATGGTTGTTGCTTACGTGCAACCCGTTGATTGGCTGTTCTCCGCAACCCTCAGGAGGGCGGCTGGCCAGGAGACAACCTCTTACAAAGTGTGGAGGAGCAGCCGGTTCCGCTTTCACAAGAAGCAGGGAAACCGTGAATCCAGGCAACCGGGCGTGGTCCCGGCTCATTCACTCGTATGAAGAGGGTAGAAAATCGTGGAGTTATTGTCTGGTGCCGATATGCTCATTCGCTCCTTGCAGGATGAAGGGATCGAATACATCTACGGCTATCCGGGTGGTGCAGCCCTTCATATTTATGATGCGCTGTTCAGGCAGGACAAAGTCAAACACATTCTGGTAAGGCACGAGCAGGCGGCGGTCCACATGGCCGACGGTTATGCGCGCGCGACCGGAAAGCCGGGCACCGTACTGGTGACCTCGGGTCCTGGAGCCACCAACACTATTACCGGCATTGCCACCGCATTCATGGATTCCATCCCAATGGTGGTCCTGTGTGGTCAGGTTGCGTCCACTCTGATTGGCGAAGACGCGTTTCAGGAAACCGATATGATCGGTGTCTCCCGCCCTGTGGTGAAGCACAATCTCAGCGTCCGTCATCCGGAAGAAATTCCCGA
Source organism: Marinobacter sp. F4218 (assembly GCF_019443085.1). Lineage (GTDB taxonomy): Bacteria > Pseudomonadota > Gammaproteobacteria > Pseudomonadales > Oleiphilaceae > Marinobacter > Marinobacter albus. The sequence goes on from NZ_JAHZIL010000006.1 coordinate 60,873, forward strand.
GGTGGTTCGCAAGGCGTATTACATTGCCGCGACCGGTCGCCCGGGTCCGGTCGTTGTCGATATCCCCAAGGATATGACCACGCCGAACGAGCGGTATGAGTACTCCTATCCGAAGAAGGTAAAGCTGCGTTCATACAACCCCGCGATTCGTGGCCATGCCGGCCAGATCAAGAAAGCGGTGGATATGATGCTGGCGGCACGTCGTCCAATCATCTACGCCGGCGGTGGTGTGATTCTTGGCAAGGCTTCAGATCAGTTGACGGAGTTGGTCCGCACGCTCGGGTACCCGATCACCAATACCCTGATGGGTATCGGCTGTTATCCGGCCAGTGACAAGCAGCACCTGGGCTGGCTCGGTATGCACGGCACCTACGAAGCCAACATGGCCATGCACCATTCGGATCTGATTCTCTGCGTCGGCGCACGCTTTGATGACCGTGTGACCAACGCCACCGAGAAGTTCTGTCCCGGCGCTCGCATTATCCACATCGACATCGATCCGGCGTCCATTTCCAAGACCATCGACGCCGACGTTCCCATCGTCGGGCCGGTGGATGCGGTGTTGAAGGAAATGCTGTCTCTGGTGAAGGAAAGCAAGGAAAAGCCGGATGCGGATGCGCTGGGTTCCTGGTGGAAGCAGATCGAGGAATGGCGCGCTTTCCATGGCATGCGTTACGAAACCAGTGACGATGTTATCAAGCCGCAGGAAGTGATCGAAATGCTGTGCCGGCTCACCAACGGTGAAGCCTTTGTGACCTCCGATGTCGGCCAGCACCAGATGTTTGCTGCGCAGTACTACAAGTTCGACAAACCCAATCGCTGGATCAACTCCGGTGGTCTGGGCACCATGGGCTTTGGTTTGCCGGCCGCCATGGGCGTCAAGCTGACGCACCCGAACGACGAAGTGCTGTGTATCACAGGCGAAGGCAGTATCCAGATGAACATTCAGGAGCTGTCGACCTGCAAGCAGTACAATCTGCCGGTGAAAATCATCAACCTGAACAACCAGGCTCTTGGCATGGTCAAGCAGTGGCAGGACATGAACTATGAGTCCCGTCATTCCCAGTCCTACATGGAGTCTTTGCCGGATTTCATAAAGCTGGCAGAAGCTTATGGCCATAAGGGCGTCCTGATCGACAAGAAAGCCGATCTGGAAGCCAAGCTGAAAGAAGTGCTGGCCATGAAGGACGAGTTGGTGTTCGTGGATATCTACGTTGATCGTTTCGAGCACGTCTATCCGATGCAAGTTGCCCGTGGCTCCATGAAAGACATGTGGCTCAGCAAGACAGAGAGGGTGTGATCATGCGTCGAATCATTTCTGTTTTGTTGGAAAACGAACCCGGCGCGCTGTCGCGTGTTGTGGGCCTGTTCTCCCAGCGCAACTACAACATCGAAACGCTAACCGTGGCGCCGACGGAAGACGAGACCCTGTCACGTCTGACCGTAACCACCACGGGATCCGACAAGGTCATCGAACAGATTACCAAGCAGCTGAATAAGCTGATTGAGGTGGTCAAGCTGGTGGACCTGACAGAAGGATCCCACATTGAGCGGGAGTTGATGCTGGTGAAACTCAAGGCCACCGGCTCACAGCGCGCCGAAATCAAACGCACCGTGGATATTTTCCGTGGCCAGATTGTCGACGTTACCAGTTCTGTGTACACGGTTCAGCTGGCGGGCGACAGCGAAAAGCTGGACGGATTCATCCAGGCCGTCGGTACCTCGGGAGTCCTGGAAGTCGTTCGTACCGGTGTATCCGGCATAGCGCGCGGCGAGAAAGTGCTCAGTCTGTAACGGTCATTTATTAAGTTCGAACATCATGGCCCGGTGGGGCCATTACAAATAACAGAGGTTTGTCATGCAGGTTTACTACGATAAGGATTGTGATCTTTCGATCATCCAGAGCAAGAAAGTTGCCATCATTGGTTTCGGTTCCCAGGGTCATGCTCATGCGTGCAACCTGAAGGAGTCCGGTGTAGACGTAACCGTTGGGCTGCGTCCGGGGTCCTCCTCGATTGCCAAGGCCGAAGCCTATGGCCTTAAGACCAGCGACGTACCGTCAGCCGTCGCAGCTGCTGACGTGGTCATGGTGCTGACCCCGGATGAGTTCCAGGCCCAGCTGTACAAGGCTGAGATTGAGCCGAACCTGAAGCAGGGGGCAACTCTGGCCTTCGCTCACGGCTTTGCGATCCACTACAACCAGATCGTGCCGCGCAAGGATCTCGATGTGATCATGGTGGCGCCGAAGGCCCCGGGCCACACCGTGCGCACCGAGTTTGCCAACGGTGGCGGCATCCCTGATCTGATCGCGATTTTCCAGGATGCTTCTGGCAATGCCAAGAACGTGTCTCTGTCATACGCCAGCGGTATTGGCGGCGGTCGTACCGGTATCATTGAAACCACCTTCAAGGATGAGACCGAAACCGACCTGTTTGGTGAGCAGGCGGTCCTGTGTGGCGGCGCGGTTGAGCTGGTGAAAGCCGGCTTTGAAACGCTGACCGAAGCCGGGTATGCGCCGGAAATGGCGTACTTTGAGTGCTTGCACGAGCTGAAGCTGATCGTTGACCTGATGTACGAGGGCGGCATCGCCAACATGAACTATTCCATCTCCAACAACGCGGAGTATGGTGAGTACGTGACCGGCCCGGAAGTGATCAACGAGCAGTCCCGTGAAGCCATGCGCAACGCGCTGAAGCGTATCCAGAGCGGTGAGTACGCCAAGATGTTTATCTCCGAAGGTGCGCTCAACTACCCGTCCATGACCGCGCGTCGTCGCCAGAACGCTGCTCACGAGATTGAAACCGTGGGTGAAAAACTGCGCGGCATGATGCCGTGGATTTCCGCGAACAAGATCGTGGACAAGGATAAGAACTGATTGGATTTCCGACTGGTTCTGCAAAACGCGGCCCGGGTGGCCGCGTTTTTCGTATATACTCCGCCCAAATGCTTTCCGGAGTAATGGGAATGACTGACGAAAAAAAATCTGCCGATCTAGAAGCTCGGAGCGATTCATCGGAAGAGGTCCAAGCACAGACTTCCGAATGCGAAATCGAAGCCGGTGAGGTTGTTGAGGAGGAGCTGGTCGAGGGCGCGCCGGTGCGCCGAAAGGGTATCTACCTGCTGCCCAATGCCCTGACCACGGCATCCCTGTTCTCGGGATTCTACGCCATTGTGTCTGCCGCCAACGGCGTGTTTGATAACGCGGCGGTTGCCATTTTCGTGTCCATGATTCTTGACGGGCTCGATGGCCGTGTAGCTCGGATGACCAACACGCAGAGCAAGTTCGGCGAGGAATACGATTCTCTCGCCGATATGGTTGCGTTTGGTGTGGCCCCCGGGCTGGTGGCCTTTTTCTGGTCGCTGAATGGCCTTGGTAAGGTTGGCTGGGCCATTACCTTTATCTATGTAGCCGGCGCGGCCCTGCGTCTGGCGCGTTTTAACGTCCAGATCGGTTCGGTCGACAAGAAGTACTTTGTTGGTTTGCCCAGTCCCGCTGCCGCGGCCTGTGTCGCGGGCCTGGTGTGGTGTTTCCATCTGTTCGAGCCGGCTTCATGGCTGACGCTACTGACCATTGTCGTGGTCGGTGGTACGGGGGTGATGATGGTCAGCAACGTCCTCTATCGCAGCTTCAAGGATCTCGACATGCGCGGGCGCGTGCCCTTTGCAGCGATCTTGCTGGTGGTGTTGATCTTTGTGGTGATCGCTCTCGACCCGGCAACCGTACTTTTCACTGCATTCCTGATTTACGCATTGTCCGGTCCTGTTCGTGCTCTGTTCAGAAAGAAGCCCCGTCGCAATGCGGACGCTTCTGCCTAGGCACGCTAAGCCCGGGTCCCCTGGGACCCGGGAATTTTGCGCGAAACTTCCGGTCAACCATCCCACTACAAGACACCTTGGTGGCTGGTAACGGAGAGTTTCGATGTTCATAAATAAACGCCCCTCCTGGGCGCTTCCCCATTCCCTCGTAACACCGGAACGTATCTACCTCGATCGTCGCCGATTCATGTCCGGGGCCATGGCCGGTGTCGCCGGCCTTGCGGTGCCTGGCTTGCTGCCGGCTGCTGCCTTGCCGGAACAGGGGGAGTCCCTGGTTTTCTCCAGCACATCCCGTTTCTCGACTGACGAGGAGAAGACCCCGTATGAAGACGTCATTCGTTACAACAACTTTTATGAGTTTGGAACCGGGAAGGATGACCCGGCGCGGTATGCCGATGAGATGTCCGTCGATCCCTGGTCCATCGCTGTGGAAGGTGAGTGCGAAAAGCCGGGTGTCTATGGACTTGAAGATGTTCTGGAGCCGCATCGGTACGAGGAGCGGGTGTATCGTCTGCGCTGTGTCGAAGCGTGGTCCATGGTGATCCCCTGGATTGGCGTTCCATTGGCCGAGGTTTTAGAGCGCTTTGAGCCCAACTCGAAAGCCAAGTACGTCTATTTTGAAACCCTGCATGACCCCGAACAGATGCGTGCGCAGCGATCCATGTTCAGCACTATTGACTGGCCCTATCAGGAGGGGCTTCGGATGGACGAGGCGATGAACGAACTGGCCTTTCTGGCAGTGGGCCTCTACGGCAAAACCATTCCAAAGCAGAACGGCGCGCCGATTCGCTTGGTGGTCCCCTGGAAGTATGGCTTCAAGAGTATCAAGTCGATCGTGAAAATTCGTTTCCAGGAGGAGCGGCCCAAAACCACCTGGGAAATGATTGCGCCCCGGGAATACGGGTTTTACGCCAACGTGAACCCGGAGGTGGACCACCCCCGTTGGAGTCAGAAGCGGGAGCGACGCCTGCCATCAGGATTGCTGTCTCCAAACTGGGTTGAAACAGAGAAATTTAATGGGTACGGAGACCAGGTCGCGCATTTATATGAGGGAATGGATCTCCGGAAGTTTTACTGATGGTGGGCGTTGATTGGCGTCGGAGTCCGGCTTTCCTGTTGGGCTTTCGGATATCCGCGGCAGCACTGGCGTCGATACCGTTTTTTGCGTTGCTCTGGAGCCTTTTCCTCGGGGACCTGGGACCTGACCCGGGGCAGGCGATAACCGAGTCGCTGGGTCTCGCGGCATTCCAGTTGCTCCTGGCGACACTTTGCATGACGCCTCTGAAGCGCTGGACTGACTGGAGCGGTTGGCTTCGTATTCGCAGAATGCTTGGGCTGTTCGCGTTTTTCTATGCCATCCTCCATGTTCTGGCGTTCCTTCAGTTTATCGTGGGATGGTTCGACCTGTGGGTAACCTTCACCAAACGTCCTTACATTATTGCCGGTGCCATGGCCTTCCTTTGTCTCGTTCCTCTTGCGATCACCTCTACCAAAGGGATGGTGCGAAAGCTGGGTGGGGCGCGTTGGAAACGGCTTCATCGGTTGATCTACCTTGCGGTGGTTGTGGCATGGATTCATTTCATCTGGCAGGCCAGAAGCGATGTCGGGGAGATGGTCTTCTATGCCGTTATCGTTGTCTGGCTCCTTGCGCTCCGCTGGCGCTGGGCAGGGTGGGGCGCCCTGGTGCCTCTGAAACGGTAACAACTTGTTCGGTATTTGATCAGAATGCTCGCGCAGATGGCTCGTTTATAGGTGGAAACCGCGACTTCCTGTAATTAATTTGAAAACCGCGTTGACAGTTTTTCTGACGCCTGTAGAATGCGCACCACTTCTGAGGAACAAGCCACTGAAAGGCGGCTAACCGACGAAGGCAACTGTTTGAAAGTACTGAAGAAATCGAGTTTGAAAATTCTTCAGAAAGCGGTTGACAGAGAGGTGGTTCGGTGTAGAATG
>NZ_JAHZIL010000007.1 GCF_019443085.1 Marinobacter sp. F4218
GTTTGAAAGTACTGAAGAAATCGAGTTTGAAAATTCTTCAGAAAGCGGTTGACAGAGAGGTGGTTCGGTGTAGAATGCGCCCTCTCGAAACAAGCAGTAAGCCGGGTGATTTTTCGGCGGGTTCCGGAGACGGGATGCAGCGAAAAATAAACGGTTGACAAGGTGGCGGTTCGATGTAGAATACGCGGCCTTGATTGAGCAACAGCTCAAACGCTCTTTAAAAAATTGACCAAGTAATTCGTGTGGGCGCTGGCCGAGGTATTTCGGATACGAAATATCAGGACAGTGACTCGTCGAAATTGAGTTTTGTCTTGAGCAAGAATAGAGAATCTTCGGATTCTTGTATGATTTAAACTGAAGAGTTTGATCATGGCTCAGATTGAACGCTGGCGGCAGGCTTAACACATGCAAGTCGAGCGGTAACAGGGGGTGCTTGCACCCCGCTGACGAGCGGCGGACGGGTGAGTAATGCATAGGAAACTGCCCAGTAGTGGGGGATAGCCCGGGGAAACCCGGATTAATACCGCGTACGCCCTTCGGGGGAAAGCAGGGGATCTTCGGACCTTGCGCTATTGGATGTGCCTATGTCGGATTAGCTAGTTGGTGGGGTAAGAGCCTACCAAGGCGACGATCCGTAGCTGGTCTGAGAGGATGATCAGCCACATCGGGACTGAGACACGGCCCGAACTCCTACGGGAGGCAGCAGTGGGGAATATTGGACAATGGGGGCAACCCTGATCCAGCCATGCCGCGTGTGTGAAGAAGGCTTTCGGGTTGTAAAGCACTTTCAGTGAGGAGGAAAACCTTACGACTAATACTCGTGAGGCTTGACGTTACTCACAGAAGAAGCACCGGCTAACTCCGTGCCAGCAGCCGCGGTAATACGGAGGGTGCAAGCGTTAATCGGAATTACTGGGCGTAAAGCGCGCGTAGGTGGTTTGATAAGCGAGATGTGAAAGCCCCGGGCTTAACCTGGGAACGGCATTTCGAACTGTCAGGCTAGAGTGTGGTAGAGGGTAGTGGAATTTCCTGTGTAGCGGTGAAATGCGTAGATATAGGAAGGAACACCAGTGGCGAAGGCGGCTACCTGGACCAACACTGACACTGAGGTGCGAAAGCGTGGGGAGCAAACAGGATTAGATACCCTGGTAGTCCACGCCGTAAACGATGTCAACTAGCCGTTGGGGATCTTGAATCCTTAGTGGCGCAGCTAACGCACTAAGTTGACCGCCTGGGGAGTACGGCCGCAAGGTTAAAACTCAAATGAATTGACGGGGGCCCGCACAAGCGGTGGAGCATGTGGTTTAATTCGACGCAACGCGAAGAACCTTACCTGGCCTTGACATGCAGAGAACTTTCCAGAGATGGATTGGTGCCTTCGGGAACTCTGACACAGGTGCTGCATGGCCGTCGTCAGCTCGTGTCGTGAGATGTTGGGTTAAGTCCCGTAACGAGCGCAACCCCTATCCCTAGTTGCTAGCAGTTCGGCTGAGAACTCTAGGGAGACTGCCGGTGACAAACCGGAGGAAGGTGGGGATGACGTCAGGTCATCATGGCCCTTACGGCCAGGGCTACACACGTGCTACAATGGCGCGCACAGAGGGCTGCAAACCCGCGAGGGGGAGCTAATCTCACAAAACGCGTCGTAGTCCGGATCGGAGTCTGCAACTCGACTCCGTGAAGTCGGAATCGCTAGTAATCGTGAATCAGAATGTCACGGTGAATACGTTCCCGGGCCTTGTACACACCGCCCGTCACACCATGGGAGTGGATTGCACCAGAAGTGGTTAGTCTAACCTTCGGGAGGACGATCACCACGGTGTGGTTCATGACTGGGGTGAAGTCGTAACAAGGTAGCCGTAGGGGAACCTGCGGCTGGATCACCTCCTTAAACGAAGCCGAAAGCTTCGGTCAGAGTCCACACGAATTACTTGGTTGATTAATGAAGAGAGCAGATGGGTCTATCAGGCCCGTACCATTGGGTCTGTAGCTCAGGTGGTTAGAGCGCACCCCTGATAAGGGTGAGGTCGGTGGTTCAAGTCCACCCAGACCCACCAAAATTGCTCAACTCCTGGAGTTGACCAATTTGAGGTAGCTTAAATGGGGCTATAGCTCAGCTGGGAGAGCGCCTGCCTTGCACGCAGGAGGTCGGCAGTTCGATCCTGCCTAGCTCCACCAAAACTTTACTGGCGAACTTCGGTTCATCAGTGTCCAGAAACAAGCATTTCATCAACGACCGAGGTTGTTGGATGAAGTTCTTCTTTCTGATCACTGGGTCAGATTTGCTCTTTAACAAATTGGACGAGATAGAAATACCGATTATTGGATTCCATTATCTCCGGAATTCGATAATCAGTGATAGCGATTTCAAGCGTTATCCGGTGTTGTCGTTGAAGTGGTTGTATATGGCTTCAAGTGACTGTCTCGAACTGACACACCCATCGGGCTTGCCTGGTGAGTGGCGTTGTTTCGACGATCAGTTGTCTTGGGGTTATATAGTCAAGCAACTAAGCGCATACGGTGGATGCCTTGGCAGTCAGAGGCGATGAAAGACGTGGAAGCCTGCGATAAGGTTCGGGGAGCTGGCAAACGAGCTGTGATCCGGACATTTCTGAATGGGGAAACCCACCTGGTTTCGGCCAGGTACTGTGCACTGAATCCATAGGTGTACAGGGCGAACCGGGGGAACTGAAACATCTAAGTACCCCGAGGAAAAGAAATCAACCGAGATTCCCTAAGTAGCGGCGAGCGAACGGGGATTAGCCCTTAAGCTAAACAACTGGTAGGAGAAGGCTCTGGAAAGTGCCGCCATAGTGGGTGATAGCCCCGTATCCGAAACCTGAGTTTAGTGAAATCGAGTAGGACGGGACACGTGATATCCTGTCTGAATATGGGGGGACCATCCTCCAAGGCTAAATACTCCTGACTGACCGATAGTGAACCAGTACCGTGAGGGAAAGGCGAAAAGAACCCCTGTGAGGGGAGTGAAATAGATCCTGAAACCGTATGCGTACAAGCAGTCGGAGCGGACTTGTTCCGTGACGGCGTACCTTTTGTATAATGGGTCAGCGACTTATGTTCAGTGGCGAGGTTAACCGTTTAGGGGAGCCGTAGGGAAACCGAGTCTGAATAGGGCGATTTAGTCGCTGGGCATAGACCCGAAACCGGGCGATCTATCCATGAGCAGGTTGAAGGTTGAGTAACATCAACTGGAGGACCGAACCCACTGTCGTTGAAAAGCCAGGGGATGACTTGTGGATCGGAGTGAAAGGCTAATCAAGCCCGGAGATAGCTGGTTCTCCCCGAAAGCTATTTAGGTAGCGCCTCGGACGAATACCACAGGGGGTAGAGCACTGTTTCGGCTAGGGGGTCATCCCGACTTACCAACCCGATGCAAACTCCGAATACCTGTGAGTACTATCCGGGAGACACACGGCGGGTGCTAACGTCCGTCGTGAAGAGGGAAACAACCCAGACCGCCAGCTAAGGTCCCCAAGTACCAGTTAAGTGGGAAACGATGTGGGAAGGCTCAGACAGCTAGGAGGTTGGCTTAGAAGCAGCCATCCTTTAAAGAAAGCGTAATAGCTCACTAGTCGAGTCGGCCTGCGCGGAAGATGTAACGGGGCTCAAACTGGTCACCGAAGCTGCGGCTGCATACTTTGTATGCGGGGTAGGGGAGCGTTCTGTAAGCCTGCGAAGGTGTGTTGAGAAGCATGCTGGAGGTATCAGAAGTGCGAATGCTGACATGAGTAACGACAATGCGGGTGAAAAACCCGCACGCCGGAAGACCAAGGGTTCCTGCGCAACGCTAATCGGCGCAGGGTGAGTCGGCCCCTAAGGCGAGACCGAAAGGTGTAGTCGATGGGAAACGGATTAATATTTCCGTACCTTGGATAGCTGCGATGGAGAGACGGAGAAGGCTAGGTGAGCCGGGCGACGGTTGTCCCGGTTTAAGCGAGTAGGGAGTGGACTTAGGCAAATCCGGGTCCACAATTCTGAGACGCGACGACGACTGCCCTTTTAGGGCGGGAAGTCATTGATGCCATGCTTCCAGGAAAATCTTCTAAGCTTCAGGCTATTCGAGACCGTACCCCAAACCGACACAGGTGGTCAGGTAGAGAATACCAAGGCGCTTGAGAGAACTCGGGTAAAGGAACTAGGCAAAATGGTGCCGTAACTTCGGGAGAAGGCACGCTGGTTGTATGTGAAGCCCCTGCGGGTGGAGCAGAAGCCAGTCGAAGATACCAGGCCCCTGCGACTGTTTATTAAAAACACAGCACTGTGCAAACACGAAAGTGGACGTATACGGTGTGACGCCTGCCCGGTGCCGGAAGGTTAATTGATGGGGTTAGCATTCGTGCGAAGCTCTTGATCGAAGCCCCGGTAAACGGCGGCCGTAACTATAACGGTCCTAAGGTAGCGAAATTCCTTGTCGGGTAAGTTCCGACCTGCACGAATGGCGTAACGATGGGGGCGCTGTCTCTACCCGAGACTCAGTGAAATTGAAATCGCCGTGAAGATGCGGTGTATCCGCGGCTAGACGGAAAGACCCCGTGAACCTTTACTATAGCTTCACAGTGAACTTTGAGCAGTTTTGTGTAGGATAGCTGGGAGGCTTTGAAGCGGTGACGCCAGTCATCGTGGAGCCAACCTTGAAATACCAGCCTGAGCTGTTTGAGGTTCTAACTTGGACCCCTTATCGGGGTTGAGGACACTGTGTGGTGGGTAGTTTGACTGGGGCGGTCTCCTCCCAAAGCGTAACGGAGGAGCACAAAGGTGGGCTAAGCATGGTCGGACATCATGCGGTTAGTGTAATGGCACAAGCCCGCTTAACTGCGAGACAGACACGTCGAGCAGGTGCGAAAGCAGGTCATAGTGATCCGGTGGTTCTGTATGGAAGGGCCATCGCTCAACGGATAAAAGGTACTCCGGGGATAACAGGCTGATACCGCCCAAGAGTTCACATCGACGGCGGTGTTTGGCACCTCGATGTCGGCTCATCACATCCTGGGGCTGAAGCCGGTCCCAAGGGTATGGCTGTTCGCCATTTAAAGTGGTACGCGAGCTGGGTTTAGAACGTCGTGAGACAGTTCGGTCCCTATCTGCCGTGGACGTTGGAGATTTGAGGAAAGCTGCTCCTAGTACGAGAGGACCGGAGTGGACGAACCGCTGGTGTTCGGGTTGTGTCGCCAGACGCATTGCCCGGTAGCTATGTTCGGATAGGATAACCGCTGAAAGCATCTAAGCGGGAAGCCCCTTCCAAGATGAGATCTCCCTGGACCTTCGAGGTCCCTGAAGAGCCGTTCAAGACCAGGACGTTGATAGGTCGGGTGTGTAAGCGCTGCGAGGCGTTGAGCTAACCGATACTAATTGCTCGTGCGGCTTGACTATATAACACCCAAGACAATTGCGGATAACGCACCAACGAAGTCTCTATCACTTTCCATCTCGTCCCCCAGTGATCAACCGTTTTGTCTGACGACCATAGCGGCTTGGAACCACCTGATCCCATCCCGAACTCAGAAGTGAAACAGGCCTGCGCCGATGGTAGTGTGGCATTGCCCATGTGAGAGTAGGTCATCGTCAGACTCCTAATACCAAAAACCCCAGCTTCCTCGAGGCTGGGGTTTTTTATTGCCC